>WLWX01000001.1:672500-3072500 GCA_012103375.1 Paracoccaceae bacterium
CACGTCGGGTGCTAACGTCCGGCGTGAAAAGGGAAACAACCCTTACCTCCAGCTAAGGCCCCTAATTCATGGCTAAGTGGGAAAGCAGGTGAGACGACCAAAACAACCAGGAGGTTGGCTTAGAAGCAGCCATCCTTTAAAGATAGCGTAACAGCTCACTGGTCTAGATAAGTTGTCTTGCGGCGAAGATGTAACGGGGCTCAAGCCATGAGCCGAAGCTGAGGATGCACGCTTGCGTGCATGGTAGCGGAGCGTAGTGTGACATAATTCCATGTCTCTTCAGCCACTTAGGTGGTTTCGGAGACGCGGAGTTTTCTGTAAAGCCGGGGCGTGAGCCATCCGGTGGAGAGATCACTAGTGAGAATGATGACATGAGTAGCGACAAACAGGGTGAGAGACCCTGTCGCCGAAAGTCCAAGGGTTCCTGCTTAAAGCTAATCTGAGCAGGGTAAGCCGACCCCTAAGGCGAGGCCGAAAGGCGTAGTCGATGGGAACCAGGTTAATATTCCTGGGCCAGGAGGATGTGACGGATCTCGAAGGTAGTTTGTCCTTATCGGATTGAACAGGCTGCTTAGAGGTTCCAGGAAATAGCCCTCCATTAGATCGTACCCTAAACCGACACAGGTGGACTGGTAGAGAATACCAAGGCGCTTGAGAGAACGATGTTGAAGGAACTCGGCAAAATACCTCCGTAAGTTCGCGAGAAGGAGGCCCGGGTTTCACGCAAGTGGGATCCGGGGGCACAAACCAGGGGGTGGCGACTGTTTACTAAAAACACAGGGCTCTGCGAAGTCGCAAGACGACGTATAGGGTCTGACGCCTGCCCGGTGCCTGAAGGTTAAAAGGAGAGGTGCAAGCCTTGAATTGAAGCCCAGGTAAACGGCGGCCGTAACTATAACGGTCCTAAGGTAGCGAAATTCCTTGTCGGGTAAGTTCCGACCTGCACGAATGGCGTAACGACTTCCCCGCTGTCTCCAACATCGACTCAGCGAAATTGAATTGCCTGTCAAGATGCAGGCTTCCCGCGGTTAGACGGAAAGACCCCGTGCACCTTTACTACAACTTCACACTGGCATTAGGCCGAACATGTGCAGAATAGGTGGTAGGCTTTGAAGCCGGAACGCTAGTTTCGGTGGAGCCTCCTTTGAGATACCACCCTTGTTCTGCTTGATGCCTAACCGCGGTCCGTTATCCGGATCCGGGACCCTGTGTGGTGGGTAGTTTGACTGGGGCGGTCGCCTCCCAAAGAGTAACGGAGGCGTGCGAAGGTTGGCTCAGAGCGGTCGGAAATCGCTCGTTGAGTACAATGGCAGAAGCCAGCCTGACTGCGAGACTGACAAGTCGAGCAGAGTCGAAAGACGGCCATAGTGATCCGGTGGTCCCGAGTGGAAGGGCCATCGCTCAACGGATAAAAGGTACGCCGGGGATAACAGGCTGATGGTGCCCAAGAGTCCATATCGACGGCACCGTTTGGCACCTCGATGTCGGCTCATCTCATCCTGGGGCTGGAGCAGGTCCCAAGGGTATGGCTGTTCGCCATTTAAAGAGGTACGTGAGCTGGGTTTAGAACGTCGTGAGACAGTTCGGTCCCTATCTGCCGTGGGTGTAGGATACTTGAGAGGAGTTGCCCCTAGTACGAGAGGACCGGGGTGAACGATCCACTGGTGGACCAGTTGTCATGCCAATGGCAGTGCTGGGTAGCTATGATCGGACAGGATAACCGCTGAAAGCATCTAAGCGGGAAGCCCCCCTCAAAACAAGGTATCCCTGAGAGCCGTAGTAGACCACTACGTCGATAGGCCGGAGATGTAAGTGCAGCAATGCATTCAGTTGACCGGTACTAATTGCTCGATAGGCTTGATTTGATCCAGTAGAAGCTAGTCTTTTACGAGACATATCAAAAGCATACACACACCGTATGCGACTTGGATTACGTTGTCTTGGCCATCGGCCAGGGCGACGACTGATGTTAGAAAAGCGTCTTTCTTGGTTTGGTGGTCATAGCGCGAGCAAAACACCCGATCCCATCCCGAACTCGGCAGTTAAGTGCCGTCGCGCCGATGGTACTGCGTCTTAAGACGTGGGAGAGTAGGTCACCGCCAAACCTAGTAAGCCGCTTTTCAATCTCTCTGAAACGATGACAAAACGCCTTTGGCGCGGGATGGAGCAGCCCGGTAGCTCGTCAGGCTCATAACCTGAAGGTCGTAGGTTCAAATCCTACTCCCGCAACCAACGGAACTTTTAGAAGGTCGTCAGGCGTTTGCCCGGCGGCTTTTTCGTTTGCATGCAGGAAAATGCGTCCGCCCGTGGAAATCTATGGTTGTTCGGATGGACCAGACGGTCTGTTAGCAGTCGACCAAATCATCGGCCCTGTGCGTTTCTCCTTGATGCAAAGGACGATGCCTGCGCGCAGAGCGGGGACACTGTCAGGCCAGGTGCGCTTAGCCGCCCAACACCGGTCCACGTGCACGGTGTTTCCTATGCTTCACCAAATTCACGACCCAAGACCACTCGACGCCTTGATGTTTACGCACGCCGGATGTCATTGTGCGCGATGCATCAAGTCGAATGTCTTAATGGTGATTGCGCAATGCGGGTGGCACAGATTCTACCGGCCCTGAATGACGGCGGCGTCGAACGCAGTACCGTCGATATGGCGCGGCACCTGAGTTCCCGAGGGATTGAGAACTGGGTTGTCAGTTCTGGTGGGCGCCTGGTCCCGCAGATCACCGACGCCGGAAGCACCCATGTGATGATGGATGTTGGATCCAAATTGCCATTTGGTGTTCGGCGCGCGGCGCGCCAACTTGCGGATTTCGCGGATGAGAACAAGATCTCGATAATGCACGCCCGCAGCCGCGCGCCTGCCTGGGCCGCGTGGTTTGCTTGCCGAAAGGCCAAGGGGCACCCGGCCTTCATCACGACATTTCACGGCCTTTATGGGCACGGATCCGCTGTGAAGCGCTGGTACAACCGGGTAATGTTGCGAGGACCACTCGTCATTGCAAATTCAAAGTTCATCGCCGCGCATATTGCCTCAATCTACGGCCACCCATCTGCGCGCATCCATGTTGCGCAGCGTGGCGTAGATGTTGAAAAATTCTCGCCCGGTGCCGCGACCAATGAACAGAAGCACCAGATCCGGGCAAGTTTCGGGGCAGAGGATGGCCCGTTGCTAATGATGGTCGCGCACGTATCCCGCTGGAAGGGGCACAGCGTCGTCATTGAGGCGCTGGAGGCTTTGGCGGACCGCCCTTGGACGATGGTCTTTTTGGGCGGCCACGATTCGCCGAATTTACGTGATGAGCTGATTGTGTTGAAAAACTCCGAAATCAGAGCGTCGCGGATTTCTTGCGAAAACCTATGAAGCGAAATAGTCGGAAAGCTTTGACCACGAGACAGCGCATGGCTGCGCGTGAGCGCATGTAGGCGATTTGGGCCGACCCCCGCGCCAAAAATTTAGGATCGGGCTGCATGGAAAGAAAAATCATCGTTCAGGCCCTAAAACGGAGTTTTTCAACACAATCAGCTAATTGCAAAGGTTGCGGCCGGGCCGGCGCATGGGCGGATACATTTTGCAGGCAGTGTCGATCAGGTTCCGGCACACCTCGACACGGCCGATCTGGCCTTTTCGATGGCAACCGCACCCGAGGCATTCGGCCGCGCACCAATCGAAGCCGGTGCCTGTGGCGTTCCGGTGATTGCAAGCCGCCATGGTGGGTCACTGGAAACGGTCATCGACGGAAAAACGGGTTGGTTGGTGGCGCCAAACGATCCTGTGGCTCTGTCACGTGTGATCGCCGATGCCCTGAACGATCCGGCAGCATTGGCGCATGCAGGGCAGAATGCGCGTGTTCACGTGGAAGAGAACTTTTCGATCGAGGTGGCCACGACGAAAGAGGCTGCGGCCTATGACATTCTATTGCAACAGGTTGGAAACGCGTGACTTTCCCACGTTCCATATGGCTGCTGAGTGACGGAAAGACCGGCCACGAAGCGCCGCTTATCGGGGTCGCCGACGCGATAAATGCGCGGTATGAGCTGCGCCGCGTGCGTCCACGTCGGCTATTTGCGGCCCTTGCGCCCTGGGGGCCAATTGACCCTCGTGACAGGGGGTCGACTGGGGTGCTCGAGGGGCCATTTCCGGATATTTGTTTGGCATCCGGCAGGCGGACCGTCCCCTATTTGCGACGTCTGAAAGCGCGCTCACCCCAAACGTTCTGCGTTTATTTCAAGGATCCGCGCACGCGTCGCTCTGGCGCGGACATGCTGGTCACGATGGTCCACGACCGCATGGACGGGCCCAATGTCTACGCGACAAAGACTTCGCCCCACCGGATGTCGCCTGCCGCCCTTGAAGCGGCCAGATCCGAGCCATGGGCCGATTTAAACGCCCTGCCTGGCCCCCGTGTGGCCGTCCTGATTGGCGGTAACAGCCGCCATCATCTGTTCGACGAAACCAATATTCGGGAATTGTTGGCGCATTTGCGGGCGTTGCGCCGTGACGGCGCCAGCCTGATGATCACGATCTCGCGCCGCACCCCGCTGGCGTTGCAGGACGCCATTTTTGCGCTTCGCGACCTGGGGAATGTCCTGGTCTGGGACGGTCAGGAACCGAACCCGTTAGTTCAGTACCTCGCCCTGTCAGACGCCATTGTCGTGACATCTGATTCGATCAACATGGTGGGCGAAGCGGCATCAACCGGAAAACCAATCCACCTGTTTCACCCGACCGGGTCACACCCGAAATTTGACGTCTTTCTTGGTGAACTGTCAAAAATCGCGACAATCCGGCCACTGGACGGCACCTTGGGGGGAACACCCTATGAACCGCTCGATTGTACGGCTGGGATTGCGGAAGAGATCGTTGAAAGATATCAGGTGCAATCCAGATCTGTCGGGTGAAACCCATTCATTTTGGTATCTGGCTGAGTAATTCAATTCGAATATGCATGATCTCTCGCAATACCAATCGGCCTTTGTGGTTTGTCTGTCTGACAGATGATCCAACCGGAATTGAGCAAGGTGTTGATATTCGCCGATTGTGTTGAAAAACTCCGAAATCAGAGCGTCGCGGATTTCTTGCGAAAACCTATGAAGCGAAATAGTCGGAAAGCTTTGACCACGAGACAGCGCATGGCTGCGCGTGAGCGCATGTAGGCGATTTGGGCCGACCCCCGCGCCAAAAATTTAGGATCGGGCTGCATGGAAAGAAAAATCATCGTTCAGGCCCTAAAACGGAGTTTTTCAACACAATCCGCCCGATGCCTGAGTTCGATTTACCTGAGGAGATGCGGTATCTGCCGTGGCGAAGACTTTTCCTATTTCAGGAAGCTGTGTCTGATTTATCTGGTGCCGTCATGAGTTTTGACCTTGATCTATTGATAACCGGTCCGATTGATGAGCTGTTTGATTACATGCCGGATAGCAAATTTCTGACAATTGAGAATTGGAATCAGATGGGGCAAGGCATTGGAAATATTTCTGTTTTCCGATTCAATATCGGGGAACTTCCGGAAATTTGGAATGGTTTTCGCGCGGATCCACTTGGAATGCGTGCCAAATATGGAAATAGCCAAACGTATATTTCCAGAACATTGGGAGAATTTGATTATTTTCCACCGGAATGGTGCCTCAGCTACAAGCACTCGATCATCCCGCGTTGGCCGTTGAATTTTTTCAAGTCGCCAGAATTGCCCACGAATGCGCGGGTCATTGCCTTCACCGGAAAGCCTGACATTGATGAGGATGCCCGCGGTGAGTGGCCGGTGACGCGCTGGTACAAACGACTTTACAAATTTGTACGACCAGCGCCCTGGTTGCTGGATCATTGGCGCTAGGTTTTGTGGCAAGCAAGGCCATACTGCGATCGTGAGTGTGGGTTTCCAATGCGAGTGAACTCTGGTTGTATTCCGGTAAACTAGCATTTTCAGTTCAGGCGTTGAGCGTGAAATCAACCACGGCAATGCAAAGTCGAAATTCTTCAGAAGGACGTGTGATGCAAAAATCGGCGCGAGGACTGCTTTTGATTACCGAGGTGACGGATCGAATGCGGGCGCGGCTTTCAACTGAATTCTCGGTTTTGGATGTTGCGGAAATTGGTGTGGCTGAGATCCTGAACAATCATTCTGAAAAGATTGAGGCCGTGATGGCAAATGGGCATGACGGGATTGATCCGGAAATCATGACCGCATTGCCGAACCTGAGAGTTATTTCCTGCTATGGCGTCGGTTATGAACAGATAGACGCGAAATCGGCGGCACAACGCGGGATAGTCGTGACCCACACGCCTGACGTGTTGAATGACGAAGTTGCCAATACGGCCATCATGTTACTGCTGGGCGTTGCGCGGGATTTCGTGGCTAATGACAGATATATTCGCGCCGGGCGATGGACCTCAGACGGGAATGCGCCGCTCAGCCGGTCCATTCGCGGTTTGACCGTGGGGATACTTGGCCTGGGCCGGATTGGAGGGGAAATTGCCGCAAAGCTCGGGGTGTTTGGCTGCAATATTATCTATCATTCACGCAGCAAGAAGCCGGTTGAGTTTGAATTTTTCGCGGATCTGGAACAAATGGCGCAGGTGTCGGATGCCCTGATTTGCATCACGCCGGGTGGTCCTGAAACCCGGCATCTGATCAACGGGCCAGTGCTGGAGGCGTTGGGTGCAAACGGGATTCTGATCAACGTCTCTCGCGGGTCTGTCGTGGATGAGGGGGCTTTGCTTCAGGCATTGCAGAACGGGCGGCTGGGTGGTGCGGGCCTTGATGTGTTCGAGGCGGAACCCGTTGTGCCCGAAGCTTTTTTTGGGATGGACAACGTGATCCTTCAACCACACGTCGGCAGCGCGACGGTTGAGGTTCGCCGCGCAATGGGCGATCTGGCCTGCGACAACCTCAGCCAGTTTTTCCGGACGGGAACGGTGCTGACGCCAGTGCCCGAATGCGCGAATCTGGGGTCTGCGTAATAGCCAAATCTTCGGGCAACAAGGGCGGCGCCTTAATCGGACATAAATGCCGAATTTCGGTGAACAGGCGGCCGGGTGTAATTGATCGGTCGGCGAAAGCATTGCCTCTGCTCAGCCATGCAGGCCGTGGCGTTAGGCTTCCTCCACGATCAACATGCTGTACAAATGCCAGGTGGAATGGCCCAGCCAGGGCAGGACCAGGAACAGCCCGATAAAGAGCGGAACGAGCGCGGCAAACGTCAGAACCGCTATGAATACGGCCCAGACGATCATTGGCACCGGGTGTTTTTGGACATAGCTGAAACTGGCGATCATTGCTGTGACAAAATCAACCTCTCGGTCAAGCAACATGGGGATCGCCAATACGGTGATCATATACAGGATCAGTGCAAAAACGGCCCCCACAATTGAGCCGGCTGCAATCATCGCCATCCCGTTTGGCGTCGCAAATACGGCGAGTGAGTTTGAAATATTGGTCATTTGCGAAAGGCCCAGGAATAACGCAAAGATCATATGGCCCAGGAAGAACCAGAACAGAAACATGACGATGATAATTGCGCAAAGCATTGGCAATTGGCGTTTTCTCTGGTTAATGACCACGCTGGCCACGGTGCGCCAATTCAACGGCCTGCCACGTTCGCGCCTGCGCGAGATTTCGTAAAGCCCCACGGCCGCGAATGGGCCAATCAGCGGGAAGCCGAACGCGGCAAGGACCAGCCAGAAGGTGGTTCCTGTCTGGACCGTAATCCAAGCCATCAACCATCCACCAAAGACATAAACCGCTGAGAAGGCAAAGCCAAATAGCGGCGTGCGGACTGTATCCGCCCATCCCCGCCGAAGCGCCTGCTTGATCAGAATGCCGGAAACCGGTCCGAATTCGGGTGCTCCGGGAAGCGGTGGGCGATCTGTGTTGTGATTGGCAGACATGGGCGTTCCCGATTGTGGCGGTGAATACTCAAAGCTGGTTTATCGGGACTTTCAGATAACGCACGCCGTTGTCTTCGGGAGGGGGCAATTCACCCGCCCGGATGTTGACCTGCACAGACGGCAATATCAGCGTCGGCATATCCAGCGTCGCGTCGCGGGCTTCGCGCATGGCGACGAATTCATCTTCGGTCCGGTCCAGACCAACATGGACATTGTTGGCCTTTCCTTCGGCCACGGTGGTTTCCCACTTGAACACATCGCGGCCCGGCGCCTTGTAATCGTGGCACATGAAAAGCGTTGTTTCATCCGGCAGGGCGAGGATTTTCTGGATCGAGCGATACATCACACGCGCATCGCCGCCGGGAAAATCGGCCCTTGCGGTGCCGTAGTCGGGCATGAACAGCGTGTCGCCCACAAACGCTGTATCTGCGGCGATATAGGTCATGCATGCCGGGGTGTGGCCCGGCGTGTGCATTGCGCGGAATTCCAGTTGGCCGACGGCAAATACCTCTCCGTCTTCGAACAGATGGTCGAACTGGCTGCCATCGGTCTGGAAGCCCTTTTCAACATTGAAAACCCTGGCAAAGACGTCCTGAACTTCCCTGATATGCGCGCCGACTGCGGTGGTCCCGCCGATTTTTGATTTGAGGTAAGGGGCCGCGCTCAGATGGTCGGCGTGGGCGTGCGTCTCCAGCAGCCATTCGACCGTCAGGTCGTTCGTCTGCACATACTCGACTATGGCATCGGCAGACCTGGTATTCGTGCGGCCCGACTTGGGGTCATAATCCAGCACCGAATCAATGATGGCGCAGCATCTGCTGTCCGGATCCTTGACGACGTAGGACACGGTGTTGGTGGCTTCGTCAAAGAAGGCTTTCACTTCGGGTGTCATCACGATCTCCTTGGTATTTTTTGCCGGTATAGCGCCAAATGTGTCGGCGTCATTGATCGGCCTCAATACCTGCCCGATTAGCTGTGCGGATCCCCGCGCGCGGTACAGATCGCGGCGATTACTTGTGCAAATACGGATCGCCAGGCCGGTGACCGCCGCCGGTATCATCGTCGCAACAATGTGCGGGATGACCGGGCATCATGGGCCGCAAAGGGTGAACCGTGCAGCGCACGACCGCAGGTCGGCGATATTGATGAGGGTTGTAATGGTTTGGTGGAGCCTAGGGGGGTCGAACCCCTGACCTCTTGCATGCCATGCAAGCGCTCTCCCAACTGAGCTAAGGCCCCGAGTGTGCAGCGCGCGCTGGCGCTGACGGATGGTTCCTAGGGGATGGGCGGGGCCGGATCAAGGGGAAAACCCGCAAGCTCCGGCCGCAAACCGGCCTAGTCGTCGTCGTCCGTTGCGACGTCCGCAATCTCGTCCAGGGAAACATCGTCGTTGTCGTCGTCTTCCAGAACGTCATCGCCCAGGTCCACATCGGCGTCATCATCGTCGGTGTCGTCCAGGATCACGTCTTCATCATCGTCTGACGCATCAGCCGCTTCGTCGACCTTGGCGTCCTTGTCGGCCTTGTCGGCCACCATGGTGCGCCCGTTCTTGCCGGTTTCCAGCACGACCGCCTCGCCCGTATAGGGGCTGACGATCGGGGTCGCGTTCAGGTCATAAAAGGGCTTGCCGGTGGTCGGGCAAATCCGCTTGGTTCCCCATTCCTCTTTGGGCATGGATATCTCACTCTGCTTCTTTGCGGGTCATGTTTGAATCTGCGCCAGTTGCCATGATCGCCGGGGGCTGTCAAAGCCTTTCGCACGAAATCGTCGGGTGGGACGTGAATGACCGAAGACTTCTGGGTGGGCGAACCGGCAATCCGGGTGCAGCTGCGGCGCAGCGCGCGGGCGCGCCGGCTAAGCCTGCGGGTGGCGCAGAACGGCGGCGGGGTGACGCTGACGGTGCCGCGCGGCGTGTCGATGGCCGTCGCCCGGGGGTTCGCAGCTGACAAACAGGATTGGCTGCGCCGGACACTGGACCGACAACCCGCGCAGGTGATCGTCGCACCGGGGGCCACGTTGCTTGTTGAGGGGGTTGCAGTGCCCATTGTCGCCACCGAACGGCAGCGCGGTGCGCGTCTGCTGGCCGACCGGGTCGAGGTTGCCCCGGATCGCCCGGGACCGCGTGTCGCTGCGGCGCTGAAGCTGTTGGCACGCGACCGGCTGGTCGCAGCCTCAGGGCGGTATGCGGCGCAACTGGGCCTGAGCCACGGCAAGATCAGCCTGCGGGACACACGCTCTCGCTGGGGGTCGTGCGCGCCCAATGGCGACCTGATGTATTCCTGGCGGCTGGTGATGGCCCCGCCAGAGGTGCTGGATTATGTCGCCGCCCATGAGGTCGCGCATCTGGCCGAGATGAACCATTCACCCGCATTCTGGGCCGTGACCGAGGAGTTGTGCCCTGAGTTCAGGGCGCACCGGAAATGGCTGCGCGACAACGGGGCCGAAATACAGCGGTTTCAGTTCAAGGATTGACCCACAGCAGATGTTGTGATCACATTTTTCGCATGAGCAAACCACCCAGACCAGAACCAAAGACCCCATCGCACGAACAGGTGTATCGGGCGCTCAGAAGCCGGATCATGCTGGGCGAGGTTCAGCCAGGCAGGGCCATGACACTGCGGGGCATCGGCGCGGAATTCGGCGTCTCCATGACCCCCGCCCGAGAGGCTGTTCGCCGTCTTGTGGCCGAAGGCGCGCTGACGCTGTCAACCTCAGGCCGGGTGGCGACACCGGAACCGGGTGCCGAGCGTGTCGAAGAACTTGCCGTGCTGCGCGCCCTGATCGAGGCGGAGCTGGCCGCGCGCGCCCTGCCGCGCGCCCACATTGCATTGATCGACCGCATGGCCGCGATCAATGATCAGGCGAACAAGGCCATCTGGCGCCGGGATGCCGTCAGCTATATCCGCGCCAACCTTGATTTTCACCGCGCGCTGTACCTGCGCGCGCAGGCCCCGGCGATGTTGGCGACGGTTGAAAACGTCTGGCTACAGCTTGGGCCGACAATGCGGCAGCTTTACGATCGCCTGGACGCGGGCAACAACCACAATGGCCACGGCCGGATCATCGCGGCCCTGCGCGCGGGCGACGAAGCTGCATTGCGCGGCGCCGTGACCGAGGATATGACACGGGGCCTGCGGGTTCTGGCGCAATGAAGGACGTCACGATTTCGGCGGCGCGTTCACATGCCGATATCGCAGATGCGGGCGCGCTGTTCTTGGCCTATGCGCAGTTCCTTGAAGATGACTTTGGCATTGATCTGGCGTTCCAGAATTTTTCTGAAGAGCTTGCCGGTTTACCGGGCAAATACGCCCCACCCGATGGTGAGATTCTGTTGGCGCGCGCCGTGGGCGGTGCCTGTGTTGGCTGCATCGCATACCGTCGCCATGACGCGGACAGCTGCGAAATGAAGCGTCTGTACGTGGTTCCGGACGCCCGCGGTCACGCCTTGGGCAGGCAACTAATCGATGCGTTGCTGACGTCTGCGCAGGCAAACGGGTATCGCCGGATTATCCTCGACACCGGGGAATTTCTGGACGCGGCGGTATCGCTCTATCAAAGTTACGGTTTCGTTGAGATACCGCCCTATAACGACAGTCCGGTGGCGGGGATGCGGTACTTCGCGCTGGATCTTCAGGCGTGAATGGCCCCGTCACCGCAGGCGAGCGCAGCTTCGCGGACGGCCTCGCTGAAAGTCGGGTGGGCGTGGCATGTCCGGGCGATATCCTCGGCAGAGGCGCCGAACTCCATCGCGACGCAAACCTCGTGGATCAGGTCGCCCGCGGCGGGGCCGATGATGTGGCAGCCGAGCACGCGGTCGGTGTCTGCATCGGCGAGGATTTTCACGAAGCCGTCGCCTGAGAAGACCGCCTTGGCGCGTCCGTTGCCCATGAATGAGAATTTGCCGACCTTGTAGGAACACCCTGATTTATTTAAGGTTTCTTCGGTTTCGCCCACGGTCGCAACCTCTGGATGGGTGTAAACCACGCCGGGAATGACGCCGTAGTTCACGTGGCCATGCTGACCGGCCAGATGTTCGGCCACGGCCATTCCTTCGTCTTCGGCCTTATGGGCCAGCATCGGCCCCTGGATAGCGTCGCCGATGGCGTGGATGCCGGGGATGTTGGTGGCCCACTTGGCGTCGGTTTCAATCATGCCCCGGTCGGTGGTTTTGACGCCCAGCGCGTCCAGACCCAGCCCGTCTATGAAGGGAACACGCCCAGTGGCGAGCAGGACGGTGTCGGCCTCGATCGTCGATTCCGAGTCATCCTTGCGGGATTTGTAGGTGACGGTGGCTTTGTTGTTCTTGACCGCGACGCCTTGGACGGCGGATTTCAGGATAAACTTAAGTCCTTGTTTTTTCATCGTTCTCTGGAAGACCTTCGAAACTTCGGCGTCCATCCCCGGCGTGATGTGGTCGAGGAATTCAACCACCGTGACCTCGGACCCCAGCCGCGCATAGACCGAGCCCATTTCGAGGCCGATCACCCCGGCCCCGATCACGGTCAGGCGTTTCGGGATCTTGCCCAATTCCAGCGCGCCGGTGGAGGTGACGATTGTTTTCTCGTCAACCTCGACACCCTTCAGCGACGCGGGGGCCGAGCCGCTGGCGATGACGATATGCTTGGCCTCATGCACCTCATCTCCGACCTTGACCTTGCCGGCCTCGGGGATGCTCGCCCAGCCTTTGATCCAGTATACCTTGTTCTTTTTGAACAGAAATTCGATGCCCTTGGTGTTCTGCCCGATGACCTCGTCCTTGTAGGCGAGCATCGCTTTCCAGTCGACCGAGGGCGCCTTGCCCTTGAGGCCCATCTTGGCGAAATTCTCCTCGGCTTCGTGCAGCATGTGGCTGGCGTGGAGCAGCGCCTTGGACGGGATGCAACCGACGTTCAGGCAGGTGCCGCCCAACGTCTCTCGCCCTTCGACGCAAGCGGTTTTCAGGCCCAGTTGGGCGCAGCGGATGGCGCACACATAGCCGCCGGGGCCGGAGCCGATGATGATGACGTCGTAGGCGGGCATGGGGCGGCCTTTCGGTTAGATTTCGTGGTCTGCAAAGCGTCTGCAAAGTGTCGGCAAAACGTATGGCAAACGTGTGTTGTCAGTGTTTTGGCATATTGGTGGGGGTTGGGCTAGTGGTGAGGTTGGGGGGCTGTCTGCACTTTTTGCCTGCTGTCATCCAACCAATCGATCGAGAATTTCTTTGAGTAAGTATTTTGACCATGTGCGTTTTGAATGGCCAACCTGATCTCTGACCGACTCCGGTCCTTTGTTAATTCGTTCAGGGCGGCTGCGGGCAAGAGGAACCCGTGCGAGTCTCCTGGTTGAATCACTATGGGGAGTCCGGTCTCGATGTTTTCATAGGATGGTGAAGTATGAATCCAACCAACAGAGATTGGAGAATTTCTGAATCTAACAAGATGCCACAATTTGGACCAGAACGTGCTTCGACGATACGGGTACAGAACGGAGGCGGCATTGATAAAGACAACATTGTGCGACGTATTTTGTACCGATACGTAGACTCCAAATTTAATTTTTTCATCAATTTCTGAATTTCCATGAACAACGATTACTTTGAATTTGGATCGAGACTTTCTGACATTCCAAAGGAAAACTAGGGTCGAAAGAATTGCAGCGTAGATTGCCAGAAAATCCTTCCACGTGAAATCAAACAAGTCGCTCTCCCTCACAAATCCATCAGCAACCGCCTCGGATCTTCCAGCGCCTCTTTCACCCGCACCAGGAACGTCACCGCCCCTTTCCCGTCCACCACCCGGTGGTCATAGCTCAGCGCCAGGTACATCATCGGGCGGATGACGACCTCTCCGCCTTCCACCACGGGGCGGTCCTGGATTTTGTGCATGCCGAGGATGCCGGATTGCGGCGGGTTCAGGATCGGGCTGCTCATCAGGCTGCCATAGACGCCGCCGTTGGAGATCGTGAAGGTGCCGCCCTGCATGTCGGCCATGGAGAGCTTGCCGTCGCGGGCTTTCAGGCCCATGGCCGAGATGGATTTTTCGATCTCGGCAAAGCTCATCTGGTCGGCGTCGCGGATCACTGGCACGACGAGGCCGGTCGGGGTGCCGACGGCGACGCCCATGTGGACGAAGCGTTTGTAGACGACGTCGGTGCCGTCAATTTCGGCGTTCACGTCCGGCACTTCCATCAGCGCGTGGCAGCAGGCCTTGGTGAAGAAGCTCATGAAGCCGAGTTTGACGCCGTGCTTTTTCTCGAACAGCTCCTTGTATTCTTTCCTGAGGCCCATGACGGCGGACATGTCGACCTCGTTATAGGTGGTCAGCATGGCGGCGGTGTTTTGGGCGTCTTTCAAACGCCGCGCGATGGTCTGGCGCAGGCGGGTCATCTTGACGCGTTCCTCGCGGGATTCGTCGCTGGCGGCGACGGGGGCGCGCGGGGTTTCGGCGGGGGGCGGGGCGGGTGACGCGCTGGTGGACAGTGCCTTTTGCACGTCTTCCTTCATCACCCGGCCATCGCGGCCCGTACCGGTGACATCGCCGGGTTTCAGGTCATTCTCGGCCATCATCTTCTTGGCCGAGGGGGCGTCTTCGACGTCCTTTCCGCCAGCGGCGGCCGGTGCCGGAGCTTCGTCTTTCGGGGCGGCGGCGGTCGCCGCGTCGGTTGATCCCATCACCGCCAGTTTGCCGCCGGCGGCCACCGTCGCGCCTTCTTCGGCGAGGATTTCGGTCAGGGTGCCTGCGGCAGGGGCGGGAACCTCGACGCTGACTTTGTCTGTCTCAAGCTCACACAGCATTTCGTCGGCGGCGACGGTGTCACCGACTTTCTTGAACCAGCTGGCGACAGTCGCCTCGGTCACGCTTTCGCCAAGGGTTGGGACCATGACGTCGACTGATCCGCCGCCCGAGGCCGCGGCCTTCGGGGCGGGCGTGTCGTCCTTTGCCGGTTCGGGTGCTGTGGCCCCTGCGCCTTCCGAGATTGTGGCGAGCAGTGCATCGACGCCGACGGTTTCGCCTTCGGCGGCGATAATCTCGCCCAATGTTCCGGCGACGGGGCTGGGGACTTCGACGGTGACCTTGTCGGTTTCCAGCTCACACAGCATTTCGTCAACGGCGACGGCATCGCCGGGCTTCTTGAACCAGGTGGCAACGGTGGCTTCGGTGACGCTTTCGCCTAAGGTGGGCACGCGGACTTCGGTGGACATGGGGCAGGTTCCTTTATTCGGAAAGCGTCAGCGCTTCGTCGACCAGCGCTGCTTGTTGGGTTTTGTGCTGGCTGGCCAGACCCGTCGCGGGCGAGGCACTGGCCTGTCGTCCGACATAGGCGGCGCGCGTGGTCTTGGCGTTGATGCGGGTCAGAACCCATTCGATGTTCGGGTCCATGAAGGTCCAGGCGCCCTGGTTCTTGGGCTCTTCCTGGCACCAGACTACATCGGCGTTGGGAAAACGCCCAAGTTCGTCGATCATCGACTTGGCAGGGAAGGGATAGAATTGTTCGCACCGCAGCAGGTAGATGTCTTTGATCCCGCGTGCGTCGCGTTCTTCCAGCAGGTCGAAATAGACCTTGCCGGAACACAGCACGACGCGCTTCATCTTCTTGTCGGCAACCAGCTTGGTATCCGAATTCCCCTTCTGCGCGTCGTCCCACAGCAGGCGGTGGAAGGACGATCCGGTGGTGAAATCCTCGGCATTGCTGACGGCACCTTTGTGGCGCAGCAGGGATTTCGGGGTCATCAGCACCAGCGGTTTGCGGAAATCGCGGTGGATCTGGCGGCGCAGAATGTGGAAGTAGTTCGCAGGTGTGGTGCAGTTGGCGACGATCCAGTTGTCCTGCCCGCACATTTGCAGAAACCGTTCCAGGCGCGCGCTGGAGTGTTCCGGGCCTTGCCCTTCGAACCCGTGCGGAAGCAGGCAGACAAGGCCGGACATCCGCAGCCATTTGCTTTCGCCCGAGCTGATGAACTGGTCGAACATGATCTGCGCGCCATTGGCGAAATCGCCGAACTGCGCTTCCCACATGACCAGCGAATTCGGGTCGGCCAGTGAATAACCGTATTCGAAGCCAAGGACCGCGTATTCGGACAGCATCGAGTCGATAACCTCGTAAGGGGCCTGGCCCTCGCGGACGTGGTTCAGCGGATAGTACCGTTCTTCGGTATCCTGATTGACGAGGCCCGAGTGGCGCTGCGAGAACGTGCCGCGCGTGCTGTCCTGCCCGGACAGGCGCACCGGGTAGCCTTCGGTCAGCAGCGATCCGAAGGCCAGCGCTTCGCCCGTGGCCCAGTCGAAGCCTGCGCCGCTTTGGAACATTTGCGCCTTGGTATCCAGCAGGCGCCCGACGGTCTTATGCAGCGGATAGCCATCCGGTGCCGTGCTGAGCGCTTTGCCGACTTCGGCCATGGTTTCGGGCGAAATTGCGGTCTGGCCGCGTTGGTATTCTTCGCCCCGACGGTCCAGATGCGACCAGCGCCCATCCAGCCAGTCGGCCTTGTTGGGCTTATAGGCTTTTCCGGCCTCGAACTCCTCGTTCAGATAGGACTGGAACGCGGCCTTCATATCCTCGATCTCGGCAGCCGGGATCAGACCGTCACGGGCCAATCGTTCGGTGTAGAGCGTCAGCGTGGTCTTCTGGGTCTTGATCTTCTTGTACATCAGGGGGTTGGTGAACATCGGTTCGTCCCCCTCGTTATGGCCGAAGCGGCGATAGCAGAAGATGTCGATCACCACGTCCTTGTGGAACTTCTGGCGGAACTCGGTCGCGACCTTTGCGGCGTGAACCACGGCTTCGGGATCGTCGCCGTTCACGTGGAAAATCGGTGCTTCCACCATCATCGCGATGTCGGTCGGATAGGGGCTGGAGCGGCTGAAATGCGGTGCGGTGGTAAAGCCGATCTGGTTGTTGACGATGACGTGGACCGTACCGCCGGTCATGTGACCGTGCAGACCTGACAGACCAAAGCACTCGGCGATGACGCCCTGGCCTGCAAAGGCCGCATCGCCATGAAGCAGAAGCGGCAGGACGCGGGTGCGCGCCTTGTCGCCCAATTGTGCCTGCTTGGCACGGACCTTGCCGATCACGACGGGGTTCACGGCCTCCAGGTGGCTGGGGTTGGCGGTCAGCGACAGGTGGACCGAATTGCCGTCGAATTCGCGGTCAGATGATGCACCCAGATGGTATTTCACATCGCCGGACCCATCGACGTCTTCGGGTTTGAAACTGCCGCCCTGGAATTCGTTGAAAATCGCCTTGTAGGGTTTCTGCATGACATTGGCGAGCACGCTGAGGCGTCCCCGGTGCGGCATGCCGATGACAATCTCTTCCACGCCCAGCGCGCCGCCGCGTTTGATAATCTGTTCCATCGCCGGGATCAGGCTTTCGCCGCCATCCAGTCCGAAACGCTTGGTGCCCATGTATTTGACATGGAGGAATTTTTCGAAGCCCTCAGCCTCGACCATCTTGTTGAGGATCGCGCGGCGGCCGTTTTCGGTGAAGGTCACCTCTTTGCCCAACCCCTCGATCCGTTCTTTCAGCCAGCCAGCCTCCTCCGGGTTCGAGATATGCATGTATTGCAGCGCAAAGGTGCCGCAATATGTGCGTTTCACCAGGGCGAGGATTTCGGACAGCGTCGCGACCTCCATCCCCAGCACATTGTCCAGAAAGATCGGGCGATCCATGTCGGCGGCGGTGAAGCCATAAGACGCGGGGCTAAGCTCGGGGTGTTCGGTCTGATCACGCATGCCCAGCGGATCAAGGTCGGCAATCAGGTGGCCGCGGATGCGATAGGCGCGGATCAGCATCAGCGCGCGCAAGCTGTCAGTGACAGCGCGGCGCACCATGCCTTCGGATATTTCGACGCCCTTCTCGGCCGCTTTGGCTTTGATCTTGTCACCGGCGGCCTGTGCCTCGGGCGCGCCAAGGCTGCCCCATTGGCCATCGAGCGCGGCGGTTATTTCATCATCGGCGGCGGGCGGCCAGTCGGCGCGCGCCCAGGAGGGGCCGGTCGCCTCGGCCTTGGCATCACCGCCGGCATCACCCAACTGCCGGAAAAAGCTTTGCCACGCTTCATCCACGGCCGACGGGTTGTCGGCATAGCGTGCATGCAGCGCCTCGACATATTCCGCGTTGTGCCCCTGTAGGAAGGAGGAGGCATGGAACTGGTCGTTGGGGGATTGCTCGGTCATTGGGCTACCTCAGCTCTCGGCGGGTTCTAGCGCGATGGTCAGCGCGAAGGCGGTGGAAAACGGCTGGCCGGTTTCGGCGGTGATTTCGGCAGGATCGGCAAAGTGGGACGCGGCTTCGACCTGCCAGTCGCGGGACTGATCGTCCTGCACGATGGCGCGCACGCTGACAGCGGCGCGGATGGTCAGGGTTCCGGCGGCTTGTTCGGACGGGTCCTTGCCCACGCCAAGCAGAAGTTGCAAAGCCTCGCGGCTGCTGTCGGATGCGGAATAGCCGCAGGTCATGCCGCCAGGGGTTGGTTGCATGATCAGCAGGCTGGGGACATCGCCGCCAATGGAAAACAACTGCGTTTCCGGGCCGAGCGTGGCCACCTGCCCGGCTGCGTCGGCCAGAACCATATCCCAGGATTTCGGCGGATCACCGCGATCTGCGCGCACCGCCAACTGTTCGACAATGCTGCGTGCTGACGGGGCACTTTCCGCCGCCTGCCAGCCGGACTCCAGCACCGTCTTGCTGCGCAATGCCATGGGTACATTGGGCGCAAGGCAAGCCAGGAACATCGCCTCAAGCGGGGTAGGTGGGGCGTCAGCGGGGTCACTGCTTTGTGCCGCCACGATTCTTGGAGTGCTGGCAGCGGTGGCAATCACGAATGACGCCAGCAAAGCCCGTAGGAACCAATTGGTTCGCAAATGTAAGGCGCGGCGCATGGCGCTATCTCAAGCCCTTTTTGTCACTCTACCCAATTGCATCCAGCACCGCCTTGCCAAGGGTGGCGGGGCTGTCGGCGACGACGATGCCGGCGGATTTCATCGCCTCGATCTTGTCATCCGCGCCGCCTTTGCCGCCGGCAACGATCGCGCCTGCGTGGCCCATGCGACGGCCCGGAGGGGCGGTGCGGCCCGCGATGAAACCGGCGACCGGCTTCTTGCGGCCCTTCTTGGCTTCGTCTTTCAGGAACTGCGCGGCCTCTTCTTCGGCCGAGCCGCCAATCTCGCCGATCATGATGATCGACTGGGTTTCGTCGTCGGCCAGGAACCATTCCAGCACGTCGATATGCTCGGTCCCCTTGATCGGGTCGCCGCCGATACCAACCGCCGTCGATTGACCAAGGCCGGAGTCGGTGGTTTGCTTGACGGCCTCATATGTCAGCGTGCCCGAGCGCGAGACGACGCCAACCGAGCCTCGTTTGTGGATATGGCCGGGCATGATGCCCATTTTGCACGCATCCGGCGTGATGATGCCGGGGCAGTTCGGACCGACCAGGATGCTGCTGGTCCCTTCCAGCGCCCGTTTGACCCGCATCATGTCGAGGACCGGGATGCCTTCGGTAATGCAGCAGATTAGCGGGATTTCCGCGTCCAGCGCTTCGAGGATCGAATCCGCGGCGAAGGGCGGCGGGACGTAGATCACGCTGGCGTTCGCGCCCGTTGCCGCCACCGCTTCGTGGCAGGAGTTGAAGACCGGCAGGTCCAGATGGCTCTGCCCGCCCTTGCCCGGCGTCACGCCGCCAACCATCTGCGTGCCGTAGGCAATCGCCTGTTCGGAATGGAAGGTGCCCTGAGAGCCGGTGAAGCCCTGACAGATGACCTTGGTGGTTTCGTCTATGAGGATTGCCATTCAATTGTCTCCGTAGGCCGGGCGTCTGCCCGGCATTCCGATGCGTGCCGGGCAGACGCCCGGCCTACGATTATCCTTTGACCGCTTTCACGATCTTCTCGGCCGCGTCGCCCAGGTCATCCGCCGCGATCACGTTCAAGCCGCTTTGGTTGATGATCTCTTTGCCCTTTTCGACGTTGGTGCCTTCCAGCCGGACGACCAGGGGGACTTGCAACCCGACCTCTTTCACCGCGCTGACCACGCCTTCGGCGATCACGTCGCAGCGCATGATGCCGCCGAAGATGTTGACCAGGATGCCTTTGACGTTCGGGTCGCTGGTGATGATCTTGAACGCCTCGGTCACCTTTTCGGTGGTGGCGCCGCCGCCGACGTCAAGGAAGTTGGCCGGTTCCGAGCCATAAAGCTTGATGATGTCCATCGTCGCCATGGCCAGCCCGGCACCGTTGACCATGCAGCCGATTTCGCCGTCCAGCGCGATGTAGTTCAGATCGAACTTGGATGCGGCGAGTTCCTTTGGGTCTTCCTCGGTCTCGTCCCGCAGCGCGGCGACATCGCGCTGGCGGTACATGGCGTTGGAGTCGAACCCCATTTTCGCGTCGAGGCAGACGAGCTCTCCGCCCTCGGTCAGGATCAGGGGGTTGATCTCGACCATTTCGGCGTCTTTCTCGTTGAACAGCTTATAGAGCGTGCCCATCAGGCCGACGCATTGCTTGACCGCCTTGCCTTCCAGACCCAGCGCGAAGGCGATGCGGCGGCCGTGGTAGGGCATATAGCCGGTCGCGGGGTCGACCGAGAAGCTGACGATCTTTTCCGGCGTGCTGGCGGCGACTTCTTCGATGTCCATGCCGCCTTCGGTCGAGCAGACGAAGGACACGCGGCTGGAACCCCGGTCGACCAGCAGGGCGAGGTAGAATTCCTTCGCGATGGCCGCGCCGTCTTCGATGTAGATGCGGTTGACCTGCTTTCCCGCCGGGCCGG
Source organism: Paracoccaceae bacterium (assembly GCA_012103375.1). Taxonomy (NCBI): domain Bacteria; kingdom Pseudomonadati; phylum Pseudomonadota; class Alphaproteobacteria; order Rhodobacterales; family Paracoccaceae; species Paracoccaceae bacterium. The sequence continues at coordinate 693,145 of WLWX01000001.1, forward strand.
TCTGATGGGTGACCAGCGTGCGGCCCAGCATCTTTTCGGCCTCGGCCGCAGCTTCGCCCACCGATTTGGTGATCCGCACGCCGCCTTTGTCGCCTGCGTCGGCTTCTGCGAAGCTGCCCTTGCCGCGCCCGCCGGCGTGGATCTGCGCCTTGACGACCCAGACCGGACCATCCAGTTCGCCTGCCGCCGATTTCGCCTCTTCGGCGCGCGTGATCGCGCGGCCTTCGCTGACAGGCGCGCCATAGCTGCGCAACAGGGATTTGGCCTGATACTCGTGGATATTCATGGGCGGCGTATCCTTCGCTGATGAGTTGGGGCGACGGTTGCATGAATATTTGCGGGTTGAAACGGCAATATCCCGATGTGCAGGCAAAAAGCGACATATGTGATCACAGCATCTTTTGCGTGATCACATAAGCGCAGCGGAAGCAGCAATTGGCGCGCGTTCAGGTGGTGGGGGGCGTGTAAATACCGTTCAGGAACCGGTAATCGGCTGCGAACTTGCGCAGGATCACCCGGGTTGCTTTTGGCGACAGTTCACTGCGGGAAAATCGCGGCCCGGTGCCGGAATTGGTCGGCATGGTGATTTGCTGGCCGGTGCGTTCGCTGAGGGCCTGTGTCAGGTCGGCCATTTTTTCGATCGGAAAAATCGCGTCAAGCCGTGCGGGATCGCGGCCAAGAAAGCGGGTCTGGGCATCGACGTGGTGGCGAATCAGGCCTGACATCAGGCGATAGCGATCAAGCTTCAGGCAGAATTCTTCCAGGTCCGGGCGCAGGCTGATGCGCAGCAAGCGGGCTTTGCGCTTTGCGGTATCGCGTTTTTCAAGATCCCGCAGGCCGACAACGCGATGACCATAGGCTGACAGGATCCTGTCGACCGGGTCGCGCACGACCGCGAAATTCCACAAATCCGCGCAGGCCTTGAAATCGCCACGCGCAAGCGGGCGCGACGGATAGATTTCGTGCAATGCTTTGGGTTTGTGGGCTGATGCCTCGGTACGCTTTTCGAAAGGTTCGCCGCATTCCAGTGCGAACAGGACCCGTTTCATTGATGAACTGGCGATTTTCGGGATGCCGAAATACGCCAGTCCATGGTCCTTCAGAATAACGGGCAATCGGGGGCCTTAGCCCAAGTTGCTGTCGATGGCGCGGCAAGCCTCGACCAGGCCTTTTACGGCGTCGACCGATTTGTCGAACATCGCCTGTTCGGCCTTGTTGAGGTTGATATCCACCACGCGTTCGATGCCATTGGCGCCGATCACGGTTGGCACGCCGACATACATGCCCTTCAGGCCAAGCGCGCCGTCGACCCAGGCCGCGCAGGGCAGCAGGCGCCGCTGATCGTTGAGGTAGGCCTGCGCCATTTCGATCGCGCTGGAAGCGGGCGCGTAGAAGGCCGAGCCGTTGCCCAGCAGGCCAACAATCTCGGCACCGCCATCGCGGGTGCGCTGGATGATCGCGTCCAGTTTTTCCTGCGTGGTCCAGCCCATCTCAACCAGATCGGGCAGCGGGATGCCGCCAACGGTGGAGTACCGCGCCAGCGGCACCATCGTGTCGCCGTGGCCGCCCAGAACAAAGGCGCTGACGTCGCGCATCGAGACGTCGAATTCCAGGCTGAGGAAATGCCGGAAGCGCGCCGAATCAAGGATACCGGCCATGCCAACCACCTTGGCGTGGGGCAGGCCCGAATATTCGCGCAGCGCCCAGACCATCGCGTCCAGCGGATTGGTGATGCAGATCACAAAGGCATTCGGCGCATTGGCGGCGATGCCCTGACCAACCGACTTCATGACTTTGAGGTTGATGCCCAGCAGGTCATCCCGGCTCATCCCCGGTTTGCGTGGAACACCGGCGGTGACGATGCAAACGTCCGCGCCTGCGATATCGGCGTAATCTGTGGTGCCCTTCAGTTTGGCATCAAACCCTTCGACCGGGCCGCTTTCGGCGATATCCAGCGCCTTGCCCTGGGGTGTGCCGTCGGCAATGTCGAACAGGACGACATCGCCCATTTCCTTGAGGGACGCGAGGTGCGCCAGGGTTCCGCCGATTTGTCCGGCGCCGATAAGCGCGATTTTGGGTCTGGCCATGTGGGGATGCTCCGATGTCGATGACGTTGTGTCATGTGATGTCGATTTCGGGGCCGTGCCTAGCCAACCTTGCCGGGCAGCGCAAGCAGCCCAGCGCAGTGCGCCGGGTTGCAGGTGCCGGACCCGAGGGTGCACCCCTTTACGAATCGGACCCCGGCACGGGGGCAATTTCATCAAACCTCTCAAAGGCCTCGCCCGAGGCGACAAGGCACATCAGGCCCGCCGCATTTGTCACCGTGATGGTCCAGGTGCCGGTTCCGGAAGCGGCGAAAACTTCGACCATCTGGCCCTGTGCGGCCAGCCCGGCGGACTGACGCGATTCGCCGTAGCCCTCGGACAGGCGGGCCAGAACGGCGTCGCGGGGGCCACAATTGCGCGGGTTGGACTGGGCGAGGGTTGCGGCGGGCAAAGCGACAAATGCGAAAGATGCGACAAGCGCGGCGGCAAGGCAGGATCGGGTCATGGAGTGTCCTTTTTGGTGTTAAATGCGCCGGGCGGTCTGTCCAATCGTGGCCACCAATTCCTTAACGGTGCGTGCCCGCGTTAATGGCATCAAAGCGACGGCACGCAGGAACCGCCTTGAACAAGGCCCCGAGAATATGCTGCATAGCAGCGAAATTCAGCGCGGGGGAATGACGACATGGGCAGCGAACGACATCTTTGGCGGTCCATGCTGTATATTCCCGGTTCGAATGCGCGCGCACTGGACAAGGCGCGCAGCCTGCCCTGCGATGCGATCATCTTCGATCTGGAGGACGCGGTCGCACCCGATGCCAAGGCGGACGCCCGCGCCGCTTTGACCGGGGCGCTGGGCGCGGGTGGTTACGGCAATCGTGCGCGTGTCGTGCGGATCAATGCGCTCGACACGCCATGGGCGCGCGATGATCTGGCGGCACTGGCCGGGGCGGCGCCGGATGCCATTTTGTTGCCCAAGGTGAATGGGGCCGAAGATATCACGGCGCTGACTGATCTGATGGATGCGGCTGGTCTTGGCGGCGCGGCGATCTGGGCAATGATGGAGACGCCGCGTGGGATACTGAACGCGCTGGCGATTGCTGATGCGCCGGGGATGCAAGGATTTGTGATCGGAACCAACGATCTGGCCAAGGATCTGCACCTGCCAGAGGGGGGCGGACGGCCCTCAATGCGGATGGCGTTGCAGGCCTGCGTTCTGGCGGCGCGGGCCGCAGGGATTGCCTGCGTTGATGGGGTGTACAATGCGTTCAAGGATGATGCTGGGCTGCGGGATGAGTGTGCGGATGGCCGCGCGCTGGGCATGGACGGCAAAAGCCTGATCCATCCCGCGCAATTGGACATCGCCAATACCGCCTTCGCCCCCTCTGAAGACGAGGTCGCGCTGGCCCGGCGTCAGATTGAGGCTTTCGCGCAGGCCGAGGCCGCCGGGCAGGGCGTCGCGGTGCTGGATGGCAAAATCGTCGAGAACTTGCATGTCGCCACGGCGCGGGCCACCTTGGCCAAGGCAGAAGCAATTGCGGAGACCTGCACATGATCTGGATCATACTTGGCGTGCTGCTGTGGAGCTTTACGCATTTTTTCAAGCGCCTCGCGCCGGGGGCGCGGGCGGCGATGACGGATCGCATGGGCAATGCCTCCAGGGGTGTGATCGCGCTTGTTCTGGTGGCTTCAATCGTGCTGATGGTGATCGGCATGCGCAGCGCGCCCTTTGTCGATCTGTGGTTCCTGCCGCCCTTTGTCATTCACATCAACAACCTGCTGATGCTGATCGCGGTAATTCTGCTGGGCGCGGGGTCATCGAAAAGCCGGCTGCGCGGCAAGCTGCGCCATCCGATGCTGGCGGGTGTGGTTGTCTGGTCGGTTGCGCATTTGCTGGTGAACGGCCATCTGGCGGCGGTTCTGCTGTTTGGCGGCATCGGGCTTTGGGCGCTGATCCAGATGCAGATCGTGAACCGGGCCGAACCGGCGCCGGATCCTTTTACTGGGGGATCGCTGGTCGGGGATATCCGGCTGCTTGTAATCTCGGCAGTGGTGTTCGCAGTGAATACGGGAATTCACACATGGCTCGGCGTCTGGCCATTCCCGGGGTAAGCGCATGAAACTTTACAGATTCCTCAGCGAGGACGACACTTCCGCCTTCTGTCACAAGGTCAGTGCTGCGCTGAACAAAGGCTGGGAGCTTTATGGCGAACCCACCTATGCCCATGACGCCACCAGCGGCGTGATGCGCTGCGGGCAGGCGGTGGTCAAAGAGGTTGCAGGCGACTATTCCCCCGACCTCAAACTGGGTCAGCAATGAAGACAAATCCGGGTCGGTTTTTCGAGGATTACGCGTTGGGCGAGGTGATTGCCCATGCGGTTCCGCGAACCCTGGGGCAGGGCGAGCGTACGCTATACACCGCGCTATATCCCAGCCGCCACGCGATCCTGAGTTCGGATGAATTCGCCCGCGATTGCGGATTGGATGCGGCCCCGCTGGACCCGCTGATCGCGTTTCATACCGTGTTCGGCAAAACGGTGCCCGATATTTCGCTGAACGCGGTCGCAAACCTTGGCTATGGCGAGGGGCGCTGGCTGGCACCGGTCTGGCCGGGCGATACGCTGAGCGCGACATCACTGGTGATCGGGCTGAAGCGAAACTCGAACGGGAAATCCGGTGTGGTTTGGGTGCGCACGACGGGTCGCAACCAGCGCGGTGAAGATGTGCTGAGCTATGTCCGCTGGGTCATGGTGCGTACGCGCGATGGTGGGGGCGACGCGGAACCGGTGATCCCGGCGTTGAATGGTGCGGTGGACGCGCGCGACCTGACGATCCCGCCAGGCCTTGATCTCACCGCCTATGATTTTGCCGCTGCGGGCGAGGCACATCGCTGGGGCGACTATGCGGTTGGCGAGAAGATTGATCATGTGGACGCTGTGACGCTGGAAGAGGCCGAGCATATGCTGGCCACGCGCCTGTGGCAGAACACGGCGAAGGTGCATTTCGATGCGACCCATCGCGAAGACGGGCGGCGCCTGATCTATGGCGGGCATATCATCAGCCTGGCGCGCGCGCTGTCGTTCAACGGGTTGGCGAATGCGGCGCTGGTTGTCGGGCTGAACGGGGGCGCGCATGCAAATCCGGCCTTTGCGGGCGACACGGTGACGGCGTGGTCCGAGGTTCTGGACCGGGCCGAAACCTCGGCACCTGATGTCGGCGCGCTGCGGCTGCGGCTGGTCGCTGTGAAAGCGGGTGCGGAGGCGTTCGCCCTGCGTGGCGCGGACGGAAAATATGCGCCTGATGTCTTGCTCGACCTCGACTACTGGGCTTTGATCCCGACATGAAACCGCTTGCGCTGATCCTGTCCGCCTGTCTGGTTGCCGCGCCGGTATCGGCACAGGCTGACCGGACCCAAGTGCCTGAAAACGCAGATTTTGTCGCGTCTAACGTGATCGCGATCCTGTATCACGAATTGGGGCATGCGCTGATCGACATCCTTCTTCTGCCCGTCTTCGGACAGGAAGAGGACGCCGCCGACACCCTGTCGGTTCTGATGATGGACGCGCATTTTGAAGATGACGCCGCCAGCGCGATCCTGTCGGACACGGCGTGGAGCTTTCTGATGGATGACGAGGCGCGCGCGGCCGAGGGGGTCGAGGTGGCGTTCTGGGACGTTCACGGCCCGGATCTGCAGCGGCTTTATAACACCGTGTGCCTGGCCTATGGGGCGTCGCCTGAAACGCGCGGCGACCTGATCGAGGAATTCGATCTGCCCGAGGACCGCGCCGAGACCTGCGAAGAAGAATTCGAGGTTGCCGCCGACAGCTGGGGCGGCGCATTGGCCGAAGTGGAAGGGGGCGAGGGTGCGTTGCTTGAGCTGCTGGACGGAGAGCCTTCGTTCCTGCGCGATCTGGCCCGGGCCGAGATCGGCGCCTTGAACAGGCTCTATTCACTGGAACCGCCGATCACCGTCCGGGTCGAGGAATGCGGCGAAGCGAATGCCTATTACAACGGTGCCAGCACGGCGATTACGCTTTGCGAGGAGTTGGTGGATCACCTGAACGCGCAAGGGGCGGAGTAGGGTTGGCCTTGGTCTTAGGCGGGTAATGACGGGTTAGTTTCCGGGCGTTAGTTGCACGCTTGGCCATTGTCCGTTCCGGGCCGCAATTGTCGAACGGTTCTGGCGCTTTAGCCGTGTGCCGCCATAACGATCTGCACTTTGCCATCGGTCAGCTTCAACGCCTCGGGCAAGCCATCCAGCGCTTGATCCAGCGGCAATTCAGCCGCCACATCTGTCACCCACGCCCCGCTGAGGAACCGTTTCTGGACCAGCCCGCTGATCTGTACCTGCTTAAGCAATGTGGCCTTGGCCGCCCAGTTGGTGGCCCAGAATGCCTCGACAGATTTGGTCATGAAGATTATCCCGCCGGGATTGAGAATTTCCGCCGAACCTTGGCCCAACCCGCCATAGATCACCCAGCGCGCGCCTTTGCCCATGCTGTCGAATATCTGCGACGACACCGGGCCACCGCCGACCGCATCCAGAAAGATCACCGGTTTTTCGCGGCGAAGAACCGACGCCAGATCCTGTGCAAACTCTGGCGACGTCGCGTTCAAAACATGGGTCGCGCCAAGCGTCTTTAACGCCGCGATCGGTGCATCCCGGCGCACGATCCCGATCATCCGCTTGCCCTGATCACCGGCCAGCGACGCGGCAAGCTTGCCCAGCTGGCTGGCGGCGGCTGTGAATACGAAGGCTGCGCCCGGCTGCACCAGGTCCAGCATCGCCGCGACCGAGATCGGGTTGACCAGCATCGCGGCGGCGTCGCAGTCTTGCATGCCTTTCTTTAGCGGGATCACCGACTTTGCATCCGTGACGGCATAGTCCGCCCAGGCCCCTGACCCGCGCGCGCTGACATAGAAGGCGACGTTGCGCCCCTTCATCATCCGCGCCATCAGGCCACCTCCCGTTGCGACGACCGTGCCGACACCTTCGAACCCCGCCGGGGTGCCCGCGACGCGGGACTGGCCGTAGGTGCCGGTCACATACGCCAGGTCCGAAGGGTTGACCGTGCTGCGGCGCACCCTGATCAGCACCTGACCGGGGCCGGGTGTCGGCACCGGAATTTCGGCCAGTTCCAACAGGTCATGCGGCGCGTCAAGGCCGCGCATCGTGCCCGCATCACGCGCAAGTCCGTCTTGCTTCAGGATCAGCGCCCGCATCATGCCGCCGGGATGTGCCATTTGGTTCAGACCGAGGTGCAGACGTACTTCAGCTCCAGGAAATCGTCGATCCCGTGGTGGCTGCCTTCGCGGCCCAGACCCGACTGTTTGACGCCGCCGAAGGGGGCGGATTCGGTCGAGATGATGCCGGTGTTCACACCCACGATGCCGTATTCCAGCGCCTCGGACACTTTGGTGACGCGGCTGATATCCTTGGCGTAGAAATAACTGGCGAGCCCGAAGATCGTGTCATTGGCCAAGGCGATCACCTCATCTTCGTCCTTGAAGCGGAACAGCGGCGCGAAGGGCCCGAATGTCTCGTCCGTCGAGACCAGCATGTCGGGTGTGGCGTCGGTGATGATCGTCGGTTCGAAGAATAACCCGCCGAGTTCGTGCCGGCTGCCGCCCAGGCTAATCTTGCCGCCCTTTGCGACGGCGTCGGCGATATGTTCTTCGACCTTTTCAACGGCGTCTTCGTTGATCAGCGGGCCAAAGTCGGACCCTTTCAACCCATCGCCGATGGATTTCGCCGCGATCGCCTTGATCAGCTTTTCTGAAAACTCCTCGTACACGCCATCCTGCACGTAGATCCGGTTGGCGCAAACGCAGGTCTGGCCGTTATTGCGGAATTTGCACATGATCGCGCCTTCGACGGCAGCATCCACATCGGCGTCATCAAAGACGATGAACGGCGCATTGCCGCCCAATTCCATCGAGCATTTCATCACCTGATCGGCGGCTTGGCGCAGCAGAATGCGCCCCACTTCGGTCGAGCCGGTGAAGGTCAGCTTGCGCACCTTTGAATTCGACGTGAACTCCTTGCCGATCTCGGACGCCGAATTTGACGGAATGATCGAGAAGACGCCTTTGGGTATTCCCGCGCGGTCGGCCAATACCCAAAGCGCCAGCGCGCTGAGCGGCGTCAGCGAGGCAGGGCGGCAGATGAACGAACACCCCGCAGCCAGCGCCGGGGCGGCCTTGCGGGTGATCATCGCGTTGGGGAAATTCCACGGCGTAATCGCGGCGGCGACACCGATGGGTTGTTTCAGCACCGTGATGCGTTTGTCAGGCGCGTGGCCGGGGATGGTTTCGCCGTAAACGCGCTTGGCCTCTTCGGCGAACCACTCGACAAAGGAGGCGCCATAGAGGACCTCACCCTTCGCTTCGGCCAGCGGTTTGCCCATCTCGGCGGTCAGAATGGTGCCAAGATCGTCGGCGTGTTCGACCATCAGGTTGAACCATTTGCGCAATATGCCGGCGCGGTCCTTGGCGGTGCGCGCGGCCCATTCCTTTTGCGCGGTGTAGGCTTTGTCGATCGCTGTTGCGGTTTGCGCACGGTCGATATCGGCAACCTCGCAGATCACATCGCCCCGCGCCGGGTTGGTCACTTCGAAACTGCGACCGCCGGTGCCATCGGTCCACTCTCCGGCCAGATAGGCGCGGGTGGCCAGAAGTTCGGGGTCTTTCAGCAGGGATTTCAGATCGGTTGTCGCGTCAAGCATGGCATGGGTCCTTATCATGTACGGCTGGGCAGTCGCCGGGGGGAAGGTTAAGTCTTGATGGCGGAGCAAGGGCAGAGGTGCAAGCCATGGTGACAGATCGCGATTATGAGAACGGGACGTTCATACCGGGCGCCGAAGCCTATGCGCCGCGCTGGGCCGAAGCGGCGCGGGCGTGGCGCGAGGTTGAGCATGACGTGGGGCGCGCACGGCTGAACCAGCCCTATGGAAACGGCGCGCGCGAACAGTTCGACCTGTTCTACCCCGCCGGCCGGCCCAAGGGGCTGTTTGTCTTCTTTCACGGCGGATACTGGATGGCCTTCGACCGGTCTGGCTGGTCACATTTCGCGCGTGGCGCGACCGAGGCGGGCTGGGCCGTCGCGATGCCAAGTTACACGCTGGCGCCCGAGGCGCGGATTTCCCGGATGACCGCGCAGATCGGCGCAGCGGTTAGTGCGGCGGCGGATCAGGTGCCAGGGCCGATTGTTCTGGCCGGGCATTCCGCAGGCGGGCATCTGGTCGCGCGCATGGCCAGCACCACCGGGCCGCTAGGCGCTGGCGTGGCGGGGCGATTGCAGCGGGTGATGCCGATTTCGCCCTTGTCAGACCTGCGCCCGTTTCTGGGCCTGACCATAAACGAGACACTGGGTCTGGACGCGGCAGAGGCCGAAGCGGAAAGCGCGCTGTTGCAGGAGCAAGGGCCAGCCCCCGTGACGGTCTGGGTCGGGGCCGAGGAACGGCCTGTGTTCCTGGATCAGGCGCGTTGGCTGGCCGAGGCCTGGCCGCGTGCGGAGCTGAAGGTCGCGCCGGGGCGGCATCATTTCGATGTGATTGACGAGTTGGAACAGGCGGATAGTCCGCTGATGCGGGCGCTGCTGGCTGCGTAGCGGATTGTGCGTCTGACCGGGAATCGGCCAAAAAGCCCTGAAGCTCGCACAGCGAACCCGACAACATGTGGACACGTTTGGCCTGAAGCGGGGGTTGGCAGTTACATCGTAAGCAGGGCGCGCGCCGGACCGGTGGGCTGGCGCTGCGCCATTGAGTTTGCATGATTTATGGCGCAGGTCTGGCCGCCACCACGCTTGGACGCGCCAAGCTCAGACCAGCGCCTGACCGGCGGGACCGGTCCGGCGCGCGCCCTGCGCCTTGCGGCGCGCACCGGGCGCAGGCAGAGCCGCCAAGGTCGGCTGCAGACAAAGATCGTCGTTCAGCTCAGTCTCAGACTTAACCGCCCCCGGTGCCGAACATGTCACCCCATGTCGGGAACGGATCTCCCTCGGCCGGGGTCGCCTCGTACACGCCGCGCGCGATGGCGCGGGTTAGACAGGTCGCGGCGGCGTGGCCGATCTGGGTCAGGTCGTCGGGCGGATTTGTCAGGGCACGCGCGCCGGTTGAGGCTGCAAAGACAAGATCGCCATCGAACATCGTGTGTGATGGCAGGATCGCGCGGGCCATGCCGTCTTGCGCCACCATCGCGACCTGACCGGCCTGTGCCTTGTCCAGGGCGGCGTCGGTGGCGACAATCGCCAGCGTGGTGGCCTGAAGAACCGTTGGATCGTGCTTCATCCGTGGCGTTGCCACCGGGGCAACACCACGCCCCCCAAACTCACCGTCTTCCTCGAACGATGCGGCCCAGAACTGCCCGGTTTCGGGATCGGCGACCCCGCCGATGGCATTGACCGCGACCAGCGCGCCAACCGTCACGCCGGATTCCAGCACCCAGGAGGCGGAGCCGATGCCACCCTTCAATCCGGCCGTTGTCGCCCCGCTTCCCGCCCCGGCTGTGCCGAGCGTGAATTCAGTGCCTGCGGCGTCGAAAGCCTGTCGCCCCAACGGCCCATAGGGATTGGTGGCCCAGTCCTTCTGGCCCCCGCTCAGCAGATCATACAGGATTGCGGCGGGCACAATCGGGATTTTTGGCCCCGGTGTTTGCACCCCGCGTCGGGCGTCCCGCAAAGCCTCGGCCACGCCCGACGCGGCATCAAGGCCGAAGGCCGACCCACCCGACAGAACCAGCGCATCCACCCGGTCGACCAGTGTGCCGGGGCCTAAAGCGTTTCGACATTAACCTGAGACATATCCGGCGGCCTTAAAGTAGTTCCAGCATTCTACTGGGTCGTAGAGATCGCAGATTGCTCCGATTGCTTCGAAGACCTGGGTAAAGGACCTGGCCCCGATCCGTCGCAAATGGGCTTTCAGTTTAGAGAAGGCCTGCTCGATGGGATTCAGGTCGGGCGAGTACGGTGGCAGGTAAAGGAACCAGCAGCCGTGATTGCGTAAAGCCTGCGTCGCCTCCTTATTCCGGTGGGTTGCCAGGTTGTCGAGAATGACGACAGTGCCGGGGTTGATCTCGGGGACCAGCACTTCGCGGATGTAGGCCGCGAAGGCGGGGCCATCTATCGCTCCCTTGATGACCCAAGGTGCGATCAGCGCGCCTTGGGTCAGGCCCGCGATCAAGGTTTGGGTTCCCCAGCTTCCGAAGGGCGCATCCATCGTCAGGCGCTTACCGCGCTTGGCTCTGCCGCGTAGGCGCGTGAGGTTTGTCTTCACTGCGGTTTCGTCAATAAAGACAACGCGCTCAGGAAAGGTCGCAATGGCTGGCGAGCGGTATCTGAACCAGTCGGCCCGTTGCTGCCTTACCTTGGCGCGGCGGCGCTCGGTTGCGACCAGCGACTTTTTTTGTACGTGAAGCCGAGCCGGGACAGAAGGTTGGCGATGGAGGAGTGATGCACCCGCACACCCTCTGCATCGGCCAGCGCATTACGCAACTCAAAGAGCGTGATGTCAGGGTCTTGTGCGATCAACTCCTCAAAGAATTCCCGATGCGGAGCCAGCTTTCCCTTGCCGCGCGGCGGTCCCTGCCGGGCAGGTTCCGCATGACCCTTCATCCTCACCTGACGCGCCCACCGCGCGCCTGTGGCAGGCGACAGCTTCAACCGCAACGCCGCCGCGCGCCCGCTCAACCCTTCTTCAATGTATCTCTGAAACCGTATCCGAAGCGCAGATGGCAAAGGTGCTGACATGATCCATCCTCCCAAACAGGATGAATCACAGATCAGGTCTCAAGGGAATCCCTCGCGATTCAGGTTCAAGCCGAAACGCTTTAGGCGCGCCCGCGCCAAACGGGCGGTGCGGGTCTGCGGCACCTTGCTGGTGACCTTGTCTGTGGCAAGGCGCTTGATCGGATATCTGCTCATGCCCCGACCCTGCCCAACCGGGGTTAACCGCCCCTGATCCGACCGAACGCCCCTGCCATACGTTTTGCCGACGCTTCGCAGACGCAACGCCGACCTTGCGAATCCGTAATTCACCGCTTATCTGGGATCTTGAGAGGTTGGCGCGGGCAGGCGCCTCGCCAACCCGGCCAGGTCCGGAAGGAAGCAACCGTAACGAGCCCCGCTTGGGTCGTTGTCCAGCCTCTCACTCGAACTGCCACGCCTGCATAGGAGGGTGTCCATGACTGTCTTGATATCCCCGTCGGGCGGGGGCGTGTGACAGGGCCAACCGCCCTGCAACCCCACTGCCTTGACCAGCCCGATCGGCGCGCCCGGACGACCGGCGCGGTGATGTCGTGACCTCTTTTTGCAAGGCAGAACAATGACCTATACGCTTGCTGACCTCGGATGGTCGGCCAATTTTTCACAGCAACTCTCCATCGAAGACCTCGAAAACCTGACGCCTGCGCGCGTGTCCGAGGTTCACCGGACCACCCTGTCGGTCCTGACCACAGGCGGCCCGCTGACCGTCGGGACCGAGAAGACCTCAACCGGCGACTACGCTGTCGGCGATTGGGTGCTGCTGGACGGGGATCAGATCGACCGGCGGCTGGAACGATCCTCCGCCCTCGAACGGCGCGCCTCGGGTGAAGACGCCCGCACCCAGCTGATCGCCGCCAATGTCGATACGCTGTTCATCGTAACCTCTTGCAATGCCGACTTTAATCCGGCCCGGCTGGAACGTTATCTGGTGCTGGCGCATAGCGCCGGATGCCATCCCGTGATCGTGCTGACCAAGTCCGACATGGCCGAGGCAGAGGATTACATCCGCCAGGCCGAGGGTCTGCAACCGATGCTCAGCGTGCTGGCCGTCGATGCCCGCAACCCGGATCAGGCCGCTGCGTTAACGGATTGGTGGGGAAAGGGACGTACGGCGGCGATGGTCGGGTCGTCAGGTGTCGGCAAATCGACGCTGGCGACGACGCTGACCGGGCAGGACGTCGCGACGGCAGCGATCCGCGAAGACGATGCCAAGGGCCGCCACACGACCACCGCCCGCTCGCTGCACCGCGCAACCCACGGCGGTTGGTTGATCGACACGCCGGGGATGCGCGCGTTGCGCCTTCTGGATGCAAGTGACGGGATTGAAACGGTATTCTCGGATCTCGAAGACCTCGCCGTGAGCTGCAAATTCCGCGATTGCGCCCATGACACAGAACCCGGCTGTGCCATCCAGGCAGCCATTGCCGCAGGCACGATTGACCCAGCGCGCCTGCACCGCTGGCAAAAACTCGCGCGCGAAGACACCCGCAACTCCGAAACCCTGGCCCAGTCCCGGGCCCGCGGCAAATCTTTCGGCAAGATGGTCAAAGGCGCGATGTCGGCGGCGGATCAGCGCAAAGGGCGCTAACGTCAGTCCGCAGGGACTGGTTCCGCCGGCACGGTCGTCGCCGGTTTTGTCGGCGGAACATAGCCCTCGGGCGGATAGAGCATCTGGATCACCCAGGAATAGATCAGCAGCCCGGCGATGGCCAAAACAGGCAGCATTGCCAGCAGGATCGGCACCCGGCTCAGCCACCGCGCGCCGCCTTTTGGCAGGCGTCGTCCCAGCAGGAATATCACCAGCGCAACGCCCCCTGCCGCCAGCTACCACCCGAAGAACCCGGCAACCCGGTTCAGGCCGCGGGTGAAGCCATCGCCGGTGGGTTCTGACCAGATCAGGATCGAAATCGACCAGAGGTACGCAATGATCCAGGCCGCACCAAGGATCAGCAGCATGCGAAGCAAAGCAGAGCTTGTCGTCCGATCCCTCATGTCGCCTTATTTCGTCTCAGTTCCGATCCGGCGATGTTAGCAGCCCCCGCCGCCCAGGCAAACTGGGCGTCGGTTTCCACCGCACAGGGGCGCACTGCGCGAAGCCTGTCCAACGCTTCGGACGGGCGCTCCCCCACCTCGACCATCAGGCGCAACACCGCCATCCCCGAACGACCGCATCCGCCCATGCAGTGGATCAGGACGCGCCCGCCATTCTTCAGCACCGCCAGCGCCCTGCCCGACACCGCGTGCCAATCCCGCGCCTGCTGCGCCGTCGGTGTCGCATAGTCGGCAACCGGAAAATGGCACCAGTCAATGCCCATCGCCTGGATTAGTGCACCCATGTCAGCCTGGCCAGCCTCAGCAAATTCCGCGCCGGTCGTCATCGAGATGACAAGCGCCGGGCGCCAGTCTTCGATCGCCGAAAGATCATCCGCCAATCGACCGTTCCGCCCCGGCATTTGCGACATCCCGAGGGTACCGTTCGATACGTTAACGGGAAAAATCTCAATGTCAGCCACACCCATGCGCATTGTCTCGGTCAGGTCCTTCACCATCAGGCATCGCGGGTCCGGGACGCGAAGGCAAGTTCACCGCCGGACTCTTTGGCGTATTCAGACGAGATTTCAGTCGCCCGAACGCCCTGAACCCGCTAGATCGACATGATGAGCGATCACGAACAGGACATGGCGGAAGAGCGGACCGATTGGGCCGAGGACCGCACAATGCTTGCCAACGAAAGGACGTTTGGCGGCTGGATGCGCACCGGCATGGCCTCGGTCGGTGTGGCGCTTGGCCTGAAGGCCGTTTTCGCAGCTTTTGAGCCGACCTGGGTACCGCGCCTTGTGGCCTCGATCTTCATTCTGGTGGCCGTGCTGATTTTCTGGGCTGCGCGGCGCAATGCCGCCAAGATGATGCAACGGCTGAACAGCCACGTGGCCGAATCGGCCTCGACCACGCGAATGACGATTATCACCGTTGTCCTTAGCGCCGGGGCCGCCGCGACCGGACTGATCCTGTGGTTTCTGTAACGCCCGCTGAACTGACGACCGATGGCGGGGTGTCCCCGACAACTAGACCCGCAGAACGATCTTTCCGATGTGATCCCCGGCCTCCATCCGCGCATGCGCTTCGGAGGCGTCATCCAGCGCAAACTCCTGATCCATCACCGGGGCCACGCGGCCCGCGTCCAGCAGCGGCCAGACGTTGGCCAGCAGGGCCTCGGCAATGCGGGCCTTGGCGGCGTCCGATTGCGGACGCAGGGTTGATCCGGTGATCGTCAGACGACGCATCATGACTTGCGCGAAGTTCAGTTCGACCTTCGGGCCTTGCAGAAAGGCGATCTGCACCAACCGCCCATCGTCCTTCAGCGCCTTCACATTGCGCGGCAGATAGCTGCCGCCGACCATGTCAAGGATCAGGTCAATGCCGCCTTCGGCTTTCACCACCTCCACGAAATCCTCATCCCGGTAGTTGATCGCCCGTTCCGCACCCAGGTCGGTACAGACGGCGCATTTTTCATCCGATCCGGCAGTGGTGAAAACCCGTGCCCCGAACACGCTGGCCAGTTGGATCGCCGTGGTGCCGATCCCGGAAGAGCCTCCGTGGACCAGAAATGCCTCGCCCGCCTTCAATCCGCCGCGCATGAAAACGTTGGACCAGACGGTGAAGAAAGTTTCCGGCAGGCAGGCAGCGCGGCGCAGGTCCATGCCCTTGGGCACCGGCAGGGCGTGGGCCGCTGGTGTGGCAACGTATTCGGCATAGCCGCCGCCGGGCAGCAGCGCACAGACCTGGTCGCCAATGGCCCAGCCGGTCACCCCGTCACCGATGGCAGCAACCTCACCGGCGGCTTCCAGCCCCGGCAGGTCGCTGGCGGTGGCCGGGGGCCTGTAGGACCCGGCGCGTTGCAGGGCGTCGGGGCGGTTGACCCCGGCGAAGGCGACTTTGATGACGACCTCGCCATGGCGCGGTACGGGGATCGGTCGCTCGGCTGGTTTCAGAACCTCTGGCCCGCCGGGCTCACTGATCTCAACGGTTCGCATTGTTTTGGTCATCTGGTACCTTCCTGTCCCGGATATCCGCGCCGCGCCGGTGGCGGGCGAACGCCTGCCAACAACCGGTTCGGCCCCGCCATCAAAGCGCTGGCCAACTTATTCTCGCGCAGGGTCGCCTTGGCCTTTTCAAACCGCATCACATCCTCGATCCGGCGATCCAGGAACGCCCAGGTTGCGGCATGTCCCGGGCTGTCGTCGCCCAGCCAGAACAACACCGTCGAACTGTATACCGCGCTGAGCGTGGCGCGTTTTGTGTACCAGTTGATGTCTTCAGACGTATCGCCAAGCGCGGTCCAGATTGCATCCGCCGTGCCCCAGATCGCGCGCGCCCCAACGGGGGCCCAGCGTGGCAGGGCGAACAGCGTCGCACCCCGCCGCACGAATTCGCGGTTGCTAGCCGCCTCGATGCGCCAGCGCACCGCGTGGGTGACCTTGTCGCGAAACCGCATCCCGGTCAGGTCCGCTCCCGCGATCCGCTTGCGCATAAGGGCATCGCCGCGCGCGTGATAGGCCAGCGCCAGATCGACGCCACCGCGTGGAAAAAGGCCAGTGGCCAGCGCTGGCGCAACCCCCGCATCGCGGACCGCCGCGTCAAATGTCACCTGCGACCAGCCATCGAAAGCGACATGGGGCAAGGCCGCGTCAAGCAGCGCATCATGGGGGTTTGCATCCGTCATCGTCATGCTCCGCGGGCCAAATGCCGCTGGTGCATACTGACGACAAAATACGCGGGCTGCCAGTGGTCAGGATGCCTCAGGCCCCCGGGGCGGCGCTGTTGACGCAAGGGACCCAATGGCGGCCAATGGCGGGACAATGGCGGATCATTGTTCACTATCGGAGGGGCCCATGACCCAACGCCTATCAGTCGTCGCGCTGACCACGGCCCTGTTTCTGGCCAATCCCGCATTTGCCCAGAAAGCCTGTTACAGCCAGTCTGATTGTGAATGCGCGGCATCAGCAAGCAACCTGCGCGACGGGCTGTGGCATGTGCAGATAGAGCCGGGGCAAGTAGCCGCAAGCAACGGCCGGGTGTTCGAGTTGAACACCGCCGAAGGACCGTTGGATCTGATCAGCAACTGCGACGGCACGCTGCTCATGGCATGGCAAGATGAGGAGCTTGGTCGGATCGAATGGGAACTGACACGCGTCAATCAGGGCGTCGCATCACCCGACAGCGCCGCCGCGCCAAACATCGCTGCCGCATCCGAACATTTTGTGCCTCAGATCGACACAGCCATCTGGGATGACTTCAGTGCAGTCAGCCCCGAATTGGGCGAGTTCACGAATGCCAACGAGTTCTATTTTGGTGAGACGATTTACTATTTCGATCAGACACCGGTAATCGCGACCATGCTTCTGGGCTATGACGGGGTGCCGGGGCGGGCGCAAACCCATGGTGACGTCAGCATGACCATGCGCATGGGCCCCTATCAGGGGATCACCCTTTGGATGCGCACCGGCAAGGCGCAGTTCGCGTGGGTCGGCGACAGTGACGCCGCGCGCGCCTATATCTTTGAACACTGCCGCTGCCGCGATGTGACTGTTGCGCTGGAAAGCGCCAGTTTGGGCACGCGGTTGCAGCAGGAACTGATCGAGCTGCATAAGAACAGACAGAAGCGGCGCGTCGGCTATGACCTGACGGCAGACGACGGGATCATGCAGAACGAACGGTTCGATCCGGGCGCACCCATTGTCAAACCAACCGAGGGCGACGCCGGAAACTGGCCCTGTTTGACCAGCGATCAGATGGACCTGTCGGGCAAGCCAACACAGGTGCAGCTGAGGGCCGATTTCAAACAGGAGTTCGGCAAGATCATGGCCACCCTGAACGGGCAGGAGTCCGGCGGCGCGGGACGTGCTTCGACCGGCGCCGAAACAAACGCGGCCAGTTGCGCGATCACACCGCCGGAGTCGGATTTGTGCGTCAATGCCGAAGTAGAGTGGGAATCAATGATGATGCACGAAGAGGTTCACCGCCGCGCGTGCCTCGATCACAATGGCCGCGCCCAGGTCGCCAAGGCCGAGATTGATGCCGCGCTCAGCGGCGCTAAAGTCCCGGGCCTGTCTCGTAGACAGGCCGAGCAGGCCGCCCTGGCCTCATAGGTCAGCCAGTGTCTGACCTATGAGGCCCATATGACAAACGCCTACAATGCTGCCGTGGACGAATTGAAAGCCTATCGCGCCGGGATCGGTATCTTGCAGGCGCATCTGGACAAATACTGCAGGTTTTAGGGCCAGCCCTGCACGACGGTTTACAGCCCAAAAATCCGCTGCTATACGCGCCGCTCCTGCGACTTTTGCAAATCTAACCTAGGAAGGTGGTGACAACCACATGCAGGTAAGTGTTCGTGATAACAACGTTGATCAGGCACTGCGTGCGCTGAAGAAGAAACTTCAGCGTGAAGGCGTGTTTCGTGAAATGAAGCTCAAGCAGCATTTCGAAAAACCGTCCGAGAAAAAAGCACGCCAGAAGGCCGAAGCCATTCGGCGTGCCCGCAAGCTGGCCCGTAAGAAGGCCCAGCGCGAAGGGATGATGAAAGTCAGCCCTCAAGAACGTGGCGGCAAGCCGTCAGTGAACCCCCGCAGCCCATGGCTTCGGGGGTTTTTTCTTGGCGGCGGCGGGACGGGCCGCGCGATGTAAAATCGCGCGGTTGCTTGCCGGCGGCGGTGGCTGGAGGGGCCAGCCCCTCCAGACCTCCCCGGGATATTTTCGGGTCAATGATGTATGAAAAAAGCGGCGGTCAGCCGTTCAGAAGCCTGCGCAGTTTCGCAATGGCTCTGTCATGCGCTTCGCCATAGCGGATCAGTTCGGCGTATTGCCCCTGATCATCCAGCAGATAGATCAGCGAAGTGTGGTCCATTGTGTAGTCGTCACCGTCGAGCGGGACAGACTTGTAATAGACGCGCCAGATATCGGCCATGGCGCGCACCGCGTCTGGCGGGCCGGAGATGCCGGTGACGCGGTCCGACTGGGCCGTCACGTAGTCGCCCAGAACCTCGGGCGGGTCGCGTTCCGGATCAATGGTGACGAAATAGACTTTGAGGGCATCGGCCTGGGGCCCAAGCTCTTCCAGCCAGGCGTTTATGTCGAATATCGTGGTCGGACAGATTTCGGGGCAATGGGTAAAGCCGAAAAACAGCGCGCTGGGGCTGCCAAGCAGATCCGCCTCGGTTATTGGCGCGCCGGTGTGGGTGACCAGGGAGAACGGACCGCCAAGTTGGGCGGCACCCAGCGCGCTATTGTCCGAGCGACCCTCCCAGAACATGCGGCCACCCAGCCCTGCGCCGATGGCCAGCGCGATGGCAACCGCCCAAACCACCCAGAGATATGCGCGACTAGTTGCCATGGCCGTGGGCATCTTTGCCGAGGTCCCGGATCACATCCAGCGGCGCGACCGTGAAGGGCAGGGTCACCGTACCGGCGTTCAGAAACTCCAGCGAGACATCATGTGTTTCGCCCGCAACCAGTTCTGTTGAAGGTTTCATCAGCATAAGGTGATAACCGCCCGGCATGAGCCGCACGGTTTCACCGGCGGGGACCGTGATGCCGCCGTCGATGGCGCGCATCTTCATCACGTCGCCAGACATGACCATTTCGTGCAACTGCACATCGGGCGAAATATCGGCACGTGCGCTCAGCAGCACCTCTTCTGTGTCGCCGGTATTCTCGACCGCAAGGTAGCCGCCCGCAACCGGTGCCCCTGCGGGTGTGACGCGCAAGACCGGTGCGTGAATCAGAAGGTCGCCGACCCACATGCTGGGCAGCGTCTTTTCTTGGGCCTGCGCGGCGGTGCCGAGGCAGACGGCAATCGCGACGATCCGAAGAATATTGACCATGACGACTCCTGTGGTCCGGGATGCGGGCACAGCATAGGTCCGCCCGCGCCCGCCAACATGCGACCGATTGTCAGGCGATGCTAGACTGGCAGCGCCGTTGTCTTGAACACTGTTCTGAGGGCGAAAGAGCTTTGCATCTGCGCCACACCGGGCAGGCGGGCAAGGTGGCGGCGGTGAATGCGGGCGAAATCCTCGGTATCTTCGGCGACGACCTTCAGGATGTAATCTGCGGTTCCAGCCATCAGGTGGCATTCCAGGACATCGGGAATCAGCGCGACCTCACGCTCGAACGCATCCAGAACCTCGTCAGCCTGGCCCGACAAGGTGATTTCGACGAACACAGTGGTGGGCCGACCAACGCGCCGCGGGTCCAGCAGCGCCACATAGTCGCGGATGTAGCCGTCCGCCTCCAGCCGCCGCACACGCCGGTGACAGGCCGAAGGCGACAGGTTCACCGCCTCGGACAATTCGGCGTTTGAGATCCGTCCGCGTTTTTGCAGGACTGTTAAAAGGCGGCGGTCTGTGTCGTCGATATCCATATGCTTCGCAGAACCTTCGCAAAAATCGGGAATCTGCGCACATTCCTATCTATGTTGACCGCAAACATCACGCGAAAATTCAACCACATTTCGTGCAATCCCGCGTAGTCATACGGCACACGCAAGCCACGGAGCTGGACCCATGAAGATCGGATGCCCGAAAGAGATCAAACCGCAGGAATTTCGCGTTGGCCTGACGCCAAATGCCGCCCGCGAGGCCGTGAACCATGGCCACGACGTGGTGGTCGAGACCGAGGCCGGCGCGGGTTCGGGGTTTCCTGATCAGGATTATCTTGATGCGGGGGCGGTGATCCTTGACACAGCCGAACAGGTCTTCGCCGAGGCCGACATGATCGTGAAGGTAAAGGAACCCCAGGCGGGTGAGCGCAAGATGCTGCGCGAAGGGCAGTTGCTGTTCACCTATCTGCATCTGGCACCGGATCCGGCGCAGACCAAAGACCTGCTGGCCAGCGGCTGCACGGCGATTGCCTATGAAACGGTGACTGATGATCGCGGCGGCCTGCCCCTGCTGGCGCCAATGTCCGAGGTTGCCGGGCGACTGGCCCCTCAGGTGGGGGCCTGGACGCTGCAAAAAGCCAACGGCGGGCGCGGCGTGCTGATGGGCGGCGTTCCCGGTGTCGGCCCGGCGCGGGTTGTGGTGATCGGTGGCGGCGTTGTCGGCACCCATGCGGCCAAGATTGCTGCCGGGATGGGCGCGGATGTGACCGTGCTGGATCGTTCGCTGCCGCGCCTGCGTTACCTTGACGACGTCTTCGGCGGCACCTTCAAAACCAGCTATGCCAGTGCGGGCAATACGCTCGAACTGGCGCAGGCCGCTGACATGATCATCGGTGCAGTGCTTATTCCGGGCGCCGAGGCACCCAAGCTGATCAGCCGCGCCCAACTGGCCGAGTTGAAACCCGGTGCGGCGCTGGTGGATGTGGCCATTGACCAGGGCGGATGTTTTGAAACCTCGAAAGCGACGACCCACAGGGATCCGATCTATGACGTCGACGGGATCATGCATTACTGTGTGGCCAACATGCCGGGCGCGGTTGCGCGTACCTCGACCATCGCGCTGGGCAATGCGACGATGCCATTCATGCTGGCGCTGGCCGACAAGGGCTGGCGGCAGGCGTGCGAGGATGACCCGCATCTGTTGGCGGGCCTGAACGTTCATGCCGGGCAACTGACCTATTACGCCGTTGGCAAGGCGCTTGGCCTTGATGTTCTTGCACCGTCGCTTGCCTTGAAAAAATGATCGGCCTGGCGACACTGGCCCCCCGGTGTCGCCAGGCCGCATCATCGCGGAGAATACTGCCAAGCCACGCTGGACATTTTGCCCGGTGGCCTTAACGTGGTCGCATCCATTGAGTCACATTCATTCAGGACACTGCCATGATCCGTTCCAACCTTCTTGCCTGCGCGTCGCTTGCCACGCTTGTCGCCGCACCGGCCAATGCCGAGTTTATCTTTGGCGGTGAACTAACACTCGAACGCGACATTGAGGAGAACGGCGGAGGCGGGATTGATACCAATACTAATATTCGCGGTGAGCTTGTAATCGGTTACGATACTGGCGATTTTGCCTTCGGTGTCGGTACGCGCTTCCGTGAAAGCCATGACGACTTCGAAATTGAAGATGAGAACGAATTTTATTTCGCGACCATCGGGCCAGTCACCATTTCGCACGGGTTCGGATATGGCGCCGGAAACATGGTGAGCGAAGACTACTTTGGTTTGAGCGACACAACGAGTGAAGATTCGCCATCGACACGCATTGATGTCGCCCTGGACAATTTCCATCTGGCGGTATCGCGCGAAGATTCGGGCGACTATGAACTTGGGCTGGCAACATCGATTGCGAACCATTTTGTCCGAATCGGCTATGAAGACGATGATGAGGACTTTCAGATCGCCGTCGGTCGCGACGTGGGCGACTGGGGGTATCATGTTGTACTTCACCGGGACTTTGATTCAAACTCTGCAACATCGCAACAGCTTGGTGGTACCTTGCTTTACGACATCAACGATGCATTCCGCATTGCCGGACATTTGGCCATCGACGGCGACGCAGAGCTGGATAGCTATGGTCTGGCAGCCTGGTACGAATTCGGCGGCGAACCCACGTCGTTCGGCCCCGCCACACTTAGTTTTGAGTATCTCAACAACGTAAATGCTGACTTGGAAAGTGTTGAACTGAGACTGAACATTCCGTTTGGAAATGCAGCGCCGCACCTCTTTGAGCGCAAGGCCAACAAGGAAGAGATCAGCGGTTTCGGATACTACTAGCGCTCAGTCGGCCGATCTCAACCCGCCCATTTGATCGAACAGCCCATCGACGCGATCTGATCGCGCGGGCCTTGGCCCGTCTCGGCAACTTGCTTCATACCCTCGAACAAGTCGCGCCGCAGATCACCCGGCCCGGCGCTGCGGGTCGAGGCATCAAGCCGCCCGCGATACTGCAATTCCAGATCGTCGTTATAGCCGAAGAAATCCGGCGTGCAGGCCGCGCCATATGCGTGGGCGACTGACTGGTCCTCATCATGCAGATAGGGGAAGGGGAACGCCTGCTGTTCAGCCATGCGGACCATGTTTTCGAAACTATCGTCGGGATAGGCTGTCGCATCGTTTGAGCAGATCGCCGCAAACCCGACCCCCAATGGCGCAAGATCATGCGCATCGCGTACGATCCGATCCATGACGGCCAGAACGTATGGGCAGTGGTTGCAGATAAAGGCGATCACCAGGCCGTTCGGCCCGGCAACACTGGCCAGATTACGCCGACCGCCATCCATCCGTGGCTTTCAGCAGGAAATCGCTTGCAGGCGCACCAAAGTCGCAGACGGGTGGTATTGCAGCCATCGGAGCAGTCCAATTCAATTGGGCCGGATCACGTGGATCCGCGCCACAGGTGTGTGCTGACAAAATACAGAATATCGGAGGCGTTTCCAAATGCATCCCGCGACCTCGGGTCTGTTGCTGGCATTGGCGACAGTCCCGGTCATTGCGCTGACCATTGGATTGGTCGGCATCGGCCCGGACGTCTACGGCGATGTGGCCCAGCGCCTGCTTGGCGGCGGCTGGCCCATGCTGGCCGTTGCAGTCGTTCACATCGGGCCACTGGTGACGCTGGTCCTGTATCGACAGTTGCAAAAGATGCGCAGGCCGACCATATCACCCCCCCGGAAACAGGAACGGCCCGCCGTTGACAGCGGGCCATTCGGTCGTTTGATCGAATAATCGGGCTAACGCCAGATTATTTGGCCAGCGAATCCCGGATCTGGATCAGAATGTCCTTCTCGGACGGGCCGGGATCTGCTGCCGGCGCTTCTTCTTTCGGCGCTTCTGCGGCGGCTTTGATCTTGTTGACCGATTTGACCAGCATAAACACCACCCAGGCGATGATCAGGAAGTTGATGACCGCCATGATGAACGAGCCATAGGCAAACACCGAAGCGCCCGTTTCGCGCGCCGCTTCCAGCGATGCACCGGCCGCAACTTCGCCTGAGAGGACTGCGTAATTGTTGGTGAAATCCACGCCGCCCGTGAACAGGCCAATAATCGGATTGATCAGGTCGGCCACCAGGGACGCAACGATTGCCGTAAACGCCGCCCCGATAATGATACCCACGGCCATGTCCATGACATTGCCTTTGGCGATAAAATCCTTGAACTCTTTCATCATGTTGTGTGCCCTCCACGCACCATCACTGTCACTTGTGGCTTATAGCGTGGTCGCTTGCCACATAGTCAAGTGAAGACTCGATGATTCCGCGTTGCTTGCCCGGCAATTGGCCCGCCTTCAGGCAGGCAGCCCGCCGGTCAGCACGTATCGCAGGATCGCGACCACCTGTTCAGGGGTTTCCGCGACTGCCAGTGCGGCGGCGCCGACCTCTTTCAGGGCATGCTGATGATCGGCCCCATGTATCACGATCAGCGCCTTGCCCAGCGCCGCCGCATAGCCTGCATCAAACGCCGCGTTCCACTGCTTGTACTTGTCGCCAAACCGCACGACGACCACATCTGCTGCCTCAATCAGCGTCCGGGTGCGGATCGCGTTGACCTTGGCGCCCTTGTGATCATGCCAGAATTTATCCGCTTCGGCCCCCAGGATTGCAACGCCGCAATCGTCCGAGGCCGCGTGATCCGTGACCGGCGCGAAGAACTCCACATCCAGCCCTTCCGCCCCCGCCATAATCTGCGCGCGCCAATCCGTGTGAATTTCACCCGAAAGGTAAACCTGCATCTCTTTCCCCTCTTTTCGCCAAAAATACTCCGGGGGGAGTCGCCGCAAGGCGATGGGGGCTGGCCCCCGCCCGCGCTAGCCGCGCAGGACCCCACCTGTGGCCTTCGCCACCTTCTCGACCACCTTCGCACCCACGGCCTCGATCTCAGCCTCGGTCAGGGTCTTGTCCTGGGGTTCAATGCGCACCGTGACGGCAAGTGATTTCTTGCCCTCACCCAGCGATCCGCCGATGAACTCATCAAACACCCGCACCCCCCCGATCATCGCCTTGTCGGCCCCGGCGGCGGCGTTGACCAGGGTCAAAGCCTCGACATCCGCATCGACGACGAAGGCAAAATCCCGATCCACGGCCTGCAGATCGTTCAGAACCAACGCGCCCTTGCCCGAACTTGCCTTGCGCGGCAGCGGGATTTCATCGGGCCAAAGCGTGAAGCCCATCGCCGGGCCCTTCACGTCCATTGCCGCCAGTATTTTGGGATGGATCTCGCCGAAGACGCCCAGCACCTTTTTCGGACCAAGACAGATCATGCCATGCCGTCCGGGATGCCACCAGTCCGCGGCGCCGCGCAGGATCTGTACTTTTGCGGGCGCGCCCATTGCGGCCAGAACCGCCTCGGCATCGGCCTTGACGTCATAGAGGTCCAGCGCGCGTGACGCGCCGTGCACATCCTTGGCCCCGGTACGCCCGACCCGCAGGCCAGTGACCAGGGTGTGCTGTTCGCCCGGTTCACCACCTTGGAAGGCCGGGCCAACTTCGAACAGCGCCAGATCGGCGCGTCCGCGTGCCTGATTGCGCGCCGCTGCCGCCAGAAGACCGGGCAGCAGGGCGGGGCGCATATGGCTCATGTCCTGGCTGATCGGGTTTTCCAGACGGGTCGCATCGGTGCCGCCCCCGAACAGCGCCGCGCTGGCCGCATCAATGAACGAATAGGCCACACATTCATTCATCCCCAGCGCCGCGCAGGTGCGCCGGGCGATCGCCTCTCGCTTCTGGCCAGCCGTCAGGATCGGCTTCGGCACGCCAGGCTCGGCGCGCGCCAGCGGCTGACTTTTGAGGTTGGTGAGCGACGCAATCCGCGCCACCTCCTCTACCAGATCCGCCTCACCGCGCACATCGGGACGCCAGCTGGGCGGAGTCACGTCCAACCCGTCCAGCGTGAAGCCCAGCGCCGTCAGCGTCTTCCTCTGCTCGGCCTCCGAGATCTCCATCCCGACCAGAGAGGCGGTGCGCTTCGGGTTCAGCTTATAGCTGCGCGTGACATCCGGCATCGCCCCGGCGGTCACAACCTCGCTCGGCTCGCCCCCACAAAGGTCCAGGATCATCCGCGTGGCATGTTCCAGCCCGACTGGCGTGAAGGCAGGGTCCACACCGCGTTCAAAGCGGTATTTCGCGTCCGAGTTCACCTTCAGCGCCCGGCCCATCCGGGCAATCGTCACCGGATCCCAATAAGCGCTTTCGACGAAGACATTCACAGTGTCCTCGGTCACGCCTGTTTCGGCCCCGCCCATGACCCCGGCGATGCTTTCGGCACCGGTGTCGTCGGAAATCACCATCATGCCGGGCTGAAACGTGTAAGTTTTGTCATCCAGCGCGACGATCTGTTCGCCGCCCTTGGCGCGATGCACCCGCAGGTTCCCGGCCACCTTGTCGGCGTCGAAGACGTGCAGCGGGCGGTTGCGATCGAAGGTGAAGAAATTGGTGATGTCGACAAGGGTCGAGATTGGCCTGAGGCCGATGGCCTTCAGCACATCCTGCAACCAAGCCGGCGACGGCCCGTTCTTCACGCCCCGGATCAAACGGCCCGTGAACAGCGGGCAACCGTCCAGCGTATCGTCGTCAATCGAAACGGAGATCGGCGACGGGAAGGTCCCCGGCACCGGGTCGGTCTCCCGCGCGACCTTCTTGCCCAGTCCGCGCGCCGCCAGATCGCGCGCGATCCCTTCGACGCCCAGCGCATCGGGGCGGTTCGGGGTTATCGCAATCTCGATCACAGGATCGGTCTTGGCCGGGTCATGCTCGGCCAGCCAGTCGGTGAAGGGGGTGCCGACCTCAGGACTGCCGGAGAGTTCGATGATCCCGTCGTGTTGATCGGACAGACCCATCTCACGCTCAGAACACATCATGCCGTGGCTTTCGACGCCGCGGATTTTCCCGACCTGAATGGTGGTGTCGATGCCGGGGATATAGGCGCCGGCGTAGGCGATCACCACGTCGATCCCCTCGCGCGCGTTTGGCGCGCCGCAAATGATCTGCTTTTCACCCTGATCGGTGGCGACCCGGCAGACGCGCAGGCGATCAGCGTCCGGGTGCTGTTGGGCGGCGATCACATGGCCGGTGGTAAAAGCGGACAGCGCGGCGGCGGGGTTCTCGACCCCCTCAACCTCCAGGCCAAGGTCGGTCAGGGCCTCGGTAATTTCATCGAGGCTCGCATCCGTTTCCAGATGATCGCGCAGCCAGTTCAGGGTGAATTTCATGGGTACACTCGCGGCTAACGTTGGTTGATGCAGTTATTGGCTGCGAAGATCAAGTTCTTTCGACTACCAGATAGAAAAGTTTCGGCCGACATCGTTTGATACGGCGGCCTGATGTATGCTGTCCAAGAAAGCGTTCTAGCGTCAGAAAGAAAGCTGCGAATGCGATGCGATGGTATTTCATGGACAACTTCCGTAACGAGTTCATCAAGCTGTCGAACTATCGGCGTGAAATCAGTCCACGAAAAAAGGTCGGTACGAATTATTGCGTTCGAAATAGCGCTTTGCACAGCCAATGCCGGACCATGGATTTCAACACTCATGAATAGCCTGCCAGGCTGCAACTCGTCGCAGAATAAATTGAGCTCAAATTCACGTTCATCATCGGCTCCTGGCCGCAAGAATGCTTCGTAACCATCTTCTCGAAAATCTAGACGCCATGCAGATTGGGCAGCGGGCTTGCTTCCGCCTAACATCGTTAAAACTCTTGGTTCACTTTTCTTGAACCCACTTTCTCGTTCTCCGGGATATCGAGTTAACCCTCAACCGTCTGCATCTTCTCGTGAAAACCAAACCATCTCGTCTGGCCTGGAGTATGTCACAAAAGCGGCAACACTTCCGTGAGAAACACCGTGTTTCATTGCATGTTGTGCGAGCAGGTCATTGCAAGCTTGGTCAGGAATGCCGTTCCGCGAGCATGAGTGCTGCCCAAGTGCGCCCTTTGTTTCGATTGTTCTTAGCGCGCCGGAAACAAAAACGATCGAAGCGCACGCTGATGCGCAACTTGATCCGTTTGGCACCACAGTATGATAATCTCTCGAACTCAGTATTGAAGCTATTGCCAATGCTTCTGATACTGATCCGCCATTGCTGTTTAGTAGTACCACAGGGTGGCCATGGGGAAGTGGCGCAATAGCAGATGAAAGCTCCAAAACTCTGTCCGCAGTTCCGCTATCTATCTCGCCAGTAAGCGACAGAACGCGATGATCGCGCCAGATCGTGGTTTCTACTTCTGCGGCGGCAATGGGTTTTGCCAAATATAGCGAAAACACGAGCAAAATTAATTGTCGCAGCGCCATCACCCCACACCCCCATGCAGCGTAGGCACCTCCAACGCCGAAAACCCATAGTGCCGCAGCCACCGCAGGTCTGAATCAAAGAACGCCCGCAAATCGGGAATCCCGTATTTCAGCATCGCCAGCCGATCAATTCCCATCCCGAAGGCGAAACCCTGCCATTCATCCGGGTCGATATTGGCCGAGCGCAGGACATGCGGATGCACCATGCCGCTGCCCAGCACCTCCAGCCAGTCGTCGCCCTCACCCACTTTTACGGTGCCGCCTTCCCAGCTGCACTGAATATCCACCTCTGCGCTCGGCTCGGTGAAGGGGAAATGGCTGGCGCGGAACCGGGTTTTGACCTCGGTGCCGAAAAACGCCGTGAAGAATTGTTCCAGCACCCATTTCAAGTTCGCCATGGAGATATCGCGGTCAATCGCCAACCCCTCTACCTGATGGAACATCGGCGTGTGGGTCTGGTCATAATCCGCGCGATACACCCGCCCCGGAGCAATGATCCGGATCGGCGCGCCCTGATCCATCATGGATCGGATCTGCACCGGGCTGGTGTGGGTGCGCAGCACGTGGGGCGGGCGATTGTCGCCGTCTTCGCGCGCCATATAGAATGTGTCCATCTCTCCGCGTGCGGGATGGTGGTCGGGGATGTTCAGCGCGTCGAAATTGTACCAGTCACTTTCGATCTGCGGGCCTTCGGCCACGGCAAAGCCCATGTCGGCGAAGATCGCGCTGACCTCCTCGGTCACCTGAGACACCGGATGGATCGTCCCCTGCTGATGGGTGCGCGACGGCAGCGTCACATCCAGCCATTCACCCTTCAGGCGTTCCTCGAGCGCGGCATCGCCAAGGGCGGCCTTGCGGGCGGCCAGTGCCGAGTTAATCTCGTCCTTCAGCGCATTCAGCTTGGGCCCGGCCACCTGGCGTTCCTCGGGCGTCATCTTGCCCAGTTCGCGCATCTGGGCGCTGACCTCGCCCTTCTTGCCCACGGCCTGCACGCGCAGCGCCTCAAGCGCGTTTTCATCAGCGGCATCCGCGATGGCGGTCAGATATTTCTGTCTCAACTGGTCCATGACCCGATCCCCGGCTGTTCGGCCTCGCAGTTACCGCCCGCTGGCGGGCGGTGCAAGACGTGGGAGCGCCCCTTGCCCTGCCGGATGCGCCGCCTATGATCCCGCACAGGACGCTGCGCGGGGCAAATGACGTGCTGAACACCATCACGCTGGACACTGCGCAGGCGCAAACCTGGGATGTCATCATTGCGGGCAGCAGTTTCGCCGCGATGTTTTTTCTGCGCGGCCTGCCAGATGATCTGCGGGTGTTGATCGTCGAAAAAGGCCCGCTGCACAGCCTTGAAGATGATCTGATCCATGGGACGGATCGCGATCTCGAGGATTTTGCGATATCGGCCCCTGTCGGGGACCGCAAGACCTGGGTGGCACACACGAAATTCGGCGGCAATTCAACCTGCTGGTGGGGGCAGGTGCCGCGGTTTCACCCCAGTGATTTCCGCCTGTCAGAACTGCATCAACCCAGCGCGCCCTGGCCGATCACCTATGACGACATCGAACCCGCCTATGCCGAGATTGAGGCCATCATGGAGGTTGCCGGCGCCGACAACGGCCATATCCTGCATCGCAGCACCCCGTTTCCCTTCCCGGCCCATGCGCTGACCCGCGCGGGTGCCGCCGCTGTCGCGGCGCGCCCGGATATCTGGGTGCCGGTGCCGACGGCGCGGTCCAACGGCGGCAACCGCGCGACCTGTTGCGCCAACGGAGTCTGCCACCTGTGCCCGATTGATGCAAAATACACCATTTTGAACGGTATTTCTGCTTTTGAGCGTCCGGGCGTTGCGCTGTTGATGGACACCGAACTGCACCAGGTCGATATCACCAACCAGCGCGCAACCGGGGTAGTTTTGCGCGACAGCGCCGGGCAGACACACCGCCTAGCGACAGACCTGGTGGCGCTTGGCACCAACGCGATTTTCAACGCCGCGATCATGTTGCGTTCGGGCATGACCGACGCCGCACTTGGGCGTTACCTGCACGAACAAACCTCGAGATTGTTGTTCCTCGACATCGCCCAGCCGAATTATTTCGGCGGCACATCCATTACCGAGCATTGCTATGGGTATTACGATGGACCGCATCGGGCGACATCCGGGGCTGTTTTGGTTGAAAATTACAACGTGCCCTCGGCGCTGCGGGCCGAGCGTGACCGCTGGACTCACAGGATGCGGCTGAAGCTGATCGCCGAAGATCTGCCGCAAGCCGATTGTGTTGAAAAACTCCGTTTTAGGGCCTGAACGATGATTTTTCTTTCCATGCAGCCCGATCCTAAATTTTTGGCGCGGGGGTCGGCCCAAATCGCCTACATGCGCTCACGCGCAGCCATGCGCTGTCTCGTGGTCAAAGCTTTCCGACTATTTCGCTTCATAGGTTTTCGCAAGAAATCCGCGACGCTCTGATTTCGGAGTTTTTCAACACAATCAGCCGATAACCGGGTCACGTTGGATGCCGCAGGGGTGCCGCGTGTCACCTGGACCGGTCATTCCAATTATGGCGTGGCGGGATTGGACCGGGCTGAGGCGGATCTGCAAAGCATCCTGCCGTTCGAAATTGACGGCATTGTCCACCGCGAAAACAGCGATACTGAGGCGCATATTCAGGGCACCCACCGAATGGGATCCGATCCGGCCGAATCCGTGGTGAACAGATCGCTGCAATGCCATTCCGTATCCGGCCTCTATGCCCTTGGTGCAGGCGCATTTCCCACCAGCGGCGTCGCGAACCCCACATTGACCCTGTCCGCATTGTCCCTTCTGGCCGGAAGGTCAGTGTGATGCGTTTCAACAGACGTCAGCTTGTTGTCGCGGGGCTATCCGCAGCCGTCCTGTCTGCGGGAGGGTTTGGCCTTTACACCGCGCCTACACCGCGCCCGCGCGGGCAGCGCGCAAGGCTCTTGCCGCGTCTTTCGGCGATGATGTTGCAAACCACCCGGAAACGACCCGCTTTCTGGACAGTTACCTGATCCGTTATCGCGCCGCCGCCCGGACGACATCGCGCCTGACGCGCCTTGGCAATCAGGCGCGGACCTGGGGCCTGCCGCTTTACGACGCGGCGCAGTTTGGTGGCGATGTGGTGCAGACATACCTGACATCAACCAATGTTGTCCTGGTTGCCGAGAACGGCGAAGATCTAGCTTTTGTTGCCTTGCGCGACCCTTACGCGTCGCCCTGCACCAATCAGTTGAGCGCCAATTGGCTGTGACCCTTGTTTATCACACGAAAAAAGCCGCCGGATTGCTCCGACGGCTTTTCCTGAATTTTCCTGTTGCGGGCGTTACGCAGGCAGCGCAGCTTTCGCCTGATCGACGATGGCGCCAAAAGCCTCAGGCTCGTGCACCGCGATATCGGCGAGGACTTTGCGGTCCACCTCGATCCCGGCAAGCGCCAGACCATTGATGAACTTGCTATAGGCCAGGCCTTCGTCATGGGCGCGCACGGCGGCGTTGATCCGCTGAATCCACAGGGCGCGGAAGGTGCGCTTGCGGTTCTTGCGGTCGCGGGTGGCATACTGGTTGGCCTTGTCGACCGCCTGGCGCGCAACCTTGAAGGTGCTTTTGCGCCGACCGTAATAGCCTTTGGCCTGATCCAGAACTTTCTTGTGGCGTGCGTGGGTAACGGTTCCGCCTTTGGTACGTGACATCTATTCGATCCTCCTTCAGCGGTCGTAGGGCATGAATTGCTTGACGATCTTCGCGTCAGGCGCACTCAGCGTGGTGGTCCCGCGCGCGTCGCGGATGAACTTCTTGCTGCGTTTGATCATGCCGTGCCGCTTGCCGGCCTGGGCGGACAGGACCTTGCCGGTCGCCGTCACTTTGAAGCGCTTCTTGGCGCTGCTTTTCGTCTTCATCTTGGGCATTTGCATCTCCGAAGGTCTTGGGTTCAGCTTAAGGCGTCACAAGGCAAGCCACTTGGCCCGTCACGCACGTCGAAGGCCGCCGTATAAAAGGGCGAACCGCGGCTGGCAAGCGGATTCAGTTGATGATTTCGGCGACAACCCGAACAAATGCACGTGATATGTCAGCAAAGGCGTACCCACCGGGTTGACCGGCGATTGCAGCCACGATCAGAGCGGCACCAATGAACAGCAGCGCAATCGTTAACCGTGCAGAGCCATTCGATGAAAACGAGTTTATCAGCGCCGGGAATGCCAGCGCCACGATGATGAACCCAAGAACAAGAAGATAGTCGCTGTCCATAATTGTCGCCCCATCGGTTTCAGGGTCTGTGCGACAAGTCTATTCAGGCTCGGACGCGAAAATCAACCTTTCCTCACACGGGGCGACCCGCAGGATATTCGTCGAACCGGGCACATTGAACGGCACACCGGCGGTGACGACGACGAAATCATCCTTGCCGCCGAACCCTTCGCCCCGGGCCGAACGTACCGCATTCACCACCGCATCCTTGAACCGATCCACTCGCCCGGTGATCACGCAATGCAACCCCCAGGTCAGGCACAATCGGCGCGCTGTCTTTTCCAGCGCGGTCAGCGCAATGATCGGCACCGCTGGCTTTTCGCGTGCGACCAGAACCGCGGTAGTGCCGGATTGCGAATAGCAGCAGATCGCCTTGATATCCGTCGTCTCGGCAATTTCGCGTGATGCAGAAACGATCGCATCGGCAACGGTTTCCTTGGCACCGGCGCGACTGGCTTCGATCACGGCGCGGTAGGTGCTGTCACTTTCAACCTCCAACGCGACATTATGCATGGTCTCGACCGCCTCGACCGGGTACTCGCCCGCCGCGCTCTCGGCACTCAGCATGACGGCATCTGCCCCTTCATAGATCGCCGCGGCCACGTCCGAGACTTCGGCACGTGTCGGCATCGGGCTTTCGATCATCGATTCGAGCATCTGCGTCGCGACAATCACCGGCTTGGCTGCGGCGCGGCATTTGCGCACCAGACGCTTCTGGATCGGAGGCACGTTCTGCACCGGAAGTTCGACGCCCAGATCGCCACGCGCCACCATCACCCCGTCTGTGACTTTCAGAATTTCGTCGAAATTTGCGACGCCTTGCGGCTTTTCGATCTTCACCATGATCGCGGCGCGCCCCTTAACCAGGGCCTGTGCCTCGGTCACATCCGCGACCCGCTGAACGAAGGACAGCGCCAGCCAGTCAACGCCCAGTTCGCAGACAAATTCCAGATCGCGCAGGTCCTTTTCCGACAAAGCCGTCAGTGGCAGCAGCACATCGGGCACGTTGACGCCCTTGCGGTTCGAAATCGTGCCACCGGCAATCACCTCGCAGTTGGCGTAATCCTTGCCGCATTCAATCACTTTCAGGCGGATCTTGCCGTCATTCACCAGCAGACTTGCACCGGGTTCGAGGGCGGCAAAAATCTCGGTATGGGGCAATTGCATGCGGGTCACGTCGCCCTCGGCCTCATCAAGGTCCAGCCGGAAGGTGGCCCCTTCAACAAGCTCCTCCTCATCGTTGGCAAACACACCAACGCGCAGTTTCGGCCCCTGAAGGTCGGCAAGAATGGCAATCGGACGCCCCAGATCCGCCTCGATCTTGCGAATGATTGCGTGGCGCGCGCGGATCTCTTCGTGATCGCCATGGCTCATGTTCAGGCGAAATACATCGGCCCCGGCTTCGAACAGCGCACGGATCGTTTCGTAATCGTTCGAGGCAGGCCCCAGCGTCGCGACGATCTTTACGTTGCGCATTCGTCTCATCAAGTGTCTCCGGTTGGCTTACGTGACCGCTAACATCGGCCGCGCGCTTCTATTGCGCAATTGCGGCGCGCTGACAACTGGCGCTTTGCCGCGCAGAGGCCTAAGAAAGCGCCATGCCCAGGGATTCTGCACCAGACGTATTCGCACCGGTTGAGGTTTTTGGCGAAGATCGCGCGTCGCGCTGGCTGATCCTTTGTGACCATGCCCGCAACACGGTCCCCCAATGCGTGGCAGATGGTGACCTTGGGCTTCCGGCCAGCGATATGGCGCGCCACATTGCCTATGATGTCGGTTCTGAAGGGGTCGCACGACATCTGGCGGAACGACTGGATGCGCCCTGCGTGCTGTCCAATTTCTCACGCCTGGTGATTGACCCGAACCGCGGTGAAGACGACCCGACACTTCTGATGCGGCTTTATGACGGGTCGGTCATTCCGGCAAACAGGCGCGCTGACGGGGCCGAGGTCGAACGCCGGCTGGACCTGTGTTATCTCCCTTACCATCGCAAAGTGGCCGAGCTGGCGGCGCGCCGCGACGACACCGTGATCCTGTCGATTCACAGCTTCACACCGCAACTGGCCGGTCGCCCGCCGCGCCCCTGGCATATATCCATGCTGTCCGCCGCCGACCGTCGCCTGACCGAACCGTTGCTGGCCCTTTTGCGCGCCGAACCCGATCTGTGTGTTGGCGACAATGAACCCTATGGCGGTCATCTTCCGGGTGACACGATCGACACCCACGCCTGTGCCCATGACCGGCACAACACGCTGATCGAAATCCGCAACGACCTGATCCGCACAGCCACGCAACAGGCCGCCTGGGCAGACCGCTTGGCACCAATGCTTACCACCGCCCTGACGGAGACCTGACATGGACGCACAAACCCAAACCGAACTCGAAGCCGCCGCGTTCCGCCGGCTGCGCGATCATCTGCGCGAACGTAGCGACGTACAGAACATCGATCTGATGAATCTGTCCGGATTTTGCCGCAACTGTCTGTCACGCTGGTATCAGGAAGCGGCTGCCGAACGGGATATCACCATCGACAAGGCGGCCGCGCGCGAGGTGATTTACGGCATGCAGTTCGACGACTGGAAAGCGAAATACCAGACCGAAGCTACCGCGCAGCAGCAGGAAATCTTCGCCAATACGCCGAAAGATCACTGACCTTCGTGATGCGCTGATTCTCGTGATTCGGGGCCGGGTCAAGGATGCCGAAGGCACCGCGCGGTTGCGCGGCCTGTCCTTGACGCGGCCCCGAATCGCACCAAGGCTTGATCAGGCGCGTTGACGGGCAGCCTGCCCCGTCAACCGCCTCTCAGCAATCTGCCCCTGCGAGGACACGCCAACAAACCGGACAACGCATGCCGCGCCGAATGGCGCAGCGCCTAAGCGACGGCAGCATCGCTGCCCTGAGCGCGGGCGCCCACCGGACACCAGACGCTAGACCGCCACGCGGCGGCTTTCATCAATATAGATCTCGCGCAGGCGCTGCGACACCGGACCCGGCACGCCCGCGCCGACGGTTGCCCCATCCACTTCGACCACCGGCATCACGAAGGCCGAAGCCGAAGTATAGAATGCCTCGTCCGCGTCTTGCGCCTCACGGATTGAAAACGCGCGTTCTTCGATCTCCATCTGCGCCTCACGCGCCATTTTCAGCACGGCGTTCCGTGTAATTCCGGCCAGAATATCCTGGCCAAGCTGGCGCGTGATGATTTTGCCGTTTTTGACGATATAGGCGTTGTTCGATGTGCCTTCCGTCACCAGCCCATCTTCGACCATCCAGGCGTCATCAACACCCGCCGCCTTGGCCATCATTTTGCCCATCGACGGATAGAGCAGCTGAACCGTCTTGATGTCCCGTCGCGCCCAGCGCAGATCGTCGATTGCAATCACCTTGATGCCGGACTTCGCCGCCGGAGAGTCGATCAATGCCTTGCTTTGCGTGAACATCACCAGCGTCGGGGGCGTGTCGACCGGATACTGGAAATCCCGATCTGCCGCGCCGCGCGAGACTTGCAGATAGACCAGCCCCTCGGTCACGTTATTGCGCGCAACAAGTTCTCGATGAATTTCAAGCAAGTCAGCCTCTGGCATGGCCATGTTGAGCTCGCCCAGCGACCGCGCCAGCCGCTGCCCGTGGCCGTCGAAATCAATCAGCTTGCCGTCCAGCACGCTCGTCACTTCATACACCGCATCGGCGAACAGAAAGCCCCTGTCAAAGACCGAGATTGTGGCCTGATCTTCAGGTACATAGTTGCCGTTTACATAGACGGTGCGGGTCATGGGGCGGGTCTCCGGATTGGTTTTGGCGTTTGCGAGCGTGATGCGAGGCTTCTTGCGCTGCGTCAAGGGGACGGGGCGGGGCGTCGCCAGGATCGCTTGGCGCTGGTCAGGTGACGGATGATGTTATCCCCAAAGCGCGGCCTCGCTCGGGTGAACGCCCAGCTGGTCAAAGCGAAGCGGCGTTGTGCGATCTTCGGCCAACAACAGCGGTCCGTCGAGGTCGGTGAACGCCACGCCCTGGGCCAGCAGAACCGCCGGAGCCATTGCCAGTGAACTGCCCACCATGCACCCCACCATGACGCCGAACCCTGCATCCCGAGCGTCGGTTTTCAGCGCCAACGCCTCGGTCAGTCCGCCGGTCTTGTCCAGCTTGATGTTCACGATGTCATATTTGCCCGCCAGTGCGGGCAGGCTGGTCCGGTCATGGCAGGATTCGTCAGCGCAACCCGGCAGCGGGCGGTCAATCTCGCCCAGCATGTCGTCCTGCCCGGCTGGCATCGGCTGTTCGACCATCGCCACACCCAGCCGCAACAGATGCGGGGCAAGATCGGCATAGACCTCGGCCGACCAGCCTTCGTTTGCGTCCACGATGATCACCGGATCCGGCGCGCCTGCGCGCACCGCTTCCAGCCGCGCCATGTCGTCAGGCGTGCCGAGTTTGATTTTCAGGATCGGTCGGTGCGTATTCTTCGCCGCCGCGGCGCGCATATTCTCGGGCGTGTCCAGCGACAATGTATAGGCCGTGATCTCGGGCCCCGGCGCGGTCAGGCCCGCCAGTTCCCAGACCCGTCTCCCGGCGCGCTTCGCTTCAAGATCCCACAAGGCGCAATCTACAGCATTGCGCGCCGCGCCCGCAGGCAAGGCGGTCTGAAGCGCGTCCCGGTCCAGCGATCCGCCAAGACTGTCGATCTGGGCCGTAACCGATTCGAGCGACTCGCCATAGCGTGCATAGGGCACGCATTCGCCCCAGCCCTGATGGTCGCCGTCCCGCGCCGTCACCGTCAGCACCTGCGCCTCGGTCCGCGTCCCACGAGAGATCGTGAACGCCTGCGCCAGCTGGAATGTATCGCGGGTGACCGTCAGGCTCATATTGCGGCCAGCGCATCGACCAGCGGACCGGCGCCAAAGCGGAACGGATCGGTGGCGGGCAGGCCCATGCGGGTACCCGTATCCTCCAGCAACCTCTTGGCCTCATCCTCGCCCAATGCCTTGGTATTGATCGAGATACCTGCCACCTGACACGCCGGGTTGGCGATCCGCGCTAGCGGCAAGGCCGTGTCACGCAGCGCTTCCAGCGACGGCAGGTCGTAGCCCGGCAGTCCGCGCATATGGGTGCGGCTGGGTTCGTGGCACAGGATCAGCGCGTCGGGCTGACCACCGTGGATCAGCGCCATGGTGACGCCGGAATAGCTGACGTGGAACAGGCTGCCCTGCCCTTCGATATGATCCCAGTGATCGGAGTCGTTGTCGGGGGTCAGATATTCGACCGAACCGGCCATGAAATCCGCGATCACGGCGTCCAGCGGGACGCCTCCGCCGGTGATCAGGATGCCGGTCTGACCGGTGGGACGGAACGTGGTTTTCATCCCGCGCGCCTGCATTTCCGCGTCGATCGACAGGCCGGTGTACATCTTGCCGACCGAACAGTCCGTGCCAATCGCCAGACACCGCTTGCCGGTGCGCTTGACGCCATTGGCGATCGGATAGGCAACCGACGGGATGCGCACGTCGTGCAGCGTCATCCCTGCAACGCGCGCGGCCGCAACCAGATCATCTTCATCCCGCAGCAGATTGTGCAACCCCGAGGCAAGGTCGAACCCCATTTTGAGCGCCTTGACCAGAACCTCTTTCCAGGCATCGCTGATCACACCACCCCGATTGGCAACGCCAATCACAAGGGTCTTTGCCCCGGCGGCCTGGGCCTGTTCCAGCGTCATGTCCTCCAGCCCCACATCGGCACCACAGCCCGGAAGGCGGATCTGACCGACGGCGTTTTCAGGGCGCCAGTCCCTGATACCCTGCGCCACCTTGGCGGCCAGTTGATCGGGCGCGTCGCCCAGGAAAAGCAGATAGGGGGTCTGGATCATGGCAGCCTCTTTGCATTGTCGTATCGGGGTCGAGTCGCGCGAAAATGCCAGAAACGATATGGGATTTCATTGTTCTTTAAGCGCCGGTTTCGCGGATTTGCGAAGAATGTTGCGCAATTCTTCGAAAACCCTATCTTTCCTTCGATGATTGCACCAGATCCCGGATGATCGTGCTAAGCATCACCACCCAGATCGTCCTAAATCTTTTGCACCCATTGTTTGATCTGCAAAGCCTCTTCCCAGCGGTTTGACATCTCTTTCCCGTCCGGGCCGGTCATGGCGTATTCGGGCGGACCAAGCTCACACAGGAAGATGCAATCGCCAGATTGGTTCCACGACCGCCAGTCGGCCAGTCCTTCGCGCCACCAGCCTTTGAACAGATCGACCCATTTCTGATGCTGGGGGAAGCCAAGCTGCAGCTGGATTTGCTGCCGGCTGGCGACGCGCCCCTGCAAGCTGTCGGAACGCCGCAGGATGCGGCTGATCAGGCCACGGTCATGGTCTGACAGTGGAAACCAGAACTCGCGGTCGACAACGTAATGGGACAGATCGGCACAAATGCGCATCTGGGGGATGAGGTCGAGCAGTTGCAGCGTCACGAACAGGTCATTGGTGATGCAATTACGGTGGGTTTCGAATTGGACGGGCACGCCGACCTCGTCGCTCATGTCGATCCAACGGCGGATGATCGGCGCCATCTCGGGGATGGTCAGCGGCATCACCTGGCCGATGATGTCGACGAATGGCGATCCGAAGTCCTTGGCCATCTCAAGGGTGTCGCGGAAGCCGTCAACCTCTTTCGGGAAGGCGACGATCAGCGGCGTCAGGCCGTTGGCTTCAAGATGCGGGCGAACTTCATGCGCCGTGGCCACATCGGATGCGCCAAGATCGATGGCCAGCCCGTCAAAACCTGCCGCAGCCACCATTTCGGCCACCTGATCGAAGGGCAGTTTCACACCCGTCTGGTCATGTGGCTGCATCGCCCACAGCGACGTATAGACCTTCAATTGCCGCATTGCAGAAAACTCCTTGTTGCTGGCGCAGCAATAATCTACCCCAAAGGGCAGCAGACACGAAATTTACTTACGAGGCCACCCATGTCGTTCCGCGTTCAACCCGCCCCCGTCGCCCGCCCGAACCGCTGTCAGCTGTTCGGCCCGGGATCGAACGTAAAACTGTTCGAAAAGATGGCGGCAAGTGCCGCGGACGTCATCAACCTGGATCTGGAAGACAGCGTGGCCCCCGCCGACAAGGCAACGGCGCGGGGCAATGTGATCGCGGCGATCAACGATGTGGACTGGGGGTCCAAACACCTGAGCGTGCGGATCAACGGCCTCGACACGCCCTATTGGTATCGCGATGTGATCGATGTGCTGGAACAGGCGGGTGAGCGGTTGGACCAGATCATGATCCCCAAGGTCGGCTGCGCGGCGGATGTCTATGCGGTGGACGCGCTGGTCACCGCGGCCGAGGCGGCGGCCGGTCGCACCAAGCGGATCGGGCTTGAGGTTATCATCGAAACCGCCGCCGGAATTGCCCATGTGGAAGAGATTGCGGCGAGCTCCCCCCGCCTTCAGGCGATGAGCCTGGGGGCGGCGGATTTCGCCGCCTCCATGGGGATGCAGACAACCGGGATCGGCGGGACGCAGGAAGATTACTA
Source organism: Paracoccaceae bacterium (assembly GCA_012103375.1). Lineage (NCBI taxonomy): Bacteria > Pseudomonadati > Pseudomonadota > Alphaproteobacteria > Rhodobacterales > Paracoccaceae > Paracoccaceae bacterium. The sequence goes on from WLWX01000001.1 coordinate 732,951, forward strand.
CATGCTGCATGACGGGGCGAAGCATTGGTCGGACCCCTGGCATTGGGCGCAAACGGCAATTGTCGCGGCCTGCCGGACCCATGGCGTGCTACCGGTGGACGGGCCGTTCGGGGATTTTTCGGATGACGACGGGTTCCGGGCGCAGGCGCGGCGGTCGGCGACGCTGGGCATGGTCGGGAAATGGGCGATCCACCCGAAGCAGATTGCACTTGCGAACGAAGTGTTCACACCCTCTGACGCAGCCGTGGCCGAGGCACGAGAGATCCTGGCCGCGATGGCCGAGGCCGATGCAAGCGGCGCGGGTGCGGCGGTCTACAAGGGGCGACTGGTTGATCTGGCCAGTGTCCGGCAGGCCGAGGTGATCGTGACGCAGGCCGAAATGATTGGTGGGTGAGACCGGTGATGCGCAGGCGGGAGTGGACATCAGCAGTGCACCGCAAGCAGGGACAAGCCGCCAACGTCCGCTTCCCGCCGATTCTGTGGAAAAACAACGTGTTGCGGGCGCAGAAAGTAGCGATTTGAACATAGCGCGAGCGCCTTTCTGATCAGGCTTTGCGCGTTTGCTGCGGTGCAGGAAAGATCTTTGCCAGTTTGCGAAGGTTTTGGGCAGTGGCGGCGAGCAGGAATTCGTCATTTGCGCCGCATGGTCCACGTAATCGGAGCCGTCCCAGGCCGAGAATGCGCTTGAGGTGGGCAAAGAGCATTTCGACCTTCTTCCGGAGCTTCACCGAGATCTTGTATTGCGGCGTTTTGGCGATTGCGCGGGCGATGTCGCGAGCGTCCTCATGTTCCTCACGGGTGATCTTACGGGCGTCGGCATTCGGGCAGCACTTCGGCTTGGAAGGACAGGATTGGCAGGTGTGCTTCAGCGCTTGGTACTTGGCCACGCCCTTGCCGGTTGGGCCGCGATTGGGGTCGGAGTAGTTTCGGCGGAACTGCTTCAGAGCCTCGCCTTCCGGGCAGATGTATTGATTGTTCTCGGCATCCCATTCGAAGTCAGCTCGGGACCAGGTGCCATCGGTGCGCCCGGCTTTGTCGAAGACCGGGATGTGCGGTGCGATCTTTTCACCCACCAGCCATCCGAGCATGGGTCCCGATCCGTAGGCGGTGTCGGCGATCAGCCGTTCGGGATGAAGATCGAAGCGCTCTTTGGCCCGCTTCAGCATCGTCTTGGTTGACCCCACCTCGGCTTGACGGATCGACCGTGTCGCTTCCACGTCGACGATGACACCATGATCGGTATCGATGAGATAGTTGTCGGAGTAGGCAAAAAATGCGGGACCCTTACGCGCCGCCGTCCACTGGCTGGCTGGGTCGGAATAGGACGTGAACTTTGGCTCGACCGGTGTCGCTGCTCCGAATGCGGCCTCATCCAGAGTGTCGAGATACTCGCGGACCGCGCGGGGTGCAGCGTCTGCATCGATCCGCGCAATGTCCCATTCTTCCTTTGGCGCAGAGTACTGCTTGTTGGCATCCGCCTCGATCAAGCTGGCATCGACGGCCAGGCGCTGACCGCTGACGAGACCTTCGGCGATGCATCGCGCGACCGTGGTCTCGAAGAGATGGCGCAGCAGCTCACTCTCGCGGAACCGACCATGCCGGTTCTTTGAAAAGGTCGAGTGATCCGGCACCCGATCGGCCAGGTCGAGCCGACAAAACCACCTGTACGCGAGGTTCAAGTGTACCTCTTCACAGAGCCGCCGCTCGGACCGGATGCCGAAGCAGTAACCGACGATCAGCATCCGGATCAGCAGTTCAGGATCGATCGAAGGACGACCGGTGTGGCTGTAGAAATCGGCAAGATGGGCGCGGATGCTGCTCAGATCGACGAAACGATCAATCGATCGCAGCAGGTGATCTTGCGGGACATGGTCTTCCAGCGAGAACTCATAGAACAGCGCCGCCTGTGCTTCCTGCCTCGGTCCCATCATGGCTGATCCTCCCGCTTGTTGAGAGGATTGAATCAGCGCCATAGCCCTCGATCAAGCAGGAGTTTTTCAACAAAATTCGCCTTTTGCAGGCTTTCATGGATGGTCCGGCCAATGGCCATCGCCTCACCCACGGATTTCATCGCCGTCGACAGCAGCGGTTCGGCGTCGGGGAATTTCTCGAATGCAAAGCGGGGGATTTTGGTCACGACATAGTCAATCGTCGGCTCAAAGCTGGCCGGCGTGACCTTGGTGATGTCGTTATCCAACTCATCCAGCGTGTAACCCACGGCCAGTTTCGCCGCGATCTTGGCAATCGGGAAACCTGTCGCTTTTGATGCCAGCGCGGACGAGCGGCTGACCCGCGGGTTCATCTCGATCACCACCATGCGCCCGTCTTCCGGGTTCACCGCCCATTGCACGTTTGACCCGCCGGTCTCGACGCCGATCTCACGCAAAACGGCAATCGAGGCCGCGCGCATCCGCTGGTATTCCTTGTCGGTCAGGGTCAGGGCCGGAGCGACGGTGATCGAGTCACCGGTGTGTACCCCCATCGGATCGACGTTCTCGATCGAACAGATGATGATCGCGTTGTCGGCTTTGTCGCGCACGACCTCCATCTCATATTCTTTCCATCCCAGCAGAGATTCGTCGATCAGGATCTGATTGACCGGGCTGGCGTCCAGCCCGGTGCGACAGAAATGTTCATATTCGCTGCGGTTGTAGGCGACGCCGCCGCCTGTACCGCCCAGCGTGAAAGCAGGCCGGATGATCGCGGGCAGGCCGATGTCGTCCAGCGCCGCCATGCATTCGTCCATCGAATTGGCGATGGTCGCGCGCGGGTTTTCCAGCCCGATCCGGTCCATCGCCTCGCGAAACAGCTTTCTGTCCTCGGCCATCTCGATGGCGTCGCGCTTGGCGCCGATCATCTCGACCCCGAACTTCGCCAAAACGCCCATCTCTTCCACTGCCAGCGCGGTATTCAGCCCCGTCTGCCCGCCCATCGTCGGCAGTAACGCGTCGGGTCGTTCGATCTCGATGATCTTGGCCACAACCTCGGGTGTGATCGGCTCGATATAGGTAGCGTCGGCCATGTCGGGATCGGTCATGATCGTTGCGGGGTTCGAGTTCACGAGGATCACCCGATACCCTTCCTCGCGCAGGGCCTTGCAGGCCTGTGCGCCGGAATAGTCGAACTCGCACGCCTGTCCGATGACAATGGGACCGGCCCCGATGATCATGATGGATTTGATGTCGGTTCGTTTCGGCATATGCGACCCCCGATCGGCCGGGGGCAGGGCGACCCGGCGCAAAATTCTTGCGGGTTATAGCCATGGCGCGCGCGTGCACAATACCACCGCGCGGTATTCTTGGCGCTGGCGTCTGCGTCAGGCCGGATTCGCCTGGCGAAAAGCGACCAGCAGGGCGATCAGGGTGGCAAGAAAGACCGGCACCATGATCAGGATTTGTGGATAAACGGGCAGTGCAAGGTCAAAGAACGCCGATTGGAACGGCAAGCTGAGTGTTACGGCGACACTCAACAGCAGAACCATCGCGCGCCGCAGGGGCATCCAGGTCAACACGCCGGGCAACAAAAACAGTGCCAACAAATAGTAATGCGCCCAGCCCAGCGGCGCAAAAAGCGCGACGATCAGGGCAAGCCCCAGCAGCCGCGCGGCGGTGCGTCGATGCGCCCCGTCGCCCCGCGTCACGCGCCACAGAACCCCCGTCGCGATCAGCAATCCCAACTTTGACACGGCCGAGATCCAGCCCGGTTTGGCAAAGATATACTCGTTCTCCACATGCAGCGGCGCAGTTCCGCGCAGGGCGTTGAGGGTTTCAAACAGGAACGTCTCGAACGAAAAGGCAAAGAAGCTGGCGTAAATATGGGCGTTGATCGTGCCGAGGTGGGCAAGGTAGGTTTGATGCAGCCCGACGCCTGCAACCGCGATACTGATCGCCAGCATGGCCGCGCCGGTCAGCAGAAACGCCGCCAACGCCCGCCGGTTGCGATCAAACAGGAAGATCAGCACAAACGCGGCAGGCGTGATCTTGATGCAAGCCGCCAGGGCAAGGGCGATGCCAGCGGCAATGAACCAGCCCGCGATGTATCGCTCGAACGCCAGCAGACACAGGAAGAAGACGAGAATCTGCGTTTGCCCCAGCAACACTGCCGAGATCAACGGCACCCCCGGCACCACCAGCGCGAGGCTGATTAGTACCCAGATCGGGAACGACATGGCGCTGACCCCGATAATCCGCCACGCCAAGCCAATACTGCCCAGCGTCAGGACGACATTGATCAACAGGTTCGCGTTCATCGCCGATTGCGGATCAAACCGGGCCACCGGGGCCATCAGAACCGCAACCCACGGCGGGTAGATGAACGGATAGGTCTGTTCGTCGCCATGCCCGGTCGCCGCCACTGCCGCGACCCAGGCGGGCGGCATCTGGCTGCCGATCACCTCGGGCGGGGCGGCATAGACTTGCGCCAGATCGCCCGCACAGAAGAAATACCCCGCGAAATAAAGCGCGCTGAAATCCACCGCCCAGATATTCCAATGCAGCCCGATCAGACAGACGACGGCGAGCGCCGCACCCAGCACCGCCAAAACGCCGGATCGTTCCTGAACTTGCTGCCCCAGACCGGCCACGCCCGACCCCTTCACTCCGTTTCGCGCAGGCTAGTGCGAGAACGATTTGAGGGGAACCGCTAAGCCGTCAGGCGCAAACCCGACCCTGCGGGACTATTCCGCCGCGTGATGCATCGGCTGCTGCTGTGGGTGGTCGAACAGATATTCCCGCGTCAACGGCACCGCCGCCTGATCGCGCGCCAGCTGGAACTGGAACACCACCTGTCCGTTGTGCCGGAAGCCCATTTCTGACCCCGCCAGATAGAACCGCCACATCCGCACGAAGCGTTCGTCATAAATCGCCCGCGCTGCGGCCTCCTGCGCCGAAAACCGGTCGAACCAGTGCTTCAACGTTTCGGCGTAATGCAGGCGCCAGACCTCGACATCGGTGCTGACCAGACGCTCCTTTTCGACCGCTGCCATGGTTTCCGACATTGCCGGGGTGTACCCGCCCGGAAAGATGTACCGATCTAGCCAGGCGCCACTTGCCCCCGGCGGGTCGCTGCGCCCGATGGTATGGATCAGCGCGACACCATCATCCGCCAGCAGGCTGCGCACGGTGCGGAAATACTCGCGGTAATGCGGCACACCGACGTGTTCGAACATCCCGACCGAGACGATGCGGTCGAACCGTTCGGACACATGCCGATAATCCATCAGTCGGAAATCGACCTGCCCGGACAACCCGGCTTCCTCTGCGCGGCGGGTTGCGATTTTGTGCTGTTCTTCGGACAGCGTCACGCCAACGACGCGCGCGCCGTAATCGCGCGCCAGCGTTAGCCCCATGCCACCCCAGCCACAGCCGATATCCAGCACCCGCATACCGGGCCGGATCAACAGCTTTTCGGCAATATGCGCCTTCTTCGCCGCCTGCGCGTCCTCCAGCGACATGTCGGGATCGCGGAAATACGCGCAGGAGTATTGCTTGTCCGCATCCAGAAACAGATCATAAAGGTCCGCCGACAGGTCATAGTGATGCGCCACATTGCGCCGCGCGCGCGGGGCCGGATTGAACTGCTTCAACCGCCGTGTCGCATTGCGCAGGATCTGCACAGGCACCTGCCAGGCCGCGCCGTTTTTCGCCCCCACATTGCGTGTCACCAGCGCCAGAAAGCCACGGATATCGTCGCCTGCGATGCTCAGCGTGCCGTCCATATAGGCCTCGCCCACGGCAAGGTCACGGCTCAGCAGAATTTTCCGGGGCAGGGCCGGATCGTGCAGCCGAACCTCCACCGGGTCAGCGCGCGTATCGCCATAGGTGCGGCACGTCCCATCAGGCATCTGAACGCTCAGATGTCCCTCGCGGATCATCGCCCGCAACATCGCATCAAACAGTCTGTCCCACATAGGTCACCCCCTTTGCCCCGGTTGGGGCAGGCCAGTGCGGTCATTTTGGCCAGTGAATTCCTTGCCTTTCCAAGGCGTTAACATCTGACGGGCGATATTCTGGTTCAAGGTTAAGCCCATGTAAAGCCTGCGCGTGATCTGCGCCCCCTCGTGGCAAAACGCCGCCACAGCGTTCCGCGGGCCTGTAACGCTTGACTTCAAGGGGGTGGCGGTGTGTATCCGCCAAGTCCTTTCGCGCCCGGAGAACCATGCCATGCACGCCTATCGCACCCACACCTGCGCCGACCTGCGCGCCGAACATGTCGGCGACACCGTGCGCCTTTCGGGATGGGTCCACCGGGTCCGCGACCACGGCGGTGTGCTGTTCATCGATCTGCGCGATCACTATGGCATGACGCAGGTCCTCGCCGATCCCGACAGCCCGGTTTTCGCCGAGGTTGAGAAGGTGCGCTCAGAATGGTGCATCCGCATCGACGGCGTCGTCAAGGCGCGCGACGCGTCGCTGGTGAACGACAAGATCCCCACCGGCGCGGTCGAGGTTTTCGTTAGAGATATTGAGGTGTTAGGCGCCGCAGATGAACTGCCGCTTATGGTGTTTGGCGATCAGGAATACCCGGAAGAAACGCGCCTGAAATACCGGTTCCTCGACCTCAGGCGTGACCAGTTGCAGGCCAACATGAAGCTGCGCAGCGACGTGGTGCGCGACCTGCGCGAACGCATGTGGGCGCAGGACTTCAACGAATTCCAGACGCCAATCCTGACCGCCAGCAGCCCCGAAGGCGCGCGCGATTTTCTGGTGCCGTCCCGCCTGCACCCCGGCAAATTCTACGCCCTGCCGCAGGCCCCTCAGCAGTTCAAACAGCTGATCATGGTCAGCGGCTACGACAAATACTTCCAGATCGCGCCTTGTTTCCGCGACGAAGACCCGCGCGCGGATCGCTCGCCCACCGATTTCTACCAGCTTGATATGGAGATGAGCTTCTTCACCCAGGACGATGTCTTCGCTTGTATCGAGCCGGTGATTCGCGGCTGTTTTGAACGTTTCGGCAAGGGGCGAAGCGTGGATCAGACGTGGGAGCGTATCTCCTACGCCGACAGCGCCCTCTGGTACGGCACCGACAAGCCGGACCTGCGCAACCCGATCAAGATGCAGGTCGTCAGCGAGCACTTCCGCGGATCCGGCTTCGCGATCTTCGCCAAACTGCTGGAAAACGAGGGCACCGAAATCCGCGCCATCCCGGCACCGGGCGGCGGGTCGCGCAAGTTCTGCGACCGCATGAACAGCTTTGCCCAGGCACAGGGCCTGCCGGGGATGGGGTATATTTTCTGGCGCGATCAGGGCGAGGGCATGGAAGCCGCAGGCCCCCTCGCCAAAAACATCGGCCCGGAACGCACCGAGGCGATCCGCCAGCAACTGGGGCTGAAGGTCGGCGATGCAGCCTTCTTCCTCGGCGGCAAGCCGGCGCATTTCGAAGCTGTCGCAGGCCGCGCGCGGGTCGAGATTGGCAATGAGCTCGGCCTCACCGACACCGACCGCTTCGCCTTCGCCTGGATCGTCGACTTCCCAATGTACGAGGCGGACGAGGAAACCGGCAAGATCGATTTTTCCCACAACCCGTTCTCGATGCCACAGGGCGGGTTGGATGCGCTGGAGGGCGACCCGCTGGAGGTCCTCGGCTTCCAGTATGACCTCGCCTGCAACGGCTATGAACTCATCAGCGGCGCGATCCGGAACCACCGGCCCGAGATCATGTTCAAAGCCTTCGAACTGGCCGGATACCCGAAATCCGAGGTCGAAGCCCGCTTTGGCGGCATGGTCAAAGCCTTCCAATACGGCGCCCCGCCCCACGGCGGCTGCGCGGCAGGCATCGACCGCATGGTCATGCTGCTGGCGGATGAGGCGAACATTCGTGAGGTCATCATGTTCCCGATGAACCAGCGCGCCGAAGACCTGATGATGGGCGCCCCGTCCGAGCCGATGAACGAACAACTGCGCGAGCTGGGGCTACGGGTGCTGCCGAAGGACTGAGCGGTGCGCGGTGGGCTATGATGGCCTGAGGCAGATATTGGCGGATTGTCCCCGCGCCCGGTGCGCGCCGCAAGGCGCAGGGCGCGCGCCGGACCGGTCCCGCCGGTCAGGCGCTGGTCTGAACTTAGCGCGTCCAAGCGAGTTGATTGCCAAGCCTGAGCCATAAATCATGCAAACTCAATGGCGCAGCGCCAGCCCACCGGCCCGGCGCGCGCCCTGCTTGGTGATTGGTCGTCAAAGTCCCCTCCACGCCACTCGCAGCCACCTTGGTTGACAGAGTTTCGCTGCATCGGATGCAGCTACGCAGCAACGCGTGCGCAACCGGTTCCGGCAGCGCCAAACGCCACGGTTCGAGTGCTCTTAAAGGTTGGCGGCGGCGACGCCCGGTACCACATCTGCCCGCTCGGCCGATCCGGTCACCGCAGTGATCAATGCCACGCTCAACAACACCGCGCCCAGCGTCAGCACCGCCCAGTCCAACGCGCCGCTGCGCATCCGGGCCTTACCAGCGGGCACTTTCAGAAGCAGGTTTTCTAGCATTTGGCAGCCTTCCGGTCGTCTCTGTCAGTCCTGTATCGCGGTGAAATGGGACGAAATTGCGAAAAGGGCAGGGCGCGGATACGGGCATTTCCGTGCCATTTTGCGCGTATTCGATGTTCCTTTGCCGCTTGTCGCTGTTCCGGCTGCCCGCTACGCAGGCTATGACTTCAGTCGCCTGGACCCGAACTATGCCCGAAAATCGCGACCCCAACGCACCGGTCCCCAACTGGTCGCCGCCGCAGCGCCCGGATTTCGACGTTCTGGAAGGTCGCTGGGCGCGGGTCGAGCGTCTGGACCCCGCCCGCCACGCTGCCAATCTGTTCGATGCCAACCGCGCGTCGGATGCAATCTGGGACTACCTGCCTTACGGCCCGTTTGCGCACCCAGATGCCTTTGCCGACTGGCTCACCTCGGTCGCGCCCGGTGAAGACCCACGCTTCCACGCCATTCAGGATCTTGAAACTGGCCGCTACGCAGGTGTCGCCAGCTATTTGCGCATCGCGCCCGAAGCCGGGTCCATCGAAGTCGGGCACATAAACCTTGCGCCCGAACTGCAACGCACCCGCGCCGCGACCGAAGCGATGTTCCTGCTGATGAAATGGGCGTTTGAGGCCGGGTATCGCCGCTATGAATGGAAGTGCAACGCCACCAACGCAGGCTCGCGCCGCGCCGCTGGGCGGCTGGGCCTCAGCTATGAGGGGGTCTTTCGGCAAGCCGCCGTCATCAAGGGGCGCAACCGCGATACCGCCTGGTTCGCCGCCATCGACGCGGAATGGCCCGCATTCAAATCCGCATTTGAATCCTGGTTGTCGCCGGACAATTTCGGCACCGATGGGCGTCAAAAAACGCGCCTCGCAGATCTGACCCGGCCAGTTCTGGCAGCACACGACCCGACCGCCACCCCCTAGGGTCAGGACCCATTAATCCGACACCGCTGGTTTGACAGATTTTCTGTCTGACAAGGATTAGGTCTGACGGAATAGTGGTTCTATTTCAAAGACCTAAGGCGATGTCAGGCTGGAAATCCGTCAAATCCGAAGGACGTCAAATCCGCTTCATCTCAGCGGTTTAGGCCGCTTGAAAAGTGAACCACACTTCCCCGCGCGTCCCAAACCACTGATATTTCGCGGATTTGGCGCCAGCGGTGTCGGATTAATGGGTCCTGACCCTAGGTCCCGCCGCAAGCACAGGCACCGTCCCGGCGAAATGCCCGACTGTCGCCCAGTGCCCAAAAGCACCTGACACGCCGCCACCCAGTCAATCAGACGTCGTCCTGCGCATCTTCTCGTCGGAAATATCCCCGCCGGAGGCATCCTTCCTTTTCCAGCGCTGTTTCGGGGGGCTCTACATCTGACAGTTTGGCGCGCCTCCAGTTATCCGACCATGCGCCGGTCTCTCAGCCGATCCTGCACCAGATTCGACAGGTCGCTGACATCGGGCAACGGGTCTGCCCCGGAATCGCGCGCGCGTGCCAGCGCGGCGGCCGCCGCTTCCAGCGGATGATCTTCCGCAACCCGCGCCAGCCCGCCCAGAAACTGCGCGACATAATCCAGCGTTGGCCCATCATTGTCCTGCGCCAGCAGCGTGGCGATATGGGCGATGTCATCGCGAAACGCCAGATCATCCGGCGGTTCGGCAAGCGGGTTGGACGGCAGCGCGAACAAACCTGCGGGCTGCATGGCCTGGGGCAAATGCGACAGGATGATCTGCTGAAACGCGACCAGGCTTGCGATCGGTTTGGCCAGAAACCCGTCGGCACCTGCGTCCATCGCCAATTCTGCCGCTCCATCATCGCCCGAGGTTCCCAGCAGGACCGAAACGCGCGGCGTGGCCTTCATCAATGTTTCGATCAACTCTGCCCCCGATCCGTCGGGCAACCCAAGATCGACAATCGCGACCGTGGGGCAATAGCTGCGCAAATGCCGCTCGGCACTGGCCAGGCGGTCGGCACGCCGAATGCGCGCGCCGCTGCGCAGGCACATCAGGCGCACCGCTTCGCTGGCAAAGCGGCTGTCTTCGACCAGAAGAACGGTGTGGCCCAGCAATGGCCGCTCGGTCGTGGGGCGCTGGCCCGTGTTCATATCGCCGAAATTCATGCTTGCCCCTTTTCGGGTTTTGCGGGTGTCGAGGCGATGCTGCGCGCAATTGATGAATCGCGCGTTAAGGCTGCCCCTGCGACGCCAAGCACCCTTGCGAGGCCCGCGTGCCCCGCCCATAACGCCCGTAACCCAACTTGCGGAGCCTACGCCATGATCGGCCGCCTCAACCACGTCGCCATTGCCGTGCCGGACCTTGCGGCCGCGGCCGAAGATTACCGCACCCGTCTGGGGGCCAAGGTTGGCCCGCCCCTGCCGCAGCCCGACCACGGTGTCACGGTGATCTTCATCACCCTGCCCAACACCAAGATTGAATTGCTCGAACCGCTGGGCGACGCCAGCCCTATTGCAGGGTTCCTCGAAAAATCCCCCTCGGGGGGTATCCATCATATCTGTTACGAGGTTGACGACATCATCGCCGCGCGCGACCAGCTGGTCGCGACAGGCGCACGCATTCTGGGCGGCGGAGAGCCCCGGACAGGCGCCCACGGCAAGCCCGTCCTGTTCCTGCACCCGAAAGACTTCACCGGCACCCTGATCGAGTTGGAGGAAGCCTGATGGGTATCGCCTCGGGCCTCGTCCTCTATGCGGTGATCTGGTTTGTCGTTCTGTTCGTCGTGCTGCCGATTCGGCTGGAAACCCAAGGTGACGCCGGCAAACGACTGATCGGCACCCACGCCGGATCGCCGGCGAACCTGAACATGAAGAAGAAGGCGCTGTTGGTCAGCATAATCGCGTTCGTCGTCTGGGCCGTGGTGGCCGGGATCATCGTCTCGGGCGTTATTTCGGTGCGCGATCTGGACTGGTTCGACCGGATGCGCCCGGGGGCGGGGTAACCTCCGACACCCCAATGGCAATCGCCTCTAGCGCGGTTTGTTGCCCCAGGCCCCTGTGGACTGAATGGGACTCTCATAGGGCATAGGCTGCAATGTTTCGCGCTTGGCCTGGTCCATCTCGGCAGCCGCAGGCAGCTCCCTTTCGCGGCGGCGTGACGGAAGAATACGGCTGAGGGCCGCTGTTCCCAGAAAGCGGAGGGCGACAACCATCGCTACAAAAAGTGCGACGCCCGCCAGTAGCGAGGGCATTCCAATATCAACGCAGGCCCCATCGGCGCCGAAAAACACGGCCTCGACGATACTGATAGTTTCATTGCAGTCGCCTGTGGTTAGCATTCGGAGCGCCCATATTGCCGTTCCCCTGTTCTAAAGCGTTTCGACATTAACCTGAGACATATCCGGCGGCCTTAAAGTAGTTCCAGCATTCTACTGGGTCGTAGAGATCGCAGATTGCTCCGATTGCTTCGAAGACCTGGGTAAAGGACCTGGCCCCGATCCGTCGCAAATGGGCTTTCAGTTTAGAGAAGGCCTGCTCGATGGGATTCAGGTCGGGCGAGTACGGTGGCAGGTAAAGGAACCAGCAGCCGTGATTGCGTAAAGCCTGCGTCGCCTCCTTATTCCGGTGGGTTGCCAGGTTGTCGAGAATGACGACAGTGCCGGGGTTGATCTCGGGGACCAGCACTTCGCGGATGTAGGCCGCGAAGGCGGGGCCATCTATCGCTCCCTTGATGACCCAAGGTGCGATCAGCGCGCCTTGGGTCAGGCCCGCGATCAAGGTTTGGGTTCCCCAGCTTCCGAAGGGCGCATCCATCGTCAGGCGCTTACCGCGCTTGGCTCTGCCGCGTAGGCGCGTGAGGTTTGTCTTCACTGCGGTTTCGTCAATAAAGACAACGCGCTCAGGAAAGGTCGCAATGGCTGGCGAGCGGTATCTGAACCAGTCGGCCCGTTGCTGCCTTACCTTGGCGCGGCGGCGCTCGGTTGCGACCAGCGACTTTTTTTGTACGTGAAGCCGAGCCGGGACAGAAGGTTGGCGATGGAGGAGTGATGCACCCGCACACCCTCTGCATCGGCCAGCGCATTACGCAACTCAAAGAGCGTGATGTCAGGGTCTTGTGCGATCAACTCCTCAAAGAATTCCCGATGCGGAGCCAGCTTTCCCTTGCCGCGCGGCGGTCCCTGCCGGGCAGGTTCCGCATGACCCTTCATCCTCACCTGACGCGCCCACCGCGCGCCTGTGGCAGGCGACAGCTTCAACCGCAACGCCGCCGCGCGCCCGCTCAACCCTTCTTCAATGTATCTCTGAAACCGTATCCGAAGCGCAGATGGCAAAGGTGCTGACATGATCCATCCTCCCAAACAGGATGAATCACAGATCAGGTCTCAAGGGAATCCCTCGCGATTCAGGTTCAAGCCGAAACGCTTTAGGCCTGCAATTGGACAAATCTATGACGTCTGAGGGGGGGTGTCTAGCCCCCAAGTTCTGGGCCATTTCTGATTAGAGTTTCTGGCATTGGTGGTCGCATGTTCAGAGCCTGGTGCGGACGTGTGTGGTTGTACTGCTTAAGCCAATGATTGATGACGATCTGTGCCTGTTTCGTTGTTGTGAACCATTCAGCGTTGAGGATCTCGTGCCGGAGAGTGCCGTTGAACCTCTCGTTGTATCCGTTTTCCCAAGGGGACCCCGGATAGATTCTAATTGGTCGAACACCAACGCGAACCAACCACTCCTGCATCGCCTTGGCTACGAACTCTGGGCCGTTGTCGGAGCGGATATACTCCGGCGTGCCATGGCAGAGGAGCAGCGGATATAGCGCCTCCAGAACATCTTCGGCGCCCATCCTGCTGCGAACTTCCACGGCCAGGGCCTGCCGGGTGTACTCATCCAGAACGGTCAGCATCTTGTAGCTCCGGCCATTGCTGAGCTTGTCGTGAACGAAGTCGATGCTCCAGATGTGGTTCGGATGCGTCGGCCTGAGGCGAATGATCGAGCTGTCCTTGTGATAAAGCCGTCTGCGCTTCCTGTGCCGCTGCGGGAGTTGCAGTCCTTCTTCCTGCCAGAGACGCTCAACCTTCTTATGATTGACCCGCCAGCCCTCGATGCGCAGGAGTTCCGAAACTTTACGATAGCCGTAGCGCCCATATTGCTTGGCCAGGCGGATCAAAGCGAGCCGTAGAGCATCATCGTCTTTTGGCGCGGGTCGATATTGCAGAGAGCTTCGCGCCAAGACCGACGACCCGGCAGGTCCTCCGCTCCGAGGTCGCGAGCTTTTGGCGCGTATGAATAACGGCCTGACGGAGCTCCCCAGTCGTCAGGCCCTGGGCTTTAAGTAGTTCAGGCTTTCTTTGAGGATCAGCTTGTCCAATTCAAGCTCAGCGACGATCTTCTTGAGACGCCCATTCTCCTTTTCCAGGCTGCGCATCTCCGACAACTGCGACCGTCCCATACCACCAAACCGTTTCCGCCAGTTGTAATATGTCGCATCGCTGATGCCGACGCTACGACACGCCGATGCAACGTCACTTCCTCCCGTCAGCTTCAGCTCAATCTCACGCAGCAGCTTCAATACATCTTCGTCCGAATGCCGTTTCCGTGCCATTACATATTCCCCTCTCAAGACCAATGTAGTGGCCCAGTTTTAGGGGGGAAGGACAGGGGCGAGCGTGCGAGAGATCACGCGGCTTGCCGCGAGCACCCTCCGGGCGGTGACAGTTACATCAACGCTGCTCGCTTGACGTCAGGGTGAACAGGAACGTGCTTAGAAACGCGGCCCGCCAGACCACGTGGATGATGAAATAGCCGATCACGCTGCCGCCTTGATCAGAGAACCCGAACACCAGCGCCAGCGCACCGGCAATGGCCGAGATCACGACCACCATGGCGGCCCCGGCCAACACCCGCCTGCGGCGCAGCATCGTTACCAGCAACAGCGCCGCAGCCCCGGCACAGGCCCCCGCAAGCGCCAACGCGACCGAGGCGTTGCGCACCCCGAAATCATTCGCCAGGCTATAGACCTGCGCGGCCAGCATCACGGCCATGTAATAAATCAGCGGAGCGGCCAGGATCATCAGTGATGCCCAGACCGGCCCGAACCCGCCATAACGCCGCCCCAGCCAGGCCATTGTCACCCCGAAGACGACGCCGACCGGGATCACCATGATCAGGATTTCAAGAATACTGCTGGCACCGGTCAGCGGCAAAAGCGCCTGAAACAGCGCCGTGCCAACTGCGCCCGAGATGACCCCGGCCAGAATTGCTACCCTTGACGCACCCGTATTGTCGGGAACACTCGTTACACTTTCGGCCATCTGCTCACCTGAAAATCCCGCCCCGCCCTATGATTAACGGCGCGCGCCCACAAGGCAAGAAAAAGCGCATTGATCCGGGCCGGTGCAAACGGCGCGCCTGGCGGCTGCGCCGGTCGCAAACCTCAAACCCCCAGACACCAACGCATAATCGCTTTCTGCGCATGCAGGCGGTTTTCCGCCTCGTCAAATATCACCGATTGGGGGCCGTCCATCACCGCGTCGGTGACCTCGTCGCCGCGGTGGGCGGGCAGACAGTGCATGAACAGGGCCTGCGGCCCCGCGGCGGCCATCAAGGCTTCGTCAACACGGTAGGGCGACAGCTGGTTGTGCCGCCGCTCGGCCACATTGGGCGCGTCATGCATTGAGACCCAGGTGTCAGCCACCACCAGATCGGCCCCTGCGACGGCACGCGCCGCGTTGCGTTCGATGGTCACCGTCGCGCCTTCGCCGCGGGCCTGTTCGACAAATGCGGGGTCCGGATCCAGGGTCTCCGGGCCGGTGAAGGTCAGGTCGAACCCGAAGCGCCCGGCGGCATGCAGGAAACTGGCGCAGACATTGTTGCCATCCCCGGCCCAGACCACCTTCTTGCCCCGGATCGGGCCGCGATGTTCCTCGAACGTTTGAATGTCGGCCATGATCTGGCAGGGATGCGTGCGATCCGTCAGCCCGTTGATGACCGGCACGGTGGCGTGTTCGGCCGATTGTGTTGAAAAACTCCGAAATCAGAGCGTCGCGGATTTCTTGCGAAAACCTATGAAGCGAAATAGTCGGAAAGCTTTGACCACGAGACAGCGCATGGCTGCGCGTGAGCGCATGTAGGCGATTTGGGCCGACCCCCGCGCCAAAAATTTAGGATCGGGCTGCATGGAAAGAAAAATCATCGTTCAGGCCCTAAAACGGAGTTTTTCAACACAATCGGCCAATTCCAGCAGTTTGCATTCCTCAAACGTGCGGATCATGATCAGATCGACAAAGCGGGACAGAACCCGCGCGGTGTCAGCGATGCTTTCGCCATGACCAAGCTGGATTTCCGAGCCGTTCAGCACCAGCACCTGCCCGCCCATCTGCCGCACACCGACATCTGTCTAGCCCCCAAGTTCTGGGCCATTTCTGATTAGAGTTTCTGGCATTGGTGGTCGCATGTTCAGAGCCTGGTGCGGACGTGTGTGGTTGTACTGCTTAAGCCAATGATTGATGACGATCTGTGCCTGTTTCGTTGTTGTGAACCATTCAGCGTTGAGGATCTCGTGCCGGAGAGTGCCGTTGAACCTCTCGTTGTATCCGTTTTCCCAAGGGGACCCCGGATAGATTCTAATTGGTCGAACACCAACGCGAACCAACCACTCCTGCATCGCCTTGGCTACGAACTCTGGGCCGTTGTCGGAGCGGATATACTCCGGCGTGCCATGGCAGAGGAGCAGCGGATATAGCGCCTCCAGAACATCTTCGGCGCCCATCCTGCTGCGAACTTCCACGGCCAGGGCCTGCCGGGTGTACTCATCCAGAACGGTCAGCATCTTGTAGCTCCGGCCATTGCTGAGCTTGTCGTGAACGAAGTCGATGCTCCAGATGTGGTTCGGATGCGTCGGCCTGAGGCGAATGATCGAGCTGTCCTTGTGATAAAGCCGTCTGCGCTTCCTGTGCCGCTGCGGGAGTTGCAGTCCTTCTTCCTGCCAGAGACGCTCAACCTTCTTATGATTGACCCGCCAGCCCTCGATGCGCAGGAGTTCCGAAACTTTACGATAGCCGTAGCGCCCATATTGCTTGGCCAGGCGGATCAAAGCGAGCCGTAGAGCATCATCGTCTTTTGGCGCGGGTCGATATTGCAGAGAGCTTCGCGCCATACCGACGACCCGGCAGGTCCTCCGCTCCGAGGTCGCGAGCTTTTGGCGCGTATGAATAACGGCCTGACGGAGCTCCCCAGTCGTCAGGCCCTGGGCTTTAAGTAGTTCAGGCTTTCTTTGAGGATCAGCTTGTCCAATTCAAGCTCAGCGACGATCTTCTTGAGACGCCCATTCTCCTTTTCCAGGCTGCGCATCTCCGACAACTGCGACCGTCCCATACCACCAAACCGTTTCCGCCAGTTGTAATATGTCGCATCGCTGATGCCGACGCTACGACACGCCGATGCAACGTCACTTCCTCCCGTCAGCTTCAGCTCAATCTCACGCAGCAGCTTCAATACATCTTCGTCCGAATGCCGTTTCCGTGCCATTACATATTCCCCTCTCAAGACCAATGTAGTGGCCCAGTTTTAGGGGGGAAGGACACGTCGGCGTCGGTCAATGCAACCGCGCATGCACCACAAACCCGTCCACCGTCTCCTCCCCCAGTGCCCGCATCGCCTCCAGCCGGTGCAGCCCCTCGAGCAGCACATACCGCCCCTTGCCCTCGCGCACCCGGATCGGGACTTGCTGGCCGTTCTCAAGGATATCCTCGGCCAGGGCCTGGACCTTGTCGGCCTCCAGCGTCTTGGCGCGTTTGGCGGGGACGTAGATCTGGTCAATGGGCAGGGGGCTGACGAAGGGCATGCGGTTCGGTCCAATCAAGCAAAGGGGCAGGGGGCACAGTGGCGCACCCCATTGACCGCCCCACCATTCCAAATCATATCCCCTCACCATGACCGACCTGAACAAAATCCGCAATTTCTCGATCGTCGCCCATATCGACCACGGGAAATCCACGCTTGCCGACCGGCTGATCCAGCTGACTGGCACCGTTGCCGCCCGCGACATGCAGGAACAGCTGCTTGACTCGATGGATATCGAACGCGAACGCGGCATCACCATCAAGGCCAACACCGTGCGGATCGAATATCCGGCGAAGGACGGGCAGACCTACATCCTGAACCTGATCGACACCCCCGGCCACGTCGATTTCGCCTATGAGGTTTCCCGCTCCATGCGCGCCGTCGAAGGGTCGCTGCTGGTGGTGGACGCGACCCAGGGGGTCGAGGCGCAGACCCTCGCCAACGTCTATCAGGCCATCGACGCCGATCATGAAATCGTCCCGGTCCTCAACAAGATCGACCTGCCCGCGTCCGAACCCGAAAAGGTCTGCGAACAGATCGAGGATGTGATCGGCATCGACGCGTCCGAGGCTTGCATGATCTCCGCCAAAACCGGCGTCGGCATCCCCGACGTGCTAGAGGCTATCGTCACCCGCCTGCCGGCCCCCAAGGGCGACACCGACGCGCCGCTGAAGGCGATGCTGGTCGACAGCTATTACGATGCCTATCTCGGCGTCGTCGTCCTGATCCGCGTCATCGACGGCGTGATCCGCAAGGGCGACCGCATCCGCATGATGGCGACCGGCGGCCTCTATAACGTCGAACGCCTCGGCGTGTTCCGCCCGAAGATGGAGAATATCGCCAGCCTCGGCCCCGGCGAAATCGGCTTCCTCACCGCCAGCATCAAACAGGTCCGCGACACCCGTGTCGGCGATACGATCACCACTGAAAAGAAAGGCACGACCCAGGCACTGCCCGGTTTCAAACCCGCCCAGCCTGTCGTCTTCTGCGGCCTCTTCCCCGTCGATTCCGCCGAATTCGAAGACCTGCGTGAGGCGATCGAGAAGCTCGCCCTGAACGACGCCTCCTTCAGCCACGAAATGGAAACCTCCGCCGCGCTCGGCTTCGGCTTCCGCTGCGGCTTCCTCGGCCTGCTGCATCTGGAGGTTATCCGCGACCGCCTGGAACGCGAATACGGGATCGAGCTGATTACCACCGCCCCCAGCGTCATCTACCAGATCTTCGACCGCGCCGGGAACATGACCGAACTGCACAACCCCGCCGACATGCCCGACCCCGCGACCATCGACCATATCGAGGAACCGCGCATCAAGGCCACGATCCTGGTCCCGGATGAGTACCTCGGCGACGTCCTGAAACTCTGCCAGGACCGCCGCGGTATCCAGCTTGACCTGACCTACGCCGGCACCCGCGCCATGGTCGTCTATGACCTACCATTGAACGAGGTTGTCTTCGACTTCTACGACCGCCTGAAATCCGTCACCAAGGGCTACGCCAGCTTCGACTATCAGATGATCGGCTATCGTGAGGATTTCCTGGTCAAGATGTCCGTGCTGGTGAACGAGGAACCCGTCGACGCGCTGTCCATGATGGTCCACCGGGATCGCGCCGAGATGCGCGGCCGCGCCATGGTCGAGAAACTGAAAGAGCTGATCCCCCGCCACATGTTCAAAATCCCGATCCAGGCCGCGATTGGGGGCAGGGTGATTGCGCGGGAGACGCTGTCCGCGATGCGGAAAGACGTGACGGCGAAGTGCTACGGCGGCGACGCGACGCGGAAAAGGAAGCTGCTGGACAAGCAGAAGGCCGGGAAAAAGAAGATGCGCCAGTTCGGGAAAGTGGATATCCCGCAGGAAGCCTTCATAAACGCCCTGAAGATGGACGGGTAGGCCGGGGTTCACCCCGGCACCCCACAACCCCCACCCTGCCCGGAATCAAGCCTGAAAGGCGCCGGGCGAGCGCCTGTCTGCCCCCCCGGGCAGGCGCTTCTGCGACGTCGCGTGTCCCATCATGGTCAGAGTTAACCCTGCACGATAAATTGCCCCGAACCACCGTGGCTGCGCCAGCCCGCAGACAGGCACTCGCCCAGCTTGTGTTGTGTAGGGGGCGATGGTCGTGCGCGTCGGACTTCTATGCGCCTAAAGCGTTTCGGCTTGAACCTGAATCGCGAGGGATTCCCTTGAGACCTGATCTGTGATTCATCCTGTTTGGGAGGATGGATCATGTCAGCACCTTTGCCATCTGCGCTTCGGATACGGTTTCAGAGATACATTGAAGAAGGGTTGAGCGGGCGCGCGGCGGCGTTGCGGTTGAAGCTGTCGCCTGCCACAGGCGCGCGGTGGGCGCGTCAGGTGAGGATGAAGGGTCATGCGGAACCTGCCCGGCAGGGACCGCCGCGCGGCAAGGGAAAGCTGGCTCCGCATCGGGAATTCTTTGAGGAGTTGATCGCACAAGACCCTGACATCACGCTCTTTGAGTTGCGTAATGCGCTGGCCGATGCAGAGGGTGTGCGGGTGCATCACTCCTCCATCGCCAACCTTCTGTCCCGGCTCGGCTTCACGTACAAAAAAAGTCGCTGGTCGCAACCGAGCGCCGCCGCGCCAAGGTAAGGCAGCAACGGGCCGACTGGTTCAGATACCGCTCGCCAGCCATTGCGACCTTTCCTGAGCGCGTTGTCTTTATTGACGAAACCGCAGTGAAGACAAACCTCACGCGCCTACGCGGCAGAGCCAAGCGCGGTAAGCGCCTGACGATGGATGCGCCCTTCGGAAGCTGGGGAACCCAAACCTTGATCGCGGGCCTGACCCAAGGCGCGCTGATCGCACCTTGGGTCATCAAGGGAGCGATAGATGGCCCCGCCTTCGCGGCCTACATCCGCGAAGTGCTGGTCCCCGAGATCAACCCCGGCACTGTCGTCATTCTCGACAACCTGGCAACCCACCGGAATAAGGAGGCGACGCAGGCTTTACGCAATCACGGCTGCTGGTTCCTTTACCTGCCACCGTACTCGCCCGACCTGAATCCCATCGAGCAGGCCTTCTCTAAACTGAAAGCCCATTTGCGACGGATCGGGGTCAGGTCCTTTACCCAGGTCTTCGAAGCAATCGGAGCAATCTGCGATCTCTACGACCCAGTAGAATGCTGGAACTACTTTAAGGCCGCCGGATATGTCTCAGGTTAATGTCGAAACGCTTTAAGGGAGCCAGCAACCGAAAAGCTGCGAAAGGATGAAGTCCCACAAAAACCATTTTTGGAGTTCCGATTGCCGATGAGTAGCCTAATTCCAGCCTGGTCGATAGTCAGTGCGATTGCATCGCGGGCAGTGAATTTGTCCTACGGGTTCTCTATTTTCGCGCTTAACCCTGCTCTCTTCCTCTGTAAGGACTTCCAGTTCGAATCTCTCGTTGCAATTTAGACAAGTAAATCTTCTAGTTGTCGGCATAATCTAACCCCGCTTGCTTCATCAATTCATCCATCAACATTTCAGCCGCTTCTTTTGCTGAACACCTGCTGATATTTTGATCGAAATGAGAAAATCCAAACATCTGTCCTTCCCCCCTAAAACTGGGCCACTACATTGGTCTTGAGAGGGGAATATGTAATGGCACGGAAACGGCATTCGGACGAAGATGTATTGAAGCTGCTGCGTGAGATTGAGCTGAAGCTGACGGGAGGAAGTGACGTTGCATCGGCGTGTCGTAGCGTCGGCATCAGCGATGCGACATATTACAACTGGCGGAAACGGTTTGGTGGTATGGGACGGTCGCAGTTGTCGGAGATGCGCAGCCTGGAAAAGGAGAATGGGCGTCTCAAGAAGATCGTCGCTGAGCTTGAATTGGACAAGCTGATCCTCAAAGAAAGCCTGAACTACTTAAAGCCCAGGGCCTGACGACTGGGGAGCTCCGTCAGGCCGTTATTCATACGCGCCAAAAGCTCGCGACCTCGGAGCGGAGGACCTGCCGGGTCGTCGGTCTGGCGCGAAGCTCTCTGCAATATCGACCCGCGCCAAAAGACGATGATGCTCTACGGCTCGCTTTGATCCGCCTGGCCAAGCAATATGGGCGCTACGGCTATCGTAAAGTTTCGGAACTCCTGCGCATCGAGGGCTGGCGGGTCAATCATAAGAAGGTTGAGCGTCTCTGGCAGGAAGAAGGACTGCAACTCCCGCAGCGGCACAGGAAGCGCAGACGGCTTTATCACAAGGACAGCTCGATCATTCGCCTCAGGCCGACGCATCCGAACCACATCTGGAGCATCGACTTCGTTCACGACAAGCTCAGCAATGGCCGGAGCTACAAGATGCTGACCGTTCTGGATGAGTACACCCGGCAGGCCCTGGCCGTGGAAGTTCGCAGCAGGATGGGCGCCGAAGATGTTCTGGAGGCGCTATATCCGCTGCTCCTCTGCCATGGCACGCCGGAGTATATCCGCTCCGACAACGGCCCAGAGTTCATAGCCAAGGCGATGCAGGAGTGGTTGGTTCGCGTTGGTGTTCGACCAATTAGAATCTATCCGGGGTCCCCTTGGGAAAACGGATACAACGAGAGGTTCAACGGCACTCTCCGGCACGAGATCCTCAACGCTGAATGGTTCACAACAACGAAACAGGCACAGATCGTCATCAATCATTGGCTTAAGCAGTACAACCACACACGTCCGCACCAGGCTCTGAACATGCGACCACCAATGCCAGAAACTCTAATCAGAAATGGCCCAGAACTTGGGGGCTAGACACCATTGGAAGTGCCCTTGCTCGACCTCTCGCCGTGAGAATAATATATTTCTCCTATTCCTCCTTCGGAACCAGAGTGCACTGTAATTGACTCCACTTGTCCAATATTCTTATTCGCAATTGTTGCCGAAAAAGACGATCTTTCGTAACGGTCAAATAACGTGTTCAATCCCTCAACTGCTCCAATTTCTTTGAGTGACCTCTCAAAGTACTTCGCAATCTCTTCAAATGCGTTATCCCGGTATTTGCTTCTATCTAGCTGATCGTACCTCTTCTTCGAACGAATTTGCACAGCGGTTGCCGTAGCCTTAAAGCGTTTCGGCTTGAACCTGAATCGCGAGGGATTCCCTTGAGACCTGATCTGTGATTCATCCTGTTTGGGAGGATGGATCATGTCAGCACCTTTGCCATCTGCGCTTCGGATACGGTTTCAGAGATACATTGAAGAAGGGTTGAGCGGGCGCGCGGCGGCGTTGCGGTTGAAGCTGTCGCCTGCCACAGGCGCGCGGTGGGCGCGTCAGGTGAGGATGAAGGGTCATGCGGAACCTGCCCGGCAGGGACCGCCGCGCGGCAAGGGAAAGCTGGCTCCGCATCGGGAATTCTTTGAGGAGTTGATCGCACAAGACCCTGACATCACGCTCTTTGAGTTGCGTAATGCGCTGGCCGATGCAGAGGGTGTGCGGGTGCATCACTCCTCCATCGCCAACCTTCTGTCCCGGCTCGGCTTCACGTACAAAAAAAGTCGCTGGTCGCCACCGAGCGCCGCCGCGCCAAGGTAAGGCAGCAACGGGCCGACTGGTTCAGATACCGCTCGCCAGCCATTGCGACCTTTCCTGAGCGCGTTGTCTTTAT
Source organism: Paracoccaceae bacterium (assembly GCA_012103375.1). NCBI lineage: Bacteria > Pseudomonadati > Pseudomonadota > Alphaproteobacteria > Rhodobacterales > Paracoccaceae > Paracoccaceae bacterium. Next base: position 755,780 of record WLWX01000001.1, read on the forward strand.
TGACGAAACCGCAGTGAAGACAAACCTCACGCGCCTACGCGGCAGAGCCAAGCGCGGTAAGCGCCTGACGATGGATGCGCCCTTCGGAAGCTGGGGAACCCAAACCTTGATCGCGGGCCTGACCCAAGGCGCGCTGATCGCACCTTGGGTCATCAAGGGAGCGATAGATGGCCCCGCCTTCGCGGCCTACATCCGCGAAGTGCTGGTCCCCGAGATCAACCCCGGCACTGTCGTCATTCTCGACAACCTGGCAACCCACCGGAATAAGGAGGCGACGCAGGCTTTACGCAATCACGGCTGCTGGTTCCTTTACCTGCCACCGTACTCGCCCGACCTGAATCCCATCGAGCAGGCCTTCTCTAAACTGAAAGCCCATTTGCGACGGATCGGGGCCAGGTCCTTTACCCAGGTCTTCGAAGCAATCGGAGCAATCTGCGATCTCTACGACCCAGTAGAATGCTGGAACTACTTTAAGGCCGCCGGATATGTCTCAGGTTAATGTCGAAACGCTTTAGTAAGCAGGAGTGCCGGAGAACTGAGGGGCGCATACTTGTGCGCGCCTTTCCACCGACCAAGCGGTGTTTGACCCCCCCCACTCCACAACCCCCTCACCCCACTCAAAAATCCCCACTTATCCACACGCTTACCCCCAACAAACCCACCGTTTTACCCCCATGAATCTTCACCATCCCCGCATTTTCCCATTACGCGACTCACCCAAACGGACGCACCCTTATCCCATCGCGGCGGTTCACTGAACCAAAGCGAACGCGAAAGCCCCTCGGGGGGGAAGCAGGGATGGAACGGGTCTTCGGGCACGGCTTCAGATCGGTGGAACCAACGGGGAAGCAGGCCAGATCGGATCGGCCCTTCGGGGCAGGTAAGGACCGGGCAGTTTCATCAGGTCGATCGCGGGTCATGCCAGGGCTTCGGTCCGGATCATGATCGGTCAACGGGGTCGCAAGACAGACCGGGGCCAGCCGCAGACGGGCGTAAGTTCGGATGTGGTGGCGGGGGTTCTTCGGGATCATCGCTGATGAGATGGGGCACCCCGCAAGGGGCAGCCGATTTCAGGAAGGCGTCAGGTGGGTCGCAAGACCTAAAGCGAGGACCGCGTCTGAGCACCTGACGTCTTTTCCTGTTTTTGTCATATGCGGCTCATATGCCGGTCATATGCAAATCATACCCCAAAAACCGCAAGACCCGGACGTTTTCACGCCCGGGCCCCGTCGTCAGGATGCGAGTAGAATGCCGCGTCTATGCACCTGCCTTGCGCATACCCCACCGACTCGGGCGGATCAACCACATCTGGTGTCGAATTCTTGCACAGCTGCAACATTTTTGCATCGCAGCCAGATATGGCAGGGGTTTACCGGGCCGCTCCACAAACACTCCGCGCATTTGCCCGCAGACAGCCGCACTCCGGCCCAAATGTTTGCTTAACCAAAGGTAAGTTCATATCCAAAGGGCTATAAACATGAAGAAAATTATCGTGTGCGCCATCCTTGCCGCAGGCGGGTACATGGTCGCCAACGGCGGGCTGAGCGGCGGCAAGTCCGCGTTTCAGATGTCGTCGCAGAAATCCTCAGGCGGGTTTTCTGGGTTGGCCAAATCATCCGGTGCAGCCATCGGCGGTACGATCGCGGCGTCCGGCAACATCGGCAACTAACCTGCTGATATCAGGTCATTTTTCATCTGCCTAAGGGCGCGCTTCCGCGACCCCGGCGGCCAGTCGTGGCTGGGCCTAAAGGACGCTGTCGATCGCCCGCCCGCCTTCGATCAGATCACGCTCGATCCCTTTGGCGGTTTCCTCGCACGCCGCAAGCGCTGCAAGCGTGGCGAACAAAGCAATGACACGAACCATGGTGGCCTCCCTCAGAAACTACAATACATCTAGTATAGGGCAGGGCGATCCGGCGCGGCCAGTGGAATTCGCATTTTCATCCGGCTGGGTTCGATAACGGCGGATTGTGTTGAAAAACTCCGAAATCAGAGCGTCGCGGATTTCTTGCGAAAACCTATGAAGCGAAATAGTCGGAAAGCTTTGACCACGAGACAGCGCATGGCTGCGCGTGAGCGCATGTAGGCGATTTGGGCCGACCCCCGCGCCAAAAATTTAGGATCGGGCTGCATGGAAAGAAAAATCATCGTTCAGGCCCTAAAACGGAGTTTTTCAACACAATCGGCGGATTTCAGCCGTTCAGAAACGCCGCCACGGCCGCCATGAACTCACGCGGCTTTTCGGCATGCAGCCAATGACCCGCGCCCGGGATCTTTGCAAATTTTGCGTTTGGAAACAGGGCCTTGATGGCGGGGCGATGCGCGGTCAGGACATAGTCGCTTTGCGCACCCGACAGCATCAGAACCGGGCCGTCAAACCTGCCGCTCACCTTCGGGAACCCCATCACAGCATCCATGCTTTGCCCCAGAACATCCAGGTTCAGCCGCCATTTCGGCGGATCTGATTTCAGATCCAGCGATTGCAGGAAAAACGCCCGCAGCGCCGGATCGTCGACAGTTTCGGCCAGCCGTTCTTCCGCCTCGGACCGTCGGCAAACGCCTTTCAGATCAGCGGCCTGCATGGCCGTGACATAGCGTATCTGGCTATGTGTATAAGCCACCGGCGCGATATCCGCGACGACCAACCGCCGGATCAATTCGGGCCGCGACACCGCCAGCACCATCGCCGCCTTCCCACCCATCGAGTGTCCCAGCACGTCCACCGTGCCGCCGTCGATCACCTGCGCCAGATCGTCCGCCATATCCGGATACTGTTGAAGAAGTCGATGTTTTGGTCGGCGCGTTGTTGAGCGAGAGGCGGCCGCGCGCCGTTTTCTTTCACGTTGGCACTGTTGCTGGCACCAACTTCGCCAGTTTCCGGAGGTTTTGAGCTGTTGCTGCGAGTTGGAACTGTTCGGTTGCGCCTTTGGGTCCTCGAAGCCGCATCATCTGCACGCCGATGTATCGTTTCAGGTGGGCAAAGAGCATTTCAACCTTCCGCCTTTGGATGAACGACGTCATGTAGGCATCTGTTTTTCGGATATCGCGAGCGACGTCTCGGGCGGCTTCGTGAACGGACCGCATAAGGCGTCTGCCGTCGTCCTTCGGACAGCATTGCGACTTCAGAGGGCATGCGTCGCAATCGTGCTTTGAGGCTCGGTATCTGATGAACCCGTCTTTGCTGCCATTGGGCTTTCGCGGTTTTGAGAAGTTCCGCCGATATGTTTGCAAGGCTTTGCCGGTCGGGCAAGTATAGCTGTCGGTCGCCGGGTCGTAGACAAAGTCTTCGCGTGAGAATGTGCCGTCAGTTCGTTTTGACTTATCCCAGACCGGAATGTGGGGTTCGATTTGACGTTCGTCCACAAGCCAGCCCAACATCTCGGCTGATCCGTAACCCGTATCACCCACAAGCTTGTCAGGTTTGATGCCAAACCGCTCATGTACACGATCGATCATCTCCCTTGCTGCCCGCGCCTCTGCAGGCCGGATCGGAGCCGTCGGCTCGACGTCCACGATGACTGCATTATCCAAATCGACCATATAGTTAGTGGAATAGGCAAAGTAGGCGGCTCCCCCGTCAGCCCCAGTCCAACGCGCTGCTGGATCAGCCGGTGAGATGTATTTGGGGACGACCTTGGTCGCAGCACCGAAGGCCACATCATCCAGCGTCTCGAGATATTCGTCGACGGCACGGGACGTCAGATCTGCTGGCAGTCCGTCTTTGCTTTCAACGCCGCGCGTCTGGTTTGCATTCGCGGGGATCAGACTGGCATCAACACCAAAGCTGTGGCCGCCAACCAGCCCCTCATCCATGCAGCGCTGCAAAACGACCTCGAACAAATGTCGGAACAAACCGCTCTCGCGGAAACGGCCATGCCGGTTCTTAGAGAATGTCGAATGGTCGGGCACTGGATCAGCCAAATCAAGCTTACAAAACCAACGATACGCCAGATTGACATGAACCTCTTCGCAAAGCCGTCGCTCGGAACGGATGCCCTGACAATAGCCCAACAACAGCATGCGGATCATCAGTTCAGGATCAATCGAAGGGCGGCCATTGGCACTGTAGTATGAAGCGAGCAAGGGGCGCACACCTGTCAGATCAAGGAAGCGATCAATTCCCCGGACGGGATGATCCTTCGGCACAAAACTCTCGATCGAGAACTCATAGAACAGCGCGCCTTGCGCAACTTGCCTTGGACCCATCATCGCCGAACCCTCCACCCTCAAAACAAGTGAATCAGAGCGTGCGCGGCCAATCAACGGACTTTTTCAACAGTATCTCCGCATAGCTGTGGGTCGCCTGCCAGGCGCTTTCCCCATGGTTGCGCATGTCGACGGCGATGACCTGTCGGTCCGCCGCCAGCCGCTTGCCGACCACGCCCCAGTTGCGGGCCGAGCCATACAGGCCGTGGGCGATCAGCAGTGGCGGCTGATCGGTCGGCTCTCCGTGGATGATGGTGTTTAACATACGGTTCGATACCGTCCCCCGGCTTCCTTGGCCAGCCGTTCGCTCAGCCGATTCCGCCGGGCATATCGCGCAGCAGGGCTTCAAGTTCCCGATGCAATGCCTGACGTTCTTCGGGGCTGAGGAACGCGCCCAGCTCGACCTGGCGGCCATCGCCCTTCAGGGTCAGATAATACGGCACCGGGCCGCCCGTCTCGTGCAGATCTAGGCGCACCCAATATGGGTTCGCCTGCCAGTGCTTCGCGGCCTGACGCGGTGCTGTGCAGTGAACTTCGACCCGGTCGGGCCAGAGGGTCAGAACCTCCGATATCTGACCATCGGCATAATTGCGTTCGACCGCTTTCCAGACGCCAAAGACGGCCAACGCAAGAAACGGCAGCAGGCCCCACAGGGCGGTGGTTCCCAGCAGGCCAAACAGGGGCAGGGACAGCAACAGGATGGTGATCGTCAGGAAGGCCACAAAGCCACCGCGCGGCAGCGAGCGGTGCGGCCACAGCCGCAGGATCGCCAGAGGCTCACCGACCTCGCCATGTGAAAAAGCCCCGGCGCTGGCCGGGGCTTTCGTCAGTTTCTTGTCCCACTGATAGGGCATTGTTGCTTACATCAATGGTTGTGCGAATGATCCCATTCTTCCTGCTTGGGCAGGATCTCGAACGTGTGTTCCGGCGGCGGGCTGGGCAGGGTCCATTCCAGCGTGTCCGCATGCTCGTTCCAGTAGTTGTTCTCGGTGATCTTCTTACCGGCCCGTACCGTGTAGATCATGATCGCGAAGAACAGGATGAACGAGGCGAACGACAGGAACGCGCCATAGCTGGAGATCTTGTTCCAGTAGGCGAAGGCCTCCGGATAATCGATGTAGCGGCGCGGCATGCCCTGACGACCCAGGAAGTGCTGCGGGAAGAAGGTGATGTTGGCCCCGATGAACATCATCCAGAACTGGATTTTGCCCGCCCACTCCGGGTACTGGCGCCCGCTCATCTTGCCGATCCAGTAATAGAAGCCTGCGAAGATCGCGAAGACGGCGCCAAGGCTCATCACATAGTGGAAGTGGGCGACCACGTAGTAGGTGTCGTGATAGGCGCGGTCGATCCCGGCCTGCGACAGAACGATGCCGGTTACGCCGCCCAGCGTGAACAGGAAGATGAAGCCCATGGCGAACAGCATCGGCGTCTTGAATTCGACCGATCCGCCCCACATCGTCGCGATCCAACTGAAGATTTTCACGCCGGTGGGCACGGCGATCACCATGGTCGCCAGCATGAAATAGGACTGCTGCGTCAGGCTCATCCCCACCGTGTACATGTGGTGCGCCCAGACGACGAAGCCGAGGCCGCCAATGCCGATCAGCGCCCAGACCATCGGCAGATAGCCGAAGACCGGCTTCCGGCTGAAGGTGGCGACCACATGGCTGATGATGCCAAAACCGGGCAGGATAACGATGTAAACCTCTGGGTGGCCAAAGAACCACAGGATGTGCTGATAGAGGATCGGATCGCCGCCGCCTTCGGGCTGGAAGAAGGTCGTGCCAAAGTTCCGGTCGGTCAGCAGCATGGTGATTGCGCCCGCCAGAACCGGCAGGGACAGCAGGATCAGCCAGGCGGTGACGAAGATCGACCAACTGAACAGCGGCACTTTGAACAGGGTCATCCCCGGCGCGCGCATGTTCAGAAAGGTGGTGATCATGTTGATCGCGCCAAGGATCGAGGACGCGCCCGAGACGTGCACCGCGAAGATCGCCAGATCCATCGACCAGCCGCCCTCAGACGTGCTGAGCGGCGGATAAAGCACCCAGCCCACGCCCGAGCCCGCCTGACCGTTCCCCCCTGGCGACAAGACCGAGGCCACCGCCAGCGAGGTGCCAGCGACATACATCCAGAACGACAGGTTGTTCAGACGCGGAAACGCCATGTCCGGCGCGCCGATCTGCAAGGGCATGAAATAGTTGCCAAAGCCGCCGAACAGGCCGGGAATCACGACGAAGAACATCATCAGGATGCCGTGGCCGGTGATCAGAACATTCCACAGGTGACCATTGGGATCGCCGTCCAGCGTATTCATCAGGCCATAGATGGTTGACGCCTGCGCATCCGTGCCGCCCTTGGCAAATTCGCTCAGCGTGGCGACCACATCTGCACGGGCACCGCTTGTAATCTCGAAATTGCCGGCCGCATCCACCGGGGTCGCGGCCAGGGCGGTCTGCAACCGTTCAAGTGCGGCCTGTCCATAGGTCGCTCCATCCGCTGTAAGTGCCGCAATCGCCTCACTAAATTCGCCGGTCAGCGCCTCCATGTTGCCGACCCAGGGCAGGTACATATACTGCACGCCCGGCTCCATCAGTTCCAGCCGCATGTAGATCGTGAAGGCGACCGAGATGAACCCGGCAAACGCCGAAACCACCAGATAGAGGATGCCGATATCCTTGTGGTTGGTCGACATGAACCAGCGCGTGAAGAAGCTGCGCGTGTCGTGATGACCGTCGTCGGCGTGAAGGGTTGCGTCGGCCATGGAAGCCTCCTGAATGGTCTGATGACTGCCCTGCAAGCGGATTGCAGGCGTGGTTGAGACAGGTTTTAGTGCGCCTGACCGGGGCGGGCAATGGACCTTTGCGCCGCAGGGCGGGAAAAAGTGTCGCGGGGCCGGGGTGGGCGCCCATGCCATTCGCGGGCCACCGGTCTGCGCGGTTCTGGCGGCGGCGGGCCGCAAATATCCCGACTGTTTCGATCAGGTATTGACCTGACTGAAATACTCGGGTTTATGTCCGCGCATCGAAACGCTTCTACAGGACTATTTGCACCATGACTATTCGCCTCGCCCCTCTCGCCCTGGTCCTTGCCGCAGCACCGGCTGCCGCAGACGTGAACATCTATTCCTATCGCCAGCCGGAATTGGTCCAGCCGCTGCTGGATGCCTTCACTCAAGCGACTGGAATTGAAACGAATATTGCGTTTCTGGACAAGGGCATGGTGCAAAGATTGCAGGCCGAGGGCGCGCGTTCGCCCGCTGACGTGATCCTGACGTCGGACATTTCCCGCCTGACCGAGGCGGTCGAGGCCGGCGTGACCCAGCCGGTGGACAGTGCGGCAATCAACGCCGCGATCCCGGCCAACCTGCGCGACCCTGAAAACCACTGGTACGGCCTGACGACCCGCGCCCGCGTGGTGTACGCCAGCCGCGACCGCGTCGCTGAAGGAGAGATCGCGACCTACGAAGACCTCGCCGATCCCAAATGGAAGGGCCGGATCTGTACCCGTTCTGGCCTGCACGCCTATAACATCGCGCTGACCTCGGCCATGATCGCGCGCGACGGGGCCGAGGTGGCGCAGGATTGGCTGGAAGGGCTGAAGGCCAATCTGGCGCGCAAACCGCAAGGCAACGACCGTGCACAGGTCAAGGCGATCTGGGCGGGAGAATGCGATATCTCACTGGGTAACACCTATTACATGGGGCTGATGCAGTCCGACCCGGATCAGCAGGCATGGGCGGATGCGGTGCGGATCGTCTTTCCGGTGTTTGAGGGCGGCGGCACCCATGTGAACCTGTCAGGCATGGCGATGACGGCCGCCGCACCGCACCGCGACGAAGCGCTGGCCCTGATGGAATTCCTGGCCTCGGCTGAGCCTCAGCAGATCTACGGTGCAACGAACTTCGAGTACCCGGTCACCCCCGGCGTCGCCCCTTCTGACACTGTGGCCAATTGGGGCAGCCTGACCCCGGACACCACGCCACTGGCCGACATCGCCGCCCGCCGCGCCGAAGCGCTGCGCCTGACGGAAACCGTGGATTTCGACGGCTGACGCCACACACCCAACAGCCGCCCATCATTGACCCACAAATATCCCGGGGGTCTGGGGGCTGGCCCCCAGCTATCGCGCGTACGTCGGAGGAATCCGGTCAGATCTCAGGCCAAATGGGGTAAAATTGGCGGGGTAGGCGCGTTGTTGCGCGCGTCAATGGGCGGAAATCGCTTTGCGCTGGACAGTTGCGGGCGGCGGGGCGACTGTCTGGGTTAGTCACGAAAACAGGCGGATAGAATGGCAGCGCGCAAGATTATCATCGACACTGATCCCGGACAGGATGACGCGGTTGCGATCCTGCTGGCGCTGGCCTCGCCCGAGGTGCAGGTGCTGGCGATCACCGCTGTTGCAGGCAATGTACCGCTGGATCTGACGCAGAAGAACGCGCGGATCATATGTGAGCTTGCGGGCCGGACCGAGGTTCCGGTTTACGCAGGCTGTGACCGACCACTGGCGCGCGATCTGGTCACGGCCGAGCATGTGCACGGTAAGACCGGCCTTGATGGACCAGACCTGCCTGATCCGACGATGCCATTGACCGATGGCGATGGCGTCGACGCGATTATCGAGATCCTGCGCCGGGAGCCAGCCGGTACGGTGACCCTCTGCGCGTTGGGCCCCTTGACCAACATCGCCACGGCCTTTCAACGCGCCCCCGATATCATCGAACGCGTTCAGCAGATCGTGCTGATGGGGGGCGCCTATTTCGAAGTTGGCAACATCACCCCGGCGGCGGAATTCAACATCTACGTCGACCCCGAAGCGGCGCAGGCCGTCTTTGCCAGCGGTGTCGATCTGGTCATCCATTCGCTGGACGTTACCCACAAGGCCCTGACCAGCCGCGCCCGGGTCGAGGCGTTTCGCAACCTTGGCACACCGGTAGGACGGGCCGTTGCCGAATGGACGGATTTTTTCGAACGCTTCGACAAGGAAAAATATGGCTCGGAAGGGGCACCACTGCATGATCCTTGCGTCATTGCGTATCTGTTGCAGCCAGACCTGTTCACCGGTCGTCAAATCAATGTCGAGGTCGAGGTCGACAGCGCGCTGACCCGCGGCATGACCGTTGCCGACTGGTGGGGCGTCACCGACCGCCCCGCCAACGCCCTGTTCATCGGCGGCATCGACGACGCGGGCTTCTTCGATTTGCTGACCGAGCGACTGGCCCGGCTATGACCGCGATGCGTCTTGCGAATGCCAATGACCTCGACCGGTTGATGCCGATGGTCGAGGCGTTTCATCGCGAGATGGGCATCGCCAGCGATCCGATGGACCGCGAAGAGGCATTGAAGCCGCTGTTGGAAGGATCCCACTTTGGGATGATCTATCTGGTGGGTCTAGATCGTGCGCCGATGGGTTACGCCATCGTGACGCTTAGCTGGGCGGTGGAATTTGGCGGGATGGATGCGTTTCTGGACGAATTCTGGGTGCGCCCTGCCGTGCGCGGGCGCGGTATCGGCACCGATATTCTGACGCGATTGCCCGCAGCGCTGGGCGCACATGGGATCAAGGCCATCCATCTGGAGGTCGACCGCGCCGACACGGCGATCCGGCGGATGTACAACCGCGCGCAGTTCGAGGACCGCGAACGCTATATGCTGATGACGCGCAAGCTGTGAGCGTGGGGAACGAGAATTATGCCTCCGGCGGGGATATTTCCGGGTCAATGATGGCACCGGGGTGGGCAAATTGGCTGCGCGTTGCCATATCTGAATGATGGATTTCGGGTTTTCCTTTGACAACAGCTATGGCCGGTTGCCAGCGCGGTTTTTTACGCGGCAGGCACCGGTGGCTGTGCGCGCGCCGAAGTTGCTGGCGTTGAACGACGGGTTGGCGGCGGATCTGGGGCTGGATACGGACGCATTGCGCTCGGACGCCGGGGTCGCTGTTTTGGCGGGCAATGCGGTGCCGGATGGGGGTGATCCGCTGGCGCAGGTCTATGCCGGGCATCAGTTCGGCGGCTGGTCGCCGCAATTGGGCGACGGGCGCGCGGTGCTTCTGGGCGAACATATCGGGTCAGGCGGCGTGCGGGTGGATGTTCAGTTAAAGGGCTCGGGGCGGACGCCTTACAGCCGCATGGGCGACGGGCGCGCCTGGCTTGGGCAGGTGCTGCGTGAATACATCGTGTCCGAGGCGATGCATGCCTATGCCATTCCGACAACCCGCGCGCTGGCCGCTGTGGCGACAGGCGAAACCGTCCAGCGAGAGGCCGGGTTTCCCGGCGCCATTCTGACCCGAGTTGCAGCAAGCCACATTCGTGTCGGGACATTTCAGTATTTCGTCGCACGCGGGGATACCGAAGCTTTGCAGGCGCTGATGGAGCATGTTATCGCGCGACATTATCCTGATGCGGACGGGCCGCTTGGATTGCTCGATGCGGTTGTGGCGGCTCAGGCCAGCCTGGTGGCGGGGTGGATGGCGCTGGGGTTCATCCACGGGGTGATGAACACCGACAACATGGCGGTAAGCGGGCAGACGATTGATTACGGGCCCTGCGCGTTTCAGGACATTTTTTCGCCCTCGCGGGTGTTCAGTTCGATCGACCAGCACGGGCGGTATGCCTACAATCAGCAGCCCGCCGTGGCCGCGTGGAATCTGGCGCAGTTGGCAACCTCGCTGTTGCCGCTGATGGGGGATCGTGACGCGGCGATTGAGGCTGCGACCGCCAGCGTGCATCGGTTCGGGCCATTGTTTCAGAATGCCTGGCTGACGCAATTTCGCGCCAAGCTGGGGTTGGAGCGGGCCGAGGATGGGGATGAGGCGCTGGTCGAGGGGTTGCTGGCGGCGATGACCGAAGGCGGTGCGGATTTCACCAATGTCTTCCGGGGGTTGGCGGGTGGAACTGCGCGGTTGTCATTTGCCGATCCGGCCCCGTTTGATACCTGGCACGCCGACTGGCAGGCGCGGCTGGCGCGTGAAGAACGCGGCCCGGATGCCCGTGCCGAGGCGATGCGCGCGGCAAACCCGGCGATCATCCCGCGCAATCATCGCATTGAGGAGGTCATTCAGGCCGGTTTGCGCGGCGATCTGGCCCCTTTCGCACGGCTGACCCGGGCGCTGGCAACGCCGTATAATGACACGACCGACACCGCCGATCTGGCGCGCCCGCCCACAGTCGATCAGGAGGTTACGCAGACCTTCTGCGGTACGTGATCGGGCAATTCAGCGCCACATCAGCAGTTGCGCCAGACAGCGACGGCTATGGATCAAAACACCTCGTGAATGCGGCTTGCAGTGCTACATCCACGTCCGCCATCGTAACCGGCAGCCCCAGATCCACCAGGCTGGTCACCCCATGCCCGGCGATGCCGCAGGGGACTATGCCGTCGTAATGCTGCAGATCCGGATCCACATTGATTGAAACCCCGTGAAAGCTGACCCATTTGCGCAGGCGAATGCCGATGGCGGCAATCTTGTCTTCGCGTGGGTCACCGTTGGGCAAGGGGGGGTTTTGAGGTCGGCTGACCCAAACGCCGACGCGCCCCGCCCGGCGTTCGGCGGTGACACCGAATTCGGCGAGTGTGCCGATCACCCAATCTTCCAGAGCTCGGACAAATACGCGCACATCGCGTCCGCGTGCGGCGACATCCAGCATGACATAAGCAACCCGTTGCCCGGGCCCGTGATAGGTGTATTGCCCGCCTCGCGCCGAGGCGAAAACCGGGAACCGGTCCGGGGCGGTCAGATCTTCCGGGCGCGCGCTGGTTCCGGCCGTGTAAAGGGGCGGGTGTTCGAGCAGCCAGATCGCCTCGTCCGCTGTGCCCGCGCGGATGTCGGCAGCGCGGGCCTCCATCCAGGCGACGGCGGCTTCATATTCGACGGGTTTATCAGAGGTGATCCACTCTACCATTTTGCGGTCCTGCTGGCAGTCATCAGGCGGCTTGTCCCATGCGGTGCGCGCACTGTCAAAATCCGCTTCACAAGCCAAATCGCCCACGCTATACGCGCCGCACCCTGCCGGGTCTTGCGGTCGTGGCGGAATTGGTAGACGCGCAGCGTTGAGGTCGCTGTTCTGTAACAGGAGTGAGGGTTCGAGTCCCTCCGACCGCACCAAATTCACTTTTCGAAGAAAAGCGACGACCAACCTCACATAAAGGCGCTGGGCGGCAGTCGTATCCAGAAACGGCCAGAGATTCCGCTGTTTTAAAGCAGTTCGCGTTTAACCTGAATCAGAGTTCTCCGCCTCTCAATCGGCAAGTTGCTGATTTAGAACGCGATTTCTGATATGCGATGTCTCAAGTAAAACGCGAACCGCTATAGGGTATTCTAATCGCCCGCATCAAAGTCGCTATCCGAAGTAACGCGACGACGACATTCGAAACACCTTGCTTCGCGGATGCCCGAGAACTGAACCGGGCGCGGCGGGTTTCGCGCAACACACCGGGCGTTTCGACCCATCCGGCGTGTTGCGTCGATTCCTGTTCAGGCGTCCATCACCACGGTTTGTTTCTGGCGTCCCAGCCCTTCGATCCAGACTTCCATCGTATCGCCCACTTTCAGGAACTGCGGCGGTTTCAGGCCCAGGCCGACGCCCGGTGGTGTCCCGGTTGAGATCACGTCGCCGGGTTGGAGCGTCATCAGCTGGCTCAGGTGGCTGACGATATGCGCGACCGAAAAGATCATGGTTTTGGTATTTCCCGTCTGCCGACGCACGCCAGAGACATCCAGCGTCATATCCAGATTCTGCACGTCGGGAACCTCGTCCCGAGTCACCAGCCAGGGGCCGGTCGGACCGAATGTGTCGCAGGATTTTCCCTTGACCCACTGACCGCTCAGCTGAAATTGAAAATCCCGCTCGGACAGGTCGTTGATAACGCAATACCCGGCAACATGGTTCAATGCGTCCTGTTCTGAGACGTATTTGGCAGGCGTCCCGATGACGACGCCCAATTCAACCTCCCAGTCCGATTTGATTGATCCGCGCGGGATCGAGACGGTGTCATTCGCGCCAACCACGGCCGAGCTTGCCTTCATGAACAGGACGGGGTGTTCGGGAACCTCCATGCCGGATTCTTCGGCGTGGTCGGAATAGTTCAGGCCGATGCACATGAATTTGCCGATGCCCCCGACGCAGGCCCCGAACCGGGGGCTGCCTGACACGATTTTCAGCGTGTTCACGTCCAGCGCCCGCAGACGGTCCAGCGATGCCTCGCTCAGCATCGCGCCGTTGATGTCATCGACATGACCCGACAGGTCGCGCAACTGACCGTCGCCATCAATCAGGCCTGGCTTTTCGGATCCTGCGTCGCCGTATCTTACGAGTTTCATCTTTTCGTCCTTTTTAGTGGTTGTCTCGCGGGGTCGGGCCGTGCGCGATATCTTGGTAGGCGTCCGCCCCTTTCAGGGTCATACCCTCGCTGAAGGGGCGCACTTTCTCTCGGAACAGCTCTTGCCAGGGGCTGTGGCTGTCGGGTGCGAAGGGGCGATCCGGCAGGTCTGCGCGGCGCTGGTCAAGTTCATCTGCGTCGACCAGCATGTTCGCGGTGCAGGTGTTGAGGTCGATGCGCACCCTGTCGCCTGTGCGCACCAGCGCCAGCCCGCCGCCATCCGCCGCCTCGGGCGAGGCATTGAGGATTGACGGGCTCCCAGAGGTTCCCGATTGCCGCCCGTCGCCGACACAAGGCAGCGCGTGGATACCGCGTTTGAGCAAATAGGCAGGCGGGCGCATGTTCACCACCTCGGCCCCGCCGGGATAACCGATGGGGCCAGCGCCACGCATGATCAGGATGCAGTGTTCGTCGATGCCCAGGGCTTCGTCGTCGATGCGGTGATGAAAATCCTCGGGCCCGTCAAAGACGATGGCGCGGCCTTCGAAGGCATTGGGGTCTTCTGAGTTGGTCAGATACCGGTCGCGGAATTCATCGGAAATCACGCTGGTCTTCATGATGGCCGAGTCAAACAGGTTCCCGGACAGGTTGATGAATCCGGCGTCCGGCAGCAATGGGCTGGATGCCGTGAATATCACGTCCGGGTTCAGGCTGCGGCTTGTGGCGCAATTCTCGGCCATTGTTTTGCCGTTGGCGGTGACAGCATCCGGGTGTGGCAGCAGGCCATTGGCCAGAAGCTCTCCGATTACGGCGGGGACACCACCGGCCTGATGATAATCTTCGCCCAGGTAAGTGCCCGCCGGTTGCAGGTTCACCAGCAGCGGAACCTTGTGCCCGATGCGCTGCCAGTCGTCGTTGTCCAGCGGCACACCCAGATGCCGGGCGATGCCGTTCAGATGGATCGGCGCATTGGTCGACCCGCCGATGGCCGAGTTGATGACGATGGCATTCTCGAACGCCTCACGCGTCATGATGTCTGTTGGCTTCAGGTCGTCGTGCACCATCTGGACGATCCGTTGCCCGGTACAATAGCTGATTTGCCCGCGTTCGCGGTACGGGGCCGGGATCGCAGCAGAACCGGGAAGCTGCATGCCCAGGGCTTCCGCCAGAGAGTTCATCGTCGTCGCCGTGCCCATGGTATTGCAATAGCCGACCGACGGGGCCGAGGCGGCAGCGATCTCCATGAACTCCTCGTCGTCAATCTCTCCGGCGGCCAGCTGTTCGCGGGCTTTCCAGACCACAGTGCCGGAACCGGCGCGTTCGCCCTTGTACCAGCCGTTCAGCATTGGCCCGACAGACAGGGCGATGGCGGGGATATTCACGGTCGCGGCAGCCATCAGCAGAGCCGGGGTCGTCTTGTCGCACCCGATGTTCAGCACAACGCCATCCAGCGGATACCCGAACAAGGCTTCGACCAGACCCAGATAGGCAAGATTGCGATCCAGCATCGCCGTCGGACGCTTGCCGGTTTCCTGGATTGGATGCACCGGAAATTCGATCGCTGTTCCGCCGGCCGCAATAATCCCGTCGCGCACCCTTTTGGACAGCTCGATATGATGCCGGTTGCAGGGCGACAGGTCGCTGCCGGTCTGGGCATTGCCGATGATCGGCTTGCCGGATTGCAATTCCGGGCGCGTCAGCCCGTAATTCAGATAGCGTTCCAGATAAAGCGCCGTCATTTCCGGGTTGTCCGGGTTCATGAACCATTGCTGCGAACGAAGTTTCGGGGTCTTGTGCGTCACGAGCGCGGTGCATCCTATTTTGACGTTGCCGCGATCTTCGTACAGAGGTGTGGCAGGTGAACGCAAGGTCAGGGTGCTTTGGTAGGAAAAAGGGAGGTTTGCATGACCGATTTCATTCGATTCGATTCCAGTGACAACGTCGTGACCGCGACCCGGGCGCTGGAGGCTGGTCACCAGGTCGAAGGCGTTTTGACCCAGACGCTGATTCCATCCGGCCACAAGATCGCAACGGCACCGATTGGCGCTGGCCAGCAGATCACGAAATACGCGCAGTTCATCGGGCTGGCCTCGACCGAGATTGCCGCGGGGGCACATGTGCACACGCATAACGTCGAGTTTCGCGCGACCGAGGCAGCGTATGAATTCGCAACCGATCTTCGCCCCGTCGCGATGGTGCCCGAGGATCAGCGCGATACCTTCATGGGGTTCCGGCGCGAAAGCGGACGGGTGGGAACGCGCAATTACATCGCGGTTGTCACCTCGGTGAATTGTTCGGCGACAGCCGCGCGCCGGATTGCCGATGCCTTCGGCCCCGAAGAGATGGCCGCCTATCCCAACGTCGACGGTGTCGTCGCATATGTTCACGGCACAGGCTGTGGCATGGCCGGTGACGGCGACGGGTTCGAAGCGCTGCAGCGCGTGATGTGGGGCTATGCACGCCATCCGAACCACGCTGGCGTGCTGATGGTGGGCCTTGGGTGTGAGATGAACCAGATCGACTGGCTGCTTGAGGCTTATGGGTTAAAGCAGGGTCCGCTGTTCCAGACGATGAATATTCAAGGCGTCGCCGGTCTGCGCCGAACGGTGGAGCTGGGGATTGAGAAGGTCCGCGCCATGCTGCCCCTGGCCAACGAAGCGCAGCGCGAACCTTGCCCGGCATCGGATCTGATGGTTGCCCTGCAGTGCGGCGGATCGGACGCCTGGAGCGGGGTCACCGCGAACCCGGCGCTGGGCCACGCCTGCGATCTGTTGACGGCGCAGGGGGGCACCGGCGTTCTGGCCGAAACGCCCGAGATTTACGGGGCCGAGCATCTTCTGACCCGCCGCGCTGTGGACGCGGCGGTTGGTGACCGGCTGGTCGGGCTGATCGACTGGTGGAAGGATTACACTGAACGCAACAAGGGCTCGATGGACAACAACCCGTCGCCCGGGAACAAGAAGGGCGGTCTGACGACGATATTAGAGAAATCGCTGGGCGCGGCAGCAAAGGGGGGAACCTCGCCCCTGACCGGGGTATTCAAATACGCCGAACCGGTGAGGGCGAAGGGTTTCACCTTCATGGACAGCCCCGGCTATGACCCGGCAAGTGTGACGGGGCAGATTGCGGGGGGGTGCAATCTGGTGGTGTTCACAACCGGGCGCGGATCGGCCTTCGGCTCTAAGCCCGCGCCGACGATTAAGGTTGCGACGAACTCTGAAATGTACGCCCGCATGACCGAAGACATGGACATCAACGCAGGTGACATGTTGACCGGGGGCGTGTCGCTGGAAGACAAAGGGCGCGAGATCTATCAGATGCTGCTGAGCGTCGCCTCGGGCGGGGTCACGAAATCCGAAGCGCAGGGGCTGGGCGACTATGAGTTCGTGCCCTGGCAGATCGGTGCGGTGATGTAGCAATTTGGTGGCGATGCCAATTCGACCGGTCGGCAGAATTCGCGAGACTTGGGAGAAACTGCAGAGCAAGTGGCAGATTCATTTGTTGCATTGCAGGCAAGCATTGGATTTAAGTTTCATCCAGAAGTGCAGGACAACCTGCCAACATCAGGGAGCCCGGTTTGGCAGACACCAATACCGATGACGCGTTCGTCGAATTTGACCGCGTCCAGAAAAGTTATGACGGCGAGGTTCTGGTCGTCAAAGACCTGAATCTTTCCATGCCAAAGGGCGAGTTTCTAACAATGCTTGGGCCGTCGGGGTCCGGCAAGACGACATGTCTGATGATGCTGGCCGGGTTTGAAACCGCCACCCACGGCGAAATTCGCCTTGGCGGGGCCGAGATCAACAACATCCCGCCCCACAAGCGCGGCATCGGCATGGTGTTCCAGAACTACGCCCTGTTCCCGCATATGACGGTGAATGAAAACCTCGCTTTTCCGCTGGAAGTGCGCGGGATGGGCAAAGACGAACGTGAAGCCAAAGTCACCCGCGCGCTGGATATGGTGCAGATGGGTGAATTCGGCAATCGCCGTCCGGCACAACTGTCCGGTGGGCAGCAACAGCGGATCGCCTTGGCGCGTGCATTGGTCTTTGACCCCAAGCTGGTCTTGATGGACGAACCGCTGGGTGCGCTGGACAAGCAACTGCGCGAACACATGCAGTATGAGATCAAGCATCTGCATGAAAGCCTTGGGATCACAGTGGTCTATGTGACTCACGATCAATCCGAAGCCCTGACGATGTCGGACCGCGTGGCAGTGTTTGATGACGGCCGCATCCAACAGCTCGCCCCGCCCGAAGACCTGTATGAACGCCCCGAAAACAGCTTCGTTGCGCAGTTCATCGGCGAAAATAACAAACTGTCCGGTACGGTCATCTCAAAATCCGGCGATACGGCGACCGTGAAACTGGCAAATGGCGAAACCTGCCAGGCGCTGGCGGTCAGCTGCGGCGACGCAGGGTCCGAGACGCTGATCTCGATCCGGCCCGAACGTGTTTCGGTTGGCGGCAAAGGCGGCGGGAACTCGACAACTGCAGATGTGAAGGAACTGATCTACCTCGGCGATCACATCCGCTGCCGGTTGAACATGCATGGCAATGACGATTTCGTGGTCAAAGTGCCAAACTCCGCCGGGCATGAGCATCTTGTTGTCGGTGAAAAAACCCAAGTGACATGGGCGATTGAAGACGCACGCGCGTTGAACCCGCTCTGACGAAACGACCCGCCGAAGCTTCGGCAATGACGACTAACCAGGGAGAATATGACATGAAAAAACTGCTAATTTTGTCCACGGCCCTCAGCAGTATGGCTGTTTCAGCCCATGCGGCCAGCCACAGCAACGAGATCACCGTGATCGGTTGGGGCGGCGCATACACCAACAGCCAGGTTGAGGCTTATCACAAGCCCTTTAACGCCGCGACTGGGATCACCGTGAACTCGGCAGATGCCGACAACCCTGCAAACCCGATCAAGGCGCAGGTTGAAGCCGGTAACGTCACAATCGACGTGGCCAGCGTTGAAATCGCCGACGCCGTGCGCCTGTGCGACGAAGGACTTGTCGAAGAAATTGACGCTTCGATATTGCCCGATGGTGACGACGGCACGCCCGCCGTTGACGATTTCATTGCCGGGACTCTGACCGACTGCATGATCCCGACCGACGTGTTCGCCACCGCCATCGCCTATGACACCACGAAGTTCCCCGATGGTGGCCCGCAATCGATTGCCGACTTCTTTGACCTGGAGAAATTTCCCGGCAAGCGCGGCCTGAAGAAGGGCGCCAAAGCCACGTTGGAAATGGCATTGATGGCCGACGGTGTCCCCGCCGGTGATGTCTATGCGATGCTTGAAACCGACGAAGGCGTGGACCGGGCATTTGCCAAGCTGGACGCCGTCAAGGATGTCGCCGTCTGGTGGGAAGCGGGTTCGCAGCCGGGTCAGCTTCTGGCGGATGGCGAAGTCGAAATGACCATGGCCTGGAACGGTCGGATTTTCGCTGCTGCCATGGCCGAAGATCAGCCGTTCGCGATGATGTGGGATGGTCAGGTGTTTGAGTGGGAAGGATGGGTGATCCCGAAGGGTGCGCCGAACCTTGAAGGTGCGTTGGAGTTCATCAAGTTCTCGACCAGCACCAAGCCTCTGGCGGCCGCTGCTGAATGGATCAGCTATGGCCCGCCGCGCAAATCGTCGGCACCTCTGGTTGGTATCTTCAAAGGCGACGGTGAGACCGAGATGGCATCGCACCTGCCGACCAGCCCTGAGAACCAGCTGAACGCGCTGGCGTCCTCGCTGGAGTTCTGGGCGGATCGTGATGCCGAGCTGAACGAGCGCTTCAACTCCTGGCTTGCGCAGTAAGCCATTGATAACGGGGCGCGCCGAAACCGGCGCGCCCCGAACTTGCAATCGACGATTTGCAACTGACAAATTGCGACTGACACAAGAGGGCCGCGTGCCAGATGAGTGACGCCACAGCCGATACATCGGGTCGCCTGACGACCGCAGACGGCAAACCGCTGAAGGCAGCGCTGGCGGCCGCCCAGGTCCGCGCCAAACGGCGGGCATTCCTGCTGGTACTGCCACTGCTGGCATTCATTCTGGTGACTTTCGCAGTGCCCATCGGACAGATGTTGCTGCGGTCCATTGATGACCCGCGCTTTTCGGTCCACGAAGACATCCAAACCGGCGAAAAAACACCGGTCATGGTCAATCTGCGCAGCTGGTTTGACGCCAATCCGCAAGGCACCGAACCTGACGAAGATGCCTATGCGGCACTGGTCAGTGATTTGCGGGTTCTTCGCGAACTCAAGGCGCAGGGCAACGTTGGTACGCGCATCAACTATGAACTTGCGGGAACACGTTCGTTATTCACGTCAACGGCGCGCAAGGCAGGGCGGATGGAAGCCCCGTTCAAAGAGGCGGTATTGGACGCTGACAAGGACTGGGCCGATCCTCTGCTATGGCAGGTCATGCGCGGAGCGTCTTCGGGTTATACCGCCAATTTCTATCTTGCAGCGCTGGATCGCACCCGCGATGCTGACGGGAAAATCGTACGTGTCGAGGAAAACCGACGGCTTTATGTCGGGAATTTTGTGAAAACCCTGTTGCTATCGGGGTTCATCACGCTTGCCTGTCTGGTTCTGGGCTATCCGATCGCACATCTTCTGGCAACGCTGCCACTGCGACAGTCTAACCTGCTGATGATATTCGTGTTGCTGCCGTTCTGGACGTCCCTTCTGGTGCGAACCACCAGTTGGATCGTGCTGTTGCAAAGCCAGGGTGTGGTCAATGATACCCTGGTTGCGACCGGTGTTCTGGCGGATGAGAACCGTATTCAGATGATCTATAATCAGACCGGCACCATCATTGCGATGGTGCATATTCTGCTGCCTTTTATGGTACTGCCGCTCTATTCGGTGATGCGCCCGATCAACCCCAGTTATGTGCGTGCCGCGCGTTCACTGGGGGCGACCAGCTGGACCGCGTTCCGCCGCATTTACGTGCCCCAGACCGTGCCGGGCATGGGGGCAGGGGGGTTGCTCGTGTTCATTCTGGCGGTCGGTTATTATATCACGCCGGCGCTTGTCGGCGGGGCCAGCGGTCAGATGATCACCAACTTCATCGCTTTCCACATGCTGAAGTCGCATAACTGGTCGCTTGCCGCGGCACTGGCGGCGCTGTTGTTGGCCTGCATTCTGCTGTTGTACTGGCTTTATGACCGGTTGATCGGCATAGACAATCTGAAGTTGGGATAGACGATGGCCTTGCCCAAACACGCCTCAACACTCGAACGGGTCTGGCACAAGATCTACCTGGTGATCTGCGCGCTGATATTCCTGTTCCTGATTGCGCCGATCCTGATCGTGATCCCGTTGTCGTTCAATGCCGAGCCGTTCTTCACATTCACCAAGAAGATGCTGTCGCTGGACCCGGATGGATACTCCATGCGCTGGTACGACCTGCTGCTGACCTTTGGGATGCAGGCGCCCGATGGGCCGCGTGACGGCAGCTGGTGGGCGGATGCCTGGAACAATGCAGCCTGGGTTAACGCTGCAAAGAACTCGATCGTGATCGGAATATTTTCGACCATCGTGTCGACCATCCTGGGAACCGTGGCCGCGCTGGGCCTGTCCAGACCGGAGATGCCGTTCCGCCGCACGATAATGGCAATCATGATTTCGCCGATGATTGTTCCGATCATCATTACGGCCACCGGTCTGTTCTTCTTCTACTCGACGATTCAAATCGCCAAGTGGGAGCTGTTTGGCTGGCAAATCCCATATCTCGGGATCATCCTGGCGCATGCCACATTGGGCATTCCGTTCGTCATCATCACGGTCACTGCGACGCTTGTCGGGTTCGACCATTCGCTGACCCGCGCAGCGGCCAGCCTTGGGGCAAACCCCCGCACCACTTTCTTCAAGGTCACGATGCCGTTGATCCTGCCGGGCGTCATCTCGGGCGCATTGTTCGCCTTTGTAACCTCGTTTGATGAGGTTGTGGCCGTGCTGTTCATCGGAGCGATTGATGAACAGACCATCCCACGGCAGATGTGGAACGGTATTCGCGAACAGATCAGCCCGGCGATCCTGTCGGTGGCGACGATACTTGTCGTATTCTCGATCTTCCTGCTGGCAACGATCGAGATTCTGCGGCGCCGGTCCGAGCGTCTGCGCGGGTTGTCACCGGGCTAAATCGGCGGCGAAGCTTGCGGCTTCATTCCTGTTATTGGCGCTTGCGTCACGCTGAGCCTGCTGCGGTAACGTGGCCGCCGTTGCAGCATAGCCTTCGGCGCAGAGATGAGGGATTGCGCGGTAGCCCCTAGGGCAGCAACGCCAGCCAAACCCAGGCGGTTAACACGGTCAGCGCCGTGGCGATCAGCACGGATGAGGCGACGACGCGCCGCGCCGCGCCGTAGAGGTCCGAGAAAACATAGGCGTTGACGCCGGGCGCCATTGCCGCAGTCAGAACGGCAGAGCGGAAGGCATCGCGGTCAAGCCCGGCCGTAACGCCCAAGCCGAAGACGATGGCCGGGTGCAGGATCAGCGACACGGCGCAGATGAACAGGATTGTGCGCATGTCGCCTTCGGGGCGGTAACGGACAAGCATCCCTCCCAATCCGAACAATGCGGCGGGCAGGGCGGCGCGTGCGATCAGATCGACGGCATAGCAGAACGGCGCATGCAGTGCGACGATCGCAAAATTGCCAACCAGCGCGTCGGGGCCGAAGGCCTGTTCGGTGATCGGCAGCCCCAACAGGACCGAGTTCGAGAACAGGCACGCAAAACCGATGGCGACCGCGGCCTCCCAATCACGTTTGAAGATCAGCCGCGCGCCAAGGATCCCGGCGATGAAACCGCAGAGTGCGCCTGCATAAAAAGTGCCCAGAAGGGCCGGGTCGAATCCGCTGGACAGGTCAATCCGGGCAATGGCACGAAATAACAGACAGGGGATCGCGAAGCCTTGGGTGAACTTCATCAGCCCGTCGACCACCGCGGGGGCAAAATACTGGCGCCAGACACAAAGATACCCGGCCCCGACCACCAGAAATACCGGCAGGATCACGGTCAGCAGCGCGCTCACCCGTCAGACTTCATAGCTGACCTGCATCCCGTCAAAACCCGGGGTGACGTTGTCGGGGGTTTCGGCGCGCACTGTTTCATAGTCGAGGTCGATGTGCATGTTGGTCAGCACTGCGCGCCTTGGCGCTGCGTGGTCGATCCATTCCAACGTTCGGGCAAGATGCGTGTGGCTGGGGTGTGGGGTGCGGCGCAGGGCGTCGATGATCCAGCAATCGAGATCGCGACACGCCTGCCAGGCTGCATCGGTCATCTCGGACACATCCGGCAGGTAGGCCAGATCGTTTATGCGAAACCCCAGCGCCTCGATCCGGCCGTGGATGGCCGCGAATGGCGTCAGCGTTACTGCGCCGCCCGCTCCGCTGATCGTCACCGGGCCGTCCAGCAGGTTCATTTCAAGGATCGGCGGATAGGCCGACCCTTTGGGTTGCGCAAAGCAATAGGCGAACCGGGCCAGCAATTCGGCCCGGGTATTGGCGTCGGCCCAGACCGGCAGGCGTTGCTGCATGTTCAGAACGACAACCCGCAGATCGTCGATACCATGGATATGATCGGCATGGGGGTGGGTATAGACGACGCCATCCAGCGCGCCGACGCCTGCGTCAATCAGTTGTTGACGCACATCCGGGGTACTGTCGATCAGGATGCGCGTGGTTCCGTCGCCGTCGATCCGCTCGATCAGCAAGGAACAGCGGCGGCGGGCGTTCTTCGGATTTGCCGGATCGCAATCGCCCCAGTTGTTGCCAATGCGCGGCACCCCGGCGCTGGACCCGCAGCCCAGGATGGTAAAGCGCAATTGGGCCATCAGGCGGCGCTCCAATCGGCGGCTTTGGAAAACAGGCGGTCGAAATTGGCTTCGGTCGCCGCGGCAAGGTCGGGCAGAGGCAGCCCAAAGACCTCGGCCGCGACGGCGGCGGTGTGAGCGGTATAGGCTGGTTCATTGCGCCGGCCCCGATGCGGTGGCGGGGCGAGGTAGGGGCTGTCGGTTTCCAGCAGGATGCGGTCCAGCGGGGCGGCGGCGAAGATGTCGCGCAAATCCTGCGATTTCGGGAATGCGGCGATACCGGACATCGAAAGATAGAACCCGAGGTCGAGCGCCGCCTTCGCCAATTCCGCGCCCGAAGAAAAGCAGTGCATGACGCAGGAATAGGGGCCTGCGCGGTATTCTTCAGTCAGGATACGCGCCATGTCGTCGTCGGCGTCCCGTGCGTGGATAATCAGCGGCAGGCCGGTGTGGCGCGCGGCGGCAATGTGGATGCGCAGCGAAGTTTGCTGCGCCGCGGCACTTTCGCGGGTGTAGTGGTAATCCAGGCCGGTTTCGCCGATCCCGACAAACTTCGGGTGGTCAGACAGCGCGATCAGCCCCTCCAATTCGGCCATCGGTTCATCGGCGACCGACATCGGGTGCGTGCCTGCGGCATAGAAGACCGGGGCGTGTGCCTCGGCTATGGCGCGCACGGCGGGTTCGTTTTTCAGGCGGGTGCAGATTGTGACCATGCGGTGCACGCCAGCCTCGACCGCGCGGGCGACCACGGCGGCGCGTTCGTCGTCGAAATCCGGAAAATCGAGGTGGCAATGGCTGTCGGTGATGAGTGGTGGCACGGGAAATATCGTCCTGACTGGGTGAACATCCGTATCCGGGAAGGGGGCGGGGGCGTCAAGGTTGGGATGGCTGGGCGGTGTAGTGAGGGGCACAGAGCGACGCAAAAGCCGGGCAAGCCCTTCATGCGTGATGCCGGGCCAAGGTTAGAAAAAAAAACTACGTCATCGCGACCGGTGCTTTGATCCAAACACGAGATTTCCCCCAAAGTATCGTCCACTCAATCTACGACAATGCGCGAAACCGAAATCCCGTCCTAAGCAGGGCGCGCGGCGGACCGGCGGGTTGGCGTAGCAACGGTGCGTGGGCATGATTTATGGCGCCGGGTTAGCCGTCAAATCTGACGGAAACGCCCACCTCGAACCGACGCCAGACCGGTGGGGCCGGTCCGGCGTGCGCCCTGCGCCTTTGGCGCGCACCGGGCGCGCGCAATTCTGGTAGCAATTCAGATAACCAGGGTGAAACATCTATCGCAACACATCCCCCGCAACGCCGTTGATCGCCAACAACAAATCCAGCACCAGAACTGCGGGATCAAGGTTCACGGCGCGTCCGTGACGGGCGCGTTCAGCCAGTGTTTCGGCCAGCTCGGCCCATCGCCGCGCCGCCGCTGGCGATTGCGACAGGCGCGCCAGAACGCTCGGTTCCCCCGGCGCGGCTTCGGGCAGCGCCATGCCGACACCAGCGCGGGCCAATCGTGCCAGCAACAGGTCGATCAATCGCAGGATCAGATCATATCGCGCTTCGGACCCGCGCCCTGCACAGGCGTCGGCCAGCGCACGCGCGCGCGTGCGGTCCATGTTAGGTGCGGTGTCGAGCAACCCGATCAAACCGGCATAGAGCGCCGTACCGTCATTTTGCGCCTGGCGGATCGCCTCTCCGACCGAGCCTGCGGACAGTTCCGCCAGGGCGTCGTCCGCCTGGTGGCCGGTTGCGGCCAAAGCGGCGATCAGGTTCTCGGGCGACAGCGGATCGAACCGCAGGGTGCGACAGCGTGACCGGATCGTTGGCAACAGGCGCGCGGGGCGGTGGCTGATCAGGAACAGCACGCAGCGTTCGGGCGGTTCTTCCAGCAGTTTTAGCAATGCGTTGGCGGCGTTGGGGTTCATCTCATCCGCGCTGTCGACGATCACGGCGCGGTACCCGCCGTCGGCCAGCGCCATGCCGAAAAAGGGCGTCAGGCGGCGGGCTTCGTCGACGGTGATAACCGTCTTCAGCCGCTTGAGTTTTTGATCCCAGGCGCGGCGAAGCAGGAAGACGCCCGGGTCGGACAGGGCCGAAATGCGCCGCGCGACGGGGTGATCGTCGGCCATGGCCATATCCGCAGGGGCTGGTTCGGCCAGCATGTCACCGGGGGCGGGCAGGGCGCGCAGATAGCGGGCGGCGCGCCAGGCGAAGGTCGCCTTGCCCACACCGCGCGGCCCGGTCAGCAACCAGGCGTGGTGGAGCCTTCCGTCTTTGGCAGCCTCAAGAAATGCAGCCTGTTGCGCGCCGTGACCCAGCAGGTCCATCGTGTCACGCGGATGCGGTGCACCGTCCAGCTTGTCAGCCTCGGGCACCTCTTCGGCTTCGGCCACCTGGGTTGCGCGTGCGGCGCACATCAGGTTCGCGTCTTCACAATTGCCAGTATATCAGCAGCAACCAGGGCCGTATCACGCCCGCCGTCGACAGTCTGGCAGCGATCTGGATTCTGCGTCACCAATGCGCGAAACCCATCGCGCAAGGCGATCTGGAAGTCCGCGCCGAAATCCTCAAACCGGTCGTCGCCGCTTTTGCGGGCCAGCCCGCGCGACAAGGCAAGTTGCGGGTCCATGTCGATGACGAGGGTCAGGTCCGGTTCGACGCCGATCATAAGGGCGTGCAATGCGTCGACAGTGGCGCGCAAATCGCCGCGCGTGGCCCCCTGATAGACCCGCGTGCTGTCGGCGAAACGGTCACAGACCACGATCTTCCCGGCCATCAGCGCGGGTTGAATGGTCTTTTCCCAGTGATCGCGACGCGCCGCAGTGAACAGCAGCATCTCGGTTTTCGGCGACCAGCGGTCGGGCGCGCCTTCGACCAGCAGTCGGCGAATTTCCTCTGCGCCCGGCGCGCCACCCGGTTCACGGGTCTGGACCACGTCATGCCCTGCCGTGTCCAGCGCGTCGGCCAGCAGGCGGCTTTGAGTGGATTTCCCGGACCCGTCGATACCTTCGAGGGTGATAAACAGACCGGGCCAGTTGCCCATCACAACCGGTCCGCAACCGCATCCCCAAGATAGTTGCGCAACAGCACCTCGGCAGCGGTGCGCAGGCGCGGTGCAAACCCGCCGCGCGCCACGGCGCGATGCGCCACCAACGGCACCTGCCGGTCAGGCAAACCGGGAAGTTTGATCAGCATCTCGCCCAGCTTCTGGCCCTTGGACACCGGCGCCTCGACCGGGCTGTCATAGGTCACACTTGCCTCGATCCCGTCCTGTGCCAAGGCAGGCAGCAGAAGCGTCAGCGCCTCGCCCGAGATCAGCCCGACGCTTTTGTGTTCCCCCATCCAGACCGGGACATTGGCGAAGCGATTGCCTTCGTTCACGATGGTCTTTTCGACAAATTGCCGGAACGCCCAGTTGACCAGCCGCTGACTTTCGTCGGCGCGCGCAGCCTCGCTGGTCAAACCGCTGAGGACGAAGATCACGCGCCGCTCGCCCTGTCGGGCAGAACCGACCAGACCATAGCCCGCTTCGGAGGTGTGACCGGTTTTCAATCCGTCAGCCCCGATGCCAAGTTTCAGCAATGGGTTGCGATTAAACCGGTTCTTGGGTGCCCGTCCGTCATATGGAAACTCGGTCTGGGCGAAATAGCCATAGTATTCCGGGAATTCAGTGATCAGCCGCTTGGCCAGTATCCCAAGGTCACGCACCGACATCCGGTGGTTCGGATGCGGCCAGCCTGATGCATTGGCAAAGTTCGAATTCGCCATCCCCAGCGCCTTGGCGCGTTGTGTCATCTGTTGCGCGAACCCATCTTCGGACCCGGCCAGCCCCTCGACCACCACTACGGTGGCATCGTTGCCTGATTGCACGACAATGCCTTGAATCAGCTCCTCGACCGTGGGGCGATCCCGCTCGTTCAGGAACATGGTCGAGCCGCCCATCGCCTTGGCGCGCGCCGATACCCCGAACCGGGTGGTCAGTTCGACACGGCCATCGCGCAACGCCTCAAACAGCATGTTGAGCGTCATCAGTTTGGACATCGAGGCAGGCGGCAAGGCCGTGTCTGCATTCTTGACCAACAGCTCTGTGTCCGTTGTCACGTCATAGACATAGGCCGCCTTGGCCGCCGTTTCGAAAGTCTGTGCCGCGACGGGAAGCGCGCCGATGGCAACGATCAGAAAGGCAAGGGGGCGCAGGAACATGGGCAGCAAGCTCCGATAGTTTTGGGGATCAGCCTGACACGAAATAGGCATCGGAATAGCCGAGCGCCTTGATCTTTGACAGCATCGCGGCGCGGTCATCGGATGTCGGTGCGGGGCCGACAAGGACTCGCCAAGTGGTCTTTTTGTTGCTGACGCCGCGCCGCACAACCGGAATGGCGCCGACGCTGCGCAGACCGGCAGCGGCATTGTTCGCGTTGGATTCATCGCGGAACAAGGCGACCTGGATGAACGGCTTGGACAGCGTCGAAGAAGCCGCCGTCGCGGCCGGTGCCGGGCTGGCCGCGGGGGCCGTCGGCGCGGGTGTTGCGGCAATGGTTGCCGCCGCCGGAATAACATCAGCGTCGTCAAGCGAGGTTGCCGCGATATCTTCGGGCGCGTTCAGAACCGGGTCAGTCTCAGGTTCGGCCGGGGCCTCGGCCTTGCGCAGGGCCGTCACATTCAGCGATGCAGGCTGCCCCGCCAGCATCCCCAGCGCCTCGGCTGCTTCCGATGACACCTGGATCGTCGGTCCGGGATTGTCGGATTCGCGCCGGAACAACGCCCCGATCACGAATTTTCCGTTGTCTTCGTTGCGCACGATCGCGCGCTCGGGATCGGAAACGTCCGGGTGCGCCACCCAGATGCCACCCAGCGAGGGCCGCCCGTCCCACAGACCATTGTCGGATGCCTGAAAAACCTCGGGCGCTTCAACGTCCCGTTCGACCAGTGTGGTCGACGTGGCGGCCTTTTCGCCGCCACCAAACGGAAGCTTGAACCCCAACGGGCCATCGCCGCTGCAAGCCGTCAGGACAGACAGCCCGCCCAGAACCAGAACTGTCCGAAATGTTAGCGTTACGCCCATAACCGCCCCCTTGATGCGCAGACGTTACCGCGCTGTTACCGCTTTGCGGTGTTGCTGCCTGATCCACGCCCCGATTTGGCGCCCTGTTCGCGGGACTGTAACGGCTGTGAGGGGGCATGAAAAGAGTCTGTCGCGCGATGCGCAGCCTACGGCCAACCCACAGGGATCAAATCCGCAGGCAAACTCTGCACTTTCAAATTCCCGCGCGGCCCGCTAAAGCCGCACCCGACCAGCCGAGCGGAACATGCCAACGCAGGTTCCGGCGCTTCGGAGGAGTGGCAGAGTGGTCGAATGCACCGGTCTTGAAAACCGGCGTGCGTGAAAGCGTACCGTGGGTTCGAATCCCACCTCCTCCGCCAAATTTATGGTTTAACTACATGTTTATTATACATAATTTTTGAAACAATAAAAATTATCCCCCACAAGGTCCCCCACAAGCTCGCGGTTAACCCATCACGGTGTCGGTTGCTGAGCGGAAAGAGATCCACGCCGGGTCGGAAGAAGCGCACCGGTGCTTTGCCATTAGATCGAGGATGTTTTTATTCGCAAAGGATGCCAAGGCTTGAAGGCGTTTTGAGACTTTCGGCCCAATACGGAGCTTGGACCCGCAGTCGAAATGCTGCGGTCGCAACCCGCATTACCGCCATTCGACGTCGAACCTTTGCTGATGCAGCAATTGCCCACCGGAAGTGTGATTATGGCTGCAAGACGTGTTGTATTCGTGCTATTCCAAACACCCAGTTCAGGAGGCGTTTTTGATCTTCCAGGGAGGTCATGGGACCCGCATCCGCGTAGTTTGCGACAAACTCCGAGTTGATCTGTCGCCACATCTTGACTGCCTCTGTCTCAATAAATTTGGGTTCAGGTGCCGTTCCAGACTTCACTTGCGCGGCCAGGCAATAGGCGGAACAGGCACTGTCAGAAGAAACTGGCTTGAGGCGGGCAGGTTGGTCTCGTAGCCTCGCGGAATGACAAAACTCAGCCGATTGTGTTGAAAAACTCCGAAATCAGAGCGTCGCGGATTTCTTGCGAAAACCTATGAAGCGAAATAGTCGGAAAGCTTTGACCACGAGACAGCGCATGGCTGCGCGTGAGCGCATGTAGGCGATTTGGGCCGACCCCCGCGCCAAAAATTTAGGATCGGGCTGCATGGAAAGAAAAATCATCGTTCAGGCCCTAAAACGGAGTTTTTCAACACAATCGGCCCATTTCGTTACTTCAAAACCAGCCCCGAGATCATCCGACTTGCTGTGATGATGTACGTTCGGTTTCCGCTGTCACTTCGCAATGTCGAGGACCTGCTGGATGAGCGCGGCGTCGAAATCAGTCACGAAACAGTTCGACATTGGTGGAACAGATTTGGCCCGATGTTCGCCGCTGAAATCCGCCGAAAGCGGGCCAGTCGGATGCGGTCTTATTCGAACTGGCAGTGGCACCTTGATGAGGTTTTCGTGAAAATCAATGGCGAGACGCACTACTTGTGGCGGGCTGTGGATCACGAAGGCGAGGTCCTGGAAAGTTATGTGACAAAACGGCGGGATCGCAAAGCAGCGTTGATTCTCCTAAGGAAATCAATGAAGCGCTACGGCAATCCAGAGATCATAGTGACCGACATGCTCCGCTCCTACGGCGCCGCAATGAAGGTTATCGGCAACGCACCGAAACAAGAAACGGGACGTTGGCTGAACAATCGGGCGGAGAATTCTCACCTGCCTTTTCGACGACGAGAACGGGCAATGCTCCGCTTCCGCCGTATGCGAAGTTTACAGAAATTTGTCGCCGTTCACTCTTCAGTTCACAATCACTTCAATCAGGAACGCCATCTCTATTCGCGGCTCGATTTCAAAGCAAACCGCACCGCCGCTCTTACAGAGTGGCGCGGTCTGGGCGCGGCATAAGGGACAGCCCGACTGTCCTTGCAGAGACTGGTTCGCATTCGTCTGACAGCACCCCATAGTGGGCTTTAAGAGCTTTCTGCCGACCAAAACACCATGTCATTCGTAGCGTCCGTGAGGTGCCGTTAGATTTGTCGACGCTTTTCTTAGAATTAATGAAAGCAAAGGAAAATGCAAATGTCAGGGCAAATACGCTAGTGGCACCTCACCTCGGCGGCGAGGTACTGGAAAGTTGCGTCACGAAACGCCGCGACCGCAACAGGAGCAGCGAAATTCCTCAGGGGATCAATGAAGAGGCGCCGCAAAACATAGGTGACGTGATTGACAGATTCCGACCATGTCGCGCAGCGATGAAAGTGATCGGCAGAACTGAACGACCGCACACGGGCCGCTGGCTGAACAATTGGGCGGGGACTATCCACCAACTTTTCCGACGAAAGAATCCTGCTATGTTGCCGTTCAGGCGAATGCGATGTTTACAGAAATTCTTGGCCGCCCAAGCCTCGGTCCACAACCACTTCAATCAGGAACGCCATCTTTACTCACAGGACAGTTTCAAGCTGAACCGCGCCGCTGTTCTTGCTGAGTGGCGCAGTCTCGGCGCATCATGAGTTACAGTCGTTCTGTCCGGGCGGCGAAGGCGACGCTGCCGAACCAAACGCTTCCGGCACTATTGCAGGTTCTGGCAGCTTTGTTTCGCGCCCAGGCGGACAAGCGATTCATAGGATTGGGCGAGGGTGTTTCGAAAACGCTCGGCGGGGGCGGCACCGAAGATTTGGTCCAGGGTTAGCAGCGCGTCGACCTTGCCGCGCGGGGTATCGCGGGAATCGGACAGGCTGCGCAGCTGCGATGCCAGCGGATCCCTGACGTCAATCGGGTCGCCCTGTTCATCGACGCCGCCGACATAGCGCATCCATGCCGCCACGGCCAGGATCAGGCCGTCGCAGGGCCGCCCGGCCGCGGTGTTGTCGGCAATCGTACCGAGGAGCCGTTGAGGCAGTTTTTGACTGCCATCCATGGCGATCTGCCACGTTCTGTGCCGGACCGCCGCATTGTCATAGCGGCCCAGCAATTCGCTGGCATAGTGGTTCAGGTCGACACCTTCGGGTGGCGCCAAGGTCGGGATAATCTCTCGCTTCCACAGGTTCTGCGCATAGGATCTGAACACCGGGTCCGACACCGTTTCGGCGATTGTCTGATGCCCGGCAAGATAGCCAAGGTAGGCCAGCGCCGAATGTGTGCCGTTCAGCATTCTGACTTTCATATGCTCGAACGGTGCGACATCTGCGACCATCTGCACGCCGGGGACATGGGTGAAATCCAGGCGCGCGCCGTCCACGAAATCGTCCTCGATAACCCATTGCCGGAATGGTTCGTGGAAGACAGCTGCGCGATCCAGATATCCTGTCCGGTGCATCAACTGCGTGATGTCGTCTTCGGTAACCGCAGGAACAATTCTGTCGACCATTGTGGCCGGGAACCGGCCTTCGCTGGCGATCCAGCGTGCCAGGGCCGGGTCGATTTCCGCGGCCAGCCCAAGCACGGCGTTTCTGACCACAAGGCCGTTGTTGGGAAGGTTGTCACAGCTGAGGACGCTGAACGGCCTGTGGCCAGCCTTGCGCCGCGCATCCAATGCCCGGACGAGGAAGCCGACGGCGCTGCGCGGTGTCGGGTTTGCGATGTCATGCTGAATGTCCGGGTGCCTTGTGTCCAATTCCCCGGTGCTGGGAATGTGACAATACCCCTTCTCGGTAACGGTTAGTGAGGCGATCTTGACAGCCGGGTCAGCCAACCTGTCCAACAGTGCGCCCGGGTTTTCCGGGGCGAAGATCACGTCGCTTACCGAGGTGATGATCCGAGTTTTCTGCCCGTCTGTGCTAAGTTCGCCAGCCGTATAGACGTTGCCCTGTGCAGCCAGTCGATCGCGTACCTCTGGTGATCGCAGGCTGACGCCGCAGATCCCCCAGTTCCCGCCCGAGGTGGCCATGGCCTCTTCAACCATGGCAGCTCCGAAGGCGCGGAAGAAGGCACCAAGGCCAAGGTGAACGATGCCAGCCTTGGGGGGCGGGGCCTTGCGCGACAGAAGGGGTGGCTGGGCAGTCATTATCAAACGGCTCTTTTTGCTAAAGCAGGTGTCAGGTCATGGCACATACCGAGGGTGTCGTTTTCGTGCAATCGGATGGGCCGTGCCAATCCGGCCCGTCTGGCACCTGCGCCCCGGCGCGTCACATCGTGCTGAAGAATGCCCTTTCTGATCCACCGCCATGGGCGCCTCCGATCTGATGCTACCGCGGTGCGAACGCATTCAAAGTGACGAGGCTTCCCGCCAGCACGGTCGCAAATATGCGGTTGCGGTGCTCCGGTATACCGGTATGCTGCAAGCTGTCAATCTCGGAAGGCAGCATGAATTGAAGCAGACCTGGCGATGGTTCGGACCCGATGACCGCGTAGACCTGCCAAGCGCGCGGCAGGCCGGAGCCAGCGGAATCGTAACGGCGCTGCATCATATCCCGGCGGGAGCGGTCTGGACCCCGGAAGACATCCGTGCGCGTCAGGACGACATCAAGGCAAAATCCGACGGCGCGTTGCAATGGGACGTTGTTGAAAGCCTTCCGGTTTCTGAAGAAATCAAGACACAGGGAAATCACTGCCGCGCCCATGTTGAGGCTTATCGCGCGTCAATGGAAGCACTGGCCGATGCTGGCATATCGACGATTTGCTACAACTTCATGCCGGTGCTGGACTGGACGCGGACGAACCTGCGCTGGGCCTTGCCCAATGGCGGGGCGGCGATGCGTTTTGACTTGGTCGAGTTTGCCGCATTCGACTGTTTTATTCTGAACCGGGCCGGTGCCGCTGAGGAATACGAGGGGGCAACGCTGGAAGCGGCGCGGCGCCTTCATGCCTCGATGACGGATGCTGACAAGTCAAAGCTGTCCAGGTCCATCGTCGCCGGGCTTCCGGGGGCGACCGAATCCTGGTCGCTGGGCGAACTGCAGGACGCCGTTGCGCGCTATGACAATCTGGACAGCGATCAGATGCGCCAGAACCACATCGATTTCCTGTCCGAAATCGCGCCGGTTGCGGAACGGTTGGGCCTGCGGATGTGTTGCCACCCCGACGATCCGCCATTCCCACTGCTTGGGCTTCCCCGGATCATGTCGACCGGGGACGACTATGGTATCGTTCTGGACGCGGTCGACAGCCCTTCAATCGGAATGACACTTTGTACCGGGTCGCTTGGCGCGAACCCGCACAATGACTGCGTCGCGATAGCACGCCGATTTGCACCGAAAATTCACTTCCTGCACCTGCGCAATGTAACACGCGACGCTGAACAGACGCCCTGTTCGTTTTTTGAGGATGAACATCTGGCCGGGCAGGTGGACTTGGTGGGCGTGATCGAAGTCATCCTGGCTGAAGAGGCCCGGCGCCGCGAACAGGGGCGGCCGGATGCGCAGATCCCGATGCGCCCGGACCACGGGCAAGAGATTCTGTCAGACCTCAGCGCCAATCTGCAACCCGGCTATCCCGCGGTGGGTCGCCTGAAAGGGTTGGCCGAAATTCGCGGGGTGGTTGCCGCGCTCAGTCGCGAGGTCGTGCAATGACCGTCGATGCGCTGCTCTATTCGCAAGAGATTGACCACAGCTTGCCGATTGCACCGCAGGTCTACAGCTATCTGCGGGTTCGCATCGTCGACAATCGGCTGCCTCCGGGCGCGCAGATCAGCGAAGCATCGCTGGCAGATACGTTGAACATCAGCCGCACGCCGCTTCGTGCCGCTTTGCAGAAACTGGTATCCGAAGGGTTGGTCAACACCCGGCCGCATGTCGGTTCGACAGTGGCCAAACTGGACGTCGCGCAGCTTCAGGAAGCGGTTTTCATTCGCGCCGCGCTGGAAACTGCCGTGGTGCGCAGGCTGGCCGGGATGAACGCGGACCTCAGCAGTCTGGATCCAATCATGGAGATTCAGGAACGCACTGCCAGGCGCGATGACTACGCCGCCTTCTTTGTGCAGGACGAAGCCTTTCACGGCGAACTGTCGCGGATTGCAGGCGTGTCCCGTACCTGGAAACTGGCCCTGTCGATCAAGGGCCACGTAGATCGCCAACGCTATCTTTTGATGGCGGGAATCTCCGGGCGATCGCAGCGTGCCTATGAAGAGCACATTGAAATAATTAACGAAATTCGATCTGGCGATGCCGATGGCGCCGCCAGGGCGATGCACGACCATGTAAACTCGGTTCTGGAACTCGATGAACGTGGACAAAGGATCATTCCGCCCGGAAACGCCGGGCCGGATGGCGAACGACGAAACCAACCAAAGGGAGTATCTTGATGTCTTTCAACTTAGGAAAGCTGCTGGCGACCACCACTGTCGCCGCGACGCTGATGGCCAGTTCGGCCTTGGCGGAAACCGAATTGCGCATGATGTGGTACAACGACGGCAACGAAGGCGAAGTGATGCAGTCGCTTCTGGATCGTTTCGAAGCTGCAAACCCCGATATCTCGGTCACGCTTGATGTTGTGCCCTATAAGTCGATCATCGAAGGGCTGCCGATTCAATTGGCCGCTGGTGCGGGGCCTGACCTTGCGCGCGTCACTGATCTTGGGGGGTTGAACAAATTCTACCTCGATCTGACGCCGCACATCTCGGACACGGCCTATTGGGAGGCCAGCTTTGGTCCTTTCCTGGACTGGCTGGCACCGGATTCCGATCAGATCTCGGGCTTCATGACCCAGCTGACAGTGACCGGGCCTTATGTGAACAAGACATTGTTCGAACAGGCCGAAGTTGCCATGCCGGGCGAGGGTGCCACCTGGGATGACTGGGCCGCTGCGGTCAATCAGGTCGCTGAAAAGCTGGACATCCCGATCCCGATGGCCTGGGACCGTTCGGGCCACCGTGTTTCCGGCCCGGCAATTGCGATGGGCGCGCAGATGTTCAACGCAGCTGGCGAACCCGCGCTGGTCGACGACGGCCTGAAGGAAATGACCCAACGTCTTTATGACTGGCACCAGGACGGCACCATGTCGAAAGAGCTTTGGGGCTCGGTCTCAGGCTCGACCTATCTTGGGGCAAACGAAGACTTCGCCAATGCCCAAGTGGTGATGTACATGTCCGGATCCTGGCAGATCCCGCAGTTTGCCGACAAGATCGGCGATGCGTTCGACTGGTGGGCCGTGCCTGCGCCCTGTGGCCCCGCAGCCTGCACAGGCATGCCGGGTGGGGCGGCCTTGGTTGCTATGAAGGACACGCAGCATCCCGCAGAAGTCGGCAAGCTGATGGACTTCCTTGCGCAAGAGGAAAGCCTGGCCGAATTCTACGGCAAGACGCTGTTCATCCCGGGGCACCTGAAACTGGCCACCGGCGGCGTTGACTTCGCCACCGAGGATCCGCGCGCCAAACACGCGTTGGAAACCTTCTCGGGCGCGGTTCCGACCATCTCTCCGGTCGCGTTTGACCTGCAGGGGTACAAGAACAACCGCGTGATGTTCAACGCGCTGATTTCGCGTCTGAACGAAGCGATTGTTGGTGAGCTGACGCTGGATCAGGCTTACGAGCGGATGGAAGAAGACATCGCCAATCAACTGGCTGAAAAAGCGCGCGAGTGATCGTGTAATGGGGCCAGCCCGATCCGGGCCGGCCCCGAAGCCTGCCGCTTAGGAGGCGACATAATGAATGACGCAAAGTCAGGCCGGATCGGCGTTCTTGACCGTCTTGCGGTGCTGGTCGCCCGGCCGCTGAGCATGCTGTTCAAGCTGTTGGATTACCCGCTGTCCTGGATACAGCGGATTGTCGGCATCCGGCACATGCCTTGGATATTCCTGCTGCCGAACCTGGCGTTTTTCGGAATTTTCGGCGTCATTCCATTATTTATCAACTTTGCATTTTCCCTGACCGGGGGCACGGAGCTGTACCTGAGCAACCGGGTCTACACCGGCACCGAACAATACGGGTTCCTCCTGGATTGCGAGACATTCGGCGACCCGATTACCTGTCGCGAGGATCGGTTCTGGAAGGGCCTGTACAACACGGCAATATTCATCTTTTTCCAGGTCACATTTCTTGTGCTGTTCTCGCTGATCACCGCGCTGATCCTGAACCGCAAGATCCGCGCCCGCGGCTTCTTTCGCGCCGTGTTTTTCTTTCCGGTGCTGCTGTCGCCGGTTGTTGTCGCGCTGATCTGGAAATGGGTTCTGCTGCGCGACGGCATTCTGAATGCTTTTCTGGTGTCCATGGGGATGGACAAAATCCTGTTTTTCGTCAGCCCGGAATGGTCGATGTTCTGGGCCGTGTTCGTGTCGATCTGGGCACATATGGGATTTTATACGCTGATCCTGCTGGCCGGGCTGCAAGCGATACAACCCGACCTTTATGAGGCCGCCGAAATGGATGGCACGTCGAAAGAACGGGTGTTCTGGCGCATCACCCTGCCATTGTTGTGGCCCAACCTTCTGGTGGTTGTAGTTCTGGCGCTGATCAAGGGCGTGCAGATTTTCGACGAAGTGTTCGTGCTGACCGGCGGCGGTCCCGGCACGGCGACGCAATTTATCGTTCAGTACATCTATAACACCGGCTTTACCGAACAGGTGCAGAACTTCGGCCTCGCCTCTGCGGCCTCGGTTGTGCTGGGCGTGGTGCTGTTTGTTCTGACAATGACGCAACTTGCAGCAACACGGGTGCGCGACAATGGCTGAGACGACAACGCCGACCCGTTCACTGGCAACCTTGCTGTCCGCCCGGCGCGGCCGCAACGGTTTGCATTGGAGCGATATTTTCACCTACGTCTATCTGCTGTTCGGTGTCCTGCTTATGTTCGGGCCTGTCGTCTGGCTGGTGATGTCCTCGTTCAAGACGCCCGCCGGGCTGATCGAATTCCCGCCCACATTCCTTCCGCTTGGCCAGATCGAGGTTCCGGTAGAAGGGTATGACGATCCGCTTTTGCTGTTCGATGTCACAATGGAGGACGGGTCCACCCGACAGCTGGCCCAGGTGCGGCGGATCGGCATTGTCAGCCAGATGGTTGACCCGGCTGACCCGGCCCAAACCTTCAAGATTCCAATCGACCAGCGTACCAAAGTGCGGGAGTTTCGGCTGGCGACGGAAAACTACATTGACCCGCTTGAACGCTTCAACTTCGTGCAGTTTCTGCAAAACTCGGTCATCGTGACGGTCATTGCGACACTGGTGACGCTGCTGATCAACTCGATGGCTGCCTACGGGCTGAGCATCTACGAGTTTCGCGGTCGAAATGCGATCATGCTGTTCGTTATCGGCACCCTGATGATCCCGATCACCGTGATCCTGGTGCCCGTCTATCTGGTTGTTACCCAGCTTGGGATGATCAACTCGCTCTGGGCAGTGATCCTGCCGGGGGCTGCCACACCCACCGGCGTGTTTTTGCTGCGCCAGTATATGCTGACCATTCCCAAAGACCTGATCGAGGCTGCGCGGATGGACAACGCCTCGGAATGGACGATCTATGCAAAGATCGTGCTGCCGCTTGCGATGCCCGCCATTGCGGTGCTGGCCATCTTTTCGATCATGTGGCGCTGGAATGAATTCCTCTGGCCGCTGATCGTGCTGAACCGGTCCGAAGTTTATACGTTGCAGGTTGGCCTGAACGCGTTCCAGGGCGAGCTGGACGTGCAGTGGCACTACATCCTTGCGATGACCGTCGTCACATTGATCCCCGTGGTCGTGGTCTTCGCCTTCCTGCAAAAATTCATCACCACCGGCATCGCCAGTTCGGGCATGAAATGACCGATCCGCTGATCTTCATGGACCCGTTTCCGCGCAACGAGGCGATGGTCTACACCCCCGATTGTGCCAGTGCGCTGGCGGCGATGGGGCAGGTCGTTGCCCATTGGGGATCGCGCGCGCCCGATGACCTGGTCGAGGCGCATCTGCCCGATATGACCATTCTGATCGGCCAGACCGCAATGGCGAAGGTACGGCTGGACCGCGCCCCGAACCTGCGGGCAATCCTGAATGTGAAGGCCAATTGGGAAGACAATATCGACTATGCCGAATGCCATGCACGCGGCATCCACGTGCTTTCAGCGGCACCTGCAATGGCACCTGCCGTGGCTGAATTCTGCCTGGCGCAGGCGATCACGCTGCTGCGCGGGCTGCACCTGGCCGACCCGCTGCTGCGCACCGGGAGAGAGGCTTACGGGATCGCCGGAAACGGTTCCGCGAAAAGTCTTTTTGGGGCCGAGGTCGCGATGATCGGCTATGGCAATCTGGGCCGCGCGCTGGCACCTCTTCTGCGCCCATTTGGGGTTCGCCTGATGGTGCATGATCCATGGCTGTCAGACGGGTATCTGCGGGCCGAAGGGTTGGAGCCTGTGTCGCTGGAAACCGCGCTGGGCGGGGCGGACGTTGTATTCCTGCTGGCAGGCGTCACAGCGCAGAACGAAGGCTTTCTGGGCCGGACCTTGCTGGAAACGATCCGCGAAGATGCCACCGTTGTCCTGGCCTCGCGAGCTGAGATTGTGGAGTTTTCGGACTTCCTGAACCTTGCCGGGGCAGGGGCCTTCCGCGCGGCGGTGGATGTTTACCCCGAAGAACCGGTGCCTGCCGACAGCGCCATACGCAGCACGCCGAACGTCTTGTTCTCGGCCCATCTTGCCGGCGGGCTTCATGCCTCTTACGCCCGAATCCGCGAAGCGATGCTGGATGACATCGGCCAGATACTGAAGGGGCTTCCACCTTTGCGCATGCAAAAAGCCGACCCCAAACTTGCCGCGCAGATGCGCAGCAGATGACCAGGAAAGATCGCCCATGACCGAAATAAAACTCAAGCAGGTCCGCAAGTCCTATGGCGAGGTCGAGGTTCTTCACGGCATCGACCTGACCGTTGAATCGGGTGAGTTCTGCGTCTTTGTCGGCCCCTCCGGCTGCGGCAAATCCACATTGCTGCGGATCATCGCAGGGCTGGACGATGTCACCTCTGGCGCGATCGAAATTGACGGCGAGGCCGTGAACAATGTCAGCGCGTCAGCGCGCGGTCTTGCCATGGTGTTCCAGTCCTACGCGCTTTACCCGCATATGAGCGTCTACAAAAACATGGCGTTCGGGCTTGAGAATTCGAAGATGCCCAAGGCCGAGATTGATCGTCGTGTCCGTGACGCGGCCGAAATGTTGCAGATCACCGACTATCTGGATCGCAGACCCAAGGCGCTGTCGGGCGGACAGCGTCAGCGTGTTGCCATTGGTCGGGCCATCGTGCGTGAACCCAAGGCATTCCTTCTGGACGAACCGCTGTCCAACCTTGACGCTGAACTGCGCGTCACCATGCGCAAGGAACTGGCCGCCCTGCATGCCAGTATCGGCGACACGATGATCTACGTCACCCATGACCAGACCGAGGCGATGACCCTGGCCGACAAGATCGTCGTGCTGCAGGACGGGCGGATCGAACAGACCGGCGCGCCGCTGGATCTTTATAACAACCCGCAAAATGCGTTCGTCGCGGGGTTCATCGGGTCACCGCGGATGAACCTGATCGAGGTGACGGCCAACAAGGCAACCGTTGGCTGGACGCTGAGCGCGGCAAACCTGTCCGTCCCCGTGCCCGAAATTGCCGGGCTGACAGATGGCATGCGCTGCACGCTTGGTATTCGCCCTGAACATCTGCGTGTCAGCACTGACGACACCGGACACATGACCTGCAAGGTCGCGTTCACCGAACAGCTTGGCGGTGAAACCTACCTTTATTGCGATGTTGAAGGCCTCCCCCAGATCACTGTTCATCAACCCGGTCAATTGCCGGTCGTGAAGGGCCAGCAGCTGGCGCTGAATTTCGACCTGTCCGAGATGCATTTGTTCGACGCCGATGGTCAGGTGATCGTGAACAGGGTCGCGGGATGACCGAACGGCTCGGTCTGGCCGTCGTCGGGTTGGGCATGGCTGCCAAGCCGCACGCGCTGGCGCTGAAAGACCTGGAAGATCTGATCGACGTGCGCGGCTGTTACGCACGATCTGCCGAGGCGCGCGCCGCGTTCTGCAACACCTACGGCTTTCCCGAAGCGCGCGATGTGAATGCGCTGGCCCATGATCCCTCGGTTGATGCGGTGCTGGTGATCACGCCGCCGAATGCCCGCCAGGATTTGATCGCCCTCTTTGCGGGGCAGAAAAAACACATCCTGACCGAAAAACCGCTGGAACGGACGATGCAGGCCGCCGAAGGCCTGGTCGATCTTTGCGCCGCCTCCGATGTCTTTCTTGGTGTCGTCTTTCAGCATCGGTTCCGGGCAGCCTCGCAAATTCTGGCAAAGATGCTGCACGATGGAGATCTTGGCGCAATCCGCGTGGTGCGCGCCGAGGTGCCGTGGTGGCGCGACCAGAGTTACTATGACGAACCGGGCCGGGGCAGCTATGCGCGTGACGGCGGCGGCGTGCTGATCAGCCAGGCCATTCACACGCTTGATCTGATGCTGTCCATGACCGGCCCCGTGGCCAATGTTCAGGCGCTTTGTGCGACGACCGCTTTTCACCGGATGGAGGCCGAGGATTTCGCCGCCGGTGCCATGGAGTTTGAAAACGGCGCGGTCGGCGCGGTCTTTGCCAGCACGGCCAGTTTTCCCGGCGATGCAGAAAGCCTGACGTTTGACTGTGACAAGGGATCGGCACTGCTCAAATCCGGTGTTCTGACGGTCCATTGGCGCGATGGCCGGGTCGAGGTTTTTGGTGATGAGGCCGCGACCGGCGGCGGGGCCGATCCGATGGCGTTCCCTTATGACTGGCACAAATCGCTGATTGCGGATTTCGCGGTGTCGGTCAGGGCAGGGCGCCCGCCCGGATGCACCGGGGCCGAGGCGCTGCATGTGCACCGCCTGATTGCCGCTATCGAGGCGTCGTCTCGTGAAGGTAATAAGCAGCAGGTTGTCAAAGGATAGACGTATGAAGCCCCTCAAACTTGGTGTGATCGGCATTGATCACCGGCATATCTTTGGCCAGCTGGACAAAATGCAGGCGCTGGGCTGTACTTGCAAAGGCTGGTGGACCGAAGGGGCGCCTGAACCGCTGGAAGGGTTCCTCAAGCGGTTTCCCGACATCCCCAGGGTCGCCAACCGGCAGGATCTGCTGGACGATCCCGAGATTGACATGATCCTGATCGCCGACGTGCCGGTGCACCGCGCCGACCGCGCGATAGAGGCGATGCAGGCCGGCAAGGATGTGATGACCGACAAGCCCGGCTGCACCACCCTTGATCAGCTTGCCGCGATCCGCGATTGCGTGGCCCGGACGGGCCGGATCTGGTCCATCGACTTTTCGGAACGGTTCGAGGTTCCGGCAGTGACACGGGCGGCAGAGCTGATTGCCGAAGGCCGCATCGGGCAGGTCGTGCAGACCGTGGGTCTGGGCCCGCATCGGTTGAACCGACCGACGCGGCCTGACTGGTTCTTTGATGAGGCGTCTTACGGTGGCATCCTGTGCGACATCGCCTCGCATCAGGTGGACCAGTTCCTGTTTTTCACCGGATCGACCGATGCGAAGGTCGTCACCGCAAGCGTCGGCAATTTCGCCAATCAGGGCGATCCCGGTTTGCAGGATTTCGGAGAGATCTTGCTGCGTTCCGACACCGCGCAGGGGTATATTCGCGTGGATTGGTACACGCCCGACGCCCTGCCAACATGGGGTGACGGGCGGCTGACAATCCTGGGGACCGACGGCTATATCGAGTTGCGCAAATATGTGGATGTGGCCGGGCGCGATGGCACCGACCATCTTTTCCTGGTGAACGGCGACACCTGCGAACACATCGACGCCTCGGATGCGCCCTTGCCTTATTTTGAGCGGTTGATTGACGATGTGAACAACCGCACTGAAAACGCGATGCACCAGGAACATTGCTTCAAGGTGATGGAGCTTGCCCTGACAGCGCAGGCAAACGCCATCCGGCTGGGTGCGCTGCGGTGACGCGCCGCGTCGCGATTCTGGGCGCAGGGATCGGGGAAAAGCATCTGGCGGCCTATGCCGAATTGCCGGGCCGGTTCACCGTGACCCATATTTGCGATCTGAACGCTGAATTGGCGGCAAGGCTTGCGTCACAGGTTGGCGCCACCCCTTCGGCGTCATTGGATGATGTGATCGCCGATCCGGCGGTCGAGGTCGTCGACATCTGCCTGCCCCCGACCCTGCATGTCCCGGTCACGCTGAAGGCGTTGGCACAGGGCAAACACGTGATCGTCGAAAAACCGATTGCGGGATCGTTGCGCGACGCCGATCGGTTGGTCGCGGCGCAGGCTGGATCGAAGGGGCGGATTTTTCCGGTGTTCCAATACCGCTATGGCCGCGCGTTCAAGGCGCTGGCGCAACTGCGCCGCGCCGGGTTCCTGTCGCGTCCCCTGACCGCATCGCTGGAAACCCACTGGAACCGCCGCCGACTATTATGCCAACCCGTGGCGCGGCACATGGGCGCATGAATTCGGCGGCGCGGTCCTCAGCCACGCGATTCACGCCCACGATCTTCTGACACAGCAGTTCGGGCCGGTGGCCGACGTATCGGCAACGCTTGCCACGCGCGCAAATCCGATCGAAACCGAAGACTGCGCCGCGATCGCGTTTCGCATGGCCAACGGCGCAACCGCGACATCATCCATCACTCTTGGCGCGGCGGATGACACCAGCCGCCTGCGGATTATTTTCGATGACATGACGGTTGAAAGCACCCGGCTTCCATACACCCCGGGTGAGGCGACCTGGACTTTTCAGCCTCGCGATCCCGCCCGCCAGGCCGAGGTTGATCGCATCCTGTCCACGGTTGAGCGCGACCATGAAGGCTTCGCCGGATTTTGCGCGGCGGTGGCGCAGGCTCTGGATGGTCAGGGCGGCGAGGAAGTATCGCTGAGCGACGGGGTCGCATCTATCGAACTTGCAGCGGCAATATACCATTCGGATCGCAGCGCTCAGCGCGTGTCGCTGCCGCTGGACCGAAACCTGCCAATCTGTGATGGTTTTAGGCCG
This sequence comes from Paracoccaceae bacterium, assembly GCA_012103375.1. Taxonomy (NCBI): domain Bacteria; kingdom Pseudomonadati; phylum Pseudomonadota; class Alphaproteobacteria; order Rhodobacterales; family Paracoccaceae; species Paracoccaceae bacterium. The sequence goes on from WLWX01000001.1 coordinate 799,067, forward strand.
TGATCCGGCCCGATCTGCGTGACCACCTGCGCCAGATTTTTGAGGTTGGCCACCATTCGCTGACGCTGCAACCCGCGCAAGCCCGGCCAATCCCCGGCGGCAGTTTTCAGCAACTGGAATTTTCCACCAAAACCGGGCAGGAGGTTCGCGCCTTCTTTGCGCTCCCCGACGCCCCGTCACCAGCCCCGGCGATCCTTTATATTCACGCCCACGGCAACCGATACGATATCGGCGCGCGCGAGGTTCTGGATGGCAGGCCCGCATTGCAGGGCGCGCTTGGACAAAGACTCGTCGAAATGGGGTTTGCCGTTCTGTGTGTGGATCTGCCGGGTTTCGGCGGGCGGGCAGATCGGAAAGTGATCTGACCAAGGCCGCGCTTTGGCAGGGCGGGTCGCTGGCAGGTCAGATGATCGCAGAGCTTCAGGCCGCCTTCGAATGGCTGAGCGAGCAGGACCGCGTCGATCAGACCCGCGTGGGCGTGTTCGGTATCTCGATGGGGGCCACGCTTGGGTATTGGCTTGGCGCTGCCGAACCCCGGGTTGCCGCTGTTGCGCAGCTTTGCTGTTTTGCCGATTTTGCAAAGCTCATTGAATGCGGCGCGCATGATCTGCACGGAATATACCTGACGGTTCCGGGGCTGTTGAACATTGCCACAAACGGCGAAATCGCCGGACAAATCGCCCCGCGACCGCAGTTCGTCGGCATTGGCGATCAGGATCCGCTGACACCGGCGGGGGCGGTTGACCCGGCGCTTGCTGAACTGCGCAGGGCCTATGCGGATTGCCCTGAACAATTGACGGTTTTTCGCAGCGAGGAGACGGGTCACCAGGAAACGCCCGAAATGCGCCGAGCGCTGTTGGAGTTCCTTCGGGCCCTTTAATCCGCGTCGCGGAAATGCGTCTGATAGGCTTGCGCCAATGCCGTAAACCCCAGTTTTCGCGTGGTTTTATCCGCCGCAACGACACCTTTCAGATTCCACCCACGCTGATGCCGTGTCTGCCGCCGGTCGGTGCGAAAATCTTAGAGCAGCCAGATGAAAGTGCCGACGACATAGTCGGCGCTTGCCGCAATCTCGACCTGCCAGGTCAGGATCCTTGCCTGATATTCCTCGGTAAACAGCCGGTTGTCAGGCCCGTGCAACCCAGCCGCCGCATCAGCACCGGTTTCCGAGATGACCACCGGCCTGTCGGGATCGGAGTTCTTCAGCAGCGTCTCCAGCCCCTCAAACCCCGGCTCGTACCAGCCGAAATATTGGTTCAGCCCGATCACATCCAGATGGTCCGCCAGCCGGTCTTCGATACGGAAAGTGTCGCGGTTGATCAGGCAAGCCGCCGTGACCAGGCGCGACGGATCTTCGGCGCGCGCGGCCTCAACCAGTCCGCGCATGAACGCCAGTCGCGGATCGGTATCCGCATTCTCATTCCCGACGCCCCACAGGATGACGCTGGCGCGGTTGGCATCGCGGCGGATCAGCTCGACAAGTTGGTTGCGCGCGTTTTCGAAGGTGGGGGGATTGTCGAATGCAATGTCCCAATAGACAGGGATCTCTTCCCACAGCAAGATACCCACCTCATCCGCGATGCGCGCGACCAGTTCGTGGTGCGGATAATGTGCGGCCCGGGCGATATTGGCGCCAAGGGCTTGCAGATGTGCAAATCGGCGGCGGATATCGCCGGCGTCGCTGCACTTGCCGACATTGCGGTCTTCTTCGTGAACACCGATGCCGCGCAATTGCAGGGGACGACCGTTCAGAAACAAGGCGCGGCCCCGGCGTTCGATACTGCGAAATCCCACCCGGTCGGAAACGCGGTCGGTCCCAAAACTGACGGCGACATCATACAGTCTGGGCGCGTCCGGCGACCAAAGCTTGGGCGTGCAATCCAGAACTGCGCTGCCTTTGCCCGCGCGCACGTCGATTTGTCCTTGCGCCAAGCCGGCGATATCCACCTGGGCCATGCCGTTTGCGTCACAAGACACCGCCACATCGATGGCCACCGCACTTCCAGTCCAGCGCACAAACAACTGTGTGATGTGGATGGCGGGGACGGTCACCAGCTCAACGTCGCGGTACAGGCCGCCATGGTTGAACCAGTCGGTATGATGCATCGGAACCGCATCCGCGCGGCGGGTGTTGTCAACCTCGATCATCACAAGGTTCGTCCCGGATCGCAGATGCGGCGTGATGTCGACGAAAAACGGAGTCGAGCCTCCGACATGCAGGCCGCAAAACACGCCGTTCAGGAACACCCGCGCCCGTTCATTTGCGGCCCCGATCCTGAGGAACATGCGCGTGTCGCCGGTCGGCACCTCGGCGTCAAATTCGCGCGAATACCAGGCCGCGCCTTCATAGCGCAGCCATTCATCGCGCTCCGTCGTCCAGCACCCCGGAACCGGCGTCACCTGCCAACTGCCGTGGTCATAATCGCGCGGGATCACCCAGTCATCTATCGGCAGGGTGTCATGTTCGAACCAGCGCTGTCGCAAACCTTCGCGCATCGGATCGATGGCAAAACGCCATGCGCCGTTCAGCGATACGACCGTGCGCCCGCCCATGAACACGGCCCCCTCAGCCGTCAGGCGCGGCGTCATGAACGGCGCTTCGAAATCTTCGTCATGGAGGTGCCGATTGTGTTGAAAAACTCCGAAATCAGAGCGTCGCGGATTTCTTGCGAAAACCTATGAAGCGAAATAGTCGGAAAGCTTTGACCACGAGACAGCGCATGGCTGCGCGTGAGCGCATGTAGGCGATTTGGGCCGACCCCCGCGCCAAAAATTTAGGATCGGGCTGCATGGAAAGAAAAATCATCGTTCAGGCCCTAAAACGGAGTTTTTCAACACAATCTGCCAGTAAGGGTCTTCCACAACGCCGGTCTGTCTGGAGTCATTCGTCATTGTCTTGCCTTTGGTTGGCGCGCAGGCCCTTATTCACTGCTGACCCCTGCGTGTAATTGCAATGCACGCCAAATCGTTGACGGGCCGCACCTTGGGGCGACGCTAAAGCGTTTCGTCTTGAACCTGAATCGCGAGGGATTCCCTTGAGACCTGATCTGTGATTCATCCTGTTTGGGAGGATGGATCATGTCAGCACCTTTGCCATCTGCGCTTCGGATACGGTTTCAGAGATACATTGAAGAAGGGTTGAGCGGGCGCGCGGCGGCGTTGCGGTTGAAGCTGTCGCCTGCCACAGGCGCGCGGTGGGCGCGTCAGGTGAGGATGAAGGGTCATGCGGAACCTGCCCGGCAGGGACCGCCGCGCGACAAGGGAAAGCTGGCTCCGCATCGGGAATTCTTTGAGGAGTTGATCGCACAAGACCCTGACATCACGCTCTTTGAGTTGCGTAATGCGCTGGCCGATGCAGAGGGTGTGCGGGTGCATCACTCCTCCATCGCCAACCTTCTGTCCCGGCTCGGCTTCACGTACAAAAAAAGTCGCTGGTCGCAACCGAGCGCCGCCGCGCCAAGGTAAGGCAGCAACGGGCCGACTGGTTCAGATACCGCTCGCCAGCCATTGCGACCTTTCCTGAGCGCGTTGTCTTTATTGACGAAACCGCAGTGAAGACAAACCTCACGCGCCTACGCGGCAGAGCCAAGCGCGGTAAGCGCCTGACGATGGATGCGCCCTTCGGAAGCTGGGGAACCCAAACCTTGATCGCGGGCCTGACCCAAGGCGCGCTGATCGCACCTTGGGTCATCAAGGGAGCGATAGATGGCCCCGCCTTCGCGGCCTACATCCGCGAAGTGCTGGTCCCCGAGATCAACCCCGGCACTGTCGTCATTCTCGACAACCTGGCAACCCACCGGAATAAGGAGGCGACGCAGGCTTTACGCAATCACGGCTGCTGGTTCCTTTACCTGCCACCGTACTCGCCCGACCTGAATCCCATCGAGCAGGCCTTCTCTAAACTGAAAGCCCATTTGCGACGGATCGGGGCCAGGTCCTTTACCCAGGTCTTCGAAGCAATCGGAGCAATCTGCGATCTCTACGACCCAGTAGAATGCTGGAACTACTTTAAGGCCGCCGGATATGTCTCAGGTTAATGTCGAAACGCTTTAGGGCGCGGGCCGACATGGCCGATCACCTCAGCTGCTGCGGCAACGCCCATGCGGCCTGCGGTGTCGAGGTCCGCGCCTTTGGCAAAACCATAAAGGAAGCCGGCGGCAAACTGATCCCCGGCCCCGGTTGCATCAACGGGTGTGACGGGTGTCACCGGCACTTCGGCCTGATCCCCGGCCCGGATCAGCCAGACTGGATCGCCGGATCGGGTGCAGACCACAGTTTCGCAGACCTCGGCAGCCTGATGAATTGCGGATTTCAGATCGTCGGTTTCGTACAATGTTTTCCATTCGTCGGCGTTGCCGATGACAAAGTCCATTTCGTCCCGGATCAGGCGCAGGAAGTCGGCGCGGTGCCGGTCGGCGCAGAACGGATCGCTGAGGGTGATACCACTTTGCCCGCCCGCGGCGCGCATCTGGCGCGCGGCCTCGGCAAAGGCGGTTTTGCCATCGTCCTTGTCGAACAGATACCCCTCAAGGAAGAGGATGCCGCCACCTGCGAAAACACCCGGATCAACGTCGCCACTGTCCAGATCGGCCCCCGCACCCAGGTAGGTATTCATCGAGCGTTCGCCATCTGGCGAGACGAATATCATCGAGCGCGAGGTCGGCGCCTCGGCGCCATCAACGGGCGGATTCGGGAAAATCGTGCCCGCATCGGCCATGCTTTTCGCATAGAACCGCCCTAACCCGTCGTTCTTGACCTTGCCAATGAACGCTGTTTCCAGCCCCAGCATTCCCAGGCCGGCCAAAGTGTTCGCCACAGAACCACCGGGTGTCTGGGTGCGATCTTCCATTGAGGCATACAGCAGTTCGGCCCGGGCCCGATCGACCAGCTGCATGATGCCTTTCTCGATCCCCATATTGTCCAGAAAACTGTCATCGGCATGGGAAATCACATCGACGATGGCGTTGCCGATGCCGACGACACGGGGGGTGCTCATTGGGTCTTCTCCTCAAACGGGCAGAGATCGCGGATCAGGCAGTTCGGGCACATCGGTTTGCGCGCTTTGCAGACATAGCGACCGTGCAGAATCAGCCAGTGGTGGGCGTGCTGGGCGAACTCGGCCGGGATGTTGTCTTCGATGGCGCGTTCAACTGCGACGACATCCTTGCCGGGTGCGATGCCGGTTCGGTTGCCGATGCGGAAGATGTGGGTGTCGACGGCCTGTGCTGGATGGCGGAACCACATGTTCAGCACGACATTGGCGGTCTTGCGGCCCACGCCGGGCAGCGATTCTAGCGCGGCGCGCGACGATGGCACCTGACCGTCGAATTCGTCCACCAGCCGCTGGGATAGCTTGATGACGTTCTTGGCCTTGTTGCGGAACAGACCGATGGTTTTGATGTGCTCGATCACGCCAGCCTCACCCAGGGCCAGCATTTTTTCGGGTGTATCGGCCACGGCAAACAACCCGCGCGTGGCTTTGTTCACACCCGCATCTGTTGATTGCGCGCTGAGTGCGACGGCAACGACCAGGGTGTAGGCGTTGGAATGCTCCAACTCTCCCTTCGGTTCCGGTTCGGCATCGCGAAAGCGGGTGAAGATCTCGTGGATCGTAGAATAGGGCAGTGTGGCTTGCATGGCGCGCGCGTTATGGCGGGGCGATGCAGATGGCGCAAGACAAAGCGCAGGTTTCGGGTCGCATGGGGGCGGCGCAGCCCCTATTTCTGGGGCAACGCCGGAGGACCCCATGACCGATACACTGAATTTCGAAGACGCCTACCACTATAAGCTGATGCGCCGGGCGATTGACCTGATTGACGCGCGGGGCGCGGATGCCCCGGCCCTGCCGGATATCGCGTCCGAAATGAACCTGAGCCCGGCGCATTTTCAGCGCATCTTCAGCCGCTGGGCCGGGGTGTCGCCGAAGCGCTATCAGCAGTGGCTGGCGCTGGGGCATGCAAAGGATCTGCTGGCGAACCGGTTCACAACGCTGGAAACCGCCGACGCCGTGGGCCTGTCGGGCGGCGGGCGGCTGCATGACCTGTTTGTGCGTTGGGAGGCGATGACGCCGGGCGATTATGCGCTTGGTGGCGCGGGGCTGACGATCCGCTGGGGCTGGTTTGAGGGGCCGTTCGGGCGCACCCTGGCGATGGGGACAGATCGCGGTTTGTGCGGGCTGGCGTTTTCCGAAGAATCCGGGGATGCGGCGGCGATGACCGATATGCGGGGCCGCTGGCCGAAAGCGGATTTTGTTGAAGATCCGGACGCCTTGCGTCCCTGGATCGAGGCGGCATTCGGCGGCGATGAAACCCGGTTGCACCTGATCGGTGCGCCGTTTCAGATCAAAGTGTGGGAAGCGTTGCTGCGCATCCCCACCGGCCATGTGACGACCTATTCCGAGATTGCCCGCGCCATCGGCAGCCCAAAGGCCGTGCGCGCCGTCGGCACCGCTGTGGGCCGAAATCCGATCAGCTGGCTGGTTCCCTGCCACCGGGCTTTGCGCAAATCGGGCGGATTGGGCGGCTATCACTGGGGATTGCCGGTCAAACGCGTCTTGCTGGCCTGGGAGGCCGCCGAAACCGCCTGAACACACCCTTCGGCAGCATTCCGCCGAGCTTTCCGCCGCGTATCCTCACGCCAGGGGTGTCCTTTGCGTGCCCCGGGACGTACAAAACCGGCTGGAGATGTGGGACATCAGGGACAAGGACCCCATGAAATATATCAAAACACCGATGATTCTGGCGGTCAGCTCCGCCTTTCTTCTGGCCGCCTGTCAGCCGCAGCCGTTTGACCCCAACAACCCCAATCAGCAGGCCAAACAGGGTGCTGTGACCGGTGGCCTTCTGGGTCTTCTGGCCGGGGCGGCCTCGGGCGATAACTCGAGAGAGCGTCGTAACCGTGCATTGGGTGGGGCCATTATCGGCGCCGGTATCGGGGCCGCTGTCGGTGCCGATCTGGACCGGCAGGCCGCCGAGTTGCAGGGCAGCTTTGCCAATGGTGAGATCAACGTGATCAACACCGGCAACGAGCTTATCGTGCGCATGCCCGAGGCGATCCTGTTTGCATTCGACAGCGACGCTGTGCGCGCCGTATTGCGGTCGGACCTGCAGGTTCTGGCAACCAGCCTGAACAAATACCAGAACACGACCGTGCAGGTTGTCGGCCACACCGACAACGTCGGCACCGCTGCCTATAACCAGGACCTGTCGGAACGCCGCGCGGCGAATGTCGGGGCGATCCTCGTCAGCTCGGGCGTGTCACGCGCGCGGGTCGTCACCATCGGTCAGGGCGAAAGCCAGCCGATTGCGTCGAACCTGAATGATGCAGGCCGCGCACAGAACCGGCGGGTGGATATTATCATCACGCCGAACGGCTAATCCCGTCGTCGAGAGATTTGGATCAGGCCGGGCCATCGCGCCCGGCCTTTTTCGTTATGAAGCGGTGAAGCCTGCGGCTTCGCTGTTTTTGCATGGCGCCTGGGGAGGGGTGAGCCCACCGCACTGAAGTTGTCGGGCGCGGGAATGTTGCGCAGCCTCCGGCGGGGATATTTTTGGATCAATGATGATGTAAAGGCAGTGTTCAGGGCTGCAATGAAAAAGCCCGGACGCTTGGTCCGGGCTTTGATGTGTCATTGGTGAATAGAGTGGGCCGGATCAGTGCAGGCGTTTTTCCACCGCGCCGATCGCCTCTTCAATTAGCTTGTCCTGATCGGCATCGCTCATCTGGTTGGTGACAACTTCGGATGCCACACCGATGGCGATCTGGATCGCGCTGTCGCGCACTTCGCGCACAGCGGCCTGTTCGGCGCTGCCGATCTGATCTTCTGCGGCGGCAAGGCGGCGCGCGATTGAGGCCTTGATATCCGCTTTCGCCTTTTCTGCTGCGGCTTCTGCTTCCGAACGGGCCTGGGCGATGATGCGTTCGGACTGTGCGGCAACCTCACCCTGTTTGCGTTCGATTCCGGCCAGAACTGTCTGGGCTTCTTCACGCAGGGCACGGGCTTCGTCGAGTTCCGCCCGGATGCCGTCGGCGCGCTTGTCCAGCAGACCCGCCAGCAGGCCGGGGATCTTGAAGTACATCAGGATGCCGACGAAGACGAGGAAGGAGATCAGAACAATAAAATCGGTATTGCCCAGCGAAATGAACGGGCCGTCAGCGGCAAGCGCCGGGCTGGCGGACAGGGCCGCGACAAGGGTCAGGGACAGGCGCATCATCATTTGATCCTTTGTTCCACAGCCGCCTTGATGGTCTTGGCGTCGGCCTTCTGGCCCAGCATCGCGACGATGTCCTTTGCGACATCGGTGGCAACTTCGCGCACGCTTTCGATGGCGCCGTCGCGGATTTCCGCAATACGCGCTTCGCTTTCGGCGGACTTGGCCGAAATCTCAGCCTCGGCATGGCTGGTTGCGACGTCCAGGTCTTTCTGGATGTCGGCCTTGGCGTCGGCGATGATTTTCTGCGCCTCGGCACGGGCATCGACCAGCGCCTTGTCATACGCGGCCTCGGCCTCGGCCGCCTTGTTGCGCAGATCTTCGGCTGCGGCAATATCATTGCTGATGGTCCCGGCACGGTCCGCCAGAACGCTGGCAATACGCGGCAGGGCGACCTTGTTCAGGATCAGATAGATGACCACAAGAGTGACCACCAACCAGAAGATCTGGTTCGGGAAGGTCGCAAAATCCAGCTGTGGCATGCCTGCAGCTTGTTCCGCGCCTTCAGCGGCATGTGTCTCGGTCGCCATAACGTCCTCCGAAAACCTCAAGGGAACGCCGGGGGCGACAGGCGCCCCCGACCGTAAGGAATGACGTCGGGATTAGACGACGAAGAGCAGCAGGATCGCAACCAGGAACGAGAAGATGCCCATGGCTTCGGCAAGCGCGATGCCGATGAACATTGTCGCGGTTTGACCGGCAGCTGCCGATGGGTTGCGCAGAGCGCCAGAGAGGAAGTTACCAACCAGGTTACCCACGCCAACACCGGCGCCGCCCATACCGGTACAGGCCAGGCCTGCGCCGATGAATTTCCCCATTTCTACGATATCGCCTTCCATGATCTTTCTCCTTACGATGGAATTTGGATTGTTTGAGTTCAGACCTAGTGGTGCGGATGCAGCGCATCCTTGAGGTACACACAGGTCAGAATTGCGAAGACGTATGCCTGCAGGAACGCGACCAGCGTTTCCAGCGCATACATGCCAACAATGGCCACGATTGACACCGGGGCAAGCCAGGTGACGGCTGCGAAGCCTGCGAAGATCTTGATGACCGCATGGCCTGCCATGACGTTGCCAGCCAGACGAATGGAGTGGCTGACGGGGCGCACGAAATAGCTGATGACCTCGATCACCGCCAGCACCGGGCGCATGACCAGCGGGGCTGAGCCGACCCAGAACAGGCCCAGGAAGGACGCGCCGTGCTTGACAAAGCCCAGCACGGTAATGGCGATGAAAATCGTGAAGGCCATTACGGCAGTTACGGCGATATGCGAGGTTGTCGTAAAGCTCATCGGAAGCAGGCCAAGCACGTTGGCGAAAACGATGAACATGAACAGCGTCATGATGTAGGGGAAATATTTCACCCCGTCTTTGCCGCTGACGTCTTCGACCATTTTATATACGAAGCCATAGGCCAGCTCGGCGATGGACTGGATCCGGTTGGGAACGGTTGCGCGGCGGCGGGTGCCGATGACCAGCAGCAGCACAACGCAGAGCACGGCCAGACCCATCCACAGGGTTACATTCGTTGGCGTGTACCAGTTGACCTCGGAGCCGCCAAACAGCGGTTTCACGATGAACTGATCCATCGGGTGGAATTCAAGACCGCCTTCGGCTTTCGCGTCATCTGCCATCTTCGTCGCCTTTCGTCCCTGCCCCGTCCTGCGACGCGGCTGCGTTCAATTCCTTTGCGGATCGCAGCATCACGTTGATGCCTGCCGCGAACCCCAGCAATATGAAGACAATCAGAAAGATCGGGAGCGTCCCGAACAGGCTGTCCAGCCCGTATCCGATGCCGAAACCGATGACGACACCCGCCACAAGCTCGATCACCATGCGCCAGGCCAGATGGGCTTGGGAATGATGCTCTTCAAAACTCCGGGTGGGCGTGTCTTCCCCCTTTGCCGCCTTGATCCGGGCGTCCAGCGCGTCCAGTTGCGCCTTTTCCGGATCATCAGGCATCGGCAAAGACCCCTTCGTTCTTTGCGCGGAACCTAGGTTTGGTGCGGGCCCGAGTCAAGCGATGCAGATAATCTTATAAATCGTTGTTATCAAATAATATAATCCGACTGCGTCAGCGCGTCACAGCGCCCGGATTCGTGCGGATGATATTCAACCAATCGGTTAAGGGATTGGCGGATGCCCCGGCGCGGTCAAAGGCTGGTGAGGCGGATCGCAAAGCGCGCATAGGGCGCCCGGGTTGCTAATCAGGCGGGCCCGCGTGTTAAACAGGTCCGCCGACCCAATTGCCCCGCCCGAGGTGCCATGCCCGATCTTGACCAGACGTTTGCGGCCCTCGCCGATCCGACCCGGCGGCAGATTCTGGCGATGCTGCTGGAAGATGATATGGCCGTCACCGATGTGGCCGAACCCTTCGCGATGTCGCTGGCGGCCATTTCGAAGCATCTGACGATCCTGACCAGGGCCGGTCTGATCAGCCGCGACCGGCGCGGCCGGGTGACCTGGTGCCGTCTGGAACCCGACGCGTTGAAGGATGCCTCGGTCTGGATGCAATCCTTCGGGCAGTTCGAACCCGTCAATCTGGACGCGTTCGAACGGTTTTTGGAAGCCGAAACCGGCCTAGCGAACGTACTGGACGATGACCAGAACGATGACGACAAGCCCGACGAGGTAGATGATCCTACGCATGAATAACTCCAATTGTTAACCGCCGTCCTGACACAGGCGCCCGAACGGTCACACCCCCGACATAAGGACGGACACCGGGGCAGGACAACCTTCAGGCACGGGATTTCCGGGGCGCGAACCTGCTGACAGGGCCAATTCGTGGTTCATCAAACCGAGGGTGGTGCCGCGCCATCCCGCACCGCAGGGTCCGATCGCAGCAGCATATAGAGCGCGACACAGCACAGCCCGATACCACCCAGAACAATCAGCGGCGGCGCGCCGTTGCCCAGCGCCAACTCCCAAACGATCACCCAGCATGGGGTCAGATAGGTATAGGCCATCACCCGCGACGCCGTCAGGCGCATGCTGGCAAATTGCAGCAGCAGGAATGTACCCGCGCCCGATGCAAGCGTCAGATAGGCCAGCGTTATCCAGACCAGTGGGGCAAGCGCGCTCCAATCCGTCGCAAGGACGGATCGTCCCCCCAGAACAGCCAGCACAAGCGTGCCCCCGATAAGCATGGCGAAAGTGCCAGCCAGCGCGCTTTCGCCCCGGTTCAAACGCGAAACCAGCGGGATATAAAGCGCATGGAACAAACTGCCGAGGAGGTAGATCGCTTCCCCCTCGCCAACGCGGAATTCCATGGCGAGGCGAGGATCGCCGCGAAAGATCACCCAAAGCGCACCGAAAGCGCCCACGGCCAGTGCCGCCAGAATGCGGCGCGTCGCAACCTGTCGCAAAATCAACCAGCCAAAGCCGGCGGCAAGCAGCGGCGTCAATGTGAATATGGCCGAGGTCGACACCGCCGATGCGGTCTTCAATGCCTCGAACATGAGGACGAAGTACAGCGCAAACAGCCCGCCAAGGATCAGGTGCCGCCAGGGTTGCCTGGCAACGCAGCGGTCGAGGTGCCCGGTGGCGGTGGCCAGCGCACCGATCACGATCATCGCCAGAAAGAAGCGCGCAGTTGTCAGGGCCAGCGGATCAATATCACGCGCCATCATCGCGCCCAGACTGAACGATCCGGCCACCAGAACGGAAAACGCCAGCATTGCCAGGTGTCCGGCAGTAGCAGGCGGCAGGCGGCGGTGCAGGGCCGGTTTGGATGGCGTCTCTGCCGGGGCGGTCATATCACGCGACCCAATCTGCGGGCCAGTCGTGGACCGCCTGTTTCAATTCGGCCAGGATCGCCTGTACCTTCGGGGTGCGATGCAAGTCCACGTGGCTGACCAGCCACATCGCGACCGCCCATTCATCGCGCGGCGCCATAACCTCAACCAGGTTTGCATCCGCAGCCTCCCAGCGGGTCAGGAACCCAAGGCCGACCCCGGCACGCACAGCATCGATCAGAACCCGCGTATCGGCCCCGCGAAAGACGACTGCCTCGGGCGGAACGGCCTTGCGCAACCATTGTTCAAACGGCGCCGGAGAGGTTTCGGCGCTGTAACCGGCAAAACGATGGCCCCGCAAATCCGCGTCGCTTTCGGGGCGACCGTGGCGCGCGACATAATCGGCCGACCCATACAGCGCCATGGGCGCGCGAAAAAACGGCTGCACCACGTTGTCGGGATCATCCGGAGCGGACCCGGCACGGATTGCAACATGGGCCTCGCCATATTCCAGACGGAACAGACGCTCTCCGGTCAGCAGGCGGATATTGACGTCAGGGTGGGCCATTTGGAACCGCGCCAGAACCGGCACGATCAGCGGCGACAGTTGCACCAGCGAGGTGACGGCAAGCTCTCCGCTAACATCGGCGCCACCGCCGCGAATACGCCCCGCCAGCTGGCTGAATTGATCCTCGGTCACCTGCGCGACCTGCAACAGATCCGCGCCCGCCTCGGTCGGGGTATAGCCGCGCGCGTGCCGCTGGAACAGTTTCGACCCCAGCCGCCCTTCAAGCGCGTCGATATGGCGGATCACTGTCGCATGATGCACGCCCAGCGCCTGCGCGGCCCCCGACACCGTGCCATGGCGCGCCACATAATAAGCGGTGCGGATTTCATCCCAGTCGCTGATCGCCATCGCGGGGTCTGCTTTCCTGCCGGGCGGACACGCGCCCGCGTACGGCGCAGCAAACGCCATTTCCGCAGCATGTACAATCCACACTTTGCGAATGCGCACCGAATGCGCCAGAATAGCCGCGATATGTGCGCAGATGCGGATATTCTTCGCCGGCAGCCCTTGTTAGAAAGCCGGTGATTTCACAGTTTGCCACGACCCGACGTCACACAGAACCGGAGTTCACCATGTCCGACCCGATCCGCCTCTATGGCCTGCTTGCCATAAAGATCGTTGTTGCGCTGGCATTCCTAAGCGCCGGAATTGCCAAGCTGATGGGCGTCGAGCTTATGGTCCAGACCTTTGCGGCCATCGGCTGGGGCCAATGGTTCCGCTACTTCACGGCGGTGATCGAGGTTATCGGCGCAGCCCTGCTGTTCATTCCGGGTTGGCAGGCGCGCGGTGCTCTGATCCTGATCTGCACCATGATCGGCGCGGTCATTGCACATCTGGTTGTGTTGGGGCCATCGGCCATCCCGGCGCTGGTGCTGGGCGTTTTGGCGTCGGTGGTGTTTTATGCCCATAAAGACCAGATCCTCAAAACACCGCTCTAAGGTGCCTATAGATGCGCATTTTGTCGAATACCCCCGACATGCTGATCCTCGAAGATCGTCCGGTTTTCTGGGCATTCGTTCTGGCGATCATGGTTCTGATCGGATTGGGCTTTTTTCTGGGCGGGATATTCGGAGGTGAGGTCCTGCTTCTGATCTGGGGTGCGGGCTTCGGGGGTATCGCGCTTGCGCTTCTGTGGGCGCTACGTCGAACGCGGGTCTACCTCGACCGGCGCAATGATTTGGTCGAAATCCGCACACAGGGCGCAAAACGCATGTCGTCGCAAAAGTTTCGCCTGAGCGATCTGCATTCCGCCGAAGTTCAGACCAGCGGCGGCAATACATTTCGGGTTGCGCTCAATTTCGCCGAACCTACGGGCCTGGTGTCGACACGTGGTGCCTACGAAAGCAGCGCTTCGAGCGCGCGCGCCGCAGAAGCCATCAATGCCTGGCTTTCTACCCATTCTTGACAGCCACCCCTCACGACAATATGACGCCTCCAATCCGGAAGTGACAACAGACTTCCGGTCCCGGATCAGCCGGGATCGCCACCCGTCAGCGAGGTTTCGCCCGCGGGTGCGTTTGGCGTTTGGCGGATCGCTTCCCAGATTGGGGGCGTGACTTGGATGAAGGAGGCTGCATATGTTCGAATCCCTCTCTGACCGCCTGTCAGGGGTCTTCGACCGGCTGACCAAGGCCGGCGCGCTCAGCGAAGATGACGTCAAGACCGCGCTGCGCGAAGTGCGCGTGGCACTGCTGGAAGCGGATGTGTCCCTGTCGGTCGCGCGCGATTTCATCGCTGCGGTGCAGGAAAAGGCCACCGGCCAGAACGTCACAAAATCGGTCACCCCCGGCCAGCAGGTCGTGAAAATCGTTCACGACGAACTTGTCCATGTGCTTGCCGGTGACGAGGCCGAGCTTGGCAAGCTGAAGATCGACAACCCGCCCGCGCCGATCCTGATGGTCGGCCTGCAGGGCGGCGGCAAGACGACGACGACGGCCAAGCTTGCCAAGCGCCTGAAAGAACGGGACGGCAAGCGGGTGCTGATGGCAAGCCTCGATACCAACCGCCCGGCGGCGATGGAACAACTTGCGATCCTGGGCACCCAGATCGGCGTCGACACGTTGCCGATTGTGCCGGGTCAGACCGCCACCGACATCGCCAAACGCGCCAAGCAACAGGCGAGCCTTGGTGGTTACGACGTCTATATGCTCGACACTGCCGGGCGGCTGTCCATCGACGACATTCTGATGGCCGAGGTTGAGGCCGTGCGCGACATCGCAACCCCGCGCGAAACGCTATTGGTGGTCGACGGCCTGACTGGGCAGGACGCAGTCTCCACTGCGGAAAACTTCGACACCCGCATCGGAGTATCCGGCGTCGTCCTGACTCGCATGGACGGCGACGGACGCGGCGGCGCGGCCCTGTCCATGCGCGCGGTCACCGGCAAGCCGATCAAATTCGTTGGCCTGGGCGAAAAGCTGGAAGACCTGGAAGAATTCCACCCCGACCGTGTCGCGGGGCGGATCCTCGGGATGGGCGATATCGTTTCGCTGGTCGAAAAAGCGCAGGAAACGATCGAGGCTGAACAGGCCGAGCGCATGATGAGGCGCTTCCAGAAAGGCCAGTTCAACATGAACGACCTGCGCGCCCAGCTGGAACAGATGCTGAAGATGGGCGGCATGGACGGTTTCATGGGGATGATGCCGGGCATGAAGAAATACCAGGGCCAGGTGGCGGCGGCGGGCATGGATGACAGCCTGTTGAAACGCCAGATCGCCCTGATCCAATCGATGACCAAACGCGAACGCGCCAACCCCGCTCTGCTGCAAGCCAGCCGCAAGAAGCGGATCGCCAGGGGCGCCGGGCTGGAGGTCAGCGAGTTGAACAAGTTGCTGAAAATGCACCGGCAGATGTCGGACACGATGAAAAAGCTAGGCAAAATGGGCAAAGGCGGCGCGCTGAAAAACGCCATCGGCACAATGTTCGGCAAAGGCGGGCCAAGTGCTGCCGATATCGCCGCCGCGCAGGCCGAAGCTGGCAAGGGCGCAGGCGGCCTGCCCCCGGGCTTCCCCGGCATGGGCGGCGCGGGCGGATTGCCCCCCGGCCTCAGCGGTTTTGGCAAAAAGAAATGACGCAGCGGCACTGCACTCAGCCCCCGTCCGGCAAGGCGGCGATGGCGACGGTACTTTATCGTGCCGCCTTGCCTGTTCTTGAAGCCAAACGGCTTGTACTGCGCGCCCCTGTGATCGAAGACCTGCCGCATGTGACCCGCGTCAGCGCCGGATTTATGGTCAGGTACATCCGCGCAAAGAACAAACGCGTGAACACATCGGCCAGACGCCTTGGCGCACACAGCGATTCGACGCAGGGTCAAGCCTCGCGCAGCGACCGCGCGCACGCGCGGCCCGGGCTTGAGGCTGCGGCGACTCGCCCATCAGCCTTGCACAGGCGCGTTGAGGGCAGACCTGCCCCTCAACCGCCTCTCAGCACAGCGGCCCCAATGCAGATTGCGCGTCCTCAGAACGGTGGGCTCACGCCGCCACGGACGCCCGTAAAAGAAATCGCGCGTCAGCGCGGCACTTTCGTTCAATGACCCGCGCGTTGTCCATCCCGACGTTCGAGACCGAGCGCCTTTGCCTGTGTGAACCACGCGCGACGGATTTTGAGGCGTTCGTGGACTTCTTCGCCACTGAACGGTCCCGGTTTGTCGGCGGTCCGTCCACCGACCGTTGGGCGGTTGCCAAGGCTTATGGCCACATGGCGGGGCTTTGGCTTCTGCGCGGATATGGCTCTCACATCTGGTGCCTGAAGGATGGAACCGTGATTGGCCATGGCGGCCTGTGGTATCCGCAGACCTGGCCCGAGCCTGAATTCGGTTGGTGCCTGTGGGACGGCGTGCATGAAGGCAAAGGCTACGTTTCCGAAGCAATGGCGGCGATCTGGGGATATGCGTTCGAAACGCTGAACCTTGCGGCCGTGGTCGCCTATATCGATCCGCAGAACGCCGCCTCGATCAGTGTGGCGCAGCGACTTGGCGGCATCCTTGACCCGGATGCCGCAACGCCGGGCGGGGACCCTGACCTGACCTATCGCTTCACACCGCAGGTAGCGGCATGAGTGTCACCTTCACCACGCCCGCACTAGAAACCGAGCGCCTGATCCTGCGCGCGCCGCAGCCGCGTGACTATGATGCGTTTGTCGATTTCTATGCCTGCGAGCGGTCCCAATACGTTGGCGGGCCGCTTGACGGACGCGACGCCTGGAATGCGTTCGCAGGCGAGATTGGTCATTGGGTTCTGCAGGGCTGCGGGATGTGGATTCTGACGCTGAAGGGGGATGACACGGCCCGTGGCATCGTCGGCCATTGGTTCCCCAGCAACTGGCCAGAAACCGAAGTCGGCTGGGTGCTGTTCAAGGCCGCTGATGAGGGCAAAGGATATGCCCGCGAAGCGGCGCAGGCCGCGATAGATCACGCCTGGGACACCCTCGGCTGGGACACGGTCGTTAGCTATATTGTGCCGGGCAATGACCCGTCGGTCACGCTGGCCGAACGGCTTGGCGCGGTGCTGGATCCGGACGCGCCCCAGCCCAATCCCGACAGGCCGATCCTTGTCTACCGCCACCCCCACCCGGAGGCCGCAAAATGAGCGACGCAACCACCCGCGCAGCTGCACTGCTGAAATCCCACCGCGCCAGTATCGACCGGCTGGACGCGATCCTGGTCTACACGCTGGGCGAACGGTTTGCGCATACGCAAGCGGTCGGCAAGCTGAAAGCAGAACACGATCTGCCCCCCTCTGACCCGGCCCGAGAGGCTGCGCAGATTGCGCGCCTTGAGGCGCTGGCCCGTGAAGCCGAACTCGCCCCCGAGTTCGCCAAGAAATTCCTGAATTTTATCATTCAGGAAGTCATCCACCATCACAAACAACATCAAAAGTAAGTCTGGAAGGAAGAACACAATGGCTATGAAAATCCGGCTCGCCCGTGGCGGGTCCAAGAAACGCCCACATTATTCGATCGTCGCCGCCGACAGCCGCATGGCGCGCGATGGCCGCTTTATCGAAAAGCTGGGCACCTATAATCCGCTGCTGGCCAAAGACAGCGAAGAGCGTGTGAAAATGAACATGGAGCGGGTCGAATACTGGCTGAGTGTTGGCGCCCAGCCCACCGACCGGATCGCCCGCATGCTAGAGGCCGCAGGCCACCGCGCCAAGGTCGAACGCAACAACCCGCAGAAGGCCGAGCCTGGCAAGAAAGCGGTTGAGCGCGCCGAAGAAAAGGCCGCCAAAGCTGCCGCCGCTGCCGAAGCCCCCGCTGAAGAGGAAGCCCCCGCTGAGGAAGCGCAGATCGAAGAGGCCCCCGCCGAAGCCGCAGCAGAGGACGCTCCGGCGGACGATGCCGTCGCTGCAGGTGACGACGCCGGGAAAGCCGAGTGACCAATTGGGTGTGGCCAGACCGCGTGATCAGATGACCCGGCCATGGCGGACACATCGCAAACATGCCGGGGCGGCGCAATCGCGCGCCGCCCCCACCACGAATGGTGCCCGACGATGAGCGGGCGCATATGCGTCGGCGCCATTGCCGGGGCCTTCGGGGTCACGGGCGAGGTTCGCCTGAAGTCCTTCTGCGCCGAACCGGCGGCCATTGCCCAATACGCTCCGTTGACGGACGAACAGGGCCTGCGCGATTTCCATATTGAAAGCCTGCGCCCGGCAAGTGCCGGTTTTGCGGCGAAGCTGACAGGTGTCGGCACTCGTGAGGCTGCCGAGGCGTTGCGCGGAACCCGCCTTTTTGCTGATCGGGATCGCCTGCCCGCGCTGCCGGATGATGAATACTACCACGCCGATCTGATCGGGTTGACGGTCGTTGATACGGGCGGCGCGATACTGGGAACGGTTCAGAATGTTCTGAACCATGGCGCTTCGGACCTGTTGGAGATCACGCCCCCCGGTGGGGGCGAACCGGTGCTGCTGCCCTTCACCAGCGCCGCCGCACCGACCGTCGATCTGACCGCCAAGTGCATCGTGGCCGACCCGCCCGAGGGTTTGTTCGGGGACTGACGTTCTAATGTGAACGTTCAACGACTGGCTTGGGTTTGATCGACGCATGGATCCCGGGCACTGCCGATCATGCGCATGTCCAAACATCATCCACGTATTCTTTTACAATGCCCAAAACGAACACCCTAAGCAGGGCGCGCGCCGGACCGGCGGGCTGGTGCAGCGACGGTTGACCGGCATGATTTATGGTTCCGTGTTAGCCGTCAACTATCCCGGATGTGCCCACCTCGAACCGACGCCAGACCGGTGGAGCCGGTCTGGCGTGCGCCCTGCGCCTGCGGCGCGCACCGGGCGCAGCCATTTCCGATCGCGATTCAGGTATTCAGGACGGCACTCTGGTGGGGGTGGAACTTATGCACTGGATTGGCGAATTCTTCCGCGCGGCGTTTACCCTGCCGCAGATGGGTTTTGGAACAGGGAAAAAGCGCCGACCCTCGTTGTGCGCCTGATTGGTGGCACAATGGCACCCTGTCCTACTGCCTGGCTAAGCCCATGCCGCGCGCGGGTTCGGCGGTGCTGATTGCAGCCCGGGACCGAGCCGCGTAAAAGGCCGGATCGCCCGCAATCCCGGTGCCTGAGATGTCCATTCCACCCAGCAAATCCCACGGTGCGAAATCGATTTCCGCCTCGGCCCGCCCGCGGGATCTCATGGCGGACACGCCCGCCCCCGGCGTCTGGACAGCCCGCATCGTGACGCTGTTGCCCGAGGTTTTCCCCGGTGTGCTTGGCACATCCCTGACGGGTAAGGCCCTGAAAGACCGACTTTGGCAGCTTGAAACCATCGACTTGCGCCGCTTTGGCGAAGGGCGGCACCGCAATGTCGATGACACGCCCGCCGGGGGCGGCGCCGGGATGGTGTTGCGGGCCGATATCGTGGACGCCGCACTGGACGAGGCGGCGCGCGGGATCGACGGGAAAGATTGGCCCACCCTCTATCTGTCGCCGCGCGGAAAACCGTTCGACCAACCCATGGCCCAGCGTTTGGCCGCAGCAGACGGTATCACGCTGCTATCGGGGCGTTTTGAGGGCGTAGACCAGCGCGTTCTGGACGCGCGCGACATGACCGAGGTCAGCCTGGGCGACTTCGTCATGACGGGTGGAGAGATTGCCGCAATGGCCTTGATCGACGCCACAGTCCGCCTTATACCCTGCGTGCTTGGGAATCAGGCGTCCGTTGAAGAAGAATCCTTCAGCACCGGGCTTCTGGAACACCCGCAGTATACGAAACCTGCCGACTGGAACGGTCGCTTGATTCCCGAAGTGCTTTTGTCGGGCCATCACGCGAAGATCACCGACTGGCGACAGGTCATGGCCGAAAGGCTGACAAAAGAACGCCGACCTGACCTCTGGCGGGCATATTGTGAAGCGCATGATATGGACCCGGATAAAGACTGAGAGCTCTCATTGGTTGGCCCCATACCGCAGGACAACTGCGCATTGTTAAGGAGTGGATCAGATGGACCTGATCGCTGAGTTGGAGGCCGAACAGGTCGCCGAGCTGGGGAAAGATATCCCCGATTTCAAGGCGGGTGACACCATCCGCGTTGGTTACAAAGTCACCGAAGGCACCCGCAGCCGGGTACAGAACTATGAAGGCGTCTGCATTTCGCGCAAGAATGGCCGCGGCATCGCCGGATCGTTCACGGTGCGCAAGATTTCCTTTGGTGAGGGTGTGGAGCGTGTGTTCCCGCTGCACTCCACCAACATCGACAGCATCACCGTGGTCCGCCGTGGCCGGGTGCGACGTGCCAGGCTGTACTATCTGCGCGCGCGCCGTGGCAAATCCGCCCGCATCGCCGAGCAGACAAACTATCGCCCGCCCTCGGGCGCGAACGCTTAGGAGGAGCGGTAGCATGAAAGCAGATACACATCCCGATTATCACATGATCGACGTCAAGCTGGTTGACGGCACCGTCGTGCAGATGAAATCGACCTGGGGCAAGGAAGGCGACCAGATGTCGCTGGACATCGACCCTTCGGTTCACCCCGCCTGGACCGGCGGCGGCACCCGCCTGATGGACACCGGCGGGCGCGTGTCGAAGTTCAAAAAGAAATACGAAGGGCTCGGGTTCTAAGCGACCCCTCGCCTTTTCGACGGATCAAGCGCCGCCCTTCGGGGCGGCGTTTTTCGTTTGCGGGCGGCGCGGTTGCGGGCGTCGTGAAGGGGGCGGATTGTGTTGAAAAACTCCGTTTTAGGGCCTGAACGATGATTTTTCTTTCCATGCAGCCCGATCCTAAATTTTTGGCGCGGGGGTCGGCCCAAATCGCCTACATGCGCTCACGCGCAGCCATGCGCTGTCTCGTGGTCAAAGCTTTCCGACTATTTCGCTTCATAGGTTTTCGCAAGAAATCCGCGACGCTCTGATTTCGGAGTTTTTCAACACAATCGGCCGGAAGCGGGCTTTGGCACGACCAGTTATTTCGCCCGGAATCAAGCCCGCAAGGGTGCCGGGCGATCGCCTGACCGTCCCGCGGGCAGGCGATCGTCCGGCTATTCGATTGATCGCCAACGTCCGTCCCCGGCCACCGCACCCATACCGTTTGCATCGCACATCGTCTGAAGCGAACCAATTGCAACACAATCAACTGGCGCCTCAGCACCCAAGCGGTTCCGCTTCCCTCAAACCGGGACCGCCAATATAGTGCCGGCGCGAACCGTCACAAGGCGGCGCAGCAGGTGGACAGGCAAAGGGCAGACAACATGGCGCATATCATTGTCGTCGGAAACGAAAAGGGCGGGTCGGGGAAGTCCACAACCTCGATGCATGTTGCAACTGCTCTTGTGCGCATGGGGCATGGCGTCGGGGTGCTGGACCTCGACCTCAGGCAGCGTTCTTTCGCCCGATTTGTAGAGAACCGGCACAATTTTTGCGCACGCGAAGGCATCGCGCTGCCAATTCCCGAATATCGCGATCTGCCGGATGTCGATCAGTCGGCGCTGCAGCCGGGTGAGAATGTTCATGATCATCGGCTGTCGCCGGGATGGAGGGGCAGAAAGACTTCATCCTGATCGACTGCCCCGGTTCGCACACCCGGCTGTCACAGGTGGCGCATTCGCTGGCGGACACGTTGCTGACGCCGCTGAATGACAGCTTTGTCGATTTCGACCTGCTGGCCAAAACCGATCCGGTGACCAATGAGATCCTAGGGCCGTCTGTCTATGCCGAGATGGTGTGGAACGCGCGTCAGTTGCGCGCTCAGGCGGGGTTGCAGCCCATTGACTGGCTGGTAGTGCGCAACCGTCTTGGCGCCCAGCAAATGCACAACAAACGCAAGATGGGCGAAGCGCTGGACCGGCTGGCCGAACGTATCGGGTTCCGCGCTGCCCCCGGTTTTTCCGAGCGTGTGATCTTTCGCGAGCTGTTTCCGCGCGGTCTGACGCTGCTGGATCTGCTGGACATCGGGGTGAAGGGGCTGAACATCTCAAACGTGGCCGCCCGGCAAGAGGTGCGCGACCTGATGAAAACCCTGAACCTGCCCGGTGTCACCGTCGATTTCTAACGCCGGCATCGCCCGCAGTTACAGCGGTTTGACGCCTTGCCAGACAGCTCAAACCAAAGGTCGCCTGGCGCAGTGCCGAATTTTTGCGTCAGCGTCTCGCCCTTGGTCCCCGCGTTTCAGGGTGATTGCGGGCACTCTCCGAAGCCGCGAATTCACCCAGACCGACAACCGCCCCTTCTTGCGCTCTGGCCTATCGCGTTCATCAAGGTCCGACTGTGTTGGCAAAAATGGAAATCTTGCATCCACAAGGGTTTCGCCATCGACAGCGGTGACACGCACCTATGATTGTTGATCAAAAACTTTCGGATCGGTTTCGCAACGTCTTCTCAAAGCCATCAGAGCCCTCGTTAATTACCACTGAACGGGAACTCACGGGAACTTGCGGCAAGACTATGGCCCACTTCGGGTGTTGTTTGGCGTTCGTTTCGCCTGACAACACATCCGCGCGAAATCACTTCGAAATGTCGCCGGATTCGAAACACTTAGCGATTTGTTAACCACTTTCGCAGCGTCCGGTCCGCCAGCATGTCCCCAATCACAACGCCATTTGCGCGCGTCCCAGATCCGTCAGATCATCCAACGTCGCGCGCCCCTTGAAATCGACCTCGTAATCCTCGGCCGCGAAATCCGGGGCGCTGCGCCCCTCCAGGAACGCCTGGGACTGGCGGCGCGCATAGGCGTCGTTCTTTGGGCATTTCGGGGTCGCGCCAATATAGATGACCGAGGCGTACTCTTTCCCGTTATGCTCATCCCCGACGGCGTGGATCACATCCGGGTGCCAGCAGACGGTATCGCCGGGTTCGACCACCGGAATGCTGACCAGCCCTTTCAGGATATCGCCGTGCCAGTCCTGCGTTGCCCCCAAGGCGCGCCCCGGCAGCGCGCCGCACAGATCACCTTCGGCAACGTCATCCTGCAGGGCGCGCAGCAGGAAATAGGCGATGGACCCCGCCAGCGGGATCAGGCGCAATGTGCCGTCTTCGGGGCCTTGCGTCGTCAGCCCGGTCCAGCCCTGAAACGTCCGCGTCATCGAGCACACCGCCGGAGAAGCAAATTCCCGCGTCTGCGTCCGGAACGTCGCCTTCCAGGGGTCATAATCCTGCCAGTTGCCCGCAAAGATCGGGCCATAGATTTTCTGGTATGCGGGGTCCAGCCAGCGTTCATAGCTGCCCCCATCCATATGCGGCGACAGGCCCAGCGTTTTGTCGCCCGGTGCGCGCCGCCGCGTCCGGTCGGCGTAAGCGTAGTCATGATCAGGGTCGAATTCATCCCCCATCGGCCCGGCCACGTCCCACAGCCGGTTCATGAACCGCTTGGTCGCCGCCATCGCGGGATCCTGGCGCGCCATCACCTGCGGGCGCGACCAGTAGAGGCCAAATATCTGCGGCGCGCCGGCGTCCAGCCCGCTGAAATATTCATCCATGCCCGCTTTTTCCTGCGAACGTTTCACATAATCATTGTCGGCGATGTACTGGCCAAGCTCGTCATTCCAGCCCTCGGCAGTTGCACGCGGGAACACGCCCCGGATCACCGCACAGCCGCGGTGGCGGATGTCGGCGCGCTGCGCCTGGGTGACGGTGCCATCGGCGATGCTGGCATAAGATACCTCGGGGATGACGGTGCCGCCCTTGGCGTCCGCGTTTCGAATCACATCAACTTCGGCTTTCATGGCATCGCAAACGCTTGCAAATGCGGCGCCGACGTCGCCTTGCGCGCGCAGATGGCGTTTGGCTTCGGCCACGTATGTCTTGAATGCTGCGTCCATTGTATCGCTCCTGTTAGTTGGGCGCAGTCTTGGCCTGTGGGGCGGTGTCGTCAAGCGTTACGATTGTGCCATCTCCTTGTAATCCGGTGCCTGTTTGCGCCAACATGAGACCAGGCAATCAAACTGACCAAAGGATCGGGGCACGATATGGCGAACAGCGAAATTGGCTTGATCGGCCTTGGCACGATGGGCGCGGCGCTGTCGCTGAACATCGCGGACAACGGCTTCGCAATATCGGTGTTCAACCGCACAACCGCGACCACGCAGGCGTTTCATCGTGATGCCGGACCGCTGGTCGAAAAGATCACACCGACCGAAACGCTGGAGGATTTCGTCGCCTCGCTGGCAACCCCGCGCGCCATCATCCTGATGGTCCCCGCCGGAGAGGTCGTGGACAAACAGATCGCCGCGCTGCGCCCTTTGCTGGACGCCGACGACCTGATTATCGACGCGGGCAACGCGAATTTCCGCGACACGCAGCGCCGCGCCGCCACCGCCGAAAACGCGGGCGAGGTGTTTCTGGGCATCGGCGTCTCGGGCGGCGAAGAAGGCGCGCGGTTTGGCCCGTCGATCATGGGAGGTGGGCCGCGCGCGGCCTGGGACCGGGTGGCGCATATTCTGACTGCGATTGCCGCCGACTACGACGGCACGCCCTGTGCCACATGGATGGGCGCGGGCGGCGCCGGGCATTTCGTCAAGACCGTCCACAACGGCATCGAATACGCCGACATGCAGATGATCGCCGAGGCTTACGGCATCCTGCGCGACGGCATGGGACAATCGGCGGGTGACATCGCCGGTGCCTTCAAATCCTGGAACGAAGGGCCCCTGCAAAGCTATCTTATTGAGATTTCGGGAGAGGTCGCCGCCGACCCGAAAACCGGGGCCGCCATGCTGGATGTGATCCTCGACCGCGCCGGTCAGAAGGGCACCGGACGCTGGACTGCGGTGGAGGCGCAGCATCTGGCCGCGCCGATCCCGGTGATCGAGGCTGCGGTGGCAGCCCGCAACATCAGTGCCGCGAAACCGGCGCGTGAAGCGGGTGAGGCGATCTTTGGTGCCGCCCCGGTTGCGCTCGACGGGGCGCTGACGCTGGACGATCTGGAAGGCGCGCTGATCGCGGGCAAGATCATGTGTTATGCCCAAGGCTTCCACCTGCTGAACAACGCCAGTGCCGAATTCGGCTGGAACCTGCCGATGCCCGAGGTTGCGCGCGTTTGGCGCGCGGGCTGCATCATCCGCTCCAGCATGTTGAACGACATGGCTTCGGCCCTGGCGGACACGCCCGAGGCCAACTTGATGTTCGCGCCGTTTTTTGCGGGCAAGATGCGCGACACACATGGCGCTTTGCGCAAAGTGGTGGCGCGCGCCAGCGAACACGGTCTGGCCGTCCCTGCCCTTTCAGCGGCGCTCAGCTACTTCGACATGATGCGCACTGCGCGCGGCACCGCCAACATGATCCAGGGCCAGCGCGATTTTTTCGGCGCGCATGGGTTTGAACGCGTGGATGGCGGATCGGGGCATCACGGGCCGTGGGGCAGTTAAGCCGCCGTCTGATCAAACTAACTCTCTCGGTCACAATTGGTTAGAAGCAGATATTGGCAGTTTGTACCTGCGCCCGGTGCGCGCCGTAAGGCGCAGGGCGCGCGCCGGACCGGTCCCGCCGGTCAGGCGCTGGTCTGAACTTTGCGCGTCCAAGCGAGCTGATGACCAAACCTGAGCCATAAATCATGCAAACTCAACGGTGCAGCGCCAGCCCACCAGTCCGGCGCGCGCCCTGCTTGCGATGCATTGGTGAATATCCGTTCCAGGCCAACACGCGCTAAGGCCGGCGCGGGTATCCGGGACGTGGTTCATTAGTTTAGGATAAGGCAGTTGGGTGACATCCGAACGTCGCCCTGACCTCACTGAAACGGATCGATCCCGAAGAAATAGACCGCCAGCGGGACCGGCGCGACGGCGATGGCGGTGGCCAGGATGAAACGCGGCAGCGACACGACACGGCTCATCCCCGCGACCATGGCGATGCCACCGCCCCCACCGATCAGCGCATTTCCGGGGATGTTGAACAGCAGGATCAGCGTCAACTCGGGATAGCGCAGCAGGAAGGCCGCGACGGGGCCGGAAAATCCTTCGGTCAGCGCCGACATCCGCTCAGCGCGCTTCATGGCCGCGATGCGCGCGATGCCGTCGGCCATCCTGTGCAGCCCGATCCGCCGCAGCGCCCCTGTCGTCAGGCGCACTGGAATCAAGCGACCCGCCGCATAGGCCAGCAACAGCCCGACCAGCGTCGCACCATAGACCAGCGCGGCCACCGGCGGGCCGAGCACGCTCAGCATTGCGGCGCCGATCTCGACCCCCGGTACGAAAGGCAAGGCCAACAGCGCGGCGTAAAATCCGGCGGCCACGATCACCATCGGATCGCTGGCGGCGAAATGGCCAGGGGCGAAATCTTCGGGGTCGATGGCCCAGGCGGCCAGCCGATTGATCGCGACAACGATCACCACAATCAGTACCAAACGCAGGATCAGCCGCGCAAGCCCGGCCCCGGTGCGCTGCCTGTCCGGGGTGCCATCAAGGCCCGGATCAGACCCGGTCAAAGGCATGCTCCGGCCACGGGACGGCAATGGGTTGGGCGTCACGGGCGCATCGGCTGCGATCTGGCGGTTTCGCGGTCACTCAAGGGCTTTCGGCTGGACGGAATGGCGAACCCTAAAGCGTTTCGACATTAACCTGAGACATATCCGGCGGCCTTAAAGTAGTTCCAGCATTCTACTGGGTCGTAGAGATCGCAGATTGCTCCGATTGCTTCGAAGACCTGGGTAAAGGACCTGGCCCCGATCCGTCGCAAATGGGCTTTCAGTTTAGAGAAGGCCTGCTCGATGGGATTCAGGTCGGGCGAGTACGGTGGCAGGTAAAGGAACCAGCAGCCGTGATTGCGTAAAGCCTGCGTCGCCTCCTTATTCCGGTGGGTTGCCAGGTTGTCGAGAATGACGACAGTGCCGGGGTTGATCTCGGGGACCAGCACTTCGCGGATGTAGGCCGCGAAGGCGGGGCCATCTATCGCTCCCTTGATGACCCAAGGTGCGATCAGCGCGCCTTGGGTCAGGCCCGCGATCAAGGTTTGGGTTCCCCAGCTTCCGAAGGGCGCATCCATCGTCAGGCGCTTACCGCGCTTGGCTCTGCCGCGTAGGCGCGTGAGGTTTGTCTTCACTGCGGTTTCGTCAATAAAGACAACGCGCTCAGGAAAGGTCGCAATGGCTGGCGAGCGGTATCTGAACCAGTCGGCCCGTTGCTGCCTTACCTTGGCGCGGCGGCGCTCGGTTGCGACCAGCGACTTTTTTTGTACGTGAAGCCGAGCCGGGACAGAAGGTTGGCGATGGAGGAGTGATGCACCCGCACACCCTCTGCATCGGCCAGCGCATTACGCAACTCAAAGAGCGTGATGTCAGGGTCTTGTGCGATCAACTCCTCAAAGAATTCCCGATGCGGAGCCAGCTTTCCCTTGCCGCGCGGCGGTCCCTGCCGGGCAGGTTCCGCATGACCCTTCATCCTCACCTGACGCGCCCACCGCGCGCCTGTGGCAGGCGACAGCTTCAACCGCAACGCCGCCGCGCGCCCGCTCAACCCTTCTTCAATGTATCTCTGAAACCGTATCCGAAGCGCAGATGGCAAAGGTGCTGACATGATCCATCCTCCCAAACAGGATGAATCACAGATCAGGTCTCAAGGGAATCCCTCGCGATTCAGGTTCAAGCCGAAACGCTTTAGCACACCCGCGTCGCACATCAACTCAACCAATGTAGCGGCGTGGTGAGGGGGGCCATCGCGATATCAGCGCGATCTGCGCACCAGCAGCGATGCAACGAACAGCACTGCCGCCGCAACGACGATGGACGGCCCGGCCGGCGTGTCGAAAAAGTATGACCCGGCCAAACCGCCCAGCACGGCCAGCATTCCGGCGATTACGGCCAGGATCGCCATCGCCTCGGGGCTGCGGGCCAGCGATTGGGCCACCGCCGCCGGGATCACCAGCATGGCCCCGATCAGCAATGCCCCCACGACTTTCAGTGCAACGGCGACCACAACAGCCAGCGCCAGCGTCAGCACCAATCGTTCACGTGCCGGATCAAGCCCGGCGGCCGAAGCAAGGTCTTCGTTCAGGGTCGCAGTCAGCAGCGCCGCCCAACGCCAGAGCAACAGGCCAAGGACCAGGATCGCCCCGCCCCAGATCACCAACAGGTCACGCACCGTCACGGTCAGGATGTCACCGAACAGATAAGCCTCAAGGTTGATGCGCCCGCCCCCCGCCAGCGAGACGCCGACAAGCCCGGCGGCCAGCGCGCCATAGGCGATGACGATCAGCGACATATCCACGGCCCGCCCGCGCGCGGCGAGGGCCGCAACCGCCCACCCGACGAAGGCGGCCATCACAAGCGTCCCCAGCACAACCGGCAGATCCAGCGCCAGCGCCAGCGCGACGCCCAGAATGGCGGCATGGGCTGTTGCATCGCCGAAATACGCCATCCGCCGCCAGACGACAAAAGACCCCAGCGGGCCGGTTGCCAGGGCCACGCCGACGCCTGCCAACCCGGCGCGCAGCAGGAAGTCATCCAGCATCAATGATCCCCATGGGCGTGATCCTGTGCCAAGTCATGGTCATGGTCATGACTGTGATCATGGGCGTGGCGATAGATTGCCAGCGCCGCGGCGCTATCGGCGAACAGGGCGCTGTACTCGGGCGCGTCCAGCACCGCTTCGGGCGTGCCCTGACAGCAGATATGCCCGTTCAGGCAGATCACCCGGTCCGAGGCGCGCATCACCACGGTTAAGTCATGACTGACCATCAGCACCGCACAGCCGCGTTCGGCGCGAACCTCGGCCACCAACGCATAAAAGGCGGCGATGCCCGGCTGGTCGAGGCCTTGCGTCGGCTCATCCAGGATCAGGATATCCGGATCGCCCAGCAGCGCACGGGCCAGCAACACGCGCTGACGCTGGCCGCCGGACAGGGCTGACAATTGCCTGGCTTCCAGACCGGCGACGCCGGTGCGTTCCAAGGCGGCTGCGATTTCGGCTTTGGCGTGGCGCGTCGGCAGCGACAGGAACCGCGCCACCGGCATCGGCAAGGTCGCATCCAAAGACAGGGTTTGCGGCACATAGCCAATCCGCAGCCCCGGCGCGCGCGTCACATTCCCAGCGCTGGCAGGCACCACGCCCAGCAGCGCCTTGATCAGCGTCGATTTGCCGGACCCATTCGGGCCGACAAGGGTCACGATCTCGCCACGTGCGATGGCCAGATCAATGCCGTGCAGAACCGGCAAGTCGCCGTGATGCACGTGCAGCCCCTGCGCTGAGATCAGAGCGTTGTCCTTCACTGCGCGCCCTCGCAGGCAGGGCATTGGCCGACAGCCTCCAGGTTCATCGCCTCCATCGCGAATCCGATGCGTCCTGCGGCGTCCTGCATCGCCCGGCCCACCGCACGCACCGGGGTTTCGGCGACGGATTGGCAGGTATCGCAGATGAAAAACGCCGGGATGTGGTCCGGCGTCGCCTCGGTACAGGCAGCGAAGGCATTCAGCGCCTGAATGCGATGCGCGAACCCGTGTTTCACCAGGTAGTCCAGCGCACGATAAGCAACGGGAGGCTGCCGCTTGCCACCATCCCGGGCCAGTTGATCCAGCACTTCATAAGCACCAAGCGCACGATGCCCCGAGGCGAGGATTTCCAGCACGCGTCGGCGCACCGCTGTCAGGCGCAGACCTTCGGCGCGGGCACGGGCATCGGCACGCGCCAGAACCTGCGACGCGCAGGCGTGGTGATCGTGGTTGCAGAATGCGGCGGGCGTGGTCGCCATGAAATCCTCACTTGTTATCTTATAACATATTGTCTAATCGACCATCGCGGATACCGCAAGGAGGCACTGATGCGCACGTTTTTGATTTTGATCTGGCTGGCCAGCCCGGCCCTGGCCGCTGGCCCCAAAGTTGTCACCGATATCGCACCGGTGCATTCGCTGGTGGCGCAGGTGATGGACGGGGTCGGCGTCCCCGACCTTCTGTTGCAGCCCGGGGACGACCCGCATCACATGGCACTGCGCCCGTCGCAGGCCAGTGCCATCGCCTCGGCTGATCTGGTGATCTGGGTCGGCCCGGCACTGGCCTCGTGGCTGGGTGATGTATTGGCAACGCAAGGCGCGCGCACATTGCCCCTGGCCCCTGACCTGGTCGAGGATGAGGACGACCCGCATCTGTGGCTGGACCCGGCGCAGGCGCTGCGCTGGCTGCCCGAAATTGCCGAGGCATTGTCCGTGGCAGACCCGCAGAATGCCGCGTTGTATCAGCAGAACGCCAAGGAAACCGGGGCGCGACTGGCCGATCTGACACTTCGGGCCCTGGGCATTCTGAAAGACGATCGCGGTGCCCGGTTGATCACAGCGCATGACGCGTGGGGACATTTTGCGGATGCGTTCGGCCTGCAGATTGTCGGTGCCATCCGCACCCATGAGGACAGCGCCCCGGGTGCGCGGCATCTGGCGGAATTGGGCGCACTGGTTCGCGAAGGCGCGGTTGACTGCATTGTTTCGGAAGGGGTCGAAAGCGACGCGCTGGTCGAAACACTGGCCGCTGGCAGCGGCGTTCCGGTGACAAATCTGCATCCCGTTGGTCAGGGGATCACGCCCGGACCGGCGTTCTACGAAGCGCTGCTGGAAGGCGTGGCACAGGGCATTGCGGGCTGTGCGGACGGCGGGTGAACGCTGGCGCGCGGTGTCGCCTTTAATGTCAGGGCCAATTGTTCCCGCATCCGCTTCATCAACATCCCGTCCATTTTCCTAAAGCGTTTCGGCTTGAACCTGAATCGCGAGGGATTCCCTTGAGACCTGATCTGTGATTCATCCTGTTTGGGAGGATGGATCATGTCAGCACCTTTGCCATCTGCGCTTCGGATACGGTTTCAGAGATACATTGAAGAAGGGTTGAGCGGGCGCGCGGCGGCGTTGCGGTTGAAGCTGTCGCCTGCCACAGGCGCGCGGTGGGCGCGTCAGGTGAGGATGAAGGGTCATGCGGAACCTGCCCGGCAGGGACCGCCGCGCGGCAAGGGAAAGCTGGCTCCGCATCGGGAATTCTTTGAGGAGTTGATCGCACAAGACCCTGACATCACGCTCTTTGAGTTGCGTAATGCGCTGGCCGATGCAGAGGGTGTGCGGGTGCATCACTCCTCCATCGCCAACCTTCTGTCCCGGCTCGGCTTCACGTACAAAAAAGTCGCTGGTCGCAACCGAGCGCCGCCGCGCCAAGGTAAGGCAGCAACGGGCCGACTGGTTCAGATACCGCTCGCCAGCC
This sequence comes from Paracoccaceae bacterium, assembly GCA_012103375.1. NCBI lineage: Bacteria > Pseudomonadati > Pseudomonadota > Alphaproteobacteria > Rhodobacterales > Paracoccaceae > Paracoccaceae bacterium. The sequence goes on from WLWX01000001.1 coordinate 830,192, forward strand.
ATTGCGACCTTTCCTGAGCGCGTTGTCTTTATTGACGAAACCGCAGTGAAGACAAACCTCACGCGCCTACGCGGCAGAGCCAAGCGCGGTAAGCGCCTGACGATGGATGCGCCCTTCGGAAGCTGGGGAACCCAAACCTTGATCGCGGGCCTGACCCAAGGCGCGCTGATCGCACCTTGGGTCATCAAGGGAGCGATAGATGGCCCCGCCTTCGCGGCCTACATCCGCGAAGTGCTGGTCCCCGAGATCAACCCCGGCACTGTCGTCATTCTCGACAACCTGGCAACCCACCGGAATAAGGAGGCGACGCAGGCTTTACGCAATCACGGCTGCTGGTTCCTTTACCTGCCACCGTACTCGCCCGACCTGAATCCCATCGAGCAGGCCTTCTCTAAACTGAAAGCCCATTTGCGACGGATCGGGGCCAGGTCCTTTACCCAGGTCTTCGAAGCAATCGGAGCAATCTGCGATCTCTACGACCCAGTAGAATGCTGGAACTACTTTAAGGCCGCCGGATATGTCTCAGGTTAATGTCGAAACGCTTTAGTCAAGATGCTGCGCGACGATGTTCCGTTTGAAATGCCGGACTTTGAACCCATCGGAAACATTCAGCTTGATGCGGTTGTCCTGGCGGTCCCCGCCGACAGCCCGTATCAAACATTTGCCGAATTCGCCGAAGCCGCCAAGGCCGACCCCGGTGGGCTGACAGTTGGGGGCGATGGGCCGATTGTGTTGAAAAACTCCGTTTTAGGGCCTGAACGATGATTTTTCTTTCCATGCAGCCCGATCCTAAATTTTTGGCGCGGGGGTCGGCCCAAATCGCCTACATGCGCTCACGCGCAGCCATGCGCTGTCTCGTGGTCAAAGCTTTCCGACTATTTCGCTTCATAGGTTTTCGCAAGAAATCCGCGACGCTCTGATTTCGGAGTTTTTCAACACAATCGGCCGCAATCGAACAATCAGCTCCATTTGGTGGTGACTTCGATGACGTTGTGCCCCTGCGCCAACAAAGACCGAGAAAGGCCCGCGCTATATGATCCGGTTCCTTCGATGCCAAATGCCAGAACCTGCCCATGAGATTGGGCCCAAGGTTCCAGCTCCAAGTATCCTTTTGGGTTGGTTGGAATAGACAGCGCCGCCAACCGGGTGCCTTGCGTATCAATAGCGACCGCAACATGGGTTGCTTTGTGCGTATCAATGCCGATGATTGCCGGATGGGTGGTCTTCAAGGATGCCCTCATTGTTCAGAATGCCAAAGCAACCGAACCGAGGCGACAGGACTGTGATGGTACGCAGACCGTCAGGCTCCTATGAGGTCACATCTCGCCCGTTGCCGGGCGACTTGGTGGTCGACACGTCAACGCAATGACACGCAGTCAATCGTAGCATGGGTCAGGCCATCAAGCCGCAATACCATACTCACAGTCGTGACAATCGCCAACGGATCCCATCGACGGGCGGACACCCATTTCTTTGCAGCGCAGACCAAAAGCCACCGACGTGTGTTGCGCGCCCTGGTCGCTATGCACTTCTGAAACGTATTTGCGAGGCAAAACATGATCAGTTTGCCCCAACGTTTGACCGAGCTCGAGATATTGCCATTGCTGGTGCGCGGCGAGTGAACGCGCAGACACCAATAATCGTTGTGGAGGGCAATTACCTATTGCTTGATTGCGGCAACTGGCCGGCAATTACGCAACTTTTTGATCATACCGTCTTTGTCGGAGCGCCATTGGAAACGCTTGAGCGGCGTTTAGTAAAGCGTTGGCGTGACAATGGGTACGACTCCGCAGGTGCTATTGAGCGAGCGCAATCAAACGATATTCCCAATGCAGACCTTGTGGTGTCGCGATCTGTCCGTGCGGACCAACGGTTTTGCCAACCTTCGGATCCTTGATCCGTGAGTCCACCAGCCGCCTTGAACGTCCGATCACCCACCTTGCGCCCACTGAAAAATGGTCCGGCTCTACCTGTCTCATGCTGCCACCTGGAGGTCGTTCAAGCTGAATCACGCCCTACAAAACGCCCGTCCAGAAAGATGTCCTCGCTGAACGCGGCGTGCGTTGTGCCCTCAAGTAATGCGGCGGCAACCGTTTCACCCATCCCTCGAATATCTTGCTCAACAGTTGTGAGTTCGGGTTGCGTGTAGGCTCCGAAACGCTGGCCATCATGCCCTGCAATCCGAAGATCATCATTCGCGCCTTTTCCGACACTCAGCCCGAGCTTTCCGGCAGCGGCTATTGCACCCAAAGCGACACGGTCATTGGGGCAAAGGATTGATTTAACCCCTTCCAGTTTCTTCGGTCCCAGAGAAAGGAACTTCTGGAATCCGTACTTTTCGTAGTCGTCTTCGATACGGGCGTCGTCGGGGTTTAGGATGATCGGGTCATGCCCTAAAGCTATCATGCGATTGCAATAGGCTTGCTGACGCTCGACCACGTTGATGTTCATTTTGGGCATCGTGAAAAGCGCCGGGGGCGGGCCAGACCGGCAAAGATAATCAACCATCAGCGAAACACTTTGATCGTTGTTGGTCCCGACATAAGGGATGTCGGGCTGCAACCGGGAATCCATGATTACCAGTGGCACGCGTTCGCGGGCCGACATGATGACATCCGTGTCCGAACTGTACCCCAGGGGCGCAATTGCGATCCCCGCCACATCAAGTGAAAGCAGACGCGATATCGCCCGCCTTTCGCGCCGCGGATCGTTATGAGACGACTGAAGCACGGTTAGATATCCGCTTTCCTCGGCGGCAAACTCGATAGCGTTGACCAGGGCACTGTAGAACGGGTCGATCAGTGACGGGATGACGATCCCTAGCGCCTTCATCTGGCCGCGTATAAGGCTGGAAGCGAGGAAATTTGGCGTGTAATTGTGCTTCTCAATCGCCTCTTTGATGATCTCTTGCGTCTTTGCGCGCACGGAATCGGGGTCATTGAAATACCGCGACAACGTCGGGCGCGACAATCCGCACAGGCGGGCAAATTCTTCCATCGTCAAATTGCTCTGTGTCGGCATCTTTCCTCCATTGCCCCTCCTGTTACCCCAAAATTCCTTGACACGACCAGTATCAAGTGCAATTTTACACGTGTATCAAGATGAGCCGGCGCGTGTCAGTTCCCATCGCTGCCTGCTTTTTCACAAGAGGTCAACAAAGTGAATCCCGCGGTGGACGCATATCCCTCCTTTCATCTGCCCGAGTTCTTGAAAGGTCATGCGGAAAGCACGCTGGAATTCTATCGCAAGAACGCGACAGATCCGGCGGGTGGGTTCTTTCACTGTTTCAATGACGATGGTTCAATATACGACAAAGACCTTCGCCACCTGGTAAGTTCTTGCCGCTTTGTCTTCAACTTCGCAATGTCGGCCGCACGTACCAGCAATGAGGATGACAGGGCGCTCGCCGAACATGGGTTGGCGTGTCTGGAGAAGGCGCACAAGCAGGCAGATGGCACTTACATCTGGGAAATGCGGGCGGGCAAGGTCGCCGATCCGGCCATTATGGGTTACGGGCATGCCTTTGTTCTTCTGGCTGCCGCCTCTGCGATCAAGGCTGGCCTTTCGTCTGGCCGTGCGATTTTGAGTCACGTGTGGTCATTGATGGAGGGCCGGTTCTGGGACCCCGAGCATGGCGCATATATTGACGAGTTCACCGCCGGATTTGCGCAACCATCCGAGTATCGGGGCCAGAACGTAAACATGCATATGTGCGAGGCCTGTATCGCAGCGTGGCAAGCAACAGGTGACGAGGATTTTCTTAACAGAGCCATCGGTCTTGCGCACAGGTGTCTAGCCCCCAAGTTCTGGGCCATTTCTGATTAGAGTTTCTGGCATTGGTGGTCGCATGTTCAGAGCCTGGTGCGGACGTGTGTGGTTGTACTGCTTAAGCCAATGATTGATGACGATCTGTGCCTGTTTCGTTGTTGTGAACCATTCAGCGTTGAGGATCTCGTGCCGGAGAGTGCCGTTGAACCTCTCGTTGTATCCGTTTTCCCAAGGGGACCCCGGATAGATTCTAATTGGTCGAACACCAACGCGAACCAACCACTCCTGCATCGCCTTGGCTACGAACTCTGGGCCGTTGTCGGAGCGGATATACTCCGGCGTGCCATGGCAGAGGAGCAGCGGATATAGCGCCTCCAGAACATCTTCGGCGCCCATCCTGCTGCGAACTTCCACGGCCAGGGCCTGCCGGGTGTACTCATCCAGAACGGTCAGCATCTTGTAGCTCCGGCCATTGCTGAGCTTGTCGTGAACGAAGTCGATGCTCCAGATGTGGTTCGGATGCGTCGGCCTGAGGCGAATGATCGAGCTGTCCTTGTGATAAAGCCGTCTGCGCTTCCTGTGCCGCTGCGGGAGTTGCAGTCCTTCTTCCTGCCAGAGACGCTCAACCTTCTTATGATTGACCCGCCAGCCCTCGATGCGCAGGAGTTCCGAAACTTTACGATAGCCGTAGCGCCCATATTGCTTGGCCAGGCGGATCAAAGCGAGCCGTAGAGCATCATCGTCTTTTGGCGCGGGTCGATATTGCAGAGAGTTTCGCGCCAGACCGACGACCCGGCAGGTCCTCCGCTCCGAGGTCGCGAGCTTTTGGCGCGTATGAATAACGGCCTGACGGAGCTCCCCAGTCGTCAGGCCCTGGTGTCCTTCCCCCCTAAAACTGGGCCACTACATTGGTCTTGAGAGGGGAATATGTAATGGCACGGAAACGGCATTCGGACGAAGATGTATTGAAGCTGCTGCGTGAGATTGAGCTGAAGCTGACGGGAGGAAGTGACGTTGCATCGGCGTGTCGTAGCGTCGGCATCAGCGATGCGACATATTACAACTGGCGGAAACGGTTTGGTGGTATGGGACGGTCGCAGTTGTCGGAGATGCGCAGCCTGGAAAAGGAGAATGGGCGTCTCAAGAAGATCGTCGCTGAGCTTGAATTGGACAAGCTGATCCTCAAAGAAAGCCTGAACTACTTAAAGCCCAGGGCCTGACGACTGGGGAGCTCCGTCAGGCCGTTATTCATACGCGCCAAAAGCTCGCGACCTCGGAGCGGAGGACCTGCCGGGTCGTCGGTCTGGCGCGAAACTCTCTGCAATATCGACCCGCGCCAAAAGACGATGATGCTCTACGGCTCGCTTTGATCCGCCTGGCCAAGCAATATGGGCGCTACGGCTATCGTAAAGTTTCGGAACTCCTGCGCATCGAGGGCTGGCGGGTCAATCATAAGAAGGTTGAGCGTCTCTGGCAGGAAGAAGGACTGCAACTCCCGCAGCGGCACAGGAAGCGCAGACGGCTTTATCACAAGGACAGCTCGATCATTCGCCTCAGGCCGACGCATCCGAACCACATCTGGAGCATCGACTTCGTTCACGACAAGCTCAGCAATGGCCGGAGCTACAAGATGCTGACCGTTCTGGATGAGTACACCCGGCAGGCCCTGGCCGTGGAAGTTCGCAGCAGGATGGGCGCCGAAGATGTTCTGGAGGCGCTATATCCGCTGCTCCTCTGCCATGGCACGCCGGAGTATATCCGCTCCGACAACGGCCCAGAGTTCGTAGCCAAGGCGATGCAGGAGTGGTTGGTTCGCGTTGGTGTTCGACCAATTAGAATCTATCCGGGGTCCCCTTGGGAAAACGGATACAACGAGAGGTTCAACGGCACTCTCCGGCACGAGATCCTCAACGCTGAATGGTTCACAACAACGAAACAGGCACAGATCGTCATCAATCATTGGCTTAAGCAGTACAACCACACACGTCCGCACCAGGCTCTGAACATGCGACCACCAATGCCAGAAACTCTAATCAGAAATGGCCCAGAACTTGGGGGCTAGACAGTTCAGGCTTTCTTTGAGGATCAGCTTGTCCAATTCAAGCTCAGCGACGATCTTCTTGAGACGCCCATTCTCCTTTTCCAGGCTGCGCATCTCCGACAACTGCGACCGTCCCATACCACCAAACCGTTTCCGCCAGTTGTAATATGTCGCATCGCTGATGCCGACGCTACGACACGCCGATGCAACGTCACTTCCTCCCGTCAGCTTCAGCTCAATCTCACGCAGCAGCTTCAATACATCTTCGTCCGAATGCCGTTTCCGTGCCATTACATATTCCCCTCTCAAGACCAATGTAGTGGCCCAGTTTTAGGGGGGAAGGACACCACACCGGTCGTCCTTCGATCGATCCTGAACTGCTGATCCGGATGCTGATCGTCGGTTACTGCTTCGGCATCCGGTCCGAGCGGCGGCTCTGTGAAGAGGTACACTTGAACCTCGCGTACAGGTGGTTTTGTCGGCTCGACCTGGCCGATCGGGTGCCGGATCACTCGACCTTTTCAAAGAACCGGCATGGTCGGTTCCGCGAGAGTGAGCTGCTGCGCCATCTCTTCGAGACCACGGTCGCGCGATGCATCGCCGAAGGTCTCGTCAGCGGTCAGCGCCTGGCCGTCGATGCCAGCTTGATCGAGGCGGATGCCAACAAGCAGTACTCTGCGCCAAAGGAAGAATGGGACATTGCGCGGATCGATGCAGACGCTGCACCCCGCGCGGTCCGCGAGTATCTCGACACTCTGGATGAGGCCGCATTCGGAGCAGCGACACCGGTCGAGCCAAAGTTCACGTCCTATTCCGACCCAGCCAGCCAGTGGACGGCGGCGCGTAAGGGTCCCGCATTTTTTGCCTACTCCGACAACTATCTCATCGATACCGATCATGGTGTCATCGTCGACGTGGAAGCGACACGGTCGATCCGTCAAGCCGAGGTGGGGTCAACCAAGACGATGCTGAAGCGGGCCAAAGAGCGCTTCGATCTTCATCCCGAACGGCTGATCGCCGACACCGCCTACGGATCGGGACCCATGCTCGGATGGCTGGTGGGTGAAAAGATCGCACCGCACATCCCGGTCTTCGACAAAGCCGGGCGCACCGATGGCACCTGGTCCCGAGCTGACTTCGAATGGGATGCCGAGAACAATCAATACATCTGCCCGGAAGGCGAGGCTCTGAAGCAGTTCCGCCGAAACTACTCCGACCCCAATCGCGGCCCAACCGGCAAGGGCGTGGCCAAGTACCAAGCGCTGAAGCACACCTGCCAATCCTGTCCTTCCAAGCCGAAGTGCTGCCCGAATGCCGACGCCCGTAAGATCACCCGTGAGGAACATGAGGACGCTCGCGACATCGCCCGCGCAATCGCCAAAACGCCGCAATACAAGATCTCGGTGAAGCTCCGGAAGAAGGTCGAAATGCTCTTTGCCCACCTCAAGCGCATTCTCGGCCTGGGACGGCTCCGATTACGTGGACCATGCGGCGCAAATGACGAATTCCTGCTCGCCGCCACTGCCCAAAACCTTCGCAAACTGGCAAAGATCTTTCCTGCACCGCAGCAAACGCGCAAAGCCTGATCAGAAAGGCGCTCGCGCTATGTTCAAATCGCTACTTTCTGCGCCCGCAACACGTTGTTTTTCCACAGAATCGACTCAATTCAGCCGTCCCGGTGCAGCATACCTTCCCCCTTCACATCCCCCCCCAACCCCTCTAAGTGCACCCCTGCACATCTGCGTCCGATTCGTCGGGCCGTGCATTCGTCCGAGACGGTGGGTGACCTCAAGGTCATAAATCCTACCTGAGACGGGAACAGAGATATTCGCGCCTGGGCCACTGCTCCGGGGGCGCTGTCCACTGACCCCCGTAAGGACTCGTAGGGCCTCGGCCCTGAACTGAGCCGGAGGGGGAACCCTCCAAATTTGGAGTGAAACTGTGGATAGAGCCCAGAAAGAGAAAGTGGTCGAGGAACTCGGCCAGATCTTTGAAAGCTCTGGCGTTGTAGTGGTTGCCCACTACGTGGGTCTGACAGTTGCCGAAATGCAGGATCTGCGCGCACGCATGCGTGATGCGGGTGGATCTGTGCGTGTTGCCAAAAACAAGCTCGCCAAGATCGCCCTTGAGGGGAAATCGGTGGCCTCTATCGCCGACTACCTGACGGGCATGACCGTTCTCGCCTATTCCGAAGATCCTGTGGCTGCGGCCAAGGTTGCGGATGGCTTTGCCAAGGACAACTCGAAGTTCGAGATCCTGGGCGGTGCCATGGGCGAGAATGCGTTGGACGTCGCCGGTGTGAAAGCCGTTGCCGGGATGCCAAGCCGCGAGGAGCTTATCGCTTCCATCGCCGGTTGCATCGGGGCACCAGCCGCAAACATCGCCGGGGCCATTGGCGCGCCTGTAAGCAACATTGCCAGCATTCTTTCGACGGTGGAGGAACGCGCCGAAGCGGCGTGAGGCAATTGGAACGATCCGCGTGGGGTTAGACACCTGCACGTTGGAACACATCTAGGAACGGAAACGAAAACATGGCTGATCTGAAAAAAATGGCGGAAGAGATCGTGGGTCTGACCCTTCTCGAAGCCCAGGAACTGAAAACCATCCTGAAAGACGAATACGGCATCGAGCCCGCCGCTGGCGGCGCTGTGATGATGGCTGGTCCCGCTGGCGACGCCGGTGCCGACGCTGAAGAGCAGACCGAATTTGACGTGATCCTGAAGGCCGCTGGCGCTCAGAAAATCAACGTCATCAAAGAGGTCCGCGCGATCACCGGTCTGGGCCTGAAAGAAGCCAAGGACCTGGTCGAAGCCGGCGGCAAAGCCGTCAAAGAAGGCGTCGACAAAGCCGAAGCAGAAGACATCAAAGGCAAGCTGGAAGCAGCTGGCGCCGAGGTGGAACTGAAGTAATCACGAGGGGCGCTTTGCGCTAACGTGGAAAAGCCGGGCAGCGATGCCCGGCTTAATTTATTATTCGTATTGAATTAGGCTTAGGCTGCGCGGCTTATGTCCAGCGCGTCCAGAATGGCCTTACCAAACGCTTCGTCCGACACGTCTTCCGGCAAGACCGTATCTTCATGGCCGCGAATGCCCTCCCAACTGGAACGTCCGCGATAGCGCCATGGCTTGAGCCTGATATTTGCGTCCTTCAAGGTCAGCGTCACGCTCCCTGCGCCGTTGTACAGCGCTTTCAGGGTCTTGACACCCGCACGCGCTTTGTCGGCTTCGTTAAGCGCCTTGATTTCTTCAGGCGTCGGCCACCGCATGATTGAATCCCATTCCGGATGATCGGGCGTTATGAAGCGGCTCGCCATGAGCGCTGCACGCGCTTCACGCCCAATGTCTTCTGCATTCATGTTTGGCGCGAGGTATTCATTGTTACCCTTGGGGTCAGGGCACCCCCGCCGATAGACTGCAAATGAGACAATGTTCGTGAAGGCGCGATGCGCATTTATGATTGCGTCCTTGGACACCTTAGGAGGCTTGGCGCGCTTTTTGCGCTCAGCCGCCTCCGCACGACGTTTCGCGATCCATTCTTCTGTGGTCAGTACTTTTCTCATCGGATACGGCTCACTTCTACGTCGATCCCCAAACTCTCAGCGTAGTCTATCGCGCGTTGTATTTGAGCTTCGCGTCACGCACTCCGGCTTACGTCCAGTGCGTCCAGAATGGCCTTGCCAAGCGCTTCGTCCGATACGCCTTCCGGCAAGACAGTATCTGCGTGGCCGCGAATGCCCTCCCAATGGCCACGCCCGCGATAGCGCCATGGTGTGATTTCGATTTGAACTTCCTGCAACTGTAACGACACATTGCCAGCGCCGTTGAACAGCGCTTTCAGTGTCTTGACGCCAGCACGCGCCTTGTTGTCCTCTTGTGCAGCCTTAATTTCGTCCGCTGTGGGAAACCGCATGACTTCATCCAACTCGGGGTGATCTGGCGCAATGAATCGGCTGGCCAATAGGGCCTTGCGCGCTTCGCGCCCGATATCAAACGCGTTCATGTCTGAGGGAAAGTAGTTTTCGTAGCCCCTTGGGGTCACGACAACCAGAGCGATATACGGCCTGTGAGACTATCTTTGTGAACTTACGATAGGCCGTGACCAGAGCGGCTTTTGATTCCTTAGGAGGCTTGGCCCGCTTTTTGCGCTCAGCCGCCTCCGCGAGCGCTTTCGCTCTTTGTTCTTCGAAGTTTAGCACATTTCTCATTGGATTCGCCTCACTTCTAGGTCGATCCCCGAACCCTCAGCGTAGTCTATCGCGCGTTGAATTTGAGTAAATTGTTCCGCGGTGGTGTCATTTGGAATGGCAAGTTCAAGGCGCTTGAGGTCAATTTGACCGGAGCGAATATCTGTCTCACCTACGATATCCCCATCAAACCTGTCTATCTGGTCAATATAGCGCTTCAATGCGCCATAGATACGGCTGGGCCGGTCTACATACCCCGGCGCTCGCGTGTCCAGTGTCTTTCGCGGTACCTGCATCGCTGTCCCAGAAATCGAACGTCTTGAAGTTGTCAGGTGTGCGATCTCCCAGCCCGCCCGCGCCTCTCGACAGCACAAAACCGCCGCTCCCGCCAGACCATAGAAATTGAGTAAACTATGTTTCCATGAACCGCGCTGCATTTGACGAACACGTGTACGTCTATTGGGAAACTGGTGAACAGAATGAATTCAAACCGTTCGTTGCCCAGTTATTCCCTGGGCATGCCGGGCGCGCCCGCGTAGTTCCATCGAAATTTGACTCTGGTTGGTCATCGGTTCGGCTGTGAGATCGCAACAGCAACGTCAATGCACGTCTTTTCGCCAAGCCCCCAACACCTTGAAACCCACCCGCATCGCGGTTACATACGCCTTCGTGATTCGGCGCGCAGGCAACTTGACTACTTAAACACCACTTAAAACTACCCTCTCAAAGCGGGATACGTCCCGTTTTGACGGGGTTGTTTTCCGTTTCGGGCGAGGCGTTTTGGGAAACGCCTCTGGTATGGAAACGGAACAATCCATGTCTGGTCCGTCGGCGGTGCGCCCCAACCGTTTGCGGTCCGTGATGAAAACGGAGTTCCGTACCCCATGGCGTCTACCTTCCTTGGCCAGAAACGCATCCGCAAATACTATGGCAAAATCCGCGAAGTTCTGGAAATGCCGAACCTTATCGAGGTTCAGAAATCCAGCTATGATCTGTTCCTAAATTCCGGCGATCAGCTGACGCCGATGGACGGCGAAGGCATCAACGGTGTGTTCCAGTCGGTTTTCCCGATCAAGGACTTCAACGAAACCGCCATTCTTGAGTTCGTGAAGTACGAACTTGAGCATCCGAAATACGATGTTGAGGAATGCCAGCAGCGCGACATGACCTATAGCGCGCCGCTGAAGGTCACCCTGCGCCTGATCGTGTTTGATATTGACGAGGATACCGGCGCGAAATCGGTCAAGGATATCAAGGAACAAGACGTGTTCATGGGCGACATGCCCCTGATGACGCCCAACGGCACCTTCATCGTGAACGGAACCGAACGGGTGATCGTGTCGCAGATGCACCGCTCCCCCGGTGTGTTCTTCGATCACGACAAGGGTAAGACGCACAGCTCGGGCAAGCTGTTGTTTGCGTGCCGGATCATTCCTTATCGCGGCTCGTGGCTGGACTTTGAGTTTGACGCCAAGGATCTGGTCTTTGCGCGCATCGACCGCCGCCGGAAACTGCCTGTCACCACGCTGCTTTATGCGCTGGGGCTGGATCAGGAAGGCATCATGGATGCCTATTACGACACGGTGTCCTTCAAGCTGAAGAAGAACAAGGGCTGGGTCACGCCGTTCTTCCCAGAGCGCGTGCGCGGCACCCGTCCGATTGCCGATCTGGTGGACGCCAAATCCGGCAAGGTCATCGCCGAAGCGGGCAAGAAGGTCACACCGCGCGCTGTGAAAAAGCTGATCGACGAAGGCAATGTTTCCGAGCTGTTGGTGCCTTTCGATCAGATCGTCGGACGCTATGCTGCCAAGGACATCATCAACGAAGAAACCGGCGCGATCTACGTCGAGGCCGGGGATGAGCTGACCTGGGAGCTGGACAAGGACGAAACCGTCATCGGCGGCACGCTGAAAGAGCTGATGGATGCCGGTGTCACCGACATCCCCGTGCTCGACATCGATAACGTCACGGTCGGCCCCTACATGCGCAACACCATGGCGGCCGACAAGAACATGGGCCGCGAAACCGCACTCATGGACATCTACCGCGTCATGCGCCCGGGCGAACCGCCCACCGTTGACGCCGCATCCGCCCTGTTCGACACCCTGTTCTTCGACAGTGAGCGTTACGACCTGTCCGCCGTTGGCCGGGTCAAGATGAACATGCGCCTTGATCTGGACGCCGAAGACACCCAGCGCACGCTGCGCAAAGAAGACATCGTCGCCTGCATCAAAGCGCTGGTCGACCTGCGCGACGGGCGCGGTGACATCGACGATATCGACCACCTTGGCAACCGCCGGGTGCGCTCGGTCGGTGAGCTGATGGAAAACCAGTACCGCGTCGGCCTGCTGCGGATGGAACGTGCGATCAAGGAACGCATGTCCAGCGTCGAGATCGACACGGTGATGCCGCAGGATCTGATCAACGCCAAGCCTGCCGCTGCGGCTGTGCGCGAATTCTTCGGCTCCTCCCAGTTGTCGCAGTTCATGGACCAGACCAACCCGCTGTCCGAAGTCACGCACAAGCGCCGCCTGTCGGCCCTTGGGCCGGGCGGTCTGACCCGCGAACGTGCCGGTTTTGAAGTGCGCGACGTGCACCCGACTCACTATGGCCGGATGTGCCCGATTGAAACGCCGGAAGGGCCGAACATCGGCCTGATCAACTCGCTGGCGACTTTTGCCCGCGTGAACAAGTATGGCTTCATAGAAACGCCCTATCGCCGCGTCGAAAACGGTCAGGTGACCGACGATGTGCAATATATGTCGGCGACCGAGGAAATGCGCCACACCGTGGCGCAGGCGAACGCGAACCTTGATGACAAGGGCAAATTCGTCAACGACCTCGTCTCGACCCGGAAATCGGGCGAATACACGCTGCAACCGAACGAGAATGTGGACCTGATCGACGTCAGCCCGAAACAGCTGGTCTCGGTCGCGGCATCGCTGATCCCGTTCCTTGAAAACGACGACGCCAACCGCGCGTTGATGGGCTCGAACATGCAGCGCCAGGCGGTGCCGCTGTTGCAGGCCGAAGCGCCGTTTGTCGGCACCGGGATCGAAGAAGTCGTGGCCCGGGATTCCGGCGCTGCGATCACCGCGAAGCGGGCAGGGATCATCGACCAGGTGGATGCGCAGCGTATCGTTGTGCGTGCGACCGCCGATCTGGAACCCGGCGATCCGGGCGTTGATATCTACAGCTTGCGCAAATTCCAGCGTTCGAACCAGAACACCTGCATCAACCAGCGTCCGCTGGTGAAAGTGGGCGACACGGTGTCCAAGGCCGAGGTTATCGCCGATGGCCCCTCGACCGATCTGGGTGAACTGGCGCTGGGCAAGAACGTGGTTGTCGCCTTCATGCCGTGGAATGGCTACAACTATGAGGACTCGATCCTGATTTCCGAGCGGATCACCCGCGACGACGTCTTCACCTCGATCCACATTGATGAGTTTGAGGTTGCAGCCCGCGACACCAAGCTTGGCCCGGAAGAGATCACGCGCGACATCCCGAACGTGGGCGAAGAAGCCCTGCGCAATCTGGATGAGGCCGGGATCGTCTATATCGGGGCCGAAGTTGGCCCGGCGGACATTCTGGTCGGCAAGATCACCCCGAAGGGCGAAAGCCCGATGACGCCGGAGGAGAAACTCCTCCGCGCGATCTTTGGTGAGAAAGCGTCGGACGTGCGCGACACCTCCCTGCGGCTGCCGCCGGGTGATTTCGGCACGGTCGTCGAAGTGCGCGTCTTCAACCGCCACGGTGTGGAAAAAGACGAACGCGCGCTGCAGATCGAGCGGGAAGAAGTCGAACGTCTGGCCCGTGACCGGGACGACGAACTCGGCATTCTGGAACGCAACATCTACGCGCGTCTGCAGGGCATGATCCTTGGCAAAACGGCTGTCAAAGGCCCCAAAGGCGTCAAGCCGAAGTCGCAGATCACCGAAGAACTGCTCGACACCCTGTCGCGCGGTCAGTGGTGGCAGCTGGCAATCGCCGAAGAGGATGAGGCCAAGCAGGTCGAAGCCCTGAATGAGCAGTATGAGCTGCAGAAACGCGCACTCGACGCGCGGTTTGAGGATAAGGTCGAAAAGGTTCGCCGTGGCGACGATCTGCCGCCGGGTGTGATGAAGATGGTCAAGGTCTTTGTTGCCGTTAAGCGCAAGCTACAGCCGGGCGACAAGATGGCCGGTCGGCACGGCAACAAGGGCGTGATCTCGAAAGTCGTGCCGATGGAAGATATGCCGTTCCTGGCTGACGGAACTCCGGTCGATTTCGTTCTGAACCCGCTTGGCGTGCCGTCGCGCATGAACGTCGGGCAGATCTTGGAGACCCACATGGGCTGGGCCGCGCGCGGTCTGGGCGAACAGATTTCCGACGCGCTGGGCGAATATCAGCGCAAGGGTGATCTGACCCCGGTGAAGGACGCCATGAAAATCGCTTATGGCGATGACGTCTGGAACGAGGGCATCAGCGGCATGAGCGACGATCAACTGCTGGAAGCGGCAGGCAACGTCACCAAAGGCGTGCCGATCGCCACCCCGGTGTTCGACGGCGCGAAAGAGGCGGACGTGAACGACGCGCTGGTTCGCGCTGGCTTCAGCGAAAGCGGTCAGTCGGTGCTGTTTGACGGTCGCACGGGTGAGCAATTTGCCCGCCCCGTGACGGTCGGCATCAAGTACCTGCTGAAACTGCACCACCTTGTGGATGACAAGATCCACGCCCGCTCAACCGGTCCGTACTCTCTCGTCACCCAGCAGCCGCTGGGCGGTAAGGCACAGTTCGGCGGTCAGCGCTTTGGTGAGATGGAGGTCTGGGCACTGGAAGCCTATGGCGCCGCCTACACCTTGCAGGAAATGCTGACGGTGAAGTCGGACGACGTGGCAGGCCGGACGAAAGTGTACGAAAGCATCGTCAAGGGCGAGGACAACTTCGAAGCCGGCGTGCCGGAATCGTTCAACGTGCTGGTGAAGGAAGTCCGGGGCCTCGGCCTCAACATGGAACTGCTGGATGCGGAGGAGACGGAGTGAGCCTTTTGCGCTTCGCTCTGACTTTGCTGTTTGGCGTCATTTGCTTCGCAGGTGGCTATTTGTACAGTGAGCTCTCCACTCTTTATTCGAGTATTCGAATGGAGTGGGGGGCAAGCGGCAAGGTTTCCGGCACAATCCCACAGAATTTTGGAAATCGAGACAACAGAGCGATCACCGCTGCCATCTGTCACGGCGATCAGCTTGTCGAGAGTTTCAATGAGACATCAATGTCATGGGCGGCGCGGACTTCGTGCGCTTCTCCTGTGCAAACTAAAGAAAGGTCTTCCCAATGAACCAGGAACTGACCACCAACCCGTTCAACCCGCTGGCCCCGCCGCAGACGTTTGACGAGATCAAGATCTCCTTGGCGAGCCCTGAGCGGATTCTCAGCTGGTCTTATGGCGAAATCAAGAAGCCCGAGACGATCAACTATCGCACGTTCAAGCCGGAACGTGACGGGTTGTTCTGCGCGCGGATTTTTGGCCCGATCAAGGACTACGAATGCCTGTGTGGCAAATACAAGCGGATGAAATACCGCGGCGTTGTTTGCGAAAAATGCGGCGTGGAAGTCACGCTGCAAAAGGTGCGACGCGAACGGATGGGCCATATCGAGCTGGCCGCGCCAGTTGCGCACATCTGGTTCCTGAAATCGCTGCCGTCCCGCATCGGCTTGATGTTGGACATGACGTTGCGCGATCTGGAACGCATCCTCTATTTCGAAAACTACGTCGTCATTGAACCTGGCCTGACGGACCTGACCTATGGCCAGTTGATGAGCGAAGAAGAGTTCATGGACGCCCAGGACGCCTATGGCATGGACGCGTTCCAGGCCAACATCGGCGCCGAGGCGATCCGTGAAATGCTGGCCGCGATTGATCTGGAAGCCGAAGCCAACCAACTGCGCGAGGATCTGTCCGTCGCCACTGGGGAACTTAAGCCCAAGAAGATCATCAAGCGCTTGAAAATCGTCGAGAGCTTCCTGGAATCCGGCAACCGCCCGGAATGGATGGTTCTGACCGTCGTGCCCGTGATTCCGCCCGAGCTGCGCCCGCTGGTACCGCTGGACGGTGGCCGGTTCGCGACGTCCGACCTCAACGACCTCTATCGCCGCGTGATCAACCGCAACAACCGTTTGAAGCGGCTGATCGAACTGCGCGCCCCGGATATCATCGTGCGCAACGAAAAGCGGATGTTGCAGGAATCCGTTGACGCGCTGTTTGACAACGGCCGTCGCGGCCGGGTGATTACGGGGGCCAACAAGCGCCCGCTGAAATCGCTGTCTGACATGCTGAAGGGTAAGCAGGGTCGCTTCCGCCAGAACCTTCTGGGCAAACGCGTCGACTTCTCGGGTCGTTCGGTCATCGTGACCGGGCCGGAACTGAAGCTGCATCAGTGCGGCTTGCCCAAGAAAATGGCGCTCGAACTGTTTAAGCCGTTCATCTACTCGCGACTTGAGGCGAAAGGTCTGTCCTCCACCGTCAAACAAGCCAAAAAGCTGGTCGAAAAGGAACGCCCCGAAGTCTGGGACATCTTGGACGAGGTCATTCGCGAACATCCCGTGATGCTGAACCGTGCGCCGACGCTGCACCGGCTTGGCATTCAGGCGTTCGAGCCGGTTCTGATCGAAGGCAAAGCGATCCAGCTGCACCCGCTGGTCTGCTCGGCCTTCAACGCCGACTTTGACGGTGACCAGATGGCTGTTCACGTCCCGCAGTCGCTGGAAGCACAGCTGGAAGCACGCGTGCTGATGATGTCGACCAACAACGTCCTCAGCCCTGCCAACGGTGCGCCGATCATCGTGCCGTCGCAGGACATGATCCTCGGCCTCTATTACATCTCAATGGAGCGTGAGGGGATGCAAGGCGAAGGCATGGTTTTTGCCAACGTGGATGAGGTTCAGCACGCGCTGGACGCAGGCGAAGTGCATCTGCACGCCAAAATCACCGCGCGCATTCCCCAGATTGATGAAGAAGGCAACGAAGTGCTGACGCGCTTTGAAACCACGCCGGGCCGCATCCGTCTGGGCGCGCTTTTGCCGCTGAACGCCAAGACACCCTTCGATCTGGTCAACCGTCTGCTGCGCAAGAAAGAAGTGCAGCAGGTAATCGACACCGTGTACCGTTATTGCGGCCAGAAAGAGTCGGTTATCTTCTGCGACCAGATCATGACCATGGGCTTCCGCGAAGCCTTCAAGGCGGGCATTTCGTTTGGCAAGGATGACATGGTCATTCCCGACGCCAAATGGCCCATCGTTGACGGTGTCCGCGCGCAGGTGAAGGAATTCGAACAACAGTACATGGATGGCCTGATCACTCAGGGTGAAAAGTACAACAAGGTTGTCGATGCCTGGTCGAAGTGCTCGGACGAGGTTGCCAGCGCGATGATGGACGAAATCTCGTCCATGCAACGTGACGATGCCGGTGCGGAGATGGAGCCGAACTCGGTCTACATGATGTCGCACTCCGGCGCGCGTGGTTCGCCGGCACAGATGAAGCAGCTGGGCGGGATGCGCGGTCTGATGGCAAAACCCTCGGGTGAGATCATCGAGACGCCGATCATCTCGAACTTCAAAGAAGGTCTGACCGTGCTGGAGTACTTCAACTCCACCCACGGGGCCCGTAAGGGTCTGGCCGATACGGCGCTGAAGACGGCAAACTCGGGCTATCTGACGCGGCGTCTGGTGGACGTGGCCCAGGACTGCATCGTGCGCATGCACGATTGCGGAACCGACATGGCCATCACCGCGGAAGCGGCTGTCAACGACGGGGAGGTTGTCGCCTCGCTTTCCGAACGCATTCTGGGCCGTGTCGCGGCCGAGGATGTGATTGCACCCGCCGACGGCGAAGTTCTGGCAACTGCCGGAACGCTGATCGACGAACGCATGGCGGACGGCATCGAAGCGGCGGGCGTGGCCAAGTTCCGCATCCGCAGCCCCCTGACCTGCGAGGCGGAAGAGGGCGTCTGCGCCATGTGCTATGGTCGCGACCTGGCACGCGGTACGCTGGTCAATCAGGGTGAGGCTGTCGGCATCATCGCCGCGCAGTCGATCGGTGAACCCGGCACCCAGCTGACGATGCGGACGTTCCACATCGGCGGTATCGCCCAAGGTGGTCAGCAGTCGTTCCAGGAAGCCAGCCAGGACGGCAAGATCGAATTCCGCAACGCCAACTTGTTGAAGAACGCCAATGACGAGATCATCGTCATGGGTCGTAACATGGTGATCGCGGTTATCGACGAACATGGCGTCGAGCGGTCGACCCACAAGCTGGGGTACGGCACGAAAGTCCACGTCAAGGACAAGGCCAAGGTGGCGCGGGGCGACAAGCTTTATGAATGGGACCCCTACACCCTGCCGATCATCGCCGAAGCTGCCGGTACGGCGAAATTCGTCGATCTGGTCAGCGGGATCTCGGTGCGTGACGATACGGATGATGCCACAGGCATGACCCAGAAAATTGTCACCGACTGGCGGTCTGCGCCGAAGGGAAGCGACCTCAAGCCCGAGGTTATACTTGTCGGCAAGGATGGAGAACCTGTGCGCAACGATGCGGGCAATCCGATCACCTATCCGATGTCGGTCGACGCCGTTCTGTCGATCGAAGAAGGGTCCGAGATCAAGGCCGGTGACGTTGTGGCGCGTATCCCGCGCGAAGGTGCCAAGACCAAGGACATTACCGGGGGTCTTCCCCGTGTGGCGGAATTGTTCGAAGCCCGTCGCCCCAAGGATCACGCGATCATCGCCGAGGCGGATGGCTATGTGAAATTCGGGCGTGACTATAAGAACAAGCGCCGGATCAGCATTCAGCCTGCCGACGAAACTCTGGACGCTGTCGAATACATGGTGCCCAAGGGCAAGCACATCCCGGTTGCCGAAGGGGATTTCGTCCAGAAGGGCGAATACATCATGGATGGCAACCCGGCGCCCCACGACATTCTGTCGATCATGGGTGTCGAAGCGCTGGCCGATTACATGATCGACGAAGTGCAGGACGTCTATCGACTGCAGGGCGTGAAGATCAACGACAAGCATATCGAAGTGATCGTGCGCCAGATGCTCCAAAAGTGGGAGATTCAGGACAGTGGCGATACCACGCTGCTGAAAGGTGAAAACGTCGACAAGGCCGAGTTTGACGAGGCCAATGAAAAGTCGCTGGCCCGTGGCGGACGCCCCGCGCAGGGCGAACCGATCCTGCTGGGCATCACCAAAGCAAGCCTGCAAACCCGCAGCTTCATTTCGGCAGCCTCGTTCCAGGAAACCACGCGCGTGCTGACCGAGGCTTCGGTGCAGGGCAAGCGGGATCGTCTGGTTGGTCTGAAGGAAAACGTCATCGTTGGCCGGTTGATCCCGGCAGGCACCGGTGGCGCGACCCAGCAGGTCCGCAAGATCGCCAACGACCGCGATCAGAAGGTCATCGCCGAAGCCCGCGCAGCCGCAGAAGAAGCTGCCCGCCTGGCCGCACCAAGCGCGGATGAAATGTCGAACCAGGTCTTTGGTAGCACCGACGACGACGTCCTGGTCGAAACGCCGGAAGGTGGCGCGGAATAATCACCCGCCAGGGATGAATTATGAAAGGCCCCGCTGCAAAGCGGGGCCTTTCGTCTATTTACAGACTGCGGATGCGTGCCATTCCGTGCCCAAATAGCGGGCTTGTGTCCTTGGCCGCGCCCCTGAATCAGCCTTCGCGCGGGAATTGCGGCGGCGTGACCGGAACGTAAGGGAACCGCCCGCGTTGCTTGGTGGCCGTCGTATTCGGATCGGTGCCGCCGCGAACATAGACTTTGCCGGGATCATAGTCGGGGCCAAAATCCCAGGTTGGAAAGCGTCCGTGTTTCATGGCGTCATGGACGAACATGCGTTTTTTCTGCGAGGCGCGGATGCGTTTTTCCAGCGCCTCTTCGTCCCACCGATCCTGCATCACTGCGAACATACGGTTGATCTGATCCTGATGCTCTGGGGCGTCGGCAAGATTGGTCAGCTCCAGCGGATCCGCCTTGGTGTCAAAGAACATCATGGGATCGCTGCGCGTATAGATCAGCTTTTTTGCGCCCTCGATCATGATGAAGGCGGGGCCATAAAGACTTTCGCCGGTGGATTCGATGAAAACGTGGTCTTCGGGGGTGTTGCGTTCGGGCAGATTCAGCAGGTTGCGACCATCATGGGGGGCCACGTAGCCATCGAATGTCCCGCCGCTGGCAATGTCCGTAAACGTCGGCATCAGGTCGACGAGTGAGGCATTCGCCTCTTCCCGGTGACCCGCCTTGACGCCAGGGCCCTGCATGATCATCGGCACGCGCAACGATGCTTCATAGGGGTTGAACTTGAACCACATGCCGCGTTCGCCCAGCATCTCGCCATGATCCGAGATCATGAAGACATAGGTGTTATCCAGCTGCCCGATGCTGTCCAGCGTCTCGATCAGCCCGCCAACCAACTCGTCAATATGGGTGACCATGGCGAAATAGGCGCGGCGCGAACTTTCAAGCTGCGCGGGCGTGATGTCGAATTCATCCTGCCGGATGGTCATGAAATAGCGCTGTGACCAGGGATCCCGGTCTTCAAAGGGGATATAGGGCACCGCGGGCGCGGGAATATCGCGGCCTTCGTACATGTCCCAGTATTTGCGGCCCGCAACGAACGGATTGTGCGGCTGCGTGAAGGACACATGCAGCAGAAACGGGCGATCATCGGTCGAACGGGCGTGATCATAAAGCTCCTTGCGCGCCGCGATGAAAACCTCTTCGTCATAGTCCAGTTGCAGGTTGCGTTCGCACTGGCCGGATTCCACGACGCTCAGCAGGCTCATGACCGAAGGCGCATAAGCCTCGTCCGTTTTGTCCCAATCCATCGTCCAGGCAAAATCGGATGGGTAAATATCGGTGGTCAGGCGTTCTTCGAACCCGTGCAACTGGTCCGGCCCGACGAAATGCATCTTGCCCGAAAGGGTCGTCTTGTAGGATACTGTTGAAAAAGTCCGTTGATTGGCCGCGCACGCTCTGATTCACTTGTTTTGAGGGTGGAGGGTTCGGCGATGATGGGTCCAAGGCAAGTTGCGCAAGGCGCGCTGTTCTATGAGTTCTCGATCGAGAGTTTTGTGCCGAAGGATCATCCCGTCCGGGGAATTGATCGCTTCCTTGATCTGACAGGTGTGCGCCCCTTGCTCGCTTCATACTACAGTGCCAATGGCCGCCCTTCGATTGATCCTGAACTGATGATCCGCATGCTGTTGTTGGGCTATTGTCAGGGCATCCGTTCCGAGCGACGGCTTTGCGAAGAGGTTCATGTCAATCTGGCGTATCGTTGGTTTTGTAAGCTTGATTTGGCTGATCCAGTGCCCGACCATTCGACATTCTCTAAGAACCGGCATGGCCGTTTCCGCGAGAGCGGTTTGTTCCGACATTTGTTCGAGGTCGTTTTGCAGCGCTGCATGGATGAGGGGCTGGTTGGCGGCCACAGCTTTGGTGTTGATGCCAGTCTGATCCCCGCGAATGCAAACCAGACGCGCGGCGTTGAAAGCAAAGACGGACTGCCAGCAGATCTGACGTCCCGTGCCGTCGACGAATATCTCGAGACGCTGGATGATGTGGCCTTCGGTGCTGCGACCAAGGTCGTCCCCAAATACATCTCACCGGCTGATCCAGCAGCGCGTTGGACTGGGGCTGACGGGGGAGCCGCCTACTTTGCCTATTCCACTAACTATATGGTCGATTTGGATAATGCAGTCATCGTGGACGTCGAGCCGACGGCTCCGATCCGGCCTGCAGAGGCGCGGGCAGCAAGGGAGATGATCGATCGTGTACATGAGCGGTTTGGCATCAAACCTGACAAGCTTGTGGGTGATACGGGTTACGGATCAGCCGAGATGTTGGGCTGGCTTGTGGACGAACGTCAAATCGAACCCCACATTCCGGTCTGGGATAAGTCAAAACGAACTGACGGCACATTCTCACGCGAAGACTTTGTCTACGACCCGGCGACCGACAGCTATACTTGCCCGACCGGCAAAGCCTTGCAAACATATCGGCGGAACTTCTCAAAACCGCGAAAGCCCAATGGCAGCAAAGACGGGTTCATCAGATACCGAGCCTCAAAGCACGATTGCGACGCATGCCCTCTGAAGTCGCAATGCTGTCCGAAGGACGACGGCAGACGCCTTATGCGGTCCGTTCACGAAGCCGCCCGAGACGTCGCTCGCGATATCCGAAAAACAGATGCCTACATGACGTCGTTCATCCAAAGGCGGAAGGTTGAAATGCTCTTTGCCCACCTGAAACGATACATCGGCGTGCAGATGATGCGGCTTCGAGGACCCAAAGGCGCAACCGAACAGTTCCAACTCGCAGCAACAGCTCAAAACCTCCGGAAACTGGCGAAGTTGGTGCCAGCAACAGTGCCAACGTGAAAGAAAACGGCGCGCGGCCGCCTCTCGCTCAACAACGCGCCGACCAAAACATCGACTTCTTCAACAGTATCGTAGCCCAGCTTGCGCAGATAGTGGGCGTATGTCGGCTCAGACGGCAGGAACTCGGCACCGTTATCGAAGACGCCGACGTCCGAGGGCAAGCGCCCCGTCATCATCGAGGCGCGCGACGGCCCGCAAACCGGGTTGTTGCAATAGCTGTTGGCGAAGGTCGTTCCGTTTGCCGCCATCTTGTCGATATTCGGCGTAATCGCATAGGGCTTGCCATAGGCTGACAGGCACAGCGCCGTCATCTGGTCCGCCTGAATGACAAGGATGTTGGGACGGGTCATCGGGGTGCCTCCTGCCAGGGTAATGCCCGCCCCGGCGCGTGGCCAGGGCGGGCAGTGGTGTTTCAGATCAGCCGCTGGTGCGGGCAACGAACTCTTCGATGCCGGGCACGCCAATCTCGCGATAGTACTTCAGCGCACCGGGGTGCAGCGGGGCACCAAAGCCGTTCAGCACGGTTTCCTTCGAAACGCGGCCAAAGGCCGGATGCACACCCGCCAGATCGTCCAGGCTTTCAAAGATCGCCTTGGTCATCTGGTAGACGCGGTCCTCGGACACATCTGCCGAGATCACCAGACCATTGGCCAGACCATAGGTCGGGGTGTCTTCGGCCACGTCCTCATAGGTGCCGCCGGGGATCGACAGGCGGAAGTAGGGCGGGAATTCGGCGCTGACCTTGGCGTAAAACTCATCCGAAATCGGGATCAGCCGCACATCGCGCTGCGCGCTAAGTTTGATGACCGGCGGCAGCGGGAAAGAGCCGTTCCAAAGCGCCGCATCAATGTTGCCATCGCTCAGCATGTCGACCATGTCGCCAAGGCGCACGCGGAAATCCTCAAAATCATCGCCGGCGACCATGCCCATCAGTGCGTTGGCATCCAGCATCGACACGCCACCGGGCTGGCCCATGCCGACGCGCTTGCCTTTCAAATCTTCGACCGAATTGACCGAGCTGCCTTCCAGCGTGATGATGTGCATCGCCACCGGGGCAATCGACATCCACGACAGGATCTTGCCCGCCTCGGTGCCTTCATAGGGTCCGGTCGCGGCCCATGCCTCATAAGACGACAGCGAGGTTGCCATCGAGGTTTCGATCTCGCCACCCTGAAGCAGGTTGATGTTGGCGACATAGCCTTTGGTCTCCTCGGCTGTTGCCTCGACCCCCTCAACATTCTTGTTGATGACATCGGCAATGCCAGCGGACCAGGTGTAAGCCGTGCAGCCGACCGGGCAGGAGCCGATCGACAAGAAGTCGGCAGCCTGAACGCTTGCCGGAACCACAAGCGTGGTCGCGGCGATCAGCGCGGATCTGAGTGTGTGTTTCATTTGGTAACTCCCTCTGTGGTTGGTTTGCTTGGTTCTTCCAGGTTGTTGGTTTGGGCGGATGCGTTGCGCAGGTTCCAGACGATAAGCGCGGCGGCAACCAGCACCGCCAAGGCGTCAAAGCGCCAATCCGAGCTGAGGAACAGGACTGCGGCCAGCGCAAATCCAAGCCGCTCGATCAGGCTCAGTCGGATGGCGAACACGCCCATCATCGCAATGCTGGCTGATACGCCCCCGGCAATCGCGGTGATGAACGACAGGGTGATCTGCACCCAGGTGACATCAATGGCCAGCAAGGCAGGGTCGTAGACGAAGAAATACGGGACCGCGAAGGCGCCCATCCCGAACTGGCACGCCAGAACGGCGATTTTCAGCGGGTTCCCTTGCGAGATTGAGGCCGCAGCATAAGCCGCCAGCGCCACCGGCGGTGTGATCGACGACAACATCGCGGAATAGAGGACGAACAGATGCGCCGCCAGCAGGCTGACGCCAAGATCGACCAGCGCAGGCGCCACCAGCGTTGCGACCAGAATATAGGCCGCCGCAGTGGGCAGGCCCATGCCCAGGATCAGGCAGGTCAGCATCGTCAGCACCAACGCCAATGGCAATTGTCCGCCCGACAGAAGGACCACAAGGGTCGAAAACTTCAGGCCGATCCCGGTCAAGGTGATGATGCCGATAATGCACCCAGCCGCAGCACAGGCCAACGCAACCGGGATGACCGCATTCGCCGCCGTCATCGCAGTTTCAACCATCCGGCGCGGCGTCTGTGCCGAGGCCCGGTTGAGGAAACTGACGATCACCGAGGTCGCCACCGCCCAGAATGACGACAGCATGATCGAATAGCCGTTCAGCAACATGCCAACAAAGACCGGCAGTGGCGCCAGCAGATAGGCGCGCCGCAGGATCGAAGCCCAGTCGGTTCTGGACGACGCGTCCCGCAACAGCGGGATATTCTGTTTTACCGCTTCGAAATGCACCATGGCCAGCAGCACGGCATAGAAGATCACGGCGGGCAGGAACGCCGCCTTCGCAATGGTCAGGTATGATGTCGAGGTGAACTCGGCCATGATGAAGGCCGCGGCGCCCATGACCGGCGGCATCAACTGCCCACCGGTCGAGGCGACAGCCTCGATCGCGCCGGCGGCTTCCTTGCGATAGCCGCTTTTGCGCATCAGCGGGATCGAGATTGGGCCAGTGGTCAGCACATTGGCCACGGCAGTGCCGGAAATCATACCCATCAGGCTGGACCCGACCACGGCGGCCTTTGCAGGCCCGCCGCGCATCCGGCCCGTCAGGCCGGTGGCGAAATCCATCAGCACCTGGCCCGCGCCGGTCTTTTCCAGCAGCGCCCCAAGCACCACGACGCCGGTGACAAACGTGGCGCTGACACCCAGAGGGGTGCCGAAAATGCCACCGCCGCCAAGGTATAGCTGCGCCGTGACACGCTTCAGTGAATAGCCACGGTGCGCCAGCCCATCGGGCAGATAGGCGCCAAGCAACCCATAGGCGATGAAGATTCCCGCCAGGATCACAATGGGCCAGCCTATGGTGCGCCGACAGGCATCAAACAAGGCAATCACCAGAATGACTGCGAATATGATCTCAAGCTGGGTGATCTCGCCCCAGCGGTCGTTGATGGCGTCAAAATTGATAATGTGATGCCCGGTGGCGATGATGCCAGCGCTCAGAACCACAAGGCACCAGATCCTTTGCAGCACAACGCTGCCATTCGCAGCGCCATCCCCCGAAAACGAAGGCACGCAATGCGCCAACATAGACCAGCGCCATCACCAGAAGCAGATGCGCGCTGCGTTGCAGACCATCGGGAAATACGCCGAAATAGGCCGTATAAAGCGTCAGCCCGACCAGCAGGATCGACGCCAGCCCGATGGCCCAGCCGAACGCCCGATCTGTCAGCGCGCTATGCATCGGGGCGTCTTTCGGTTTTGCAGAATGTGCCGTGGTTCGGATGATCAGGAGCTGTCGACATCGTGCTCTCCTGTTTGCAGATAGGCGGGCAGGGGCATCCGGCCATCAATGATCGCGGCCACATCGTCCTGCGACAGATCTGGGAAATGCGGCGCAATCGGATCAATCCTTGGCAGTCGGCGGTTGGCCTTGGTGCCGTCCACGCCGCCGGTTCCCCGGCGCACATACCGCGCCTCGTCGCCTTAAGGAACAGCCGTTCCGCCTGACTGGTGCGAATTTTTTGGTCGATCGCCGCCGGATCCCAGCCATCCAGCAAAATCGCCCTCAGCCCGGACAGGGTGCCCGCATGCGCCGGGTCATCGGCAAGATTGCGCAGCTCATCCGGGTCATCCTCTAGATCGAACAGCTGATCGGGGTGACCATGCGTGAATATCAGCTTGAACCGACCCTGACGAACCATCCGGTACGGCACGCATGGCCCGATCCCGTAATAATCCGAGATGGCCAGATCACGGGTGCCCACGCCGGTCAGCGCCGGATCCAGGCTTTCCCCGTCGCAAGGCAACGTCACCTCGCCCCCCGCGATACCCACCAGCGTCGGCAGAAGATCGACCAGCGACACACAGTCCTTGACCCGGCGCGGCGCGTATTTGCCCGGCGCTGACACCAACAGCGGCACCCGCGCGGATCAGTCAAAGAAGCTTTGCTTGAACCACATGCCACGCTCGCCCAGCATCTCTCCGTGGTCAGCACAGAAAAAGATGACGGTATCGTCGGCTTGCCCGCTTTCGTCGAGCGCGCCGAGGATTTCACCAACCTTGTCGTCAATGAACGAGATCATTGCATAGTACCCGTGGCGTGAACGCCGCAGATCGTCATCGCTTACCCGATGCCGATGCCGCCCGTGGGCGAAGAACAGCGCGCGTGAGGCATGGTCGAGGTCCTCAAACGGCAGCGCGCCAACCTTGGGCAGGTCGATCTCATCCGGGTCGTAGCGATCCCAGTATTTCCGCGCCGCAACAAACGGCGTGTGCGGGCTGGTGAAAGAGGCGATCTGGAACCACGGTCCCGCATCATCGCTACGCCGCGCCAGATCATAGATCGTCTGAACCGAGGCATGAGCGACCTCTTCGTCGAAATCTTCCTGCAATGTGCGCGCCGCCGGTCCGGCATCGACGACACCGTTCAGACCGGTGGCTGACGGCACAAACGCCGGACCGGCGTCCCAATCTGCCACCCAGTCAAAGCCCGAGGGGTACACATCGGTCACCGTGCGTTCATCAAAGCCGTGCATCTGATCGGGGCCGATGAAATGCATCTTGCCCGACAGAACCGTGTGATACCCCAGATGACGCAGATGATGCGCCATGGTCGGCTGACTGGTGGGCAATTCGCAGGCGTTGTCCCAAACCTCGATCGCGGGCGTCAGCCGCCCTGACATCATCGAGGCGCGCGACGGAACGCAGACCGGATAGTTGCAATAGGCGTTGTCAAACACCACGCTGTTGGCTGCCAGACGGTCCAGATGCGGGGTCTTGCAGACGGTGTTGCCATGGAACGACAGCGCCTGCGGGGCCAGCTGGTCGGCCATGATCATCAGGATATTTGGCTTCTTCGTCATCGTGTCAAACCGCCGCCCGACGATAAACGGTGTGTTCCGTGGTGTAGAACTGGATGGTTGACGGCCCATTGGACCCCCTGACACCCATGGCGCTGTCCTTGATGCCGACAAAGGGCACGTGGTTTTCGGGGAAGCTGCCCGCATTCACGTGGATCATGCCGCTTTCGCTTTCTGCGACGAAACGTTCCACGACGTCTGTGCGTTCGGAATAGAGGCACGACGACAGGCCGAATGCGACGTCATTGGCGATGCTCAGCGCCTCGTCCACGGTGTCATAGGCGATGACGGACAGGACCGGGCCGAACACCTCGTCTCGGGCAACTTCCATGTCACGCGTAACGTTTGACAGGATGGTGGGCGCGTAAAAATACCCGCCTGTGTCTGATCGGAGCTTCTCTCCGCCCGCCGCAACGGTCGCACCAGCTGCCTTGGCGCGGGTGACGAAGCCATCCACATCCTGGACCTGTTGCGCGCTGGAAAGCGGACCGATCTTTGCGCCGTCCAGTGCTCCGTCCATCGGTTGCATCGCCTTGGCCCGTGCGGCCAGACCTGCGACGACCGTGTCCTCCAGCGCGCGGTTCACGATGACCCGGCTGACGGCGGTGCATCTTTGGCCGCACACCGCGAAGGCCGATGCCATGATCTGATCAAGTGCCGCATCCATGTTGCCCGCGTCGTTCAGGATCGCGGGGTTCTTGCCGCCAAGTTCCAGCGAGATTTCCGCCAGATGTCCCGCCGCCGCAATCGCGACACGCTTGCCGACGCCGACCGAGCCGGTAAAGCTGATGGCGTCGACGCCGTTATGTTCTGACAGGGCCTGCCCCAGGGCACCGCCCCCGATCACGGATTGCACAAGGTCCGCCGGCAGGATGCCAGCCGCAATTTCTGCCATAAGCGCGACAGCACCCGGTGTCAGCGACGCGGGTTTGAGCAGGATCGCATTGCCGTACACCAACGCCGGGATCGCTTTGCGCATCGGCGTGCTGAACGGAAAGTTCCAGGGGTTGATGCCAAGGATCACACCGCGCGGGCGACGAGTGGAATAGGTGACCGTTCCGGGGATCTGCGAGGCAAAGACCTCTCCGATCGGGGCGCTGGCGCGACCGATGCAGGCGCGTGCCTCGCCCACGGCCTTGGCGACCTCACCGCGTGCTTCGGCCAGCGGCTTGCCCATTTCTTTGGTAATCGACTGGGCAATGTCTTCGATGCGTGCTTCCAGGGCGTCGACATATCTGGCGACCTGTGCGCCACGCTCGGGCTGGGGTGTTTCGGCCCATTTGATCTGCGCCTGACGTGCGCGGGCGACACAACCGTCCAACGCCTCCATCGGGGTTTCGTCATAGGTCGCCACAATCTGGTCCGGGGCGGCGGGGTTGCGAATTTCAATGGGCATGCGTTTTGTCCTGTGTTGTCCCGGCGGCATCAGCGCGGATCATCGCGGCGGCCTTTTCGGCGATCATGAATGTGGGGGCATTGGTATTGGCCGAGGTGATCTTCGGCATGACCGAGGCATCGACAACCCGCAGCCCCTCGACACCGTTGACCCGCAGCGCTGGGTCCACAACGGCCTTAGCGTCCGAGCCCATGCGGCAGGTGCCGACAAGGTGATAGACCGTCCCCGCCATATTGCGCACGGCGTCCAACATCTCGGCATCGGTCTGGTATTGGTCGCCCGGAATAACCTCGCGCTGCCAGCGATGGCGGAATTCGGGCCGGTTATAAAGCTCGCGCACCAGGCGCAGCCCTTCGACGATGACATTCTGGTCCTTTTCAGTCGCAAGGTAGTTCGTGCGGATTTGCGGATCCGCGAAAGGATCGGTGTTGGCGATATGTATCGACCCACGGCTTTCGGGATGGCACTGCCAGAATGACGTTGTGAACCCGGAATACCGGTGCAGCGGCGTGCCGGGCTTGTCGACCGACAGCGGCATGACAAACAATTGCAGATCGGGGCGCCCGCCCTCGGCGTATTTGGTGCAGGCAGCACCCCCCACCTGACCTGCGCCAACGGTTAGCGGCCCGCGCGATTGCAACAGCCATTCAAGGCCCATCCGGGCCAGGCTGATCGGATTGCGGATATGATCGTTGAGCGATGCTCCGCGATCTTCCAACTCGACGATGGTACGCATTTGCAGGTGATCCTGCAGGTTCTCGCCCACTTCGGGCGCGTCGTGGCGCGTTTTGATGCCGTGGCTTTGCAACAGGTCAGCGGGGCCAATTCCGGACAATTGCAATAGCTGGGGTGACTGAACGGACCCGCCGCACAAAATAACCTCGCAATCGGCATGAACCTTATGTGTCGTGCCGCCGCTGACATATTGGACGCCGGTTGCGCGGGGGCCGTCGAACAGGATTTCGGTGACATGGGCACCGGTCTGCAATGTCAGGTTGGGGCGTTTCAGGGCAGGATGCAAAAACGCGGTTGCCGCACTGTCGCGCCAGCGTCCGCGCAGCGTCAGTTGGTATGACCCGACACCATGGGACGCCTCGGCGTTGAAGTCATCGTTCTTTGGCAAACCATGGGCGCGCGCTGCCTCCAGCCAGTCGAAACAGGCCAGGTTGTCGTTACGCAGGTCCGACACCTGTAGCGGCCCATGGGTGCCGCGATACTGCGAAGGCGCACCGTCATAGGTTTCGAAGGCGCGGAAATGTGGCAGTACATCGTCAAACGCCCAGCCGTCCGCGCCCTGCGCGGCCCAATCGTCAAAATCCGCATGCTGGCCCCGGATATAGATCAACCCGTTGATCGAGCTTGATCCCCCCACGACCCGCCCGCGCGGACAATCCATCCGTCGCCCGGCAATGCCGGGGTCCGGGTCACCGCGATACAGATGCGCAACACGGCTGTCATAGATGGATTTGTAATAGCCGACCGGCAGTTTCAGCCGATTGTGTTGAAAAACTCCGTTTTAGGGCCTGAACGATGATTTTTCTTTCCATGCAGCCCGATCCTAAATTTTTGGCGCGGGGGTCGGCCCAAATCGCCTACATGCGCTCACGCGCAGCCATGCGCTGTCTCGTGGTCAAAGCTTTCCGACTATTTCGCTTCATAGGTTTTCGCAAGAAATCCGCGACGCTCTGATTTCGGAGTTTTTCAACACAATCAGCCAGAACCCGCGATCCGCGCCGCCGCCTTCCAGAACCAGAACCCGCGCGGCGCTATCCTCGGTCAGGCGCGCGGCCAATGTTGCCCCCGCCGTCCCCGATCCGATGATGATATAGTCAAAGCCGCGCACGAATCTGCCCCAAAAGTTCTAATAATGGGATTAATAGAATTCTGTTGGTGGTGCAACAAAAATTCTATATATAGGTTTTTAGGATTAATCGGGATGACACCTTCAATGACCAACACGCTGCGGCAAAGCCGATCCCCGCTGTATCTTCAGATTGCCGAGATTCTTCGCCAGAACCTGGATCGCGGCGTCTGGAAA
Source organism: Paracoccaceae bacterium (assembly GCA_012103375.1). Lineage (NCBI taxonomy): Bacteria > Pseudomonadati > Pseudomonadota > Alphaproteobacteria > Rhodobacterales > Paracoccaceae > Paracoccaceae bacterium. Next base: position 860,978 of record WLWX01000001.1, read on the forward strand.
CCTGGCGAGCTTTTGCCAACAATTTCAGAGCTTTCGAAAGAATACTCGGTGGCGAAGATCACCGTGCGGCAGGCGCTGAAGATCCTCGAGGAAGAAGACCTGCTGGAATCGCGGCGCGGGCGCGGGACGACGGTTTTGCCGCCGCCTCCGGTACGCGACCGGCTGCATCTGGGTACCCGCCTGTCCACCTTGGCCGACCATTATCGTGGCGACGAACTGGCGCTTGATCTTCTGGAAGACCGTGACGCCGAAGTGCCGGGCAAGCCGCTGATCGGCACATTGGCGGACAGTGGTTATCACCTGCTGCGCCGCACCCACACCCGCGACGGAGAGACCTATTGTGTCATCTCGATCTATTTCGAAAAGACGCTTTTCGCCCGGCATGAGGCGCAGCTTCGAACACAGCTTGCCTTGCCGGTCCTGGTCGATTCCGACGATATCGAGGTTGCCCGCGCGCGCCAGTCACTGACGATTGGCAGATGCGACTATGACACCGCCGGGCTTTTGAACCTGGCAGTGGGCGATCCGGTGGTCGAGGTTCGGCGCGTACTCTGCGACGGTCAGGATAAGGTGATCTATCTGGCCGACGTGACTTATCGCAGCGACTTTGTTCGCCTGGAAATGGACCTTCTTTGATGATCAACATTGCTCGTATTCAGGCCTGGGCCTTTCGCTGCCCCACCAGAAAACCCGTCGCCACGTCCTTTGGCGTCATGCACGATCGCCCGGCGGTATTGGTCCGCCTTGAAGATCGTGACGGCGCGTTCGGCTGGGGAGAGATCTGGGCAAACTGGCCCGCCGCCGGTGCAGAACACCGTGTCCGTTTGCTGGAAATGGATGTGGCGCATCTGGTGCTTGGGACGACTTTCGCCTCTCCGACAGAGTTCTTTCACCGGCTTGACGCCCAGACCCGGATCAGGGCCGTCCAATGTGGCGAGGTTGGGCCCTTCGCGCAGGTGATCGCCGGGTTGGATATCGCGCTTTGGGATCTGGTCGCGCGGCGCGCCGGTGTGCCGCTGCGCCGTCTGATTCGTGCGGACGCACCGGGGTCTGTGCCCGCTTATGCCAGCGGCATTCAGATATCGGCGGCGGATGACCTGATGCCGCAGGCGCGGGCAGCCGGACATAGGCGCTTCAAGTTGAAAGTGGGTTTCGACATGGACGCCGACATCGCCGCAGTGCTGCGACTACAATCGGAACTGACAGAGGATGAAGTGATCGCCTGCGACGCCAATCAGGCCTGGACGTTGGATCAGGCGAAGTCATTCCTGACCGGCATTGCTGGCGCGCCCCTACATTGGCTGGAAGAACCGCTTCCCGTGTTCAGCGATGCGGCTGATTGGCGGTCCCTAGCGGATCACGCGACAATCCCGCTGGCCGGGGGTGAGAATATCATCGGCCAGACCGACTTCGCCGATGCGATCAGGGCGGGCGTTTTGTCGGTGATCCAGCCGGATGTAGCGAAATGGGGCGGCGTGACCGGCAATCTGGCCGTTGCGCAAAACGCATTGGCCGGGGGCCGCCGATATTTCCCGCATTTTCTGGGGGCAGGGGTGGGCATGGCCGCCTCGGCAGAATTGCTGGCCGGTGTTGGCGGTGACGGGCTTCTGGAGGTGGACGTCAACGATAACCCGCTACGCTCCTTGTTCTTTGACGGGGCAGAGCCTGTGTCCGAAGGGTTGTGGCACTGTTCAGACAAGCCGGGGCTGGGCATCGACGCCCTGCCGGACGGTCTGGCCACGTTCCAGACACTTCAGAGAGAGATGCGCGCGCCCGCTATTTGATCCGCAACACTGTCAGAAGACCAACGCGCCCTGCGCCTTTGGCGCGCACCGGGCGCGGGCCGTTCCATCAGCGACTCAGATATTTTGGATGGCGCCCTTTTTACGCTCAATCTGACCAGACCACACGGAACCCGTGGTGCGTTGTCGAACTGTCCGGCGACGTACCTGACCGGGCGGCGATGCGGTAGCGATAGCAATAGCTGCGGTGGCACAGAAACGACCCGCCCTTGGACAACTTATAGCCCCGCATCCCCGACAACCGCGTCTTGACCGAACGTTTCAGCGATCGCACCCGGTAAGGGTCGGCGGTCCATTCCCAGACATTGCCCGCAAGATTGTAAAGCCCCCAGGGGTTTGGGGCAAAGGACATTGCCGGGGCGGTTGTCGTATACCCGTCTGCGGCCGTGTTCAGTTTCGGAAACTCACCCTGCCAGATGTTGCAGGGCGTGAAATCGGTATCATTCGGTTCGTCATCGCCCCAGGGAAACCGGATGTCCCCACGCCCGGCGCGCGCGGCATGTTCCCATTCCGCCTCGGTCGGAAGCCGCCCGCCGACCCAATCTGCGTAGGCCCGTGCGTCATTCCACGAGGCATGAACGACCGGATGATCAGGCAGGCAGTCGCCCCCTGTATCCGGGCCGTTGGGCGCGAACCAGCAGGCGCCATCGACGCGCCGCCACCATTCCACCTCGCTGACGGCCTGCGTCGGCCCGACAGATTGCGGAACCTGGCTCCAGAATACGAAAGACCAGCCAAAGCGTTCGGCCTCGGTGCGATATCCGGTGGCGTCGACGAAGTTGCGGAATTCGTCGTTGGTGACAGTGGTTGCGGCCATGCGAAAGGGCTTGATCGGGACTGTGCGCACCGGACCCTCACCATCATCGGGAATTTGCGGGGATTTCGTGCCAACACGCGCTGACCCGCCGGGGATCTCGACCGTTTGCGCGGTGCTCTGGCCGCCACCGCGCGGCACATCAACGGGCGCCCCATCAAGTTGGCCCGCCCGTGCCGGTGCGCAACACGTCTTTCCCGTTGGCCGTTGGTTCCCCTGCATCAATGCCCCATTGTATTCGTCAGCCCTGATCTTCCGACGTCACAATCGACGAAGCGCGCGTTCCGTTCAATTGCCCCGGGCCGCACCAGATCCGTTTTTCGCCGGACGTGAATCGGATTGGTCCCACTGCGACGCCGCCGCAACCTATAACACCTGTCCGGCCGGTGAAATGACCATCAGCTTACATACGGTTCCGGACCCGGCCATGCCTTGCCATGCTCGCGACAATCCCCAGCCCCCTATCGAAGCAACTTCTGCTTCATCTGTGCCGCGTCCTGCTTTAGCCTCTGAAAAAGCCCGGAGGAGACTGCCGCTCCGCCAATTAAGATAGGATGCCGCGCGCCCATGACCCTCCCGTCAATTGGAATGCTTTGGATCGGTGGATCGCTCAGCTGGTTGGAACAACTGTGTGTTCAGTCGTTCCTCGATAACGGGCATGAGGTGGTGTTGTTCACCTATGACGGCGTCGAAAACGTCCCTGCCGGGGTGCGGATGGAACCGGCTTCGGACATCCTGCCGACCAACCGGATCATCCGCCACGCCAAGACCGGCAGCCCGGCCTATCACGCGGATCTGTTCCGTTTGAACATGCTGCGCGATACCGATCTGATCTGGGCCGATACGGATGCCTATTGCCACCGGCCATGGGACATCAAACCGGGCACCCATTTCCACGGCTGGATTTCCGACGACAAACCGCTGGTCAACAACGGCGTTCTGGGTCTGCCCAAGGACAGCAAGACGCTGGCCGCGATGTTGGAGTTTACGTCCGACGAATACCCGATCCCGCCCTGGTTCAAGCGCTGGAAACGTGATGAGTTGCAGGGGCTGAAGGACAAGGGCACCCCGACCCATGTGTCCGAGCTTCCCTGGGGCGTTTGGGGCCCCAACGCAGTATCGCATTTCCTTAAAGAAACCGGAGAGATCAGCCATTCTTTCCCCGGCCACGTGATCTATCCCGTGCCATTCAAGAATGCGCGCGCGGTGTTTGTGAAAAAGCGGCTGGGCTATGTCCGCTCTTTGCTGCTGCCTGATACGCTATCGATCCATTTCTGGGGCCGCCGGTTCCGCAATATCGCGGGCAATTTCGACGGTCGCTGCGAAGAAGGCTCCTTAGTGGACGCATTGTTGGCGAAGCACCGGATAGATACCCGCCCGACCGCGCATATGATGCGCAAAAGCCCGGAAGTCTTGGCCGCCGAAGCTGCCGAGCGTGCCGCTGCCGCACCCGCGCCCGCCCCGGTCCCCGCACCAATCGCAGCAGCGGACCGGCACGCGCCTGAACCGGTAATCGCGGCGATTGACCGGGATGAGGTGGATCGCTTCTGCGACATCAACGCTGGCGCGCCCGATCTGGCGGCAGCGTTTTACCGCAAATTCGGCAGCCGGATCATCGTGGTGTTCTGGGGCGCGGACGGAAATATCGCCGCGCCGCCCGAAGATGCGCTGGCAACTTACGTCAGGAACCTGACGGATCAGGGCGTTCCGAAGTCCAGCATCGCCGTGGTCAAAAGCCATCGCGGTCTGCGCCGCTATGACGTGGTCGCGTCGGTCAACGGGTTTGGCATGACCCGCAAGATCGGCGCGATCGAACCACTTCTGAACAAGGTTCTTGGCCCCGACAGTCGCCTAATCATCGACATCTCAAAAGGGTCGGGCACTTATCCATTCCTCAAAAAATACGGCAGTTGCAACACGCTGGTGCAGCCGACAGCGGACGCGCCCGGGCGGGCGGTCATGTCGGCCGAACCGCGCGAAGGTCAGGCCGATTGGGGCAGCGTGGCGCGCGAACTGGCCGGGACGACGGGTTTTTATAAAGAGGTCAGGGATCACTCTTTCTTGCATGTGAAACGCGGCAAGACGCTGGTGGTGACCTTCGATAACCTCGACATCGCGATGAACAAACGCGATGACCGCCGCCCCTGGGGTTACAGCTTTATCGAGAAAAACGGCTGGTCGATGCTGGGTGTCATGGCAAACGGCTGGACCTGGTTTCGCGAACCCCAGGTCAGCGCCGAATTCGACCGGCTTCGCGACGAAGGCTTCTTCGCGCAGTTCGACCGCGTGGTATTCTACGGCGCATCCATGGGCGGCTATGGCGCGGCGGCGTTCAGCGCGGCAGCGCCGGGAAGCACCGTTTTCGCGATCAGTCCGCAATCGACTTTGGACAAATCCGTTGTCCCCTGGGAGATGCGGTACAAAACTGTCTGGGGCCGTGATTTTTCGGATCACTACGGCGACGCCTCGGCCAGCAGCCAAACCGCAGCGGCGGTTCACCTGTTGTTCGACCCATATGTGCCTGCCGATGCCGGGCACGCCGAACGATACAGCGCGGACAATGTCATCAAATGGCGCTGCCCGCTTCTGGGCCACCGGCTTGGATCATCGCTGAACCAGATGGGGGTGCTACAGCATATCGCACGCGATGCGATCAATGGCGTGCTGGACCGGCAGATGTTTTATCAGCACTTGCGCGAACGCCACGACTTCCCGCGCTACCAGCGAGAGCTTGCAAATCTTGCGCTGGAACGGGGGCGGCCAGACCTTGCCAAACGTGTCTGCGCTTACGTACTCGCGCGGCGCAGCGACAAGTTTTTTCGCCAGTTGCAGAAACGGCTGGCTGAAGGGGATGGCTGACGCGCGTTAGGCCAACGTTGCCTCAACCGCCTCGACCAGCGGCAAAAATTCTTCCTGCGTTCGCAACTCGGCGGCCTTGGCACGGTGAATCTCCAGCGCCTTTTCGTGCAATTCCGTCAGCTCTGGCCATTCGGCCAGTTTTGCGCGCCATTCCTGACTGGCGGCGTCATAGCGTGATACGCTGGTATCCGCGACCCCGCCGCGATTGTGGGTCTTCCAATATTTGAAGCCGATGGTGTGCGACATGTGATTGGCACGCCCCCGGTCTTTCTTGATCAGAAACGAATCCACCGAACGCAGCGCGTAGTGGTTGACCTGCGCAATATCGAAGACCGGTGGGTTTTCGGTGCGCTTGCCGTCCTTGGTATAGGGCGCGCCACCGGGCAGAACGCGCACCAGTTCGCGATCAAGCTCGGCCTGTTGGATCGGGCCGTGCAGGCCGATACGCTTGACGTTCTCAAGCCCGGTGAACAGGGATTTCACAAATTTTCCGGCGTGACGGTTCGCGCGGTGATCCTGCTCTCCATCGGTGAATTGCCGGGTGACGGTTTCGTCGCGCAAGTCGCGTATGCCGTTCGGGCTGAACAGGCGCCATGGCACCGCGATCACGTCGATATTCGCACCCGACGCCGCGACCAGCGCGCGGGCCGAACCGTCGCCGATTTTCACATTCAGGTATTCGTCGACGTCGCAAACGTATAACCAATCCGCCTCGGTCGTTTCCTTGTAGCGGCGCGATTGCTTCAAGGCGGAACGATGGATTCCGGCACGGGGCCAGATCCGGGTGCGATGGTGCTGCACCAGCCCCTTTTCCTGCAGAACGTCCAGAATCGCATCGGTCCCGTCGTCGCAATCGTTGGTACAGACAACGATATTGTCGAACCCCAGAACCTTGTGATGCGCGATCCAGTCGAGGATATACGGCCCCTCGTTCTTCATCGTGCTGATGACCGTGAAGGATGCGTCTTCCAATGGTTTCATTCTGCGTCTTTCAGTCGGTCAGGGGTGCAGTATCTGAATCTGTGGCCGATATCGCCGCTTCAATCAACCGGTGATCACCGAGGCTGCGCTGAAGTACGTCCGGGTCGGAAGAAAAACCCCTTGGGGTGATCCAGGCGCACAACCTCATCAGGGATTACTTCGGGGCCAGCGGTATAGGTTTCGCGGCCGAAGATATAGTGCAGGCGTGACAAGGTCTGCATCCGGGCGCTGGTCAGTTCGGCGTAGAACGCCGCGTAGTCGTCGCGCGCCTTCAGTTCAGAAATTTTGGTACGGTGGCGGGCGACGGAATGCGCATGCGCGGCGGCCACGCCGTCCAGTGCCAGTAGGCGGTCCATTTCGGCCTGCACGATCGGTATCATGCGTTGGATCGAGCGGTTTTCTTCATAGTTGTTGTTCATTCGAAACCAATAGTTACTGCCCTGATCCCGGTCGACATGGTTCACCCGGCCCCGGTCACGCTTGACCAGAAAGCTTTCGGCAGAACGCACCGCATAGTGGTTAAGCGTCACCAGATCATAGCCGTAGGTTGCCGAGGTTGACCGCCAGGCGTTTCGGTACATCGACTTGGGCAGCGGCTTGCCTGACCCGTTGAGCCAGACAATCTCGTCCACCAGTTGCGGCCTTAACCCCTTTGGGCGGTGCACGCCCAGTTTCTTGAACAGCCCAATGTTGCGGAACAGGGTTTTGAAGCCCCAGGCCTGATGCGGCTTGCGCATAACCTCGGGCGCGCTGCGGGTGAATTGTTCGATGATCGGGCGATCGACATAGTCATGCAGGTCCGAATTGCCAAACAGCCGCCACGTCATCGAGATCAGGTTCGCGCCTTTCGTGGCGGCAAAAAGGTCGTCAAGCCGGCCGGCGCCTGCGTGAATGTTGATGAACTCGTCAACGTCGATGCACACCGCCCAGTTGGCTTCGTTGATCAGCGGTTCATCGTCAGCGGCGGCCAGCGCGGCGTGCTGCGGTTTCTGGCCCGAAGTTCTAAACGGATTTTCGCGGTGTTGCACGATGCCGTGGCGGTCCAGCAGTTGCAGCATGTCGTCGGTGCCATCGGTGCAGTCGTTCGTGTAGATCAGGAAATCCGCCACCCCGATGGCCCGGTGATAGGCCAGCCATTCCAGAATGAAGGGCCCCTCGTTCTTCATCGTTGTGACAATCACCGTGCGGTTGCCGGTTTGATCCGCGCCCGAGGTGACTGTTGGCGCGCGCAGCGGGGCTGCGCCAAAGTCGCGCTTGGCCCGCGCGATCAGCGCCTCATTTTCGATCAGGCTGGCCTTCGGTACGATCTTCGAGATTTTGCGCCCGGGATGGCGCAACGCCATGCAGCGGTCATAGACGATTGGATCGTGGGTCGGGGTGACACCGCCGACGCGAATATGCTGCCAGTTCGCGGCCGGGTCCAGTTTGCCCGGCGCCAGGCACCATCGCGGGTTGGCCGGTCTGCTGTCAAACCGGCGGCAGATATGATCGCCAAATCCGGCGCGTTTGCCCTTGCGCAGGCTCCAGGGATAAATCCGCTCTCCGATCAGGGGGACGACGCCGACGTCCGAGGCGACGGCCAGATCAAAGACCGAAGCAGGGATGGGCGGGCGCAGAAGATCGTGGGCCTCGATATTCAGGACTGCACGTGCGCTGGCCAGGAACTGACAGCGTATCAACTCGAACAGAACCGGTTCCGCGAAGGGGGCCGCCCAGGCGTCAGGTTGGGGCCGGGCCATTCGATCCTTGCCGGGGGCGTCGGGGGCATTGAAGGGATGCGCCTCGGGGCCCAATCCCTTGCGGCCCAGCGGCACATCGCTGCTGAGGATCACCAGCGCCTCAAGCCCGTCCGCAGCGGATTTCTGCAGTGCGCGTTCCAGGCGGCGGCTGAAGGTTTCGTCTTCCTGCGGCCCGGCCCGGTCAACGATCACCGCCCCCTGCAATCCATGGAGGCGCGCATGATTGCGCAGCCAGTCGGCAACAATTGCCGCGCCCTCGCCATTGCGCAGGACAATGGCGCAATTCAGCCCGGCGAACAGATCGACTTCGGCAGCGACCGTGTTTATCGCATGCTGGACACCATCGACGGCTAAGTGCGTTGCCGGTTGCGCCGCATGGCAAAGCCCCGGAATGCGTGCACCGCCGCCAATCGTTCGAACGCCCTCGGGTGCGAAATCGGGGGCGGTGACAACGGGAACAGCCGTAAGCCCCGAACCGAAGATCAGGTCCAGCCGACCCTGCCCGGCAATCGCCGCCAGCAGGCAGTCGGGCCAGATGGTTTGCGCCTTGATCCGCCGGGTTTCGAAAATCACGTCGCTGCCTCATTGGTCTTGGCGGGTTCACCGTTCTTGCTGGCCATTCTGGCACAGATTGTTGTGGGGCGGAATGACGGGTGCGTCGGATCTGTGACGGATCTGTTTCTGCGCGGTCCTTGCTGGTCACGCCGGGTGCGCCCTGATACCGCAGCATGATGACGGGACAAAGCGACAACATGAAGGGCGCGCTGCTGATGATGGCGTCGATGGCGGCGTTCACGCTGAATGACGCCTGCATCAAAGCGCTGTCGGGATCGGTTCCGTTCTTCCAGATCGTGTTTCTGCGCGGGGTGGTGACATTGCCGCTGTTTCTGGCGCTGGGCTGGTGGATGGGTGCGTTGAAGATCCCGAGCAATGCGCGCGACCGCCGCCTTCTGCTGGTCCGCACCTTGGCCGAGATCGGGGCCGTCTATTTCTTCCTGAATGCCCTGTTCAACATGCCGATTGCCAACGCCACGGCGATCCTGGCCGTGCTGCCTTTGGCGATCACCCTGGCCGGGGCGCTGTTTTTCGCAGAACCCGTTGGCTGGCGTCGCATTGTGGCAATCTGCGTGGGCATGGTGGGGGTGCTGATAATCATTCGCCCCGGCGCCGAGGGGTTCACGATCTATTCGGTCTATGCAGCGATTGCCGTGGTTTTTGTTGTCATCCGCGATCTGTCCGCGCGGCGGCTGAGTGGTGATGCGTCGTCGGTACTGGCAGCCGTGGTTGGGGGTGTGGGCGTAACCGTCTTCGCAGGTTTCGGCACGCTTGGTGAGCACTGGGTCGGATTTGGGCTGGCCGATATCGCGCTGCTGATCGGGGCGGCGGTCTTCATCCTTGTGGCCTATGTCTGTTCGGTGATGACCATGCGCGTGGGCGAGATCGGGGTCGTCACACCGCTGCGATACACAAACCTGCTGTGGGCGCTGCTGCTTGGCTTTGTGTTCTTTGATGAATGGCCCGATCCGTGGACGTTGCTTGGGGCGGGCATCATCGTCGCGACAGGTGTTTTCACGCTGGCACGGGAACATGCGTCGCGTCGTTCATGACAGTGCGAACGCGCCGTTTACCGCCTGTTGACAGCCCCCGCGACTCCGCCTATATCGCGCCCACTTGGACCGCCGGTTTGAACCGTCGTGTTCATGCCACACAACCGAAGCGGCCATGATCCGGGCCTGACCGCCCCGATCCTCTGAATGCCCACCGTGCCGATCCCAACGACAGAGGGAGCGCTGCGGTGTTTTCGTTTTGCGGACGCGCAAGGCGGGACTGATGAATTGAATACCGGGGGCCGTCCCCGACAACATGTTGAAACGAGGGGGTTTACCGCCCAATGCCAACGATCCAGCAGCTGATCCGCAAACCGCGTCAGCCGAAAGTCAAACGCTCCAAGTCGCTGCACCTGGAAGGATGCCCGCAAAAGCGCGGCGTCTGCACGCGCGTCTATACCACGACGCCGAAGAAGCCGAACTCGGCCATGCGGAAGGTCGCCAAAGTGCGCCTGACCAACGGGTTCGAAGTTATCAGCTATATCCCGGGTGAGTCGCACAACCTTCAGGAACACTCGGTGGTCCTGATCCGTGGGGGTCGTGTGAAAGACCTTCCCGGTGTTCGCTATCACATCCTGCGCGGTGTTCTGGATACCCAGGGCGTCAAAGACCGCAAACAGCGCCGTTCGAAGTACGGCGCCAAGCGTCCGAAGTAAGAGGAAGACGATATGTCCCGCCGCCACGCCGCCGAAAAACGCGAAGTCCTGCCCGATGCCAAATTTGGTGACCGGGTTCTGACCAAGTTCATGAACAACCTGATGGTCGACGGCAAGAAATCCGTCGCCGAGCGCATTGTCTACAACGCGTTTGACCGGGTTGAGGATAAGCTGAAGAAATCGCCCGTCGAAGTTTTCCACGAAAGCCTCGACAACATCAAACCTTCGGTCGAGGTCCGCTCGCGCCGGGTTGGTGGTGCGACCTATCAGGTGCCCGTCGAAGTGCGCCCCGAGCGTCGCGAAGCACTCGCGATCCGCTGGCTGATCGCCGCCGCCAAAAGCCGCAATGAAAACACCATGGAAGAACGTCTGGCCGGTGAGCTGGTCGATTCGGTCCAGGGCCGCGGATCGGCTGTGAAGAAGCGCGAAGACACCCACAAGATGGCCGACGCCAACAAAGCGTTCAGCCACTACCGCTGGTAATACCGTCGGGCTTCCCGACGACTGAATTGAAGGAGCAGGCAGATGGCCCGCGAATATCCCCTCGAGCGTTACCGTAATTTCGGCATCATGGCTCATATCGACGCAGGCAAGACCACCTGCTCTGAGCGGATTCTGTATTACACCGGCAAGTCGCACAACATCGGCGAAGTGCACGATGGCGCGGCCACCATGGACTGGATGGAGCAGGAGCAAGAGCGTGGCATCACGATCACCTCGGCTGCGACCACGACGTTCTGGGAACGTACCGAGGATGGCACGACCGCCGATACTTCAAAGCATCGAATGAACATCATCGATACGCCGGGCCACGTTGACTTTACCATCGAAGTCGAACGCTCGCTTGCCGTGCTTGACGGTGCAATCGCTGTTCTGGATGCCAACGCGGGTGTTGAACCGCAGACCGAAACGGTCTGGCGGCAGGCGGATCGTTATAAGGTTCCGCGTATCGTGTTCGTCAACAAGATGGACAAGATCGGCGCTGACTTCTTCAATTGCGTCCACATGATTCAGGATCGCACCGGTGCCACACCGTGCCCGATCCAAATCCCGATCGGTGCCGAGAATGAGCTGGAAGGCATCATTGATCTGGTCACCATGGAAGAATGGGTCTGGGCCGGCGAAGACCTGGGTGCCTCCTGGGAAAAACGCCCGATCCGCGACAGTCTGAAGGCGCAGGCCGACGAATGGCGTGGCAAGATGATCGAAACCGCCGTCGACATGGACGACGACGCGATGATGGAATACCTGGAAGGCAACGAGCCTGACGTTCCGACACTGCGCCGCCTGATCCGCAAGGGCACGCTTGAGATCAAGTTCATCCCGGTTCTGGCCGGTTCCGCGTTCAAGAACAAAGGTGTCCAGCCGCTGCTGAACGCCGTCATCGACTATTTGCCCAGCCCGCTGGACGTGGTCGACTACATGGGCTTCAAGCCGGGCGACGAAACCGAAACCCGCAACATCGCGCGTCGCGCCGATGATACGATGCCGTTCTCGGGCCTGGCGTTCAAAATCATGAACGACCCGTTTGTCGGCTCGCTGACGTTTGTGCGGATCTATTCGGGCACGCTTAGCAAGGGCGACTCGATGCTGAACTCGACGAAGGGCAACAACGAACGCGTTGGCCGGATGATGATGATGCACTCGAACGACCGGGATGAAATCACCGAGGCTTTTGCCGGTGACATCATTGCGCTGGGTGGTCTGAAGAACACGACCACGGGCGACACCCTGTCCGACAAGGGCAACCCGGTGGTTCTGGAAACCATGACCTTCCCCGATCAGGTTATCGAGATCGCGGTAGAGCCGAAGACCAAGGCCGACCAGGAAAAGATGGGCCAGGGCCTGCAGCGTCTTGCAGCCGAAGATCCGTCGTTCCGCGTCGAAACCGACATGGAATCGGGCCAGACGATCATGAAGGGCATGGGGGAACTTCACCTCGATATCCTCGTCGATCGCCTGAAGCGCGAATTCAAGGTCGAAGCCAACATCGGTGCGCCGCAGGTGGCCTATCGCGAGACGATTTCGCGCGAGACCGAACATACCTACACCCACAAGAAGCAGTCGGGTGGATCGGGTCAGTTCGCCGAGGTGAAGATGATCATCACCCCGACCGAACCGGGCGAAGGATACTCGTTCGAGTCCCGCATCGTCGGCGGTGCCGTGCCGAAGGAATATATCCCCGGCGTCGAAAAGGGCGTGAAATCGGTCATGGACTCTGGTCCGCTGGCAGGTTTCCCGGTCATCGACTTCAAGGTCGCACTGATCGACGGCAAGTTCCACGATGTGGACTCGTCCGTTCTGGCCTTTGAAATCGCCGCACGTCAGTGGATGCGCGAAGCGATGAAAAAGGCCGGCGCAAAGCTGCTGGAACCGATCATGAAGGTCGAGGTCGTCACCCCGGACGAATACACCGGCAACATCATCGGCGATCTGACCAGCCGTCGCGGTCAGGTGCAGGGTCAGGATTCACACGGTAACGCGGTCCAGATCAACGCCTTCGTGCCGCTGGCCAACATGTTTGGCTATATCAACAACCTGCGCTCGATGAGCTCGGGTCGGGCGAACTTCACCATGCAGTTCGACCATTACGAACCCGTCCCGAACAACATCAGTGACGAAATCCAGGCAAAATACGCCTAAAACACCGACCGGGTTTTCCCGGCCCCCGACAAGACCACTAAGGAGGCCATCATGGCAAAGGCAAAGTTCGAACGCACCAAACCGCACGTCAACATCGGCACCATCGGCCACGTTGACCATGGTAAAACCACGCTGACGGCAGCGATCACCAAGTATTTCGGTGATTTCCAGGCCTATGACGCAATCGACGCAGCGCCCGAAGAAAAAGCGCGCGGCATCACCATCTCGACCGCACACGTCGAGTATGAGACCGAAGCACGTCACTATGCCCACGTCGACTGTCCCGGCCACGCCGACTACGTCAAGAACATGATCACCGGTGCCGCCCAGATGGACGGCGCGATCCTGGTTGTGAACGCTGCCGACGGCCCGATGCCGCAAACGCGTGAGCACATCCTGCTGGGCCGCCAGGTGGGTATCCCCCACATGGTCGTCTACATGAACAAGGTTGATCAGGTTGACGACGAAGAGCTGTTGGAACTGGTCGAAATGGAAATTCGTGAGCTGCTGAGCAGCTATGAGTATCCGGGCGACGACATTCCGATCATTCCGGGTTCGGCACTGGCCGCCATGGAAGGCCGCGACAATGCAATCGGCGAGGATTCGATCCGCAAGCTGATGGAAGCCGTCGACAGCTATATCCCGACGCCCGAGCGTCCCGTGGATCAGCCCTTCCTGCTGCCGATCGAAGACGTGTTCTCGATCTCGGGCCGTGGTACGGTTGTGACCGGTCGTGTTGAGCGTGGCGTGATCAACGTTGGCGACGAGATTGAAATCGTCGGCATCCGCGACACCCAGAAAACCACCTGCACGGGCGTGGAAATGTTCCGCAAACTGCTGGATCGTGGTGAAGCTGGCGACAACGTCGGTGTTCTGCTGCGCGGTATCGACCGTGACGGTGTTGAGCGTGGCCAGGTGCTCTGTGCGCCCAAGTCCGTGAACCCGCACACCAAGTTCGAAGCCGAAGCCTATATCCTGACCAAGGAAGAGGGTGGTCGTCACACGCCGTTCTTCGCGAACTATCGTCCGCAGTTCTACTTCCGCACCACCGACGTGACCGGCACGGTTACGCTGGCTTCGGGCACCGAGATGGTGATGCCGGGCGACAACGTGTCGTTCACGGTTGATCTGATCGCGCCCATCGCGATGGAAGAAAAACTGCGCTTCGCGATCCGCGAAGGTGGCCGCACCGTCGGCGCCGGCGTGGTGTCGAAAATCATCGAATAAGGGGATGCCGGGCTGAAGCCCGGCCTACCTTCGCCTGTGGGCCGGGATTAACCCCGGCTTGCACCAACAAGTTCGATGTGGAGGCGGATGATCCGCCTCCACCTCTCAACGCGAAAGGCTTTACCCATGGCAATCGCCAGCCAGAATATCCGCATCCGCCTGAAGGCGTTCGATTACCGTGTGCTGGATGCCAGCACGCAGGAAATCGTCTCGACCGCCAAGCGGACCGGGGCCACCGTCCGCGGGCCGATTCCGCTGCCCAATAAAATCGAGAAATTCACCGTTCTGCGCGGTCCGCACGTCGACAAGAAGTCGCGCGACCAGTTCGAGATCCGGACGCACAAGCGTCTGCTCGATATCGTGGACCCGACCCCGCAGACCGTGGACGCGCTGATGAAGCTCGACCTGGCCGCTGGTGTCGACGTCGAAATCAAAGTCTGAGGGAGGGCGAGCCTATGCTACGCTCAGGCGTAATCGCAAAGAAAGTCGGGATGACCCGGCTGTTCATGGAAGACGGAAAGCAGGTTCCTGTTACCGTTTTGCAACTGGACGAACTGCAGGTCGTTGCCACGCGCACGGCTGAAAAAGACGGCTATTCGGCTGTTCAGCTTGGTGCGGGAACGGCCCGGGTCAAGCGGGTCAGCAAAGCCATGCGCGGCCACTATGCCACGGCCAAGGTTGCCCCCAAGCGCAAGATCGCGGAATTCCGGGTTGCCCCGGAAAACCTGATCGGCGTCGGGGAAGAGATCACGGCCAACCACTATTTCGAAGGCCAGTTCGTCGACGTGTCCGGCACTTCGATTGGTAAGGGTTTCGCCGGTGCGATGAAGCGTCACAACTTCAAAGGCCTGCGCGCAACCCACGGTGTGTCGATCAGCCACCGCTCGCACGGGTCCACCGGCCAGTGTCAGGACCCCGGCAAGGTGTTCAAGGGCAAGAAAATGGCCGGCCACATGGGGGCCGCACGGATTACCACGCAGAACCTGCGGGTTGTCCGTACCGATGCCGATCGTGGTCTGATCATGGTCAAGGGCGCGGTCCCGGGCTCCAAAGGTGGCTGGGTCACGATCAAGGACGCGGTGAAGAAGCCAACGCCCGAGAATGTGATCTATCCCGCTGCGCTGAAGTCTGCCGCTGCCGAGGCTGAAAAGCTGGCCCAGGCCGCTGCTGACGAAGCTGCCGCCGCAGAAGCCGCAGAAGCCGAACGCCTGGCCGCCGAAGCTGCCGAGCAGGAAGCCGCTGCACTGAAAGAGGCCGAGGCCGATATTGCCGCCGATAGCGGTGACGCCCCGGGCGATGCCGGCGAAGGAGACAAGTCCAATGAAAGCTGATGCGATCAAACTCGACGGCAAGAAGGCCGGATCGGTTGATCTGGACGATGCCATCTTCGGGCTGGAACCGCGTGCGGACATCCTGCACCGTGTGGTCCGCTGGCAGCGCAACAAGGCGCAGGCTGGCACCCACAAGGTCAAGACCCGGTCCGAGGTGAAATACTCGACCAAGAAGATCTATCGCCAGAAGGGCACCGGCGGCGCACGCCACGGCGCACGTTCGGCCCCGATCTTCCGCGGTGGTGGTATCTACAAAGGTCCGGTGGTGCGCAGCCACGGTCACGAGCTGACCAAGAAGTTCCGCGCCCTGGGTCTGAAACACGCGCTGAGCTCCAAGGCCGCCGACGGCAGCCTGGTCGTGCTCGACAATATCGAGATGAAGGACGCCAAGACCGGTTCGCTGGCCAAGGCGGTCAAGGATCTTGGTTGGAAGCGCGTACTGGTCATCGACGGTGCTGACGTGAATGAAAACTTCGCGAAGGCTGCTGCGAACCTCGACGGCGTCGACGTGCTGCCCTCGATGGGCGCCAACGTCTACGACATCCTGAAGCGTGACACGCTGGTCTTGACCAAAGCGGGTCTGGAAGCATTGGAGGCACGCCTGAAATGAGCGTTGAAGCCAAGCACTATGATGTGATCCGCAAGCCGGTCATCACCGAAAAGGCGACCATGGCCTCCGAAGCCAATGCGGTTGTTTTCGAAGTGGCGATCGACGCCGCCAAACCGCAGATCAAAGAGGCGATTGAAAACCTCTTTGGTGTAAAGGTGAAGGCGGTGAACACCTCGATCACCAAGGGCAAGACCAAGCGTTTCCGCGGCCAGCCGGGCAAACGCAAGGACGTCAAGAAAGCCTATGTGACCCTGGAAGAGGGTAACACGATCGACGTGACCACCGGTCTGTGACGTCGCGCCGGGGTGCACCCCCGGCCTGCGACACACTGCAAACCGGCAGGCCGGGCGTCAGCCCGGCACATGAATAGAAGGCCCCGCCCACACCCGGCGGGGCTTTTTCTTTGGCACAATACCGCACCCCAACCCTTGATCGGTTCAGCAAACACCATCAATCTGCCCCGAATAGGCAACCGTTGGGTTGCCCGGACAAAGAACGGGGAAGATCATGGGTGCATCAGTAAACGCAATTTTCGGAGGCGCATTCCTGCTGCTTGCGCTGTTTCTGACGTTCCTGATGTATTACCTCTGGGGTTTTCCATTCAACAAGAAAGAGCACCGAAGCTCGGCCCCGCGATCGCTGATGAACCTGCACCGGGTGTTCGGCTGGGTGTTTGTGGCGATCTATGTCGTGCTGATGTGGGATATGGTGCCGCGCCTGTGGTCCTATCAGATCGAGCTGCCTGCCCGTACCGTGATACACCTGACCCTAGGCATCGCCGTCGGGGCGATCCTGCTGATCAAGATTGTCATCGTGCGGTTCTTCAAACATATGGAAAGCACTCTGGCCCCGATCCTGGGGACATCGCTGCTGATTTGCACGCTTCTGCTGACCGGCCTGGCGCTGCCCTATGCCGCGCGCGAGGCGTATTTGCGCGCCACGGCGCAGGACGGGCAGAATTTCTCGCAGGATCGGATCGACCGGGTGACGACCTTCCTGCCCCAGATCGGATTTGAAGATGAGGCCGGGCTGGAGGTTCTGGCCTCCGCCCAGGGTCTGGCCGCCGGGCGCACGGTGCTGACCCGAAGCTGCACCCAATGCCACGATCTGCGCACCATCCTGGTCAAACCCCGCACGCCCGAGGATTGGCACAAAACCGTGGTCCGCATGGCCAACCGCGCCACTGCGCTGAACCCGATCAACGAAAGCGATCAGTGGCACGTAACGGCCTATCTGATCGCGATTTCGCCGACCCTGCGCGAGGCGGTCAGTGAGCGAAGGCTAACAGAGCAGGACGCGCAACAGGCCCGAACCGCCGTGCGCCAATCCGATATCGGAGCACCCGAAGCCTATGACACCGCAGCCGCGATGGCGGTGTTTGAGGCGAAATGCTCGCAATGTCATTCCCCCGGTCTGGTGCAGGGCGCGGTGCTGAACACGCCCGAGGATGCCAAGTCTCTGGTCAGCCGAATGGTTGGCAACGGCCTGACGGCGGACGAGGGCGAGCTGAGCCAGATCGTTGCGTATCTGGCGGAGACTTATGGGGGTGGGTAGGGGGTTTCAGCCCTGCACACGCCCAAAATCTCGTATTCTTGACAATCTTTGCCATGACGCACCATATTACCCCATGGCCACAATGAACGTTTCCCTTCCCGACCAGATGAAAGACTGGGTCGAGAGCCGCACCGACGACGGCAAATTCGCCAATTCCAGCGACTACGTCCGCCACCTGATCCGGCAGGATCAGGATCGGGCACAGGCGATTGCGCGGCTGAATGCTGCCCTTGAAGAAGGCGAACGCTCAGGCGTCGCGGAAGATTTCAACTTTGATGACTTTAAAGCACGCATGAGGATTGAGTACGCAGCCGAGAAAGCATGAGCCGTTTTACGCTTTCGCATGCAGCCGAAAACGATCTCAGTGAAATCTGGTGGTACACGGCAAGAACTTGGGGTGAGGCGCAGGCGAACCTCTACACAGGCGACCTCAATGCAGCTTTTCAAAACCTCGCTTCCGGCGGCAGTTCGGGACGCGCGTACCACGGTCGAGAGGGCTATTATCGCTATACTGTTGCAAGGCATGTGATTTTCTTCAAAGAAGGTGATGAAGGTATCATCGTTATGCGCATTCTGCATCAGCGGATGGATGTGAATTCGAGGTTATGATCGACAAATGCGAGGCTGATTATTTGGATCGGCAACTCTCGCAGCATCTTCAAGTTTGGCAAACTCGACACCCCCTTGCCACCCTCCCAACCCTCCGCTAAATACCCCCATCTGCTCCACCCCGGATTCGTCCGGGGTGGCGTAGTTTTGGGCGTTGCCCACCCTAACCGGGGACCTTCGGGGCCCTTTCACATACGGCGAGGCGCAGCCTCCGTCGGCCAAGCAAACGGAAGACAGTTAAACATGGCACTCAAGTCGTACAAACCGACGACGCCGGGCCAGCGTGGGCTGGTTCTGATCGACCGTTCGGAGCTTTGGAAAGGCCGCCCGGTCAAATCCCTCACCGAGGGTTTGACCAAGAATGGCGGACGGAACAATACCGGACGGATCACGATGCGTCGCAAAGGCGGGGGGGCAAAGCGCCTTTACCGTATCGTTGATTTCAAGCGCACCAAGCATGACATGGCCGCAACGGTTGAGCGGATCGAGTATGATCCCAACCGCACCGCCTTCATCGCGCTGATCAAATATGAAGATGGCACCCAGACCTACATCATCGCACCGCAGCGGATTTCCGTCGGCGATCAGGTGATCTCGGGCGCGAAGGTCGACATCAAGCCCGGCAACGCGATGCCGTTCCAGGGCATGCCGATCGGCACCATCATCCACAACATCGAGCTGAAGCCGGGCAAGGGCGGGCAGATTGCACGCTCGGCCGGCACCTACGCTCAGTTCGTGGGGCGTGACGGTGGCTATGCGCAGATCCGCCTGTCCTCGGGCGAGCTGCGCCTTGTCCGTCAGGAATGCATGGCGACAGTTGGTGCGGTTTCGAACCCCGACAACTCGAACCAGAACTTCGGTAAGGCTGGCCGCAACCGGCACAAGGGCATCCGCCCGTCTGTGCGTGGTGTGGTCATGAACCCGGTCGATCACCCGCATGGTGGTGGCGAAGGGCGGACATCGGGTGGTCGCCACCCCGTCAGCCCCTGGGGCAAGCCGACAAAGGGTGTGCGCACCCGTAACAAGAACAAGGCGTCGTCGAAGCTGATCCTGCGTTCGCGTCACGCCAAGAAGAAGGGCCGTTAAGATATGGCACGTTCCGTCTGGAAAGGCCCGTTTGTGGACTCTTACGTCCTCAAAAAGGCCGAAAAATCGCGTGAGTCGGGCCGCAACGAGGTCATCAAGATCTGGTCGCGCCGCTCAACCATTCTGCCTCAGTTCGTTGGTCTGACCTTCGGGGTCTACAACGGCAAGAAGCACATTCCCGTCAACGTCAGCGAAGACATGATCGGTCAGAAGTTCGGTGAGTATTCGCCGACACGGACCTATTACGGTCATGCCGCCGACAAAAAAGCGAAGCGGAAGTAAGCCATGAGCAAGGATAAAAATCCCCGCCGCGTGGAAGACAACGAAGCGCTTGCCAAAACCCGGATGCTGCGCACCAGCCCGCAAAAGCTGAACCTGGTCGCCCAGATGATCCGTGGCAAGAAGGTCGAGAAGGCTCTGTCCGATCTGACCTTTTCGAAGAAGCGCATCGCCATCGACGTGAAGAAATGCCTTCAGTCGGCCATTGCGAATGCGGAAAACAACCACAACCTAGACGTCGACGAACTTGTCGTCGCCGAAGCCTGGGTCGGCAAGAACATGACCATGAAGCGCGGTCGTCCGCGGGCGCGTGGCCGGTTCGGCAAGATCATGAAACCCTTTGTCGAACTTACCATCAAAGTCCGTCAAGTTGAGGAGCAAGCCTAATGGGACATAAAGTCAACCCGATCGGCATGCGCCTGCAAGTCAACCGCACCTGGGACAGCCGCTGGTACGCCGACACCAAAGATTACGGCAACCTCTTGATGGAAGACATCAAGATGCGCGAATTCATCAAGGAAGAGTGCAAGCAGGCCGGGATCTCGAAGATCATCATCGAGCGTCCGCACCGCAAATGCCGCGTGACGGTCCATGCTGCGCGTCCGGGCGTTGTTATCGGCAAAAAGGGCGCCGACATCGAAACCCTGCGCAAGAAGCTTGCCGCGATGACCGATAGCGAACTGCACCTGAACATCGTTGAGGTCAGAAAGCCCGAGCTGGACGCCGCCCTGGTGGCCGAAAGCATCGCGCAACAGCTGGAACGTCGCGTTTCTTTCCGCCGTGCGATGAAGCGCGCGGTTCAGAACGCCATGCGGATGGGTGCCCTTGGCATCCGCGTCAACGTCGCGGGCCGCCTTGGCGGTGCCGAGATTGCGCGCACCGAATGGTATCGCGAAGGGCGGGTGCCGCTGCACACGCTGCGCGCCGATATCGACTATGCCGGTTACGACGCGAAAACCGCCTATGGCATCATCGGGATCAAAGTCTGGATCTTCAAAGGTGAGATCATGGAGCACGATCCCGCAGCGCGTGATCGTCGCCAGCAGGAACTGCAAGACGGTCCCGCACCCCGTGGTGCCGGCGGCGGTCGGAGGAACTAATCATGCTACAGCCAAAACGAACCAAATTCCGCAAGATGCACAAAGGCCGCATCAAAGGTGAGGCCAAGGGTGGCTCTGACCTGAACTTCGGCACCTACGGCCTGAAGGCGATCGAGCCCGAGCGGATCACCGCCCGGCAGATCGAAGCCGCACGTCGTGCCATGACGCGCCACATGAAGCGTCAGGGCCGCGTCTGGATCCGCATCTTCCCGGACACGCCCGTCACTGCCAAGCCCATCGAAGTTCGTATGGGTAAAGGTAAGGGTTCGGTCGATCGTTGGGCCGCCAAGGTCAAACCCGGCCGCGTGATGTTCGAAATTGACGGCGTCGACGACGGTGTCGCACGCGAGGCGCTGCGCCTTGCCGCGATGAAACTGCCGGTCAAGACCCGGACGATCCAACGCGAAGACTGGTAAGCCCGGCGCGCGTTAGCGCGTCAACGCGCGGTACAGCGGGTTTTCCCCGAAAACCTGCGGGCCGCAACCCGGTGAAACTTAGGAGACCCCGTCGCGACTGCGGCGGGGTCTTTTCTTTGTCGATGTATGGGTTGCCAATAGCCACGACACTTGCACCCCGTTGACGCAGATCTTGCACACGGGGGGCATGGCTCCGGATGCACAAAACGCGCGACGACGACCTGAGATCCACTGGTCATCTCAGGTGCCGTGGCATCCTAAAGCGTTTCGGCTTGAACCTGAATCGCGAGGGATTCCCTTGAGACCTGATCTGTGATTCATCCTGTTTGGGAGGATGGATCATGTCAGCACCTTTGCCATCTGCGCTTCGGATACGGTTTCAGAGATACATTGAAGAAGGGTTGAGCGGGCGCGCGGCGGCGTTGCGGTTGAAGCTGTCGCCTGCCACAGGCGCGCGGTGGGCGCGTCAGGTGAGGATGAAGGGTCATGCGGAACCTGCCCGGCAGGGACCGCCGCGCGGCAAGGGAAAGCTGGCTCCGCATCGGGAATTCTTTGAGGAGTTGATCGCACAAGACCCTGACATCACGCTCTTTGAGTTGCGTAATGCGCTGGCCGATGCAGAGGGTGTGCGGGTGCATCACTCCTCCATCGCCAACCTTCTGTCCCGGCTCGGCTTCACGTACAAAAAAAGTCGCTGGTCGCAACCGAGCGCCGCCGCGCCAAGGTAAGGCAGCAACGGGCCGACTGGTTCAGATACCGCTCGCCAGCCATTGCGACCTTTCCTGAGCGCGTTGTCTTTATTGACGAAACCGCAGTGAAGACAAACCTCACGCGCCTACGCGGCAGAGCCAAGCGCGGTAAGCGCCTGACGATGGATGCGCCCTTCGGAAGCTGGGGAACCCAAACCTTGATCGCGGGCCTGACCCAAGGCGCGCTGATCGCACCTTGGGTCATCAAGGGAGCGATAGATGGCCCCGCCTTCGCGGCCTACATCCGCGAAGTGCTGGTCCCCGAGATCAACCCCGGCACTGTCGTCATTCTCGACAACCTGGCAACCCACCGGAATAAGGAGGCGACGCAGGCTTTACGCAATCACGGCTGCTGGTTCCTTTACCTGCCACCGTACTCGCCCGACCTGAATCCCATCGAGCAGGCCTTCTCTAAACTGAAAGCCCATTTGCGACGGATCGGGGCCAGGTCCTTTACCCAGGTCTTCGAAGCAATCGGAGCAATCTGCGATCTCTACGACCCAGTAGAATGCTGGAACTACTTTAAGGCCGCCGGATATGTCTCAGGTTAATGTCGAAACGCTTTAGTCGCGGATCTTCTCGGCGGAAGAAAAGGACGTCACTTCCGGCGGCGCGGTCAGCAAGTCCGCCAGCCCGCCCCAAATGGCTTGAATCTGAGGCGTCGCGGCATTTGCCGCAGCCTCATCTTCATAGATCGCGACCGCATATCCAGCGCCGTCGTCGTTCCACATCGCCCAGTTTGCAACGCCGCCGGAAATCTGGCTGACGCCAGCGCGAATATCCGGAATGCGCGCGACCATCTCTTCCAGCCGTGCGGGATCTGATTGAAACTTTGTCATTCGTGCAAACATTCTAAGTCCTCCCCTTGTTGCCTCCTGCGACGTTAGTACGCTGTTTGACATTACGCCAGCGTCAACGTCGCTGAACCAATTTCACGCCCCGCATAGGCAAGCAGGTGGCGCCGGGCCTTTCCTTTGTTGACGCACCTCGGGTAGAGGTCTGTTAATCATGGCACGGCATCCGCAGTCGTCTGAGGATCCGCCAGTTAATTCGCACAGGAAAACACGCTTATGACCACACTCTGCTACGCCAAGAAAACCTGCTCGGTCGGGATCCATGTTCTGATGGAGGAAATCGGCGAACCGTTTGATGTTCGGGTCGTAGATTTTTCCAAGAAGGAACAGAAGTCGCCCGAGTATCTGGCGCTGAATCCCAAGGGCAAGGTGGCCGCCCTGGTGCGCGACGATGGTTCGGTTTTGACGGAATACGCGGCGATTGCGATCTGGCTGGCGATGAAAAACCCCGAAAAGAACCTGATGCCGACGGATCCAGAGGGGTTTGCGCGGACGCTTGAAGCGATGGATTTCGTCGTCGGCACCGTGCACATGCTGTCCTGGCGCCTGTTCCGCCGCCCGGATGCCTATTCCGACAACCCGGAAGAGCACGAACAACTTAAGGTACGTGGCAAGGCGGCGATGATGGATGCCTTTGCCGTGGTGAACGAACAGCTCGCCGGCAAAGACTTTTTGATGGGTGATTTCACCATCGCGGATACGGCGCTGTATTACTGCGAATACTGGGCGAAGGATGTCGCCGGTTGGGATTTGCCTGCGAACGTCGAGGCGCACTACCAGCGGATGCTGACGCGCCCCTCGGTTCAGGCGAACCGCAAGCTGGAAGGCGTGGCGTAAGCCCGATGTCCGAGGCCCGGTCCCTTTTCGTCACCCGCCTCTACCAGGCGCAATTGTCCGAACGGGGCAAGCCGGTGGATGCGGGCGAACTCCACGCTTCCTGCCTGACGGTGGCCGAAGATGATGAGGCCGGGCAAGCCTGGTGCGAGGAGAACGATTTCCCCGGCTACACCAGCTACGCCTGTCTAGCCCCCAAGTTCTGGGCCATTTCTGATTAGAGTTTCTGGCATTGGTGGTCGCATGTTCAGAGCCTGGTGCGGACGTGTGTGGTTGTACTGCTTAAGCCAATGATTGATGACGATCTGTGCCTGTTTCGTTGTTGTGAACCATTCAGCGTTGAGGATCTCGTGCCGGAGAGTGCCGTTGAACCTCTCGTTGTATCCGTTTTCCCAAGGGGACCCCGGATAGATTCTAATTGGTCGAACACCAACGCGAACCAACCACTCCTGCATCGCCTTGGCTACGAACTCTGGGCCGTTGTCGGAGCGGATATACTCCGGCGTGCCATGGCAGAGGAGCAGCGGATATAGCGCCTCCAGAACATCTTCGGCGCCCATCCTGCTGCGAACTTCCACGGCCAGGGCCTGCCGGGTGTACTCATCCAGAACGGTCAGCATCTTGTAGCTCCGGCCATTGCTGAGCTTGTCGTGAACGAAGTCGATGCTCCAGATGTGGTTCGGATGCGTCGGCCTGAGGCGAATGATCGAGCTGTCCTTGTGATAAAGCCGTCTGCGCTTCCTGTGCCGCTGCGGGAGTTGCAGTCCTTCTTCCTGCCAGAGACGCTCAACCTTCTTATGATTGACCCGCCAGCCCTCGATGCGCAGGAGTTCCGAAACTTTACGATAGCCGTAGCGCCCATATTGCTTGGCCAGGCGGATCAAAGCGAGCCGTAGAGCATCATCGTCTTTTGGCGCGGGTCGATATTGCAGAGAGCTTCGCGCCATACCGACGACCCGGCAGGTCCTCCGCTCCGAGGTCGCGAGCTTTTGGCGCGTATGAATAACGGCCTGACGGAGCTCCCCAGTCGTCAGGCCCTGGGCTTTAAGTAGTTCAGGCTTTCTTTGAGGATCAGCTTGTCCAATTCAAGCTCAGCGACGATCTTCTTGAGACGCCCATTCTCCTTTTCCAGGCTGCGCATCTCCGACAACTGCGACCGTCCCATACCACCAAACCGTTTCCGCCAGTTGTAATATGTCGCATCGCTGATGCCGACGCTACGACACGCCGATGCAACGTCACTTCCTCCCGTCAGCTTCAGCTCAATCTCACGCAGCAGCTTCAATACATCTTCGTCCGAATGCCGTTTCCGTGCCATTACATATTCCCCTCTCAAGACCAATGTAGTGGCCCAGTTTTAGGGGGGAAGGACAGTCGTGTGCTAAAATTCAACTTTAGCTATTCTGAGCTCAGTCAATTGGTCAATCGGATTGAATCGCCATGCCAAGCCTGAAGGAATTTGTTGCGGCTCTCCAGGCAGGATGGTTCCCTGCGTTGGCGGCGCTTATCGGTTGTTTTCTGGTTATTGGCGGAGATTGGTTTGGGTTGCCGTACCTTACTGAAACGCCCGGATGGCTGCTGACGACCGCAGTCATTGTTGGACTTTTTTCTTTAAGTGTACTGTTGGCGAATGTCGCCTATTTGCGGATTGTGTTGAAAAACTCCGAAATCAGAGCGTCGCGGATTTCTTGCGAAAACCTATGAAGCGAAATAGTCGGAAAGCTTTGACCACGAGACAGCGCATGGCTGCGCGTGAGCGCATGTAGGCGATTTGGGCCGACCCCCGCGCCAAAAATTTAGGATCGGGCTGCATGGAAAGAAAAATCATCGTTCAGGCCCTAAAACGGAGTTTTTCAACACAATCTGCCGGTAGTAATTTGGAAGGCATTTCAAAGGTCAAAGCGGCGAAGTGCTTTCAAAAGGCAAATTGAATCCGAAATCTTCCAGGCGCCGCAAGAAGAGCTGGATGTTCTTGCCTATTTGGTAACAACACGCCGACGTGCATTTTCGGCCGAATTTAATGATCGAAGGCTCATACCTTTGGTATCTAAAGGTTGGCTGCAAAAAGGGGGTGGGACCAACAGGGTGTTGGAATGGCCTTATGTAGTACAAAAAGATGTTTGGGAGTTTCTCGTGGCGAACGAAGATCAGTTCCGAGTTGATAATGCTGACGCAATTCCAGACCCCTTTAACTGGCGTGCCTGAAACAACGTTGGTCAGGTGACTCTGAGTAGAAAACTATCCCTTGCCAACCCAACCCCACCCCCCCTATACGGCCCCCTTCACCACCCACTCCACTGGAACCAGGGTGACCTGCGCATGTCGCAAAGGGCCCTCCGGTGATGTTGAAAGGACGAACGGCGATGAACGCCTCTGAATTGCGTGAAAAGACGCCTGACCAGTTGAAAGACGAACTGGCCAACCTCAAAAAAGAATCCTTCAACCTGCGCTTTCAGCAGGCAACGGGATCCATGGAAAGCACCGCCCGGATGCGCAGCGCGCGTCGTGATGCGGCCCGTGTGCTGACCATCCTCAACGAAAAAGCCCGCGATGCGGCGAAAGCGGAGTCCTAAGAGATGCCCAAACGTATCCTGAACGGCACCGTAACCAGCGACAAGAACGAACAGACCGTGACGGTTCTGGTCGAACGCCGCTATGCCCACCCGCTGCTGCACAAGACCGTGCGTGCGTCCAAGAAATATCGCGCCCACGACCCGAAGAACACCTTCAAGACCGGTGACAAAGTCCGCATTCAGGAATGCGCGCCGATCTCGAAAACCAAACGCTGGGAGGTTTTGGCCCAGTAAGCCTTAACCTTCCGGTTCGACGAAACCCTGGGGCAGAAAGTCCCCAAAGGTCGGGAGAACCCAAATGATCCAGATGCAAACCAATCTGGATGTCGCTGACAACTCCGGCGCGCGCCGGGTGCAGTGCATCAAAGTCCTCGGTGGGTCGAAACGGCGCTATGCGTCCGTTGGCGATGTCATCGTTGTAAGCGTGAAAGAGGCGATCCCGCGCGGTCGCGTCAAGAAAGGCGACGTGCGCAAAGCCGTCGTCGTGCGCACCGCCAAGGAAGTCCGCCGTGACGATGGCACCGCCATCCGCTTTGACGGCAACGCCGCCGTGATCCTCAACAACAACAACGAACCGATCGGCACCCGTATCTTCGGGCCGGTGGTGCGAGAGTTGCGCGGCAAAAACTTCATGAAAATCATCTCGCTGGCGCCGGAGGTTCTCTGAATGGCTGCGAAACTGAAAAAGGGCGACAAAGTCGTCGTGCTGGCCGGTAAGGACAAAGGCAAAGAGGGCGAGATTTCCGCCGTCATGCCTGCGAAGAACAAGGCCGTCGTGGAAGGCATAAACATTGCCATCCGTCACACCCGCCAAAGCCAGACCAGCCAGGGTGGCCGCGTGCCGCAAGCCACGCCCATCGACCTGAGCAATCTGGCGCTGATTGATGCCAAGGGCAAACCCACCCGCGTCGGCTTCCGCATGGATGGCGACAAGAAAGTGCGTTTCGCCAAGACCACGGGGGACGTGATCTGATGTTGGACAACGCTGACTATACCCCGCGCCTGAAGGCGCATTATTTCGGGACAGCCCGTGACGCGCTCAAAGAAGAGTTCGGTTATTCCAACGGGATGCAGATCCCGCGCCTGGAAAAGATCGTGCTGAACATCGGCTGCGGTGCCGAGGCTGTGCGCGACAGCAAGAAAGCCAAATCGGCGCAGGAAGACCTGACGACGATTGCCGGCCAGAAAGCCATGGTCACCAAGGCGAAGAAATCCATCGCCGGTTTCCGGGTTCGCGAAGAAATGCCGCTGGGCGCCAAGGTCACCCTGCGCGGTGACCGGATGTATGAATTCCTCGACCGTCTGATCACCGTGGCACTGCCGCGGGTTCGTGACTTTCGTGGCGTAAAGCCGACCTCGTTCGACGGTCGCGGCAACTACGCCATGGGCCTCAAGGAACATATCGTCTTTCCAGAGATCGATTTCGACAAAGTCGATGAGGTCTGGGGCATGGACATCATCATCTGCACTGACGCAGCCACCGACGCCGAAGCCAAGGCGCTGCTGAAGCAATTCAACATGCCGTTCACCGGCGAAGCCGCGGGAGACAACTGACCATGGCGAAGAAATCCATGATAGAGCGTGAAAAGAAGCGCCAGAAGCTGGTTGCACAATACGCCGAAAAGCGCGCCGCGCTGAAAGCGATTGTCAACGACGAGAAGAAGCCGATGGAAGAGCGTTTCCGCGCCTCGCTGAAGCTGGCGAAACTGCCGCGCAACAGCTCGGCCACCCGGTTGCACAACCGCTGTCAGCTGACCGGTCGTCCGCACGCCTACTATCGCAAACTCAAGATGAGCCGGATCGCGCTGCGCGACCTGGGCTCGCAAGGCCAGATTCCCGGCCTTGTAAAGTCAAGCTGGTAAGGGGGCAAAGGTATGAACGATCCTATCGGTGATATGCTGACCCGTATCCGCAATGCGCAGATGCGCGGCAAGTCGACGGTGGAAACACCGGCGTCCAAGCTGCGCGCATGGGTGTTGGATGTGCTGGCCGACGAAGGCTATATCCGCGGCCACGAAGCCAAGACGGGCAAAGATGGCCACCCGGCCATCGAAATCAGCCTGAAGTATTTCGACGGCACCCCCGTCATCCGCGAATTGAAGCGCGTCTCCAAACCCGGTCGCCGGGTCTATATGGGCACGCGCGACATTCCGCAGGTGCGCCAGGGACTTGGTGTCGCCATCGTCTCGACGCCCAAGGGCGTCATGTCAGACGCTTCGGCCCGCACGGCAAATGTCGGCGGCGAAGTGCTCTGCACAGTCTTCTGAGGGGAAGCGCGATGTCACGAATTGGTAAGAAACCGGTCGAACTGCCTTCGGGCGTCACGGCCGAAGTGTCGGGCCAGACGGTCGAGGTCAAGGGCCCCAAGGGCGCCCGCAGCTTCACCGCTGGTGATGACGTCACCATCAAGCTGGACGGGAACGAACTGACCGTCACGCCGCGCGGCAAGTCCAAGCGAGCGCGTCAACAGTGGGGCATGTCCCGCACCCAGGTGGCCAATCTGGTCACCGGCGTCAGCGACGGCTTCAAGAAAGAGATGGAGATCACGGGCGTCGGCTATCGCGCGACCATGCAGGGCAACACCCTGAAACTGGCGCTTGGCCTGTCGCACGATGTGAACTTCGAAGTACCCGAAGGCGTCACGGTCACGGCCCCCAAGCCGACCGAGATCATCGTCGAGGGCATAGATCAACAACTCGTCGGTCAGGTCGCGGCCAACATCCGCGAATGGCGCAAGCCCGAACCCTATAAGGGCAAAGGCATCCGCTATAAGGGCGAGTTCATCTTCCGTAAGGAAGGCAAGAAGAAGTAAGGACCGGATAACATGGCGAACACAAAACGACAGCTGTTCCTGAAGCGCCGCATGCGCGTCCGGAACAAGCTCCGCAAGATGGGAACCGGACGTCCGCGTCTAAGCATCCATCGCTCGAACAAGAACATCCAGGTGCAGCTGATCGACGATCTGGCTGGCAAGACGCTGGCCAGCGCCTCGACGTTGGAAAAGGGTCTGGGCGTTGTTGGCAAGAACAACAAGGATGCCGCCGCCAAGGTTGGCGCGGCGATTGCCGAACGTGCCAAGAAGGCCGGGATCGAAGACGTTGTTTTCGACCGCGGCGGCTTCTTGTTCCACGGCAAGGTCAAAGCCCTGGCCGATGCCGCCCGTGAGGGTG
This sequence comes from Paracoccaceae bacterium, assembly GCA_012103375.1. Lineage (NCBI taxonomy): Bacteria > Pseudomonadati > Pseudomonadota > Alphaproteobacteria > Rhodobacterales > Paracoccaceae > Paracoccaceae bacterium. The sequence goes on from WLWX01000001.1 coordinate 890,471, forward strand.
GCCTGAAGTTCTAACAGCGAAGGCGGCATCTGTCGCCTCGATGATCGGGGGGCCTTGGCCCACTGCGATTGAGACAACCGGGCGACGCGCCCAACGGAAAGGACGCCATAATGGCACGTGAACCAAATCAAAGAGGCGGCGGACAGCGCGGCGGTGGCCGTGGTCGTGGCCGCGAGGAAACGCCGGAATTCGCTGACCGCCTTGTGGCGATCAACCGGGTCTCCAAAACCGTGAAGGGTGGTAAGCGCTTCGGCTTTGCCGCGCTCGTCGTTGTTGGTGACCAAAAGGGTCGCGTCGGATTTGGCAAGGGCAAGGCGAAAGAAGTGCCCGAAGCGATCCGCAAGGCCGGTGAAGCCGCCAAGCGCAACATGATCCGCGTGCAGCTGCGCGAAGGCCGCACGCTGCATCACGATATGGAAGGTCGTCACGGGGCAGGGCGCGTTGTAATGCGCAGCGCCCCGCAGGGTACCGGCATCATCGCCGGTGGTCCGATGCGCGCCGTGTTCGAAATGCTGGGCATTCAGGACGTCGTCGCCAAGTCGATCGGTAGCCAGAACCCCTATAACATGATCCGGGCCACGATTGACGGGTTGGTCAAGGAAAGCAGTCCGCGGTCTGTCGCACAGCGTCGCGGCAAGAAAGTGGCTGACATTCTGGGCGCCAAGCCGGAAGAGAAGTCCGAAGCCGCCGCCGAAACGGCAGAAGCATAGGGGAGCGGGAACATGGCAAAAACCATCGTCGTCAAACAGATCGGCAGCCCGATCCGCCGCCCCGCCAAACAGCGCGCCACGCTGGTCGGCCTGGGCCTGAACAAAATGCACCGCACGCGCGAGCTGGAAGACACTCCGTCGGTTCGCGGCATGGTCGAAGCGATTCCGCATCTGGTGGAGATCGTCGAAGAAAAGGGCTAGATCAGGCCAGCTTTCAATCGATACATTTAGCGCCGCTGGGGAAACCTGGCGGCGTTTTTTTTGCATACGTCGGCACATCGGAAAACTTGACGCATACGTATTTCATACGTACATAGCGCTGCGCTAGGAGCCGCCATCATGATTCACATCGCCGACCATACGTCCCAGATTGCCGAGACCAAATCGCAGCGCAAGGAACTCAAGCTGAAACCCAGCGTCGCCGCCGAAATTCAAGCCGGTGCGGATGCCGTGGGCATGGATATGAGTACCTTCATGGCCTCGGCCGCCTACCGTATGGCGCTGGACGTTTCAGCGCAGCAGCATCTGACAACCTTGCAGCCCGATCAGTTTGATGCGTTCGCGAAAGCTGTGGACCACGCAGGGCAGAAGAATCAGGCGCTGACTGCATTGTTTGAAAAACGCCGTGCATTGCTGAAGGATGGCTGAACAACCCTATACGATCCGCCCATTCGACAAGGCCCTGCACGATCGCGGGGCTTTTTCTTGTGGCGTTGATGCGATGGACCGATGGCTGAAACACTCGGTGACCGACAAGATCGCCAACAACCGAATCCGTCTGTGGTGCGCAGCGGAAAATGGCGGCAAACTGGTTGGGTTCTATGCACTCGCCGCACATTCTGTTCAGGTGGCGCACGCGGGCCAGATCGCTCAGCGTGGCGACAGACACGCAATTCCGGCGATCTATCTGGTGGCCTTGGCGGTCGATCGGACGTGCCAGAGGGCAGGGCTGGGGAGTGCATTGTTGGGCGACGCGATTGCCCGAAGCATCGCGATTTCCGAACAGTTGGGCGCGGCTGCGTTGATATTGGATGTGTTGCAGGATGAAACCCGCGAAAAACGGATGGCGTTCTATGCGCGGCTTGGGTTTCGGGCCGTTGATCCTGGCGCGCCAGATCGAATGTTCCTGTCGATCAAGGCAGCCAAGCTGAATTACTTGTCCAGCGCAGTTTAGCTCGGCCCCAATCCCCCTTGATCCCCCCGTCCCCCCCGTCTATACGCCGCCGGTGGCCCATACCGGACCACCTAAAACCGAAACGCCGCGTTTGCCCGCTCCCGTCGCTGGGGGGCACATCCGGCAAGGAGAAGCGACATGAAACTGAACGAACTTTCCGACAATCCGGGGGCAACCAAACCCCGCAAACGCATTGGCCGCGGTGTCGGCTCGGGCACGGGTAAGACCGGTGGCCGGGGTATCAAGGGCCAGAAATCGCGCTCGGGCGTGGCGATCAAAGGGTACGAAGGCGGGCAGATGCCGCTTTACCAGCGCCTGCCGAAACGTGGCTTCAACATGCGGACCCGCAAGAAATTCGCCGTCGTGAACCTGGGCCTGATCCAGAAGTTCATCGACGCCAAGAAGCTGGATGCCAAGGGCGAAATTACCGAGGATACGCTGGTTGAAAGCGGTCTGGTGCGGCGCAAGCTGGACGGTGTGCGGATCCTGGCCAAGGGCGACTTTTCCGCCAAGATCAAACTGGCCGTGACCGGGGCATCCAAGTCAGCGGTCGAAGCTGTTGAGAAGGCCGGAGGCTCTCTGACGGTCACAACGGCGGCAAAGGCCGACTAAAAGGTTGTTTGCAGCGCCCGCGCTGCTTACATCTTTCTTCAGGTTTTCTGGCGCCGCCGACCGGGACCCGGTCTGGCGGCGCTGACATGATAAAAGGCGCTTTCCATGGCATCAGCCGCAGAACAAATGGCCGCAAACATGAGCTGGAGCGCGTTCGGTAAAGCAACCGAATTGCGCCAGCGCATTGTCTTCACCCTCGGACTGCTGATCGTCTATCGGCTTGGGACGTATATTCCGGTGCCGGGCATCGACGGTGCCGCGCTGCGCAGCTTCATGGAAGACGCCGGCGCAGGGATCGGTGGCATCCTCAACATGTTCACCGGCGGCGCAATCTCGCGCATGGGGATCTTCGCGTTGGGGATCATGCCGTATATCTCGGCCTCGATCATCATTCAGCTGATGACGGCCATGGTGCCCAAGCTGGAACAGCTGAAGAAAGAGGGTGAGCAGGGGCGCAAGAAAATCAACCAATGGACCCGTTATGGCACGGTGTTCCTGGCGACATTCCAGGCCTATGGCCTTGCCGTCAGTCTTGAGGCGGGCGACCTGGTCACCGATCCCGGCTGGTATTTCCGCGCCGCGACAGTGATCACACTGGTTGGCGGCACGATGTTCCTGATGTGGCTGGGTGAGCAGATCACTGCACGCGGCATCGGCAACGGTATCTCACTCATCATCTTTGTCGGCATCATCGCCGAGGTTCCCGCCGCACTTGCGCAATTCCTCAGCCAGGGCCGCAGCGGCGCCATCAGCCCGGCGATCATCGTTGGTGTGATCCTGATGGTTGTTGTGGTGATTGCCTTCGTGGTCTTCATGGAGCGATCCCTGCGCAAGATCCACATCCAGTATCCGCGCCGCCAGGTGGGGATGAAGGTCTATGATGGCGGGTCTTCGCACCTGCCGATCAAGGTGAACCCGGCGGGTGTTATCCCGGCGATCTTCGCCAGCTCTCTGCTATTGCTGCCCACCACCGTCAGCACGTTCTCGGGCGCGCAAACCGGGCCGATCATGTCGACCGTCCTGGCCTACTTCGGCCCCGGTCAGCCGCTGTACCTGCTGTTCTTCGGTGGCATGATCGTGTTCTTCACCTACTTCTACACCTTCAACGTGTCCTTCAAGACCGAGGATGTGGCCGACAACCTGAAGAACCAGAACGGCTTTGTTCCCGGTATCCGCCCCGGCGTGAAAACCAAGGAATACCTGGATTATGTGGTGGTGCGTCTGCTGGTGCTCGGCTCGGCCTATCTGGCGCTGGTGTGTCTGTTGCCGGAAATCCTGCGCAGCCAGCTGGCGATCCCGTTCTACTTCGGCGGCACCTCGGTGCTGATTGTTGTCAGCGTGACGATGGACACGATCCAGCAGGTGCAAAGCCATCTTCTGGCACATCAGTACGAAGGCCTGATCGAAAAATCTCAGCTGCGCGGCAAACGCCGTGGTAAGACTGGCGAAAAGGCCCCTGCGCGCCGGTAAGGTCAAAGGCCACCGCGCCGCAGGTTTCACAGAGGGACCGGGACATGAACATCATTTTGCTTGGCCCTCCGGGGGCCGGAAAAGGCACGCAGGCGCACCGCCTGGTTGAAAAGCGCGACATGATCCAGCTGAGCACCGGCGACATGCTGCGCGAAGCTCGGACCTCTGGCACCGAAATGGGCAAGATGGTCGCCGCCGTGATGGACCGTGGTGATCTGGTCACTGACGCGATTGTCATCGGCTTGATCGAGGAAAAGCTGAACGGCGACGCCAAAGGCGGCTTTATCTTCGACGGCTTCCCCCGCACGCTGGCGCAGGCCGATGCGCTGGGTGACTTGCTGGCACGTCACGGGCAGGCGCTGGATGCTGTAGTCGAACTGCAGGTCGATGACGATGTTCTGGTCGAGCGGATCGTCAACCGCGCGCGTGAGGCCGTGGCAGCCGGTGGAACTGCACGGGCCGACGACAACGAGGAAAGCCTGAAGATCCGGCTGATGGAATACTACAAGAAGACCTCTCCGCTGATCGGATATTACTACGCCAAGGGCGACCTGAAATCGGTCGACGGGTTGGCCGCGATGGATGTGGTCGAGGCGTCGATTGCAGAGGCATTGAAAAGCTGAGGCAAGCAGGGTTGACGCCCCAGTCAATCCCCCCTAAAGCAGCCCATCCCGCAAGGGAATTGGCGTGATTGGGGTCGCACCCCGCATCGCCACAGCACCGAAAGAACCAGCAGCCCGATGGCCGATTGCCGCCTCGGGCTTGCGTTGTGAAAAAAGGGTCTGGAACGACGGACCCGCAACGAAGAAGGAAGTCCATTACATGGCACGTATTGCCGGGGTCAATATCCCCACCGGAAAGCGCGTTCCGATTGCGCTGACCTATATCACTGGTATCGGCCACACCTCGGCCAAAGCGATTTGCGAGGCTGTCAAGATCGACGCCACCCGCCGCGTGAACGAGCTGAGCGATGCTGAAGTCCTCGCCATTCGCGAACATATCGACGCAAATTTCACCGTCGAAGGTGACCTGCGCCGCGAAGTGCAGATGAACGTCAAGCGTCTGATGGACCTCGGATCCTATCGCGGTCTGCGCCATCGCCGCAACCTGCCGGTTCGCGGTCAGCGCACCCACACCAACGCCCGTACCCGCAAAGGCCCCGCAAAGGCCATTGCCGGCAAGAAGAAATAAGGGGGGTCTGGTCAGATGGCACGTGATCGTCGCGTAAAGAAAAAAGTCTCGAAGAACATCGCCGCTGGTGTGGCGCATGTGAATTCGTCGTTCAACAACACCAAGATCCTGATCTCGGACGTGCAGGGCAACGCAATTGCCTGGTCGTCCGCCGGGACCATGGGCTTCAAAGGCTCGCGGAAATCCACACCCTATGCGGCCCAGATGGCGGCAGAGGATGCGGGTCGCAAAGCAGCCGAGCACGGCGTGAAAACGCTGGAAGTCGAAGTGCAGGGGCCGGGTTCGGGGCGTGAAAGCGCGCTGCGCGCACTGGCCGCCGCCGGGTTCAACATCACCTCGATCCGTGATGTCACCCCGATGGCGCACAACGGCTGCCGCCCGCCAAAGCGCCGCCGCGTCTAAGGCAAGAACAACCCCGGTCGGGTCGCGGAAAATTGCCGCTGGCCCGGCTTCGTCATTTGAACCTCGGGCGTCTGCCGGCCTCGGACATGGGCAGCAGGCAAGGATTGAGGAGACACACATGATCCATAAGAATTGGGCCGAACTGATCAAGCCGACACAGCTTGACGTGAAACCGGGCAACGACGCGATGCGTCAGGCAACCGTGATTGCCGAACCGCTGAAACGTGGCTTTGGCCTGACGCTGGGCAACGCCCTGCGCCGGGTTTTGATGAGCAGCCTCCAGGGTGCCGCGATCACCAGCGTTCAGATCGACAACGTCCTGCACGAGTTTTCAAGCGTTGCAGGCGTGCGCGAAGATGTCACCGACATCGTGCTGAACCTCAAAGGTGTTGCGATCCGTATGGAAGTCGAAGGGCCCAAGCGCCTGTCGATTTCGGCCAAAGGCCCGGCGGTTGTGACCGCCGCCGACATCAGCGAAAGCGCGGGCATCGAGATTCTGAACAAGGATCACGTGATCTGCCACCTCGACGATGGCGCCGACCTGTTCATGGAACTGACGGTCAGCACCGGCAAAGGCTATGTCGCCGCCGACCGTAACCGCCCCGAAGATGCGCCCATCGGCCTGATGCCGATCGACGCGATCTTTTCGCCGGTGCGCAAGGTCAGTTATGACGTTCAGCCGACGCGCGAAGGTCAGGTTCTGGATTACGACAAGCTGACGCTGAAACTGGAAACCGATGGCTCGATCAGCCCGGACGACGCGGTGGCCTATGCCGCCCGCATCCTGCAGGATCAGCTGAGCATCTTCGTCAACTTCGACGAACCGGAAAGCGCGCGCGCCGAAAGCGACGATGACGGTCTGGAATTCAACCCGCTTCTGCTGAAGAAGGTTGATGAGCTGGAGCTTAGCGTCCGTTCTGCCAACTGCCTGAAGAACGACAACATCGTCTACATTGGCGATCTGATCCAGAAAACCGAAGCCGAGATGCTGCGCACGCCGAACTTCGGCCGCAAGTCGCTCAACGAGATCAAAGAGGTCTTGTCAGGCATGGGTCTGCATCTGGGCATGGATGTCGAGGAATGGCCGCCTGAGAATATCGAGGATCTGGCCAAGAAGTTCGAAGACCAGTTCTGATCGAATAGGCAAGGCGTATGGCCGGGTGCCATACGTTTTGCCGACACTTTGCCGACGTCCTGCCGACGTCGCAAACCCGGGCATCCGCCCCAAGGAGAGCTGGTGACACGCATCGCCAGCCGGACAAAGTAAAACAGCCCGTAGAGGGCATCGAAACGGAGTAAGACACATGCGTCACGCACGGGGCTATCGCCGCCTGAACCGCACCCACGAACACCGCAAGGCGCTGTTCGCCAACATGGCCGGATCGCTGATCGAACACGAACAGATCAAGACGACCCTGCCCAAAGCCAAGGAACTCAAGCGGATCGCTGACAAGCTGATCACGCTGGGCAAACGCGGCGATCTGCACGCCCGCCGTCAGGCCGCTTCGCGGCTGAAGCAGGACATGCACGTCGCCAAATTGTTCGAGGTTCTGGGGCCGCGCTACAAGGAACGCCAGGGCGGCTATGTCCGGGTTCTGAAGGCCGGGTTCCGCTATGGCGACATGGCCCCGATGGCCATTGTCGAACTGGTGGATCGCAACGTAGACGCCAAAGGCGCCGCAGATCGCGCCAGGGTTGAGTCCGAGGCCGAATCGGAAACCTAAACGCGTTAATCCCCATCGGATTATGTAGAATTTTGGAAACGGTCGGCGTTTCGCCGGCCGTTTGTTTACGAATCGTCAGTTCGCGCGGCGTTCCGAGTTGATATTTTTCAGCGATAGCGAAACCAGAAAAGATTGCGTCGTTTCCGCCTCATTCTGGCTTTCACGACTGCTCAGGACCATAAAATTAAGGAGGTCGGCACCAGAATCGCCTGCCAGAGTCTCTGGCAAAACTGTGTTTTTTTCTTTGATTTCCGTCACGTCAGCCCCCGCGCCTTCAACCCGTAACCCGCAATTTAAGGTTGAAACGCACGAAAGCAACCTGTCTAAATAGGTATGTCAGCGGCCAACTGGGTGGTTACGCTGACGTAAACGAAAGGGAATGGTAGCGACACGGTGATGTTCGATTTCGCCAATGCGTGACAAGTTGTTGCGTCTGGTAGGACTTTGCCGCCTCGTAGAACTGGTATGTGGCATTACGACGAAAGCCAATTCAAGACGACATCCGCCGACGGCGGGGGGTCCAATGATGGCATGACAAAATCGAGGGAGCTTAACGTTCTCTTCGAGGAGCTGGGCGCGATGTCCCCGAAAGGGTTCTCGGCCGGGCTTCATATTCGTTTTGCGGCACCGCTGGTCTTTGTTCAGACCTACTGTTCGGATTGGATCAAACTCTACACCGAAAATGCATATGCCTTGCGCGATCCTCTGGTTTTCTGGGGACTAGGGGTCAAAGGTGCTACTCGGTGGAGCGCGATCAAGCTTCCTGACCCTTTCAACATCATTGGACAGGCCCGTGACTACGGGCTTACGTATGGTGCAGTGTTCTCCTTCGGGCCGATCACGTCACGTACCATCGTCGGCATTGCGCGCGATGACCGAGAGTTCAGTGACGAGGAGATAGCCAAGGCAGCGGACCTGGTGACACGTTTACATGTCGCCGCCGAGCCTCCGTCGGAATTGACGGGCGCTCAGGTCGAAGCTTTGCGTCTGCTCGCCGAGGGGGACCGGCACACAGCGGCCGCGGCAAAGCTAGGAATTTCCGAAAGTGCGTTGAAAGCAAGGCTCAGTTCGGCACGGTCGCGTTTGGGAGCGCGCACCACTGCCGAAGCGTTGCGGAAAGCGCGGGAGTTCCGCCTCTTGTAAAACAGTAGCTTGCACCATCCCCCTCCGACTTTTTTGTAACCATGCAAACTAGCGGGGGCTAATATGCAAACCACAACTCTATCATTCAACAATATGCACAAACATGGCGAATTGTTTTCGAACATGCTTCGGGCACGCCATAATACCTTTATCGGTCGGAAGAACTGGGATCTCCCAGAAGCCGACGGTATGGAATTCGATCAGTATGACACCCCGGCCAGCCGCTGGATCGCCGTGCACGAATTTGGTCGTGTTCTGGCCGGTGTCCGTCTGACCCCGACAACCAATAGGGTCGGTATCTATACGTATATGATCCGCGACGCTCAGCGCGGATTGCTGGATACGATCCCCAAGGACCTGATGTGGGACACTGCCCCAGTGGCATCCCATGTCTGGGAAAGCAGCCGAGTGTTCGTCACCCAAGACGTCCCGAGCAAGCTGCGACTGCGCGTACAGATGGCGCTGATCGGCGAGATGGTCTCGTCGGCGCGTGAACTTGGCGCGTCAACTGTGCTTGGTATGATCCCGGAACACTCGCCACGTCTGGCGCGGCGCACCGGTATCGATTGCCGCCCCTGTGGGCCGGTGATGGATATCGAAGGCTCGCGCAGCGTATGTGTGAATATCAACCTGGCAACCAAGCTTCACTAACCCAGCCGAAAGGGGCCCCGGGGCAGTTCCCCGCGCCTGGGGTCCCTCTTTCCTGCTTCCAACGGGCGTGGCCCGCACCTATGTCTTATGCATGGCCGATTTGTTCGACATCGCAGGCGACTCCCCCAATGGTGCTCCACGTCCGTTGGCTGACAGGCTCAGACCTCAGAAACTAAGCGACGTCATCGGTCAGGATCATATCCTTGCTGATGACGCGCCTTTGGGATCCATGCTGGCATCAGGCAGCCTGTCGTCGCTGATCTTCTGGGGCCCGCCGGGTGTCGGCAAAACCACCATCGCGCGATTGCTTGCGGATGAGACGGATCTGGCCTTTGTGCAGATCAGTGCGATTTTCACCGGCGTGCCCGAGCTGCGAAAAGTGTTCGAGGCAGCCCGGATGCGGCGCACCAACGGGCAGGGCACGCTACTGTTCGTTGACGAAATACACCGTTTCAACAAGGCGCAGCAGGACGGTTTCCTGCCGCATATGGAAGACGGCACCATTCTGCTGGTCGGCGCCACGACGGAAAACCCCAGCTTCGAGTTAAACGCCGCCTTGATGAGCCGGGCCACGGTGCTGGTTCTGGAACGGCTGACGCTGGCACATATGGAATTGCTGGCGCAGCGGGCCGAAAAAGACCTAGGCGCGCCCCTGCCGCTTGACGGTCCTGCGCGCGAGGCGCTGTTTGAAATGGCCGATGGCGATGGGCGGGCGTTGCTGAACCTGGTCGAGCAGGTGATCGCCTGGAAGGCAACCGGCAAGCTGGACGTCGCCGCATTGACGAAGCGGCTGCAAAAACGTGCCGCGCAATACGACAAGTCGGGTGATGCGCATTACAACCTGATCAGCGCCCTTCATAAATCGGTGCGCGGGTCCGACCCTGATGCCGCGCTTTACTGGTTCGCCCGGATGCTGGAAGGCGGCGAAGACCCGCGCTATCTGGCGCGGCGCATCACCCGCATGGCGGTCGAGGACATCGGTCTGGCGGACAGTCACGCGCAACAAGTCTGTCTGGATGGCTGGCAGACCTATGAACGCCTCGGGTCGCCCGAGGGAGAGTTGGCTCTGGCGCAGGCGGTGATCTACCTCGCCCTCGCCCCGAAATCGAACGCGGGTTATGCGGCCTATAAGAATGCGCGCCGCGCGGCGGCCAGTACCGGATCCGAACCGCCGCCCAAGCACATCCTGAACGCGCCCACCGGGCTGATGAAGGAACAGGGCTACGGAGAGGGTTACGCCTATGACCATGATGCCGAGGGCGCGTTTTCCGGGCAGAATTATTTCCCCGATGGCATGAAGCGCGGCGTCTATTACCAGCCCGTCGAACGCGGGTTCGAGCGTGAGTTGAAAAAGCGCCTCGACTGGTTTGTCGCGCAACGGGCGAAAAAGACTCGCTGTTGACAGCCGGGGCGCGGCGGGGGACATGCAGCCCATGTTTGCAACGCTTCTACAAGTGGCCGCCGGTGGCGCATTGGGTGCGTCCGCGCGGTATCTGACCGGGGTCGGCGCCGTGCGGCTGTTCGGCCATGGGTTTCCCTGGGGGACGCTGATTGTGAACGTTGTCGGCTCTTTCCTGATGGGGGTGCTGATCGTGGTTCTGGCGCAAAAGGGCGGCATGCGGTTCGCGCCGTTCCTGACCATCGGCCTGCTAGGCGGCTTCACCACATTCTCGGCCTTTTCGCTGGACGCGGTGACGTTGTTTGAACGCGGGCAGATCGGCGCGGCAGCAGGCTATGTCGCGGCCTCGGTCGTCGTGTCTATCGCTGCTCTGTTCTTCGGCCTCTGGATCGCAAGGGGCGCGGTATGAGCGGTGTCCAGACCCTGACCATCGGCAAGGATGAGGGCGACCAGCGTCTTGACCGCTGGTTCCGCCGCCATTTCCCGCAGGTCGGGCAGGGACGGATCGAAAAGCTGTGCCGCAAGGGCGAAATTCGCGTGGACGGTGGCCGGGTGAAGGCCGCGACCCGTGTGGCAGTCGGGCAGGTGGTCCGCATACCGCCGCTGCCGGACACCGCCGCGCCCAAACCGCGCCGGACATTCAAGGTATCTGATGCGGATGCCGCGATGATCCGTGATTGCGTCCTCTATCGCGACGACCACCTGATCGCACTCAACAAACCCGCCGGGCTGGCGACGCAAGGCGGCAGCGGCCAGACCCGCCATATCGACGGCATGGCCGAGGCGCTGTGTTTCGGGCTGGAGGATGCGCCCAAGCTGGTGCATCAGCTGGACAAGGATACCTCGGGCGTGCTGCTGCTGGCGCGCAGCCGCGCTGCCGCCAAATCACTGGCCGAGGCATTCCGCCATCGCAACACCCGCAAGATCTATTGGGCCGCGGTTGCGGGCGTGCCGCATCCGCGGATGGGCACGATCAAATACGGGTTGGTGAAAGCGCCCGGCGCGAAAGGTGAACGGATGCTGTGCGTCCACCCGGATGAGGTCGCCTCGACCCCCGATGCCAAACGGGCAACCACCGATTTCGCGGTACTGGCCAACCTGGGTCAGCGTGCTGCCTGGGTGGCGCTGTCGCCGATCACCGGGCGCACGCACCAGCTGCGCGCCCATATGGCCGAGATCGGGCACCCGATTGCGGGCGACGGCAAGTATGGCGGCAGCGGGCAGGAAAATCTGGGCGATGGCTGGGGTGCGGGGCTGGGGGGTGCGCTCAGCAAGAAACTGCACCTGCATGCCCGCAGCCTGACCTTCAAGCATCCTTTCACCGGCGCCGCGCTGACCCTGACGGCCCCCTTGCCCGACCACATGACCCGCACATGGGAGGTGATGGACTGGCGCGCCGCCGACGTCCCCCCCGACCCGTTTGATGAGGACGCGGAATGGCCCGCCTGATCCTGTTTGATGTCGATGGCACCCTGATCGACAGTCAGGCGCATATTCAGGCGGCCATGGCGGCGGCCTTCGCGGATCAGGGGCTGGCAGCGCCGGACCGTGCGGCGGTCCTGTCCATCATCGGCCTGTCGTTGCCGCAGGCCATGGCCCGGTTGGCGCCTGATGCGAATGCCGATGCGTTAAGCGATGCATACAAAGCCTCGTTCGCCAGTGCGCGGGCCAGTGCTGTGGACCCGGCACCGCTGTACCCCGGGGCGCGCGACGCGCTGGACCGGCTGCATGGGGCCGGTCATCTGCTGGGCACGGCCACGGGAAAATCCCGGCGCGGATTGGATCACATGGTCGCGCATCACGGGCTGGAGGCGCATTTCGTCACGCTGCAATGCGCTGACACGCATCCGTCCAAACCCCACCCCTCGATGGTTCTGACGGCGATGGAGGATGCCGGGGTCGGCCCCGAAGACACCGTGATGATCGGCGACACCACCTTCGACATCCAGATGGGTCGCGCCGCCGGGGTGGCGACGATCGGGGTCAGCTGGGGATACCACCCGGTATCCAGCCTGCGCGACTGCGGGGCGGGTCGGATCGCGGATGATTTCGGCGATCTTCTACAAGGTTTTCTGGTCGAGGCTGCTGGATGAGCGATTGGGCCGCCAAACGTTTCTGGAAAGACACCTCTGTGGTCGAAGTCGGCGATGGCTGGACCGTCCACCTCGACACGCGTTGCGTGCGCACCCCCGCAAAGGCGGCCCTGACACTGCCGACCCGCCCCATGGCCGAGGCCATTGCGGCCGAATGGGCGGCGCAGGACGGTCTGATCAATCCCCTGACAATGCCCGTGACCCGCGCCGCCAATGCTGCCATCGACAAGGTCGCGCCGCAACGTGCCGAAGTTGCAGCCATGATCGCGGCCTATGGGGAAACCGACTTGCTGAGCCATCGCGCCGAAGGCCCGGCAGAGCTTGTGGCGCGACAGGCCACGGCCTGGGACCCGCTGCTGGACTGGGCTGCGCAGATGTTCGGGGCGCGCCTGGGCGTCGGCGCGGGCATCATGCCGCTTGACCATCCGCCCGAAGCTCTGCGCCGGCTTGCCGATGCGGTGGCGACCTATGATCCCTTTGAACTGACCGCCCTGCATGACCTTGTCAGTCTGACCGGTTCACTGATCATCGGGCTGGCAACCCTGCACGGCGTTCAGCCGTCCGAAGCGCTATGGCAGGCCGGGCGAATCGATGAAGACTGGCAGATTGAACAGTGGGGACGCGATGATTTGGCCGACGCCGAGGCAGCGATTCGCCGAACAGGATTTTTGCAAGCGATTGCATTCTTTCACCTTACGCAACGTTATTAGAATTTTCCTGCGCTCGGCGCAAAATTAGGGCCGATTGGGCCCAATTCTGCGCGCGGGAGCCTTGACCTAATCCAACCTCGTCCTGCATGTTGCGCGCCACGCAGGGATCAAATCCTGTTAGATTAACCATTCTGGTCCTTTATGGGCCTAAAAAACACCACCCGCAGAGGTGGTCCCATCAGGAAGAGGTAAACATGAAAAAATCAACTTTTCTGGGCGCTTTGACCGTTGCCGGTCTGGCTGCCGCAGGTGCCGCCGCTGGTACACTTGATGATGTCAAGGAACGCGGAAAGCTGAACTGCGGTGTGTCCACCGGCGTTGCCGGCTTTGCGATGCCCGATGCCAACGGTGAATGGCAGGGGTTTGACGTGGCCATGTGCCGCGCGGTTGCAGCCGCCGTTCTGAATGACGCTTCGGCGATCGAATTTGTTCCGACCACCGGCAAGACCCGCTTCACGGCGCTTGCCTCGGGCGAAATCGACATGCTGGCGCGCAACACCACCTGGACTTTCAGCCGCGATGTCGACCTGAAGTTCGAATTCGTCGGCGTGAACTATTACGACGGTCAGGGCTTTCTGGCACCGAAAGAGCTGGGCGTGACCTCGGCCAAGGATCTGGATGGCGCAACAATCTGCATTCAGACCGGTACGACCACGGAACTGAACCTCGCGGATTTCTTCCGCGTCAACAACATCAGCTATGAGCCGGTTCCGATTGAAACCAACGCCGAAGCGCTGCAGCAGCTTGGTGCCGGTTCCTGTGATGTCTATACCTCTGACGCATCCGGTCTGGCCGCAAGCCGTGCAACGTTCGAGAACGCCAGCGAGTGGGTGATCCTGCCCGAAATCATCTCGAAAGAGCCGCTGGGCCCGCTGGTCCGTCACGGTGACAGCGAATGGGGTGACGTGGTTCGCTGGACGCTGAACGCGCTGGTCGCTGCCGAGGAATATGGCGTGACCTCGGCCAATATGGGCGATCTGGCTGCGGCTGCCGGTGACAACCCGGAAATCAACCGTCTTCTGGGCACCGAAGGCACCTTGGGCGAAATGCTGGGTCTGGATGCCGAATGGGCACAGCGCGCCATTGGCGTTGCCGGCAACTATGGCGAGGTGTTCGAAAAGAACATCGGTGAGAACACGCCAATCGGTCTGGCGCGCGGTCTGAACGCGCAGTGGACCGAAGGTGGTCTGCTCTACGCACCGCCGTTCCGCTAAAAGACAGTCAGGAAAGGGCGCGGGCATCCCCCGCGCCCTTTTCACATCTGCCAGACCAGACAAATTTCGGGCGCCGCATCGCGTGACAAACACGCGGGATCAAGACGCGCCGGACCCAACGGGGGTATTTGTAAAATGACAACGGTGACCGATCCGCCGATTGTGTTGAAAAACTCCGTTTTAGGGCCTGAACGATGATTTTTCTTTCCATGCAGCCCGATCCTAAATTTTTGGCGCGGGGGTCGGCCCAAATCGCCTACATGCGCTCACGCGCAGCCATGCGCTGTCTCGTGGTCAAAGCTTTCCGACTATTTCGCTTCATAGGTTTTCGCAAGAAATCCGCGACGCTCTGATTTCGGAGTTTTTCAACACAATCCGCCGAAAACGGCCTTCCGGCTGTCGATGCTGATTTACGACACGCGCTACCGCTCGATGACGATCCAGGTAATTGCCCTGATCGGCTTCATGTTGCTTGCCGCGTTCCTGATCAGCAATACCATGCAAAACCTGGCCAATCTTGGGAAAGAGCCGGACTTCGGCTTCCTGAACGAACCGGCGGGCTATGACATTGTCTAGCCCCCAAGTTCTGGGCCATTTCTGATTAGAGTTTCTGGCATTGGTGGTCGCATGTTCAGAGCCTGGTGCGGACGTGTGTGGTTGTACTGCTTAAGCCAATGATTGATGACGATCTGTGCCTGTTTCGTTGTTGTGAACCATTCAGCGTTGAGGATCTCGTGCCGGAGAGTGCCGTTGAACCTCTCGTTGTATCCGTTTTCCCAAGGGGACCCCGGATAGATTCTAATTGGTCGAACACCAACGCGAACCAACCACTCCTGCATCGCCTTGGCTACGAACTCTGGGCCGTTGTCGGAGCGGATATACTCCGGCGTGCCATGGCAGAGGAGCAGCGGATATAGCGCCTCCAGAACATCTTCGGCGCCCATCCTGCTGCGAACTTCCACGGCCAGGGCCTGCCGGGTGTACTCATCCAGAACGGTCAGCATCTTGTAGCTCCGGCCATTGCTGAGCTTGTCGTGAACGAAGTCGATGCTCCAGATGTGGTTCGGATGCGTCGGCCTGAGGCGAATGATCGAGCTGTCCTTGTGATAAAGCCGTCTGCGCTTCCTGTGCCGCTGCGGGAGTTGCAGTCCTTCTTCCTGCCAGAGACGCTCAACCTTCTTATGATTGACCCGCCAGCCCTCGATGCGCAGGAGTTCCGAAACTTTACGATAGCCGTAGCGCCCATATTGCTTGGCCAGGCGGATCAAAGCGAGCCGTAGAGCATCATCGTCTTTTGGCGCGGGTCGATATTGCAGAGAGCTTCGCGCCAGACCGACGACCCGGCAGGTCCTCCGCTCCGAGGTCGCGAGCTTTTGGCGCGTATGAATAACGGCCTGACGGAGCTCCCCAGTCGTCAGGCCCTGGGCTTTAAGTAGTTCAGGCTTTCTTTGAGGATCAGCTTGTCCAATTCAAGCTCAGCGACGATCTTCTTGAGACGCCCATTCTCCTTTTCCAGGCTGCGCATCTCCGACAACTGCGACCGTCCCATACCACCAAACCGTTTCCGCCAGTTGTAATATGTCGCATCGCTGATGCCGACGCTACGACACGCCGATGCAACGTCACTTCCTCCCGTCAGCTTCAGCTCAATCTCACGCAGCAGCTTCAATACATCTTCGTCCGAATGCCGTTTCCGTGCCATTACATATTCCCCTCTCAAGACCAATGTAGTGGCCCAGTTTTAGGGGGGAAGGACACGCCCACCTGGCATGTCCGTCTTGCGCTGATGTTTGGTCCGGTCATTGCCTTGTTGTTTGCGCTGGGCTTCCACCTTGGCTATCCGGCGCTGAAGGGGTTCAACTTCGCGGGTGGCACGCATATGCGCAACTCGCTGATCGCGCTGTGGCTGGCGCTCAGCCTCTATACGGCGGCCTTCATCGCCGAGATTGTGCGCGCCGGTATCATGGCGATTTCCAAAGGCCAGTCCGAAGCGGCCTTCGCCCTGGGGTTGCGCCCGAACCGCACGATGAACCTGGTGATCCTGCCGCAGGCGCTGCGGGTCATTATCCCGCCGCTGATCTCAAACTATCTGAACCTGACCAAGAACTCGTCCCTGGCGATCGCGGTGGGTTATATGGACATCACCGGCACGCTGGGGGGCATCACGCTGAACCAGACGGGGCGCGAGCTTGAGACGCTGCTGCTTCTGATGCTGGTCTACCTGACCATCTCTCTCAGCATTTCTGCGGTGATGAACTGGTACAACAACAGCGTCAAACTGGTGGAGCGGTAGGATGAGCATCACAGATTCCGATACGGTCCAGTTCGTACGTGAGACGATGTTGGATGAGCGGGAGCCGCCGATAACCGCGGCGGGACCCGTAGGCTGGGCGCGAACCAACCTGTTCAACGGCTGGTCCAACAGCTTGCTGACGCTGGTGTCGCTGTACCTGATCTACTGGTTGTTTGCAGCGATCCTGCCCTGGATCATCTCACCCACCTGGAATGCCGGATCGTTGACCCAGTGTCGCGAAATTCTGGCCGAGCAGGGCAAGACCGGCCACTTTGCCGGGGCCTGCTGGGGGGTGATCCGTGAACGCTGGCTGCAATTGCTGTTCGGCTTCTACCCGTCCGAGCTTTACTGGCGCCCGATCCTGACCTTCGTGCTGACCGGAGTCGCGCTTGCGCCCGTCCTGTTCAGCGGCGCACCGCGCAAGCTGCTGTATGTCACCGCAGCCATTCCATTCCTGATGCCCTGGCTTTTGTGGGGCGGGTCGATCTGGGTGCCGATCTGCATTGGGCTTGGCTTTGTCATCATGTTCTTCGCGAACCGCTTTCTGGCGCCGGTTATGGGGTCGCTGGGGGCATTGGTATCGGCCGTCGTGCTGGCGGTGTTGTGGTGGTTTCTCCTCAGCGGTTCGGTTGCAACTGGTTTGGCCGGGATCATCCCCATCGGAATCGAACCGGTCGCCAGCCGGGACTTCGGCGGCTTCATGCTGTCGATCACCATCGGCGTGGTGGCCATCGGTCTGTCATTGCCGCTGGGCATTCTGCTGGCGCTTGGGCGGCAGTAGGACCTGCTGATCGTCAAGGCGATCTGCGTCGGCTTTATCGAGTTTATCCGGGGCGTGCCGCTGATCACCTTGTTGTTCGTGGCCTCGACCCTGTTGAATATCTTCCTGCCGCCGGGCACCAGCTTTGATATCATCCTGCGGGTTCTGATCATGGTCACCCTGTTCGCCGCCGCCTATATGGCCGAGGTGATCCGCGGTGGCCTTGCCGCACTGCCACGGGGCCAATACGAAGGCGCCGACAGCCTTGGCCTTGATTACTGGCAGGCGCAGCGCCTGATCATCATGCCCCAGGCGCTGAAAATCTCGATCCCCGGTATCGTTTCAACCTTCATCGGCGTGTTCAAGGATACCACGCTGGTGTCGATCATCGGCCTTCTGGATCCACTGGGCTTGTCCCAGGGTATCCGGTCTGACACCAACTGGAACGGCATCGTCTGGGAGCTTTACGGCTTCATCGCAGTGATATTCTTTATCTTCTGCTTCTCGATGTCGCGCTATTCCATGTATCTTGAGCGCAAGCTCAAGACCACCAACTGATAAGGAGGTCGCAACAATGGCCGACACAGCAACTGCTGAGACCATCGACCGCTCGAAAATGCAGGTCAGCGACGAGGTCGCGATCCAGATCACCAATATGAACAAGTGGTACGGCACCTTTCACGTGCTGCGCGACATTGATCTGACGGTGAACAGGGGCGAACGGATCGTGGTTTGTGGCCCGTCCGGGTCCGGCAAATCGACGCTGATCCGCTGCATCAACCGGCTGGAGGAACACCAGCAGGGGCAGATCATCGTTGACGGAACGGAACTGACCAGCGACCTCAAGAACATCGACAAGGTCCGGTCCGAGGTTGGGATGTGCTTTCAGCATTTCAACCTGTTTCCGCATCTGACGATCCTGGAAAACTGCACGCTGGCGCCGATCTGGGTGCGTAAAACGCCCAAAAAGGAAGCTGAAGAAACGGCGATGCATTTCCTTGAGAAGGTGAAAATCCCCGAACAGGCGGGCAAGTATCCCGGCCAGCTTTCGGGTGGTCAGCAGCAGCGCGTCGCCATCGCGCGGTCTTTGTGCATGAAGCCCCGGATCATGCTGTTTGACGAACCAACCTCGGCCCTGGACCCCGAGATGATCAAGGAAGTGCTCGACACGATGATCGAGCTGGCCGCCGAAGGCATGAAAATGATCTGCGTCACCCACGAAATGGGCTTTGCCCGTCAGGTGGCGAACCGGGTGATCTTCATGGACGCGGGCCAGATTGTTGAGCAGAACGAACCGGAAGAGTTCTTCAACAACCCGAAGTCCGAGCGCACACAGCTATTCCTGAGCCAGATTCTGGGTCACTGAGAACTGCAAACGCTCAACCGCCCGGTGCAGGTGATCTGCGCCGGGCGTTTTCGCGCCTGCACCTTATTCCAGATCGCGCGGTTTCACGAAATCAATGAACTGCCCGGCCCCGAATCCTGTGCCGGCCCAGGCGTCGTTCTGAAACCGGATCACGGTTGTCGCGCCTGACGGATAGCGCATGAAACCGGGCATGCTTGGCGGGTCGGCCAGCAGGTTCTGCGCAAAGTTGGCGATGCCGGGATTATGCCCGATCATCAGGACGGTGTTGCCCTCGGCCCGGCGCAGAACATCCAGCATCCTTTCCGCATCGGCGTGATACAGCTCCGCCTGCCAGTCGGGCTGTGGCGGAGTGGCAAACGCGGGCGCGATCCCGTCCCAGGTCTGGCGCGTGCGCTGCGCGGTCGAAGACACCACAGCATCCGGAACATAGCCGCGACTGTTCAGCCAGTTGCCTATGGCCGCTGCTGCCCGTTGCCCGCGCGCGTTCAGCGGCCGGTCATGGTCATCCAGCCCGGGGTTGTCCCACGAGGATTTCGCGTGCCGGGTCAGGATCAGGGTGCGTGTCATCGGTGAAATTTCCTCATATGCCAGGCAGATTGCGTTTCTTGGCGGCCATACCTCTGGCTGACCGGACAGGCCCGGCGCACCGCGCAACCGCGCGTCATGCAATCCTGACCCGCTTCGGTGTCGAGATAAGCATGACAGGCCGCAATATCATAGCCCTCAGCCGACAGCGCATTGACCGGGCAGGCGGTTCGGCAGGGCTGGCCGGTGCAGGTTTGACAGGGCGGCACAACCTCTGGTTCGTTCGCCAGTGTTTCCGGCAGGGCAATTGCACCGCGATAGCTGACCATCAGACCCGCATGGTCATGAACCAACAGCGTCACGGGCGAGGGCCAGGCCCGCCCGCTGCGCATGGCCCATTGAATGAACGGATACCAGGGTGCCCCGCCAGAGGGCATGATCGCGCGACCACCAACCCCGGCAGCAATCGCCCCGATGACCCGGGCGGACCAACGGTCCAGCGGGTCGGGCGCGCCGTCCAGAAATTCTGGCGTGTTGGTCACATGCGCCCAGAACCCCGGTTCGGCGGGGCCAAGTAGGACCAGTGCGCGCGCATCGTCCAGCCCGTCACCGGGCGCAACTTCGCAATGGCCGAAGATGGCGAGGTTTTTCGCCTTCGCGGCCTGCGAAATGATCTGCAAAACGCTCATCTGCGAAACGGCAACCACAATGACCAGCCCAGGCGCGCCGGTTGATCATCCTGCCATCTAAGGCCGATAGTCATTGCGTCATGCCCATCCATTGGCTGCGCGCGGTAGGTGCGGAACAGACGATCCCAAAGCGACAGTGCAAAACCATAGTTGCTGTCATGTTCGACGCGTTTGTCGGAATGATGCACCCGGTGCATATCGGGCGTCACCAGCACAGTCCGCAGGACCCGGTCGATGGGTTTGGGCAACGCCAGATTGGCGTGGGTGAAGATCGCGGTGCCGTTCAACAACACCTCGAACACCACAACCGCCCAGGCGGCGGGCCCAAGCGCATAGACCAGCGTGATCTTCAGGGCCATCGACAGCGCAATCTCGACCGGGTGAAACCGGATCGCGGTGGTTACGTCCATATCGCGATCTGCGTGATGCACCCGGTGCAATCGCCACAGGACCGGCACCTTGTGGGTTACCAGATGTTGCGCCCAGATGGCCAGATCCAGCAGCAGCACTGCCAAGACAAACTCGACCCATCCGGGCCATCCGAGGATGTTGAACAGCCCGACGCCGCGCGCGGCCGCATCCATCGCCGCCCCGACGGCAAGCAATGGCACGACGATTGCCATGACGCGCAGGGGCACCGCATCAATCGCCAGGATTGCCAGGTTTGTTGTCCATCGTTTCGGACGCGGCTGGTTGCGCGGGCGGCGCGGTGCCATCGCTTCCAGCGTGGCGAATATCGCGAAGATTGCCGCAAAGGCGCCCAGTCGCAGGGTATCGGTGTCGTCCATCCTCGCAGCCTGCGCGGGCCGAACGTCTGGCGCAAGCCTGTTCGCGCCCTCAGTCGGCGCGGATTAGCGATCCGGCACCGTGATCGGTGAACAATTCCAGCAGGCAGGCGTTCGGTGCCCGCCCGTCGAGGATCACCACCGCGCGTACACCGCCGTCAATGGCGGCCAGCGCGGTCTCGGTTTTCGGGATCATGCCGCCTGCAATGGTGCCATCTGCCGTCATTGCGCGGATCTGATCGGGCGTCATTTCGGTCACAACCTCGCCATCGGCGTTCTTCACGCCCGACACATCTGTCAGCAACAGCAGGCGATCCGCCTTCAGCGCCGCCGCAATCGCGCCAGCCGCCGTGTCGCCGTTAACGTTGAACGTCTCGCCATTTCGCCCGGCGCCCAGCGGCGCGATGACCGGGATCATGCCCTGTTCGGCAATCTGGCGCAGAACGCTGGCGTCAACCTCGGCAGGTTCGCCGACAAATCCGAGTGCTGCGTCCGCAGGATCACAGACCATCAGGTTCGCGTCCTTGCCGGACAGGCCAATCGCGCGCCCGCCCTGGTTGTTGATGGCCTGCACGATCCCCTTGTTGACGCGACCCGACAGCACCATTTCGACGACTTCGACGGTGGCTTCGTCGCTGACACGTTTGCCGCCGACGAACTGGCTTTCGACGCCCAGCTTGCCCAGCATCTGGTTGATCATCGGTCCGCCGCCGTGGACGATGACCGGCTTCACGCCAACCTGGCTCATCAGGACCACGTCACGCGCAAATGCCTCCATCGCCGCCGCGTCGCCCATCGCATGGCCGCCCAGCTTGATAACCACAGTTGCCCCGTCATAGCGCTGCAAATAGGGCAGAGCCTGGCTGAGGGTGCTGGCGGTGGCGATCCAATCGCGTTTCATGGCGTCCTGCGGTTTCATGTCATCTGCCTTGGTACGCGCAAGGGGCCGGGCGCTCAAGCACGAAGCGGGTGAGGAAATATCGCTCGAAAAACTGGCCTCCGGCGGCGGTGTTTTCAACCGGTTGAGATGACAAGTCAGTCGAGCGTGGCAATGATCGCGCGCAAGCTGTCGATGCCGGTACCCTGATCCGAGGATGTGACGATGATCTCGGGGAAGGCTGCGGGGTGCTTTTGCAGCGCGGCGCGCACCTGCGCCAGCACCTTGTCCAATTCGCCCTTTTTCAGCTTGTCGACCTTGGTCAGCACCGTCTGGAAGGCCACGGCCGATGTGTCGAGCAGTTTCAGGATATCGGCGTCCACTGCTTTCACGCCGTGGCGCGCGTCGATCAGCACGAAAGCGCGGCGCAGGCTGGCGCGCCCGGAAAGGTATTTTTTCAGCAAGCGCTGCCAGCGCTCAACCTCTTTCAGGGGCGCTTTGGCAAAGCCGTATCCGGGCAGATCGACCAGATAGTGACTGTCGGCGGCGGTGAAGAAGTTGATTTCCTGCGTGCGCCCGGGCGTGTTCGAGGTGCGCGCCAGCGCGCGCCGGCCGGTCAGCGCATTGATCAGGGTGGATTTCCCAACGTTCGAACGTCCGGCAAAACAAACCTCGATCCGGTCATCGGGCGGCAGGCCGTCCATGGCCACCACGCCCTTGACGAAATCGGTAGGTTGGCGGAACAGGCGATCCCCGGCGGCCAGCGCATCCTCGGACGGTGCGGCGATGGGGAAGGGCAGGGTGGTCACAGTACTTCGGCCGTATCACCAAGCCGCAGGTCGCCGCCCTTCGTGACGACAGCGTGGATACCCAGATCCTGATGGCCCCAGCCCGATTGCAACGCGCCCAGCGTGTCCGCATCGCGTTTTCCGGTATTGGGGTTGGCCGTCGTGGCAACGCATCGCTTGATGCGTTCGCGCACGTCAAGCTCGGCCGTTCCGATGCGGATCTTTCGACCGATCCAGTCGAATTCTTCCCAGGCGTCCGGTCCGTCCAGCCAGATGTTGCCACGCCACCGGCGTTTTTCCAGCGATCTGCCCAGTTGCGTTTCGACAGCGCGATGCGTGGCCAGGTTCAATATGCTGAGCGAGGCGAGTTTGCTGTCCGTCATGCCGCGCGGGCCTTTGACAATTCTGGCCGAGGCTGCGCGGTCATCGGGCATCAACAGGCGCACCCAATCGAAGAATTCCGGTGGGTTGTCGTCGGGCGCAAACTCCAGTGGGTCGCGATCCGGGTGGGTCAGTGTAACGCGGGCGGTCGCCTCATCCAGGGATGCCGAAATGGCCATCTGTCCGGGCGCCTTGGCCCCGCGCGAGAAATTCACGCAATGTGCCCATTCCCCGCCGGAGGTTTTGGCCGCTTCATGCGCCACCGCCCAGTGGCGATCCCAGGGCATCGTTTGCCCGGGGCTTAGCGTCACGGCTGCGATCGATTCGTGTCCGTGCGACTTGATCGGGTGTCGCCAGATATGGGCGACAGTCGCCATCAGCTGTCTTCCTTGGCTTTGCGCTTGAAGCCGCTGGCGATGTTGCCCCAAAGGTCAGGCTTATAGCCCTGGCTGCGCATGATCGCATATTGCTGGGTGAAGGTGATCGTGTTGTTGGCAATCCAATAGATAACCAGCCCGCTGGCGAAAGAGCCCAGCATGAACATGAACACCCAGGGCATCCAGGCAAAGATCATCTTCTGCGTCGGGTCCGAGGGCGACGGATTCAGTTTCTGCTGCAGCCACATCGAAATGCCCAACAGGATCGGCAAGACGCCAAGCGAGAATATGAAGAAGATCGAACCGACCTCGGGCGTGCTCCAGGGCAGCAGACCAAACAGGTTCAGGATCGAGCTGGGGTCAGGCGCGCTGAGGTCATTGATCCAACCCAGCCACGGCGCATGCCGCAGTTCGATCGTCACGAAGATCACCTTATAGAGCGAAAAGAAGATCGGGATCTGCATCAGGATTGGCAGGCAACCGGATGCCGGGTTCACCTTGTTCTTCTTGTACAGCTCCATCATGCCTTTTTGCATTTTCTGGCGATCGTCGCCGGCGCTTTCCTTCAGCTTTTCCATCTCGGGCTGAAGCTCTTTCATCTTTGCCATCGAGACGTAGGATTTATAGGCCAGCGGGAACAGGATCGCCTTGATCACCAGGGTCAGCACAATGATCGACCAGCCCATGTTTCCGATGATGCCGTTGATCCAGTGCAGCATTGCGAAGATCGGTTTGGTCAGGAAGAAGAACCAGCCCCAGTCGATGCTGTCGAGGAACCCGTCGATACCGCTTTTTTCGTAGTTCCGAATCATCTCCCATTCTTTGGCGCCCGCAAACAACTGCGTAACGACCTGGGCCGTTTCGCCCGGCGCTACGGTCAGGGTCGGGGCGACGGTTTCCGTCTGGTAGACGTCCGAGCGTGCGTCGTATTTTGCGACCGATTTGAACGGGGTGCCGGGCGACGGGATCAGCGTCGACATCCAGTAGTGATCGGTGAACCCGATCCAGCCGTTTTCGGCGACCTGCGTCACCTCGGCCCGCGCGCCTTCGCGTTCGACGAAGTCGAAGTCGGGCATCTTGTCGTAATTGGTCTCGTTCAGCTCACCATCCGACATCTGGACGAGGCCCTCATGGATGATGAAGAAACCGGACAGGTCCTGCGGTTCGCCGTGGCGGGCCAGAACCCCGTATGGGGCCATGCGCACCGGGGCGGCCCCGGTGTTTTCGACCGTCTGAGTGATGGTGAACATATAGTTTTCATCAACGGCGATCTGCTTGGTATAGCGCTGGCCCTGACCATTGTCCCAGCCCAGTGTCACAGGCGTTCCCACACCCAGCGAGGCGCCCTCGATCACGCTCCACTGCGTGTCAGCGCTTGGGACCGCGTCAAACGGAAGGTCGCCTGCAGGTGACCAGCCGTGCAACGCATAATAGGCGTTGGGTTGCCCGACGGGCGAGAACAGGCGAACGGTTTCCGCGTCAAGTTCCAGTTCTTCGCGATAACCGCTGAGGGTCAGATCGTCGATCCGCCCGCCGGTGGTCAGGATTGACCCGGCCAGGCGTTCGGTGGCGATCGGAAGGCGGGTGCCTTCAGCCTCGGCGGCAACAGTGACGGCAGCATCGGCGCCGGCGGTTGCGCCGGGCGTTGCGGGTGCGGCGCTGGGGGTCGTGGCCGTGGATTGTGCTGTTTCAGCGTCCTGAGGCACCGCCTCAGGCTCGGGCGGCGGGAACAGGACAAACCATAGCACGATGACGGCAAAGCTTAGCGCCGTTGCCAGTATCAGATTCTTGTTCTGGTCGTCCATCGGGCCGCCACCTGTCGCTTTCTCGGATCAGGCAGGTTCAACCCGTCAGGGGCCTAAAGGTCAAGCCGTTTTACCGGGACGCCCCTGTGGCAGATTGGACTTCGCGGATGCGGCACTGTCGGCGCGGTTTGCAGAACGTGGCTTTGTTGTGGGCTTTGCCAGTTGCGGCGCTTGCGCCACTTTGGATTTGTGACGCTCATACCAGGCGAATGTGTCTGCGATCGGCATCGGGCGTCCAATCGAAAAGCCCTGAACGTGGCCGCAGCCGAGTTGTGCCAGCATCGCATGCTCGCCAGCGGTCTCCACACCTTCCCCCAGCGTTTCAAGATCCAGCCGCTCTGCCATTGTCAGAATTGCGGCCACCATGTTCTGTTGCTCGCGATCCGTGTCCAGATGGGTGATGAACGACCTGTCAATCTTGATACGGCCTACGGCAAAACGGCGGATATTGGCGATCGAGGCGCTGCCGGTGCCGAAATCATCCAATTCGATCAAGCAGCCAAGTTCCTGAAGCGCCCATATGTTGCGGGAAATGGCGTCAATCGATTCCTGCGACATCACGGTTTCAAGAATTTCGATCCCAAGGCGCGTCGGTTCAAGGTCAAAGCGGTCAAGCTCCCACTTGATTTTGTCCACCAGCCGCGGGTTCCGCAGCTCGGACGGAGAGAAATTCACCCCACAACGGGGCACGGTGATCCCGGCCTTGTCCCATTCGCGCAGCGCGGCGCAGGCGTTGTACAGCACCACCTCGCCCAGGCGTTCGCTTAGGCCGCCATCTTCGATAACGCTCAGGAAGTCCGCGGGCGGAACGATGCCGCGATTCGGATGGTTCCATCGGGCCAGCGCTTCAAACCCGGTCAGTTGGCCGGTATCCGTCGACACTTGCGGCTGAAACCAGGCGCAGATTTCGCCGTTGGCCAATGCATGCTCAACCTCGGCCGTCAGGCTGGTGCGCTCAACCGTAGCGCGGTGAATTTCCTGAGTATAGGCGCGGATTGCGCCGGGGCCGCTGATTGCGGCATCGCCAAGCGCGTGCCCGGCGGCGGTCATCACTGCTTCACCGGTTTGATCCGGAGCATGGCGCAGCTGGCAAAAGCCGATCGAAACGGTGGCATAGACGCGCACACCTTCAACCACGATCGGATTGGCGATCTCGCCCTGAATGCGGGCGGAAAGTTGTATCAGCGTCTCAAGATCCGCGCCGGGAATCGGGTCCAGCACGACGGCGAAATTCGGTCCTTCCAGCCGTGTCAGCAGATTCTTACCGCGCACCGCAGCCTTCAAACGCTCAGCCACGCGCATCAGCACAGTGTCGCGAAAGGCCTGCGCGTGTTTGCCGCCCAGGTCTTCGAACCTATCCATACGCAGCGCCATGCAGGCCGTCGAAAGGTCCAACTGCGTTCCGTTTTGCAGAAACCTGTCCAGCCGTTCGAGCGCAGATTGGCGCAGCGGCAGGCCGGTCAGACCATCGCGCGGCATGTCATCCCAGCTGATCGGGGCGCGCGACTGACGCACCAGGGCGAAACTCGCCGGTAGAAGGAGGGCCAGCAAAACAAGCAGTCCTTCACCACCCAGCCAGAATCCGGCCAATGTCAGCGCAGGAACGAATGCCAGAGCTTGCGGACCAGCCAGAATAGTCCGACTTGCGGCCTGAACAACGTTGCGTGTGTGGCGCAGTTTTGATCGCATGGGGTCCACCCTTTCAGCCCCAAGCAGAATGGCCGGGGCTGTGATGAACGCTAGAGCGCCGTCCTTGAAATCTGAATCGATGGGATTCCCAGAGGTCTGATTTTGTGATTCACCGAATGTGGAGGTGGATCATGGGGAAATCACTGTCTTTGGACATTCGAGAGCGCGTCGTCGCGCTGGTAGATGAAGGACTTTCCTGCCATGAGGCGGCCCGGCGTTTGCGGATATCGGTCGCGAGCGCGGTGCGGATCATGCAGCGCAAAAGGCGAACCGGCGGCGTGAAAGCTGCGCCTCAAGGACGGCCTCGACGCAGCAAGTTGGACGCGGCGTCCGAGTGGTTGAAATTACGCGTGCAAGCTGAACCGGACATCACCATGCCGGAGCTGGCCGAAGCGTTGAAGCAGGAGCATGACCTAATCGCCACACCGGCGATGCTCTCGCGTCACTTGCTTCATCGCCTTGGGTTCACATATAAAAAAATAGCTGATCGCAACGGAAAGGCTGCGCAAACGGGTTCGCGCCGCGCGATACGAGTGGCGGCGTCGGATGCCGAGGATGCGCCGTGAGCCGCATAGGCTGGTGTTTATCGACGAAACCGCCGTCACCACCAAGATGACACGCCTGCGGGGCCGATCCCTCCGGGGGACTCGGCTTGAGGCGGACGCGCCCTTCGGCCACTGGCGCACGCAAACCTTCATCGCCGGGCTGCGGATGGATGAACTCAGCGCACCCTGGGTTCTGGACGGCCCCATGAACCGCGCCGCCTTCGACATATACATTGAAACCCAATTGGTTCCGACCTTGCAGCCAGGTGACGTCGTGATCGCTGACAACCTGTCGTCCCACAAATCCGCAAAGGCACAGGCCATCCTGAAAGCGCAGGGAAGCTGGCTCCTCTTCCTGCCGCCCTACAGCCCCGACCTGAACCCTATCGAAATGGCATACGCCAAGCTCAAAGCACATCTGCGACGGCTGAAAGCACGTACCTTCGACGCGCTGTTCCAATCCGTCGCACAAACCTGCGACCTCTTTCCACCAGAAGAATGCAGAAACCTCTTCAAGGCTGCCGGATATGTTGCAGATTAAATGGACCATGCTCTAGGGATGTGTTGCGTTGAACAGGTTAATGGCGTCGCGCCAAATCAATGCAATTTTAGTCAAATTCACCCGGTTTTGCGCCCAACGCCAAACCAGCAAAGTCAAACAGCTTGGCATCCAGCAAATGCGAAGGCCGCGCATTCGTAAGCGCGCGGAACATGACCTGCCGGCGCCCCGGGCTGCGGGCCTCCCACTGGTCCAGGATCGCCTTGACCTGCTGACGTTGCAGCCCGTCCTGACTGCCGCAGAGGTCGCAGGGGATGATCGGATAATTCATCGCGGCTGCGAAGGCGCTGCAATCCGCCTCGGACACATGGGCCAGCGGGCGATAAAGAAACAGGTCGCCTTCCTCGTTCACTAGTTTGGGCGGCATGGTGGCCAGCCGGCCACCATGGAACAGATTCATGAAGAAGGTTTCCAGAATGTCGTCGCGGTGATGGCCCAGAACCACGGCGTCGCAGCCTTCCTCGCGCGCGATACGGTACAGGTTGCCACGCCTCAGCCGCGAACACAGCGTGCAAAATGTTCGACCCTCGGGCACCTTGTCCATAACGATGGAGTAGGTGTCTTGATACTCGATCCGGTGCGGCACGCCCATCCGTTCCAGGAATTCGGGCAGCACGGTGGCCGGAAACCCCGGCTGTCCCTGATCCAGATTGCAGGCCAGCAGATCGACGGGCAGTAATCCGCGCCATTGCAACTCGTGCAGAACGGCAAGCAGCGTGTAACTGTCCTTGCCGCCCGACAGGCACACCAGCCAGCGCGCCCTTGGGCCATTCGGGTCGACCATGCCATAGGCGTCAATCGCCTCACGTACGTAACGTACCAGCCGCTTGCGAAGCTTGCGGAACTCGGTCGTCTTCGGTGCGCCATGGAACAGGGCGTGGATTTCAGGATCGTCGAGCATTCTGCCCTTTTAGGCGCGCCAACCGCGATAGAAAAGCCTCAGCATTTTCCGCTGAAGAAGGTGGCTGAGGACGCCTGCCAACCCATTGCC
This sequence comes from Paracoccaceae bacterium, assembly GCA_012103375.1. Taxonomy (NCBI): domain Bacteria; kingdom Pseudomonadati; phylum Pseudomonadota; class Alphaproteobacteria; order Rhodobacterales; family Paracoccaceae; species Paracoccaceae bacterium. The sequence goes on from WLWX01000001.1 coordinate 919,394, forward strand.
ACATATACCGCCTGTGCGATCTTGTTGTCCGGTTCGGTTGCCACATAAACATCGCTGATGCCACGGCTGCGCGCCAGGTCCAGCAGCGCGGTGATCAGCGCACGCGCAAGTCCGCGCCTTTGGTGGGCCGGGGTCACGCCGAGGTTCTCGATATACAATTCGCTCGGCTGATCCGGGTGCAGGATAATATGTGCGCGGATCTGCCCGACGAGCGCGGCGTCAATCGTTGCCACAAACATCAGCGCATTGGCGGCCGAGGCATAGTTGCGCAGAAGATCAGCGTTGATCTGACGGTCGAACACGTCAACCGCAACAGTGCTGAGCAGGTCCAGATTCTGTGGCGTGATTTGATGGATAATATAAGTCAAACGGGCCCCCTCCGCTGCTTAATCCGGCACATCATCCACGCCGGACCCGCCCCAGGGATGGCAGCGCCCGATCCGTCGCGCCGCCAGCCAACCGCCCTTGAGGCCGCCGTGGCGCTTTAGCGCCTCCAGCGCATAGGCCGAACAGGTCGGGTCGAACCGACAGGAATTTCCCAGCCAGGGCGACAGGGTCAGCCGGTACGCTTTGACCAACCAGCTGAGGGCGTGGGCAAGCGGACTCATCGGTGAACCTTTGACAATGCGGCGCGCATGTCGTCCTGCATCGCGTCGAAGGGATGATTGGCGGTCACATCTGGCCGCCCGATCAGCACGTAATCCCAGCCCGGCTGCCCGCCGGTTGGCAGGACCATCCGCGCAACCTCGCGCAGACGGCGCTTGGCGCGGTTGCGGGCGACGGCGTTGCCGACCTTCTTTGAACAGGTGAATCCGACGCGGATCAGGGCGGGATCAGCTTCATCCGGGTGTCGTTTACGCGCTTGCAAAGTGTAAGAGGCGGTTCCCGCGCGCCGCGCACGCGCAGCTTTCAGGAAATCGGCGCGTTTGCTCAGCACCTGCGCAACGCGAACAACCCCGCCTGCGGGATCGCTGGGCGGGGCCGGTGATGCCTCGGTCATATCCGGGGGGTGAGCGCTTTACGCGCTCAGCTTCTTGCGGCCCTTGGCGCGGCGCGCGTTCAGGATCTTGCGGCCAGCCTTGGTCGCCATGCGGGCGCGGAACCCGTGGCGGCGCGAGCGGACCAGGTTCGAGGGCTGAAATGTGCGCTTCATCGCATCGTCTCCGTACTATCGTCGGGGCCTCTGATCGCTCAGCGGCGCGCCGGACTTAATTCCAAGCCCGCTCTCTAGTGGTAGGCGCGGATGCTGTCAACGCGCCCGGCGCGGAATCGGCCACGTATTTCGCAAACCCGATTCCTGCAACAAATCGCGCCGCAATGTTTCAGGTTCCGGCGTTCCTGTCACAACAAACCGCTTTGCGGTCACCGCCGATCAACGCGGCGTGATCAGCCTATCGGTGGCGCAAGTTTGACCGCATGTTCGCCCCAAGCTTACGAATGCGGAACCAGGGATCAAAGGCGATGAGCGATATGACCGAAACCACATCCACCAACGGCTGGACCCGGCGATTGCCGCTGATTGCCATCGCGATTGTCGCCGTAATTGGCGCCTTCACGCTGAGAGACTACCTGTCTTTCCAGACACTTGCGGATAACCGAGAGGCGCTGATCGCGTTTCGCGACAATAACTATCTGATGACGGTGCTGGCCTTCATGGCCGCCTATATCGTGATCGTCGCCTTCTCGCTTCCCGGCGCAACCATCGCCACCCTTACCGGAGGGTTCCTGTTCGCCACCTTCCCCGGAGCGCTTTTCAATGTCGCCGCCGCCACCATCGGCGCGACCTGCATCTTTCAGGCCGCCCGCTGGGGCTTCGGGGAACGCCTTGGCGCGAAACTCGAAGGGTCGGACGGGATCGTGAAATCGATCAAGGACGGCATTGACGAGAATCAGTGGTCGATGCTGTTCCTGATCCGTCTGGTGCCCGCGGTGCCGTTCTTCATCGCAAATCTCGTGCCCTCGTTCCTCGAGGTGCCGCTGCGCCGCTTCGTGATTTCGACCTTCCTTGGCATTATTCCGGGCGGCGTTGTCTATACCTCTGTCGGTGCCGGGCTGGGTGAGGTCTTTGCACGCGGCGAAACTCCGAACCTTGGCATTATCTTCGAACCTCAGATTCTGTTCCCGATCCTGGGCCTGTCGGCACTTGCCGCCCTGCCGATCCTGCTGAAAGCCGTGCGCGGCAAGAAAGGCCTGTGACGATGACCAAGACGATCAAGACAGATATTTGCATCATTGGCGCAGGGTCGGGCGGCCTGTCCATCGCGGCCGGTGCGGTCCAGATGGGGGCCAAAGTGGTCCTGATCGAAGGCCACAAGATGGGTGGCGATTGCCTGAACTATGGCTGCGTTCCCTCCAAAGCGCTGATCGCGGCGGGCAAACACGCCCACGCCATGCAGACCGGCAAGCCCTTCGGCGTGACCCCCGTGATGCCCGAAGTCAGCTATGCCGCCGCCAAGGACCATGTCCACCGCGTGATCGAAACCATCGCCCCGGTCGACAGCCAGGAACGGTTCGAAGGGCTTGGCGTCCACGTCATCCGCGAATACGGGGCGTTCATCTCGCCCACGCAGGTCCAGGCAGGATCAAACGTGATCGAGGCGCGCCGCTTCGTCATCGCCACCGGATCCGGCCCCTTCGTGCCGCCAATTCCGGGGATCGAGGCCACGCCGCATTACACCAATGAGAACATATTCGACCTGAAGGAACGCCCCGAGCATCTGCTGATCATCGGCGGCGGCCCCATCGGTATCGAAATGGCGCAGGCGCATCTGCGCCTAGGCAGCAAGGTCACGGTGATCGAGGGTCTGAAGGCCATGGGCAAGGATGACCAGGAACTGGCCGCGATCATCCTGGACAAGATGCGCGCCGAAGGGATGGAGATCCACGAGGGCCAGCAGGCCGCCAAAGTCAGCGGGACCGAGGGCGACATCACTGTCGAAACCAAGGATGGCACGATCTTCAAGGGCTCTCATCTGTTGATGGCGGTGGGCCGCAAAGTGAACCTCGACAAGCTGGATCTCGGCAAAGCGAACGTCGACCACGACCGGGCGGTGAAGGTTGATGCCTCGCTGCGCTCGGTCTCCAATCGCAAGGTCTATGCCGTTGGCGACGCGGCGGGCGGGCTGCAATTCACCCATGTCGCAGGGTATCACGCAGGTATCGTCATCCGTTCGGCCCTGTTCGGGTTGCCCAGCAAGCAGCGCACCGACCACATCCCATGGGTCACCTACACCGACCCCGAACTCGCCCAGATCGGCCTGACCGAAGCCGAGGCACAAGACCAACACGGCAACATGTTGGAGGTCGTCCGCTTCCCCTATGACGAAAACGACCGCGCCATTGCCGAAGGCAAAACCACCGGGCTGATCAAGGTGATGGTCGTCAAAGGCCGCCCCGTCGGTGCCTCGATTGCCGGGGCGCAGGCGGGCGAATTGATCGGCGTCTGGGCACTGGCGATTGCCAACAAAATGAAGATGAGCCAGGTCGCCGCGATGGTCGCCCCCTATCCCACATTGGGAGAGATCAACAAGCGCGCGGCAGGGGCCTATTTCTCACCCCGGCTGTTCGACAATCCCAAAGTGAAATGGGTCGTTCGGACCGTGCAAAAATTCCTGCCATAGCCTATATCAGGGGCCATGATGCTGAACTCGCTCTCTGGTCGCTTCCTGATCCTGACCACGGTCTTCGTAATGCTGGCCGAGGTGCTGATCTTCGTGCCCTCGGTCGCGCGCTTTCGCGAAGACTATCTGCTGTTGCGGCTGGAACGGGCGCAGATCGCCTCACTCGCGCTGCTGGCCAACGACATGATCGAGGAAAAGCTGGAGGCCGAGTTGCTGCAGAATGCCGGGGTCTACAACGTCGTTCTGCGTCGCGACGAGGTGCGCCAGCTGATGCTGTCCTCGGACATCCCGTCGCCGGTGATGGCGACCTATGATCTGCGCGACCCTGGTGCCTGGACGCTGATTCGCGACGCGATTGTCTGCCTGATGTCGCCGGGGGATCGGGTGATCCGCGTCGTCGGTAGCCCGGTACAGGACGCCGGGCAGTTGATCGAGGTCACCATGGCCAACGGCCCGATGCGGACCGCGATCATCGACTATGGCATCAACATCCTGCTGCTGTCGGCGGTGATCTCGATCATCACGGCGCTGCTGCTGTTCCTGGCCGTGCGCTGGTTTCTGGTCAAACCGATCAAGGGCGTGGTCGACGCGATGTCATCCTATGCCTCTGCACCGGAAGACGCGCGCCGCATCATCCAGCCGTCGGCAGGCGTGCGCGAATTGCTGGATGCGGAAACCGCGCTGCAATCCATGCAGACGCAACTGACCGGGGCGCTTAAGCAGAAGGAACGCCTCGCCTCACTCGGGTCCGCCGTTGCGAAGGTCAGCCATGATCTGCGCAACATCCTGACCACGGCGCAGCTGTTTGCCGACCGGATGGAGCTGTCGCAGGATCCGGCGGTGGCCAAGACGGTCCCGAAGCTGCTCGGCTCGATCAGTCGGGCGGTGAACCTGTGTGAAAGCACGCTGGCCTTCGGGCGCGCCGAAGAACCCGCGCCGCGCCTGGATATCGTGCCGGTCGATACCATCGTGTCGGATGTGTTCGACAGCGAACGCCTGTCGGCCCGCGACGCCGAGGTCACCTTCTGCCACGACCTGCCTGCGGGCATGAGCGTACGCGCCGATGGCGAACAGCTGTACCGTGTCATCTCGAACCTGGTGCGCAACGCCCGTCAGGCCATCGTCGCCGGTGGCCGCCCCGGAGAGATCAGCGTCGTCGGCGCAGAATCCGAAACCGAATGGACCGTGACCGTTGCCGACACCGGCCCCGGCCTGCCCCCCAAGGCGCAGGAGCATCTGTTCACGGCGTTTCAGGGCAACGCCCGCAAAGGCGGTAGCGGCCTTGGTCTGGCCATCGCCGCCGAACTGATCCGCGGCCACGGCGGCGCACTTGAATTGGAACGCACCGGCCCCGACGGCACGGTCTTCCGCATTCGCCTGCCCAAGTCGGTGGTCATGCTGGACGCCGCGGCCGAGTGATTTTGCACCCAAATCGGCCTTGCAACCGCGCCGCACCATCGCTAGATCAACCCCACTCGCGCGCTGGTAGCTCAGTTGGATAGAGTACTTGACTACGAATCAAGGGGTCGGGGGTTCGAATCCTCCCCAGCGCGCCATTCAATTCCACTAAGATGCTGTTATTTATACATATTTCCAGAAAATGTCTGCCTTCTTCCCCCAAAAATTCCCCCAGAGCAGGTCCAGAATTGAGAAACTGCAAAATCGTCGTAGATCGATCCGCTTTCGATATAAGGGTCATGAGTCGGCTAATTTTGTTGAAAAACTCCTGCTTGATCGAGGGCTATGGCGCTGATTCAATCCTCTCAACAAGCGGGAGGATCAGCCATGATGGGACCGAGGCAGGAAGCACAGGCGGCGCTGTTCTATGAGTTCTCGCTGGAAGACCATGTCCCGCAAGATCACCTGCTGCGATCGATTGATCGTTTCGTCGATCTGAGCAGCATCCGCGCCCATCTTGCCGATTTCTACAGCCACACCGGTCGTCCTTCGATCGATCCTGAACTGCTGATCCGGATGCTGATCGTCGGTTACTGCTTCGGCATCCGGTCCGAGCGGCGGCTCTGTGAAGAGGTACACTTGAACCTCGCGTACAGGTGGTTTTGTCGGCTCGACCTGGCCGATCGGGTGCCGGATCACTCGACCTTTTCAAAGAACCGGCATGGTCGGTTCCGCGAGAGTGAGCTGCTGCGCCATCTCTTCGAGACCACGGTCGCGCGATGCATCGCCGAAGGTCTCGTCAGCGGTCAGCGCCTGGCCGTCGATGCCAGCTTGATCGAGGCGGATGCCAACAAGCAGTACTCTGCGCCAAAGGAAGAATGGGACATTGCGCGGATCGATGCAGACGCTGCACCCCGCGCGGTCCGCGAGTATCTCGACACTCTGGATGAGGCCGCATTCGGAGCAGCGACACCGGTCGAGCCAAAGTTCACGTCCTATTCCGACCCAGCCAGCCAGTGGACGGCGGCGCGTAAGGGTCCCGCATTTTTTGCCTACTCCGACAACTATCTCATCGATACCGATCATGGTGTCATCGTCGACGTGGAAGCGACACGGTCGATCCGTCAAGCCGAGGTGGGGTCAACCAAGACGATGCTGAAGCGGGCCAAAGAGCGCTTCGATCTTCATCCCGAACGGCTGATCGCCGACACCGCCTACGGATCGGGACCCATGCTCGGATGGCTGGTGGGTGAAAAGATCGCACCGCACATCCCGGTCTTCGACAAAGCCGGGCGCACCGATGGCACCTGGTCCCGAGCTGACTTCGAATGGGATGCCGAGAACAATCAATACATCTGCCCGGAAGGCGAGGCTCTGAAGCAGTTCCGCCGAAACTACTCCGACCCCAATCGCGGCCCAACCGGCAAGGGCGTGGCCAAGTACCAAGCGCTGAAGCACACCTGCCAATCCTGTCCTTCCAAGCCGAAGTGCTGCCCGAATGCCGACGCCCGTAAGATCACCCGTGAGGAACATGAGGACGCTCGCGACATCGCCCGCGCAATCGCCAAAACGCCGCAATACAAGATCTCGGTGAAGCTCCGGAAGAAGGTCGAAATGCTCTTTGCCCACCTCAAGCGCATTCTCGGCCTGGGACGGCTCCGATTACGTGGACCATGCGGCGCAAATGACGAATTCCTGCTCGCCGCCACTGCCCAAAACCTTCGCAAACTGGCAAAGATCTTTCCTGCACCGCAGCAAACGCGCAAAGCCTGATCAGAAAGGCGCTCGCGCTATGTTCAAATCGCTACTTTCTGCGCCCGCAACACGTTGTTTTTCCACAGAATCGGCCAAAAGCTTCCGATTGGCGCCACCCGTCGCCTCAAACCAATTCGTCCGACGGTATCACGGGAAAGAACGCCCCGCTGGACCGCAACCCGAACCAGCGCGCGCCTTCATGGTCTGCATGCTCTCCAATCTCGACCAGCCGATAGAAGCTCTTGCGATCAATCAGCGCCTCCAGCCCGGCGCGGATGTGGACGTAGGGGGCAGGCTCTCCCGTTTCTGGGTCACGCACCACGCGGATCGGGTTCTCCGGCCCGGCGACCGCGTAATCCCCGACATTGGTTTCGAATACCAGATCGTCGCCACGCCGTTCAAAATCCACCGCCACGAAGGGTGCGTCGTCGACGGTGATTCCGACCTTTTCGACCGGAGTGACCAGGTAATATTTGCCGCCCTCCAACTTCAGGATGGTCGAGAACAGCCGCACCAGTTCCGCCCGCCCGATCGGCGTACCGAGGTAGAACCACGTCCCGTCACGCGCAATTCGCATGTCCAGGTCGCCGCAAAAATCAGGGTTCCACAGATGCACTGGCGGTAATCCGCGCGTTCCGGCGGCCCTGGCAGCGTCGGCCAACCCCTCTGCGCTTGGCGTTACACCCTTTTGTGATGCCATTTCACCGCCTTTTTCTTTTGCCATTTGTGCAGCGCCTTAAGTTCCAGTCTAATGTCGCCCAACCAAGTATAGTCACCCGCGGAGAGATGTCATGGTCGAGAGCCCCGAAAACACTGCCGAACTGGTCCAGGAAATCGAAGCGCTTGGTGACAAGCTGGCGGCGGCCCGTGCTTCGGTCGCGCGGCGGTTCATCGGGCAGGACCGGGTGGTTGATCTGGTGTTGTCGACCTTGTTGTGCGGCGGTCACGGGCTGCTGATCGGCCTGCCGGGCCTGGGCAAGACGCGGCTGGTGGAAACGCTCAGCACGGTCATGGGCCTTAACGGGGCGCGGGTGCAGTTCACGCCGGATCTGATGCCGGCGGATATTCTTGGGTCGGAAGTTCTGGAAACCGGCGACGACGGCAGCCGGGCGTTCCGCTTCATCGAGGGCCCGGTGTTCTGCCAGCTTCTGATGGCGGATGAGATTAACCGCGCCAGCCCCCGCACCCAGTCCGCCCTGTTGCAGGCGATGCAGGAACGCAGCGTGACCATCGCCGGTCAGCCGCACCCGCTGCCCGCGCCGTTTCATGTGCTGGCCACCCAGAACCCGATCGAACAGGAAGGCACCTATCCGCTGCCTGAGGCGCAGTTGGACCGCTTCCTCGTTCAGATCGACGTGCCGTACCCTGCGCGCGACGCGGAACGTGACATCCTGATGGCCACCACCGGCACGGATGAGGCGCAGTCAGACCAGGTCTTCGACACCGCATCCCTGATGGCCGCGCAGACTCTGGTGCGCCGGATGCCGGTGGGTGAGGCGGTGGTGGAAACCATCCTCGACCTGGTGCGCGCTTGCCGCCCCGAAGAACCCGACGCGCCCGAGGTTGTGCGCGACGGCGTCGGCTGGGGCCCGGGGCCCCGCGCTGCGCAGGCGCTGATGCTGACCGTGCGCGCCCGCGCCTTGCTGGACGGGCGGCTGGTGCCCTCTGCCGATGACGTGGCCGCAATGGCCGCGCCGGTCCTGTCCCACCGGATGGCCCTGACCTTCGCGGCGCGTGCGCGCGGTCAGGAATTGTCCCATGTTATCGGTGAGGTGACTGAACGCGCCACCAAGGTCGAGGTGGCCGCGTGAGGCAGGCGTCGGAAATGAGTATTTGTGAAAAAGAGACAGGGCAAAGTCTTGCGCCCCTCTGTCTTCTTTTTGCAAATACTTATTGTACCAAACCAGCGACCGGACGGAAGGCTCTGGGATGAGCGCTGTCGCCGACCTGCGCAGCCGGGCCGAGGCGCTGGCCGGGCCTCTGCCTCCGCTGCTGGCGGCGGCGGAACATCTGGCATCGGGCCTGTTGTTGGGCGAACACGGACGGCGGCGCGCAGGCATGGGCGACGAATTTTGGCAATTCCGCCCGGCCCAGCCGGGGGATGAGGCGCGCAGCATCGACTGGCGACGCTCGGCCCGGTCGGACGCGCATTTCGTGCGCGAAAAGGAATGGCAGGCGGCGCAGTCCGTGCTGTTCTGGGTCGATGGGTCCGCCTCGATGCGGTTCGCCTCGGACAATGACCTGCCGGAAAAGGCGGATCGGGCGCGGCTTCTGGCGCTGGCATTGGCTGTGCTGCTGGTGCGCGGGGGGGAACGAATCGGCCTGACCGCGATGAACACGCCGCCGCGCAGTGGCGAGGTACAGTTATTGCGCGTCGCGACCGCGCTGGCCGAAGACGAGGACGCCGCCGATTATGGCGCGCCGAATGTGCGCGGCATGCTGCCCCACAGCCGCGCGGTGTTCCTGTCGGATTTCATGGGCGACCTGGCCCCGGTCGAAGCGGCCCTGACCCGCGCGGCGGATCGCGGCGTGCACGGCGCGCTGGTACAGGTGCTGGACCCGGTTGAGGAAGCGTTTCCGTTTGATGGTCGCACGATCTTCGAAAGCGTCGGTGGCAGCCTCAGCCACGAAACGCAAAAGGCGGGCGACCTGCGCAGTCGCTATCTGGACCGGCTTGCGGCGCGTAAGGCAGCGCTGCGCGATCTGGCCCGTGCGACGGGCTGGCAGTATCATTGCCACCTGACAGACAGCAGCGCGAACGCGGCGTTGCTGTGGCTGTTCCACGCGACGGAGCGCAGGGCATGATTGGATCGCTCCTGATATTCGATGGCTTGTCATGCTGACGCTCGGCACCCTCGGCTTCACCGCGCCCTGGCTGTTGCTGGGCCTGATCGTCCTGCCGATCCTTTGGCTTTTGCTGCGCGCCGTGCCGCCCGCACCAATCCGGCGGCGCTTCCCCGGTGTTGCCCTGCTGCTGGGCTTGCAGGATGAGGATAACGAGGCTGACAAGACGCCCTGGTGGTTGCTGTTGTTGCGGATGCTGGCGGTTGCCCCTGTGATCATCGGATTTGCCGGTCCGGTTCTGAACCCGCAGGATCGCGTGCCGGGCGACGGACCGCTGCTGATCCTTGCCGATGGCAGTTGGGCGGATGCTCGCGACTGGCCGCGCCGCGTCGACCGGATCGAGGCGGCGCTGGCCGAGGCGGCGCGCGATGGCCGCACAGTGGCGATTGCGCTGCTCAGCGATCCGCCGACGGGCGCGCTGAATTTTCAGGGCGCGGATGTCTGGGGAACACGTCTGGCCGGGCTGCGCCCGCAGCCTTGGGCGCCGGATGGCGAAACGCTGACCGATTGGGCGGACGGTTGGGGCGAAACACGGTTTGAAACCCTGTGGATATCCGACGGGCTGGATGCTGACTGGCGCGACGATCTGCTATCCTCGCTGGAAGATCGCGGCCCAGTGACCGTTTTCGAAAGCCCGCGCCCACTGCTGGGTCTGCGCCCGGCGCGGTTTGAAGATGGCCTCGTCGTGACCGCGGCCACCCGCGCCGCCCCCGGCCCGGCCAGCGAGGTGACCGTGACCGCCCATGGCCGCGACCCCGGTGGCACGGAACGCGCATTGGCACAGGCGACATTGGCCTTTGAAGAGGGCGCGACCGAGGCTGAGGTTGCCCTGTCGCTGCCCCCCGAACTGCGCAACCGGATCACCCGGTTTGAACTGTCCGGCGTCCGCTCGGCCGGGGCGATCAGCCTGACGGATGACGCCCTGCGCCGCCGCGAAGTCGCGCTGATCGCCGGGCGGCAGGATCGTGAGGGGTTGGAGCTGCTCTCGCCCACACACTACCTGGAACAGGCCTTGATCCCGACCGCCGATCTGATTGACGGCATGATGGAGGAAATCCTGCTCGCCAACCCGGATGTGATCGTGCTGGCCGATGTGGCCACGGTTGCGGATCCCGATCCACTGGTCGACTGGGTCGATCAGGGCGGCATGCTGCTGCGCTTTGCCGGGCCGCGCGTCGCCGCGTCCGATATCAGCCGGGCCGAGGAGGATGCGCTGATGCCGGTGCGCCTGCGTTCGGGCGGGCGTACTGTCGGGGGGGCGATGTCCTGGGGTGAACCCAAGGCGTTACGAACGTTTGCCGAAGGCTCACCTTTCTTCGGGCTTCCCTTGCCCGGTGATGTCACCGTCTCGGCCCAGGTGATGGCGCAGCCAGACCCAACGCTGGCGGACCGGGTGATCGCCTCGCTGGCGGACGGAACACCGCTTGTGACACGCAAACGGATCGGGCGGGGGCAGGTGGTGCTGTTCCATGTCACCGCCAATGCGGAATGGTCGACGCTGCCACTGTCGGGGCTGTTCGTGGCGATGCTGGAACGCCTGGCCGTCTCGACCCGCCCCAACGTCCCGAGTGCCAATGATCTGGCCGGGACGACCTGGGTTGCCGACAGCGTGCTTGACGGATTCGGAGAGGTGCTGGACGCCGGAAACCTAAGCGGGGTCGCGGGCGAAATTCTGGCCGAAGGGCAGCCGGGGCCGGATTTGCCACCGGGGCTATACGCCGGGGATGACCGCAGGATCGCCCTGAACGTGATCGGCGCCGAGACTGCGTTGGCCACAACCAGTTGGCCCGCGCGGATCGTCGTCGAAGGGCTTGAGGTGCTGCGCGAAACGCCGCTGAAAGGCGCGTTGCTGGCCGCGGCGCTGGCACTGCTGGCGCTGGACGTCATCGCCTCACTATGGTTGGCGGGTCGGCTGACGCGGCCCCGCGCCGGGCGCGCCGCCGCGATGCTTTTGGCGGGCGTTCTGGCCCTTGGCATGGCCGATGACGGGCAGGCGCAATCGGGCGCGGAAGACTTCGCGCTGAGTGCGACCGGCGACGTCGTCCTGGCCCATGTCCTGACCGGGGACACCCGGTTGGACGACACCGGCCGCGCCGGAATGCAGGGGTTGTCCGATGTTCTTTGGCGGCGCACGTCTATTGAACCGGCTGAACCGATTGGCGTGAACCTGGAAACTGACGAGATTGCGTTTTTTCCCTTCCTCTACTGGCCAATCAGCCCCGACCAGCCGACACCAAGTGCCGAGGCTTATGGCAAGCTGAACGCCTACCTCCGTTCGGGCGGGATGATCCTGTTTGATACGCGCGATGCGGATGTCGCCGGATTCGGTGCGGCGTCGGCCAATGGGCGCAAACTTCAGGCACTGGCGCGTCCGCTTGATATTCCACCGTTGGAGCCGATTCCAGCAGACCACGTTCTGACCCGCACCTTCTATCTGTTGCAGGATTTCCCTGGCCGTCACGCCAGCCGCGATGTCTGGGTCGAAGCCGCCCCGCCGGACGCTGAACAGGTTGAGGGGATGCCGTTTCGCAACCTCAACGACAATGTCACACCCGTTGTGATCGGCGGCAATGACTGGGCCGCCGCCTGGGCCGTCAGCGCCAATGGATCGGCGATGTTTCCGGTGGGTCGTGGTTTTGCCGGTGAACGCCAGCGCGAGGTTGCGTATCGTTTCGGGGTCAATCTGCTGATGCATGTGCTGACCGGCAATTACAAAAGCGATCAGGTCCATGTGCCGGCCCTGCTGGATCGGTTGGGACAATGAGCAATTCGGTGATCTTCGCGCCCTTGCTGGCCTGGCCGATGGTCTGGGCGGCAGCGCTGCTGGTTGGCGCGATGGTGCTGCTTGCGATCGGGCGCGGGTTGCCGGGATGGTGGCTGCGCGGGCTGGCCGGGCTGGTCCTGCTGGCCGCTTTGGCGAACCCGTCTTGGCAGCGCGAAGATCGCGAGGCGTTAAGCGATATCGTCATCCTTGTCGTCGATGAAACCGCCAGTCAGGCCATCGCGGACCGCCCGGATCAGGTCGCAGATGCCGTCGCGCGGATCGAGGCCGAGATTGCGCGCCTGGACAATACCGAGTTGCGGATCGTCCAACTGGGCGATGCCGAAGGAGATGGCGGCACACTGCTGATGAGCCGACTGGCCGAGGCGATGGCCGAAGAACCGCGCGCCCGGCTGGCCGGGGCGATCCTGCTCAGCGATGGGCAACTCCATGATATCGGGGCGGCGCCCACAATGCCCGCGCCACTGCATCTTTTACTGACGGGGCGCGCAACAGATTGGGACCGGCGCCTGCAGGTCTCGAACGCGCCCGCCTTCGCGATATTGGGCGAACCGGTGACGCTGACGCTTCGGATCGACGATCAGGGCGCGGTGCCGGATGGGTTGGGCACAGAGGCCGAGTTGCTGATCTCGGTCGATGGTGGTGACCCGGAACGCTTTGTCGTGCCGGTGGGGCGCAATCTGGAACTGCCGGTGACGCTGCCCCACGGCGGTCTGAACGTGATCCAGTTTACGGTGCCCGAGGCCGAGGGCGAGTTGACCGACCGAAACAATTCCGCCGTCGTCCAGATCAACGGCGTGCGCGACCGTCTGCGGGTGCTGCTGGTCAGCGGCCAGCCGCATCCGGGTGAGCGGACCTGGCGCAATCTGCTGAAATCCGACAGCTCGGTCGATCTTGTGCATTTCACCATTCTGCGCCCGCCGGAAAAACAGGACGGCGTGCCGGTGGACGAGCTGTCGCTGATCGCCTTTCCAACGCGAGAGCTGTTCCTCGACAAGATCGACGAATTCGATCTGATCATTTTCGACCGCTACAAGCGGCGCGGGATCCTGCCGCAGCTCTACCTCGACAATGTGCGCAATTACGTTGAAGAAGGCGGTGCGGTTTTGATCGCGGCGGGGCCGGATTTTGCGGGGGCCGAATCGATTTGGCGATCGCCATTGGGGGATGTCTTTCCGGCAGAGCCGACAGGCCGGGTTCTGGAAGAAGGCTTTCTGCCGCGCCTGTCCGATCTTGGCCAGCGTCACCCGGTGACCGAAGGGCTGGACGGCGGTGGCGATGATCCGACCTGGGGACGCTGGTTCCGCCAGATCGATATCAACGCACGCGGCGGGCAGGTCGTGATGCGCGGCATCGACGACCGCCCGCTTCTGCTGCTGGACCGCGTGGGTGAGGGGCGCGTGGCGCTTATGGCCTCGGATCACGCATGGCTCTGGTCGCGCGGGTATGAGGGGGGCGGACCTCAGCTGGAGCTGTTGCGCCGCCTCGCGCATTGGATGATGAAAGAGCCGGAGCTTGAAGAGGAGACGCTGGCCGTTGCCGCCGAAGGCCAGACGATGACAATCACCCGCCGGACGCTTGGCGATGACGTTGGTCCAGTAGAAGTGACCGGCCCGGACGGCGCGACCGCGTCGGTGACGCTGGAACAATCCGGCCCCGGCACCTGGACGGCGGTTTGGGAGGCACCGCAAATCGGACTGTTTCGGTTGCAGGAAGGCGATGTTGAGGCCGTGATCGCCCTTGGCCCCGCCGCCCCGCGAGAGTTCGAACAGACGATTGCGCGCGCGGATCGCCTTGAACCCGTTCTGGCCGCGGCCGGGGGCGGGGCATTGATTCTGGAAGCGGGCGCGCCTGATGTGCGCACGGTTCGCCCGGGCCGCCCGGCGGTCGGACGCGGCTGGATCGGCGTCACACCGCGCGGCGCATACCGGACGCTGGACGTGCGAGTGATCCCTTTGGTGTCTGCCTGGCTGTTCCTGGCACTGGCCGCACTGCTGATGATCGGCGCATGGCTGCGTGAGGGCCGCAAATAGGGGGCGGGCGCATTGCGCAATGCTGCTTTGGGAATGCTGCGGCTTCTGGCGAAATAATCTTTAAGACGGGCATGCGATGGCCCGTCACGCCAAAGGCGTATACGCTTCTAAAGACCGGCGCTCGCCGTCAGACACCGTTGCAGATCAAGCGGAGGACGTTCTACCGCAACTCCAGCCGAAACTGCGTGCCGCCCCAGCCTTCGGTCAGGGTGCGCGCTTCGATCATCACATGATCCAGGTCCGCCGGAATCACGATGCCCGACTGGCTGCGCGTGAAGGGCTGTTCATTCACATGCGGATGCGCCAATACGCGCTGGCCAAGCTCGGCCCCGTCCGGGCCCAGAACGCGCCAGCCATCGGCGTAGTCTTCCCAGCCGGTATCGCCATGGGACAGCGTGACCGAGATCGACCAGCTATCCCCGGATTTCATCGCAGTTGCGCCTTCGATGACGGCAGGATCAGCAAGGGCGGTTGCAGACACGAAAATCGCGGCGGTGGCGGATATCAACTGTTTCATCCCCTCAGTCTGCCCGATCCGGGCGTCCGCGTCGCCCCCGCTTGTTGTCACAGTCCCGTGGGGCTAGGGTTTTGCGACCCGCTAGAAACAAGGTTTCACGCCGATGGATATGCCTGCCCCGGATGCCGCGATCATCGCGCGAAAGGCCGACGTTGTGGCCCGCTTGCAGGCGGTTCTTCCCGAAGGGGCGGTGATTCACGATCCGATGCAGACCCGCGCTTATGAGTGCGACGGGCTGGTCGCCTATAAATGCCCGCCGCTGGCGGTGGTGCTGCCTGCGTCGACGGCGCAGGTGTCCGCCGCGTTGAAGATCTGTCACCAGATGGGCGTGCCGGTGGTGCCGCGCGGGTCGGGCACCTCGCTGGCCGGTGGGGCGCTGCCGACGGCTGACAGTGTGATTCTGGGCGTCGCCCGGCTGAATGCGGTGCTGGAAACCGACTATGACAACCGCGTGATCCGGGTGCAGTCGGGGCGCACCAACCTCAGCGTGTCGGGCGCGGTCGAGGATCAGGGTTTCTTCTATGCCCCCGATCCGTCCTCGCAACTGGTCTGCGCGATTGCGGGCAACATCGCGATGAATTTGGGTGGCGCGCATTGCCTGAAATACGGCGTCACCACAAACAACCTGCTTGGTGTGACGATGGTTCTGATGGACGGCACCGTGGTCGAGGTTGGCGGCGCGCATCTGGACGCGCCGGGGCTGGATCTGCTGGGCGTGATCTGCGGCAGCGAAGGACAGTTGGGCGTGGTGACCGAGGCGACGCTGCGCATCCTCGCAAAACCCGAAGGTGCCCGCCCTGTGCTGATCGGTTTTGACAGTGACGAGGTTGCCGGGGCTTGTGTCTCTGACATCATCAAGGCGGGCGTCCTGCCCGTCGCAATCGAGTTTATGGACCGCCCCTGCATCCGCGCGACCGACGAATTCTCGGGCGCAGGCTATCCCGATTGTGCGGCGATGCTGATCGTCGAGGTTGAGGGGTCTGAGGCCGAGATTGCCGAGCAACTAGGCGTCATCACCGGGATCGCCCGACAGCATGACCCGGTCGAATTGCGCGAAAGCCGCTCGCCCGAGGAAAGCGCACGCATCTGGCTGGGGCGCAAGGCGGCGTTCGGGGCGATGGGGCAGATCAATGATTACATGTGTCTGGACGGGACAATCCCGGTCAGCGCGCTGCCACAGGTGTTGCGGCGGATCGGCGAGATGTCGGAAGAATACGGCCTCGACGTCGCCAATGTTTTCCATGCGGGCGATGGGAACATGCATCCGCTGATCCTGTTTGACGCCAACAAGGACGGCGATTTGCAGATCTGTGAAGCGCTGGGCGCTGAGATCCTGAAACTTTGCGTTGAGGTGGGCGGCTGCCTGACCGGAGAGCACGGCGTCGGGATCGAAAAGCGGGAACTGATGCGGGTGCAGTACTCCGACGACGATCTTGAGGCGCAGATGGCCGTGAAAGACGTGTTCGATCCCGCGTGGTTGTTGAACCCGGCCAAGGTGTTTCCGTTGACGATCAGCCGTGGGCACCGCGAGGCGACCTGACGAACACCACTCCGCCGCGTTTCGCGCCCGACCTTGTTTGAACCCATTCGCTCCCTCCGCCGACAAACAGGCAGATCGCACCGAATGGTCGGTCGGTCGACGAAACCAAAGGGGGACAGAATAATGGCTGCACTTTCCATCAAATCTCTCACCGGCGCAGCTTTCGCTGCGACAATGATTTTCTCGGCGTTCGGCACCACCACCGCCGAAGCGGCCAACACGGGCCCATCGATCGGCAAAACCAGCAATAACGAAGGCCGCGCCGTCGTCCAGTCGCCGAAACCCGTAAGGCCCATTGTCGTACCCTTCGCTTTGAAATGCGAGGTCCGGGGTTCCCCTCAATACGATAACCGTAGCAATCATATTTCAATATCAACCACTGGCCGTCATTTAATGCCCAGAGGGACAACGTATAAATGGCGCGTTCCGGAAATTGGTAAATCTGGCCAGTACACCACGAAACAGATCCTGCCGCCTGGATGGGCAATCGAGCACAGAGTGATACCAATTACCGAGCTCGGAATTCCTGAATCTGTAAAATGCCACGCGAGAATCATTACGAAATAAGCGTTCAAAATGCGATCGGCGAGCAATGAACAAGTCAGACGAACCGACATCGCAAACTGCGCGTATCCAGTCGTATTGAGCAAAACGCTGGGGCAACGCAGGTAAAACCATGTTGCGCGCATGCGACGGCAACCCAAAAAAGCCTGCGTCAGGCGGAAGTCATTGCAACAGCCATAGTGCGCATTGGGCCTGGGCGCCGACCTAAAGCGTTTCGACATTAACCTGAGACATATCCGGCGGCCTTAAAGTAGTTCCAGCATTCTACTGGGTCGTAGAGATCGCAGATTGCTCCGATTGCTTCGAAGACCTGGGTAAAGGACCTGGCCCCGATCCGTCGCAAATGGGCTTTCAGTTTAGAGAAGGCCTGCTCGATGGGATTCAGGTCGGGCGAGTACGGTGGCAGGTAAAGGAACCAGCAGCCGTGATTGCGTAAAGCCTGCGTCGCCTCCTTATTCCGGTGGGTTGCCAGGTTGTCGAGAATGACGACAGTGCCGGGGTTGATCTCGGGGACCAGCACTTCGCGGATGTAGGCCGCGAAGGCGGGGCCATCTATCGCTCCCTTGATGACCCAAGGTGCGATCAGCGCGCCTTGGGTCAGGCCCGCGATCAAGGTTTGGGTTCCCCAGCTTCCGAAGAGCGCATCCATCGTCAGGCGCTTACCGCGCTTGGCTCTGCCGCGTAGGCGCGTGAGGTTTGTCTTCACTGCGGTTTCGTCAATAAAGACAACGCGCTCAGGAAAGGTCGCAATGGCTGGCGAGCGGTATCTGAACCAGTCGGCCCGTTGCTGCCTTACCTTGGCGCGGCGGCGCTCGGTTGCGACCAGCGACTTTTTTTGTACGTGAAGCCGAGCCGGGACAGAAGGTTGGCGATGGAGGAGTGATGCACCCGCACACCCTCTGCATCGGCCAGCGCATTACGCAACTCAAAGAGCGTGATGTCAGGGTCTTGTGCGATCAACTCCTCAAAGAATTCCCGATGCGGAGCCAGCTTTCCCTTGCCGCGCGGCGGTCCCTGCCGGGCAGGTTCCGCATGACCCTTCATCCTCACCTGACGCGCCCACCGCGCGCCTGTGGCAGGCGACAGCTTCAACCGCAACGCCGCCGCGCGCCCGCTCAACCCTTCTTCAATGTATCTCTGAAACCGTATCCGAAGCGCAGATGGCAAAGGTGCTGACATGATCCATCCTCCCAAACAGGATGAATCACAGATCAGGTCTCAAGGGAATCCCTCGCGATTCAGGTTCAAGCCGAAACGCTTTATTGTGCGGCTGTGCCCGTTGACGTAGGAATTCCGGCAGGGTGTCGCTTGGACGCCCCTGGATAATTCCCAAGACAAAGTTGCGCTGTATGAGACCTGAAACAGAAGCCGAGCTGTCTCAGGCTGTGCGTGATGCGCCCGGTCCGCTGACGATTGTCGGCGGCGGGACCCGTGCGCCTTCCGGGAACGGGGCGCATTTGTCGAGCTGCGGGCTGAGCGGCATTCGCCTTTATGAACCCGGCGCGCTGACGCTGGTGGCGGGTGCCGGAACGCCGCTGGCCGAGGTACAGGCGGCGCTGGCCGAGCATGGTCAGCAGCTTGCTTTTGAACCACCCGACATGCGGCGATTGCAGCCCGGGGTGGCCGAGGGTGGCAGCGGTGACGCAACAATCGGCGGCGTGGTGGCCACCAACGCTTCGGGCCCGCGCCGGATTCAGACCGGCGCGTGTCGCGATCATCTGCTGGGGGTGCGGTTTGTTGATGGGGCCGGGACAGTGATCAAGAACGGTGGCCGGGTGATGAAGAATGTCACCGGCTATGATCTGGTCAAGCTGATGTGCGGCAGCCATGGCACGCTGGGTGTGCTGAGCGAGGTTGCGTTGAAGGTTCTGTCGGGTGCTGCTGCCACCGCCGTTGTGCGGATCGCCGGGCAGGGCGTTGGCGGGGCCGTTACCACGATGTCCCAGGCGCTGGGGTCCCCGTGGGCCGTCACTGGGGCGGCGCATCTGCCGGGGGCGATGCCCGAAACGCTGATCCGGGTTGAAGGGTCGGCTGCCTCAGTTACAGAACGTGCCAACAAGCTGGCCGCCTTTCTGGGGCAGGGGGCGCAGATCGATACCGACCCGGACCCGGCGATCTGGGCCGATGTTCGCGATGCCGCATTGTTTGTGGATGGGTCCGAGGATGTCTGGCGGATCAGCGTCAAACCAAGCGACGCACCCGAGGTTGTGCGCCGGGTTCCGGCCAGCAAGACACTGCTCGACTGGGGTGGCGGGCTGATCTGGGTGGGTGTTGCGCCGGGTTCGGATGTGCGCACCATGCTTGGCGGTATCTGTGGACATGCGACGCTGCTGCGCGCCGATGCGGCAACGCGCGCGCGGCTTGGTATGTTCCAGCCAGAGCCCGCCCCCCTGGCCGCGATTTCCGCCGGGCTTCGCGCGAAATTCGACCCGCGCGGCATCCTGAATCCGGGGGTGATGGGATGAAGACAGAATTCAGCGACGCCCAGCTTGCCGACCCCGACATCGCGCGCAGCAACGATATTCTGCGGGCCTGTGTCCATTGCGGATTCTGCACCGCGACCTGCCCGACCTATCAGGTGCTGGGGGATGAATTGGACAGCCCACGCGGGCGCATCTATCTGATCAAAGATATGCTGGAGGCCGGTCGCCCGGCGGATGAGAAAACCGTCAAGCATATCGACCGCTGCCTCAGCTGTCTGGCCTGCATGACGACCTGCCCGTCAGGCGTGCACTACATGCATCTGGTCGATCACGCCCGCGCGCATATCGAGGCGACCTATCGCCGCCCGATGGGCGAGCGCTTGCTGCGTGGGCTGTTGGCCCGCGTTTTGCCCTATCCCCGCCGGTTCCGGATGGCCCTGCTGGGGGCGAAAATGGCGCGCCCGTTTCGCCGCTGGCTGCCTGACGCGCGGCTTCGTGCAATGGTGGCGATGGCGCCGAAAACCGTACCGCCAGTGTCGCGCAACGACGATCCGCAGACCTTCCCGGCAGTCGGGGACCGCAAGATGCGCGTCGCGCTGATGACAGGTTGCGCACAGAAGGCGCTTAACACCGATATCAACGACGCCACGATCCGCCTGCTGACGCGGTTGGGGGCCGAGGTCATCGTCGCGCGCGGGCAGGGGTGTTGCGGCGCGCTGGTGCACCACATGGGCCGGGTCGATGAAAGTCACCGGTTCGCCCGCGCCAACATCGCCGCCTGGTGGGGCGAGGGTGCGCTGGATGCCATCGTCATCAACACCTCGGGCTGTGGCACGACGGTCAAAGACTACGGCCACATGTTCCGCAACACGCCCGAGGCTGAGGCGGCCAAATGGTCCTCGGACATAGCGATGGACGTGACCGAGGTAGTGGCAAAGCTGGGCCTGCCTGACGGGCCGGGCAATGGCCTGCGCGTCGCCTATCACGCGGCCTGTTCGCTGCAACATGGCCAGCAAATCAAGACCCTGCCCAAAGACCTTCTGCGCACAGCAGGGTTCGAGGTGGTAGAGCCTGCCGACAGTCACCTCTGCTGCGGCTCAGCCGGAACCTATAATCTGATGCAGCCCGAGATCTCGGGCCAGTTAAAGACGCGAAAAGTGCAGACGCTGGAAGCAACAGCGCCCGAAGTGATCGCTGCGGGAAACATCGGTTGCATGATGCAGATCGGCGGCGGGACGGGCTTGCCCGTGGTCCATACCGTCGAATTGCTGGATTGGGCGACAGGAGGCCCCAAGCCAGCGGCACTGGTGAGTCAGCCATAGGCCGAGACGTCATCATTGCCTGTCTTCTTTTCACAAATACTCCGGGGGCGTGGGGGCTGGCCCCCACTCAACAGCCGCTCCAACGCGCGAACTGAGCACTGGGACTGCAAAACCTCAGCCCTGCCACAATCCTGTCAAATCCTTGCCGCCGGATTGAAATAGTTTCGAATGCGTGAACAATCGGGGCTGATCATGATGCGCGCTTTCCTTCTGACTTTGACGTCCGCCCTGTTTTTGGGCGCTCCGGCGTTGGCAAATGACCCGACCGCGCTTTCCAAACTGGTCACCGGGAATGATTCGAAAGGCTGGGAGGCCGTCGGCCGCATCGACGTGGCCGGGCGCAGTTTCTGCACCGGTGCGCTGATTGCGCCCAATCTGGTGCTGACGGCGGGGCATTGCCTGTTCAATCCCAAGACCCTGGCGCGGGTCGCCAATGACGAGGTTCAGTTTCGCGCTGGTTGGCGCAGCGGGCGGGCATCGGCCTATCGCGGTGTGCGCAGCAGCGTCGTGCATCCCGATTTCGACTATGGCGGGCCTGACAAGGTGCATCGCGTCGCCAACGATCTGGCCTTGCTGGAACTGGATCATCCGGTCGAAAATGTCTCGGTCACGCCGTTTGATATTGCAAAGCGTCCGCGCAAAGGGGCCGAGGTTGCGGTGGTGTCTTATGCTGTGGATCGCGCCGATAACCCAAGCCTGCAACAGCTTTGCCATGTGCTGGCCCGTCAGTCCGGGGCGCTGGTTCTGTCGTGTGATGCCAATTTCGGAACCTCGGGGGCGCCGGTCTTTGTGATGGATCAGGGGGTCGCGCGGATCGTTTCGGTGATCTCGGCCAAGGCGGATCTGAAGGGCAAGACCGTGTCGCTGGGTACGTCGCTGCAAAAACCACTGGCCGAGATGCGGACTTTGCTTGCCGCACAGCCCGGTCCGGGCACCACGACGGCAGGATCGCTTCCCAAAGTGCGCCGGTTGTCGGTCGGCGAACAACGCAATACCGGTGCGAAATTTTTGCGCCCGTGATCGTTGATCAACGCTAGATCGCTGATATTACGCAATAAATCACCCTCCCCCACGCCCCTTGAACGGGGTCGTGGGAATGCCCATATCGCTGATGTCGGATGCCTTAACAGGGTTCGGCGCTTCACCTGCCCGTCCGATAATCGGAGGGCTGACATCGTTATCGCTTATGCAAAGGATGACCTGATATGCGTAGTTTTGACCTGACACCCCTGTACCGTGCCACCGTTGGTTTCGACCAGATGGCCGACCTGATGGACCGGGTGCTGACCGAACCAAGTGGCGGGCAGACCTATCCCCCCTACAACATTGAAAAAACCGCCGAGGATGGCTGGCGTATCTCGATCGCTGCCGCTGGCTTTGGCGAAGACGACCTGAACGTGGAAGTGCGCGAAAGCAACCTGATCGTGTCGGCCAAACGGGCCGAAGATGACGCGGGGCGCAACTTTCTGCACCGTGGCATCGCCACCCGCGCGTTTGAACGCCGCTTCCACCTGGCCGACCACGTCAAGGTGTCCGGCGCGTCTTATGTTAACGGCATGCTGAACATCGACCTGGTGCGCGAAGTGCCCGAGGCGCTGAAGCCGCGCACGATCCAGATTGCCAAAGGCAAGACGGTCGAGGCGAAGGTTGTCGAGAAGAAGAAAAAAGCCGCCTGAGGCCGCTTTTGAGCTGATTGTGTTGAAAAACTCCGTTTTAGGGCCTGAACGATGATTTTTCTTTCCATGCAGCCCGATCCTAAATTTTTGGCGCGGGGGTCGGCCCAAATCGCCTACATGCGCTCACGCGCAGCCATGCGCTGTCTCGTGGTCAAAGCTTTCCGACTATTTCGCTTCATAGGTTTTCGCAAGAAATCCGCGACGCTCTGATTTCGGAGTTTTTCAACACAATCAGCTGAAACGAGGCGCGTCCCGAAAGGGGCGCGCCTTTTTCTATTGCAGCGAAGGTCTTTCACCGAACACGCCTTCATAGGGGTACTCGGCGAATATGCTGTCTGGCCTAACGGGTCAGACTCTCGGCCAGCCGCATCAGCGTGATCGCCTCGGCCCGGTAGCCGAAGTCGTCCGCGCCGCGCCCCTCGGTCGCCAGGGCGATGGCATCCGCATAGGACCAGTCGCCGATGTAATCTGACCCGCGCAGCAACTGGCCGAACCCCGCAATCGCGGCGGCAAAGACCATGTCGGTGTCGGGCGCCTGGGTGCCAACCGGGATCGGCGCTTCAATCAACCGACTGGTCGCCGCACCCGGTTCTTTCCAGCGCAGGCGCAAGAACGCCAGCTCGCTGTCTGATCCGGTCGTGGTGACCTCGGTGGAGCCATAGCGCAGCGGATCGTTCAGGATCGCGGGGCTGCCAACCGGCGTCACCTCGTAAAGCGCGGTGACCTGATGACCGGCTCCAATCTCACCCGCGTCCACGGCATCGTTGTTGAAATCCTCACGCCTGAGCGCGCGGGTTTCGTACCCGATCAGCCGGTATTCGGCGACAGTTGCTGGGTTGAATTCGACCTGCACCTTCACGTCGCCTGCAATCGGGAACAGCGCCCCGGTCAGCTGGTCGACCAGCACTTTTCGCGCCTCGGACAGCGTGCCGATATAGGTGGCCTGCCCGTTGCCGTTCTGCGCCAGCGCCTGCATCGTCGCGTCATCCAGATTGCCGCGCCCGAAGCCGAGGACGGACAGGTAGGTGCCGGAGTCACGCTTGTCGGCGATGAAGGTTTTCAGCGCTTCCGGATCATTCAGCCCGACATTGAAATCACCGTCCGTCGCCAGAATGATGCGCGACACCTCGCCATCCTCGGCCATGGCTTCAGCCACCTGATAGGCCTGCTGCAACCCAGCCTGTCCGGCGGTCGACCCGCCTGCCTCAAGTCGATCCAGCGCGGTCAGAATGGTGCTGCGATCCCCCGCAGCGGTCGGGGCCAGCACCTGCCCGGCGGACCCGGCATAGGTGACGATGGCGACCTGATCTTCGGGGCGCAACTCGGCCAGCATCAGGCGAAAGCTCTGCTTCAACAGCGGCAGCTTGTCGGCGTCCTGCATCGACCCGGAGGTGTCGATCAGGAACACCAGGTTCAGCGGCGGGCGATCCGCCAGTGCGGGGAGTTCGCCTTGCAGGCCGATGCGCATCAGCTGGGTGTCGGGGTTCCACGGCGTTGCGCTGACCGAAACGGTTGGCTGAAACGGGGCCGCGCCGCCGTCCGGGGCTGCGTAATCGTAAGGGAAATAGTTCACCATCTCCTCTATCCGCACGGCCTCTGCCGGGGGCAGGCGGCCAGATGTCAGGGATGACCGCACCACAGACCAGCTGGCCGTGTCCACATCGACCGAGAAGGTCGAGACAGGTTCGGTGGTGACCGATTTCACCGGGTTCGCCGCCTCGTTGGCGAAAACCTCGGTGTCCGTTTCGGGCTGCAGGGCAATTACGTCCTTTTCAATGACCAGTCCAGTCGCATTGTCCGCGGCATAGCCTGCAACGGACCCGTCCATGGCCTGCGGTAAAGCCAGTGATTCCGCAGCTTCATTCGCCACACGGCTGCGCCCGGCAATAATTGTATTCGGGGCTTGCTTGACGCTGACGGTCGGCCTTGCCGGTGCGGCAGCCGCAAGGTCGGCATCGTCAAACGCAATGGTTTCCAGCACAGGTTCGGGGGCTGCTTCTTCCATCTCGACAGCATCGGCCAGAACCGTTTCCGTACGCAGATCGCGGCGTTCGAGGGTCGCGGTGTCCGTGGGCACTGCAAGAGGTTGGTCGCGCAGCACGATGTCCCCGCCACCGCCCGGCGTCAGCAAATCCCGTGTCTGCGGGGTCACGATCAGAAATCCAACAGCGACCAGCGCCGTGGTGGCGGCGAGGCCACCGCGAGAGGTGAGGGTGTTCAGCATGGTTGACGCTCCTTGTCCGATGCTCGCCCACCATGGGCGATCGGACATGGGACGCGGCTGTGGGCGCGATCCTTGGGCGGCGTCGAAATTTTCCTGTGCGGCGCGCAGGATTTCGCCGCGCCGAGCCGGGTCGGGCGGCGGTGTGGCGGCGGCAAGCGCGCGTTTCAGATCGTCGAGGTCGTCGGTCATGTTCGGCATCCTTCGCGCATGGGGCGCGGTTTGGATTTGAGTATTTGTGAAAAGAAGACAGGCAGGGTCATGGGCCAGCCTCTTCGGTTTCGCGCAAGGCGCGCAGGTGTTTTCGCACTTCAGACAGCCGCCAGCTGACGGTGCCCTCGGAGATGCCAAGCGCGTCTGCCGCCTCGGCGTGGGTGAGCCCGTCGTCCATCGTCAGCGCCAGCGTGTCGCGCAGATCGTCGGGCAAACTGGCCATGGCCGTGGCCAGCCAGTCCTGCGCCTCGGCGGCCTCCTCCGCCTCGGCCCGGCGGGCCAGTTCCACTTCTCCCCAGCCGCTGGCGGCCTTGGCGTGGGTCGCGGCGCGGCGGCGGCGGTCATGGGCGGCGTTGACTGCGACGCGGTAGAGCCAGGTGGTAAATCGCGACTCGCCGCGAAACCCGCCCAGCTTGCGCGGCAGGGCCAGGCAGATGTCCTGCGTCAGATCCTCAGCCTCGGCCCGGTTGCCCAGGCTGCGGAAGGCGAAGGCGAACAGGCGGTCATAGTGGCGGTCAAGCAGGCTGGCAAACGCCGCCCTGTCTCCGCCAGCCGCCGCACGGGCCAGGCCTTCATCGCTCACTGTCATGCGCATCACGTTTGGTTCGACGCGCGCGGCGCGTCAATCCTTGGGGCGGCGGCGAAAAAACTTCGCAGCGGCGATGTTAGCGCCGCCACCCCCGTGACACCGCCGTGAAAAGGGCTATTACCTTAAGTGGCGCAATTCAGGGAGCCACCCATGGCCGACGTGAACCGGGGCAATCGCCCGCTCAGCCCGCATCTGGCGATCTATCGCCCGCAGATGACCTCGATGACGTCGATATTCGTGCGGCTGACCGGGAACGCGCTGCTGGTGGCGGCGCTGATGATCGTCTGGTGGCTGTTGGCAGCGGCGACGGGGCCGGGGGCCTTCGCGGTGGCGGACGGGTTCATGCGGTCCTGGTTCGGCGATCTGGTCATGGTGCTGTCGCTTTGGGCGATCTGGTATCATTTGCTGGGGGGGCTCAGGCATCTGATCTGGGACACCGGGCGCGGGCTGGACCTGAAAAGCGCCTATGCGATGGGCTATGTCATGATCGGCGGGTCGCTGGTCCTGACGCTTTTGACGATCATCGTGCTGTAAGGGGGCTGGAATGGCATTTCTGACGGATAGAAAACGGGCCGAGGGGTTGGGATCGGCCAGGACCGGCACGGCGCATTTCTGGTCGATGACGGTCAGTTCCGTGGCGCTTCTGATCCTGATCCCGCTGTTCCTCTTCACCTTCGGCGCAGTGCTCGGCCAGCCGTATGAGGCTGTCGTCGCCTACTACGCGCGCCCCGTTCCCGCACTGATCGCCGGGCTAACGCTGATCGTCGGGTTTCATCACTTCAAGGGTGGCGCGCAGGTGCTGATCGAAGATTACGTGCATGGGTTGGCCAAGCACATCGCGATCCTGGCCGTCACTTTCATCAGTTACGCAGCGATGGCGGCCGGGGTTTATGCCCTGATCCGGCTGGCGCTTTAGGGGACCGGTATGGCGGAATACGACTATGAAACCCACGAATATGACGTGGTGGTTGTGGGGGCCGGTGGCGCCGGTTTGCGCGCAACACTGGGCATGGCCGAACAGGGGCTGCGCACCGCATGCGTAACCAAGGTCTTCCCGACGCGCAGCCACACCGTCGCCGCGCAGGGCGGCATTGCGGCCAGCCTGTCGAATATGGGGCCGGACCATTGGCAGTGGCACATGTATGACACCGTCAAAGGGTCAGACTGGTTGGGCGATACTGACGCGATGGAGTATCTGGCGCGTGAGGCGCCCAAGGCGGTTTACGAGCTGGAACACTACGGCGTCCCGTTTTCGCGCACTGAAGAGGGCAACATCTATCAGCGCCCCTTCGGCGGTCACACGACCGAATTCGGCGAAGGCCCCCCGGTGCAGCGAACCTGTGCGGCTGCGGATCGGACAGGGCACGCGATTCTGCATACGCTTTATGGTCAAAGCCTGAAGCAGAAGGCGGAATTCTTCGTCGAATATTTCGCCATCGACCTGATCATGTCCGATGACGGCGTCTGCCAGGGTGTGCTGTGCTGGAAGCTGGACGACGGCACGCTGCATGTCTTTGCCGCCAAAATGACGGTTCTGGCAACCGGCGGCTATGGTCGTGCCTATTTCAGCGCGACCTCGGCCCACAGTTGCACTGGCGATGGTGGCGGCATGGTCGCGCGCGCTGGGCTGCCGCTTCAGGATATGGAATTCGTGCAGTTCCACCCAACCGGGATTTATGGCGCCGGGGTACTGATCACCGAAGGCGCGCGGGGCGAGGGCGGATATCTGACGAACTCGGAAGGTGAGCGGTTCATGGAACGCTATGCCCCGACCTACAAGGATCTGGCCAGTCGGGATGTGGTCAGCCGTTGCATGACGATGGAAATCCGCGAAGGGCGCGGCATCGGCGACAAAAAGGATCACATCCATCTGAATCTGTCGCATCTGCCGCCGGAAACCCTGGCGCTACGCCTGCCGGGGATCAGCGAAAGCGCGCGGATTTTCGCGGGCGTGGATCTGACAAAGCAACCGATCCCGGTCATTCCGACCGTGCACTATAATATGGGTGGCATCCCGACGAACTACTGGGGCGAGGTTCTGAACCCGACCGAGGGTGACCCGGATGCCATTGCGCCGGGCCTGATGGCCGTGGGTGAGGCTGGTTGTGCAAGCGTGCACGGGGCAAATCGCCTCGGCTCGAACAGCCTGATCGACCTGGTGGTCTTTGGCCGCGCGGCGGCAATCAAGGCGGGTGAGGTTGTGGACGCCGCCAGCGCCGTACCGACGCCGAACAAGGCAAGCATAGACGCCGGACTGTCGCGGTTCGACGCGCTGCGCAATGCCGGCGGCGCAGTGCCGACGGCGAACCTGCGTGATGAAATGCAGGCCGCGATGCAGGCGGATGCGGCGGTGTTCCGCACCGACAAGACGCTGGCCGAAGGCGTCAAAGCGATGACCGATATCGCGGGTCGCGAAGACGACCTGCATGTCACCGACCGCAGCCTGGTCTGGAACAGCGACCTGATGGAAACGCTGGAACTGACCAACCTGCTGCCCAGTGCACTGGCCACCGTGGTCAGCGCCGAAGCCAGGAAGGAAAGCCGCGGCGCCCACGCGCATGAAGATTATCCGGACCGTGACGATGACAACTGGCGCAAACACACGCTGGCAACCGTCGACGGCAGCAACGTGGCTCTGACCTATCGCCCGGTGCATCTGGACCCGCTGACCGATGAGCGCGACGGTGGTATAGACATGAAGAAAATCGCTCCTAAAGCGCGGGTGTATTGACAGGGGTCGGTTCGGACGATCTGCCAACGAAGCAGAGATCGCCGCGTCGCCGAAAATTCTCGATGCGCTTGCGGGTTATTGATACTTGGGCAGGGCCAGTTCCGCGCCTTCGGCGCAAGATCAGAAGCCGCCACCTGCCTGCCCGGATGTCCGTCATGGGTTGCGATTTCGACCTCCACCCGGCCAGACATACGGCTGAATTGCCAAGAACTGGCAAACTGATCTTCTGGGCGGTCCATGGAAACTGGTGTAATGGTGGATCGCAACCTGCTTCTTAAGCCGGCCCCGCATCCAAGGAGGAGTTGAAATGCGTCACGCAAGACACCTTGTATCCCAGACCGGGGCATCACAAACTGCGGTCGCGCGGCTGTCGGGTCTTACCGGCATTTTGCTGTTTGCGTCGCTTACCGCTTGTGGGCCGGTGTCACCTGAATTGGCCGCCAAGCAATGCACCGAGCGTGCGCGCGCGGCAACCGGCCCGACAGGCAAGATCGAGATTGGCGGCGGCAACAGGGGCTTCCACACTGGTGTGGAAATCGGCATTACTTCGGACTTCATTTTAGGGCGTGATCCGCAACTGGTTTATGAAAACTGTGTATTTGACAAAACCGGGCAGGGCCCGATCCGACCGCTGGTGCTTTAGTGGTGAGCGTTGCAGCTCAACCGGTTGGTCGTTATGCCCCCTTTTTCTTGCAGGGGCCTTCATACTATGGTCTTCAGTTCATTGTCGGGTCTCGCTCTGACCCCGGGAACCAGTGGAGTTGGACCGAGTGGCGGCATCACTAAAAAGAGGTCTGCGTCGTGCTTGGGGCCGTCATTATATTGATTTTCTGGCAGACATGCACCGATCGATACAGCCCAATTGGTATCTGGAAATAGGTAGTCAAACCGGGCGTAGCCTGATGCTGAGCCAGGCAAAATCCGTCGCTATTGATCCAAATTTTGTGCTGAAACATGACGTGGTAGGCCAATTTTGTTGAAAAACTCCTGCTTGATCGAGGGCTATGGCGCTGATTCAATCCTCTCAACAAGCGGGAGGATCAGCCATGATGGGACCGAGGCAGGAAGCACAGGCGGCGCTGTTCTATGAGTTCTCGCTGGAAGACCATGTCCCGCAAGATCACCTGCTGCGATCGATTGATCGTTTCGTCGATCTGAGCAGCATCCGCGCCCATCTTGCCGATTTCTACAGCCACACCGGTCGTCCTTCGATCGATCCTGAACTGCTGATCCGGATGCTGATCGTCGGTTACTGCTTCGGCATCCGGTCCGAGCGGCGGCTCTGTGAAGAGGTACACTTGAACCTCGCGTACAGGTGGTTTTGTCGGCTCGACCTGGCCGATCGGGTGCCGGATCACTCGACCTTTTCAAAGAACCGGCATGGTCGGTTCCGCGAGAGTGAGCTGCTGCGCCATCTCTTCGAGACCACGGTCGCGCGATGCATCGCCGAAGGTCTCGTCAGCGGTCAGCGCCTGGCCGTCGATGCCAGCTTGATCGAGGCGGATGCCAACAAGCAGTACTCTGCGCCAAAGGAAGAATGGGACATTGCGCGGATCGATGCAGACGCTGCACCCCGCGCGGTCCGCGAGTATCTCGACACTCTGGATGAGGCCGCATTCGGAGCAGCGACACCGGTCGAGCCAAAGTTCACGTCCTATTCCGACCCAGCCAGCCAGTGGACGGCGGCGCGTAAGGGTCCCGCATTTTTTGCCTACTCCGACAACTATCTCATCGATACCGATCATGGTGTCATCGTCGACGTGGAAGCGACACGGTCGATCCGTCAAGCCGAGGTGGGGTCAACCAAGACGATGCTGAAGCGGGCCAAAGAGCGCTTCGATCTTCATCCCGAACGGCTGATCGCCGACACCGCCTACGGATCGGGACCCATGCTCGGATGGCTGGTGGGTGAAAAGATCGCACCGCACATCCCGGTCTTCGACAAAGCCGGGCGCACCGATGGCACCTGGTCCCGAGCTGACTTCGAATGGGATGCCGAGAACAATCAATACATCTGCCCGGAAGGCGAGGCTCTGAAGCAGTTCCGCCGAAACTACTCCGACCCCAATCGCGGCCCAACCGGCAAGGGCGTGGCCAAGTACCAAGCGCTGAAGCACACCTGCCAATCCTGTCCTTCCAAGCCGAAGTGCTGCCCGAATGCCGACGCCCGTAAGATCACCCGTGAGGAACATGAGGACGCTCGCGACATCGCCCGCGCAATCGCCAAAACGCCGCAATACAAGATCTCGGTGAAGCTCCGGAAGAAGGTCGAAATGCTCTTTGCCCACCTCAAGCGCATTCTCGGCCTGGGACGGCTCCGATTACGTGGACCATGCGGCGCAAATGACGAATTCCTGCTCGCCGCCACTGCCCAAAACCTTCGCAAACTGGCAAAGATCTTTCCTGCACCGCAGCAAACGCGCAAAGCCTGATCAGAAAGGCGCTCGCGCTATGTTCAAATCGCTACTTTCTGCGCCCGCAACACGTTGTTTTTCCACAGAATCGGCCGATTGTGTTGAAAAACTCCGTTTTAGGGCCTGAACGATGATTTTTCTTTCCATGCAGCCCGATCCTAAATTTTTGGCGCGGGGGTCGGCCCAAATCGCCTACATGCGCTCACGCGCAGCCATGCGCTTCTCGTGGTCAAAGCTTTCCGACTATTCGCTTCAAGTTTTCGTCAAGAAACCGCGACGCTCCTGATTTTCGAGTTTTTTTTCAAGCACATCGGCAATTTTGTTGAAAAACTCCTGCTTGATCGAGGGCTATGGCGCTGATTCAATCCTCTCAACAAGCGGGAGGATCAGCCATGATGGGACCGAGGCAGGAAGCACAGGCGGCGCTGTTCTATGAGTTCTCGCTGGAAGACCATGTCCCGCAAGATCACCTGCTGCGATCGATTGATCGTTTCGTCGATCTGAGCAGCATCCGCGCCCATCTTGCCGATTTCTACAGCCACACCGGTCGTCCTTCGATCGATCCTGAACTGCTGATCCGGATGCTGATCGTCGGTTACTGCTTCGGCATCCGGTCCGAGCGGCGGCTCTGTGAAGAGGTACACTTGAACCTCGCGTACAGGTGGTTTTGTCGGCTCGACCTGGCCGATCGGGTGCCGGATCACTCGACCTTTTCAAAGAACCGGCATGGTCGGTTCCGCGAGAGTGAGCTGCTGCGCCATCTCTTCGAGACCACGGTCGCGCGATGCATCGCCGAAGGTCTCGTCAGCGGTCAGCGCCTGGCCGTCGATGCCAGCTTGATCGAGGCGGATGCCAACAAGCAGTACTCTGCGCCAAAGGAAGAATGGGACATTGCGCGGATCGATGCAGACGCTGCACCCCGCGCGGTCCGCGAGTATCTCGACACTCTGGATGAGGCCGCATTCGGAGCAGCGACACCGGTCGAGCCAAAGTTCACGTCCTATTCCGACCCAGCCAGCCAGTGGACGGCGGCGCGTAAGGGTCCCGCATTTTTTGCCTACTCCGACAACTATCTCATCGATACCGATCATGGTGTCATCGTCGACGTGGAAGCGACACGGTCGATCCGTCAAGCCGAGGTGGGGTCAACCAAGACGATGCTGAAGCGGGCCAAAGAGCGCTTCGATCTTCATCCCGAACGGCTGATCGCCGACACCGCCTACGGATCGGGACCCATGCTCGGATGGCTGGTGGGTGAAAAGATCGCACCGCACATCCCGGTCTTCGACAAAGCCGGGCGCACCGATGGCACCTGGTCCCGAGCTGACTTCGAATGGGATGCCGAGAACAATCAATACATCTGCCCGGAAGGCGAGGCTCTGAAGCAGTTCCGCCGAAACTACTCCGACCCCAATCGCGGCCCAACCGGCAAGGGCGTGGCCAAGTACCAAGCGCTGAAGCACACCTGCCAATCCTGTCCTTCCAAGCCGAAGTGCTGCCCGAATGCCGACGCCCGTAAGATCACCCGCGAGGAACATGAGGACGCTCGCGACATCGCCCGCGCAATCGCCAAAACGCCGCAATACAAGATCTCGGTGAAGCTCCGGAAGAAGGTCGAAATGCTCTTTGCCCACCTCAAGCGCATTCTCGGCCTGGGACGGCTCCGATTACGTGGACCATGCGGCGCAAATGACGAATTCCTGCTCGCCGCCACTGCCCAAAACCTTCGCAAACTGGCAAAGATCTTTCCTGCACCGCAGCAAACGCGCAAAGCCTGATCAGAAAGGCGCTCGCGCTATGTTCAAATCGCTACTTTCTGCGCCCGCAACACGTTGTTTTTCCACAGAATCGGCGGGAAGGAGACCTTCGCTGCGCTTGCAACATCTTTTTAACGAGGCCACGAAGCGGACATTCTTTGTGATGAGAATGGCCTCGCGGCTTTGCGCCCTTCGAAGGATCTAGAGAACTGGCCCTCTCGAGAGGTCATTTTCGCTGGACCGGGTAAGCCGTGGACTTAATCCCGGATCACTTTATTCTTGCTTCCAGTGATCCTCATGAGGAAGTGGCCCGTGATCCGTGCCAGAATACTTTGCACGTTCTTATTTGCAGTTTTTTCTAGCCACGTTTGGGCTCAGGATGCGGGCGACTGGTCTGGCAACTGGGACACCTACTGGCGCGACGGCGAAGCCCAGATGCAACTGCAACAAGATGGGGATCGTGTCACTGGCACTTATGAGCCAGGAGAAGGCCGAATAGAGGGGCGGACCGAAGGCAGGATCCTCCATGGTTCGTGGTTTCAGGACGGCATCGAGGGACCGACTATCTTTGCCCTGTCGCAGGACGGGCAGAGTTTTACTGGTAGATTTGTTGATGGCGAGTACTGGAATGGCAAAAGGGTGACTGGCACCGTCGGCTCCAGTGGGAATTTGGCCACCCGCGACACGCCACGCGCGGCCTTTCGATCGCTGGTCTTTTTGGCGAACGCAGCGGTTTACGACGGCGATATTTCAGCAGTTAACGCAACCGAAGCGTTGTTGTTGTATAGTGGCGGGACCTCTGGGGTGCGTGACGAACGGAGGCGTCGGCGCTTGTTGTGGACGATACTCGATGTTTCGACCTTCCGTATCTATGATGCCCCTGGGCACGTCGATGGTGAAACGGCAAACTTCTCCATCGGTCCGGCTGGGGCAAACATCGAATATACCATACGCTTCCGCAGGGTCGGGAATGTGTGGTTTGTTGTCGTCCCGTCCGCGTCAGACTTGCGCGGGGATTTGAACAAAATGATCTCGTCGTTTGGCTTTTACACACTTTCGCAGCTAAGAGAGGCAACAGCCAACAGCCCGCGTGCTGCCATGCGCGATTTCCTGATGGGCATGCGCACATGGAGAACCGGAGGACGTGAACGCGCTTTGCAAGCGCTTGATTTGTCATTTGTGCCACCGAGGCTTCTTAGCTTCGAGGCACCTTTACTTGCAGACTACCTCAAGCAGGTTATCGACCGGGCAGGCTATGTGACTTGGCAAGAGATTTCCAACAATCCCAACCGAGCAGGTTCATACGTTTTCTATCGTCATCCCGCAGGATCAATTGTAATCGAGCAGGTAACAGACCTCGAGGGTGGGCAGGCAAAATGGAAATTCTCGTCTGATACCCTGCGTAACGCGCCCCAGCTCTACGCCCAGATGCAGGGTCTGCCGGTGGCAGCTGGAATATCCGCATTCGAGCCCATCACCAGTTTTTTTGAAATGCGTGAACGGATCCGAACAAGGGCCCCGTCGCTCCTCGTACGCTATGGTTCGCTGGAATTCTGGCAATGGCTAATCATTCCGGCGTCCGTCGTCTTGAGTGCGATCCTAGGCTGGTTGATGGGAAAGGGGATGTCCATCTTGTTAAGCCGAAGCCTGCAAAGTGCCGAACGCGGTTTGCGCATCGGTGCTGCCAGGCGGGTTGGAAAACCCTTCGGTCTTTTGGTTGGAGTTGGTTTTCCAGTTCTGGTATTCACATGGTCGGGCTTAGCCGAGACCATACTCTCTGCGGCCACACTTGCGCTGGTAGCGACAACTGTAGTGGCCCTTATCTGGATTTTTTATATCGCTATCGATCTGGCCGAAGGGTATTTCCAGCGACGCGCAGGGCGTACTAGCGGCTTTGTGGACGAAATCGCCGTTTCGTTAATTTCCGGCGTGTTGAAGATCGGCACCGTGGCTGCTGGGATCATCGCCATCGCGGACATCACTGGCATCCCATACGAAGGCGTCATTGCGGGCCTCGGTGTTGGCGGCATCGCACTCGCTTTTGCGGCGCGCGATACCGTCAGCAACCTGATCGGCGGCGCAATCCTGATGAGTGACCGGCCCTTTCATCGCGGTGATCTGATCGAAACCGAAAGCCGGATGGCCACGGTTGAGCATGTCGGCCTGCGATCTACGCGCATGCGAACATTTGACGATTCCCTTTTGGTGATTCCGAATTCTCAGCTCACAGACAAGTCGATCGTGAATTGGGGGCAGCGACGCAAGCGCAAGATCCGCCTCGAAATCAGCTTGCATTACGACACATCCCGTCACCGGCTCGATGCTTTCAAGGCCCGACTGCGTAAGGTGTATCTTGACCAACCCGCCGCTGACGACACGACAGGTTATGTCGGGTTGCGATCCTTTGGCGAATCGGCATTGAACGTAGAGCTATGGGGGTACTTCAACCTTGCAGAGTTCGATGATTATATCGCGGCCAGGCATCGGCTTATTGGCGATATCGTAGATCTAGCACGTGAACTGAACGTGGAATTTGCCTATCCAACACGCACAATAAGGCTCCTTTCTGAAGAGAATGACGGGAAAGAATGCGAGCAATCGGCATCGCGGTCTACATGAGTGCAAAGAGGAATGTGAAAATTTCCATAGGCCGATGAGAATGCAGCGCGGTGAATTTATGCCCGGTTTCGGGAAGCCAAATTGACAATCTGAGCGGCGATCGAACGGCAAGTTTGGGCCGCCCTCGCGAACGGCCCGGTTTCTAGGTTTCAATCGCTTCTGCAATAGCAAGCGCGTCCTCCAGTTCGACGCCAAGATTGCGAACAGTGCCGTCCATCTTTGTATGCCCAAGCAGGAGTTGAATCGCGCGTAGATTAGGTATTG
Organism: Paracoccaceae bacterium; assembly: GCA_012103375.1. Lineage (NCBI taxonomy): Bacteria > Pseudomonadati > Pseudomonadota > Alphaproteobacteria > Rhodobacterales > Paracoccaceae > Paracoccaceae bacterium. The sequence goes on from WLWX01000001.1 coordinate 954,676, forward strand.
TCGTAACCTTGGGCATCGCGATGCTCTTCAAATCTGGAGAGATCGTGATGAGGAGTACTGCTTGTTGGCATCCGCCTCGATCAAGCTGGCATCGACGGCCAGGCGCTGACCGCTGACGAGACCTTCGGCGATGCATCGCGCGACCGTGGTCTCGAAGAGATGGCGCAGCAGCTCACTCTCGCGGAACCGACCATGCCGGTTCTTTGAAAAGGTCGAGTGATCCGGCACCCGATCGGCCAGGTCGAGCCGACAAAACCACCTGTACGCGAGGTTCAAGTGTACCTCTTCACAGAGCCGCCGCTCGGACCGGATGCCGAAGCAGTAACCGACGATCAGCATCCGGATCAGCAGTTCAGGATCGATCGAAGGACGACCGGTGTGGCTGTAGAAATCGGCAAGATGGGCGCGGATGCTGCTCAGATCGACGAAACGATCAATCGATCGCAGCAGGTGATCTTGCGGGACATGGTCTTCCAGCGAGAACTCATAGAACAGCGCCGCCTGTGCTTCCTGCCTCGGTCCCATCATGGCTGATCCTCCCGCTTGTTGAGAGGATTGAATCAGCGCCATAGCCCTCGATCAAGCAGGAGTTTTTCAACAAAATTAGCCGATTGTGTTGAAAAACTCCGTTTTAGGGCCTGAACGATGATTTTTCTTTCCATGCAGCCCGATCCTAAATTTTTGGCGCGGGGGTCGGCCCAAATCGCCTACATGCGCTCACGCGCAGCCATGCGCTGTCTCGTGGTCAAAGCTTTCCGACTATTTCGCTTCATAGGTTTTCGCAAGAAATCCGCGACGCTCTGATTTCGGAGTTTTTCAACACAATCGGCCAAAACCGGAACTTCACTTGATCCAAAGCACCAGCGACGCATTCTTCGAAAGCGATCTGGCGTCTTGGTTGGGCGGAAAATTCGATCTGGCATTTCTCGATGGAATGCACCTCTACGAATATTTGCTGCGCGACTTTATAAATGCCGAACGAGCAATGGCACCAGGTGGCATTATCACGATGCACGACTGCATGCCTTGGGAGGCTAGCATGGCCGAAAGGGATCGCCAAAAAGCCAAAACCCGCGCATGGACAGGCGATGTCTGGAAGATTGTGCCGTTGCTGAAAGAGCATCGCCCCGATCTGAAGTTCCAGCTGTTCGATGTCGCACCGACAGGCTTGGTCGTCGTCAGTAACCTGGATCCAGAAAACCGGGCTCTTTCGGACAATTATGATGCGATTATCAAGACATACGACAATATTTCGGACGTGGAAGAGATTGCCGGCAGGTTCGACATCGCGTCTACGACACGCAGCCCTTGGGCCACGCGTGTCAAAAAGCGGGCTGCAGCAAAGCACTGTTTTGCGATTCAGTTGCCCGTGCCGCGCCCGCGGGTGCGGCAAAACTGGGGCGACTATCACTTTGGGGTAGGTCTGGCCGAAGCGCTCCAGCGCAAAGGTCACGCGGCACGCGTGCAAACCCGCAAGCATTGGGCGATCGAACAGGAAAGCGACGAAGTTGATATCGTCATACGTGGTCGCGCCAAGTATCGCCGCCGGTTTGGTCATTTGACGCTCTATTGGCTCATCTCCGCCGGCCTCGACGTTCCAGAAGAAGAGCTTGGGGCGGTTGATCATGTTTTCGTTGCTGGGTTGCCGGCGATGAAATCTCTGGCGAACAAATACGGCGATAAAAAATTCTCGCTTCTGCCGCAATGTTTTGACAGCGAACGTATGTTTGCACCCAAAGCCCAGACCAAGCGCTCCGGCATTGTTTTTGTAGGAATATCCCGACGATTCGGTCGCCCCATGGTTGCGCATGCGCTAGCAACAAACACAGATATTGCGATTTGGGGTGGCGGTTGGGCCGATTCTGAGGCGGCGAAGTTCCTAAAGGGCACCCGGATCGCCAACGAGGATCTTGGGGCTTGTTATGGCAACGCGGAAATAATCCTGAATGATCACACCCCCGCGATGGCGGCAAACGGTTTGACTTCGAACAGGATCTTCGATGCCCTTGCTTGCGCGACACCGGTAATTTCGGATCCTGTAGCATGGATGCCCGACGACATTGCAAAATACGTATCTATCGCCGGGTCGCCGGAAGAATTCAGCCTAGCGATGGACGCCATTCGCGCGGAGACGGCGAAAAAGAAATCGGCCCGTAGGGCATTCGCAAGACAGATGGTGGCCAGACACAGTTTCGACGCGCGGGCCGAAGCAATAATTAGCAAAGCGGATGAGTTATTGGCTTAATGTCGAATATCAATTAAAGAGATCCCCCATGGTTCAACTGACGCTTCCCAAGAACAGCCGCATCACCAAGGGCAAGACCTGGCCCAAGCCTGATGGCGCGACCAACCTGCGGACGTTCCGGATTTATCGCTGGAATCCGGATGATGGCGAAAACCCAAGGGTCGATACATATTTCGTCGATATGGACAGCTGCGGCCCGATGGTTCTGGACGCGTTGATCAAGATCAAGAATGAGGTTGATCCGACCCTGACGTTCCGCCGCTCCTGCCGCGAAGGGATTTGCGGATCCTGCGCGATGAACATCGACGGGGCCAACACGCTGGCCTGCATTTGGGGGCTGGATGATATCAAGGGCGACGTGAAAATCTATCCGCTGCCGCATATGCCGGTGGTCAAGGATCTGATCCCGGACCTGACGCATTTCTACGCCCAACACGCCAGCATCATGCCGTGGCTGGAAACCAAGTCGAACACGCCCGCGAAAGAATGGAAGCAATCGATCGCAGACCGCGAAAAGCTGGACGGCGATTATGAATGCGTCATGTGTGCCTGCTGCTCAACCTCTTGCCCAAGCTATTGGTGGAACGGCGACCGATACCTCGGCCCCGCGGCCCTGCTGCATGCGCATCGCTGGATCGTCGACAGTCGAGATGAGGCGACGGGTGAGCGGTTGGATGATCTGGAAGATCCATTCAAACTCTACCGTTGCCACACGATCATGAACTGCACCAAGACCTGCCCCAAGGGTCTGAACCCTGCCAAGGCCATTGCCGAAATCAAGGGCATGATGGTCGAGCGGATGGTCTGAACGGAGGGCGGAATGTCTGAACGGCCCGCTGATGCTGACAGTCGCCGCGCGGTTGCGCCCGTCATCTGTTACCCGGACGATACTCTGCCACGGCCCGATCTTGCCGGGTATCGCGCGGCGCGCGCGACAGCCACGAAGTCGGACGAGGCACTGGCCGCCCCGCGTGAGGCCGCGACGTTTCACGTTCCCGCCGGGCATTTCTTCCGCATCACCTCGGTCGAGGGGCCACAGGTCGGCGACCTGAACCTGTGGAATTCAAATGACCTGTCCGAGCGGTTTTACTCTGGTAAAACCCGCGCCCTGCACGGCAGCCATGTGACAACCGGCGACCGCCTCTGGTCGTCATTTCCCACGCTGCGCCCGATGGCGACGATTACCGAGGATACGCTGGACTGGTACGGTATCGACGACTTCGGCGGGTCGGTGCATGACGTGATCGGCACGCGTTGCGATCCTTATACTCACAGATTGCTGGCGGGCGACGATTATCACCATTGCTGCCATTCCAATCTGACCCGCGCATTGGCGGACGAAACGGGATTGTCGCGGGGCCAGGCGGAACCCCATGTCCACGACGTGATGAACGTCTTCATGTGCACAGGCTTCACCCGCGACACCGGCCAGTATTTCATGAAGGCCAGCCCGGTCCGCCCCGGCGATTATGTCGAGTTCTTTGCCGAAATCCCACTTCTCGGCGCGCTCAGCGCTTGTCCGGGTGGGGATTGCAGCAGCACCCATTCGTCGAATGTCGCCGCCTGTTATCCGCTGCTGGTCGAGGTTTTTGCGCCCGAGATGCCGCCCGAAGGTTGGGCCATCCCGCCGATCAATGCCTATGATCGCACACACGGCAATTGAAACGAATTGGGCCGCCGGTATTTGGGCGGCCCGCAATATTCAATTGATTGGGCAGACGTCAGGCGAAGGCAGCTGACAGCGCCATTTCAACCATATCGCCAAAACTACGCTCTCTCTGGTCGGAGGGCTGTTCTTCTTTTGTAATCAGATGATCTGAGATCGTCAGGATCGCCAGTGCCCGGCACCCGTAACGCGCGGCAAGCGTGTAAAGTTCCGCCGCCTCCATTTCGACAGCCAGAACGCCGTGGCGCATCAGCTGGTCTGTCAGATCGTCGCGTTCGTCATAGAACACATCCGACGAGTAAATGCCGCCCACATGCACCGGAATCGATTTCGCCGCCGCCGCCCCGTGGGCCGCTTGCAGCAATTCATAGTTTGCCGAGGGCGCAAAACTCATTTCCTTGAAGAAACCGCGTGACGGTGTTCCCATCGTGGACGAGGTCATGGCGATGACAACGTCGCGCAGTTTAACGTGTTCCTGCATTGCCCCGGCCGAGCCAATTCGGATCAGGGTTTTGGCCCCGAAGTCCCGGATCAATTCATTGACGTAGATCGACAGGGACGGCATGCCCATGCCCGAGCCCTGAATTGTCACCGGATTGCCATTCCAAGTGCCTGTGAAACCCAGCATTCCCCGGGTTTCATTGACCAGCCGAACACCCTTGAGGAATTTTTCGGCGGCCCATTTCGCACGATAAGGATCGCCCGGCAACAAAACTGTTTCAGCAATGTCGCCGGGCTTGGCGCCAATATGAATTGTCATCAGCGCCGCTCCTGATCAGATTGCGAAGTCTTCGGGCTTCTTGCCCGCTTCAATTCCGGATTTGTACCAGGCAGGCTGCCGACCACGACCGCTCCAGGTCTGCTTGGCATCATCCGGATTGCGATATTTGGCAGGTGCCGCGGCTTTTTTCTTTGCAGGTTTGCGACCGGGCTTGGGGCCAGGTTTGCTGCCTTTTGGCGGACGGCCCGGGCCGCGCTTGGCGCCGCCTGAAAGATCCGCCAGCGAGAAGCCGAATTCAGCGGCGGCCTTTTCGGCGGCTTTGCGCGCATCGGCCAATGTTTCTTTGGATTTGTTCGCGATTGCGGTCGCAACGTCCTTTGCCAGTTTTTCCAAATCAGATTTGGAAGCGTTCTTCAGGTCTTTTTTACTTACAAGCGCCATCTGTGTGGGTTCCATCGTTGATGATAAATATTGGCAATTCTCCTAACGGGAATGTCAAACACCAGCAAGACAATTCGCCAAATTGCATTGACCACAATGGTCAAACGGCACGCTTACTCTGCGGCAACATAAGGAGAGTCCACAATATCGAGTATTTCGGCAATAATCTTGCTGACATTGAAATCACGCGGTGAATAGACGCGCGCAACACCCATACTCATTAGTTTCTTTGCGTCCTCTGGCGGAATAATTCCGCCAACGACAATGGGAATGTGACCTAATCCATTCGCGACCAACTGGCGGATCGTTTCTTCGACCAATGGCAAATGAGAACCCGACAGGATCGACAGGCCAATGACATGCGCGCGTCCGTCCCGCGCCGAGGTCACAATTTCATCGGGGGTCAGGCGGATGCCCTGATAATCAATTTCCATCCCGCAGGCCTGCGCACGCAGCGCAATTTGTTCGGCACCATTGGAATGACCGTCCAATCCGGGTTTGCCCACCAGCAGTTTCAGCCGCTGACCCATCCGATCCGAAATCGCATCCACACGAGCGCGCAAATGATCCAGGCCTTCGGTTTGATTTGATGGCGTTGCGGATATTCCTGTCGGTGCACGGTAAAGGCCGATTGTGTTGAAAAACTCCGTTTTAGGGCCTGAACGATGATTTTTCTTTCCATGCAGCCCGATCCTAAATTTTTGGCGCGGGGGTCGGCCCAAATCGCCTACATGCGCTCACGCGCAGCCATGCGCTGTCTCGTGGTCAAAGCTTTCCGACTATTTCGCTTCATAGGTTTTCGCAAGAAATCCGCGACGCTCTGATTTCGGAGTTTTTCAACACAATCGGCCAAAGACGCTGCGCATTGCCTCGCCCCATTCGCCGGTTGTGGCGCCTGCCTTGGCGGCGGCAATTGACGGCGGCATGATATTGTCGCCAGTCGCGGCAGCATTGCGCAGCGAGTCGAGCGCCGATTTTACCGCGTTTGCGTCGCGCGTTTCGCGCCAGCTATCCAGCGCTGCGATCTGGTCACGCTCGGCCTCGGGATTGGCTTCCATGATTGTATTTGATCCGGCGGTCAGGGGGCTTTCTTCGCCCTCGGTCCATTTGTTGACACCGACGACAACAGTTTCCCCGGATTCGATCTTTGCAATCCGGGCCGCATTGCTTTCGACCAGCCGCGATTTCATGTGACCAATGGCAGACATCGCGCCGCCCATCGCCTCGATCTGCGCCAATTCCGCCCGGGCGGCGGTTTTCAGCGGATTGTGTTGAAAAACTCCGAAATCAGAGCGTCGCGGATTTCTTGCGAAAACCTATGAAGCGAAATAGTCGGAAAGCTTTGACCACGAGACAGCGCATGGCTGCGCGTGAGCGCATGTAGGCGATTTGGGCCGACCCCCGCGCCAAAAATTTAGGATCGGGCTGCATGGAAAGAAAAATCATCGTTCAGGCCCTAAAACGGAGTTTTTCAACACAATCAGCGCCTCGGTTTTTGCATCAATTGCCGGATTTCCATCGAACAGATCGTCGAATTCCAACAGGTCCGTTTCATAGGCGAGGATTTGCTGCATCCGCATTGACCATTGCTGATCCCAGGGGCGCGGCAATCCAAGCGCCTCGTTCCAGGCGGGCAACTGCACCGCCCGTGCCCGCGCATTCTTGGACAGCGTCACAGCCAGCATTTCCAGCAGAATGCGCGGCACGTTGTTTTCTGGCTGCTGTTCGGTCAACCCGAGCGAGTTGACCTGAACGCCATAGCGGAACCGGCGGAATTTCGCATCGGCAATCTTGTAGCGCTCGCTGCAAACCTCATCCCAGAGGTCCACAAACGCGCGCATCTTGCAGATCTCGGTTACGAACCGAATTCCCGCATTCACGGAAAATGAAATCCGCCCGACCATTTCCGGGAAATCCTCGGGGGGGACCTTGTCGCGAAGGCCATCGAGCACTGCAATGGCCGTGGCCAATGCGAATGCAAGCTCTTCCTCTGGCGTCGCTCCGGCTTCCTGCAAATGATAGGAGCACACATTCATCGGGTTCCAGCGCGGCATGTTGGCCCGGGTCCAGGCGGCGACATCGGTGATCAGCCGAAGTGAGGGTTCGGGCGGGCAGATATGCGTCCCCCGGCTAAGGTATTCCTTGACGATGTCGTTTTGCACCGTTCCCTGCAAAGCCGAGATATCGGCCCCCTGTTCTTCGGCCACTGCGACATACAGCGCCAGTAGCCACGGTGCGGTCGCGTTGATCGTCATCGAGGTATTCATCCGTTCAACCGGGATCGCATCAAACAGCGCCCGCATGTCGCCCAGATGGCAGATTGGGACACCAACCTTGCCAACCTCGCCGCGCGCCAGAATGTGATCGCTGTCGTATCCGGTCTGCGTCGGAAGATCGAAGGCCACGCTTAGACCCGTTTGCCCCTTCGCCAGATTTGCCCGGTAAAGCGCGTTCGAGGCTGCGGCAGTTGAATGTCCCGCATAGGTGCGGATCAGCCAGGGGCGGGATTTGTCGGGCATTGTTCAGATCTCGCTTTGCGATAGTTTCGTAGATTATGCGATAGACGGAATTTTCTTGCGCGTCCAGATGCTGCGCCGCCGCAATGCTGGGGCGCTGCCTATTTTGCACTGCTGCATTGCTGCCTTGACGTGTTGGTATTAAAGGATCGGGGCTGCCCAATCCGATCGGATTTCATGACCCAACCCGTCGTCCTGCCCCTTTGGCTGCTGCTTCTGATCCTCGGCTTTGCGGCCGTGACGGCAGCGTCCCATCTGCTGTTTCCATCTGTCCGCTGGTTTTTCCGCCGCCGGGCCGAACGGGTCGTCGCGCTGGTCAACCAGCGCCTGCAACGCCCGATTGAACCGTTCAAGCTGGCGCGCCGCCACGATATGATCCAGCGCCTCAGCTATGACGCTCAGGTCATGGCGGCTGTCGAAGAACACGCGCGCGAAGAAGGTATCCCCGAAAACGTCGCCTTCGAAAAGGCGCAACGCTATGCGCGTGAAATCGTGCCGTCGTTCAGTGCCAGTGTCTATTTTGGCATCGCGATCCGGCTGGCACGGTGGCTGTCAACGCGCCTGTTCCGGGTCCGGTTGGGGGCCTATGACGATGCGCTGGAAGAGATTGATCCGAACGCCACCGTCATCTTCGTGATCAATCACCGATCCAACATGGACTATGTCCTGGTCACATGGCTGGCGGCGCAACGTTCAGCATTGTCTTACGCGGTGGGTGAATGGGCGCGGGTCTGGCCGCTGAGTTTCCTGATCCGCTCGATGGGCGCCTACTTCATTCGGCGAAAATCCCGCAACCCGCTCTATCGCAGGGTTCTGGCGCGCTATGTGCAGCTGGCGACGGCGGCGGGCGTGACGCAGGCGGTCTTTCCCGAAGGAAGCCTTAGTCTGGACGGCAAGGTCGCAGCGCCGAAACTGGGGCTGCTGAGCTATGTGATTGCCGGATCCGACCCCGATGCGCGTGACGTCGTGTTCGTGCCCGTTGGCCTGAATTATGACCGGGTGATCGAAGACCGTATTCTGACCGAAGCCGCAGCTTCGGGCGACCGCAGGTTCCGCGCCTCGATCCCGACAGGGCTGCGTTTCGCAGCCCGCTGGGCCTGGCGTCGGATGCGCGGCAAGGCCCGCCGCTTTGGCTTTGCCGCCGTCAGCTTTGGTTCTCCGCTATCGTTGAAGGGGGTTCTAGATGAACATACCGGCGACCCGACACGCTTTGTCGCGGCCGAACTGTTTCGGCGCATCCGCTCGGTTGTGCCGGTGCTGCCCGTCCCGCTGGTGGCGAGCGCGCTGTTGCAGCAGTCCGGGCCGATATCGAAAACCGCACTGACCGCGCGGGTTGACGAATTGCTTGGGCGACTGCGCACTGCCGGTGCGCATATGCAATTGCCAGGCAAGGACGCCAGCGCGGCAGTCGATGCCGGGCTGAAGGTTTTGACACTGCGCAAAATCGTTAGTGAATCCGGTGCGGGCCTGCTGACGGTGGTTCCGGATGAGGCACCGTTGCTCGATTTCTACGCTGCCAGCATTTCCCATCACCTGAGCTGACCCGAAACTGGCACGAACGGCATGAAGGCCGCTGGCAAGATCGCCGTGCCGATACTGCACATGCAGAAATTCAAGAAGACACAAAATTACAAGAATTGGCATTTTCGGATTGTAATCTTGCGTGATGAGCGATAGCACGCGGTAAACACGGCGCACCGCCGCGCTGCAGCACCGCGAGGATTCCAATGGCACTCGACACCAACATTGCAGAAAAGAAAGACCTTTATGACATGGGTGAACTGCCGCCGCTGGGCCATGTTCCGGCGCAGATGCACGCCTGGGCGATTCGGCGTGATCGGCAGGGCGAACCTGATCAGGCAATGCAGCTGGAGGTCGTCGACACCCCCGCCATCGACAGCCACGAGGTTCTGGTGATGGTGATGGCCGCAGGTGTCAATTACAACGGCATCTGGGCCGGTCTGGGCATTCCGATCAGTATGTTTGATGTGCACAAGGCCGACTATCACATCGCCGGGTCGGATGCGGCGGGTGTGGTCTGGGCCGTCGGCGAAAAGGTCAGCCGCTGGAAAGTCGGGGACGAGGTTGTGATTCACTGCAACCAGGACGACGGCGATGACGAAGAATGCAACGGCGGCGACCCGATGTTCAGCCCCAGTCAGCGGATCTGGGGGTACGAAACCCCCGACGGGTCCTTCGCGCAATTCACCCGCGTTCAGGCCCAGCAACTGATGCCGCGCCCGCGCCACCTGACGTGGGAGGAATCGGCCTGCTATACCCTGACACTCGCCACAGCTTACCGGATGCTGTTTGGCCACCACCCGCATGAATTGAAACCGGGCCAGAACGTACTGGTCTGGGGGGCATCCGGCGGCCTTGGATCCTTCGCAATCCAACTGGTCAACGCGGCAGGCGGCAACGCAATCGGCGTAATCTCGGACGAAGACAAACGCGACTTCGTCATGGGGCTGGGCGCCAAGGGCGTCATCAACCGCAAGGATTTTTCCTGCTGGGGCCAGATGCCCGTTGTGAACAGCCCCGAATACAGCAGCTGGCTGAAAGAGGCGCGCCGCTTCGGCAAAGCCATCTGGGAAATCACCGGCAAAGGCATCAGCGTTGACATGGTTTTCGAACACCCCGGAGAAGCGACGTTCCCGGTGTCGACCCTTGTGGTCAAAAAGGGCGGCATGGTGGTGATCTGTGCCGGGACGACAGGCTATAATCTGACGCTGGACGCGCGCTATCTGTGGATGCACCAGAAGCGCGTTCAGGGCAGCCATTTCGCCAACCTCAAACAGGCCAGCGCGGCCAATAAGCTGATGGTCGAACGCCGCCTCGATCCCTGCATGTCCGAGGTTTTTGCATGGGCCGATGTTCCAGCGGCGCACATCAAGATGCGCAAGAACCAGCATCTGCCGGGCAATATGGCCGTGCTGGTCCAATCACCGCTTACCGGCCTCAGAACGATTGAGGATGTGATCGAAGCGGGGCAAATTGGCTGATTGTTCAGATAACTGGCGGATAATCTCGGGTTTACCCTACGTTAATTATGAAATGCTGACGATGAGTGTTTGCTTCGCTGCATCTGGTCCGCAATAATACACCAATTGGGGGAAATCGATTTAGCGGGGCCGCACATGTGTGATGCGGATTATTCATGACACATTTTTGGATTCTGGAAGTCCTGGCCGATCTTGAGAAATTTTCGGCGCAGAACGGCTTGCTTCAACTTGCAGAGCAACTCAGCAAATGCCGCGAAGTGGCCTTGAAAGAACTTGGGTCGCCAACGGCTGCGAAGGAATTGCAGAAAATCGGTACTGACAAGTAACGCGGCTGGCGGGTTGAAGCACGCACGGATAAGCTGCGCCCATGGCCCTGCCGATACATCAATTCTCTGACGATCAGGCCGAGGCCTTTGACGCGATATCCGAACTGCTGCGTGGCGCTGGCGTGGACGTCGAAGAAAGCCTGACCAAGCCACCGATCGAGGATCAGAAGACGCAGGTTCTGGCCGTTGTCGGCAAGGCCGGATCGGGCAAAACCATGCTGCTGGCCAAGCTGGCCGAAGCGCTGGATGACGCCGGGGTCGAAACGATATCGGGCGATTACGAAGGTCGGCGCAGCAAGACCAAGCGGACGCTTGCGATCCTTGCGCCCACGAACAAGGCCGCCAGCGTGCTGCGCGCCCACGGGGTGCCCGCAACCACGATCCACCGCATTATTTATACCCCGGTTTACGACCCCGAATACGAACGCATCGCCGAATGGCTGGTCGGAACCCAAGGCGCGGAACGACCAGAGGTTGAAGGCCTGACCGATGCCGCGCTGGAGCGCGCGCAGGAATTCTATCGTCAGCACCGGTCCATCCCCGGAGCTTTGGCCGCCGCAGGCCTGCGCGGATCCGATTTCATTCAGGGCTGGAAACGGCGCGACGATCCGTTGGATATCGGCTTTGTCGACGAAAGTTCGATGCTGGACGACAAGCAGTTTGAGGATTTGAAAGAGATTTTTCCGACCCTCGTCCTGTTTGGCGATCCCGCTCAGCTGGCCCCGGTAAACCAGTCCGGCGCGATGATCTTCGATGGTCTGCCCGAGCCGCGCAAACTGGTGCTCAGCCGGGTTCACCGGCAGGACAAGGGCAATCCGATTCTGGATCTGGCGCATGCGCTGGGCGACGATGATCTGACGTTTGAAGGCTTTGAAGACATGATCCGCAAGGCCGCCGAAACCGATGATCGCGTGGTCGTCGCGGGCCGGGTGGAGGCGGCATTGATGGCGCGGTCCCCAGTGCTGGTCTGGCGCAACGCCACGCGGGTGCGGCTGATCCAGGCGTTCCGCGCAGCTTACGGAGCCCCGATTGACGCCCTTCTACCCGGTGAACCGCTGATCTGCGACGGAATCGAATTGCCCCTGAAGCACCGAAAGAAGCGCATTGATCTTGAGGCACGCGGCCTGATCAAAGGCACCCAGGCAGTCTACCTCGGGCCGGGTCGCAAGCCCGGATTTTCGCGCCTGCATGTTTTTGGCGCGGAAGAGCCGCAAGTCTCGGCCGCGTCGATCATCAAGATCGAGGCACCGGGCGAAGAGGAACCCTTTATCCCCTACGCCGCCCGCATGGGTGCGGCCTTCCTGCATGGCGCGGCGGTGACGATTCACAAGGCACAGGGATCGCAATGGGATACGGTGCAGGTCTTCGCGCCTGACCTTTGGGCCGCCAGCCGTGCGGGGCGGGTCGAGGCGGGTATCGCGCTGTGGAAACGCCTGGCCTATGTGGCGATCACACGGGCGGAAAACCGGCTGTTGTGGGTGGTGCGCAACCGGCTGGCCCGGCCCGAAACCGCGCTAATGGTTGACGATCTGGCGCCGCCGCCCGCGCCACTGGAACTTACCGGAGAAGACGCATGACAATGACGATGCTGATCACTGGCGCAAGCTCGGGCATCGGGCGCGAGGTTGCGCTTCAGGCGATGGCCAAAGGCTGGCGTGTCGGGTTGTTTGCGCGCAGTGCAGACAAGCTGGAGGAGGTCGCCAAATCGGGCGAGGCGCTGGTGCTGCCCGGCGACGTGACCGATCTGGGCGCGGTTGAAGGCGCGGTGACCCGGATTGCCGAGGCCTGGGGTCGTCTGGATGTCGTCTTTAACAACGCCGGGATATTCACGCCGCCCGGCACCATCGACGAAATCGCGTTGGAAGACTGGCACGCCGCGCTGGGGGTGAACCTGACGGGCATGTTCCACACCGCGCGGGCGGGTTTCGCACAGATGCGCGCGCAAAAGCCGCAAGGCGGGCGGATCATCAACAACGGATCAATCTCGGCCCATATGCCGCGCGAAGGGGCGCTGTGTTACACGACGACCAAACACGCGATCACCGGAATGACCCGGCAACTCAGCCTCGATGGCCGTCCGTTCGATATCGCTTGCGGGCAAGTGGATATCGGCAATGCGGAAACGCCCATGGTGTCCTCGCTCAAGGATCGTGAACAGGCCGCCGGGCTCGGTGTTGAGACGATGGATGTCGCGGACGCCGCATCCTCGGTGCTGCATATGTCCAGCCTGCCGTTGTCGGCCAATGTGCAGTTCATGACCGTGATGGCGACCAAGATGCCCTATATCGGGCGCGGATAGGCGCGGCCTGGCCGCCAGCCCCGGCGTGCCGCCCCGCGTGCAGTGGCGGGCGATGCCGGTTTCAGATCCTGCGCAGGTCAGGTCCACCGGCTGGTGTCGTTTTTGACCCCTTCGATGTCCCTGCGCGTTCTTGCGCAACGCCTCGGTTCTGCCACAGACTGCGGTGACAAGGGGGAGGTTTCGTCATGGGTGCCCACAGTGATCTAGATGCCGTCATGGCCCCGGTCGCCACGGCACGCGGCCTGCCCAATGCGCATTATGTTTCGGACGAAATCTTCGCCGAAGAACGCGATGCGGTGCTGTTCAAAAGCTGGTCGGGTATCGGGTTCGCCAAGGACGTCCCGGAACCGGGCGATGCAAAACCGATCAATTTTCTTGGAATGCCGCTGGTGATGATCCGCGACAAAACGGGCGCGTTGGGGGTGTTTCAGAACACCTGCCGCCATCGCGGCATGATCCTGATAGAAGAGGCGAAGAAGATCGAAGGCGCAATCCGCTGCCCCTATCACAGCTGGTGCTACGCGCTGAATGGCGATCTGCGGGCCACGCCCCATGTGGGCGGGCCGGGCAACAACATTCACGATGACATCAAGCGCGACGAGTTGGGCCTGATCCGCATCCGCAGCTATGTTTGGCGCGACGTCGTCTTCGTAAACATCTCGGGCGACGCGCCGGAGTTTGCAGAAGTGCACGCTGATCTTATCGCGCGCTGGGCCGAATTCGACAAACCATTGTACCACGGCGGACCAGATTCGTCCTTTGAGCTGACGGTGAAATCAAACTGGAAGCTCGCGGTCGAGAATTACTGCGAAAGCTATCACCTGCCGTGGGTTCATCCCGGCTTAAACGTCTATTCGCGGCTGGAAGATCACTATCACATCGAAGTTCCGGGCGAATATTCGGGTCAGGGATCGCACGTTTATACTCAGATCAAAGGCGAGAATGGTGAAGTTTTTCCTGACTTCCCAGAGTTGGGCAGCAAGTGGGATCAGGCTGGAGAGTGGGTTTCGCTGTTTCCAAATGTCCTGTTCGGAGTGCAGCGTGACCACGCGTTCGCCATCCTGCTGGAACCGATCAACACCAGCGAAACTGTTGAGCATGTCGAGATTTACTATGCCGCCCCGCCCGAAGATACGCCCGAGCTGGAGGCCCTGCGCGACAAGAACGCCCAGCAATGGCGCGAGATTTTCGAGGAGGATATTTTCGTCGTCGAAGGCATGCAAAAAGGCCGCCACGGGGTGATGTTCGACGGTGGCAAATTCTCACCGGCGATGGACGGGCCGACGCATCTGTTTCATCATTGGATCGCGGCGAAACTGGCCGAGGCTCGGGGCTGATCACGTCCCGGCGCGATGATCTGGACGCCCGGCTTTTGGGCGCGCATGCTGCCGGGGATCACACGGCCCTTGTGGCACTGTATACCGAGGCTGCGGATATGGCGCAGGCGGGCGGAGAGACCGAGGCTGCATGTTTCTACCTTACCCACGCCTATGTTTTTGCCCTGCAAACCGATGCGCCGGAACGTGCCGTTTTGAATGCGCGGCTGGTGGCGCTGGGCCGCGAAGCTCCGCTGCCCAGTGGGGGCTGAGGTGACCATGCCACCGCTGCGCTGGGCCAAGGGCGCGCGACCGGGCCAACCCTATTGGTGGGACGGGGCAGGCGCCGCTGACGAAGCGCCGCACCCTCTGCCGGAGCGTGCCGATCTGCTGATTATCGGGGCCGGATACACCGGCCTGTCCGGCGCGATTGCAGCGCACGATGCCGGGGCATCGGTCGTTGTGGTCGATGCCGGAACGCCGGGTCAGGGCGCGTCCACCCGCAATGGCGGCATGTTCGGCGCGCACCCGCGTCTGGGCTGGGATGCGCTGGCGCGGACCTATGGATCAGACGTCGCAGACGATCTGTTCGCCGAGGCGGGTCCGGCGATGGACTGGGTCAAAACGCTGATCACGCAGGAGGGTATCGATTGTTCCCTGCAACAAACCGGCCGCATACAGCTTGCCTGGACCCCTGCGCATTTTGACGCGCAACAGCGCATGGCCAAAGTGGTGCAGGCCAAAAGCGATGTTGCGATTCAGGTGATCGGGCGTGATGGACTGGCGGATCACATTCGGACCGCACAATATTTCGGTGGCATCCTGTTTCCGCAGCATTGCGCGATCAATCCGCGGCAGTTCCACGATGGGCTGATGGCCGCTGTGTGCAGCGACGCGGCATTCCTGTCGTCGTCAATTGCGCCGTTACGTCGCTGGAACGCACGCACAGCGGTTTGCGGGCGATGACGGCCCGGGGACCGATCCGCGCCGATCAGGCGCTGCTTGCCACGGGCGGCTATACCAGCGGCGCATTCCACTGGCACCGCGCACGGGTCTTCCCGTTGCCGAGTTTCCTGATCGCCACCGAACCGCTGCCGACGGACCTGATCGAGCGGGTCGCACCAGGGCGTCGGATGATGGTGGAAACCCGCGCCAGACACTCTTATTTCCGCCTGTCGCCCGATGGCGCCCGTATCCTGTTTGGCGGGCGGGCCGCGATGCGCCCGATTGCGCCGGACCTTGCCGCGCGACGCCTGCGCGCGACGATGCTGGAAATCTGGCCCGAGTTGTCCGAGGCGCGCCTCAGCCACGTCTGGTCGGGGAATACCGGCTACAGCTTTGGTCATATGCCCAATGTCGGCAGCGACGGCGCGCTGCATTGGGCCATGGGGTTTTCAGGATCCGGCACTGTCATGGCGCCCTATCTGGGGGCCAAAGCGGCGCTGGGCGCGCTGGGCGATCCGGGCGGGGCGACGGCCTATCGCGCGACCCGGCTAAGGCGCAGTTGGCTGCACCCGACACCGCGCCCGCATTTCCTGCGCGCTGCCGATCTTTGGTATCGCCACGGGGTCGACCCTCGCGAAACCCGCGCCGGACGAGGTACTTAGAGCGCCCAGGCATTTCGCACCGTGCCTCGGCATGATAGCAGGCGTTCAGTCACTTGGGGGTTGCAGTGAGCGGTAGCAAAATTCTTCTGACGGGCGGTGCCGGATACATCGGATCGCACACCGCCGTGGCCCTGGCCGAGGCGGTGTACACGCCGGTCATCCTCGACAATTTTTCCAATGCGAAGCCGGGCGTGCTGGACCGGGTGGAGATGATATTGGGCGGGGCTGTGCCCCTTGAACGCGGTGACGTGCTGGATCGCGTGTTTCTGGATGATGTTTTCGCGCGCCACGATATCAGCGCGGTGATTCACTTTGCGGCGCGCAAGGCAGTCGGCGAATCCGTGTCCCGACCACTGGATTATTTTGAGACGAATTGCGGCGGGTTGACCGCCCTGTTGCGCGCGATGGAGGGGGCCGGAACCCGCCATCTGGTGTTTTCCTCGACCGCCACTGTTTATGGCGCGCCTGAGGTCGTGCCGATCCCGGAAACGGCCGAATTGCGCCACACAAATCCTTATGGGCTGACCAAACTGACGTCGGAATACCTGCTCCAGGCGATGGCCGCCGCCGATCCAGGCTGGGTTTTCGGCATCCTGCGGTATTTCAACCCGGCTGGCGCACATGAGTCTGGACTGATCGGTGAAGAACCGGAGGGCATCCCCAACAACTTGATGCCCTATATGGCAAAGGTCGCTTCGGGAGAGTTGCCGCACCTCAGTGTTTTTGGCAATGATTTCAATACCCCGGACGGCACAGGCGTGCGCGACTATATTCACGTCATGGACCTGGCCGAGGCGCATGTCGCCTCACTGGCGGCCCTGTTGCGCAGAGCCGAAGGCCATACCGTCAATGTCGGCACGGGCACGGGTGTTTCGGTCATGGAGATGCTCGCCAGCTACAGCCGCGCCTGCGGGCGTGAATTGGCGTGGAAACAGGCGCCGCGCCGTGCCGGAGATGCGGACATGCTGGTTGCCGATCCGACGCTTGCCAGCAAGGTTTTGGGCTTTCGGACCCGAAGAACAGTGGATGAAATGTGCGAAAGCTCGTGGCGCTGGGTGACGCGGAACAGCCGATAAGGCGGTTGCGGCGCAACGGCTGAGAATTACGTTCGGTCTGGGCCGTTGTCGACATTGTGAGGGCAGCCACCTGTTTCAGACTGACGGGATCTGTGAGCCATAAAAGTGCCCGCCAAGACCGTCGCGAAATTCTGTAGCGCAATTCAGATCAATTGAATCGCTATGGGATTTGCCTGCGCCCGGTGCGCGCCAAAGGCGCAGGGCGCACGCCGGACCGGCTCCACCGGTCTGGCGTCGGTTTGAGGTGGGCACTCCGGTCAGATTTGACGGCTAACCCAGCGCCATAAATCGTGCCCACGCACTGTTGCTACGCCAGCCCGCCGGTCCGGCGCGCGCCCTGCTTTTGGGGTTCGTCTTCGGGCCTCGTTGCAGATCAAATAGATCATTTCTAACCTTGGCCTTTAAAGCGTTTCGACATTAACCTGAGACATATCCGGCGGCCTTAAAGTAGTTCCAGCATTCTACTGGGTCGTAGAGATCGCAGATTGCTCCGATTGCTTCGAAGACCTGGGTAAAGGACCTGGCCCCGATCCGTCGCAAATGGGCTTTCAGTTTAGAGAAGGCCTGCTCGATGGGATTCAGGTCGGGCGAGTACGGTGGCAGGTAAAGGAACCAGCAGCCGTGATTGCGTAAAGCCTGCGTCGCCTCCTTATTCCGGTGGGTTGCCAGGTTGTCGAGAATGACGACAGTGCCGGGGTTGATCTCGGGGACCAGCACTTCGCGGATGTAGGCCGCGAAGGCGGGGCCATCTATCGCTCCCTTGATGACCCAAGGTGCGATCAGCGCGCCTTGGGTCAGGCCCGCGATCAAGGTTTGGGTTCCCCAGCTTCCGAAGAGCGCATCCATCGTCAGGCGCTTACCGCGCTTGGCTCTGCCGCGTAGGCGCGTGAGGTTTGTCTTCACTGCGGTTTCGTCAATAAAGACAACGCGCTCAGGAAAGGTCGCAATGGCTGGCGAGCGGTATCTGAACCAGTCGGCCCGTTGCTGCCTTACCTTGGCGCGGCGGCGCTCGGTTGCGACCAGCGACTTTTTTTGTACGTGAAGCCGAGCCGGGACAGAAGGTTGGCGATGGAGGAGTGATGCACCCGCACACCCTCTGCATCGGCCAGCGCATTACGCAACTCAAAGAGCGTGATGTCAGGGTCTTGTGCGATCAACTCCTCAAAGAATTCCCGATGCGGAGCCAGCTTTCCCTTGCCGCGCGGCGGTCCCTGCCGGGCAGGTTCCGCATGACCCTTCATCCTCACCTGACGCGCCCACCGCGCGCCTGTGGCAGGCGACAGCTTCAACCGCAACGCCGCCGCGCGCCCGCTCAACCCTTCTTCAATGTATCTCTGAAACCGTATCCGAAGCGCAGATGGCAAAGGTGCTGACATGATCCATCCTCCCAAACAGGATGAATCACAGATCAGGTCTCAAGGGAATCCCTCGCGATTCAGGTTCAAGCCGAAACGCTTTAGGTCGCCCGATAACAATTGCCTGCCCTACGAGGGGTCTTCGATCACCAAATCCGCACGACCGATCCCGACATAGCCGACAAATCCGGCTTTCTTTGCCTCTTTGGGGGAATAGACGTTCCTCAGATCCGCCATTCGTGGCGTTTCCATTCGCCGGGCAAGACGCTTCAGATCCAGCGCGCGGAACTCATTCCATTCCGTCAGGATCACCACGGTATCGGCGTTCCGGGCTGCCTTGTAGGCATCATCGATCCAGTTGACGCCAGCCAGCATCGCCTCGCCCTCGCGCCGGCCCTGCGGGTCGACCACGCGCACCTTGGCGCCCGCCCCGACCAACGCCGGAACGATGGTCAGCGAGGGGGCTTCGCGCATATCGTCTGTGTTCGGTTTGAATGTCACACCCAACACCGCGATTGTCTTGCCGGTGACCGAGCCTCCGCACAGGTCCATGATCTTGCCCGACATGCGCCGGATGATGGCGTCGTTAACCTCAATCACCGTTTCGGTGATCCGCATCGGCACAGCATGCTCCTGCCCGATCCGGGCCAGTGCGCGCGTGTCCTTTGGAAAACACGAGCCGCCATACCCCGGCCCGGCGTGCAGGAATTTGTTGCCGATCCGCCCATCCAGCCCGACACCGTTGGCGACCGACTTGATGTCCGCACCGGTCTTTTCGCACAGCTGAGCAATCTCGTTGATGAAGGTGATTTTGGTCGCCAGAAACGCGTTGGCGGCGTATTTCACCATTTCGGCGGATTCCAGATCTGTCGTGACCACCGGGAAATCGCGCAGGAATAGCGGGCGGTACACCTCGGCCATCACCTCGCCCGCGCGTTCGCTTTGTACGCCGACGACGACGCGGTCCGGGCGCATGAAATCGTCGATCGCCGCCCCTTCGCGCAGGAACTCCGGGTTCGAGGCGACATCGAAATCCGCATCAGGTGCCGCCTTGCGGATCACCTGCTTGACCTGCCGATTGGTGCCGACCGGCACCGTCGATTTCGTGACGACAACGGCGTATCCGGTCAGCGCTGCGGCAATTTCTTCTGCTGCGGCGAAGACGAACGTCAGGTCGGCATGACCGTCGCCGCGCCGCGCCGGGGTGCCGACGGCGATAAACACCGCGTCCGCCCCATCCACGGCCTGAGCCAGATCTGTGGTGAACGACAACCGCCCGGCGGCCACGTTCTTGGTCATCAGATCATCAAGACCGGGTTCATAGATCGGAACCTGCCCGTCGTTCAGAAGCTTGATCTTCTCAGCCGATTTGTCGACACAGATCACTTCGTGCCCGAAATCCGAAAAACAGACACCAGAAACCAAGCCAACATAGCCGGTGCCAATCATTGCGATACGCATGGAACCTCTTACAGGATAGGGTGAGTTGCCCGTTGGATGCGACAAGGCCAGCGGGCTGTCAACGGGAATGACACGAAAGGACGGGAGGACGCGATGCCGGGACGGCTGTTTTTGGAGACTCCGGTGGCCGAAGTTGCAGCCGCGCTTGGCACCCCTGTGGGTGCGGTCGCCGATGAGCCGCCGCGCCGCAATATCGCGCCAGGGCAAGAGGTTCTGGTGCTGCGCGATGACGGCGCACTGGTTCGCATGCGCTGGGGGCTGATCCCGGTAGGGCGGGTCAATGCGCGGGGCCGTCCAGTGATGGAAACACTGATCAACGCGCGCAGTGAGACGCTGTTCGACAAGTCGGCGTTTGAAGGGCTGCGCCGCTGCATTGTTCCGGCCGATGGCTGGTATGAATGGACCGGCAAGGCGCGGCGCAAAACGGCCTGGAGGATCAAACCCAAATCCGGCGGTCTGCTGGCTTTCGCGGCTGTCTGGGATGTCTGGAACGGACCGGGCGGCATCCAGGTGGCCCAGGTCGCGACCGTAACATGTGAACCTTCGGCGGATGTCCGCGATATCCATCACCGGATGGGCGTTCTGCGGCACCCGGCAGATTATTCTGTTTGGCTAAATGGAGCCCAAGCGGACGCTGCGGCACTTTGCGTCCCTTACCCTGACGGAGCGCTCGGCGTTGCGGCGGCCAGTGATGTTGATTGGGGGGCTGCGTAGGGCAGACTGTCCGCCCTACGCGTGTAGATCAATCCGCGTTTTTGTTTTTGGAACCGATGCCGCCGTGCACGGTTTCCAACTGGTCGGCAAACCCCGGTGCGCCATCGGATGGATCGGCACCCGACTGACCCGGATTGTTGGCAATGCCGTGAATATTGCCGCCATTCGCGTTGGCCCCGTTGGGGTTTGCATTCGCGCCGGTTCCGACCTTGCTGTGAATATTCGGGTGGATTGTATCCGCCGGAGTATTCACATTCGTCGGCTTGGCCTGCGCGGCAAAAGCAAAGCTCGTCAAGGCCGTCGCCACAGCTATTGTCTTCAACATGATTTTGTCCCTCTGGTCGTGTTGTGTGTTGATACACATTGCGCAACCAGTGGTTGTTTTTCGGTAAATTTGTGACCGAAGTGTGTCGATTTCATGACGGCTGGCAGGCCGCTAACCCCGGCGCAGCCAGTTGATCAGCCCGATCAGGGCAATCGTGACCCACAAAACCTCGATCAGGATCGCCCCGGCGTTGGGACGATACCAGAGTGACGCAAGGATCATCAGAGCACCGATCAGGTTAAGCAGATGGAAACGCGGCGCGCGCGGATCGACCCAGGCTTGCGAAACAGCAAGGTAAGCGCCCGCAATGATCAGCGATCCGGCAACGCCGATCCAGTCAATCAGGGTCATGTCCATGGGGTCAGTCTGGGGCCAAAACCCCGGCCCTGCAAGGGCGGAGGGGCTGTCCCGCAATTCGCGGGAAAGCCCTTGTTTTCAATCCCTTGACGGGCTTCAGTCAGCCAGTGCGAGGTTGGTCGCGCTTTCGCGACCGTCGCGGCCGGCTTCGACGTCGAAGGTCACTTTCTGGCCGTCGTCAAGCTGGTTGATGCCAGCACGCTCAAGCGCAGAGATGTGTACAAAAACGTCGCGGCTTCCGCCCTCAGGAGCGATAAAGCCGAAGCCTTTGGTGGGGTTGAACCATTTCACGGTGCCATTGGCCATCGTGTTGTTTCCTTTTACTTTTACCGCCCACATTGTGTGGCGGCCTGGCTAGTCAGCGCATGATCGAAGCTGAAGCCTTGGTAGGAAACAGGGGTCGATGGTCGGTAACGTCGCGGGGTGCATATGGGACCTGTGTGGGAAAATTGCAAGGGAATTCGGGGGTGTGAGGCGCATATGAGCGGCATATGACCGACGTATGAGGCGCCGTGCGATGGGTTGCGGCGGCGTTAACGGCTGCCCCTCAGACGTGTCGCCGCATAGTCAGGAGGCCCCCATGAGCATCGAACATCTGTTTGAACCACCGCCCGCAAAGAACGGGAAAATCGGCCGCAGCACCCGCATCGCCATCGCCGCCGGCATGCGCCGTCTGAATTCGCTGCACGCCGAGATCAATGCGCGCGAGCTGGAGATGCTGCACGTCCCGAAGGCCTGGACTGAACTGCCGGACGCGCACCCGGCGAAACCCAAGAAGGTGCGGGTGACGCTGCTGCTGGAACCGTCGGTCGCGAAATTCTACCGCGGCTATGGGCAGGGGTATCAGGCGTTGGTGAACGATGTCCTGGCGACCTATGCGCAGCTGCGGATCGCGAAGTTGTTGAAGGCGACGGAGGACGGGGATGAGGGTGGGTTTGTGGGGATGTGAGGGGCTCAGGCCCGACCTGAAAACCGTCCTGTGGGCGGTTTCAGTGTCGAAAAGGTGGCGCCCTAGTAGTGTCTCGGTTTGTGCCGGGCAAAATCTAAGTCTACAATAGTCGTGACGGCGCATTGAAGCTCGAATAAATTCGAGTCTAAAACATGTATGCTAGATTTTTCGCCTAAAATCGGAAAGAAGCATCTTGGAAGCTACTGACGCTTTGATTGGGAAATCTTTGAGAATTTCTGACTGCATTTTCTCACCCTGTTCAATAGTCCTGCGAATGAAAGACTGGGAGTCCTTCATCTGGGACAAATCCAACTTGATCGCAACCCCAGTACCTTTTAATGAGTATGGTTTTGTATACTGGTTGCGATGATTTAGCTCCAAATAGTCACTTGTTGAAACCACGCAGAACTTTCCGAAACGCCCAGCTAACCTGCTAACTACATAAAGTCCGAATCCAGAATTATGCCATTCACTGTCTTGTGCAATGCGATCGCTTCGTGAGACGCCCGTAATTCCGGGAAGTAGGGCGGCTTTGATTGCGGCAAGATTATTTGCAACATCAACAAACTCATTATCATAGATGTTTGCGGCTATGCCTACACCATCGTCAAACACGGAAATTTCAGCAGAGTTTGACGCGGGCCAGTATTGCGCTAAAAAAGCAATTTGATTGCCGTCACTATGTTCTGCCGCGTTTCTTACTATTTCTCGAATGGCATATTGAACTGTATCAAATGTTTCACCGTGATCGTCTTGCAAAAGAATTCGAGCAAGATTAATTGCTCGTTCGTTCAGCAGTTCCCCCACTGGCTTTCCAGCAGCTTCTGAAATGAGTTCAGGGATCGACCAGACTTCTATAGGTGAGGATCTACTTGATCCAACGGCTTCACCTACTTCCTTTGCAAACGGGTTTGGTAGCCCGGTATAGTCGAAGAAGCCAATGTGGTTCGCGTAACCGTTGAATGCAGTAAGGCCGCCATGATGTCTCCAGTCAATTGACGGATGCTACAATCTCAATTCGTTTATCCTAAAGCCAAAATACATTAGTGGAAATGGTTCGGCAAATCGACATTCGCTAGAATCGACATTAACTTGCTCGACTTCCCGAAAATCATGCTCATTGATTCCAGTGCGAAAAACGCTTGATAAAGATGTCAGTTGTCTGGGGAGTTTGATATTCAGATGCATCGATCAATTTTTACCTTTTGATGTGTTCGCCGATTTCCGAAGAATCTATGTAACAAATTTCTTAAACCGAATCCGTTTCGTAAATCGATCGTAGCACACAACCTGCACCGAGTGCGCACGCAGTTTTGCGGTGCAAAACCGCTTTCGCGCACGCGTTGAACCCAAACGGGAGTTTCAAGAAATGCGCCCTACCGCACGAACTTCTTAAACCGTATCCGCTTCGGTTCCATCGCATCTTCCCCCAAACGCCGCTTCTTGTCTTCCTCATAATCCTCAAAGTTCCCCTCGAACCACTCCACATGCGCATCGCCCTCGAACGCGAGGATGTGGGTGCAGATGCGGTCCAGGAAAAACCGGTCGTGGCTGATTGTGTTGAAAAACTCCGAAATCAGAGCGTCGCGGATTTCTTGCGAAAACCTATGAAGCGAAATAGTCGGAAAGCTTTGACCACGAGACAGCGCATGGCTGCGCGTGAGCGCATGTAGGCGATTTGGGCCGACCCCCGCGCCAAAAATTTAGGATCGGGCTGCATGGAAAGAAAAATCATCGTTCAGGCCCTAAAGCGTTTCGACATTAACCTGAGACATATCCGGCGGCCTTAAAGTAGTTCCAGCATTCTACTGGGTCGTAGAGATCGCAGATTGCTCCGATTGCTTCGAAGACCTGGGTAAAGGACCTGGCCCCGATCCGTCGCAAATGGGCTTTCAGTTTAGAGAAGGCCTGCTCGATGGGATTCAGGTCGGGCGAGTACGGTGGCAGGTAAAGGAACCAGCAGCCGTGATTGCGTAAAGCCTGCGTCGCCTCCTTATTCCGGTGGGTTGCCAGGTTGTCGAGAATGACGACAGTGCCGGGGTTGATCTCGGGGACCAGCACTTCGCGGATGTAGGCCGCGAAGGCGGGGCCATCTATCGCTCCCTTGATGACCCAAGGTGCGATCAGCGCGCCTTGGGTCAGGCCCGCGATCAAGGTTTGGGTTCCCCAGCTTCCGAAGGGCGCATCCATCGTCAGGCGCTTACCGCGCTTGGCTCTGCCGCGTAGGCGCGTGAGGTTTGTCTTCACTGCGGTTTCGTCAATAAAGACAACGCGCTCAGGAAAGGTCGCAATGGCTGGCGAGCGGTATCTGAACCAGTCGGCCCGTTGCTGCCTTACCTTGGCGCGGCGGCGCTCGGTTGCGACCAGCGACTTTTTTTGTACGTGAAGCCGAGCCGGGACAGAAGGTTGGCGATGGAGGAGTGATGCACCCGCACACCCTCTGCATCGGCCAGCGCATTACGCAACTCAAAGAGCGTGATGTCAGGGTCTTGTGCGATCAACTCCTCAAAGAATTCCCGATGCGGAGCCAGCTTTCCCTTGCCGCGCGGCGGTCCCTGCCGGGCAGGTTCCGCATGACCCTTCATCCTCACCTGACGCGCCCACCGCGCGCCTGTGGCAGGCGACAGCTTCAACCGCAACGCCGCCGCGCGCCCGCTCAACCCTTCTTCAATGTATCTCTGAAACCGTATCCGAAGCGCAGATGGCAAAGGTGCTGACATGATCCATCCTCCCAAACAGGATGAATCACAGATCAGGTCTCAAGGGAATCCCTCGCGATTCAGGTTCAAGCCGAAACGCTTTAAAACGGAGTTTTTCAACACAATCGGCTGATGACGACGGCGCAGCCGGCGAAATCGACCAGGGCGTCTTCCAGAGCGCGGAGGGTTTCAACGTCCAAGTCGTTGGTCGGTTCGTCGAGCAGCAGGACATTGCCGCCTGATTTCAGTAGTTTGGCCATGTGGACGCGGTTACGTTCACCCCCCGACAGCTGGCCGACCTTCTTCTGCTGGTCGCCGCCTTTGAAGTTGAACGAACTGCAATAGGCGCGGGAATTCATGGAGGCGTCGCCAAGCTCGATGACCTCGGCCCCGCCCGTGATTTCCTCCCAAACCGTTGCGCCTGCGTCCAGCGCTTCGCGGGACTGGTCGACGTAGGACAGCTGCACGGTGTCGCCATAGGTGACCGCGCCCTCGTCGGGCTGGTCCTGCCCGGTCAGCATGCGGAACAGGGTGGATTTACCCGCGCCGTTCGGGCCGATGACGCCGACGATGCCGCCGGGGGGCAGGCTGAATGTCAGATCTTCGATCAACAGCTTGTCGCCCATGGCCTTTTTCAGGCCCTCAACCTCGATCACCTTGCTGCCGAGGCGTTCGCCATTGGGGATGACGATCTGTGCGCGGCCGAGTTTTTCACGCTCGGACTGGTTGGCCAGGTCGTTATAGGCGGTGATCCGGGCCTTGGATTTCGCCTGCCGGGCCTTGGCACCCTGGCGCATCCAGGCAAGCTCGCGTTCCAGCGTTTTCTGCTTGGATTTATCCTCACGCGCTTCCTGTTCCAGCCGTTTTGCTTTCTGTTCCAGCCAGGCGGAATAATTGCCCTCATAAGGAATACCGCGGCCCCGGTCGAGTTCCAGGATCCAGCCGGTGATGTCATCCAGGAAATAGCGGTCGTGGGTGACGACCAGGATTGTGCCTTTGTAATCAATCAGATGGTTCTGCAGCCAGGCAATGGTTTCAGCGTCCAGGTGGTTGGTCGGTTCGTCCAGCAGCAGCATGTCGGGCGCGTCCAGCAATAGTTGGCACAGCGCGACACGGCGTTTTTCACCGCCCGACAGCGTGTCGACGGCGGCGTCATCGGGGGGGCAGCGCAGTGCCTCCATCGCGACGTCGATCTGCGCGTCAAGATCCCAGAGGTTGGCGCTGTCAATCTCATCCTGAAGGGCGGCCATTTCGTCCGCCGTGTCGTCGGAATAGTTCATGGCGAGTTCATTGAACCGGTCGAGTTTCGCCTTTTTGCCAGCGACGCCCAGCATGACGTTTTCGCGCACGTTCAGCGACTCGTCCAACGTCGGTTCCTGGGGCAGGTATCCGACGCGCGCACCCTCGGCGGCCCATGCCTCGCCCGAGAAATCTTTGTCGAGCCCCGCCATGATCTTCAGCAGCGTTGATTTACCCGCGCCGTTGACGCCGACGACACCGATTTTGACGCCGGGTAGGAAGGACAGGCGGATGTTTTCGAACAGCTTCTTGCCGCCCGGATAGGTTTTGGAGACGCCGTCCATGTGATAGACGTATTGATAGGCTGCCATGGGGATGCTCCTGCCGAGAAATGATTGTCCGCGCCCTTTTACGGGCGGCGGCGGGCCGGGGCAATCGGCCTCAGCGTGCGTATATGCGTCCTCGCGAACAGATGATCCGGCAGAGGTTACGCGCGCTGCGGCGGCTAAATCGCCATCCCAATTATCTGAATCGCGAAAGAACTGATCTGCGCCCGGTGCGCGCCGCAGGCGCAGGGCGCGCACGCCGGACCGGCGCCGCAGGTGTCGCGTTCCTGGCGCAGCCATTGGCGTTGCACGGCCTGCAGGCTTGGCCCGGCGCGTTGATAGAGCGCGCCAAGTTCGGCATCCAGATGCCCCAGCAGGGGCGTGGCGCAGATCGTCGCCTCGGTCGGGCCAAGGGTGGTGGCACTGCACCAGACCGGGCGGCGCCCTGGGATCTGGCGCAGAACCGACAGTCTTTCGCGGTAGGCCGTTTCGATACAGAGCATATCCGTGCGGCAGAAATTGCGCGCGGCAAGCCATGCAGACTGATCACCGCGCAGGTTCGTCTGGCGATCTTTCACCCGGTCGTAAATCACCGTCATCTGGGTATCCAGACCGCCCAACTGGGGAACACTGCAGATCGTCGCCTCGGTCTGGTTCAGGTTCGCGGCACCGCACCAGGATTGCGCGCTGGCAAACCCGGGCAGCAGGATCAGAAGGGCGGCAAGGGCAAGGTGGCGCATCGGGCGGCTTTCATGAGGGTCGCGATCAGCCTAGCGCGGGGGCGCGAATGTCTGCAACAGCGGCGAAAGCAGAGTTTGCGCCGTGGCGCCCTGTCGCCCGGCTTGCGTTTCTATCGGCACAGATGTGCGCCCTCCGGGTCATTCCGGCAGCTCACAGCGCGACAGGCGATCCATGGGGCGTGCGCATATAGGCGGCTTCCCACGCGGCCTTGCGGTCGGCCTGTTCGTGCGGCCCGATACCAACGGATGTGGCAAGCCGTTCCAGCGCTGCAAGGGCCGCCGCATAATAGGTGTCGGGCGTGTCGGGCTGATCCGCCCGATGGCGAAGCGCGGCCCCCAGCGCATCGGCCCAGTCGGTCGCGTCGATATGCCCGGCGACTATCAGCGTGTCGGCCATGGCCAGCACCTGCGCGTGCCAGGGTTCGGCGAAAACCGGGGCGGCGGGGGCCAGCGGATCGTCAGGCGCGAACAAAGTAAGGCTCCCACAGGTCAAGCAGGACGGTATCGCGTGGATCTGCCGCTTCGCCCCAAAGCGCGGGCGCGGTGAATTCGACGGTATAGAGGTGATGCGCCGTCTCGGTATTCTCGGACACATCGTCGGGATAAAGAAGCGCGCCGTGATGCGCGGTGACGGTGCCGATGCGCCCACGGGCATAGGCGGGCAGGCGGGTGTGACCGGCATGGCCGTGGGGCAGGGTGGTGATCGTTGCACCGATTGCGAAGGCGGGCGCGGCATCAATCGGGCGCGAGAAATCTGCGCGCGCTGCACGCACCCGCGCGATTGCGGCGTCAAGGTCGCGCGCTTCGGGCGCAGGTTGGGCTGTGTCGGCATGACCGGCCAGAACCTCTTCCGCAGTGGCGATCCCCCCGGCGACCATTTTGGTCAGGTCGCGCAGGCACCATTTTTCGAAATAGCTGGCCGTCAGGTAAAACCCCGGCGGCAGCAGCTCCAGAATATGCCGCCCCCGGTCGATATTGCCGCCCAGCCAGGCGTTGGTCGAGATTGCCCATTGGCGACGCTCCCACTCATGGGCAAACGGCGGGCTGTCGACGTCGATGGAGCCAAAGCCTTCCTTGCCGCCAAGATCATGCACACCGTCCATCAGGCACCGACTTTCAGATCTCGGTCGGTGCCGATCATCGAGTCGCGCGTCACGATGGATGCAAGGCGCGCTTCGTCCCAGCCGTCGGTTCCTTCGGGGCGTTGCGGGACGACGAGATAGCGCAACTCGGCGGTGCTGTCCCAGACTTTCACCCCGGTTTCGGCGGGCAGGTCGACGCCGAATTCGGCCAGAACCGCGCGGGGTTCGCGCACGGCGCGGGCGCGGTAGGCGCTGGATTTATACCAGGCGGGCGACATTCCCAGCAGTGAGAATGGATAGCAGGAACATAAGGTACACACCACAAGGTTGTGGGTTTCGCGCGTGTTTTCAATGGCTTTCAGGTGCCCGGTGGCATGGCCGTCATAGCCAAAGTCGGCAATTGCGTCCGTTGCATCGGCCAGCAGGCGGTCGCGAAAACCCGGATCGACCCAGGCCCGCGCCACAACTTCGGCGCCACGTTTTGGACCGATGTGATCCGAGTAAGCCTCGACCCAGGCATCCAGGGTTTCCGGCGCCACCAGGCCCTTTTCCACCACCAGTGATTCCAGCGCCTTGACCCGCAGTGCGGGATCGCTGGGCAGGTGGCTGTGCAGATGCCGGTGGGTCTGTGCCGCCTTGTCGCTGTCGAAAATACTCATGCGCGCCTCCGCCATGCAGGGTGCGTGGCGTGGCGGATGTGGTCAAGTGGATTACGACGCGCGGCGCGATATGGCGGAAACGTCTGTTTCAAGCGGGCTGAAGCGGCTGGACGCGATCCAGTCGATCAGGCTATCGGCAGCCATGGGGGTGGCGGCCACCTGGCCCTGCATCAGGTTGCAGCCAAGACTCTTCACCGTCTTTGCCTGGTCGTCAGTTTCGACGCCTTTGACGATCATGCGGATATTGAGTGTTTCACAAAGTTGGACAATGGATTTGAAGATGGTGCGGCGCGAAGGGTTGCCGGCGAGGTCCTCGATTAGCATCGGGTCGGTCTTGACGCCGTTGAATTTAAGCTGCGCCAGATGCGAAAGGCCCGCATAACCGACGCCGAAGTCATCCAGCGCCACGCGAACGCCAAGCGCATTCAGGCGCGCGATGGCTTCCTGGGATTCGTGAATGGCTCCGCTGCTTGCCAAGATGGAGTTTTCGTGTGCCTCGACAGCGATGTTGCCAAACGGCAGGTCCAGCCGGTCCATCTCCCAGGCCAGGCGGTTGACGAAACACTCCTGCATCAGGGTCTGGGACGAGGCATTGAAGCTGACCACCAGCGTATCGAAACCATGGGCGCGCAGATCGGCAAGGGTGCGGGTGCAGGCGTGCATCGCAGCCAGATCAAGTTCGTACATCAGGTTCAATTCCAGCGCCATTGTCAGAAACACATCCGCGGGAATTTCGCCGCGGGTTGGATGCGTCCACTTGGCGGTGGCTTCGAATCCCAGCAGGTTCATATTGTCGTAATCAATCAAAGGCTCGAACTGAAACTCCATCCGGTTTTCGGCCAGCATCGCCGAGAAATCGGCCTGCAGCGCCTGACGCGCCAGCTGACGCCGGTGCAGACCCTCATCATAGGCGGCGACGTTGCCACGACCTGAACGCTTGACCTCGTAAAGGGCGGAATCCGCCATGGCGATCAGGACGCGCGGGTCCTCCATCTGCGGGGTCGAGATTGCGGCGCCGACGCTGGCACCGCATTGGATCGTTCCGTCGCACCATGGCATCGGTTTGTTCAGCGCGGTGATGACCTTCTTGCCCAGCCAGTTCAGATCATCCAGCGTGGTCACGCCCGGGCAAACCACGACGAATTCGTCGCCGCCGATCCGGCCGACAAGATCGCCGCGCCGGACCGTTTTGGTCAGGATGTCAGCAACATGCTGCAACAGCGCATCGCCCGCCGCATGCCCGTATTGGTCGTTAATCTCTTTGAAGCGATCCAGATCCAGGTGCAGCATGCCTGTGCGTTGCCCTGAGATCTTGCCTTGTTGCAGCGCGGATTCCCCAAAACCAACGACAGCGGTGCGGTTGGCCAGCCCGGTCAGCGGATCATGCATGGCCGAATGCTCGAGCGCCTGAGAGGCATCTTTGAGGCGGGCTTCACGCTCGATTTGTTCGCTGACATCCCGGCAGGTAACCAGTACGGCGGTATCGCCGCCAAGATTGGTGTCTTCCATGTCCACAAGCGACATGGTCAGCTGCGCCCAGAATACCTTGCCGCCGGGCCGGTAATTGCGAATCAGAGTCGGCTTGAAGAATTCTTCCGAGCTGGGGTCGTAGCGGAAGTCCGCGATCTCTTGCGCGCTTGGCATGTCGTCGGGATGAAACGCGAATTCCGCCGCGCATCTGCCCAGGATCTGTTCCGGCGGCCGCTCCATGATCCGAAAATATGCCGGGTTCGCCCAGATCACGCGCGCGTTCATATCCTCCAAGGCGATCCCGTCGGTCGACCGCTCCGCCGCAATGCGAAATATCCGAGAGCTGATCCGCGCCGGACCGGACTCGTCGTCGTCAGCATAGGCGCCCCCGGTTCTGCGGTTGATGATCAACAGGCGCAGGGCCAAAGACGCAAGCACCAGCAAAAGTACAAATCCCCATGTTTGTGGATCGGGGGCAGGCATCAAATAATTCTCCTTCCTTTCGGAACTGACTGGTCGCGCCTGCCCTGTCTGACAGGCCGGACCTACGGGCGCGTGAAGGAAACTGGGCAACGAGAAGGCAAATGCAGACATTTTTGTACGAATTCGGAAGGCATGGCATTTCCAGGCTGCCAAGGCTTGCAAGGCCGCAGCGATTACGCCTTTAGTGGCAACCAATGCGCAGCGGGTTTCCAAAGGCCGCACCGGGGCAATCGGTCGGGGTGCTTGGTGGGTCGTTTGATCCGCCGCATGCGGGGCATGTGCATATCACGCGCACCGCGTTGAAGCGGTTCGGGCTGGACCGGGTCTGGTGGCTGGTGTCGCCCGGTAACCCGCTGAAGGCGCGCGCGCCCGCCCCATTGGCCAAGCGGATCGCCGCCGGACGGGCCCTGATGACCCACCCGCGGGTGGAGGTTTGCGGCATCGAAGAACAATTGGGCACACGCTATACCGCCGAAACCCTTTCCGCGCTGCAAGCGCATTATCCCGAGGTGCGTTTCGTCTGGCTGATGGGTGCCGACAATCTGGCCGATTTCCACCGGTGGGAGCGTTGGCGCGAGATCATGTACCGGGTGCCGGTCGGCGTGCTGGCGCGGCCCGGAACTGGCATTGCGGCGCGTACCTCACTGGCAGCGCGGCTGTTTCAGGCGGCGCGGCTGCCGGGGCGAGCCTCGCAACTTTTGGCGCGCGCAGATGCGCCGGCGTGGTGTTATGTGAACCTGCCGCTTAGCGATGTATCGTCGACCGCTATCCGCGCGCAGGGTGACTGGAATGCAACGTCTGCGGGGAAAAAGCGCGAAAAGGGCGTTGCGCGAAAACCCGGCTGATCGCGCATAGATTGTGGGGGCGATGCTGTACCGGCATCCATATCTGGGTGCGCGGCACCAGCAGCGCGGATGATGCGGCGGTTGCCTGACGCGAAAACGTGACCACGGCAGCGCTTGTGCGACTTGCGGGGCAATCGGGCAGGCGGTAACCTGCTGGTATGTCTATTTCAATGACCCGGCGGGCCGTGATTGCAGGTCTTGCATCCAGCATTGGTAGCGCCGCTGGCGCGGCACCGCCGAAACGCTCGCCCCGGCCTTTGCCGCGTCCGCCGGGCGGGCGCGTCGTACTTGCGCCGCCGGTCGACGATATCGTGCGCCGCGCGAAACTGGGTGGCAAGATCAGCTTTGCGATCGCGGACGTGAAAACCGGAAAATTGTTGGAGGTTGCAAACCCCATACTGCCGATGCCGCCCGCCAGCACCGCCAAGGCGATCACCGCGCTTTATGCGCTGGACACATTGGGTGCGGGGTATCGCTTTGCGACGCGTCTGGTCGCGACGGGGCCGATCCGGGACGGCCGCTTAGACGGCGATCTGGTCATGGTCGGCGGCGGCGATCCGACGCTGGACACCGACCGTCTGGGCGAAATGGCCCGCATGCTGAAAGAGGCCGGTATCCGTGAGGTGACAGGACGGTTCCGCGTTCAGACCAGCGCGCTTCCCGCGATCCGTCAGATCGACCCGGAACAACCCGCCCATGTCGGATACAACCCCTCGGTCGGGGGGCTGAACCTGAATTTCAACCGGGTGCATTTTTCGTGGGAGAGGGCGAACAAGGGCTATGCGGTGAAGATGGAGGCGCGCGGCGACCGGTTTCGCCCTGCCGTCACGGTCGCCAAGATGCAGGTGCAGAACCGCAAGGTTCCGATTTACACCTATGCCGATAGTGGCATGGCAGATGAATGGACTGTGGCGCGCGCGGCGCTGGGCAAGGCGGGGTCACGCTGGCTTCCGGTGCGCCGCCCGGGGCTGTACACAGCCGAAGTTTTCATGAGCCTGGCACGCTCCTACGGTATCGTATTGAACGGTGACGGGACTGAGGCGCGCAACGTTTCGGGCATGACGGTGGTGCAAATGCACAGTGCGCCTTTGCGCGACATTGCGGCGGATATGCTGAAGTTTTCGACAAATCTGACGGCCGAGGTTCTGGGCCTTACAGCGTCGCGCAGGCTTGGCAGCGGGGCGCGCAACCTCGATGCTTCGGCCCGGCGCATGATGGACTGGCTGGATCGCAGTGCGCAGACGCGCAAAACCGCGCTGAAGGATCATTCGGGCCTGAACGATGACAGTCGGGTGACGGCGACGGATATGGTCAAGGCGCTGGTGCAACTGGGGCCAGAGGGGGCGCTGGCCCCGATCATGAAAGAGGTGTCGCTGAAAGACACAGCAGGGACCGGGGGTGTCACGGTGCGCGCCAAGACCGGCACGCTGCATTTCGTCAGTGGGCTGGCGGGCTATGCCGATCTGCCGGGCGGTCGGCGGGTGGCATTCGCAACATTTGCCGCCGATGTCCCAAGGCGGGAAAAGCTGACGCGCGCCCAGCGCGACAACCCGGAAGGCGCCGCGGCCTGGAACAGCCGCGCCAAGCTGTTGCAGCGCGAGTTGATCGGGCGCTGGGCGGTTGCCTACGGAAGCTGACGCGCGGGAATGGGACTCCGATGCTGATTGGCTGTGGGTGGCCTGAAGGGGACGCGGATCGCTCGGAACGTCGTGCACGGCCACTGTGTCACTTGGTCGATTTCCCGCAACCAGCCCACAGCCCCGTCACGTTCAGCCCTTCTGCGCAAACAGCATCAGGTTGTTTGACGGCATCGCGACCACCTCGGGCGGGGTCAGGCCAGCTTCGGTCAGGCGGTCCGCCACCCAGGCGACATCCTTGTACCCTGTTGTCGGGTCGGCGGCTTGCAAGCGCTGGTGGAACGCGGCGTCGCCGTCGCTGGTTGGCTGACCATTGCGCAGGAATGGGCCATAGATGGCGAACAGCCCGCCCCGACCAAGGGCCTTGCCCGCCTGATCCAGACAGGCGCGGGCAGCCGTTTCCGGGATCAGGTGCAACAGATTCACCGTTATGATCAGGTCACGCGGGCCAAGGCGCTGGCCCCATCCGGCGCTGGCGATATCCAGTTGGATCGGCGGGGCGATTGCCTCCTCAGCCGCGCTCCAGGCGGTGATCGAGCGCAGGCGCGCCGCGTCGATATCGCTTGGCTGCCAGTGCAAACCGGGCAGGGCTTTGGCAAAACGCACCACCTGCTGCCCGGTGCCGCTGGCGATTTCCAGTGCTGATCCGGTGGCAGGCGCGCGCGGCACCAGTTCGCGCAGAATCGCGTCGATATTGCGTGCAGCACTCGGCGCGGTCATGCGCCCGGCGGCATCCGCGACGATATGCGGCGTGTCCGGTGACGCGTCCATCCCCGTCATCTGAAGCGCGCCGGGTTCAGGGCGGCGACGGTTGCGGCGTCAAGCTGGGGCGCGGCTCCAAGTGCCAGTGCAGCGGTCAGCCGCCCGGCGGCGGGCGCAGTCTGAAAGCCATATCCGCCTTGCCCCGCGCACCAGATGAAACCGGGGTGATCCGGGTCAGGACCAATCGCGGGAACGCCATCGGGCGGAAAGGTTCTGAGGCCCGCCCAACTGGTCTCAAGCCGCGTGACCGGTTCGCTGACCATCGCCTCGTACCGCGCGATCCCCTCGGCCAGGACCATATCGTCGGGCCAGGCGTCGCAGGGGTCGATCGGATGCGCCTCGGACGGAGAGACGATCCAGCCGCCCGCGTCGGGCTTGGCGTACCAGCTTTCGTCCACACCCATCAGCATCGGCCAGCCGGTGACATCGTGGCCGCCGGGTGCCGGCAGCCGCGCCATGGATCGGCGTTTGGGTTGCAGACCGATCGGAGCGACATGGGCCAGGGTCGCGACCTGATCCGCCCAGGCCCCTGCGGCGTTGATCAGCAGGTCGGCGGCATGCTCATCCCCCGCCGAAACGGTCCACCCACCGGCGTTTTGGCGAATTGCGTGAACCTCGGCCCCGGTGACGATACGCCCGCCCGCCGCGCGAAGGCGTTTGGCGGCGCCCTGCAAAACACGGTCCGTATCAAGGTCGCGGGCTGTGGGGCTGAGGGCGGCAAAGGCCAGGGCATCGGGATTCAGAATCGGCACCCGCCCGAGAGCCTGATCGGTTGATATCCGGATAAGGCCAAGGGCGGCCACATCGGCGTCAAACGCTGTTGCCTGATCGGCGCGGCCAACCAGAATCAATCCGCGCGGCGACAGAATGTCGTTGGCGACGTATTCCGCCTCGGACGCCTCGGTCAGGCGTTGCACGGCGGCGGGGCCATACCCCATCTCGAACATCGCGGCAGACCGGCCCGAGGCGTGATAGCCCAGCGCCGTTTCGCGTTCCAGCAGGGTGACCTGAACGCCGCCTTCGGCCAGTTCTGCCCCGGCGGTCAGCCCGGCCACACTGCCGCCAATGACAATCGCGCCTGGCACCGCTCAGAGCGCCTCTTCCAGCCGGTCGGTGGCAGGTGGGGGTGTCGGGGACAGGGCGCTGATCCGGGCGTAAAGGGCGGCGTCCATCTCAAACGACGCGGCCGCAAGTGATGGGGCGAGTTGCTTGGCCGAGCGTGCGCTGACAATCGGTGCCGTGATCCCGGGGTGGCGCGCGCACCACGCCACGGCAAGGGTGGCGGCGGGCACGCAAAGCTCGGCCCCGATTTCGGCAAGCCCGGCTGCGGCATCATGCATCCAGCGCGGGCCATAGCGGACGGCATAGCCGGAATTGTCGGTCAGCCGCCCGGTTTCCCCGGCAGAATACTTGCCCGTCAGCAGCCCCCCGCCCAGCGGCGAATAGGGCGCGACGGCAAGGCCTTCGGATTGCGCCATCGGCAGAATTTCAACCTCGGCCTGACGTTTCACCAGGTTGTACATCGGTTGCAGGATGGCAATCTGGACGCCGAAACCGGCGGCGACCTGCTGCGCCTTGACGACCTGCCAGGCGGCATAATTTGACACGCCGATGTGGCGCACCGTGCCGTTGTCGACATAGGTCGCCAGCGCCTCGAAGCTTTCTTCCAGCGGGACATCATCGTCCCAGCGATGCAGATAGAGGATATCCAGTGTGTCCATCCCCAGCCGCTGGCGGCTTTCCTCGACCGAGCGGTGGACGACAGGGGCCGACATGCCGTCTTCGAAATTGACCTTGGTGGCGATGATCAACGCGTCGCGTTCATCTGCCGCCAGCTGGCCCAGGATCGTTTCAGACCGCCCGCCGGAGTAGGTGTGGGCGGTATCAAAGAAGTTCACGCCAGCCTCGCGACAGGCAGCGTACATTGCGGCGGCGGCGGATTGGTCCGCATTGCCGCCAAATTGCATGGTGCCAAAGCAGAGCGAGGACATCGGCGAGCCGTCGGCGGCTGTGATCAGTGGCATGGCGCTGTCCTTATGAGGTCCGGTGCCCTTGGTATCGCGCCAGCGCACTGGGTTGGCAACAGATGCGCAAGCATTGTCGGTGTTTTGTCGTGAGAGGAACGGATGAGGATATTGGTACGTAAGAGATTTTCGTCGTTTGCCTCTCTTTAATCCGTGCCGCGAAAACGCTTTGCCCACACCGTTTTCGCCCAGTAGTGCGTGAACTGCACCCGCGCCGATATCGAAGGACGCGTCCGAATTGGCGGTAATGTCGGGACAGGCTTTGGTCAGACCTTGCGGGTCAACAGCGTGCTCATGCGGCGTCTTCCATTGCCGTGAATGCAGCAATACATCCGCGCGCGATATCCTGCGGCGCCTTGCCCAGGCTGGGGTCGCCAATCGGGCAGGTGATTTGCGCCGGGTCAAGGTCAAGCGCGCGCAGCCGCTTGAAAAAGCGCGTGCGCTTGGTCTGCGATCCGATCAACCCGATAGAGGCCGCACCACGCTGCAACAGGGCCGCGCAGAGCGCGAAATCTATGTCATGGGAATAGGTGAAAATCAGGTGATGCGCATATACCGGCGCGCGGGCGGCCAGCAGGGGCATATCGGCGGCGGGCAGGGCTTTGACATGGGGCGCAATGCGTTTGGGAAATCGATCCGCCGCATCGTCCACCCAGGTGATCCTGAACGCCTCCGGTCCGGCAGCGTTGACAACAGCGCGCCCGACATGGCCCGCCCCCCAAAGCCACAAAGGTTGCGGATCGGCGCGCATATCGCTGTTCGGATGAACATTGTTTTGGATGGCGTCGACGGCATGTTCTTCGCGCGTAAACCGCAATGTCACCGCACCACCGCAGCACTGGCCCAACCCGGGCCCCAGCGGTATCTTGCGGGTGAATTCCTCGCCGTCGCTGGCCAGCATCTCGCGCGCCAAAGCGATCGCACGGAATTCGAGCGCGCCACCCCCGATCGTCCCCTCAATCGTGTCAGCGGTCACTTTCATGGCCGTCCCCGCATCGCGCGGGGCCGAACCGCGCACGGCCTCGATCACGACATAGACGGCCCTCATTTGTCGCGCACACGGATGATGGCGTTCATCACCTGCTCACTCGTGGCGGGGGCGTTCAGCTGGGGATAGACCTTGCCGTTTGCGGCGACTGCGTCACTCAGCGCCATCAGTGCCGAGATTCCCAGCATCAGCGGTGGTTCCCCGACAGCTTTGGAGCGGAAGATCGTATTTTCATGGTTCAGGCCCTTTTCCCACAGGGCGACGTTGAACACCTCGGGCCGGTCCGAGGCTGCGGGGATCTTGTAGGTCGAAGGCGCATGCGTCGTCAGCCGCCCCTTGTCGTCCCAGACCAGTTCCTCGGTCGTCAGCCAGCCCGCGCCCTGAACATAGCCGCCTTCGACCTGCCCCAGGTCAATCGCCGGGTTCAGCGAGGCGCCGGCGTCATGCAGGATGTCCGCGCGCAGAATGCGGTTTTCGCCGGTCAGCGTGTCGATCACCACTTCGCTGATCGCGGCACCATAGGCGAAATACAGGAACGGACGGCCCTTGCCCGCCACCCGGTCCCATTCGACCTTGGGTGTCTTGTAGAACCCGGTCGCCGACAGGCTGACGCGGTTTTCATAAGCGGTTTTTGCGGCCTCGGCGAAGGGGATCCGATTGCCCGCCACCTGCACAAAGCCATCCTCGAACCACACATCCGAGGGCTGTGCCTGATGCAGTTCGGCCAGGCAGGCAACGATCCGGTCGCGAATCTCGTCGCAGGCGGCCTTGACGGCCATGCCGTTCAGGTCTGATCCGCTGGAGGCCGCCGTGGCACTGGTGTTGGGCACCTTGGCGGTGTCGGTCGCGGTGATCTTCACCATATCGGTCGGGATCCCGAAGCGGTCGGCGGCGACCT
The DNA here is from genome assembly GCA_012103375.1 of Paracoccaceae bacterium. Lineage (NCBI taxonomy): Bacteria > Pseudomonadati > Pseudomonadota > Alphaproteobacteria > Rhodobacterales > Paracoccaceae > Paracoccaceae bacterium. Next base: position 992,904 of record WLWX01000001.1, read on the forward strand.
GAGCGACCTTCTGGAACAGGCCCTGACCCATCTCGGTCCCGCCGTGGTTCAGATGCACCGAGCCATCGGTATAGACATGCACCAGCGCGCCCGCCTGGTTGAGGTGGGTCAGCGTGAAGCTGATGCCGAATTTCACCGGCGTCAGGGCAATGCCGCGCTTCAGGATCGGGTTGTTCGCGTTCCATTCGGCGATTTCCTTGCGCCGCGCGGTATAGTGGGCCGTTTCGGCCAGATCATCGACGATCTGGTTCAGCACGAAGTCTTCGACCTTCATGCCATAGGGCGTCATCTGCGTCTCGGGACCACGGGTAACCTCAGGCTCTGTCGCGGCCTTCTTGGCCTTGCGACGGTCCCGCCAGCGCGCCTTGGCCGGGGCTGGTGCTGCCGCTTTCGTCTTTTTGTCGGAAATATCCCCGCCGGAGGCTCCGCCCTCGCCATCTGCGTCGGCGTAGAAATTGATGCGCCGCACGTCCAGCGGATCCTTGCCAAGTTCGTGCGCGATGTGGTCCATCACCCGTTCGATCCCGACCATCCCCTGCGGGCCGCCAAACCCCCGGAAGGCAGTGGCCGACTGGGTGTTGGTCTTCAAACGGTGGCTTTCGATGCGCACGGCGGGCAGGTCATATGCGTTATCGGCATGCAGCATGGCGCGGTCGGCAACCGGCAGGCTCAGGTCCTGTGACCAGCCGCAGCGGGCGTATTGCTTGAACTCGACCGCCACGATGCGCCCGCCCGCACCATATCCGGCCTTATAGGCAATCCGGAAGTCGTGACGCTTGCCGGTGATGGTCATGTCGTCATCGCGGTCATAGCGCATCTTGCAGGGCCGCCCGGTTTGCGCGGCAGCCACAGCGCAGGCCACGGCCAGCGCGTTGCCCTGGCTTTCCTTGCCGCCAAACCCGCCGCCCATGCGCCGCGTTTCAACCCGGACGCTGTGCATCGGCGCGCCAAGCGCCTCGGCCACTTTGTGCTGGATCTCGGTCGGGTGCTGGGTCGAGGAATGCACCAGCATGTCGCCATCCTCACCCGGGATCGCCAGCGCGACCTGCCCTTCAAGATAGAAATGCTCCTGCCCGCCAATCTCGATCGTGCCTTCGATGGTTTTGGGCGCGGTGCGGAAACCGGCGTTGATATCGCCCTTGGTCCAGATCACGGGACCGCCCTCGAACCGGCTGTCGGCCTTTAGCGCCTGATCAATTGTCAGGATCGGGTCGGTCGGGGTGATGATGATCTTGCCCAATCGCGCCGCTTTGCGAGCGGCCAGATGGGTTTCGGCGACGACCAGAAAGATCGGCTGGCCGAGGTAGTGCACCTCGCCCGTGGCCAGCATCGGTTCGTCATGGATCGAAGGCGAGACATCGTTCGCGCCCGGCAGATCGTCCGCGGTCAGGACCGCGACAACACCGGGGGCCGCGCGCACGGCGTTGAGGTTGATCGCGGTGATCGTGCCGCAGGCGGTGTCGGACAGACCAAAAGCCAGCGACAGGCAGCCCGCAGGCGTCGGGATATCATCGACATAGCGCGCCGCGCCGGTGACATGCAGGCGCGCGGCGTCATGGGGCAGGGGCTTGGCGACGCTCATGACTTGTCCTCTGGCGTGTCCTTGGCGGGGGGCGGCAGGATGATCGCGACCTGATCGGGCGGGGTTTCCCCGGCATCGTCGGGCTTAGCCGGGTATTCGGCCGTGTCGGTTGCGGAGGCGTCGGCCTTGGGCGCCGGTTCAACGTCGGTTGTCTTGTCGTCCGGTGTGGCGGCAGTATCCTGCGGCGCGCTGTTTTCCGGGGCCCCGTCTTTCGCCGCTTCCTTCGCCGCGTCGGTCACCTCGGTTGTTTGAGGCTTTTGCGTCGGGTCAGAGGTGTCATCGCCGTTGCTCGCCGCGTCTGACTTGCTGTCATCGGCAGTCTTGGGGGCGCTTTTGTCTGCGGCATCTGATTTATCGCCGCCGGTTTCGGGTGCGGCGTCTGATGCGTCGCTTGCGCTAGCTTCGGTGCCCTTGGCATCGTCGGACGAGGTTTCCGGTGTATCAGACGCCGGTGCCGCCGCCTTGGAACCCTCATCAGCCGTCTCGGTTTTTTCAGCCGATTCAGCCGCTTCAGCAGGGTCGGTTTTTCTGGCATCCGTCGCCGCCGCCGTGTTTTCGGACTTGGTATCTGCGCGCGACACCGGCGCATCCGCTGGCGTCGCCTTGGCGGCCACTTCTTCTGCGGCAGCGCTTGCGGCAAGAGCGGCTGCGGCTGCGACCGCGCTCAACTCAGGGTCATCGGTTTTCGTGGCAGGTTTGGCACGCGCTGCGTCAGAGGCTGATCGTTCGACAATCACCGGGGGCGACACATCCAACACCCGCGTGTCGGCGCCCAGATCCTCCAGCAGATAGCGCATCAACATGCCGCGCGCTGCCTCAAGCCGATACTCGGCACTGGCGCGCATGTCCGACAGGGGTGTGAAATCACGCTTGAACGCATCCCACGACCGATCTGCGGCATTCGCATCCCATGACTTGCCGATCAGGCTGGTTTCCACCGCGCGCGCGCGCTTGGGGATACCCGCCATGCCGCCAAATGCGATCCGCGCCGAGGTGACGACGCCGTGGATCACCCGGACGTTGAAGCACCCGCACACGGCCGAGATATCCTGATCGAACCGTTTGGACAGCTTATAGCATTTCAGGCGGTCGGCGCTGCGTGGAAAGCTGACAGCCTCGATAAACTCACCGGGCACCCGATCCTGTTTGCCGTAGTCGATGAAATAATTCTCGAGCAGGACGTCGCGCCGTTCCACCCCGCGTCGCAGATGCAGCGTTGCCCCCAGTGCGATCAGCGCGGGCGGCGTGTCGCCGATGGGCGAGGCATTGGCGATATTGCCGCCGATGGTTGCCGCGTTGCGGACCTGCGCCGAGCCATAGCGTCGCAGCAGTTCGGCGAAATCCGGATAGATCGGCGTAATTGCCTCCATCACGTCTGCAATCGTCGCCGCCGCGCCGATCCGCACCAGATCATCGGTGATGCGGATATCGGACATGTCGTCGATATTGTTCAGGAAAGCGACTGGGCCGAGGTCTTTGAGGTTCTTGGTCACCCACAGCCCGACATCTGTTGCCCCGCCGATCAGCGTTCCATTCGGGTGATCCAGATACCATTTCGCCAGTTCGACCGTGGTCTCCGGGCGCGCCCAGTCGTCGCGCGTTTCGGTGATCCCGCTAAGGCGGCTCAGATCCTCTTCCATCCAGGCTGGCACGGGTTTGTCTTCCGCAGCCTCAGCGGCGCGAATGATCGGCGCATAGCCGGTGCACCGGCAGAGGTTTCCGGCCAGCTGATCGTTGTGATCGGTGCGCCCGTTCTTATGCGCCGCTGCCATCGCGGTGATGAAGCCCGGCGTGCAAAACCCGCATTGGCTGCCGTGATGGTCGATCATCGCTTGCTGTACGGGATGCAATTCGCCTTTCGGGCCGCTGATGCCTTCGACGGTGCGCACCGCACAGCCGTGCAGTTGTGGCAGAAACAGGATGCAGGCATTCATCGACCGGCTGCCCGATTTATCGGTGACGATCACGGAACAGGCGCCGCAGTCGCCCTCGTTACAGCCCTCTTTGGTGCCGGTCAGCGCGCGGTCTTCGCGCAACCAGTCAAGCAGGGTCCGCGTCGGGGCGGCGTCGGCAACGCGCGTGACCTCTCCGTTCAGCAGAAAGGCAATTTCGGACATCAGGTATTCCGCCGCTTTCTTTGACACTTTGGCATAATGTGGGGTCGCCCGATGCGGCGTAAAGCGAGGCCCACAGCCCTTGATCTGCCGGTCAGGATTGCCGTGTTTGGGGCGTTTGGCAAGCGGACTCTGGTTGGCGGGCGACATTTCGGGTATCCGGCAGGCATGAGCCTGCGTGCGATCCACCATATCCAACTGGCGATGCCCGAGGGGGCCGAGGCCCGGGCGCGTGAATTTTATGAAGGATTGCTGGGGCTAAGTGAGGTGCCTAAGCCGCCGGTCCTGGCGGGCCGCGGCGGTGCATGGTTCGAGGCGGGCGATGTCCGGGCTCATCTGGGCGTTGAAGCAGGGTTTGCCCCCGCGCGAAAGGCGCATCCGGGGTTTCTGGTGGATGACCTGGCCGCATTACTGGGCCGGCTGGCCGATGCCGGGGTCGACGTGCGCCCGGACGAGGATCTGCCGGGATTTCAGCGGGCCTATGTCGATGACCCCTTCGGCAACCGGATCGAGTTGATGGAAGCTGTGGGCGGCCAATAGAAGAGCCCGTCCGTGGCATTCCCGCGAACGCAGCGTGAGAGTCACTCTGTGCACGGAATCGAGCCGAAGGCGCCGTGCACTCGCCAGCCCGTCCGGGCGGGTTGGCGATGGGTGATGTGGGCGCCTCCTTCATAGTTGACGGGATTTCTGAACCATCCAAGTGCCCCGAACTTCTGTCGGTTCGCCAACCCCCGGGCTGACGAGTGCACGGCTTGTGTGGTGCGTCGCCAATATACTGGTCCTCAGACCATCTGTTTGCTGAGCATCCCCCAAACGCCCGCCCATCCCGGTTCTTCGCCTTATCCGTTTCCATGCCCCCACATCCTGATCTAGGGTCGCGGGCATGAGCGACTCTGTCAAATACATCCACCTGCGTCTGCACACCGAATATTCTCTGCTGGAAGGGGCCGTGCGGCTGAAAAAACTGCCTGGCCTGGCCGCAAAGGCGGGGATGCCGGCGGTTGCGGTGACCGACACCAACAACATGTTCGCGGCACTGGAATTTTCCGTCGCCGCGCAGGGTGAGGGCATTCAGCCGATCATCGGCTGTCAGGTCGACCTGACCTTCGATCCGGGCGCACGCGGAGAGGCCGCGCGCCCGCCCGCGCCGCTGGTCCTGCTGGCGAAGGACGAGGCGGGGTATATGAACCTGCTCAAGCTGAACTCGGCGCTGTACTTGGATCAGAACGGCGCGCTGCCGCAGGTCTCGGTCGAAGAACTTCTGGCCCATGCCGACGGGCTGATCTGTCTGACTGGCGGGCCGGAAGGCGCGGTCGGGCAATTGTTGCAGGCCGGTCAGCGCCCAAAGGCGCAGGCGCTGATGGACCGGCTGAAGGATGCCTTCGGCGACCGCCTTTATGTCGAGCTGCAACGCCACCCGCGCGACGACGCCACACAGCCCGAAGCGGAACGCCTGACCGAACGCCCCTTCGTCGAAATGGCCTATGCGATGGAGCTGCCTCTGGTCGCGACCAACGATGTCTATTTCCCGAAATCGGACATGTACGAGGCGCATGACGCCCTGATCTGCATTGCCGATGGCGCGTATGTTGATCAACAGGAGCCCCGCCGCCGCCTGACGCCGCAGCATTACTTCAAAACCCCGTCCGAGATGGCAGCCCTGTTCGCCGATCTTCCCGAAGCGCTTGAGAACACGGTTGAAATCGCCCGCCGCTGCGCTTTTGCCGCATCCCGCCGCGACCCGATCCTGCCCAAATTCGCCGATGATGAGGTTGAGGAACTGCGCCGCCAGGCCGAGGCGGGGTTGAAGGAACGTCTGGCCGTGATCGACCATGCGGTGTCGGTCGAGGAGTATGAAAAACGCCTCGACTTCGAACTGGGCGTGATCGAGGGGATGGGCTTTCCCGGATACTTCCTGATCGTTGCCGATTTCATCAAATGGGCCAAGGATCATGACATTCCGGTGGGTCCGGGGCGAGGGTCCGGCGCGGGATCGCTGGTTTCCTATGCGCTGACGATCACCGACCTTGATCCGCTGCGCTATAACCTGCTGTTCGAACGGTTCCTGAACCCTGAACGGGTCAGCATGCCCGACTTCGACATCGACTTCTGCATGGACCGGCGGGAGGAGGTGATCCGCTATGTTCAGGACAAATACGGCCGCGACATGGTGGGCCAGATCATCACCTTCGGCGCGCTGCTGTCCAAGGCCGCCGTGCGCGACATCGGGCGGGTGTTGCAGATGCCTTACGGGCAGGTGGATCGCCTGTCCAAGATGATCCCGGTCGAAGGCGTCAAGCCTGTCAGCATCGAAAAGGCGCTGGCCACCGAAGAACGCCTGCGTGCCGAGGCCAAGGCAGAGGAGGTCGTGCAGCGCCTGTTGGATTACGGCCAACAGGTTGAGGGGTTGCTGAGGAATGCCTCGACCCACGCCGCCGGGGTGGTGATCGGCGACCGCCCCCTGGACCAGTTGGTGCCGCTTTATCAGGATCCGCGATCCGACATGCCAGCGACCCAGTTCAACATGAAATGGGTCGAACAGGCGGGGCTGGTGAAATACGATTTCCTGGGCCTGAAAACCCTGACCGTGATCCAGAACGCATTGAATTTGCTCAAGGAACGCGGGGGCGAGGTCGACATCAACGCGATCCCGCTGGACGACGAAAAATCCTATGACCTCTATGCTTCGGCCAAGACGGTGGCTGTTTTTCAGGTGGAATCCAGCGGCATGATGGACGCGCTCAGGCGCATGAAACCGACCTGTATCGAGGATATCATCGCGCTGGTCGCCCTCTACCGGCCCGGCCCGATGGAAAACATCCCGGCCTTCTGCGAGGTGAAGAACGGGCTGCGCGAACGCGAACTGATGCACCCCAGCATCGACCACATCCTAGACGAAACCCAAGGCATCATCGTCTACCAGGAACAGGTGATGCAGATCGCGCAGGAAATGGCCGGGTACAGCCTTGGCGGCGCCGACTTGCTGCGCCGCGCTATGGGCAAGAAGATCCAGGCCGAGATGGACAAGGAAAAACCGAAATTCCTGAAAGGGGCGGCCGATAACGGGGTGGATAAATCCAAGGCGAACGAGGTCTGGAACCTGCTGGATAAGTTCGCCAACTATGGCTTCAACAAATCCCACGCGGCGGCCTATGCGGTCGTCAGCTATCAGACCGCCTGGCTGAAAGCGAACCATCCGGTCGAATTCATGGCCGGGGTGATGAATTGCGATCTGCACCTGACCGACAAGCTGGCCGTTTACGCGGAGGAGGTTCGGCGCGGGCTGGAGATTGAGATTGTGCCGCCCTGTGTCAACCGCTCTCAGGCGACATTCTCGGTTGATGACGGCAAAGTCGTCTATGCGCTGGGCGCGCTGAAGAACGTCGGCGTCGAGGCGATGAAGCTGATTGTTGAGGCACGGGCGAACCCGGACGATCAAACCGGCGCTGACAAGCCCTTCGCCACCCTGTTCGATCTGGCCCGCCGGGTGGATCTGAAACGCGTCGGCAAGCGCCCGTTGGAGATGCTGGCCCGTGCCGGAGCGTTTGATCAGCTTGACCCGAACCGGGCGCGGGTGTTCCGCAGTCTTGATGCGCTGGCGGGATATTCGGCGGCGATCCACGACCAGCGGGCATCCAACCAGGTGTCGCTGTTTGGCGAGGCGGGCGACGACCTGCCCGAACCGCGCCTGTCACCCACCGACGACTGGCTGCCGAACGAACGCCTGACCGAAGAACACAAGGCCATCGGGTTCTATCTGTCAGGGCACCCGCTGGACGATTACATGGGGCCGCTGAAGCGCAAAGACGTGATAACACTGGCCGAGGTGACGGCAAAAGCCGAGCGCGCGCCGCTGGTCGCGAAACTGGCCGGATCAATCTCGGGCAAGCAGGAACGCAAATCGGCGCGCGGCAACCGGTTTGCCTTTGTGCAACTGTCGGACCCCACGGGTCTGTACGAGGTCACGGTCTTCTCGGACACGCTGGAGGCCGCACGCGAGCATATCGAACCCGGCACCAACGTCGTCCTGACGGTTGAGGCGAACATGGAGGCCGATCAGCTGAAATTGTTGGCCCGTGCCATCGTACCGATTGATACCATCGCCGCCGGGGCAGGGGGGCTGGCGCTGAAAATCCACATTGATGAGGTCTCGGCCGTCACCTCAGTCCAGTCGGTGCTGCAACGCATGGCCGACGGCAAAGGTGCGCGCGGCAAGGGGCAGATCACCTTCTGCATCGCGGACCGGGACACGGGTCAGGAAGTCGACGTGACCCCCAATCAGGAATTTCCGCTGACCCCGCAGATAAAAAGCGCGTTCAAAAGCCTGCCGGGCGTGGTGCATGTGGAGGATATATAAACGCACAGAGTATTCGCCACGAAACGCCCCGGATCATTCACCCAAGGATCAGGTGTTGCTTTCGGATGTCCGCAGCGTCTGAATGGTTCCCCGCCCGAACCTGCGGGCGGACCTTTCCGGTACCTGCCCGCGCTCAATAATGCGGCGGGCGCTCATCTCCGAATACCACGCCGCCACCGGAGTCCGCTTCGCGGCCTGCTTCACGCTCCATCAGCATGCGCACCCGCGCTTTCAGGCGGTCGATATCGGCCACCTGCATGGCGACGATGGCGGACAGGTCTTCCAGCGCGCGTTCAAGATGCGCGATGCGTTCTTCGATGGGGGCGGTATTGGTCATGCTGTCCGCCTAACACAGGCGTCGGGCGACACCAATCCAGTTGCCCTCGATCGCCAGAAATGATTTGAGCATGCTATCCGGGCATTCTGGCTTCGTCCGGCGCAGGTGGCGTGTTTGATGGAAATTTATTGTATCAATCTGGACGACCGACCCGAACGTTGGGCGCGGATGCTGGACGTTGCTGATCGGGCCGGGGTCACCCTCAACCGAATCAGCGCATTGGGGCCACAGGATATCGCGCGGATGACCGCAGACGGCCACCCGGATGTTTCGGGGGATTTCGGCACGATGGGCCCCGAACGGATCGGCTGCGCGCTGTCACATCTGGCGTGCTGGCGCGCGTTGCTGGCCTCGGATGCGCCATGGGCCGTGGTTCTGGAAGATGACGTGGTCTTGGCCGATGGTTTCGCCGACTTTTTGAACAAGGCGCAATGGCCTGCGGATGCTGATCTGATACGGATCGAGGTTGCGACGCAATTCGCCACGCTTGATCGCATCGAACCGTTCATGCCCGGTCAGCGCAAGATCGGGCGTCTGTTGTCGCCGCAAAACGGGTCTGGCGGTTATGTGCTGACCCGCAAGGCCGCTGAAAACCTGGTGGCGGACATGAACGGCATTCAAGTTGCGGTCGATCTGTACCTGTTCACGCCGCAATCCTTTGTGCCGCGTGGATTGACCGTCTATCAGGTCACCCCGGCGCCAGTGCAACAGGGGTGCCTGATGCGCGAACATGCCGCGGCAGATTGGGCCCAAAGCTCGCTGGATGAGGAGTTCATTCAGAAACATATGGCCGCTGGCCAGGACGACGCGTCGCCAATTGCAAGGCGCGCCTCCAAAGATATTGGGCGTCGCGCCCGCGCCGTGGTGCGGCGGCTACGTGGACGCGTCAAGACCGAGCTTCGCTTTGGTTAGATCTTGCGCAGATCACGAACAGGATCGTGATCGGCGCGCAGAAACGCGCTGCAATCGCCGCGGGGTGTTCCCATGACGGACGGTGCTGCCCGGATGCCGGTCTATTGCATTAACCTGGCCGAGCGGACGGATCGCTGGGAACATATGGTTGCCGCCGCTGGTGACTGCGGCGTCCCGCTGATCCGGATCGAGGCATGCAATGTGGATGACGCGCAGGCGTTTCAGCCCGAGGTTCACGAGGCGCCAGACCATACCCGCCCGGTGATCCATCCTGCCGAAGTTGCCTGCACCATGTCGCACCGACAGGCATGGCGACAATTGCTCGAATCCGGTGCGCCCGCTGGCGTGGTCCTAGAGGATGACGTGGTGTTCGCCCCGGGCTTTACCGACGTGTTGCACGCCGATTGGGTGCCATCCTTCGCCGATGTCATCCGCATCGAGGTGTTCAATTCCACAGCCATGCTTGAAAAAATGCGCCGCCTGCCGGGCCATAACCGGCAGATCGGGCGCCTGAAGTCATCGCAATCGGGAACCGGGGGTTATGTCATCACCCGCAAGGCTGCCGAGCGTCTGCTGGCCGACGACAGCCGGATCACCAGACCCATTGACTGGATCCTGTTCAGCCGCCGCTCGCCCTGGTTTCGCAGACTTTCGATCTGGCAGATGATCCCGGCACCGGTCACTCAGGGCGGGTTGCTGCCGGATTCCGAGACTGGCAGCTGGTCGCGGAGCACATTGAAGGTGGACCGCGTCAGGAACGCGCGGGAATGGAAGGCACGTGGTGACGATCAAAAGGCGGTATCGCGGGACAGGCCGAACACGCTGCGGCGTCGTCTGGCGCGCAATCTGCGCAGAGTGTGGCAGCGGCTGACGGGGCGCCGAAAGGTTTCGGTGGAGTTCGGATGACGCGGCGCAATGGAACCCTGCCCATGAAGGTCCGGGCATGACCGGGTCTGCGGACTATCCGGTGTATTGCATCAATCTTGCGCGCCGCCCGGATCGGTGGGCGCATGTGCAAAACAGCGCGGCGGCTGCGGGGCTGACACTGATCCGGGTTGATGCGATTGATGCATCCGCCCCGGATTTTTGCCCTGATCCCGTGCCCGGCCCGGGACCGGCCATTGGCGGGATGATCCTGAAGGGCGATCTGGCCTGCAGCCTGTCGCATCGCAAGGCCTGGCAGATGATGCTGGACGCGGGGCACCCCTCGGCCCTGTTTTTGGAAGATGACGTCGTTCTGTCCGATACTTTTGCCGAGGTGATGCCGCCCGTCTGGATGCCTGCCGACGCCCTTGTCATCAAATTGGAAACCGTGTTGCGACCGGCCTGGCTGTCGCAGCCCAAGCCACTTGGCGTCGGCAATCGCAGGCTGGCCCGTCTGCGCACGCGCCACACCGGGGCGGCCGCCTACATCCTGACGCAAGCCGCCGCGCGGATGCTGGTTGCGCATTCGCCAACGTTTGTGGATCCGGTCGATCAGCTGTTGTTCAACCCGAAATCCGCGTTGTTCAGACGGCTTGCACCGTTGCAGGTAACGCCCGCGCCCGCCATTCAGGGGCATCTGGTGGCGCAGGAACACACCGCCGACTGGGCGCAGAGTTCGATCCGGCACGATCGGCTGGATGCCTTTCCCGAACTGAAAGATGCACCAGTCCCCCGGATGCTTGGCGGCGGACCTGAAGGCCCGGACGGGCCGGTGCCGCTGCGCCGCCGAATGCGTCTGGGCCTGCGGCGTCTGATAGGGCTGGAAAAGAACCCGGTGCCGTTCGGCTGACCGACATCGCTGCGCGCTTGCCCCCTTTCACCCCATCCGCTATCCCCCGCGCGACCCATCCGCCCGACCCGACCGCCCGGAGGCGCCCCATGGCCAAAGACAAGAAACAGCCCCGCCCCAAGGCCGCCCCGCCCAAAGGGTTCCGCGATTATTTCGGCCCCGAGGTTGCGGCCCGCAACGCGATGCTGGCCAAAATCGCCGAGGTGTATCACCGCTATGGCTTCGACGCGCTGGAAAGTTCGGCTGTTGAAACGGTCGAGGCGTTGGGCAAATTCCTGCCCGATGTGGACCGCCCGAATGAGGGGGTGTTCGCCTGGCAAGAGGATGCCGACTGGCTGGCGCTGCGCTATGATCTGACCGCGCCGCTGGCCCGCGTCTATGCCCAGCACAGAAATGAATTGCCGACCCCCTATCGCCGCTATGCGATGGGCCCTGTCTGGCGCAACGAGAAACCCGGCCCGGGCAGGTTCCGCCAGTTCTATCAATGTGATGCGGATACGGTGGGCACCCCGACCGTGGCAGCGGACGCCGAGATCTGCGCCATGATGGCCGACACGCTGGAAGCGGTCGGGATCGAGCGCGGCGATTACATCATCCGGGTAAACAACCGGAAGGTTCTGAACGGAGTGATGGAGGTCGCGGGCCTGCCGGACACCGAGGAGTTCGCCGAAAAACGCGGCATCGTCCTGCGCGCGATTGATAAGCTGGATCGGCTGGGGCCGGAGGGTGTAATGGCCCTACTACGAAAAGGTCGTAAGGATGAAAGCGGTGATTACACAGAGGGAGCCAACTTGGCGCCCGAACAAGTCAATCGAATTCTAGCATTCGTTGGCGCTAAGGAAGGAATTGTTAGCTCATCAATGTTCACTCTCGAAGGGTACGAGGGGAAAACCCCAGCAGAGTGGGATATGGAGCTAAGAAGAGTTGGTGCTTTTGCATCTGGCAGCATTTCTGACCAAGAGTCAGGACGCGCTTACAACAAACATATTTGTGCATCGTTAAGAAACTTGGTGGACCAGAACTCAGTGGGCCTAGAAGGCGTCAACGAACTCGAACAAATCGCCGACCTCCTCGCAGCCCAAGGTTACGGCCCCGACCGCATCGTCATCGACCCCTCCGTCGTGCGCGGCCTCGGCTATTACACCGGCCCGGTCTACGAAGCCGAGCTCACCTTCGAGATCACCGACGAAAAGGGTCGCCCGCGTCAGTTCGGCTCGGTCGCGGGCGGGGGGCGTTATGACGACCTCGTCAAGCGGTTCACCGGGCAGGCGGTTCCGGCCACCGGCGTCTCCATCGGCGTTGACCGGCTGCTGGCCGCGCTTGATGCGAAAGGGCGCCTCGACACGGTGGCAACTGGCCCGGTTGTCATCACCGTCATGGATCGCGACCGGATGGCGGATTATCAGGCTATGGCTTCGGATTTGCGCGGCGCGGGCATCCGCGCCGAAGTTTACCTCGGCAACCCCAAGAACTTCGGTAACCAGTTGAAATACGCTGACAAACGCGCCTCGCCCATTGCCATCATCCAGGGCGGGGATGAGGCGGACCGCGACGTCGTGCAACTGAAAGACCTGATCCTGGGCGCGAAGATCGCCGAGACTGCGACGCACGAAGAATGGAAAGACCAGCCCGCGCAGATCGAGGTGCCGCGCGCCGATCTGGTTCCAGCGGTACGAAAGATGCTGGGAGAATGACAGACCGGAGCGCGCAACGCGCGACACGCGACCGACCCACCCCTCGGGCAGGTCGCGTGCCGCGCTTGGCCAAAGTTGCGCGCTGAACGCGCCGTCTTATGACCTCCAAGGCCGAAATCCTCGCTGAAGCCGCCCGCCTGCGCGCGCGGTTCGAAGCCGCAGGCGCCGTCCCGGTCGAGGCGGAGATCCTGCAACCTGCTGACACGTTGCTGGACCTTTACGGCGAAGACATCCGCGCCCGCGCCTTCACAACCGCCGACCCGTTCCGGGGCGAGGTGATGCTGCGCCCCGACTTCACCGTCCCGGTCGTGCAGCGCCACATGGCAGGCGGCGCGGAACCGGCACGATACACCTACGCGGGCGAGGTATTTCGCCGTCAGGAAGATGACCCCGACCGCCCCGCCGAATTCATTCAGGCCGGGTTCGAGCTGTTCGACCGCGCCGATCCGGCGGCGGCAGATGCCGAGGTTTTTGCCCTGTTCGCCGAGATCCTTTCCCCACTGTCCCTGCGCGCCGCAACCGGCGACATCGGGCTTCTGAACGCTGCCGTGCGCGGGCTGAAAACCACCGACCGGCGCAAGGCCGCCCTGCTGCGCCACATCTGGCGCCCGGCCCGGTTCCGCGCCCTGCTGAACCGCTATGCCGGGAAAACCCCGGTCCCGCCCGCCCGCGCCGCGCTGCTGGCCGCCGCTGACCCATTTGCCGGTGCGCCACCTGATATCGGGTTGCGCAGCCGGGCCGAGGTTTTGGCCCGCATCGACGCCCTGCGCGAAGACGCCAACATCCCTCCGCTGGGGTCCGAGGTTGATCTGCTGAACGCCCTGCTGGAAATCCGCGTGCCGCTGGCGGATGCGCTGGACCCGCTGCGTGACATTGCCGTTGACCTGCCCGCGATCCAGCCGACGCTGGACCAGTTTCAGGCCCGCCTGACAGCGCTGGGCAACCGGGGGCTGGATCTGTCGGACATTGATTTTGAAGGCAGCTATGGCCGCACCAGCCTGGAATATTACGACGGATTCGTCTTTGGCTTCTACGCCACAACCCGCCCCGATCTGCCGCCCATAGCGTCAGGCGGACGCTATGACGCGCTGACCCGCGCGCTGGGCCAGGGAGGCACCATTCCCGCCGTCGGCGGCGTCATCCGCCCCGCTCAGGTGCTGGAGGTCGCGCCATGAGCCTGAAGATCGGCATCCCGTCCAAGGGCCGGTTGATGGAGAAATCCTTCGACTGGTTCTCGGCCCGTGGTCTGGACATGGGCCGCAGCGGCAGCGACCGCGAATATGCCGCGCGTGCAGATGCCGACGGGATCGAACCGGTCCTGCTCAGCGCCGGGGAAATCCCACGAGAGCTTGCCGCAGGCCGCATCCAACTGGGCGTCACCGGCACCGACATGGTGCGCGAAAAGCTGGCAGGCTGGGCCCGGATGGTTGAGGAGGTCGCGCCTCTTGGGTTCGGACAGGCAGACCTGATCATCGCGGTGCCCGGTGCCTGGGTCGATGTTGACACGCTGGACGATTTGGACGCTGCCGCCGCCGCCTTCCGCGCCGCCCACGGCCACCGCCTGCGGATCGCGACCAAATACCACCGGTTGGTGCGTGAGTACCTCAGCCTTGCCGGCGTCGCCGACTATCGCCTTGTGGACAGCCAGGGGGCGACCGAAGGCACCATCGCAAACGAAACCGCCGAGGCGGTGGCCGATATCACCTCAACCGGTGAAACGCTGCGCGCCAACCACCTGAAAATCCTGTCCGACGCGCCGATCCTGCGCAGCCAGGCGACGCTGTTCCGATCAGGGATTGCCCCATGGCCGGACGACATTACGGCCACATGGACCAAGGTGCGCAGCGGGCTGAACGTCTGAGGGGAGGGCCTTGGTTATCCCGCACCGGACTGTGCGGGATCAATCGGGGTTGGCCTTAATGCGCGTGCGCGCGCAGAACTGCCAACGGAACCACCTCCAACGCGCGCTGGTGCGTCACCTCCAGCGATACTTTCGGCGCGCAACCCTCATCCGCCGCCTGGGCAAACCGCGCGGCGCAAAGGCACCACTGATCGCCGGGGTTCAGGCCCGCAAAGCCGAATTCGGGGCGCGGCGTCGACAGGTCGTTGCCGACATATTTGGAAAAGGCCAGAAACTCGGCCGTCATCACCGCACAGAATGTATGCGACCCCTGATCCTCGGCGCAGGTATTGCAACTGCCATCGCGAAAGAACCCGGTCAGCGGCGCGGTTGAACAGGGCTGCAAGGCGTCGCCCAGAACATTCAATGACGGGTCAGGTTTCACAGCGCCCACCTGATCCAGCGCCCGTGAAAATCGCCCCGGCCAAGGTGCAATGCCTCATCCCCCGGCCACAGACGCAGGTTCAGCGCGGCCCCGTCACCGCCATCGTTTTCCATCGACGCAACCGCCAGTGGCGCATCCGCAGTTGCCTGCGCCCCTGCCGCTTCAATCGCTGTGGTCAGGCGCGCCTGCACCGCTGCTGGGAAATACTGCCAGGCAACCGTGTGAAAAATCAGGTGCGCCCGCCCCGGCACAGCGTCCAGCCGCGCCCCCAGCCAGTCGCCCGCATCTGCCGCATCCACCGGGGCAGGCGGCAGCGCCAGTGCTGCACGGGTCAGCGACAGGCGTTCCGGCTGATCCGGCCACAGATAAGCCAGCAACCGCTGCCGGTCGGCCACGGGATCAAGCGGCGTCAGATCCGCGCCGCGCCGCTCGGCCACCGCGATCTTGGCCTCGGGCGGCGGCCCGCCCGTCCAATCCGGCGTCAGCGTCACGACAGGGTCGGACGCGCCGCGCGCCCAGCCATTGGCGGCCAGCCCGTAACGATCAAAGTTCAGGTTCAGCCCCGCGCTGGCCCCAAGTTCCGACAGCCGCAGTGGCAATCCAAATCGAGACGTGACCACGCTGGCCGCCGCGATCAGAAATGCGGACCGGCGCACCTCGTTGGTTTGCGGTGGACGGTCGATGAAAACGTTAATTGCCTCTGCGTGAACCTCCAGCGCCGTCGCAATTCCGTCCGCGAAGCCCGTATCGCCGGGATTCTGGGGCGGATAAATCGCCCCAAGCCCCGCATCACCGTCCAGTTTCAGCGCATGCAGCGCGCCCGCCACCCGCAACGGCAGCGAGTCTCCGCCCGGCCCTACATCGCCCGGCCACACCCGCAGCCGCGCCCCCAGCGCCGTCCCCTCAAGCAGATCAGGCAGCACGCCACACAGCCGCGCCATGAATGGAGAGCCGAGTTCGGCACATGCCTGCGCTTGCGCCTCGAATGCTTCGGGCAGAATGCTCACCGGAACAGGTCCGCCAGCTTTTGCAGCGGGTTGCGGGTGTCCGGGGCAGGGGCCTCGGTTTGTGTTGCCGGCTTTGCCGGGGTTGTCGCGGATTTGGGTGAGGTCGACGACCGCGGTGGCGCAACACGCAAGGCCACCGCGTTCTGGAATCGCCCCGTATCGCCCGACGCCAGCGCCGCCGCACCGTCCGAAATCCCACGCAACAGATCATCCAGCCAATCCTGATCAGCGCGGGCGAAATCATGCAGCACATAAGCAGCCACGCGATCCTTGTGACCCGGATGACCGATGCCCAGCCGCACCCGATTGTAGTCAGGCCCGATATGCTGGTGGAGCGAGCGTAATCCGTTGTGCCCCGCATGCCCGCCGCCGGTCTTGACGCGGCATTTGCCGGGCGCAAGGTCAAGCTCGTCGTGAAACACGGTGATGTCGGCGGCGGTCAGCTTGTAAAACCGCATCGCCTCGCCCACCGATTGCCCGGACACATTCATGAATGTTTCAGGCTTCAGCAACAGAACCTTCTCGCCTGCCAGAACACCTTCGCACAGGCTGCCCTGAAACTTCCCGCGCCAGGGCGCAAACCCGTGATCCGCAGCGATCCGATCAACGGCCATGAAGCCGATGTTATGACGGTTCTGGGCGTATTTTGCCCCGGGATTCCCAAGGCCAACGAAAAGTCTCATGAGGCATCAGATAGGATATTTCGGCGCAACAAACCAGCAGGCCGGATCCCCGGCCCGTCTTTTCGCCAAAAATACTCTCGGGGGGGTCTGGGGGGCCGACAGCCCCCCAGCTTTGCTGCGAATATGGCGGACTTATTCGTCCGCGCCGCCTGCGTCGTCACCGGAGTCTTCGGTGGCTTCGCCGTCAGCGTCCTCACCACCCTCTTCGCCGTCTTCATCGTCGTCAGACAGCACGACCGACGGTGCCGAAACGTTGGCGATGGCAAAGTCGCGGTCGATCACCGGCTTCACGCCCTCGGTCAGATCCACGTTCGAGATTGTGGCAACATCGCCGAAGTCCATACCCGTCAGATCGACGGTGATGTTTTCGGGGATATTGTTGGCCTGAACGTTCAGCTCGACTTCCGAGCGTACGACAACCAACACGCCGCCTTTTTTCAGGCCGGGGCATTCTTCGTGGTTGATGAATTCGACCTGAACGAAGATGTTCACGCGCGAGGTCTGGCGCAGGCGCATGAAGTCGATATGCGTCGGCAGGTCCTTGACCACGTCACGTTCGACGTTGCGGCAGATGACGCGCACGTCGTCCTGACCTTCGACCTTCATGTTCCACAGCGTGGCCAGAAAGCGGCCCTTGCGCAGGTGGTTCAGCAGGTAGTTGAAGGGAATATTGATCGGCTGCGGATCAGCTCCGCCGCCATAGATGATACCAGGTACCAAGCCTTCGCGTCTGGCTTGCCGGGCGGCCCCCTTGCCTGTCCCCGTGCGTACCGTGGCGTTAAGATCCGGGATCTTTCCGGCCATGGGTCGTCTCCTTGATGAAGGGGCACCCTCCAAGGGTGTGTGCCCCGATGAAGCGGCGGCTATACGGGGGAATCGCCGTGATGGGAAGGGGGAATCGCAGCAGGCCGCAGGATCGGAATGAACCGATTGCGCAAGCCAAGGAAATGCCCCGCAGAGAAGCGATCAAGGACGCGTCCGTCGTGTCGGATTGACCACAGGCGCAATCTTGGCCGATCGGGGGATCCGACAATGTGCCGCGCGTTCACGGCACCGGGGTGCGGGGCTGACAGCGCTTTGGTCCAAATTTGCACTTTGGCCAATCCTCCTGACAGAATGCTGTCAGGGGGCCTGTGCGAAGACAGGGCATCGAAACCGAATCAAAAGGAACCATCCGATGTCTTTCAAACCCGCAAGTGCCGTTGTCTGGACGGAAATTCCCGTTACCGACATGGATCGCGCCATGGCGTTTTACAGCGATGTCTTCACTTATGAGCTGACAATCGACGACACGGGCCCGAACCCGATCTCGTTCCTGCCCAGCGATGACAGCGGCACGGCAGGCCATCTTTATCCCGGCAAACCGTCGTCGGACGGCCCGACCATCCATTTGCTGGTGCCCGATACTCTGGAGGCCACGATGGACCGCTTGACCACCGCCGGCGGCAAAGTTCTGTCCGACCCGATCACCATCCCGCCGGGGCGGATCGCCTGTTCCAGATCGTTCAGGCCCTTCGGGGCGGGCGGCTGGTCACCGCGCGGCGCCTGTCCGAAGACCTCGAGGTGTCCGAACGCACGATTTATCGCGACATGGCCGACCTGATCGGTTCCGGCGTCCCGGTCGAGGGGGAGGCTGGCGTGGGATACCTGCTGCGCTCGGGCTATGAGATGCCACCGCTGATGTTTACACGGGCCGAGATCACCTCGCTGGTGGCGGGCGCGCGGCTGATCAAGGCCTGGGCGGGCTGGATATGGCCAAAGCGGCGGAGGAGGCGCTGATCAAGTTTGACGCGGTGCTGCCCGACGCCGTGCGCAATCAGGCGAAAACCGTGCAGATCCATGCATTTACCTGGAACGCGATGGATGACACGACGCGCGCGCGCTTGGATGCCCTCGATACCGCGGTTGAGGCGCTGGACCGGCTGTCAATCCGATACGACGCCTTGGAAGGGGCCGAGACGACGCGCATCATCCGCCCGCTGGGCCTGTGGTTCTGGGGCAAGGTCTGGACGCTGGTCGGCTGGTGCGAGCTGCGCGACGACTTCCGCATATTCCGCGTGGACCGGATCGCCGCGATGGAGGCGGTCGGCAAGTTCCGGCCCGAACGTGGCAAGCGGCTGAGCGACTTTTATGACTCCAAGGACCACGGCTGACGACCGCGCTTTGGGTCAACCAGCGGAGCCTCCGGCGGGAGTATTTTTGGCGAAAAGACATGGTGGTTGACCTTGTCGGCAAAGCGTCGGCACAACGTATGCAAAATGTATGGCACCAGCAGGTCAGGACGGTTGATGCGATTTATTCCAAAATGGTGCGCACCCTATGTGGTGGCGTTTCTGGTCTCGGGCGGGATGTCATTGCTGGTGTCGGGGTTCGCCACCTGGCGGGCATTGGGATTTGTCGACGGTTTCGGTGGCATCTGGGTGACCACCTGGCTTTGGGCCTGGCTGATCGCGTTTCCTGCATTGGTCGTGCTGCGGCCGATCGTGACCCAGGGTGTTATGTCCTGTACGCGGTCCGAGTAGCAGGCAAGCTGGTCAGCGGCGCATGGGGCATGCACGGGGTGCGGGCGGAAAATTATGCGCGCCCTGATCGCCCCAGTCGCCCGGACCAGACGATGCACGACAGCAGGATCGCGGCTACGATCAGAAACGAAAGCCGCAGCGAAAACAGTTCGGCCGTCAGCCCCAGCAGCGGTGGTCCGATGACGAACCCGGCAAATCCGATCACCGCGGTACGCGAGATTGCGGCCGTCCGGTTCCGCGCGCGGACCTTTTTTCCGACCAGCGCCAGCGCCATGGGCGCAATCACCGACACGCCAAGACCGAAGATCGCGAAGCCGACGTAGGCGACCAGCGGCACCGGGGCCAGCGCCACGATGACCACGCCAATTGCCGACACCAGCGCCGCGCCGTTGATCACGCGCGTTTCGCTTAGCTTTTCGACCACGGCCTGACCGGAAAACCGCCCGATGGACATGGTCAGGCCCAGCATGAAGGGCCCGAACGCCCCTTCGGCGGCGCGCCCGCCCAGGGTGCGCTCGATATGCAGGGCCGACCAGTTTTCCGTGGCCCCTTCAGACATGAATGCAATCAGGGTGATCAGCCCGCCCCAGAACACCACCGGACCCATGCGGATCTGCGCAGTCTCGGCGTCGTCTGTGGCCGTCTGGGTGTCCATCTTTAGCCAGCTGAGCGCCGCAACGGTGCCAAGGGCGACAACCGCGAATGCCATCACCGCGGGCACCCCAAAAATCGCGCGCCGGGCCGCTGAGCAGGGCGGTGATGGCATAGCCGACGGAAAACACCGCGTGGTGCGAATTCATCAGGCTGCGCCCGGTGCGGCTTTCCAGTTCCGACACCCGGGCGTTCATGATCACGTCCAGCAGGCCCGAGGCCGCCGCCGCACAGAACATCGCCAGCGCGAAGGTCCAGACGTTCGGCACGGATGCGGGCAGCAGAAAGGCCATCGCCAGCAGCCCCGCCCCGACCTGCATCGCGCGCGGCCCAAGCATCCGGTCCGCGACAGGGGCCAGGATCAGCGCGGTGCACAGCCCCAGCCCACTGAACAGCAATGCGGCGCCAAACGCCGCATCCGACGCGCCGATGCCTGCCTTGATCTCGGGCACATAGGCCGCAAAAGTTCCCCAGAACGCGCCGACAATCAGGAATGCGGCAACCGGCGCCGGAGCATGGCTGAGAGAGGTCAGGATCGCTTTCATCGCACCGGAGTGCCACGCAGCGTACAGCGGCGCAACTGAACAGTTCACGACGACATATTACGTCACATTGGCGTGGTTCCGCCGACCGGATCTGGACCCTGATCGCGCGCAGGCGGCGCAAATGCGCCAGCGTGGCGGGCATGAAAAAGGCCGCCCCGGTTTCCCCAGGGCGGCCCAGAAAATCGCTGACGCAGGGATTAGTTCTGCGCGTAGTATTCGATGACCAGGTTCGGTTCCATCTGCACCGCAAAGGGCACATCGCCCAGACCCGGCGTGCGGGTGAAGGTTGCGGTCATCTTGGAGTGATCGACGTCGATGTAATCGGGCACGTCCCGCTCGGGCAGGCCGGCAGCTTCCATCACGACGGCCAACTGCTTGGAGCGGTCGCGGATTTCCACAACGTCGCCTTCCTTGACGCGGTAGCTGGGGATGTTGACCCGCTTGCCGTTCACCTTGACATGGCCGTGGTTCACGAACTGGCGCGCGGCAAAGATCGTCGCGACGAACTTGGCGCGGTAAACGACGGCGTCCAAGCGGCGTTCCAGCAGGCCGATCAGGTTCTCACCGGTGTCGCCCTTAACGCGCTCAGCCTCGGCAAAGATGCGGCGGAACTGTTTTTCGGTCAGGTCACCGTAGTGGCCCTTGAGCTTCTGCTTGGCGCGCAGCTGCAAACCAAAGTCAGACAGTTTGCCCTTGCGGCGCTGACCATGCTGGCCGGGGCCGTAATCGCGGCGGTTGACCGGGGATTTTGGACGACCCCAGATGTTTTCGCCCATCCGGCGGTCGAGTTTGTACTTGGCAGAGGTGCGTTTTGTCACCGTCTGATCTCCTCTAACTAATGAGGGCGTTGTCCTTTGGGTTTGACCCCCGACAGGCTTCCCCTTGCGGGGGCCACCAACACCAATAAACGCCCCGGACCGACTGATCGGGACCGGGGGCTTATACAGCGGTTCGGGGCCGAGTCAACGCCGGTTGCGACAGGCTTTGAAGCACGATCCTGAATACTTCAAACGTCATGGGAATGGCGCGCGCTTTGCTAAGGGTGTTCGTCTTCGTGCATCGGGGCAGATTTGATGGATGATACCCTAGTGGCGCGTGCCGTGGACCATCACCGCCGCTTCGGCGGCGCTGAGCGATCGGCGTGCGGTGCTGCCATAGGCGTATGCGCTATTGGACAGCTCTGGGCAGAGCGATAGTAGCGCGTCGCGCTCCGCAGCCTCCAGCGCGCCAAGATCGGCCGAGGCGGGGTGGAAGGTTTCCGACAGGATGCCGTTGGCCCAGACGACCTGATGGCGGTCGAACATCAGATGGATATAGGTGACGCCGCGCGGCGGTGTGACGCGGCGGATGCTGCCGTCGTTCAGCAGATCGGACGCGGCCACCAGAACCTCGGGCGTGTTGAACAGGTTGCGCGCGGCGGCGCCGCGCACCAGCACCCGGTGCCGGGGCGACAACAGCAGATCGGGCTGCGGGTGGCTGGCCCCGAAGGCCCCGGTTTTGATCGAGACGGGCCGCAGATCCGGGAAGCTCTGCAAGCGCGCGCCGCTGATCGTGCGGGTGCCGATCCAGCGCACCGGCTGCGCGCCGTCATCCATGGTCGCGACCAGATCGCCGGGGCGCAGCGCCTCGACCTGTTTGCGACCGGCGGGCGTATCCAGCCAGGTGCCACGGGTAAAGCACATGACGTTATCGACCGCTTTGGACAGCCGCAGCGCGCCCAGCCCGTCCGGGCAGCGGGTGATCCACAGATCGGTGTCTGATGGGGGCAACCCATCCGCGAACATCACCAGCGGACGCGCAGATGTCGCCACGTCGATCAACGTGGCCGAAAAGACGCGCCGCCCATCGGTCATCGAGAAGCTGCGCTCGAACAGCGGTTCGGCGTCATCCAGATCGGACAGGCGATTGCCGTTGGCCACCCGCCCGTGCATCATCTTGCGCACCGTTTTTGCCGCGCGTTCGCGCAGTGCGGCTACGCCCGGGGCGCCGTCCAGCACCAGGCGGTCATCGGCGCCATCAACGCGCGTCGCGGACCCGCTCCAACGCCAGGTCGCCCCGATGCTGAGTGCCGACACAGGTGCCATGCCCAGACCGTCAACGTAGGTCTGCGACCAGGCCAGCACAAAACTGCCCCTGATATTTGAAAACATTCCCGCTCGCCCGTCGTTTTTTCTTATTATCGGGCAGGATAACGCATGCCTTTAACGTAAAGCGAACAATATTGACGAAATTACCCTGTGATTCGCGCCAAAAGTGGCCGCGGGGGCACAAATCGCTCGCCTTACGCGGGTATTTGGTTCGAAAAGGACATGGGCGACGGCCTGAAACGCGGTTCAGGCCGCCAATTCAGCCGCATTTTGAATAGCCGCAGTTGGCGCAGGTAATGCAACCTTCGACCATCCGCATTTCAAAATTGCCGCAGCTTTCGCAGGCTTTCGCGGGGCCGATGCGGCTGATTTCGGCGCGCGGATCGGCCTTGAGGCCCATGCCTTCCCCGGCGATGAACCCGATGGCGATCAGATGCTTTTCGATGACCCCGCCGATGGCGGCAAGGATGCTGGGGATGTATTTGCCTTCGATCCAGGCACCGCCGCGCGGGTCGAACACGGCCTTCATTTCCTCGACCACGAAGCTGACGTCCCCGCCGCGCCGGAATACGGCGCTGATCATCCGGGTCAGGGCCACGGTCCAGGCGAAATGCTCCATGTTTTTTGAGTTGATGAACACCTCGAACGGTTGGCGCCGTCCGGCGTGCAGGATGTCGTTGATGGTGATATAGATCGCATGTTCGCTCATCGGCCATTTCAGCTTGTAGGTGGTGCCTTCGAGTTCTTGCGGGCGGTCCAGGGGGTCGGAAATATAGACGACATCGCCCTGTGTTGAGGGCAGTTCCCGGCCGCGGGTGGGGGCAAGGCCCCCGCCCGGGGGGGCGGCCCGGCGGTGCCGGGCAAACTGTGAAATTCGTCAAACGACATCCCAAACGCCTTGGCGATTGCCGATGCTGATTCAGCTGAGGGCGACGTTGTCTTTCTTTGCTTGATCTTTTTGAGAGCTTCGTAAGAGACGTTTGACTTGCGAGCGACTTCGGCCAATTTTGTTGAAAAACTCCTGCTTGATCGAGGGCTATGGCGCTGATTCAATCCTCTCAACAAGCGGGAGGATCAGCCATGATGGGACCGAGGCAGGAAGCACAGGCGGCGCTGTTCTATGAGTTCTCGCTGGAAGACCATGTCCCGCAAGATCACCTGCTGCGATCGATTGATCGTTTCGTCGATCTGAGCAGCATCCGCGCCCATCTTGCCGATTTCTACAGCCACACCGGTCGTCCTTCGATCGATCCTGAACTGCTGATCCGGATGCTGATCGTCGGTTACTGCTTCGGCATCCGGTCCGAGCGGCGGCTCTGTGAAGAGGTACACTTGAACCTCGCGTACAGGTGGTTTTGTCGGCTCGACCTGGCCGATCGGGTGCCGGATCACTCGACCTTTTCAAAGAACCGGCATGGTCGGTTCCGCGAGAGTGAGCTGCTGCGCCATCTCTTCGAGACCACGGTCGCGCGATGCATCGCCGAAGGTCTCGTCAGCGGTCAGCGCCTGGCCGTCGATGCCAGCTTGATCGAGGCGGATGCCAACAAGCAGTACTCTGCGCCAAAGGAAGAATGGGACATTGCGCGGATCGATGCAGACGCTGCACCCCGCGCGGTCCGCGAGTATCTCGACACTCTGGATGAGGCCGCATTCGGAGCAGCGACACCGGTCGAGCCAAAGTTCACGTCCTATTCCGACCCAGCCAGCCAGTGGACGGCGGCGCGTAAGGGTCCCGCATTTTTTGCCTACTCCGACAACTATCTCATCGATACCGATCATGGTGTCATCGTCGACGTGGAAGCGACACGGTCGATCCGTCAAGCCGAGGTGGGGTCAACCAAGACGATGCTGAAGCGGGCCAAAGAGCGCTTCGATCTTCATCCCGAACGGCTGATCGCCGACACCGCCTACGGATCGGGACCCATGCTCGGATGGCTGGTGGGTGAAAAGATCGCACCGCACATCCCGGTCTTCGACAAAGCCGGGCGCACCGATGGCACCTGGTCCCGAGCTGACTTCGAATGGGATGCCGAGAACAATCAATACATCTGCCCGGAAGGCGAGGCTCTGAAGCAGTTCCGCCGAAACTACTCCGACCCCAATCGCGGCCCAACCGGCAAGGGCGTGGCCAAGTACCAAGCGCTGAAGCACACCTGCCAATCCTGTCCTTCCAAGCCGAAGTGCTGCCCGAATGCCGACGCCCGTAAGATCACCCGTGAGGAACATGAGGACGCTCGCGACATCGCCCGCGCAATCGCCAAAACGCCGCAATACAAGATCTCGGTGAAGCTCCGGAAGAAGGTCGAAATGCTCTTTGCCCACCTCAAGCGCATTCTCGGCCTGGGACGGCTCCGATTACGTGGACCATGCGGCGCAAATGACGAATTCCTGCTCGCCGCCACTGCCCAAAACCTTCGCAAACTGGCAAAGATCTTTCCTGCACCGCAGCAAACGCGCAAAGCCTGATCAGAAAGGCGCTCGCGCTATGTTCAAATCGCTACTTTCTGCGCCCGCAACACGTTGTTTTTCCACAGAATCGCCTCATTGCAAATGCTCGCCCAGGAAGCGTTCAATCGGACCGTCTGCCCATTGCGTTACATCGCCAAATAATCGCAGGGCGAAAACTTGCGTGACGCCAAAGGCGCTCAGCTCTGCTTGGTCACCTGAGTGTATTCCAATTCGACCGGGGTCGCGCGGCCGAAGATCGAGACGCTGACTTTCAGGCGCTGATTTTCGTCGTCGACGCCTTCGACCATGCCGTCGAAACCTTCGAACGGGCCGTCGGTCACAGCGACCTTTTCGCCCACGTCAAAGTGGATCAGCGTGCGTGGTGCCTGTTCGCCTTCTTCAACGCGGTTCAGAATCTGGTTCACCTCGGCGTCGCGCATCGGCATCGGGCGCCCTTGCGGGCCCAGGAATCCGGTGACGCGGTTGATCGAGTTGATCAGGTGATACCCCTCGTCCGACATCTCCATGCGCACCAGCACATAGCCGGGCATGAAACGACGCTCGGTCGGGACCTTCTTGCCGCGGCGGATTTCGATCACTTCCTCGGTCGGGACCAGGACTTCCTGGATCTCGTCCTCAAGGCCGGCATCCACGACAGAATGCCGGATCTGCTCGGCGATCTTCTTTTCGAAGTTCGACAGCACACTCACCGAATACCAGCGTTTCGCCATGATCGCCCTTGCCCGTTTTTGCCGACCCGTCGGGCCTAAATTCCAAAATGCTCTCAAGCCCTTAAAAGGCAGTCCCGAAACAAAAAGCGGCGCGCAACTCGAATCGCCGCGCGCCATGTCTCGGAATGATGCCCCGATTATCCCCCGCAGGGGATTATTTCAAGGGGCGTTCGGGAAATCGTCAGCCGAAGTATCCCAAGACCAGCTTCAATGCCTCACGAATTCCAAAGTCGACGACGAAGAAGAACACCGCCGTGATCGTGCACAGCACGAAAACCATACCGGTCGTTACCAGAACCTCGCGACGTCCGGGCCAGACGACCTTGGACACTTCCGAGCGGACCTGCTGGATGAACTGAAACGGATTGGTACGGGTTGCCATGTGCGGTCTCCTTCGGGGCGCAGATACGCGCTCTGGCAGGGTGTTTCAAGACGATTGCGTTCACATCATATCCAGCGGATCAGCCGCAGGATCAGCAACTGCAGTGCCAGGACGATGGCCAGACCGCTGCAGAATGTCCAGAAAGCCATCGGCCAATCCGCACCGGGAATGCCCGCGACGTTGATCCCCATCAGCCCGGTCAGGAACCCCAATGGCAGGAATATCGCCGAAATCACCGACAGGACAAAGAGGTTGCGGTTCAGCCGGTCCGCCAGCGCCGCCTGCAGTTCATCCTTGACGACCTGCAACCGTTCGCGCATCGCGTCGAGTTCTTCGACGGTGCGCACCAGGCGGTCATGCGCTTCGAACAGGCGCCGATGATCGGTTTCGTCCAGCATGCGCACATTCGCCTGTGCCAACAATGACAACGCGTCCCGTTGTGGCGCGATGTGGCGACGGAAAGAGACGATTCGCCGCCGGGTTTCGGTGATCCGGCTGCGCAGATCTGCCGAATGATCGGTCATCACGTTTTCTTCCAGCGCGTCGACCTCTTCGTCCAGATCGCGCAAAAACGTCTCGATCCGGTTGCCCAGATGGTCAACCACGTCACACAGGAAGGCCCCGGCGCGGGTTGGTCCACGACCCGATTCCAACCCGATGCGCATGTCGTCGAGCGAGGCCAGCCGCCGCCGCGCAACCGTGACAATGCGCGCCGGTTCAAGCCACATCCGCACCGACACCATGTCTTCGGGTTCTTCCCCGTCATTCAGGTTCACGCCACGCAGGATCAGCATCAGCCCGTCATTCAGCGGCATCGCACGGGGGCGGGTTTCGTCGGCAAGCAGCGCTGTCAGAACATGCGGATCAAGATAGCCCAGCCAGGTCGCGATCCATTTGCGCAATCCCGGCGCATCGGCGGCAAGATGCACCCAGGCAGGTTCCTGCGCGCGCAGTGCCGCGACGATTGATGCATCGCTGCGCAGCACGACGTTCCCGACATCGGTGCGCAGGGCACAGGCAAAAAGGACCGCATCCGTCATGGCACAACGCTACTGCAAGCACCGGGGCGTGCAAGTCCGTTTCGCTGACCGATAGCCTGTTGTGCCCCACGCCATGCACTGGTTGCGGCGCAACCACTGCCGGACACGGCAGGCAGGATCAACAATCGTGCGGTGATGTTCCTGGCAGGGGTTGAGGGACTCGAACCCACGACCCTCGGTTTTGGAGACCGATGCTCTACCAACTGAGCTAAACCCCTAGAACCAGTGCCGGTGTCCTAGGCAATGGACGCGCGGATATCAAGCGCGATTGTGAGGCGCGCCGCTGGAACGGAATGTTCCATGAAACCATCTGCCGACCATGCTGCACACCATGTTGAACCCGACCGGTCGGGACCATGTCACTTCTTCCTGGACTCGCGCTGACGCCCACCCGATGTCAGGCCACCGGGGCTGCAGGCATTCTGCAAGGCCCGCCATTCACGCACGCTCAGAACCGGCGCGCCCGAAACCTGCGTCAGTTCGCCAGCCCGCGCAATCCGGTCGCCCAGCGCCGGATGAGAGCTGAAATGCGCGATCAGCCCTTCCGCCTCACCCCCGGCTTCGCGGAAACGTTCAAACATGCTTGCCAGGGCGGCGGGCGGCAAACCGGCCTGGTCCAGAATATCCAGCGCGAAAATATCCGCGTTGTTCTCAGCCTCGCGGGAATAGCTTGCCTGAATCAACCGCTCGGTCATGAACAGGACCGCCGCGCCGCCGGCAAAATCACCAAACAACAGGCCCAGAACCCCGACTGAACCGGCCGTCCTCAGCGCGATACGCGCCGGGTCACGGGCCACGACATGGCCGATTTCATGTGCAAGTACGGCTGCAACCTCTTCCGGGGACTCGGCCGCGTCGATCAGACCACGAAACAGGATCACCTGCCCGCCCGGCAGGGCGAAGGCGTTGATCAGATCGTGGTCCAGTATATGGACGTTCAATTCAGACGGCAGTGTCGTGCCAGCGGTCAGCCGGTCTGTCATTTTCGCCAGCGCTGCAAGGCCGTCCGGGTCATCGCAAATCGCGACGGGCGCAAGTGGATTACCACTCAACACCGTGCGGATCTGTTCGAACGTGGTGTCGCCAAGCGCGCGTTCACCATCCGGTGGCAAAAGCTCGGCCAGTTGATCCGCCATCAGCGGCACCAGAACCAGAATGATCAAGGCAACCGAAGCAATGGCCCCGGCAGCCCATGCCAGAAGCCGCCCACGGCCCGGCGCGTGGGGTGCGTGGCGCAGGCGCGGCGCGCGGGCTGACAGGATGCGCATCGCTTCGCCATCGCTGACCATCAGCCGGGCCAGCGGATTGCCCTGGCGCGCCAGAACCAGCATGTCATTGCCCGCTTGATCGCGCAGGGCGCGCAACTCGGCCAATGGCCACCTGCGCGCGGGCTTGCCGGGCAGCGCCAGAACCAACGCCGCGTTGGGTCCACCTTCGTCAATGTTGATCCCGACCCGGTGAACGACCGGCGATTCTCCGTCCAGGAAATCCGCATAGGCCGAAAACTGCGGCGCGCCGTCGGTCACATGGATCGTCGTCATATCGCCGCCCCGACATCCAGCGCTTCGGCGAAGCCCTCAGCCTCGGCAAAGCGGTCGCGTTCGGTCTGTCGCACCGCCAACAGGCCCGACACGCCGGTAATGCTGAGCGTTTCTGCATAGTGTTTCATCAGCGGCAAAGTGACAAAGACCTGGCGCAACACGCCCCAGCCGATGAAGAATGAGAAATAGAAGGCAACGCCGATCGCGGTCGCCGCCCAAAACGGCAAGCCTGCATTCGTCAGACTGTCGATGTTATCAAGATCAATGCTCAAGGACCCCGACAGCCCCAGGGCCGCGCCAAGCAGGATCAGGGCAGCAATCAACACGCTGAACATGACCAGCCCGGCCAGAAAATACCCGAAGCCATAGATCCAGAACACCCGCCAACTGCGCGGTGCGGCAATGAACCCGACATCGCCCGCCGATTTCGTGGCCGCCATTAACCGGAATGCGGCAACCTGATAGAACACCCAGCCGAACAGGGCGACCGGCACGCTTATCATCATCGCAACCAACGCGATTTCGTCGTCGAACCAGACTGCAACCGCAACGCAGCCCGCCGTCACCAGCGCCGGGATGTAGAACAGAAGATAAGCCGGATAGAGCATGCCCCAACCGCCACCCTGCGTCAGCGTCACCGTTCCATAAGTCGTCCGGTCGGTCCGGAATTTTTCCAGCCGATAGGTCATGCGCGGCCAGAACACACCCAGTGAGGCCAGCGTGATGATCCAGTGCCACAATGCGCGACCCGCGTATCCCCAGGCACCGGGTTCCAGGCCAAACCGGATGCCACGCCAGCGGGTGCGCGCAAGGATATAACGTCGTGCGCGGTACTGCGCATAGAACAAGATCGGGATCACCCCCACAAAGCTGAGGACATAGGCGGCAACATTGCCCTGCAGCAGCGCGAAGCTGAGGAACATCAGGATCAGGTTCACAACGCCGATGTAAAAGGCCAGAAACACCACCGCGATCAGAAAACCCAGCAGCTTCTCCAGAGGTTCGCCAAGATATTCAAGGGGCTGCCCGCCGGGTCGGATGGACGACAAATAGAACCTGCGCAGCCGGGTTTTCATCCAGAAGCGGTAAAACCCCAGCGTCAGAACCGTCAGTACGCTGGTCTTCAACGCCAGCCAGAACAAGCGCCCGCGCCGGCCAACAAAGCTGGTGCTCAGGTCGGCAAGCGCACTCATGTAAATGTATTGTCGCGGGGGAATCCTCGCGGTGCCATTCGGCCGGCGGCGGCGCGTTTGCCGCGCCATTCGCCGAGCGCAGTCTCGGTCCGGGTCCGCCCTGCCGGATCGTGCCATGACAGGCCGTCGGCCAGCGTGAAGGTCGTCAGATCGCTCAGCCCGCCGTCCTTGTATTTCTGCAACCGGACACCTTTGCCGCGGGTCATTTCGGGCAGCTCATCCAGCGCAAAAATCAGCACCTTGCGGTTTTCGCCCACGGTTGCCACGGAATCACCGCTGATCGGTTTGCAGATCCGCGCCACCACGTCACCTTTGACGTTCAGCACCTGCTTGCCGGTGCGGGTCTGGGCGATGATCTCACCCTCGGGCACCACGAACCCGTCCCCTGCGGACGAGGCGACCAGCAAACGCCTATCCGGGTCATGCACGAACAGATCGACAATCGACGCCTCATTCGGCAGGTCGATCATCAGGCGCACTGGTTCGCCCATACCGCGCCCGCCGGGCAGATTGCTGGCCGGGATCGTATAGAAGCGCCCGTTGCCGCCAAACAGGATCAGCTTGTCTGTGGTCTGGGCGTGGAACAGGAACCGTCCTTCGTCGCCGTCCTTGAACTTCAAATCGCTGGCCGGGTCGATGTGGCCTTTCATGGCGCGAATCCAGCCCATCGACGAACAGACCACGGTGATCGGTTCCTTGGCGATCATCGCTTCAAGGGGAACTTCTTCCACTTCGCTGGCTTCTTCGAACCGCGTGCGGCGGGCGGACAGGGCGGCGTCTTTGCCAAAATCTTTCTTAACCTCGCGCAATTCGTCGGCGATGCGTTTCCACTGAAGATCGTCCGAGGACAGCAGATCGCGCAAGTCTGCACGCTCGTCCTCCAGCGCTTGTTTTTCGCGCAGCAGCTCCATTTCCTCCAACCGGCGCAGGCTGCGCAGGCGCATGTTCAGGATCGCTTCGACCTGAACCTCGCTCAGCGCCGGGTACGGCTCCAGGCCCAGCCCGATGGGGCCAATGTAATCGCCCTCGTCCAGGGCACGGGGGAATTCGCGGTCCCAATCCTCGGCCATCAGCGCCGCCTTGGGATCGTCGTCATAGCGGATGATGTCGATGACCCGGTCGAGGTTCAGGAACGCAACGATAAACCCTTCCAGAACCTCCAGCCGATGGTCGATCTTATCCAGCCGGTGCTGGCTGCGGCGCAGCAGCACGTCGCGCCGGTGATCAAGGAAGGCGCGCAGCACTTCCTTCAGCGAACAGACCTTCGGCGTCAGCCCGTCGATCAGCACGTTCATGTTCAGCGAGAACCGCGTTTCCAGATCGGACGCACGAAACAGCATCCCCATCATTTGTTCGGGGTCCACGGTGCGGGCGCGCGGTTCCAGGACGATGCGGATATCCTCGGCACTTTCGTCGCGCACGTCCGCCAGGATCGGCAGCTTCTTGGTCTGGATCAGCTCGGCCAGCTTTTCGATCAGCCGGGATTTCGGCACCTGATACGGGATCTCGGTGACGATGATCTGCCACTGGCCGCGGCCCAGATCCTCAACCTCCCAGGAGGAGCGGAGCCGGAAGCTGCCGCGCCCGGTGCGATAGGCGTTGGCGATATTCTTGGGTGGTTCAACGATCACGCCACCGGTCGGGAAGTCCGGCCCCGGCACCATGTCGATCAGCGTGTCTTCGCGCACCAGTTCGGAATTCTTCGCCTTGGCCAAATGAATGCAGGCATCCAGCAATTCGTTCAGATTATGCGGCGGAATGTTCGTCGCCATCCCCACTGCGATCCCGCTGGACCCATTGGCCAGCAGGTTCGGAAAGGTCGCGGGCAGGACAACGGGTTCCTGCAATGTGCCATCGTAATTGTCGCGAAAATCGACCGCGTTTTCGGCCAGACCTTCCAGCAACGCCTCGGCCGCCGCCGTCATCCGCGCTTCGGTGTATCGCGCCGCCGCCGGGTTATCGCCGTCGACGTTGCCAAAGTTGCCTTGCCCGTCAACCAGCGGATAGCGGACGTTGAAATCCTGCGCCAGCCGCGCCATCGCGTCATAGATCGCCGCATCCCCGTGCGGGTGATAATTCCCCATGACATCGCCGGAAATCTTCGCCGATTTCCGAAATCCCCCGGTCGAGTTCAACTTCAATTCGCGCATTGCATAAAGAATGCGCCGGTGCACCGGCTTCAGCCCGTCGCGCGCATCCGGCAGGGCGCGGTGCATGATCGTGGACAGCGCATAGGTCAGATACCGCTCGCCAATCGCGCGGCGCAGCGGTTCGACAAGGTCGTCCGGCACATCACCGGTCAGATCATCAGCATCGGACATCTGCGCCGGTGATACCCCTTGCGATTCAGGGCGGCAAGCGCTGGCAAAGCAGAATTTTGAACCGAGTCCCCCCTGCAACCGACCCATGAACAGGAAGACACGATTTCCAAACCTGGGGAGGCCACAATGAACCGCATCATCAACGCCACGATCATCGCCCTATACGCCACCGCAATCCCGCTGCTGGCCGGGCTGAACAGTGACACCGTCGAACGCCTTGTTGCGTTGAGTGGTATAGACGCCGCTCAGGCGTCCGGCGAAGCGGTTCCCGTCAGCGACGCCCAAGCGATCGAAATGGCGCTTGCAGCGACACGCGCGAACCACAAGCCCGCCCCGCTGACCCGGTTTGCGCCGTTCATGGATGCCGAAATTGAAGAAGGCGTCACGGTCCTTGCCAGTCTGAACTGATATCAGGCCAGGCTGCGCAAATGGCCACGTGATTGCCGCAACGCCGCCGTTGCCACGCCCCACCGCCTGACCTAACTGCACCCCAACCAAAGTATGAAAGCGGGTGCAGTGCGCGAACCAAGTTCCGATCCCAAGCGGTCAATCCTGATCACCGGCTGTTCGTCCGGTATCGGGCGCGATGCGGCACACACACTCAGCGCGCGCGGCTGGCAGGTTTTCGCAAGCTGCCGCAAGCAGGCCGACTGTGATGCGCTGATCGCCCAGGGCATTGCCAGCCCGCGCCTCGACTACAATGACCCGGACAGCATCGGCGCAGCCCTCGACGCGGTTCTTGCAGCCACTGGCGGCAGGCTGGACGCGCTGTTCAACAACGGGGCCTATGCGATCCCCGGCGCGGTCGAAGATCTGCCCACCGACGCCTTGCGCGCCATTTTCGAGGCCAACGTCTTTGGCTGGCACGAATTGACGCGGCAGGTGATCCCGGTGATGCGCGCCCAGGGCCATGGGCGGATCGTGCAATGCTTCTCCGTTCTTGGCTTCATCCCGATGAAGTGGCGCGGGGCCTATGTGGCCAGCAAATACGCCTTGGAAGGGCTGACCGACACCCTGCGCCTGGAAATGGCCGAGACTCCCATTCGCATCAGCCTGATCGAACCCGGCCCGATCACGACACGGTTCCGCGTCAACGCCGCGCAAGAGTTCGCGCGCTGGATCGACTGGCAGGCCTCGGCCCGTCGGGATCAATATGAATCCAGCCTTCTGGCTCGCCTGAAATCAGCGACCGAGGGCAAGGACGCCTTCGAATTGCCGCCTTCGGCAGTGACCAGAAAACTGATCCATTCGCTTGAGGCAGCACGCCCCAAAGCCCGCTATTTCGTGACGGCACCCACATGGGGCGCTGCGTTCCTCGGGCGGGTGCTGCCAACGCGCGCACTGGACTGGGTGGTTGGAAAGGGCTGACCTGCAGTCGACACGGCGCAACACACTGGGACATTATCGGGTGATCGTGCAGAGGTAAATGGTGGAGCCGATCGGGATCGAACCGACGACCTCGTCATTGCGAACGACGCGCTCTCCCAACTGAGCTACGGCCCCACTGGAATCTTAGATGGGTGATGCGGAATTCGCTGTCAAGCAGCGCGCCGGGCCGTCAGATATTGGAAACGATCGTTCCGTCATCCATCATGTCCAGCTCGATCTTGCCGCTGACACCGTCTTCATCCACCGGTTCACAGGCGGCCAGCGCAAGCACAAACGCCGCAACGAAAATTCCACGGATCATATCTTTTTCCCCTGTTCGGCCTTGTCCGGCCTTGATCAACCCAACGTTACCGCAAATGCGCAGTTGTGACCTGTTCTAGCCGTGGCGGACGAAATCTCAACCAGCAAATGCGCTGCCGCCCGGACACCGTGGCGGCAGCGCAACGCGGTTCACCTGACCCTATCCCGCCGCGTCGAGGTAGTCTTCAAGCGGCGGACAGGTGCAGACAAGGTTGCGGTCACCATAGACATTGTCGACCCGGTTGACCGGGGCCCAATATTTATCGACCCGAAACGCGCCCGCCGGGTAACAGCCCTGTTCGCGGCTGTAGGGGCGATCCCAGTCACCGACGAGGTCTTCGACCGTGTGCGGCGCGCGGCGCAGGGGGCTGTCTTCGGATGAGATCTCGCCTTTTTCAACGGCACGAATTTCCTCGCGGATGTCCAGCATCGCGTCGCAGAACCGATCCAGCTCGGCCTTGGTTTCTGACTCGGTGGGTTCGACCATCAGCGTGCCGGCGACTGGCCAGCTCATCGTTGGGGCGTGGAAACCGTTGTCGATAAGGCGCTTGGCGATATCGTCCACGGTGACGCCCGCGTCCGCAAAGGGCCGCGTGTCGAGGATGCATTCATGCGCGACGCGGCCTTTGCCACCTTTGAACAGCACGTCATAGGCCCCTTCCAGCCGCTTGGCGATATAGTTGCCGTTCAGGATCGCAACGCGCGTCGCCTGCGTCAGCCCGGCCCCACCCATCATCAGGATATAGGCCCAGCTGATCGGCAGGATCGAGGCGGATCCGAAGGGCGCAGAGCTGACCGGCCCTTCGCTGCCACCGGTTTCGGGATGCCCCGGCAGATGCGGTGCCAGATGCGCCCTGACGCCAATCGGCCCCATGCCCGGCCCGCCGCCGCCGTGGGGAATGCAGAAGGTCTTGTGCAAGTTCAGGTGGCTGACATCACCGCCGATCTGACCCGGCTGTACCAGCCCGACCATCGCGTTCAGGTTCGCCCCGTCGATATAGACCTGCCCGCCGTGATCATGGGTGATCTGGCAGACCTCGCGCACTGTTTCCTCGAACACGCCGTGGGTGCTGGGATAGGTGATCATGCAGGCGGCCAGAGCGTCCCCGGCAGCCTCAGCCTTGGCGCGAAAATCCTCGACATCCACGTCACCGTTCTCGGCAGATTTGACCACCACGACCTTCATGCCCGCCATCTGCGCGCTGGCCGGGTTGGTGCCGTGGGCAGAAACCGGGATCAGGCAGATGTTGCGCCCGTCATCGCCATTGGCGCGGTGATAGGCGGAGATGGTCAGCAGCCCGGCGTATTCCCCCTGCGCGCCTGAATTCGGCTGCAACGACATCGCGTCATAGCCGGTGATCGCGCAGAGTTTCTCGGACAGGTCTGCCAACATCGCACCGTATCCTGCCGCCTGATCCACCGGCGCAAACGGGTGAATATGCGCAAACTCGGGCCAGGTGATCGGAATCATCTCGGCCGCCGCATTCAGTTTCATGGTGCAACTGCCCAGCGGGATCATCGCGCGATCCAACGCCAGATCGCGGTCAGCAAGACGGCGCATATAGCGCATCATCTCGGTCTCGGCCCGGTTCAGATGGAAGATCGGGTGGGTCAGGTAATCGGTCTTGCGGATCAACGCGTCCGGCATCCGATAGGCCGGATCGGCCCCGTCTTCCGCACGCACGATCCCGAAAGCCCGCCAGACCAGTTCCAGCGTTTCCGGGCGCGTGGTTTCATCGACCGAAATGCCGATCTCTCCGGCTGGCAGGATGCGCAGGTTCAGCCCCAGGCCCTGCGCAGCGGCATAGATCTTGGCCTGCTTTTCCCCGGCAGCGACCGTGATCGTGTCGAAGAACGACTTGGGCGAGACTTTGTAACCGCCCGCCTCCAGACCTTCGGCCAGACGGGCAGCCTTCAGATGGACCTGCTGAGCGATGGCTTTCAGCCCCTCGGGGCCATGGAACACAGCGTAAAAACTGGCCATCACGGCCAGCAGCGCCTGAGCCGTGCACACATTGCTGGTCGCCTTTTCGCGCCGGATGTGTTGTTCGCGCGTTTGCAGGCTCAGCCGGTAGGCCTTGTTGCCGCGCGCATCAATCGACACGCCGACCAAACGCCCCGGCATCGTCCGCTTCATTGCGTCGGTGCAGGCCATATAGGCCGCGTGCGGACCGCCGTATCCCATCGGCACCCCGAACCGCTGAGTCGAGCCGACGGCGATATCGGCCCCCATTGCGCCCGGTTCCTTCAGCACCGTCAGCGCCAGCGGGTCAGCAATGACAATGCCGATGGCCTTGGCGGCATGCAGCGCCTCGATCTGCGGGGTGAAATCCATCAGATGCCCGCGCGTTCCCGGATATTGGAAGATCGCGCCGAACACCGCTTCGGCGTCCAGATCAACGGGGTCGCCCACCACAATCTCGAACCCCAACGGCTCGGCCCGGGTGCGCATCACCTCGATGCTTTGAGGGTGGCATTCCTGATCAACAAAGAACGCCGTCGCCTTCGATTTTGACACCCGCTGCGCCATCGCCATCGCCTCGGCCGCCGCCGTGCCTTCGTCCAAAAGTGAGGCATTGGCGACCGGCAGTCCGGTCAGGTCGCAGATCATCGTCTGATAGTTCAACAAGGCCTCAAGCCGGCCTTGCGAAATCTCGGGCTGATAGGGCGTATAAGCCGTGTACCAGGCCGGGTTTTCCAGGATGTTGCGCTGGATCACCGGCGGCGTGACGCAGCCGTAATACCCCTGCCCGATCAGCGAGGTGAACAGCTGGTTCTTCGAGGCAACCTCGCGCATGTGATACAGCAATTCCCGCTCACTCAGCGCGCGCCCGAATTCCAGCGGTTTGTCCTGCCGGATGCTTTTGGGGATCGTCTGGTCGATCAGGTCATCCAGACTGTCCGCGCCCACGACCTTCAGCAGCTCGGCCATTTCCTCGGGCGAGGGGCCGATGTGGCGTCGGTTGGCGAAATCATAGGGCTGATAATCTGTGGGTGAGAAGGGCATGAAAGTCTCCGTTCAGGTCGGTGCGCCAGCCGGGGCGTGGCACAGGATATTCAACAAGGTTCCAGCGGGGTCGCGCACATACAAACGGCGCACGCCCCAGGGTTCATCGACCGGGCCATAGCTGGGCGTCACGCCCATCGCGGCCAGCCGTGCGATCACATCGTCCAGATCATCCACCTCGATCGAAAGCGCGGGCACCGGCGTGCCGGACCCGCCTTCGCTGGCAAGGCTGATCTGAATGGGCGCAGGCGCGTCCCCCTGCAGCGTGACGATGAAGCCCGCGTCCATCACGATCTTCAGACCGAACAGCCGTTCGTAAAATCCAGCCAGAGCTTGTGGGTCTGAAACCTCCAGATCGCTGACAATGCGCAGAACGCGCACCACAGCGCCTAGGCGATGAACTTGTTATAGGCGGCTTCGTCCATCAGATCATCCAGAACGGACATATCCTCGATCTTCATCTTGAAGAACCAGGCGTCGCCGGTGGGATCATCGTTGACCTTGCCGGGTTCATCGCCCAGCGGCGTGTTCACCTCGACAATCTCGCCGTCCAGCGGGGCCAGGATGTCGGACGCGGCCTTGACGCTTTCGATCACCACAACTTCGTCATCCTTGGTGACCGTCATCGGCACGTCCGGCAGTTCCACGAACACCACATCGCCCAGCTGTTCCGAGGCATGTGCCGTGATCCCGACCACGACCAGATCATCTTCGACGCGCAGCCATTCGTGTTCTTCGGTGTATTTCATCTTCAGTCTCTCCCAGTTGATTATCGTTTGAATTGCGCCGGGCGGAACGGCATTGCCGCCACTGTAACCGGCAAAAGTTTTCTGCGCACCTCGCCCAGAAGGGCGGTGCCGACGTCGGCGTAGGCAGCCTCGACATAGCCCATTGAAACGGGGCGTTCGACGGTTGGCCCGAAGGCACCCGACGTCACTGTGCCAACCGGCGTGTCCGATCCTTCGACGAACAACCGCGTCCCGTCGCGCATCGGGGCGCGGCCTTCGGGCAGCAGACCAACGCGGCGGCGCGAGGTGCCATTCGCCATCTCATCAAGGATACGGTCTGCACCTGGAAAGCCGCCCGCCCGATCGCCCCCGGCGCGCCGTGCCTTCTGAATCGCCCAGGTCAGCGCCGCCTCAACCGGGCTGGTGGTGGCGTCTATGTCATTGCCGTAAAGGCACAATCCCGCCTCCAGCCGCAGCGTGTCCCGCGCGCCAAGACCGATAGGTTCCACATCGTCATGCGCCAGCAGAGCACGCGCCAGATCGACGGCCTGCGCATTCGGCACCGAAATCTCATACCCATCCTCACCGGTGTAGCCCGAGCGTGAGACGACACAGTCCGCCCCGGCAATCCCCACCTCGGCCACGTCCATGAACGCCATTTCCGCGACAGCGGGCGCGAGCGAAGCGAGCGCCCCTTCCGCCGCAGTCCCCTGAAACGCCAGCAGGGCGCGGTCATCCAGAACCTCGATCCAGCAGGTTTCAGACAGATGGGTTTTCATCCGCGCAATATCGGCGTCCTTGCAGGCGGCGTTGACGACGACGAAAACATGGTCGCCCATATTGGCCAGCATCAGATCATCCTCGATCCCGCCCGCGTCATTGGTGAACATCGCATAGCGCTGGCGCTTTTCGCCCAGCCCCAGAACGTTCACCGGAACCAGCGTTTCCAGCGCCAATGCGGCATCTTCGTATTGGCCCGACTTTGGCCTGACCACCACCTGACCCATGTGGCTGACATCAAACAGCCCGGCCTTTTGACGCGTGTGCAGATGCTCTTTCATCACGCCCATGGGGTACTGCACGGGCATCTCATAGCCCGCAAACGGCACCATCTTGCCGCCCAGTTCCAGGTGCAGATCGTAAAGCGGTGTTCGGTTCAGCTCCGGCATTCCCATCCCCTGTCGTTCAGCCGGATGTTCGCCCGGCACTGTTCCCCGACACCCCACATTCAGGTGTCGCCAGTGCCCCCTCTGTCCCTTCGCCTGAGATCGCTATCCCTTCGGCGGGCCCTGCGGGGCCACTCTCCAGAGTCTGTTGCCAACGGCGGTCCTTGGTGCCTGAGAGTTTACCGGGGCGGTTGCTCCTTCGGCATCGGGGCGGACCCGATTCTCCCGTCGTTGACCGGATTGGATTAGCGCGCCTTGGCGCACCGGGCAAGTCTTGCGTTTCGAATGCGTTCAGGGCTTTGTCTGGCGAATGGCTGATCCGTTCTTTTTTGGCTATGGCTCGCTGGTGAATTCCGGCACCCATGCCTACCCCGAATTTCATCCCGCCACCCTGCCCGGCTGGCGCCGCGCCTGGCGGCGTGCCCATGGCCGCGCGGCGGCCTATGTGACCGTAATGCGCGATCCGACCAGCAGTATCGAGGGCGTCATCGCCTCGGTCCCCGGTGCGGATTGGCAAGCCCTCGACGCACGAGAGGCGGCTTATGCACGGGTCGCGGTCCCGGACGTGCGCCACCCCCTGGCCCGCTGGATCTGGCGGTCTATGCCATTGCGGAGGATGCGCATGAGGCACCGACCCGGAAAAACCCGATCCTTCTCAGCTACTTGGATACTGTGGTGCAGGGCTTCCTGACACATTGGGGCCGCGACGGTGTCGCCCGGTTCTTCCAGACCACCGACGGCTGGGACGCCCCGATCCTGAACGACCGGCCCGCCCCGATCTATCCGCGCGTTCAGAACACGACCAGGGCCGAGCGTTCCCTTTCGATGAGATGCTGCACGCAGTCGATGCGCGCCCGTTTCAGGACGCGCTGGCCGAAAGCGACTGGCGCGAGGTTTGAGGCGCGCCCGCTCCATCATTGACCCAAAAATATCCCCGCCGGAGGCATCCGCTCGTCGATCCCGATGCCGCCGCTGGCGGGTGAAACGCGATCAGAGCATCAACTGATAACTCGCCGGGACATAGGCGAAGCCGTCGCCCCTGACCTCGACATAGCCCACCGCCGGGAACGGCAGGTGGTAACCGATCAGCGGAATGCGATCCGCCGCGACCATGCCCAGCAACTTGCGCCGGGTGGCGGCGGCGGCGGCTTTGTCCATGTCAAAGCGCACCTCCCAATCCGGGCGTTCCAGCGACCAGACCGCGTGGTTGGCGGTGTCGGCGATCAGCAGCATCTGCTTGCCGCCGCTGTCCAGCATATAGGCCATGTGCCCCGGCGTGTGGCCGTGGGCAGCAACAGCGGTGATGCCGCCGGGGTTGAGGCCGGTGTCGAACAGGATCTTCGCCTCGCCCGTGTCGACCAATGTCGGGGTGAAGAAGAACTGCGAATTGTCGTTGGGCAGGAAGGCCGCTTCGGACACGGCGTCGAACTCCTCATCCGGGACGTTCAGCCCGAAGATGGTATGCGGATCGGGCACGGCGCGCGATCCTGCCAGCAGGGTTACGACCTTGAAATCACCCAGGTTATGGACCCGGTGCGTCGGCAAGGGGCTGGGTTCGGCGTGGCTTGCGGCCAGCGTTGGCGTGGCGCCTGCGGCAAGCGGCAGGATCGCGGCGCTGTCCAGCGCCTGGCGACGGGTGAGTTTCATGGCAGACCTCCGTGTATGAGATTGACTTGGTCTAACCATAGGGCAACCCGGCCGTTTTTCGACTTCACAGCCCGGTGATCTGGGCCGAAAATCGCCTGTCGGCAAAACGTATGCGAAACGTATGGCAGCTGCGACAGCTCCGCGATCATTCCCACCAGCGATTAATCCGGGCAATGTCATCGTCAGACCAGCCGAAATGATGCGCCAATTCGTGGACGTAAACATGGGCCACAAGCTCGGCCAGGGTCACGTTCCCGCGTTCCGCCAGCTCGGCCAGAATGGCACGCCGGAACAGCCAGATCGTGTCCGGGCCATGGGGCTGATCGGCGACCGATTTCTGCGTCAGGGGGATGCCGTCGTAAAGGCCCGTCAGCTCTAGCGGGTCGGCGACCCCGACATCCGCCAGGATATCGCGCGGGGCCGTATCCTCGACCCGCAGCGCGACGTCGCGCGCGGCGGCGCGATAGGCGTCTGGCAAGGCATCACGCGCCGCCAGCGCCAGCACGTGCATCTGGTCAAGGCTTACATCCATGCCCCCGATATGGACATGTTTGCCCGCCTGTGAAAGAGCGTGCGACAAGGAGTTTGCCCCATGACCACCACCCGTTTCGCCCCCTCGCCCACCGGCCATATCCACGTCGGTAACCTGCGCACCGCGCTGATGAACTGGATGATTGCCCGCAAGGCGGGCGGCACTTTCATCCTGCGGCTGGATGATACCGACCCTGAACGATCGACCCAGGCCTTCGCGGACGCGATCCAGGAAGACCTCGATTGGCTGGGCCTGCATTGGGACCGGGTTGAGAAACAGTCTGACCGGCTGGACCGCTATGCGGCGGCAGCGGATGAGATGCGCAGCAACGGGCGGCTTTATGAGGCGTTCGAGACCCCGACCGAGCTGGACCTGAAGCGCAAGAAGCTGCTGAACATGCACCGCCCGCCGGTCTATGATCGCGCGGCGCTGGAGTTGAGCGGGGCGCAAAAGGACGCCCTGCGCGCCGAGCGTGGCAACGGGGTCTGGCGGTTCAAGCTGGACCGGGAACGGATCGAATGGACCGATGGCATCCTTGGCGACATCTCAATTGATGACGCCAGCGTCAGCGACCCGGTGCTGATCCGCGCCGATGGTCAGGTCCTCTATACGATTGCCAGCGTGGTGGACGACACGGATATGGGCGTGACCCATGTGGTGCGCGGATCGGACCATGTGACCAACACGGCGACGCAGATTCAGATCATGGCGGCGCTGGGCCACGATCATCCATCTTTCGCGCATCATTCGCTGCTGACCGGCCCGCAGGGTGAGGCGCTGAGCAAACGCCTCGGCACACTGGCGCTGCGCGATCTGCGCGAAGCGGGGATTCAACCGATGGCGCTGCTGAGCCTGATGGCGCGATTGGGGTCGAGCGATCCGGTGGAGTTGCGCAATTCGCATGATGAGTTGATCGAAGGGTTCGACCTGGACCATTTCGGCAGCGCTCCGACGAAATTTGACGCCGAAGACCTGAAGCCGCTGACCGCGCGGCATCTGGCCGGTCTGCCGCTGGAGGCTGTGGCAGAAGACTTGCGCGCCGCCGGGGTGCCGGATGCGCTGGCCGATCAGTTCTGGACCGTCGTGCGTGAGAATATCGACACGCTGGCCGACCTGTCGGGCTGGTGGTCGGTGTTCGCCGAAGGGGCAACTGCCGCGCCCGAGGCCGAGGATGCCGATTTCGTGGCCGAGGCGATCGCCCTGCTGGGTCAGCCGCCCTATGGGCCCGAGACGTGGTCGGAATGGACAGCGGCCGCCAAGGAGGCTTCGGGCCGCAAGGGGCGCGCGCTGTTTGCCCCCCTGCGCCGCGCCGTGACGGGCCGGAATCGCGGACCGGAAATGGCGGATGTGATGCCGCTGTTACAGATCAAGCCGCGCGCCTGACCTCGACCCGGAACAAGGCCACAACCGCCAATGCCGAGATGACCGCAAGTGCGGCAGCTGCCAGCAAAGCCACCCGGTAAGTGCCGCTGAGGTCGAACAGCGCGCCAGCCAATGAGGGTGCGAACAGGCCAGCGGCCCCCCAGGCGGTGAAGACCCGGCCATAGATCCGCGGACTGTCGGCCATGCCGAACAGTTTGGCGATCACGGCGGGATAAGCCGCGATGGTGCCGCCATAGGCAAAGCCTGCTGCCGCGAGCATCGCAATGGTGGAACCCGGCCCCGCAATCGTGCCAAGCGCCAGAACCGCTGCTGCCGTCAAAAGCGCCAGGCAGGCCAGGACGACACCCAGTTTCGCCCGGTCAGTCAGCCGACCGGCCACAAGACTGCCCAGCAGATTTGCGACCGCGATTGCCGCAGGCGCGATCCAGATCGGCCCCGGAAATCCGGCGCCGGTGGCGATCGCGGTGGCGTGGCCGATTGCCATCAATCCGGCGGCGACACCCGCGCCGTAACCGATCCAGAGAAGCGCGAAACTGGCACCGCGAACTTCGGTTTGTGCCGACCGCGCGGGCGCGGCCGTGAACACTGCGCCTGTCGCGCGCAACATGGCTGCACAGATGATGCCTGCGCCGATCAGAACAGCCGCAAGACCGATCATCGCGGCGACAAATCCACCCAGCGACAGCGCGGCGGCAAACAGCAGCGGCGCGACCCCTGCCCCTAGCGCATAGGCGGCGGTCACCACCCCCATCGCGAACCCGGCGCGGCGCGGGTTGGCCTGTGCGGCCAATTGCAGGCCGAAGCCATATCCCAGACCATTGGCCGCCCCGAACAGCAGCGAATAGCCCAGCCAGATCATCGACAAGGACGGGGCGAACCCGGCGATCAGCGCCCCTGCTGCGGCGAGGGTGGAGACTACCATGACAAAACTCGGCGCACTCCAACGCGCAAAGATGCTATGGCCGAACAGTACAGCAAGGGTCAGAAAGCCCAATGCCAGGGAGTAGGTCAGCGAAACTGCCCCTCGGGACGCTGCGAATGCCTGTTCAAGCGGGATAAGAAAGACCGAGAATGCATGCACGGACCCCAGGACCGCAGACAGAACTGACGCGGCGAACATGACCGTAGTCCCGTGATGGCGCGGCGGTTGGGTCATGCGGGATCTGCTTTTGCGAAGGCCGGACTGGCGTCGATTCTCTGTGCGGACCTTAGCAGTAAATGGTCTGAAAACAGTCTGCGAAACGGGCGGTCAGGGGAAACCGACCAGATGGGGGCCTTGGTTATTTATTGGCCGATTGTGTTGAAAAACTCCGTTTTAGGGCCTGAACGATGATTTTTCTTTCCATGCAGCCCGATCCTAAATTTTTGGCGCGGGGGTCGGCCCAAATCGCCTACATGCGCTCACGCGCAGCCATGCGCTGTCTCGTGGTCAAAGCTTTCCGACTATTTCGCTTCATAGGTTTTCGCAAGAAATCCGCGACGCTCTGATTTCGGAGTTTTTCAACACAATCGGCCCAGCGCGGCAATCGCGGAATTCCGCGCGTGAACAGCCATGCCATGATCCGTGGCATGCCCTTGCCAGCAAGGGCGTCAAGGCAATGGGCCTGAAACTCCACCACCGTCGCATCAGGATGGCGAAACGCGCCATCGGCGTAACATAGCGAGCAATAGCGCGCCGAACGCGAGCCATCCGCTTCGGACCCGCCGCCTTCGGGGTCTTTGTTTAGCGGCATGCCGCAGCTTTCACAACTTTTCGCCATGCGCGGATGCCTCTGGCCATTTCGGATGTGTCACGTTAGATAAAACCATGGAGTTGAGTCAACGGTTTTCGCACACCCATGCGCATCGGTGATCTGGCCAGAAAAAGCGGCCTCAGCCGGGATACCTTGCGGTTTTACGAACGTTCCGGGTTGATCCACTCGACCCCTGAACCGGGTGCGACGAACAGCTATCGCAACTATTCCGACGACACGATGATGACGCTGGAGATCATTGCCGAGGCGCGGGCGGCAGGCATGACGCTGGCGGATGTGACCGTCTTCCTGGGCCAGCTTGGGGCGGCAGGCGATGATCTGGATGGAGAGGCGTTCCTGAACGCAAAAATCGCCGAGGTCGAAGCCCGGCTGCGCCAAACCCGGCAATTCCTGAGGACGCTGAGGCAGACAAAAACCGCGCTGCTGCGCGCGCCGAAAACGCTGGATTGAACCCGGCCGCGCGATGCCTCAGACTTGTGCGCAAAGGGGACAGCGCATGAGCGAGCAGGCAAAATTCCTCGACGGGTCATTGATG
Organism: Paracoccaceae bacterium; assembly: GCA_012103375.1. NCBI lineage: Bacteria > Pseudomonadati > Pseudomonadota > Alphaproteobacteria > Rhodobacterales > Paracoccaceae > Paracoccaceae bacterium. Next base: position 1,037,551 of record WLWX01000001.1, read on the forward strand.
CGGCATATCACGGTGATGTCGCTGACCGCCTCGGTCGGGTTGATGGCGGTGTTTCTGGTCGATTTCATCGACATGATCTTCATTTCGATGCTGGGCAAGGCCGAGCTGGCCGCTGCGGTCGGATATGCTGGCGCGATCCTGTTCTTTACGACATCCTTCGGCATCGGCATGGCGATTGCCGCCGGGGCGCTGGTGGCGCGGACCCTGGGTGCCGGAAACGAAGAGCTGGCGCGGCGGCGGGCGACCAATGTGCTGATTTATGGCGTCGTCTTTGGCACGATATTCGCCGCGATTGTCTGGATATACGTGCCGGTGCTTGCGTCCTTGATCGGCGCGCGCGGTGCGACGCTGGAACTGGCGACATCGTACCTCAGAATCATTGTGCCCTCGCTGCCGTTTCTGATCACCGGCATGGTCGGCGGCGCGATTCTGCGCGCCCATGGTGATGCGCAGCGTGCAATGATGGCGACGGTTTGGGGCGGGCTGGTAAACGCGGTGCTGGACCCGATCCTGATCTTCGGGCTGGATCTGGAACTGACCGGGGCCGCATTGGCCAGCGTTGCCGCGCGCCTTGCCATCGCAGCCACGGCACTGTTGCCGATCATCCGCCACTATGGCGGGTTCGCGCGCCCCTCAGGTGCCGAACTTTTTCGCGATCTGACCCCGGTTTTCAGCATCGCCGGTCCGGCGATCCTGACCCAGCTGGCCACCCCGATCGGGCAGGCCTATGTCACACGCTCGATGGCCGAATATGGCGAGGATGCCGTGGCGGGCATGGCCATTGTGGCCCGGATCACACCGGTGGCCTATGGGGTGACATTTGCGCTGTCCGGGGCCATTGGTCCGATCATCGGGCAGAATTTCGGGGCCGGGTTGCATGATCGGGTGAAGGGGGCGTTTCGTGACGGGCTGATCTTCACGGCGGTCGTTGTTTTGCTGGTCTCGGCCGCGTTATACGCGCTGCGCTGGCCGATTGCCGGGCTGTTCAGCGCCGATGGGCTGACCCGCGATCTGGTGTTCCTGTTCGCCGGGCCACTGGCGTTGATGTTCTTTTTCAACGGCATGTTGTTCGTGTCGAACGCGGCATTCAACAATCTGGGCCACCCGTTTTATTCGACATGGCTGAATTGGGGCCGGCACACGCTGGGCACCATCCCGACAGCAATGGTCGGAGGCTGGTTGCTGGGGGCGCAGGGGATATTGATCGGGCAAGCGGTCGGCGGGCTGATCTTCGGGATCTGGGCCTGGTGGCTGGCGCAACGGGTTATGGCACGGGCTGCGGTGATCGGGCCGGTTCAGACCGATGGATTCAGCCGTCAAGCGCGGTTGATGTCGCTGCTGCATTTGCGACGCTAAGGCGGTATTCGGGCGGCGCCATTTCGCGGGTCCGTCAATAGCTTGTCGTCATTACATGAAGCGTCATCCATTTTGCCTGAAATGATGCCAGAGACCAACACCCCTAAAGCGTTTCGACATTAACCTGAGACATATCCGGCGGCCTTAAAGTAGTTCCAGCATTCTACTGGGTCGTAGAGATCGCAGATTGCTCCGATTGCTTCGAAGACCTGGGTAAAGGACCTGGCCCCGATCCGTCGCAAATGGGCTTTCAGTTTAGAGAAGGCCTGCTCGATGGGATTCAGGTCGGGCGAGTACGGTGGCAGGTAAAGGAACCAGCAGCCGTGATTGCGTAAAGCCTGCGTCGCCTCCTTATTCCGGTGGGTTGCCAGGTTGTCGAGAATGACGACAGTGCCGGGGTTGATCTCGGGGACCAGCACTTCGCGGATGTAGGCCGCGAAGGCGGGGCCATCTATCGCTCCCTTGATGACCCAAGGTGCGATCAGCGCGCCTTGGGTCAGGCCCGCGATCAAGGTTTGGGTTCCCCAGCTTCCGAAGAGCGCATCCATCGTCAGGCGCTTACCGCGCTTGGCTCTGCCGCGTAGGCGCGTGAGGTTTGTCTTCACTGCGGTTTCGTCAATAAAGACAACGCGCTCAGGAAAGGTCGCAATGGCTGGCGAGCGGTATCTGAACCAGTCGGCCCGTTGCTGCCTTACCTTGGCGCGGCGGCGCTCGGTTGCGACCAGCGACTTTTTTTGTACGTGAAGCCGAGCCGGGACAGAAGGTTGGCGATGGAGGAGTGATGCACCCGCACACCCTCTGCATCGGCCAGCGCATTACGCAACTCAAAGAGCGTGATGTCAGGGTCTTGTGCGATCAACTCCTCAAAGAATTCCCGATGCGGAGCCAGCTTTCCCTTGCCGCGCGGCGGTCCCTGCCGGGCAGGTTCCGCATGACCCTTCATCCTCACCTGACGCGCCCACCGCGCGCCTGTGGCAGGCGACAGCTTCAACCGCAACGCCGCCGCGCGCCCGCTCAACCCTTCTTCAATGTATCTCTGAAACCGTATCCGAAGCGCAGATGGCAAAGGTGCTGACATGATCCATCCTCCCAAACAGGATGAATCACAGATCAGGTCTCAAGGGAATCCCTCGCGATTCAGGTTCAAGCCGAAACGCTTTAGGCTGCCGGACAGGTCCACGCGGAATCGCCCGGTCACTTGGAATGGAGCGGGAGGGGTGGTTCGTTGCGCCCTGTGTTTGTGAGGTCTTCCGGAAAGCCGAAATTTGGAAGAAGCGGGGGTTGGTCAGTGGTGAGGTGATGACGGGTGGTTGGGGAACCGTTCTTGAGCCACAAAGCGGATTGGTGGTCTTCTGAGCCGTTGCGGGTATCGCCCGGATGCAAGTGCAAGCCGGGCGCGCGCCTGACCGGGGGTAGGCGATGCAACAGTGGTGTGTGGCAATTAGTGGTTCTGCGTTAACTCCAGACTACGAAGGTTTCGCGACCCATCGAATTCGCCTGCTCGTCACGCCAGAGGCGTGCCAAAGAATCACGGCGCACCTTTGGTGCGACGGACGGTCAGGCGATCGCCCGGCGCCCTTCGGGCTTGATTCCGGGCTGCAGAACGGAAACCGACAGAACGTCCAAACTGATCCGAAAAGTGCAGCGATCCGATGCGTCACTTTAGCATACCGCCCTCAATCCCCCGCCCCAAGCTCAACCAGCTTCAGGCAAACGTTCGTCGCGGCCTCCATGTCCTGCACGCTGATCCATTCCAGTGGGCCGTGGATATTTTGCATCCCGGTGAACAGGTTCGGCGTCGGCACGCCCAGTTCCGTCAACCGTGACCCGTCCGTGCCGCCCCGGATCGGATGCGACACCGGCTGGATCCCGCAGGCGCGATAGGCGGCGCGGGCAAGTTCGGCGGCGCGGGGATCGTCGTCCAGCCAATAGGCCATGTTGCGGTATTGAGGGTGGATGTCGCAGATAATCGTCGCGCGCGGTTCGGTTGCCGCGATGGTCGCACAGACTTGGCGCAGAAGGTCACCATGGGCGGCCAGCTTGTCCATCTCGAAATCGCGCAGGATCAGCTTGATCTCGGCGCTTGCCGCATTGCCCGTCACCTCACCCACAAAGATGAACCCTTCGCGCCCTTCGGTGGTCTCGGGCGTCAGACGCGTCTGGGGCAGCGTGTCGATAATCTTCGCGGCCAGATGCAGCGCGTTCACCAGCTTGCCCTTGGCGTCGCCGGGGTGGATCGACACACCCTCAACCCTTACAACCGCGCCATCCGCCGAAAATGTCTCAACCTCCAGACCGCCGGGCTCCTGACCGTCGAAGGTGAAGGCGAAATCGGCGGCAAGGTCGGCAGGCAAACGCTCGTTCACGCCGCGGCCAATCTCCTCGTCCGGGGTGAAGGCGATGCGCAGTTTGCCGTGCGGGATCGACGGGTTCTTTAACAGATGCCGCGCGGCGGTCATGATGATCGCCACCCCGGCCTTGTCGTCGCCGCCCAGCAGGGTCAGCCCACTTGCGGTTACGATGTCATGGCCGACGCAATTGGCCAAATGGGGCGACCCCTCGGGCGATAACTCCAACTCGGGCGCGTCGGCGAAACTGATCGTGCCACCGTTGTAGGCGTTGTGAACGACGGGCTTCACGCCGGTCGCGTTGAATTGCGGGGCGGTGTCGACATGGGCCAGCAGGCCGATGGTCGGGGCCGCGGCGTCAGTTGTCGCCGGGATCGTCGCCAGAACCACGCCGTAGTCGGTGATCTGTACATCCTGAGCCCCGATGCCCTCCAACTCATCGCGCAGCAAGTTCAGCATGTCGAACTGGATGCCGGTGCTGGGGCTGCTGGGGATCGTTCGTCGCTTTGGCTGTCAATCGCGCAATAACGGACAAGGCGGTCGGTAAGTTCGGCTTTGAAATCGCTGGGCATGGGGGGAATCCTTCTGATCACCGCCATGACAACGCGCTGGACGCGCCGGGGTCAAGGGGATCGCGCGCAAACCCCTTGCAAGACAGGGCCGCGCGGCCTATACGCCCGCCTGTCAACACGACGGCAACAGTTGTGGACGGGCATATGGGCAGGGTCGGAATTCTCCGGCCCTGACTTTATTTCCGGCCGGGCAACCGGCGACCAATCGAAACCAGAAAGACCGGCGGAGACAACCGCGCGGCCAGATAAAACGCTTATGATAGGAAACTGAACACGCATGTGCGCTAAAGCAACGATGGAGGAATTCGAAGCCCTCCTCAACGAAAGCTTCGAGATTGACACGCCCCAGGAAGGGTCTGTTGTTAAAGGCAAAGTCATCGCAGTTGAAGCGGGACAAGCCATCATCGACGTCGGCTATAAAATGGAAGGCCGTGTCGAGCTGAAAGAATTCGCAAACCCCGGCGAAGCCCCCGAAATTGAAGTGGGCGACGAGGTCGAGGTTTTCCTGCGCCAGGTCGAAAACGCCAAGGGCGAGGCTGTCATCAGCCACGAAATGGCCCGCCGCGAGGCTGCCTGGGATCGTCTGGAAGCGGCTTACGCCGAAGAAGAAAAAGTCGACGGAGCCATCTTTGGCCGCGTCAAAGGCGGCTTTACCGTCGATCTGGGCGGCGCAGTTGCGTTCCTGCCCGGTTCTCAGGTTGACGTGCGCCCCGTGCGTGACGCTGGCCCGCTGATGGGTCTGAAGCAACCGTTCCAGATTCTGAAAATGGACCGTCGCCGGGGCAACATCGTTGTGTCGCGCCGCGCGATCCTTGAAGAATCCCGCGCCGAACAGCGTGCCGAGGTTATCGGTGGTCTTACCGAAGGTCAGGCAGTTGACGGTGTGGTCAAGAACATCACCGAATACGGTGCCTTCGTGGATCTGGGCGGTGTTGACGGGCTGTTGCACGTCACCGACATGGCCTGGCGCCGGGTCAACCACCCGTCCGAGATCGTCACCATCGGTGAAACGATCAAAGTGCAGGTCATCAAGGTCAACAAGGAAACGCACCGCATCTCGCTTGGCCTCAAGCAGTTGCAGGACGATCCCTGGAACGCCGTCGAAGGCAAGTACCCGCTGGACAGCGACCACAAGGGCCGCGTGACCAACATCACCGATTACGGTGCGTTTGTTGAACTGGAACCGGGCGTCGAAGGTCTGGTGCACGTCAGCGAAATGTCCTGGACCAAGAAGAACGTCCACCCGGGCAAAATCGTCTCGACCAGCCAGGAAGTCGACGTCAAAGTGCTTGAGATTGATCCGATCAAACGCCGCGTCAGCCTTGGCCTGAAACAGACCATGCGCAACCCGTGGGAGGTGTTTGCAGAAACCCACCCCGAAGGCACGCCGGTCGAAGGCGAGGTCAAGAACATCACCGAATTCGGTCTGTTCGTCGGCCTGGACGGCGACATCGACGGCATGGTTCACCTCAGCGACATCAGCTGGAACGAACGTGGCGAAGATGCGATCCAGAACTACCGCAAGGGCGACTCGGTCAATGCCGTGGTCACCGAAGTGGATGTTGAGAAAGAGCGTATCAGCCTGTCAATCAAAGGTCTGGACGACAGCTTTACCGAGGCGACCGACGGCGTGAAGCGCGGATCGATCATCACGGTCGAGGTGACTTCGATCGAAGATGGCGGCATTGAGGTGGAATACGAGGGTGCGAAATCCTTCATCCGCCGCAGTGACCTCAGCCGGGATCGTGCCGAACAGCGCCCCGAACGCTTTGGGGTTGGCGACAAGGTCGACGTACGCGTCACCAATGTCGACGCCAAGACCCGCCGTCTGGGCCTGTCGATCAAAGCGCGCGAGATCGCAGAAGAAAAAGAAGCGGTCGAACAATATGGTTCGTCGGACTCCGGTGCTTCGCTTGGCGACATCCTGGGTGCAGCGCTGAAAAGCGACGACGACGCATAAGCGTCTGACATAACGTTGGAAAAGCCCCGTGCCACTGGCGCGGGGCTTTTTTTTCGCCGATACGCGCTCGGTCAGGAATTCTTGCCGCGCGCCCTTGCCCAGTGCGGCAGCAGTCGGGAAATTGCCCGCGAAAGCCGCCGCATGCGCCGCTTGTAACGTCCGGCGAAATAGCGGTTCTTCAACACCCGGTAACGATACGCAGCCCGTGCAGTCCTGCGATCGGCTTCCGTACAGCTGCGGGCTTTGCGCTGTAGTTTGTAGCCATCAATGGTACTGCAGACGAGTTTTGGGACGGGCGTTTCAAAATCCCCGGTCAGCTTGCGGAAATCGGCAATATGCGCGCGCATCGTCTCGATCCGGGTCTGCGCCCGGGCAAGGCCAAGCCGGCCGGATTTCACCAGCTTAGCGGTATCGCAATAATACCCGATGCAGGTTTTCGGTCTGGCGTCATAGATCGTACATTTTCCGTCAAAACAGCGGCACGGCATGGCAAAAACCAGATTGCCTCCGGTGCCTTCCCACGTTGGGCCCACTGGCGGGTTTTCGTCCTTTTGCAGGCTGGCACAGGCAAACAGCGATCCGTCGCAGCAAAACCCGCATCCCATACACAGCTGTTCCACCGCTTCGCTGGGCGATGCCATCGCACCCTCCGATCGCCAATCCGTCGGGCCACCCTAGGGTCAGCACACCGCAAAGGCCACCACGCCCGTCGCGCGGCTGAACCGGGACCGACCGGCGCGCAGCCGGGCTTGCGCCGCCAGCGATCTTGCCCCGAAACCCGAGGCCGATTGGTCCGCGCGGCGGGTTCGCTGCCGCCCGCGCCGCACCCGAATCAGCGCGCGCGGATTGCAGGCCGAGTCACCCGCCTGCGTACCGCTGAGTGGCAGTTTCCGCAGGATCATCCGTGTTTATCCCCAATATTCAGCGCATTATCGCCTATTTTGGTCGCATGGGGGTTTTGCGTCCGCCCCGGTTTCGCCTATAGTTCGGTATCGCGCCCAGTCTGCCACAAGAGGCGCGCAGGGGGACTTGATATGATCCGTTCTGAACTGATCCAGAAAATCGCGGATGAGAATCCGCACCTGTATCACCGCGATGTCGAACGCATTGTGAACACGATTTTTGAAGAGGTTATCTCGGCCATGGCGCGGGGCGACCGGGTCGAACTGCGTGGTTTCGGCGCGTTTTCGGTCAAGAAGCGTGACGCGCGCGTCGGCCGCAATCCGCGCACCGGGGACTCGGTGAATGTCGAAGAAAAGCACGTACCGTTTTTCAAGACCGGCAAGCTGTTGCGCGACCGCCTGAACAAGGGCTAGAACGGCGCCATGCGCCTGATCCGATATGCTTTCCTTGGCGGCCTTGCGATTGTCCTGATCGCGACCGCCCTTGCCAACAGGGGCTTCGTCACCCTGCGGGTTCTGCCAGAAGAAATGGCGGGGCTGTTTGGCTATCAATGGTCGATTTCCTTACCCCTGTTTCTGGTGATCCTGGGCAGCATCGTTGCCGGTGTCGCCATCGGCTTCGTCTGGGAATGGCTGCGCGAACACAAGCACCGCGCGGAGGCGCGCCACGAACGGCGCGAACGGGAACGGCTTGAGGCCGAGGTTGACCGTCTGACCGACACCGGCTCTGACACAGGCGACGACGTCCTGGCGATGCTTGAGGCTCCGACCGCCGCGCGCTAGACCCCGGCCCATGGCCAAAACACGCACGAAAATCTGTGGACTCTCGACGGCAGAGCATCTGTCGACCGCGGTCGAGGCTGGCGCCGGTTACGTCGGCTTCGTTTTCTTTCAGAAATCCCCAAGGCATATATCGATCGAGGCCGCGCGCGCATTGGCGATTGATGTGCCGGTTGGCGTGGCCAAGGTGGCGCTGGTGGTGAACGCGTCAGACGCCGATCTGGACGCAATCCTGGAACACACGCCGATCGACATGCTGCAACTCCACGGGTCCGAGCCGCCCGAACGTGTGGCCGAAGTCCGCGCCCGGTACGGCCTGCCGGTGATGAAAGCGGTCGGGGTGGCCGATGCGCAGGATCTGGCGCAGTTGGATATCTACGGTGCCGTCGCCGATCAACTGCTGGTCGATGCGAAGCCCCCCAAAGATGCGGTGCTGCCCGGCGGTAACGGGTTGACCTTCGACTGGCGGCTGATCGCCAACCGGCGGTGGGCCTGCCCCTGGATGCTGGCCGGGGGGCTGACGCGCGCTAACGTGGCGCAGGCAATTGCCCTGACCGGCGCGCGGCAGGTCGACGTAAGTTCCGGCGTCGAAAGCGCCCCGGGGGTGAAAGACGCGGGCCTGATCCGCGATTTCCTGACGGCGGTACGCTTATGCCGGTGAGTTTCCGCCCGGCGACCCGCGATGACGTGCCTGCCGTTCTGGCGCTGTTGCAAGACGACGCGCTGGGTTCGCAACGCGAAGGGGCCGAGATGGCGCGCTACTTCGCCGCCTTCGATGCAATGATGGCCGAGGGTGCCAATACGCTGATCGTGGGCGAGGATGCCGGGAAAGTTGTGGCGACCTATCAGCTGACGTTCATCTCGGGGCTGTCGCTGCGCGCGGCGCGGCGGGCACAGATCGAAAGCGTTCGCGTGGCCAGCACCCTGCGGGGTCAGGGGGTCGGACGCGCCATGTTCGCGGATGCCGAGGCACGCGCCCGCGCCGCGGGCTGTACGCTGATGCAACTGACCATGAACGCCAGCCGGACAGACTCGGCGCAATTCTACACCAGTCTTGGATTTGTTGCATCGCACACCGGCTTCAAACGCCCGTTGGAGCCGATCGACTGAACGCCTATATGCCAGAATTGGCCGTGGCCATTCGCGTCGGCATCCACCTTCGGAGACAGTATTTGGTTGACGACGATCCGACGAAAAACCGCATCCGGCTGACCCGGCAATTGAACGCGATCTCGCGGCATGTGCCGCTGGTTGGTTCGGTACTGCGCGGGCTGTTGAAGCGCAATCTGTGGATGTTCCGCCTGCCCATCGCCCTCGTCTTGATCGCCGGCAGCGTGCTTGCGATCCTGCCGGTGTTCGGGCTGTGGATGCTGCCGGTGGGCCTGGCGTTGCTTGCGATTGATATGCCGATTCTGCGGCCGATGATCGTGGGCGCGGTGATTGTCGGGCGGCGCTGGCTGGCACTTAGGTGGCGCGCCTGGCGTCCGGGCAAATAGCTTTCGTCGCTTTACCGTTTCGACGGCACGGGCTACACCACAGCGTCGCATCGAAGGAGCCCGGAATGCCCAACGACCTGTTCAACACCTTCATGAATGGCCCGGACGAAAACGGCCGCTTCGGCGATTTCGGCGGTCGCTTCGTATCGGAAACGCTGATGCCGCTGATCCTGGATCTTGAGGCCGAGTATGAGCGCGCCAAGACCGACGACAGCTTCTGGGCCGAGATGGACGACCTGTGGACCCATTATGTGGGCCGCCCCAGCCCGCTGTATCACGCCGAACGGCTGACCGAGCATCTGGGGGGCGCGAAAATCTACCTCAAACGGGATGAACTGAACCACACCGGCGCGCACAAGATCAACAACGTGCTGGGGCAGATCCTTCTGGCGCGACGCATGGGGAAAACCCGGATCATTGCCGAAACCGGTGCCGGTCAGCACGGGGTGGCGACGGCAACGGTCTGCGCCAAGTTCGGGCTGAAATGCATCGTCTACATGGGCGCGCATGATGTGGAACGCCAGATGCCAAACGTGTTTCGCATGCGCCTGCTGGGGGCCGAGGTTGTGCCGGTGACCAGCGGTCGCGGCACCCTGAAGGACGCGATGAACAACGCGCTGCGCGACTGGGTGACCAACGTGCGCGACACCTTCTATTGCATCGGCACCGTCGCCGGTCCGCACCCCTACCCCGCCATGGTCCGCGATTTTCAAGCGATCATCGGCAAGGAGACCAAGGAGCAATTGCAAGCCGCCGAGGGGCGTCTGCCCGACACGGTGATTGCCGCCATCGGCGGTGGCTCGAACGCCATGGGCCTGTTCTTCCCGTTCCTCGACGACAAGTCGGTCAACATCATCGGCGTCGAAGCCGGCGGCAAGGGCGTGAACGCCAAAATGGAGCATTGCGCATCCTTGACCGGCGGTCGCCCCGGCGTGCTGCATGGCAACCGGACCTACCTGCTCCAGGACGACGACGGGCAGATTCTGGAGGGGTTCAGCATTTCGGCGGGCCTCGATTATCCCGGAATCGGGCCGGAACACGCCTGGCTGCACGAGATTGGGCGCGCCAAATATGTCTCGATCACCGATGTCGAAGCGCTGGAGGCGTTCCAGCTGTCCTGCGCGCTGGAAGGCATCATCCCGGCGCTGGAACCCTGCCACGCGCTGGCCCATGTGATGAAGATCGCCCCTGCCCTGCCCAAGGACCACCTGCTGGTGATGAACATGTGCGGGCGCGGCGACAAGGATATCTTCACCGTCGCCAAGGCGCTGGGGGTTGAGGTGGACGCGGGGGGGTGACTTCGCAGTGAAGTGCAAGCCGGGCGCGTGCCTGTCTGCGGGGAGGCGCTGAACCGGTAGTGTGGGGCAATTTATCCCGCAGGGTTAACTCTGACGGCAGTAGAGTTCGAGACGTTGCAGAAGCGCCTGCCCGGGGGGCAGACAGGCGCTCGCCCGGCGCCTTTCAGGCTTGATTCCGGGCGAAAAAACAGAAGGGGAAACCTGCGCATGACCCGCACCATCACCGAACCCGCCCGCGAAATCGACGTTGTACGCGAAACCGAAGTGCTGGTCGTCGGCTCTGGCCCCGGCGGGTTACCCGCTGCACTCGCCTCGGCCCGCGCAGGCGCAGAAACCACGCTGGTCGAACGCTTCGGTTGTTTCGGTGGCAACCTCACCGTTGTGGGCGTCGAAGGGATGCATTGGTATCGCCACGAACAGACGGTCGAAAGCAACGGCATCGCCCGCGAATTCGAAGAGCGCGCCAAGGAAATGGGCGCGGCGGTGCCGGAAAGCCAGTCGCTCAGCCACGAGATTGACAGCGAAGGCTTCAAACTGGTCGCCGACACGCTGGTCTCCGAATCCGGCGTCACCCCGATGCTGCACCGCCAGTTCGTCGCCCCGATCATGGACGGCAACCGCATCACCGGGATCATCACCGAAAGTAAAGCGGGGCGTGAGGCGATCCTGGCTGCCCGCGTGATCGACGCCACAGGCGACGCCGACATCGCCGCCCGCGCCGGGGCACCTACCACCAAGACCGACCGCGAAGACATGATGGCCGCAAGCGTCATGTTCCACTGCGCAGGCGTCGATAAACGCACCTTCATGGACGGCATCAAGTCCGACCCGCAGACCTATGCCGACTGGGGCGGTGGCGGCGAATGGGTGATCGAGACCTCCGGGAAGGAGGATGAGATGTTCTCTCCCTTCCTCAAGAAACCCTTCGACCGGGCGATTAAAGACGGGCTGATCCCGGCGCATCTGAACACCATCGCAGGCACCTGGGGCGCGGTGCATGACACGGGCGAACTGACCTACATGAACCTGATCCACCTCGACGGCTGCGACGGCACCGACCCCGACAGCTTGACCGCGTTCGAGATCGAGGGTCGCCGCCAGGCGATGCTGGCGATCGAGGCACTGCGCCGCTATACGCCCGGCTGCGACGGCATCCGGCTCAGGAACTTCGGCATGTCCATCGGCATCCGCGACACCCGCAAGGTCGACTGCCTTTACAATATGACCGAGGGCGACGTGCGCGATCAGGCGCGGTTCGACGACAGTATCGGGATGTTCCCCGAATTCATCGACGGTTACGGCATCCTGATCCTGCCGACCACGGGGCGCTATTTCCACATCCCCTACCGCAACCTGCTGCCCAAGGGGGTCGAAAACCTGCTGGTCGCAGGCCGCGCCACCGGCGGCGACCGGATCAGCCACGCGGCCACCCGCAACATGGCCTGCTGCGCGGTCGGCGGTCAGGGCGCGGGCATCGCGGCGGCACTGTCGCTGCGCCGCAATTGCGCGCTGGCCGATCTGCCAGTCGCGGATATTCAGCGCGAACTGGTCCGCCAGGGCGGGCGCTGGCAGTAAGGATCAGATCATTGGATAGGGTGCACTCGTGGCGTCCGGCCATGCCCCCAGCATCCCCACCGCGCGGATCATCCCGACAGGGCCGTGACCATCCCGCGAACCGCGTCTTCCGAGGTTTCCTTGCGCCCGCCTGCGGGGTCGAAATCCGAAAACGCCGGATCACCCACTGCGGCTGCATTGCAGGCGGCGTGAACCTCGGCCACGCCGGTCATCGCGACGAGGTCGCCCACGTTGGCCACCGCCAACCCACAGCCCGGCATGACCCCGATGCGACCGGCTGCCCGACCCACCATCTGCGCAATCAACGCCGCCCCCTCGGGCGCTTGGGGTTGCGCGCCCGAGGTCAGGACCCGTGCGACCCCAGTTCGGCCGCCTGATCCAGCGCGCGCAGCGGATCGGGCACCACGTCGATCACCCGGTGCAGCGTGCGCCCCATTGGCCCGGCGGCATCCGACAGGCGCGCCAGCAGACCCATGTCCAACCCGCCATCGCCATCCTGTACCCCCAGGACGACTCCGGCCAGACCGGCCGCGCGCGCCGTGGCGATATCGGCCAGCATGATTGCCGCATCATGGGCGTCGAATTGGAACAGCCCTGCGCGGGGCCGGATCATGGCGTAGACCGGAACCGGCAAGGCAGCAGCCGCCTGCATCAACCCCGCAGACGGGGTCAGACCGCCCTCGGACAGGGCTGAACACAGCTCGATCCGGCGCGCGCCACCGCGAATGGCCGCCTGCGCACCGGCCAGCGTGTCAACGCAGACTTCCAGCAGGACGTTGGTCACAGAACGCCGATTTCGGCCAGGGCCGCGCTCATCTCGACCGGCAGGCTGCTGTCGCCACTGCGCCGGTCGGCCAGATCGGGCGGGGCATCTTCGGCCTTGATGTAGCGCCAGCCCTGAAACGGACGCCGCCGCGCCGGGGCCACGCGGATGATGTTCGGGTCCATCACGATGGCACAGCGGCGGATGCCGTCCGTGCCCGTCACCTCTTCCAGCGCGGTGATCCGCTGGCGCGCCTGAATGTTGCCCTTGATCACCCAATAAAGCGACCCGCCGTCCAGCAGTTCAACGGCGCGTTTCGGCCACATGCGGGTGACATGCTGGCTGAGCGCCTCAAGCCCCTTGGGGTTGTTCTTGGCGCGCCACGCGATCAGATCCTCGACCGAGTCGATCCCGACGCAAAGTTTTATCAGGTGAAGCTGACCCATTGTTTCCAGCATGTAGCATCAGTGGTGGAGTTATCCACAGGATGTGGTATCTTAGTTTCCCCAGAGCGATTCTGCCAGACGGTAACTCCGGTGTTTCGCCACTTGCGGGGCCGTGTGATCAGGGGCTGAAATGTTTCGGTTTCCCTGCGTGCGATTCCGCGATCATATAGACCCGCATACGATTTGATCGGACCCCTGCCAAGACTCGATTCGCCGCCCCGATTGCCGAACAGATCTGGGACATGAAATACCGCCTGAAAGACGCCGATGGCACACCGATTGACGTGACGGTCGAAGACACATGGCGCCGGGTCACGCGCGCGCTGTCAGCGGTCGAAAGTGATCCCGGCGCCTGGGAAACGCGGTTCTATGACGCGCTGGAAGATTTCAAGTTCCTGCCAGCGGGCCGCATTCTGGCGGGGGCCGGGACGGGCCGATCTGTCACGCTGTTCAATTGTTTTGTCATGGGCACGATCCCCGACAGCCTTGGCGGCATATTCGAGGGGCTGAAAGAGGCCGCGTTGACCATGCAACAGGGCGGCGGCATCGGCTATGATTTCTCGACCCTTCGACCCAAAGGTGCAGATGTGAAAGGCGTGGCGGCGGATGCCTCGGGCCCCTTGTCTTTCATGGACGTCTGGGACGCGATGTGCCGCACGATCATGTCAGCGGGGTCACGGCGCGGCGCGATGATGGCCACGATGCGCTGTGATCACCCGGATATCGAGGCCTTCGTGACGGCCAAATCCGACCCTGCGCGCCTGCGCAACTTCAACGTCTCGGTTCTGGTCACCGACCCGTTCATGGAGGCGGTGAAATCGGGCGACGATTGGGATCTGGTGTTCGACGGAAAGACCTATCGCACCCTGAAGGCGCGCGATCTGTGGGAACAGATCATGCGCTCGACCTATGATTTTGCCGAACCGGGGGTGATCTTCATCGACCGGATCAATCAGATGAACAACCTGGCCTATGTCGAGGATATTGCAGCGACAAACCCCTGTGGCGAACAGCCGCTGCCGCCTTATGGCGCCTGCCTGCTTGGCTCGATCAACCTGGCGCGACTGGTTGAGGCGCCGTTCGAAAACGGCGCGCATCTGTGCGAAACGCAGCTTGGCGACCTGGTCACGACGGCCATTCGGATGATGGACAATACCGTCGATGCCAGCCGCTTCCCACTGGAGGCGCAGAAGGCCGAGGCACACGCCAAACGGCGCATTGGCCTTGGCGTGACCGGGCTGGCCGACGCGCTGGCGATGGTGGGCTTGCGCTATGGCTCGGACGAGGCGGCGCGTCAGACCTCGGACTGGCTGCGCGCGTTGGCCCGCACCGCCTATCTGGCCTCGGCGGATTTGGCCGCCGAAAAGGGAGCGTTTCCGCTGTTCGACAGCGATGCTTATCTGGCCAGCGGGACGATGCAGAAGATGGATGCGGACGTGCGCGGCGCCATTGCCGAACATGGCATCCGCAACGCCCTGCTGACCTCGATCGCGCCAACCGGGACGATCAGTCTGTTTGCGGGCAATGTCTCTTCCGGGATCGAGCCGGTTTTTGCCCATGCCTACACCCGCAAGGTGCTCCAGAAAGACGGGAGTCGGGTTGAAGAAGAAGTTGAGGATTACGCCGTAAGCCTCTGGCGTCAGGTGAAAGGCGACGTGCCGCTGCCGGAGCACTTCGTCGACGCGCAATCGCTGGCCCCGATGGACCACGTCGCCATGCAGGCGGCGGCGCAGGAATGGGTGGACAGCTCGATTTCCAAGACCATCAACGTGCCCGAGGATATCGGGTTCGAGGCGTTCAAGGACGTCTACATGGCCGCCTGGGATCAGGGCTGCAAGGGCTGCACGACCTACCGCCCGAATGCGGTGACGGGGAGTGTGCTGAGTGTGTCTGAGCACGCTGGCAAGAAGTTCGAAGATTTTGCATCCGCGCTCGACCACCATACCGCAGCGAATGGTATCTCTTTGGCCGATTCTGTGGAAAAACAACGTGTTGCGGGCGCAGAAAGTAGCGATTTGAACATAGCGCGAGCGCCTTTCTGATCAGGCTTTGCGCGTTTGCTGCGGTGCAGGAAAGATCTTTGCCAGTTTGCGAAGGTTTTGGGCAGTGGCGGCGAGCAGGAATTCGTCATTTGCGCCGCATGGTCCACGTAATCGGAGCCGTCCCAGGCCGAGAATGCGCTTGAGGTGGGCAAAGAGCATTTCGACCTTCTTCCGGAGCTTCACCGAGATCTTGTATTGCGGCGTTTTGGCGATTGCGCGGGCGATGTCGCGAGCGTCCTCATGTTCCTCACGGGTGATCTTACGGGCGTCGGCATTCGGGCAGCACTTCGGCTTGGAAGGACAGGATTGGCAGGTGTGCTTCAGCGCTTGGTACTTGGCCACGCCCTTGCCGGTTGGGCCGCGATTGGGGTCGGAGTAGTTTCGGCGGAACTGCTTCAGAGCCTCGCCTTCCGGGCAGATGTATTGATTGTTCTCGGCATCCCATTCGAAGTCAGCTCGGGACCAGGTGCCATCGGTGCGCCCGGCTTTGTCGAAGACCGGGATGTGCGGTGCGATCTTTTCACCCACCAGCCATCCGAGCATGGGTCCCGATCCGTAGGCGGTGTCGGCGATCAGCCGTTCGGGATGAAGATCGAAGCGCTCTTTGGCCCGCTTCAGCATCGTCTTGGTTGACCCCACCTCGGCTTGACGGATCGACCGTGTCGCTTCCACGTCGACGATGACACCATGATCGGTATCGATGAGATAGTTGTCGGAGTAGGCAAAAAATGCGGGACCCTTACGCGCCGCCGTCCACTGGCTGGCTGGGTCGGAATAGGACGTGAACTTTGGCTCGACCGGTGTCGCTGCTCCGAATGCGGCCTCATCCAGAGTGTCGAGATACTCGCGGACCGCGCGGGGTGCAGCGTCTGCATCGATCCGCGCAATGTCCCATTCTTCCTTTGGCGCAGAGTACTGCTTGTTGGCATCCGCCTCGATCAAGCTGGCATCGACGGCCAGGCGCTGACCGCTGACGAGACCTTCGGCGATGCATCGCGCGACCGTGGTCTCGAAGAGATGGCGCAGCAGCTCACTCTCGCGGAACCGACCATGCCGGTTCTTTGAAAAGGTCGAGTGATCCGGCACCCGATCGGCCAGGTCGAGCCGACAAAACCACCTGTACGCGAGGTTCAAGTGTACCTCTTCACAGAGCCGCCGCTCGGACCGGATGCCGAAGCAGTAACCGACGATCAGCATCCGGATCAGCAGTTCAGGATCGATCGAAGGACGACCGGTGTGGCTGTAGAAATCGGCAAGATGGGCGCGGATGCTGCTCAGATCGACGAAACGATCAATCGATCGCAGCAGGTGATCTTGCGGGACATGGTCTTCCAGCGAGAACTCATAGAACAGCGCCGCCTGTGCTTCCTGCCTCGGTCCCATCATGGCTGATCCTCCCGCTTGTTGAGAGGATTGAATCAGCGCCATAGCCCTCGATCAAGCAGGAGTTTTTCAACAAAATTCGCCCTCTCTTCCAGCACTGGACTTCCACGCCACTGCAAGCCTGTGTGTCGGTATGGACGACTCAGCCGATGATAAGCTCAGGGAACGATTTGCCACGTTGACCGATGTTTTTGAAGACGCTGCGGCTTTGGCGGTTGAGGGTCAGGGGCGGGATTTGTCGACTGCTGATTTGGGATTAATCACGCTCAAAATCGACCGGTATCTGGCACAGCCTCGCCAAATCTTCATGGATATCAACAGCATCCTTGATCACGACAAATAGTGCTGGACTTTGCGGCCACGCGAAGCGGTAGTGCTGGCATTGTGTCGCCGCCCGGAATGTCGGGCTCCACTCGGTACAAGGCGCTGGATTGGCTGGCGCCCAAAGAGTGGAGAGCACTATGACCATCAATCCCAAGGCCGGAACGGCAAGAAAATCGCCGAAAGCAAAATCAAAACCAAACCGCGAGGTCCAGCTGCGCAGATTACTTGACCGTAAATCTGGGGCAACCATCCCGCAAATCCAGACAGCGTTTAGCTGGCAGCCGCATACGGCACGGGCGGCGATCTCGCGGTTGCGCAAGACCGGGGTCAAGATCGAACGCCAGGTTGGCAGCAAGGGGTTGGTTTATCGCGCCGTCTCGGTCGAGGCCCGGCAATGACGGCGCCGAAGTTTAGTGTTCTGCCCGGCCTGATTGCTGAGATCGAAGGGCTTGAGCGAACCGCCTGCCTGGACCAATGGCGAGACATCTTTGGACGACCGCCACCAAAACACCTCTCGCAGCCGTTTATGAAGAAGGTGCTGATCTGGGATTTGCAGAACCGGATCCTGGGTGGTATATCGGCAAAGACCCAGAAACGGCTGAAGCAGATTGCTTGCGGGAAGGCTGTTGCGACCATCGCCAGGCCCGGTTCGCATTTGGTCCGCGAGTGGAACGGTCGGGCCTATCAGGTCGAAGTTACCGATGAGGGTTACGTCATGGACGGCAAGCCCTGGCGGTCCCTGTCGGCCATCGCGCGGCACATCACTGGAGCCCATTGGTCCGGGCCGCGCTTCTTTGGGGTCGGCTGATGCGCCGGATCCGCTGCGCAATTTACACCCGCAAGAGCACCGAAGAAGGGTTGGAGCAGGACTTCAACTCCCTCAATGCGCAGCGCGAGGCCTGCGAGGCCTATATCGCTAGCCAAAAGCATGAGGGCTGGGAGATGCTGCCAGATCGATTTGACGATGGTGGTATCTCCGGCGGGCATATGGAGCGGCCAGCGCTGAAAGAGCGGATGAAGGCGATCAAAGACAAGCGCGTCGACCAGATCGTTGTCTACAAAATAGACCGGTTGACCCGGTCGCTGTCTGACTTCGCAAAGATCGTCGATGTGCTGGATGCTGCCGAAACATCCTTCGTGTCTGTCACCCAGTCTTTCAATACCGCCACCAGCATGGGACGGCTGACGCTCAACATGCTGCTGCCCTTTGCCCAATTCGAACGGGAAGTCACCGCTGAACGCATCCGCGACAAGATCGCGGCCTCCAAGAAAAAGGGGCTGTGGATGGGTGGGAGCGTTCCACTGGGTTACCGCCCGGATGGAAGAACGCTTGCAATTGACGAGATCGAAGCAGCAACCATTCGAACGATTTATGATCTCTATGAGAAGCACAAAACGGTTCGTGAAGTGGCGGAACGCGCAAACGCACTTGGGCTTCGGACGAGGACGCGTCACTGCCCTGATGGTGGCACCAAGGGCGGCAATCTGTTCTGCCGGGGGCACGTCTACCACATCCTAACCAACCCGATCTACGCTGGGCTGATCCGGCACAAAGACAATGTCTATGATGGCCAGCATCCGGCGATCATTGAACCGGCAGGATGGGAAAAGATCCAGAAGCTACTGGCAACGGGCGCTGCCAAGGAGCGCGGCAGCAAACAACTGGCAGATCGTTCCCCGCTGGCTGGAAAACTTTTTGATGAGACCGGCGATCGTCTCACCCCAAGCCACAGCTGCAAAAACGGAAAGCGGCTCAGATACTACATCTCCCGTCGGCTCGTGGTCGATCGCCGACGCAAACATCCCGATGCCTGGCGGCTCCCAGCGGAGCAGCTGGAAAACCTGATCGTCGAACTAGTACAACAGAATTTAAGCAAGCCGACGGCCGTATCTAGGCTTCTCCCTCAGGTAACTGCATCCCAATTGATCAAGGCCAGGAAACACTTGTCTGCGAACAGGCACGCGTCAAGCTGGTTGAAACTGGTCGCTCGTATAGATCTGCAACCGGGCTCGATAACGGCAACGCTCGATCAAGCGCTGCTTGCTGACTTGCTTGATTGCAAGTCGGACAGCCTAAACCTCGATGCCCTCACGATCACATCCCCTTTCCGGATGCGCCGTCGCGGGGTCGAACTCAAACTTCATCTGAACGAAGCGCCCCCGGAAATCGACAGAGCCCTGGTGCAGAACATCGTGAAAGCATAACGCTGGTTGGACATGATCATCAACGGCAAATCCCTGGTCGAGATCGCCAAGCAAGACCAGACGACGTCCCACCGGATCCGGATGGTCACCGATCTTGCCCTGCTGGCGCCGGACATTCTCGACGCAATTGCTTCAGGCACGCAGCCCGAGGGCCTGAACACAGACAGGTTGATAAAGTCGGACATCTCCGCCAATTGGTTGGAACAACGCGAAATATTCGCTGAAACCTGATCCCACAGGGCTCACATTCCCCAAAAGTCGTCCCGTCAAAATCGCAAACAGAGACTTGTGGCCGTTTGCGGGTGATTTATCCTGCAATATCAGTTCTCTAGAGCGCCGTCCTTGAAATCTGAATCGATGGGATTCCCAGAGGTCTGATTTTGTGATTCACCGAATGTGGAGGTGGATCATGGGGAAATCACTGTCTTTGGACATTCGAGAGCGCGTCGTCGCGCTGGTAGATGAAGGACTTTCCTGCCATGAGGCGGCCCGGCGTTTGCGGATATCGGTCGCGAGCGCGGTGCGGATCATGCAGCGCAAAAGGCGAACCGGCGGCGTGAAAGCTGCGCCTCAAGGACGGCCTCGACGCAGCAAGTTGGACGCGGCGTCCGAGTGGTTGAAATTACGCGTGCAAGCTGAACCGGACATCACCATGCCGGAGCTGGCCGAAGCGTTGAAGCAGGAGCATGACCTAATCGCCACACCGGCGATGCTCTCGCGTCACTTGCTTCATCGCCTTGGGTTCACATATAAAAAAATAGCTGATCGCAACGGAAAGGCTGCGCAAACGGGTTCGCGCCGCGCGATACGAGTGGCGGCGTCGGATGCCGAGGATGCGCCGTGAGCCGCATAGGCTGGTGTTTATCGACGAAACCGCCGTCACCACCAAGATGACACGCCTGCGGGGCCGATCCCTCCGGGGGACTCGGCTTGAGGCGGACGCGCCCTTCGGCCACTGGCGCACGCAAACCTTCATCGCCGGGCTGCGGATGGATGAACTCAGCGCACCCTGGGTTCTGGACGGCCCCATGAACCGCGCCGCCTTCGACATATACATTGAAACCCAATTGGTTCCGACCTTGCAGCCAGGTGACGTCGTGATCGCTGACAACCTGTCGTCCCACAAATCCGCAAAGGCACAGGCCATCCTGAAAGCGCAGGGAAGCTGGCTCCTCTTCCTGCCGCCCTACAGCCCCGACCTGAACCCTATCGAAATGGCATACGCCAAGCTCAAAGCACATCTGCGACGGCTGAAAGCACGTACCTTCGACGCGCTGTTCCAATCCGTCGCACAAACCTGCGACCTCTTTCCACCAGAAGAATGCAGAAACCTCTTCAAGGCTGCCGGATATGTTGCAGATTAAATGGACCATGCTCTAGAGACCGGGCACCTAATCAAGCCCCGGAAATCCCGACTCCTATCGGAGACAACTTTATGTTCAATATCAACAGGTTAGAAGGTGGCGGAGACGAAGGGATTCGAACCCTCGAGACGGTTTCCCGCCTACTCCCTTAGCAGGGGAGCGCCTTCGACCACTCGGCCACGTCTCCGCCGACGCGTGTAGCGAAGGCATTTGGCGGGGACAAGTGGAAAGACGCGGGGTGGGTGCCTGGTTGAGTGATTTGGAATACCGGTCCAAGGCAGGTTTTGCGCGCGCGAATACCACGGCTGCAATCGCTGCGTGGCAGGGTCCTTGTCAGGCCCCTGCGTTCAGACTGTTCTGATATTCGGCAATACGGGTGCCGGGCCTGAAACTGGATAGGCTGCACCGTCGGTCGCGGCCGCGGCTCGCCCGCGTCAGATCAGCAGCCGCATGAATATAACCGAGAATATTACCGCAAAAATGGCCACGATCCAGACCCGGCGGAAAAGGGCGGTTTGGAAATCTGCGATGTCGTTGTCCATCGCGTTGATATCGCTCTGAATCAGCTCGAGCTTTTCAAGAATGACCTGAAGCTGTGGATCCGCAGCGCCGTCCGTTTGCGAAATCTGAGACTCAGTCTTTTCCATGATCCGTCGAAGTCCTTCCAATACCAAGCCTAGGTATTGCGTTAACGGGCATGCAAGTCTTTCGGTGTCTGGCGAGGAAGTTAACAAACGGGTGTGCTTTCGCCGTCTCAGGCTGGTGCCCGCCCTTTTCCTGCGCCTATCCGCCGTGCAGGAAGTGCAACACGTCGCCATCCTTCACGATATATCCCTTTCCGTCGGCGCGCATCTTGCCCGCCTCTTTCGCACCCAGTTCGCCGTCCAGCGCCACGAAATCATCGTAAGAGATCGTCTCGGCGCGGATGAACTTGGCTTCGAAATCGCCGTGGATCACGCCAGCGGCCTGGGGTGCTGCGGTGCCTTCGGGGATCGTCCAGGCGCGTGCCTCTTTCGGGCCGACGGTGAAATAGGTCTGCAGGCCCAGTAGCGCGTAACCGGCCTTGATCAGCCGGTCGAGGCCCGCTTCCTCCAACCCCAGTTCTTCCAGAAACATCGCAGATTCTTCCGGGTCCAGCTGGGCAATCTCTTCCTCGATCTTGGCCGAGATCACGACCGCCCCGGCGCCTTCAGCCGCTGCCATCGCCTCGACAGCTGCAGAATGCGCGTTGCCGGTGGCCGCATCCGCTTCATCGACGTTGCAGACATAAAGGATGGATTTTGTTGTCAGCAGTTGCAGCCCGTCCCAGACGGCCTGGTCATCCTCGGCCACGTCCACGGTGCGCGCCGGTTTGCCGTCTTCCAGCACCGCTTGCGCGGCCTTCAACAGGCGTTCCTGGGCCACAGCTTCCTTGTCGCCGCCGCGCACCTTGCGCACGATGTTTTGGAGGCGGCGTTCAATACTGTCGAGGTCGGCCAGCATCAGTTCGGTCTCGATCGTTGCCGCATCGGCCACCGGATCGGTGCGCCCTTCAACATGGGTGACGTTGCTGTCCTCAAAACAGCGCAGGACATGGGCGATGGCGTCACATTCGCGGATGTTGGCCAGGAACTGGTTGCCCAGGCCTTCGCCCTTGCTGGCCCCTTTGACCAGCCCCGCGATGTCCACGAATGTCATTCGCGCCGGGATCACACTGGCCGATTTGCCGATCCGCGCAAGCGTATCCAGCCGCGTGTCCGGCACGGCGACGGCGCCGACGTTGGGTTCAATCGTGCAGAAGGGAAAGTTCGCCGCCTGCGCCGCCGCCGTGCGGGTCAACGCATTGAACAGGGTCGATTTGCCCACGTTGGGCAAGCCCACGATGCCGGTTCTGAAACCCATGATGCCGTCCTTTGTCTGGTCGCGCCGTCATCTATGCTGCGCGCTCCGCTGGCGCAAGCGGCTAGGCGCAAGGCGTCTTCGCGAAGGGGTCATACCAACGATTTGGCTGATCCGGAGATCGGCCAAGCGCAGGCCCACAGCCCGGAATCAAGCCCGCAAGGCGCCGGGCAAGCGCCTGACCGTCCCGCGGTCTGGCGCTTTGGCTATGAAGCACAATTTTCAGAACTCACCCTAACACAGCACCATAAAGTGCCAGATAGAACCGTCGCAGCGCCAGCCCCCGGTCAGGCGCTCGCACGGCTTACGCTCACCTTTGGCAATGGCCGACTGGGGCTTGGGTCCTGACCCTACGCAACTGCAATAAATCTTCAGCATCAATCGCTCCTCCTTCCCCAACCCATTCCCCTAGGCGCAGCGCACTCCCGCCGCTAAACTGGCCCCGCGAAAGGGCATGCCATGGACCTGACCCCCTATCTGACATTCCCCGGGACCTGTCTGGAGGCCTGTGAGTTCTATGCCGAGGTTTTCGGCGGCGATATCACCTTCATGCAGCGCGTCGCCAACAGCCCCGCCGCTGATCAATTGCCGGCCGAGGTGCAGGATCAGGTGTTGCACGCCGCGCTGAACATTGCCGGGCGCACGATCTATGCGTCGGACGCGACAATGACGCCCTATGAACCGGTGCGCGGCATCTATGTGCAGGTCACGTTGGACGATCGCGACCGCGCCAGCCGCATCTTTTCGCGCCTCAAGAAAGACGGAGAGGTCATCATGCCTTTCGAACGCAGCTTCTGGGCCAGTGGTTTCGGGATCTGCCGGGACCGGTTCGGAACGCCCTGGATCATCAACTGCCCATTGCCTGCGGGGGGCTGAGGCCCATTGATCTTCGCGCCCGCCTGCGCCAAACCCAGAGCGACACAAATCGCAGGCCCACCATGACCCGTATCGACGCCAAATTCGCCGACCTGACTGCCGCCGGAAAGAAGGCCTTTGTTGCCTATGTGATGGCGGGCGATCCCGACTACGATACCTCGCTAGAGGTTGTGCGCGGCCTGCCGGGTGCGGGCGTCGATATTATCGAACTTGGGCTGCCCTTCACCGATCCGATGGCCGATGGCCCGACGATCCAGCTGGCCGGACAGCGGGCGCTGGAAGGCGGCATGACGCTGAACAAGACGCTGGCATTGGCGCGCAGCTTTCGCGAAGGCGACGACACTACGCCCATCGTGCTGATGGGATACTATAATCCGATCTATTCGCACGGGGTCGAAGCGTTTTTGACCGACGCCAAAGCTGCCGGGATCGACGGGCTGATCATTGTTGACCTGCCACCCGAAGAAGACAGTGAGCTGTGCATTCCGGCGCAGGCGGCGGGGCTGAACTTCATCCGGCTCGCCACGCCCACGACCGATGACAAGCGCCTGCCAAAGGTGCTGCAGAACACCAGCGGTTTCGTCTACTACGTCTCGATCACCGGCATCACTGGCGCGGCCGAGGCTGAGGCAGGCGATGTCGGCCCCGAAGTCGCCCGCATCAAATCCGCCACCGACCTGCCGGTCATCGTCGGATTTGGCATCAAAACACCGGAACGGTCCGAGGCAATTGCGAAAATCTCGGACGGGTCCGTCGTCGGATCAGCCATTGTTGATCTGATGGGGCAGGGCAAACCGGCTGCCGAAGTCTTGGCCTTCGTCAAGACCCTCGCCGACGGTGCGCACCGCGCCTAAGGGTGCCAGCAAAGGGTCCGCAATGCCGATCATCACTGAAATCGAAGACCTGAAGCGCCTGCACAAACGCCGCGTTCCGAAGATGTTTTTCGACTATTGCGAAAGCGGCAGCTGGACGGAACAGACGTTTCGCGACAACTCTTCGGACTTCGACCAGATCCGCCTGCGCCAGCGCGTCGCGGTGAATATGGAGGGACGCTCGACCGCCTCCACCCTGATCGGCCAGCCGGTCGCCATGCCCGCCGCGCTTGCCCCTGTCGGGGCCACCGGCATGCAGCACGCCGACGGTGAAATCCTCGCCGCCCGCGCGGCCGAGGCGTTCGGCGTACCCTATTGCCTGTCGACAATGTCGGTCTGCTCGATCGAGGCTGTGGCCGAAGCGACGACCGCGCCGTTCTGGTACCAGCTTTACGTTATGCGGGACGAAGACTTCGTCAGAAACATGATCGACCGCGCCAAGGCGGCGAAATGTTCCGCACTGGTCCTGACGCTGGATCTGCAATTGCTGGGGCAGCGTCATAAGGATCTGAAGAACAACTTCACCGTGCCGTTCAGGCCTTCGCCGGGCAATCTGGCGGATATGGCCACGAAATGGGCCTGGGGGTTGGAGATGCTGAAGACGAAGCACAAGACCTTCGGCAATATCGTCGGCCATGCCAGGGGCGTCAGTGATCTGACGTCTCTGTCGGTTTGGGCCAGCGAAAGCTTCGATCCGCGTCTTGATTGGGACAAGGTAAAAGAGATCAAGAAGATGTGGGGCGGGCCGCTGATCCTGAAAGGTATTCTGGACCCCGAGGATGCGAAAATGGCGCTGAACATCGGGGCCGATGCCATCGTGGTGTCAAACCACGGCGGGCGGCAGTTGGACGGCGCCTTATCCGCAATCCGCGCACTTCCCGGCATTTTGGATGCGGTCGGCGACAAGGTCGAGGTTCACATGGACAGCGGCATCCGCTCGGGTCAGGACATCCTCAAGGCGCTGGCGCTGGGCGCGCAGGGGGTGATGCTGGGCCGATCCTATATCTATGGCCTCGGCGCGATGGGGCAGACGGGTGTGACCCGCGCGTTAGAGGTCATGCACAAGGAACTCGACGTGTCGATGGCGCTGTGCGGGCGGCGCGATGTGACCATGGTGGACCGGGATATCCTGCATGTCCCGCGCGGATTCTCAGGCGACTGGGAATAGCGGCCTAAGCGGATCGACTGAGGCGTTTGCTAACGCAGCCGCGCCACATAGCCCCGACTGGTGCGCGATGGCGGCCCGGCGGGGAAGGCGTATTCGAATTCAACCTCGAACCCCGCCTGATCAAGTAAGACCAGCATTTCGTCGCGCCGAAAGCACCGATGCCGCCATTGCAGCCAGATGATCGCGTTGCACCAATGGGGTTTGGAAGCGACCAGCCACAGCCGACCGCCCGGTGCCAGAAGCGCGCCCAACTGGCGCAGCGCCGCGACCGGATCAGGGCAATGTTCAACGATATGGGCGGCCAGAACCGTTCTGGCAGGTGCCAGCGTCGGGGTCTGGCCCAGCAACCCCTCCAACGGGACAGCGACGACATCACGCTCGGCCAGTGCCGCGACACCGCGATCCAGCATCCCGGGCGATGGGTCCACCAGCGTTAGCCGTTCCGGTGCGCCGTTTACCGCGACCCAGGCTTCGGCAAACGCGGCAGAGCCGCATCCCATGTCGATGACGGTTTGCGGCGCGGCACGCCCGCGCGATTGCGCAGACAAAAACCCGAGGTAGCCGTCATAATACCCAAGCGCACGCATCTTGTCGCGCCAACGGTTGGCGGCGCCGTCATAACGACCGGCAAGGGTTTCGTGGCGGGCTGCATCGCTCATCCCAGGTATTCTGCCACTCCATGACCGAATGCGAAAGGGCGCGTCATCGCGCACTGGTCATGCCCCGGACGCGCCGCTAGAACACCGCGAACAGCAGTTGAAGTGACCCTGATGACCCATACGATCCGCCCGCAACCCGGAATCCTCGAAATCTCGCCCTATGTGGGCGGGACATCGACGGCGGCGGGTATCTCGAATGTGGTCAAATTGTCCTCGAACGAGAACCCGCTGGGGCCGAGTGAAAAGGCCAAGGCGGCGTTCGCCCAGACCGCGCAGTCACTGCATCGCTATCCGGATCAAAGCCACGCCCGCCTGCGCGCCGCACTGGCCGAGGAACACGGGCTGGACGCAGACCGGATTATCTGCGGCGCAGGCTCTGATGAGGTTATCGCCTTCCTGTGCCAGACCTACGCCGGGCCGGGGTCCGAGGTGATTTACACGCAGCACGGGTTTTCCATGTATCGGATTTCGGCGCTGGCCGCCGGGGCGACCCCGGTCGAGGTGGCCGAGCGGGATCGCACCGTCGATGTCGATGCGATCCTTTCCGGTGTCACCGACCGAACCACGCTGGTCTTCATAGCCAATCCCGGAAACCCGACCGGCACAATGGTGGATGCGGGCGACCTGTCGCGGCTGGCCGCCGCCTTGCCGGATCACGTGTTGCTGGTGCTGGATGGGGCCTATGCCGAGTTTGTCGACGGCTTCGACGGCGGCGCGTCGCTGGTCCATGCGCGCGACAACGTGGTGATGACGCGGACGTTTTCGAAGATCTACGGGCTGGGCGCGCTGCGCGTCGGCTGGGGCTATGGGCCGACCCATGTGATCGACGCGCTGAACCGGGTGCGCGGGCCGTTCAACCTGTCCACCACACAGCTGGAAACGGCCGAGGCGGCGCTGCGCGACAACGACTGGGTCGATCACTGCCGCGCCGAAAACACGCGCCTGCGGGCCTGGCTGGCCGAGGCGCTGGCCGAAAAGGGCGTGCCCAGCGATACCTCGCTGGCGAACTTCCGTCTGGCACGCTTCCGGGACGAAGGTGAGGCGAACGCCTGTTACGATCACTTGCGGGACCAAGGCGTGTTGGTGCGCAAAGTTGCGGGCTATGGCCTGCCCAATTGCCTGCGCATCACTATCGGCGATCATGCGGCCTGCACCCGTGTGGCGCATCTGGTCGGAACTTTTCGGGAAGGGCAGGGATGACCCAAATTTATGAACGCGTCGCCCTGATCGGGCTGGGCCTGATCGCGTCCTCGATGGCCCATGCGATGCGCGAACATGGCCTGGCCGGAGAGATTGTGGGCACTGCACGCTCAGCCGAAACCCGCGCCACGGTGGAGGAGCTTGGGTTTTGTGACCGGGTCGTTGAGACCGCGGCCGAGGCGGTGGCCGGGGCCGATCTGGTCGTTCTGGCCGTTCCGATCGGCGTTATGGGCGCGATTGCGGCGGACATCGCGCCGCATCTGGCACAGGGCGCGACCGTCACCGATGTCGGCAGCGTCAAGCGCGCGGTGATCGAAGCCGTCGCCCCACATATCCCCGAAAACGTTCACTTTATCCCCGGCCACCCGCTGGCGGGAACCGAGAAATCGGGGCCAACCTCGGGCTTCGCGACCCTGTTCAAGAACCGCTGGCATCTGCTGGCCCCGCTTGAGGGGACCGACCCGGACGCGCTGGCCCGCCTGCGTGACCTTTGGGAGGCGATGGGCGCCAATGTTGACGTGATGGATGCGGATCACCACGATCTGGTCCTTGCCGTGACCAGCCACGCGCCGCACCTGATCGCCTATACGATGGTCGGGGTTGCCGATGATCTGGGCCGGGTGACCGACAGCGAAGTGGTGAATTTTTCGGCCGCCGGTTTCCGGGATTTTACCCGGATTGCGGCCAGTGATCCTACCATGTGGCGCGACGTGTTCCTGACCAACAAGGAAGCGACGTTGGAGATTCTGCGCCGCTTCACCGAGGAACTTTTCGCCCTGCAACGCGCCATCCGCACCGGCGATGGCGACCATTTGTTCGACTATTTCACCCGCACGCGGGCGATCCGGCGCGGCATTATCGAAGCCGGGCAAGATACCGACGCCGATAATTTCGGACGCGGCAACACATGATCCGTGCGCTGATCATCCTGGGGCTGCTGTTGCCCGCCACGCCCCTTCTGGCGCATACGGGCGAACGGTTCATTCCGGTCTATACCGGGGCGGCCTTTCGCCCGAAACCACGCCCCTGGACACAGGATCGCGCCGCGCAGGTACGCGCCGCGGTGGATCAGGCGATGGCCGGTCTTGGCCAGTCACCGCGTCCGGCGGCGCGCGTGGTCGAGGTTGTCCCCGCGCCGCAGTCCCAGGGCGTTGTCGCCCGCGCCGTCACACGGGTCACCGGCGCCGGGCGGGTCTGCGGTGACAGTGGGATCGTCGGGACGCGGATCAAGCGGATCAAGGGCAAACTGCGTGGATGTGGAATTGCCAAACCGGTGCGGGTGACGGCGGTCGACGGTGTCGCACTCAGCACGCCAGCGACGATGGACTGTCAGACGGCGCAGACCCTCAGGCACTGGGTGCAGAACAGTTTGCGCAAGTCCATCGGGCGGCGCGGCGGTGGCCCGGCCGCGCTGAGCGTGGCGGCGAGCTATTCCTGCAGATCACGCAACAACCAACCGGGGGCGAAGATCTCGGAACACGGCAAGGGCCATGCCATTGATATTGCTGCTGTGACATTGCGCGACGGATCGGTCATTTCGGTGGCGGAACACTGGGGCAAGGGCAAGCGCGGGCGGATTCTGGCGGCGATGCACAAAGGCGCCTGCGGACCCTTTGGGACGGTGCTGGGGCCGAATGCCGACCGGCACCATCGCGATCACTTCCATTTTGACACGGCGCGCTATCGCAAGGGCAGTTATTGCCGCTGAGGGTTGCGCGGGAAGAGAATTATGCCTCCGGCGGGGATATTTTTGGGTCAATGATGGGCGGGGTTTCGGATTGCCGCCTTTGCAGTGGGCAGAGTTAACGCTGAACGATCAATTTCCCCAGCCTATCGCTGCTGCGCCGCCTCGCAAACAGGCGCTCACCCTTTTCCTTCCCCGGGATCGAACACCGGACGCGGCGCGCGCTTCGCATTAATCTCCACCGCTTTGCCGATCCGCTTTCTTTCGCACCAGAACTGAGCGCAGATCGTGCATCGCCAGCAACAGCCGGTCGGTGACTTCGTCGAGGTCGCCGTCGCTGGCCTTCGACTGTGCCCAGTGGGCCGTCAGGTTCAGGTGATCGACTGTGCGATGAATGTCGTCGATGTCACGGCGCGCCAAAAGGGTGCGGCGTTCATCCATCCACCCTTTGATCGCGGCCATATCTGCGTCCGAAAGGCTGCGCCCGCCATGGGGCTTAACCTCGCCATTCCTGATGTTGACGACGGCGATCTGGTCCATCTCTAGCCGGAGGTTTCGGGCATCGGGATCAATGCGAAAGACGAAAGCGCCGTTGTCGCGGACGCGGAAATAGTATTCTGGCAACTCACCTCGCATTGCGGCCCCTTGGGTCAGGTCATCCCGGCGCAGAAGGCGGCGATGCGGCCACAGGCCTCGGCCAGGTCGTCATCCGACGTAGCATAGCTGATGCGGAAGGCTGGCGATAGGCCGAAGGCGGCGCCGAACACCACCGCAACCCCCTGTTCCGCCAGAAGCGCCGTTGCAAAGGCTTCGTCGGTGTCAATCAGCCTGCCCTGCGCCGAAGTCCTGCCGATGCAGCCATCGACGAAGGGATAGACATAGAACGCCCCGTCCGGTGTCGGGCAGGTGATGCCGGGGCAGGCATTCATCGCCGCAACCACATTGTCGCGCCTTCTGAGGAAGGCTGCGTTCCGGTCAATCAGGAAATCCTGCGGACCGTCCAGGGCGGCGACCGCGGCCCATTGGCTGATCGAACAGGGGTTGGTGGTGGATTGCGATTGCAGCTTGCGCATCGCATTGACAAGTTCGACCGGACCGGCCGCATATCCAATGCGCCAGCCGGTCATGGCATAGGCCTTGGAGACACCGTTCACCGTCAGCGTCCGCGCATAAAGACCGGGTTCAACCTGCGCCGGGGTGGCGAAGGTGAAGCCGGAAAAGGCGATGTGTTCGTACATATCATCGGTCAGTACCCAGACCTGCGGGTGGCGCATCAGAACCTCGGTCAGCGCCTTGAGTTCGTCGTGCGAATACCCGGCCCCGGTCGGGTTACTGGGCGAATTGAAGATGAACCATTTGGTCGCAGGCGTGATCGCCGCTTCCAACTGGTCCGGCGTGATCTTGAAATCGCTGGCAAGGCTGGACGCGACGGTGACGGGCGTGCCCCCCGCCAGGCTGACCATATCGGGATAGCTGACCCAATAGGGGGCGGGGATCACCACCTCGTCCCCTGGGTTCAGCGTTGCCATCAGCGCATTGAACAGCACCTGCTTGCCGCCGGTGCTGACGCTGACCTGCGCGGGGTCATAATCCAACCCGTTGTCGCGTTTGAACTTTCGGCAGATCGCCGCCTTCAGTTCGGCGATACCGTCCACGGCGGTGTATTTCGTCTCACCCCGGTCAATCGCGTCTTTGGCGGCCTGTCGGATATGTTCGGGCGTATCGAAATCCGGTTCTCCGGCGGACAGGCTGATGATGTCCTGCCCGGCGGCCTTCATTTCAGCGGCGGCATTGCTGATCGCGATGGTCGGTGAGGGCGAGATGCGGGCGAGGCTGTCGGACAGGAACGGCATGGGGGCGTCGCTTCGGGCTGGTTCAGGGTTCCCCAGCGTCCTAGGGTGCGACCCGATCGGGATCAAGGGCAGAGTGGCATGGTAATGACAGCGGAAGATCGGAAGAAACGTATCCGGCTGCGCAGTTGGCGGCGCGGCATGAAAGAGATGGATCTGATTCTTGGCGGTTTTGCCGACTGGCATCTGTCCGCGTTAACGGACCAGGATCTGGATCTGTATGAATTGCTGCTCGAAGAGATGGACCAGGACCTGTACGACTGGGCCTCGGGGCGCGCCGAAACGCCTGAACGTTATCAACAACTTATGGACAAAATTCGCACAAACGGCCGCTAATTACCGCGAAAATTTTAACGAAAGGTTATTCCTTAACCGATTGTTCTTACTTTCCGTCGAGTGTTTGGCAACCGAACCATTCGGCGGAGAGTATCATGGCGATTCACCAGGCGGTGGGCGCGACACCCGATACGGGGTTTATGCGGCAGTACCTCGACAGCCTCGCGCTGGTCGAGCGGCTGCATCGTTTGTTGCTGGATGTCATCAAGGATGAGTTTGAGCGTCTGGGACAGCTGGAAATCAACGCCGTCCAGGCCCTGTTGCTGTTCAACATCGGCGACAATGAAGTCACTGCCGGAGAGCTTAAGTCCCGCGGCTACTATCAGGGGTCAAACGTCAGCTATAATCTCAAGAAACTGGTCGATGCCGGATTCATGCATCATCAACGTTGCGAGATTGATCGCCGCTCGGTCCGTGTCAAACTCACCGAAAAAGGGCGAGAGGTGCGCGGGATCGTCAACGATCTGTTTGCGCGTCACGCCGAAGGGCTGCAATCGCGCGGCGTGCTTGGCCCGGATGGGATCGAAGACACCAACGTCTCTTTGCGGCGGGTCGAACGCTATTGGTCGGATCAGATCAGGTACATCTACTGAGCGTCCGCAAATCGCCTGTCAGCCCCAGGAACCGGGGCGGTCCCGACAGGCAGGGTGGGCAACTCGCGCAGAAGCTTGCGCGCCATCGCATCAGCGTAATCTTCAAACCCCAGCGCGGTTTCCAGAAAGGCGTCGGGGCCGTGCAGGACCTCGGCCCGGAAATAGTCCGTCAGCGCGGTGACCTGCGCGTCATTTGCGCCTGCGTTGCCCGCCTGCGGCGGGGCGATCACCAGCGCGTTGACCGTCATCGCACCCAACCGGCCCGAGGCACGCACGTCACGCGGGCGGGGCCAGACGTTGTTGCGCCCGTCGCCTGAAATATCCAGAACCTGCCGCCAACATTCCGGCGCCCGCTTTTGCAGCGCTGTGGCGAACTCCATGGCCGCACCAAGGGCCGTCGTTTCTGGGGCATGGGCACGGCGCCAATGGCGCAGACGTTCGGCAACCCGCGCGATATCCGCGCCCGAGGTCAGGCTGATCCAATCCTGGATCAACCGCTGATACGAACCGCCCGACCATTCGAACACCGCCAAGGCCACCGGGGAAGCAGGCATGTCAAGCAATGCCGCCCGCACGGCGGGGTCTTCCAGCGCACGGGCCACCCCTTCCAGCTGAAGCACATATTCGCGCCCATCTACCGAGCCCGAGACATCAAGCGCCAGAACCAGCGATTGACGGCACGCACCCTGCGCCGCGCTTGCCCAAAACGTCAGCGCCAGAAAAACGGCGCGCAGCATCACCAGTGCCCGGTGTTGCCCATGCTGGCCCAGGGTTCTGCCGGGGGCAGCGCGTCGCCGTCCTGAAGCAGCTCGATCGAGATATTGTCGGGGGAGCGTACGAACGCCATATTCCCGTCGCGCGGCGGGCGGTTGATGGTGACGCCATTGTCCATAAGGTGCTGGCAAACCTCATAAATATTGCCAACGCGGTAGGCCAGGTGGCCGAAATGGCGGCTGTCTGCGGGCAAACCGTCATCGCCGTCCCAGTTATAGGTCAGTTCCAACAGACACTCCTCCTGTCCGGGGGCGCCCATGAACACATTGGTGTAACGCCCGCCTTCATCGTCACGGCGCTTGACCTCCTCCAGGCCAAGCAGCCGGTAAAACGCCATCGAGGTGTCAAGATCTAGAACGCGCACCATCGTGTGCAGGTATCTGAGGGTCATGTCGTGGCTCTCCGCTGTTGTTGCGCGGCCAACCTAGGGCAGAGTGCGCGCCGCGGACAGGGCTGATGCGGTCAGGCGCGCGCGCGACAGCGGCCCGCGTACCACAAGGGTCACGGTGACAAAGGCGACAAACAGCAACAGGTACCACGATCCCATCTTGGCAATGCTGACCAGTTGGAACTGATCCTGCCCGGCATAAACCCAGGTGCCAGTCAGCGTCCCGACATTTTCGGCCACCCACAAGGCGATACTGGACAGGAATGCCGCCAGCGGAAGTGGCATCCAGCGCGCCGTGTCGCCGATGAAAAACCAGATGCGCGTGCGCGCAAACATCAGGATCGTCACAGCGAACAGGGCAAGCCGGATGTCGGGCACAAAGTGATGCGCAAAGAAATTGACGTAGATCGCGATGGCCAGCAGCAGCGTGGCCCAGAACGGCGGATAGGGGGCAAAACGCATCTCGAAAATGCGGATCACGCGGGCCATATAGCTGCCGACCGCGGCATACATGAACCCCGAAAACAGCGGCACACCCGCAAGCTTGAACAGACCGGCTTCGGGATAGGCCCAGCTTCCGGCGGCGATCTTGAAAACCTCCATCGCGGTGCCGGTCAGATGAAACAGCAGTATCACCCGTGCCTCGGCCCAGGTTTCCAGCCGCAATGCCAGAAAGATCGCCTGATTGCTGAGCGCGAAGAGGAACAGGAAGTCATAGCGGCGCAGCGCCCAGCCGTCCTGCCAGATGGCCGAGGTCACGATGATCGCGCCCAGCATCACCCCCCCGAACAGCGCCGCCCAGCCCTGTTTCAGAACGAACATCACGAATTCGCCAAACCAGCCGGGCAGCCGGGCGCGAACCCGGTCGCCAAGGCGGCGTTCGATCCGGCGCGTTGTGTTGGGGTGGTTCATCAGAAGCTGGATTTGATCCCGATGCTCAACCCGTATTCTTCGCGGTCATAAAGATCGACGTTCGAGGCGACGTGCCGTGCTTCGACCCCGATTGTCGGCGCAAAACCCATATAGTCGTATTGCGTCAGATGCAGCGACGCGCCGATTGTGATGCCCGCATCCTGTCGGCCATCGGGGTCAAACGCGCTGGTGGGAAAATCGCGATACTCCAGCTTGCCATAGATCGTGGCCTTGCCGCCCAGAACCTCTTGTTTGGGGCTCCAATTCGCGCCCAGCTGTAGAACGGTATTCTCGGAATCGTCCAGATCGGCCTTGGTGACGGCGAAACCGGTGTTGAACGCCAATGTGCCGCCCTCTTGCATGCGCATCCAGTCGGCGGTCACCCCGAATGTTGTCGTGGTTGCCACGCCCGCACGATCCGGAACGGAGTGTTCCAGAGTTGCGCCAAAACCGAATTTGGTGCGCTGATCCAGCGGGCGCCGCCAATAGGCGCTAAGCTTGGCAGATTGTGTTGAAAAACTCCGTTTTAGGGCCTGAACGATGATTTTTCTTTCCATGCAGCCCGATCCTAAATTTTTGGCGCGGGGGTCGGCCCAAATCGCCTACATGCGCTCACGCGCAGCCATGCGCTGTCTCGTGGTCAAAGCTTTCCGACTATTTCGCTTCATAGGTTTTCGCAAGAAATCCGCGACGCTCTGATTTCGGAGTTTTTCAACACAATCGGCATAATGCGACAGTTCGCTGCCGCCGACCCAGCTTTGGCCGATGCTCGCCTCGCCGAAGACCTTGCCGTCGGCCAGATCGAAAGATTTGCCCAACCGGAAGGCCAGCAATGCGGTGTCGTAATCCGACCCCTTTGCGCCCGGTGCCGCATCCTTGGCTTCCGATGACAGGCGCTTGTCCGAAGTTTCAAGCGACACCCCGGCAATAACGCCGTTGTCGAACCGGTAATCCGCACGCAGCCCCAAGGTGGTTTCCCACCCCGAAAGTGCCTGGGCATCGGGGCTAAGCGCGAACGGAAGGCCAAAGATTTCAATGGTCTCGGCGCTGGACCCGTTGTTGACGTTGGACGTCGGGCTGGTCGAGAAATTCAGCTTCATCGTCAGAGGGTTGGCCGCCTTGACGATATGAAAATCGCGCTGCGACCGGGTTGCCGCCGCATCGTCGGGGGCGAATTGATAGGACCGGCGCAGCCACCAACCCGCGCGGGTGTGCTTGCCATCCTTATGAAGCAGATGCGCCACCTGCCTGGCCGAGTAATACTTGCCCGTGTCATCCGGCGCGTCGCCATGGGCGCGCTTGGCATTCGCCGTTGCCGAAGCGATGTTTCCATCGCGTGCCTCGGCACTGGCAAGGATCAGACGGGCCTGGGCATCCTTTGCATCGCGTTTCAGCAACGCCTTGGCAAAAATGCGCGCCATGCTGGTGTCGCCCGCTTGCAGGGTCTGCGCGGCAAGCACCCGCATTTGGTCATCTGCTCAGCACATGCGGCGCCGTGGCGGCCGCCTGCGCTGAGCAGATGACCGCCGCGATCAGACCGCGGCGGATGAACGTACGGGCCATTTCTGGCTTAGGGCGAATTCGCCAGGAAACCGCCGGTTTCCTGTATCTTGCCACCTGCCGTTCCGGGGTTGTCGCTGGTGACAACCACAATACCAACAATTTCATCCGCATTCGTGCCCGAGATGATGCCGAAGTACTCACCCGTTTCGAATGGATCGCCACCGCTATCGACGCTGCTGGCCGTGCCGCTGATCTCACCCGCATCCGAGATTGATCCGGTGTTGAGTGTGAGCGTTGGAAGATTGGCCACCAGCACATTGCCGGTATCGGGATCATAAACGTTACGACCCGTAATGAAGCCCTGAACGGCATCGCCGGCGTTGAGGTCCTCAAAGTCGACATTGATCAGGATATCTCCGTCCACAAGCTAAACCCCACCCTGGCTGTCGAAATTGCGGATACCCGCGTATTCGCCGGTGAAGTCCGCGCTGCCGCCTTGCGGGATCGCGACTGACCCATCGCGTTCGTAGACAAAGCCGCCAAAGCCATAATCGGTATAGGATGGGCTGCGCACGATGGCGAAACGTGTCTGGGTGCTGGTGCCGACGCCATAGACCAGTTTGTAGGCGTTCACGCCGGAATCGTTGTCGTAAACAGCGAACTGATGCGGTAACGCAACGTTGGGATCCAACGTGACCACCGGATTGCCTATCGTGCCTGGTCCCGGAACACGGACATATAGGTTGTCGTTGCCATCGAAGGGCAGGTTGTCGATCGTGAATTCATCATTCGCATCATCATAAACGAATGTCTGCGCCGCACTGCCGTCTTCCATGCGGAAGATGGCGCCGGTTGCAACCGGACTTGCGGTGCCCGGTGGCAGGCCAGAGCCTCCGCCGACGCCACCACCTGTGCCACCGCCTGCGCCGCCCCCTGCACCGGGGGCGACCGCAGCCGCTGGTATCAGCGGGTTGCCATCACATGCTGCCAGTCCCCCGGCCGCAGCCAGGGACAATATGCCCAGAATCTTTTTCACTGTTTTCTTGCTCCGTCTGCCTCGAGAGTGTTCTTATTTTTGGAGGTCAGGTTTCGCCGGATGTTGGAAAAAGTCAATTATGATCAAACGCTTCCATGGCAGAGTGGTGCTAAAACATCGCGCTTTTCCCTACCGTATCTAGAGGCTGACGTTCCAGCAGAACCAATATAAAGTGTGCCACGCGCAGCCCTAGGGGAGAGAATCAATTCATGCCACTGACACCAGAACAAGCCGCCGAGATTGAAAATCTGCGCGCAAACCCGCAACCAACGCATCGCGCCACCGCCCCCGGGATCGAGGCGCATCTGCATACCGCCATCCCCGTTCTGGACCACGGTCTGGTCCGCGTCGTCGACTATATGGGCGACGACAGCGCCATCGTTCAGGCGGCGCGGGTCAGTTACGGCGCGGGCACCAAGCACGTGCAGAATGACGCCGGGTTGATCCGCTATCTGATGCGGCACTGGCATTCGACGCCTTTCGAGATGTGCGAGATCAAACTGCACGTGAAACTGCCTGTCTTCGTGGCGCGCCAGTGGATCCGCCACCGCACGGCGAATGTGAACGAATATTCCGCCCGCTATTCGATCCTGGACCGCGAATTCTACATCCCCGCGCCCGAACACCTGGCCGCACAGTCCGAGGTCAACAACCAGGGCCGCGGCGCCGTGCTGGAGGGGGAGGAGGCCGCGCGCGTCCTGGGAATGCTGCGCGACGACGCCGATACCGCCTATGATCATTATGAGGCGATGCTGTCACAGGACGGCCAGCAGGGCCTGGCGCGCGAGTTGGCGCGGATGAACCTGCCCGCCAACGTCTATACCCAATGGTATTGGAAAGTGGACCTGCACAACCTGTTCCACTTCCTGCGCCTGCGCGCCGACGCCCACGCGCAATACGAAATCCGCGTCTACGCCGAGGCGATCGCCAAAGTCGTCGCCGACTGGGTCCCGCATGCCTATTCGGCGTTCGAGGATTACCGCATGGGCGGCGCACAGTTGAGCGCGACCGGTCTGGAATGCGTCAAGCGGATGCTGGCGGGGGAAGAGGTCACGCAGGAGACCTCGGGCATGAGCAAGGGGGAATGGCGGGAGTTTGAGGGAACAATCGCAAGGTGAACTGGCTCTTACTAAATGGGAAATTCGCGCTTGGTGTGACCATTGGCGTGGTTGCAACAATACTTGTCGTACTATTGCTTGGCGACGATTGTGTTGAAAAACTCCGTTTTAGGGCCTGAACGATGATTTTTCTTTCCATGCAGCCCGATCCTAAATTTTTGGCGCGGGGGTCGGCCCAAATCGCCTACATGCGCTCACGCGCAGCCATGCGCTGTCTCGTGGTCAAAGCTTTCCGACTATTTCGCTTCATAGGTTTTCGCAAGAAATCCGCGACGCTCTGATTTCGGAGTTTTTCAACACAATCCGACAATAGCGGATCTTCGTTTTTTGATAGAGCTGTAATTGGCGCGGTAATTGGTGGAGTAATTTCGGGATCAGTTGCTCTAGCATCTGTACTACTGGCTATTTCCCATCAAGAATCTTCCAAGGAAAAGTCGGACTTTAAGGCGCGGCGCGCGATTGCATTGTCGCTTTTTACCAGACTATTTGATGCAAGAGACATGTTTGAGAAACACCATCGCTTTTTGTTTGATGGTAGCCCTGGTACATTTGTGTTTGTAGGTGAAGACTCTAAAGCGTTTCGACATTAACCTGAGACATATCCGGCGGCCTTAAAGTAGTTCCAGCATTCTACTGGGTCGTAGAGATCGCAGATTGCTCCGATTGCTTCGAAGACCTGGGTAAAGGACCTGGCCCCGATCCGTCGCAAATGGGCTTTCAGTTTAGAGAAGGCCTGCTCGATGGGATTCAGGTCGGGCGAGTACGGTGGCAGGTAAAGGAACCAGCAGCCGTGATTGCGTAAAGCCTGCGTCGCCTCCTTATTCCGGTGGGTTGCCAGGTTGTCGAGAATGACGACAGTGCCGGGGTTGATCTCGGGGACCAGCACTTCGCGGATGTAGGCCGCGAAGGCGGGGCCATCTATCGCTCCCTTGATGACCCAAGGTGCGATCAGCGCGCCTTGGGTCAGGCCCGCGATCAAGGTTTGGGTTCCCCAGCTTCCGAAGGGCGCATCCATCGTCAGGCGCTTACCGCGCTTGGCTCTGCCGCGTAGGCGCGTGAGGTTTGTCTTCACTGCGGTTTCGTCAATAAAGACAACGCGCTCAGGAAAGGTCGCAATGGCTGGCGAGCGGTATCTGAACCAGTCGGCCCGTTGCTGCCTTACCTTGGCGCGGCGGCGCTCGGTTGCGACCAGCGACTTTTTTTGTACGTGAAGCCGAGCCGGGACAGAAGGTTGGCGATGGAGGAGTGATGCACCCGCACACCCTCTGCATCGGCCAGCGCATTACGCAACTCAAAGAGCGTGATGTCAGGGTCTTGTGCGATCAACTCCTCAAAGAATTCCCGATGCGGAGCCAGCTTTCCCTTGCCGCGCGGCGGTCCCTGCCGGGCAGGTTCCGCATGACCCTTCATCCTCACCTGACGCGCCCACCGCGCGCCTGTGGCAGGCGACAGCTTCAACCGCAACGCCGCCGCGCGCCCGCTCAACCCTTCTTCAATGTATCTCTGAAACCGTATCCGAAGCGCAGATGGCAAAGGTGCTGACATGATCCATCCTCCCAAACAGGATGAATCACAGATCAGGTCTCAAGGGAATCCCTCGCGATTCAGGTTCAAGCCGAAACGCTTTAGCCGCCGCCATTGGCGTACCCGATCCGGCCCGGACCGAGGTTGTCGTCGCCCATGTCGTTCTGCGCGACGGGGCAGAGTGGGCTGGGCTGGAGCGTGACCTGATCGCCCTGGTCCGGGACCGCATCAGCCCCCACGTTGCCCCACGTCGGATCATCCGGGCGGATGCCCTGCCGATGACCGCGACAGGCAAGATCATGCGGCGGGCGTTGCGCGAAGCGTATCGGTAGGGCGTCGTCTAATCAGAC
This sequence comes from Paracoccaceae bacterium, assembly GCA_012103375.1. Classification (NCBI taxonomy): domain Bacteria; kingdom Pseudomonadati; phylum Pseudomonadota; class Alphaproteobacteria; order Rhodobacterales; family Paracoccaceae; species Paracoccaceae bacterium. The sequence goes on from WLWX01000001.1 coordinate 1,077,086, forward strand.
TGCCATTTTGTGATCGGAGCGGTCATTGCCCCCGCCCACGTCTTCGCCCGGAATCAAGCCCGCAAGGGCGCCGGGCGATCGCCTGACCGTCCCGAGGGCAGGCGATTTCGATGGGTCGCGAAAGCTTCGTGGGTCAGAGTTAACGCTGAACCATAAATTGCCACACAGCTATGTAGCATCGCCTTCCCCCGGTCAGGCGCTCGCCCGGCTAGTCCGTTGATCGCAAACGTCCGCGCGTGGGCCAATTACTAACATGTTACGGTTCTCTCGGACATCGTTTCAGTCGACCGACAGCACTTGAATTCACCGGCGCTCCGTCCCACTAACACGCACCAATACGAAAGCTGTCGGGCCGCCCGCCTTCATACATCCCAGCGCCGCTAACCTTCCTCGCCCAGATACTTGCCCGCTTCACGCCGGGCGAAGGGCTTCATCGCTTCGCCATGCGCAGCCAGAAATCGCCGCACCCGGTCCGCGTCGTGCTTGGACAACTCGCGCAGCCACCAGGCGACGGCCTTCTGGATGAACCATTCAGGATCGCTCACATAGTCTGCCGCCCAACCCAGCACCCGTTCACGCGCCGCAACCTCTTGCGGTTTGGGGTGGTTCTGCTTGGTCCAGGGTAGGGTCATCACCAGCGCGGCGCGCTTGGTCCACAGATGATCGCTGGTCGTCCAGCCCTCAACCCGGTCCAGCCGCGCCGGATCCCAGACCAGTCGCTTGGCACCCGCGCCAGCGGCATGATCGGCAATCGCCCAGGCGTCGAACTGCGGCACCCAACCGGCGATCAGATCCCACGCCGCGCCGTCATCGGGGCGAATACGCGCCTGCGTTAGCAGTTTGGCCGCTGCCACCCGCGCTTCGTGAATATTGCTGTCCCAAAGACCCGCCGTCAGCGCCAGCCGCTGGTCCAGATCCAGCGCCGCGCGCCACCGCTTGGCGCAGGCGTCGATGTCGGGATTGGCGACACCCAGATAGGGCCGATCGACTTTGTGATAGGCCGCCATCTCCTCTGCCTTGCCGGGGCGGGCGTGGTCCGCCAGTTCGGCAATCGCTGCTTCGGGCGTCACTCCACCGTCACCGATTTGGCGAGGTTGCGCGGCTGATCCACATCGGTGCCCTTGGCGACGGCGGTGTGATAGGCCAGCAGTTGTGCGGGCACCGCATAGACGATGGGGGCCAGCAGGTCGGGCACTTCGGGCATGACGATCACCTCCCACGCGCCATCGCTGGCGATACCCGCGCCGGCGGAATCCGTGATCAGCACCACTTTTCCGCGCCGGGCCATCACCTCCTGCATGTTCGAGACTGTCTTGTCGAACAACGCATCGCGCGGGGCCATGACGATGATCGGCACTGTATCGTCGACCAGCGCGATGGGGCCGTGTTTCAGTTCACCTGATGCATAGCCTTCGGCATGGATATAACTGATTTCTTTTAGCTTTAAAGCGCCCTCTAAAGCAATTGGATACATCTGACCTCGCCCCAGAAACAGGATGTCGCTGGCGTCGGCCAGCCGCCGTGACACCCGCGCGGTTTCCTCGCCCTTGGTCAACGCATGGCTCAGCAATCCGGGCAGGCGGCGCAGATCGTCCAGATGGGCGGCCAGTCCTGGGCCGTCGGTCCGCCCCAGATCATGCCCCGCCTTCAGCGCCATCAGCGCCAGCACCGTCAGCTGGCAAGTGAACGCCTTGGTCGAGGCGACGCCAATCTCGCGCCCCGCGTGGATCGGCAGCACCACGTCCGCCTCGCGCGCGATGGAGCTTTCGGTGACGTTCACCACCGCCGCGATCCGAGCGCGCCCCTGCACGTGGCGCAAGGCGGCCAGCGTGTCGGCGGTTTCGCCCGACTGGCTGACAAAGATCGCCAGCGTCCGCTCTCCAACCGGCGCATCGCGATAGCGGAATTCCGAGGCGATATCGACCTCGACCGGTAATCCCGCCAGCCGTTCGATCCAGTATTTCGCGGTCTGACAAGCCAGGAAAGCGGTGCCGCAGGCAACCATGATGATCCGGTTGAAGTCATTGAAATCAACGGATTGGTCGCCAAAGTTTACCTGTTGAATATCATCTGGCGCGTAATGCGCTATCGTATCTGCCAAAACCGAAGGCTGCTCGGCGATTTCCTTGGCCATGAAATGCTTGTGACCGCCCTTTTCGACCTGACCGGCATCCAGCGAGACTTGCCGCACCTCACGGTTCACCAGCCTCCCGTCCGCATCGGTGATCGTCGCCCCAGCGCGGGTGATGACCGCGCGGTCGCCTTCTTCCAGATAGGTGATGCGGTCAGTCATCGGCGCCAGCGCCATTGCGTCGGACCCAAGATACATTTCCCCCGTCCCATGCCCAATGGCCAGCGGCGACCCCTTGCGTGCCGCCACGATCAGGTCGTCCTGCCCGTCGAACAGAAAGGCGAGCGCGAAGGCACCTTGCAGCTGGTCGAGCGTGGCAAAAGCAGCCTCTGCCGGGGCAAGGCTGTCGCCCAGAAAGCGCTCGGCCAGCAGCGCCACGGTTTCGGTGTCGGTTTCGGTTTCAAAGGTTGAACCTGATGCTTGAAGATCGGCCCGTAATTCTCGGAAATTCTCGATTATTCCATTGTGCACAACGGCGACGGGTCCGGCGCGGTGGGGATGCGCGTTCGACACGCTTGGCGCACCATGGGTGGCCCACCGCGTGTGGCCAATTCCGGCGCGGCCTGACAGTGGTTCGTGGACCAGATGATCCGACAGGTTCACCAGCTTGCCGACGGCGCGGCGGCGATCCAGATGTCCGTCGCGAACGGTCGCGATCCCGGCGGAGTCATAACCGCGGTATTCCAACCGTTTCAGCGCCTCCAACAGGATCGGAGCCGCCTCATGATCCCCAAGAATACCGACAATTCCACACATTATTTGCTGCTTTCTTCGCGTTTCGCCTTGGCGGACCTGAGCTTTTCGAACATCCGTCTGGCCAGCCCCGGCTTTGTTTCCTGCCGTGCGCGGGCCACGGCCAGCGCCCCGTCTGGCACGTCACTAGTGATCACCGATCCGGTCGCCGTCATCGCGTCATCGCCAACCTTTACCGGCGCAACCAGCATCGTGTCGGATCCGATGAAGGCGCGCGCGCCGATCTCGGTCCGGTGTTTGGAGACGCCGTCATAATTGCAGGTCACCGTGCCAGCACCGATATTCGCCGCCGCCCCGACCGAGGCGTCGCCGACATAGCTGAGGTGATTGACCTTCGCGCCCTCACCCAGGGTGGCATTCTTGATCTCGACGAAATTCCCAACTTTCGCCCCTTCGGACAATTCGGCGCCGGGACGCAGGCGCGCATAGGGGCCGACCACGGCATCGCGTGCCACGTGACAGCCTTCCAGATGCGAAAATGCGCGGATTGTCGCCCCGGTTTCGACCGTGACTCCGGGCCCGAAAACCACGTTTGGTTCGATCAGCGCATCGCGGCCAATGACCGTATCGTATGAGATATAAACGGTTTCCGGCGCGATCAGGGTCACGCCATCGTCCAGCGCTGCGGCGCGGGCGCGGGATTGAAACACCGCTTCCGCTTTGGCCAGGTCGGCGCGGGAATTGATGCCAAGGGTTTCATCTTCGGGGCAGGTCACGGCCGTCGCTGTCAACCCGCGTGCGCAGGCGATACCGACAATGTCGGTCAGATAATATTCGCCGCTTTCGTTGTCATTCGTCACCTCGGACAAAAGGTCAGCCATCAAGGCGCAATCGGCCATTATAACGCCGCTGTTACAAAGGGTTATGGCGCGTTCCTCATCTGATGCATCTTTGTATTCCACAATCCGTTCCAGCCGATCCCCCTGTGTCACCAGCCGACCATAACGTGCGGGGTCTGTGGCCTCGAACCCCAGAACCACGACGTCACTTCCAGCGCTGCGCGCCCGGGCCATGCGGGCCAGCGTCTCGGCGCGAATGAACGGTGTGTCGGCATAGAGGACGACCGCGTCGCCGCCAAGGCCATCCAAGGCTGTCAGGCCGCAGCGCACAGCGTCGCCGGTTCCTTGCGGGGGGTCTTGAATTGCGGTTTTTATCTCCGGATCAAACGCTTGCGCGGCACTCCTCACCTGATCCGCGCCTGCGCCGATCACCAGAACCTGCGCGACAGGTTCCAGCGCCGCGCCCGAGGTCAGCGCATGGGCGAACAACTCCAGCCCCGCAACCTGATGCAGCACCTTTGGTGTGTCCGATTGCATGCGTGTGCCGTGCCCGGCGGCCAGAACGATCAGATTGGTGGCCATGCCTGCCCCTTTGCTTTTTTTCAGTGCTTTCTAGCCGCAATCAGCCGCCCCGCAAGCCTTCGTGGTGTCAAAACTCATGTCGGTGGGTTACAGCACCCCGGCGGGAACCTGCCGGAAGGGGTGATTTGCGGACGGTGATATTTGATCTGGACGGGACGTTGGCGGACACCGGCGACGATCTGATTGCGGCGGCCAATGCTACCTTTGTTGGGCATGGGTTTGGCAGCCCGCTGGACCCGGTGGCCGACAAGGCGACCGCATTTGGCGGCGGGCGGGCGATGCTGCGGTTGGGTTATTCCCGGCTGGGGCGGGACGCGGACGAAGATCAGATCAGTGCGGATTACCCGGTTTTGATTGACCATTACGCCCGCGATATCGACCGGCACACGCGGCTTTATCCGCGGGCCGAGGCTGCTGTGACCGGGCTGCGGGACGCAGGCTATGCGGTCGGCATCTGCACCAACAAACCAACCGCACTGGCCGAGGATCTGATGCGCCGGCTGGGCGTGCGGGATCTTTTTGCCTCGCTGGTGGGGGCGGGGTCATTCCCGGTCAGCAAGCCGGACCCGGCGCCCTATGTCGCCTCGGTCGAGCGTGCCGGTGGCAAGGTGATCGATTCGGTTCTGATCGGCGACACGATGACTGATCGCAAGACGGCGGCGGCGGCGGGTGTGCCTTGCGTTCTGGTCACCTTCGGGCCGAACGGACGCGCGGTTGAGGCGATGCAGCCCGAAGGCCTGCTGGATCATTATGATGAATTGCAATCTGTGGTGGCGGGGCTGCTTGGCTGAAGTCAGAGCTTATGCCTGCCGTCTTGCATCTGCGCGCCCACCTCAGACCGGTCTTGTTGCCTGGTCCAGCCACTCCAACGCCTCGGCGCTGACGCGGGGGGCGATCTTGTCGCGGACCTCGGCGTGATAGGCGTTCAGCCAGGTAACCTCTTCGCCCGTCATCAGGGCGGGGTCGATCAGGCGGCGGTCGATGGGGGCGAAGGTCAGGGTTTCAAAGCCCAGCATGTCGCGGTCATCCGCGCCGTCCAGCGGGCGCGCATTCTGCACGATGATCAGATTTTCGATGCGGATGCCGAAATCGCCTGTACGGTAATAGCCGGGTTCGTTGGACAGGATCATGCCGGGTTCGAAGGGCACTTCGCCGGTGCGGGCCAGGCGCTGCGGGCCTTCGTGAACGCTTAGGAACGTGCCCACGCCGTGGCCGGTTCCGTGGTCGTAATCCTGCCCTGCCGTCCACAGCGGCGCGCGCGCAACCGCGTCAAGGTCGCGCCCTGCCAACCCGCGTGGAAACCGCAGGCGGCTGATTGCGATCATGCCGCGCAGCACGCGGGTAAAACAGGCGATGTGATCGGGGCGGGGCGTGCCAATGGCCACGGTGCGGGTGATATCGGTGGTCCCGTCCAGATACTGGCCGCCTGAGTCGACCAGCAGCAACTCACCCGGTTTCACGGGGCGGTTGGTGTCATGGGTGACGCGGTAATGCACAATGGCCCCGTTGGGCCCGGCACCGGCGATGGTGTCGAATGAAATGTCGCGCAGCTCGTTCGTGCCGCTGCGAAATCCTTCCAGCGCTGTGACGACGTCAATCTCGGTCAGACCACCTTCGGGGGCTTCGCGGTCCAGCCAGGCAAGGAATTCGACCATCGCGGCCCCGTCGCGCAGGTGGGCATCACGGGTGCCGGCCAGTTCGGTTTCGTTCTTGCGGGCCTTGGGCAAGACACAAGGATCATCGGCCCATGCAACCTCGATCCCGGCGGTCTTCAGCGCATCGCAGACCGCGACCGGGGCGGTATTTCGGTCCATCCGAACGGGCCCGGTCAGGTGCGCAAGGGCCGGGGCGAAGTCCGAGGGTGGCGAAACGTCGACCGCGGGGTCGGGGCCAAGGTCGCTGAATTTTGCCGGGTCGGCGAACAACGCCACACGCCCGTCGTCGTGCTGGATGGCGAAGGCGTGGACCAGTGGCGTTCGGGTCACGTCGGACCCGCGGATGTTCAGCAGCCAGCAGATGCTGTCAGGCAGCGTCAGGACGGCGGCGCGCTGACCGTCTTTCTTAAGGGTTGCGGCAATGCGCTTGCGCTTGTCACCGGATTTTTCGCCCGCAAACTCAATCGGATAGGGGATGGCTTTGCCGTCGGGCGGCGCGGGCTGATCGGGCCAGATGCGATCAACAAGGTTGTCGGTGGGGACCAGATCGATATTTGGGGCTGCTTTGGCGGTGGCATCAATTTCGGCGCGGGTATGCAGCCAGGGATCAAAGCCGACACGCCCGCCATCCGGCAATTGCGCGGCCAGCCAGTCGCCCAGTTTGGTGGCCGGCCAACTGACCGGCGTGAACACATCGGCGACCTGATCGCGTACCTGAAGCGTATAACGGCCGTCAATGAAGACGCCCGCGACATCGGCCAGAACCGCGGCAAACCCGGCTGACCCGGTGAACCCGGTCAACCAGGCCAGGCGCTGATCGTGGTCGGCGACATACTCTCCCTGGTGGGCATCGGCGCGCGGGACAAGGAAGCCGTCCAGCCCCTCGGCTGCGATCTGATCGCGCAGCGCGCTCAGCCGTGGGGGGCCTTGATCGGGGCTGGTCGGGGCGTCGAATGTCTGGAACATCTTGGGGGGCTTTCGCTGAGATGTTGCCAGAGAATCGTGAATGGCGCGGATTGGCAACCATTTTGCACGGTGGCTGTTGGGCTGCGTCAGATCCGAAAGATCGGCTGCAGAATTCTGGGCAGCAGCGCGTTGAACTTCAAAGGCGCATCCGTTGCCGCAAGGCAGATGCAGGCATCGCCCGCCCCGGCGATTGGCGTATGTTCCAGGTCGTGATCCGCAACTTCCATGTCGCCGACGCCGAAATGGCCCGTTTCGTCACTGAAACTGCCCTGCAGAACCAGCGTCAGTTCCAAGCCATTGTGGCTGTGGTCCGGCACCGCCTGTCCGGGCGGAATTTGCAGCAAGCGGACCGAGCCTTCGGCCCCGGACGACACAATGCACTGGCGCACGCCCAGCCCAAGGGATTTCCAGCGCGGCGGCTTGCCTTTCAGCGCCTCCATCACCGGGCCGGGATAGGCGCCGGATCTTTGAAAGCTGCGCGATGGCGCGACCGGGGTATCCAGTTGATCCTGAACCGACGCTTTCAGATCGGCCGACAGACCCTCGGCGCGGGTGGTTTCAAGCACTGCACCTCCGGCGGCTTGATGCGCCTCAAAACTGGCGCGGCATTCCAGGCACAGCGAGATATGAGCGGCCACGACGAGGCTGAACGGGCCGGGCAGGTTACCGGCTGCATAGGCTGCCAGAATTGCGTCGGGCGTGTGGTGGGTTATTGCGGTCATCTTAGCGCATGTCCTTCAAATCGTGGCGCAGGCGGTCCAGCCCAAGCCGGATCCGCGATTTTATCGTTCCCAGGGGCAGGCCGGTCTGATCGCTGATTTCCTGATGCGACAGTTCGCCAAGGTAAGCTTTCTCGATCATGGTCCGCTGGGCGGGTTTTAGTTTCTTCAGGGCCTTTTTCAGATGGCTGGCTTCTTGTTCTATGGCGACGATCTGGCCCGCATCCGGTTCGCTATCGGGGACAGGGTCCAGATCTTCGGGCATGGGCCGCTGCTCCTTGCGGATCACGTCAATCTGCCGGTTTCTGGCAATCCGGTACACCCAGGCCGAGACCTGGGCGCGGGCCGGATCGAATTGTTCGGCCTTGCGCCAGACAGTCAGCATGACGTCCTGCACAATCTCTTCCGCCTGACCGGACCCGGTGCCGGACCGCATGATGAACCCCTTCAGGCGCGGTGCGAAGTGGTCAAACAATTCGGCAAAAGCGGCGCGATCGCGCCTGTCGCGCACCGCCAACATCAGCGAGGTCAGCGGGGAAACGTCGGGGGACGGCTTCGTCACCTGTTTGATTTCCTTTCGCGAACGCTTCATGGGGCAATGCCGGGACTGTCGGGGCTTTAGGGTTGCGGTCAACATGACCTCTATACGGGCTGCCGCAGAATATGGATCAAAAATGATCCGAAAAGGACTCCGGGACGTAATTCCAAGGAACACCAACCCCGGAGCCATCATGTCATTTGACGCCATGCCCATCGTCCCGCAACGCGTTGCCATCATCGGCGGGGGCATTTCAGGGCTTGCCGCCGCCTATCTGTTGTCGCCCCATCATGCGGTGACGCTGTACGAAGCGGCCCCGAAGCTGGGCGGCCATGCGCGCACCGTCATGGCCGGGCTGCGGGGCACACAGCCTGTGGATACCGGTTTTATCGTCTTCAACTATGCCAACTATCCGCATCTGACACGGATGTTCAAAGACCTCGGCGTGCCGGTCGCGAAAAGCGAGATGAGCTTCGGGGCGTCGATCAATGACGGAGAGATCGAGTATGGGCTGGGCTTTCGTTCGCTGACAGCGCAGCGGCGCAATCTTATCCGGCCAGGGTTTGCGCGGATGCTGCGCGATATCCTGCGGTTCAACCGACGTGCGGAATCGGCGGCGATTGACGACAGCACCACGGTCGGAGAACTGATGGAGCTTTTGCGCCTGGGGGAGTGGTTCCAGCGCTTTTACCTGATGCCGTTCTGTGGCGCGATCTGGTCAACTCCGCCGGACGAGATCCGCTCGTTCCCCGCAAAGACGCTGGTCCAGTTCTTTCGAAACCACGCATTGCTCAATACCTTCGGACAGCACCAGTGGTGGACGGTGGACGGCGGCAGTATCGAATATGTGCGGCGGCTGGAGCATCATCTGCGCGGGCGCGGTGTTGCGATCCGCACGCATTCTGCGGTGGATGCGGTGGTTCGTGACGGCGGGCAGAGCGTTGTGCGCACGGCGGCAGGCGCCGATGCGCCGTTCGATCAGGTGATATTCGCCTGCCACGCAGATCAGGCGCTGCGTCTGCTGGCGCGCCCGAGTGCGCAGGAACGTGCGGCCCTTGGCGCGATCCGTTTTCAGGACAACCAGATGATCCTGCACCGGGACACCAGCCAGATGCCGCGCCGCAAGGCGGTCTGGTCCAGCTGGGTTTACAAGTCTGACACCACAAGACCCGAACCTGCCATCGGCGTCACCTATTGGATGAACCGTTTGCAGAATATACCGGAAGGTGATCCGCTGTTCGTGTCGCTGAACCCGACGCGGCAGGTGCCGGACGAGATGATTTATGACCAGACCAATTTTCGCCATCCGGTGTTCGACACCGGCGCGCTGACGGCGCAGCGTCAGTTGCAGGAATTGCAGGGCCAGAACAACACTTGGTTTGCGGGCGCCTATACCGGGCACGGGTTCCACGAGGACGGGTTCGCCAGCGCACAGCGGATTGCCACGCAGATGGATCGCCAGTTCGCATGACCCATCGGCCGGTACATATTGTCGGTGTGACAACCCATGCGCGCGCCGGGGTGATCCGCAACAGCTTTCGCTATGGTGTTGATTATGTGCTGATCGACCCAGAGGTCCGCACGCGCGGGCCGTGGTTGTTTTCGCGCAATCGCATGAACCTGTTTTCCGTGCATGACAAGGACCACGGCGGTCCGCTGAAAGCCGGGCGCGGCGCGGATTGGGCGCGTGAGGTGTTGGCAGAGCGTGGGTTGGAGGGGTCTGATATCCGTCTGCTGCTGCTGACGCAGCCGCGGTTCATGAACTATGTATTCAATCCGGTCAGCTTCTGGCTGGCCATGCGCGGAGCGGCGCTGGTTGCGGTGATCGCCGAGGTCTCTACCCCCTTTGGGGATCGGCATTCCTATCTTTGCAGCCTGCCGGAATTTGCGGAAATCAAGCCTGACAGCCGGATGGAGGCGCCAAAACGGCTGCATGTGTCGCAGTTTCAGGATGTCGCCGGGGGGTATAGGTTCGGATTTGACGTCCGTGCGGATCAAATCGCGATCCGGATCGTCCATCGCAATGGGCCCGATGGCGTGGTCGCTACCCTGTCAGGCCCGCGCGCACCGATGACGAATGCGGGCCTGTTGCGGGCCAGCCTGCGCAGACCGATGGGCGCGCTGCGCACCATCGGCCTGATCTATTGGCAGGCGCTGAAGCTGAAGCTGAAAGGCGCGCGGTATCGCCCGGCGCCGGTGCCACCCGAGTCCGAGGTTTCCTGATGGCCCGCCCGAAGCACAACAGCCTGCGCATCAACGCAATGCTCGGAAAGGTCGCGCCATGACGCAGCCTGAGCTGATCTGGATCATCGGCGCGTCCGATGGCATTGGTGCTGCGCTGGCGCGCGCATGGGCCGGGCGCGGCGTGCGGCTGGTGCTGTCGGCACGTTCGGCCGACAAGTTGACGGCGCTGGCGAGGGAGTTGGGTAACGGGCATGTGGCCTTGCCGCTGGACGTTGCTGATCGGGGAAGTCTCGCGGCGGCCGCTGACCAGATTCGACAGATCGGCACGCCAGACCGTGTGGTTCATCTGGCGGCGATCTATGATCCGGGCCAGATCAGTGACCTTGATCCCGAAATGGCGGCCAAAATCGTCTCGGTCAATCTGACGGGCAGCTTTCATGTGGCGCAGCTTGCGCCGCAGGTGCTGCGCGCCGGTGGGCAATTGGCGATGTGCGGGTCATCTGCGGGGTTCACCGGGCTGCCACAGGGGCAGATCTATTCCGCGACCAAGGCCGCTGTGATCAATCTGACCGAATCCCTGCGTGGCGAACTGGCGGGCCGGATCGACGTCCGCCTGATCAATCCGGGCTTCGTGGAAACCCGCCTGACGGGGCGCAATGATTTCCAGATGCCGTTCCTGATTTCCACTGAGGCCGCAGCCGAGGCCATCATCAAAGGGCTGAACGGGCGCCGGTTCGAGGTGCATTTCCCCAGGCGCATGACCTATCTGATGAAACTGCTTTCGGCCTTGCCCTATTGGGCGCTTTTGCCGCTTACCGGGCGGCTTGCGAAATGAGCGGGCCAGGTGAGTGCCAGTTTGAGCAGGCGTTGCTGCCGGATGCACGCTCGCGATTCCTGCAAGGCCCGGAAATTCCAGCAAGAAAGACGATATGCCCATGAAAATCCTGATCCTCTATGTCGCGACCGCGCTTGTCTTCCTTGTTGTGGACGCGATTGGCCTTCGCCTGTTGATCAAGCCGGTCTTTGATTGCCATATCGGGCATCTGATGGCTGATCCGTTTCGCTTTGTGCCGGCGGGCGTGTTCTATCTTGGTTATGTCGCGGGTGTGTTGTGGTTTGTCGCGGTCCCCGCGATGCGGGCAAACGATCCGGTCGCGGCGCTGATCGGGGGGGTGATACTTGGGCTGATGGCCTATGGAACCTATGAGTTCACCAACTATGCAACGCTACAGGACTGGTCGGGCCAGCAGGTTGTCGTGGATACGATCTGGGGCGGGGCGCTGACCGGATTTGCGGCCTGGGCCGGGGTGATGATCACGCGCGCGGTGACCTGACGGGCGGTTTGCGGCGGATTGTGATTTCGCCGCTGGCAAGGCTGCGATAGGTAGCCGCCCATGGAACAGAAAAACGATCAGACCACCGCCGGACCGACCGTCCGATTGCTGCCAAAGACCGACCCGCGGAGGGTCTTACGCGGCTTCCCTTGGGTCTATGCCAATGAGATGGTGATGGACCGGCGCACCAAAGCGCTGGCCCCCGGCAGCATCGCCGTGCTGGAGGATACCAACCGCCGGCCATTGGCGCGGGTTGCTGTGAACCCATCCTCGAAAATCGCGGCCCGGGTGCTGGATGCAGATCCAGTGGCCGACATCGGTGAGGGCTGGCTGAAGGACCGCCTGTCGGCAGCCCTGCGCCACCGAGAGCGTCTGTACGACACGCCATTCTATCGCCTGATCCATGCCGAGGCGGACGGCTTTCCCGGCGTCATCATCGACCGTTTCGGCGATGTGGCCGCGATTCAGCCAAACGCCGCCTGGGCAGAGGTTATGTTTGATCAGATCGTCGCGGCGCTGACCTCTGTCACCAGGGTGCGGACGGTGGTGAAGAATGCGGGCGGACGGGCGCGCAGCCTTGAGGGGCTGGATGACGTGTCTTCTGTTGTCGTGGGCGACCTTGGCGCGCCAATTCAGGTGCCGATGAATGGCGCGATCTATCTGGCGGATTTACTGGCGGGGCAGAAGACCGGGCTGTTCTTCGATCAGCGCGCGAACCAGGCGATGGCGGCGCGGCTGGCGAAAGGCGCGCGGGTGCTGGATGTGTTCAGCCATGTGGGCGGCTTCGGCCTGGCGGCATTGGCGGGCGGGGCTGACAGGGCGCTGGCCGTTGACGGGTCCGAGGCGGCATTGGCGTTGGCGACAAAAGGCAGCGAAGCGATGGGCGTTGCCGATCGTTTCGACACCCGCAAAGGCGACGCTTTCAAGGTGATGGAGGCGCTGGCGGTTGAGGGGTCGGAATTTGATGTCGTTATTTGCGATCCACCTGCCTTCGCGCCTGGCAAGGGTGCGCTGGAAGCGGGTCTGCGTGCCTATCAGCGGGTGGCACGATTGGGCGCGGCATTGGTGGCGCCGGGGGGGTATCTGGTGGTCTGCTCGTGCTCACACGCGGTTGATCTTGAGAAGTTTCGCGCCGCCTCGATCCGGGGCATTGGCGGGCGGGGGGCGCAGCTGATCCACACCGGGTTCGCCGGGCCGGATCATCCGCTGCACCCGGCGCTGGCCGAAAGCGGCTACCTCAAGGCGTTGTTCTTCCGCCTGTCATGAAGGTTCTGATCGACGCCTGCGTTCTGTACCCGACGGTGCTGCGCCGGATCGTGATCGGGGCCGCCGGGGCAGGGGCGTTTGTACCGCTCTGGTCGGCGCGGATCCTGGAAGAATGGGCGCGCGCCGCGGCGCGCAACGGGGCAGATGGCGGGGCCGAGATTGCGCTGTTGCGCGCGGACTGGCCCGAAGCGGAAGTGACGGTCAACCCGGCCACCACGGCGCGGCTGCACCTGCCGGACCCCGATGATCATCACGTTCTGGCGGCCGCCATTGACGGCGGCGCGACCGAGCTTCTGACGTTGAACACCCGCGATTTCCCGACCCGCGCCCTGGCGGCCGAGGGGATTATCCGGCGGCACCCGGATGAGTTTCTGTTGGAGGTGCTCCACACCGGATCCGTCGATCTGGCCGGGATCGTTGCCGGGGTTCACGGTGATGCGCAACGGATGTCGGGGACGGCGCTGCCGCTGCGTGGATTGCTCAAACGGGCGCGTTTGCCACGGTTGGGCAAGGCGCTGGGTTAGGGCGTCTTCCACTTGATCTGCAACGCTGCCCGAAGTTGAACGCCTGCCCTGAGCCGGGCGCACGCCGGACCGGCGGACTGGCGCAGCGACGGTTGGCGGGCATGATTTATGGTGCCATGTTAGCCGTCAACTAAACTGGAAGAGTCCACCTTGAACCGACGCCAGACCGGTGGGGCCGGTCCGGCGTGCGCCCTGCGCCTGCGGCGCGCACCGGGCGCCACGTGCAATGGGCGTAGGTGGCAACAGCGCAGCGGGACCGACCCGACTTAGTGAATAATCTCTTCCTCCTTGACGAACATGTTCGCCCAGGCGCGATCTATCAGGTCCGGGGACATCTGGTGGGGGATATCCTCGAAGTCGCAAATCGCGCGCATCTGGTCGATCAGGAAGATCGGCTGATAGTTTGCATAGACATTGTCGATGGTTGGGTATTTCACCGTCAGCAGATGGCGCAGGGTCGCCTCATCCAGCTCCATTTTTCGGGCACGGGCCACGATCGAGAAGATTTTGAGGTAGTCTTCCTGGTTCGGCCCGTCGATCTTGATCTTGAAGAAGATCCGGCGCAGGGCGGCTTTGTCGAAGATCTCGTTCGGGTGGAAGTTGGTTGAAAAGATCACCAGCGTGTCGAACGGAACCTCGAACTTCTCGCCCGATTGCAGGGCCAGGATGTCCTTGTTTTCTTCCAGCGGAACAATCCAGCGGTTGACCAGCGCCTGCGGCGGTTCGACCTGTCGGCCAAGGTCGTCGACGATGAAGACGCCGCCGGTTGCCTTCAGTTGCAGCGGCGCCTGATAGGTTCGCGCCGTGGGGTTATAGACCAGATCGAGCATCGAGATGGTCAGTTCACCACCGGTGATCACTGTAGGCCGTTCGCAATAGACATAGCGGCGGTCATAAACGTTGCTGGTGCGGCGCAGGGAGTTCGGGTCGTCCTGCTGTTCTTCAGCTTTTGAATGAACAATCGGGTCGTAAACCGTTATCACCTGACCGGAATATTCGATTGCGCGCGGCACATAAATCTTGTCGCCCAAGGCATCCCTGATACCGTTCGAGATTGAGGATTTGCCGTTGCCCGGCGGGCCGTACATCAGGATCGACCGGCCCGAGCCGACCGCCGGGCCCAAATGGTCCAGCAACTCATCCGGCAGCACCAGATGGCCCATGGCCCCGGTCAGCTGATCCCGGCTCATGTGGATGTTTCGGATCGACTGTCGTTTGACCTGTTCTGCATAAACCTCCAGCGGGACAGGCACTGCGCCGAAATATTCCGACTGGCTGAGCGCGTCCAGCGCGCGGGCCTTGCCGTAATCGGTCAGCTGATACCCCATTTCGTTGCCCGAGTTCGCGTGCAGCGTACCGGTGGCCTGCAACATGTTCTGATCGCGCGCCATGTCGACCAGCTCCTGCGTTACGGCGACGGGCAGGCAGACGATGCGCGCAATCTCGGTCACGTGTTCGACGTTCTGGCGGAAGATCGTCTTCAGCAGAATGTCCCGCATCATCACATGGGTCAGCCGCATGTCTTGCAATGTGCGCGGTGCCGGCGGCGGCGTTACCCCGGTCGTGGTGTGCATGTTCATCGTCTGCCCCTTTCATCCCACGCGCATTGCGTGTTCTTTCCATCGCGTCGCCTGAAAATCGCCGGGTTCGGCGGCAACAATCCTGTTGCAGCCACCCTGACTGTTTATTGTGGCCAAAAAATGAATGAGAGTGGGCATGAGCAGAGCAAATCCAGCCATTCTTGCGGCGATCATGATCGGATTCGCCGCCGTCTTGGGGGGAGTGACCTTCTGGCCGGGCGCGTTCTACATCCGCCTGCATGAAGGTGACACGCTGCATCTTGTCTCGATCCTGCTGCGGATGGAGGACGGGCAGCGCCCGCATCTGGATTTCATGACCCCGATCGGGGCATTGGCGTTTGCGCCGATTGTCCTGTTCCTCAAGACTGGACTGGGGGTCGGCATGTCGATCCTGGCGGCGCAGTTTCTGGTTGCGGCGGTGCTTGCGCCCGCGATCTGGTGGGTCGCGCTCAGCCGGTATCCCGGTCGCTGGGCCTGGGTGTTCGCGGCTGTCGCGCTGACGCTGGTTCTGGGCATGATGTTTGGCGGGACCGAAGCCTCGATTTCGATGCATTACAACCGCTGGGCCTGGGCGGTGACTTTTCTGATGGTCTCGGTCGCCGTGCTGCCGGTGATTGGGCGCCCGCGACCCCGGATCGACGGGGTCATCCTTGGGGCCGGGGCGGCTGCGCTGGTTCTGACCAAGATGGCGTTTTTCGTCGGTGTTGGTCCCGCGATCCTGTTGATCCTAGTGGTGCGCCGCAAGATGGCGACGCTGGGCGTGGCGGTGATTGTTGGCGGGCTGGTTGCTGTCGGGATCGCGCTGTGGGGTGGCGTTGATTTCTGGGCAAGCTATGCGCGTGATCTGCTGGTCGTTGCCACCGCCGAAACGCGCCCGCACCCCGGTGCCGGATATGCCGGCACGGCGGCCAGCCCGGCGTTTCTGGGTGGGTCGCTTCTGGCGCTGGCGGCTGTGGTGATCCTGCGCCGTTCAGGTGCGAAAAACGCCGGGCTGGCGTTGATGTTGCTGTTTCCCGGCTTTGTGCTGATCGCCTGGCAGAATTGGGGGAACGAGCCGCGATGGCTGTGGCTTCTGGGGCTGATGCTGGTGCCGTTGGGCTTGCGGATCGACAATGAGGCGGGCGACTGGTTGCGCGGTCGGCGGGCGCTGACGCTGGTGGCGGCGATGGCAATGGCGCTGTCCTTCGGCACGTTCATCAACATTCTGCTAAGCCCGTTTCGCCATGTCGCCACTGACAAGTCAGATTATGTCGCGCTGATTTCAGGTGACCCCCGGCTGGCCGATCTGTTGACCGTTGACATCCGTGCCCTGCGGCTGAACCGGCGTGTGGACCTGACGATGCCGGGGGCGACGGATGCGCCCTGGAACGACCCCGATTTACGCGACGAGCCTGCAATCCTGCTGGGTGAGGCGCTGGAACCATGCGAGACTCAATTGGGAATCTCGGCCTGGACGGCGGCGATCTCGGCGGATCTGGCGGCGGCGGGCTATGGCGCAGGAACGCAAATTTTCACCGCCGATGTCTTTTCCGCCTTCTGGCTTTATGGTCCGCAGGACGCGCTGGAAAGCGGCGCGCCCTGGTATTATGGCGGGCTGACGGGGCTGCAAAACGCGGATGTCATGCTTGTGCCGCTTTGCCCGAACCATGAAGTGACGCGAAAACGCGTGCTGGACGAGGTTGCGGAATTCAACGTGCCACTGACCGAGGTGCACCGCACGCCGGATTACGTCCTGCTGAAAGTAGATGCGCCCTGAGGCACGCCAGGTACGGCGAGGTTGGGTGCCAGGGGTTGGCAACCTTCGGCATCATCCATTCGATAGGAACCAGTGCCGAGGACGAGCGCCATGCGCCTGCGGCGCGCACCGGCCATTCAACAGCGACTTGGAAGATCAGGTTGGCGCTTTAGCGAAAAGCGGCAAGCGCCAGATAGGCGATCAACGTGGGGGCCAGGGCGATGCCCAGCGGGAAATCCTTGCGCCCCCAGCTTTCCCAATGCGGGGTCGCGTTCACCACGGCCGGGATGCGGCGCGCAACGCGGTGGGTGATCAGGCCGACGATGGTGAAGGCCGCCAAAAGGTACACAACCTTTGTAATGTCCGGATAGGCCACGAAGGGGGCCATTGCGGCGGCGAATTTGGCGTCACCGGCGCCAAAGCCGATCAGGCTGTTGGCGATGAAACCCAGTGCCAGGACCACCACCAGGCTGACCCAGCCCCAGCCCCAGTCCACAAGCGGCAGGGTCATCAACCCGACCGCAGCGTAGACGACCACCAGTGCCAGGACCGCTGTGTTGCGGATTTTCATGAACGCCAGATCGGTCCAGACCGTGTACAGACAGACCGGCGCGGTCAGGATCAGGAACCAGAGCGCGGTTCCCGATTGAAGGCTCATCATGGTTACGTCGTCCCTAGTTCTGGACGTTGGCTTCTAGGGCACGCAGGCTGCGCACGGCGGCCTCGAAATGCTGCGGATGGGTGTCGATCGCGTCGCGCAACAGGCCCTTGCCAGTTTTTACGTCACCCTGCTTGATCGCCGAAAGTGCCAGCGTGTGCAGCAATTGCGCCCGTTCGACCTGATCCATCGGAACGACGGGAAGGTCGTAATTGCGCTGTGCGCCACGGGCCAGCACCAGGTTGTTTTTGGCGGATTGTGTTGAAAAACTCCGAAATCAGAGCGTCGCGGATTTCTTGCGAAAACCTATGAAGCGAAATAGTCGGAAAGCTTTGACCACGAGACAGCGCATGGCTGCGCGTGAGCGCATGTAGGCGATTTGGGCCGACCCCCGCGCCAAAAATTTAGGATCGGGCTGCATGGAAAGAAAAATCATCGTTCAGGCCCTAAAACGGAGTTTTTCAACACAATCGGCGGTGAACAGTTTTTCATTGTAGGTGATTGCGCGCACGAACAGCTTTTCCGCATCGCGGTATTCGCCGCGCGTCAGTTTGGAATAGTCCCAGTTGTTCAGAACACCGGCGGGCGTGGTCGTCAGCCCGGCGGCGGTTTCATAAAAGCTGTCGGCGCGTTTCCAATCTTCGTTCTTGTCGGCCATCATCGCCTCTAGCCGATACCGGTCAAAGGATTCCAGTGTCGGCGGGATGCGATCCAGCTGCGCCTCGGCCTGGTCCCATTCGCCCGCGCGCACCATCGCGTCGGCCAATGAGATCTGGTCGTCCGTGGTCGACCCCTCCATCGTGCCCACCTTTGCCCAGGCGGTCGCGCCTTCGGTCGGGCGCTTGGCGCGGATCAGCGATTTCGCCAGCCCGCGCTGCAGGTCGATCCGGTCGGGGTTGTCGCCGGTGGCGCGTTTGAAATAGGCCACCGCCTCGTTCGGGTCGGCGACGGTCAGCATGATGTCGTTCATGTTGGTTTCGTCGATCACGTTGACGGATTGGATCGCGCGTTCCACCTCCGCGTCACCGCCTGTCATGCCGTTGCGAAGTTTATCGCAGCCGGACAGGGCCAATGCCCCGCAAACTGCGAGTGTCGTAATTGTCCAATGGCGCATGTGCCTGCGTCCTCTGTTCTGCTCGGGTCGGTCCGCTTTTGTGCTAGGGCGTCGTCAGCAACAGGTAATCCCCGGTGCCACGGCGCATCAGCGCGAACTCGGTTTTATCCTCGGCAGAATAGTCTGGATTCTCAAGAATTTCGAGCGTTAATCTCAAGTTCTCCCGAATGGCGGCAGATTGGCCACTATCCAGCGAAAAAGCGTTGCGAAAAACGTGTTCTGCTTCGCCTGCGCGGCCGGTTTCGATCAGCACGACGCCCAGATTGTTCAGGGCGGGTACGAATTTCGGGTCCGCCTCTAACGCGCGGCGCAGCATCTGTTCGGCCTGACCCAACCGCCCAAGCCGCAAGTTCGCGGATCCGATCGCGCTGAGGATATCGACATTCACCCCCTGGCGTCCCGCCGCGCGGTAATAGGATTTCAACGCCAGCTCAAATTCGCCCGCTTCCATCAGGCGGTGCCCAACGGCCAGGCCGTCGACGCTGTCGCTTAGTGGTGCGGCGCGGGTGCCGGGGGCATAGGGGCTGCCCTCAATCGGTTTCAGACCCTTCTGACAGCCGGAAACGGCAAGCGTTATGCCTGCCGCTGCCAAGATGCCTGCGCAATACTGTCGTTTCATAAACGCCTAGAAGCTGATGTTCTGCAACGTTTCATAGATGCTATAGATCGACGGGCCAATAAGAATAATCAGAAGTGGCGGAACCGTGAGCATCATGGTCGCCAGTGTCATCTTGGTTGGCAGGGTGTTGGCCTTTTCCTCGGCACGCATCACGCGCTTGTCGCGCATTTCGGCGGCATAGACCCGCAGCGCTTCTGCGATTGAGGTGCCGAAGGTGGCTGACTGTATCAACACAGTCACAAAACTTGTCACATCCATCACCCCGGCGCGTTCGGACATATCGCGCAGCACGGCAACGCGATCTTTACCGGCCTTCAACTCGTGACTGACCATTTCGAATTCATCGGCCAGCGCAGGGAAGCCTGCGCGGATTTCCTTGCTGACCCGGATGATCGACTGATCCAGCGATTGCCCGGCCTCGACGCAGACCAGCATCATGTCCAGCGAGTCGGGAAAGCCGTTGGTGATTTCCTCTTGCCGGGTCTGGACCCGCTTGGTGACCCAGTATTTGGGCAGCATGTACCCAATCGAACCCGGAATGATGATGTAGATCATCATCATAGAGACCGTAGTTTCCACCCCGGTTGCGTTGCGGAATACAACATAGCCGACCCCGGCCAGCAGCCCCAGAACCCCCAGCGCGAATTGCAGGAAGTGGAAGGTGCGCACCGCATTCTTGCTGCGGTATCCGGCCTGTAGCAGCTTCAGCCGCGCTGCCGACAGTTCTTCGGCGTCCTGGGGTTCCAGGAAGTTCGAGTATTTTTCGAGCTTGTCTTTCTTCTCTTCATGGCGAAGCTTGCGCTTCCCCTCGGGCGCGTCCCCGGCGGTTTTGGGCTCATCCTTCAGCTTGGACAGCGGGTCGACCTGCTTTCTCAGCATGATCGGCAGGGTCAGAATGATCAGCAGCAGACCAAGCCCACCGACCGCGAATAACGGGCCAAGCGGACCCATGTTTGAGGTCAGGAATTCATTGATGGCTTCCATGATCGCGCCCTCCTCAGACTTTGATGTTTACGAGTGCGCGCATGACGAACACGTTCGCGACCAGAAAACCGGCCACGACAAGGCAGGCGGGAATGAAGGCGGCTGTTTCTTTCACTTCGTCATAATAATTTGGCTGAATGACGTTGATCATCACCAGCGCGCCCAGCGGAAACACACTCAGGAACATGCCGGACCATTTCGCCTCGGCGGTGATCGCGCGGACCCGGCGGAACAGTTTGAAGCGTGACCGGATCACCTTGGCCAGACCACCCAGGATCTCGGCAAGGTTACCGCCCGAGGTTTGCTGGATCGTCACCGCCACAGCAAGGAAGCGCAAATCCTGCATGTCAAGCCGTTCTGCCATGGCTTTCAACGCGTCGCCGACGTCACGACCATAGGCGCTTTCGTCCGAGATGATGCCCATTTCCGAGCCCAGCGGATCCGCAACCTCGGTCGCGACAATGCCAAGCGCGGACGAGAACGGGTGGCCAACGCGCAGGCTGTGCACCATCAGTTCCACCGCGTCAGGCAGTTGTTCTTCGATCATGCTAAGGCGTTTCTTGGCCTTATTGTTCACCCAGACATAAACGCCGCCGACGCCCATCGCGATCGAGACTGCGATACGGATTGGCAGGTTTGCGCCGGTTCCGAAGGTCAGGCCGACAAAGGCAAATCCTGCCAAACCAACCATCACCGCGATCAGCTGGGGCGGTGAAAACGCGATACCCGCCCGCTGTGCCTTGCCCGCCAGGATCGAATACAGCGGGATCGAGCGTGATTTCATATGCTGGCTCATCTCCTTGCGGAGTTGTTCCAGCACCTTCTCGCGCCCGCCGCCCTTTTCCAGCATATCAAGTCGGCGATTGACCCGGCTGTTCAGGCTGATGGATTTGCCGAAGATGGTCAGATAGACGCCTTCGACCAGCAGCAGAACGGCAATGAATATAAGGCCGTAAATAATCGGTTCGGGACTGATTGTCATAACAGGTTACTCCGCTGCCGTTGGTTCAAACAATTCAGGCGGCAGGTCATAGCCCCACATCTTGAACCGTTCGGAATAATGGGATCGCACGCCAGAGGCCGTGAAATGTCCGATGATCTTGTTTTCGGGTGTCAGGCCGGTGCGTTGATACCGGAACACTTCCTGCATCGAGATAACGTCGCCCTCCATCCCGGTGATTTCAGTGATGGAAACCATCCGGCGCAATCCATCCTGAAGGCGGCTGGCCTGTACCACAAGGTTCACAGCCGAAGCGATCTGCGCGCGCACGGCCTTGATCGGCATCTCGATCCCGGCCATGGCGATCATGTTTTCCAGACGGGAAACCGCGTCACGGGCCGAGTTAGCGTGGATCGTCGTCATTGATCCATCGTGGCCGGTGTTCATGGCCTGCAGCATGTCGATGACTTCTTCGCCGCGCGTCTCACCCACGATAATGCGGTCGGGGCGCATCCGAAGCGCGTTTTTCAAACAATCGCGCTGGGTTACCGCGCCCTTGCCTTCGACGTTGGGCGGGCGGCTTTCCATCCGGCCCACATGCGTCTGTTGCAGCTGAAGTTCGGCCGTATCCTCGATCGTCAGGATACGTTCGGAGTTGTCGATAAAGCTCGACAGCGCGTTCAGCGTGGTCGTTTTACCAGAACCCGTACCGCCCGAGACGATGACGTTCAGACGGCAGGCGACAGCGGCCTGTAGATAGGCGGCCATTTCTTCGGTGAAGGCACCGAAATCCACCAGATCGTCAATGGCCAGCTTCTCTTTCTTGAATTTGCGGATGGACACCAAAGAGCCATCGACCGCGATCGGCGGCACCATCGCGTTAAAACGCGATCCGTCCGCAAGACGGGCGTCCACATAGGGGTTGCTTTCGTCGACCCGGCGACCCACCGCGCTGACGATTTTGTCAATGATCCGAAGTAGATGGCGTTCGTCTTTGAACGTGATCGAGCTGATTTCAAGCTTGCCGTCGCGTTCCACGAAAATCTGCTGAGGGCCATTGACCAGAATATCGTTGACGCCATCGTCTTTCAGCAGCGCTTCCAGCGGGCCAAGGCCGGTTACCTCGTCAAACAGGTCCTGGTTCAGCGTGGTGCGTTCTTCGCGGTTCAGAACGATGCCGAGTTCTTCCAGCGCCTCGGCGGTGATGGCCATGATCTCGTTGCGCAGGTCTTTTTCGTTCGCACCATCCAGCGCGGCCAGGTTCAGGTTGTCCAGCAGGCGTTTGTGCAATTCGACCTTGATTTCGGCCAGCCGTTCCTTGCGCTTACGTTCTTTTTCGTCCTGCGGCGCGGAACTGTTGCCGGCCTCAGTCGGGGAAGGTTTGCGCAGAACGCGGGCAGGTTCAGCCGCCTGCGCGGACATGTCGGTACCGCCGTCAATCGAGGTCAGGTTTGGCTGGCCTTGCCCCTTGGCGGCGCCTTTCTTGTACTTTGAAAACACTGAGATCTACCTTCTAATGACTACCGGCTGACACCGACTCGTTCAGTTCATGGACTGATTCCGCCAGTTTCTGGATTTCTTTGCGCAGCGGGTTTTTTGGTGCGCCATTGGCCAGCGGGATGCCATGGTCGCACCCCTGCGCGACCTGCTTCAACCCGTCGGGCATCAGAACTTCAATCGTGATTTCAAGGCTTTCCGCCAACCGCTTCACGCGGCTTTTGCCCGCCAAATCGGTGAATTTCGGCGCCCGGTTCAGCACGTAACGCAGCTTTTCAAACGGCAGCTCTTCGGATTTCAAGGCGCGGATCAGGCGCAGGGTGTTCTGCGCCGAACGCATGTCCAGTTCCAGCATCGCGAAATACACATGTGCGGAATGCAGCACCGTTTCGGTCCAGGAAACGACCGTGGGCGGCATGTCGATCACGACATAGTCGAAGTTGGTGCGCGCCATTTCCAGGATGCGCCCGATGTCATCGGGACCAACGATATCCAGCGGTAGCATTTCCGCAGGTGCGGTCAGAACCTGCATCTTGTCTTCAAACGTCTGCAGGGACTGCATGAAGCTTTCCTGGTCCATCGTTTCAGTCGTGGACAGAACTTCGAACACGGCGTCGCGACGCGACAGATCCAGATCAATCAGAAGCACACGCGGCGCCTGACCGTTGACGTCAAGATTTGCCAGTTCCCAGGCAAGGTTCACGGCAAAGTTTGTGGCCCCAACGCCACCGGCAAGCCCGTGCACCGGCAACAGGACGGCGTCGCGGTCGCCAGTCGCCTTGATATGGGTGGTGGTGTCGGCGGCTTCTGCTTTTTCAATCACTTCCGGTTTGCGCATCCGCGCGATCGCGTCGTGCAGCGCACCATCGGGAAGAGGGTAGGGGACGAATTCTTGAGCGCCCAGTTTCAGCAACTGGTGTAGGGTAATCGGGGTGACCTTTTCGGCGATCAGAAGCGTTCGGATTTTTCTGGCGCTTGCCAGTTTGATCAGTTGGGAAACGGTGGTCAGGTCAGCCTCGTCCTCCTCATCCATCGCGATGGCAATGAATTCAAGGGAATCTGCGTCCGACTGGGATAGAAACAGCGACGCGTCTTCATAAGTCAGGTCGCCCCAGCTCTCTCCGAGTTCCGTTTCCATGTCCTCGATCAGCAGATCGAACTTCTGCACATCGCGGCTGACGGTGCAGGCCAGGATGGGCGCTGGTTCCGGCTGCATTACGGCGCTCGTCGCCATCGGTTTCCCCTTCGTATAACCCCGGCTTGGCCCATCGGAACGGACCGCAACCTGCGGTGTCACCCCTGGGCAAAACCCACCCGCGCGCACTGATTCTGCGCGCAATACTCCCTACAGAGCGACGATGACCCTCAATGGTGACAACATTGAGGCTAAAAAATCGTAATTATTCGATTTTTATGGACGATCAAATTTTATGGAAGATAAAAAAAGTGACGTCGCAGCAGGGCCACGGCGTCACAATCATTCGGAATTTGTTTCTTGGGCCCTAGTTGGAATCGGCCTGTTCGATCGTCGGGCTTGCCAGCGCAGAGCGGATGTATTCGCGCTGGATGACGGCGGCATATTTGCCATTCAGGCAACAATTCTTCCCGTTGCCAGCGCCCACGAAGCCAGACACCTGGGTGATAGTACGGCGATTGCGGCGTTCGCGCCCTTCGGTGACGATCAGCGGCTGGGTTTCGCCAAGCGATGCCACGGCCTCCAGCCTGCGACGCGAGACGCCTTGCGTCGCCAGATAGCTGACAACGGCCTGCGCGCGCGCCAGCCCAAGGCGTTTGTTATAGGTGGCCGAACCAACCAGATCGGTGTGCCCATAGACCCGGAACCGGACCTCGGGGAATTGCCGGATCCAATTTGCCTGACGCCGCAGGGTGGCCTGGGCGGCAGCATCAAGCTGAGAGCTGTTGAAAGCAAAGTTAATCATTGGATCAATTTCGGACGAGAACCTGTTGTTTAGGTTCACCATTACGTGCTGACCACTGGCTTCACCGCTTTGGATCAGCGTGTTCTGCATCGTCGGGTTGCCGAAGCTACCGTCATCGACGCTGGACCCTGCCGTCACGTCCAGCGACTGGCCCATGTTCTGACATCCGACGAGTAAGGCAAGCGCCAGCCCGGACAGAGTCATTTTCAGATGTGTCATCTTCATCGCCTTCACTCCATCACATAGCCGTAGGAACCGCCGAAGTCCTGGCGCGCAACCTCTCCGGCGGCACCTTTTTGGGTTTTGCCAACCACGCTGCCGGACAGGAACAATTCGCGTTCAGTCGGAATGCGGACCCGGTCGGTCGGCAGGGCCAGCGCCTCGCCGCGGACAGGGGTGACCAGATGCGGCGTCACGATGATGACCAGCTCACTTTGCTGGCGTTCATACTCGGATGACCGGAACAGGGCGCCCAGAATGGGGATGTCACCCAGCCACGGCACCTGGCCGACCAGATCGGAGAAGTCATCCTGCAGCAGGCCGGCGATTGCAAAGCTTTCACCGTCGCGCATTTCCACGGTCGTCGAGGTTTCGCGCCGTTTGAATGCGCTGACCGCAAAGCCGTTGGTGACAACCGCGTTGGATTCGTCGACGCCGGAAACGGCGGCGGTCAGTTGCAGATTGATCAGGTCACCGTCCACAACACGCGGCGTGAACAGCAGTTCGACACCGAAGGGTTTGAACAGCACCGTCACCCGGCCCTCTTCACCGACAACAGGGATCGGATATTCGCCACCTGCAAGAAAGCGTGCTTCCTGACCTGAAAGTGCAATCAGGTTCGGTTCGGCCAGCGTGCGAACAACGCCTTTGGCTTCAAGGGCTTCCAGCAGAACCGCAAATTGCAGCGATCCGGCAGAAAAGCCCAGTGTCAGATTGCCGGTTGTCGCGCCGCTGCTGCCAACGGTGTTGGGATCACCAAACACCGCCGTTCTGTTGGCGCCGTTGGCAAAGACGCCGTTGCCGCCCACGCCACCAACATCAGCGCTGGTAGAGTTCACGGCCAGTGACGACGACAGACCCTTGGAAACCGAACGCTGCATTTCTGCAAAGCGCACTTTCAGCATCACCTGCTGCGTGCCGCCGACAACCATCAGGTTGGAAATCCGCCCCGGCGCGTATCGGCCTGCCAGATCAAGCGCGCGGTCAAGCGAGATGATCGACGACACCGTACCGGACAGCACGATTCCGTCATTCGCGGTGCGTACCTCGATATTCTCGCGCGGCAGAATTTGCTGCAAACGCTCTTTGAACTCGGCGATATCGGGTGAAACCTGCACATCGACATTGGCCAGCAACCGCCCGTCAGGACCAAGAAGCGTCAGCGTCGTGCGCCCCGGCGCCTTGCCGAGCACGTAGATCGTGCGATCCGACAGGGTCGAGATATCGGCGATGCCGGGGTTGGCAATCGACAGTTCCGCAAACGGTGCATCGCTTTCAACGACCACCGCCCGGTTCATATCAACCTTGAGGCTGCTGGACGCCGCCCCTTTCATAATCTTAAGGGTCTGCGCCTGTCCGATTTCCGGATTGAGCAGAGTCAGTGCAAGGGCGGCGCATGCCGCCTTGATCAGATTCTTAATATACATGTGACCTGCCTTTCCGATCACGCCTCAGTTCGGACCTTTTAGAATGCCCGTTGGATCAGAGACTGCGTGACAATCAGAATAATAGCAAGAATCAAGTGCTTAAAGGGGCACATTTATGTAGTTTGGGCGCAACACCCGGCAGGGGTTGCGCCCAAATCACTATACAACCCCAAGATGCTGTGCCCCGGGGCAGAAGTTCGATAAGGTCAATTCGTGCAGGCGATCGGAATGTCGATCACTTCAGCGCCGCGGCGAGTGCGCACGGTGCAGACTTTTTCACGTTCAACCTCGACCACCTGACGTTCTTCGATGCCCAGCAACTCGCGCTGGTCAATTTCCAGTGCGCCGACTTTGGTTTCATCTTCAATGCCGACAAGTGACAGCGAAAGCTGGCCGGTGGCCTGCGCCTGGGCCAATGCGGCAACCTGGCGCGGAGTGACTTCGACCGTCACGGTGCGTGCCACCTGTGCGTTGCTGCGATCGCCGTCATCGGTCTGGTCGATGCCGATGATCTTGATGCTGCTGTCGATCAGCTTGGTGATATCCTGGTTGAGGTCCTGGCCACCGCGCCCGGTCCAGTAAACATCAATGAAGTCGCCGGGACGCAGGAATCCGGCGACGCCTGATGCCACGTCAACACGGATCGAAAAGGCCCGCATGCCTGCCTTCAGGCTGGAGGCAACGCCGGCATCCTCACCGGGTTGAGAGACTTTTACGGCCAGAATCGGCTCGTTCTTCTCCATCGCACGCAACGCCGCGCGCAGCTCGTCAGAACCTTCGGGGAACAGATCCTGCTTGCCTTCGTCGCTGAACAGGAATGCGCCCGGCGGCACGCTGTCCTCGGGCCACATCACGGTGCGGACATCCTTAGGACCAATCCGTTCGCCATAGCGAACCGGCTTGGTCAGCACAAATACCTGTACTGTCGGGACAATCTGCCCGCGGGCCGCACGTTCCGCTTCCAGCGCGGCCTGGTTCTCGGAAATGTAACCCTGCGCCATGTATACTGCGAATCCGGCCAAGCCGATCCCCACGAGCAACACCAACCCAAACATCATTCGCATGTCTTGTCCTTTCGCCCCATGTTCCCGCGGCGGAAGACGGCTTCAGGGCAACCCAGAATCACACTCCGCCGGGAATTGACCTTAATTTGGTTGTGAAATGCGGCATCAGCGTGAATTTGGCATGGTCAATACATGATTTCGCAACAATGCGGCGCCAGCGGCACAATCGTTTTAGTACGTTGCGACCGTCATTGCGGACAATGACGTGCTGATTTTGCCGCCGAGCGCGCCTGTCGCGGTACCGACACCAACCGCAAGAAGTCCGAGGCCGACGACCGCTGTCAGTACAACCCAGTCAACTGTGACTGCACCATATTCGCAGGTCATGAAATTCGAGAAGTTTCTGATCATCCCCATATCTCTGCCTCCAACACTCGACCCAGGTATCGTCTGACCACCGATCGGGTTTGTTTCTTCGAGAATGTTATCTGCGCCATTCTTAATAAAGAATGTGGGGTCGCGCATCTTTCAGCAATGCGCGACCCCATTTGTCTTGGAACCTGTTATGGCGGTCCGTCTGATGTCCTGCAGCGCCCGCATGTGGGTGCCGCTCAGACAATGTTCAGATTAGCTGCCCGGAACCGTGTAGGTTGCAACCGTCTGTGCATTCAGCGGATTGTGTTGAAAAACTCCGAAATCAGAGCGTCGCGGATTTCTTGCGAAAACCTATGAAGCGAAATAGTCGGAAAGCTTTGACCACGAGACAGCGCATGGCTGCGCGTGAGCGCATGTAGGCGATTTGGGCCGACCCCCGCGCCAAAAATTTAGGATCGGGCTGCATGGAAAGAAAAATCATCGTTCAGGCCCTAAAACGGAGTTTTTCAACACAATCAGCGAAGAGCTGACTTTGCCCGACAGCGACACAGCGCCGCCGCTGACAGCGGTCAGAACCGCAATGCCCAGGCCAACAATTGCTGCCGTCAGCACAACCTAAAGCGTTTCGGCTTGAACCTGAATCGCGAGGGATTCCCTTGAGACCTGATCTGTGATTCATCCTGTTTGGGAGGATGGATCATGTCAGCACCTTTGCCATCTGCGCTTCGGATACGGTTTCAGAGATACATTGAAGAAGGGTTGAGCGGGCGCGCGGCGGCGTTGCGGTTGAAGCTGTCGCCTGCCACAGGCGCGCGGTGGGCGCGTCAGGTGAGGATGAAGGGTCATGCGGAACCTGCCCGGCAGGGACCGCCGCGCGGCAAGGGAAAGCTGGCTCCGCATCGGGAATTCTTTGAGGAGTTGATCGCACAAGACCCTGACATCACGCTCTTTGAGTTGCGTAATGCGCTGGCCGATGCAGAGGGTGTGCGGGTGCATCACTCCTCCATCGCCAACCTTCTGTCCCGGCTCGGCTTCACGTACAAAAAAAGTCGCTGGTCGCCACCGAGCGCCGCCGCGCCAAGGTAAGGCAGCAACGGGCCGACTGGTTCAGATACCGCTCGCCAGCCATTGCGACCTTTCCTGAGCGCGTTGTCTTTATTGACGAAACCGCAGTGAAGACAAACCTCACGCGCCTACGCGGCAGAGCCAAGCGCGGTAAGCGCCTGACGATGGATGCGCTCTTCGGAAGCTGGGGAACCCAAACCTTGATCGCGGGCCTGACCCAAGGCGCGCTGATCGCACCTTGGGTCATCAAGGGAGCGATAGATGGCCCCGCCTTCGCGGCCTACATCCGCGAAGTGCTGGTCCCCGAGATCAACCCCGGCACTGTCGTCATTCTCGACAACCTGGCAACCCACCGGAATAAGGAGGCGACGCAGGCTTTACGCAATCACGGCTGCTGGTTCCTTTACCTGCCACCGTACTCGCCCGACCTGAATCCCATCGAGCAGGCCTTCTCTAAACTGAAAGCCCATTTGCGACGGATCGGGGCCAGGTCCTTTACCCAGGTCTTCGAAGCAATCGGAGCAATCTGCGATCTCTACGACCCAGTAGAATGCTGGAACTACTTTAAGGCCGCCGGATATGTCTCAGGTTAATGTCGAAACGCTTTAGTCAACCGTTACAGCACCGGCTTCGTCGTTCAGGAAATTCTTAAACATGGTATACTCCGTTCATTTGACACGTCTGTTAGTCACTTACCGCGCCGGTCGATTGGGACGTTGGTATGTGACCCGTTTCCGCCTTGGTGTGATGCTTTATGCGCGTCCAAATTGGGCAAGAGTTTGTCGCGCATCGTACGATTTTGTAGATGTGCGCAATTCAGCCGAAAAATCTTGTAATGTGATGTTTTCTAACAATAAAAATCGCATCCGATCAGCGCCGGACCATTGAATGTGACAAAATCGCCATCCCGTTTCTGTCCAATGGGTGGTCAGAGGGGCAATTTTTTGCAATTGTGCCGGAAAATAATAACGGGGCAGAGCAGGAACCGCAGATGCGGCGCTTCGTAACAGCAGCAATATTCGCAGCCATAGGCGCTGTGGGACCGGGGGCAGCGCAAGACGCGCCGCCCGCGTTCAAGGATTTTACGTTCAAACGCCTGAAGCCGCCGAAATCCGGCAGCCGTCCGAAAATCACGGTTCAGGTTGATCCGACGGTGGATGTTTTCGCGACAGCCCCTGCCGATGCAGGTGCGGGCACAACCCAGGCAGCCGACGAAGACACGGTTAAAGCTGCGGCGCCGAAGGTTTCCGGTTATGAGTGGTTCTGGGCCGAGGTGCCCTCGGCCCTCGGCATTTCCGGAGCGGAGCGATTGTCCAGGGCGATGACCGCCTTGTCGAAAGGCGCCGATGGCACGCCGATCTCTGGCCCGCGCTTGCAGTCGCTGCGCAAAATCGTGGATCGCCATGGCAGCGACATTTTGCTGGCCACGCTGGGCAAAGATGTCTCGCCCGCGCTGGTACTGGCGGTGATATCGGTGGAATCTGCGGGGCAGGTGGCAGCGCTCAGCGGTGCAGGGGCGCAGGGGCTGATGCAGCTGATGCCGGATACCGCCACGCGATTTGACGTCACCGACACATCGGATCCGCGCCAGAATATCACTGGTGGGGCGGCCTATCTGGATTGGTTGACGAACAAATTCGACGGCGACGTCATGCTGGCGCTGGCCGGGTATAATGCGGGTGAAAACGCGGTAACCTCTCATTCAGGGGTGCCGCCCTACGTGGAAACCCGTGCCTATGTCCCGAAGGTCCTGGCCGCGTGGGAGGTTGCGCGCGGATTGTGCAAGACCCGGCCCGAGCTGATTACAGATGCCTGCGTCTTCATCCAGGGAAAGGCCGCGAGCGATGGCTGAATTGCGCCCGCTGGTGCTGGACGTCGACGGGACGTTCCTGAAGACCGATATGCTGTTCGAGTGTTTTTGGGCCGGGTTGGGCCGCGCGCCTTTGGCGACGCTGAAGGCCTGCGCGTTGCATTTTCGGCAGCCCCAGCGCCTGAAGGCGGAACTGGCGCAGATCGCGCCACTGCGGACTGACCTGCTGCCGGTTAACCCTGATGTGGCGGGCTATGCGGCCTCGGCCGTGGCGGATGGGCGCGACGTGGTGCTGGCCTCGGCGTCCGATCAGACGCTGGTGCGTGCGCTGGCCGATGAATATGCGCTGTCGGAAACGGTGTTCGCTTCGGACGGTGAAACAAATCTGAAGGGGCAGGCGAAGGCGGAGGCGCTGGTTGCCGCTTTCGGAGAACGCGGTTTTGACTATGCCGGGGACGCGCCGGTCGATCGCAAGATCTGGGACCGCGCCGATGGTGCGCTGATTGTCGGCAAGCAAGACGCCACCGCCGAAGCGCTGAAGGCCGCTGGCCATCGTGTGACCCGGGTTGAGGGCGGCTGGAGCCTGCGCGACCTGATCCGCGCCCTGCGCCCGCACCAGTGGGTTAAGAACGTGCTGTTGTTCTTGCCGATGATCGCCGCCCATGAATTCGCGCTGGCGACCATCGGGCTGGTGTTGCTGGGCATCATGGCATTCTCGGCCGTGGCCAGTTGCATATATATAGTGAACGATCTGCTGGATCTTGAAGCGGATCGCCTGCATCCGACCAAACAGAACCGCCCCTTTGCCAGCGGAGCGGTGCCGATACAGGTCGGTATGGCGACCTGCGCGGCCCTCGGGGTGTTCGCGCTGGGCCTTGCGGCAGTGCTGAGCCCGGCATTCCTGGCCGTCATATTCTGCTATATGGTGCTTGCGCTGTCTTATTCGCTGCGCCTCAAGCGGATGCGCTGGATCGACATCGCAACGCTGGCGATGCTGTACACAATACGCGTGATCGCCGGGGCCGCGGCCAGCGGGGTCGAGGCGTCTTTCTACATGCTGGTCTTTATCTTCCCGGTTTTCGTCACTCTGGGCTGCGTCAAGCGCCTGACCGAACTGACTCTGGCCACCAGCGACGAACCCCTGCCAGGGCGCGGCTATGGCCGCAACGACAGGGGCGACCTGCTGAACGTGGGTGCGTTGGGCATTGTCGGGGCGTTGGTGATCTTTTTCTGTATTCGCGAACGCCGCAAGATGCCGAGCTATACCCGACAGTCTGGATGCTGTGGCTGGCGCTGATCCCGATTGCCATCTGGCTGATCCGAATGCTGGCGCTGGGGTTTCTGGGGCGGCAGGATTACGACCCCATCGTTTTTGCGATGCGCGACAAACTGGGCATCGGACTGCTGCTGATCACGGTAAGCCTGATGTTCTATGCCGCCGGGCTTTGGGCCGAGTGGTTCGGCGGCTAAAGAACTCAATGCCTTCGGCGAGGATATTTCCAGGTCAATGATGGTGGTCTGAGCACAGGTCATCATTGACCCGAAAATATCCCCGCCGGAGGCAAGAAGTTTTCAGATCTTCAGCTTCTTGAAAATTGGTTCCGGGATCGTGCGGATGATCCCCATGATCACCATCCAGATCGCCGGGGAATAGATCGTGTTGCGCCGTTTCTTCACCGCCTTCACGATATCGCCGGCAACCTTGTCCGGGCTGGCAAGCAGAACCAGCCCGTCAAGGCCCCAGGTCATGGCCGTGTCCACCATGCCCGGTTTCACTGTAACAACATGCCCGCCTGCGCGGTTCAGCCGGTTTCTGAGCCCGCTGAGGTAGGTGGCAAACCCCGCCTTGGTGGACCCGTAAACGTAATTCCCCAATCGCCCGCGATCCCCCGCGACCGAGGCGACACCGACGATTGTGCCACGCCCACGCTCTTCAATCATCGGGGCCAGCATTTGCAGAAACCGCATGGGGCCTGCGTAATTGTCGATCACCGTCGCCTCGATAAGGGCGGTGTCGGCGTCGATCTGGTCCTGCGCAGGCATCGAGCCTGTGAAAACCGCCGCATTCAGCGCGCCTTCTTCGTATGCCGCGCGCGAGAGGATGTTTCGAAAACCCTCAGGGGCGGCGGTATCAAATGCCATCGCCTCGGCGAAACGCGCCCCGCGCAGGGCGGCGTCATTGGCCAGTGTTGCCAGCTCTGCCTTGTCGCGCCCGGCCAGGATCAGCCCGGCGCCGTCCTCGGCCATCTGGCGGGCGAACGACCGGGCAATTGCCGAGGTCGCGCCCAGAATGATCCAGGTCTGTTGCATCACGTACTCCTCAGGTTCAGGCGCCGGATCAGGTCGGTGTGCAGCACGCCGCCTGGATCGGCCTTGGCGCAGGCTTTCGCCCAAGCGCTGTGTTCGGGGTACATCGCGCGGATCGTTTCGCCAGTGGCCAGCGCGTCCTTTGCCAGATAAATGCGCCCGCCGGCGTCGGCTGCGGCCTGTTCAAGCTCTGCTATCAGGGTGCTCACGCCGCCCCGGTTCGGGAAATCGACGGCCAGCGTGTAGCCTTCCATCGGGAATGACATCATGCCCGCGCGCCCGGCCCCCATACGTTTCAACACGGCGAGGGGGGAGGCGAGGCCGCTTGCGGCGATGGTCGCCAGCATGTCGCGCAGCGCATTCGCCCGTTCCAGTGGGACGACGCATTGAAATTGGTGAAATCCGCGCTTGCCATAAAGCCTGTTCCAGTCGTGGATCCGGTCCAGCGGGAAGAAAAAGTCGCCGATCGGCTTGACCGAGGTGCGCCCCGTCACCGGCACGCGTCGCCAATAGGCCGCATTGAAGGTCCGCACGACAGGCCCGGACAGCGCGAAGCCCGGCGCATTGAACGGCACCGATTTTGCGCCCTTCTTGCGTGGCAGCAGGCCCGAGCCCGTTTCGCCTTCCTCCAGCACTCCGCGACCCAGCGCGGCACCCTTGGCAGTCGCATCGACCCAGCCGACTGTATAGGTCGCCTCGGACGCATCCAGCAGCGCGATATGTTCGTCCCAGTCGCTGATCCGGCGCTCGGTCACGATCATCACGTCGCCTTTGGCGCGCAGCATGTTGATCTTGGCACTGGCGATCACGCCGGTTTGCCCCAGTCCGCCGATGGTGGCGCGCCACAGCGTCTTGTCTTTATCCGTGATCGTTCGGGGTTTGCCGCCCGGCGCAATCAGGGTGATCGCCGCCAGATGCTGCCCGAAGCTGCCCGCGCCGTGGTGGTTCTTCCCGTGCACATCCATCGCGATGGCGCCGCCGACAGTGGCAAAGCCGGTGCCCGGCATCACCGGAGGCAGCCAGCCCTTTGGCGCGAAGACCCGCGCGAGGTCGCCCAGGGTCGCGCCCGCCTCAACCTCCAGCACGCCGGATGCGTCATCGAAGCTCAGCAATCTGTCCAGCCGGGTCATGTTGACCGTTTTGCCGCCGCTGTTCAGACAGGCATCGCCATAGCTGCGGCGCATGCCGAAGGCGGGGCAGGGCGTGTCAGCGGCCAGCTCGGCCAGACCGGCGCGCTTTTCAGGGCGTGCGATCTGTTCGGTCGCGCTCAGCGCGCGGCCCCAGCCGGTGACAGTCTCAGTTTTCCAGCGCATGTGCGGCCTTTCGGGAACGGGATTCGGCGAACGGGAACACGCCCAGACCGATCAGAATTGCGAACCAGAGTGTCGTGACGCGGATGATGGCGGTGGCGGGCACCGAAACCTCCAGCGGGATCCCCTCCAGCGTCAAAAGGGCGATCATCGCCGCCTCGGCCCCGCCAAGCCCGCCGGGCGCGCCGGTCAGGCCACCGGCGATGGTGGCGAAGACGAAGATGGCGGTGGCCTTGGCCAGCCCAATGTCGGCGCCCATCCAGACCAGCAGCAAATGGAAGGCATAGCATTCGGCCAGCCAACCGATCAGGCCAAGGGCGATGGCCCCGGCCATCACCGGGGCGGTCGAAAAATGCTCCAGCGTCCTTGCGGCGCGGCGCAGTTTGGCGAACAGGCGCGGCCAGCGGTTGATCAGGGCAAACAGGGCTTCGGCAATACGCTCTGCCAGGACAGGGCGGGTGACGACGACGGCCAAAAGCAGGGCGATGATCGCGACCGGAACGCCACCCGCAACGCCTGTGGTGGATAACGCCAGACCGCCCGCCAGCAGCAGCGCCATCGCCGCCAGATCCGAGGCGCGGTCGATCAGCACCAGCGGGGCGGTATCTTCAAAGCTTGCGCCGGTTTCCCGCGAAATCCAGCGCATCCGCACCAATTCACCCACACGCCCCGGCGTGACCGTCATCGCGAAGCCGCCGAAGAAATGGCGCAGATCCTGAACCAAGCTCGTGCCCAGCCTCAAGCAACCCGTGAACAAATGCCAGCGCAGCCCGCGCAGGCCATAGTTCACCAGCGACAGGCCCAGAAGCCCGGCGAATTGCCAAAGGCTGAGGCGGGCGATTGCGGTGCGTGTTTCCTCCCAGCCGGTGGCCGACGCCAGCCCGATCAGGCCGAACACCACAAACGCCAGCAGCCCGCCCAGCAGCAAGGTATCGCGTATCCGGCGCGAGGATCGGCGAGGCAGTTTTGCAGTCATACTCATCAAGGCCGAGGGCTAGAGACAAAGTTAGGCGACAATATGATGCTGTTTCGAAAATCGCGACAATGAAACGGCAGGAATGCGATAGACTTTAAAGAGTGCGACGGCCCCGGAAACGAAAAAACGGCGACACCGGGGGAGGACCGGCGGGCCTGAATTGGGATTGTTACTTCTGCATCGCCGCGTTCAGTGCGACGTCGTCAATATCGCCGCGTGTCAGGCCGATGTCGGACAGGTCACGGTCGCTCATTAGCGACAGTTCGCGGCGCGTATCGTGATAGGTTTTGGCGCGGCGGGCGTGGTCGCGCATTGCGATGCGCGCGGCAGCCAGACGGCCAAACAGGCCCATGCCGGGGCGGTGTAGGTCTAGTGCGTGGGACATTTTGTCCTCCTGATACTCGTTATGCTGCAACTGCATTGTTGCGGCCTCGGGTATGAAGGTAAGCCTCTGGCGTTGGGCCGCAATCCCGGAATTGGGCAATGCTGCTATGCAGCAATTGCATAGTTTCCCTGCGTAATCCCGGCGCATTCTGCACTTGCGGCGGACATTGGTGCCGTTGGGGGTTGAGGTTTGCCCAAATTACAACACCTATAGCGGCGACACCGGGCAGAAGGGACAATCCATGAGCGTGACACAGGACGACATACTGGCCGCACTGGCGCGAATTGCGCTGCCCGAAGGCGGCGACCTGGTGTCCCGCGACCTGATCCGCGCCATGCGGGTGGACGGCGGCACGGTCAGCTTTGTGATCGAAGCGCCCGATGCCGGGGCGGCGCAGAAGATGGGGCGCATTCGGGACGCTGCCGAAGCATCGGTCAAAGCGATCCCCGGCGTGACCAGCGCTTCGGTCGTGCTGACGGCACATGGGCCTGCACCGCAGAAAGCACCGCCGCCGGATCTGAAGATCGGGCGGCATCCGACCCCGCAGGAGGGGCCGATGCAGGTCGCCGGGGTGGACCGGATCCTGGCCGTCGGCTCGGGCAAAGGCGGGGTGGGGAAATCCACCGTCTCGAGCAACCTGGCCGTGGCCCTGGCGCGGGCCGGGCGGCGCGTCGGCCTGCTGGATGCAGATATATATGGACCATCGCAGCCCCGGATGATGGGCGTCAGCAAGCGCCCGGCCTCACCGGATGGCAAGAAGATCCTGCCGCTGACAGCCCATGGCGTGACGATGATGTCCATCGGCCTGATGCTGCCGCCAGAGGAGGCCGTGGTCTGGCGCGGGCCGATGCTGATGGGGGCGCTGCAACAGATGCTGGGGCAGGTGGAATGGGGGCAGTTGGACGTGCTGATCGTCGATCTGCCGCCCGGCACCGGGGATGTGCAGCTGACGCTGTGCCAGAAGACCCAAGTGACCGGCGCGATTGTCGTCAGCACGCCGCAGGATGTTGCCCTGTTGGATGCGCGTCGTGCGCTGACGATGTTCAACAAGCTCAACACGCCGGTTCTGGGCCTGATCGAAAACATGTCGACCTATATTTGCCCGAACTGTGGCCACGAAGCGCATCTGTTCGGCCATGGCGGCGTGCGCGCCGAGGCTGAGAAGGCCGATCTGCCGTTCCTTGGGGAAATCCCGCTAAGCCTTGATGTGCGCATCGCCGGGGACGGCGGCACGCCCATCGCTGCGGGCGAGGGGCCGGTGGCTGAGGCCTATGCGCAGCTTGCGGATCGGCTGATCAAGGGCGGAATGTCCTGAACTGTTCCAGATCACGGGAAATCGCGGGAAACTGCTGAGCTTTAGGCGAATCAAGCGACGCCTACGCTTGGATTCTGGGCGGTTTTGCGTGGCGGATGTCCGATTTCCCACCTGATGGACGCAGATCTTCGGGAAATCACGGAAAAAACTTCAATTTTCTTTCTATACTACATCTAGTAGTAATCGCGGCGCGATGACGCTATGACGTGTGATCACGGGTCGCAATTTACGCAATTTTCTGACAATCCGGGCGCCCCTGGAGACCGAAAGTTCTTTCTGCACCACATTTTTCCTTTGAGTTCCATGAATTCCCAGCTATACCCATTCACACGATGAGTTGGGAAATCGGGGCGCTAAGACCCCACAAAGGCAAAACGCAGGTTTCATACAGGCACCCACTTCATCTGACTGAGATCCGGCGCGCGAGCGAGCAGACATCCCCCCAGGTGGCGCGCGCGGTCGGACATCCCGGAAACGGGACGAGGGCGGCGGATCGGGCAGTGGCAGCAGCTCGATCCGCCGTTTCCTATTTCGGGGGACGGTACGGGACGAAGGGGTCGCCAAAGTGGCGCGCAGGTTCAGAGGTGAAAGCCACCACAAGGTGGATGCAAAGGGTCGGGTGTCTATCCCAGCGTTGTTTCGCCCTGTTCTGGTTGCCGGCGATCCGGGCTGTACTGATGGCAAGCGCGCGGGCCTTGTGATCGTTTATGGCGATCATCGCCGCAAATACCTTGAATGTTACACGATGGAGGCGATTGCCGACGTCGATGCGCGTATTGATGCGTTGCCGCGCGGCTCCACCCAGCGGAAAATGCTGGAACGCATGTTCAACGGTCAGTCGATGCCGACCGAACTTGACCCCGATGGCCGCCTGGTTCTGGCGCAGAAGTTGCGCGACAAGATCGGGCTGGAGGGGGAGGCGTTCTTTATCGCCTCTGGCGACACTTTCCAGATCTGGAAGCCGGACACCTATGAAACGGAAGAGCTTGCGCGGACCGAGGCCTGGCTGGACGATCAGCCCGAGGATTTCGATCCGCTGACCCTGCTGGACAGCGCGCCCAGCCCAGCGACGGAATAATGTCTATGGTTGTTGCCGCCGCCAGGACGCCCACCCCGCATATCCCGGTTCTGCTGCGCCAGTTGCTGGACGCGGTCGCGCCGGTGCGTGGGATCTGGCTGGACGGAACGCTGGGGGCAGGTGGCTATGCGCGCGGTTTGCTAGAGGCTGGGGCGGATCAGGTGATCGGCGTAGATCGTGACCCGCTGGCGCTGGATATGGCGGTAGATTGGGGCGCGCCCTATGGTGATCGGCTGCGCGTGGTTCAAAGCAATTTCAGCGTGTTGGACCGGGCTAATGATGTGCCACTTGATGGCGTGGCGCTGGACCTTGGCGTCAGCTCGATGCAGTTGGATCGGGCCGAACGCGGGTTTTCATTCATGAAGGACGGCCCGCTGGACATGCGCATGGGCCAAAGCGGGTACTCGGCGGCGGATCTGGTGAACGAGGCCGAAGACTCCACGCTTGCCGACATTCTGTTTCAATATGGCGAGGAACGCGCCGGTCGCCGGATTGCGCGCGCAATCGTCGCGGCGCGTGCCCAGGCGCGGATCGAAACAACTGGCCAACTGGCCGAGATCATCCAATCCTGCCTGCCGCGCCCGAGGCCGGGGCAAAGCCATCCGGCGACGCGCAGTTTTCAGGCGATCCGCATTGCCGTGAATGACGAATTTGGTGAGCTGGTTCAGGGGCTTGAGGCGGCTGAGCGGGCATTGAAACCCGGCGGGAAACTGGCCGTTGTCAGCTTCCATTCGCTGGAAGATCGCGTGGTGAAACGGTTTTTCACCGAACGTTCCGGCGGTGGCGGACGGTCAAACCGCTATGCGCCCGAAGCGGCGCAGGACGCGCCGCGCTTTACGCTGGATATCAAGGGAAAAGGCCCGGATGACGCCGAACTGGCCGTCAATCCCCGGGCAAGATCGGCGCGGTTGCGGGTGGGGACGCGCACCGATGCCGCGGCAGGCCCTGCGGATCATTCCGCTTTAGGCCTGCCGAAACATGTACAAAGGGGGCGCTGATGCGCGGCTTTCTGGTTTTCTTCGTGTCCGTTGCCGTGATGGCGCTGGCGTTCTGGGCCTATCGTGAGAATTACGAGACTCAGCAAGCCTTGCAGGAAAACAACACGTTGCAGCGCAAGCTTGGCGCGGCGCATGAGCGTTTGTCGGTTTTGCGCGCCGAATGGGCCTATCTGAACCGCCCCGAACGGCTGCGCGATCTGGCGGACCTGAACTTTGAACGCCTTGGGCTGATGCCGCTGCAACCGGAACAGTTTGGCCGCGTCGGGCAGGTCAGCTTTCCGCCGCGCATCTCGCTTATCAACAACCCGGTCGACGTTATGGCGATCACCGACGACAGCAACGACAGCGACGACACCATCGCCCCGGAGGCCACCGAATGACCCGCACGCCGCTGCGCCCGCTGCCCCGCATTCTGGAGGCCCGCCGCAAGGGCGAGAATCCGGACGCGATTGAACGTGAGAATCTGGCGCAGCGCCATGAAGAACTGCGCGAC
Organism: Paracoccaceae bacterium; assembly: GCA_012103375.1. NCBI lineage: Bacteria > Pseudomonadati > Pseudomonadota > Alphaproteobacteria > Rhodobacterales > Paracoccaceae > Paracoccaceae bacterium. The sequence continues at coordinate 1,116,346 of WLWX01000001.1, forward strand.
GGTCACCGGATGCGGGCCGAAGGGCGGCTTTTGGTGCTGGGTGTGTTTTTCTTCGTCGCATTCTCGGTCGTGGGCGCGCGGATGGGGCTGATGGCCGCGTCCGAAGCGCATGAGCCCCGCGCACAGGCCGCCGGGGCGGCGATCGTCGCGACCCGTGCGGACATCGTGGATCGCAACGGTCGGGTGCTGGCCACGAACCTGTCAACAAACTCGCTTTACGCGCAGCCCCTGCAGATGGTGGACCCTGTGCGTTCGGCCCACGCATTGGTCGAGGTTTTCCCGGATCTGAACGCCGAAAAGCTGATCAAACAGTTCACCGGCGGGCGCAAGTTTCTGTGGATCAAGAAGAAAATCAGCCCGGAACAGCAGCAGGCGGTCTTTGACATCGGCGAACCCGGCCTGTTGTTCGGCCCGCGAGAGATGCGGCTTTATCCCAACGGTCGATTGGCCGCACATATTCTGGGTGGGGCGAGTTTCGGGCGCGAAGGCGTGCACTCGGCCGAAGTGATCGGTGTTGCGGGCGTCGAAAAGGCGATGGACGCGACTCTGCGCGACCCGGCCCGCGAAGGTGCGCCGGTGCAGCTGTCGATTGATGTCACGGTGCAGTCGGCGATCCGGCAGGTGCTTTATGGTGGCATGAAGCTGATGAATGCCAAGGGAGCGACAGCGGTTCTGATGGAGGTGAACTCGGGCGAAGTGATCTCGATGGTCAGCTTGCCGGACTTTGATCCAAACGCGCGGCCCGATCTGCCGACAACGGGTGATGCGGGTGACAGCCCGCTGTTCAACCGGGCGGTTCAGGGGGTGTATGAACTCGGCTCGGTCTTCAAGATATTCAACATGGCGATGGCGCTGCAGGATGGCCAGGTGACACCCACCAGCATGGTCGACACCACTGGCCCAATGCGCTGGGGCCGGTATCGGATCCGCGATTTCCACAACTATGGCCCGCATCTGTCGGCCACCGATGTGATCGTCAAATCCTCGAACGTAGGGTCCGCGCGGCTGGCATTGGAGGCCGGGGCGGACCGGCAGCAGGAATTCCTTGGCGATCTTGGTTTCTTCACACCAACCCCTGTGGAACTGGTCGAGGCACCTTATGCCAAGCCGTTGTTGCCGAAGAACTGGTCCGACATCGTGGTGATGACCGCCAGTTACGGGCATGGGTTTTCGTCCAGCCCGCTGCATCTGGCGACGGGATATGCTTCGCTCCTGAATGGCGGCACCAAGGTCACGCCAACGCTGTTGAAGCGCGATGGCCCGGCGCCGGTCGGCCCACGGATCGTGCGCCCCGAAGTGTCCGAGGCGGCGCGCGCCATGCTGCGCCAAGTCGTTGTGCGCGGCACGGCGCGCTTTGGCGAGGTTTCGGGCTATGCCGTGGGCGGCAAGACCGGCACTGCGGACAAGCCAAAACCCAAGGGCGGGTATTACAAAGACCGGGTCGTGGCGACATTCGCCAGCGTCTTTCCGGCGCATGATCCGAAATACGTGCTGATCGTCTCGCTCGATGAACCCAGTGAGAACTCCGGTCCCAAGCCACGCCGCACCGCTGGCTGGACGGCTGTTCCGGTCGCCGCCGAAGTGATCCGCCGGGTGGCACCGCTTCTTGGCCTCAGGCCAGAGATTGAACCCGTGGCAGTGGATAGGCTATTGCTCAGCTCGAACTGAACGGTTTGAAGTCAGGTGGGGCGATGGGCAAGACAAAAACGCTGGGCGATCTGGGGCTGACCCTGCCGGGCGGGCAGGGGATCGAAATTACCGGGTTGGCCGTGGACAGTCGCGAGGTTCAGGACGGTTTCCTGTTCGCAGCCCTTCCCGGCAGCAATGTCCACGGCGGCGATTTTATTCAATATGCGGTGCGTCAGGGTGCGGCGGCGGTGCTGACAGATCAGCAGGGCGTCGATCGGGCCGGGGCGGCACTGGGCGATACGCCTGTGATCATCGTCGACGATCCGCGTCAGTCACTGGCCTATGCTGCCGCGCTTTGGTTCGGGGCACAGCCTGAAACCACGGTCGCGGTGACCGGGACCAACGGCAAAACCTCGGTCGCCAGCTTCACCCGTCAGATCTGGGCCGCGCTGGGCCATGCCTCGATCAGTCTTGGCACCACGGGGGTCGAAGGCGACTGGACCGCACCGCTGGCGATGACAACGCCCGAGCCGATCACCCTGCACCGGCTGCTGTCGCAAGCAGCGGGCGAGGGGGTCACCCATTGCGCGATGGAAGCCTCCAGCCACGGGTTGGCGCAACGGCGCCTGGACGGGGTGCATCTCGCGGCGGCGGCGTTTACCAATTTCAGCCAGGATCATCTGGATTACCACGCTGATTTCGCCGAGTATTTTGCCGCCAAGGCGGGCCTGTTTGACCGGGTTTTGCCCGAAGACGGGGTCGCGGTGATCAACCTCGACGATCCGCGCGGGAGCGAGGTGGCGACCATCGCGGGCGAGCGTGGGCAAGAGATTTTGACAGTGGGTCGGTCAGAACGCGCGGGCCTGCGCATCCTCGGCCTTCGGTTCGACGCGACCGGGCAGGATCTGCGTTTTTCCTGGAATGGCGCAACGCGACAGGTGCGCATTGGACTGATCGGCGGGTTCCAGGCGGAAAACGTGCTGGTCGCCGCCGGGCTGGCGATTGCCGCCGGGGCGGCGCCGGGGGATGTCTTCGATACGCTGCCGGGGCTTGCTGGCGTGCGGGGCCGGATGCAGCTGGCGGCCACGCGCGACAACGGCGCGGCGGTGTTCGTGGATTACGCCCATACGCCGGATGCGCTGAGCACCGCGCTTCAGGCCTTGCGCCCGCATGTCATGGGGCGGCTGGTCGTGGTGTTCGGCGCGGGTGGCGACCGCGACCGGGGCAAGCGTCCGCTGATGGGGCAGGCGGCGGCCGAGAACGCGGATCTGGTCTTCGTCACCGACGACAACCCGCGCAGCGAAGATCCCGCCAGCATCCGCGCCGCGATCATGGCCGCGGCGGGCGAGGCAACCGAAGTCGGCGACCGGGCCGAGGCGATCCTGCGCGGCGTCGATGCGTTGGAGCCTGGCGATGCGGTGCTGATCGCCGGCAAGGGCCATGAAACGGGCCAGACCGTCGGCGATGCGGTGTTTCCCTTTGATGACGTGGAACAGGCGAGTGTCGCGGTCGCCGCGCTAGACGGACATTTGGCGTGACTGCGCTGTGGACAGCGGCAGATGCCGCCGCTACAACAGGCGGGCGGGCGACGACGGATTGGGCTGCGGCAGGCGTGTCCATTGACACGCGCAGCCTGCGGCCCGGCGATCTGTTCGTTGCCCTGAAGGACGTCCGTGACGGGCATGACTTTGTGGCGCAGGCGCTGGAAAAGGGCGCGGCGGCGGCCCTGGTCAGCCGGATACCGGACGGCGTGTCTGCGGACGCTCCGCTTTTGATTGTCGATGACGTTCTGGACGGGTTGGCGGCGCTCGGCGCGGCGGGACGCGCGCGCACGCACGCCAAGGTGATCGGGGTCACAGGCTCGGTTGGGAAGACCTCGACCAAGGAAATGTTACGCGTTGCGCTGACCTCGACGGGCCGGGTTCACGCGGCCGAGGCGAGTTACAACAACCAATGGGGCGTGCCGCTGACGCTGGCGCGGATGCCTGCCGACACCGATGTGTCGATTATCGAGATCGGCATGAACCACCCCGGCGAGATTGCGCCGCTCTCGCGCCTGACCCGGCCCCATGTGGCCCTGATCACCACGGTTGTCGGCGCACATATGGAGGCGTTTGAGGGCCTTGACGGGATCGCCAGTGAAAAAGCGGCGATCTTTGAGGGGCTTGAACCGGGCGGCACCGCGATCATCCCCGGTGACCTGACCGTTTCAGGCATCCTGCGCGAGGCCGCCGGAAAGACGGCGATCTGTTTCGGTAATGACCCGCGCAACGACTGGCGGCTGGGCGACGTCCGGGTCAGTGCGGCGGCGGTGACGGCGAAGGCCGCTTCGCCGGGCGGCCCGTTGCTGTTCAAGATCGCCAGCCCGGGCCGGCATTTCGCCGAAAATGCGCTGGCCGTTCTGGCCGCCGCGCAGGCGCTGGATGCCGATATGGCGCTGGTGATTGCGGACCTCGGGCGCTGGGCGCCGCCCGCCGGGCGCGGCACGCTTGAGGACCTGGTGCTTGACGATTTCGCCGAAGGCATGTCGCTGACGCTGATTGATGATGCGTTCAACGCCAATCCGACCTCATTGAATGCGGCGCTGGAGATCCTGACCGCGCAGACGCCAACCGATGGGGTGGGCCGTGTCGGGCGCGGACGGCGGATTGCGATGCTGGGGGATATGCTGGAACTGGGCAGGGATGAGGTTGCCCAACATGCGGCTGTTGCAACCTCTCCGCATCTGGTGGGCGTTGATGTGATCCACTGCGTCGGCCCGCTGATGCACCATCTTTGGCAAGCGCTGCCCGAGGACCAGCGCGGAGAGCATGTCACCGACGCGCGCGACCTGGTCAGCCGGGCACACGCCTTGGTTGATGCAGGCGATATTGTGCTGGTCAAGGGCTCCAAGGGCAGCAAAATAAGCCTTGTCGTTGACGCGATCCGAAAACTGGGCCATGCCCGCGATCACAAAAACGGGAACGGATAAAATGCTTTATTGGCTGACCTTGCTAAGCGACGGCGGCGACGTTTTTAACCTTTTCAGATATATCACTTTTCGCGCAGGCGGCGCGTTTTTCACCGCCCTGATCTTCGGGTTCGTGTTTGGCAAGCCGCTGATCAACCTGCTGCGCAAACAGCAAAAACACGGGCAGCCGATCCGCGATGACGGTCCGGAAAGCCATATTCTGGAAAAAGCCGGAACGCCAACCATGGGCGGCATGCTGATCCTAGGGGCGCTGGTGGTTTCGACCCTTCTGTGGGCGCGGCTGGATAACGGTTATGTCTGGATGATCCTGCTGGTGACGGTTTGCTTCGGGGCGATTGGTTTTGCCGACGATTATCAAAAGGTTACCAGTAACAGCCACAAGGGTGTGTCGGCGCGGATGCGGTTCGGTCTGGGCCTGTTGGTTGCAGCGGCAGCGGCCTATTGGGCCAGCGCGATGCACCCGGATGAGCTGTCGAACCGGCTGGCGATGCCGATCTTCAAAGAGACGTTGCTAAACCTGTGGATCCTGTTCATTCCCTTCGCGATGATCGTGATTGTCGGGGCGGCGAATGCGGTCAATCTGACGGATGGGTTGGACGGGCTGGCGATCATGCCGGTGATGATTGCCGCCGGGGCGCTGGGTGTTATCGCTTATGCTGTGGGTCGGGTCGATTTTACCGAGTATCTAGACGTGCACTATGTCCCCGGCACGGGCGAGATCCTGATTTTCACCGCCGGTCTGATCGGCGGCGGCTTGGGCTTCCTGTGGTACAACGCCCCCCCGGCGGCGGTTTTCATGGGGGATACCGGTTCATTGGCCCTCGGCGGTGCGCTGGGCGCTATCGCGGTGGCCACCAAGCACGAGATCGTGCTGGCCATCGTCGGCGGCATCTTCGTGGTCGAAGCGCTGAGCGTGATCATCCAGGTCCTCTATTTCAAGAAGACCGGCAAGCGCGTGTTCCTGATGGCCCCGATCCATCATCACTTTGAAAAACAGGGCTGGGCCGAAAGCACCATCGTGATCCGGTTCTGGATCATCGCACTGATCCTGGCGCTGGTTGGGTTGGCGACGCTGAAGGTTCGGTAAGGTGGCAATCCTTACCCACCGCAGACGTTCAGATCGTAAAAATCCAACGCCCGGAATCAAGCCCGCAAGGGCGCCGGGCGAGCGCCTGTCTGCCGCCCGGGCAGGCGCTTCTGCGACGGCGCACAAATCACCGAAGTCAGAGTTAACCCTGCTGGATAAATTGCCCCTCGCGACTGTGACTGCGCCTACCCGCAGACAGGCGCCCACCCGGCTTGTTCTGCATCGCCACCAAAGTAGGTAACAAGCCAAAACATCCTGAACCCGCTCCAATCGCATCGCGCCTTCCCATGCATCTGCGAATCCGCTAGCCAGATCGTGATATGAAAAAGTGTCATCCATGATCCCGGTTCAGGGCTTCTCGGGCCAGAAAACCGCCGTCCTCGGCCTGGGCCGGTCCGGGCTTGCCGCTGCGCGCGCGTTGCGCACAGGCGGGGCCGAGGTGTTGGCCTGGGACGATAGCGAAGCGGGGCGGGACGCTGCCAAGGCCGAGGGTTTTACCCCGGTCGATTTGTCACGCCCCGGTGCCTTCGACGGGGTTGCCAGCCTGATCGTTTCTCCGGGTATTCCGCACCTCTACCCGACGCCCAACAAGATCGTGGCGCTGGCCGAAGAGGCGGGCGTGCCGCTGGACAATGACATCGGGCTGTTCTTCCGCTCCCTAGCGACGCAGGACTGGAACATGTTCGACACCACGCCACGGGTGATCGCGGTTACGGGTTCGAACGGGAAATCGACCACGGCAGCGCTAATCCACCACATTCTTGAGGAGGCGGGCAAGGACAGCCAGCTGGCCGGGAACATCGGGCGCGGGGTGCTGGATATCGACCCACCGGGGGATGGCGGCGTCGTGGTGCTGGAGCTGTCGTCTTATCAGACCGAGCTTGCCCGGTCGCTGACGCCCGATATCGCCGTGTTCACCAACCTCAGCCCGGATCATCTGGATCGGCACGGCGGGCTGGGAGGGTATTTCGCGGCCAAGCGACGCTTGTTCTCGGAAGGCGGACCAGACCGCGCGGTGATTGGCGTGGACGAGGACGAGGGGCGGTTTCTGGCCGGGCAGATGGCCGAAGGCGCGGGCGATGACCGGGTGATCCGGGTGTCGGCTGAACGCAAACTGGGCGGGCCGGGGTGGAGCGTTGCGGCCAGAAAGGGGTTCCTGGCCGAACGGCGCAAGGGCAAGCAAGTCGCCGCGATCGATCTGCGCCAGATTGCCGGGCTGCCGGGGGCGCATAATCATCAGAATGCCTGCGCGGCCTACGCGGCGGTCCGGGCGCTGGGGATCGCGCCAAAGGTGATTGAGGCGGCGCTGCGCTGCTTTGCAGGGTTGCCCCATCGCAGCCAGATCGTCGCCGTGAAGGATGGCGTGACCTGGGTGAATGATAGCAAGGCGACCAATGTGGACAGCGCGGCGAAGGCGCTGCAGGCGTTCAAGCGCATTCGCTGGATTGCCGGCGGGCTTGGCAAGGATGGCGGTATCGCGGCGCTGGTGCCGCATCTGGGCTCAGTCGCCAAGGCCTATCTGATCGGCCACTCGGCGCGGGAATTTGCGTTGCAGCTTGGCGATGTGCCGCATGAGGTTTTCGCGACATTGGCCGAGGCGGTGGCGCGGGCGGCCGAAGAGGTTGAGGCGGGCGATACCGTCCTGCTGGCCCCGGCGGCGGCGAGTTTTGATCAGTACCCGGATTTCGAAAAGCGGGGCGAGGATTTCATCGCGCTGGTTGGTGATGTGACGGGGTAGGGTGGCTGTTCAGACGGCTTTTTTTGGTCTGAACTGAGGTACAGATGAACTCCTTTTTTCCGCCCGGAATCAAGCCTGAAAGGCGCCGTGAAGCCTCCGATCCGGCCAGCCCGAAACCGGCCTCAGCGCGGCGCACTTGCCGCCTGCCGCTCCTCCAACGTCAGAACCGCCGCCTCGGCCACTGGCGCACCCGTCACCGGGTCAAAAAACGGCGAGCGTTTGTGATCTCCGCGCAATCGGGCGACCAGAAGTGACCCGATCAGCGCAGCGACTGCGCGCAGCGTCGTGCCGAGGCCACTCGGCGGCGTGACCTCGGCCAATGCTGATCCGGTGTTGACCCGCGCCTTGACCGGCCCAAGCGGCGCGACCCCGTCGACGAAGTTCGCCGTCATCGCGCTGGCGAACGGCAGGCCGGGGCCCTTGCCGGTGTTGAACAGAGGCGTGTTGCAGCAACCCGCATACCAGCGGTACAGCCCATTGGGCGACAGGCGCAGGCTGGCCAGATGCTCGGCCCCTTTGGTCAGCCGCACCCGCGCCGGGCTGGTCTGAAACAGGTCAGTTCCGCCAGCGGCATCCAGAAACCGCGCGTCCTGCGCAAGATGGCGCACGAAGGCGCGGCAATCCCTGCAATAGCAGGCGACATGGTGCCCGGCCCTTGGTCCGGCCCCCGCAATAACGCCCGTGAGCGCGCCACAACCGCACCGAAATTCCATGTCCTGCGCCATCATTCACCGGCCTTTCCGTCAAAACATGCACATTTTGCGAAGGTATCTGCCTTAAAACACTGGCACAATCCTGACATTTCAGGCTAAGTTACGCCCCGAGACCCGGATAACCGGGCGGTTTGAGGTAGATCAGGCGGTACGGCATGACAGAAATGGTCCATGGCACGATTCCCGTTGAACGGGGCGAGCCGATTTTGCCGCGTTGGTGGCGGACGATCGACAAGTGGTCGATCATCTGCATTCTGGCGCTGTTTGGCATCGGTATTCTGTTGGGGCTGGCAAGCAGCCCGCCCTTGGCCGCACGCAACGGCTTTGCCGCATTCCACTATGTTGAAAAGCAGGCGATATTCGGCGGCGCGGCGCTGATCGCGATGCTGCTGACGACGATGATGTCGCCGCGTCTGGTGCGCCGGTTGGCGGTGCTGGGCTTTGTCATTGCGCTGGCAGGGCTGGCGTTTTTGCCGGTCTTTGGCACGGATTTCGGCAAAGGCGCCGTGCGCTGGTATTCGCTGGGCTTCGCCGCGATCCAGCCGTCGGAGTTCCTCAAACCCGGTTTCGTCGTGGTCGCTGCCTGGCTGCTTGCCGCGGGGCAAGAGATTGGCGGCCCTCCGGGGCGGACGATGTCGCTGGCGCTGGCGCTGGCGGTTGTCGGGCTGTTGGCGATCCAGCCGGATTTCGGACAGGCGGCGCTGATCCTGTTTGCCTGGGGCGTGATGTACTTCGTCGCCGGGGCCCCCATCGTTCTGTTGATCGGGCTGGCAGGCGCCGTCGCGCTGGCCGGAACCTTCGCCTACAGCGCCTCGGACCACTTCGCGCGTCGGATCGACGGCTTCCTGTCGCCCGACCTCGACCCGACAACGCAGCTTGGATATGCCAGCAACGCCATCCGCGAAGGCGGGTTTTTCGGCGTCGGTATCGGCGGCGGAGAGGTCAAGTGGTCCCTTCCTGACGCCCACACAGATTTCATCATCGCGGTTGCGGCCGAAGAATACGGGTTGATCCTGGTCCTGGCGATCATCGCGCTTTATGCCACTATCGTTGTGCGCAGCCTGATCCGGCTGATGCGCGAACGCGATACGTTTGTGCGCCTGGCAGGAACCGGCCTGGCCTGCGCCTTCGGCATTCAGGCAATTATCAATATGGGCGTCGCGGTGCGCCTGTTGCCCGCCAAGGGCATGACCCTGCCGTTTGTCAGCTATGGCGGCTCGTCCCTGATTGCGGGGGGTATCACGGTTGGTATGCTGCTGGCGTTCACCCGGACGCGGCCACAGGGCGAGATCAAGGACATCCTCAAGCGAACCATGCGATGAAACGGCATCTTGTGATTGCGGCCGGGGGCACCGGCGGGCACATGTTCCCGGCGCAGGCCCTGGCCGAGGCGATGCTGCTGCGCGACTGGGATGTGACGCTGGCCACGGACGCGCGCGGGGCGCGCTATGCGGGCGGGTTTCCGTCGGCGGTACGCATTCACCGGCTGAACTCGGCAAGTTTCGCGCAAAGCACGGGGCTGGCGAAACTGATGGTGCCGCTGCGCATTGCGGGCGGCATCACGCGCGCGACAGCGCAGTTTTTTCGCGGCAAACCGACGGTGGTTGTCGGCTTTGGCGGCTATCCTTCGATCCTCGCGCTGTCGGCTGCGTTCGCGCTGCGGATCCCGCGGATGATCCACGAACAGAACGGCGTCTTGGGCCGGGTGAACCAGCTGTTTGTGCGCCGCGTCGCCTGTGTCGCCTGCGGCACCTGGCCGACCGAACTTCCGCAAAGCGCCAAGGGCATCCACACCGGCAACCCGGTGCGCGCCGCCGTGCGCGCGATGACCGGCGCAAAATACCGCCCGCCACGCAAGCCGCCGATCAATGTGCTGGTGATCGGTGGCTCGCAGGGTGCGCGCGCGCTCAGCCAGAATGTCCCTGCGGCGATCTGGCAGCTTCCCGACGCGCTGCGCGAAAAGATCAGCGTCGCGCATCAGGCGCGGGCCGAAGATCACGCAACGGTCAGCCAGTATTACGCCGATCACGGCATCGCGGCCGAGGTTCAGCCCTTTTTCGACGATCTGCCCCGCCGCATGGCCGAGGCGCAGTTGGTCATCTCGCGCGCGGGGGCGTCCTCGATCGCGGATATTTCGGCCATTGGGCGCCCTGCGATCCTGATCCCCTATCCCTTTGCCACCGCAGACCACCAGACCGCCAACGCGCGCGGGCTGATTGATGCGGGCGCTGCGATCCACATCCCTGAAAACGCGCTTGAGCCGGCAGCGCTTTCCAGCCAGATAGCCGCAGTGCTAAGCAACCCGAAATCCGCCGCCCGCATGGCCGATCTGGCCCGCGAATACGGGCGGCCCGACGCAACCGAGCGGCTGGTCGAACTGGTCGAAAATCTGGCAGGCAATCGCACATGAGCCCCAAGACCAAACTGCCCACGACCATCGGCCCGATCCATTTCGTCGGCATTGGCGGCATCGGAATGTCTGGCATCGCCGAAGTGCTGATGGAGCAGGGCTATCAGGTGCAGGGGTCTGACCTGAAGGCGTCGAAGATCACCAAACGGTTGGAGCGGTTGGGCGCCTGTGTGAAGATCGGACAGCGGGCCGAAAACCTCGACGGGGCCTCGGTTGTCGTGGTCTCGACCGCGATCAAGCCGGGCAATGCGGAACTGGACGCGGCGCGGGCGCGCGGGCTGCCGGTGGTGCGCCGGGCCGAGATGCTGGCCGAGCTGATGCGCCTGAAATCCAACATTGCCGTGGCCGGAACCCACGGCAAGACGACGACGACGACAATGGTGGCGGCACTGCTGGATGCGGGCGGGATTGACCCGACGGTGATCAACGGCGGGGTGATCCACGCCTATGATTCCAACGCCCGGATGGGTGACGGCGAATGGATGGTGGTCGAGGCGGATGAAAGCGACGGCAGCTTCAATCGTCTTCCGGCAACGGTCGCCATCGTCACCAACATCGACCCCGAGCATATGGAGCATTGGGGCGATTTCGACACGCTGCGCGATGCGTTTCACCAGTTCGTCTCGAACATCCCGTTCTACGGTCTGGCGGTGCTGTGTACCGATCATGCCGAGGTTCAGGCGCTGGTCGGGCGGATCTGCGACCGGCGGATCGTGACCTATGGGTTCAACGCACAGGCCGACGTGCGGGCGGTGAACCTGCGCTATGAAGGTGGCGTGGCGCAATTTGATATCGAGCTGAACGGCGAAGATGACCGGATCGAGGGGTGCACGCTGCCGATGCCGGGGGATCACAACGTCTCGAACGCGCTGAGTGCGGTTGCCGTGGCGCGGTTCCTGAGGATTGCGCCCGATACGATCCGCGACGCCCTGGCCGGGTTTGGCGGTGTTAACCGGCGATTTACCAAAGTGGGCGAGGTTGATGGCGTGACCATCATCGACGACTACGGACATCACCCGGTTGAAATTCTGGCGGTGCTGAAAGCCGCGCGTCAATCGCTGGGTGACGACGGCGGGCGTGTGATCGCGGTGCATCAGCCGCACCGCTATACGCGTTTGCACGACTTGTTCGAGGATTTTTGCGCCGCATTCAACGACGCCGATATTGTCGGGATCGCCGATATCTATTCCGCGGGGGAGGATCCGATTGAGGGCGCATCGCGCGACGATCTGGTTGCCGGGCTTGTCCGCCACGGTCACCGGCATGCGGTTGCGGTGGCCGATGAAGACGCGCTGGTTGCGCTGGTAAAAGCCGAAGCACGGCCCGGCGATCTGGTGGTCTGCCTGGGCGCCGGTACGATCACCGCCTGGGCCAACGATCTGCCGGGGCGGCTGCAGGCATGAGCGTATCAGTCATCCTCGGGTGTTTGTGGGTGTTGGCGGCCACTATTGTCGCCCTGCTGCCGATGCGGCGGCAATATGTGCCGGGGGTTTCGCTGTTGATCGCGGCACCGGCACTGATCGCCTTCCTCGGCTGGCAGCACGGGCTTTGGCTGGCACTGATCGCTGTGCTGGCCTTGCTGTCGATGTTCCGTAACCCGCTGATTTATTTCTGGAAACGCTTTCGGCGTATTCCGGTCGACCTGCCGCCCGAACTGCGTGACAAATCCAGATGAGCCTGCCGCTGATCCTGGGCCTGATCTGGCTGGTGGTCGCCAATGTCTCGGGCATGTTTCCCAGCAAGCACAGCCACTGGCCGACCGCCTATGTGCTGATCGCCATCGGTCTGCCGCTGCTGGTCTGGGTGTTTATGGAGGAGGGTGCCCTGATCGCCCTGATCCTGCTGATCGCCGCCGCAAGCATCTTGCGCTGGCCGGTGTTGTTCCTGTGGCGCTGGGTGCGGCGGGTTTTGGGTATAAGTTAGCGTTGCATTTGTTAGGAGCTAGTACCCATGGCCCCGGTTATCGTTTTCTCAGTTGTTGTGTTGGTCTTTTTGATGGTGGCGTACGCCTCATTCAATCTTGTCAATGACTACGGCAAAGTTGGATATCTGGACGATATTCACAGTGTTCACGAGCGCATGGCTTATTGGCTTCTACCTTTCTCCGAAAGATGAAGCACTTCTTGGTTGGCTGTTTTTGTTCTTTTTACCAATGGTTCTGGTAACGTCCGGTTTCTTGCTAGGTTCAACTATCGCGTACTTTCGATCAAAGAATCGGCCTGGGAAGCAGTAATGTGCGGAAGCGGAATCAAAAAATGAGTATCACGCTACCAAAACCCCGCGGCACCCTGACCCCCGACCGCCCGCTCGACAGCCTCACCTGGCTGCGTGTCGGTGGCCCTGCCGACTGGCTGTTCCAACCGGCGGACCTGAACGACCTGTCGGACTTCCTGCGGGACCTCGACCCGGCGATACCTGTTTTCCCGATGGGGGTCGGGTCCAACCTGATCGTGCGTGATGGCGGTATTCGCGGTGTGGTGATCCGGCTGGGGCGGGGGTTCAACACGATCCGTATCGATGGCCAGCGCGTCATCGCCGGGGCCGCCGCATTAGATGCCCATGTGGCGCGCAAAGCGGCTGAGGCGGGCATCGATCTGACTTTCCTGCGCACCATCCCCGGGGCCATCGGCGGCGCGGTGCGGATGAATGCGGGCTGTTACGGGCGCTATGTGGCCGATCATTTCGTCAGTGCCACGGCGGTGACACGGGCGGGCGAGGTCATCATGCTGGCCCCCGACGACCTGCAATTCGCCTATCGCCAGACCGCGCTGCCCCCCGGTTTGGTGATTGTCGAGGCGGCGTTTGACGGACCCAATGGCGAACCTGACGCGCTGGCCGCGGTGATGGAAGGTCAACTCACCAAGCGGGACGCCAGCCAGCCGACGAAGGATCGCACGGCGGGCTCCACCTTCCGCAATCCGGCCGGATACAGCTCTACCGGGCAGGCGGATGACGCGATGGATCTGAAGGCCTGGAAGGTGATCGACGACGCCGGAATGCGCGGCGCGACGCTGGGTGGGGCGGTGATGAATACGATGCACCCGAACTTTCTGACCAACGCCGGGGGCGCAACCGCCGCCGATCTTGAAAATCTGGGTGAAGAAGTGCGCCGCAGGGTCTTCCAAAACGCTGGGATTCAGCTAGAATGGGAGATTATGCGGGTCGGCGACCCCGAACTGCGTAAGAAATAACAATAACGGGCCGAAAATGGCCTGAAACGGTGGTGGGTATGTCGAGCAGGACAAACCCCAAAGTTGCGGTCCTTTTGGGCGGGCAGTCGGCGGAGCGTGAAGTTTCGCTGTCGTCCGGTGCCGAATGTGGCAAGGCGCTGCGGGGTGAAGGTTTCGAGGTGGTCGAACTGGACGCAGGTCCGGATGTCGCCGCGCGCCTGATCGAGGTTGCGCCTGACGTGGTGTTCAACGCGCTGCATGGCCGCTGGGGCGAAGACGGCTGCGTGCAGGGCATTCTTGAATGGCTGCGCATGCCCTATACCCACTCGGGCGTTTTGGCCTCGGCCCTGGCGATGGACAAGGAAAAGACCAAGGCGGCCTATGTTTCGGCGGGCCTGCCGATTGTTTCCAGCGTTCTGACCCGCGCCGATGACGTGCGCAGCCGCCATGTGATGCAGCCGCCTTATGTGGTGAAGCCGAACAACGAAGGCTCCAGCGTCGGCATCTACATTGTTCACGAAGATGCCAACGGCCCACCGCAACTGGCCGACACCATGCCCGAGATTGTGATGGTCGAGGCATTCGCTGCCGGGCGAGAGCTGACGACCTCGGTACTGGGCGACCGGGCATTGGGGGTGACGGATATCATCACCGACGGCTGGTATGATTATCACGCGAAATACGCGACAGGCGGCTCGCGCCACGTGATCCCCGCCGACATTCCCGAAGAGATTACAGCCGCCTGCAATGATTACGCCCTGCGTGCGCATGCGGCCCTCGGGTGTCGGGGCCTCAGCCGGACGGATTTTCGCTGGGACGAGGCGCGCGGGCTGGAGGGGTTGATCCTGCTGGAAACAAACACCCAGCCCGGGATGACGCCAACCTCACTTGCGCCCGAACAGGCGGCGCATGCGGGTATGGATTTCGGCAAATTGTGCCGCTGGATGGTCGAGGACGCCTCATGCAACAGATGAAACGCATACGCCGCCGCGATCCGGCCCCCTCGCGCCTTGTCTACAAGGCCGAACGAGTTTTGCTGACGCCGTTTTATCGTGGGTTGGTGACCACCGGTCTGCCGATTCTGGCGGTCTGCATGGCTTTTATTCTGCTGCTGTCGGATGCCAACCGACGCGAAGTAATCCGCAATTTCGTTCAGGATGTACGGACCGAGATTCAGCAGCGTCCCGAATTCATGGTGCGTCTGATGACGATCGACGGGGCAACGGAAGGTGTCGACGGGGAAATCCGCACGCTGATCCCGGTGGAATTCCCGGTCAGCTCGTTCGATCTGGACCTGGATGCGATGCGGGTGTCGGTCGAAAAACTCGATGCTGTCGCTTCGGCCACTGTGCGGGTCCGTTCGGGCGGGGTGTTGGGGGTCGAGGTTGTCGAACGGGTTCCCGCCGTGGTTTGGCGCACCGGCGCCGGGCTGGCGCTGCTGGATGCAAAGGGTCATCAGGTCGCGCCGCTGGATCAGCGCAGTGACCGCCCCGATCTGCCGCTGATCCTGGGTGATGGGGCCGAAGCACATGTCCCCGAAGCGCTGGCCGTCATTGCCGCCGCCCGCCCGATCGAGGCACGCCTGCGCGGATTGCGCCGGGTGGGGGAACGCCGCTGGGACGTCATGTTGGACCGCGATCAGCGGATTCTTCTGCCCGAGGGTGACCCCGTAACCGCGCTCGAAGCGGTTCTGGCTCTGAACAAGGCGCCCCAGGAAATCCTGGCCCGTGACGTGGTGCATGTGGATATGCGCCGCCCCGACCGCCCGACACTTCGCCTTGGCCCTGCCGCCGCTGCCGATCATCGCCGTACCATTGCCTTTGAAATGGGAGAGAACTGAGCCCATGAACGATCTATACGAAACCCAGCGCGCCATGCGCGCCATGCGCACCGCCGCCATGCAACGCGGCGTGATCGCCGTTCTGGACGTCGGCACCACCAAAATCGCCTGTCTGGTCCTGCGGTTTGATCCCATCGACCATCTGGACACCGATGATCTGACCGGCAGTCTTGCCGGGCAATCCCGGTTTCGGGTGATCGGGGCGGCGACAACCCGGTCGCGCGGGATGGAATTCGGCGAAAGCCGCGCCTTGCAGGAAACCGAGCGTGCCATCCGCACCGCCGTCCAGTCGGCCCAGAAAATGGCGAAAGTCAGGGTCGATCACATCATCCTCAGCTTTTCGGGGGGCAAGCCGCGCTCTTACGGGTTGGCGGGGCAGATCGACGTCGACGGGCGCGAGGTGGAAGAAGCCGACGTGGCGCGCGTCATGGCGGCCTGCGATGTGCCCGACGTGGGGGATGAGCGTGACACGCTGCACGCCCAGCCAGTGAACTTCGCGCTCGACCATCGGTCGGGCCTGGGCGATCCGCGCGGTCAGATCGGCCACACGCTGGCCTGTGACATGCATATGCTGACGGTTGATGCGCTGGCGGTGCGCGATCTGGTGCATTGCGTGACGCGCTGCGATCTGGACGTGGCGGGCATCGCGTCGTCCGGGTACGTCGCCGGACTGTCGAGCCTGGTTGAGGATGAACAGGAACTTGGCGCGGCCTGCGTCGATATGGGCGGGGGGTCGACCTCGGTTTCGATTTTCATGAAGAAACACATGATCTTCGCCGATACCGTGCGTCTTGGCGGTGACCATGTAACCAGCGATATCTCCAAGGGCCTGCAAGTCCCGCTGTCCGTGGCCGAGCGGATCAAGACCTTCCACGGCGGCGTTGTTGCCACCGGCATGGACGACCGCGAGATGATCGAGATCGGTGGCGATACCGGCGATTGGGAACGCGACCGCCGCACTGTCAGCCGGGCTGAACTGATCGGCATCATGCGACCACGGGTTGAAGAGATCCTGGAAGAGGTCCGCACCCGGCTGGACGCTGCCGGGTTTGAACATCTGCCAAGCCAGCAGGTGGTGCTGACGGGTGGGGGCAGCCAGATACCCGGCCTCGATGGGCTGGCCCCGAAAATTCTGGGTCAGCGGGTTCGGATCGGCAGACCGCTGCGCGTTCAGGGATTGCCGCAGGCGGCAACTGGCGCGCCATTCTCGGCATCCGTAGGATTGTGCCTGTTCGCGGCCAATCCGCAGGACGAATGGTGGGACTTCGAGATTCCGGCAGATCGCTATCCGGCCCGGTCATTCCGGCGCGCGGTCAAATGGTTTCGCGACAACTGGTGACCCCTAAAGCGTTTCGTCTTGAACCTGAATCGCGAGGGATTCCCTTGAGACCTGATCTGTGATTCATCCTGTTTGGGAGGATGGATCATGTCAGCACCTTTGCCATCTGCGCTTCGGATACGGTTTCAGAGATACATTGAAGAAGGGTTGAGCGGGCGCGCGGCGGCGTTGCGGTTGAAGCTGTCGCCTGCCACAGGCGCGCGGTGGGCGCGTCAGGTGAGGATGAAGGGTCATGCGGAACCTGCCCGGCAGGGACCGCCGCGCGGCAAGGGAAAGCTGGCTCCGCATCGGGAATTCTTTGAGGAGTTGATCGCACAAGACCCTGACATCACGCTCTTTGAGTTGCGTAATGCGCTGGCCGATGCAGAGGGTGTGCGGGTGCATCACTCCTCCATCGCCAACCTTCTGTCCCGGCTCGGCTTCACGTACAAAAAAAGTCGCTGGTCGCCACCGAGCGCCGCCGCGCCAAGGTAAGGCAGCAACGGGCCGACTGGTTCAGATACCGCTCGCCAGCCATTGCGACCTTTCCTGAGCGCGTTGTCTTTATTGACGAAACCGCAGTGAAGACAAACCTCACGCGCCTACGCGGCAGAGCCAAGCGCGGTAAGCGCCTGACGATGGATGCGCTCTTCGGAAGCTGGGGAACCCAAACCTTGATCGCGGGCCTGACCCAAGGCGCGCTGATCGCACCTTGGGTCATCAAGGGAGCGATAGATGGCCCCGCCTTCGCGGCCTACATCCGCGAAGTGCTGGTCCCCGAGATCAACCCCGGCACTGTCGTCATTCTCGACAACCTGGCAACCCACCGGAATAAGGAGGCGACGCAGGCTTTACGCAATCACGGCTGCTGGTTCCTTTACCTGCCACCGTACTCGCCCGACCTGAATCCCATCGAGCAGGCCTTCTCTAAACTGAAAGCCCATTTGCGACGGATCGGGGCCAGGTCCTTTACCCAGGTCTTCGAAGCAATCGGAGCAATCTGCGATCTCTACGACCCAGTAGAATGCTGGAACTACTTTAAGGCCGCCGGATATGTCTCAGGTTAATGTCGAAACGCTTTAGATGTGGCGAAAACGGCAAGATACCGCTGAGGCGTTGCGAATCAACAATATATTTTGTGCGAAAAGGTCAAAAACACCGTGACCTTGGGGCTGTAAACCGATAAAGAATCTGGGTAATAATAAGCGCGACAGCGTAGCGGGACAACAAAGCAAAAAAACTGAGAGGCGGCAGACCAATGACACTCAACCTGAATATGCCCACCGAGGTGGACCTGAGGCCACGGATCACCGTATTCGGTGTCGGTGGTGCAGGCGGCAATGCCGTCGACAATATGATCGAAAAACAACTTGAGGGCGTGGAATTCGTTTCCGCCAATACCGACAGTCAGGCGCTGTCGGCGTCCAAGGCACCCAAGAAGATTCAGATGGGCGTGAAAGTCACCGAAGGTCTTGGCGCAGGCGCGCGCCCCTCGGTCGGCGCAGCAGCCGCTGAAGAAACCATTGAAGAGATCGTGGATCACCTGGCCGGCGCACATATGTGCTTTATCACCGCCGGAATGGGCGGCGGCACCGGCACCGGCGCGGCCCCGATCATCGCGCAGGCGGCGCGGGAACTTGGCGTTCTGACCGTTGGCGTTGTCACCAAACCTTTCCAGTTCGAAGGCGCCAAGCGGATGCGCCAGGCTGAGGAAGGCGTTGAATCGCTGCAAAAGATGGTCGACACGCTGATCATCATTCCGAACCAGAACCTGTTCCGACTGGCGAATGAGAAGACGACCTTTACCGAGGCATTCTCGATGGCGGATGACGTGCTCTATCAGGGCGTCAAAGGCGTGACGGACCTGATGGTCCGTCCGGGGCTGATCAACCTCGACTTTGCCGACGTCCGCGCCGTGATGGACGAGATGGGCAAAGCCATGATGGGCACGGGCGAGGCTGAGGGCGAAGATCGCGCCACGCAGGCCGCCGAAAAGGCCATCGCCAACCCGCTGCTGGACGAGATCAGCCTGAAAGGCGCCCATGGCGTGCTGATCAACATCACCGGCGGCACCGATCTGACGCTGTTCGAACTGGACGAAGCGGCCAACCGGATCCGGGAAGAGGTGGACCCGAACGCGAATATCATCGTCGGTTCGACCATGGATACCGAAATGGACGGCATGATGCGCGTTTCGGTTGTTGCGACCGGAATTGATGCGGCTGACGTGACGCTGGACGTTCCGGTGCCACGCCGTCGCCTGTCTGAACCGCTGGGAAGTGCTGTGCCGATGGACAACGGTGCGCCGACCTCTGATTTCGACCCGGTTGAGCCTGAGGCAGAGGAGGTGACCGAAGACGACGGCCCTTTATTTAGCGCTCTGGAAGAGCCTGCCGTCCAGAACACATCGGATATGGGCCTGTTCAGCGATGACGTTGACGACGGCGCGGACATGGTGCCGCCGCCCGCCTATCAGCCAGAGGCTTCGGTGGCTGAAGATGTGGCCTATGCCGACAGCGACGATATGGTGGCCGACACTGATTTCGGCGCGGGCAACTCGACCCCGGCACCGGAAACGCTGGCCCGGCTTCAGGCCGCTGTTCAGCGTGGAAGCACAGATCGCGCCCCGGCCAGGGAAGCGGATGCGGACAAACCGCGCTTTGGCATCAACACACTGATCCACCGTATGACCGGCCATCACGAGGATGAGGAACCGACCGCATCCGCCGCCCCGGCGCGTCGCCAGCCACCCGTCAGCAGTCCCGCTGCACCGGCGGCATCGACCGACACGTCAAGGCTGCGGGTTGAAGACGACACATTCTCGCCCGAGGATGAGCGGATCGAAATCCCCGCGTTCCTGCGCCGTCAGGCAAATTAATCCGGGCCAATTGTGACACGAAGGGGCTGGCAATCGCCGGCCCTTTTTCGTTGCAGATCAGCGGGTTGCGGGCGCGATGTTGGGAATAGGCAATTTATCGCCGAACGCCTGACGCCCGTGTTTCAACCCGTTGCAAAGATTGAGTTGAGGATACCGCGCCCAAAGCCTAGGAAACTGATGCCGGGTGCGTAATGCCCGGCCAACAAAAAAATGGGGACTTTAGTGCAAGCCACTCTGAAATCACCGATCAGTTTTTCCGGCGTCGGCCTGCATGGCGGTCAGCCGGTTCGGATGACACTGCACCCGGCTTCGGCCGAATTCGGCATCTGGTTCCGCCGCACTGACATCACCGACCGTGACGCTCTGATCGCCGCCAAATGGCACGCGGTGAGTGAATCGGAACTCTGCACCCGGATCAGCAATGACGAAGGCGTCTCGGTCTCGACCGTCGAACACATTCTGGCAGCCATCGCTGGTTGCGGCATCCACAACGTTCTGATCGAAATCGACGGCCCCGAAGTGCCGATCCTGGACGGCAGCGCGGCCGAATTCGTCAGCGCCATCCTGGCACGTGGGCTGCGCCGGTCTGATGCGGTTGTGCGCGCCATCGAAATTCTGGAACCGGTCGAGGTTCGCCGCGGCGACGCATGGGCGCGTCTGGACCCGGGCGCGACCCTGTCCATCGACTTTCACATCGACTTTGCCGACGCCGCAATTGGCGTTCAGGACAAATCGCTGAACATGGCCAACGGCACGTTCGTTCACGAACTTTGCGACAGCCGCACCTTCTGCCGCTCGATCGACGTGGACGCGATGCGCGCCCGTGGTCTGGCGCTGGGTGGCACCTATGAAAACGCCGTGGTTGTTGACGGGGCTGATGTTCTGTCGCCCGGCGGCCTGCGCCACAAGGATGAGCCGGTGCGCCACAAGATGCTGGATGCGCTGGGTGACCTGGCCCTGGCCGGTGCCCCGATCCTGGGCAGCTATTCCGGCCACCGCGCCGGGCATGCACTGACCAACGCGCTGCTGCGGGCGCTGTTTGCCAACCCGGATGCCTACCGCATGGTGGATTGCGACGATGCGCGCACCGCGCAATTGCCCGGTGCCGGTCTTGATCGTTCGGACGCGCCGCTGACCGCGTAAGGCGGTCTTCACGATGATCTGCGCATGTTTCCGCCAAAGGGCGTTTTCTCTGACCGGTGACCTGTGCTAGACCGAAGCGCGGATGGCGCGGTTTTGTCGTCCGAACTGTAAGAATAGACAGGTATAGGTGGCCCGATGGCGCGACTCAGTCTCAAGCTGATGGCATCTGCAACGGCGGTTCTGCTGATCGCAGGGTGCAGTGGCGGTGGTGGCGGCATTCCAGGCGCTGGCGTGCTCAAGAACATGTTTGCGACGGATGAAAAGCCGCTGGACAGTTTCTCGGCCGAGGAAATCTATCAACGGGCCGAATTTGAGCTGGAGAAAGGCGACGAAGAAGAAGCCGCCCGATACTTTGGCGAGGTTGAGCGCCTGTACCCCTATTCCGAATGGGCCAAGCGCGGGCTGATCATGCAGGCCTTCAGCTATCACCGGGACAAGGATTACGAAAACGCGCGTTCTGCGGCGCAGCGTTATGTCGATATCTATCCGGCTGACAAAGATGCCGCCTATGCGCAATATCTGCTGGCGCTGTCCTATTACGATCAGGTGGACGACGTGGGCCGTGATCAGGGGCTGACCTTTCAGGCGCTGCAATCCCTGCGCGAAGTGATCGAGAAATACCCCGACAGCGAATATGCCCGCTCGGCCAGTCTGAAATTCGACCTTGCCTTCAACCATCTGGCTGGCAAGGAAATGGAGATCGGGCGCTATTATCTGCGCAAGAAACACTACACCAGCGGCATCAACCGGTTCCGCGTGGTGGTCGAGGAATTCCAGACCACGACCCACACGCCGGAAGCCCTGCACCGCCTGGTCGAAAGCTATCTGGCGCTTGGTCTGGATGCCGAAGCGCAGACAGCGGCGGCGATTCTGGGCCACAACTATCGCTCGACCGAGTGGTATCAGGACAGCTTTGCGCTGCTGCGCGGGCGCGGGCTTAGCCCCGAAGCCAAGGGCAGCGGCTGGCTGAGCCAGATTTACCGACAGGTTGTGAAGGGCCAATGGCTCTGACACACAGGGCGCATGCTACGCGGCCTTGATATCCGTGATTTGCTGATCATTGACCGGCTGGAACTTGGGTTTCAGCCGGGTCTGAACGTATTGACCGGAGAGACGGGTGCGGGCAAATCCATTCTGCTGGATGCGTTGGGGTTTGTGCTGGGCTGGCGGGGCCGCGCCGAACTGGTGCGCGCCGGGGCTGATCAGGGCGAAGTGATCGCCTGGTTCGATCTGGTCGCAGACCATCCCGCACGCAGGGTTCTGGAAGAGGCAGGCCTGCCGGTCGAGGATGAGTTGATCCTGCGCCGGGTCAATTCCGCCGACGGGCGCAAGACGGCCTATGTGAACGACCGCCGCGCCTCGGGCGAGGTGTTGCGCGCCCTGTCCGATACGCTGGTGGAATTGCACGGGCAGCATGATGATCGCGGGCTGTTGAACCCGCGCGGCCATCGCGCGTTGCTGGATGAATTCGCCGGGAACGACACGGCAATTGCTGCGGTGCGCACGGGGTGGCGCGGCAAGGCGGCGGCGCAAGCCGCGCTGGAGGCCGCGCAGACCGCCCTGGCCGAGGTCCGCGCTGAGGAGGAGTTTCTGCGCCACGCGGTGGGTGAGCTTGACGCGCTGAATCCGCAACCGGGGGAGGAGGCGACACTGGATGCCGCCCGCCGCCTGATGCAGAACGCCGAACGGATTCGCGAAGGAATAACCAAAGCACATCAATCACTTGGCACTGAAGGTGCCGAAGGCCCGATGCTGGACGCGCAGCGCTGGCTGGATGACGCAGCGGGTGAGGTTGAGGGGCGATTGGACGCGCCTCTGGCGGCCCTGGGGCGCGCGTTGAACGAATTGGCCGAAGCGGAACAGGGGGTCGCGGGCTGCCTGCAGGCGCTGGATTTCGATCCCGGCGCATTGGAACAGGCAGAAGAGCGTTTGTTTGCGATCCGCGCGCTTGCCAGAAAGCACGAGGTTCTGCCCGATGACCTCTCTGCCTTCGCCGATTCGCTGCGCGCCAAAATCGCAGCTCTGGACGCGGGCGAAGGGGATCTGGCGCAGCTGGCGGAGGATCTGCGGCGCGCCGAAACCGCCTATGACAAGGCGGCGATGAAGCTGGGCAAGCGGCGCACCTCGGCGGCGAAACGGCTGGATGCGGCGATGGCCGCTGAACTGGCCCCGCTGAAGATGGAGCGTGCTGTCTTTGCAACCGAAATCATGCCTGCCGATCCCGGCCCTGAGGGGGCCGAGGCGGTCACTTTCACCGTCGCCACCAACCCCGGCGCGCCGTCCGGTGCGCTGAACAAGATCGCCTCGGGCGGAGAGCTCAGCCGGTTCCTGCTGGCGTTGAAGGTCTGCCTGACGGCGGGCAACGACGGCCTGACGCTGATCTTTGACGAGATTGATCGCGGTGTCGGCGGGGCCACGGCGGATGCGGTCGGGCGGCGGCTGGCCGCATTGGCCGAAGGATCGCAGGTGCTGGTCGTCACACACTCACCGCAAGTCGCGGCGCGCGGCGGGCACCACTGGCAGGTCAGCAAATCGGTCGCCGGAGAGGTTACGACATCTGCCGTCATCCCACTGGATCCACCCGCCCGCGTGGACGAGATTGCGCGGATGCTGGCAGGCGACACGGTGTCGGAGGAGGCACGCGCGGCAGCACGGGCGCTGTTGGCGGGGTAGGGGTATGGGTGCAGCGCTGTTGGCCTGGAGTGGATGTTCGCACAGCCCACTTCTTCGCCCGGAATCAAGCCCGATAGGGCGCCGGGCGATCGCCTGACCGTCCCCCGGGCAGGCGATTTCGTCGGGTCGTGAGTTCTTCCTATCTCAGAGTTATCGCTGCGCCATAAATTGCCACACACGCAAGTTGGATCGCCTACCCCCGGTCAGACGCTCGCCCGGCTTGGCGATTGATCACCAACCTCTGCGCGGGGCCATGTCCACTTCGGATATCTTAAAGCGTTTCGGCTTGAACCTGAATCGCGAGGGATTCCCTTGAGACCTGATCTGTGATTCATCCTGTTTGGGAGGATGGATCATGTCAGCACCTTTGCCATCTGCGCTTCGGATACGGTTTCAGAGATACATTGAAGAAGGGTTGAGCGGGCGCGCGGCGGCGTTGCGGTTGAAGCTGTCGCCTGCCACAGGCGCGCGGTGGGCGCGTCAGGTGAGGATGAAGGGTCATGCGGAACCTGCCCGGCAGGGACCGCCGCGCGGCAAGGGAAAGCTGGCTCCGCATCGGGAATTCTTTGAGGAGTTGATCGCACAAGACCCTGACATCACGCTCTTTGAGTTGCGTAATGCGCTGGCCGATGCAGAGGGTGTGCGGGTGCATCACTCCTCCATCGCCAACCTTCTGTCCCGGCTCGGCTTCACGTACAAAAAAAGTCGCTGGTCGCCACCGAGCGCCGCCGCGCCAAGGTAAGGCAGCAACGGGCCGACTGGTTCAGATACCGCTCGCCAGCCATTGCGACCTTTCCTGAGCGCGTTGTCTTTATTGACGAAACCGCAGTGAAGACAAACCTCACGCGCCTACGCGGCAGAGCCAAGCGCGGTAAGCGCCTGACGATGGATGCGCCCTTCGGAAGCTGGGGAACCCAAACCTTGATCGCGGGCCTGACCCAAGGCGCGCTGATCGCACCTTGGGTCATCAAGGGAGCGATAGATGGCCCCGCCTTCGCGGCCTACATCCGCGAAGTGCTGGTCCCCGAGATCAACCCCGGCACTGTCGTCATTCTCGACAACCTGGCAACCCACCGGAATAAGGAGGCGACGCAGGCTTTACGCAATCACGGCTGCTGGTTCCTTTACCTGCCACCGTACTCGCCCGACCTGAATCCCATCGAGCAGGCCTTCTCTAAACTGAAAGCCCATTTGCGACGGATCGGGGCCAGGTCCTTTACCCAGGTCTTCGAAGCAATCGGAGCAATCTGCGATCTCTACGACCCAGTAGAATGCTGGAACTACTTTAAGGCCGCCGGATATGTCTCAGGTTAATGTCGAAACGCTTTAGGCTTGCCACCCATCCGACTCCACCTCAATTCACCTGCACAACCTTCCCGGGGTTCAGGATATTCCCCGGATCCAGCGCCTTCTTGATCTCGCCCATCACGCCCCAGGCTGGCCCGTGTTCTTCGGCCATATCGGCCATTTTGCCGATCCCGACGCCGTGTTCACCGGTGACCGTCCCGCCCAGGCGAAGCGCGCGTTCCGCCAGCCGGGCGCTGATCTGCTTGGCGGCGGCGACTTCTTCCGGGTTATCGACGTCCACCAGCAGTGTCGCGTGGAAGTTGCCATCACCCACATGCCCCAGGATCGGCCCCGGAAACGGCGCCTTGGCCAGGTCTTCCTGGGTTTCCGCAACCGCCTCGGCGAGATTAGAGATCGGCACGCAGATGTCGGTTGCCTGCCCGCGCGCACCGGGGCGCAGCGCGGTATGGGCGTAAAACCCGTCATGGCGCATCCGCCACAGGGCGCGGCGATCTTCTTCACGGCTGGCTTGCTGGAACTCTCCGGCGCCGAAATCATTCGCCACCTCGGCAAAGCGCGCCGCACTTTCCGCGACCGATGCGTCAGAGCCGTGGAATTCCAGCATCAGATGCGGCAATTCGGGATAGTCCGTCCCGGCATAGGCATTGAAGGACTGAACGGACAGCGTGTCCAGCAACTCAATCCGGGCCATCGGAATGCCCGCCTGAATGGTCGCGATCACCGTATCGACGGCGGCTGCCACACTTGGAAAGCTGGTCATTGCGGCCATCGTCGCCTCGGGCCGGCCATGCAGTTTCAGCGTCAGTTCCGTGATCAGCCCCAGCGTGCCTTCCGACCCGACGAACAACGCCGTCAGGTCATATCCGGCCGAGGATTTGCGCGCCCGTGTCCCGGTTTGGATGATCCGCCCGTCGGCCATCACGACCTCCAGCCCCAGCACGTTGTCGCGCATCGTGCCATAGCGTACCGCCGTCGTCCCCGAAGCGCGCGTCGCCGCCATGCCGCCCAGTGCCGCATCGGCGCCGGGATCGACCGAAAACATCAGGCCGGTTGCGCGCAGCTCCTCATCCAGCTCGCGCCGGGTCACACCAGGTTGCACCCGGCAGGTCAGGTCTTCGGGATGCACCTCGGTCACCTTTTTCATGCGCGAGAAGTCGACCGTCACCCCACCGCGCGTCGCCAGCGAGTGCCCTTCAAGCGAGGTCCCCGTGCCCCAGGGAACCACGGGACAGCCAAAGCGCGCGCAAATCTTCACAATGTCCGAGACTTGTTGCGTCGACGTCGGGAATGCCACCGCATCAGGTGGTGCATCGGAAAAATGCACCTCGGACTTACCGTGAATCTCCAGATCGGCCTTGGCGGTGCTCAAGCCTTCGCCTAACAGGGTCTGCAGTTCGGCAATGGCGGCAGAAATCGTCATGACGCGGATCCTCGTTGGTCTTGCCGGGCAGTACCCTAAGCCAGTCAGGCGGCATGGGGAAGTCCGACGGATCGCCTGACCGGAGCACGCAGCCAGGGCGATGAACGACCGCACGCGCACCATTCTGATGGCCCGATGGGCCAGGGCGATGGCCGCGCAGCGGCGCGCCTGGCGGGTGCTGCGCAGCCGCGGCCCCAGTCAGCTGCAATTCTGGATCATCGCGCTGATCATCGGGTGTTCTGCCGGGTTCGCGGCATTGTTGTTTCGCAAGGGCATCAACCTGTTACAGGCCGCTTTGTACGGCACAGATGACACGGCGCGCCTGCACACTTTTGCGGAAACACTCGCCTGGTACTGGATTTTGCTGATTCCGATTGCGGGCGGATTGATCGTTGGCATCCTCCTCAACCGGTATACGCCCGATGGTCAGGTGCGCGCGGTTGCCGATGTGATCGAAGGGGCGGCCCTGCATGAGGGGCGGGTCGAAACCAAAGCCGGGCTCGCCTCGGCGGCGGCTTCGCTGATCACACTGTCTTCGGGGGGATCAACGGGCCGCGAGGGGCCGGTGGTGCATCTGGCGGCGATGATCTCCTCCTGGGTGTCGAACCGGATCAATGCAGACGGGATCACCGGCCGGGATCTGCTGGGCTGCGCCGTGGCCGCCGCCGTCAGCGCGTCGTTCAACGCCCCCATCGCTGGGGCGCTGTTCGCGCTGGAGGTCGTGTTGCGCCACTTTGCGGTCCACGCCTTTGCGCCCATTGTTATCGCCAGCGCCGCGGGCACCGTCATCAGCCGTCTGGCTTTCGGCGATGTCACCGAATTCACGCTGGGCACAGACGGCGCATTGGAATTCTATGTTGAATTGCCCGCCTTCATTCTGCTTGGTCTGGTCTGTGGTGTCGTCGCGGTCATCCTGATGCGCGGGATCTTCTGGGCGGATGATTTTGCCAGCCAGGTCCAGGCCCGCACCCGCCTGCCACGGATCCTGCGCCCCGCAGTGGCCGGTGCGATGCTGGGCGCGCTGGCGATCTGGTTCCCGCATATCATCGGCGTCGGATATGAGACGACCTCGGACGCGCTGACCGGGAACCTGCTGCTGCGCGAGGTGATTATTTTAGCCGCCCTGAAGGTCGTCGCTGTTGCCATCACCATGTCGGGGCGGATGGGGGGCGGGGTGTTTTCGCCCTCGCTGATGATCGGGGCGCTGACCGGGCTGGCGTTCGGGCTGATCGCAACGGCGGTGTTCCCGAACGTGTCGGGATCCGAAACGCTTTACGCGCTGGCCGGAATGGGGGCGGTGGCGGCTGCGGTTCTGGGGGCGCCGATATCCACAACGCTGATCGTGTTTGAACTGACCGGCGACTGGCAAACCGGGCTGGCGGTCATGGTCGCGGTGTCGCTGTCGACGGCGCTGGCCTCGCGCCTTGTGCATCGCTCGTTCTTCCTCACCCAGATCGAACGGCGCGGCGTGCATCTGGCCGCCGGGCCGCAGGCCTATCTGCTGGCGATGTTCAGCGCCCGCCACGTGATGCGCCCGGTCGACGGGGATGAGGCGACCGAGGCTTGCTGGGATCTGATCGCCGAAGGCGTTCAGGTTGACGCTGACGCCACGCTGGAGGTCGCAATGCCATTGTTTGAGGTGTCGAACCTTGCCTATGTTCCCGTGGTTACGCAGGCCGAGGATGGCAGCGCACCAGAACTTCTGGGCGCGCTTTATCAGGTGGACGCGCTCAGGGCCTACAACCGCGCACTGGCCGCAACAGCTGCGGAAGAACATTCCTGACAGCCTGCGCCATGCACGGCCTGAACAAACGAAGGGGCAACTGATGACTGAGGTTTTCACCGGCAGCTTCACCCAGCAGGATCCCCTGCCACCGGCGGCGATCGAAGCGGCGAATGCCGTCATGCGATCTGGCAGGCTGCACCGCTATAACCTGACCGAGGGCGAAGTCGGAGAGGCCGCATTGCTCGAATCCGAATTCGCCGCCTTCGCCGGCGCGCGCCACTGCGTCGCCGTCGCCTCGGGCGGGCAGGCCATGGCCATAGCCCTGCGCGCCACGGGCGTCGCCCTCGGCACGCCGGTGCTGACCAACGCTTTCACACTCGCCCCCGTTCCCGGCGCCATCGCGGCGGTTGGGGCGCAACCGGTCTTCGTCGGCACGACCGAGGCGCTGACAATCGACCTTGATGATCTTGCGGCAAAGATCGCGACCACCAGGGCCCGCCACCTGCTGCTGTCCCACATGCGTGGGCACATCGCCGACATGGACGCGCTGATGACGATCTGCGACGGCGCGGGCGTGACGGTGATCGAGGATTGCGCCCACACCATGGGGGCGGATTGGAACGGCACGCCCTCGGGCCGTCACGGGGCGTTGGCCTGCTATTCCACCCAGACCTACAAGCACATAAATTCGGGCGAAGGCGGGCTGCTGACCACCGACGATCCGGACCTTGCCGCCAAGGCGGTGCTGATGTCGGGCAGCTATATGCTCTATGCCCACCACGGCACCGCGCCCGCGCGCGAGGTGTTCGAGGCGCACCGCTACGACACCCCCAACATGTCCGCCCGGATGGACCACCTGCGCGCCGCCATCCTGCGCCCGCAAATCCCGCTTCTGCCCGAACGCCGCGCCGCCTGGAACGCCCTCTATGCAGCGGTCGAAGATGGTCTGCGCGGCCTCAACCAACTCGCCCTGATCGACCGCGACCCCCGCGAAGGCTTTGTCGCCTCGTCAATCCAGTGGCGGCTGCCCGAATGGCCAGCCGCCGCCATCGAAGCGCTGATCGCCGCCTGTGCCACCCGCGGCGTGGCCCTGAAATGGTTCGGTGCTGCCACGCCCACCGGCTTCACTTCGCGCCATTCCCACTGGCACTACGCCAACCCCGAACCGCTGCCCAGGACCGAGGCGATCCTGTCAACCCTGATCGACATGCGCCTGCCACTAACATTCACCACCGAGGGCGCCGCCCTGATCGCCCGAATTATTGCCGACGAGGTGCGAAACCACACCCCGCCCCAACCCCATCATTGACCCAGAAATATCCCGGGGAGGTCTGGAGGGGCTGGCCCCTCCAGCTACGGCTCGCAGCCACGAACCGGCGGATTTTACATCCGACGGCCCCGGCCCGGTCGGCGCACAACGTTGACTCCACGCGCCTTGCACCCGACCATTGAACCCACCGTACCGGAGCGCAAAGATGTTCACCCATTCCATGACATTCGCCCTTGGCGACGACATCGACGCCCTGCGCGACCTGACCCACCGCTGGGCGCAGGAACGCCTGATACCGATGGCCAACGGGATCGATGCCGACAACGTCTTCCCGTCCGAGCTTTGGCGCGAAATGGGTGACCTCGGCCTGCTGGGGATCACCGTGCCCGAAGAATTCGGCGGGGCGGATATGGGATACCTCGCCCATGTGGTCGCGGTGGAGGAACTGGCGCGCGCCTCCGCCTCGGTCAGCCTGTCCTACGGGGCGCATTCAAATCTCTGCGTCAATCAGATCAACCTGAACGGCAGCGAGGATCAGAAACAGCGGTTTCTGCCTGGCCTGGTGCCCGGCGACCATGTCGGCGCGCTCGCAATGTCCGAAGCGGGGGCGGGCAGCGATGTGGTGTCGATGAAGCTTTCGGCTGAAAAACGGAACGATCATTACCTGCTGAACGGCAACAAATACTGGATCACCAACGGCCCGGATGCGGATGTACTGGTGGTCTACGCCAAAACTGACCCTCAGGCCGGCTCCAAGGGTATCACCGCATTCCTCATCGAAAAATCCATGACCGGCTTCGCCACCAGCCCGCATTTCGACAAGCTGGGGATGCGCGGCTCCAACACCGCCGAGCTGATCTTTGATGACGTTCAGGTCCCGTTTGAGAACGTGCTAGGCGAACAAGGGCGCGGCGTCGCCGTCCTGATGTTGGGCCTCGACTATGAACGCGTCGTCCTCAGCGGCATCGGCCTTGGCATCATGGCCGCTTGCCTAGATGAAGTGATGCCCTACCTGTCCGAGCGGCGCCAGTTCGGGCGACCGATCGGGGAGTTTCAGCTGATGCAGGGCAAGATCGCCGATATGTACACCGCGCTGAATTCCGCCCGCGCCTATACCTATGAGGTCGCGCGCGCCTGTGATCGCGGCACTGTGACGCGCGCTGACGCGGCGGCCTGTGTACTGTATGCCAGCGAACAGGCGATGAAGGTCGCACATCAGGCGGTGCAGGCGATGGGCGGCGCGGGGTTCCTCGCCGACGCGCCCGTGGCACGGCTGTTCCGCGATGCCAAACTGATGGAGATTGGCGCAGGAACCAGCGAAATCCGCCGGATGCTGATCGGGCGAGAGATGATGGAGAAGATGATCTGACGATGGGCGCGACCACGCGCCGCCTCGGTTCGGTTGGTGCAAGCAATAGCGCGCCGAGCCCGACATTGCCCGCCTGACCGGGCGCCAAATCACAAACGATTATTATCGGAGCACCACTGATGAAACACCTCGCCCTGACCCTTGCCCTGACGTTGATCTCGGGGCCTGCGCTGGCGCAGGACGCAGCCGCCCGCGATGGCGTTCTGGACTGCCTGCGCGATGTTGACAACGGGACCAGCTGGAACCAGTGCCTGAACCTGATGTTCGAGTCCTGTGATCCCGGCGCGGTCGGCACCCGTGACCACGCCGCCTGCCTGTTTGGCCTGCGCGAAAACTGGCGCCACGATATGCAGCTTCGCCAGACCGAAGTTCTGAAAACCGTGACACCCGAAGGCGGGGCCACGCTGGTTGATCTGCTTTCTGCCTGGCCGACTTTTGTTGACAAGAAATGCTCCACAGTGGCCGCCGAAAAGGAAGACATCGGCGCAGCATCGGCCCGCCTGGGCTGTGAGGTATCCGAAGTCGTCCTAATCTCGTCCGAGTTGCGGTCTTGCCTGGATGGGCGATCGCGCGAAGACTACTGCGTTCACGCGGACTGAGCGCGCGCCTAAAGCTCACCCGCCAAGGCAGCGGCGTCTGCTTTATCTTTTGTCGAAAGACCGGCGGCGAAATCATTGCAATCACTGGCAAATTCGGCAACCAGATCTGGCCGCGCATCCTGTTCGGCCAGATCAACCGCTTTGAGGCAATAGGCAAGAACCTCAACCGGGTCATACGCCCAATGGCCTTCGACATCGCGCAACAGAAACGCGATATTCAGGGCCGCGCGCGGATGGTTCAGGTACAGCGCTTCGAAATACAGCGCATAGGCCGCGGTGACATCACGCACCACGCCATAGCCGTTTTCGTACATCGCCCCAAGGTTCGAGATTGCGTTCCCATTGCCAAGTAGGGCCGCCTCTTGAAACAGCGCCAGCGCGTCTGAATAATCCTGCGTGACGCCGGTGCCGTCGATATAAAGTTTGCCCAGATTGCTCATGGATTGGGATGCCCCCAGGGCGACCCCGCCACGGTAATATTGCTGGGCCAGATCGAAATCGGGCGCGCCGCGCTTGCCGGATTCGAAGATGTAACCAAGGTTGGTAAACGCGTCCGGGTTCTTGGAGGCCGCGGCCTTCAGGTACCACCTGATCGCTTCTTCAATGTCAGGCGCGATCCCGTCCCGGCCATTTTCATATAGCAGCCCAAGGTTATAGCGGGCGCGCGAAAATCCCTGATTTGCGGATTTTATCCACAATTCCAACGCCTTGTCGTGATCCTGCGTCACCCCGTTGCCTTCGTCATAGGCGTCCGCGACGATATTTTGCGCATTGGCATCACCGGCCTCGGCGGCCGGAATCAGGGTTTTCAGCGCCGCCTCAAACTCTCCGTCCAGGTACATTTGCCGCGCGTCGTCCACTGGTCCGGCCAGCGCCGTTCCTGCAACAAGGGCCGCGATCAGGGTCAGCAATTTGCGCATCAGGGCCTCCGCCACTGTGATGGGCGGATGCTAACGGGAAATGAGGCGCGCGGCCATGGTTTTGGTCAGGAGTTTTCCCGCCGGTCCTCGAAGCTCAGCTCGATGAACGAGGGCATGTGATCGCCCATGCCAACCACCCGATTGCCGCCATCGCGCCCCCGGTCCCGGGATTTGCCGCGTCCGGCCTGGTCGTCTTTTTCGGAGTCACGGCCACGGTTGGTTTGGTCGTTGTCGCCCTTGTCCCGGCCACGCCCACGCCCGCCACGGCTGCGCTTTGGGGTATCGGACGGCGCATCGGCGGGTGCCTCTGCTGCGGCGTCCTTGATATCGGCAGGTACGTCGGCTGTTTTCGTGGCTGTTTCGGCCATTGTTTCGGGGGCCGGCGCATCATCTGTCGCTTGATCGGCTTTCTTGCGCCCGCGCCGGGTGCGGGTCGGTTTCTTATCCGCATCCGGGGTGTCGGTCGGGGCAGGGGCCGCGCCCGATTGCAGCGGGTTGTCCAATACCGGGACGTCCTTGCCAAGCAGGCGCTGCACGCCATCCAGGTTTTTGGTGTCCAGCGGCGCACAGATCATGATCGCCTTGCCAGATTTCCCGGCACGCCCCGTGCGTCCGATCCGGTGGACGTAATCTTCCGGGTGGCTGGGCACGTCGAAATTGAACACATGGCTGACATCCGGGATGTCGAGGCCGCGCGCCGCAACGTCAGAACACACCAGATATTTCAGCGTCTGATCGCGAAATTCGGTCAGGGTGCGCGTTCGCTGGCTCTGATCCAGATCGCCGTGGATCGGCGCGGCATCGTAACCCGATTTCTTCAGCGACTTCGCCACCGTATCCACATCCGTCTTGCGGTTGCAGAAGATCATCGCGTTGGTGCATTTGTCACCTTCGGCATCAATCAGCGCGCGCAGAAGCTTGCGCTTTTCGCTGGCCATGCTGCCCCGGCTGCCGCCACGAAACATCACCACGCCCTGTTCGATGGTTTCCGAGGCCGTGGCCTGGCGCGCCACTTCGATCTTAGCAGGGTTGGAAAGGAACGTGTTGGTAATCCGCTCAATCTCGGGCGCCATGGTGGCGCTGAAGAACAGGGTCTGGCGGGTGAAGGGGGTCAGGCCGAAGATCCGCTCGATATCCGGGATGAACCCCATGTCGAGCATCCGGTCAGCTTCGTCCACGACCATGACCTGAACACCGGTCAGCAACAGTTTGCCACGCTCAAAATGATCCAGCAGGCGGCCCGGCGTGGCGATCAGTACGTCGACGCCCTTGTCGATCAGCACGTCCTGTTCCTTGAAACTGACCCCGCCGATCAGCAGCGCCTTGGTCAGCTTGGTGTTCTTGGCATAGGTGTCGAAGTTTTCGGCCACCTGCGCGGCCAGTTCGCGCGTCGGGGCCAGCACCAGCGACCGGGGCATCCGCGCGCGGGCGCGTCCGCGCCGCAGCAGCGTGATCATCGGCAAAACGAAACTCGCCGTTTTGCCGGTGCCGGTCTGGGCGATACCCAGAACGTCGCGGCCATCCAATGCGGGCGGTATCGCGCCTTCCTGGATCGGAGTGGGTGAATCATAGCCTGCATCGGCAATGGCGGATAGGACCTTTGGGTCCAGCTTCAGGTCAGAGAATTTGGTCATTCGCATCCGTATGTTTGCGAACCCGTCCCCTGGCCCGCGCGTCCCGTATTGCTTGGCCCATATGACCGACCGGGAAATCCCGGTTGCAATGCATCTTGCCCGTTGCCCTACGGGCTTTTTAGCCAGCGGTCAACGCAGGGTTTGCGCGGCGCGAAAACCCCATTGATCGCAATTGGAACCCGGGATCGGACCCTCAGCGAATTAAATAGCCAAATCGAACATGCCTTACTTTTGCACGAAAGGTCCCGCATTGAAGACAGGATGCACGTGTAGGTTGCGGCAGTCGATATTATAGAACGGAGAACTTCCATGCAGAACATACTGAACAGCCAGGCCGCTATGGCCGTTGCCTCGATCTTGTGCGGCGTGGCCCTGCTTTATCTGGTGTTATCGCGGACTTTGAAGCGCCGCGCGGCCGAGCGTGAAGAAAACGAAGTGGCCGCCGACTAAGCAATCGCAGCGGCGGCCCGCATCAGGTATTGCGGGTTGCACATGCGGATACTCGCCCGGCTCAATTCGCGCCAAAATTGTGGCGCGGGCCGGGCGTTACACCATCATTTCCTTGGTTGCTGACAATGTCAGGGCCGGGTGATCCCGCTCAATCCGGTCAATGTCCCACTGCAGGCGGGTCAGAAAGACAGGGTCGCCGTCGTGATCACTGCTCATGTGGCCCTTGTTGGCGTCCATGAAGGTGTCCAGCTTGTCCTGCGGGCCGGTGACCCATCGGGCCGATGTGAATTGCGATGCCTCAAACCGGACCGGCAGGCCGTATTCCAACTCGATCCGGCTGGCGAGGACTTCGAACTGCAACTGCCCCACCACGCCGACAATAAAGCCAGCGCCGATCATCGGGCGAAACACCTTGGCGGCACCTTCCTCGGCAAATTGCATCAACGCCTTTTCCAGATGCTTGGATTTCAGCGGATCACCCGCGCGGCAGGTTTGCTGCAGTTCGGGCGCAAAGCTGGGAATGCCGGTGACGCGCAGGTTTTCGCCTTCGGTCAATGTGTCACCGATGCGCAGTTGCCCATGGTTCGGGATGCCGATGATGTCACCGGCCCAGGCCTCTTCCGCCAGTTCCCGGTCGCTGGCCAGGAACATCATCGGATTGGTAATTGCCATGGGTTTCTTCGATCTTACATGGGTCAGCTTCATCCCACGCATGAAGTGGCCCGAGGCCATGCGCACAAATGCCACGCGGTCACGGTGCTTGGGGTCCATGTTGGCCTGAACCTTGAAGACGAACCCGGCGACCTTGGTTTCATCCGGGCTGATCTGGCGCGGCTCGGCTGATTGCGGCTGTGGGACCGGGCCATAGGTGGCGATGCCGTCCATCAGCTCCTTCACACCGAAAGAATTGATCGCCGAGCCAAACCAGATCGGGGTCAGAGAGCCCTCCAGGAACGCCTTGGCATCAAACGGCGGCAGAAGTTCGCGTGCCATCTCAACTTCATCGCGCAAATTGTTGAGAAGGTTGCCAGGTACATGATCCGCAAGACGCGGATCATCCAGCCCGTCTATGGCAATGCTTTCGGCCACTTTGTTCCTGTCGGCGCGGTCCATCAGTTCCAGCCGGTCGTTCAGCATGTCATAGCAACCGATGAATTCGCGCCCCATGCCGATGGGCCAGGATGCCGGGGTTACGTCAATCGCAAGGTTCTCCTGGATCTCGTCAATAATCTCAAACGTATCACGGGCTTCGCGGTCCATCTTGTTGCAGAAGGTGAGGATCGGAAGATCGCGCAGGCGGCAAACCTCGAACAGTTTTTGGGTCTGGCTTTCAACACCCTTCGCCCCGTCAATCACCATGACCGCCGCATCCACCGCTGTCAGCGTGCGATAGGTGTCTTCCGAAAAGTCACTGTGGCCCGGCGTGTCCACCAAGTTAAATCGGAAGTCTTTGAAATCAAACGACATTGCGGAAGCAGAGACCGAAATGCCGCGATCCTTTTCCATCGCCATAAAGTCAGAACGCGTGCGCCGCGCCTCGCCCTTGGCGCGCACCTGACCGGCCATCTGGATCGCACCACCATAAAGCAGGAATTTTTCCGTCAGCGTGGTCTTGCCCGCGTCCGGGTGGCTGATGATCGCGAAGGTCCGCCGCCGGGCGATTTCTGCCGGCAGATCGGGCGTATTGCTGAGGGGCTGATCGAGTGACATTGCGGCGATATAGGTTACCCGGCACCGGCGCGCAATCGCGTGTCTTTCGCTGGGCGGGGCAAAGTGTTAGCGATTGCTGAAACTGCGAAGGGGATTGGTATGGACCTGGGGATCAAAGGCAAACGGGCGTTGGTATCGGCGTCGTCAAAGGGGTTGGGACTCGGCTGCG
Organism: Paracoccaceae bacterium; assembly: GCA_012103375.1. Taxonomy (NCBI): domain Bacteria; kingdom Pseudomonadati; phylum Pseudomonadota; class Alphaproteobacteria; order Rhodobacterales; family Paracoccaceae; species Paracoccaceae bacterium. The sequence goes on from WLWX01000001.1 coordinate 1,152,491, forward strand.
CCCAGGCCCTGGCCGAGGCGGGCTGTAATCTGGTGATGAACGCCCGCGGGGCCGAGGCGCTGGAAGAGGCCGCTGAGGCGATCCGTGCCGCACATGGCGTAACTGTCACCACCGTGGCTGCTGATGTGACCACCGAAGACGGGCGCGCGGCGCTACTGGACGCCGCCGGGGACGTTGACATTCTGGTCACCAACGCGGGCGGGCCGCCGCCGGGGATGTGGACGGATTGGTCGCGCGACGATTTCATCGGTGCGCTGGATGCCAACATGCTGACCCCGATCGCGCTGATGCAGGCGGCGCTGCCCGGGATGATGGACCGTGGCTGGGGCCGGGTGGTCAACATCACCTCAATGTCCGTCAAGGCGCCGATCCCGGTGCTGGGCCTGTCGAACGCGGCACGCACCGGGCTGACCGGGTTTGTTGCCGGAACGGCGCGGCAGGTTGCTGATAAAGGTGTCACAATCAACAACTTGCTGCCCGGCATTCATGCAACGGATCGGGCGATATCGCTGGATGGCGGCGTGGCGGATGCGCAGCGGATCACGCCGGAACAGGCCAAGGCCAACCGCGAGGCGACGATCCCAGTGCGCCGATATGGAACGGCCGAAGAATTTGGCGCGACCTGCGCCTTTCTGTGCAGCCAGCACGCCGGGTTCATCGTCGGGCAGAATATTCTGCTGGACGGCGGCGTCATTAATGCGACGTTCTGAGCCATGAAAGGATCCCGCCCCGAACAAGCCGCACTGAGCCGCGATACCGATATGTCGAAAACCGCCGAGACCCGTGCGGTGATTGAAGGCATGGTTGATGGTCTTAACGATCATCGAATTGACGATATCGGCGCGTTTTTCGCCGAGTCCTTTCGCTGGATGGGCAACACCGGTTGCGGCACCAAGGCTGGCCTGCGTGAATTCCAGGACAACTGGCAGAAACCGTTTCAGGCGGCGTTTTCCGACAAGGTCTGCATCGACGAAGCGCGCCTTTACATGGGCGAATGGGCCGCCGCCTTCGGCCGGCAGGAGGCGACGCATTCCGGCACCTTCATGGGGATCGCGCCAACCGGAAAGCGCATCGAAATCCGCTATATGGATTTCTGGAAGGTCGAGGATGGAAAGATCAGCGATAACTGGGTGATGGTGGATTTCCCGCATGTTCTGGCGAAACTTGGGAAAGACGTATTTGACGGCGAAGGTTGGGAAGCCTTCGACCGGGGCGACAAGGTGGCGCCGTCGCCAAAAACTTAATGCCTCCGGCGGGGATATTTTCGGGTCAATGATGGACTGAAGTGTGCCTGCGGAGCGTTCAGAAGACGATCCCGAGGACGACGATCATCAAGCCGATGGCCGAAACGAACACGGCAATCATGTTCAGCGGCAGCACTTTTTGAACGCGCGCGCGTAATTCATCATCACTCAGCCCGGCATTCCGGGCCTTCATGACCAGCCAGATGGCGCAGAAAATGCCTGCCAGCCCAAGCAGCGCAACCCCGGCGCCCGTCCAGATTATCCAGTTCATGCTTGCCTCCGCAGCCGTTGAAACCCGCCTAGCGGCAAGCGGCTTCGCGGGCAAGGGCTTGCCCCCGTTGCGGCCCGGCGCTAGGCGTGTCGCCAGATGATTTTGCCAGACCGGGGCCCGCCATGAACGATCAAGTCACAGACCCAACCTATCGCGTCACAGCTGATGAGCTGCGCCAGTTTATTGAACGTTTCGAACGTCTTGAGGCGGAAAAAGCTGACATCGCCGACCAGCAAAAAGAGGTGATGGCCGAAGCGAAGGGCCGGGGGTACGACACAAAAGTCATGCGCAAACTCATCAGCCTTCGCAAAAGGGACGCCGATGATATCGCCGAGGAAGAGGCGGTGCTGGACCTATACAAAGAAGCGTTGGGAATGCGCTAAATCAGGTCGGCGATTGCGAAAAATGCCAGCGGTTGTTCTTCGCAGGTAACGGCGAGGATGTGGCCGGTGGCGTCGATGTCGAGGCCTTTTGGCCCGCCCTCAGCCTCGTTCGTGCGGCCGCGCCTGAATACCTGTTCTGACAGAACCCGGACACTGCGCCGCGGGGCGTGATCGCCCTGCCACTGGCCGTCGGGCGCATGAAACACATGGACCAATGGCGCGCCCGCATCGGCAACGAAGGCGTGGCGGCCATCAGGTGAAAAACGCACGCCATGCGGGAAGCCGGTGCCGGTTAACTGGCCGTGCGATGCTGAGCGATGGTTCAACAGTTTTGTTCTGTCATAGATCTGCACGCTTGCGGTGAAATGATTGCTGACGGCCAGCCATCGGCAATCGGGCGTTTGGGTGATGCCATCGGGAACTTTCAGCCCGCGTTGCAGAAGAATCCGATTTCGCTGGCCTCCGCTATGCGCGATCCGGTGTTGGGTGACGCGGTTGCGATAGTTGTTGCAGACCAGAAGCTCAAAGCCCGCATCATCCACGCTGCTGACCAGCACTGAGCCCGGCGAATGCAGGCGGCGCGTCCAACTGGCGCGCGTGATCCGATGGCGCGCGGCAATTCGGATTGGGCTTGTTGCGCTGTGGGGCAGGTCGAACACCGCAACGCAGCCCCCGCGATTTGCGACCACCAGCGTCTGATCGTCGACGAAATCGAAGCCGTGTGGGTCGCACAGGTCACCCGAGGAAAATTCGGTCGCGCCGGTGATGGCGATACGCGGCGCGGGGGCGGTGCAATCGATGTCGACGTTCAGGATCAGGCAGCAATTTGCCGCATAGCCCGCCAGGGCCAGCTTGCGGCAATTGGGTGAAAAGCGCAGATCCTCGGTCCGGCCAAGGCGCGCCAGCAAACAGGCTGTATCGGCATCGAGAATCGGGGTCACCTCCGGTGCCGTGGGTACGCCCGATCTGTTCAAGGTGGTTTTTGCAGCCATTAACCATTGGTCGCGCAGAAAAGAGTTCGGTTCAACAAGTCATCGCTGACGCCCTCGGCTTTTTCGGTGGACAGGCGTCGTTGGCGCGATACCTTCGACCCAGATAGCGCCGGAGGCCGCCCTGACACCCCAGACCTTTCCATTCTGGCCCGAATTATTCGGGTTCAAGACATTGGCGCTGTTCGATCTTTGGTCGATCACGCATTTCCTGTCCGGCTTTGCGATGCTGACGACCCTGCGCCTGTTTGCCCCGCAGACGCTTGCGACCCGTCAGGCGCTGATCTGGTGTCTGGCCGCGTCATCCGCCTGGGAAATCGTCGAGATCTATCTGGAGTTGGGGCTGCTCGGAACCGGGGTGCAGGCCTGGTTCGCCGGGGTCGAACATTGGGCCAACCGGCTGATTACCGATCAGGCCTTGTTTTGCGCCGGTTTTCTGGTCGCAACACGTCTTCCGGTTCTGGTGGTGCCGGCCAAGATCCTGTCGCTGGGCTGGCTGGCGGTGCATGTGTTCTGGCTGCCGCATTCGATGTATTTGCACGATGTGCTGTGGCCCTGAGCGTTACGGCCGGATGAACACCACATCCTTCATTTGCGCCAGTTTCTCGATATCGGCTTCATAACGGCGTGTCAGTTTGGCGATCAAACCAGGGGTCCAGCCCGGCAGGTCGAATTCCTCTTCAATCTCAGCCTCGATGACGAATTTGTCCAGAAACGCGGATGTCACCTCGCGCCGGGCCGCGATCGAGTTTGGGGGGCGGGCCTCGATATACTCCAGCATGCCTTTCAGGCCTTCGGGGTGCATGATCTCGGCCAGGATATCGGTGTCGCCATCCACCACTTCGTCATCTTCAAGATCCGCGACCATGCGCAGAACCTCTGGCCAGATCAGCGGCAGGTCTTCGTTGCACCACAGGATGATCCGGCATCCGGGGTTTGCGTCCTGAATCTGCTGAACCAGATCGGCCCAGGACAGGCTGTGCGGGTCGGTTTCGTTGAGGAATTCCGAAAAGCTTTGATCACCGCCATAAACCGCGAACATCGTCGGCACCCATGTCGCCGAGTTTCGGATTCCAAGTGCGAATTCCACCTGATCGTCTGGAAACAACGCGCGCAGCCACGTGGTTTTTTGCGCGCCATCGTAAAGCGTGCCATTGGCAATTGCCTGGCGTTCGTCGCCAAGAAACCTGTCGTGATCAAATATAACGCGATCCGCATTACTTGAACCCAGGATCTGAGATTTGATCGCCGCCTGTTCGTCAGCTGTGGTATTCGTACCTTTTAGGCGCAGCGCCTCTCTGTTCAGAAGCGTGCGATAAATCCGGGGCCGGGGGACGCCCACGTCAAGCTCTCCCAGCCGCGCGAGGTTTTTGCGTAAAGCGATCAACAAACGCTCGGCATCGGTTCCGTGCGCGCCAATGTGGAATACGAATTGCATCGACGTGTCGGACCTGCCTGCTTGCCCAGTTTGGCCGGATCATAGGGCTGAATTCTGGACAGGGGAACCGGTTATGCGTTAAGGGCGCGTAAATGGTTGAGCAAAACACTCAAGTTAACCGAGCGCGCAGAATTGCGGTGCTTGATCGCTGGTCGCTGGGGGCGCTGGCGATTGCGCTTCTGGTCGCGCTGCCGATATGCGCGATCGGCTGGCTGGCGCTTGGTCCGTCGCAGGGTATCTGGGCGCATCTGTGGGCAACGGTGCTGCCGCGTTATGTTGCGAATACGTTGATTATCGTGCTGGGGACCGGGGCATTGGCTGCAACGTTCGGGACTGGTGCGGCCTGGCTGGTGTCGGCGTATCGGTTCCCGGGGCACGGCTGGCTGCGCTGGGCCTTGCTGTTGCCACTGGCGGTTCCGGGCTATGTGGGCGCCTATGCGCTGGTTGACCTGTTGGAGTTTGCGGGGCCGGTTCAGACGATGCTGCGCGATGGGCTTGGCATTTCCCTGTCCGGGATCGACTGGCTGCCGGGGGTGCGGTCGCGCAGCATGGCGATTCTGGTGCTGGCGGCAGCGCTTTACCCTTATGTCTATCTGATGACGCGTGCCGCCTTCGCCGAACAATCCGCCCTGGCCCATGATGTGGCGCGCACCCTGGGGGCGGGGCCGTGGCGGCGCTTTTTCCGTGTGGCCTTGCCCCTGGCCCGCCCGGCAATTGCCGCGGGCACGGCGATCATCATGATGGAGGCTGCCGGCGATTTCGGCGTTGTCGAGTTCTTTGCCGTTCAGACGCTGACGACCGGCATATTCTCAACCTGGTTGGAGGCCGGGAACGCCGCCGGGGCGGCGCAGATTGCTGTCATCGTATTGATCCTGATGGCAGGGCTGGTCGGAATCGAACGGTCCAGCCGTCGCCATCAGCGCCATTTCGGACTGGCGCGGCGCGACAAAACGGCCGAGACGACCGAATTGACAGGGGTTGCCGCCTGGGGCGCGACGCTCGCCTGTATCGTGCCGGTTCTGGTCGGATTTGCCCTGCCGGTGGGTGTTCTGGCCTGGCATGCGGCAGATCGGCCCGAGCGTTGGGTGGATCCCGGCCTGGGCCGCGCGTTGTTTCACACGCTGACGACCGGGGCGCTGGCGGCCGGGCTGACCGTTCTGGCGGCCTTGTTCCTGGTCTATGGCGTGCGTCAGTCGGGACGGCTGTTGCCGCGATTTGTGCTGCCGGTCACCACCTCAGGCTATGCCGCGCCGGGGGCGGTGCTTGGGCTGGGTCTGCTGATCCCGCTGGCGGCATTCGACAACCGGGTTGCCGATGCGGCTGTGGCGTTTGGGCTGGGCGATCCGGGCCTTTTGCTGACCGGTGGGGCAGGGGCCATCGTGCTGGCTTATGGGGTTCGGTTCTTTGCCATTGCGCAGGGGGCGCTGGATGGCTCTATGGGGCGCATTCCGCCCAGTCTGGGGATGGCGGCGCGCACGCTGGGGCGCGGGCGCGCGCGCACGCTGTGGCTGGTCGAACTGCCGCTGATGCGCGCCTCGGTGGCGACTGCGTTGCTGTTGATCTTTGTCGATTGCGTCAAGGAACTGCCCGCCACGCTGCTGCTGCGGCCGTTCAATTATAACACGCTGGCAACCCGGGTTTACGAGCAAGCCTCACTCGAACGGATCGGCGACGCCGCCCCGGCGGCACTGCTGGTTGTGGCCGTGGGGATCGGTGCCGTCATGGTTCTGGCCCGCGCAGCACGCTGAAGGGCTTGCATGGCCCCGGCTTTGCCCCTAGATCGGGCGCGCGCCGGTTTAGCTCAGCTGGTAGAGCAACGGTTTTGTAAACCGTGGGTCGGGGGTTCGAGTCCCTCAACCGGCACCATTCTACCGACATAAATATCTTCGTTGTCAACGGGTTATACCTATGAGGACAACGCCATATGTCACACAATCTGTCACACACAATCCTTCGTTCGGGTTCATACTACTACAATCGTAGGGTTCCTGACCGGGTCAGAACTGCCTTCGGAATGAGGGCTGTGCGCCTCAAGCTGGGGAGGGACGAAGATGAAGCAGCAGAAGTTGCAGCCCACCTAACCGAAACATTGAATGAGCTCTGGAATGTCGAAGACGTAAGGCCTGTGGACCTGTCTAAGCTCATCAAGTCTGTGCGGCCCGAGCAGTTGGACCTGCTGCAATGTACTGAAGACTACTTGGGAACGAGGAACATCGAAGAAAAACCTGTCCGACTGGCAGTCAGAGCGTTGGTTGAGGTTTCGGGCAACAAGCCCATCACAAGCTATGCAAGGCCAGATGCAAGATCGTTCGTGACCAGTCTTTGTGAACGAGGAAACCGAACTGGCACTATCAGGCGACGTTTGAACTCCATCCATGCGGTCATCGAATTCGGGTTGATGGAAGCTGACGTTCAACAGCGAAACCCGTTCAGTCGATTGATCATAAAGAACGAAGGGTCGGACGTATCTCGTCGAGGCACCTTTACCTTAGAGCAGCTACAAGACATCTACCGGACAACCCTTTTGTCAGGTCATGACACCCAGCTGATCTTACCCATACTGGGGGAGACAACCGACGTTTTCGGATTGTCTTCTTCTTGATCTCCTCTCTCATCTTTAGGATCTTCGAGCCTCGGCCGTGATAGACGTCGGCGGGTGTCAGGTTGGCCAGGCTCTCGTGGTAGCGATGGTTGTTGTAGTGGTCGACGAAGGCGGCGATCTGTCGTTCCAGGTCGCTGGGCAGGAAGTAGTTTTCCAAGAGGACGCGGTTCTTCATCGTCTGGTGCCAGCGCTCGATCTTGCCTTGGGTCTGCGGGTGATGCGGCGCACCGCGGACGTGATCCATGCCCTTGTTCTCAAGATACTCGGCCAGATCGGCTGCCACGTAAGACGCGCCGTTGTCGCTGAGCAGCCTTGGCTTGTGCACGACCGTAGCGTTGTCGCAGCCTGAGGCTTCCAACGCCAGCTCCAGCGTGTCGGTGACATCCTGGGCCTTCATCGTCGTGCAGAGCTTCCAGGCGATGATGTACCGGCTGTAATCGTCAAGGATGGTGCTGAGATAGAACCAGCCCCAGCCGATGACCTTGAGATAGGTGAAGTCGGTTTGCCACAGTTCGTTCGGTCGGACTGTCTTGTCCCTGAACTCATCCGCGGCCCGGATTACCACATGGGCTGGTGCCGTGATCAGATCCTCCGCGCTGAGGATGCGATAGACAGACGACTCAGACACAAAGTAGCGCTTCTCATCGGTGTATTTGACCGCCAACTCGCGCGGTGTCAGGTCTTCGTGCTCCAGGGCAAAGTCGACGACATCGTCGCGAACCGTGTCCGGGATGCGGTTCCAGACCGACGCAGGTTTGGGAGAACGATCGGCTAGGCCATCGAGGCCGCCATCGCTCCAACGCGCGTACCAGTCGTAATAGGTGCTGCTGGGAATGCCGAGCATCTTCAGGGTTTGACGCGTAGGCAGATGGGATGCCTCCACCGTGCGGATGATTTCAAACTTCTCGGATGCGGGATACCTCATGCGTCGGCCTCCCCATCCCCGAGCATGCTTTTTTTGAGCAGGCGGTTCTCCAGCGTCAGTTCGGCGACTACCTCCTTCAGGGCGGCAGATTCCGACCGTAGCTCTTTGACTTCGGGAGACGTCGCTTGGAGTGCCGTGTCGCCCGCCAAGCGGTTCTTTCCCGCTTCCAGGAACTCCTTCGACCACGAATAGTATAGGCTCTCAGCGATGCCCTCGCGGCGGCACAATGCGGCAATGCTCTCCTCGCCGCGCAGGCCGGCCAGCACGACCCTGATCTTCTCTTCTGCTGAATAGTGTTTGCGGGTCTTCCGCTTGATACCCCTGACCAACTTGTCAGCGGCGTCTTTCGATGTTCCGGATTTCTGTTTCATCTTCGCTCCATAATGGCTTCGATGAACCAGAAATCCTCCGTTGATCAAACACCTAAATCTGTCCGGTAGGCGCTGACGTCAGACAGATCAGGAGAATACCTGTTTCCCTCTTTTGCGGTCACACCTGCGCCCGATTAGCGAGAACACCCTCGACGGAGCACTACGGCGCATGGGCTATTCCGGCGATGAAATGACTTCCCATGGCTTTAAAGCGTCCCGCCAAAAGCCTGAATCGTTGGGATTCCCTTGAGGTCTGATCTGTGATTCATCCTGTTTGGGAGGATGGATCATGTCAGCACCTTTGCCAGACGCTCTGCGGATGCGGTTTCAGAGATTGATTGAGGAAGGGTTAAGCGGGCGAGCGGCGGCGTTGCGCTTGAAGCTTTCGCCTGCCACCGGGGCGCGGTGGGGGCTTGCGATCCGTCGCACTGGTCAGGCCCGCGCGGCCCCTCAAGGCCGACCCAGAGGCAAGGGCAAGCTCGATCCACACCGGGCCTTCTTTGCGGAGATCATCGCGCAGGATGGCGACATCACGATGCCGGAGCTGGCAGCCGCCTTGCAAGACGCGACCGGCGTGCGCGCGCACCCGAACGCGATCGGAAAATTCCTTCGCAAGCTCGGCTATACACACAAAAAAAGTCGCTGGTGGCCGCCGAACGGTTGCCATTGTTGCGCCATTGGTCCGAGCGACAATGGCAACGCACCAAGGTAAGGCGGCAGCGCGAGGGCTGGTTCAAACATCGCCTTCCGGCAGTATCCGCTCAGCCCGAGCGCGTTGTGTTCATTGACGAAACATCCGTGAAGACAAATCTGACCCGCCTCCGCGGATGGGCTCCGCGCGGGGATCGCCTGATCATGGACGCCCCGTTCGGCTCATGGGGCACACAGACGTTCATTGCTGGCCTCAGGGCGCAAAGGGGGGACTCTGTGCCTGGCCATTGGACGCTCTCGCGGCGGCATAACGACGAAGATATTGGCGCTGACGGACGCGCTCGGCAACCGCGTCGAATTCAGATTGATGCCCGGCCAAGCCCATGATTTTCGCGAGAAGGGTTCGCTGAAATGCGGCCTGCTTGCCGGGTCCCTGCTGGCGGACAGCGTCTTCGATGCCGATTGGCTGCGCAATGACCTTCTGGCACGTGACATTACCCCGGTCATACCACCAAAATCCAATCGGAAGTTTCCAGCAGAGTTCGATATAGAGACCTACAAATGGCGGCACTTGATTGAAAATCATTTCGGTAAACTGAAAGAAAACAAAGGGATAGAAATGCGATCTTGCAAACAGACTTGAGCTTCAAGGCACTCATCTCAATCGCAGCAGCAATCCTTCACACGAGGTGAACGTCAACTGCCTCTAGATTTACCGCTCTTTTTGTTAGCTGGCGGCGCATGGCCTCCTGTGATGGATTTGGCAAGTTGTCGGACGCGGTTCTTTTTGCTGGACGACTTGCCTGCGGGCGGTTTCGGCCCGCGAAGTTTCTCAGACAATCGGTCAGACCCCTGCGATCCGCCCTTTGCCTTGCGCGGTTTCCACTTTTTGGCCTTTGGGGGTTCGGCTTCCGTTCTTGGGGATTTGGGTTTTGATGCACCGCTCGGTTTCGAACCGGGCTTGGGCTTTTTCTTCCGTGGGGCCGGGGCGTCGTTCCAATCAATGGGCGGGGTACCGCTTTGAGCGTTCGTGGCCGCAGGGCTCACGCCTTTGGCGAGATCGTGGCCACCTGTTTTCTTGTCTGCGCGGGTTTTTTCCTTTGGCGCCGACGCACCTTTACGCTTACCAATTCCGTGATCAAGGCTTGGCGCACCCTTCATCTGCACAATTTTGGAACCGCCTTCCAACACCATTCCGGGACCGACAGCGCTCAAAAACCGCTCGACGGCACTTTGTCGGAGTTCAATCAACGACGCATCGTTTTGTATGCGAATGGCACCAACATCTTCACGAGAAATTTTGCCCAACTTGCATAGCATCGGCAGCAATAGGCGTGGCTCGGCATTTACCTTTCGACCGCCGTCCAGCGAAAACCAAACACTTGGGCCAAACGCCTCTCGGGGTTTGGCCGGTGTTGATGGGTCAACAAGTTCTTCGGGCGCTGAACGGTTTTCGCGATATAGCCGTATGTAGGCTGCGGCGATTTGTTCCGGCGAAAAACGCGCCACAACGCCGTTCACAGTTGCCGCGTTGGAAGGTTCCACAGGATCCGTCCAATCAGAACTGGCCAGCATGCGCTCATCATCTTTCGCACTAACTTCCTCAGCCGAAGGCGCTGTGTCCCATTCGGCTTTCAGCTTGGCCCACCCCAACAATCGATGCGCTTTTTTTTGTGCAGCAGGCGGCACGATCAGCGCGCTGATCCCTTTGCGCCCCGCGCGCCCAGTGCGACCAGAGCGGTGCAACAGCGTATCCTGGTTCGTCGGAAGCTCGGCGTGGATGACAAGCTCAAGGTTCGGTAAATCAATACCACGCGCGGCCACATCCGTCGCCACACAGACCCGCGCACGACCATCGCGCATCGCTTGCAGGGCGTGAGTGCGTTCGTTTTGTGACAGCTCGCCTGACAATGCCACAACTGAAAAACCACGGTTAGACAGGCGCGTGGTCAGCCGGTTCACCATCGCGCGTGTGTTGCAAAACACGATGGCATTGGGGGCTTCGTAGTACCGTAAAACGTTGATGATCGCGTTTTCGCCATCGCGGGCCGAAACATTCAACGCCCGGTATTCGATATCCGCGTGCTGGCTGCCGCCGCTGGTTGTGGCAACACGAACAGCGTCCTTCTGATAATTCTTGGCAAGTCGCGCAATGGAGGCAGGCACCGTCGCCGAAAACAGCAGCGTTTGCCGTTCGGTTGGCGATTGCTCAAGAATAAATTCCAAGTCCTCTCGAAAGCCCAAATCCAGCATTTCATCGGCTTCGTCCAACACGATCGCTTTCAGTTTACTTAGATCAATCGAGCCGCGCATGATGTGATCGCGCAATCGCCCAGGTGTGGCTACGACAATATGAGCCCCACGCGCCAAGGCCCGACGCTCGTCGCGCATGTCCATGCCGCCAACAGTCGAAGCCAAAGTTGCACGTGCTCCGGCAAAGAGCCAAGCCAGCTCGCGTTTGACCTGAAGGGCCAATTCGCGGGTTGGCGCAATGATCAGCGCCAACGGAGCGGCGGCAGCCGGTAGACCCTCATCTTGGCCAAGCAATCCATTCGCGATTGTCTAGCCCCCAAGTTCTGGGCCATTTCTGATTAGAGTTTCTGGCATTGGTGGTCGCATGTTCAGAGCCTGGTGCGGACGTGTGTGGTTGTACTGCTTAAGCCAATGATTGATGACGATCTGTGCCTGTTTCGTTGTTGTGAACCATTCAGCGTTGAGGATCTCGTGCCGGAGAGTGCCGTTGAACCTCTCGTTGTATCCGTTTTCCCAAGGGGACCCCGGATAGATTCTAATTGGTCGAACACCAACGCGAACCAACCACTCCTGCATCGCCTTGGCTACGAACTCTGGGCCGTTGTCGGAGCGGATATACTCCGGCGTGCCATGGCAGAGGAGCAGCGGATATAGCGCCTCCAGAACATCTTCGGCGCCCATCCTGCTGCGAACTTCCACGGCCAGGGCCTGCCGGGTGTACTCATCCAGAACGGTCAGCATCTTGTAGCTCCGGCCATTGCTGAGCTTGTCGTGAACGAAGTCGATGCTCCAGATGTGGTTCGGATGCGTCGGCCTGAGGCGAATGATCGAGCTGTCCTTGTGATAAAGCCGTCTGCGCTTCCTGTGCCGCTGCGGGAGTTGCAGTCCTTCTTCCTGCCAGAGACGCTCAACCTTCTTATGATTGACCCGCCAGCCCTCGATGCGCAGGAGTTCCGAAACTTTACGATAGCCGTAGCGCCCATATTGCTTGGCCAGGCGGATCAAAGCGAGCCGTAGAGCATCATCGTCTTTTGGCGCGGGTCGATATTGCAGAGAGCTTCGCGCCATACCGACGACCCGGCAGGTCCTCCGCTCCGAGGTCGCGAGCTTTTGGCGCGTATGAATAACGGCCTGACGGAGCTCCCCAGTCGTCAGGCCCTGGGCTTTAAGTAGTTCAGGCTTTCTTTGAGGATCAGCTTGTCCAATTCAAGCTCAGCGACGATCTTCTTGAGACGCCCATTCTCCTTTTCCAGGCTGCGCATCTCCGACAACTGCGACCGTCCCATACCACCAAACCGTTTCCGCCAGTTGTAATATGTCGCATCGCTGATGCCGACGCTACGACACGCCGATGCAACGTCACTTCCTCCCGTCAGCTTCAGCTCAATCTCACGCAGCAGCTTCAATACATCTTCGTCCGAATGCCGTTTCCGTGCCATTACATATTCCCCTCTCAAGACCAATGTAGTGGCCCAGTTTTAGGGGGGAAGGACACCCGAATCCGAGAGTTTTTCCTGACCCGGTCTGCGCCGACACCAACATGTCTTTACCCAGTACATCGCGCGCTGTTACGGCCACTTGTACTGGCGTCAGCGAAGTATACCCTTTGGCCTCAAGTGCCTGTGCCAATGCTTGTTTCACGGGGCCAACTTTCCATAACGATGTGCCGAAATTCAGTGCCCGGCCACAAGAAGACTGCCCCTATCGCCTTAAGGAATTGATGTATAGGCCGCAAATGGCTGCAGTGCGACAAGCGCCGGGACAAAGAATTGTCAGTGTCCGGCAAGGCAAAAGCCCGGCATCAAATGAAACGAAAAGCTTGGGACTCGCTAGCGCGAAACCATTCAAAGCAGCCGATTTCGACGGCCTGTACATCACGACCTGTACGAGCGGCTCTCGATTGTGGCATTTCAAGTACAACTTCAGCCGCTGCGATCGTTTGAATTCGCCCCGAAAGACCATGCAAACCGGGGCGGCGGAATCCGGCTGTCCGGTCTGGCGCCCCGGATTGCTGCGAATTGTGCAATGAACCGGGCGTAGATTTCGACATCATGTCCGGCTGCAACCTGTCGCACGGCCGGTTCAATTGCGTGATAGTTGCGCTAAAACCCCAGGGCCGCTCCGTCGCTTCGCGGATCGTTTGCGCCCTCAATCAGGCCATCGGGGTGCACGACCAGGGCGCCTGCGTGGCCCATCACCTCGTCATAACCTCCGACAACCTGAGGGTCGTGGCCTGCGGCATCCAGCGCGGCGATGACTTCCGGGTCGAACCGGTTCTCGATCCTGAGCGATGTGGTTTCGGCCCCCCAAGTGCGCCCCAAAAGCCAGCGCGGCGCCGTAATTGCGGCCTGAAGATCCTGCCCGTACAGGACGTGGCGGGCGAATATCATCGCCTGCGTCTGCGGCTGACCTTCGCCGCCCATGGTGCCATAGGGCATCACGCGGCCGTCGCCCAGACGGGCCAGTGCGGGCTGGATGGTGTGGAACGGGCGGCGGTCTGGTTTCAGCGCCTTGTGGTGCGCCGGATCCAAAGAAAAGCTGGTTCCGCGATTCTGCCAGGTGATGCCGGTGTCATCCAGCACCACGCCGCTGCCGAATTCCCAATAGATGCTTTGGATAAAGCTGACGGCACGGCCCTCGTTGTCGACCGCGCCCAGCCAGCATGTGTCGCCCTTGGTGGCCTCACGGGGCCAGGGAGAGGCCGTCGCGGGATCTATGTCGGCGGCCATCTGGTCCATCACCTGATCGGTCAGGAAGTTCGACGGATCGACGGGCATATAGGCCGGGTCGGTCACATGGGTGTCGCGGATCACGAAGGCCTGTTTGGTGGCCTCTAGCAGCCCGTGGACAAAGTCGAACCCCTCGGCCCGTTGGACACCAAGGCGCGCGTAGATACCCAGCAGCATCAGCGAGGCGAGGCCCTGCGTCGGTGGTGGCATGTTGTAGAGATCGTGACCGGCAACCGAGAGCTTTAGCGGGTCAACGTCCAGCGCGGTGTGGCGTTCCAGATCATCGCGCGTCACCAGCGATCCGGCGCGCGCCAGATCGGCAGCAATCGCCTGCGCCAGATCGCCGCGATAGAAATCGTCCAGGCCCGCATGGGCAAGCTGGCGCAGTGTTGCAGCGATCCTTGGCTGACGCAGGCGCTGTCCCAGCGTCAGTGGCTGACCGTCGGGGAGGTAGACCGCGCCAAAGCCCGGAACCCCGGCCAGCTCATCGCGTTTGGCGGCGATGTTGTGGGCCAGAGTGGTCGTCACCGCCACACCGTTTTCGGCGTGGTGAATGGCGTCTTCCAGCAGGCGATCCAGCGGCATCCTGCCGCCGACTGCCGCACTCTGGCGCAGCGCGTTCTGCCAACCGGACACGGCGCCCGCGCAGGTCAGCGCCGCAAGTGGCCCGCGTGAGGGGATGATCCCGCCGCATTCCTGCGCATAGAAATCTATACTGGCCCGTTCAGCCGCCGCACCACAGGCGTCGATGGCCGTGACATCGTGGCCCGGTTGGTGGATCAGCCAGAAATTATCGCCGCCAAGCGCATTCATATGCGGATAAACCACGGTCATGGTGGCGGCGGCGGCGACCATCGCCTCGATCGCGTTGCCGCCGTCCTGCAAGACCCGCAACCCGGCCTGGGCGGCCAGGTGGTGGGGGGCGGTGACCATGCCGCCATAGGCGCGTTTGGTTTGAAGCATCTGAACCCTCTTTCTTTCAGGCAGCGCGTTGATCGGGCGACGCGGTCAGCGCGTCAAGCACGGTCACGACGCCCAGCAGCGTATCCCAGCCCGACGAATGGCCGATCCTGTCTATGGCCACAAGCGCCCGGTCAAGCCCATCGACGTCAAAGCGCAGCAATGCGGCGATGGCGTCATGCACCGAGGCACTGCCCAGACCATCGGCGCTGGCGGTCAGCAGCGCGGCCGAGATCCGGTTCGTGCGGGTGGCAAGATGCGGGGCGATATCCTGCCACAGCGCCCTGGCAACAGCGCCGTGGCCCGTGGCGTGCAGGGCTATCAGCATGCCCCCAAGCACGTCGTCACCAGAAGGCGTCAGGCCCGCACCATACCCCAAAAGCGAAACGGCCCAGTCCGGCGCGCATTGGGGTGCGCCGCGCAGCGCGGTTGTCATCCAGTTTCGGGCGGCATCGATCTGCACGGCGGCCCGGCCAAGCACCGCATCGCCCGGCTGCGGCTGGCCGCTGGCGCCAAGCAGCGCGCCCAGCCCCGGAAGTGTGCCGCGCCCGGCCAGCCTTGCGTCGAGTTGGCGCAGGGCAAGGCCCTCGGGGCGCTGAACAGCGCCTGAAACCACGATTTCGGGGTGCCAGACCCGCGCAGTCGCAAGATCAAGGCTCAGCAGCCCCGCGATGCGCAGATGCGGGTGGGCAAGCGCGACTGGCTGGCCCAGGATCAGGCCCGCGCGCTGCCAGTCGCGGGACATATTGGCCCGTACCGAGATTGGCCCGTCCTCAACATCCGCGTTCGTCACGCAGACCAGGCCGCCGGGCAATCGCACATAGAAGACCGAGGAAAACACCGCCGCAACGGATCCGCGTTGCACCCGTTCGCGCAGATGATCGGCGGCGATTGGTCCGATACTCAGCGTGGAGTGGACCGGGCAATCAGCCATCGGTGTCAGCGACCACATGCGTTCCCGCATCACCACGCAGCGCCGCCTGCGCCTGATCCAGATGCGCGATGATGACGCGGCGACCGCCGCCTTTCAGAAACTGCAACGCAGCGTCGATCTTTGGGCCCATCGAACCGGGCGGAAATTGCCCATCGGCCTGAAACTGCGCAAGCTCGGCCATGGTGACCATGCCCAGTTCGCGCTGATCCG
Organism: Paracoccaceae bacterium; assembly: GCA_012103375.1. Lineage (NCBI taxonomy): Bacteria > Pseudomonadati > Pseudomonadota > Alphaproteobacteria > Rhodobacterales > Paracoccaceae > Paracoccaceae bacterium. The sequence continues at coordinate 1,168,451 of WLWX01000001.1, forward strand.
GGTTGCCGAAATTGATCGACACCTGCGGCACAGCCGTCAGGATCATCATCAAGTCAAAGCCCAGGACATTGCCGATCAGCGCAGTGGTAAGGTCTTTGTCGATCACCGCGTCAATCCCATGGCGCACGCCCTTGGGGCCGCGCACCACCGGGATGCCGCCACCGCCACCGGCAACGACGATGGTGCCGCGCTTGGCCAATTGCTCGATCAGCGAGATATCGCAGATATGCCGGGGCCGGGGTGAGGGGACGACATGGCGCCAGCCGCGCCCGGAATCCTCGCGCATGCGCCAGCCCATTTGCGCGCCGACGACCTTGGCCTCAGCCTCGGAATAGAAGGTGCCGATGGGTTTTGAGGGGGTCTGGAACGCGGGGTCGTCCGGGTCCACCTCGACCTGGCTCAGCAGGCAGGCGACGTGGCGGGGGTTGTCAGCCTCTCGCAATGCGTTTTCCATGGCCTGCACCAGCAGATAGGCGATGCCGCCCTGCGAATGCGCCACGCAGATATCCAGCGGCATCGGGGCAATCGTGTCGCGCGTCAGCGCCTGGCGCAACAGGATCTTGCCGACCACCGGGCCGTTGCCGTGGGTGATGATCAGTTCTTCACCGCGCAGGGCAAGCGGCAGCAGCGCCTGCGCTGTTGCGCGGGCGATGTCCTTCTGTTCTTTCGAGGTGCCCTCGATATCCTCAGGATGGGTGGCGTTGCCGCCGATGGCGACGACGATCCGTTTGGGGATATCGAACGGCGGGATCATCCGGCGCCGGCCGCGGCCAATGCCCAGCGGGCGGCATCCGCATTGCTGGGCGCAACCAGAATGCCCGCCGCCTGAAGCTTTGCGATCTGACCGGCGCGGCCCTGCGGGTCGCCGTCGGTACCGCAGACCGAGGCGATGACGGTCGGGCCGCCGCCGGTCCGGTGTTCGCTGACCAGCGCGGCCAGATGCCCGGCAGGATCGTCATGCGCCCCGTATCCGATCACCACGTCACACAGGATCGCGGCCAGATCGGTTCGCCCCAACGCCTCGGTAAAAGCCTCATCCCGTACGGTGGGGTCAATCATCGGATGCGGGCGACCACGGGTGTAGTCATCATCGCCAAGGTCCAGCATCAGGTGGCCGTCGCTATCCTGTGCCCCAATCCCCGTGACCGGCGCGTTGGACCGCACCGCCAACTCCGCGTCCCGCAGGATCACCTGAGCTTCCGCACAGAGCGTTCCACCCGCGAACAGGCCAAGAAGCTGTGTGTTGTCAGTGCCTTGCATGGCTGGCGGGCCAGGGGGTTCTGCCGTTACGTCCAGTGCCGCATAGGCCGCATCTTTCAGCGAAAAGCACTGGGTGACATTCGCGGGCATCGGGATTTCCGCCGCGCCCATGAAGCAGACGATCGCGGGTTTCCCGGCGTTGGCAAGCCGGTCAAGGACGACCTTGGCAACGTTATCACCCGGTGGTTTGGCGATGAGGACGATACGCTGCGTGCCCGCATCCGCTGCCAATGCGTCGATTGCCATGAGGGTGGAAATCCCGCCAACCTCGGCCTTCAGATCGCGCCCGCCGACGCCGATGGCGTGGCTGACGCCGCCGCCCAGTTGGGCGACAAGGCAGGTAACCTCTTGCAGGCCTGTGCCCGATGCGCCGATCATGCCAATTGGGCCGCGCGGCACCACATTGGCAAACGCCAGCGGCGTTCCGGCAATGATCGCGGTGCCGCAATCCGGGCCCATGACCAGGCGGCCAAGGTCGCGCGCTTCGGTCTTCAACGCAGCCTCAGCCGCAAGGCTGACATTGTCGGAAAAGATCATCGCATCCAGCCCGCGCCGGATCGCCTTCCGCGCCTCAGCAGCGGCGAAATCACCGGGGACCGAGATCAGCGCCAGGTTCGCGCCCGGAACCATCCCGAGTGCGGCGCGCAGCGATTTCGGACGATAGGCTGCGCCTTCGCCGCGTGTGGCCGGAGCGTCCAGCAGGGCGATGGCTTCGGCCAGTGCAGCCTTGGCCGTTGCCTGATCTGTTGCGCGGATGCCAAGGATCAGATCGCCGCCCGCGGCGGATCTGCCAGTCTCGTCCAGCAGGCCCGCATCGGCCATAATCTCGTGATTGGCGGGGGTGCCCATCATCAGGGCGGCTTCTTCGACGCCTTCGGCGCCTGCGATTGCCCGGCTCATCCGCATCAGCGCGACTGAATCCAGATAAAATCCGCGCCGGACTTCGTTCAGAACATGCGCCATCAGCTGACCCCCATGCGGTCGGCAAAGGCGGTCAACGCCTGGGTGAAACACCCCATCGGGGCCTTGACGACGCCTGCGCCGACTTGGCCGATCCCGGGTTTTCGATGCGCAATGCCGGTGTTGATCGTCGGGGCCAGGCCGGTATCAACCACCAGCCGGATGTCGATGCCGGTCGGCACGCCCAGATAATCCATCGCCGGGATCGTCCATTCAGGACTTTCGGCGGCCGTAACTTCGCCCATTGCCCGCGTGAAATTCCCCGCGTCCGAGGCTGATCCCGCCCCGACGAACCCCGCAACGGCGGGCGAGGCCCCCATGGAAAATCCGCCCAACCCAATGGTTTCGACAATGGCGCTGTCGCCCATGTCGGGGTTGGCGTCGGCTTCCGAGAATCCGGGAAAGTACAGCCCTTCGGGCATTTCGACCGGGGCGACAAACCACGCGTCGCCGGTGCCGCTGACCCGGATGCCAAAGTCGGTTCCGTTGCGGGACATCGCCGTGACAATGCTGGAGCCGTCGATGCCGCGCGCCGCGTCGGTCATGCTTTTGCCCATGGCCATTGCGATGTTGAGGAAGAACTGATCGTTGCCCGCGATGAAGGCCAGCGCCTTGGCAAGCGCGGCATTGTCGGTTGCGGTTTCGGCCAGCGCCGGGGCCAGCGCGCGCAGGATCAGGCCGGAACAGGCGACATTGCGCTGGTGCATTTCGTCGCCCATGGTCAGGCCACGGGCGATGATGTTTTTCAACTCCACCCCGCCGTTATGCCGGATCGCGCCCCCCAGTGCCGCGCCGAAATCATCACGCAGCCAGCGCAGGCGGTCCAGAACCTCGGCATCATTGCCGCCAAAGCGCATCACCTTGCCCAGCCCTTCGTTGATCGCGCAATAGGCCCTGTTTCCGAAAGTGCGATTTTCGACGACCAGCATCGGTTGCGATACCGTCGTCATTCCGGTCATCGGGCCGACACAGTCGAAATGGTGGTTCGGGTGAAATTCAAACGCGCCCGCCGCCGCCTTGGCCTCGGCGTCATCCAGATCGCTGGCCCAGCCTTCGTAGACGGCAATGCCGGTGATCGCGCCCTTCATCGGGCCGCACATCCGGTCCCACTCAATCGGTGGGCCTGCGTGCAGGATCATGCCATCCTTGAGGTCCGGAACCACATCGCGCGCCGTCTGAACGTCGATCAGGACCGGATCGCTTGTCAGGATCCGCTCGATCGTCAGGGCGTTCGCCTTTTCAATGGCTTCCATGGCTCAGGCCCCCAGTTTCGACAACAGGTCGGCCAGTTTCGGATCGCCCCCGGCGGGCGGGGACCAGTCAACCTGCACAACCTCGACCCCTTGTTGGGACAACTCAGCTTCGAACCCTTCCAGGCCGATGTTCACCACCTTGACGGGCCCGGCCAGCAGGTCCTTGATCGTGCCGCTCATTGCCCAGCCTCCGCATAGATTTTATAGGCCGCATCGACACCGGCGTTGGCCGGGGCGTCATAGCCGGCGCGCCGCAGAACGGCATCGAGTGACGACAGGCAGCGCAGGATGTTGGGTTTGTGGCAGACGTGGCCCATGGTGCCGATGCGCCAGATCTTGCCCGCCAGATGCCCGAACGAGGTGCCGATTTCGATCCCGAAATCGTTCAGCATGGCGCTGCGCACCCCTTCACCATTGCCGCAGGCCTTGGGGATATAGACGCCGGTGACATTGGCCATGCGGTTGGCCTCATCCCCGAACAGCTCCAGCCCCATCGCCTGCAACCCGGCGCGCAGGGCGTCGCTGGCCAGCGCGTGGCGGGCATGACCCGCCTCCAACCCTTCGCCAAGGACCACCCGAGCGCATTCCCGCGCGCCGTAAAGCATCGAGGTGCTTTCCGTGTGATGGTTCAACCGCTTGGGCGACCAGTAATCCATCAGCATCCCCAGATCGAGGTAGTTGGACGAAATCCGCGGCCCTTCGGCCCCGACATAGCCTTCGGGCCGGATGCCGCCTTCGATGTGTTTGCGGGCGTTGATCGCCTCTGCCGCAGCCTCGCTCAGCGTGACCGGAGACGTCCCCGGCGGACCTGACATGCATTTCTGCAACCCGGCTGAAATGGCGTCGATGCCCCAGGCGTCCACCTCGACCGGCATGCCGCCTAGGGTGGCGGTTGCGTCCACGTAAAGCAGGGTGCCAACCTCACGGCAGACCTCGGCCAGACCGTCGAGCGGCTGCGCCATCGTGGTCGAAGTATCGCCGTGCACCAGTGCCAGCACTTTCGGGCGGTGTTTGCGCACCGCGTCGGCAATCTGATCAACCGGGAAAGTACTGCCCCAGTCGGTTTCGATGGTTTCGATCTTGCCGCCAACGCGGCCGCAAATCTCGCTCAGCAGGAAACCGAAGCGCCCGAACTGCGGCACCAGCACCGTATCACCCGGCGCGACGAGCGAGGCGAGGCATGCTTCGATCCCCGACCGAGCCGTACCGTTGACCAGCAGCGTCCAGTGGTTCTGCGTGCGAAAGACCTGACGATAGAGCGCCATGACCTGGTTCATGTATTCGGTGAATTCCGGGTCGAACTGGCCAAGCATCGGCACCGACATGGCGCGCAAAACGCGGGGATAAACGTCCACCGGGCCGGGGCCCATCAACAGGCGCGGGCTGGGGGAGAGGTCTTCGAATAGCTCGGTCATATGTTGGTCGTCCCCAGTCTTTCTACGGTTCTCAGCAGCAGATTCGCGCCTGCGATGCCGTCCTCACCGGTGATGCTTTCGTCCGGGCTGTGGCTGATGCCACGGTCGCAGCGCACGAAGATCATGCCGACATCGGTGATATGAGCCAGGGCCGCCGCATCATGGCCCGCGCCGCTTGGCAGGCGGAACGGGCGCTGGCCCAGATCGTCCATCGCGGCCTCGATCGTGTCCACCAGATCGGGCGCGCAGGTGACGCCGTCGGCGGCATGGCTGTGGTCGATGCTCAGCGTCACGCCCCGTTTGCCGCCGATACTTTCGAAGTCCGCCAGCAGTTCGGCGACGGCCTTGTTGCGCACGGCATCTTCGGCGGCGCGGAAATCGACCGAGAATTCGGCAGTTCCGGGGATGACATTGGTCGCGCCGGGGCCAGAACTGATCTGCCCGACCGTCCCGACAGCATGTTCATGCGCGGCAGCGGCGTTCTCGACCGCTAAAATGCATTCGCTGGCCGCGCACAGTGCATCCTGCCGGGCATCCATCGGAACGGTTCCGGCATGGCCAGCCGCACCAGTGATCCGCACCGTCATCCGGTTGGCCCCGGCGATGGCGGTGACGGCACAAGTTGGCAGGTCTTCGGCTTCCAGCACGGGGCCCTGTTCGATGTGAACCTCAAGATAGCAGCGGATGTCGCCGGGCCTGCGCGCGGCTTCGCCGATCCGGGCCGTATCCAGCCCGAAATCGGTCATGGCCTGCGCAAGGGTGATGCCGTCCTTGTCAGGCCGATCCAGCAGGGCCATGTCAAAGGTTCCGGCCAATGCGCGGCTGCCCAGAAAAGTCGACTGATACCGCACGCCTTCTTCGTCGGCGAAACACGCAACCTCGATCGCGTTGTCGTAACGCACGCCGCGTTCGTTCAGCGATTTCACCACGTCGATTGCCGACAGAACGCCCAGGCCCCCGTCGTATTTCCCCGCCTTGATGATCGTATCCAGATGCGACCCCAGCAGGATCGCCGGTGCGCCCGGTATTTTGCCTTCGTAGCGGCCCATCATGTTGCCGACCGCGTCCTGCCAGACCTCCATGCCTGCGTCACGCATCCACTGACCGGCCAGATCGTTGGCGGCGCGATGCTGCGGCGTGTAACAGCGGCGCGTCAGAAAACCGGGTGTTTCAGTGATCTCTGCCAGCTGGTCCAGGCGGTCCATGATGTCCAGACTAATCGTGTCGATATCAGTCACTTGCGCCCGCACCCCTCGATCCAATGTCATGTTAGCGTACAACGGTCAATGGCCGAGTCCAAGCGGGATGCGCCGAAAAATCAGAACGTTATCAGCAAAACGATCGGACTGGCCCGGTTTGGCGTGCACTCAGCCGCCGCATTCCCGCATCCGGGTCAAACCAGCTTGAGGATCACCTTGCCCGACACCCTGCGCGAGGCGAGCGCGGCAAACATCTGGCCCACGTCATCCAGCGCGAATGTGCCTTCGATGGGCACCTTTAGGGTGCCGTCGACAATGGCACCGACCACCGATGCGACGCCGCTGTTCCAACTGTCCGAGGTGTAATCAAGATGCCCCAGATGCATCCGGGTGAAGGTCAGGGATTTCTTGACCAGCTGTTCCCACAGGTTTGGCAGGGGCGGACCCTCAGCCTCGCCATAGCTGACCACGTGACCCAATTGGCGGATGCAGTCGAAACTGCGGTCCAGGATCGTCGCACCGGTCGAATCGACAATCTTGTCGACCCCGCGCCCCTTGGTAAAATCCAGCGTGGCGACCACGAAATCCTGATCGGCGCGGTTGATGACAAGGTCGGCCCCGAACTCCAGCGCGCGCTGTTCTTTGCCGGGCGTTCCGACCGTTCCGATCACCCGCGCCCCGGCCATTTTCGCCAGCTGCGTCAGATACAGCCCGACACCGCCGCCGATGGCGTGGATCAACACCGTGTCGCCGGGGTTGGTCTTGCTGACGCCATGAAGCAGGTTCCAGGTGGTCATGCCTTGCAGCAAAAAGGCCGCCCCCACGTCCAGGCCCATTTCATCAGGCAGTTTGACGGCACGCTCCTGCGGGACGATGCAATATTCGGCAAATGCCCCGGCGTCTTCAACAAAGGCCGCGATCCGGTCGCCAACGGCCAGGCCCGTCACTCCGGGGCCGACCTCGGTGATGATGCCGGCAGGTTCCAGCCCGGCAACCAGCGGATAGCCTTTGGGATGCGGATAGATGCCGGTGCGCATCATCAGGTCGGCATAGTTCAGCCCGGCGAAGGCCACCCGAACCAGCACCTGGCCCGGTCCGGGGGCCGGTTTGGGCACGTCCTTGATAACGGTCGAAGCGGGCTTTCCATCAGGGGCTTCAAAAATCACGGCACGCATGGGTGTTTTCCTTTCGCTCAATAGGCCAGATCGTAAAGCGCGCCAGTCAGCACCCGGATCCCGTCCACGATATCGTCGATGGTCGAAAATTCCTCGGGCGTGTGGGAGCGCCCGCCTTCGCTGCGCACAAAGATCATCGCGACCGGGCAAATCCGCGCCATCTGCTGAGAATCGTGGCCTGCGCCGCTGGCCATATGCATCACCCGAACCCCCGCTGCCGTCGCGCCGCGATCAAGGGCGGCCAGCAGCGCCGGATCGCTCAGACAGGCGGGATGGTCGATCTGGATGCTGGTTTCCAGCGTCAGTCCGCGCCGTGCGGCGACGTCAGCCAGGGTTTTGTCATGGGTACGGTACATTGCGGCTGCCGCGTCCGGGTCCGGGTGGCGGGCGTCGATTGTGAAGGTGACGGCGCGGGGGATGATTGCGGGGGCGTTCGGGTCGGGGATGCATTGCCCGACGGTGGTGACCGCAGGGCGACCAAGCGCGTGGGCGTGGTCGATCACCGCGGTCGCGACCTCGGCAAAACCGGCCATCGGATCGCAGCGCAGGTCCATCGGGAAGGCCCCGGCGTGGTTCGACTGCCCGGACAGCGTGACGCGCGTGTGACGGATATGGGTGATCGCATCGACCACCGCCACGGGCAAATCGGCATCTTCCAGGATCGGGCCCTGCTCGATATGCAACTCGATAAAGGCACGGATGTCTTTGCGCACGGCTTCGCCAATACGGGCGGGGTCATACCCGATGGCGGCCATGGCCGCGCCGATGGTGCCGTCGTTGGCCTCGACCACGGTTTCGCAATCTTCAGGCGTGACCCTTCCGACAATCGCCCGCGATCCCCAGAACCCGGCGGTCGGGAAGCGGCTGCCCTCTTCTTCGCACAGGGATACCATTTCCAACGGAACCTTCGGCCGGCCGAATTCCGCCTTCAGCGTGCTGATCGCGATCAAACCCGCCAGAACGCCAAGCGCCCCGTCATAGCGCCCGCCGGGGCATTGGCTGTCGATGTGGGAGCCTGAGACGATGGCCGCGCCACCTTCTTGCCCCTCGGCCCGCGCCCAGAGGTTCCCGACCGCATCGTACCGAACATCCAGCCCGGCCTCGCGCGCCCAGTCGGCGACCAGATCCTGCGCGGCAACCCATTCGGGCGAATAGGCCGTTCGCCAGACGCCGGTCCCTGAATGCGCGCCAATCGCGCCCAGGGTCATGATCATATCTTCGACGCGCTGCGGGTCGATCATCGGAAGGGCGAGTTTTTCATTCCGAAAGGCTAGGCGTGCGAACCAGCCCCGTCCAGCCGCAGCGCGAAAATCTTTGATGGCCATGACGCGGCGGACCCGGCAAGATGGGTTCAATTGCGGGAGTGGGACGGGGAACACAGGCATGAAGACCATTGGTGTCGACGTCGGGGGAACTTTCACCGACCTGATCTATCTGGATACGTCCAGCGAAGCGCTGGGCATCCACAAGGTCGAAACCACGCCCGACGACCCCTCGCGCGGGGTCATCACCGGGATCAAGGCGCTGTGCGAATTGAATGGCGTCGCGCCCTCTGACGTCGATCATGTGTTCCACGGCACCACGACCGCGACGAACGCGGTGCTAGAGGCCAAGGGCGCGCGGTCCGGCATGATCACCAACGACGGGTTTCGCGACATCCTGCATATCGGGCGGCATCAGCGGGTCGAGCACTATTCGATCATGCAGGAGCTGCCCTGGCAAAGCCGCCCGCTGATCAAACGGCGCTATCGCAAGACCGTCGGAGGGCGGCTGGTTCCCCCGACCGGCGAAGAGCTGGCACCGCTGGATGAGGCCGAAGTGCGCGCCGCCGCTGAGGAGTTGCTGGAGGCGGGCGTTGACTCGGTGGCAATCTGCTTCCTGTTTTCCTACCTCAACCCCGCGCATGAACTGCGCGCGCAGGACATCGTGCAAGAGGTTATGCCGGACGCCTTCGTGACCACCTCGGCGGCAATCTCCCCTCAGTTTCGCGAATTTGAGCGTTTCACGACCGCCGCGCTTGCAGCCTTCGTCGGACCGAAGGTGGGCAGCTATATCGTCGGGCTGGAGGATGCGCTTAAAGGGCTGGGCGTCAAGGGCGACCTGCGGGTCATGGCCTCAAACGGCGGGGTGGCGACGCCGCGCATGGTGACGGAAAATCCGGCGCTGACCCTGATGTCGGGCCTGGCGGCGGGCGTGCTTGGCGGGGCCTGGGTCGGGGCGCAATGCGGGCGGGATCGGCTGATTACTTTCGATATCGGCGGCACCTCGGCGGATATCGGGATCTGTGTCGATGGCGTGTTTTCGGAAACCGATGCGCGGTCCACGTCCATTGCCGGGTTTCCGCTGCTGATGCCGATGCTGGATATTCATACGATTGGCGCGGGTGGTGGCTCGATCGCCTATGTCGACAAGGGTGGAGCGTTCCGCGTCGGTCCGCAAAGTGCCGGCGCTGTTCCGGGACCGGCGGCCTATGGCAAGGGCGGCGATCAACCCACCGTGACGGACGCCAATTTGGTGCTGGGCCGGTTGGAACCCAGCGATTTTCTGGGCGGAGAGATGGGTTTGGACGCCAAAGCCGCGGACGCCGTCATCTCCAAGCTTGCCATCGACCTGAACCTCGACAAACACGAGGCCGCCGAAGGTGTGCTGACGATTCTGAACGCCAATATGGCCAACGCGATACGGTCGCGCACCGTGCAAAAGGGCATCGACCCGCGCGGTTTCGCACTGGTGGCGATGGGCGGGGCAGGGCCGCTGCACGGGGCCGAGGTGGCCGCGATGCTGCAAATCCCCGAGGTTATCGTGCCGCCGTTTCCGGGCATCACCTCGGCCATGGGCTTGCTGACGGCGGATCTCAAATACGATGCGATCCGCACGCAGATCCAGACCTCGACCGCTTGCGATCTGAACCGGGTGAACAGCGATTTCGCGGATATGGAGGCGCAGTCGACCGCGCGGTTGGCCGACGATGGGATCAGCGCCGATGACGTGACTTTCGCGCGCTCCAGCGATCTGCGTTATGTCGGGCAGGGGTACGAGCTGAAGGTGCCGTTCCCCGATGGCACCGTTGACGATGCCGGTCTGTCCGCAGTCTGGGCCGAGTTCCACAAGATCCACGCCGCCGAATACGGCCACGCGTTCGAGGCGAGCCCGATTGAAGTCGTGAACCTGCGCGTCACCGCCATTGGCAGCCACAGCAAACTCGAGAAGTTGCCAGATAGGTCGGGCAGCAGCCTCGACGACGCGTTGCTCTATACCCGTGACAGTATTTTCCGGGCCGAGGGGGCACTGAAAACCTTCGAAACCAGCGTCTACCGCCGCGACGACCTGCCGGTCGGTGTGGCCTTCGACGGCCCGGCCATCCTGTTGCAGAAGGACAGCACGACCGTCGTGCCGCCGGGGGCGACGGCGCGGGCCGATGCCTCGGGCAGTCTCATCATCTCGTTGGAGGGACGCGCATGACCCGGATTGATCCCGTCACCGCCGCCGTCATTCAGGGCGGCCTGGAAAACATCGCGATTGAGATGGGGCACAAGCTGATGCGCATGTCCTATTCCTCGATCATTCGCGAGTCGGAGGATTTTGGCGCGGCATTGACCGACGCCGATGGCTTGCAGATGTGCGAATGCAAGATGTCCACGCCGCTGCAATCCGGGCCGATCCCGGGCTATGTGCGCAATGTGGTCGCGGTTCTGAAGGAACGCGGCGACCCGATCCGCCCCGGCGATGTCATCATGCACAACGACCCCTATGGCGGGGCCAGCCACGGGCCGGACGTGGCGTTCTGCGTGCCGGTGTTTCTGGATGAGGCGCTGATCGGCTGGTCCGTCACCACGGCACATCACCTGGACATCGGCGCGCTGTCGCCGGGCAGTTGCGGCATTGTCGATGCGGTCGATACCTACGCCGAAGGCCTGCAATTCAAGGCGATCAAGGTCTATGATCAGGGCCAGAAGAACGAGGCTGTCTGGCACATCCTGCGCGCCAACATCCGGGCGCAGGAACTGGTCGTTGGCGATATGGAGGCGCAGATCGAAAGTGCGCGGATCGGCGCGGCGCGGTTCCTGGAGTTGGTGCGGCAATACGGCCACGACGATGTGACGACGGCGTTTCACGAACTGATGGATTACTCCGAACGGTTGATGCGCGACGCTATCCGGGCGCTGCCGGATGGGGATTATTCAGCCAAAACCCATATCGACGGGTTTCTGGATGATCCGGACCCGACGCGCAGCCGCTTGCCTCTGGTCGTGACCCTGAAGGTGCGGGGTGATGATCTGGAGGTTGATCTGACCGGCACCGCGCCGCAAATCCCCGACAAGCCGATCAACATGCCGCTGGTTGGCACGGTGGATTGCGCGGTCTGGCTGACGATCCGCTCGATCCTGCTGGATTCGGTGACCTATGGGGCGATCCCGCAGAACTCCGGCCTGACGCGGCCGATCACCATTACCGCGCCCGAAGGCTGTCTGGCCAATCCGATCTTCCCGGCCCCGGTGATTGCGCGGTTCTGCCCCGGCAACCAACTGGCTGACACGGTGATGAAGGCGTTTTCGCAGATCGTTCCGAAGCAGGTCTCCGGCGGGATCGGCAACCTGCGGGTCGTCGCGATTTCCGGGCTGAAGGATGGCAACCACTGGGTCCATATGGAGATTATGGAGGGCAGCTATGGCGGGCGTTTCGGGCTGGACGGAATGGACGCGGTCGACACGCTTTATGCCAACACCCGCAATAACCCGGTTGAGGATATTGAGTCGCACATCCCGCTGAGGATCGAACGCTATGAACTGCGCGAAGATGCGATGGCGCCGGGCCAGTGGCGCGGTGGGATCGGCACGGTGCGAGAGTTCGTGTTCCTGGATGACGCAGGCTTTTCGCTGGAAGGCGATGGTCACGCGTTTGAACCCTGGGGGTTTGATGGCGGCGCGGACGGTCATGTCGCCTCGCTAACGTTGGTTCACCCGGACGGGACGACGCAGGCGCTGCCGTCGAAAGTGCCGTATTTCAAGGTGAACGCGGGCGACAAGCTGGTGTCTTACGGTCCCTGCGGCGGCGGCTATGGCGATGCGGCCCTGCGCGCGCCCGAGGCTGTGGCAGCGGATGTGGCCGCGGAATTCGATGTCGTTTGCCCTGGCGCAAGTGTCTTGGAGCGGACGCGGATGAACCCGCACCTCCGCCCGCCGCTAGGTCCATGAGGATAACGCGCCGCTTCAAATTTCTGAATCGCTTCTGGAATTCCCTGCGCCCGGTGCGCGCCGCAGGCGCAGGGCGCACGCCGGACGCGCGCGCGCCCGGCTAGGCGCGGATGTTCGTCTGCGGGCATCGTTGCAGATCAAACGGGTGATGCTTATTCCAGCGCGCCCTTTGCCGAAATCCGGCTTTTACCCAGCAGGAACGGGTGCAGCGCCTCGGGCAGGTCCACGGACCCATCCGCCTGCTGACCATTTTCCAGCACCGCGATCAGGGCGCGCCCGACGGCCAGTCCCGATCCGTTCAGGGTGTGCACGAACTCCGGCTTGCCACCACCTTCGGGGCGGAAGCGGGCGTTCATCCGCCGGGCCTGAAACGCGGCGGTGGTCGAAACGCTGGAGATTTCGCGATAGGCATTCTGCCCCGGCAACCAGACCTCGACATCGTGGGTGCGCCGTGCGCCGAAGCCCATATCGCCGGTGCACAGCGCGACGGTGCGATAGGGCAGGCCGAGGCGTTCCAGAATATCCTCGGCACAGCGGGTCATGCGGGCATGTTCGGCATCGCTCTCGTCCGGGTGGGTGATCGACACCATCTCGACCTTTTCAAACTGATGCTGGCGCAGCATGCCGGCAGTGTCCCGCCCGGCGGATCCGGCTTCCGAGCGGAAGCACTGCGTATGCGCGGTCAGACGGATCGGCAGGTCGGCGGCGTCCAAGATGCTTTCAGCGACCGAGTAGGTCAGCGACACTTCCGAAGTCGGGACCAGCCAGCGCCCATCGGTTGTTTCATAGGAATCCTCGCCAAATTTCGGCAGCTTGTCCGTTCCCAGCATCGCTTCGGCGCGCACCAGAACCGGGGTCCATGTTTCGGTCAGCCCGTTTTCGGTGGTGTGAACCGTCAGCATGAATTGCCCCAGCGCGCGATGCAGGGCCGCGACCGCGCCGGACAGGAACATGAACCGAGACCCGCTGACCTTGGCGGCGGTTTCAAAGTCGAAGCCGGGCTTGGCACCCGGAATCTCGTAATGCTCAAGCGGCGTGAAATCGAATTCGCGCGGGGTCCCCCAGCGATTGATTTCGACGTTGTCATCTTCGTCCGTACCGTCGGGCACATCGTCATAGGGCAGGTTCGGCAGGCCCAGCAGCAGATCGCGCAACTTGTCGTCGGCGTCTTTGGCCTGTGCCTCCAATGCGGCCCCTTCCTCTTTCTTGGCCGCAACCAGGGCGCGCAGACGCTCAAATTCGGCGTCATCCCCACTGGCCTTCGCCGCCCCCACCTGCTTGGAGGCCGCATTGCGATCCGCCTGCGTGGTTTCCGCCGCCGTGATGGCGGACCGGCGCGATTCATCCAGCGCCAGAATGATGGCCGCAACAGGGTCCAGCCCCCGGCGTTTCAGGGCGGCGTCAAAGGCGTCAGGAGCCTCACGGATGGCGCGGATGTCGTGCATGGGGTGGTCCTTGGTGTTGAGTCCGGTGGGTTATGACTCAGATTCGGGCGGGGTGTAACCGATGGATTTCTGGTAGGCGCGCCGTTGTGTGTCGAAGTCGTCCCAATCCAGTTCGTCTGTGGACCAATGGGCCAGTTTGCCTTCGCCAGCGGTCAGGCCATCGGGCAGTTTGACTGAGGCATCGCCGTAGGCTTCAACAAGGCTGTCGACTGTGGCACACTTGCTACAATCAACGTCTCTCAAGGCTGCACCTCGGAGAGTAGCAGCCTTGAGAGACGTTGCAGAACTCAGATGCGCCCCGTCGAGACTCACCCCCTCCAGATGCGCCCCGTCGAGACCCGCCTCCTCCAGATGCACATTCTCCAATCGGGCGCGGTCAACATTCAGTTGGGTAATGTCGCAGCGGCGCAGGTTGGTGTTGCGAAGATCCAGCACATACCCTTTGTCACGCCCCGGCCCGGTCGCAGCGCGTTCCATGGCAATCTGTTCAGGGTCACGTCGCCCGATGACCTCCAGCGCCGCCTGAATGTCGTCGCGCGTTGTTGGCAGGGCCTTGGTCCATTTGTCCAAGTCCTTTTTCCACTGGTCCGGGTCGGCGGCGTCATGGGGCGGTGCCGAATCCAAACCGTCAGTCGGGGCATTGGCGCGGATATAGGCGCAGAGGATCTCCATGATCTGGATGTGGTCTTTCAGGGATTCCCGCGCGACGCGCTCCAGCGCATAGATCGCGCCGATGCGGACTTCGATGTTGGGTTCGGTTAGTTCTTCAATTATCGGTTTCTTGTAGTCTGGTTTGCCGTCCGGCCCGTCTTCGTAAAGCAGGGTGCCCTTATTGTTCTTGCGGTGACGTCGGACCGTCTTTTCGCGCCCCAACCCCTCAACTGCCTTGTTGATCCGATCTGTTGTCAGGCCCTGCTCTGCGATATTCGCTTGGCGCTGTGCGACGTAGGATCGCCACGCAATGAATGGCGCACCAAATGCAGCAGCCAGGACCAGGCCGATGTTTCGGATCGCCTCACCGGAGGTGCCAGCCTCGTAATGAAAGGCGACCGCCAGAAATTGCCAAAGGCTTGCAAGGGCGCCTATGGCGACCAAGCCCATCAAAAGAAGGACAAAACGGCCGAGCATGCGCCCAAACCATGGTGCTGCCATCCAATCCGGCGGATCGCGAAATCCCAGCCAATCCATCAAAGAGCCGCTCTTTTTCACCATCCTCGCCACCTTCGTAATTGAATGCGCGCGCGTCCCCACCCATATGCCCCCTAATCCCCGGCATTTGAACCGGGAAATGCACACAGGCTCGCTTGCGCCTTCCGGGGTGCGCGACTAGGGTGCGCGCCGATATGACAGGGGGCTGACCCCAACAGAAACGGGGAACGATCCATGTTTGTCTCACCAGCATTTGCGCAATCCGCCGGCGGCGCGGGGGCCTTCGGGTCTTTCATCCCGCTGATCCTGATCTTCGCGATCATGTACTTCCTGCTGATCCGTCCGCAGCAAAAGAAGGTCAAGGAACACCGCGCCATGGTCGAAGCCGTGCGCCGGGGTGACCAGATCATCACCCAGGGCGGCGTGATCGGCAAAGTCACCAAGGTCAAAGAAGGCGAGACCGAGATCGAGGTTGAGATTGCCAAGGGCGTCACCGTGCGCGTGGTCAAGTCGACCGTCGCACAAGTGATGTCGAAAACCGAACCGGCGTCCAGCTAACATGCTGCAGATATCGCTGTGGAAACGGGTACTTATCTGGGGGCTGGTGGCCCTTGGGGTGGTTCTGGCGACGCCCAATGCGTTTTACACCCGGGTCGAACAATCCAACGACGCCCGAATTGCGATCGAGGTTGAGGGCGCGACCCCCGAACGGACGGCACTGGCCGAACAATGGCCCGGTTGGGCGCCCTCGGCGCTGGTGAATCTGGGGCTCGATCTGCGGGGCGGAGCGCATTTGCTGGCCGAGGTTAAGGTCGAGGATGTCTATGCCACCCGCGTCGATGCGATGTGGCCCGAGGTGCGCGACACCCTGCGCGATCTGCGCGACAATGTCGGCACGATCCGCCGACAGGGTGGCCCCGAAGATGTGCTGAGCGTCCGCATTTCCCAGCCCGAGGGGATGGCGCAGGCGCTGGAAGCGGTGCGCGCGCTGTTCCAGCCCGTGGTCAGCCTGACCGGCGTGGGGTCAACCAATTTCGTGGCCGCAGGCGACGGCGACATTCTGACGGTGCAGCTGAGTGACGAAGAAAAACTCGCCACCGACGACCGGACAATCCAGCAAAGCCTTGAAATCATTCGCCGTCGCGTGGATGAGGTCGGCACCCGCGAACCGACGATCCAGCGTCAGGGGGCCGACCGTATCCTGATCCAGGTGCCGGGAATTGGGTCTGCCGAGGAACTGAAAGCGCTGATCGGCACGACTGCGCAGTTGACGTTCCACCCGGTGGTGAACCAGACGACCGACCCCAACGCCAACCCCGGCCCGCGCCAGATTCTGCTGCCCGAGGTCGTGGAAGGGAATAACACGCCGTCGATCCATTACGTTCTCGAACAGAGCTTCGTCGTCTCGGGCGAAGATCTGTTCGATGCGCAACCCTCTTTCGATCAGAACGGCCAGCCCGCCGTCAGCTTCCGGTTCAATCCGACCGGCGCGCGGAAATTCGGCGATTACACGGCCGAGAATATCGGTTCACCCTTCGCGATTGTGCTGGATGAAGAGGTTATCTCGGCCCCCGTCATCCAGTCCCACATTCCGGGCGGGTCCGGCATCATCACCGGGAATTTCTCGGTCGCTGAAAGCACCAATCTGGCCGTTTTGCTGCGCGCCGGCGCCTTGCCTGCCGAACTGACGTTCCTGGAAGAACGCACCATCGGCCCCGAACTGGGGCAGGACAGTATCGACGCGGGGCGCATCGCCTGCCTTGTCGCCTTTGGCGCGGTGCTGGTTTTCATGGGCCTCAGCTATGGTCTGTTCGGGCTGTTCGCGAATATCGCGCTGATCATCAACGTGGCGCTGATCTTCGGACTGCTGTCCGCAATCGGTGCCACGCTGACCCTGCCGGGTATCGCCGGGATCGTTCTGACCATCGGCATGGCGGTGGATGCCAATGTGCTGATCTTCGAACGGATCCGGGAAGAGCTGAAGACCGCCAAAGGCCCGGCCCGCGCGATCGAGCTTGGCTACGAAAAGGCGCTCAGCGCCATTCTGGACGCCAATATCACCACCTTCATCACAGCCGTGATCCTGTTCGTCATGGGCTCTGGCCCCGTGCGCGGCTTTTCGATCACGCTGGGACTGGGTATCCTGACCTCGGTCTTCACGGCGATCTTCGTCACCCGGATCATGATCATCATGTGGTTCGAGCGCCGCCGCCCGCGCACAATCGAGGTCTGACCCATGCGTCTGCGACTTGTTCCCAAGGAAACCACGCTCGACTTCTTCAAGGTGTCAAAACTGACGCTGGGGCTGTCGGGACTGGCGATGATCGCTTCGATTGTGATGTTCTTTGTTGTCGGCTTGAATTTCGGCATCGACTTCCGCGGCGGCACCACGATCCGCACCGACAGTCAGGTTGCGGTGGATGTCGGTGCGTATCGCGATGCGCTTGAGGTGCTGAACCTGGGGGACGTGTCGATTACCGAGGTGTTCGACCCGACGAACTTGGACCAGAACGTCGCAATGATTCGCATTCAGGCGCAGGAAGGCGATGAGTCTGTGTCCAGCGATACGATTGTCGCGATGGAAGCAGCGCTGAACCAGATCGACCCCACGATGACGTTCCCGTCGGTCGAAAGCGTCGGCCCGAAAGTATCCGGAGAGCTGGTGCAGACCGCCATTCTGGCCGTCTTTGCGGCCATCGCGGCAGTGCTGATCTATATCTGGCTTAGATTCGAATGGCAGTTTTCGCTGGGTGCGGTGGCGGCACTGGTCCATGACGTGACGTTGACGATTGGCATATTCTCGCTGTTGCAGATCAAGTTCGATCTGGCGATCATCGCGGCCCTGCTGACCATCGTTGGCTATTCGCTGAACGACACCGTGGTCGTGTTTGACCGGGTGCGCGAGAATCTGCGCAAGTTCAAACAGCGTGATCTGAAAGATGTGCTGAACCTGTCGATCAACGAGACGCTGTCCCGGACGGTCATGACCTCTGTCACGACACTGCTGGCGCTGATTTCGCTTTTCATTCTGGGCGGTGACGTGATCCGGGGCTTCGTGTTCGCGATGATCTGGGGCGTGATCGTGGGGACCTATTCGTCGGTCTTCGTGGCCAGTGCGATCCTGCTGCGTCTTGGCGTCAAGCGGGACTGGTCGAAATCGGGGCCCAAAGCGGGCGGACAATACGCCAACATTGACGCGTGAGGCGCGTCGGAGCCTC
This sequence comes from Paracoccaceae bacterium, assembly GCA_012103375.1. Classification (NCBI taxonomy): domain Bacteria; kingdom Pseudomonadati; phylum Pseudomonadota; class Alphaproteobacteria; order Rhodobacterales; family Paracoccaceae; species Paracoccaceae bacterium. The sequence goes on from WLWX01000001.1 coordinate 1,186,720, forward strand.
CGGCGGGGATATTTTCGACGAGAAGAGCATCGGGGTCTGAGAATTGACCGACGGCTTCCTCTGGCTGGCAGCAGCGGCTGTTCTGGCCGGTCTGGTGCGCGGGTTTTCGGGCTTTGGAACTGCGCTGGTATTCCTGCCGATTGCCGGGCAGATCCTTGGGCCGTTCGAGGCCGTGACCACAATGATCGTGATGGATGCAGTCGGGCCGCTGCCCAATGTGCCACGCGCACTGAAGGTGGCGCATCGGCGAGATGTGCTGCGGTTGTCGCTGGGCTATGCCATTGTGATGCCACTGGGCGTGTGGGTGCTGCTGAACATCGGCTCGGACGGGTTTCGTTACACCGTCTCAACGCTGGCCCTTGGGCTGTTGGCGTTATTGATGCTGGGTATTCGCTATCGCGGAACGCTAACGCGGTGGCTGGTCTACCTGATCGGCGGCATTGCCGGGCTGACAGGCGGTGCCGCCGGGATTGCGGGCCCGCCGGTGATCCTGTTTTACATGGCCAGCCGACATAGCGCACAAGTGATCCGCGCCAATATCCTGCTGTTCTTGTTTCTGACCGATATCGCCCTTCTGATCGCATTCTGGGTGTCCGGTCAGATGGTGTCAGCCGCTCTGTTGACGGGGTTGGCGCTGATCCCCGTCTATGCCTTGGCCAATGTCGCCGGGGCCGCTATTTTCCGCCCCGAGGCGGAGCGCACCTATCGCGCGGTCGCCTATCTTATCATCGCAGCCTCAGCCCTCAGCGGGCTGCCGCTTTGGGACTGACGCCATGCAACTGACCGAGATTTCATATCCCGATGCCAGTCCGATTGATGGCTATGGGCCGGGGTTTTTTCGCATCGGCGGACAAGTCATTGAAGGCGTGGTGGCGGTGTTGCCCAGCGGAACCGCTGCCTGGGGCGGTCTGACCGATCCTGCGGCGCTGATCGCGGCAGCGGGTGACATTGACGTTTTGCTGATCGGCACCGGGGCCGAGATTGCCGCCGTCCCGCCAGAATTTCGCGACGCCCTGGAAGATGTCGGCATCGGGGTAGAGCCGATGGCGACACCCGCTGCCTGCCGGACGTTCAACATGCTGCTGGCCGAAGGACGGCGGGTTGGGGCGGCGCTGATCCCGGTCTAAGCGCGTTTGGATTACTGCGCCGCCTCCAGCGCCGGGCGCAGGGTGTCGGCGATAACCCGTTGGGTCAACGCCCCGGCGATGCGGGCAACGACGCGGCCTTCTCCGTCCACCACGAAAGTTTCGGGCAGGCCATAGACGCCCCAATCGACCGACTGGCGGCCTTTGGGGTCGGTGCTGATCCCGGCATAGGGGTTGCCCAGTTCGGCCAGAAACCGCAGCGCAGCCTCGGGGCGGTCCTTCTGGTTGACGCCGTAGACCGGCATTTCGGCGGCCAGCGCGGTGATGTTGGGATGCTCGACCCGGCAGGGCGCGCACCAGCTGGCCCAGAAGTTGACCAGCTTGACTTGCCCGTCGGCGAAGACCTCGGACGAAAATGTCGGCAGGTCGCCCAGCGGGATGGCTTCGATCGCCGGGGCATCGCGCCCGATAAAGGCCGAGGGCAGCGTGTCAGGATCATCGTGCAGCAGTCCGGGGATGAAGAAGCCGCCGATCAATGCCAGGAAAATGCCGACCGGCAGCAGGCCCATCCAGTTCAGGCCGGGCTTGTCACTCATCACGTTCGGCCTGCGCCAGATCACGCTGCACCCGCCGGGCGCGCGCAACGCTGATCACCACCAGCCCGACCAGCAGCACAATCGCGGCCACGTAAGACCCGGCCACCTCGGCCCCGTATTTGCCCAGATCAACCATCAGGCCATCCGCGCGCGAAGTTCAAGCGCATGCAGGCGGCGGGCACGCACCTCGGTCCTTGTGCGCAGGATCACAAGCGCCAGGAACAACAACCCGAACCCCACCATCGAGATCACCAGCGGCAGCCAGAACACGTTCGAAATATTCTCTTCCTTGTCCAATGACAGCGTCGCCCCCTGATGCAGCCCCTGATTCCAGAAGATCGTGGCATAGCGCGACAGGATCGCGAAGATCGAGCCGACAAGACACAGCACACTGGTCAGGTCGGCGGCGGTGTCGGGATCCTCGATCGCGGCCCAAAGCGCGATATAGCCAAGATAGAACAAGAACAGGATCAGAAAGCTGGTCAGGCGCGGATCCCAGGCCCACCAGGTGCCCCACATCGGCTGGCCCCAGATCGCGCCGGTGATCAGTGCGATCAGCGTCATCACCACGCCCACAGGTGCTGCGGCTTTGGCAGCCAACGCGCTGACATGGTGGCGGCGGATCAGCCAGATCAGGCTGGCCACCAGCATCATCGCCCAGGCGTTGATCGCCATCAGGGCGCTGGGAACATGGATGAATATGATCTTGACCGTTGCGCCAAATTTTTCCGCAGGCGGCGTCAGGAAGAAGCCCCAGATCAACCCCACGGCCAGGCACAGCAATGCCGCGCCCCAGACCCAAGGTTGGGCGCGGGCGGTCAGGGCCATGAAGCGGGCCGGGTTCGCATATTCCCAGAGTGACATGGGGCTTACCTACGCGGGGTTCGGGGGCGGCTCAACCACCTCACCGAAGGTTGATTCTGAGGGCGGCTGCGGATGCAAAGGGCAACAGGGCAATTGCGCCCAGCGTAATCCCGGCAAGCAGCAGCAGCGGTGTCTGATAGGGTTGATCCAGCGCGGCGCGGCGCACCACCTCGGCCCCGAAGATCAGCGTCGGGATATACATCGGCAGCACCAGCAGGCCCAGTAGCAGCCCGCCACGCTTCAGGCCAACAGTCAGGGCCGCGCCGAAGGCACCGATCATCGACAGGGCGGGCGTGCCAAGCGCCAGTGTGGCGACCAGCATCGGATAGGCCCCCACCGGCAGGTTCAGGAACAGCGCCAGCAGCGGCGCCAGCAGCGTCAGCGGCAATCCCGTCGTCAGCCAATGCGCGATGCCTTTGGCCAGCGTCACTGATTCCAGCGGCACCGGGGCGGTCGCCAGCAGGTCAAGGGTTCCATCCTCCCAATCCAGCGCGAACATCCGGTCCAGCGACAACAGGCAGGCCAGCAGCGCCGCAACCCAGAGGATGCCCGGCGCGATCGCGGCCAGTTGGCTGCGCTCCGGCCCTACGGCCAGCGGCACCAGCACTGCGACGATCAGGAAGAAGGCCAGGCCCAGGCCGAAGCCACCCCCGGCGCGAATTGCCAGTTTCAGGTCGCGGACAATCAGGCGGATCATGCGTGAACCCCGTCAAAGGCGGTTGCACCGCTGCGCGCCTTGAACGCTGTCATATCAAGGGTTTGCGCATCCACGCCCAGATCAATATGGCTGGCCATCAGGGCAGAGCCGCCGCCAGCCAGATGCGCCGCCACGACCCGCCCGAACAGCGCGACCCCATCTGTGTCGAGCGAGATTGTCGGTTCATCCAGCACCCAGATCGGCCGACCCGTGACCAGCAATCGCGCCAGCCCCAGGCGACGTCGCTGACCCGCCGACAGGTTGCCCGCAGGGCGGCGGCGCAGGGGGGTTATCGCGAATGCCTCTAGCGCCGCATCTATGCCGGATTGCCCGAACACACCGGCCCAGAACTCCAGATTCTCGGCCACGCTTAACGTTGCCTTGATGCCGTCGGCGTGCCCGGCATAGGCGACCGCGTTGGCGTCCACCTGTAACCGCCCGGACAGGGCGGGCTGCAACCCGGCGATGGTGCGCAACAAGGTGGTCTTGCCCGACCCGTTCGGCCCGGTCAGCACCAGCGCCGCACCCGCGTCCAGCGTGAATGTCACGCCGTCCAGCACCGGCAGTCCGCCGCGCGCAACACTCAGATTTTCGGCCTCGATCCGCATCATCCTGCCCTAACGCATCGACTGAGTTTTGGAAATCCAATTGGCGGGGCGGACTAATTTGGTGGCAGGTCCCCCCATACGGCGGATGGTCAGGGGCGAACTGCGGGGCTAATCTGTGGTGCCATGGAACACAGCCGCCACCTGTCCGCGCCGCCGCAGGCCCAGCCGTCGCAGCAGATTTTCCACGTGATCTTTGACCGTCGCGGGGCTGAGGCCAAGTGCGACGGCGATTTCCTTGTTCGAGTCACCCCGCGCCAGCGCCTCAGCCACCTGTCGCTGGCGCGGCGTCAAAGCGTTCAGCGCATGTTGGTGCGGGGCATGCGGGCGCGCGATAACAATCGCCGCGCCCAGCCTGTCACTCGCAGTGAAATCGATCGCCACATCGACGCCGTTTTGCGGCAATCGCGACAGCGGCGCCAGCGCTGCCCATGGCGCAGCATCGCCATCCTGCAACGCCGCCAGCGCCTGACCCAGATCGCGCGTCATCCGTTCGTCCAGCATTGAAAGGCCCCCAACATGTCATCTGTTCCCGTTGAGGTAAGCAACTTCTTCCTGGCCATGCAAGCGGGCCGCGCCGGTGCCGAGGCGCTGGCCGCCTGCTTTGCCGAGGATGCGATTTACGAAGAACCCTTCACCGGAACATTGCGCCGCCACGAAGGTCGCAAGGCGGTGATGTCGGCGATGGCGATGGGGTGGGAAAACCCGATGCCCGACATGCGCATCCGGATCAACCACGCCCGCACCGAAGGGGATGAAATTCACGTGGCCTGGACCTGTTTTTCGCCCGCGATCCCCGGCGGGTCGGGCAATGGCCGGAACCGCTATGTCATGCGCGACGGGCTGATTGCCGAACTGTTCACAACGCTGGAGGACGCATGAGCACGCAAGATGTCGACACCTGGATGCAAGCCTATGACAACCCGCAAAAGTCACTGGTCGCAGCCGTTCGCGCCGCAATCATGTCCGCCGATCCGCGCGTGAGCGAGGCGATCAAATGGCAGGCGCCGACCTTCATCTACAAGGGCAATATTGCCAGCTTCTTCCCAAAGGCGAAGGCCCATGTGACGCTGATGTTTCACAAAGGGGCCACGATTGCGGGTGATTTCCCGCTGTTGCAGGGCGACGGGAAAGAGGCGCGGACGATGAAATTCGCGGACCAGGCCGCGCTTGATGCGGGCCGTACAGAACTGGCCGAGGTGGTACGCGCCTGGTGTGATCAGCGGGACGCCGAAGGCTAGGGTCAGGACCAATTAATCCGACACCGCTGAGATGAAGCGGATTTGACGTTCTTCGGATTTGACGGATTTCCACCATGACACCGTCTTAGGTCTTTGAAATAGAACCACTATTCCGTCAAACCTAATCCTTGTCAGACAGAAAATCTGTCAAACCAGCGGTGTCGGATTAATTGGTCCTCACCCTAAAGCGTTTCGACATTAACCTGAGACATATCCGGCGGCCTTAAAGTAGTTCCAGCATTCTACTGGGTCGTAGAGATCGCAGATTGCTCCGATTGCTTCGAAGACCTGGGTAAAGGACCTGGCCCCGATCCGTCGCAAATGGGCTTTCAGTTTAGAGAAGGCCTGCTCGATGGGATTCAGGTCGGGCGAGTACGGTGGCAGGTAAAGGAACCAGCAGCCGTGATTGCGTAAAGCCTGCGTCGCCTCCTTATTCCGGTGGGTTGCCAGGTTGTCGAGAATGACGACAGTGCCGGGGTTGATCTCGGGGACCAGCACTTCGCGGATGTAGGCCGCGAAGGCGGGGCCATCTATCGCTCCCTTGATGACCCAAGGTGCGATCAGCGCGCCTTGGGTCAGGCCCGCGATCAAGGTTTGGGTTCCCCAGCTTCCGAAGGGCGCATCCATCGTCAGGCGCTTACCGCGCTTGGCTCTGCCGCGTAGGCGCGTGAGGTTTGTCTTCACTGCGGTTTCGTCAATAAAGACAACGCGCTCAGGAAAGGTCGCAATGGCTGGCGAGCGGTATCTGAACCAGTCGGCCCGTTGCTGCCTTACCTTGGCGCGGCGGCGCTCGGTTGCGACCAGCGACTTTTTTTGTACGTGAAGCCGAGCCGGGACAGAAGGTTGGCGATGGAGGAGTGATGCACCCGCACACCCTCTGCATCGGCCAGCGCATTACGCAACTCAAAGAGCGTGATGTCAGGGTCTTGTGCGATCAACTCCTCAAAGAATTCCCGATGCGGAGCCAGCTTTCCCTTGCCGCGCGGCGGTCCCTGCCGGGCAGGTTCCGCATGACCCTTCATCCTCACCTGACGCGCCCACCGCGCGCCTGTGGCAGGCGACAGCTTCAACCGCAACGCCGCCGCGCGCCCGCTCAACCCTTCTTCAATGTATCTCTGAAACCGTATCCGAAGCGCAGATGGCAAAGGTGCTGACATGATCCATCCTCCCAAACAGGATGAATCACAGATCAGGTCTCAAGGGAATCCCTCGCGATTCAGGTTCAAGCCGAAACGCTTTAGGCCAACCCCGCCTCGGCCATCAGCCTGGCGGCCTCGATCTGGACCATTTGGTCACGGCCCGCGCCTTCCACCGGCACTATACCGACTTCCAGAAACAGCGGCGCGGCCAGCGGGGTGACGTGGTCCAGCGTCACGTGGTCGATCCGCCCCTTGGTGCGGGTCAGCATGTCGTCGATCCGGGCAAAGTCGACGATGCCGCGCTGCGCCTCTTCCCGGGTGATCTGCATCAGGACATGGTCGGGATCATACTTGCGCAGCGTGTCATAAAGGATGTCGGACGAAAATGTCGCCTGCCGCCCCGATTTCCGCTTGCCCGGATGGTTGCGCTCGATCAGCCCGGCGATCAGCGCCGCATCGCGGAAGGTGCGTTTCATAACCGCGTTTCCACCCAGCCAATGTTCGAAATCTGCACGCAAAGTGGTGGCGGAAAACAGTGGCCGCGGGTCACTTACCCGCGTCAGACCAGAGATCAGAACCGCATAATCGGTGGCCACGAACCTGAGTGGGTTCAATCCCATCGCCTCCATTCTTTGAGTGATGAGCAAACCGAGCGTCTGCATCGCATTGCGCCCGGCAAAGCCGTAGATGCAGGTATGCTCTCGCCCGTCAAAAGGGAAGGATTCGACAAGTATGTGGGACCGGCTGGGCAGGTGAGAGACCTTGCGCTGAAGCGCCAACCACTCGGCCGTATGGGTCGGAAGCTGGGGCCAGTCCGGTTGCTGGAACAGGTCCAGAATGCGTTGCGACAACTGGGTGGATGTGGCGAATTTCGTGCCTGCGAAAACGGCGATCTTTGGCGGCTTCGTCGCCTCGCGCGATACCTCGACCGTCATCTCGCGCAGGCGGTCATAGCGTACCACGCGCCCGCCGATCAGAAACGTATCACCGGGGGTGAGGGGTGGCGGCAAAAGCCTCCTCAACCTCGCCCAGGGGCTTGCCGCCCATGCGACCGCGCAAGCGGACGGGCATCACCTCGGTGTCGATGATGGTGCCGATGTTCATGCGGATGCGCGCGGCGGCGCGCGGGTCGCGCAGCTGCCACAGCCCGTCGGGGCGCTGCATCAGGCGTTGCCAACGATCATAGGCCTTCAGCGCATACCCCCCCGTCGCCGCGAATTCGAGGCAGGCGTCGAAATCCGCGCGGGTCAGCGAACTATATGCCCCGGCACTGGTCACCTCGGGGAACAGGTCATCGGCATCGAAGGGCCCGGCGCAGGCGGCGATCAGGATGTGCTGGATCAGCACGTCACGCGGGCCGGGGCCGCGCGGGTCGCCATCAAGGTTGCGTTCTTTCGCTGCCTCCAGCGCGGCGACACATTCGACAATCTCGAAGCGGTTGGCCGGGACCAGCAACGCCTTTGAGGGCGCGTTATAGCGGTGATTGGCGCGCCCGATCCGCTGCACCAGCCGTTTGACGTTTTTCGGCGCGCCAATCTGGATCACCAGATCGACATCGCCCCAGTCGATCCCCAGGTCCAGCGTGCCGGTGCAAACAATCGCGCGCAGGCTGCCGGCGACCATCGCGGCTTCGACCTTCTGGCGCTGTTCGCGCGCCAGCGATCCGTGGTGGATGCCGATGGGCAAATCGTCGGTGTTGGCCAGCCAGAGGTTGTGAAAAAAGATCTCGGCCTGGGCGCGGGTGTTGTGGAAAATCAGCGTGGTTTTGTGCTGTCGAACCTGGTCGAGGACCGCCGCAATCGCGTATTTCCCGCCACCCCCCGACCACGGCGGGGGCGCATCCGTGGTCAGCATGCGGATATCCGGGTCCGGCCCCGGATCGGCGTGCAGGATCGCACAAGGGTCCGGGTGCCGCGCCAGCAGATGCGCGATGGCGGTGGGGTCCTCAACGGTGGCCGACAGGCCGACGCGACGCAGGCCGGGGCGCAGCGCTTGCAGGCGTGACAGCGCCAACAGCAGCTGATCGCCGCGTTTGCTATCCGCAAGTGCATGAATTTCATCGACAATCACCCGCTCTAGCCCGGCGAAAATGCGTGGCGCATCCTCATAACTCAGCAGCAGCGCCAGCGATTCCGGCGTCGTCAGCAGGATATGCGGCGGGTCGGCGCGCTGGCGCTTACGCATACTTTGCGAGGTGTCGCCAGTGCGGTCCTCAATCCGGATCGGCAGGCGCAAATCCTCGACCGGGCGGCGCAGGTTGCGCCCGATATCCGCCGCCAGCGCCTTCAATGGCGAGACATAGAGCGTATGCATCCCCCGGTGCGCGCCATCGGCCAGTTCGGCCAGCGTCGGCAGGAAGCCGGCCAGCGTTTTGCCGCCCCCCGTTGGCGCGATCAGCAGCAGGGCGGGATCGGCGGCACGTTCCAGCATGGCACGCTGATGCGGATGCGGCGACCAGCCGCGCGCGGTGAACCAGTCGGCGAAATTATCGGGAAGCGAGACCATGTGGGTTTGTCGCCCGAAAACGGTCGGCGCGGAAAGGTTGAAATGGGGGCCGCGGTCAATTTCGCGAAACTACGGCTGAAACGGGGGGCGAGTCAGCCGTTTATTCCGCCTCAGGCTACCGTGTCCCGACCCAAAACCCTATTCAGGTTCCAGCACCGTCACCCCCGTCGCCGCCGCCCGTGCCAGGGCCGGGTCCAGCGACATCGGGATATACTCGCCGCGCCGCCACAACTCCCCCAAATCATCGTAGTGCCGCGACAACGGATGACCGGATTGCCCGGTCGAGATGATGAAGACCGAACTGTCCGGGTCTGCGAAATCATAGACCCCGCGATACCCCGCCGCATGGACGTTCATGAACGGGTTCGCGCCCCGACCGCGCGTACTGCCGCGCCTGAGCGTATGATCCCCGCCCGAGGTTGACTGGCGAATGTTGACGATCCAGTTCAGGCCGGGAACTTCTCCCAGAACGGGGTGATCATGCGCGGCCTGATGGGCATCGCCCCAGCGCAGCGCCTCGACCGCGTTGCCATAGCGTTCTTCCAGCAACAACAGCGCATCATCCAGCGCATCACGGGCGATATCGGCGCAGGTTTCGGACGGGGCCGATTGCGCCACGTCACACCACACGCCCGCACCTTCGGTGTTGCGGAACACCCGCTCGATGAAGATCGGGTCGGGGCGTTCGAATTCGCCCGACAGGGGCCCGAGTTCGTCCTGCGTCAACCGCACCTGTAGTGCGTTCAACCAGGCGGCATAGATCAGCGGTTCGGGCAGATGCTCGTTCATCTCTCCGTTCCATTCGGCCAGCAATTCCAGCGCCCGCTGACGCTGCCGTTCCAGCGTGCCTTCGGGCGCGGCCTGCCCGGTGAACCACAGATCGGCGGCGATCAGCGGCAGCAGGGTGCGCGCGGTGTAACTGACGGTGTCCAGCTGCGCCTCGACGAAGCTTTCGCGGGTATGAACCTCGCGCGTTTGCATCAAGCGCCGCCAGCGCTGGATCCGCTGCGTGTCGCCCCAGTCGAAACTGACGTGCAGCGGGAAGGGGCGGTCCAGCAGCTTGTTGTTGGTGTTGCCCAGCAATCCGCCGACCGGCGCGATAAAGGCCGGGTTCGCGCCATAGGGCTGGGTGCCCAGCCAGCGATTTTCGGCCAGCCAGCCGGGGGTCGGCAATCGCCCCTGGCTTTGATGACGCTCGGACCGGCGCGGCATCTGGCCGACAGTCTTCATCGCGATATTGCGCCGATCCGCCAGCACCAGATTAAGGCTGGGCGCAACGAAATCGGCCCCCGCCGCCATCGCTTCGGTCACATCCTGCGCCGCCATCAGCTTCATCGCCGCCTGGATCGACGTGTCTTTATCGCTGAGGACCGTCCAGGCCAGGCTGGTCAAATGCCCCGGCGGCGTCACCGTTCCCAGATCATAATGCCCGCCCGGCAGGATCGGGCCATTATCACTCCACGCCAGCTCGATGGTTTTCGAGGGCGCATCCTTGATCGTGATGATCGACGGGCGTGTCACCATGGGCTGCCAGCCGCCGGGGGTCAGAACCTCGGTCGGATCGTCCGGGTTCAGCTTTTCGATATAGGCGTCCTGATCGTCCAGATAACTCGACGTGATGCCCCAGCCCAGGCTGGCAGAGCGCCCAACCATTACCGCCGGAATGCCCGGAATCGTGCCGCCGATGACGCCGCCGGATTGCAGCTCCATCCGGGCCAGATACCAGATCGCCGGGGCGGTCAGCCCCAGATGCGGATCGTTCGCCAGCAACGTGCTGGCCGCCGCCGACCGGGACGGGGCCGCCGCCCAGCCGTTCGACGCCCCCGGCAAGCCCGGCGGGGCGAAGGGCGACAGCGGATCGCGCGGCCCGCGCGTATTGGCCGCGTACTTCGGTGCATCCGGCACCAGTGCGGCATATTCCGGCAGCGCGGCAATCCCGCCGCCCGGTGCATCCGGGATCAGATCGCGCACTCGCTCAGGGTCGAGGATCAGTGAGGCGCGCGCGCGCCGAACTTCGGCCGATAAATGCCCCGAGGTTTGCAAACCCAGCAGCTTGACCAGCGCAATGGAATCACTCGGCGTCCAGGGAGAGATTGCGCGCGGGAAAATCCAGAACTCCGGCGCACCGCGCCCCAGCGCGCCGCTGTTCACCTCAGCCAGCCAGGCGTTCACCCCGGCGGAATAGGCGTTGAGGTTGGCCAGCGTCTCCTCCTCCAGCGCGGCCTTGGACTTGATCGACAGACCATAAAGGTCGAGGCGGCGGATCAACTCATCAATCTGTAAGGTGCGTTCGCCGAAAATCTCGGACAGGTGGCCCTGTGCGGTACGCCGCATCATCGTCATCTGCCACAGGCGGTCCTGTGCGTGCGCATAGCCCAGGCCGAAATAGACGTCACGGTCACCTTCGCCGAAGATGTGGGGCACGTTGGCGGTATCGCGCACAATCTCGATCGGGGCGGTCAGCCCGTTGACCTGATAGGTGCCCGAATATTCTGGGATCGACCGGGACGCGAACCAGTAAATCCCGCCCAGACCCAGCAGGATGACGGCGGACACCACCAGCAATATCCGCAGCAACCATCGAAAAATCTGGAACATCGGGGCCTTTGTTTACGCCGGGCAGGAAGGTGCGTAGATAAGCCGGAAGCGGACAAAAAGGGAAGGTGCGGCAATGGCGAAAGTGGCGTTTTTGGGCCTGGGGGTGATGGGATACCCGATGGCGGGGCATCTGGCGGCGGCCGGGCATGACGTGACGGTCTATAACCGCAGCGCAGCCAAGGCGGCAAAATGGGCCGGTGAACACGGCGGCGCGGCGGCGGATACGCCTGCCGGGGCCGCCAAGGGGGCCGATTTCGTTATGGCCTGCGTCGGCAATGATGACGATCTGCGCCAGGTCTGTACCGGCCCCGATGGCGCGTTTTCGGGCATGGCGGCGGGCGCGATGTTCGTGGATCACACAACCGTATCCGCTGCGGTGACGGCGGAACTGCACGCGGCAGCGGGCGCGGCTGGTCTGGCCTATGTCGATGCGCCGATCTCGGGCGGGCAAGCGGGGGCCGAGAATGCGGCCCTGTCGATCATGTGCGGCGGGGCGCAGGCGGATTACGATCGCGCCGAACCGGTGCTGGACGCCTATGCGAAGATTTGTCGCCGTATCGGGGACAGCGGTGCCGGGCAGATGTGCAAGATGGTGAACCAGATCTGCATTGCCGGTCTGGTTCAGGGCCTGTCCGAAGGGCTTGCCTTTGCCGAGAAAGCCGGTCTGGACGGGCGCGCGGTGGTCGAGGTGATCAGCCAGGGCGCCGCCGGATCATGGCAGATGGTCAACCGGCACAAAACCATGCTGGACGACCACTTTGAACACGGCTTTGCAGTGGACTGGATGCGGAAAGACCTCGGGATTTGCCTGGACACGGCGGATGAGATCGGCGCCAGCCTGCCGACGACCGCGCTGATCGACCAGTTCTACGGCGACGTGCAGCGTATGGGCGGCGGACGCTGGGACACCAGCGCGCTGATCCAGCGGTTGCGGGGGAAATAAGCGGGATGTTGGATTTGTGAAAGATCAACTGCGAATTGGGCGGTGATTTCGCGAATCTGCACTGTCGGACATTGAGTTTCTGAAGCCCGAAACGGCCTCAGATTCTACAGCTGGGCATCAAGACTTCGCCGCCCGCGCATGTTTCGCCAGATCCTGCGCAATCGCGAACGCGCCCTGAATCTTGTCCTTCGCCTTCTTCCAATCACGCCGCACGACGATCTTGTTGTCCTTGACCTTCGCCAACCCGCGCTGATCCTGCACGAAGGTGACCAGTCCCGCCGGATTGGCAAACTTGTCGTTGTGAAACTGGATCGTCGCGCCCTTCGGCCCCGCATCCAGCTTGGCAATTCCGGCCTTTTTGCACTGCGCCTTAATCCGCACCACCAGAAGCAAGGTATTCACCTCGCGCGGCAGCTTGCCGAACCGGTCGATCAATTCTGCGGCGAAGCCTTCCAGTTCAACTTTTGTGCTGAGGGCTGACAAGCGACGATACAAGCCAAGTCTTACATCAAGATCGGGTACGTAAACCTCTGGTATCAGGACAGGAACACCCAGGTTGATTTGCGGTGCCAACTGGTCATCCGCTTCGCTCAGCCCCTCCATCTCTCCGGCTTTGATCTTGGCAATCGCCTCTTCCAGCATCGACTGGTAAAGTTCATAACCCACATCGCGCATCTGACCGGATTGCTCCTCGCCCAGCAGGTTGCCAGCACCGCGAATGTCCAGATCCTGGCTGGCGAGCGTAAAGCCAGCCCCAAGCGAATCCAGGCTGCCCAAAACACGCAACCGCTTCTGCGCCGTATCTGTAAGCTTTGCACGAGGTTTGGTCGTCAAGTACGCGTAAGCACGTGTTTTTGAACGACCGACCCGCCCACGTATCTGATACAGCTGCGCCAACCCGAACATATCCGCCTGATGCACCATCATGGTGTTCGCCGTCGGAATATCCAGCCCGCTTTCGACAATTGTGGTGGCCAGCAAAACATCATATTTGCCATCGTAAAAAGCGTTCATCCGGTCATCCAGCTCTCCCGCAGCCATCTGGCCATGGGCGACGACGTAAGAAACTTCGGGCACCTGTTCGCGCAGGAAATCCTCGATATCCGGCAAGTCCTTGATCCTGGGGACCACATAAAAGCTCTGACCGCCACGATAATGTTCGCGCAACAAAGCCTCACGAATGGTGATCGCGTCGAATTCGGAAACATAAGTGCGGATCGCCAATCGGTCGACTGGCGGAGTGCCAATTATCGATAAATCACGGACACCTGTAAGGCTAAGTTGAAGTGTTCGTGGAATTGGCGTCGCCGTCAATGTCAGCACATGAACGTCCGATCGCAGCGCCTTCAACCGCTCTTTATGCCCCACACCAAAGTGCTGTTCTTCGTCGATCACCAACAGCCCGAGGTTCTTGAACCGCACATTCTTGGCCAGCAACGCATGAGTGCCGATGACAATATCCGCCGACCCGTCCGCCATCCGCGATTTCGTATCCGCCGCTTCCTTCGCACCGACGAACCGCGACAGTTGCCGCACCTCGACCGGAAACCCCGGAATCGTTCAGCAAAACTCTTGTAGTGTTGCCGCGCCAGCAGCGTGGTCGGCGCGATCACCGCGACCTGAACACCGCTCATCGCGGCAACAAAGGCGGCGCGCATCGCCACCTCGGTCTTGCCGAAACCCACGTCGCCACAGATCAGGCGATCCATTGGCGTGCCGGCGGCCATGTCGTCCAGCACCGCGCCGATGGCGGTCAGCTGGTCGTCAGTTTCCTCATACGGGAAGCGGGCCGAAAACGCGTCCCACATGCCATCGGGCGGTTCCATGATCTGGGCGCGGCGCAGCATCCGTTCGGCGGCGACCCGGATCAGCTTGTCGGCCATGTCGCGAATGCGCTGTTTCAGCCGCGCTTTCTTCGACTGCCAGGCCCCACCACCCCAGGCGATCCAGCAGCCCTTCCTCATGCCCGTAACGGCTGAGAAGTTCAATGTTTTCAACGGGAAGGTACAGGAGATCGCCACCGGCGTATTCCAGCAAAATCATCTCATGCGCCGCCCCCAGCGCTTCCACCACCTCCAGCCCGCGGTAAACGCCGATGCCGTGGTCGATGTGGACGATCAGGTCGCCGGGCGACAGGCTCTGCGCCTCGGTCAGGAAGTTTTCGGCGCGGCGTTTCTTGCGGGTTTGGCGGATCAGCCGGTCGCCCAGAACGTCCTGTTCCGAGATCACGGTCAGGCTGTTACCTGTGAACCCGTGCTCCAGCGGCCAGACGGTCAGGAAGACGCCGCCGGTGGCGTCGGGCACATCGCGGAAATCGCCGATGGCGCGGGCGTCGGCTAGCCCCTCATCCTCGATCAAGCCGGACAGACGCTCCCGCGCACCATCGGAATTGCTGGCGATGATGACCTGAGTATTTTCACGTTTTGTTTGAATATGTCCAAACAATGCATTGAAAAGGCTTACGTTTGTCTGTTGTCGTTCGGGCGAAAAATTCCGCCCGATCCGCCCGCCTGCGTCGATCACCCCCGGCCCGCTGGCCTGCGGCAAGGGATGAAAACCCAACACCCGGCGGCCCTCCAACTGAGCGTTCCATGACGCATCATCCAGATACAACAATCCCGGCGGGGCGGGCTTGTATACGGAATCGAGCCGCGCCTTGCTGGCCAGCGCTTCGGCCCGGTTGGAATACTGATCGGCAATCGCCTCCCACCGCGCCAGGCGGGCCGGTGTCAGCTGGTCATCAAGGCAGACCGGCACATCGGGCAGATAGTCAAACAGCGTTTCCAGCCGCTCATGAAAAAACGGCAGCCAGTGTTCGATGCCTGCGTGTTTTCGGCCCGCACTGACGGCTTCATACAGGGGATCGTCAGTGCCCGCCGCCCCAAATTCCAGGCGATAGTTCTGCCGGAAACGGGTGATCGCTGCCTCGTCCAGGATCACCTCGGACACCGGTGCAAGCTCCACCACCTCCAGCGCTTCAGCCGTGCGCTGACTGACCGCGTCAAACCGGCGCGCACCGTCCAGTACGTCGCCAAACAGGTCCAGGCGCACCGGCATGTCGTGCCCCGGCGGCCAAACGTTGATGATCCCGCCCCGGATCGCATAATCGCCCGGTTCGGTGACTGTGGGCGCCTGAGAAAACCCCATCCGGACCAGGAAGGCACGCAAAGCGCTTTCGTCCAGGCGCGACCCGACTACGGCAGTAAACGCAGCTTCGGCCAGGACATCGCGCGCCGGAACCCGCTGGGTGGCGGCATTCAGTGTGGTCAAAAGGATGAAGCGTTTCGGCATTCCATGGGTCAGCCCGGCCAGCGTCGCCATTCGGGTGGCCGACACATCCAGGTTTGGCGACACCCGGTCATAGGGCAGGCAATCCCACCCCGGAAACGTGACCACCGGCATGTCGGGGGCAAAAAACGCCAGCGCGGCCGCCATAGCCGCCATCCGCTTGTCATCCCGCGCAATGTGGATCGCAGGCCCGCGCTCCGCCTCGGCCAGCAAAAGCCGCGCGTCAAACCCTTCGGGCGCGCCGCCGACGGTGATATGTTTGGTACTGGCCATGGGCGGGGTGGGTATACGCGCCGTGGGCGGTGTCAACCGAGAGTTCTGCGATCCGGATCGCGAACACGCACCTGCGCCACGCCCGCCCCGGTCAACCAAAACCGTGCAACACCATAAACGCCGCGCCGCCTATACCGATCTTCTTTGCCCATCATTGACCCATAAATATCCCGGGGGTCTGGGGGCTGGCCCCCAGCGATCTCGTGTCTGGGGGCTGGCCCCCAGCGATCTCGTGTCTGGGGGCTGGCCCCCGGCTGTCTCGCCGGTGGGGGGCGCCCTCAGCCGCCCAGCACGCCGATCGACAGGTTCTGGTACATGCCCCACATGGCGGTCACGAAAATCGCGATCATGCCGATCACCTGGGTCCACAATCGGTGGCGCACCATGCGTTTGCGCAATGGCTCTCCGAGGATATTGGTTCGCCGAATTATTCTTGCTGTGCGCAGGCTTAGCAAGCCCACGATCGACATCGGCAGGCCCATCAGAAACAGCGCTTGGGCAATCTCGACCTCGTACCAGAACCCAAGGATCACCAATGCGGTCAGGATGCCGGAACCGATGGTCAGGATCCACAGGCCCGAAACCTCGCTGATGTGCAGCAGGCGATTGACGTTGATGCGGACCATATCCTCGAAATCCGCCTCGGCCTGACCACCGCTGCGACGGGCGCGTTGCAGCATGTCAAAAGGCACCCCAAGCACCCAGTGCGAGGTTGTCGACCAGACCACAGCCAACGCGATCCAGAACCACAGGTTCGAAAACGACCGCATATCGATCAGTTCGAAAACGGTCTTGTACCAATCCACGCGTGCGGGTCCCCAAAGCAGTGCCGCGCGGACCATAGGGACGGGCGCGCGGCTTGGCCAGACCTTGAGCTGTGCGGCACTTCGACGTAACGCTGTGGCCGGGGCAGCTTGGCCCGATAGGATCAACAAAGGCCGTATTCAGATGACAAACCATCCAACATTGCCTGCGCCTTTCCCGCTGGCCCGCGCACGCCGGATGCGGCGCACGGCTGCGCTGCGCGCGATGGTGCGTGATGCACGGCTGTCGCCCGCCGATCTGATCTGGCCGATCTTCCTGACCGAAGGCAACGGCGTCACCGATCCGGTGCCCTCGATGCCGGGGGTGGCGCGCCTGTCGGTGGATCTTGCGGTTTCGGCGGCGCGGCGGGCGCAATCGCTTGGAATTCCGGCGATCTGCCTGTTTCCCTATACTGAGGCTGACCGGCGCACCGAAGATTGCGCCGAAGCCTGGAGTGCCGATAACCTGTCCAACCGTGCCACCCGGGCGATCAAGGACGCGGTTCCCGAGGTGGCGGTGATGACCGATGTCGCGCTCGACCCCTATAACGCCAATGGCCATGACGGGATTGTGCGCGACGGTGTGATCGTAAACGATGAAAGCGTTGACGCGCTGGTGCGCATGGCTCTGGCGCAGGCGGCGGCGGGTGCGGATATCCTTGGGCCCAGTGACATGATGGACGGGCGGATCGGTGCCATGCGCGGCGCGTTGGAGGAGGCCGGTTATCAGGACGTGGTGATCCTGTCTTATGCCGCCAAGTTTGCCAGCGCCTTCTATGGGCCGTTCCGGGACGCGGTCGGGGCCTCGGGGCGGCTGATCGGGGACAAGGCGACCTATCAGATTGATCCGGCCAACGGGGAGGAGGCGCTGCGCATGGTCGCGCGCGATCTGGCCGAAGGCGCGGATATGGTCATGGTCAAACCCGGGATGCCCTATCTTGATATCTGTCGGCGTGTGAAAGATCGCTTTGCGGTGCCGACCTTCGCCTATCAGGTAAGTGGAGAGTATTCGATGATCCGCGCCGCCATCGACGCAGGCTGGATCGAGCCGGAAAAGGCGATGCTGGAAAGCCTGATCGCCTTCCGCCGGGCCGGGTGCGACGGCATCCTGACGTATTTTGCACCCGACGTGGCCGAGTTGCTGAACGGCTGAGTGCGGAGGCTGCGCTGGCCGACCGAAGACGAACGCCCGACCCAAGCAGGGCGCGCGGCGGACCGGCGGGCTGGCGCAGCGACGATTGACGGACATAATTTATGGGGCCGTGTTAGCCGTCAACTCGAACCGGAGTGCCCACCTCAAACCGACGCCAGACCGGTGGGGCCGGTCCGGCGTGCGCCCTGCGCCTGCGGCGCGCACCGGGCGCAGATCAAATCGATAGCGATTAAGATAGTTTGAACGGCGCCTTAGCCTGGGTCTTCGCCGCCGTACTTCAGCCAATAGTCACGCACATAGGGCACGGCCCCGCGTCCGTAATGCCAACCCTTGCCCCAGCGCTGTCCCTTCTCGGGCACCACGTCGATGGGCCGGGGATCGCCGTGAAAGGCAAGGATGCGCGCCGTGGGCGGCACTGGTTTCGGGGCCATCACCCGGTCCAGCAGCGGTGGTGCCATCAGCGTGCGCTTGAACGAAATCACCCAGTCCTCGGGCCAGAACTGCAGGTTTTCCGCGTGGTGTTCCAGAAACCGCTGCTCCTTACGAAACCCCTCACGCGCGCGCCTGGGTGAGGCCGCGAAGTTCTGCCAGACATGGTGCAGGCGATCGGCGTTCCATGCAAAAATCCCGCTGGCGCAAAAATGCTTACGCTTACGTAACCGATCCGCCAGCCGGGGCCATTCGCGGATCATCACTGGTTCCCCGGGAAGTTCGAACAGCTCCTCCAGCGGTCCGGTTATGATCGTGTCGAGGTCGATGAACAGGCACCGGCCCGTCAGGTCTGCGTCGCATTCTGCGAACACGGATAATTTCGGCCAGCCGCCGCGCTCCCAGCCCGCGTCATCCAGCGACATCTCGGGGATTTTGACGCAGTCGACCTGCTCGTCGATGCCCGCCGGGTCATCGGTAAAACAGACAAAGCGGAAGGCGCCGCTCAGATGTGCTGAAACCGCCCGGAACAACACGTTCACGTAGTCCGGCCCGTAAAGTGAGCCCCATTCCATGCAAACAATAGTTCTTGCCATTCCCGCGCGCCAAATTCGTGCACGTCCAGCTTATTGCGCCATCCGCCAGTGGGGGCAACCCGGTCGCTGTCCGGCAGACATCCGCCGGAGGGCAGAATCGCTGATGGTTTGGTGACAGCGCCAATTTCTGATGCTATGATTGCGATCAAGCGGCCAACAGAATGCCGCAACAAACCAGAGCAGTAGACCCATAGGACCATCATGACCCAAACGACTCGTCGTGCGCTGATTGCAGGCGCATCCGCTGCCGCGTTACTGACGTCGGCCTGTATGAACACGGTCGGCAGCCAGGGCGGCGCGATCATTGATCAACGCGCTGATCAGACGCTGAACCACCTGTACCGAACCTATCCCGGCGTGGCCGAGGTTGGCCGCAATGCCGCCGGCATCCTGGTGATGCCGCTGGTGACCGAGGCGGGGCTTGGCATCGGCGGCAGCTATGGGCGCGGGGCGCTGCGTGTTCAGGGCGTCACTGTCGATTATTACTCAGCCGCGCAGATCAGCGCGGGCCTGCAGATCGGTGCGCAGCAATACGCGCACGTCCTGTTTTTCATGACCGAGCAAAGCCTGACCAACTTCCGCACCACCATCGGCTGGTCTGCCGGGGCGGATGCGGAATATGCGGTTATGGACGTGGGCGAGAATATTTCGGCCGAAACGATTACCACGCTGGAACCGGTTGTCGCGGTGATCTTCGGGCAGGCGGGCCTGATCGCAAGCGCGGTGATCGAGGGCACGAAATACACCCGGATCATTCCCTGAGCCGAGCTTGCTTTTGTTCTGTCAGTCGTCGCGCGCCTGACGCGCGGCGCGCCCGCCGCGCCGTTTTTTCAGCCGTGGCGCGCGATCCGGCAGCGTCGCCATGACGGCGCGCCGGGCCTCGGGCGACATCGCGCCCCAGGCGGCAATCTCGTCGATGCTGCGATAGCAGCCGGTGCACAGACGCTCGGTCGGGTGGATCAGACAGATCTTTATGCAGGGGCTGTCGACCTCGTCCCGCTGCCATATCTCATCACTCATGGCGCGCTTTCCAGAACGCGCAACCGGTCCAGCGCGCCTTGCAGGATGAACCCGGCGGCAACGTGGTCGATGACCTCGCCCCGGCGGCGGCGGCTGGTGTCACCTTCCAGAAGCGCGCGTTCGGCGGCAACGGTGGACAGGCGTTCGTCCCAGAAGGTGATCGGCAGATCGCTCAGCCGTTCCAGATTGCGCGCGAAGGCCCGCGTCGACTGACAGCGTGGCCCTTCCGAGCCATCCATGTTCATCGGCAACCCCAGCACAATCCCGCAAATCTCGCGCGCGCCGATGACATCCAGCAACCGCGCCGCATCGACCGAGAATTTCTTGCGCCGGATCGTTTCCAACGGGCTGGCGATCCCGCGCAGTGTGTCCGATACCGCCAGACCGATGTTCTTGTCCCCAAGGTCAAGCCCGATCAGCGCGCCGTGGCGGGGCAGGGCGGAGGCAAAGCCCGTGATGTCGGTCAGGATCACTCGGTGATCCCCGCCTGGCTTGCGGTGCGGGCCAGCAGCGCCAGATCATTGGGGTTGGCGGCGAACACCTCGCGCGCTTCGGCATAGATTTCGGCGGCGCGCGCAACCTCGCCCAAGACACCCAGCGCTCCGATCAGACGCGCCCAGTCGCTGGCCGGGCCGCCTTCGGTCGCCAGACGCTCGGACAGGCCATCGACCATGCCCCGGATCATGGCGTCGCGGTCCTCTGCCGACATATCCGCAGCGGCGGCAATATCGGCGGCACTTGGGCCGCGCTGTTGCGCGATTGGCGGCGGGGTATAGCTGACACCGGCGGCGCGCGCGACATCAATGATCTGCGCCCGTATCGGGGCGTCCCAGGGCGTATCGGCCCCCCCCTCGGACAGCGGGCTGCGCCACATCTGGAAAGCGCGATCAGGGCGCCCGACCTGGGCATGCAGCAATCCGGCGTAATAACGCGCGACCCCGTGTGAAGGGTCCATCTGCAGCGCCCGGATCACAACCTGTTCCGCCTCGGGCGAGACGATCCCGTCGGCGGCCAGGATCATCAGGCCTGCGTGTTCGGCAACATCACTGGCGGTGGCGGCGTTGCCTTTCAGGCGGACCACATTTGCCTGCGCGGCCGCAGCGGCGGCATAGCGGCCCAGCACGGCCTCGTTCAGGGCCAGCAGCTGATGGCCCTGAAGATCGTCCTGGTGATCCGCGACTGCGGCGCGCAGCTGTGTCATCAGGTCCAGGAACTTCGGGTCGGTGCCGGCAACTTCTCGATTTGGCGCCGCCGCCTCGGCGTCGGCTTGCGAGGGGCGGGCATTGTTCATCTGCTCGGCCAGGGCCAGGCGATCCTGCATCGAAAAATCCCGCGCGCCCGGCGCACCCAGCGTGGCGTAAAGCGCAAGCGCGCCACCGATCAGCGCCAGCGGCACCGCGACAGTCAGGACACGCAGCGATCCGACAGGTGCGCCTGCGGCAACGACCGCTTGCTGATGCGCGCGGTCCGCGTCCAGCAAACGGCGCTGCACCTCGGTGCGCAGGCGCGCAGCCTCGCCCGCGTCAAGGGTGCCACGGGCAAGGTCGCGATCCACCTCGGCCAGTTGGTCGCGGTAAATCCGCATGTCGGCGCTGTCGCCTGTGCTCTGCGCCGGGGGCTGCGCGCGCAGCGGAGCCAGCAAAACCCAGACAGCGGTTGCCGCGACGGCGGCGGCGATCAGCCAGAAAATCATCGGTTCACTTTCATTGCCGCCTCTATCTAGACGTTCGCGTGCGCAGCGCAACTCACGGTCTCGCGCGGTGGGCCGTGTCGGGGCGCATGCGCCGCGCCCCTGTCTTTGCCGCATCGGTCTGCACCAATGTCGCAATTCACCACCACTGCGACGTTCACACACTTCCAATTTCGCCGCGTCGCACGCACATTCGCGCCGTACCAGACCTGGGATTCGCCAATGCGCCGTTATTCCGCCTTTGCCATCGCCCGAGAGGCCATGCGCCACCATCAAGGGTGGGACCGCGCCTGGGCATCCCCCGAACCGCGCGACCGTTATGACGTGATCATCGTCGGGGCTGGCGGGCACGGCCTTGCGACCGCCTATTACCTTGGCAGGAATTTCGGCATCACCAATGTCGCGGTGCTGGAAAAAGGCTGGCTGGGCGGCGGCAATACCGGGCGGAACACGACGATCATCCGGTCGAACTATCTTCAGGATCCCTCAGCGGCGATCTATGAAAAGGCCCGCAGCCTATATGAAGGGCTAAGCCAGGACTTGAACATGAACGTCATGTTCAGCCCGCGCGGCGTGATGATGCTGGCCCAGACCGAGCATGAGGTGCGCGGTTACGTCCGCACCGCCCACGCCAACGCCCTGCAAGGGGTCCAGACCGAATTCATCGGCCCCGCGCGCGTGAAAGAGCTGTGTCCGATCATGAACATCGACGGCCCGCGTTATCCGGTGCTCGGCGCGCTGTGGCAGGCACGTGGCGGCACCGCGCGGCACGACGCCGTGGCCTGGGGCTATGCGCGGGCGTGCAGCGACATGGGCATGCACATCATCCAGAAGTGTGAGGTGACGGGGATCAGGACCGAGGCCGGGAAGGTCACGGGGGTCGAGACTTCGCGCGGCCCCATCGGCTGTTCCAAGCTGGGTCTGGTCGCGGCGGGGCATTCGGGCGTACTGGCCCAGATGGCCGGATTCCGCCTGCCGCTCGAGTCGGTGGCCCTGCAAGCACTGGTCAGCGAGCCGATCAAACCCCGCATGGACGTGGTGGTCATGGCCAACACGGTCCACGGCTATATGAGTCAGTCTGACAAAGGCGAGATGGTGATCGGCGGCGGCACCGACGGCTTCAACAACTACACCCAGCGCGGCAGCTTCCACCATATTGAGGAAACGGTGCGCGCACTGGTCGAGACCTTCCCAATGATCGCCCGCCTGAAGATGCTGCGCCAATGGGGCGGGATCGTGGATGTGACAGGGGATCGCTCTCCCATCATCTCACCCACGCCAGTGGGCGGCGTCTTCGTCAACTGCGGTTGGGGGACGGGCGGCTTCAAGGCGATCCCGGGCGGCGGCTGGGCCACGGCCGAGATGATCGCCAAAGGCGCGCCGGGGCCACTGGCCGCAGAGTTCGGGCTGAACCGGTTCCGCGAGGGGCGGTTTATTGATGAGTCAGTGGCTGCGGGGGTGGCGCATTGACTTTGGGAAATTCAACAAGAAGTTTGATGGTCGCAGGCATTCAAGGAATGCTTGTCTTGTTTTGCCTCGCGAACCTCTTGTACATGGCCTATTGTGAACCCAATCCAGTCACTTTTCAACGCTTCGGCAGTATGATGGTGTTCTTCGGAGTTTGCTTTTTAGCGATTAGCAATTCTCGGATCGCCGATTGGAAAATTGCCGAAAAGCTCAAGAAAGCGTCACTTCACGAGTATCGAGGATTGGTCCTCGCTGATGTCATTGTGCAGTTCGGACTGATTGCTGTTGGGACTCTCGTTTGGGGCTACGGCGACTTGTTAGTTTGTGGTCTGCACCGTCAAAATTTGCCGGTGTGCCCAAGATGAGTTTAAGGCCGACAGCACCTATCCGAACCGCCACTTCGGTTCGGGCTCGGCCATCGGTCGATCACACCCATAGTCACCCCTTAGATCGCTCCATCACCCCCTGCATTCGAGTTACTCACACGCATTTGATATCCGGCACGCAATCAAACAAGAGACTCTCACGGCCCAAAAAAGCCGAAACACCGGGCTTGCCTTCATCGTCGGCGCATTTGTCGTTGTGGTGGCAATCCTCGCCCACTTCTACCTCGGCGGCGAAGCCCCGTACGACGCGGATACCGAGATCAAGCTGCCCGCCTCGGACGGTTGAACCAGGATACCATGGGCGTCATCAGTGCGGGCGGCATCGTCAACGGCAAAAGTGGTGTGCGCGTGATTGCTCCAGATCGGGAAGCATCCATGGCTGCAGCGCTTTCGTTTCAGGGACGCCAGGCGAACCCGGTCTGCCATTAAAACTTGCGTCTTGCAGTTATCTTGCATCGACTCATGTTGGGATCGTCGCCAGGGGGTGCAATGTCATTTCGTAACACAACACTCGCAATGCGGTTGGCACGCCAGCCAGTCGTCGAGCATCAATCGCCGTACTTGCAGCAAAGCCTGCTTGTGGCGCTCGACGCACTATGCCCCGACGATGTTCTATGTGTCGCAATCGGCACCAATACCGTGCTTCTCGAGAACTTCTCGGATGAACCGCGTCATCCGGAACACTGGCGCATCCTTTTGATCGAACAGGATCGGCACCGCGCCGAAGAAACCGCCGCCCTTCATGCGGGTGATCCGCGCCTTGATATTGTTGAGCCTGCGGTCGGCCTTGTCGGAGAGAAACCGGTTTGGGACATTCTGGTCGACCTTGAGCATCACCATGTTGACCTGTTTTACCTCGACGCGGTGACAAACAGCCTGCTGATGATGCACGGACTTGATTTGAACGCGCTGAACACCCGGCTTGTCGTTGCAACCGGTGGTGACGGCAAACCCGAAACGGATATTTTCATTGAGGAAATGTCACATAGCGGGTTCGAGGTGTTCAGCGTCGATGGCGACCTTATCTGTGTCAACCGTTCAAATTTTCCGACTCAGGTTTCGCTGATGCTGGGGCTTATGGGCTATCACAGCAAAAACCCCGTATTTCCAGCGGTGAATGAAAGCGTTGATGCAGAATTGGCGCCCGCCCGCCCGATTGATCATGGCCCGTTGGCAATACCTCGCTCGATGGCACATATCTGGGTCGGCGATCGCCCGGCGCCGGTCCATTGGATGCAAAGCTGGCGTGATCAGCATCCGGATTGGGAGTATCGGGTTTACGACAATGCGTTTCTGTCTGGTCGTCGCTGGCGCAACCAGGCACTGATCGCCGAATATTTCGCGCGCAGATTATTTCACGGCGTTTCTGACCTGATGCGGTATGAACTGCTGCTTGAACGCGGTGGCGTCATCCCAGAAGCAGATTCGGTTTGCCTGAAACCAGTCGACGACCTGTTTCCGAATCCCACGTTATACTGTGTCTACGAGAACGAAGAACACAGACCTGGTTATATCAGCCATTTCGTCGCGGCAGCTCCGGGGCAGGCGATGCTGAAGGATATTCTCAAGGATCTGGAGATCCAGCAATCCGCGACGTCACTGCAGGCCCCATGGATTTCGACCGGCAATCGGTACATCGGGCAATTCGTCGCCGGGCGAGAAGACGAAGTTGTTATTTTCCCGTCACACTACTTCAACCCGAACTTCAAAAGCCGCTTGCCCTATGACGGCGACGGCCCGGTCTATGCCGACCAGAAATGGGGCTCGACCTTGCGGCTCTATGGCAGCTACCCGGCCGACAAGGCTGCGCGGATTTTTGAGGAGGTTCTGGATGCCTTGTGAACCGGATCGTCAGACCTGTTGGGGGGTGGCCGCAATGGTCTGTGCGCTATGCTGTTGATAACATGCCCGAATTGCGGTGTCGCCGCCGAAGAGACTGAGCTTCACGCCGGTGGAGAGGCGCATATCACGCGCTTCGGCCCCGATGCGAGTGACGCGGATTTTGAGGATTACCTGTTCCGCCGCGAAAACCCGTTCGGCGTGCATTTCGAACGCTGGCAGCACGCCAATGGTTGCGGAAAATGGTTCCACGCCGCACGTTGCACTGCGACGCTCGAGGTGTTTGGCACCTATTGCGCGCAAACCACTGAACCGCCTGCGGAAATCCTGGAAACCATTCGCGTCAAACGCCCTGGCTGGACCTGGAAGAATCTGGCATGAGCACCCGTCTTGCAACCGGCGGCCGGTTGATCGATCGCTCAAAGCCGCTGAATTTCACCTTCAATGGCAAGCGGATGACGGGCTATGCGGGGGACACGCTGGCCTCGGCTTTGCTGGCCAACGGGCAAATGTTGGTCGGGCGCAGTTTCAAATATCACCGGCCGCGCGGGATCATCGCGCGCGGGGCGGAAGAACCCAATGCGCTGGCGAATTTCGGGTCCGGCGCGGCGTTCGAACCGAACCAGCGAATGACGACGACGCCGCTGACCGAAGGCGCGGTGATCGCCAGCCAGAACCACTGGCCCAGCCTGGAATTCGATGTCGGTGCGATCAACGCCCGGATGGCGCGATTTCTGCCCGCCGGTTTTTATTACAAGACATTCAACTGGCCGCGCGCCTTCTGGAAACATGTGTACGAACCGGTGATCCGCCGGTCCGCCGGGCTGGGCAAAGCCCCGACCGAGCGTGACCCCGACCGGTACGGGCATCTCTATGCCTTCTGCGATGTGCTGGTTGTTGGCGGCGGCATTGCCGGGCTGACGGCGGCGCTGGCGGCGGCAAAGGGCGGGCAGCGGATCATGTTGATCGAACAGACCGGCGCCTGGGGTGGCCGGGCCGTGGTTGACGGTGGCTCGATTGATGGGCTCAATGTAATGCAATGGGTTGAAATTACCCTTCAACTCCTTGAAAAGATGTCGAATGTGACCATCCGTGCGAACACCATGGGCGCGGGTGTTTATGATCACGGCTATGCGCTGGCCTATGAACAGACCCATGATGCAGACGCACCGCGCCACCGCCTGTGGCGGATCAGGGCCGGGAAGATCATCACGGCGACTGGTGCGATTGAGCGGCCATTGTCATTTGCGAACAATGACTTGCCGGGTGTCATGCTGGCCAGCGCGGTTCGCGATTACATCGCCGATCACGGCGTCAGCGCCGGGGATCGCACCGTTGTGGTCACCAACAACGATGACGCCTATCGCACCGCAATTGCGCTGAAAGAAGTTGGGCTGGAAGTTCCGGCAATCCTGGATGCGCGGCCGGATCCGCAGGGGGAACTGATTGAAAAGGCCCGCGAAATCGGCATCCGGGTTGAAGCCTGGCGCGGCGTGGCCGCGGCGATTGGCAAGGGCCGGGTGCAGGGCGTTCAGGTCTGCCTGCACGCCGGTGAAGGTGCGGTGTTGGAAACGATCCCGTGCGAAGCGATTGCCATGTCAGGCGGCTGGTCCCCGGTGGTTCACCTGTGGAGCCATTGCGGTGGCAAGCTGCTGTGGGATGAGGATCACGCCCATTTCCGCCCCGATCCGAGCCGCCCGCCGATCAGCCATGATGGCGAAGCCTTTGTTATTACAGCTGGAAGTGCATCTGGCGCACTGGTGATGGACACGGTGCTTTCGGATGCGCACATGGCCGCTGGCGGTGGTGGTGCGGCGCCAAAGTCGGACGGCGTTGCCGAAGGCGAGATCCTGCCGGTTTGGGTAATGCCGCAAGGCGCGGGGATCGAGAAGCGCGCGAAAATGTTCCTCGATTTTCAGAACGACGTGAAAGTTAGCGACGTTCAGCTGGCCGCCCGAGAGGGGTATGAAAGTGTCGAGCACGCCAAGCGGTACACCACGCTGGGCATGGCAACGGATCAAGGTAAACTAAGCAATATCAACGGACTTGCGGTATTATCGGATGCGTTGCATCAGGAGATACCTGCAACCGGAACGACCACGTTCCGACCACCCTATACGCCAATTTCGATGTCCAGCATTGCGGGTGAAGCGAAGGGCGATCTGTTCCAGCCGCTGCGCCGCACACCGATGCACGATTGGCACGCTGCGAACGGCGCGCATTGGGAACCTGTCGGCCACTGGCGCAGGCCCTATGCCTTTGTTCGCGAAGGGGAAACCGTGGATCAGGCCGTCGCGCGTGAGGTGACGGCGACGCGGGATTCGCTGGGCCTGCTTGATGCCTCGACCCTTGGCAAGATTATCGTCAAAGGGCCGGATGCGGGGAAATTCCTCGACATGATGTACACCAACATGATGTCCAATCTGGCGGTCGGCAAATGCCGCTATGGGCTGATGTGCTCGGAAAACGGGTTCCTGATCGACGACGGCGTCGTGGCGCGAATGTCCGAAGATACCTGGCTGTGCCACACGACGACCGGCGGGGCCGAGCGTATCCACGGCCACATGGAAGAATGGCTTCAGACCGAATGGTGGGATTGGAAGGTCTATACGGCCAACGTCACCGAGCAATGGGCGCAGATCGGCGTTGTTGGCCCTAACGCACGCAAAGTGTTAGAGAAAATCGGCGGAATGGAGGTCTCGGCCGAGGCGTTGCCGTTCATGACCTGGACCGAGGGAGAGCTGGCCGGGATCCCTGCGCGCGCATTCCGCATCTCGTTTTCTGGCGAACTCAGCTACGAAATCGCCGTGCCCGCAAGCCACGGGCGGGCGTTTTGGGATATGCTTCACGCAACAGGTGAGGAATTTGACGTAACTCCTTATGGGACCGAAGCTTTACACATCATGCGGGCCGAGAAAGGGTTCATCATGATCGGGGATGAGACGGACGGCACGATCATCCCGCAGGATCTGGGCCTGAACTGGGCAATCTCGAAGAAAAAGGACGACTATCTGGGCAAGCGGGCGCAGGCGCGCCTGCATATGACCGATCCGAAGCGGTGGCAGTTGGTCGGACTGGAAACGCCCGATGGCTCGGTTCTGCCCGATGGGGCCTATGCGGTGGCTGAGGGGACCAATGCGAATGGACAGCGCAACACACAGGGGCGCGTGACCTCGACCTATCACTCGCCGACTCTGGGGCGCGGGATTGCC
Source organism: Paracoccaceae bacterium (assembly GCA_012103375.1). Lineage (NCBI taxonomy): Bacteria > Pseudomonadati > Pseudomonadota > Alphaproteobacteria > Rhodobacterales > Paracoccaceae > Paracoccaceae bacterium. Next base: position 1,215,149 of record WLWX01000001.1, read on the forward strand.
ATGGGTCTGGTTCTGAACGGACCGGATCGTATGGGCGAGGTGATCGATTTCCCTAGTACGGACGGGAAGTCGAACCCGGCAAAGATCGTCAGCCCGGTGTTTTATGACCCTGAGGGGGAGAAGCAGAATGTCTGATGTGATGACTGCCCTTGGTGGTGCAAGTTTCGACGGTTACTGCAAAATCTCAGAGTCCGAATTGTGCGGCATGATTACCCTGCGCGGTGAATTCGCGTCGGCGGAATTCGCGGATGTCATCAAGGCAGAAACCGGCATGGCCATACCGGACCAGCGCCGGATCACGCATGACGGCGCGCGATCCCTGGCGTGGATGTCGCCGGATGAGCTGTTGTTTTTGCTGCCCTACGACGACGCCGCTGACGCCGCCGCGCAGCTGTCCGACGCGCTTACCAAACAGCATGCGATGGCCATCAACGTTTCGGACGCACGCGCATTGTTCCGGGTTGAAGGCGCGGCCTGCCGCGAGGTTCTGGCAAAACTGGCGCCGGTCGATCTGCACCCGGACGCCTTTGGCCCCGGCGACATCCGACGCACGCGTCTGGCCCAGGTGGCGGGCGCTTTCTGGATGCCGGATGCGCATGGGTTCGAGGTTGTCTGCTTCCGCTCGGTCGCGCGCTACGTGTTCGATCTTCTGTCAGAATCGGCTCGACAAGGCGGGCAAACGGGATATCCTGCGGCTGTTTAGTCACGCAATTACAGTTTAGGGGATCTGATTTCATGAAATTTCGAACCGCATTTTTCGCAACGATTCTAAGTCTTTACGGCGTTTCGGCTTCGGCTGCGGTTTATGAATGTGACATTGATTCGAAGTCGCACAACTGGCTGCCGGTCAAGCTGTTCGTCTCGCACAAGGCGGGGTCGAATACGGCGACGGTAAGTGATCCAATCATCCATCACTTTTATGGCAAGCCAATTGGTGTGCGGGTTAAGCATGACAACGAAAGGCGGGTGACATTTGGCTGGACAGTCAAAGCAGTCAACAAGTCGCGACAACGCGCCAATATGGTGTATCGCGCGACTTATCTGAAAAGCTCGGGCAAGCTCAGCATCAATGCGCAGCCCAATGGCTATTCCAACAAGTTCTCGGCAAGCGGCACCTGCAAGGTTTCCTGACCTGATTTCGGCCCGGATAGCCGCAAGGCGCTGATCCGGGTCGATTGGGGTTGAGCGTCCTTGCCGGATGCGGCAGTTTGCGGGTAACGGAACGGCGGGCGGTGACGCGCGTTGTTCCGACACGTTCACACCTGAAAAGAGGCACCTGACATGGCATTCTCCCTTCCCGATCTTCCCTATGCGCATGACGCGCTGGCCGAAAACGGCATGTCGAAGGAAACGCTGGAATACCACCACGACCTGCACCACAACGCCTATGTGACCAACGGCAACAAGGCGATTGAGGGAACCGAATGGGAGGGGAAGACCCTCGAACAGATCATCACCGGCACCTATGACAAATCCGCCGTCGCGCAGAACGGAATCTTCAACAACATCAGCCAGTTGTGGAACCACAACCAGTTTTGGGAGATGATGGGCCCGGGCAAGTCGGCGATGCCGTCCGAATTGGAAGCCGCGCTCAAAGACAGCTTTGGTTCGGTCGATGACTTCAAGTCGCAATTCAGCGCGGCGGGCGCCGGGCAGTTCGGCTCGGGCTGGTGCTGGCTGGTCAAGAACGCCGATGGCGGTCTGGCCGTAACCAAGACCGAAAATGGCGTGAACCCGCTGTGCTTTGGTCAGACGGCGCTGCTGGGCTGTGACGTTTGGGAGCATTCCTATTACATCGACTTCCGCAACGCGCGTCCGAAGTATCTGACCAACTTCCTGGACAATCTGGTCAACTGGGAGAACGTCGCAAGCCGCATGTAAGGGCACCGCGCGTGACCCGACGGGGTTTTCTGAAAGGCCTGCTTGGAGTATTCTTGGCGGGCCTTTTTTCTGCGCTTTATGCGTTCTTCCTGGAACCGGCGCTGCGGTTTCGGGTGAAACGCTGGGCGCCGGATGTCCCCGGCTGGCCAAAGGGGCAGAAACTGTCGATTGCGATTGTCACCGACCTGCATATGGGCGGGCCCTGGATGACGCTGGCGCGGCTGGAAAAGATCGTCGCGCGCACCAACGCCATCGGGGCGGATCTGATCGTTGTGCTGGGCGATCTGGCGGCGGGGCATCATTTTGTTCAGGCCCCGGTGAAGGTGGCCGATACCGGGCGGGTGCTGGGCGGGCTGCAGGCGCGGCTGGGTGTCTTTGCCGTGCTTGGCAATCACGACTGGTGGGATGATCTGACCGCGCAGCGGCGCGGCACAGGGCCGGTGCTGGCGGGTTTGGCGATGCAGGACAATGGCATTCCGGTGCTTGAAAATCAGGTTCTGAAACTGGGCGAGGGCGACGCCGCATTCTGGCTGGCCGGGCTGGGCGATCAGATTGCGTACCGGCGGCAAGGCCGCTGGGTTGGCGTCGACGACCTGCCCGGAACCATGGCGCAGATCCCCGACGATGGCGCGCCCGCGATCCTTTTGGCGCATGAGCCCGATATTTTCCCGAAGGTGCCCGACCGCATCGCCCTGACCCTGTCGGGTCACACGCACGGCGGGCAGTTCAACCTGTTCGGCTGGCGCCCTGTAGTGCCAAGCCGCTTTGGCGCGCGCTTTGCCTATGGCCCGGTGACCGAGGGGCGGCGCTGTATCGTGACCTCGGGCGGGTTGGGGTGCTCGATCATCCCGGTGCGCTTCGGCGTGGTGCCCGAAGGGACAGTGGTGGAGTTGGGCGCATGACCGATCCGGCGCGGGGCGTCCTGGCGATGATCGCCGCCTGTTCGGTCTGGGGGCTGTCGCCGATATTCTATACGCAGCTGGCCCATGTACCGCCGTTGGAATTGCTAAGCCATCGGACATTGTGGTCGCTGGGGTTCTTCGGGATCATTCTGCTGGTGCAGGGCCGCCTGCGGCAGGTCGCGCGCCTGATGATCGGGCCCCGATCGCTGGTGCTGGTCGCAATCGCGGCGCTGATGATATCGGCCAATTGGTTCCTGTTCATCCTGTCAACGCAGATCGGGCAGGTCACTGAAAGCAGTCTGGGCTATTATATCTTCCCGCTGGTGGCAGTGGTGCTGGGACGGCTTGTCTTGGGTGAGCGGTTGGGACGCGCGCAGTTAAGTGCCGTAGCGCTTGCCGCCCTCGGGGTTGGCGTGCTGATCCTTGGCGTCGGCGTGGTGCCCTGGCTTAGCTTTTCGCTGGCGCTGACATTCGGCTTTTATGGGCTGATCAAAGGGCGGATGTCGGCCGGACCGGTTATTACCGTGACGGCCGAAGTGGTGTTGCTGGCGCCATTGGCAATGATCTGGCTTTGGGGCGTCCATTCACAGGGCTGGAACGGGCTGGTGGGGCGCAATGTCGGCGGCTTTGGGTCCGACGTCTGGACCACCAGCCTGCTGATCCTGTCCGGTCCGATCACGGCCGGGCCGCTGATCCTGTTCAGCTATGCCACGCGGCGCATTCGTCTGGCGACGATCGGGATCGTGCAATACATCAATCCAACGTTACAGTTTTTCTGTGCCATCGTGGTGTTTGGCGAAGGGTTCAGCCGCGGCCAGGTGCTGGCCTTCGGGTTCATCTGGACTGCCTTGGCAATCTATTCGATTGCCGCGGTCAGGGCCGATCAGGTCGGGCGCAGGGCGGCGAGGGCAGCCTCGACCGTGGGGACCACAGTGACGTAGTCGCGGATATCGTCGCCTGCGAATCCTTGCGCGATCACGTGGTCGATCAGCCCGACCAACGGATCCCAATAGCCTTCGATGTTCAGCAGCAGGATCGGTTTGGAGTGCAGGCCAAGCTGGCGCCAGGTCAGCACCTCGAATAATTCATCCAGCGAACCGGCCCCACCGGGCAGCACGATCACTGCGTCGGCGTTCATGAACATGACCTTTTTGCGCTCGTGCATCGTTTCGGTCACGACAAAGGTGTTCAGGTCGCGCTTGCCGACCTCCATGTCGATCAGGTGGGTGGGGATCACGCCGAATGTGTCGCCGCCCGCAGCGCCGGCCGCGCGTGCAACGCGGCCCATCAGGCCGACGTCGCCCGCGCCGTAAACCAGCCGCATCCGGTTTTCGGCCAATGCGCGGCCAAGGGCCTGGGCGGCGTCTGCATATGCCGGGGCGATGCCGTCGCGCGAACCGCAATAGACGCAGACAGATGTGATCGGGGGCATGGCGGTCCTTTCCGGTTCAACGATGGCGGCGTGACTCTGAGGTCGAATTGGCTAGACTGGTCCAGCAATGGACCGGGAACCTGGCGGGGGCAAGGGCATGGCGCGTGCGACAGACAATTCCAGGCCCGGCTGGCTGGCCGAGGGCGTTCTGATCGGGGTCATCGTGGTCTCGGTCGGGGCGGCGAACCTGCCGGTGTCGGGCCAGCTGGTGGTGCCGGCACCTTCGGATACCGGCGAAGCCCGCGGGCAACAGGCCGGGGCGGAGTCACAACCGGCGGACGTGCAAGTGGCGGCAACCGGGCAGCCACTGGCGGCGCCTGAGGCGGCAGATCCGACAACGACGCCTGCGGCTGATGCTGAGCCTGCGTCTGAACCAGAGGCAACCGATCAGGTCGTAGCTAGCCAAACGGCAGCAGAGCGCGAGGGCCCGGCGTCGCCGGACTCCCCCGACGGGAACGAAGTGGCTGTTCCGGAACCGGAAACGGCACCGACTTCGCCGCCGACACCGACGACGATTACAACTGCGGAACCATCTGGGGCAGGGGTGGTTTCATCCGAAACTGGACCAGAAACTGAAACCACAACTGATTCCGTAACTGATACAGCAACCGATACAGCAATCAAAATAGCGGCCCCTTCTGCGGACGAACCAGTGCAAGCGGCGGCAACGCCAGCGGTCAGCTCCATCGCAGCGCCACAGCCGCTGGCGTCGGAAGATGACACTGCCGAGGCCGGGGCCGTAGGAGGCGACATCATCGCCCTGGCAGTGCCCGAGGTGGCGGACAGACCGGGTGCAGAGGCCCCGTCGGACCCTGAGGCCACGATCAGCGCGCCGGTCGCGGTGCAGGTTCCCGACACACCGGCCCCCGATACACCGGCCTCCGCCCCGTCCCCGGATGCGCCGCGCTTCGATCTTGTGCGCGTCGATGCCGATGGGACGGCGGTGCTGGCCGGGCGTGCGGTTCCCGGGGCGCTGATCTCGGTCCTGCTGGGCGGAAAGGCGGTGACAACGGCACGCGCGGGTGATGACGGGAAATTCGCGGCGCTGTTTCTGGTCTCTCCAAGCGTTGCACCGCAACAGGTGGCCCTGACGGCTGAGGGGGCGGATGGATCGGTTCTGCGCGGGGCGGAAACCCTGATCATCGCGCCGTCGCCCGAGCTGCCGCCGTCGCCCGACGTGTCCGGCGGTGCCGATGCGGCGCAGACCAATGCGGAACCCGATGTGCCGACCGCGCGCGCCCCGGCCGCGCAGCCGCGCCTTCTGCTGGCGGACCCGGAAGGTATGCGCGTGGTGCAGCCCGGAACCGGGCGTCCGGCGGTGCAGACGGCGGTCAGTATCGACGCAATTGCCTATGATGTTGAAGGAACGGTGGTTCTGTCAGGGCGCGGGTCCGGGACGGTCCGGATCTATCTGGACAACCGCCCGGTTGAGACGGTTCCGGTTGCCGCCGATGGACAGTGGCGCACGCCGCTGCCGGTGGTCGATACCGGGGTGTATCAGCTGCGCGTGGATGAGCTGGACGCCTCGGGCGCAGTGACCTCGCGCACGGTGACGCCGTTCCAGCGTGAAGACGCAGCGCGGATCGTGGCCTTGGCGGAAGAGCAACAAGTCACCTCAACCGGCCCGCGCCTGATCACGGTGCAACCGGGATCGACCCTCTGGGGAATTGCGCGTGAGGAATACGGACGCGGGGTGCTGTTCGTGCGGGTTTTTGAGGCGAATAGGGGAGAGATCGCAGATCCGCATTGGATTTATCCGGGCCAGATTTTTTCGGTGCCGGAGGGGGATGAGTAGGCGGGGAATGCGTAGGAGCTAGATTGTTCTGATTTCGCTACCGTCGTCGCAATTACAACGCAAGCCGCACACAACGAACGCCCAGTTGGTGTTTCGGTCAGTTGAACAAGGCTCGATGCCTCCGGCGGGGATATTTTCAACAAGAAGATGAATGGTTTAGGGACCCACACACATCCGGATGGGCGCAGCAGCAATCCTCGGTCAGATAGTGGATCAGGCCGGACAGATTGTCATAATCGGCGCGGTAAATGACGTTGCGCGATTGCTTGGCCGAGGTGACGAGCCCCGCGTCCTCCATCGTGCTGAGGTGGAAGGACAGGGCCGAGGCGCTGCAGTTGGTTTGTTTTGCAAGGTCACCCGCGCTCAGCCCGTCAGCGCCTTGCGGGACCAGCAGCCGCAGCACCGCCAGCCGCGTTTCATGGGCAAGGGCGGCGAAGGCGCGCAGGGCGGTGGACTCTTGCATCTTTCAACACCTCTTGAAATGTTGTAACTGCATGCTTTAGACAGCATTGACGACAAAATCAACCAACGTGAGCGTGCCGGAATGACAGACACGACGATGAATGACGCGCCCGCGGCCAGCGGCTGGACCACGGTGCGCCGGGTCGGCCCGTACCTGTGGCCGGATGATCACCCTTGGGTCAAGCGCCGGGTGGTCATCGCGCTGGTGGTGCTGTTTTTCGGGCGCCTGATCTCGGTCATCACGCCGTTTTATTACAAGGCGGCGGTGGATGCGCTGGCGGGGGACGGTGTCTCGGCGGCGTGGATGCTGGGGATGGGCGCAGTTGGCCTGACGGTGGCTTATGGCGTCACCCGGCTGATGGCGGTCGGCTTTCAGCAGCTGCGCGATGTGCTGTTCGCGCCGGTCGGGCAACGCGCGCTGCGCCAATTGGCGCTGGAGACCTTCACCCACATTCACCGCCTCTCGATGCGCTATCACATCTCCCGCAAGACCGGCGGGCTGTCCCGGATCATTGAACGAGGCGTCAAAGGCGTCGAATTCCTGCTGCGGTTCCTGTTGTTCTCGATCGGGCCGCTGGTGTTGGAGCTGTTGATGATCGGCGTCATCCTCGCCGTGGTTTTCGACATCTGGTATCTGGCCGTCGTCGCCGTCACCATCGGTCTGTACATCTGGTTCACCTTCGCCGTGACCGAATGGCGGGTGAAGATCCGCAAAGAGATGAACGATCAGGACACCGACTCCAATCAGAAGGCGATCGACAGTCTGCTGAACTTTGAAACCGTCAAGTATTTCGGGGCCGAGGCGCGTGAGGCAGAGCGTTATGACAGCTCGATGGAGCGGTACGTGGCGGCGGCGCTGAAAACCTCGTACAGCCTTGCGTTTCTGAACTTCGGGCAGGCGTTGCTGATCACTGCGGGGCTGGTCATCGTTATGGTGATGGCGGCGATTGGCGTGCAGAATGGGGTGCTAACGGTGGGCGATTTCGTCATGGTCAACGCCTATATGATCCAGATCACCATGCCGCTGAACTTCCTTGGCACCGTCTACCGCGAAATCCGGCAGGCGCTGGTCGATATGGGCGATATGTTCGGCCTGCTGGGGCAACCGGCCGAGGTTGTGGATGCGCCCGGCGCGAAGCCGTTGGAGGTGACGGGCGGAGAGGTCGTTCTGGACGATGTGTTGTTCGGCTATGACGCTGCGCGCCCGATCCTGAAAGGTGTCAGCATCACTGCGAAACCGGGGGAAACCGTGGCGATTGTCGGACCCTCAGGTTCCGGCAAGTCCACCATCGGGCGGCTGTTGTTCCGGTTTTACGACGTCAGCGGCGGGGCGCTGAAGATCGACGGGCAGGATGTGCGGGATGTCACCCAGACCAGCCTGCACGCCGAGATCGGCGTCGTGCCGCAGGACACTGTGCTGTTCAACGATACGATCTATTACAACATCGCCTATGGCCGCCCCGAAGCCTCCCGTGCCGAGGTGGAAGAGGCAGCGAAGGCGGCCAAGATCCACGACTTCGTCTCCAGCCTGCCGGACGGGTATGAGACGACTGTGGGCGAACGTGGATTGAAGCTGTCGGGGGGTGAAAAACAGCGGGTTGGGATCGCGCGGACGATCCTCAAGAACCCGCCGATCCTGCTGCTGGATGAGGCCACCAGTGCGCTGGATTCCGAGACCGAGCAGGACATTCAGGACAGTCTGCAGGAGATGGGGCAGGGGCGCACGGTGTTGACGATTGCACACCGTCTGTCCACCGTTGCACATGCCGATCTGATCGTGGTGCTGGAAAACGGTGTGATTGCCGAACAGGGAACCCACGACAATCTGCTGGCGAAATCAGGGCGTTACGCAAGCCTTTGGCACCGTCAGCAATCCGAGGAAGACGCTGCCTGAGGCTGCTGTATGGGTGACCCGGCTCAGCAATTCTTTGCCGTCTTCACGGTTTGGTGACTCGGGCTCCCTTGCCTGCCGCCACGGCGCGCGGGCAGGCTGAGCGCAGTCATTTACAGAATTGGAGGGACCCATGCGGCACGTAGTTTTGACGGTGGCGATGCTGGCGCTTGCAGCGCCTGTTCACGCGCAGGACGTCATGCGCAAGCTGACCAATGTGGCGGGCGACGTTTATCTGTTTCAGAACAACTTCCACAACTCGTTGATTGTGGCGACCAGCGAGGGGACGGTGCGGGTTGATCCGATCAACGCCGAAGCCTCGGCCTGGCTGGCCGACAATCTTGGGACCATAGATGCCGCGCCTGTCAGCCATCTAATCTATTCCCACAGCCATCTGGACCACGCCTCAGGCGGGGCGGTGCATGAGGGCGCAACCGTGATAGCGCACGAAAACGCGCCCGACCAGATTGACGGCGTCGCGCCGGATATCCGGGTTGGGGCAAACCACTCACTGGAGGTCGGCGGCAAGACCTTCGAGCTGACGGCGCTGGGCCCGGGGCATGGCGAGGATATGCTTGCCGTGGTCGTGCGGCCGGAAAACGTCGCCTTTATCGTCGATGTCGCGGCCCCCAAGCGCCTGCCGTTCCGCAACCTGGGGGGCGCGAATATGGATGACTGGATCGGTCAGATCGAAGTGGCGCAGGGCCTGGAGTTCGAGATTTTCGCACCCGGTCACGGGGCGGTCGGCACCCCGGCTGATCTGGACGATGCGCTGTCTTACATGAACGATCTTCGCGCCGGTGTGCTGGAAGGGTTGCAGGCGGGCAAATCGGTGGATGCGATCCAGGCCGACCTGACGCTGGATGCCTATGCCGACTGGAGCCAGTATGCCGACTGGCGCGGCCTGAATATCGAAGGCATGGCGCGCTATTTGCAGGACAGCGGCCTTGTGAACTGACAGGAGCGTGATTGCACGCGGCGCGTGAACGCCGTAGCCATCGGGGCGGTTGTCTGATCAGACAATCGCCCCGTTCCTTTGAAGGTGTCCGTAATGGCGAACTCGATGCTCCGCACCGCGTTGATTCTGGGCCTGCTGTCCGCAGTGGGTCCGTTTTCGATCGACATGTACCTGCCCGCGTTGCCGCTGATCGAGGCGGACCTGAACACCAGCGTCGCCGGGGCGCAGGCAACGCTGACGGCGTTCTTTATCGCCTTCGGGCTGTCGCAGCTGGTCTATGGCCCCTGGGCGGATCAGGCCGGGCGGCGGGTGCCGTTGTTTTTCGGCATCGGGCTGTTTCTGGTGGCCTCGGTCGGCTGCGCACTGGCGCCGACAATTGGCTGGCTGACGCTGGCGCGGTTTGTTCAGGGGCTGGGGGCGGCTGTCGTTATGGTGGTGCCGCGCGCGGTGATCCGTGATTTGCACACCGGCACCGAGGCGACCCGGCTGATGGCGATGATCATGCTGGTGATCAGCGTCTCGCCGATGCTGGCGCCGCTGGCGGGTAGCGGGCTGATGCTGCTGGGCGGATGGCGTTTGATCTTCTGGGTGATGGTGGTTGCGGCTGTTGCCAGTATCACGCTGAGCGCGGTCTTGTTGCCCGAAACCCTGCGGCCAGAAGACCGCGTGCCTGTCAACCTACGCTCGCTCAAGCGGGGCGCGGGTGTGTTGTTCCGCGATCCGGTGTTTATGGGGCTGACTTTCATCGGCGGCTTCGGGATGGCCAGCTTCTTCGTCTTCATCGCCAGTGCGGCGTTTGTTTACACCGGTCAGTTCGGCCTGAGCCCGACGGGCTTTAGCCTGGCGTTTGCGATCAACGCCATTGGGTTTTTCGCGGCTTCGCAACTGGCGGCCCCGCTGGGGGAAAGATTTGGGATGGTCCGGGTCATGGCGCTGGCGGTGCTGGGGTTTGCGCTGATCAGCTGTGCCTTGGCGGCGGTCGCATTGGCCGGCTATGCCAGCCTGGGCGTCGTTGTGGGCATGCTGTTTTTTGCCAATGGCAGTCTGGGTCTGGTGGTCCCGACCACCATGGTGATGGCGCTGGATCCGCATGGAGAGATTGCGGGCCTGGCCTCGTCACTTGGTGGCACCATGCAGATGCTGACGGGCGGGGTGATGATCGTTCTGGCGGGGCCGTTCTTTGACGGGACCGCGACGCCGATGGTGATCACGATTGCGCTCTGCTCGTTGGGTGCACTTGGGTTGGCGCGGTGGATCCTGCCGCGTTTGATGGTTGAGGCAGCTCCGGGTTGAGGCGGTGGCGGGGGGCTGTCTGCCCCCCGAATTCGGGCATTCAGGAATGCCCGAAACCCCCCGAGGATATTTTCGGGTCAATGATGGGGTCAGGGCGCGCCTGGGGCGAGGCTCGCGCGAAGCTCGGCCACCAGCGCGTCGCGATCATTTTCGGCACGCTCCAACAGGTCGGGTGGGGCGCCGTGGAGGATGTTTTCGCGACCATTGGGCTGCGGGTCGTGGCGGGCGCTCCAGATGATCAGTTCCAGGATCACCGGGATCAGATCAGCGCCGCGCGCTGTCAGCCGGTAGGCGTGGCGCTTGCCGTCGGGGATGCGCGTGACGATGCCGGCGTCTTCCAGCCGGATCAGGCGATTGGACAGGATATTGGTGGCGATCTTTTCGGATGATTTTGCGAATTCGCCATAGCGGGATTTGCCGCGAAACAGCATGTCGCGGATGATCAGAAGGCTCCAGCGGTCGCCGATGATATCGAGGGCGAAGGCCACCGGGCATTTGCCGCTGCCGGGGTTGGTCATTGGGAGGTGATATGGCGAGTACTTGCTTTTTGCAAGTAACTGGCGTTTGCTTGCGTTATGCAAGTGAATCAGCGCCGGAGGCTGCCATGAACAAACCCCTGATCCTTGCCCTGACACTGATGATGTCCGGGCGCATGATGACGCTGGCGTATATTCATCGCGCTGGGGGTGGCGGGCCGGGCGATCCCCCGGCAGTGTGGCTGATGCCGCTGGTCGGGGACGCGGTTGTCGGGCTGACGGGGCTGGTGGTGGCCTGGCTGATTGCGACGCGACGAGGGCTTGGTGTCTGGGTCGCGGCGATTGTCTGGAACGCGGCGGCAATCTGGGATGCGCTGTCAGCCTGGCTGATCCATCTGACCGCGCCCTGGCCCGAGTTTTTCATGATCGAACTGATGGGCAGCGCGATGTTCTTTATTGCCAGCGCCATGCATGCAGCGCTGATCTGGCTGTTGCTGCGCCCGGGGGCGCAGCGCCATTTTCTTGGTGGCGCGACCTATTCGGCTGGTTGAGCCGGGGTATCGGGCAGATCGGGGGGTTCATCCTCGGGCGTTTCGGACGCGGGCGGGGCCAGACGCTCGATTTCCTCAACCGCGATCCGGGGCGGTGGATAGACGGCATCGGTGTCCCAGACAATCTCGGGCGAGGATATCTTGCGCGCCTGCCGCTTCAGCGCCCAGTCGCGGGCCGCGTTGCTGGATTTGCCCATGGACAGTTTCGCAAGAAACCGTGCCAGCCACAGCGCATAGGTCGAGACCCAGACCCTGAGCGCCAGCATCGAGGGTGTGAAGATCAGCGTCAGCACCGTGGCGATGCCAAGCCCGAAGACAACCGCCGTGGCCAGCTGCTTCCACCAGAGCGCGGTGGGCGAATCGATGGAATAGCCGCCGCCGATGAAATCAAGGCTGAGGCCGAACATCATCGGGGCCAGCCCCGCCATCGTCGTGATCGTGGTCAGCAGCACGGGGCGGATGCGATCTTCGGCGGTGCGCACGATAGCCTCGATCCTTGGCATGTAGCGCGCGTATTCCTGATAGGTGTCAATCAGCACGATGTTGTTGTTCACCACGATCCCGGCCAGCGCGACGATCCCGGTGCCGGTCATGATGATCGAGAATGGTTGCTCCATCACCAGCATGCCAATCAGCACCCCGGTGGTTGACAGGACGACCGCCAACAGCACCAGCATGGCGTTGTAGAAGCTGTTGAACTGCGCCAGCAGGATGATGAACATCAGCCCCAGCGCCCCCGCAAAGGCCTGCATCAGGAACGCGCCGCTTTCGGCCTGTTCTTCCTGATCGCCGGTCCATTCCCACTCCAATCCCGGCAAGGCGCCGGATTCGAGCCATTCGGTCAGCACGCCGATGCGTTCGGTCGGGTTCATGGCGATGGTGGCCAGGTCACCCTGATCCACCGCCGCAGTCAGATCCGAGCGGCTGACCGTGGGTTCCAGCGACCAGAGTTCATAGCGCTTGCCAGAGAATTCGAACACGTCGCCGCCCTCGCTGCCTGCGCCGTCTTCCAGCACCTTCGCGGTACCCAGAACGGTGTCATCCGCGCCGGTCAGCTTAACCAGTCCCGGTGCGACATCCGCCTTGACGTCGAAGTACCGCAGTTGGTCGACCCGGTCGATCTGACCCAGCTTCGCCACTGGCTGCCGGGTGGTGAAATTGCTCAGCGGGATCAGCCCGTCACGGGTGCGGATTTTCAGCGTGTCGAGGGTGGAAAGCACCCTGTCGCTTTCGGGCAGGCGGACGCGGATCTCGATCTCTTCGTCCGAGGATGGCACCCGCATTGTGTCCAGCAGGATGCCGCGGGTCACAAGTTGCACCATGCCGCCGACGGTTGCCACATCCGCCCCGAAGCGACCTGCCTTTTCGACGTCAACGTCGATCTGCCAGTCGATGCCGGGCAGGGGGCGGGTGTCTTCGAGGTCGGTCAGGCCCGGCGTACCCTCGAACTTCGCACGCGCCTTGGCGGTGGCGGCCAGCAGCGCTTCCCAGTTGTCGCCCTTCAGGCGCAGGTGAACCGGTTTGCCCGAGGATGGGCCCTGGGCGAGGTTCAGGATCTGGGTTCGGATGCCTGGGATCGCGTCGAGGCCTTTTTGGAGCCGTTCCAGCACCAGATCGCCGTCCAACTCTTCGAACGTCAGATCGGTTGCGTCGGTGGCGGCATAGGCGGCGCGGTCTTCCCAGGGGACAGTCTCGATCTGGACCTGTCCGATGGTGTCCAGCGGGATGATCGCGCCGCCGTTGTTGGAATTCAGCCCGCCTTCGCCTGCGAAGGCAAAGACGCTTTGGATGCCGTCGGTCGCGCGGGCCACGTCTTCAGCCTGACGCACCAGTGCGTCTTTTTCCGACAGGCTGAGGTTGCCACGCGCCAGCACATAGATGATCGCCTGTTCCGGTTCGCTTTCGACGAAGAATTCGACGCCGTTGTTGTTGGCCCCGAAGGTCTGGAAAGTGACCATGACAAAGCCGATGACCGCCCCAATACTGACCAACGGCATGATCGGATTGCCGGCGATGAATTTGATGATGTGACCGAAGAAGCGGCGTCGGCGACCGGCTTCGATGGCGGCTTCGCGCGGTATCGGCGTGGCGGACCCCATGACGACCGAGGCTGCGACCGCGCCGCCGAGGAACAGGATTGCTCCGGGAAGGATCGCGGCGAACCCTGACAGGGGCGAGGTGCCGCCGAACAGATAGCCGTGGTTCAGGACCTGCATGGCGGCGATGAACAGGAAGAACAGCGCGACGGGGACAAGGGCGACGCGAACGTACCACGGCAACAGGTGGCGCAGCATGTCAGAGGCGTTGCCGAACGACCGGCTGAGGCGGCCCGCGACGCCGCCCATCACCGGCAGATAGATCAGCGCCACCACCAGCGAGGCGGACAGCACGAAGATCAGCGTTACCGGCAGCATGCCCATGAATTGCCCCGGGATGCCCGGCCAGAACAGCATCGGCAGGAACGCGCATAGGGTTGTCGCGGTGGAACTGACGATGGGCCAGAACATCCGCTTGGCGGCCTCGACATAGGCGGCCATGGGGCCAGAGCCTTCGCGGATGCGCCGGTCCGCGTATTCGACCACAACGATGGCCCCGTCCACCAGCATGCCGACGGCCAGAATCAGCCCGAACATCACGATGTTCGAAATCGACACGCCCATGATCCCCAGAAGCACGAAACATAGCAGGAACGACGTCGGGATCGCGAAGCCGACCAGCAGCGCCGAACGGGTGCCAAGTGCCGCCAGCACCACCATCATCACCAGCGCCACCGCCGTCAGGACCGAGCCTTCAAGCTGGCTGACCATTGATCCGACGATGCGGCTTTGGTCGTTCGATGTGCCAACCTCGATCGCGTTTTGCAGCTCGGGCGGCCATGTCAGACGCTCGGCCTCGACCTCGGCCTTGACCAGTTCGGCGGTGCCGATCAGGTTGAAGCCTTTGCGTTTGACGACCTGCAAGGCGACCGTGGTTTTACCGTTAAAGCGCGCAGTTCCGGCGCGGTCTTCGAACGTCAGGCGGATATCGGCGAGTTCGCCCAGCGTGACGACCGAGTCGCCGTTGACTTTGACAGGCAGGGAATAGATGTCGCGCTGATCGTCGAAGGAAGACGGGATCTTGACCGAGAATGCACCGCTGTCGCCCTCAACCTCGCCCGCCGCGATCAGCTGGTTGTTGTTGACCACAACGTTGATCAGCTCTGCCGCGGTGACGTCATAGGCCTCCAGCTTCAGCGGGTCGATGATAACCTCGACCATTTCATCCCGGTCGCCCGACAGACCGGCCTCCAGCACCGCGTCCAGGCCTTCCAGACGGTCCTGCATCTTCTTGGCAACCCTGAGAAGCGTGCGTTCGGGCACAGCGCCGGTCAGGTTGACGATGATGATCGGGAATTCCGAGAAGTTGATCTCGGTAATGGTGTATTTGTCGGCGCCCACAGGGAATTCCGCTTCGACCGTGTTCATCCGGTCGCGGATGTCGGCGATGATCTTGGTCTTGTCCCAGCCGAATTCAAATTCCAGCGCGACCCCGGCATAGCTTTCCGAGGCTGTGGCGCTGATGGATTTAAGGCCGTCGAGGTCCGAAAGCTCGGTCTCCATCGGTTTGACCAGCAGCTTTTCGCTGTCTTCGGCAGAAATGCCGGGGAAGGGGACCGAGACGAAGATCGCGGGGATTTCGATGTCCGGCTCACCCTCCTTGGGCAGGTTGGCGTAGGCGAGGCCGCCTGCCAGCAGCGACAGCGCGATGAACGCCAGCACCATGCGCGCACGGCCCGCCGCCCAGTCGACGACGCCGATCATTGGGTCGCCTCCTCACGATAGGTCGGGTCGACGCGCACGCCTGCGACGACGAATTCCTGCCCGACGACGATGACATTCGCAGCCTCAGGCAGGCCCTGAACCCAGATGCCATCGGGCGTGTCGCGCAAGACGCTGACCGGCGCAAAGGTGACGAGGTCGTCTTCGCCGACAAGGCGCACACCCAGCGCGCCTTCATTGTCCAAAGTCAGCGCCGACTGGGGCAGAAAATGTGCGTTCGCGCCGTCGGACCCGATGGCGATTTCCACGGTTTGCCCGTCGCGGATCAACAGATCGTCATTGGCCACCAGAACCTCGACCCGGAAGGTGCGGGTGGTCGGGTCGGCGCTGCGCGACAGGAACGTCACTTCGCCGCGTACGTCGCGGCCTGTCGCCAGTCGCGCGCCGGCGATGGCACCCACGGTGACCTTATCCACATCGGTTTCCGGCACGAACCCGACCAGCTTGATCGGATCCAGACGGATGACCGTTGCACACAGCCCACCGGGTTGCAGCAGGCTGCCAACCTCGGCCCCGTCGGATTCCAGCAAACCGCCGAAGGGCGCGCGGATGATCAGCTTGCCGATCTCGTTCTTTGCTGCTGCAACACCGGCCTGCGCCGACTGGATGCCAGCTTCGGCCGCGTCGATGCCAGAGCGTGCGGCTTCGACCCCGGCACGCGCCGATTCAACCCCGGCCCCGGTCGCGGCGACCCGCGTGTCCGAGGCGAACCCGCCTTCGGACAGACGGGTGGCGGCGTTGTCGTTGATCTCGGCCTCTTTCAGGCGGGCGGTGGCCTCGGCGACGCGGGCGCGGGCTTCGGGCAGGCGGCTTTGGGCCTCTTGCAGGTGGGCCGTGGCCTCGGCCAGTGCAATTTGGCGGGTGCCGGGGTCAAGGCGGCAGACCTCATCCCCCTGGGCAACCAACGCGCCTTTGCGCAGCGGATCGGATATGATCGTGCCCGAGGTTTCGGCCCGCAGATCGACCTGGCGCGCCGCTTCGGTGCGCCCGCGCACCAGAACCGCGCTGTCGACATGACGGGCCAGCGATTTCATCGCGACAACGGAAACGCCCGGATCTGCGGCGGCGGTTTCAATTGCATCGCCGGTGTCCGCGTCGGAAACTGGTTCCTGGGCAATTCCATCCGACACGGCTGCACCCAATGCGCCGGCATCCGTATCTCCGCGGGCATAGGACAACAGGGCCGAACGTTCGAACACCAGCAGGTACAGGGCGGCGGCTACGACAATCGCGGTCAGGATCGGAAACAGGCGCATGGCGGCCTCGGTATCTATTTCAGGGTCAGTAACCGGTGCGAAACCGGCGCATTCTGGTAGTATGTGGGGCGGCAGGGTCCGCTGGTAAAGTCTATCTGAACCGTTTAGTTCAGTCTGCCGGGCGCGACAACTGTGAATGGCGCTTAAGGCCAGCGTCCAATATCGCGCACTTGGCAGTTGATCCCGTAGCGTCTAAGAGATGCGCAAGCCGATTGTGTTGAAAAACTCCGTTTTAGGGCCTGAACGATGATTTTTCTTTCCATGCAGCCCGATCCTAAATTTTTGGCGCGGGGGTCGGCCCAAATCGCCTACATGCGCTCACGCGCAGCCATGCGCTGTCTCGTGGTCAAAGCTTTCCGACTATTTCGCTTCATAGGTTTTCGCAAGAAATCCGCGACGCTCTGATTTCGGAGTTTTTCAACACAATCAGCCCAAACCGGGTCTTCGACATAGCAGGAAAAACATGAGCAATACCGACAGTTTCATCGACGAAGTCAGTGAAGAAGTCCGCCGCGAACAGCTGTGGCGTCTGGTGCGCCGCTGGGGCTGGCTGCCGATCCTGCTGGTCGTGCTGCTGGTGGGCGGGGCCACTTATAACGAGATCCGCAAATCCAATGAACGGGCCGCAGCCGAAGCGTTGGGTGACGGGATCACCGCCGCGCTTGAAGGCGACATCGCCGATCGCGCCCAGGCGCTGGATGCCTTGGCCGCCGACGGGGCAGGCGCTGCGATTGTCGGGTTTCTGACCTCGGCTGGCGAAATTGACGGTGATGATCCGGACGCCGGTGTTGCACGGCTGACCGCGATCGAGGCGGATATGAACCTGCCCGAACACTACCGCCATCTGGCGACATTGAAGCGTATCATGGCGACCGCCGATACACGCGCCCCTGATGAGCGGATTGCCGCCCTTGGCCCGCTGACCGTTGTGGGGGCACCATATCGTCTGCTGGCACTGGAACAGACGGCCATTGCCCAGGTCGAAGCCGGAGATGCCGAATCGGCGATTTCGGGGCTGCGCGGCATCCTTGTCGACAGCGAGGCGACCGAGGGCTTGCGTCGTCGCGCCACTCAGTTGATTGTAGCGCTGGGCGCCGATCCGTCAGAGGCGGCAGCGACCGAGTAAGTTTGCAGCGCGCAGGCGCTGGTGTGAATTGGACGGAACGGGAATGACAGCAGTGGCAATGAAACGACTGAGCGCACTCGTATTTCTGGTGGCCCTGACGGGGTGTTTTGAACGCGACCTGATCCTGCCCGGACAGCGGCAGGATGTGCGGTCGCTGCGCAGCGATGGCTTTGTGCCGATTTCCGGGCCGACCGTGGCGCGCGCGGCGAACCAATCGCTGCCGCTGGCGGTGGGGGCCCCGGCGGTGAACTCCAGCTGGACCCATCGCAGCGGCACGGCCAGCCATTCACTTCAGCACCCGGCGCTGAACACGACACTCCAGGTCGCCTGGAGCGCGTCAATCGGCAAGGGCAACAGCCGCAAGAACCAGATAACGGCGGACCCGGTGGTTGCAGGCGGGCGGATCTTCACGCTGCACAGCGAAAGCCGGGTGATGGCGCATTCGACCAGCGGCGCATCAATCTGGTCGCGCGATCTGGTGCCGCCGGGCGAAAAATCCGGCGATGCCTCGGGCGGCGGAATTGCCGTAGGCGGGGCGCGGGTCTTTGTGACAACCGGTTTCGGACGGCTTGCCGCGCTCGACATGGTCAGCGGCGGGGTGATCTGGCAGCAGGATCTTGAAAGCGCAGTGGCCGCCGCGCCGACGGTGGTTGGCGATCTGGTCTATGTGGTTTCACGCGACGGACGCGCCTGGGCGCTGAGCACCAACAGCGGCCGCATCCGCTGGCAGTTGCAGGGAACGCCTTCGCTGTCGGGGTCGGTCGGCGGGGCGGCGCCTGCGGTTAATGACCGGGTCGCGATCTTCCCATTTTCATCGGGTCAGATGATCGCGGCCTCGCGCCAGGGTGGTTCGCGGCTGTGGTCGGGGCAAGTGTCCGGTGGGCGGCTTGGGCGTGGCTATACCGAGGTGACGGATATCTCCGGTGATCCGGTGATTGTCGGCGATACGGTCTATGCGGCCAATTATACCGGCAAGGCGAAGGCATTCTCGCTGAGCTCGGGCGAGGAAAAATGGATCGCCAACGAAGGTGCGGTCAGCCCGATGTGGGTCGCTGGCGGCTCGGTCTTTCTGATGTCCGACCAGAACGAGTTGGTGCGGCTGGATGCAAGCAACGGGCGGCGCATCTGGGGCACGAAACTGCCGCTGTTCGTGAAATCGAAAATCAAGAAGCGCAAGAAGATCTTTGCCCACTATGGCCCGGTACTGGCTGGCGGTCGGCTGATCCTGGCCTCGAGCGACGGGTTGATCCGGTCGTTCAACCCCGAAAACGGCGCGCAGGTGGCAAGTTTTGCCTTGGCCGGCGGCGCGGCCTCGAACCCGGTTGTGGCGGGGCGGACGCTGTATGTGGTGACGGCCAAGGGCAAATTGGTCGCCTATCGTTAAACGGATCGGGTGCGGGCGGTGATGGTGAGGCCGTGCCTCCGGCACTGAGTGTGGCGGGTGGCGGTGGTGTCCTGTTGGGGCTGCTCCTGGAAGATTGCTGAGAATAAGGGGGGCGCCGGTTTTTAGGGGCGCGTCCCATCCAAGGCCTTTTCGTGCGCGGCCAAGGGGTGTAAGGGCGGGCTTTCGTTAATCGGAGCATGGTGCGTTGAGCTTTACCCTTGCCATTGTCGGGCGCCCCAATGTGGGCAAATCGACGCTGTTCAACCGGCTGGTCGGCAAGAAGCTGGCGCTGGTTGATGATCAGCCGGGCGTGACCCGCGACCTGCGTGAAGGCGCGGCGCGGCTGGGCGATCTGCGGTTCACGGTGATCGATTCCGCCGGGCTGGAAGACGCCAATGATGACAGTCTGCAGGGGCGGATGCGGCGATTGACCGAACGCGCGGTCGAGATGGCCGATGTCTGCCTGTTCCTGATTGACGCGCGGGTCGGGGTGACGCCGACGGACGAAGTGTTCGCCGATATCCTGCGCAAGAAGAACGCTCATGTTGTTTTGGCCGCCAACAAGGCCGAGGGGGGCGCGGCTGAGGCGGGGCTGATCGAGGCGTGGAGCCTTGGGCTGGGCGAGCCGCTGGCGCTGAGCGCGGAACATGGCGAGGGAATGAGCGAGCTGTTGGCGATGCTGACGCCGCTGGCGGATGAATTCGCCGAACGCGCGGCGGCGGATGCGCCCGATGTGGATGTCTCGGTCGAAGACGGTGAGTTTGACGAAGACGCAGGCTATGACACCTCCAAGCCGATGCAGGTCGCCATTCTGGGCCGTCCGAACGCGGGCAAATCAACGCTGGTGAACCAGTTTCTGGGCGAGGAGCGATTGCTGACCGGGCCGGAGGCGGGGATCACGCGGGATGCGATTTCGGTGACGCTCGACTGGGACGGGCGGGCGATCCGGATGTTTGACACCGCCGGGGTCAGGAAAAAGGCGAAGGTTCAGGAAAAGCTGGAAAAGCTGAGCGTTTCGGACGGGTTGCGCGCGGTGAAATTCGCCGAGGTGGTGGTGATCCTGCTGGATGCGGCGATCCCGTTCGAGCAGCAGGATTTGCGGCTGGCCGATCTGGCAGAGCGTGAGGGCCGCGCGGTCGTCGTGGCGGTCAATAAATGGGATATCGAGGACGACAAACAGGCCAAGCTGAAAGACCTGCGCGAGGCGTTCGAGCGGTTGTTGCCGCAGCTGCGCGGTGCGCCGCTTGTCACCGTTTCGGCCAAGACGGGGCGCGGGCTGGACCGGCTGCGGGCGGCGGTGATCAAGGCGCATGAGGTCTGGAACCGGCGGGTTTCGACATCCGTGCTGAACCGCTGGCTGGGCGATATGGTTGCGGCGCATCCCCCACCGGCCCCCGGCGGGCGGCGGATCAAACTGCGCTATATGACGCAGGTGAAAACGCGGCCTCCGGGGTTTGTGGTGATGTGTTCGCTGCCCGAAAAACTGCCGGCGAGCTATACCCGGTATCTGGTTAACGGGCTGCGCGAGGATTTCGACATGCCGGGCACGCCGATCCGCCTGACCATGCGGTCTCAGGCGGAAGATAATCCATACAAGAATCGCAAGAAGTCCACGCCGTCGCGGCTGAGGAAGCATCTGGGTCAGGGGCGGGCGGACGACTGAGGGCGGGCCCCCAGACGTGAGATAGCTGGGGGCCAGCCACCAATCCCCCGCGATATTTTTTCCGGGAAGAGTTTGGGGTATTATAATACCTAAATATTAAGGCATTGAATTAGAACAGTAATTTCTGCCTGACGGCCATTGACGTGCACGCAAATTCCCTTACAACCCGCCCATCCGAGATTTCCCTGATAGGGCACAGAGAACATGAGCACTTTCACCGCTACTCCGGCGGATATCGAGAAAAGCTGGATCCTGATCGACGCCGAGGGCGTTGTTCTGGGCCGCCTTGCCTCGATAATCGCCACACGCTTGCGCGGCAAGCACAAGGCGTCGTTTACGCCGCATATGGACATGGGCGACAATGTCATCGTCATCAACGCCGACAAGGTGCAGATGACCGGTAACAAGCGCGCCGAGAAGACATACTACCGCCACACCGGGCATCCCAGTGGCATCAAGTCGACCACGGCTGAGAAGATTCTCGAGGGCAAGTTCCCCGAGCGCGTGTTGACCCTGGCCGTCAAGCGCATGTTGCCGGGCAACAAGTTGAGCCGCCAGCTGATGACCAACCTGCGCGTCTATGCAGGGGCCGAGCATCCGCATGAAGCGCAAGAGCCCACCGTTCTGGACGTGAAATCCATGAACCCTAAAAACACGCGGGATTCCTGAACGTGGCTGATGAAATCAAATCACTCGACGCATTGCGCGACGCTGTTGGCGACGACGCGGCGGCCACGGACGCACCTGCGGCTGAAGCCCCTGCCGCGCCGGTTGAACAATCCACCCCTGCGATCCACCGCGAACCGGTTCGTGACGAATTGGGCCGCTCTTACGCCACGGGCAAGCGGAAGGATGCGGTTGCCCGTGTCTGGATCAAGCCTGGGTCCGGCAAGGTTGTCGTCAATGCCAAGGAAATGCCGGTCTATTTCGCGCGCCCCGTGTTGCAGATGATCCTGCGTCAGCCGTTTCAGGTGGCCGGTGTTGACGGTCAGTTCGACGTGATGGCGACGGTTGCCGGTGGTGGCCTTTCGGGCCAGGCCGGTGCGGTGAAGCACGGGATTTCGAAAGCGCTGCAGCTTTATAATCCCAGCCTGCGCCCGGCGCTCAAGGCCGCTGGCTTCCTGACCCGTGACAGCCGTGTAGTGGAACGTAAGAAGTTCGGTAAGGCTAAGGCCCGTAAGAGCTTCCAGTTCTCCAAACGTTAAGGCTTTCGCGACTTCGACATTGCAAAGGGGTGCCTTGGGGCACCCCTTTTTCTTTGCGGCCCACCGCAAGATACGACTTGCCGAAGGGGTCAGGTCTTTTATTCTGAGGGTGCCGGACACGGGGAGGGACCGCAGATCGCCACCGGGCAGGATGACGCGCGACGCGGGCTGCTGCTGGTCAGCCCACCGGCGATCTATGCGCTGCTGATGCTGGCCGCACCGATGGCTGCGGTGCTGCTGTTTTCATTCTGGAGCCAGGATTTCCTGACGATTGATCGGTCGTTCACGACGAAGAATTACGTCGAGGCGTTCAGTGATCCGCTGTACCGCGCGCTGCTGATCCGTTCGATTGCCATCGCCTTGGCGGTCACAGTGGTGACCGTGGCGCTGGCCTATCCGGTGGCCTATTTCGTCAGTTTCCACGTCCACCCCAGCCGAAAGAGCCTGTGGATTTTCCTGATCACGATTCCATTCTGGACCAGCTATCTGATCCGGGTGTTCCTGTGGAAGGTGATCCTGGGGTTCAACGGGGTGCTGAATTCCTCGCTGATGGGCGTCGGGCTGATTGAAGAGCCGCTGACCTTCATTCTCTATAACCAGAACGCCGTGGTCATCACGCTGGCACATGCCTTCGCGCCCTTCGCGATCCTGCCGATCTTCGTCGCGTTGGAACGCATTGACCGGTCGCTGTTAGAGGCCAGCCAGGACCTGGGCGAAAGCAAGTTCCGCACCTTTCTGCGGGTCACACTACCGCTGTCTGTCCCGGGGCTGGTCGCCGCCGTCCTGATCGTGTTCATCCCGACGATTGGCGACTATGTGACGCCCCGGCTGGTTGGCGGGCCGAACGGGCTGATGATCGCCAATATGATCCAGACGCAGTTCCTGAAATTGAACAACGCCCCCCTGGGCGCCGCGCTGGCCGTGGTGGCGATGGCCAGTGTCACGGCAATCTCGCTTTTGTTCATCTGGTTCAACCGCCGCAACCTGAGGGCGCGGCGATGAAGGGGCCGCAATTCAAGGGCGGGGGTTTGCGCGTTTATGCGCTGATCTATCTGCTGTTCCTTTATGCGCCGATCATCCTTCTGCCGCTGTTCGCGTTCAATTCTTCGACCATCATCGCCTTCCCGCTGGAGGGATTCACCACCCAGTGGTTCGCCGAACTGACCGAGGTTGAGGCGTTGCATGACGCGCTGTGGAATTCGCTTTTTGTGGCGATCATCACGGCGGTCTTCGCGACCTGTCTGGGGATGTTTGCCGCCCGCGCCGGGGTCATGCACCGGTTTCCGGGCAAGGGGCCGATCATGGGGCTGATCATGCTGCCGCTGGTCCTGCCCGAGGTGATCGTCGCCGTCTCGCTTCTGGTTGTGGCGATCAACGTGCTGGGGATCGGGCTGTCGCTGTGGACGATCATTGCGGCACACACGCTGATCTGCATGCCGTTTTCCATCGCAATCCTGAATTCGGCGTTTCAGAACCTAGATGCCTCGTTAGAGGAGGCCGCGATTGACTTGGGAGAGACGCGCTGGTCCTCTTTCCGGCTGGTCACCCTGCCGTTGATCGCGCCGGGGATTATCGCCTCGCTTCTGATCGCCTTCACCATCAGTCTGGATGAATTCATCATCGCCTTCTTCCTGACCGGAGGCGAGCCGACATTGCCGGTCTACATCTGGGGTTTGCTGCGCTTTCCGGCGCGCATTCCGGTGGTCATGGCGCTGGGGACGCTGCTGGTGCTTGCCTCGATCCTGCTTTTGACCATTGCCGAGATTTACCGCCGCCGGGGCGTGCGCCGCGCTGGCCAAAACGACAGCGGAGGGTTCCTGTGAGCGGACCGATCATTTCCCTGACCGGGGTGACCAAGCACTACGGGGCGTTTCAGGCCCTCCAGCCCACCGATCTGGATATCGAAGCTGGAGAGTTCTTTTCGCTGCTGGGGCCATCTGGTTGCGGCAAGACCACGCTGCTGCGCACCATTGCGGGGTTCGAAACGCCCTCGGGCGGGGCGGTGCAGATCGACGGCGCGGGTATGGCCGGGGTGCCGCCGAACCGGCGCCCGACGAACATGGTATTCCAAAGCTACGCCATTTTCCCGCATCTGAGCGTGGCCGAAAACGTCGGCTTTGGCCTGCGCCGGTCGACGGACACGAAGGCCCAGAAAGCCGCGGCCGTGGAAGAGGCGCTGGCCATGGTCGGGCTGGACGGCTACGGCCCGCGCCCGACCCACGCGATGAGCGGCGGCCAACGTCAACGAGTCGCGCTGGCCCGCGCGCTGATCCTGAAACCCAAGGTGCTGCTGCTGGACGAACCGCTGAGCGCGCTGGACAAGAAGCTGCGCGAACAGATGCAGGGCGAATTGCGGCGTCTTCAGCGCCAAGTCGGGATCACTTTTATTCTGGTCACCCACGATCAGGAAGAAGCGCTGATCATGTCCGACCGGATCGCGGTGATGTTCGAAGGACGGATCGCGCAACTGGCCACGCCCGAGGTGCTGTACCGCCAGCCAAACACCCGGCAGGTGGCGGATTTCATAGGCGTGATGAATTTCCTGCCCGCCCAGGTTCGCGGCGGCCAGGCCGAGATTGCCGGTCTGGGCCGGGTCGATCTGATCGATCAGGACGACGGCGCCGTCGTGGTTGGCCTGCGGCCCGAAACGTTGCAGGTGCTTTATGATGACGCAGACGCACCTGGCCGGGTGTCTGAAGGTGACGTGGTCGAAGTGACCTATTACGGCGACATGACCTATTACGATGTGCGCTTTGACGGCGCGGAAACGCCGGTCACGATCTCAATGAAAAACCTTGCCGGGCGCACGGTTCTGGACCGCGGCGCACGGGCGCGGGTTGGCTGGGACCCTCGCGCGCTGGTGGTGTTCAGAGATTGAGGGCGGGGCAAGAAGTACCTTTAGCTCAGTCGCACCTGCCAGGTGCAACGAGTATGTAGGAAATGCGACCGCTTTCATGCGTGCGCTCCTCGATACAAGCGGTCTGAACCACAGTTTGGGCCAGCACCATTGAACGGGTTCTGACCGTCGCGCGGCGATTGTCCGGCAGTGCAACAAAAAAATTCCAGCTCGACCCGGTGTCTGTGCCAGTGTCGAATGATGAAAGAACCGGTGCCGTGAAATGCCCGTTGACGTCGTAGGGGTCAGGGCGTGCAAACCATAGGTATGCGCCTGCGATAAGGAGTGAGCCAGCGGCGACGCCTAACATCCAGCCATGTTCCAGCCAGATATACTGGTATCGCGGTGGCAGATGTCGCAGAAACCTATTCATCCGGCTTGATCAGCCCCAGCCCACGCAGGTAAATCCCGATGCCGGTTTCCAGCAGATCCTCGGGCTGGAACGGGCTTTTGGTGCCGGGGGCGCCGCGGGCGAACAACTCGACGACGCCGTGGCTCAGCGCCCAGATATGGGCCGAGAACATTTGCGGCGGCGGGCGCTTTTCCGGAGGGATGTGTTCGCTGAGGTCGGTGGCGGCCTTTTCCAGCACGCCGAGCGCGCGGTTCGCGACGGCGGCCAATTCGGGTGAGCGGTTGATCGAAATCCCGCTTTCAAACATCGCGACGTAATGGCCGGGGTACTTGCGTGCGAAGGCCAGATAGGCGCGGCCCGTCGCCTCGAACGCGGCCAGGGCCGAGGGCTGGCCGCCCGCATAGGCGTATTCCATCAGGTCGCCGAACACCTCGTACCCTTCGCGTGCGGCTTCGGCGATCAGATCATCGCGCCCCTCAAAATGGCGATAGACGGCCGCCGGGGTCACGCCAGCCTGCTTTGCGGCCTCGGACAGGGTAAAGCCTGTCGGGCCTTTCGCCTCGATCAGTTGCAGCGCGCCTTCGACCAGCGCCGCCTTGAGGTTGCCGTGATGATAGCCGCGTTTAGGCATGCCAGATGTCCGGACCCGCCGCGATACCGGGATCGGCCGGGCCAACATCGGACTGATGCGCATAATCGACGCGGTTCAGCACATGACGGATCGCGGCCAGCCGGGCGCGTTTCTTGTCATCAGAGCGTACCACGGTCCAGGGCGCATCCGCTGTGTGGCTGGCTTCGAATGTTTCGGCAATCGCATCGGTATAGGCATCCCATCTGGACAATCCCTTGACGTCGATACTGCTGAGTTTCCATTGCTTCAGCGGATCTTTCTCGCGGGCAAGGAAGCGGCGCAATTGTTCGCCCCGGCTGACGTTCAGCCAGAATTTGACCAGCGTGATCCCATCGTTGATCAACATCCGCTCAAAATCGGGCACCTGTTGGAAGAACCGCCTGCGCTGATCGTCTGTGCAGAAACCGAAGACCTTTTCGACCACACCGCGATTGTACCAGCTGCGGTCGAACAGAACGATTTCACCGTCGGTTGGCAACTGGCGGATGTAGCGCTGAAAATACCACTCTCCCATTTCGCGGTCGCTGGGTTTGGACAGGGCCACCGTGCGCACGATGCGCGGGTTCAGGTTTTCGCGAAACCGCTTGATCGTGCCGCCTTTTCCGGCGGCGTCGCGCCCCTCGAACACCACGACCATGCGTTTTCCGGTCTGGTGCACATCGGCTTGCAGGCGAACAAGCTCGTGCTGGAGCGTCGCCATATCCGCCTCATACACCTTGCGCTTCATGCGCGTGGGATACGGGAATTCTGCGGCGAGTATGTCGGCCTTGCCGGCCTTGGCGATCTGCTGGCGCAGGGCTGGCGGAGCCTCGGTTTCATAAAACTTGCTGATGGCGCCATCAAAGGGCAAGGGCATGGCGGGTGATCCCGAATTGTTTATTCGTTTAACATCTAAGCATTGCGCGGGATCAGCGCAAACCCGCACGTGTCGCGGCGCGGTGGATTGCGGCAATGACGGTTTCCGGGTCGGCATGATGCGGCATGTGGCCCACACCGTCCAGCACGGTCAGATTGGCGCTTGCGACGCGGGCAGCCATCGCTTCTGCGTGAATGTCGCGGTAGACGATGGTGTCGGCGCTGCCGTGGATGACCTCGATCGGCAAGGTCAGGTCCGGATAGCGCGGGGCCATGGCGCGGACATGGGCCAGCAACGCTTTTACCTGCTGGGCATTGGCGCGCTGACTGGCCGCACGGATTGTCAGTTCGGGCCCGAAATAGGCGCGATACCCCACCGGCACCGGATTGGGCGCAAAGACATTGGCCAGCCCCTGCTGGATCAGCTTTTCGGTCGCGAATGCGCTGACCAGAGGCGGCAGGATCACCCCGCCGATGGCCGAGCCATTGACGTCATAGGTCCAGTCCAGCCCGGTGTCCCAGGGGTGGCTGACCCCGGCGAGGGTTACCAGCGCCGCCGGATCATAGTTCAGCGCCCAGGCCATCGCCACCGCCCCGCCAAAGGAATGGCCGACAATGATCGGGTTTTTGACGCCCAGTTGCAGGCCCGCTTCGTGAAGCATGGCGGCCTGTGCCTCGGGGCCTTCGCCGCGCGCGGCCAGCCCGCCGTAACCGCGCAGCCGGTCGGTATAGCCATGCCCGGGCCGGTCGAACGCAATGACACGGTAATCGTCGGCCAGCCGGTTCAGCAGATCAATGGAATAATCACGCAAGTTACCGCCCGCGCCATGAATCAGGATCAGATCAGGGCCACTGCCGCGCACGACGGCGTGCACGCGCTCTCCTCCCGCCAGGGTTACAAACTGACCCACCGGCGGGAAACCGGCCAGATTTCCCGCCTCTCGCGCATCGGCGCGCCGGTCGGTCCAGATGGCGGCGACTGCGATCAGCAGCGCCAGGATGCCAAGGCTAAGCGCCAATCTTCGCCAGATCGAACGGTGTGGTCTGATAGATGTCATTGATCCAGTTCCCGTACAAAAGATGCCCATGCCCGCGCCACCGGTTCAGCGGCGGCTGTTTTGGATCATCTAGGGGATAATAGTTACAAGGCACGTTGATCGGTGTGCCCGCGTCCACATCGCGGTCGTATTCTTCTTTCAGCGTCCCGCTGTCATATTCGAAGTGGTTGAAAATATAGAGGGCGCGTTTGTCCGCATCCTGCACCAGACACGGCCCCACCTGGTCCGAGGTCATAAGCGTCGTCAACCCGGCCGCGTCCAGCTCAGCCCGGCGCATCTCGGTCCAGCGGCTGACCGGGATCACGCAGTCGTCCGAGAAGCCGCGCAGATAGGGGCTGTCGGGGACCACGACATCGTGGCGGAAACAGCCGAAGGCCTTGGCATCCAGCATGTGTTTTTTGACGCCGTGGAAGTGCCACGCCATCGCCATCCCGCCCCAGCAGACGCCGAAGGTGGAATGCACGTTGGTCTGGGTCCAGTCCATGACGCGGCGCAGCTCGTCCCAATAGGTGACTTCTTCAAACGGCAGATGTTCGATCGGCGCGCCGGTGATGATCAACCCGTCGAAATACTCGCCCTGAACCTCTTCAAAGGGGCGATAGAAGGCGTCCATATGCTCGCTGGCGGTGTTGCGGGTGACATGTTCGCTCATCCGGATCAGGGTCAATTCGATCTGCAATGGCGTCGCGCCGATCAGTCGGGCGAACTGCGTCTCGGTCTGGATTTTCTTCGGCATCAGGTTGAGGAGGCCAATGCGAAGCGGCCGGATATCCTGCCGCGCCGCCGCGCTATCGGACATGACCATGACGCCTTCGTGGCTGAGCACGTCAAAGGCAGGCAGGTCCGAAGGCAGTTTGATGGGCATGGGATATTCCGGTTGGGTCAGAAGGGGTGAGATAGGGCAGAGGGGGTCAGCCCTCAAGAGCGCGCATCATAAGCGCATCGAAATCCGCTGCATCGCGCACTTGTGCGATGTCGCTGGCGGCCACGGTCACACCCCAGTTCTTGGCAATCGCACCATAGCGTGGCTGGCGGTGGACCATGGCGCGGGCATAGGTCCAGCGGATGAAGGCGTCCGGGTCGATGGCGTAATCGGGCTGGCCGGTTTCGGCCAGATAGGCGGCCCAGCTCTGGTCGAGGAAATCGGGCGCATAGCACATAGGTTTGGGCGCACGATCAAAGCGGCGGATCAGTTCTTCGGTGTGCGCCTCGCTGCCTTCGATCCAGACCGGAAGCAGATGTTGGCTTAGCGTTGAAAGGATCGGGTCTGACGGGTCGTGGGGGTCCACAACTTCACAGAATGATCCCGAACTGTCGCAGACGAAATTGTCATAGCCATACAAGGCCTTGGCCCTCGCGATGAAATGGCCGGTATCCAGCAGCGCGGATTGCTCAGCCTCGGCATGCAGCGCCTGTCGCCTCCGGTATTCCTCAATCGGGACGCCGCCTTTGCCCGGATCGCCCGGTTTGCCCATATAGCTGGACAGCGGCGCAAGGTTTTCGAACGTAATGTTGCTGGCGATATAGATGCTGTCGGTGCGCAAAAGCTGGGCCAGGAATGGCACCTTCATCGCTTCGGCCTTGGCATTGTCGGCAATATGCTCACCCAGATACCGCGTGCCGATGCGGTAATCGACGCTATAGTGAAACCAGTCATCCGTGGCGCGCAACAGGTCCGAGACATGGGTTTTCCCAAGCCCCGACATGCCGAACAACAGCACGCGTTTGGCCGGCGCGTCGGCCCAGTCTTTGGCAGAGGTATAAAGCATTGGCGGGCCTTTGCGAATTGGTCGCGCCTTCATAGCTCAGGTCGCGGGCCGATGAAAACGGGCTTGGCGGTACAATCGACATGGCAGTTGGCGGATTGGCACTGGCCTACGCTGGTGAATTGTCATCGAATGGCGGCGCTGGCCGCGCGGATCTGCGCGACAGGAATGCTTCTGCTGTCGTCCCGGCAAGCGTCGGGGGCAGCGCATTTTCCCGATACCGCCGGGCCGCGAAACCCCTTAGACACCCCACATGCCCCGCAACTTCCCAACCCTGTCGAGCTTGCTTGACCACGGCGTCGATACGCTGATCGACGTGCGATCCCCGGCCGAGTTTGCCGAAGATCACATTCCCGGCGCGATCAACCTTCCCGCGCTGTCCAACGATCAGCGCGCGCGGGTCGGGACGATTTATACTCAGGACAGCCCGTTCAACGCCCGCAAGATCGGCGCGGCCCTGGTGGCGCGCAACGTGGCCGCGCATCTGGAGGGGGCCCTGGCGGACAAGGACGGCAGCTGGCAGCCGCTGGTCTATTGCTGGCGCGGCGGGCAGCGCAGCGGCTCTTTCGCGTCGATCCTGACCCAGATCGGCTGGCGGGCCGAGATGGTGGCAGGCGGCTATCAGACCTGGCGGAGGCTGGTGGTTGATGCGTTATACAAGGCCGATTGGCCGACCCGCGTGATCCTGCTGGACGGCAATACCGGCACCGCAAAGACCGAGGTTTTGGCCCTGCTGGCCGCGCGCGGTATTCAGACGATTGATCTGGAAGGGCTGGCCGGTCATCGCGGATCGGTCTTCGGGGCCACGGGTGAACAGCCCGATCAGAAGGCATTCGAGTCGGCATTGGCCAGTGCCATGGCCCGGCTGGCGGCCGACAGACCGCTGGTGGTCGAAGCGGAAAGTTCAAAGATCGGCGCGCGGTTGGTCCCGCCCAGCCTTTGGGCGGCGATGCGGGGCGCGCCGCGTTTACGGATCGAGGCTCCGGTGGCGGCGCGGGCGGCCTATCTGACGCGGGCCTACGGGGATATCATCGCGGATCGCGCCGCGCTGGACGCCGCGATCAGCAATCTGAAACGCCTGGCCGGTGGCGCAGCAGTGGCGCGCTGGCAAGGGCTGGCTGCAGCGGCCGAGTTCCAGGCGCTGGCCGCAGAACTGATCGCGCAGCACTACGATCCGCGTTATGCCCGTGGTGCCGCGCGCAATGCAGATACGGCTGCGGTGTTTGAAACCGAGACGCTGGATGACGCCGCACTGGAACAGCTGGCAGATCAGATTGCTGCGAAAGTGGCCGCGTTTTGAAGCGTCATCGCCTTAATCTGCAACGATGTCCAAAGACGAACGCCAACCCCAAGCAGGGCGCGCGCCGGACCGGCGGGCGGGCGTAGCAACGGTGCATAGGCATGATTTATGGCGGGGTGTTAGCCGTCAACTATCCCGGATGTGCCACCCTCGAACCGACGCCAGACCGGTGGGGCCGGTCCGGCGTGCGCCCTGCGCCTGCGGCGCGCTCCGGGCGCAGGTAATTCCAGTGGCGATTCAGATATTTGGGATGGCGCATTGAACGTCGTGCTGGGCCTTGCCAGTGTCTGTGAACGAACGCTGCCGAATTTCGCGTCTTCTTGCGCGCAAGCGCGGTCCAGGCGCCGTGGCTCAGCACACCTGCACAGCAGCATCCCCCGCAACCACGCTGCCGATGCGGTGGCCTGTCGTCCCAAGCGCCTCTAACATCGCGTCGGCCTGATCCGGCGGCACGGCGGCCAGCAACCCTCCGGCGGTTTGTGGGTCGAACAGCAGGTCGGCGCGCGGGTCCTTGGGCAAGGACATGTCGGCTGCGACCGCCATGTTCTCTGGCCATAGGGTCGAGCGGACGTGCCGCGCCGCCAGGTCCGCCGCGCCGTCAAGGAACGGGATCGCGTCCAGCGTGAGTTCGGCCCCCACGTCCGAGGCGCGGCACATGTTCATCAAATGCCCGGCAAGCCCAAAGCCGGTCACATCGGTCATCGCGTTTGCGCCCCGCAAGACCGCCGCCGCCGCGTTCTGGTCCTGCGCCATCGAGGCCAGCGCCGCCGCCACATCGTCGCCCCGCGCCAGGCCGCGCATCGCGCCTGCCAGCAGCACTCCGGTGCCGATGGGTTTCGTCAGGATCAGAACATCGCCAGCGCGCGCGCCTGCCAGCGTGATCGGCGCAACCTTCAGCAGGCCGGTCACGGTAAATCCAATCGTCAGGCCCTCACCCAGAGAGCTATGCCCGCCTGCAATCGCGGCCCCGGCCTTGGCAAATTCCGCGCCCGCCGCGCCCATGATCTCGGCCAGCCAGTCCGCCTGCATCGAGGGGGCCATCCGGGGCAGGATCACGCTGGCCAGCGCGGCCTGCGGCGCGGCCCCCATCGCCCAGATATCGCCAAGCGCGTGGATGGCGGCGATCCGGGCCATCAGATGCGGATCATCGGTAACCGCGCTCAGATGATCGGTGCTGATGACCTGGCGCGCCCCGCCGATCTGCAACACCGCCGCGTCATCGCCCGCCAGATTGGTCACATCGTCCCGCAGGACCGTTGCAAGACCGCTTAGCGCCTGGTCCAGCGCACCCTGGGCCACCTTGGCCCCGCAGCCGGTACACAGCATCGGATCGTCGCTGTCCCCCACTGCGGGCGGGTGGTTCAGCCGATCCATGAAGCGCCGGTCGATCCGATCTTTCCAGTGCCAGACCCACGGCCCCAGCACCGTCCGTCCCCATTTCGCAGCCACAGCACTGCGCCCCCCCAGCGAAATCAGCTTGAGGTAGCGCCGCTGCGGCGTGAAGCTGCGCATCGCTGCGCCGCTTACCGCCGCGCGCAGGTTGTTATGGAGCACCGGCGCTTGCCGTACCGCGAAGACTCCGGCCCTGGGGCGCGGCGCATGGGCCATATGGGCACAATC
Source organism: Paracoccaceae bacterium (assembly GCA_012103375.1). Lineage (NCBI taxonomy): Bacteria > Pseudomonadati > Pseudomonadota > Alphaproteobacteria > Rhodobacterales > Paracoccaceae > Paracoccaceae bacterium. The sequence goes on from WLWX01000001.1 coordinate 1,247,720, forward strand.
CCCGGCGGCGAAGATTGCCGGATCGCTGGTCTGCAATGTGGGTGTCACGCGCAGGCTGCCATCATCGTGCAGGTCCAGCCCGGTTTCGGCCAGCCAGCTGGCCTGCAAGGCCTGCGCGGCGCCGACAGTGAACACCGACGCGATCCGGCGGCCATCCGACAGGATCACGGCGTCGCGGGTGACCTGCGACGCCTCGGCCTTTTCGATCAGGGTGATGCCCAGAGAGGTCATTCGGGTCAGAATGGCCGGGCGCTGGGGCAGGGCGGCAAGCGCGCGATCCCGCTCGACCACGGTGATACCGTTGCCGGTGCCGCGCGCGTGGGCCATGGCCATGGCAAGCTCGCATCCTCCGACGCCGCCGCCCAGAACGGCGATGGGCAGATCACGCGCCACAGCGTCCCAGGCATCGGCGAACCGCTCGAGCGGTTTTGCCGAAATCGCGAAGTCATCAAACCCCGGCACATCGGACGGGCCCGAGCGAATGCCGACATTGACGGATGCCACGTCAAATCGAAGCGATCGCCCCCCCGCCAGCCCGATCCGCCGCGCGGCAAGGTCGATCGAGGTGGCGCGGTCCAGAATAATCCGCGCCCCGGCAAAACGGCACAGCCGCATCAGGTCGATCTGCAAGGCATCCCGCGTGTAATGCCCGGCGACAAATCCCGGCAGCATCCCGGTATAGGGCGCACTGGCCCCGGGATTGATCAGCGTCAGCCGCGCGCCGGGCAGCGGATCCATCCCCCATTTGCGCAAAACCAGCGCATGCGAATGCCCACCCCCGACCAGCACGACCTCATGTGTTAGGGGTGCGGGGGCGGTCATGCGCATGGGCGCGCCGGGGTGTGTGGCGAAATTCTCATCTGCATGGGGTGGCCGCTTGTCCCGCCAAGGTCAATCGCCGTAATAGGGCGCGCCCGTGGAGCGGTCGCGAAAAACCTGCCGCTTGCGCAGTTTGCCGACCAGACGCAGACACATCGCCTGCCAGCGGTTCGCCGCGTGCAGGGTCGCAAACAGCCTGCGCGCGCGTCGCAGATCGTCATCCGCGTCCAGCGCGTCACAAATCGCCGCCATCATGATGGTGTGGCGGGCGCCCGTACTGATGCGTCTTGCCCAGGGTGATCCGCGCCGCCGCTGCCATTTGACCTGCCAGTGATCGAAATCGACCGCGTCAAAATGCGCAATGAACGTGTCCTTCATGTCGGGACAGACCTCGTGCAGCCAGACGCCGCATTCCTCTCCGTTGTGGCGGCTGAAATGAATCCCGACGCTGACGCCAGCCCTGTTCCTGACCAGGTGCTTTCCATGGCTATAGGCGGTCACCCCCATGCGCAGCAGGCTGCCCTGCGGCCCATGCAGCAGCCGCATCAGGCGGCGCGCGCGTCCTGGGCGGATATTCGTGCGAAACCAGGTCGCCCCGAGTGTGCTTCCCAGCCCGTCGCCCGGACCCCAGACAGCCTCTTCATTGCGAATGCGCAAGGCCAGATCGGATGCGGGGATGCGCGCCAGGGATTGCGCCAGCGGCATTGGCGCGACAAGGAATTCATCGATATCCAGGGGAAACGTCCAATCAACCTCGGCCTGCTCGGCCGCATGGCCGTAGACTGCGCGCTGGCGTTGATTGCTGTCTTCCGGGCGTGCGATGCCAAGGCTTGCCCAGAAACCGTCATCCGCCACGATATGTTGGATGTTGTCGCCATGGTGCAGGCCCGGATCCAGCGGACCGTCATGATAGATCACGACGCGCTTTGCCCCGACGCCAAGATGGTAGGTCGCGAAACGATTGATAAGGTCGGCACGTTCCAACGCCAACGCCACCACCTGAAATGTCGGCAAGCCATTTGGCATCGTGTTTAGCCGGGCCGCAGGAACTGGCCAAAGCCACCGTCATGGAAGACCAGCGGCTCTCCGCCCGGGCGCGACATTGCGCTGGTGACCCGCCCGACGATGATCGCGTGATCGCCGCCATCGTGGACCGCGTGGCGATCACAAGAGAACCGCGACAAACAGCCCAGAATGCGCGGCACGCCGTCTTTGTCGGTATCCCATTCGCAGCCTTCGAACGCCGCACCATCACGCGCAAAGGCGTGGCAGATGTCGTTCTGTTCTTCTGCCAGAATATGGATCGCGAATTTATCCGCTTCGGTGAACGCCTGGAACCTGAGCGAGGCTTTCGCTGGCGACCACAACACCAAAGGCGGGGCGAGCGATACACTGGCGAAACTGTTCGCGGTGATCCCGACAGGCCCCCAGTCGCTGGCGGCGGTCACGATTGTCACGCCGGTCGCGTAACGCCCCAACGCCGCGCGATAGGCGCGCACCGTTTCGGGGCCGGGGATGATGGTTTCGTCCATGCCTCAGGGAACCTCACTGCCAAGCGCGGCGGTGTAAAGCTCGAACCATGTCTGTCGGTCAAGTTTCACCTTGCAAGCATCGGAAAGGGCGCGAATTCGGGTCAGATTGTTGGTGCCCATGATCGGCATGATGTTGGCCGGGTGGCGCAGCAGCCAGGCCACCGCGACCGCGGCGGCATCGACGCCGTGATCCGCCCCGATCCGATGCAGCAGGTCGCTGAGCGCTGCATCCCCCTGCATCAGCGCGCCGCCGCCCAGCGGTGACCATGCCATCAGTGGGACGTTATGTTCCTGATGAAACGCCACATCGCCATTGGTCAGCGGCGCGTTGTGGGTCAGCGAAAGCTCGATCTGATTTGTAACCAGCGGCGTCTTGGTGGCCGATTGCAGCAGCGACCAGTCCCAGGGCCGGAAATTTGACACGCCCACGGCGCGCACCTTGCCCAAGGCGATAACCTCGTCCAGCGCGGCCCCGGTTTCGGCGTGATCCATCAGCGGATCGGGGCGGTGGATCAGCAGCAGATCAATCCGGTCCGTTCCAAGCGCCTCCAAGGAGGCATCGACCGAAGCAAGGATATGATCGCGTGAGGTGTCATAGTATTTCACCCGCTTTTCCGCATAGCGGCCTACCGGCGCGACGATGTCGCATTTGGTGACAATCTCCATCCGGTCGCGCAACGCAGGGGTCAGCGCCGCGCCAAGGATCGCCTCGGCTTCATAGCCGCCATAAATATCGGCCTGATCGAACGTGGTGATGCCCTGATCCAGACAGGCGTCCAGTTTGGCCCGCACGGTTTGGGGCGAGGTATCCTCGACATCGCCAATCCGCCACATGCCATAGACAATGCGCGAAAAACTCAAGTCTTCGGCGATCTGAACGCGGTCCATCAGTGGCGGTCTCCGGCGCCAAGCGGCGTCATTGGGGTTTCGCTCGGCACCCGCCCATAGGCGTGCGGCAGAGAGCATGTTTTCAACTGCGGCAATACCCGCTGGCCAAAGGAAATGCACTCTTCAATATGCGGATAGCCCGAGAAAATGAAACTTCGGATGCCCATTTTCTGATAGGCCTCGATTTCTGACAGAACCTGATCGGTCGACCCGACCAGCGCCGCCCCGCAGCCCGAACGTGCGCGCCCGATCCCGGTCCACAGATGCGGTTCGACATAACCAAATTTATCCGCCAGCTCGCGCGCCTTGGCCTGATGCGCAACACCCAGGCTGATGCTGTCGTGCGCCCGGTCGCGGATCAGCTTGCCATAGTCATCGTCCAACTGGCTGGTCAGGCTTTCAGCGTATTCCGTCGCCTCAGCCTCGGTATCGCGGACGATCATGTGGACGCGCAGGCCATAATCCAGTGTTCGCCCATATTTCTCAGCAGCTTCATTGGCGTCTTTCATACGTTGCCTGATGTTACCCTTCGGCTCGGGCCACATAAGATACACGTCGCAGTGCTGCCCGCAAAGGTCCAGCGCCGGGGGCGAGTAGCCGCCGAAGTACAGCAAGGGCCCGCCGGTCTGATAGGGCCGCGCAGGATCGGTGGGAACATCTTTGAAATCATAGACTTCGCCGGAATAGTTGATCTGATCCCGGCTCCACGCCTGTTTCAGTATCTCCACCACCTCGCGCGAACGTTGATAGCGGAATCCGCTGTCGGCTTTCTCTCCGGGGAAGTCCGAGCTGATGATGTTGACCGTCAGCCGCCCCTTCATCATGTGGTCCAGGGTCGCGATGGTGCGGGCCAGCATGATTGGCTGCATCTCACCACAGCGGACGGCGGCCAGCATGTTGATCTTTTCGGTCAGCGGCGCGCAGCCTGCAACAAAGCTCAGCGTGTCCTGCCCAACCTGATAGGACGACGGGCACAGGATGTTGCGAAAGCCCTGATTTTCCGCCTCCAGAAGGATGTCGCGGCAATGATCCCAGCTGGAGCGCAATGCACCATCCGGCACACCAAGATACCGGTAATCATCTGAACACAAAGCGGAAAACCACGAAACCTCTAGCGCGTCGAGGTCTTGGGATGTGACGGGAACGACGGTCATGGGCGGGCCTTTGGTAAGCTGCGGATTCGCACTTGCCTAGCAGGCGAAAGCCTGTGCATCAATGCTGTATCAATTATCAGGACACGATGCCCGATTCCGCCGCCCTTCCGCTTTATCTGCGCACTGCCGAAGCGCTGATCCGCGAAATCGCGGCCGGTCGTTTGCCCGATGGCGCGCGCCTGCCGCCCGAGCGTGCGTTGGCAAAGTCCATGGGCCAATCTGTCGGAACAATGCGCAAGGCATTGGCCGAGCTTGAGTTTAAGGGCCTTCTGGAACGGCGTCAGGGCTCGGGCAATTACGTGCGCCACAGGGCGGATGTCGACAGCGTTTATGCGATGTTCCGCCTGGAATTGGTTGAGGGTGGCGGATTGCCCACCGCCAAGGTCCTGTCGGCGGGTCGGGCCAAAGATGGGCCAGCGCTGGCAGACGGGCGGCACGCCGATTTTCGCATCCGGCGCATCCGGTATCTGGGGGGGATCGCTGCCGCGGTCGAGGAAATCTGGCTCGAAGGTGCGCAGGTCGGCGCGGTGCGCCCCGCAGAGCTGACGGAATCGCTCTATCTTTTCTACAAACGCCAGTTGGGCTTCACCGTGGCGCGGGCCGAAGATCGGGTCGGGATCGGTCGGATGCCCGCCTGGACCCCAGCGCAGATGCGGCCAAAGCCAGGTGCCTGGTGCGGACAGGTGGATCGCATCGCCAGGGACGGCGATGACCGGGTTGTCGAAACCTCCAGGACATGGTTTGACGCAGAAGTTGCGCGCCATGTCACCAGGATGAAGTAACGGGGACAGTCACTTGAAAACACTGAACTATGGACTGATCGGTTGCGGCATGATGGGGCGTGAACACCTCAGCAATCTGGCGCTGCTGCCGGCCACCAATGTGGCCGCGATCTTTGAACCCGACGCAGGTATGGCCGCACAGGCGCAGGCGATGGCGCCGGGGACAAAAATGGTCGGTTCGATTGCGGAATTGCTGGCGGTTGATGCGCTGGATGCGTTGATCATCGCCAGCCCGAATCATTGTCACGCCGCCCAGCTGATCCAGATTGCGGCGACCCGCGCCTTGCCGGTTCTGGTCGAGAAACCGCTGTTCACCGACCCTGCCGATGGCCCCGCCTTGGCAGCACTTGGGGCCAGCTATGGCGCGCCGATCTGGGTGGCGATGGAATACCGCTATATGCCGCCGATTGCGGCGTTGCTGGACCGGGTCGAGTCCGCGACCGGCGGGCCGCTGATGCTGTCGATCCGCGAGCATCGGTTTGCGTTCCTGGACAAGGTCGGCAACTGGAATCGTTTCAACCGCAACTCCGGTGGGACTTTGGTGGAAAAATGCTGCCACTTCTTCGATCTGATGCGCCTGATCCTGAAGGCCGAGCCGGTGCGCGTCATGGCCAGTGCTGGTCAGGCGGTGAATCACAAGGGCGAAATCTATGACGATACCGAGTCGGACATCTGGGATTCCGGATATGTTTTGATCGATTTCGATAGTGGGGCGAAAGCGATGCTTGAACTCTGCATGTTCGCCGATGGCAGCCGGTATCAGGAAGAATTCAGCGTTGTCGGCCCCACCGGCAAGATCGAGGCGTTCGTGCCGGGCGCGGCGCAGCACTGGTCGCCGGACCTTGGGGATTTGCCGGTGCCGAAAGTCGTGCTCAGCCCGCGCGATCAATCCGGGTTCGAGGTTCTGGAAACGCCGGTCGATCCGACAATTCTGAAGGCCGGTTCGCACAATGGTTCGACCTTTTTCGAGCATCAGAAATTCGCGGCTGTGTTGCGCGGTGAGGGGACGGTCGAGGTGACGTTGGAGGACGGTGCAAAAGCCGTTGCCATGGGACAAGCGGCGCAGCAATCAGCACTCACCGGGCAGGCCGTCGATATGTGAAAGAACCTTAATGCCTCCGGCGGGAGTATTTCCGGCGAAAAGACGGGCAGGGTTCGAAAACGACGCGATGTGCCGCGAACAGGGTGTCACTTTGCGCGGTGACGCGGTCAGATTTGCACCATGGATTGTCGAAGGATGCGGTGATGCGAACGACGGCGCGCGTGGTGGTGATTGGTGGCGGGGTGGTTGGCTGTTCGGTCCTCTACCACCTGACGAAACTCGGCTGGAGCGATGTGATCCTGCTGGAACGGTCCGAGCTGACCAGCGGCTCAACCTGGCATGCGGCGGGCGGGTTTCACACGCTGAACGGCGACACCAACATGGCGGCGCTGCAGGGCTATACCATTGGTTTATATGCGGAATTGGAAGAGGTAACCGGCATGAAATGCGGGTTGCACCATGTCGGCGGGCTGACGCTAGCGGATACGCCGGAACGCTTCGATATGCTGAAGGCGGAGCGTGCCAAGCACCGCTATATGGGGCTGGAGACCGAGATTCTGGGGCCTGCGGAGATCAAGGAACGCGCCGAACTGGTCAATATCGACGGGGTGCTTGGTGCGCTCTATGACCCGCTCGACGGTCATCTGGACCCCTCGGGCACCACACACGCCTATGCCAAGGCCGCCAAGATGGGCGGCGCCGAGATCGAGACTCATTGCAAGGTCGAGGAAACCAACCAGCGCCCCGATGGCACCTGGGATGTGGTGACCGAATACGGCACAATCCACGCCGAGCACGTGGTGAACGCAGGCGGGTTGTGGGCGCGGGAGGTGGCGGCGATGGCGGGGGTCTATCTGCCGCTTCTACCGATGGCGCATCAGTATCTGGTGACCGACGACATTCCGGAAATCTATAATCGCGCCAGTGAGTTCCCGCATGTTATTGATCCAGGCGGTGAAAGCTATCTGCGCCAGGAAGGGCGCGGCTTGTGCATCGGATTCTATGAACAGCCGTGCGAGGCATGGTCGGTGGATGGCACGCCTTGGGACTTCGGGCACGAGCTGTTGAATGATCAGTTGGAGAAAGTCGCGGACAGCATTGAATTCGCTTACAAACGCTTTCCAGTGTTGGAAACCGCTGGCGTCAAGAATGTGATCCACGGGCCGTTCACATTTGCGCCGGATGGAAATCCGCTTGTCGGGCCGGTGCCCGGCTTGCGGAACTATTGGGCGGCCTGCGCGGTGATGGCTGGGTTTTCTCAGGGTGGCGGAGTCGGCCTGTCGCTTGCGCAGTGGATGACCCATGGAGAGACCGAGCGTGATCCCCGCGCCATGGACGTCGCCCGCTTTGGGCATTGGACAACGCCGGGCTACACGGTTCCGAAGGTGATTGAGAACTATCAGAATCGCTTCTCGGTCAGCTATCCGAACGAGGAACTGCCCGCCGCACGGCCCAGTCGCACGACGCCGATGTATGACATCTGGGACAGCATGGGTGCCGTGTTCGGGCAGACCTATGGTCTTGAAGTCGTGAACTATTTCGCGCCGAAGGGAGAGGCGCGGTATGAAACCCCCTCATTCCGGCGCTCCAATGCTTTCGACGCTACCGGCGAAGAAGTGCGCGCGGTGCGCGGCGGCGTGGGCATCAACGAGGTGCACAACTTCGGCAAGTTCCGCGTCACCGGGCCCGGCGCGCGGGCCTGGCTGGACCGGGTGATGGCGGGGCGGATGCCGCAACAGGGTCGGCTAAGCCTGACGCCGATGCTGGCCCCCTCGGGGCGGTTGATGGGGGATTTCACGGTGTCCTGCCTGGGGCCGGAAGACTTCCAGCTGACTGCCAGCTACGGCGCGCAGGATCAGCATCTGCGCTGGTTCATGGACCACATGGATGACGGGGTAGAGGTCAGGAATATCTCGGACGACTGGACCGGGTTCCAGATTGCGGGACCAAAGGCGCGCGATTTGTTGAGCGCTTGTACGCGCGACGATGTGGCCTCGATGAGGTTCCTCGATGTGCGCTGGATGACCGTGGGGATGAGCCGCTGTCTGGTGCAGCGCGTCAGCTATACCGGCGACCTGGGGTATGAGATTTTCACCGAGCCAACCAAGCAGCGGCAGGTGTTTCAGACGCTGTGGGAGGCCGGGCAGCCGATGGGTATACGCCCGTTCGGGATGCGGGCAATGATGTCGCTCAGGCTGGATCGGTTTTTCGGGGCCTGGAGCCGGGAATTCTCGCCCGACTACACCGCCGGAGAAACCGGTCTGGACCGGTTCATTTCGTGGAAGAAGAACGTTGATTTCATTGGACGGGCGGCGGCTGAGGCCGAGGGGGCGAAACGCAAGCTATGTGCCTTCATCGTCGATGCAGATGATGCAGACGTGGTGGCGTTTGAGCCGATCTGGATTGATGGTGCGGTGCGGGGGTTTTGCACTTCAGGTGGGTATTCGCACCACGCGGAAAAGTCCGTGGCGCTGGGCTTTGTGCCAACAGACCGCGCGGTCGCGGGGCTTGAGGTTGAGATTGAGATTTTGGGGGATATGAGGCCGGCACGTTTGGTGACGACGCCTCTATTTGACCCTGGGGGGGAGCGGTTGCGGGGATAAACGCTGCGGATGCGTCGCTTGTGGACTGGAGGGGGCGTTGGCAGATTTTCCCCGCGCCCGGTGCGCGCCGAAAGGCGCAGGGCGCGCGCCGGACCGGTCCCGCCGGTCAGGCGCTGGGCTGAACTTGGCGCTTCCAAGCGAGTTGACGGCCAAACCTGAGCCATAAATCATGCAAACTCGATGGCGCAGCGCCTGCCCACCGGTCCGGCACGCGCCCTGCTTTCGGTGCATTGCCAACGTCTGCTTCAGACCGTTGCCGCATCCCATTCCACCCATGCACCCCACGCAATCCGGCATTTCCCCCGCCCCCGTTGCTTAATCCGCCATGCGAGGTAGTTTGACCCTCAACCAATATTTTCCGGAGGGACGCGGGCATGGCCGCTAAGAATTTTGATCTGATCGTTATCGGCGCGGGGCCGGGGGGCTATGTCGCTGCGATCCGGGGCGCACAGCTGGGTCTGTCGGTCGCCATTGTCGAGCGAGAGCATCTGGGCGGCATCTGCCTGAACTGGGGCTGCATTCCGACCAAGGCGTTGCTGCGCAGCTCGGAAGTGTTCCACCTGATGCACCGCGCCAAGGAGTTCGGGCTGAAGGCGGACAATGTCGGCTATGACCTGGACGCCGTGGTGAAACGCTCGCGCAAGGTGGCCGGGCAATTGTCAGGTGGCATCGGGCATCTGATGAAAAAGAACAAGATCACCGTGGTGATGGGGCAGGCGACACTGGCCGGGAAGGGCAAAGTCTCGGTCAAGACCGACAAGGGCGCCGAGGAACTGACTGCCAAGAATATCGTTGTCGCCACCGGCGCGCGGGCGCGGGAGCTGCCGGGGCTGGAGGCGGACGGCGATCTGGTCTGGACCTACAAGCATGCTCTGGATCCGGTGCGGATGCCCAAGAAGCTGCTGGTCATCGGCTCGGGCGCGATCGGGATCGAATTCGCGAGCTTCTATAACACGCTGGGCGCGGACACGACCGTGGTCGAGGTGATGGACCGGGTGCTGCCCGTCGAAGACGCCGAGATTTCGGCCTTCGCCAAGAAGCAATTCGTCAAGCAGGGCATGACGATTATGGAAAAGGCCATGGTCAAGAAGCTGGACCGCGGCAAAGGCAAAGTGACCGCCCATATCGAGGCGGGCGGCAAGGTTGAGAAGCTGGAGTTTGACACCGTGATTTCCGCCGTCGGGATCGTCGGCAATGTCGAAGGGTTGGGTCTGGAAGAGGTCGGCGTAAAACTCGACCGCACCCATGTGGTGGTCGATGAATACTGCCGCACCGGGGTCGAAGGGATCTATGCCATCGGCGACATCGCCGGCGCGCCCTGGCTGGCGCACAAAGCCAGCCACGAGGGCGTCATGGTCGCCGAGATGATCGCAGGCGGCCACCCACACGCCGTGCGCCCGGAAAGCATCGCGGGCTGCACCTATTGCCACCCGCAGGTCGCCAGCGTCGGTTATTCGGAGGCCAAGGCGAAAGAGCTGGGCTATGACGTCAAGGTCGGTCGCTTCCCCTTCATCGGCAACGGCAAGGCGATCGCGCTGGGCGAGGCTGAGGGGATGGTGAAAACCGTCTTTGACGCCAAGACCGGCGAATTGCTGGGTGCCCATATGGTCGGGGCCGAGGTGACCGAACTGATCCAGGGCTATGTCGTCGGCCGGCAGTTGGAAACGACCGAGGAAGACCTGATGAACACCGTCTTCCCGCATCCGACCTTGTCCGAGATGATGCATGAATCGGTGCTGGATGCCTATGGACGCGTCATTCACATGTAGGGATGTGCCGGACCGGTGGCGGGGGGCTGTCTGCCCCCCGAAGTCGAGGGCCGGGCCCTCGACACCCCCCGAGGATATTTTTGGGTCAATGATGGCAGGGGGGTGGCGCAATGGCTGATCCGTTTCAGAATGTGTCGGCAGCGGGTGAGGCGTTTATTGCGGCCTTCACCACGCAGTTGGAGGTGCGCGCGGCAGAGCCTGCCATGCGCGCGATTGTCGAGGCTTATCTGGATGATGTGGATTGGTCGGGCGTTTCGCTGGCCGTGGAACTGGGCTGTGGCACCGGGCCGATTGCGCGGGCGATGGCGGCGCGCTGTGTGAACGGGCGGGTGCTGGGGACCGAGCCCTCGGTGGAATTGCTGGACCACGGGCGCGGCCTGGCCGCCGGGATCAGCAATCTGGACCTGGAGGTCGGCGACGGAGCGGCCACCGGGCTGGAGGACGCGTCCGCCGATGTGGTGGTGTTCCATACCGTGCTGAGCCATGTGCCGGACCCCTGCGTTCTGCTGGCCGAGGCGCGGCGCATTCTGCGGCCCGGCGGGACTTTAGTGGTTTGTGATGGCGATTTCTCAAAGTCGTCGTTGGCGGCAACGGACAATGACCCGCTGAACATCTGTGCGCGGCATTTTGCGCAGAATTACGTGACCGACCCGCATCTGACGGGCAAGCTGCGGGCGCTGGTGGCCGGGGCCGGGTTCACGCAGCGGGCGTTTCGGGTGACATCGCGATTGGTCACCGACACGCCCGGCATGCGCGCCTGGGTCAAGCTGAGTGGGGATGATCTGGCAGCGCAAGGCCTCATTGGGCGGCCACTGGCGGATGCACTGCTGGAAGAACATGACCGGCGGGTCGCTTCGGGGACCCTCTATGGTTTTCAGCCGTTTGTGACGCTGGTGGCCGACCGGGATTGACCGTTCAGGCTGTCAGATAGCCCGCATAGATGATCTGATCTATCGTGTTGGCCACGTAAAGCCGGTGGCGCTGTAACAGCGGCTGCGGCGACCAGTCGGTGTCATAATGGTACAGCGTCCCCGGATCACCCAGATTACAGTTTGTGCCGTCATAGAGTTGCGGCATGAAGTCGGGGTCTGAGACTGTGTCAAAGGCAATCGCCCCCATCCCGCCGGGCGACCCGACGCCGGGGATGCTGGCAACCTCAATTCCCAGCGGGTTGATGATCACGATCTCGCCCGCGTTGGAATCCACGAAAGTCCAGCTCCAGGGGGATGCGGTGATCCCTTCGACATGGCGGCCGGGGTAGGTGCGTTCGCCCAGTTTGATGCCGTTCATGGTGAAGAGTTCGATGGTCTCGTAAGAGCCGCGGGCAAAGACCTGTCCGTTGGTGGCAAGGCCGGTGCCCAGCACGCTGTTTGTTGATGGCGGCAGGGTCAGGACGTTGGTTTCGACGCCTGTGCCGACTTCGAACGCGGTGACGAGGTTGGCATCGACCGTCGAGTTCCCGCACCAGATCCGTTTGGTGACCGGGTTGAACGCCAAAGCCGCGATCGTATTGCGCCCCGGCGGTGTGGCGTGTCGCGAGAATTCGACGTCGCACCAGAGCTTATAGTACACCACCTCGTCCGCGCCGCCGGTCTGGGTCAGGAAGGCCAGGGCCGCATCACCGTGAAATTCGCATACGGTCATCCCGGTTTCGCCCAGCCAGGGTCCGGATGTCGAGGTTTGGACCGGATACGCGTATCTGTGCGTTTCGTGAAATACAGGCATTTCCAGTCCTTTCGTTTTAAAATCTGCGTCCGTTCAATTTCGCAGCCGGGCCGGGGGCTTCCCGGCTGCGTACTGATTATTGGGTGACCGTTATGGGCAGTGTTCCGATCACCTTGTTGGTCCCACCCATCTGATACCGCAGCTCGTAAGCGCCGGGCGTGTCCGGCATCCGCACTTCGGCGGGCGATCCATTGCGGGTATAGCCGTAACGGATGTAGCGCGTTTTCTCGTCCGGGTCGGCGACCGAGATGTAATCGCGGTCATAATCCGGGCCGTCCCAGGTCACCTCGATCGTTTCGCCCACCTTGGCCGTGGTCGGACCGCTCAATGTGGCCGAAACCTCGGTTATGGTGATCATCTTGCGGGCGAGAATTTTGCCGCCTTCGCCAAGTTGATAGCGCAGCTCGTAGGTTCCCGGTGCGTCCGGCATCAACACGTCGGTCGGGCTGCCGTGGCGGGTATAGCCATAGGCGAGGTATCGGGTCTTCTCGTCCGGATCTGCGACCGAGACGCAATCGCGGTCTTCATCCGGGCCGATCCATTCGACGCCCAGCGTTGACCCCATCGGCGCACTGTCGGGCGCGATCAGCGTGACGTCCAGCCCTGTGACCTCGATGGGTCTGCGGGCCAGGATCTTGCCGCCTTCGCCCAGTTGATAGCGCAGTTCGTAGGTACCCGGGGTGTCCGGCATCCGCACCTCGGCGGGCGAGCCATTGCGGGTATAGCCATAGCGGATATAGCGGGTTTTCTCGTCCGGATCAGCGACGGAGACATAGTCGCGATCCTCATCCGGGCCGATCCATTCGACATCAACGACCGAGCCGATCGGCGCGGTGTCAGGGGCGGTCAGGGTAACCTCGACCGCGACGACCTCGATGGGTCTGCGGGCAAGGATTTTGCCGCCTTCGCCGAGTTGATAGCGCAACTCGTAGGTACCCGGCGTGTCCGGCATCCGCACCTCGGCGGGCGAGCCATTGCGGGTATAGCCATAGCGGATGTAGCGGGTTTTCTCGTCCGGATCAGCGACCGAGACATAGTCGCGATCCTCATACGGGCCGATCCATTCGACATCAACGACTGAGCCGATGGGCGCTGTGTCGGGGGCGGTCAGCGTGACCTCGAGCCCGGTGACCTCGATTGGGCGCCGTGCCAGAATGCGCCCGCCTTCGCCGAATTGATAGCGCAATTCATATAGGCCCGGTGTGTCGGGCATGCGCACCTCGGTCGGGCTGCCGTTGCGGGTGTAACCATAGCGGAGATTGTGTTGAAAAACTCCGTTTTAGGGCCTGAACGATGATTTTTCTTTCCATGCAGCCCGATCCTAAATTTTTGGCGCGGGGGTCGGCCCAAATCGCCTACATGCGCTCACGCGCAGCCATGCGCTGTCTCGTGGTCAAAGCTTTCCGACTATTTCGCTTCATAGGTTTTCGCAAGAAATCCGCGACGCTCTGATTTCGGAGTTTTTCAACACAATCCGGATGTAACGCGTTTTCTCGTCCGGATCGGCGACGGAGATATAGTCGCGATCTTCATCGGGGCCCTCAAAGACCACGTCGACCACGGATCCGACCGGGGCTGTGTCGGGCGCCGTCAACGTGACCGGCACATCCAGAACCTCGATCATGCGGCGGGCGATGATATCTCCGCCGTCGCCGAGTTGATAGCGAAGCTCATAAGTGCCGGGTTCGGGCGGCATGCGGACCTCGGTCGGGTTGCCCTTACGGGTGTAACCATAACGGATATAGCGGTTTTCCTCCTCCGGGTCGGCGACCGAAACGTAATCGTTTTCCGCATCCGGGCCGTCCCACGTCACATCGACAAGCGCGCCAATGCTGGCCGTGTCCGGCGCGCTTAGTGAGGCTTGGGGCAGCAACACGGGCAGGACCACGGTGACTGTCGCGGCCTGATCCGGCGCGGTGAAACTGGCCGAGGTTTGGGCGGAATCTTCCGGGCGCAGGGCGGTGATCTGATATGTGCCACCGGGCAGAAGCTGGGCGTCGGATGAACTGCCCTGAAAGCCGGTGAACACGCGCCCGTCTGGCCCGCTGAGGTCCCAGATCAGGTCGTAAGCCACAGGCGGGCCGTTTTCGGTTTCTGCGCCGACAAAGGTGATCAGAACCGGGGCCGGGGCGGCGGGTTCTTCGGCCACTTCGGTCAGGGCGAGGCTGAGTTCGTCGGCGTTTGACGCGCTGAGGAATTTGCCGCCGGTTTCATCGGCCAGACATTGCAACTGGTCGCGATCTTCAACCGCGACATCAAAGCCGATGACATGGGCGGTAAAGCCGATGCCGTTCTGTTCAAGCGCGCGGCCAACGGCGCAGGGGTCGCGTTCGCAGGTCTCCAGCCCGTCGGTGACCAGAATGACGGTCGCCGCCTCTTCGGTGTATTTCAGCGCCTCGGCGGCCTGGATCACCGCGTCCGACAGCGGCGTTTTCCCTTTCGGAGAAATCCCGTTCACCGCGCTGGCAATCGCCGCCCGCGTGTCGCCGCCGGGCAGCACCAGCGTTTCGATATCGCTGCAATCGCCTTTCACACGGTGGCCATAGACGGTCAGCCCCAGCGCCTGTTCTGCCGGAAGATCGGTCAGCAGATCGCCAACCACGGATTGCGCAATCTCGATCTTCGCCTTGCCGTCAATCTGCCCCCACATCGAGCCTGAGGCGTCCAGCACAAGGATCGCACTCGGGCGGTCCTGGGCGGCAAGCGGCAGCGTGAACAGGGAAAACAGGCAGGCAAGCAGAATGCGCATATCAAATCTCCGGCAATGTCTTTTGTTGCGCAAGTTAACCATGGGATTGTGTTGAAAAACTCCGTTTTAGGGCCTGAACGATGATTTTTCTTTCCATGCAGCCCGATCCTAAATTTTTGGCGCGGGGGTCGGCCCAAATCGCCTACATGCGCTCACGCGCAGCCATGCGCTGTCTCGTGGTCAAAGCTTTCCGACTATTTCGCTTCATAGGTTTTCGCAAGAAATCCGCGACGCTCTGATTTCGGAGTTTTTCAACACAATCCATGGGTCAGCGTCATTTGCGAGTCTGGCTTGTGGGTGCCACGGCGCGGGCGTAGGGGTGGCCCTTCATGGAGATGCGGATGAACACCAACTGGCCAGCGGTCTTCCTGCTGTGGCTGATCGGCCTGCTGGCGGCGGGGCAGTTTGCCAAGATTGCGGTCATGCTGCCCGAAGTGACGGCACTGTATGACGCCGGGCCACAGGCGGCGCTGGCGATTTCGATGAATGGAATCGCTGGGCTGGTCTTCGGTGCGACTGCGGGTGCGGCGATTGCACGGGTCGGACCGCGCCGGGCGCTGGTGGCGGGGATGCTTCTGGGCGGGATGATGGCGCTGGCGCAGGCGCTGACGTCAGGCTTTGCCACCCTTCTGGCACTGCGCCTGTTGGAAGGGTTCGCCCATCTGGCCATCGTCATCGCGGCGCCCGTTCTGATGGTGAATGCCGCCGCCCCGCGCCATCACACCATGGTCATGGGGCTTTGGGGCATGTTTTTCGGGGTCGGCTTTGCGCTGACGGCGTCCCTTGCGCCGGGCTTGCTGGCGCTGGGCGGGGTGCGGGCCGTGCTGTTGACCCATGGTGGCGCGCTGTTTGTGCTGGCCGCGCTGGTGCCGCTGCTGGTGCAGCGTATTCCGGCCTCGGCCCCTGAACAGCGCAGCTGGCTGGCCGAACATGTCGCGATCTATACCAATCCGCGCCTGCTGGCCCCCGGCTTGGGCTTTTTGTGGCATACGTCGATGTTCCTGGCCCTGCTGACATTCCTGCCGCAACTGGTCGCACCCGGGGCGGTCTGGTTCGCCAGCGCGCTGCCGCTGGTGGCGCTGGCGGGCACCTTTACAGGTGGGGTTATGGCGCGCCGGATCTCGCCCCGCTGGATCGCAAGCGGGTCTTTCGCGGCCACTGCCGTGCTGATGTTGATACTGTGGCTGACGCCCGAGGGCGCGCGCATGTGGCTGGCGCTGCTGGCGATCGCGGTCGTCGGATTCGCGCCCGGTGCCATGTTCGCCGCCATCCCGGTGCTGAACGATGACCCGCGCGATCAGGCGCGGGCGGGCGGTGCGCTGGCGCAGCTGGGCAACCTGGGCACGGCCGGCGGACCGGCGCTGTATGCGGTGGTGCTGGCAATGGGCGGATTGGGCGGGATCGCGATGCTGACGGCGGCGCTGTGCCTGGCCGGGATCGTGGCGCTGGCGCTGGTCTTTGGCAGAATTGTCAGCATTGCGCCATCTGGCGATTAATGTTCTAGTAATGTTCCGCACATCCGGTTGGCGACTCACAACGCGCCACCTATGTGTCGGGTCTGGACAGGTGGGGTGGCGATGGCCGAGCTGAAAAATATCGAGGTGCGCGGCGCGCGCGAACATAACCTCAAGTCGATCGACGTGGATATTCCGCGCGACAAGCTGGTCGTGATCACCGGGCTGTCAGGGTCAGGCAAGTCGTCACTGGCCTTCGACACGATCTATGCCGAAGGGCAGCGGCGTTATGTGGAATCGCTGTCCGCCTATGCCCGCCAGTTCCTTGATATGATGGAAAAGCCGGATGTGGATCACATCAGCGGCTTGTCCCCGGCGATCTCGATTGAACAGAAAACAACCTCGAAAAACCCGCGTTCCACCGTCGGCACGGTGACCGAGATTTACGACTACATGCGCTTGCTGTTCGCCCGCGCCGGAACACCCTACAGCCCGGCCACCGGCCAGCCGATTGAGGCGCAGCAGGTGCAGGACATGGTCGACCGCGTCATGACGATGGAAGAGGGCACGCGCGCCTACCTGATGGCCCCCATCGTGCGCGACCGCAAAGGCGAATACCGCAAAGAGATGCTGGAACTTCGCAAACAGGGCTTCGCGCGCGTCAAGGTGGACGGCGTATTCCACGAACTGGACGACGCGCCCAAGCTGGACAAAAAGTTCCGCCATGACATTGACGTCGTCGTGGACCGTATTGTTGTTAAGGAGGGAATTGAAACTCGCCTAGCTGATAGCTTCCGCACCGCGCTGGACCTTGCGCAAGGCATCGCGATCCTTGAAACCGCGCCCAAGGATGATGAGCCGGAACGCATCACGTTTTCCGAAAACTTCGCCTGCCCGGTCAGCGGCTTCACGATCCCCGAGATTGAACCCCGCCTGTTTTCCTTCAACGCCCCCTTCGGGGCCTGCCCGACCTGCGACGGTCTGGGGGTGGAGTTGTTCTTTGACGAACGCCTCGTCGTGCCGGATCAAAGCTTGAAAATCTATGACGGCGCGCTGGCCCCCTGGCGCAAGGGCAAGTCGCCGTATTTCCTGCAAACGATTGAAAGCATTGCCAAACACTATGAATTTGATCGCAACACCAAGTGGATCGACCTGCCTGAGAGGGTGCAGCAGGTATTCCTCTATGGTTCGGGTGATGAGGAAATTCAGTTCCGCTATGACGAAGGCGGGCGCGTCTATCAGGTGACACGCCCCTTCGAAGGCGTGATCCCGAATATGGAGCGGCGCTACCGCGAGACCGACAGCAACTGGATCCGCGAAGAATTCGAACGCTATCAGAACAACCGCCCCTGCGGCGTTTGCGAAGGCTTCCGCCTGCGCCCCGAAGCCCTGGCGGTGAAAATCGGCCCGGCGAAGGGCAAGGCCGACAAGCGGCTGCATGTGGGGCAGGTGGTGCAGATGTCGATCCGCGAGGCGCTGGCCTGGATCGAAGATGTGCCAAACCAGCTGAGCAAGCAGAAGAACGAGATTGCGCGCGCCATCCTGAAAGAGATCCGCGAACGTCTGGGGTTCCTCAACAACGTCGGGCTGGAGTATCTGACGCTGAGCCGAAACTCCGGCACTTTGTCCGGCGGGGAAAGCCAGCGTATCCGCCTGGCATCCCAAATTGGCAGTGGGTTAACAGGCGTTCTGTATGTTCTGGATGAACCGTCGATCGGGCTGCACCAACGCGATAACGACCGCCTGCTGCTGACCCTGAAGAACCTGCGTGACCAAGGGAATACGGTGATCGTGGTCGAGCATGACGAGGAAGCGATCCGCGAGGCTGATTACGTCTTCGACATCGGCCCCGGCGCAGGCGTGCACGGCGGCGAGGTTGTGGCCCATGGCAAACCGGCGGCGATCGCGCGGCACAAATCCTCGGTCACCGGGGCCTATCTGTCGGGCAAACGCTCAATCCCGGTCCCGGATAAGCGCCGGAAAGGCAACAAGAAGAAGATCACGGTGAAGAATGCCACCGGCAACAATCTGCAAAATGTGACGGCTGAGTTCCCGCTGGCCAAATTCGTCTGTGTTACGGGAGTTTCTGGCGGCGGGAAATCGACCCTGACGATTGAAACGCTGTTCAAAACCGCAAGCATGCGCCTGAACGGCGCGCGCCAGACCCCGGCGCCGTGTGAGACGATCAAGGGCCTCGAACACCTCGACAAAGTCATCGACATTGATCAGCGCCCCATCGGGCGGACTCCGCGTTCAAATCCAGCCACTTACACCGGGTCTTTCACCCCGATCCGCGACTGGTTTTCCGGCCTGCCCGAAGCCAAGGCGCGCGGCTATAAACCGGGGCGGTTTTCCTTCAACGTCAAGGGTGGCCGGTGCGAGGCATGTCAGGGCGACGGGCTGATCAAGATCGAGATGCATTTTCTGCCCGACGTTTATGTGACGTGTGAGACTTGTGCAGGCAAACGCTACAACCGGGAAACCCTGGAAATAAAGTTCAAAAGTAAGAGCATATCCGACGTTCTTGATATGACAGTTGAAGACGCGCAGGAATTCTTCAAGGCGGTCCCCAGCATCCGTGAAAAGATGGATGCGCTGATGCGCGTTGGCCTCGGCTATATCAAGGTTGGCCAGCCTGCGACGACCCTGTCAGGGGGCGAGGCGCAGCGGGTGAAACTGTCGAAGGAGCTGGCGCGGCGGTCGACGGGGCGGACGCTCTATATCCTCGACGAACCAACCACCGGCCTGCACTTTGAAGATGTGCGCAAGTTATTGGAAGTGCTGCATGAATTGGTTGATCAGGGCAACACGGTGGTGGTGATTGAACACAACCTCGACGTGGTGAAAACCGCCGACCATATCATCGACATCGGCCCCGAAGGCGGTGACGGCGGTGGGCGGATCGTGGCCACCGGCACGCCAGAACAGGTGGCCGGCGCAAAGGACAGCCACACGGGCCGCTATCTGGCCGACATGCTGGGCGTCGCGCGGGTGGCAGCGGAATGACCTGGGCCGTCGCCTGGCAACGCGCCGAAGGGGCGGGCGTTCTGATCGGATCGCTGGCGCTCGCCTGGGCATTGGGCGCGGGGTGGAGCTGGTGGGCCGCGCTGCTGATCTTCTTTGCGCCGGACATGACGTTTGCCGGATACCTCGTCGGGCCACGGATCGGTGCCGCAATCTACAACCTGGCGCATCTTTATGCGAGCGGGGCACTGCTGCTTGGGGCCGGGCTGCTGTTCGGCCTGCCCGCGCTGGCCTTCGTCGGCGCACTTTGGCTGGGCCATGCGGGGTTTGACCGCGCCCTGGGTTACGGGCTGAAACTGCCGGGCAGCTTCAAGGAAACCCATCTGGGCAACCTATAGAATTAGTTGACCGCCCGGTTCGCCTGATCGGTCACACGTTCCAAGACCTCGCGCGTGCGGCTGTCGACGCGGTAAACCTCACGCTCGACCCGGAAGTACATCCAGCCGTCTTTCGGCGGCGGCAGGCCATAGCGGCGCGTGTTCATCAGGATGTAATAGGTGTCGGGCAGGGTGTCGCCGATCTGCACCGGATAGACCCGCTCGGGCGCTTTCTGGAACTTCGCGCCGCCGGAACTCAACGCGCCCGCGCCAATCCCGAACCGGCTTTCAGCGGCGGTTGCGCATTTCGCACCGGATCCGGCGGTCAGGCAGGCCTGCGCCGGTGTGCCAAGAAGGCAAAGAATGAAGATCGCGCGCCACATGGGGCAAGACTCCCCCAAAAAACACCTGACCGTCAAGCGCCCGTGGTGCGGCCTTCGATTTCGTCGGCGTTTTTGATCAGCCGCTTGGCCGCCAATTTCATCACATACAATCCGAAGGCTGGGTTTTGATAGAACAGGCGCATGAACCCCGCTTCGTCCACGGACATGACCTCGCAATCTGTCAGGCAGGTGGCCGTGGCCGTTCGACGCTTCTGATCGGAAAAAAACGCAATTTCACCGAACAATGCCCCGTCCGAGATTTCTGCCCCGACCTCATCAAATCGGATTCTGCCGCTTTTGAGGTAGAACAGGTTGTCCGGCGGGTCGCCAATGCGAAAAACAACATCGCCAGCGGCGTAAGTCGAAGGCCGCAACAGTGGTTCAAGGAATTTCAGCGGATCTGAATCATCCGTTCGCGCCACACGCATCATCCGCGTCTGCATCACGATTTCCCACAGGCGATAGCAGTTGAACGGAAGCAGGATGGCATGAAGGACGAGTGTGGGCAGAATCCATTCTATCGCACTGAAAATTATGAAGAAGATATTGGCACAAATGGCAACCGTGCGCAGCGGCAGCATCGTGCGCATGGAATAGGCGCCCAATGTCATCAGGGCCGCAAGCCAGCCGGCGATTGTCGCAATCTCACTCACGATGTCACGCGCGCGGGCAATAGGTTCGCAGGGCAATCAGCCCGGGTCGGCCCGGTATTCCACCCGCAAAAATGGTTCACGCAGCCAGATCCACCCAGACCGGCACGTGGTCGCTTGGTTTTTCGCGCCCGCGCGCGAAGGCGTCGATCTGACAGTCGGTCAGAAGGTCGGCGCATTGCGGGGTCATCAAGAAATGGTCGATGCGGATGCCGTCGTTTCGCTGATATGCCCCGGCCTGATAATCCCAGAACGAGTATTGCTCTGGCAGCTGATTGCGGGCGCGGAACGCTTCGGTAAAGCCCAGGTTGACGATCCGGCGGAACGCCTCTCGGGTTTCGGGGCGGAACAGCGCGTCATCACGCCAGGCCTCAGGGCGGGCGGCGTCAATTGCGGCCGGAATGACGTTGTAATCACCTGCCATCAGGGCGGGTTCTTCCAGCAATAACAATTGCCTGGCGCGCACCTCCAGCCGTTTCATCCAGGCGAGCTTATAGTCATATTTCGGCCCCGGCGCCGGGTTGCCGTTGGGCAGGTACAAGCCGCAGACCCGGATCGGCACGGCACCGATCACGGTCGCCTCGATCCAGCGCGCCTGTTCGTCGGTATCATCACCGGGCAGCCCACGGGTCACGTCTTCCAACGGCAGTTTTGACAGGATCGCAACGCCGTTGAACCCCTTTTGCCCGTGGGTTTCGACGGTATAGCCGCGATCCTCAAAGATCTCGCGCGGGAAACCCTCGTCGACGGATTTGATTTCCTGCAACAGGGCCACATCCGGCTGCGCCTCGTCCAGCCACTCGGGCAGGGCGTTGATCCGGGCCTTGATGCCGTTGATGTTGAATGTCGCGATTTTCATGCGCCATGTATTGCCCGCCGCGCGACCGGGGGCAAGTTACGAACGCCCGTCCCGCAACAAATGCGCCTGATCCCGTCTTCTTGTTAGAAATATCCCGGGGAGGTCTGGAGGGGTTGACCCCTCCAGCCCCCGAAGGCTCTGCCCGTTTGGCCTGCGGCCTTATTTCACATCGAAAAGCTGGTGCCGCAGCCGCAGGAACTGGTCGCATTCGGGTTCTCGATCACGAACCGCGCGCCGATCAGCTCTTCGGAAAAGTCGATCACCGCACCCGTCAGGAACGGCAGCGAGACGGAATCGACCACGACCCGCTCGCCCGCGCCTTCCAGCACCAGATCATCCTTGGCAGGGTCATCCAGCTTGATCTCATATTGAAACCCGGAACAGCCGCCGCCCTCGACCGCGACGCGCAGCGCCTTGCCATCGGCATTGGCGCCAATCTCGGCCAAACGCTCGAACGCGCGGGGGGTCACTTTTAGGGGCAGGGTCAGCATGGTGTCCTCCGGCTTGAGAATCGAATATATGAACCGGGGGACGGGGCGACAAGACGAAGGCGAATGTGTGCGCAATTATGCAGTATTTCCCGAAGACAGCCGGGGGCGGCTTTATTCGGAAGACGAAAGCGCGTTCAGAACGTGTTTTCAACGGGATCGGGACCGGATCATCCACGCCAGCGCGTTTCGGCGCCTGAAGCACAAGACGCAGGTCTTCGTTGAACATGAAGGCGATTATTTCCGCACCCGCCTGACCCATTCGATCGAGGTTGCGCAGGTCGCCCGAACCATCGCCGGGGCGCTTGGGCTGAACACCGAACTGACCGAGGCTGTGGCCCTGGCCCATGATCTGGGGCATCCACCGTTTGGTCACACAGGGGAAGAGGCGCTGGACCGCCTGATGGAACCCTGGGGCGGCTTTGATCATAACGCGCAGGCGATCCGCATCGTCACCGCGCTGGAACGCCACTATGCCGATTTCGACGGGCTTAACCTGACGTGGGAGGCGCTGGAGGGGCTGGCCAAGCACAACGGCCCCGTGACTGGCGACGTGCCGCTGGCCCTGGCCGAATACAACGCGCGCCATGACCTGGAACTCGACACCCACGCCAGTGCCGAGGCGCAGGTCGCCGCAATTTCAGACGATATCGCCTATAACAATCACGACCTGCACGACGGGCTGCGCGCCGGTCTGTTCACCGATGATGAGGTGGCTCAGCTGCCGATCGTTGCGCCCGCGTATGAGGCGGTTGATGCGCTCTATCCCGATCTGGCAGCCGACCGGCGGCGGCACGAGGCGCTGCGCCGGGTGGTTGGGGCGATGGTTGCGGATGTGCTGGGCGCCTCGCTGGAAGAACTGACCGAGTTGCGCCCCGAAACGGCGGATGATGTGCGCGGCGCGGGCCGCCCGATTGTGCGGTTTTCGCCCGATTTATGGACCGATCTGCAACAGATCCGCCGCTTCCTATTTGATCGCATGTACCGCGCGCCCAGTGTGATGGTCGAACGCGCACGGGTCACCAAGGTGGTCGACGCGCTGTTCCCGCTGTTCATGGAGCAGCCAGGTCAGATGCCCGAGGAATGGCGATCAGACGTTGAAGGCGCAGATGACGCAGCCCGCGCCCGGATCGTGGCGGATTACGTATCCGGCATGACAGATCGGTTTGCCTTGCAGGAGTGGGAGCGTTTGTGCGATTAGGGAATTGTAGACGGTGTTCCTATATACCTGAGTGAACTACTCAACATTAGGTGAGCCATGACCCAGACAGTCAAAAAGCCGATGGTCCTCAGGGCCGAGAAACTGAACGCATGGCTAAACCGCCGCAGCGTCTGGTTTGTCGCGGGCGTCGTGGCCGTTGTCGGGGTCGGAGCCTGGTTCTGACGGACGGCTTGCAGCACTGCCAGCCTTGGGTTTTTGCGCTGCCTTGACCTGTTGGGTCAGGTCAGAGTTTTCGGGTTCAGACGGTTTTGGGCCGGGGGGCCCACCATCCCCATCTCCATCGCCGCCGTTGTCGCCACCACCATTTCGCGCCGAATCCTGCAACAGGAAGAAAGCCGCCGCGACGAACAGACCCAGGTGGATGTTGCCAATGATTGCTTCGCTGGCCGCGATAAGCTGGGGGTGTCCAGCTGCGGGCGCATAGTCGCCGTATCCCAGGGTCGAAAACGTCACCATCGAAAAATAGGTCGCCGCCAGCGCGTTCATCACCAATCCGCCGTCCCCGTCGACCCCGGTCTGGGCGAAATACAATGCGAAAGCGACAATTGTCAGCATCGCCGAAACCCCGATGCGCAGCAGGTATTCCTGAATGTTCAGGGTCCGCGGTGTCGGCGCAGCGGGAAGCAGGAACACCAGCATCACGAAATAGAAAACCGCAACACCCACCAGAATCAGCAGAACGGGCAGCGGCAAATCGGTCAACGGCGGCACCAACCCGAAGCTGGTGTTGACCAGCAACAGCAGGATCAAAAACCAAATCGCCAGCCCGGCAAGTGTGAATCCTTCGGGTCTTTTCAAATCAACAGTCCGCGCAATGTGTCAATCAAACAAGATAAATCCTACTGCGGAATTGCGCCCATGTCATGCCATGGTAAACCCTGAGCCCGATCAGGGAATCAAACAGATGAACATATTCGCCGAAATCCGCACCCTCGTTCTGGAATCCATCGATGCGCTGGTGTCCGAAGGCACGCTGCCGCCGGGGCTGAACGATGGGCCGGTGACGGTGGAACCGCCGCGCGATGCCGCCCATGGCGACATGGCGACCAACGCCGCGATGGTTCTGGCCAAACCCGCCGGCATGGCCCCGCAGGTGATTGCCGAAGCGCTGATCCCGTTGCTGCAAAGCGATCCGCGGGTCGCGGTGGCCGAGGTTGCCGGACCCGGATTCCTGAACCTGCGGCTGGAAAACGCGGTCTGGGCAGATGTGGTCGAAGCGGCGCTGGAAGGCGGCGCAAGCTATGGCCACTCCGGGATCGGGGCAGGCGTGAAGATCAACGTCGAATATGTCTCGGCCAATCCAACCGGGCCGCTGCATGTCGGCCACGCGCGCGGCGCGGTCTTTGGCGATGCGCTGGCGTCTCTTCTGGATTACGCCGGTTACGAGGTGACGCGCGAGTATTACGTGAACGACGGCGGCGCGCAGGTCGATACGCTGGCCCGGTCGGTGTACCTGCGGTATCTTGAGGCGCACGGGACCGAGGTGGCGTTTGAGGACGGGACCTATCCCGGCGACTATCTGATCGCCGTGGGCGAAGCGCTGAAAGACAAGGTTGGTGATACCTTTGTCGACAAGGGCGAACAATTCTGGCTTTCCGAGGTGCGGAAATTTGCCACCGACGCGATGATGGGGCTGATCCGCGACGATCTGGCCGCGCTTGGCGTTCGGATGGATCATTTCTACAGCGAAAAATCGCTCTATGGTACGGGCCGGATCGAGGCGGCGCTGAAGGCGCTGGACGACAAGGGCCTGATTTATGAAGGCGTGCTGGAACCGCCCAAAGGCAAGAAGCCCGAGGATTGGGAGCCGCGCAAACAGACGCTGTTCAAATCCACCGAACACGGCGACGATGTGGATCGCCCGGTGAAGAAATCCGATGGCGGGTGGACCTATTTCGCGCCCGATATCGCCTATCATTACGATAAGATAGAACGCGGCTTTGATGCGTTGATTGATGTCTTCGGGGCGGATCACGGCGGATATGTCAAACGGATGAACGCCGCTGTCTCGGCCCTCTCCGATGGCCGGGTGCCGCTGGACGTGAAACTGGTGCAACTGGTGCGGCTTTACCAGAACGGCGAACCGTTCAAGATGTCCAAACGGGCAGGGACATTCGTGACCCTGCGCGACGTTGTCGACCGGGTCGGCCCGGATGTGGCGCGGTTCGTGATGCTGACGCGGAAAAACGACGCGCCGCTGGATTTCGACATGGCCAAGGTGCTGGAACAGAGCCGCGAAAACCCGGTGTTCTACGTGCAATACGCCCATGCGCGGGTGCAATCGGTGCTGCGCAAAGCGGCCGAGGCGGGCATCGCGACCAACCTGTCACCGGCCTTGAGCGACGCATCCGAACTCAGCGTTGCGCGCAAGATTGCCGAATGGCCGCGTCTGGTGGAAATCGCCGCCCGGACCCATGAACCGCATCGGATTGCCTTCTATCTCTATGAATTGGCGTCAGAATTTCATGCCCTCTGGAACCGGGGCAACGATGATGCATCGCTGCGCTTCATTCAAGATAGTGACCCGGAAGCCTCAGCTTCCAAAATTGCGCTGCCACGCGCCGTAGCCGTTGTTATTTCGGCCGGTTTGGGTATTCTTGGCGTAACCCCGCTGGATGAATTGCGCTGACCTAACAGGCGCGACGCCGGTTCCGGGGTTGAGGCAGGAACAGCAAGGACCGGGGGCCATCAGGTGTGGCCCTGCGGGCGGTAATCAACATGACGATTCAAGATCTGGGGTACTCGGATTCCGATTCCTATTCGAATGCTTACGCAGATGACTTCACCGGCTCGATCGAGGCGACAGACAGTGGCAGCGTCGCCGGGCCATTGGTCAATTTCGTCGGCGCGCTGGTGTCGGTCGGCCTGATCGGCGGGATCGGTGTCTGGGGCTATCAGCTTCTGGTGCGCGATGTGACCGGCGTTCCGGTGGTCCGCGCGCTTCAAGGCGACATGCGCATCACACCCGACAGCCCCGGCGGTGCCGAGGCTGAATATCAGGGTCTGGCGGTGAACGACGTTGCCGCCGAAACGCCCGAAAGCGGCCCGGTGGATCAGGTTATCCTTGCCCCGCAACCCATTGATCTGGAAGAAGAAGACCGAACCGTCCCGGATATTGCCGTGGCGCTTGCAACATTGGCCGAAGACGATGCGCCAGCGGCCGAGCAAGCCGTGCAGGTTATGGCCGTCGACGCCATTGACGACGCCGTCGCCGACGCGCTGGTCGATCTGACGCCTGCGGTTGCGCAGGCCATGGACGGGACACAGGAAACCACATTTGCGCTGGCCGAGATGCTGACCGCCGGGGTGCAGCCGCTCACCACCGGGCAGGCCGTTGAAGGTGCGCTGGTCCAGAACGCCAGTTTCGTCGCCCCGCAACAGGCACGTCCGGCATTCGCGATGCCTGAAAGCGCATTCAACAGCCGCTCTCCGGTGCCGCGTCCGCGTCCTGCGCTTGCCGACCGCGCGGTGGTCGTTCCGGCCTCACTGCCCGCACCCGCCGCCCCGGTCGAGGTTTCGCCCGATGCCATCGCACCGGGCAGCCGCCTGGTGCAACTTGGTGCCTACGCCAGCCCCGAGGTTGCGCGCAGTGAATGGAGCCGGATCAGCGGCGCCTTCGGTGCCCTGTTTGAAAACCACCAACGCGTTGTTCAGAAAGCGGAATCGCGTGGCAAGACGTTCTATCGCCTGCGGGTTTCAGGCTTTGACGATCTGGCCGATGCGCGCCGGTTCTGTGCGGTGCTGACCTCGAAAAAGGCCGACTGCATTCCGGTCGCTGTCAAGTAACCGCGAATGGCCGGGCAGGGCGCGTATATCTTCGGCTGCGAAGGAACGCGCCTGACCGGGGCGGAGAAAACCTTCTTCGCCAAGTCCCAACCCTGGGGCTTTATCCTGTTTGCGCGTAACGTGAACGATCCGGCGCAACTGTCTGCGCTGACGGCAGAAATGCGCGACGCGGTGGGCCGTGATGCCCCGGTTTTGGTCGATCAGGAAGGCGGGCGGGTGCAACGTCTGCGCGCCCCACATTGGCGCGAATTCCTGCCCGCACTCGATCAGATGCAGTCCGCAAACGACCCGATGCGCGCCCAGTGGCTGCGTGGGCGGTTGATCGCAGATGATCTGAACCGCGTCGGGATCGACATGAACTGCATCCCGAACCTCGATCTGGTGCGGGCTGAGACGCATCCGTTCCTGAAGAACCGCTGCCTCGGTAGTGAACCGGATCAGGTGGCGCGCGCCGGACGCGCTCTGGCGGATGGTTCAATCGCGGGGGGCGTTCTGCCGATCATGAAGCACATGCCGGGGCACGGGCGCAGCGCCTTGGATTCGCATCACGAACTGCCGCGTGTCGATACCAATGCGGCGACGCTGACGGCGCAGGATTTCGCGCCCTTCGCGGCGCTGTCCGACTTGCCGATGGCAATGACGGCGCACCAGGTTTTTGCCGCCTACGATCCGGATCGCCCGGCGACCCAATCGCCCGAAATGGTACGGGTGATGCGCGAGGAAATCGGCTTCGGTGGCCTGTTGATGACCGACGATATCTCGATGAATGCGCTTGGCGGCGATGTGGCGACGCGGGGCCGCGCCTCGCTGGATGCGGGCTGTGATCTGGTGCTGCATTGCAATGGCGAAATGGACCAGATGGCGGCGGTTGCCGACCTTGGGCGCATGACGCCCGCCGCACAGGCCCGTGCCGACGCCGCATTGGCGCAGCGCCGCGCATCCGACGACACCGACATCGCCGCCGCAGCGGCAGAACTTGACGCGCTTCTGGCTGTCGCTTAGCCGGATGGCGATGACTGAACCCGTAAGCCATATTGCCGAACGTCAGGCCGCCGAGGCGCTGATCGTCGATGTTGACGGGTTCGAAGGCCCGCTCGACCTGCTGCTGACGCTGTCACGCACCCAGAAGGTCGATCTGCGCCAGATCTCCGTCCTGGCCCTGGCCGAGCAATACCTGAAATTCGTGGAACAGGCGCGCAAACTGCGCATTGAACTGGCCGCCGACTATCTGGTCATGGCCGCCTGGCTGGCCTTCCTGAAGTCGCGCCTGTTGCTGCCGCCTGACCCGGCCGAGGATGGCCCCTCGGGCGAAGACCTGGCCGCGCATCTGGCGTTTCAGCTGGAACGCCTGGCGGCAATGCGCGATTGTTCCGCCCGCCTGATGGGCCGCGACCAGCTGGGCCGGGATTTCTTCGCGCGCGGCATCCCCGAAAACGTCGAACGGGTGCGCCGCGTGACCTATACCGCGACGCTGCTGGACCTGATGCAGGGCTATGCGCGCATCCGCACCCGCGACGATTTCCGCCCCTACACCATGGACCGCGAGGCGGTGATGACGATGGAACAGGCGCTGGACCGGATGCGGGGCCTTGTCGGTTTCGCAGGTGAATGGACGGACCTGTCAAGCTACCTCCCCGAAGGGTGGGAGGTTGATCCAAAACGGCGCCGGTCCGCCACAGCCTCGCATTTTGCGGCCTCGCTTGAACTGGCGAAGGCCGGAACCATCGACATCCGCCAGGATGACACCTTCGCGCCCATCAAGATACGAAAGCGCCCCGATGCCTGATGACGCCAAAGAAAACATGGGCGAAACCGTCGCCGAAAGCCTGTTCGAAGCCCCGCCCGAGGGCGAACAGGAGCGCATGGTCGAAGCCATCCTGTTTGCCAGCGCCGAACCGGTCAGCGTGGCGGATATGAACGCCCGTATGCCCCATGGGGCCGATGCGGCTGTGGCGGTGCAACATCTGCAAAAGCGCTATGAAGGGCGTGGTGTAGCAGTGGTGAAAGTGGGTGACGCCTGGGCGATCCGTACCGCGCCTGATCTGGGCTTTCTGATGCAGAAGGAAACGGTGGAAACCCGCAAACTGTCCCGCGCCGCGATCGAAACCCTGGCCATTGTCGCCTATCACCAGCCCGTCACCCGCGCCGAAATTGAAGAGATTCGCGGCGTCAGCGTATCGCGCGGCACGGTGGATCAACTGCTTGAACTGGAATGGATCCGCTTTGGCCGCCGCCGGATGACGCCGGGCCGACCGGTCACATTTGTGGTCACGCAAGAGTTTCTTG
The DNA here is from genome assembly GCA_012103375.1 of Paracoccaceae bacterium. Lineage (NCBI taxonomy): Bacteria > Pseudomonadati > Pseudomonadota > Alphaproteobacteria > Rhodobacterales > Paracoccaceae > Paracoccaceae bacterium. The sequence continues at coordinate 1,277,252 of WLWX01000001.1, forward strand.
ACCATTTCGGGCTTGAAAGCGCACGTGACCTGCCGGGTCTGCGCGAATTGCGCTCGGCCGGATTGCTCGACAATCGCCCGCCGCCCGGCGACGATGTTGAAGATGGCGACGGGGCGGACGAAGATCAGACCGACATGTTCGTGCCCGACGCTGAGGAGGATGACGAATGAGTATAGACCGCATAATCCAGATGGTGATCAACATGGTGATGCGACAGGTCATCGGGCGCAGCGTAAACGCCGGGATCGCCGCTGTGAGCAATCGCTCCAAAACCAAACGCGCCCCGAACACGCCCGAACCACAAACCGCGCCACCACCTGCGGAACCCGAGATCGTCATTGAACCCGATCCGCCTGTCACCCTGGCAGATCGCGACCAATCCGCCGCCGCCAAAGAGGTTGCGAGCAAGGCCAAACAAGGCGCAAAACTTGGGCGTCGCATGGGACGGCTCTGACGCTCTGAAAGAACATAATGCCTTCGGCGAGGATATTTACAGGTCAATGATGGCAAGAAACACCGTCCATCATTGACCCAAAAATATCCCCGCCGGAGGCAAGAATCTTTTGTCCACCAGTCAGGCTTTGAAATGCTTGCTCAGCTTCAATCCCTGACCCTGATAGTTCGAAGCGATCCCCGCGCCATACAGCGTTTCAGGTGGTTCTGACATCTTCTCATACACCAAACGCCCGACGACCTGACCATGCTCCAGAACGAAGGGCGCCTCGTGGCAGCGGACCTCAAGAACGCCGCGTGATCCTTGTCCGCCTGCAGATGCGTGGCCGAAGCCGGGGTCGAAGAACCCGGCGTAATGGACGCGGAATTCGCCGACCATCGCCAGATAGGGGGCCATTTCGGCGGCGCAATCGGGGGGGATGGTCACCGCCTCTCGGCTGACCAGAATGTAGAACGCGCCGGGGTCGAGGATGATCCGGCCCTGGTCGGAATGAACCTCTTCCCAGAATTCCCGTGCCGGATAGTGGCCGATCCGGTCCAGATCAATCACCCCGGTGTGCGGTTTGGCGCGGTATCCGACCAGCGTGGTTTCATGGGGCATCAGATCGACGGAAAAGCCCAGCCCGTCCGAAATCACCGCCTCGCCACTGACCAGCGGGCTGTCTTGGTGGCGGGCGCGCAGTTCAAAATCGCTCAGCACTGCATGGCCGCGCCGAAACCGGATCTGGTTCAGGCGCATGCCGGGCCGCACCAGGACCGAAAAGCTGCGCGGGCAGATCTCGGCAAACAGCGGTCCGGAGTAATTCTTCGGGATACGATCGAATTCGGTGCTGCCATCGGTGATGGTGCGGGTCAGCAGGTCCAGCCGCCCGGTTGAGGATTTGGCGTTCGCCACCGCCTGAATGTCACCGGGCAGGGCAAGGCGCTCCATCAGCGGCACAACATAGACGCAGCCTTTTTCCAGCACCGCCCCGCCGGTCAGATCAACCCGGTGCATGGTGAATTCTTCCAGACGATCCGCAACCGACGCACCGCCCCCGGACAGGAAGGACGCGCGGACGCGAAATGCCTCGGTCCCCAACCGCAGATCAAGCGAGGCTGGCTGAAGCTGGCCATCTTCGAACGGAAAATCGGACGTCAGGGCTCCGTCGTCGATCAAGGCGCGGATGCCCTGGGCAGGCAGAACGCCGAACGGCTTCATGGTTGAATTCTGGTCGGGCTAGCAGGATTCGAACCTGCGACCTTCCGTCCCCCAGACGGACGCGCTAACCAAGCTGCGCCATAGCCCGACGCGCCGCAGTCATAGCCGATCATGCGGCGGGGGCAAGCAGGAAACAGGATCATTCTTGCTGCTTTCGGTGTCAGGCGTCAGGAACCGGCGCTGCGGTCGCGCAATGCGGCCAGGCGGTTGCGCAGGGCGACCAGTTTTGCCTGCGCATCGTCGGTTTCAGCTTCCGCATCCGGCGCCGGCGCTTCGCCAACAGGTTCGGGCGCAGTGTCCGGGGCCTGTGTCGGAGCTTCCGCTGGTGAGGGAGCCTCAAGCGGCAAGTCGTCCTGTGCGGCGGTTGGTGCGGGCGCGGGTTTCGGCTTGGCCGCCTTGCGCGGCGCTGGCTTCAGGGGCACCACATTGTCCGTTGGCATCACGTCCACGGCCATTGGGGCGTCATCGCCATCCACGCCGGGCGCAAATTTCGTCACCGCTGCGACACCCTGTTCGCGCAGGATTTTCTGCACGCCGCGGATCGTCATGCCGTTGTCATGCAGCAGGATCTTGATGCCGCCGATCAGTTCCATATCCGCTTGGCGATAATACCGCCGCCCGCCGGCGCGTTTGACCGGCTTGATCTGGGTGAACTTGCTTTCCCAAAACCGCAGCACATGGGTCTGAACGCCCAGCCAATTGGCAACTTCGCTGATGGTGCGGAATGCGTCCGCAGATTTGTCAGATGTATTGTCGGCCATGGTTTACGACTTGTTTCCGGCGGCCACACGATCCTTCATCAGGTGCGAGGGGCGGAACGTCATGACACGGCGCGGCAGGATCGGCACTTCTTCGCCGGTCTTGGGGTTGCGACCCACACGCGCGGCCTTGTCACGCACCGAAAACGTACCGAAGGACGAGATTTTGACCGTCTCGCCCGAGGCGAGCGCGTCGGACATATGGCCCAGAACGCTTTCAACAAGTGCCGAAGATTCGTTACGGCTGAGGCCCACTTCACGGAACACAGCTTCGGTCAGGTCCATACGTGTCAGAGTTTTTCCGGCCATCGTGACATCCCCAAATGAAATCAGTTGCCACCACGATAGGCGGAAAATGAATCAATCTCAACGGGTTGCGGACGTGTCTTGAAGGTAAATTACCAGCGCAGAACCGCCGAACCCCAGGCAAGGCCTCCGCCGATGGCCTCGATCACGATCAAATCGCCGGTTTTCAGCTTGCCCTCGGCCTTTGCAACGGCCAGCGCCAGCGGAATCGACGCCGCCGAGGTATTGCCGTGATCCTGAACCGTGACCACGACCCGGTCCATCGGCACACCCATCTTGCGCGCCGTGCCGGTGATGATTCGCAGGTTGGCCTGATGGGGTACGATCCAGTCGACGTCATCCGCCTCCAAACCGGCCCGGTCCAGCGCCGTATGCGCGGTCGCGGCAAGCTTTTCGATCGCGTGGCGGAACACCTCTTTACCCTGCATCCTGAGATATCCGGTGGTGCCGGTCGACACGCCGCCGTCAACATAAAGGATGTCCTTGAAATGACCGTCCGAATGCAGATCGGTCGCCAGAATACCCCGGTCCGCTGCGGTGCCGTCGCCATCCACCGCCTCAAGCACCACGGCCCCGGCACCGTCGCCGAACAACACGCAGGTGGTGCGGTCTTCCCAGTCCATGATGCGCGAGAATGTCTCGGCCCCGATGACCAGAATTCGGTTGGCCTTGCCAGACAGGATCAGCGCGTCCGACATGTTCAGCGCATAGATGAATCCAGCGCAGACAGCCTGAAGGTCAAAGGCGAATCCCTGTTTCATGCCAAGCGCGGCCTGAACCATCGTGGCAGCCGATGGAAAGGTCAGATCGGCGGTCGAGGTTGCCAGAACGATGGCGTCGATATCGCCAACCGCCAGCCCCGCATCCTCCAGCGCAGCGCGCGCGGCGTGCACGGCCAGGTCTGACGTTGTCTGACCCTCGGCGGCAAAATGGCGACGCTCGATCCCTGTGCGGCCCCTGATCCAGTCGTCCGAGGTATCGACTGTTTTGGCCAGATCGTCGTTGCTGACGACGTTTTCGGGCAGGTAGTGCCCGACACCGCGCACAACCGCGCGCCGGGTCATTGCGCGGCCTCGTTCGGCACGGCCTGCGCCGGTGCAAGGGCGACGCGGGCGGCCAGACGGTCGGTAAAGTTCGACTGCGCCAGCGTATAGGCCAGCTTGATCGCACTGCTGATCCCGGTCGCATCGGCCGAGCCGTGGGATTTCACCACCGTCCCGTTCAGGCCCAGAAACACGCCGCCGTTCACCCGGCGCGGGTCAATCCGGCGCGCAAACCGGCCCAGCGAGGTTGACGCCAACAGCGCGGCACCCTTCGACAGAAGCGTCTTGGAAAACGCATCGCGCAGGAAATCGCGAACCAGCCCGGCAGTGCCTTCGCCGGTTTTCAGGGCCACATTGCCAGTAAACCCATCGGTCACGATCACATCCACCCGATCCGACGGGATATCCCCGCCCTCGACAAAACCCACATAATCGAAATTCGCGGCCTGCCCGAGGTCGCTCAGCTGATCACCAGCGGCCTGGAGTTCGGCGCGGCCTTTGTGGTCTTCGGTCCCGACATTCAGCAGCCCGACGCGCGGCAGGGCCAGATCCAGACCGTTGCGCGCATAGGACGCGCCCATCAGAGCGTATTGTACAAGGTCGCGTTCATCGGCGCGAATGTCCGCGCCTACGTCCAGCATGATGTTGAACCCCTGCGGGTTGCGCGACGGCCACAGGCAGGCGATGGCCGGGCGATTGACGCCCTCAAGCTTCCTCAGTTGCAGCATCGACACCGCCATCAGCGCGCCGGTATTGCCGCAGGATACCGCCGCCGAAGCCTCGCCATCCTTGACCGATGCGATGGCCCCCCACATCGAGGTCGCCTTGCCGCGCCGCATCACGTGGCTGGGTTTGGCGTCCATCGTCACAACCTCGGACGCGTGGCGGATGTCGCAGCGCCCGGCAATGTTGCGTTTGGCGATCAGGCGCGTCAGCTCTTCGGCATCGCCATGGACGATAAACCCGATATCGGCATTGCGCGCCGCAGAATCGGCAATGCCGGCGACCACCGCTTCCGCACCGTGGTCGCCACCCATCGCATCGACTGAAATCAGGATTTTGGCTGGGCTAGAATGCCCGTCCGCGCCGTCGGTACTGTCGACCGGGTCAGACATATTTCCCCGCCGGGCCTGGCGCTACTTACGCCGCGTCTTCGTCGTCGAGGTCAATTTCATCCGCCTGGGCGACAATTTCCCGGTCGGCATAGTGACCGCAAGAGGCGCAGACGTGATGCGGGCGCTTCAGCTCGCCGCAATTCGGGCATTCCGCCGGGTTGCCAGCAACCAGAGCGTCATGGGCGCGGCGCATATTACGGCGCGACTTGGTGATTTTATTCTGTGGGACGGCCATGGGACAACCTCGGGCGCTGATGGGCGGTGATGTCACACGCCAGTTGGGATTTCGTTACTTCAGGTGGCTGATACGCCAAGCCGCGCACCCCTGTCCACCCGTCGTGAAAGCAAGGCCGGGAACATACTGCGATTCCGTTGCGGCGCAAGGGGATTTTGCGCCTTTGTATGCGGTTCGGGGCAAGGAGCAATCAGGGGTCATAGGATGAAGGGGCGTGGGCGCGGGCGTTTGATCGCAAATACGTCGCGCTGGGGTCGCATCCATTGGGACCGCAACGATGCGCGAAGACGAATACCCGCGCTTAGCGGGGCGTGCGCGCCTCTCGCCTGGAGCGCGCGACGGGCGCAGGCCTCCGTGTCCGCAACTGCACTGTGGACCTCCTGTCACCCATCACATCACCCGTCGTCGTCACCTTTCGCGTCCAGTTGCGCGCGCAGATTGGCAAAGGGGCGGGCGTCTTCGTCGGTCATTGGCGTCCTGCCGGGTTCGGTATGTTGTACCGGCCCTGATTCGACCCCCTTGGCGCGCGGCCATTGCGGCAGGGCCAGCGCCAGCGCCTCCAGCATGACCGCCCCAAGGTCGATCGTCACGGGCAGGGGTTCCAGCGTGTCATCCTCGGGCATCTCGAATTCGCCATCGTCCGGATCGGTGTCGGGGTCGGGGGCTGCGTTCAGACTGGCCAGATAGCGCCGCACGACAGGTTCATCGATGCGGGTGGTGACCGGGTCCAGTGTCACGACGCAGGGCTGCACGACCGTCGCACCCAGATCAGCCTGCAACCGCCAGTCGGATTTGCCTTCCGGGATCAGCGCGCCACTGAACGTCAGCTTCTTCACGGCGGTGATTCCCAGCGCATCGGCCACGGCCGCACGCGCCGCGCTGTCAGGGGTGACAGACACCGCTTTTGTGCCCCGTGCGTTCAGGTCAGCCAGACGGATGATCTGACTGACAGGAATTTGATAAGCGTTATTCGGCGGTTGTTCGGGCATTCGCGCTTCCATTCTTGAACCGGGCACGGACCTTCTGTAAGCCGATTAGGACGCGCCGAATGGCTTGGCAAGGGTGGGCAGAGCATGGATTTTACGCTGTATCGTCGCAAAGCGGCATTGGCCTTGGCAATTTTGGCGCTCAGCGCGACGGCGGCCTGCACCTCGGTCTTTCGCAATCACGGCTTCGTTCCACCCCCCGAAGATCTGGCATCGGTCACGCCGGGCGTGACCACCCGTGACGAGGCGGCGCAGATCATCGGGCGGCCCAGCTCCACCGGCGTTCTGACCGGCGGAGGCTGGTATTACGTACAAAGCCGCTGGAAGCATTATGCCTGGCGCGAACCGGAAGAGGTTGAGCGCAAAGTGCTGGCCGTGACCTTCCAGGAAGGCGTCGTCGCCAATGTCGAAACCTATGGCCTGCAGGACGGACGTGTGGTTCCCCTGTCGCGCCGGGTGACCGACAGCAACGTCGCCGACATCTCGATCATCAAACAGCTGTTCGGCAACATCGGCACGCTGAGCGCGGATCAGATCACCGGCGGCTAAAGCTCGGCCCTTTTGATCTGCTGCGATGCCTAAGGTCGAACAAGCGCGCTTAGCAGGGCGCGCGCCTGACCGGTGGGGCCGGTCCGACGTGCGCGCCTCGCGCCTTCGGCGCGCACCGGGCTCAGGCAGCTTCATTTGAGATTCAGATTTTCATAATGGCGCAATAAGTCGCAAGGAACCGCAAGACCCAGCGCCGGGCGCGCCGCAATGCGCGGCTTCAATCGTTGGCGATCTGTCCCCCGCAGGCTCAGCCTGCGTTTGTCTTGACCTGTTCGGCAATTCTGTCGGCATAGTTGAGGTAGGATCGGCTGTGGTCGCTATCCGGGGCGAAGGCGGAATGGCCCTCTGCGCCGTCATATGAGAAATTGACCCCGGCACCCTCAACCAGACGATTGTAGAAGTTGAACAGCGCCACAACCTCGACCACGTCGAATATCGCGGCCTCGGGCCAGCCGGCGTCCAGAATCGCCTGCGAATCTGCCGGGACCAGACGGCTGGGCAGGGTGTTCAACTTGGCCGCATAGGCCAGCACAGGCCGCAGTGACGGGTCAATCGGCGCGGTCTGCAGATCGTCCAGCACTGCGTCAATTAGCTCGGGCGCGATCCCAAAAACCTCGGCATAAAGGCGATGCGAGCCGTGGCAGAACTGGCAGGCATTCAACCCCGAAACATAGGCGGCGATCAACTCGCGCGTGGCGACATCCAGCGCACCATCGTCGCGCATCACCTGATTGGTGAGTGCCATCAGCGTTTGCACATGGTCAGGATACCGCACCAACAGGTCCGACAGATGCGCCGCATCGGGTAGGGAGGGGAGGAGTGGCATGTTCGCGGCCTCAGCTTTTCGATTACGGGCAATTCAACCGTGACATTGCAAAGGATTGGCCGGGGCAACAAGGGTTCTGCCCGCAACTGGGAAAATTCCGGTCGATTGCCTGTCACTTTCCCCGCTGCGCGCCGCCAGCGGGCCCGCCCCACGGGCCTGCGACAATTTATCCGACTGTTTTTGTCACATAAGGTGCTCCGCCGCCTCGAAAACCATATGCAAATGCATAGATGTCTCCGCATCAATGTCATTTATTCGGAGGGTATCATGCTGGTTCGCGCCGCCAGGGCTTTTTTCAAACACGAGGCTTCGGGAGGGATTCTTCTGATGTTATCGGCGGTCCTGGCGCTGGTGATTGCCAATTCGGACGGGCAACCGCTGTACCGCGCGATGCTGGACACCAAACTGGCGATCCTTCTGTCCGGTGACGGGTTGGAGAAACCGTTGATCCTGTGGATCAATGACGGTCTGATGGCGATCTTCTTTTTTCTGATCGGGCTGGAAATCAAGCGCGAGGTGTTCGAAGGCAAACTCAGAAACCCCAGGGATATTATTCTGCCGGGTGCGGCCGCGATCGGCGGCATGGCGATGCCGGCGCTGGTCTTTTTGATGTTCAACTGGAATGCGCCCGAAAGCATCGGCGGCTGGGCGATCCCGGCGGCCACGGATATTGCGTTTGCCCTTGGCGTGCTGGCGCTGATCGGAACCCGCGCGCCGGTCTCGCTGAAGGTGTTTCTGCTGACGCTGGCGATCCTCGATGACCTTGGCGCGATCATCATCATCGCGTTGTTTTATACAGCCGAGCTGAAGGCCACCTATCTGCTGTACGCGCTGGTGCCGTTGGCGTTGATGTATGCGATGAACCAGCGCCAATCGCCCCGGGTTGCGCCGATCCTGATCCTTGGCACGGTGCTGTAGGTCCTGGTGCTGAAATCGGGTGTGCATGCAACACTGGCCGGGGTGGTGGCTGCGCTGTTCGTGCCGCTGAAGGACACGCGCGCAGGATCCCCGCTGCATATGCTGGAGGATGCGCTGGCCCCCTATGTCTTCTTCGTGATTGTTCCGATTTTCGCCTTTGCGAATGCCGGAGTGGTGCTGACGGGCTTGCAACCGGGCGACCTGTTCGCGCCGCTGCCGCTGGGCATTGCGCTGGGTCTGCTGCTGGGCAAGCAGGTGGGGATCTTCGGGATCACCTGGGCGGTGGTCCGGCTGGGGCTTGCCAAACTGCCCGATGGCGCGAACTGGATTCACATCTATGGCGTCGCCTGCCTGGCAGGCATCGGCTTTACCATGTCGCTGTTCATCGGAACGCTGAGCTTCCAGACCGAGGCGCAGTTGAACGCGGTTCGCATGGGCGTTCTGATGGGCAGCCTGCTGTCGGGCATCATGGGCGCAACGGCCCTTTTATACGCAGCACGCGGGAAATCCCCCGCGCCCGTCATTGCGACAACCTGAATCCGGGTGAAAATCGGCTGTCGGTCTGCACCGGCAGCCGTTGACCCTTGTCCGGGGCGGCGCTAGGTATCGGGCACCTTGCGGGTTGCGCCATCTGGCCCCTCCGCCATTTGTTCGGAGCGTTTCCTTGGACGACATCGTACGCGACTATCTTCCGATCCTGATTTTCCTGGGCCTGGCCATCGGGCTTGGCATCGTGCTGATCCTGGCTGCCGTGATCGTCGCGGTGCGCAATCCGGACCCGGAAAAGGTGTCAGCCTATGAATGCGGCTTTAACGCCTTCGATGATGCGCGGATGAAGTTCGATGTGCGGTTCTACCTCGTCTCGATCCTGTTCATCATTTTCGATCTGGAAATCGCGATGCTGTTCCCCTGGGCGGTCAGCTTCCAGTATGTCGGCGATGTCGGCTTCTGGTCGATGATGGTGTTCCTGGGCGTTCTGACCATCGGGTTTGCCTATGAATGGAAGAAAGGCGCGCTGGAATGGGAGTGATGACCGGAACGCAGGTGGGGGCCGATAAGGACCATGCCACCGCCGCCCTGAACCGAGAGCTTCAGGATCAGGGGTTCCTGGTGACCTCGTCCGCCGACATCATCAACTGGGCGCGCACCGGGTCGCTGCATTGGATGACATTCGGTTTGGCCTGCTGCGCGGTCGAGATGATGCATACGTCCATGCCGCGCTACGATCTGGAACGCTTCGGCACCGCGCCGCGTGCCTCTCCGCGTCAGAGCGATCTGATGATCGTCGCCGGAACGCTGACCAACAAGATGGCCCCGGCGCTGCGCAAGGTTTATGACCAGATGCCCGAGCCGCGTTACGTGATCTCGATGGGCTCCTGCGCCAATGGCGGCGGGTACTATCACTACAGCTATTCCGTGGTGCGCGGCTGCGACCGGATCGTCCCCGTGGACATCTACGTCCCCGGCTGCCCGCCCACGGCTGAGGCGCTGCTGTACGGCATCCTGCAATTGCAGCGAAAGATCCGGCGCACCGGAACGATTGTGCGCTAGGCGCGTTTTGGAGATCTGACATGACCGAAGCCCTGCGCGACCTTGCCACCCTGATCGAGGCCAAACGCACCGATTGCGTCATCGGCTGGGACGTGGCCTTTGATGAGCTGACGGTGGATGTCAGCCCATCCTCGCTGATCTCTTTCGTCGAATTCCTGAAGTCCGACAGCAACTGCCGCTTCTCGACACTGGTTGATATCACCGCCGTCGACTATCCGGCGCGGGAAGCGCGGTTTGACGTCGTCTATCACTTCCTGTCCATGTACCAGAACCACCGCATCCGTCTGCGCGTCGCCACGCGGGACGGAGAGATGCTGCCCTCGCTGGTCGACGTTCACCCCTCCGCCAATTGGTTCGAGCGTGAGGTCTTTGACATGTTCGGCCTGATGTTCACCGGCCACCCGGATCTGCGGCGTTTGCTGACCGATTACGGCTTTCGCGGCTACCCGTTGCGCAAGGATTTCCCGACCACCGGCTATACCGAGGTCCGCTATGACGAAGCCGAAAAGCGCGTCGTCTATGAACCCGTCAGCCTGGTTCAGGAATACCGCCAATTTGACTTCATGTCGCCTTGGGAGGGTGCCGAATACATCCTGCCGGGGGATGAAAAGGACAGCGCCTAAGCGGCGGGCATGGCCCCGCGCACACTCGCATTTGTCGTCGGGGCGCAGCGCTGTGGCACGACTTGGCTGCACGACTATCTGACCACACATCCCGAGGTGTCGACCGGTCTTGCGAAAGAGGGCAATTATTTCGCCCACCTTTACCGTAGTATTGACGACCCGCGCTATGACCCAGCCAAATCATCACGCCGCATGCCGCTGATCCCGCGACGGATGCGCGCCGCCAAAGCGGTCCTGGTGGCGGGCGGGCACCCTCGGGTTTTGGCGCTAAGGCTGGCGGCATTGCGCGGTGATTTCGTCAGTTTTTTCGGGCAAGGTTCGGATGCGCCGGTTCTGGCGGATGTCTCCTCCTACTATTCGCTGCTTGATGCCGAAGCCTACCGCGCCATGGCAGCGGCGCACGCGCACGGGCGGTTTGTCCTGCTGCTGCGCGATCCGGTGGCGCGGGCGTGGTCGGACGTGAAGTGGCGCGCCGCCGGTGATGTTGGGGTGGCGGCTGAACAGGCGCTGAAAGCGGGCGGCATTCCACCCCGGTCAGATTATCGCCGCATGCTGGAGACGTTGGAGGATGCGGTCCCGGCCACGCGGATGCTGGTACTGTTCCACGAACGCATGTTCAGCGATGCGGGCATGGCGCAGCTGACCGATTTCCTGGGAATTGGCGGGCTGGCCGGAGACTATTCGCGCGCAATAAATGCCGGTCCGGGGGGCGATATCCCCGCCAATTGGGCCGCGCAGATGCGTGCAAAGCTGGCCCCGGTCTATGACGCGATGCGTGCCCGTTTCGGGGATGAGGTTCCGTCAACCTGGCGCGATTAGGGCGGGCAACCGCGACGCTCAGCGCCAGACGGCCAGGATCACCGACAGGATCAGTATCAGAACGCTCTGACTGCCGACGGCCATGAAGCAAGCCGACCAACGGCGCAGAAACGCATAGCCGGGTACGGCTGTGGCAATCGCAAAATGCAGCGCGATATAGAACCCGAACGCCAAGCCTGCCCCGACACCCGCAACGCCCAGCCCGCGCTGCAACGTGGCCAGACCCATCGTCAGCAGGATCATGCAGACCAGCCCGACGGCATAGGTATAGGGCGGAACCTCGGCTGTGTGCTGCGCCTTGTCCGCAGCCCCATAGGCGCGCGCCCAGGGATCTGCGAAGACCACCAGAAACCAGACCGTCAGGAAGATCTGCCCGACAATCACGCAGGCCAGGATCGCCAGCCAGTTCAACTCGGCATAGTTTGGTTCCATCGTCTCACCCTTCGTTTTTCGTAATGAATTCCGCCAGCGCCGCCAGAACCGCTGTCCAGCCCCGGTCGAACATCGCGGCGCGCGCAGGCCACTGATCGCCCATGGCGCTGTCGCCTTCCGCATGATGCACCGCAACCAATGTCTGCGCCCCGTCGGCCTGAAAGGTCACAGTCACATGGGTCGGGGCGCTGATCTTTCCCAGATGCCAGCTCAGCCGCAGCCAATGCGGCGGATCGCTGTCCAGAACGTCGCCGATCGTCGCTTCATCCCCGTTCGCCGCCCGTTCCACCAATCGCCCGCCCGGCACCGCGTCAAGTTCCAGCGTCGACCCCGCACACCGGCGGTGCGAGGGCGGCCACCACAGATCGACCCGATTGGTGAACACCGCAAAAGCGTGATCGGGCGCGCAGTTCACCCGGACCGAGATGTCCAGCGCGCGCTCAGTCATCGTGCCTCGGCGCGGTGTTTTCGGCCACCAGCCTGAACCGGTTCAGCGCATCGCCCCAGAACCGGCCCAGCCAATCCTGCGCCGCGCCGAACCCATCGGGCCGCACGCGATAGAGGTTTCGATTGCCCTGCGCCTCACAAGCGATCAGCCCGGCATCCTGCAGAACCTTCAGATGCCGTGACACAGCCGGGCGCGAGATCGGCAGCCCGCGTGCCAATTCGCCAACCGTGCGGGGCTGTTGCACCAGCCGATCCAGCAATTCACGCCGCACGTCACTTCCCAAAGCGTCGAAAACCTCGGCATGCTGGACGGCGGGGTGGGGCATTTTGTTGGTAGCCTGTGTGTTACGGTAACATACAGGTTACGCATGGCGCGCCGGAAGTCAACATGCGGTGGGCCGCCTAGAGTACCGTCCGAACGCTCCATAGTTCGGGGAACAGCTCGACCTCCAGCATGCGGCGCAGATAGTTGACGCCGCCGGTGCCGCCGGTGCCGCGTTTCAGGCCGATGATCCGTTCAACTGTGGTGACGTGGTTAAAGCGCCAGCGGCGGAAGTAATCCTCAAAATCGACCAGCTTTTCGGCCAATTCATACAGCTCCCAATGCGCTTCGGGCTTGCGGTACACCTCGGCCCAGGCAGCCTCGACCGCCGGATCGGGCTGGTGTTTTTCGCGCCGGTCACGGGTCAGCACGCCGTGCGGAACCGCAAAGCCGGCAGCGGCCAGCCGGTCGAGCGCGATATCGTAAAGCGACGGGCGCGCCAGCTCAGCCTCCAGCGCGGCAATTGCCGCCGGATCGTGCCCGTGCGGCTTTAGCATGGCCGGATTGCGGTTGCCGACGGCGAATTCGATCAGCCGGTATTGCAACGACTGAAACCCGCTGGACGCCCCCAGTATTTCGCGAAACCGGGTGTATTCGCTGGGCGTCATCGTGCGCAGCACATCCCAGGCGTTGTTCAACTGCTCAAATATCCACGACACCCGCGCCAGCATCTTGAAGGCGGGGCGCAACTCTCCGGCGGCGATCAGGGCGCGCGCGGCGTCAAGCTCGTGCAGGGCCAGCCGCATCCACAATTCCGAGACCTGGTGTTGCACCACGAACAGCATCTCGTCATGGGCATCACTGATCGGATGCTGGGCGGTCAGCAGCGCGCCCAGATGCAGATAGTCGCCGTAAGACATCGCGTCCGAGAAATCCATCTTCGCCCCGTCGCGGGCCGGATCCTCGGGCGTGGTCATGCGGCGCTTTCGGCGATCCCAAGGTCCAGCGACATAACGAAATTGTCCAGCTGAACATCGCCCTTGGTGACGGTCTGGCGGCGTTCTTCCGACCAGCCGTTGCGGGCAAAGAAACTGCGCGCGACCAGGCTTGCCTCGGTCGTCATCCGGGTCAGACCGCGCGCCCGCGCCGCTTCGGTCAACCGCTCCAACAGGTGATCCGCCAGGCCCGTCCCGCGCAGGTCCGGCATCACGAAAGCAAAATCCACAAGGCCGCCGTCAGTCAACGAGAAGAAGCCGTTGACCTGTCCGGCCGTATCGACCGAGACCAGCGCCAGTTGCGCCGCCAGCCGCCGGTGCAGGCTGTCCGCATCCGGCCCCGCAGCCCAGGCATCGCGCTGCTTCTGGTCGTAATGCGCGGCCGCCCCCTGCAGCACCGCATGGCGAAACACCTCGGCGCAGGCGGCGGCATCATCGGCGCGATAGGTGCGCACGTGCCAGTCAGACTGGCGCGGGTTTTGATTGCCAGACCGGCTCATGTGACGGCGGCGCGTTTCTTGAAGACGGGCGTATCCCACAGGCGATTCTCCATGATCCGGGACAAGGTCGCCACAGCCTGATCAATATCCGTTTCGTTCAGGTAAAGCGGTGTGATCCCGAAACGCATGATGTCGGGCGCGCGGAAATCCCCGATCACCCCGTTGGCGATCAGCGCCTGCATCGCCGCATAGCCATCCGCGAAGCGGAACGACACCTGACTGCCCCGTGCCTTCGGATCGCGTGGCGAAGCCAGCTTCAGATCAGGGCAAGCGGCTTCGACACCGGCCAAAAACCGCTCGGACAGTTCGATCGAGCGTGCCCGAATGTCGGCCAGATCAATCCCGTCCCAGACATCCAGCGCCACCTCCAACGCCATATAAAGGTCCGACGGGAAATTGCCCGAGTCCGACAGGATCACCCGGCGGTCGGGGCGCATTTCAATCGCTGCCGCCAGCGCCTGATAGACCTTTACCGACAGCGTATCGCCCATCACGACCGAGCCTTCGGGCGCGCCGATCAGCCGCCCGATCCGGTCCCCGACCCGGCGCGGCATCTCCATCCAACCGGCGCGATTCCACCCGGTGATCAGCAACTCACCCCATTCGTCCCGCATGACCTGCGCCACACGATCCGTTGCCGTTTTCGGCAATGGCCCCAGTGAGTTACCGTCAAGATAAACCACCCGATCAGGCAGGTGAAACTGGGCGCGGGTTGCGGCAAAATCTGTCAACTGAGGCTCCGGGTTGTGCGACCGGTCAAGGCCGTTCGCGGGTTCCATAACGGGAAACGGATCAGAATTCCAGACGGTCACTGCGTCAGATCCGGGCCATGCGCAGGACCGCCAATGCGCCTGCATCTTCCTGCCCAGACCAGCGGCGCATGACAGCCGACCTAGCGCAAGATTTCGGAATATGTCACTGCGCGGCGCGGCGCATTTGTACGCGGCCTGCTTCGTTGCTAGGCATTGCGGCCATGAACATCCCCAACCCGCCAGCCGCCTTCATCTTCGACCTCGACGGAACCCTTGCGGATACCGAGCCTGCGTGGATTCGCGCCAAGTCCGAGGTTGCACAGTCCGAAGGTGCATGTGTCAGCGATCCGCTGCTCGACAGCTTTACGGGCCGCCGGATCCTCGACTTCCTTGAACATGTTCTGCCGGATCATGCGCCGGATTGCCGCGCCGCGCTTGTGCGCGAAGTTGCCCGCCGTGCGCGCCTCTACCTGCCCGAGGTTACCCGCCCGATGCCCGGCGCCATCGCGTTTGTGCGCCACTTGCAAGGGCAGGGCGCGCGGCTGGCAGTCTGTTCCTCATCAGCGGAGGATCTGATCGAACAGGCGCTTGGCATTCTGGGGATTGCCGACGCCTTCGGCCCGCGTGTCAGCGGCTTTGGCATGCCGCGCAGCAAACCCGACCCAGCCCCCTATCTGGAAACCCTGCGCCAACTGAACCTGCGCGCCGAGCATGTCATCGCGTTCGAGGATTCACCCGCCGGCATAACCTCGGCCACCGCAGCCGGGATCGCGACAATCGGGCTTGGCGCGCATGCACAGCCGATGGCGGCGCATTGCGTCGCGGTGATCCCGGATCTTGGGCAGGCGTATGATTTGGTTGTTTGGGCGCGGCCCGATTAGGGTGCGGCTGGCGACGACCGATCATTCTGCGAACGTGCCAGCTCATTCGAGCGCTTTAACTGTTTGCTCTCCTATGGACGGCCAATGTGCCGTCCGAACTATCTGAATCGTTTTCGGGATTTCCTGCGCCCGGTGCGCGCCGCAGGCGCAGGGCGCACGCCGGACCGGTCCCACCGGTCAGGCGTCGGTTCGAGGTGGGCACATCCGGGATAGTTGACGGCTAACCCCTCCCCATAAATCATGCCTATGCACCGTTGCTGTGCCAGCCCGCCGGTCCGGCGCGCGCCCTGCTCAGGGAGGGTGTTCGCTTTCGGGCATTGTCGCAGATCAAATGGAAGATGCTCTGTATTTGCGCCAACTCACAACCTTCGCCCCACCCAAGGCGCTTCCCCAGAACGCCCAACATGCGATAATCCGGACCAGCGATCGACACCCAAGGCCCACACATGCTCTCTGCCCTTCGCCACCCGCAGTTCCGCCGCCTGTTCGCCGCGCAGGTCCTGTCGCTTTTCGGCACCGGGCTGCTGACCATCGCGCTGGCATTGAAAGCGTTCGAAATTGGCGGAGCCTCTGGCGCAGGCCTCGTCCTGTCCGGCGTCTTCACCGTCAAGATGATTGCCTATGTCGGCTTCGCCCCGATCGCCGCCACACTGGGCGAACGCCTTCCGGTCCGCCCGCTTTTGGCCAGCCTCGACATCGTCCGCCTGCTGATCGCGCTGGCCCTGCTGACCACCACCGCGACATGGCAGATCTACGCACTCGTCGCGGTCTTCTACCTCGCCGCCGCGGCCTTCACCCCGGCGATGCAGGCGGTGATCCCTTCGCTGCTGAGCGACGACGCTGACTACACCGCCGCGCTGTCGCTGTCCCGCGCCGCGTCCAGCCTGGAATCCCTGCTCAGCCCGCTGCTGGCCGCCGCTTTTCTGACACTCGCCAACGCAAACGGCCTTTTCGCAATCACGGCCACGGCTTTCGCCCTGTCCGCAGGCATCCTGAGCGTCACGCGCCTGCCGACCCGCGCCACTGCCCCCCCGGCCAGCGGTTCCGAGACCGCCTGACCAAAGGCTTCGCGATCTACCTCGCCACGCCGCGCCTGCGCGGGCTGCTGGCCGCCAACTTCGCCATGTCCCTGCCATTCGCCTGGGTGCTGGTGAATACGGTCGGCTACGCGGGTGCAGTGTTTGGCGCCGACGGCACCGCGTTCACCGGCCTGATGGCCGCATACGGAGTGGGCGCGATCTTCGGCGCAGTCTCGGTTCCGTTCCTGCTGGCCCGAACCACGGAACGCCGGGTGATCCTGACCGGCGCAATCGCAATGGGCCTGCTGCCACTCAGCCTGCCACTGGCCAGCCTCTACCCTGCAGGCCTTGCGCTCTGGCTGCTGCTCGGCCTCGCCGCATCGCTGGTGCTGACACCGGGGGGATTGCTGCTGAAACGCTCGGCCACGCAAGCTGACCGCCCGGCGATCTTTGCGGCCCAATTCACCCTCAGCCACGCAGGCTGGCTGATCGCCTATCCGCTGGCGGGGTGGCTGGGCAGCGCGGGCGGGCTGATCCCGGCATTCGTGGCGCTTGGCCTCGCCGGGGTCGCCTTGACCGGCATCGCCTGGCGCATATGGCCCGCTTCCGTGGCCCACACCCATGATGACCTGCCCGCCGACCACCCGCACCTGCAAGGCGACGGCGCGCACCGGCACCCGATGGTGGTGGACGATCTGCATCCCAACTGGATGTCGGCACCGCTTGCCAAACCGGATCACGAACCCTGACGGGTGGAAAATCGCGGCGCTGCCCGTCTGGTCTGCCCGACACCAGCATCTTCGAGAACTGCTTCAGGCCGACTCGGACGAGGGGTTGGCCCTGCCCCAATGCCGGGCATCGCAAGTGAACGTCGGGGCCAGGAACCCGACCAGTTTTTGCGGATCATCCTGTTCGATATCAAAAACCAGCAGGCAATCCTTGCTGTCAAAGAAGTCGCGCACCCGGCTGTGATGCGTGTCCCATTCGTGGGACCAGTACTCTGAAGCCTCTTTCGGCGAAAACCCGAACTGCATGCGCATCATTTTCAACAAAAACCCATTGGCATGCAGGGCCCGGCTTCTAAGCCATGCCGCCTTGTCGCGCGTATTCAGGATGAAAAAGGAACCGGGATATTGGGCATATAGCTCTTTGAAATACTGATTTCCGAACAGACAGATCTCGGGCGCCTCGAAATCCGTGAAACAATCGTATTTGTCCATTCCGCTTAACAGCGGCTGCCCCGCAGTGTGGTTCAGGTAAAGTTTTCGCGCAATCTTGCCACGCGCCCAATGGACCGAGGTCAGCCCGTTTGCCAGAAAAAATCTGTGGAGAGAGGTTGTTCCGCATTTGTTGAATCCGATCTGAAAAATTTTCGGATTTGAAGACATCTTAGGCTCGGCTCCGATGGGTGGCGTGGTGTTGTCGGCTTAGCCGCGCGGCGCGGGGTCAAAGGCTGGCCATTCGGCTGGGTCCTGTGCGTTAGAATTGAATTGGCGCAGTTTCGCAAGATGCGTTACCAATCGCGACCGGCCCGCCGGATTTGAGGGGGCATCAGCCATTGCAACGCTTTGACCGTTTTCTGAATTAATTCATACCACGAAATTTTATACTTGAAATAAATTCTGCCCCCGCTAACCTTCCATCCCATGACAGGACGCATTTCATGAAAATCGCCTGCCTCGGCGGCGGCCCTGCGGGTCTTTACTTCGCGATCTCGGCGAAGTTGCGGGACCCTGACCACGACATCACGGTGTATGAGCGTAACAAGGCCGATGACACCTTTGGCTGGGGCGTGGTGCTGTCGGACGAGACGCTGGAGAACCTCGCCGCAAACGATCCCGTCAGCGCCAAATCCATCGGCGAACATTTCGCCTATTGGGACGATATCGCGGTCCTGAAGGACGGCCAGACCATGCTGTCCACCGGCCACGGCTTCTGCGGCATTGGGCGCAAGCAACTGCTGATCCTGTTGCAGGACCGCGCCCGCGAGCTGGGCGTCGCCCTCCAATTCCAGGCTGAGGAAGATGCCGACACCCTGGCCAAAACCCACGACCTCGTCATCGCGTCCGACGGCCTGAACTCTGCCACGCGCAAGACGCATGAGGGGACGTTTCGCCCCGATATCTCAACCCGCCCCTGCAAATTCGTCTGGCTGGGCACGCACCAGCATTTCGACAACGCCTTCACCTTTATTTTTGAGGAGACGCGGCACGGCTGGATCTGGGCACACGCCTACCAATTCGACGATGACACCGCGACCTTCATCGTCGGAACCAGCCCCGAAACCTTCGACAAATTCGGCTTCGCCGACATGTCCCAGGCCGAAAGCATCGCGGTGTGTGAGGGGATTTTCGCCGCCCACCTCGGCGGCCATGCCCTGATGACCAACGCCAACCACATTCGGGGTTCCGCCTGGATCAACTTCCCCCGGGTGCTGTGCGAGACATGGCACGCGGGCAACATCGTCCTGATGGGCGACGCCGCCGCCACGGCGCATTTCTCGATCGGTTCGGGCACCAAACTGGCGCTGGAATCCGCCATAGCGCTGGCCGACTACATCCACACCGAACCCACGCTGGCCGCCGCCTTCGCCAAATATGAAGACGCCCGGCGGCTTGAGGTTCTGCGCCTGCAATCGGCGGCCCGCAACTCGATGGAATGGTTCGAGGAAATCGGCCGCTACCTGCACCTCGACCCGGTCCAATTCAACTATTCCCTGCTGACCCGATCCCAGCGGATCAGCCACGAAAACCTGCGCCTGCGCGATCCCGACTGGCTGGGCAGCGCCGAGGCCTGGTTCCAGAAACGGGCAGGCGGCCCCGATCAATCGTCTGCCCCGACCCGCGCCCCGATGTTCGCACCCTATCGCTTGCGCGACATGCCCCTGAAGAACCGCATCGTCGTGTCCCCCATGGCACAATACAAAGCCATCGACGGTTGCCCGACCGACTGGCATCTCGTCCACCTGGGCGAACGCGCGAAGGGCGGCGCAGGCCTCGTCTATACCGAGATGACCTGCACTTCCCCCGAAGGCCGCATCACCCCCGGCTGCCCCGGCCTATACGCGCCCGAACATCGCGACGCCTGGGCGCGGATCGTCGCCTTCACGCACACCGAAACCGACGCGAAAATCTGCTGCCAGATCGGCCATTCAGGGCGCAAAGGCTCCACCCAACTCGGCTGGGAGACGATGGACGCCCCCCTCAAATCCGGCAATTGGGACCTGATCAGCGCCTCCGCCATCCCATGGAGCCCCGACAACGCCATCCCGCGCGAGATGACGCGCGACGATATGGACCGGGTGCGCGACGAATTCGTCGCTGCCAGCAAAATGGCACAGGACGCCGGGTTCGACATGATCGAACTCCACGCCGCCCACGGCTATCTGATCTCCTCCTTCATCAGCCCGAAATCCAACGTCCGCACCGACGACTACGGCGGAAGCCTCGAAAACCGCCTGCGCTATCCGTTGGAAGTCTTCTCTGCCATGCGCGCCGCCTGGCCACAGGAAAAACCCATGTCGGTGCGCATCTCCGCCAACGACTGGGTCGGCGACGACGGTGTCACCCCGGATGAGGCGGTGCTGATCGCCAAAGCCTTCTCGGACGCAGGCGCCGACATCATCGACGTCTCTGCCGGGCAAACCTCGATCGACGCCGAACCACGCTATGGCCGCATGTTCCAGACGCCGTTCTCGGACCGGATCCGCAACGAAGCCGGGATTGCCACCATGGCGGTTGGCAACATCTATGAAGCGGACCACGTCAATTCGATCTTGATGGCAGGCCGCGCAGATCTGGTGGCGCTCGCCCGCCCGCATCTGGCCGACCCCTACTGGACGCTGCACGCCGCCACCGGCATCGGCGACCGCCACGCCGATTGGCCGCTGCCCTATGAGGCGGGCCGCGATCAAGAATGGCGGCTTGCGGACCGGGCCGCGGAAATGGAGGCTGAGGCATGAGGCGTATTCTGGTAACCGGCGGCGGATCAGGCTTCGGACGCGCCCTGGCGCGCGCATTCGCCGATGATGGTGACGCGGTGACGATCACCGGACGCCGCGCCAGCGCCTTGTCCGAAACCGACGACGGGCGCGGCATGACCTGCCGCATCGCAGACATCACCGACGAAGACAGCGTGAACGCGCTGTTTGATGCGCCCTTCGACGTGGTCATTGCCAACGCTGGTGAGGGCATGGCTGGCAAGGTCAAAAAGACCAGCCTTGCCGATTGGAACACGCAGATTTCAGTGAACCTGACCGGGACATTCCTGACATTTCGCGGTGCATTGCAGGGCATGGAAACCGGTGGCCGACTGATCGCCATGGCCTCTAGCGCCAGCTTAATTGGTCAGGCGAATGTCGCCGCATACACCGCTGCAAAACATGGCGTTTTGGGGCTTGTCCGGTCGCTCGCTCAGGAGGTTGCGCGCGACGGAATAACGGTCAACGCCGTCTGCCCCTATTATGTCGAAACCCCGATGGCGAACCGTGCGGCGGCATCCCTGCAAGCCAAATTCAGCCTGTCGCGTGAGGAGGCCGTGTCCAAGATGGTCGCCAACAACCCCGTCGGTCGCCTGATCTCGGTTGACGAAGTGACGGCGGCGGTGCGCTACCTCGCCTCGCCCGAAGCGGCGATGGTCAACGGGCACGCATTGTCGCTGTCTGGCGGGTTTGTATGACCGACGCATCCAAATCACGCCTGCGCCTCTGGCTGCGGATGCTGAAAACCACGCAAGGGATCGAGGCGGAATTGCGCGATCGCTTCCGCACCGAATTCGCCACCACACTGCCGCGTTTTGACGTCATGGCCGCACTGCACCGCAACCCCGATGGCCTGCGGATGAGCCACATTTCCGGCCTGCTGCGGGTGTCCAACGGTAACGTCACCGGAATCGTCGACCGGCTGGAAGGCGAAGGCCTGGCCGAACGCTGCCCCGTACCGGGTGACAGACGCGCATTTTCGGTGCGGCTGACGCCCTCCGGACTTGCAGATTTCGAACAGCTTGCCTGTGCACATGAAAAATGGGTGGATGAGCTTTTGGGCAATATCACCGCTGATGAAGCCACTGAACTTTCAGCATTTATTGGGCGCACAACCCCGGAACGCCAGATCGAGGCTGCCGAATGACTCGCATCGCAGATACAAAAACCGAACATTTCGCCTGCCGGGTCGAAGAAGGCATCGCGACCATCCACCTGACCCGCCCGGACCGCAAGAATCCGCTGACGTTTGACAGCTACGCCGAGCTGCGCGACTGGTTCCGCGCGCTGGCCAGCGCCGAAGACGTCAACGCCGTCGCCTTCACCTCGAACGAGGGCAACTTCTGTTCCGGTGGCGACGTGCAGGACATTATCGGCCCGCTGCTGGACAAGGACATGAAAGGCCTGCTGGAATTCACCCGGATGACCGGCGATCTGGTACGCGCAATGCTCCACTGCGGCAAACCCATCGTCGCGGCGGTCGACGGCATCGCGGTCGGGGCCGGGGCGATAATCGCCATGGCCTCTGACATCCGCCTCGCCACGCCCGAGGCGAAAACTGCCTTCCTATTCAATCGCGTCGGGCTGGCCGGTTGCGACATGGGGGCCTGCGCGATCCTGCCGCGGATCATCGGTCAGTCCCGCGCCGCCGAATTGCTGTTCACCGGCCGCAGCATGACAGCGGAGGAGGGCGCGGCCTGGGGCTTCTACTCCCGCATCGTCCCCGCCTACCAACTGCCATACGAAACGCATACGCTTTGCCGACGCATTGCCGACGGGCCCACCTTCGCCAATATGCTGACCAAAACCATGCTGATCCAGGAATGGACCATGACCCCCGATCAGGCGATCGAGGCCGAGGCGCAGACCCAGGCACTGGCCATGCAGACGCAGGATTTCCGGCGTGCATACAATGCCTTCATGGCCAAAGATAAACCAATGTTTGAAGGCAACTGATGGTGGACCGCAGCTTCTTCAACTGGCCGTTCTTCGACGCCCTCCACCGCGATTTCGCGGATGAATTGGACGCGTGGGCGTTAACCAATTTGCAAGCCCTCGACCACGCCGATACCGACGCCACTTGCCGCGATCTGGTGGCGCGTCTGGGCCGCGACGGCTGGTTGAAACACACCGGCGGAACGTTGGACGTGCGCACCCTGTGTCTGGCGCGCGAAACGCTCGCCCGCCACGACGGCCTCGCCGATTTCGCCTTCGCGATGCAGGGTCTCGGCATGGGTGCTGTCAGCCTGTTTGGCAGCGGCAAGCAACGGAAATGGCTGGAGAAAACCACGAAGGGGCAGGCGATTACCGCCTTCGCCCTCAGCGAGCCAAAGTCGGGATCGGACGTCGCCAACATCGAGACGACGGCCGAGGTAGATGGCAACGGCTGGGTGTTGAATGGCGAAAAAACCTGGATTTCCAACGGCGGCATCGCCGACATCTACACTGTCTTCGCGCGCACCGGCGAAGGCCCCGGGGCCAAAGGCCTCTCCGCCTTCCTCGTCCCCGCCGACACGCCCGGATTAATCATTGCCGAACGTCTCGAAACCGGCGCCCCACACCCCCTTGCACGCCTCGAATTCGGCGGCTTGCGCCTGCCCGGCGCCGCCCTGATCGGCGCAGCCGGAGGGGGCTTCCGCATCGCCATGTCCGTCCTCGACATCTTCCGTTCCACCGTTGGCGCCGCCGCCCTCGGCTTCTCCCGCCGCGCGCTCGACGAAACCCTGACCCGCGTCCAGAACCGCCACCTGTTCGGCGGTCCGATGGCCGACCTGCAAATGGTCCAGGGCCACCTTGCCGACATGGCGCTGGACGTCGACGCCGCCGCATTACTGATCTATCGCGCCGCCTGGGCCAAGGATAAGGGGGCCGAGCGGGTGACGCGTGAGGCCGCGATGGCCAAGCTGTTCGCAACCGATCAGGCCCAGCAAGTCATTGACAAGGCGGTGCAACTTCACGGTGGCGACGGGGTGCGCAAAGGCCATATCTTCGAACGCCTCTACCGCGAAATCCGCGCGCTGCGCATCTACGAAGGCGCGTCCGACGTACAGAAAATCGTCATCGCGCGCAGCGCTTTGGCAGACCACGGGAGGGCGCCATGACCCTCGGACCAACTGGCCACACCGACATATTCGCGCGCGAAAACCTGCCCCCGGCAGAGCAATGGCCGGAGATCATTCTGGACGGTTTCGACTATCCTGAATGGTTGAACTGCGCCGTGGAACTGACGGATTCCATGGTGGAAAAAGGTTTCGGCGATCACACCGCCCTGATCGGCAACGGGCGGCAGCGGACGTACAAGGAACTGACCGACTGGACCAACCGCTTGGCTGCGGCATTGGTTGAGAACTACGGTGTAAAACCCGGGAATCGCGTCCTTATCCGATCCGCCAACAACCCGGCGATGGTCGCCGCCTGGCTGGCCGCGACCAAGGCCGGGGCTGTTGTGGTCAATACCATGCCGATGCTGCGCGCCGCCGAACTGACCAAGATCGTCGACAAGGCCGAGGTGACGCTGGCGCTGTGTGATACGCGGCTGATGGACGAAATGGTGGCTTGCGCCAAAACCTCCAAGCATCTGAAAACAGTCGTGGGTTTCGACGGCACCGCCAATCATGACGCCGAGCTGGACCGTGCCGCGCTGGCCCATTCTGTGCGCTTCAAAGCGGTCAAGACGGGCCGCGATGACGTTGCCCTGCTGGGCTTCACCTCCGGCTCTACCGGGGTCCCGAAGGCGACGATGCATTTCCACCGCGACCTTCTGATCATCGCCGACGGTTACGCGCGCGAGGTTCTGCAAGTCACGCCCGAGGATGTCTTCGTCGGCTCTCCCCCGCTGGCCTTCACCTTCGGCCTTGGCGGGCTGGCAGTCTTTCCGCTACGGTTCGGCGCAGCGGCGACATTGCTGGAGGCCGCATCGCCCCCCAACATGATCGAGATCATCGAAACCTACAAAGCCACGGTTTGTTTCACGGCTCCAACGGCTTACCGCGCTATGCTTCGTGCGATGGATGAAGGTGCTGACCTAAGCTCCCTCCGCGCCGCAGTTTCTGCGGGTGAGACGCTGCCTGCCCCTGTCTACGACGACTGGATGGCCAAGACCGGCAAGCCGATGCTGGACGGGATTGGCGCGACCGAACTGCTGCACATCTTCATCTCGAACCGTTTCGGCGACAGCCACCCGGCCTGCACAGGCCGCCCGGTGACGGGGTATCAGGCGTGCGTGGTGGATGACGATATGGCTGAAGTACCGCGCGGCACGGTCGGGCATCTGGCCGTCAAAGGGCCGACCGGGTGCCGCTATCTATCTGACGATAGACAGAAAATCTATGTCCGCGATGGCTGGAACCTGACCGGGGATTCGTTTTCGCAGGATGCAGACGGCCACTTCCACTTCGCGGCCCGGTCAGACGATTTGATCCTGTCGGCTGGCTATAACATCGCCGCGCCCGAGGTTGAGGCGGTGTTGCTGTCGCACCCGGATGTCGCCGAATGCGCGGTGATCGGTGTGGCGGACGAAGAACGCGGCCAGATCGTGCAGGCGCATGTTGTATTGGGCGATGGGGCGGCGCAGGATGCCAAAGCCTTGCAGGACCACGTCAAAGCGGCCATCGCGCCGTATAAATACCCGCGCAGCGTTGTGTTCTGTGACGCTCTACCCAAGACGGAAAGCGGGAAAATTCAACGGTTTCTGCTTAAAAGCTGAACCATCACAGGGAGAATGCAATGAAAAAAACACTCACCACACTCGCCGCCCTCGCGCTGGCGACGGCGGCAACCGCCGAACCGGTCAAGGTCGGCATGATCACCACGCTGTCGGGCGGTGGCGCCGGGCTTGGCATCGACGTGCGCGACGGCTTCATGCTGGCGCTGAAACAGGCCGAGGGGCATGAGATTGAACTGATCGTCGAGGATGATCAGCGAAAGCCCGAGGTCGCCGTTCAACTGGCGGACAAGATGATCCAGTCCGAAAAGGTCGACGTGCTGACCGGCATCATCTGGTCGAACCTGGCGATGGCGGTGGTTCCGGCAGCGACGGCGCAGGGCAAATTCTACCTGTCACCCAACGCCGGGCCGTCGGCTTTGGCCGGAAAAGGGTGCAGCCCGCTGTACTTCAACGTCGCTTGGCAGAATGACAATTTGCATGAGGCCGCAGGGGCTTACGCCAACACGGCGGGCCTGGCCAACAGCTTCATCATGGCCCCGAACTACCCCGCCGGACAGGACGCGCTGACCGGGTACAAGCGGATGTATCAGGGCGTGGTCGCGGATGAGGTTTACACCCAGTTGGGTCAGACCGATTACGCCGCCGAGATTGCGCAGATCCGGGCATCGAGTGCGGATTCGGTGTTCTTCTTCCTGCCCGGCGGCATGGGCATCAGCTTCATGAAGCAATATGCCGAGTCCGGAGTTGATATTCCACTGGTCGGCCCTGCTTTCTCGTTTGATCAGGGAATCTTGCAGGCCGTAGGTGATGCAGCACTTGGGGTAAAGAACACCTCGCAATGGTCAAAGGATATCGACAACGCGACCAATGCCGCTTTTGTCGAGACGTTTCAGGCCGAATACGGGCGGCTGCCGTCGCTGTATGCCAGCCAGGGCTTCGACACCGCCAACCTGCTGCTGAGCGCGGCGGCAAAGGCGCCCGTGTCAGATGCGGCGGCGTTCCAGGCCGCGCTTGAAGCGGCCGATTTCGACAGCACCCGTGGGGATTTCCGCTTCGGTCCGAACCACCATCCGGTGCAGGATATCTATGTGCGCGAGGTGATCATGGAAGGCGACGTTCTGACCAACAAGATCGTGGGCACGGCGTTGGAAGATCACGCCGACGCCTACGCGGCCGAGTGTAGCTTCTGATCGGATCCGGGGCGGGCCACGGTCCGCCCCGACACGCATGTCCCTGATATTATTCATAGAACAGGTCCTGAACGGGCTGCAGTTCGGCTTGATGCTGTTCCTGATGGCCGCCGGGCTAACGCTGGTTTTTGGGGTCATGGGGCTGATCAATCTGGCACATGGCTCGTTTTACATGATCGGCGCATTTGCATGCGCGGCGGTGGCCACGGCGACGGGCAGTTTCTGGCTGGGGCTGGTGGCCGCGCTGGCGGCGGCAGCAGCTGCGGGCGCGATTGTTGAGCTGGTGGTGATCCGCCGCCTGTACGCGCGCGACCACCTGGATCAGGTGCTGGCGACCTTCGCGCTGATCCTGATCTTTTCGGAAGGGACGCGCTGGCTGTTCGGGTCATTCCCCCTCTATCTATCTGTTCCGCCACTGCTTTCCGGCGCTGTGACCCTGCCCGGAGGCATCGAATATTCGCTTTATCGCCTCGCCCTCATCGGGGCGGGTTTGGCGGTTGCCGGAGGGTTGTTCTGGCTGATCGGCGGCACCCGCATCGGCATCCAGATCCGCGCGGGTGAGGCGGATCGGAGCATAATCGCGGCCCTCGGCGTCGATATCGGGCGGCTTTACACGCTGGTCTTTGCGCTTGGCGCTGCGCTGGCCGGGCTGGCGGGCGCGTTGGTCGGGACGATCCAGTCGGTGCAGGTCGGCATGGGCGAACCGGTGCTGATCCTGGCCTTCGTGGTGATCGTGATCGGCGGCATTGGGTCAATCAAAGGCGCGCTGGTCGGGGCGCTGCTGGTCGGGCTGACCGACACGCTGGGCCGGGTGCTGCTGCCCGAGGTCTTCGGGCTGATTATGGAGCCTGCGGCGGCCACGGCGGTTGGATCATCGCTGGCCTCGATGGCGATCTATGTGCTGATGGCCGGGGTGCTGATCTGGCGACCGAGCGGCTTGTTCGGCGGGGCGCCCGCGTGAGCCGGCTTTCTTGGATCAACGCCACGCTCGCGGGCGCGCTGCTGGCGATACCGCTTGCCGCATGGGCGCTGGATGCGCCGTTTGTGATCACGCTGGCGACCAAGGTGGCGGTGCTGGCACTGGCGGGCGTGGGGCTGAACCTGGCGCTGGGGTATGGCGGACTGGTCAGTTTCGGGCATGCCGCTTTCTTTGGCATTGGCGGTTACGCCAGCGGGATTCTGGCAAGCAATGCCTTGGCTTACACGCCGATCCTCACCTGGCCGTTCGAGGTTTCGGGCACCACGCAGATGCTGATCATATGGCCGGTGGCAATGATTGCGGCGGCGCTGGCGGCGCTGTTGATCGGGGCGCTCAGCCTGCGCACATCGGGCATTTTCTTCATCATGATCACGCTGGCCTTCGGGCAGATGTTCTTCTTTTTCGCCATCTCCTGGCCCGCATATGGTGGCGAGGATGGCTTGCCGATTTATGTGCGCAGTGGCTTTCCGGGGCTGAACACGCTGGACCCGATCCAGTTCTTCGCGATCGCTTATGTCCTTCTGATGGCAGCGATTTTTCTGGTCTGGCGGCTGACCGGATCACGATTTGGTCTGGCCTTGCAGGCAGCCCGCCAGAACCGGCAGCGACTGACGGCTGTTGGCATCCGCCCCTACCGCGTGCTGCTGGTTGCCTTCGTGATTTCTGGTGCGCTGACAGGGCTGGCGGGGGCTTTGTTTGCGGACCTGAACCGCTTTGTCAGTCCGTCGATGCTGTCCTGGCAAACCTCGGGAGAGATCCTGATTTTCGTCATTCTGGGCGGCGTTGGGCGGCTGTTCGGACCGCTCGCCGGGGCGGGGCTGTTCATCTTGCTGGAACACAATCTGGGCGGTGTTTCGGATTATTGGCAGCTGTTCCTTGGCGCACTCTTGCTGGGCGTCGTGCTGTTCGCGCGCGGCGGGATCATCGGCGTTCTGGCGAGGGATGGCCGTGGTTGATCCGGTACTATCCTTAAGCGGCCTCAGCCGCAGTTTTGGTGCGCTGAAGGCGACCGATGATGTCTCGCTGAAGCTGTTGCCGGGTGAGATTCATGCGTTGATCGGTCCGAATGGGGCGGGAAAATCGACGCTTATCAATCTGATAACCGGGGAACTTAAACCAAACGCGGGCGAAATCCGGTTTCTGGGCAATGACATTGGCGGGCTGGATGTTGCGGCGCGGGCGCAAGCCGGGCTGGCGCGCACGTTTCAGGTATCCTCGGTCGTTGCCGATTTCACCGTGCTGCAGAACGTCATGCTGGCCGCACAGGGCGCGGGCGGGGCGACGTTCCGGTTCTTCCGCGCCGCGCTGGCCGACGCCCGCCTGACCGGCCCGGCACGGGACCACATCGCCGCCGCCAGATTGGCGGACCGCGCAGACATTCCGGCGGCCAAACTTTCTCACGGAGAGCGGCGCAAGCTGGAGGTTGCCATGGCGCTGGCCCTACGCCCGCGCGCCTTTCTTCTGGACGAACCGATGGCCGGGATGGGCGCCGAAGGGGCGGCGGATCTGGGCACGCTGCTGCGCCCACTGGCCGCCACCGCGCCGATCCTGTTGGTGGAACATGATATGGACGCGGTGTTTGCGCTTAGCGATCGGATCTCGGTGCTGGTGTCCGGGCGCATTATTGCAACGGGTGATGTGGATCAAATCCGGAATGACCCCGAAGTGCGGCGTGTGTATCTGGGTGAAGATGCATGAAGATCTTGCTGGAAGTTACGGATCTGAAATCGTTTTACGGGGCCAGCCAGGCGCTGTTCGGTGTCAGCTTCGGTGTCGCCGAAGGCCAGGCCGTCGCGCTGATGGGCCGCAACGGAATGGGAAAGACGACAACGATTTCCTGCCTGCTGCGGATGCTGCCTGCCGACGGCTCTATACGGTTCGCCGACACCGATCTGATGCGCCTGCCAAGCCACCGGGCCGCGCGATTGGGACTGGGTCTGGTGCCCGAAGGGCGGCGCGCTTTTGCCCCGCTGTCGGTACGCGAAAACCTGATCGCCGCCGCGCGTCCTGGCCCCTGGGATCAAGCGAAAGTCATCGACCTTTTCCCGCGTCTTGGCGAACGCCTGGGCCAGTCCGCCCGCACCCTGTCGGGGGGTGAGCAACAGATGTTGGTCATCGGTCGCGCCCTAATGACCAACCCGCGCCTGTTGGTCCTGGACGAGGCGACCGAGGGGTTGGCCCCGGTTGTTCGTCAGGAAATCTGGCAGGCGATCCATCGCCTGAAAGATGACGGGCAGAGCATTCTGATTGTTGACAAATCTGTCAAAGAACTCTCGACCATCGCCGACCAATGCGTCATCCTTGAACGGGGCCGCGATGTCTGGAACGGACCACCCGATGCGTTGACCCGCGACATTGCCAAAAAATACCTCGGAGTCTGAAATTGCCCTTTACCGTCGCCCGAACCATTCGATTTCAGCACTGCGACCCGGCAGGGATCGTGTTTTATCCGCGCTGGTTCGAGATGATGAACGCCAGCGTCGAAGACTGGATGGCCAGCATGGACCGGCCCTTCGATCAGATGCACGGGCCAGACGCGCACGGTGTTCCAATGGCGGGATTGTCCATTGATTTCAAAGTTCTGGCACGTTTGGGTGAAGTGATAGATTTCGTAATAACGCCACAGCATATCGGGCGCAGTTCGGCGCGGCTTAGCATTGTCGCATCGGGCCGCGGGGTGGTGCGGTTCGACTGCACTGCGACGATCGTCTGGCTGAACCTTGGCACGATGAAAACCGACCCTTGGCCCGATGATCTGCGTGACAACATGACCGCCTGCATGGAAGGACCGATGCCATGACCGCCAAGCCAATTCAGCCCGATGGATGGGCGCCGCCGCTGGGCTATGCCAACGGGATGCTGGCCGAAAATGGCGTGCTGTTCGTTGGCGGACAGATCGGCTGGACTGCCGACAAGCTGTTCGAAAGTCATGATTTTATCGGTCAAATGGAACAGGCCTTGCGCAATATTCTGGCCGTGGTCGAAGCCGCCGGAGGTGCCGCAGATCACCTGACCCGGCTGACCTGGTTTGTCACCGACAAAGCCGAATACCTGGCCCGCCAGCGCGAAGTTGGGCAGGCATATCGGCGGGTTCTGGGTAAGCATTTTCCGGCGATGACGATGGTGGTAGTCAGCGCGCTGATCGAGGATGAGGCCCTGATCGAGATTGAGGCGACAGCGGTGATCCCGCAATGACGCCTGGTTACTTCCTTTATCACTCCATCGGCCAATATCCTGAAAAGGCGGCGGAAATGACCGCTGCCCTGTCGGAGTACGCGTCCATCTGGGCCGCAGGCGACGACAGTCAGTGGCCGCGCGTTCTGGAACGCCGGGCCGAGTTCATCCAGCTGTGGGAGGCGTTGATTGGCGCGCCGCAAGGCACGCTGACGACGGCCGAGAATGTCACGACGGCGCTTTATTCGCTGATCGGCGCGCTTGCGGCGGACCGGCTGCGCGGCAAGCGGGTTCTTGTCACGGCGGATTGTTTTCCCAGCCTGCATTTCCTGCTGGCCGGGCTGGCGGATCGGTTCGGCTTCTCGCTGGACACCGTGCCGCTGCGACAGGGCGAAAGCTGGGTGCGGGATGAAGATATTCTGGACCGCTGGGGACCGGATGTGGGGCTGGCTTTGCTGACCTTTGTCACCTCGACCGCCAGTTGGCGCTGTGACCTTAAGGCGTTGACGGTGCATGGTCGCAACATGGGATCAATCGTGGTGCATGATCTGACGCAAGGTATTGGTATCATTCCCTATTCCCTGGCAGAATTTGCGCCAGACGTGGTGGTTTCAACCTCGCTGAAGTGGCTGTGCGGTGCGTCCGGGGCGGGGATTATCCAGATCCGCCCCGACCTGATCCGCGATTTGCGGCCTGAGTTACGCGGCTGGTTCAGCCAGCCGAATCCCTTCGCGTGGGACCTTGACGGGTTCGATTATGCGCCCGATGTGCGGCGGTTCGATCACGGCACGCCTTCGGTTCTTGCGGCTGTGGCGAGTGTTCCCGCCTTGCGCTGGCACGCGGCGCAGGATGGTGCCGCGATACTGGCCCACAATCGCGCGCTTCAGGCGCAGATTATCGATGGCGTTCAGGGGCTGAACCTGTCGTTGGCAGGACCGGAGGAGGAGGCGCGGCGCGGCGGCTCGGTCATGGTCCGGCTGCCGAATTCGGTGGACGCCGGCGCGGTGATCGACGCGTTGCGCGGGCAGAGGCTGCACACGGACTGCCGGGGGCAGGTGATGCGCCTGTCGCCGGGGGTGATGACGGGGGAGGCACATGTGGCGCGGTTGATTGAGGCTTTGGGCGGCCTGCTGAAGACTTAAACCGCGCAGTTTTCTGTCAGCAGAGCGTCTTGTGCGCGGAACAAGGCGAAGCCGCCGCGCACTCGCCAGCCCGGCCCCCCGGGTTGGCGATGGGTGAGGTCCGCGCTTCCTACGTAGTTGACGGTAATGCCGAACCATCCAATTGCCCCGAATTACAGTCGGATCGCCAACCCGCCGGGCTGTCGAGCGCGCGGCTTCCACTGACACATGAAAGGGCGCGCTTTGGGGTTCGTAACCTCACAACCCGTTGAAAAACCGCTGCATTCTGCCCATCGCCTCTGCCAAGCTATCCATAGGCTGCGCCCCGAAACAGACGCGCAGGTGCCCTTCACCGGCAGCTCCGTAGAACGACCCGGCTTCGACCACGACGCCGACCTCGTGCATCATTTTCTCGGCCAGTTCCTGCGCGGCCATGCCGGTCGCTGAAATATCCGGCCAGGCATAAATCGTGCCATCTGGTTCTGCGCAAGTCACCCCCGGCATCTGGTTCAACCGCGCGACGACCAGATCGCGACAGGCGCGGTCCTTGGCCACCATCCCGGCCAGTGCCTCTGGCGGGCCTTCCAGCGCCGCAACCGCGCCGTATTGGATGAAGGTGTTGACGTGCGTGACCTCATTCGTGGTGATTTTCATCAGCGCGGGCATCACATCCGGGTGCGCCGCCAGATATCCGATCCGCCAGCCGTCCATCGCGTAAGCCTTTGTGAAGGCTGACATTGTGACGGTGCGCTTGGCCATGCCGGTCAGGGCAGCGATGGAGATATGGGGCGGGCCATAGGTGATGTGTTCATAGACCTCGTCCGAGATCACCCACAAGTCGTGCTTGATCGCCAGATCGGCGACGGCCTGCAATTCTTCGCGGGAATAGACGCGGCCCGTCGGATTACAGGGGTTCACGATGCTGATCATCTTAGTGCGTTCAGTGATATGCGGGTCCAGCGCGGCGCGGGTCAGGCGAAAATCTGGCCCGGTTAGTGGCGCAAGGACCGGGACCGCCCCGGCGAGTTCGATCTTGCCGAGGTGTTGCGGGTAGTAGGGCTCGGGCAGGATGCATTCGTCACCGGGATCCAGCAGGGCGATGAAGGCGGCGAAACTGGCCTGGGTCAGGCCGTTGGTGACAAGGATGTCGTCGGCAGAAACGTCCAACCCGTTCTGATCGCGCAGTTTTTTCGCCAGCGCGGCACGCAGCGGTTCGATGCCGCGCAGGTCGGAATAATGCACGTGGCCGTCCCGCAGGGCCTGGATCGTCGCCTCCTTGATATGCGCGGGCGTATCAGCGGCGGGCATGCCGAGTTCCAGGTGGATCAGGTCGCCGGGAACGCCCAACGCGCGGGCGAACATGCCGAAATTCTTCGGGGCCGAGGCGGTGATGCGGTTTGCAAGTTTGGGCATTGGCGCAGCCTATTTGAATTTGCGGCAGATGCCAGATGCGTCGTGCGCCTGCAAGCGCGCATAGATTGGCCTGACGATGCGGCCAACCGTTCGCGCGACCTCAGAGGATTGGGCTGCCCTGGACTGGATTGGAGTGAAGCGGAAGTTCACCGTTGCATCGCAAGCAGGGCGCGCGCCGGGCCGGTGGGCTGGCGCTGCGCCATTGAGTTTGCATGATTTATTCATCAGGTATGGCCGTCAACTCGCTTGGACGAGCGATGTTCAGACCAGCGCCTGACCGGCGGGACTGGCCCGGCGCGCGCCCTGCGCCTTACGGCGCGCACCGGGCGCGGGGACAATACGCCAATATCTGCTCCAAGCCAATTTCACCCGCCCCGCGCCTTAACTCACCACAGCTGATCCATGACCGGCAGGGGGATCGCGTCGATCAGGGCGCGGGTGTAATCGCTGTTCGGGCGGGTGAACAGCGCCGGGGTCGCGGCGTCTTCGACGATCTGGCCGTCGGCCATAACGATGGTGCGATCACACAACCGGCGCACGACGCTCAGGTCGTGGGAAATGAAGGCCAGGGTCAGACCCAGGTCGCGCACCAGGTCCTCCAGCAGCGACAGGATCACCGCCTGTGAGGAGACGTCGAGGCCGCTTGCAATCTCATCCGCCAGAATGAACGCGGGGCGTTGGGCGATGGCGCGGGCGATGCCGACGCGCTGGCGCTGGCCACCCGACAACTCGTGCGGGTATCGGCGGGCGAAATTGCCCGGAAGACCCACCATCTCCAGCGCTTCGGCGGCACGCGTTCGGGCCTCAGCCCGGCCCATCCGCAGGGTCAGCGGCGCGGCGATCAGGCCCAGGATCGTGTGCCGCGGGTTCAGCGAGCTCAGCGGGTCCTGAAAGATCATCTGCGCCTTCTGGCGGAAGCCTTTCAACGCCTTCTCTGGCGCGTGGGTGATATCTTCGTCGTCGAAAATCACCGTCCCCCCCGTCGGTTCGATCAGCCGCAGGATCGTCCGGCCCAGCGTCGATTTTCCCGACCCGCTTTCCCCCACGATCCCGACGACCGAACCGCGCGGCACGTCAAAGTTCAGCCCCTTCAGAATGTGGATCAGCGGCGCGCGCCCCATGGGCGGTTTCTTCGCCATGTCTGGCAGCGAGACTTCAAGATTGCGCACGGCGATGAGGGTGTCAGGCATCGCGCGCCTCCGCCTCGGCCCGGGTCGCGGCGATGACCGAGGCTGGCACCGGCTGCAGTGAGGCGCGCGGGTCGTCATAGCGCGGCGTCGCGTTCAGAAGGGCCTGCGAATAGGGGTGTGCGGGGACCGACAGCAGGGTGCGGATGTCGGTATCTTCGACCACGTGACCGGCGAACAGCACGCTGACCCGCTGGCAGACGCGGGCGACGACGCCTAGGTCGTGGGTGACGAATAGCATCGTGGTGTTATGGGCGGCCTGCATGGCGGCGATCATCTTCAGAATCTGCTTTTGCACGGTGACGTCCAGTGCCGTTGTCGGTTCATCCGCGATGATCAATTTCGGCTCGGCCGCGAAGGCGGCGGCGATCAGCACGCGCTGGCGCATATCGCCCGACAACTCATGCGGATAGCTGGTCATCACCCGCACCGGATCGGCGATCTGCACCTCATCCAGCAATTCCAGTGCGCGGGCACCGGCACGGTCCTGCGTCCAGCCCAGAACGCGGGTCAGCCGGTCGGTGATCTGCCCGCCGATGCGGCGCGCCGGGTTCAGCGCGGTCAGCGGGTCCTGCGGGATCAGGGCGGTGCGCTGGCCAAGTTCATGGCGGCGGGCCTTGGGGTCCAGCGCGGTCAGATCGGTGTCGCCAAGGGTGATTTGGCCGCCCGCGATGTTGACCGAACGCGGCAACACATCCAGAATCGCCTTGCCGATCATCGACTTACCGGCCCCGCTTTCCCCGACAAGCCCGTGAACCTGCCCCTGCGCGACCGCTAGCGAAACGCCGCGCAACAGCCGCTGGCCTGAGGTTTTCAGGCGGACGTCGAGGTCCTGGATCGCAAGGAAACTCATCGCAGCACCGGATCGAAGCGTTCGCGCAGGGCCTCGCCCAATTGGGTGAAGCTTAGCACCGTCAGGAACAGCGCAATCATCGGGAAGACGAGGACCCACCAGGCCTGATGGATGCTCAGCCGCCCTTCCGAGATCATGCCGCCCCAGGTCGGATCGTCGGTGGAAATCGACAGGTTCACGAAGCTCAGGACCGCCTCGACCACCACGGCGATGCCCATTTCCAGGGTCAGGACGGCGATGATCACGGGCAGGACGTTCGGGAACACCTCACGCAGCAGGGTGCGGGCGCGGGAAAACCCGGCGATGCGGGCGCTGTCGACGTAATCCATCCGCGCCTGTGCCATGGTCTCGGCCCGGACCACGCGGCAGAACCGGGTCCAGTCGATCACGACGATGGCGACGATCACGGAGGTGAGGCCGGTGCCGATGACGGCGACCAGCAGGATGGCGAACAGAACGGCGGGGAAGCTCATCCAGATATCCACCACCCGGCTGATGATCTGGTCGACCCAGCCGCGATAATAGCCCGCGATCAGCCCCAGCGTGGTGCCGATGATGCAGGCCCCGAAGCCCGCGACCAGCGCCACGATGGCCGCGATACGGGCACCGTGGATCATCCGGGACAACACGTCGCGGCCCAGCGAATCCGTGCCAAGCCAAAAGCCGGATTCAGACCCGCTGGCCCAGAATGGCGGCAGGCGTTCGAACAGCAGGTCCTGCGCCAGCGGATCCTGCGGGCTGATCACATCGGCGAAAACCGCGCAGGCGAAGAATACCGTCAGCCAGCCGAGCGATAGCCACAGGCGCAACGGCGTGCGGCGGTGGATGCGGAGCGCCTCAGCCATGGCGCAGCCTTGGGTTCAGCACGGTGTAAAGCGCGTCGACGATCAGGTTGATGGCGACGAAGATCACCGCGAAGGTCAGCACGATCCCCTGGATCAGCGGTAAATCCCGGTTGATGACCGCATCAATGGCCATGGAGCCGAGGCCGCCATAGCTGAACAACCGCTCCACAATCACCGTGCCGCCGATCAGATGGGTCAGCTGCACGCCCGTCAGGGCAAGGGTTGGCAGGGCGGCGTTCCTGAGCGCCTCTCGGAAAATCACCTGGCGTTCTGAGTATCCCTTGGTGCGCGCCAGCAGGGTGTAGTCCAGCGTCATCACCTCTTTTAGTGAGACTTTCAGGACCTGCGCGATCATCGCGGACAGCGGCAGGGCAAGCGCCAGCGCGGGCATCCACATATGCGCCAGAAGGTTGGCGGTGAGGTCGAGGCGGAATCGCGCAAGGCTTTCCAGAAGATAGAATTGCGTTGTGAAGGGCAGGTCCAGTTGCGGAGAGACTCTGCCAGAGATTCCAAACCATTGCAGGACGACCCCGAATAAAAGGATGAGGGCGAGGCCCCAAAGGAAATCAGGCGTGGACAGCGTCAGCCCGTTCCAGATGTCGATCCCGGTTTCGGTTTTTCGCCCCCGACGGATGGTGCCGAGGATGGCCAGCGCAACGCCGATGAGCACCGCGAAGATCAGGGCGAGCCCGGCAAGTTCCAACGTCCCCGGCAGGCGGCCGAGGACGAGGGCGAGGACGTCCTGGCGCAGCGAGATTGAGGTGCCGAAATCGCCTTGGAGAACGCCCGACAGCCAGATGATGAATTGTTCCGGGATCGACTTGTCGAACCCATAAAGGGCGGTCAGGCGGGCGATGTCATCTTCGGTTGCGCCGGGGGGCAGCATCATCGCGATGGGGTTGCCGGGGATCAGGCGGATCACCACGAAGACCACCAGTGCGACACCGAACAACGTCACCGCGATAGAGGTCAGGCGGGACAGGAGGCGCATCAGAAGCATGGTTTAGCGAAACCCGAGTGACAGCAAAAAACTGCGTAAATTGAACACAAGATTGGCGAGATTTCCCCGTGCGAGGAATTAAGGCGAAGCCGCCGTGCACTCGCCAGCCCGTCCGGGCGTGTTGGCGATGGGTGAGGTTTGCGCTTCCTTCTGATTTGACGGGATTGCCGAACCATCCAAGTGCCCCGAACGACTGTCGGTTCGCTAACCCCCGGGCTGGCCAGCGCACGGCTCGCGCTACATTGCCATTTGGTTCTCAGCAAATTTCTATGCAGGTCCGGCCACCCCGGAAAGGTGGCCGGATCTTGCATTACACGGGCTTCATCAACAGCGGCAGCAACGCACCGGAAACGCTTGGAGTCACAGCAATATTCGCGTTGTGCACAACCGGCTGCACATATTGCAGCAGCGGGATGACATAGGCGTTCTCGGCGACCAGCCGGTCCACGGCCTTCCAGCCTTCGATCCGCTTGGCTTCATCCGCTTCGCCCCACAGGGGGCCGATGGCGTCGATCACGTCCTGACCGTCCCAGACCGAATGTGGTGAGGGGCCGAACATCGCGAATCCAGTGCTGGTCGTCGGGTCGCCGACCGAGTTGCCCCAGTTATAGAACGCCGCCGGGGCCAGCTGGTCTGCTGCGCGCAGCTCGAAGTGTTTGGCGATCTCGTAAACCTCGATCTCGGCTTCGATCCCGACTTTGCGCCACATGCCGACAATGGCCTGGATCATCTCGAAATCCTTCGGCTTGAAGCCGCGCGTGGTCTGGATCGTGAACTTCACCGGGTTGTCGGTGGAATAGCCCGAGGCGGCCAGCAGTTCGACCGCCTTGTCGGGGTTGTATTCCACTGTGATCGAGGCGTCATAGGCATCGTATTCCGGGGCCTGCAACGTGTCGATTGGCACGCCGTAACCGCGCAGCAGACGATCCACCAGCAGCTTCTTGTCGATGGAATGCGCCGCTGCCATACGGACGTTGGGGTCGGTCATCACCTCGATATCGTTGATGAATATCATGCCGATATCGGACACAGGTGTTGTGACACCTGAAAGGCCGTCCTTGTCCTTCAGGCGGTCGAATTCCTCATACGGGATTTCCAGCGTCACGTCGCTGTTGCCCGATTCCACCTCGGCAATGCGGCTGGCGGCGTCGGGGACGAACTTGATTGTCACGCTCTCAAACGCCGGTTTCTCGCCCCAATAATCGGGGAAGGCTTTCAGCGTCAGGAAGCTGTTTCGTTCAAACTTGTCGACCATATAGGGGCCGGTGCCTATGGGGGCGGCTTCGAAACCTTCTGCGCCGACTTCTTCGTAATAGGCCTTCGGCATGACATAGCCGGTCAGGAACGCCATCCACTTGAAGATCGTTGGGTCGAACCGCAGCACGTCGCCGGTAATCACCTGCCCGTCGATTGAGAAATTGCCGATGGTGGACCAGACGAACTGGATCGGGTTGCCGGTTTCCTCTTTCCCGGCGCGTTCCAGCGACCAGACCACATCTTCGGGCGTCAGGTCGGCCCCGTTGTGCCATTTCACGCCCTCGCGGACGGTCATCATCACCTTGGTCTTGTCGTCGTTCCAGCCCCAGTCGGTCAGGATGCCGGGGCCAAAGCTCAGGTCCGGGTTCTGATAGATGAACATGTCGAAGATCGACTGGAACAACCCCTGGATCGTCGGGTTCACCGCACTTGGCCCGGTGGTCGGGTCAAAGGCGGGCAGGTTGACGTTATAGGCGATGGTCAGGCTGCCGGCATGGCTGGCGGCCAGCACGGATTTGGGTATGCCAGCGGCGGCCAGGCCGGCAAGGCTCAGCTGCAGGGTATTGCGTCGTGTCAGGTTCATTGTGTCGTCTCCCTTTGGGTGGTCGGGCTTTTGTCGCCCGTTGGTGTCAGTGTCGCCCCCGGATGAGGCGTTGTGCAAGCATATATCCCGATCCGGCCCCGGTTCCGGCGCCGGGCCAGGT
This sequence comes from Paracoccaceae bacterium, assembly GCA_012103375.1. NCBI lineage: Bacteria > Pseudomonadati > Pseudomonadota > Alphaproteobacteria > Rhodobacterales > Paracoccaceae > Paracoccaceae bacterium. The sequence goes on from WLWX01000001.1 coordinate 1,316,291, forward strand.
GGATGCGCCGACGTGGAACAGGTTGCCGACGGGTGTGGACCAGTCGGCGTGACCCGGCGGGCCGCGGAACAGAAAGTTCTGGGAAAGGTGGTGGCTGCCGCTGATCTGGTCGCCCCCGACGAGGTTCGGGTTGTCGGCCTCAAGGTCCAGCGGGCTGACCACATGGCGGGCAATGATCTTGTCACGCGTGCCGGGGGCATAGCGTTCAAGGATATCCAGCACCCGGTCGGCGTAGGCGTCTTTGACATCGTCCCATTCGATGCCGTCGATCTTTCCTAATGCATCGCCTTCAATATGTGCGGGAACCATGCGAACTTGCAGCCACAGAATGTGTTTACCATCCGGCGCGCGCGACGGGTCAACCGCCGTGGGCTGGCCACAAACCACGACGGGTTCGGCTGGCAACAACCCGGCCTTCGCCTGCGCATAGGCGATATCCATCATGCCCAGCGACGGCGCAAGGTGGACATAGGCAAAGCGCTTCAGATCGTCACCCGCAGTCCAGTCCGGCAGGGCGTCCATCGCCAGATGGATCATCATCGTGCCGGGCGCGTAGCGGAACGCCAATGCCCGGTCGTCGTAGTGATCATCGCCGGTTTCTTCGTCCAGCAGATGCACCAGCGCCGCCGGGCCGGTGTTGGCGATCACTGCCTTGCGAGCCGTAACGGTTGTGCCATCGGCGAGGCGAATACCGTTTGCGGTACGCCCGGTGCGCAAGATGTTGGTGACGCGGGCGTTTGTGCGGACCTCGCCATTCTGCGCCTCGATCATCTTGACCAATGCGGTGATCAGCCCACCGGCGCCGCCTTTGCCCAGAACCATGCCGAAGCTTTGGTTGGCGAAGCTTTCCAGATACGGGAACACAGCGCCGCCAGCCACGTCGGGCGCGAAGTCGAGGTGCATGCCCCAGGCCGCCATCATTGCCTTCAATTCCGGGCTGCGGAAGTTTTCATCGAGGAAGGCGCGCGGGCTGGAGGTCATGAACCGCGCCAGTTCCACCGTGCCACCGGTGCCACGCTTCCTCCATAGCTTCCAAAGGTATTTGGCCAGCCGCCCCCTCGTCATCGGCGTGTTGAGCAACCCGCCGATATCCTCCAACTCTCCCATAAAGCCCGCCGACATCTTGCGCCACGCGGCCGCATCGTGTTCATCGAACGCCGCGATCCGCGCGGCGGTCGTGTCCAGATCATTGGTCACGCCCAGCCAGCGGCCATCCGGAAATGCGGTGGCGAATGTGTCGGTGGCGGGGGCCAGTTCAAAGCCGTGGCTGGCCAGCGCGGCGCCATGTTCGCTGTGAAACGCGGACCCGGCGAACAGCGACAAGTTCATCGCGCCCAGATCGTGCTTGAAGCCGGGGGTGGTAACCTCGGCGGTTTTGACCGCCCCGCCGGGAACCGTGCCCCCCTCGAACACGCCGACGCGCCGGCCTTGCGCGCCCAGATGCGCCGCGGCGACCAACCCGTTGATGCCCGCGCCGATGACCAGCGCGTCAAAGCTCATGTTCCTGGCTTTCCGGATTTTCGTGCAAATGCAGACATATTCGCCGCGTTCAAGCCCCTATTTCTGTGCGAAGAGTGCAAGATTGTCGTGCAGATAGTTGCACATGCACAGGAATGCGTCCACAGTAATAACGGATTTTTCGGACCACTTTGGCGGCGCGCATTCACGGCTCCGCAGATCAGGGAGAAGACAATGTCATCCACAGAAACCATGAACGCACTGGGGGCCGCACTGCTGAGCGGTGATGTGAGGGTCGTCGATTGCACCGGGGTCCTTGGCCCCGACACGCCGATCATTCAGTTGCCGCCGGATTTTGCCAAACCGACCCCGGATGTCGAGATCCACAAGATCAGCGAATATGACGAGGATGGCCCGTTCTTCGCCTGGAACTGGCTGAAACTGGGCGAGCATTCGGGCACCCATTTCGATGCGCCGCACCACTGGATCACCGGCAAGGATTATACGGACGGGTACACCGATACCTTGCCGTTGCAGAATGTGGTCGCGCCGGTGAACGTGATTGATTGTTCCGCCGAATCCGCAGCCGACGCCGATTTCCTGCTGACCGCCGATCTGGTCAAAGCCTGGGAAGCCGAGCATGGAGAGATCAAGGCAGGCGAATGGGTCGTGCTGCGGTCCGACTGGTACAAGCGGGCCGGGTCTAAGGAGGACTTCCTGAACGTGGATGAAAACGGCCCGCACTCGCCCGGGCCGACGGTCGATTGCATCGAATATCTGTTGTCCAAGGGCATCACCGGCTGGGGCAGTGAATGCATCGGGACCGACGCAGGCAAGGCGGGAGAGTTCGATCCCCCGTACCCGGCGCACAACATGCTGCACCGGGATAACAAATACGGGCTGGCCAGCCTCGCGAACCTGGACCAACTGCCGCCCAAGGGTGCTGTATTGATCGCCGCACCGCTGAAGATCGAGAACGGCACCGGCAGCCCGATCCGGGCGATGGCGCTGGCTCCGAACGGCTGATGGCAGACCGGGGGACCCCTGACTGGCTGATTATCGGCAGCGGCATCAATGCGTTGGTGGCGGCGGCGATGTTGGGCCGGAAGGGGGCCTCGGCCCATGTGATCGAACGCAATGACGTGATCGGCGGCTGCATCCGCTCGGGTCAGATCACCGATCCGGGCTTCACCCACGATCTGATGGCGGCGACATTCGTGCTGTTCATCACCTCGCCCGCGTTTGCCGAACTGGGCGAGGATCTGGCGCGCCACGGGCTGGAGTTCTGCAATGGGGCGTCCCCCACCGGCGTGCTGCGCCCGGACGGCTCGTCGCTGATCCTGACCACGGATCGGGACGCGAATGTGGCGCGATTAGAGGCGCTGGCGGCTGGCGACGGCACGGCATACCGGGCCGAGGTTGAACATGTTGAGCAGAACGCCGAGCTGCTGTTCGGCATCCTCGGGGGGCCTGCGTGGTCGGGCGCGACGGCCAAACTGCTGGGCAAGTCGATGTTCAAAAAGGGTGGCACGCGCAAGCTGGCGGCCACATTGGGCGCGGGGCTGATCCCGGCGCGCGGCTGGCTGGAAACCCGGTTCGAGGGCGCGCTGCTGCGCGACCTGCTGGCACCCTGGTGCCTGCACGCGGGCCTGTCGCCGGAGGCGAGTTATTCCGGCGGTATGGCGCAGGTCATCGCCTTCGCGCTGGAGGCTGCCGGCGCGCCGGTCGTCAAAGGCGGGGCCGGGGCGATCCTGGATGCCTTCCGGGCGCTGATCGAAGAACAGGGCGGGCAGATCACCACGGGCGCGGATGTGGATCGGATCGTTGTGACCAAGGGCAAGGCGACTGGCGTGCTGGTCGGCGGCGAACATCACGGTGCGAAAAAGGGTGTCATCGCCAGCGTCGCGCCGGGGCAGCTATATGGGCGGTTGCTGGATAAGGACGCGGCGGGCGACAAGCGGACAGCGGCGAAGCAATACCGCCACGGCAAGGGCAATTTCCAACTACATTATGCGCTGAACGGCCAGCCGGATTGGGGCGACGCCGCGTTGGGGCAGGTGGCCCTGCTGCACCTGACGCCGGGGCTGGATGGCGTGTCGAAGGCGACGAATGAGGCGGAACGCGGCATGCTGCCTGCGGTTCCGACAATCTGCGTTGGCCAGCCCGCCGTGCTCGACCCCACCCGCGCGGCGGACGGCAATGCGATCCTGTGGTGCCAGCTGCCCGAAGCGCCGCGCGTGATCAAAGGCGATGCGGCGGGGCAGATCGACCCCGGCGACGGCACCTGGACCGAAGCGCTGCGCGAGGGTTATGCCGACCGGGTAGAGGGCATCCTGCGCGCGCATATCAAGAATTTCGATGCAATCAAGGGAACGCGCGTCGCCTATTCCCCCGCCGATCTAGAAGCGATGAATATCAACCTTGTTGGCGGCGATCCCTATGGCGGGGCGACGACGCTGGACCAGTTCTTCCTGTTCCGCCCCTTTGCGGACACGGTCAACCACCGCACCCATATCAAGGGCCTGCATCACATCGGCGCCTCCACCCACCCCGGCCCCGGTCTGGCGGGCGGCAGCGGCTTTCTTGTCGCGCAGGAGGTTTGATGGACGACGCGACCCCTTCGACCCTGGGCGAGATCGGCCTGCAACGCTTCGCGCCCTATCTGATGAACCGGATCATGGGGCGCTATAACGCCTCGATGCAGGCGGTGCTGTCCGAATCCGGGCTGAGCACGGCCAAGATGCGCACGCTTGCCGTGCTGTCTTCCAAAAGCGGGCTGCTGGTCAACGAACTCAGCGTGTATTGCGTTATCGAACAATCCACGATGAGCCGGACCCTGACGGCAATGCTGGACGAGGGGTTGGTGCGCCGAGAAGAGGATGCCAACGACAGCCGCGCGCGCCGGATTTTCATAACCGAAAAGGGTCGGGCGTTGTTCGACAGGCTATGGCCCGCAATGGGCGCGGCGGCCGAGGGGATGTTCAACGGCATTGATGAGGGCGAGCGTGAGGCCTTCGTCAGCACCTTGCAAAAAATCCTCGGCAACGTGCGGCAGAACCCGTTTTGAGGGGCGGAGCGACATATTCGCCACGATGCATTTCCGCCCGGAATCAAGCCCGAAGGGCGCCGGGCGAGCGCCTGTCTGTCCCCCGGACAGGCGCTTCAGCAACGTTGCCGGGATCCGCACGGTCAGAGCTAACCCTGCACCATAAATTGCCCCAAACTAGTGTTGCAGCGCCAGTCCCCAGACAAGCGCGCGCCCGGCTTGCGCATTATTTCGGAAAGCACGCTCATGGCTGAACGCTCCTTCGCCCGCGAAGTCCAGCAATTACGCGTCGGCGCAGGCGCGACCTTTCGCGGCGAAGGCATCCTCGCCATCACCAAGGCGCTGCTGGAAAACGGCGTCGGCTATGTCGGCGGCTATCAGGGGGCGCCGATAAGCCACCTGATGGACGTGCTGGCGGATGCGCAGGAAATCCTCGGCGAACTTGGCGTGCATTTCGAGGCCAACGCCTCGGAAGCGGCAGCCTGCGCCAGCCTTGCCGCAAGCGTCCATTATCCAATCCGCGGCGCAGTGACGTTCAAATCCGCCGTGGGGACCAATGTCGCCTCGGACGCGCTGGCCAACCTTGCATCCTGCGGTGTGAAGGGCGGCGCACTGCTGATCGTGGGCGAGGATTACGGCGAAGGCTCCTCCATCATGCAGGAGCGTTCTTACGCGTTTGCAATGAAATCACAGGTCTGGATGCTGGACCCGCGCCCGAACCTGCCGTCGATAACCGCCGCCGTGCGCCACGGCTTTGAACTGTCCGAGGCATCAAATACCCCCGTCATGTTGCAGGTCCGCATCCGGTGCTGCCATGTCACGGGCGAGTTTGAGGCGCGCGACAACATCCCGCCGCCTGTCACCGTCAAAGATGCGCTGGAAAACCCGGTGCGCGATCACAGCCGGGTCGTCCTGCCGCCGTCGTCTTACCTGCACGAACAGGAAAAGGTGCACGAACGCTGGCCGAACGCGGTCAAATACATCCGCGATAACAAGTTGAATGAGGTTTTCGGCCCCGATAACGCCAAAGTCGGCATTATCTGCCAGGGCGGGATGTACAACGGCGTGGTCCGCGCGCTGCAGCGGTTGGGGCTGGCGGATATCTATGGCGAGACGCAGATCCCGATTTATTGCCTGAACGTGACCTATCCGTTGATCCCCGAAGAAATCATGCCGTTCTGCGCCAGCAAGGACGCCGTGCTGATGGTGGAAGAGGGGCAGCCAAAGCATCTGGAAGAAGCGGTCGCCGCCATGCTCTATCGTGCGGGGGGCACCTGCAAACTGGTCGGCGATGGCCCGTTCCCCAAGGCCGGAGTGTTGACCGGACAGGTCATGCTGGCGGGCGTCAGCGCCTTTATGGGCGAACATGGGCCCGCGCTGTTGCCGCCCGAGGGCCGTGCGTCAAACGCGCCGCCTCCGGTGCCGGTTCTGACCGATGTGGTGCCCCAGCGCCCGCCCAGTTTCTGCACCGGTTGCCCGGAACGCCCGATCTTTGCCGCCGCCAAACTGGTGGAACAGGACCTCGGCGAACACCACATCGCCTGCGATATCGGTTGTCACCTGTTCTCGATCAACGCGCCGTTCGATATTGGCGCGACGACGGTGGGCTACGGCCTTGGGCCCGCGTCAGCGGCGGCCTTCAACGCGCCTGATGCGAACCGCCACTCGATCAGTTTCATGGGCGACGGGGGGTTCTGGCACAACGGGTTGGCGACCTCGATCGGGAACGCGGTGTTCAACCAGAATGACGGCGTGATCGTGATCGTCGACAATTATTATTCCGCCGCCACGGGCGGGCAGGACATCCTGAGCAGCCGGGCGGATAATGCGACGAAATCCACCCAGCACCCGATCCGCGATGCGGTGGCGGGGATGGGGGTAAAATGGATCCGCCAGATCGACCGGACCTATGACGTGGGCAAGGTCCGGCGGACCCTGACCGAGGCGCTGACAACGAAAGAGACCGGCCCCAAAGTCATCATCGCCAGCAGCGAATGCAGCCTGAACAAGCAGCGCCGGGAACGCCCCCTGAAAGCGGCGGCGAAGAAGGACGGCAAACGCGTCGTGGCCACCCGCTTTGGCGTGGATGAGGACATCTGCACCGGCGATCACGCCTGCATCCGCCTGTCGGGCTGCCCCTCACTGAGTGTGAAGAAACTCGACGATCCGCTGCGCGATGACCCGGTGGCGGCCATCGACCAGACCTGCGTGGGCTGCGGCAACTGCGGAGAGGTCGCGGACGCCGCCGTGCTGTGCCCGTCGTTCTATCAGGCTGATATTGTTCACAATCCCAACGCCTGGGACCGCTGGTGGGACCGGCAGAGGCGGAAGGTTATCGGGCGGTTGCAGGCGCGGCGGGATGCGAAACGGCTGAGGTTTTCGCACTTATGAAGGCGGACGCAATCAGATCCTGCATGTCTGCCCGGCACCGCCGGGCAGCGCCCGATCCGACCCCACGGGTCGGGCGCTTCTCGCCCAACCCTCGGATCGGGCGCGGCCCTCTGTTGCGAAAGGACGTAGCGTGAACGACCTTTCCGACACCCTTCCGCCCGCAGGCCCCGACACCACCGCCGGGGTCACCAAACTGGCGATCATGGCCGTGGGCGGGCAGGGCGGCGGGGTGCTGACCAACTGGATCACCGAGGTGGCGCAGGCGGGCGGTTACCGCGCGCAGGCAACCTCGGTCGCGGGGGTGGCGCAGCGCACCGGGGCGACGATCTACTACATCGAGATGGCCCCGCGCACCGACCGCCTGCCGGTCTTCGCGCTCGCACCCTCAACCGGCGACGTGGATATCCTGATCGCCGCCGAACTGATGGAGGCCGGGCGCGCGATGATGCGCGGCTTTGTGAGTGCGGATAAGACGACGCTTATCGCCTCCACCCACCGGGTGTTGGCGGTGGATGAAAAGATCGTGCCCGGCGATGGCCGCGCCGACCCTTCGGCGGTGATGGCGCAGGCGGAAGATCAGGCGTTTCGCACGCTTTGGCACGACTACGACGCGGCGGCAACGGGCGCTGGAAGCGTGATTTCGGCCAGCCTGTTCGGGGCGCTTGCGGCATCGGGGTCATTGCTGTTTGATCGGTCGCTTTACGAACAGGTGATCCGCGAAAGTGGGCGCGGGGTTGAGGCCAGCCTCGCCGCCTTCGCCGCCGGGTTTGACGGCGCGCTGGCGGGCGTCGACTTGACCGATCCCGCGCCGGATATCCCTGCCGGACTCGCGACTCCGGAAGGCCCGGCAGAATTGCTGGGCGGATGGCGCGCGCTTGAAGACCGGGTTGCCGCGCTGTCAGAGGCGGCGCGCCCGATGGCGTTGCGTGGGTTGGCAAAAGTGGTTGATTATCAGGATGTTGCCTATGGCAGCACCTATCTGGACTACCTGGAGCGCGCGCGCGAAAAAGGGGATGCGTTCATTACCGAGGCTGCGAAGTTCCTGGCCAATGCGATGTGTTACGACGATCTGATCCGGGTTGCCGATCTGAAAACCCGCGCCAGTCGCGAGGCGCGATTGCGCAGTGAACAGGGGGCTGACGCAGAGGCCATCGTGCATGTCACCGAGTATTTTCACCCGCGCGCGGAGGAGGTTGTTGGTGCCTTTCCGGCAGGCCTCGGCGGGTTTTTCGAGCGGCGGCGCTGGATGATGCGGGGCCTTGACTGGCTGGTCAATCGTGGGCGCCGTTTGCGCACCGATGGGCTGCGCGGGTGGTTGTCATTGTGGGTTGTCTCAGGTCTGAAACCATTTCGTCGCAGGATGTTAAGACATAAAGTTGAAGTGGAACATCTGGAGCGCTGGTTTGCTTTGGCATTGGCGCAGACGGATGCGGCGCTTGGGGTCGAAGTGCTGCGCTGTCGCCAGTTGATCAAAGGGTATTCGGATACCCACGCGCGCGGGCTTTCGAAATATGACCGCGTGATCGGGGCGCTGCCAACGCTGAGCGGGCGCGAAGATGCGCCCGCTTGGTTGCGGCGATTGCGTGATGCAGCACTTCAGGATGAACATGGTGAGGCGCTGGACGGCGCGCTGAAGACAATCGAAAGTTTCTGAGCTATGCCAGATGTTTACAGGCGTATCGGTGTCATCGGGGCCGGGGTCATGGGGCGCGGAATCGCTCAGGTATTCGCGCAGGCCGGGGCCGAGGTTGTGTTGGTCGATCAGTCGAAAACCGCGCTGGTTGACGCAATGTACAGCTTGCAAGCGATCCTCGGGCGGGCAGTGGCCAAGGGGCGGGTGAGCGAGGAGGCAGCCGCCGCAACGCTTGCGCGAATTCACCCTGTCGATGATCTCGCCGCGCTGGCCGGGCATGAGCTTGTAGTTGAAGCGATTGTTGAGGATCTGGCTGTTAAGGCGCGGGTACTAAACGAAGTTGCGCGTCATGCGCCATTGGCGGTACTGGCTACGAATACCTCTTCGTTGCAGATCTCGGGTATCGCGGCGGCATTGGATGTGCCTAACCCGTTGATCGGAATGTATTTCTTCAACCCTGCGCCTGTTATGAAACTGGTCGAGGTGATCTTTCTGCCGACAACGCCCGCTGCGGTGCGCGCGCGGGTGTTTGAAACCTTGCAGAAGGCGGGCAAACATCCGGTGATTTGCGCAGATACGCCTGGCTTCATCGTCAACAGATGCGCGCGCCCGTTCTATGGCGAAGCGCTTGCGATCCTTGAAGAAAACACGCATTCGGCGGCAGAGATTGACGCGGCCATGACGCGTGCGGGTTATCGCATCGGACCCTTTGCACTGATCGACCTGATCGGGGCGGATGTGCATCTGGCGGCAACGCAGGGGGTTGCGCAGGGGTTCGACAATCATCCGCGCTATCACGTGTTTGACGCATTGAAGGACAATGTTTCGGCTGGCAGGCTTGGGCGCAAATCAGGGGCAGGTTTCGTGACCCCCGCGGTGGAGGTCATGGCACCTGCGGACGCGGAACAGATCGTTGAGCGTATTGAAGCTATGCTTGTGAATGAAGCTGTAACACTATGGAATAACGCTGATATATCGCATGGTGATATCGACACGGCGCTGATGCTGGGCCTCAATTTTCCGCGCGGTCCTTTTGCCATGGCCGAATCCATCGGGATCGCGACTGTGCGCGAAAGGCTTGCAAAGTTGCGGGAATTGGCGCCTGACGCGATGAAACCGCGCTATGATCCGGCGCCCGGCCTGGACGAATTGGAGGCGAGATGACCCGCGAGGTAATCATCTGCGACGGAAAGCGCACGCCCATCGGGCGCTATGGCGGGGCGTTGGCATCTGTTCGTCCGGATGACCTGGCTGCGCATGTTATCAATGCAGTAGCAGGCGACCTCGAAGTTGATGAGGTGATCTTTGGCTGCGCAAATCAGGCGGGTGAGGATAACCGCAATCTGGCGCGGATGGCGGTGTTGCTGTCAAACCTGCCGCAGACGGTTCCGGCGCTGACGGTCAACCGGCTTTGCGCGTCCGGTCTTGATGCGGTGATTGCGGCGGCGCGTGCGATCGCGGTGGGCGAGGCTGAGGTTGTGATTGCCGGTGGTGTCGAAAGTATGAGCCGTGCGCCCTTTGTAATGCCCAAGGCGGGCTCGGCCTATTCACGGAACGCAGAAATCCATGACACAACAATCGGTTGGCGGTTCGTGCATGATCGGATTGCGCAGGAATTCGGGATCGATTCGATGCCTGAAACGGCCGAGAATGTGGCGGCGGATTTCGGAATCTCTCGCGCGGATCAGGATGGGTTTGCGCTGCGTAGTCAGCAGCGCGCGGCTGCGTCGCGGGACCATTTGGCGCGCGATATCGTGCCGGTGACCGTGGCAAGCCGGGCCGGTGATGTTGTTGTTTCGATGGATGAACATCCGCGTGATACATCACTGGAAAAGCTTGCAAAATTGCCGACAATTTTCCGAGAAGGTGGGAGTGTGACGGCGGGCAATGCCTCGGGCGTGAATGACGGGGCGGTGGCGTTGGTTCTGGCCTCGGGCAGCGTTGCCGCGCGTCATGGGTTGCGCCCGTTGGCCCGGATCGTGCGCGCGGCATCGGCAGGCGTGGCACCCAGGATCATGGGGGTCGGACCGGTGGCGGCAGTCGAAAAACTGTGTTCTGACAGCGGGTTATCGATCTCTGACTTTGACCGGATCGAGTTGAATGAGGCATTTGCGGCCCAGGCGCTGGCCTGTACCCGGGCCTGGGGGCTGGCGGATGATGCCGATCATGTGAACCCCGATGGCGGTGCGATTGCGCTGGGGCATCCGTTGGGCATGTCGGGCGCGCGGATTGCGCTGTTGGCGGCGCGCGCGATGGGTGATGGTCAGGCGAAACGGGCGCTGGCGACGCTGTGCGTCGGGGTTGGGCAAGGCGTCGCGCTGGCGTTGGAGGCTGTTTGACGTCCGGGTCAGCAATGCGTCGGCAAAGCGTATGCAAAACGTATGGCAGCCGGGCCACGCCACCGGACCGCTGATTTCCCCAAGGGAAACTGAATTACTGAACCATTTCGGTTTGGTGCTACACTCATAACCAACAACGATTCGTGCCATCAGACGCCCGTGACCTGCGGGCGGGAAAGGTTGCCATGCCACGACTTCGCCGCTGGGTTCGCCGAATTTCCGGTGCCGCCATCGCCACAACTGCTGCCACGATGCTGCACGGGCAGGCGCAGGAGTTCGAAGGCTCGATCTTCAATCTGGACCCGCCGGCGTTGCAGAGTACGGATCTGGAACAGGTCATCGGATCGGACGAGACCACGCCGCTGAACCAGTTTCACGAGACGGATTATTATCGCCGTCTGGGCAAGCCCATCGGGCGGCTGGCGGTGGAGTTTCTGAACGGCAAGTCGGCCTATTGCACCGCCTCGCTGATCTCGGACGATCTGATCCTGACCAACGCGCATTGCCTGCTGGACAGCACCGGCACAAATGTGGTGCGCGCCGGGTTGTTGTGGATGGGTTATTTGACCGCCGGAGAGGCCGAGGGCGGCGCGCAGTTCATCGTTGATATGAGGAACCCGGTCGAGGTTGGGTTTCCCGGTGCCGATGGCGCGCCGGATTACGCGATCCTGAAGGTGCAGTCCGGCACGCCGGGCAAGGATTGGGGGACGGTCAAGCTGGCGTCGCGTGCGCCTGCGGATCGGTCGTCGCTGGTCGTGGTTCATCACCCGCTGGGCTTCCCAATGGTGGTCAGCGCGGGGGGCAAGTGCCGGTCGAACCGGGCCAGCGATGATGACGTTTATCATGTTTGCGACACGCAGCCGGGCTCGTCCGGGGCGCCGGTCTATTCGCTGGGCGACAGTCAGGTTGTCGCGCTGCATTACCGCAAGGCCGGCACGGATGAGAATGCCGCCGTGCGCGCGGATCGTTTGCTTGCCAGTTCGGCGGTTTTGCGGGGGATCGTCGCCGGTTATGACGGGGCAGATGTGATCCCGGCACCTGAAACGCTGCCTGACCCGGAACCCGAGGTTGTCGAACCGGCCCCGCAGCCGGACCCGACGCCGGTGAATCCCGGCATCCCAGCGGCCGAGGCCTGGGCGCTGATCAAGGATGATTACAACGAAGAGCTGCTGATCGCCTATATTGATCGCTATGAGGGCAGTTTTTATGCCGATATCGCACGCTCGCGCCTCTATGATTTGCAGAACAAGGAGGAGGATGTGGCGGTTGTGACGCCGCAGCCGCAGCCCCAGCCGACGACGCCGCAGATCAACACCGGGCCGTGGTTCGTGGTGATGGGGTCCTACACCAACCGAGCGAACGCGCAGGACCGTCGCAATCGTCTGGTCGGGCAAAATCTTGGTGCCTATGTCGTCAATTCCAACGAATACCCCGGGATGACTCCGAACCTGTGGGTCGTGGTAGAGGGGCCTTACGATCGTTCAACAGCGGTCAGCAGGCTGTCGCTGGCGCGGGCCTCGGTTAGTGATGCGTTTGTGAAGCGGGGGTATTGAACCCGTGATTGGTGTGATGAGTGTTTCTAGTTTCAAGGACGTTTCATTGGTGATTGGGGCGTTTGTTGTGTGCCTGATTGCCTCCGCGACGCCGGTTTTCGCGGCTGAACCGCTGCCGATCCTGCCGCGCAGCGATTGGGGGGCGAAACCGCCGAGCATGGCGATGACGGCGCAGGTGCCGAGCCATGTGACGTTCCACCACTCGGCCGCCAGGCAGCGGCTTGCGGCCTCCACAGCTTCGAAAATGCTGTCGCTTCAGCGGTTTTCGCAGAGTTCGGAAAAACTCGCTGACGGGCGGACCAAGAAGCCGTGGGCGGATGTGCCGTATCACTTTTACATCGCCGCCGATGGCTCGGTCGCGGAAGGGCGCGATGTGTCTTTTTCGGGCGATACCAATACGGATTACGATCCCAAGGGCCATATCGCCATCGTGCTGGAAGGCAACTTCGAAAATGAACTGCCTGCCGAGGCGCAGATCGACGCGGCGATCCGCCTTGGCCAGTTGATGATGGCGGCCTATCAGATTGAACCGGCCAACCTGGGCTTTCACCAGCATCATGCCAGCACCGCTTGCCCCGGCGCGAATTTCGTCGAGATCTGGCCGCTGGTCCGGCAACGTATTCTGGCCGCAGAGGGCTGACAATTTCCGCGCCATCCGGGCGCACCAAGAACAGCCCCAGACGGGGCAACGACACGATGTGCATTGACTGATCAGAAGGAGGCGCCCCATGCGCTGGCTGACCACTTTGACCCTTGCCCCGATTGCCGCGCTTGGCCTGTCGGCCCCGCTGGCGGCTTACGACTTGCCCGGCGACGCGACGGATATGGAGGCGGCGCTTTATGGCGTCCTCGACAAGCACTGCGCGCGTTGCCATCAGGACGGCGCGTTGAAAGAGGGGCTGGCCGGGCCGAAATCCGGGTTCGGGCATGTGCTGGATATCCGGCGGTTGGCGGAAGACCCCGACTATGTTCGGGTGGGCGATCCGGGGGCGTCGAAGCTGTATAACGTGATCGGCCAGTATTCGTTCCCGGCGATGCCCGACGACTGTCTGAATGCAGCCTGTTACCCGACGAACGAAGAGGCGAAGATCATCGAAGACTGGATCGTTAATCTGGCCAATAAGGAGCCGGAGCCACGCCCCTTCGTCGGTTTTGAAACGCTGCACGCGGCCGCCTATGCCGACTTGCAAACGGTGCCGACGAACCGTTGGGACCGCATCCGATACATCTCGATCCGCAACATGCAAAATGATCAGACGATCAGCGACGAAAATCTGTTGGGGTATCGCGCCGGGGTGGTGAAGGCGATGAACGCGCTGAGCTGGAACCCGGTGCCCTATAAGTTCGTGCCGGTGGACGAGTATGAGGTGCTGATGCGCATCTTCCTGCCGGATCTGAACTGGGATCACGGCAAGTGGGAATTGCTTGAAGCGATCTATCCCTATGGTCTGACCGGCGACACCGATGCGAACTTGCGCCAGCTGACCCATGCCAAGGTGCCGATCATTCGCGGTGACTGGTTTGTCGCGCACGCTACGGCGGCACCGCTATACTATGACGTGCTGGGCTTGCCGGATACGGAGCATTTGCTGAACCTCGACATCAACGCCAATATCCTGAACGAACAGGTGATGCGCGGTGGATTTCAGGATTCCGGCGTCTCGACCAACAACCGGATGATCGAGCGTCATCCGCTGATCACCGGCTTCTTCTGGACCAGCTATGACTTCGCAGGATCAAAAGGGCGGCAGAGTTTCTTTGAATATCCGCTTGGCCCGAAAGAGGTTTACGGCCCCGACCTGGCGTTTGAACATGACGGGGGCGAAAGCATCTTCACGCTGCCCAATGGATTCCATGCCTACTACCTCAACACCGCGGACGGGGCGCGGCTGGACGTTGGCCCGACCGAGATTGTGCGCGATGATGATTACCCTGAAGGCACGGGCGAGGTTGTGAACGGAATCTCCTGTATCTCTTGCCATTCCAAGGGGATGCGGTTCCGCGATGACAAGGTGCATGACAGTGCAATGGCGAACCTGTCGTTTTCGGCAGAGGAGCGTCAGATCATCGGCGCGATTTACCCCGGCAAGGACATCGTCAACGATCAGCTGACGGCAGATGCGGCGCAGTTTGCGGCGGCGCTGGCGGCGGCTGACATTGATGTGGCGCAGCAGGCCGGGGGGCTGGAACCGGTGCGGGGTGTCTTCGTCTATCACGTGGACGGCTATGTAGATTATGCGCGCGCGGCCTCGGAATTGGGGCTGACGGAGGATGAATTCCGCGAGCGCGCCAATTTCGCCGGGTTCGAACTTGCCGGGCTGATCGCGCGGCTGGATCAGTCGCCGATTGCGCGGGACGAATGGGAAGCGGTCTATCCGGTGATGCTTGAGCGGGTGACGGATTACACGCCCTATTATCCCGAATACCGCGCGGCGGATTACGACAAGGACCTGTCCTATTCGGTCAAGAAGGTGGTGGATGAATACACCCCGCCGACGGTCGCCTACAAAGAGGTTCCGACCCCGGCCGCCTATAAGGATCGCCACGATCCGGGGCTGACGATCTATACCGAAAAGCCGGTCTATAAACTGGGCGAAGGGCTGCGGATCTATGTGGAGCCACGTCACGATTGCCGCCTGACGCTGATCAATATCGACAGTGCGGGCAAGTCCTGTGTGCTGTATCCGCATCCCTCGATCGATGATGTGACGATAACCGGCGGCAGTCAGTATGTCTTCCCGCCGCGCGGGTCGCTGACCACGGGCGAAGTCGGGACCGAGACGATCCTGGCGATCTGCAACGGCTCGCATGAGGCGCTGGGCTGGGCAACGCGGGACACGCATCAGACCAGCTGCGATGCCGGTCAGCGGTATGAACCGGACAAGCCGATCACGGTGCATGATGTGTACGAGACGCTGATCCTCGATCTGGATGCGCCGTCGAAAACCACGAGCTCGGGCGCGGATTACGACGCGCTGTCGACCCACAACCCCGACATCACCCAGTCGCGGTTCAGCTTTGAGGTGACGCCATGATCCGCATCGCACTTGCCGCCGCGCTGTCGCTGGCCCCCGCATTGGGGCAGGCGCAAAGCAATGATGACAGCGGGATTGAATTGTTCGTGACCGATGGTGATGCGCCCGCGCCAGGGCAGGTCGAGGCCGAGGTTGCGGTTGATCCGCTGGCCTTGTGCATGGCGCGACCAGGCTCCCCTGTGTGTGTGGGGCTGACCCCGGGTGACGCCGGGGGCGATCTGGAATCCACGGCAACCGCCGAGGGCGCATTGCAGTTGGAGTTGGTGATCTATGACGCTGACGCTGACACCGTGAAATCCGTTGTGGTCGAGCCGGATTATGCGGCCGATGACTATGTGCCGCCTGCAGATGATTATGTGGCCGACGATGGTACCTACGCACCGCCGCCGCAGCGCGATGGCTATGCCGGCGATGTGAAATTGCCGGATGAATATGCGTGCGGTGATTATGTCGCCGTGCCGACGGTGGCAATCTCGATCGCGTTTGATTTCGGGTCTGCCAAGATCCGCTGGGATCAGCGCGACAAGATCGCCCAGATCGGCCACGCGCTGAGTGATCGGCTGAACTATGACACGCCATATGCGGTGATCGGGCATACCGACGCGGTAGGAAGCTATCGCTATAACTGCGACCTCAGCTGGCGGCGCGCCACGGCGGTGGTATCGGCGCTTCAGGGCGGCTGGAACCTGCCACATATGATCGCCATCGGCGCGGGTGAGCATTCGCTGATCAATGCGCAATGGCCGGACGCTGCCGAGAACCGGCGCGTCGGCTTCCTGCGCGCGGATCACAACGGGCAACAAGTGATCGGGGCGCTTAGCCGGGTCTGCGGATAGGTCCGTAGCGGCGGCGCCTCGCCGGGCCTTACCCCCGGCGGACCCAGCTTAACGCGCGCCCGTCCAGAACGATCATTCCGGCCGCCAGCAACGCAAATCCGGCATAGACCTGCGCGCCCAGCGCCTCGTCACGGAACAGGGCCCCAAGAATGATGGCCACGGGCGCGACCAGCAAAGTGACCAGCAACAGGTTCCCGGCCCCGGCACGTTCCAGAATGCGGTAATACAGCAGATAGGCCGCTGCCGTTGCCGCCACGGAATAATAGGCAATCGCCAGTAGGGTATCCCCGTGCAGCGCCAGCGATATTGGCCCATCCACCGCCCAGGCAAGCGGGATCATCACCAGCGAACTGCCGGTCAGCATCCCCGCCGCCGCCACCTGTGGCGCCGTCCCGGCCAGGGTGGCGCGTGCCCAGCTTCCGGCGAGCGCGTAGCTGAGTGCGGCGGCAAGGATCGCCAGCTGCGCCAGCGAGCGTGGGTCGAAAGCCAGCAGTGATTTGACGCCGATGGCGATTGCCACCCCGGCAAAGCCAAGCGCGATCCCGATCGCGCGGCGTGCGGTCAGGCGTTCGTCGGCAAAGGCGATGGCGGCCACCAGCACGCCAAAGATTGCCGTGGTCGCGTTCAGGATCGAGGTCAGCCCCGTCTCAATCGTCAACTGCCCCCAGGCAATCAGCGAAAACGGGATCACGTTGTTGAGGCACCCCATCACCAGGAACGCGCCCCAGATGCGCAGCCCGCGCGGCACAGTCAGCCGCCGGATTGCCACATAGCCCCACAGGATCACCGATGCCCAGCCGACCCGATGGGCAACCACCGTGAACACGCCGATTTCATCCAAAGCGATGCGCATGGCCAGAAATGATCCGCCCCAGATCAGGGACAGGATTGTCAGGTCAAGCCAGGCCGACCGGTCGAGGGCTTTTTGCGGTGTCATGGTGCGTTATTTGCAAAACGGGCCGCACAGCGCGACCCGTTTCTTGTGCATCACACGGGTGGTGAATTCAGAACGTGAACCCGACCTTGATCCCGGCAGCCACAGCGGTGTTATCTTCGAAAATCCCGGCCGGGGCGGCGATTGGCAGGGCCGTTTCGGCGCTGCCAACCTCGATAAACCGGACGCCGCCGGTGATCTTCATATTGTCGCGGGTGTACGTTGCGGCCAGGCCAACGCTTGCGAAGCCATCCGTCGGACCAAGGTTGTTCACAAATTCACCCAACGGTTCCTCGTACCCGACTGTCGCGGCGACGGACCACATGTCGTTCAGCCGGCGCCCCAGCCCAAGGGACCATGTCACGTAATCGCCGGGATAGGCGACCAATGGCATCGTCGTCAGCGTTTCATAGTCGGCCGGAACAATCGTGAACGCCCCCCATTCGACCCAGCGGACCGAGCCGAAGACCAGCGTATCTTCGGCCACGCCGGACTGGAATTCCAGCTTTAAAGCGTTTCGGCTTGAACCTGAATCGCGAGGGATTCCCTTGAGACCTGATCTGTGATTCATCCTGTTTGGGAGGATGGATCATGTCAGCACCTTTGCCATCTGCGCTTCGGATACGGTTTCAGAGATACATTGAAGAAGGGTTGAGCGGGCGCGCGGCGGCGTTGCGGTTGAAGCTGTCGCCTGCCACAGGCGCGCGGTGGGCGCGTCAGGTGAGGATGAAGGGTCATGCGGAACCTGCCCGGCAGGGACCGCCGCGCGGCAAGGGAAAGCTGGCTCCGCATCGGGAATTCTTTGAGGAGTTGATCGCACAAGACCCTGACATCACGCTCTTTGAGTTGCGTAATGCGCTGGCCGATGCAGAGGGTGTGCGGGTGCATCACTCCTCCATCGCCAACCTTCTGTCCCGGCTCGGCTTCACGTACAAAAAAAGTCGCTGGTCGCCACCGAGCGCCGCCGCGCCAAGGTAAGGCAGCAACGGGCCGACTGGTTCAGATACCGCTCGCCAGCCATTGCGACCTTTCCTGAGCGCGTTGTCTTTATTGACGAAACCGCAGTGAAGACAAACCTCACGCGCCTACGCGGCAGAGCCAAGCGCGGTAAGCGCCTGACGATGGATGCGCCCTTCGGAAGCTGGGGAACCCAAACCTTGATCGCGGGCCTGACCCAAGGCGCGCTGATCGCACCTTGGGTCATCAAGGGAGCGATAGATGGCCCCGCCTTCGCGGCCTACATCCGCGAAGTGCTGGTCCCCGAGATCAACCCCGGCACTGTCGTCATTCTCGACAACCTGGCAACCCACCGGAATAAGGAGGCGACGCAGGCTTTACGCAATCACGGCTGCTGGTTCCTTTACCTGCCACCGTACTCGCCCGACCTGAATCCCATCGAGCAGGCCTTCTCTAAACTGAAAGCCCATTTGCGACGGATCGGGGTCAGGTCCTTTACCCAGGTCTTCGAAGCAATCGGAGCAATCTGCGATCTCTACGACCCAGTAGAATGCTGGAACTACTTTAAGGCCGCCGGATATGTCTCAGGTTAATGTCGAAACGCTTTAAGGCCGACGCTGGTCGCGATGCCGCCCGTGGATCCGCCGCCCGATGCACCGCCCGAGACGCTGCCGCCAATGTCCAGGCTAAGGGCCGGGGTGGCCATAAGCGCGATAAGGGCGCCTCCGGCCATCAGGGTTTTAAGTGCAGTCATGATAATTGTCCTTTCCGTTCTTTGTTGCAGCGCCTTTTCCAAGACGCGCTGACAAAGTCACGGAGGGCTGACGGGAAAAGTTTCACCGCGCGGCGAATTTTTTCCGACGGGCGATTTTCGGGTCGACGCGGGGTCGGATGTTCGATTATGGACATTGTTGCACGTTTAAGGCGAGTGCTTATGCGGCGCGTCCCACCGCAGGCTTGCATCCCGCGACCGTTGGGACAAAAAAAGAGGCCGAGCACAAGGCTCGGCCGAAGTCCAACAGGGAGGTAGAAAGCAGGCAACGCCCGCCTTCTGTGCTTAGAATTAGGCGCCAACGGTCAGTCAATCAAGGGGAAACGGGGCGCGGTCACGCATTTCGGCTATGCCCCTGTTGCATATCTGCCGTAACGTCAGCTTTGGGCTTCCGCCTTCTGGCGCTTGCGATGGGACACGATTTCTTCGGTCACAAAGTCGCGGAACGCGCCTATCCTCTTGGAATGCCTCAATTCTTCGGGGAATGCCAGAAACACGGGAACCTCGGCGCTTTCCAGATCGGGAAGCACCCGGATCAGGTTCGGGACGTCCTCGGTCACATAGTCGGGCAGCACCCCGATGCCCAGATCGTTCAGGACGGCCTGAAGCACTCCGTAATAATTATTCACGGTCAGCGTCGACGAGATGTTGTGCGTCAGCAGTTCCTGAACCAGCCGCGCGCCCGCGCTGACCTGGGCAGATGTGGTGTTCTGACAGATCAAACGATGGTCTGACAGGTCTTCGGGCCGCTGCAGTGACCCCTGAACCTCCAGATAGGCCGGTGTTGCATAAAGGCGCATTCGCACCGTCATCAGCCGACGACGGATCAAATCGGCCTGACTGGGTTCTTTCATGCGGATTGCCACGTCGGCTTCGCGCATTGGCAGGTCAAGCACACGTTCTTCCAGCATCAGGTCGATGTTGAGGTCGGGATATTTCTCGTAAAGTTTCGGCAGGCGCGGGGCCAGCCAAATGGTGCCAAACCCGGTCGTGGTGGTAACGCGAAGCTCTCCGAACACTTCTTCCTCGCTGTCGCGTATCCGGGCCGAGGCTGTGTCCAGCCGCTTGGTCATCGCGACGGTTGCGTCAAACAGCAGCTCCCCCTGTTCAGTCAGGATCAGCCCGCGCGCATGACGGTGGAACAGCGTGGTGTTCAGCGAATCTTCCAGCGCCCGAATCTGACGGCTGACGGCGGATTGCGACAAATGCAGCGTGTCGCCTGCATGCGTCAGGCTGCCAGCATCGGCGACCGCGTGAAATATTCTGAGCTTGTCCCAGTCCATTTTAACCGTATCCGCAAGTGTGAGCGTATGACATTGATACGTTGCATAAGGGGTGCGGGGCGCAGAAAGCAAACATTCTCGTGAGATAATAGTGCTTTGTAGGTCAGGAAAGGTGACCTATAATGATCGGGCCCGAGGAGGGGTTCCCGATGGATTTGAACGACGTCTCGCTGCACGACCGCTTTGATCTGTCGAAATCTCAGGTGTTGCTGAACGGCACGCAGGCGCTGGTGCGACTGATGTTGATGCAGAAGGCGCGGGATCGGGCAGCGGGGTGGAACACAGGCGGTTATGTCACCGGGTATCGCGGGTCGCCGCTTGGCGCGGTTGATCAACAGATGATGCGCGCCGGGGACGACCTGCGCGCCGCCGACATCCATTTCAATCCGGGCCTGAACGAAGACCTCGCCGCGACCGCCCTTTGGGGCAGTCAGCAGGCCGAATTGCGTGGAGAGGGTCGCTTCGACGGCGTGTTCGGTCTGTGGTACGGCAAAGGGCCGGGGGTCGACCGATCCGGCGATGTGATGCGTCACGCCAACATGGCCGGAACCTCTCCCAGGGGTGGTGTGCTGATGGCGATGGGCGACGATCACACGGGCGAAAGTTCGACCACGCTGCACCAATCGGATTGGGCCATGGTCGACGCCTATATGCCGGTCCTGTCGCCCGCAGGTGTGCAAGAGGTGCTGGATTACGGCCTGTATGGCTGGGCGCTGAGTCGCTTTGCCGGGGTCTGGGCCGGTCTGAAGCTGATGAAAGACACGGTCGAGGTGACAGCCGTGGTCGATGGCCACATTGACCGGATGCGTTTCGTCACGCCGGACTTCGATATGCCCGAAGGCGGCTTGCATATTCGGATCAATGACACGCCGGTCGATCAGGAGGCGCGGATGATTGATCACAAGCGCTTCGCCGCCGAAGCCTTCGCCAAAGCGCATAAAATCGACAACCGGGTCTGGGGAAAACCGGGCGCGAAAATCGGACTTGTCGTCGCCGGAAAGAACTGGCTGGACCTGGTTCACGCGCTCGATCTTCTCGGCATTGACGCGGCAGAGGCCGCGCGCCTGGGTCTGACCACCTATAAGGTCGGGCAGGTCTGGCCGCTGGACATGGACAGCTTCCACGACTGGGCGGAGGGGCTGGATCTGATCATCTGCGTCGAAGAAAAGCGCAAACTGATCGAAGTGCAGGTGAAAGAGGCGATATTTGACGACCGCGCAGGCCGCCGCGTCTATGGCTGGCGCAAAACGGCTGGCGGGCCCGAGCTGTTTCCGACGCGCCTGTCGCTGGATCCGGTCTTCATCGCGCGCCGCCTGGGCGACATCCTGATTGAAGAGGGGCGCGGCACAGATCGCATGAAGTCTGCCCTGCAACACCTTGATAAGGCTGCAAAAGCCGATAACGCACCAGAGCTTGCCAAACGCACCCCGTATTTCTGTTCCGGCTGCCCGCATAATTCATCGACCAAACTGCCCGAAGGCGCGCGCGCCTACGCCGGGATCGGGTGCCATTACCTGGTGCAGTGGATGGATCGTGAAACGGTCGGCTTCACCCAAATGGGCGGAGAGGGCGCGAACTGGGTGGGTGAAGCACCATTCTCGACCACGCGCCACGTTTTTCAGAACATCGGCGACGGCACCTACAACCACTCGGGCGTGCAGGCGATCCGTGCAGCACTCGCCGCCGGGACAACGATGACCTACAAGATCCTGTTCAACGACGCGGTGGCGATGACCGGCGGGCAGGGCAACGATGGCGGGCTGACGGCGGACCGGATTGCGCGCGAATTGGTGGCGATGGGCGTCAAGAACCTTGCGGTGATTTTCGATGAAAAAGAGGAGCCGCGCCGCGCCGATTTCCCCGCCGGGATCGGCTGGCATGACCGGGCCCAGATGCCGGAGGTTCAGAAAAAATTCAGCGAATACAGCGGTGTATCGGCGATCGTCTATGTCCAGACCTGCGCCGCCGAAAAGCGCCGCCGCCGCAAGCGCGGGTTGTTTCCGGACCCTGATAAACGTGTCTTCATCAATACGGATGTTTGCGAAGGCTGCGGTGATTGCGGGGTGCAGTCGAACTGTGTGTCACTGGTTCCGGTCGAGACGGAACTGGGCCGCAAACGCGCCGTTGATCAGTCATCCTGCAACAAGGATTACGCCTGCGTGACCGGTTTCTGTCCGTCCTTCGTAACCGTCGAAGGCGGCACCCCAAAGGCGGCCGCCACGCGCGATCTGGACCTGATTGACCTGCCAGAGCCGGCGCTGCCAGCGATTGACGGCACCCATAACATGATCATCACCGGAGTTGGCGGGACCGGGGTGGTGACCATCGGCGCGACCCTCGCCATGGCGGCGCATCTGGAAGGCAAAGGCGTCGGCATGATGGAAATGGCCGGGCTGGCGCAAAAGGGCGGCGCGGTGCATATCCACTGTCGCATCGGGGAAACTCCTAATGATATCAATGCGATCCGGGTGGCTGTTGGCGAATGTGATGCGCTGATCGGGGGCGATCTGGTGGTGTCATCGGGTCCGGGGACGCTGAATCTGCTGCGGTCCAATCTCGCGGGCGCGGTGGTGAACAGCCACGAGATTATGACAGGTGATTTCACAAGGGATCCAAATTTTACATTACCTTCTGAACAATTGAAGTTGTCACTTAAGGCAAAACTTCAAGATCATCTGTCGCTTCTGGATGCAACCGCACTGGCCCGCGTGACGCTGGGCGACACGATCTATTCCAACATGATCGTTCTTGGCGCCGCTTGGCAGCGCGGGCTTGTGCCATTGTCGCGTGCGGCAATCTTTCGCGCGATCGACCTGAACGGAGCCGCCCCAAAGCGCAATCAGCAGGCGTTTGACTCCGGTCGATGGGCGGCGTTGAACCCGGATAAGCTGGCCGATGTGCTGGCCGAGGCGGTGGTCGCGCGGCCCAGGTCGCTGGACCAGAAAATCGCCTTCCGCGCCGATCACCTGACCGCTTATCAGGGGCCAAAACTGGCCACGAAATACCGCGCCCGGCTGGCCGAGATCACCGATCCGCGCCTGAAAGAAGCTGTGGCACAGGGCTATCATAAGCTACTGAGCTATAAGGATGAATACGAGGTCGCCCGGCTTCTGCGTGACACCCGCGCGCAGGCGGCCAGCGCCTTTGATGGCGACGTGAAGCTGTCCTTTCACCTTGCCCCGCCGATCCTGTCGAAAACCGGCCCGGATGGCCGTCCCGTGAAGCGACAATTCGGGCAATGGGTCGAACGTCTCTGGCCCATGCTCGCCCGCCTCAAACCCTTGCGCGGCGCGCCCTTCGACCCGTTTGGGCGCAGCGCCGAACGCCGGATGGAACGCGCTTTGATTGCCCAATACGAAGGCGACCTGGACGAAATCCTGTCCGATTCGGCCCGCAACCCCGATGCCGCTGTGGCCCTGGCTGAATTGCCGCTGACGATCCTCGGTTTCGGCCCCGTCAAAATGGCGAATGTGGCAAAGGCGGCAAAGCGGCGCGAAGAATTGCTGGCAGCCTACCGTGCAGGCCTGACCCCGGCGGCGGCTGAATAGCTGCCAAATCCCCGGATGGACAATCGGCGAACGGCGTCCTATGCCACGCCCACACGTGACATCTCGGCAGGCGAAACATGGCAGTCGGCGTATTCGATTCAGGGCTGGGCGGGCTGACCGTCTTTGACGCGGCGGCCGCACGGCTGCCGGACGTGCCCTTCGTCTTATGGCGTGCGCACCGCCGATGACGTTTACGCGTTGACCTGTGCCGCGACCGAGCGTCTGTTCGACGCGGGCTGCGATCTGGTGATCCTGGCCTGCAATACCGCCAGCGCCGTGGCGCTGCGGCGGATGCAGGAGGCTTGGGTGCCCGACGGCAAGCGCGTCCTTGGCGTCTTCGTGCCGCTGATCGAGGCGATGACCGAGCGCCAGTGGGGCGACAATTCGCCCCCGCGTGAGGTTGCCGTCAAACACGTCGCCCTGTTTGCCACCCCCGCGACGGTCTCCAGCCGGGCATTCCAGCGGGAACTGGCGTTCCGCGCCATCGGTGTCGACGTCGAAGCACAAGCCTGCGGTGGCGTGGTCGATGCGATTGAAGACGGCGACATGATCCTGGCCGAAGCGCTTGTGCGTGGCCATGTTGAGGCGTTGCAGCGCAAAATGCCGAAACCCGATGCGGCGATGCTGGGCTGCACCCATTATCCGCTGGTGAAACAGGTGTTTCAGGATGCATTGGGCCCCGAGGTTAAGGTCTTTTCCCAGGCCAACCTGGTGGCCGACAGCCTGGCGGATTATCTGACCCGGCATCCGAACATGCATGGCCAGGGCGTTGGCGCCTTCCTGACCACCGGCGATCCGGCGCGCGTGTCGGACCGGGCCACCCAGTTTTTGCGACGACGAATTGACTTCGCAGCGGCTTGATTTGCGCTGCGCCGCATTCGCCATTACATCACATTACAACTGACAAAGGGCATCGACATGACCCACCAAATCGCCATCCTTGGGGCGTCCGGCTATACCGGCGCCGAGCTTATCCGGCTGATCGCCACCCATCCGACCTTTGAAATCGCCGCACTCAGCGGCGACCGTAAGGCCGGGCAACCGATGACATCGGTTTATCCGCATCTGCGCCATCTTGATCTGCCGGTTTTGAAGCGGATCGAGGATATTGATTTTTCGAACATTGACATGGTGTTCTGCGCGCTTCCTCATGCAACCTCTCAGGCCGTGATCCGCGACCTTCCTGGCCATCTGAAGATCGTCGATCTGTCGGCGGATTTCCGGCTGCGCGATGCGGCCGAATACGAAAAATGGTACGGCAAGCCCCATGGGGCGACGGCGCAGCAGGCCGAAGCGGTCTATGGCCTGACCGAGTTTTACCGCGATCAGATCAAATCTGCGCGGCTTGTCGCCGGCACCGGCTGTAACGCAGCAACGGGTTTATTCGCACTGCTGCCGCTGGTGCGGGAGGGTGTGATTGCACTGGACGATATCATTTTGGATCTGAAGGCGGCGACCTCGGGCGCGGGCCGGTCGTTGAAGGAACATCTGCTGCTGTCCGAGCTTTACGAGAACGTGAAACCCTATTCGATGGGCGGCACGCATCGCCATTTGGGAGAGTTCGATCAAGAGCTTTCGAAGATCGCCGGGCAACCCGTGACCGTGCAGCTGTCACCGCATCTGATCCCGGCATCGCGCGGGATCGTGATGACGTGTTACCTTAAAGGGGACGCGCAAACCGTTCATGACACGTTGAAAAACACCTATGAGGATGAGGTTTTCATCCAAGTTTTGCCGTTCGGAGAGGTGCCACAGATGAAAGACACCCGTGCCAGTAATTTCTGCCACATCGGCGTTGCGGCGGATCGGATTCCGGGCCGGGTGACGGTGGTGTCGGTGCTGGACAATCTGACCAAAGGATCGTCCGGCCAGGCGATCCAGAATGCCAACCTAATGCTGGGAGAGGACGAGACGACGGGGCTTTTGGCGCCGCCGGTCTATCCGTAACGCCATGAAGGGATTGAAGAAAAAACGCAGGGTGCAGGTGATCATCGTCGCAGTGGTGGCGCTGGCGCTGTCCACTGCGCTGATCGGGTACGCCTTGCAGGATGGCATCAACTTCTTCCGTGCACCCGCGCAGGTTGCCGAAGCCCCGCCGCCGCCAAGTGTGGTATTTCGCCTCGGCGGGTTAGTCGCAGAGGGCAGCCTGCAACGCGGTCAGGGGGAGGAGATTACCTTTGCTGTCACCGACGGTGCGGCCACCATCCCGGTCAGCTATACCGGCATCCTGCCCGACCTTTTTGCCGAAGGCGAAGGCATGGTCG
The DNA here is from genome assembly GCA_012103375.1 of Paracoccaceae bacterium. Classification (NCBI taxonomy): domain Bacteria; kingdom Pseudomonadati; phylum Pseudomonadota; class Alphaproteobacteria; order Rhodobacterales; family Paracoccaceae; species Paracoccaceae bacterium. Next base: position 1,342,340 of record WLWX01000001.1, read on the forward strand.
GGACTGGTCGTTTGATTGACGGAACCTTTCAGGCCACTGAAATCCTTGCCAAACATGACGAAACCTACATGCCGAAAGAGGTTATCGACGCGCTGAAGGAACAGGGTGTCTATGTCGATCCGAACGCATCGGAAGCCACAAATTAACCACATCTGACAGAACTGCTTCCCCTCAGCACAGAGGGGTTACTTCATGCAATCTGTCAACGACATCGCGCAAGCCATTGTTTTGCTGGAAGGTGGCTATGTGAACGATCCGGATGATCCGGGCGGGGCCACCAAACATGGCGTCACCATTGGCACCATGCGCGCGTTGGGGCTGGATCTGACCGGCGACGGGCGCGTGACCACGGCGGATGTGAAACGCCTGACGGTCGAACAGGCGCGCGACATTTACGTCGAGCACTATTTCAATCGCCCCCGGATCGCTGAACTACCCGAACAGCTTCACGCAACGGTGTTTGACATGCAGGTCAACGCCGGATCGAACGCAGTGAAGATCCTTCAGCGCCTGCTGAACCGGATGGGCCAGACGATCAAGGTTGATGGCGCGATCGGGCCGCAGACCATCGGCGCGGCCAAAACGGCGGCGGAAAAATCGCCCGACCTGATCGCGGATGCCTATGGGATTGCGCGGCGCAATTATTACTATGCATTGGCCGACCGGCGCGCCAAATCGCGCAAATATGCGCGTCGCCGCGATGGCGGCAAAGGTGGCTGGATCAAGCGGGCGGAAGAATTTATCTCTCCGCGCTTCCACCTCAGCGACGCTGAACACCGGGCGAGGTGCGCAAAATGGGGCTGATCACGCAACTTATGACCCTGCTGTTCGGCGGCGGGCGCAATCTGGTCAAGGACACCGCCGAGGTCTTCACCACCAACGCCGAGGCGCAGGCGGTGCGCGATGCGGTGATGTCCCAGGCGGCGTTGGATCAGTTTTCCAAGGAATTCCAACTGCTTGAACGCAGCCGCTTTGATCGTTTCATGGACGCGCTGAACCGCATTCCGCGCCCGGCGATGGCGCTGGGAACCCTGGGCCTGTTCGCGGCCGCGATGGTTGACCCGATCTGGTTTGCCGAACGAATGCAGGGTGTTGCGCTGGTTCCGGAACCGCTGTGGTGGTTGCTTGGGGCGATTGTTGGCTTCTATTTCGGCGCGCGCCATCAGACCAAGGGGCAGGATTTCCAACGCTCGATGGCGGCCACGCTGGCGCGGGCGCAGCAGGTCACAGACAACCTCGAAGCGCTCAGCGTGTTGAAGCAAGGCGAGGCGGTCGACGACAATCCCGCGCTGGCCGAGATGATCCGCCGCTGACACCTTCGCGTGAGGCGGCGTTTCGCCGCCCCGCACCCCATTGGAAGTGGCGCGCACCCCGGTTAGTCTGCGCCCTATGTATACCGAGCTTGGCCATTTCGCCCTGATCCTCGCCTTCTGCATCGCGATTTTGCAGACGGTCGTTCCGCTGATCGGTGCGCAAAAGGGCTGGACGGCCTGGATGCGCATCGGTGAACCAGCGGCCAGCCTGCAATTCATCCTGATCGCGGCCAGTTTTGCCGCACTGACGCACGCCTTTGTGGTCTCGGATTTCTCGGTCGCGCTGGTCGCGTCGAATTCGCATACGTTGAAGCCGATGCTTTATAAGGTGACCGGCGTTTGGGGCAATCACGAAGGGTCGTTGCTTCTCTGGGTGCTGATATTGGCGCTGTTCGGGGCCTGTGCGGCCTGGTTCGGCGGTGGCCTGCCAGCACGGTTGCGCGCCCGCGTTCTGGGTGTGCAGGGGTCGATCAGCGTGGCGTTTCTGGCCTTCATCCTTTGGACATCGAACCCCTTTGGACGCCTTGAGATTCCACCGTTTAATGGGCAGGATCTGAACCCGCTGTTGCAGGACGTCGGCCTCGCCTTCCACCCGCCATTCCTCTACCTTGGCTACGTCGGACTTTCGATGAGCTTTTCTTTCGCCGTCGCCGCCCTCATCGAAGGGCGCGTCGATGCCGCCTGGGGCCGCTGGGTGCGCCCCTGGACGCTGGCGGCATGGCTGTTCCTGACCATCGGCATCGCGCTGGGGTCGTGGTGGGCGTATTATGAGCTTGGCTGGGGCGGCTTCTGGTTCTGGGATCCGGTCGAAAACGCCAGTTTCATGCCCTGGCTGATTGCGGCCGCTTTGCTGCATTCGGCCATCGTGGTGGAAAAACGTGAGGCATTGAAAAGCTGGACGGTGCTGCTGGCGATTCTGGCGTTCGGTTTTTCGTTGATCGGAACGTTCATTGTCAGGTCCGGGGTGCTGACCTCGGTCCATGCCTTCGCCAATGATCCTGAACGCGGGATGTTCATACTGGCGATTCTGGTGGCCTTTACCGGCGGGGCGCTGGTGCTTTATGCGCTGCGCGCCCATGCCTTGCAGGCCAAGGGCGTGTTTGCGCTGGCCAGCCGCGAAACCGCGCTTATCGCAAATAACGTTCTGCTGGCGGTGGCCGGGTTCGTCGTGTTCATCGGTACGGTCTGGCCGCTGGTGGCCGAGCTTGCCTGGGGTCAGAAGTTGTCCGTCGGCCCGCCGTTCTTCGATGCCGCCTTCACACCCTTCATGGTGGCGCTTGCGATCATCCTGCCCATCGGCGCGATTATTCCGTGGAAACGGGCGCGCTTGGGGCGTGCCGGGCGCAGCCTGCTGCCCGCCCTGATCGCCGCCATTGCCATCGGCGCCCTGGTCTGGACGATGCAATCTGGTCGCTCGGTCCTGGCACCGATTGCCGCCGTGCTGGCCGTGTGGATCATCGGCGGGACCCTGGTAGAGCTTTGGACACGCGCCGGTAAAGGCGCCGCGGCGATGAAGTTCCGGCGCCTGGCCGGACTGCCGCGTGCCGACTGGGGCAAAGCAGTGGCGCATTCGGGCTTTGCGATCACGCTGTTCGGGGTCGCCGCGCTGACCGCCTGGCAGACCGAGGATATTCGCGTCGCGCAAGTCGGTGACAGTTTCGATGTCGGGGCCTATCGGGTCACGCTGGACGCGGTGCGCGAAGACGTGCGCGGCCCAAATTGGCAGGCGACCGAGGCGGATGTGACGTTAAGGCGCAACGGCAATATCGTCGCGCAACTGACGCCCGAGAAACGGTTTTACCCCGTCGCCGGCATGCCAACGACTGAGGCGGCGATTGCAAATGGCGTGTTCCGTGACCTCTATGTCGTGGTTGGCGATCCGCAGGATGGCGGCGGCTATGCGCTGCGCACCCACATCAAGCCCTTCGCCAACTGGATTTGGGCGGGTGCGATCATTATGGCGCTTGGCGGCGGACTGTCGCTGAGTGATCGACGCCACCGGATTGCCGCCGGGGCGCGCAAGGTGGTGCGCACGGTGCCTGCGGAATGAAACGGCTTGCCCTGATCCTGTGCCTGCTGGCCACGCCGCTTCTTGCCGTTGAACCCTCCGAGATGCTGGCTGATCCGGTGCTGGAGGCCCGCGCGCAGGCGCTGGATCTGGAACTGCGCTGCGTCAAATGCCAGTCCGAGGCGATTGCGTCATCCAACGCCGCCTGGGCTGCCGATGCGCGGGTGCTGGTGCGCGAGTTGATTGCCGATGGCAAAAGCGACGCCGAGGTAATGGATTTTTTCGTCGACCGTTATGGCGAGTATGTTCGTATGCGGCCCAAGGCACAGGGTGCCGGGCTGGTGCTGTGGATTGCCGCGCCGCTGATGCTGCTGGGGGGGATCGGGGTCGCCGTGATGACTCTGCGCCGCCGTCGCGCCGCGCCCGAAGTTGCCCAACTCAGCGCCGAAGAACAGGCGCGGCTGGACCAATTGCTAGACCGGTAGGCCCCGTTCGGGCCTTTTGCTGAACTGATCAGTTCACTAAGGTGCGCGCGAACCCGAAAACTCAGAAGAGCATCAGCCAATGAATTATGACGCGATTACCCTGACCGAGGCCGACGGCATCGCCGAAATCGCGCTGGCGCGACCCGATGTGATGAACGCATTGAACAGCCGGATGCGGGCCGAGGTGACCCATGCGGTAAAGGCCGCCGGGGCGCGCAACCGCGTTGTGGTGCTGACCGGGCAGGGGCGGACCTTCTGTTCTGGGCAGGATCTGGGGGATCGGGCGAATGTCGCGAACCTGGATCTGGAACGCACGCTGCGTGACGAATACATCCCCATGCTTAGGGCGATATACGATTGCCCGGTGCCGACCATCGCCGCCGTCAACGGCCCCGCCGCCGGGGCCGGGGCCAATCTGGCATTGGCCTGTGATGTGGTGATCGCGGCAGAAAGCGCCGTGTTTCTTCAGGCATTCACCCGCATCGGCTTGATCCCGGACGCAGGCGGCACCTATTGGCTGCCCCGGCAAATGGGGTTCGCCAAAGCCATGGGCGCGGCGCTGTTTGCCGACAAGATTACCGCACAGCAGGCCAGCGACTGGGGCATGATCTGGGAGGCGGTGGCCGACGCCGATTTTGACGACCACTGGCGCGCCCGCGCCGCGCATCTGGCAAGCGGCCCGACACAGGCCTATGCCCACGTGAAACAGGCGCTGCGCGCAACCTATGACAACTCATTGGACGACCAACTGGCGCTGGAGGCTAAGCTGCAGGGCGAATGCGGCAAGACCCGCGATTTCCGCGAAGGCGTGCTGGCCTTCACCGAAAAACGCCCGCCCGGTTATGAGGGGCGGTAAGGACCGGCGCGATAGGGGTCACAGATTGGAAAGCGCGCCCAGTTTTCCGGCACCGATTGCCGCACCGTATCCCAGTGGTGATATTGCCAACGATCCGGCGCGGTGATGATCTTGCCCGGGTTCCCGATCAGCCAGGCACCCCACCAGGAAAAGGATGAATTGGCAATCACCGCATGGTCGCAACTGGACATCAGGCGCATGTCATCAATCGCGGAATTGTCGCTGACCACCTGTATTTCGTGATCGAGCCTCAGGTTGTCGCGCACCCATTCGGGGTCGTCCGAGAATGCAAAGACTGTGATGTCGCGCGACAGTTCTGCTGCAACATGGGCAACCGCCCGTTCATAATATCCCAACCCGCAAAACGCCAAAGACGCGACCGGATTCCTTTCAGGCAGGTAGTCATTGCGCCGAATGTGTAGTGCGACAGGGATTGGCGCTTTTTCGATGCGCGTCAGCCAGTTCTTTGCGCCGTCTTCCGGTGGTTTCGCGAACTGGAATTCCTGTCTGATCTGTGCGCTGTGATGTTCAAAACACTGTTGGGATTGGAAAAATCCCAAAAGCCAGATATTGCGGTTATGGATCGCGCTCAGCAACTCGGAGCGCGGGTCTCGTTCACGGGCGCGCCGGTATCGGCGCAGGAATTTCGGCAAGCGCAGACCTGAGCGCGAAGTGTCGCCGTCATTCGGCAGCCGCCAATTCGGGCAATCGGGCGGTGTTTCGATCGCAAAGGCGTCAAGCCGGTACCGTTCATGCGCTGGTTTGCCGTTCAGCGCACGGCGATCGAATTCCAGCCGCGCGCCCCTGTCCAGCGACAGGGCGCGTCCGGCGGCATATTGGAACATCTGGTTTCCAAGCCCGCCTTTTAGCCGCAGTAGGATTCGCATTCACGCAGCCTGGGTCAGGCCGCCCGGCTTGCGCGGCTCAGCGATCCTCAACATCCACATAGTCACGCCCGGTCGGCCCGCAATACAATTGCCGTGGCCGCCCGATTTTCAGCTGTGGATCGGCAAGCTGTTCTTTCCATTGCGAAATCCAGCCCACAGTGCGGGCCAGCGCGAAGATCGGCGTGAACATTGACGTCGGGAACCCCATCGCATCCAGAATGATCCCGGAATAGAAATCAACGTTGGGATACAGCTTCTTTTCGATGAAATAGGGATCTTCCAGTGCGATCTTTTCCAGCGCCTTGGCGACTTTCAGCGTCTCGTTATTCTCGATCCCCAAAAGGTCCAGAACCTCATCCGCGCTTTGCTTCATCACCTTGGCGCGCGGGTCGAAGTTTTTGTAAACCCGGTGGCCAAAGCCCATCAGGCGGAATGGGTCGTTCTTGTCTTTTGCGCGCTCGATGTACTCAGGGATCTGATCGACCGTGCCAATCTCCTGCAGCATCTCCAGCGCTGCCTGATTGGCCCCGCCATGCGCGGGCCCCCAAAGACAGGCAATTCCGGCGGCGATACAGGCAAACGGGTTCGCGCCCGACGATGACGCCAGCCGAACCGTGCTGGTCGAGGCATTCTGTTCATGGTCCGCATGCAGCGTGAAAATCCGGTCCATCGCGCGGGCCAGGATCGGGTTGACCTCATAATCCTCGGCCGGGACCGAAAAGCACATGCGCAAGAAGTTCGAGGCATAGTCCAGGTCATTTCGCGGATACACGAACGGCTGGCCGATCGTGTATTTATAGGCCCAGGCCGCGATCGTCGGCATTTTGGCAATCAGCCGGATCGACGCAACCTCGCGCTGGTGCGGGTCATTGATGTCGGTGCTGTCGTGGTAAAACGCGCTCATCGCGCCGACGACACCGACCATGACGGCCATCGGGTGCGCATCGCGGCGGAAGCCCCGGAACAGGAACTGCATCTGTTCGTGCAGCATGGTGTGGTTGGTCACCAGCGCTTCGAATTCTTCTAGCTGGTTGCCTGACGGAAGTTCCCCGTAAAGCAGCAGATAGCAGACTTCCAGGAAATGCGATTTTTCCGCCAGCTGGTCGATCGGGTATCCGCGATGCAGCAATTCACCCTTGTCGCCGTCAATGAAAGTGATGGCGCTGTCGGTGGACGCGGTCGAGGTAAAGCCCGGATCATATGTAAATACGTCACCCTTGGCGTAGAGTTTACGAATGTCGATGACGTCCGGCCCGGCGGTCGGCGAATAGATCGGCAGATCAATTTCCTTATCGCCGAAGCTGAGTTTGGCGGTTCCTGATTGTTCGGTCATCTGAACATCTCCCGTTGGGCGGTCGGCCCGCAGGGCGCGTCCGGAATTGTTGTTTACCCCGTCACATCGGTGATCCGGGCGAGGGTTTCTTCCCGCCCCAGTACCACCATCATGTCGAAGACACTGGGCGTGGCCGAACGGCCTGCCAGCGCTGATCGGAGTGGGCCGGCAAGTTTCCCCAGCCCGATCCCATGCGCCTGGGTCACGGTAGTTGCCGCAGCCTCAAGCGCCTCTCGCGACCAGCTATCATTTTGCAGGTGCGGCGTCAATTCAGCCAGCAGGGTGCGGCCCTGTTCGTCCAGCGCTTTTGCGGCCTTTTCGTCACAGGTGATCGGACGAGAGGTCAGGATAAAATGCGCTTTTTCAAGAAGTTCCGGATACGTCTTGGCACGTTCCTTCAATTGCGGCATCGCCCGGGTCAGCCCTTCGGCCTGACTTTCGCTCAATTCTGCTTGACCCGTTGCCGCCAGGAATTCCGCCACTTCTGCTGTGAGTGCAGCATCATCCGTGGCCGCGATATGCTGACCACAAAGATTGGCAAGCTTCTTGGTGTCAAACCGGCTGGGTGAGCGTCCAATACCGGCCAGATCGAACCAATCTGTCGCCTGCCGCGTGGTGAAAAACTCATCATCTCCGTGGCTCCAGCCCAGCCGCGCAAGGTAGTTGCGCATCCCACTAGCCGGATAGCCTGCTTGCTGCCATTCGCCGACCCCCAGCGCGCCATGGCGTTTGGACAGTTTCTTGCCGTCCTCGCCATGGATCAGCGGGATATGCGCCCAGACCGGCACGTCCCAACCCATGGCGTCGTAAACCATGATTTGCCGCGCGGCGTTGTTCAGGTGATCGTCGCCCCGGATCACGTGGGTCACGCCCATGTCGTGATCGTCAACCACCACGGCCAGCATATAGACCGGCGTACCGTCGCTGCGCAGAACGATCATATCGTCCAACTGGTCATTGCGGAATTTCACCGTGCCTTGCACGGCATCCTCGATCACCGTCTCACCCTCCTGCGGGGCCTTCACGCGGATCGCGAAGGGCGCATCGGGATGCGTCGCAGGATCAGCATCGCGCCAGGGGCTTTGGAACAGAGTCGACCGCCCCTCGGCCTTTGCAGCCTCGCGAAAGGCGGCGATTTCGTCGGGGGTCGAGAAGCATTTATAGGCATGGCCGCTGTCCAGCATCGCCTGGGCCACTTCTGCGTGGCGCGCGGCCCCGGCGGCCTGGCTGACAGGGTCGCCATCCCAGTCAAGGCCCAGCCAGCGCATCCCGTCCAGGATCGCCTGCGTCGCCGCAGGGGTCGACCGCGCGCGGTCGGTATCTTCGATCCGCAACAGAAATTGCCCGCCATGGCGGCGCGCGAACAGCCAGTTGAACAGCGCGGTGCGCGCCCCACCGATATGCAGATAGCCGGTGGGCGATGGGGCAAATCGGGTGACAACCGGGGTGGCGGGGGTGTCAGGCATCGGGCGTTAACCTTTTGGAAACCAAGAATGAGCGACAGTTGACGCACCAGTCGGCGCGCAGTCGGCACGGTCTATTGAATGCTATGGCGGAGGACAAGGGTGGCCCAGTTCGGGCCTCTGCGCCGGGGGGGTGCGGGGCTGACAATGCTGATCAACGGGCAGCGGGGGCATCTGTTCCCCTGGGTGCCCGTGTGCCTTGCGCTTGGCATTGGTGGGTATTTTTCGCTGCCGGTCGAACCGACACTGCCGCAATGGGCCGGGCTGCTTGGGATGCTGGTGCTTTTGGCGCTGATCTGGGCGGTCTGGGCGCGCCACAATGTCGGGTTGATCGCGCTTGTGCTGGTATTGGGCGGGCTGGCGCTGGCCGGGCTGCGCAGCCATATGGTTGCCGATCCGGTGCTGGGTTTTCGATATTACGGCCCGATCGAGGGGCGCGTGGTGACCATCGACCGGTCCCTGTCCGACAAGACCCGGCTGACGCTGGACCGGGTCCGGCTGGATCGAGTCTCGCCCGCGAAAACGCCCGGACGGGTGCGGGTTTCCCTGCATGGCGATTGGGATTTCGCGCCGCAGGCCGGGGCAATCATCGCCACCACCGGCCATCTGTCGCCGCCCCAGGGCCCGGACGAACCCGGCGGGTTCGATTTTCAGCGTCAGGCCTATTTTCGCGGTCTTGGCGCGGTTGGGTATACGCGTACGCCCGTGGTCCGGCTGGCCGAGCCGGCGGCTGGTGCAACGCTTTGGGTTTATCGTCTGCGTTTGCGGATATCGGCGGCGATGCAGGCGCGGATGCCCGGCGACACCGGCGCATTTGCAGCCGCGGTAACCACCGGAGATCGCTCAGCAATGCGGCGCGAGTCGCTGGATGCGCTGCGGGCCTCGAACCTGGCGCATTTGTTGGCAATCTCGGGGTTGCACATGGGGTTGCTGACGGGGTTCGTCTTTGCCGCCCTGCGCCTTGGGCTGGCGGCGATCCCGCCGCTGGCGCTGCGCTGGCCGATCCGCAAAATCGCCGCCGTCGGGGCATTGGGGGCCGGTGCATTCTATCTGGCGCTGTCGGGTGGCAACGTCGCGACCGAGCGTGCCTTCATCATGGTTGCCGTCGTTTTGACCGCCGTTCTGCTGGAACGGCGCGCGCTGACCCTGCGCGCCGTGGCCCTTGCGGCGCTGATCGTCCTGATATTGCGACCCGAAGCGCTGATCGAGCCTGGGTTCCAGATGTCTTTCGCCGCCACCACAGCCCTGATCGCCGTCTTTGCTGGCTTGCGCGGGCGCGACACCGTCGCGGTCCCCCGATGGGCGCGACCAGTGGTGGCGGTGGTGATTTCATCCGCCGTCGCGGGGGCCGCAACAGCCCCTTTCGGTGCGGCGCATTTCAATCAGGTCGCGCATTTCGGGTTGATCGCCAATGTCCTGAGCGTGCCACTGATGGGCATCACGGTGGTGCCCGGCGCCGTCATCGCAGCCCTGTTGTGGCCGATTGGCGCCGCCGGGCTGGGTCTGGCGCTAATGCAACCGTCGATCGACTGGATCCTTGGCGTGGCCAGCGTGGTTGCGGCGCGTGATGATGCCGTATCGCTGGTGCCTGCGCCGAGGCCCTGGGTGTTGCCGGTTCTGGCGCTCGGCGGTTTGTTGGTGATCCTCTGGCAGGGGCGGGCGCGTTGGATCGGGGTCGTTCCGGTTCTGGCCGCCCTTTCAATCTGGGTGCTTGACGAACGCCCCGATGTCCTGATTGCCGGCGACGGCGCCCTGATCGGGGTGCTGACACCCCAAGGGCGGGCGCTGTCCAAGCCGCGCGGCGGTGGATTTGTGGCGCGCAGCTGGCTGGAAAACGATGGCGATGCGGCGTCGCAACAAGACGCTGCGGCGCGCCTGGATCCGGCAATAGATGGCGTCTGGAGCCATGATCTTGCCAGCACCCCGCTGCACCACCTGTTTGGCAAAGCTGGCGTCGCGCTGGCCGATCGTTTCTGCACCACCGGTACGATCACCATTATCGCCGGGGATGGCCTCGATTCCGGGCCATGCGTCATGCTGGATCAGCAGGTTCTGCGCGATACCGGAACGCTTGCGATCCGGGTGGATGCTAATGGTGCTCTGTGGTTGCGCAGCGCCTGTGAATATCAGGGTCAGCGCCCATGGAGCCGTTGCAGGCGTGCCGCCGAAGCGCGCAAAATCTGGCAATCCGCGACGGGTCTGTCGACCCCTGCCGATTGAGCCCGAACGCAGATGCAGCCCCGTTCAGTAGGTTCGGATCAGACCGACCAAACGCCCCTGTACCTTGACCTGGCTGTCCCGGAATACGCGGGTTTCATAGGCCGGATTTGCAGCCTCCAACGCGATCGAGCCGCCGTTCCGGTGGAAGCGTTTCAACGTCGCTTCCTGCCCTTCGACCAGCGCGACGACGATGTCACCATTGTCAGCGGTCGGCGTTTCACGGATCACCACGACATCGCCGTCGTTGATCCCGGCATCAATCATCGAATCGCCCTTCACCTCTAACGCATAGTGGTGGCCCTTGCCCGACAACATCTGCCCGGGCACCGCCACGTTATGCGACACTTCACTGATCGCCTCGATCGGGACGCCGGCGGCGATCCGGCCCATGACCGGGATTTCCAGCGCGTCAGCCTCAACCGGCTGCGCAGCAGACGGACGCGGCGCTTTGTCACCCTCAATCACGCGGGGCGTGAACGCAGGGCGGGATTTTTCCATCGCTTCGGGCAGTTTCAGGATTTCGAGCGCGCGCGCACGATGTGGAAGGCGGCGGATAAATCCGCGTTCTTCAAGCGCCGTGATCAGCCGGTGAATGCCGGATTTGGAGCGTAGATCCAGCGCATCTTTCATTTCCTCAAACGAAGGTGAGACGCCATCTTGCTGCACCCGACGATTGATGAAATTCAGCAATTCCAGTTGTTTGCGCGTCAACATATTCGCACCCCGTTGATCTGTGTTCGGGGTATGTTCTAAGGCTGTTCCTGTTTCGTGTCAACTGTTGCAACGCTACAGGTCAACAACCTCGACCAGATCACCGGCTTGGGCGGGGCTCGCGCCCGGTGGTTGCACAATCAGGCAGTCGGCGGTTGCAAGAACGCTCAGCAAGGCGCTGTCCTGGCATTCAAAAGGGGTGACGCGGCCCTGATCAGATCGGGCGCGCATATAGTGTTCGCGCGGACCGTTTTTGGGCAGATCACTCGCCAGCGTGGCGTGGCGCCGTGCCAAAGCTTGTGCGGGCAACCCCAGCATCTTTCGGATAGCAGGAAGGATAAAGATATTACCGCAAACCATTGAAGAAACAGGATTACCTGGCAAGCCAATCATCACCGCCCCATCCAGCCTCCCGGCCATCAGCGGCTTGCCAGGGCGCATTGCAATCTTGTGCAGCGCCATGTCAGCGCCACGGTCCTGCGCGACCGGGGCCACCAGATCACGCTCCCCGACCGAGGCGCCCCCGATTGTGACCACCATGTCGGCCCCACGTGCCAGCTCAAACGCGGTGTGGAGCGCGTCTGGCGTGTCGCGGGCGATCGGCAGCAGGCGCGCTATTGCACCGGCCCCGTCAAGCATCGCCGCAAGGCCAAGCGCGTTTGAGGCAATGATCTGATCCGGCTGCGGGGTTTCGCCGGGCTGCACAAGCTCGTCCCCTGTAGCGATTATTGCGACATCGGGGCGGCGTGTGGCGATGATGTGCGGGGCATTCATCGCGGCAAACAGCGCGACGTGGGACGGGGTGATGACAAGGGGCGGATTGATCGCCTCTCCCTTGCGGAAATCGGCCCCGGCGGGTCGGATATAGGTGGCAGATTCGGGGGAATCTCCAATTATGATCCGGTCGCCAGATCGCCTGGTATCTTCCTGAATAACAACGCTTTCCGCCCCGGTCGGAACGGGCGCGCCAGTAAAGATTCGGACCGCCTGACCGGGTGAAATCCCACCCTCGAAACGCTGCCCGGCGGCGCTTTCCCCGATGACGTCAAACTGGTCGCCGGGGCTGGCGCGACCACAAATGGCGTAACCGTCCATGATTGAGGCCGCGAAGGGCGGCTGATCGGCTGATGCGACGACGGGTTGGGCCAGTACCCGCCCGGCAGCGTGGCGCAGCGGAACGGCTTCGCCATTCAAGGGCGACACGAGGTCGAAGATGCGGTGTAGGGCCGCTTCAACGGATAGCATCAGGTCGCCTCATAAATTCCTGATTTTCCGCCTTCTTTCCGGATCAGACGAATATTCGAAATGACCATCGACTTCTCGACCGCCTTGACCATGTCATAGACCGTCAGGGCCGCGACGGACACCGCTGTCAGCGCTTCCATTTCGACGCCGGTCTGGCCGGTGGTTCTGACCGTTGCGGCGATGCGCACGCCGGGCAGGTCAGGATCGGGTGTCAGATCAACGGACACTTTGCTGATCGCAAGCGGATGGCAAAGCGGGATCAAGTCTGATGTGCGCTTGGCCGCCATGATCCCGGCCAGTCGGGCAACGCCTAATACGTCGCCCTTTTTGGCGCTTCCTTCCTGAATAATTGCAAGGGTTTGCGGGCTCATCTTTATGTGACCCATTGCCGTCGCGGACCGTGCGGTGACGTCCTTTTCAGACACATCGACCATATGGGCGCGCCCGGCGTCGTCAAAATGGCTGAGGCCGCTCATGCGGCGACCGGATCGGCAAGGATTGCGCGGGTAGCGGCGGTCACGTCGGCCTGTCGCATCAGGCTTTCGCCAATCAGAAACGCGCGTGCGCCGAATTTTGCCAGCCGGGCGAGGTCGGCTGGCGTAAACAGACCGCTTTCGGCAATAAGCGTTCGATCAGAACCAGCTAGCGACGCAAGCTGTTCTGTTGTGGCAAGATTGGTTTCGAACGTCTTGAGATTGCGATTGTTTATGCCCAATAGGGGCGAGCGTAACGCAGTGGCGCGCGCAAGCTCTTCCGCGTCATGAACTTCGACTAGGACGGACATTCCCCGATCCTCGGCGGCGGCTTCCAGCTCGGCCGCCTGCGAGTCTGAAACGGCGGCCATAATGATCAGAATGCAGTCGGCGCCCAGGGCCCGGCTTTCGGCAACCTGCCAGGGATCATAGAGGAAATCTTTCCGCAGAACCGGCAGATCGACGGCGGCGCGCGCCGCAACCAGATAGCTGTCGTCGCCCTGAAAGGACGGAGCGTCCGTCAGCACCGACAAGCAGGTTGCGCCCCCGGCGGCATAGGCTTTGGCAAGGGCGGGCGGGTCGAAATCTTCGCGGATCAAACCTTTGGAAGGGCTGGCTTTTTTGACCTCGGCGATCAGGCCATATCCGGTTTTCGACGCGGCGATCAGCCGGTCCGCGAAGGGGCGTACCGGCGGCGCGTTGCGGGCGGCATCTTCAACGTCGCGCAGGGGTAGGGCGGCCTTGCGGGTGGCGACATCGGCCAGTTTATAGTCGCGAATGCGGTCCAGAACATTGGCCATCAAGCAGCACCTTTCGTGACTTTTGCCAGCCCGTCGACCTTGGCCTTCGCGGCGCCGCTGTCGATGCTGTCCCGCGCAATCTCGGCCCCTTCAGGCAGGGTCGCGGCGCGGCCAGCGACAACCAGCGCGGCGGCCGAATTCAGCAGCACGGCATCGCGGAAGGCAGACGCTTCGCCTGCCAGCAACGCGCGAAAGGCCTGGGCGTTTTCGGCAGGGGTTCCGCCCTCGATCGCCTCGAACGGATGCTGTGGCAGGCCGGCATCTTCGGCGGCAACTTCGGTCATGCTCACCCGGCCATCGGCCAGCACGGCAACCTGTGACGGGGCCGAGATTGCCAGTTCGTCCGACCCGTCACCACCGTGGACAAGCCAAGCAGCCTCGGACCCCAGCGACAGCAGCGTTTCGGCCATTGGACGGATCAGATCGGCCGAGAATGCGCCGGTCAACTGGCGCTTCACCCCTGCGGGATTTGTCAATGGTCCCAATATGTTGAAGATCGTTCTTGTGCCAAGTTCCGCTCGTGTGGGCATCACATGCGCGGTTGCCGGGTGGTGCATCGGCGCCATCATAAAGCCGATCCCAACCTCAGCCAGCGCGCGCTCAACCACGTCAGGCCCGACCATCACGTCGATGCCCATTTCGGTCAGCGCGTCGGCGGCCCCCGATTTGCTGCTGAGGTTGCGATTGCCGTGTTTGGCAACCGGCACGCCAGCGCCCGCCACCACAAAGGCCGTCGCCGTTGAAATGTTCAGCGTGCCTTTGCCGTCGCCGCCGGTGCCGACGATATCCATCGCCCCGTCCGGCGCGCGCACCGCCTTGCATTTGCGCCGCATCACGGCGGCGGCGGCGGCGTATTCGTCTACCGTTTCCCCCCGGGTGCGCATCGCCATCAGCAACCCGCCCGTCTGGCTGGGCGTGGCTTCGCCGTCAAACAGGATCGCAAAGGCGGATTCGGCCTCGGCCCGGCTCAGCGGGCGTTCGGCGGCGGCTGCGATCAGGGGTTTCAGCGCATCACTCATGCCGCCACCGGAACCAGATCGAGGAAATTTTGCAACATCTTATGGCCATGCTCGGATCGGATACTTTCGGGGTGAAACTGAACGCCATGAATTGGAAGGGTTTTATGGGAAATGCCCATGATCGTTCCATCCTGCAATTCTGCCGTCACCGTCAGGACCTCGGGCAAACTCGGCCTCTCAACGATCAGCGAGTGATAGCGGGTCGCCTTCAATGGCGAGGGCAGGTTGCGAAACAGGCCAGTGCCGATATGGCGAATGTCCCCAAGCTTTCCGTGAACGATATCAGCGGCTTGAATGACTTTTCCGCCGAAGGTCTGGCCGATGGTCTGGTGCCCCAGACAGACACCCAGCAGCGGCGTTCCGGTTTCTGCCGCCGCATGGGTCAGGGCCAGGCAGATCCCGGCGCGGTCGGGATCACAGGGGCCCGGCGACAGGATAATACCCGCCGGGCGCAGCGCCATCGCGGCCTGCACATCCAGTGCGTCATTGCGTTCGACACGTACCTCGGCCCCCAGTTCGCCCAAGTAGTGGACGAGGTTGAAGGTGAAGCTGTCGTAGTTGTCGATCAGCAGAAGCATGGCATTCAGATCCGGGTCGTGGAAAAAAGGGTCGTCGGGGCGGCATTGTCGCGGTATACTTGCCCAGAGGCATCGCCGACGGTCAAGGGGACATCAGATCCCGGACGGCACGGCAGGCAAAAAGTCGGAGCAGTTTCATGATACGTGGCATGATCTCGGGGTTGATCTGGGGTGCGGTATTCAGCGCAGGGCTGGGGGTTGTGATGACCCAGGTCGGCGGTCGCATTGACGTGGTTCGGGCCGCGGTGCCGCCTGTTGCGGTCGATGCAACGGGCGGGACGGCCCCGGTGGTTGATGCCACGACCGGCGCGTCCGGCTCCGCGCTGGGAACACCGCCACCGATTGGCGAAGCACCCCAGCCGGGTCAGCAACCTTTGGCCGAGACGCCCGTTTACGGGTCCGCCGATGTGGCGCGCCCTGCGACGCTGGCCGTGGAAAGCGCGGCTGAAGCGGTTCCGCCCGATACCGAAACAGCGGTCGCCCCGTCCGAGGGAAGCGCCCCGGACAGGCCGCGCACCTCGCAGGCGGGTTTGCCCCAAACCGGGGCGGACGGGCTTCCGGCACGGGTGCCGGATGCGCCGGTGGCCGGTGACGCAGAAGCTGTGGCCGTGCCGGAAACGCCGGCAGCGCCAACAGGGCAGGGTGACGCGCCCGATGCGCCCCAAAGTGCCGCAGTCGGCATTGATGCTGTTCCGGCGGCACCGGGTGCGCCGATGGCCGAGGGTGGCGCCGCCGCCGATTCAACGGTCGCTGGCACAAACCCGCCTTCTGCCCCCGGAACGATTGCGTCCCCCGGTGGCCCGACGGCCCCCAGCGATCCGGACAATGCAGTGGTCGCGGCACCCGGCAGCGATGCCAGACCCGCGACGCCGCGCCCATCTGCGCCGACTGCGGTTGCGCGTGATGACTTGGGTGATGACGTTCTGGCCGCTCTTGCGCCCGATGACGTTCCCCAACCAGAGGTGCCCGGCGCAGACCAATCGGATGAGCGATCTGAACCCTCCGGCGGGCCGCAAACCGAGGCCGCGCGCTCGGCGGCGCGCGTTGTCGTCAACCGTTTGCCGCGTATTGGCGATCCGCTGCCAGGTGAGGAAGCGGTGGCTGAAGATGAGACGGCTGAAGGTGCCGCGGCTGCGGATGCGGCGTCTGAGGATGCAGGCCAGCAGGTTGAGGACCCCGCCACGGGCACGGCTGATGGCGAAACGGAAGAGGGGTCGGACCCGGAAGTTGCGACCGAACAGGGCGAGGCCGCGACGGATGAGCCGCAGGGCACTGGCGCGCTTTATACCAATTCGGTGCCGTTTGAACGCGGCGAAGATGAATCTGTGCTGGCGGTGGTTCTGATCGACGATCGCAACAGCAGTGCCGACCTCAGCGCGCTGCCAAGCACGGTGACGATTGCGATCCAGTCGAACTCCGTCGGGTCGGTACAGCGGGCGCAGGCGCATCGCGACGCCGGGCGCGAGGTTGTGCTGATCCCGCCAATCTCGGGCGGGGACAGCCGGACGGACATCGCGCGCAAACTGGCCGATGCTGTGGACAACATCCCCGAGGCTGTGGCCGTCATGGACCTGCCTACACAGCCGTTTCAAAGCAGCCGATTTGCCGTGGGCGAAGTGGTTGTGGGTTTGGCTGCAACCGGTCACGGCATGATCATCTATCCAGGCGGGCTCAACTCGGCCGAGCGGTTGGGCGAGCAGCAGGGGCTGGCGACGGCGCGTGTCTATCGCCAGATTGACAGCGGCGATCAGGGCGCGCCCGAGGTCAAGCTGTTGCTGGATCAGGCCGCGTTTCAGGCGCGCCAGTCGGATGCGGTCATCCTGATCGGACGCAATCGCCCTGACACGGTTCAGGCGTTGGCCGAATGGGTCGATCGCCCGTTGGATGATGGTGTGAAACTGGCCCCGGTTTCAGTGGCGCTGAAACCCTGACGTCGCCTTCGGGCGCACGATGGCTCAGCCGGTCAGCGCGCCCAGGATCAGCCCTTCAAACAGGCTCAGCTCCAGCAGCCAGATGAAGATGCCCCATAGCACGACGAATGTGCCTGTTGCGGCTATCCCTGCGTTTTTCCAGCTGTCGCGGCTGGAAAAGCGGACGAACAGCCCGACGATGATCGGCCCGCCATAGACAAATCCGAACCCGATCAGCGCGACCGAGAACAGTGCCAGCCAGACGAAGGCCTGCGCCTCGGACTGGGCGCTGGCGTCGCCAGCTTCCTCAACGGGCTCTTTCGGGGCATCGGGGCCGCGCCGCAGGTCCAGGATCAGCTGCGCACCGCACAGCAGGGCACCGGGCACGCCGATCAGAAGCGGCATGAAGGCGGCTTTGGTCGGCAGGCCAAGTGCCAGAATGCAGGCCCCGACGAACAGGGCGAACATCACCAGTGTGGTCAGAAAGCGCGCGTTAAGTATCATAGTGGACATCCGCAACTTGCCCCTTCATCTGCTTCCAGATGTAGGCGCCGATGGTCAGCAGGATCAAGGCGATGAACACCAGTGACAGCGGGCGCAGGAAGAAGGTCGGCCCCCAGATCGCAAGTGCCTTGTGAATGGAATCCTCGGCAATCGCGCCCAGCACCAGCCCGATCACGAAGGGGATCAGCAGCGCACCGCGCACATAGACCAGCAGCGAAAACGCCGGGGCCATGCCCAGGAACAGCGGGATCGACAGCAGGTTGGCCAGCGCCAGCGCCCAGATCAGCGACCAGACCAGATCCATCCCCGTCAGCGCCATATGCGGCCCCGGCTGGATGCCCAGCATCACGAAGGCCCCGATCAGGATCGCCATACCTGAACTGCCGGGAACCCTGAAGAACAACGTTGGCAGCAGCGAACCGCCTTCTTTGGAGTTGTTCGCAGTTTCGGGCGCGATCACCCCGCGCACGTCGCCCTTGCCGAAATTCTCGGGGTTCTTGCAGGTCTGCACCGCGTGGCCATAACACAGCCAGCTTGCAGCATCGCCGCCCAGCCCCGGGATCGCCCCGATGGCCGCCCCGATGACCGAGGTTCGGAACGTCAGCCACGGGTGGCGGATCACGTCCCAGATGCCCTGCATCACCTGCCCGAAGTCATAGCGGTGGGCCTTGCCCTCGACCTTGGAAATCGACCCTCCCTTGACGCCCAGCGCCAGCATTTCGGGGATCGCGAACATGCCCAGCACCGCGACCACGACGCTGACCCCATCCCACAGCCACAGCTGATCGAAGGTATAGCGCTGCGATCCGGTGTGGGGGTCAAGCCCGACGAGGGACACCAGGATGCCCAGAAAACCAACCGCGATGCCCTTGATCAGGCTGCGCCCCGACAGCATGGCGATAAAAGTGATGCCGAACAGCGCCAGCAGGAAGAACTCGGCCGGGGAAAAGGCCAGCACAACCGGTCGCAGCACCGGCAACATTGCCGCCAGAAACAAGGCTCCGATAACGCCGCCGATGCCCGATGCGCCCAGCGAGGCACCAAGCGCGCGCCCCGCCTCACCCCGTTGGGCCATCGGAAAGCCGTCGACAATGGTGGCCGCGTCCGGTCCGGTGCCGGGCACGCCGAACAGGATCGACGGGATCGAACCGCCGGTATGCACAACCGCGTGCATCGCCAGCAGGAAGACAGCCCCGGCCAGCGGATCCATTCCAAAGACGAAGGGGATCAGCAGCACGATGCCCAGCTTGCCGCCAAGGCCCGGCACGGCGCCAAAGAACATGCCGATCGGGATGGCCAGCAGGATCAGCCCCATCAGATAGGGTGTTGTCAGAATGTCCAGCAATGGTCCGAAAGCGTCCATGCCGATCCCCAATCCCGCTGTTTGCCGTGCGCGAAAGGCACCGACGGATGTGCGGACATTAAAGCGTTTCGACATTAACCTGAGACATATCCGGCGGCCTTAAAGTAGTTCCAGCATTCTACTGGGTCGTAGAGATCGCAGATTGCTCCGATTGCTTCGAAGACCTGGGTAAAGGACCTGGCCCCGATCCGTCGCAAATGGGCTTTCAGTTTAGAGAAGGCCTGCTCGATGGGATTCAGGTCGGGCGAGTACGGTGGCAGGTAAAGGAACCAGCAGCCGTGATTGCGTAAAGCCTGCGTCGCCTCCTTATTCCGGTGGGTTGCCAGGTTGTCGAGAATGACGACAGTGCCGGGGTTGATCTCGGGGACCAGCACTTCGCGGATGTAGGCCGCGAAGGCGGGGCCATCTATCGCTCCCTTGATGACCCAAGGTGCGATCAGCGCGCCTTGGGTCAGGCCCGCGATCAAGGTTTGGGTTCCCCAGCTTCCGAAGGGCGCATCCATCGTCAGGCGCTTACCGCGCTTGGCTCTGCCGCGTAGGCGCGTGAGGTTTGTCTTCACTGCGGTTTCGTCAATAAAGACAACGCGCTCAGGAAAGGTCGCAATGGCTGGCGAGCGGTATCTGAACCAGTCGGCCCGTTGCTGCCTTACCTTGGCGCGGCGGCGCTCGGTTGCGACCAGCGACTTTTTTTGTACGTGAAGCCGAGCCGGGACAGAAGGTTGGCGATGGAGGAGTGATGCACCCGCACACCCTCTGCATCGGCCAGCGCATTACGCAACTCAAAGAGCGTGATGTCAGGGTCTTGTGCGATCAACTCCTCAAAGAATTCCCGATGCGGAGCCAGCTTTCCCTTGCCGCGCGGCGGTCCCTGCCGGGCAGGTTCCGCATGACCCTTCATCCTCACCTGACGCGCCCACCGCGCGCCTGTGGCAGGCGACAGCTTCAACCGCAACGCCGCCGCGCGCCCGCTCAACCCTTCTTCAATGTATCTCTGAAACCGTATCCGAAGCGCAGATGGCAAAGGTGCTGACATGATCCATCCTCCCAAACAGGATGAATCACAGATCAGGTCTCAAGGGAATCCCTCGCGATTCAGGTTCAAGCCGAAACGCTTTAGGGACGGTCTGTCGGTCAGGCAAATCCTATGTGGACCGGCATTCCACATAAAGGAACATGTTTGATGGTGGCGATGATGTACAGCGGCTACTCTCGGGCCTATTGGTAAGGATTGTCTGAGGGTCTTGCGAAAGGGCGTGCAATGCAAGTTGGTTTTGTCGGGGTGGGGGCGATGGGCGGCTTGATGGCCGAACATGTGGCCGCGCAGGGCCACGAGGTGGTGGCGTTCGACACCGATTCCGAAGCGCTGGCCGCGGCAACGCAGTCAGACGTAAAGGTCGCCGCCGACCTGTCCGAGGTTGCGGCCCTCTGTGATGTGGTCATTCTGATGGTCGCTTCTGACGATCAAAGCCGCGCGGTTATCGACGCACTGCTGGACCATGGCATGCCCGAAGGCGCGGTTATCGTCGTGGCGGCGACAAACCACCCGAAAACCATGATCAACCTGGCCGCAGTTTGCGCCTATTCCGGCGTTGGTTTTGTTGATGCGCCGGTGTGTTACGGCCTGCAGGGTGCGACCCATGGCACGCTGATCTCGCTTTGCGGTGGGTCGGCGCAGGACATTGCCAAGGTGCGCCCGGTGCTGGAGTGCTACAGCCGCTGTGTCGAACACCTTGGCCCCGTGGGCAGCGGGCAATTGGGCAAAACCTGCAACAACATGATGCACTGGGCCGCCTGCGTGGCGAATTACGAGGTCCTGGAGCTGGCCAAATCCTGTGGCATCGACGCGCAGGAGATGCGCGAGACGCTGTTGAAATGCCCGGCGCGCAATACGACGTTGGAACGGTGGGATACATCGAAGTTCACCTGGCACCAGAAGGACATGGATGTCGCGCTGGACCTTGCTCAGCAGGCCGGATTGGCGTTACCTCTGTTTGGTGCCGTGGACCAGTTGGTCAAGCGCCTTGGCCCTGATCAGGTGCGCCAGTTATTGCACGAGGATCAGGCAGAATACCTTGGCCTGCCGATTGCAGTCCGGTCCCTGAATGAGGTGACCGGAGAACCGTAAAACTGTTCCTTCATGTGAAACGCCGTACCGTTGACTGGAATGGTTGCCGCTCGTATCGTTTCAAACAACAGCCTATCAGGGGGAGTGTTCGGCATGGCTGATACCGAAGACGACGCAGGCGGCCTTGGCCATAACAGCGAAAAACGCGAAAAAGTCGTGTGGGAACGCTGGACCAAGAAGCGCACCTTTGTGCGTGCGCTGGAAGGCACCTACAGCCAGATGCGGGATGAGCTTTACGCCCAACCCCGCATCTACAAAACCTCGGACATGAAATGGAAGGGCGGGCCGCATAACTTCGGCAAGAAGGTCATCAACCCGCAGGCCAACAAGATCGCCCAATCGATCGAGGCGCATGTCGACGCCTTCGCGCCGCATGGCTATGGCCAGATCCACGGTCACATGAATTCAGCCGTGTTCTTTGTGCTGAAGGGCAAGGGGCATGACATCCACGATGGCCGCCGGATGGATTGGGAAGCGGGCGACGCGCTGATCGTCGAAAACGCCTGCGTGCACCAGCTTCTGAACGACAGCGATGACGAGACTTTCGTGCTGGTCCTCAAGGCCAAGCCGCTGTTCCTGTTCATGCATATGATCTTTCAGGAAATGGTCGAATTTCCACCCGAAGACCCGGTGCCGGGGCATGAAGATTACGCCCCACCGGCCTCGTTTTAAGGATCGCGCTCATGGACCCGTCAACTTTCGCAGATGCCATCGAACGCCAGCGCTCCAAACAGGGCGCGCCCGAGGTATCGTTCTACCGTGACGCGCTGAAAGAATCGCAGAAATTCCGCGCCGAGTACGACCGCCGCCTGAACGTGGTGAAGCACAGCCAGATGCCGCTCGAACGCTCGGCAGATGGCCTGATCAAGCACATCATCAATGAACGCATGGATACCAAGGAATGCTGCATCGACGCCTATATGCAGTTCCTCGACCCCGGCAAATCCACCGGCACCAGCCGCCATCTGAGTGAAGAGATCGCCTTCGTCATCGAAGGCACCGGACATGACCTGCATTATGACGTGCATTTCGCCTGCAAGGTCGAGTTTGAGTGGACCTGGGACACCACCCCCAAGACCTATGAATGGGGGCCGGGCGATTTCATCTATGTACCGCCCTATGTTGCGCATAAACGCGTTAACACCTCGGACATCGAAGCGCGTATCATCGTCTGCAACAGCCGGGTGATGAAGGCCATCGGGCTTGACTGGTTCGACCAGCTGGAACCGGCGGAAGGATTTGAAGACGTGTGGGTGCCACCCGCCGACGAATAGAGTTGTAGCGGGGAACGCCGCACTTAGAATGTGCGTCACCGCCTTGATCGCTGAGGGAGAAGACGCAATGAACAGATTTCTGACAACCACCGTCCTGGCCTGCGCAATGGCGATGCCCGCCGCTGCGCAGCATTTCGACGGCAAGACGGTGACCTACATCATCGCGACAAATCCGGGCGGCAACTATGACGCCTATGGCCGTCTGATCGGGCGGCATCTGGAAGGCAAGCTTGGCGCCGACAAGGTGATCTTCAAGAACCTGCCCGGCGCGGGCCATATCATCGGGGCCAACACGCTGTTCGCCTCGGACCCTGACGGCTACACCATCGGGACGTTCAACACCGGCCTGATCTATGCGCAGATATTACAGACCGAAGGCGTGCAGTTTGACCTGAACGAATTTTCCTGGGTCGGCAAAGCCGCCGCCGATCTTCGCGCCGTCGCGCTTGGCAACGAAGCCGGTATGGAAAGCTTTGAGGATTTGCTGAACAGTGAGGCGACGGTGAATTTCGCCGCCTCGGGCGTCGGGTCGGCGTCGTTCAATGAAACCAACATGCTGGCCGATGCTTTCGATCTGAACATCAACATCATCCCCGGCTATCAGGGTAACGAGGGCGAGATGGCGATGCTGCGCGGCGAAGTTGTGGGGCAGGTCGGCTCCAAAGCTTCACTGCAGCCCTTCGTGGATGCCGGCAGCGGCTTTTTCGCGCTGGTCGTGGGCGAGGCTGAGGGCATCCCCAGCGCCATCGACTATGCCACCAGCGACAAGGCGAAAAGCATCGTCAACCTGATCAACGCAAACTCGAACCTGGGCCGTCTGACTGCGGCCCCCCCGGACACGCCGCTGGAAATCCTGGAAGAGCTTCGAGATGCCTATATGGCCGTGATGGAAGACCCGGAGTTTCTGGCCGAAGCCGAAAAACTGGGCCTGCCAATCGAAGCCGCACGCGGCGACGAAGTGGCAACGCTGGTCCAGGGCGCGATGCAGCAAAGCCCGGAAACGGTCGCGATCATTTCGGCGGCGCTGAACGTCGAGATTCCGACCATCAAGGTGACCAGCGACATCCTGGCGCTGAACGACCGCAACAAGGAAGTCACCTTCATGTCCGGCGATACCCAGGTGATGGGCGAGGTTTCCGGTTCGCGCACCAAGGTCACCGTCAATGGCGAAGCGGCGGAACGTGACGCGCTGGCCGTGGGGATGAATTGCGAGATTGAATTCGATCCGGCCCATGAGGCCAACGAATTCAAGGTTCTGACCTGCACAGGCCACGCGGCAATGGCCGACGCGGGCGAAACCATGATGGTCTCGACCGCGATCACCGGCCTTGCGGACGGCAACAAGCAGGTCACATTCGACGCAATGGGCACCGAAACCATGGGCGAGGTGTCGGGCAAGCGCACCGCCGTGATGGTCGACGGGGCCGAGGCCAAGCGCGACGATCTGGCCGTCGGCATGATGTGCGATTTCGAATATGAAGCGGGCGACGAGATCGAATTCAAGGCGGTCAACTGCAAGTCCAACTGATCGACCTGCGATAAATCCTGACGGGCGGGGCGCAAGCCTCGCCCGTTTTCATTCGCCCCGGATTATCCCGGCGATTTCGGAAAACCCATAGGCCTCGGCCAATTCCAGCGGGGTGCGCCCGCTGCGGTCGGTGATCGACCGGTCGGCACCGGCTTCGACCAGCGCGCGGACCGTTTCGATATGGTCCGGTCCGCCGTCACCCAGTACCACAGCCTCGATCAGCGCGGTCCAGTTCAGGTTGTTGACGTGGTCCAGCGGCGCGCCTGCGGCGATCAGGCGTTTCACCACCTCGACGTGGCCCAGATGCGCCGCCGCGATCAATGCGGTGCCGTCATAGGGGCTGGTCATCAGACCGGGATCATTTCCCAATGCGATGGCCGCCGACATGGTGTCGGGATCGTTGGCAACGGCGGCAATCGTCACCGCGTCATAAGCTTGATGTTCCAGCGCGTTCATGTCTGCCCCGGCTTCGGCCAGCGCGCGCAAGGCGTCGGTCGCCCCGGCAAAGGCCGCGACATGGACTGCGGTACGCCCGGCGCTGTCGCGCGCCTCTAACGCGGCACCCGCGGCCACCAACTGGCGAATGGCCGCCGCATCGTCGGTTTGCGCCGCCTGATGCAGACCCGCATAGGCCGCGATTTCGCTTGTGCTGGGCGGCACCTGCGCGAGCGACGGCGCGGCGAGGCTGATCAACAGAAGGAACAGGGCAAGGCGCATGGGGAGGACGCTGTCACGCCGCCGGACGCGCGCGCAAGCCCGTTAAACCGATCGTGATCGCCGGCGCCAACCCGGGCGGCCCTGTGTTAACCCACGCGCCGCTCGCCCTGATTATCTGCCAATCTGGCATCAACGCGCGCCACAATCGCGTCCACCGCGTCATTCTGCATGCCGCGCGTGGCCGCCACGGCTTGCACCAACCTGTCGACCCGTTCGATGCGCGCTACGCCGGCATCAATGGCGCGCGCGACCGATGACGGCTTCAGCAGGCTTTCAGCGGCGCGGGCGTATTTGTCGAAGGGCACCTGATCGTCGGGCGATGCGCCCAGATCACGCACCAGCGCCTCGACCCAGCCATAGATGCGGGCGGATTGGTCCAGGTTGTCATGCACCGCTTCGCGGATCGGGCGTGCAGCGCCATCGGTCACACACCGATAATTGCCGGTCATCACCATGCTCCATTTCGCCAATGGCACGAAGATCGACGCGTTGAGCCGCAGTTTCACCGGCACGTCTTTCCCGTCCAGGGTTACGGCGTCAATCTCGGCCTCTAACTGGCGCAGCAGCGCGGTATGGGCGGGATCGGCAAAGGGGGCAGCCTTGAAGTTGGTCGGCAGGCCGACATGCACGAGGTTCGGTTTTTCGTCCGGCGGGCGAAACGCCTGTGGGTCAGGGCTGCACAGTGACATCAGGCCGGGATCGAACCCGTCCCAGACGGAAATATCGGTGTAACAGCCGTGCAGCGCCGCAGGCGGCAGCCCGTCGATCCGTGCCAGATAGGGCGGCGGGGGCATGTTCATCACCGACAGGACCGGCTTGCCCGCGCGGGCGATCCGCGCCATCAGCGCCTTCACCTCCGGGGCGCTGTACTGCGGTTCGGCCATGGCAAGGCAGACCAGATCGTACTCCGCAGGTGTGACGTCGCCCGGCACCATGGCGCGCAGTTTTCCCGGCTGCCCGGTCGAGCGGATCAGACGGGGCGAATCCTCGCCCCGCAGCGCCAGGCGCAGCACCGTGCCTTCGGCATTGATCAGCGCTGCACCGGGACGCTGACAGACCAGCGTGGCGTCATGGCCCGCCATCAGGAATTTCGTCGACAGCAGCGATCCGTAGGACGCCCCCAGTATCAGGATATTCATTGCAGACTCCGTACTTTTTCCAAATCCGATCCAATTACGATTTGGTATGGCCCTGTTGCGCGAATCAGGTAGCGGATTCCGACGAAACCTCAGTATGCACTGGCATCCTGACAATTTTGCATCATTTTTGGATCTATATTGGCACAGGAAGTGATCGATTTTGGTCTATCTGTGCTGCGTAATGACATCGACCAGCGCCGGTTTACCGGATTTCACGACTTTCAGCGCGCGTCGGATCGCCGGGGCCACGGCTGCGGGCGAGTCAATCGGCCCTTCGGCCCACATGCCCATGCCTTGCGCAATGGTGGCAAAATCCGGTTCCGGGCCAGAGATATCCATGCCGATATGCGCGCGCCCCTCGTCAGTGCCACGCGCGCGGGCCATGCGGATCTGATGGTGCCAGTCGTTATAATAAGCGCGGTTGTTGAACATCACGATCAGCAGCGGGATCTCATGCTTGGCGGCTGTCCACAGCGCGCCTGCGTCGAACATCAGGTCACCGTCGGGCTGCAGCGCAACGACCACTTTGTCGCTGCCTTTGTGCGCCAGCGCCACCCCCAGCGAGATGCCGATCTGGGTCGAGGTGCCAAGCCCCTTGCCGGGATGACGGTGAGGGCATCGAAATCCCACAGCTTGCGGGTCCATTGGCGCAATGTGCCCGAGCCGAGCACCCAGTCTTCGTCGCGGATGACATCCCACACTTCCTGCGCAAGCCGCGCGGTGGTCAGGGGGCTGGCATCCCGGTCGGTTTGGGCCTGTTCAGCCCATCGCGCGAAATTTTCGGCGTGGCGTGACGCAATGGTCGATTTACGCGCCTCGACCCGGTCGGCCAGCGCCGCATCGTCGGCCAGCCGCGCCCGCGCGACCTCAATCATCTGCGGCATGGCCAGGCGTGGATCGCCAAGCGCGCTAAGCCTTTTGGGCAGAGACCGGCCATAATCCAGCGACCAGCTTGAAATCCCGGTTTCGTGGAACCCGACCTCCATCCACTCACAGCCCTCGGCCAAAAACGACTCAACCCGGCGGGTGGTGCTGTCCAGCTTCGCAGTCGCCTTTTCCCAATCCACAACATCCAGCGCCAGGATCGCGTCCGCCTTGGCCAGCGCGTCCGTGTCCATCGACAGGTTCTGCGGGTGCCGGTTGGGAAAGCACAGGGCCGAGTTCACATCCCAGACCGCAACGCCCAACAGCTCGGCCAGTTCCACCAGCTTTTCAAAATTGCCCGGCTGGCGCCCGGTGAATTCGGCCATGATATAGGGGCGTTCCGCCGTCAACAGCCGGTCGACAATTTGTGCCAGAACGCCTGGGTCGGCGGCCATCGGGGCAGGGGCTTTGGCCGTATCAGGCCCCGGTATCGCCACCTCATCCGTCAGCGGTGTTTCCTGAAGCAACGCGTCATAGCACAGGTAAACCGGACCAGCCGGTTCGCAGACCATTGCTGACCAGGCGCGCTGGAAACTGTCGGTGACACCATGGATCGTGTGTGGCTGATTGTGTTGAAAAACTCCGTTTTAGGGCCTGAACGATGATTTTTCTTTCCATGCAGCCCGATCCTAAATTTTTGGCGCGGGGGTCGGCCCAAATCGCCTACATGCGCTCACGCGCAGCCATGCGCTGTCTCGTGGTCAAAGCTTTCCGACTATTTCGCTTCATAGGTTTTCGCAAGAAATCCGCGACGCTCTGATTTCGGAGTTTTTCAACACAATCGGCTGATAGTCGAACTTGGTAAAATCACGCACCGCATCGCCCTGGCTTTGCGCCGTGTGATGCCAATCCGACCGGGGCCGCCGTTTGCTTTCGTCCATCGGCCCCGTCGCGCCGATCACCAAAACCGGGGCGCGATCCGTATGGGCATAATAAATCGCCATTTGCCCATGCAGCAGCCCGACCAGATCATGCAGGATACAGGCCATCGGCTTGCCCGTCGCCTTGGCATAGCCATGGGCGATCTGCACGGCCGTATTCTCGTGCTGGCAGACCAGCACCTCGGGTGCGTTGTCGCCATAGTTCACGATGCTGTCGTGCAGCCCGCGAAAACTCGCGCCCGGATTGATGGCGACATAGGGAACGTCATAGGCCTGCAGCAGGTCGACGATGACGTCGGATTGATACTTCTGATACTCGGGCGGGACGGGCATGGGGGTACTCCGGCGGGGTTAGGGGGCGGCCTGCCCGAATGTGGTGATCAGCCCGACCAGCATGGCCAGCACGCCAGCGATGAACGGGATCACCGCGACCGAGGCGATGCGCAGCCGGAAAAACGACGCGCCAACCAGTGGCAGTTCGAATATCAGGATACGGTGCACTGCGAAAATACTCCAGGACGTAAGGAAGGTGATTAACGCCGGGGTCGAGGCACCGGCCTTGGCAAACACCGCCGCGATCGCGAAAGAGATCACCGGCCCCGAGGGCACCATCAGTCCCGCAGCCGCCGCAACAGGCAAGGCCAGCAATCCGGCGTCGGGGCCAAGCGGACCCGCGATCAACTGTTTCGGGATCAGCGTCGCGACGAACCCGGCCCCGACAAGGGCGCACAGCATGCGCGGCACCAGCTTGGCGAATTGTTCAGCGAAGCGTTTGACCACCGGGGCGGCGTCCTGACGGCGGACCACAGCCACGTTCACAAGGATGACCAACAGGCCAAGCAGGGCTGCGAGGCCAATGCTCATTGGCTTGGATCCTTCACCGTCAGCTGCATCGGCAATCGCCGCGCGATCAGACCGGCGATAATTGGCAGTGACATGCTGATCGCGAACCGCATGATGGCGAATTCGGGTCCCATGAAGGGCACGTCCCAGACCAGGATGCGCTGCAACCCCAGCGTCCCCCAGGCGGTGATATAGGCCACCATCGCGCCCCTGTCGGCGCCGGACCCTGCCAGGACCGCCAGTAACGCATAGGCCGACGCCGGACCGCCCGGCGTGATGGTTCCCGCGACACTTGCGATCAGCAATCCGCGCAGCCCGGATTCGGATCCGACCAGTGCCGAGATCCTGTCGCGCGGGATCAGAAACCAGATCAGCGCCGCGATCGAGACTGCGATCACCACCCGGGGCAGCACATTGGTCACCAGATCCAGATCGCCCCAAAGCGCCGCGACAAAGGCATCATGTCCGCGCAGCACATAGCTCAGCGAGCCCGTTACAACGGCGAAGCCCAGAAATCCGAAGAAACTGCGCCCGAAGCCGTCACGCAATACACTGCGGCGCCAATCCGGGTCGTGCAGGAAATCGAACCCAGCCACCCGCGCCGCGCCTTAATGCGTGTGGCCGTGCGGGGCGTGCCCGTGGTGCCCGTCATGCCCATGCCCATGGTCCGCGTCGTCATCGTGGCTGTGGCCGTGGGCGGCGTCATGGTCGCGCGCTTTCTGGATCATCAGCTCGCGCGGCTGCGCGTGGCCGTCGCTCAACGCTTCGACGGTGGCGCGGAACAGATCAGCCTCGGGCGGCAGCTGCCCGGCCAGAAACCCGGCAAGGCGCGCCAATGCGATGGCCTGACTTGCAATGGCGTCCACCGTCTCATCCTCTTCAGCGGCTGTGGCATCGCCCAATGCGCGGGCCAGCCCGTCGTTAAATATCGCCTCCATATAGGTGGCGCGCCCTTCGCCGCTGGCCAGATTTTTCGGCGCAGCCGCGGTTGCAGCCGCATCCAGACCAAGCATCTTGGACATGCCCTGAAACCGCTCCAGCACTTCCTGGCTGATCAGCAATTGCTCGTCGATTTCACCGCACATGGGCCAGTCCTTTCAAGGCTATAGCGCTGGCGAGAGTATCGCCGGAAAACTGTGAACCACAAGTGAACCACCGACCCACAGGGCCAGCGCCGCAATCGCAACACCCGTGGCGGTCTGCATCCAACCCGCACCGCGCCCGATCACCCCGAGGGGGTAAGAGGCAACCGCACTCAGCACCGCCATTCCGGCGAGTGAGCCAAGGCCGAACAGCGCAAAATATCCCAGCGCCTGCGTCACTGTATCTGCCGCGGCGACGGCCAGCACCAGCAACCCGGCAGAGCCTGCCGCGCCGTGCAGCAGCCCGACCCCGAAGACCATCGCGCGCGCCCGACCATCGCGCGCGCCCGGTGGCTGTGGCTGTGGTCATGCGCGCCGTGGGGCGCGGCTTCGCCTGCGTGGCTGTGCAGGTGGATGTGCTTTTTGGTCCCGTGTGCGTGCACGTGGACATGAATGCGATCCCGCCGCATCTTCCACAGCACGCGCAGACCAAGCGCGATGATCATCACCCCAACCGCGCCTTCCATCGT
Organism: Paracoccaceae bacterium; assembly: GCA_012103375.1. Lineage (NCBI taxonomy): Bacteria > Pseudomonadati > Pseudomonadota > Alphaproteobacteria > Rhodobacterales > Paracoccaceae > Paracoccaceae bacterium. The sequence continues at coordinate 1,372,551 of WLWX01000001.1, forward strand.
CGCCTCGACCCGGCCCGAAATCGTCAGCCCGGCCAGCACCACGACCGAGCAGATCACGAACAGCGCCGTGGTATGCCCCAACCCCCAAAGCGCGCCGCGCGCGATCAGCCGCGCACGCCCGTCGCCTTCGTTGGCGAATGTGGCGACGGCGGCCAGGTGGTCCGCCTCAAGCGCGTGGGCCATGCCGATGACAAAGCCCAGGGCCAGGAACGCGGTCGGTTCCCCAAGAAAATCAAGCCAGTTCATGCGCGCATTCCTGTCAGCATGGCGGGGATATAGTCGTCGTCGCTGGCAACCACCAGCACGCGGGTGAATGGGCGCATTGCGTTTACGACCCGGTCGACTTCAGCCTGTAACTGCCCGTTTGCCAGCGCCAATCCCGCGCAGGTGATGCCGCGGCTGTAACATTCCCGCGCGATGACACCGGCTGCACCTTCGCTGTCACCAGAGGCCGCCAACAGAACCACCACATCCGCGCCGTCAACCTCGTCCAGCAGATCGGCGCGGGTGCCGTCTGGATGGCTAAGCGGCAGGTCGGTGGCGGCGGTGTCGGGACCCACCGGGCCAGCCGAAACGGTCAGGAAATGCGCGTTGTTCCAGGGGTCTTCGGTGATCGCATACATCGCCTCGGCAGCCCGCGCATCCAGCGCGAAAATGCGAGAGGTTCGGGTGCGCGAATTGGGATAGTCCACGCGGAACGCCGCCTCGGCCCGAGTTGTCGCGCGCGCGCAGCCCCCCAGCATCGTGGGATGGTCCACTGGCCCACGCCCGGCCCGCGTGGCGTTGTCGGCCTCGAACATATCCTCACCGTCGTGGGGCATCAGACCGAGGTCTGCTTGACGCCGGGGCGCACGGTTAGGTCGTCTTTCATGGCGTCTTTGAATGGCTGGTCCGGCGGCAGCACGCGCGCGGCGGAGCGTACCTGCTGATGGTCCACCGACCGCCCCGGCGGCTCCACCCCCTTGTCGCGCAGCGCGATACAGGCCTTGCGCAGTCGATGCCGCGCCATGATAATCCCGTTGTCGGTGGAGACCAGGTTCTCCTTCGTTCGGTCCACAATCGGCCCCATGCTTTCTTGAAGCGAGGCATCCTGCATCGCGATGCCCCAGACGCCGGAATATGTCTCCCCCCGTGCCTGTGCCTCCCGATCAATCAGGTAATCGTTGTCCTTGTTCTGACGCGGGCGGAAGCTGCCCGGCGCCTCATACTGGTTATGGACCCCGTAACCGTCCTCCATCGCCTGACGCTCATCCTTGGTCAGCGCGCGGGTCGGGTGGTAATCGAAGCTCCACGCCCAGCAGTTTTCGTCGTCGATGGGCACCCAGAAATGCCCGTGCATCGGGTGATCGCCGCGCGGCGGCACCATGGTGAAGCTGGGCATCACCCAGGGCGTGATCCGCCAGTAATAATGGTCGTCCTCGGCCATCCGGCGCGCACCGATGGACAGGCCGCCAGCGCTTTCGACAACCTCGAACACCGGCTTCTTGTCGTTCTGATTGTACTTGTTGCCCTTAGAGCCGCGAAACAGCGGATCTGTGTTCAGGCTGCCGGAGTGCAGGAAACTTACGTGGCTGCTGTCAATCCCGCCTTCCATCGCCTGCAACCAGTTGCATTCCTGCCAGCGTTTGGAGGTATAGGTCTGTTCCGCCGGAACAGTCGCAAATTCCCATTCCGGTTCCGGGGGCCGGTTCTCGGCGTCCCCCATATGCGTCCACAGGATATCGCCGACCTTGATCAGCGGGTAACCCTTCAGCTTGATCTTGGCGCAGAAGCCGGATTCTTCAGGCTCGCTCGGCACTTCAATACACTGTCCGGTATAGTCGTACTTCCAGCCGTGATAGGGGCAGCGCAGCCCGCCTTCTTCGTTACGCCCGAACCACAGCGACACGCCGCGATGCGCGCAAAATTCATCCATCAGGCCATAGCGGCCCTTGCTGTCGCGAAACGCGATCAGCCGCTCGCCCAGCAGCTTCACCCGCACCGGCGGGCAGTCATCCTCAGCCAGTTCGCGGGCCAGCAGCGCGGGCTGCCAATACTGGCGAAACATCTCGCCCATGGCGGTGCCGGGGTCGGTCTGCGTCAGTAACTCGTTGATGTCCTTGCGAAGCATGGCAAACGCTCCTGTTAAGGTTTCGGCGGCAGGTCCGGCTTTTCCAACTCATACGCCTCGGCCATTTGCGAGGTCAGGCCGTTCTCGGCCAAAGCATCGGCGAACATGGTCCGCACTGCCGCGCTTTCGTCGGCATAGTCAATCTGGTCGCCGCCAATGCGCTGCGAAATCCACGCCTTCGGTACGCCCTGCGCGTTGCGGATCGCCACGCCCTCGTATTTGAACGCCAGATAGCGTGCGGGAGTCGTGCCGGTGTTGAAATGCTGGTGGAACCACATATTCGGCGGCACGATCATGGTGCCGGGCTTCCAGTCGTAGCGCTGCGGCTCCTCTCCTTCCGGCCACATCAGGGAATATCCGGTGCCCGACAACAGGATCACATGCGCGCCGGGGCCGTGGCGGTGGCATTTCTTGTAGGTGCCGACCGGGAACTGGCTGATGTGGCTGTTCATCGAGCATTTCGCCAGCTGGAACCGGATATGCCCGCCGCCCGCGCCGCGTTCCTTGGCATAGACCAGCGGCAGGTTCACCGCGTCGGCGACGAAGTTCGTCTCCATCATGAAGCCGTCGGTTTCCTTGGTCTCGCCGAAATACTCAGGCTCACCGGAAAAGCGGCCCTTGAAGTCATGCGCCGTGCCGAAGATGAAATCGGGTTCTTCGAAGACATTCATCAAGGGCGGCATGTTGGTGACGCCGATATAGCGCGCCGGTTCAGACCCTGAGCCGTTGAAATGCTGGTGATTGGCGTTCAGCGGGATGCCGAAGATCGCGCCCGGGCCCCATTCAAAGCTGACCTTCTGGCCCGCGTCGTTCCAGACCACGGTCGACCCGCGCCCGGACAGGATCAGCACGGTTTCTTCGAACAATTGCCGGTGCGGGGCCAGTTTGCCGCCAGCAGGGATCTCCATGACATAACAATCGTTGGTGGTGCGGCTGGCGTCGTGGTTCATGAACACCGCATTGCCACCACGCCGCGCCCAGGGTTTCAACGCGACCTCATGCAGCGACGGGACGTAGTTTCCGTTGATCAGCTCCAGCCCTTCGGCGGCCAGAAACCTTGTATATGGCGTCTCTTTCTCGGTGCGGAACTTGTCCGCCATCTTGTCGGACACAACGGCATGTTTGGTCATCGCAATCTCTCCCGCCGCGTCGCGCGTTGTTGTCAGCTTTTGGAATTGCCTCAACGCTACGGCAGGGGTAGGGTGCCGTCAATGGACCGGCGGTCCACATAGAGGAACACGAAATGCCCGACCCGACGGACCCGCCGCGCCACACGATCGACGACCACATGTTCGGTGATTTCTACGATCACGAACATGGGCCGGATGCGGATCACGACCACGACGATATCGACCCCGGTCCGTTGGAGGAAAACCCGATTTGGCTGCGCGACAACGTCTCGCTGACCAGTGTGGGGATCGACATCGGGTCAGCGGGGACGCAGGTGATATTCTCGACCGTGCATCTGCAACGAAAGGCCGACAGCCATGCCTCACGCTATGTCATCGTGGACCGGGCGACGGCGTATCAAAGTCCGGTCAGCCTGACCCCATACGCGGGCGCGTTAATCGACGCCGCCGCCCTTGGCGCGATCATCGACAACGCCTATGCCGGGGCGACGATCCGCCCGGCTGACATCGACACCGGCGTGGTGATCCTGACCGGAGAGGCGCTTAGGCGTGAAAATGCGCAGGCCATTGCCGACATTGTTTCGGCCAAGGGCGGTGATTTCGTCACCGCGACGGCGGGCAACCATATGGAGGCGCTGCTGGCGTCCTATGGCTCGGGCGCGGCGAAGGCCAGCCATGATGCAGGCAGTCGCATCCTGAACGTCGATATCGGTGGTGGAACGACGAATCTGGCTGTGTGTGACGCGGGCGAAGTTGTCTGGACCGCCGCCCTGCACATCGGCGGGCGGCTGATCGCGGTGCAGGATGGCAAGGTGATCCGGGCCGAAGAAGCGGGCATCCACCTGGCCGCGCAGGCAGGGGTAACTGTGGCCCTCGGCGACGCGCTTTCCGCCGATGACCTGAGGCGGGTTGCCATACATTTTGCCGACGCTTTGCAGACGGCAGTCCGACAGCGACCATTGCCCGATGCGGTGGCGGATCTGTTCCTGACCGACATCCCCGATGATATCGACCCGCTGGACGGCATCATGGTGTCCGGCGGTGTCGGCGAATACGTCGCGGGGCGTGAATCTCGCGATTTCGGCGACCTGGGCCTGCCACTAGGCCAGGCCTTGCGTGACCGGGCCGCCGCCGGGGACCTGGGCGCGCCGCTGATCCCGGCGGCGGCCTGTATCCGGGCCACGGCGTTGGGGGCGTCCGAGTACTCGGTCCAGCTGAGCGGGCAGACCAGCACGGTCACCGCCCCCGGCAAGCTGTTGCCGCGGCGGTCGATGCAGGTGCTGAAACCGGCGCTGGATCTGGCGGATGAACCGGGCGCCGGGCGCATTTCAGCGGCGATCCGCGATCATTTCGCGGCTTTCGACCTGACGCCTGCCACCGACGAAGTCGCCCTGGCCTTCGATTTCGATCTGCCCCCGGATTACGCGTCGATCCGCGCGCTGGCGGACGGGATCGCCGAGGCGATGGCCCCGCGTCTGCAAGGCGATCACCCGCTGTTTGTGATGATCGACGGGGATATAGCGCAGACGCTCGGCGGCATCCTGCGCGACGAAATTGGCGTTGAAAATGAGCTACTTATCCTCGACGGGTTGTCCCTGCGCGACTTTGACTACGTCGATCTTGGGAAGATCAGATTGCCGTCTTACACGGTGCCGGTCACCGTCAAATCGCTGCTGTTCTCGGACGATCCGCGTGGCCCGCGCCGGGCCGAGCGGCGGCAGTTCGGGCCGCGAGGCCATGACCATCACCACGACCACCATCATCACCCACATGCGCACCCACACGTCAAGCGGCGTTGACAGGTGGTGCGCATCCGCAACTAATGGAACCATGTTCTGCATCAAGGAACGCGATTGACCGACATGAGCAATCCAGCCCGGACGCCAAGGAAAGAAATTAACCGCAATCTGCGGCGCGACAGCTCTCGACTGTCGTCAGTGACGACAGCGATTCACCTGCTGAAGACCTTTACCGAGGACGACAAGGAACTTGGGATCAGTGAGCTTGCCAAACGGCTGAGCGTGGCAAAAAGCACGGTTCACCGGCTTGCCGGGACGCTGTTGGAAGAAGGGCTGTTACAGCAGAACCCGGAAAATGGCCCTTACTGTCTGGGGGTAGGGCTATTCTCACTCGGGTCACTGGTGCGGGCGCGGCTGGATGTGACAAGCGAATCCAAGATTATCCTCAATGACTTACGCGAACAAACGCAAGAGAACGTGCGCCTGGCGGTGCTGGAACGCCAAAGCGTGGTGTTCCTGCATGATTTTGAATCGCCGCAAACGCTGCGTCTGCGATCGGGCACCGGACAGCTGCGCCCGGCGTTCTGCACAGCTGAGGGGATCTGCCTGATCTCAGGCCTGCGAGAGCCCGAGCTGGCGGCTTTCCTGTCCTATCCGCGCGATGCACGCACCGCCAGGACCGCGATCGACGAAGACACGCTGCGCGCCCGCATCCGGCGTACCAAACGCCAGGGCTATGCGGTGGAAGATGAGGATTGCGACGAAGGCACCCGCTGCATCGCCGCGCCGATCCACAATGGCGACGGGCGCATCATTGCTGCGGTCGGCATCGCCGGTCCGCGCGTGCGGATACGAAAGCGCGAATTCACAAAACTCGCCCCGCTGGCGATCGAGGCGGCGCAGCAGATCTCTGAACGACTGGGATTCTTCCGCCGTCAGCCGGTCTATGTCTGAAATGACCATTGCAGATCGGCGGCGCATTTGCGCGGGCAAGCCAGCCGGCGAAGCAACCGAAACATCCGAAACAAGCAGGAAACGCGCCAGATGAGCAAGGTTTCGATACCCCAGTTGCACGACATGAAACGCGCGGGCGACAAGATCTTCGCGGTCGTGGCCTGGGATACCCATATGGCTGCCATCGCCGATCGGGTCGGGGTCGAAATCGTGTCGGTTGGCGATACCGTGGGCAAGAACCTCTGGGGTCATGAGACGATCATGGAAATCACTATGGATCAGATGATCACCGTTGCGCGCGCGGCGCGGCGCGGGGTGACGAATGCACTGCTGAGCGCGGATTTTCCTTATGGCCGATTGTGTTGAAAAACTCCGTTTTAGGGCCTGAACGATGATTTTTCTTTCCATGCAGCCCGATCCTAAATTTTTGGCGCGGGGGTCGGCCCAAATCGCCTACATGCGCTCACGCGCAGCCATGCGCTGTCTCGTGGTCAAAGCTTTCCGACTATTTCGCTTCATAGGTTTTCGCAAGAAATCCGCGACGCTCTGATTTCGGAGTTTTTCAACACAATCGGACCCTTGCAGGAAGGGGTCGAGGCCGCCGTCAGCGCCGCAATCCGTTTCGTCAAAGAGGCGGGCGTCGATCTGATCAAACTCGACGGGGCCGCGGATTACCCCGAAGCGGTCGAGGCGCTGACCCGCGCGGGAATCCCGGTCTGGGCGCAGTTTGGCCTGACGCCGCAGACCGCTTTGGCGATGGGCATCCCATACGAAAATCAGGCGGCGGTCGGGCCCGATGTCGTGGCCGAGATGGAAGACCGGATGCTGTCGGATGCGCAGATGCTGGAACGCGCCGGGGCGGTGCTGCTGGATTTCACCAACTCTGGCCCCCTGGTCGGCCCCAAGGTGGTCGAGGCTGTCAACATCCCGGTGATTGGCGGTTTCGGCGGCGGGCCGTGGCTGGATGGCCGGGTGCGGCTGGCGCAGGCGGCGGTCGGCTACAACGTGGCGGCGCTGGACCGGGAGCCGACGGGCTATGCCAATGTTGCCCGCACAATCCATGATGCGCTGGCTGAATGCGGTGATGACGTGCGCGCCGCGGGCCAGATCAAAGGGCAACCGGGGAGGTAGCGGATGCCGTTCACCGACATCGACGGGATCACCACTCATTATCAGGTGGTGGGCGATGGGCCGCCGCTGCTGATGTTCTCACCCGGTGGGTTTGACGCGCGGATCAGCAAATGGAGCGATCTGGGCGTCTACAAGCGCATCAAACTGCTCGACCATCTGCCGAAGCACTTCCGCTGCATCCTGTTCGACCGGCGCGAAAACGGACAATCCGGTGGCCGGGTCGAGGCGATCCGTTGGGACGATTACGTCCGCCAGGGGGCCGGATTGCTGGATCATCTGGGGATCGAGCGCGCGCATCTGATGGGCGGCTGCATGGGGTGCTGCCCGGTCACGGCATTCGCGACTGCAATGCCGGAACGTGTGTCCTCGATGGTGCTGTTCTGGCCGGTCGGCGGCCCGAACTATCGGATCAGCAGCCAGAGGCGATTTGGTGAACATATCGCGTTTGTCGAGGCTGAGGGCCTGCATGGCGTCGTCGATCTGGTGCACAGCCACGACAAGAATTTCAGCGCCGATCCGCGTGGCGGGCCCTGGGGGCAGCCGATCCGAAATTCATCCGATTTTGCAAAGACTTACGCGGCGATGGACCCCGGCACCTATATCGAAACGGTGCGTCAGATGCTGGCCAATCTGATCGACCGCGATACCGCGCCGGGGGCCGAGCCTGAGGCGCTGATGGCACTGGACATCCCATCGCTAATCGTGCCGGGTGCGGATGGGTTCCACGCGACATCCGCCGCCCGCTATCTGCAGGAGTGTCTGAAAGGGGCCGACTATTGGGATGTGCTGCCGGATGAGTTGAACGAAGAGGCGGCGAATGATCGGGTGGCCGGGTTTCTGCAGGCGGTGGGCGGGGTGTAAAGCGCGGCGTTGAAACGTATGTTTTGTGACCTGAACGGCGGGGGTAAAACTGGCCCGGAGCAGAAGTTGGCAGTATGTCCCTGCGCCCGGTGCGCGCCGTAAGGCGCAGGGCGCGCGCCGGACCGGTCCCGCCGGTCAGGCGCTGGTCTGAACGTGGCGTGTCCAAGCAAGTTGATGACCAAACCTGAGCCATAAATCATGCAAACTTAATGGCGCAGCGCCAGCATACCGGTCCGGCGCGCGCCCTGCTTTCGATGCACTGCTGATGCCCACTTCAGTTGACTATTGCTGTGTTGCCGCTTGTCACATCCTTCTACAACCCGTTGCAGATATTGGCATCCCAAAGCTCTCGCTTGGTCACGGCCCGTGCATTAAAGCGTTTCGGCTTGAACCTGAATCGCGAGGGATTCCCTTGAGACCTGATCTGTGATTCATCCTGTTTGGGAGGATGGATCATGTCAGCACCTTTGCCATCTGCGCTTCGGATACGGTTTCAGAGATACATTGAAGAAGGGTTGAGCGGGCGCGCGGCGGCGTTGCGGTTGAAGCTGTCGCCTGCCACAGGCGCGCGGTGGGCGCGTCAGGTGAGGATGAAGGGTCATGCGGAACCTGCCCGGCAGGGACCGCCGCGCGGCAAGGGAAAGCTGGCTCCGCATCGGGAATTCTTTGAGGAGTTGATCGCACAAGACCCTGACATCACGCTCTTTGAGTTGCGTAATGCGCTGGCCGATGCAGAGGGTGTGCGGGTGCATCACTCCTCCATCGCCAACCTTCTGTCCCGGCTCGGCTTCACGTACAAAAAAAGTCGCTGGTCGCAACCGAGCGCCGCCGCGCCAAGGTAAGGCAGCAACGGGCCGACTGGTTCAGATACCGCTCGCCAGCCATTGCGACCTTTCCTGAGCGCGTTGTCTTTATTGACGAAACCGCAGTGAAGACAAACCTCACGCGCCTACGCGGCAGAGCCAAGCGCGGTAAGCGCCTGACGATGGATGCGCTCTTCGGAAGCTGGGGAACCCAAACCTTGATCGCGGGCCTGACCCAAGGCGCGCTGATCGCACCTTGGGTCATCAAGGGAGCGATAGATGGCCCCGCCTTCGCGGCCTACATCCGCGAAGTGCTGGTCCCCGAGATCAACCCCGGCACTGTCGTCATTCTCGACAACCTGGCAACCCACCGGAATAAGGAGGCGACGCAGGCTTTACGCAATCACGGCTGCTGGTTCCTTTACCTGCCACCGTACTCGCCCGACCTGAATCCCATCGAGCAGGCCTTCTCTAAACTGAAAGCCCATTTGCGACGGATCGGGGCCAGGTCCTTTACCCAGGTCTTCGAAGCAATCGGAGCAATCTGCGATCTCTACGACCCAGTAGAATGCTGGAACTACTTTAAGGCCGCCGGATATGTCTCAGGTTAATGTCGAAACGCTTTAGTTTTGACCTGAGGGTGCAAAGACAATCCTGGGCAAAAACCGCCTATCCCACCAACTCCCGCACGCCCGGCGCAAATAGCCCCTCAATGCCGACACTTTCCGGAATGATCGCCTGCGCCAGGCATTGCTCCACCAGCACCTCCAGCATCTTGGCGTTCGGCGCGATGCCATAGGGCAGGGGGTCGTCCTGAACCTCCATCACGGCGCGCAGAATCTCATCCATCTCGGCCCCGCCCGTTACCTGACCGGCCTTCAGCGCGTTCAGATGAAGCCGTTTGGCAGCCACGAAGCCATCAAACAGCTGCGCGGGCAAATCGGGAAGCGCCGCAAGCACATCGTCGCGGATCACCAGCGCGTGGTTCAGCGGATAAAACCCCCGGTCGCGGAGTGCTGCCAGACCCACCCCGAAAGCATCGTTGATCAGGGGCCGGGTGCCAGGAGCCTTGAGGATTCCCGTTGCCGCCACCGCCTCTCCACTGGCCAACCGATCCTCCAGACTGGCGCTGTCGTGGAAATCCCCGACATTCGCGGGCGGGACCCAATCGGGCACGTGCTCAAGGCCGGTCCGCCTCCACTGGACCGCCGACAGATCGACGCCATAATCCATAGCCAGGATCGCCCGCGCCCACAGGCTGGTTGTCACGGTATAGCCCCGGTTCACCCCGACGACTTTGCCTTCCAGGTCCTTCGGCGTCGAAACCTCGGGCCGCGCCACGATGGCGCGATGATGGAACCCGCGCGTCAGGAAGATCGGCAGCGCCGTCATCTTCGCCCCCAACGCCTTGGCGCAGAGGTAGGTTGTCATCGCCATTTCTGAGACTTCGAATTCGCCGCCGATGATCATCCGGCGGAACGCCTTGGGGATCGGCAGAACCTCTTCAAAGTCGAAGTCATAGTCGGGCAGGCTTACCCGCCCATCCTTCAGGGCGGCGGTGTGGCCGTGGGTCATGAAGACCGTTTTCAGGCGGGTTTTGGGCATCCGGGGTCCTTTAGCAGCAGTCGGGGTCGCCATCGTCGATCAGGGCAAGCAGCAGCCAGGCCGGTGGCAGGTCGTCGGCAACTATGTCCCGCGCAGGCTTGAAGATCCGCAGGCGATAGCGTGTGATCGGGTCGGTCCAGAACCGCACGGTGGTGTCCAGCGCCGGGAATCCGGGCAGGCCCGAAGCCTCTTCCGAGACCAGCACGATATCCGCGGGGTCCAGCCCGAACCGTGCCCGCGTCCAGCCTTCGATCCGGCTGAGGAATTCGACGTTTTCCGGCTTGGCGCCGAACCGTTGAAACACACCGACCTCCGAGCGCCGAAATTCCGGCTGTTCCTGTATGTGGACCTTTGTTCTTGAATGCAGTCTGCTGCTTTGCTAGCCAATGGTCAACGATTACGGGGGATCCGACGGTGTCTCAGAAGGTCTTGGCTGCCGTTCGCACCGCGCCGGAAACCACCGAATTCCGTGAATTTCCCATGCCCGACATCCCCGATGATGGCGCACTTTTGAAGGTCGAGGTTGCGGGCATCTGCGGCACCGACGTCAAGTTCTACGCCAAACCGCCGATCGACGATCCGGTGATCATGGGGCATGAGAATATCGGCGTCATCGCCAAGGCCGGCGCGACCTTCAAGAAACGGCGCGGGCTGCGCGAAGGCGACCGCGTGTTCGCCGAACACTACGTCGGCTGCATGAACTGCGAACACTGCCATCGCGGCGATTATCGCCTGTGCATGGCGACCGACTGGCGCAAGAACCCTGAAGGCATCCGATTTGGCTATACCCCCGCGACACGTGCACCGCACCTTTGGGGCGGATTTGCGCAATACATGTTCTTGCCGTGGAATTCGGTCATTCACCGGGTGCCTGACGGGCTGAGCGCGGAACTCGCCGGAGTGGTCACGCCAATGGCCAACGGCATCCAATGGGCGCTGTTTGATTGCAACGTGGGCTATGACAGCCGGGTGCTGGTGCAGGGACCGGGACAGCAGGGGCTGAGCCAGGTGGTCGCCTGCAAGCAGGCCGGTGCGTCGCTGATCATTGTTACCGGAACGGCGAAAGATGCGAAGCGGTTGGAAGTGGCGTTAAAACTCGGCGCCGACCATGTTATCAACGTCGACGCCGAAGACCCGCTGGAACGGATTGCTGAAATCACCGGGGGTGAGGGGGTGGATGTCGCGCTGGACTGCACTGCCGGGGGCGGGACGATCCCGACCTTGCTGGGCATTGAGGCGTTGAAACGCAAAGGCGGAACGCTGTTGATCCAGGGCGAGGGGTTGGCGGAGTTCCCGAACTTCCCGTTCGGCAAGATTGCCAACAAATACATCACTGTGAAGGCGGCGCGGGGACACAATTACGAATCCTGCGAGTTGGCGCTGAAACAGCTGAACTCCACCCGCTTTCCGCTGGACCTGATCACCACCCACCGCTTTGGGTTGGACCAGACTCATGACGCGATCAAGGCGGTTGGTGGCTCGAGCGAGGTGATCCACGCCTCGTTGTTGCCATGGGAATGACCCCCGACACCCGCATTCCGGTGACTGTTTTGACCGGCTATCTGGGGGCCGGGAAGACCAGCGTGCTGAACCATATGCTGCGCGAAACGGACAGGCGGCTTGCGGTCATCGTCAACGAATTCGGTGACATCGGAATTGACGGTGACCTGATTGAGACGGGTGAGGAGGAGCTGATCGAGCTCAGCTCAGGCTGCATCTGTTGCGTGGTGCGCGGTGATCTGATCCGCACCCTGCGCAGCTTACTGGACAGTGGGCGCGAACTGGACGGTATCGTGATCGAAACGACCGGAGTCGCCAACCCTTCACCGGTGATCCAGACGTTCCAGGTTGATCAGATTCTTGCCGGGCGGTGCCGTCTGGACGCGGTCGTGACGCTCATAGATGCGCTGCATTTTGCGAGCGTTGCGGGTGAAGGCGACGCCCAGGATCAGGTCACGTTGGCCAGCGTGATCCTGCTCAACAAAGCCAGCGAAGCGAAGCGTTTGGACGGGGTCGAGGCGCAGTTGCGTGCCCTCAACCCGTTTGCCCCGGTCCACCGGATCGATCGGGGGCGGGTGGACCCGTCGCAGGTGCTCAACACACACGGCTTCGCGCTGGAACAGGTTGCGGATCGAATTGACCAGATCGAACCCGCGCATGACCACACCGGGGCCATCGAAACCCTGTCGCTGACCAGCGAGACACCCATCGACCCCGCCCGCCTGCACGCATGGCTGACCGACCTGCTTGCCATACGCGGCGCCGACGTTTTGCGTACCAAGGGCATACTCGACACCGGGGATGCAAATAGGCTCGCCGTGCAGGCGGTTCAGATGCTGCTGGAAGGGGATGAGGTTGGCCCCTGGCCGCCCGGCCCGCGCCAATCCCGACTTGTGTTCATCGGGCGTAACTTCGACAAACCCGAACTGCGCGCTGGCTTCACCGCCTGCGCTGCCGACCTCGCCGCGTAAAGGAGGCCCCAATGCCCGTCTGCGTCACCAACATCAAACGTGCCGACCCCGACGCCGCCGCCGCCTTGGCGCAATACGGCGTCGCCACGGTGCACGAAGCGCAGGGCCGCACCGGCCTGATGCACCAGCGCCTGCGCCCGATTTACCGCAGCCCGGCGATTTCCGGCACCACCGTCACCTGCACCCTACCGCCCGGCGACAACTGGATGATCCATGTCGCGACCGAGCAATGCCAGCCGGGCGACGTGCTGGTCGGCGCGACTATATCCGAGGCGCACTCAGGCTATTTCGGCGACCTGATCGCCACCATCCTGAAGGCGCGCGGCGTGCAGGGGCTGATCCTGGATGCAGGCTGCCGCGACGTGGATGACCTTGAAAAGATGGGCTTTCCGGTCTGGTCGCGCAGCATCCACGCCCATGGAACGGTCAAGGAAACGCTGGGCGACGTGAATGTGCCGGTCTCGGTCGGTGAAACGCTGGTCAACCCCGGTGACGTGATTGTCGCGGACAATGACGGGGTCGTCGTGGTGCCACGACTGGAGGTTGCTGAGGTCGCCGAAGCCGCCGCCAAGCGTGTTGCGACCGAAGAAAAGAACCGCGCCCGTTATGCGGCGGGCGAGCTGGGGCTGGACGTCAACAATATGCGCGGGCGGCTGGCCGAAAAGGGCCGATTGTGTTGAAAAACTCCGAAATCAGAGCGTCGCGGATTTCTTGCGAAAACCTATGAAGCGAAATAGTCGGAAAGCTTTGACCACGAGACAGCGCATGGCTGCGCGTGAGCGCATGTAGGCGATTTGGGCCGACCCCCGCGCCAAAAATTTAGGATCGGGCTGCATGGAAAGAAAAATCATCGTTCAGGCCCTAAAACGGAGTTTTTCAACACAATCGGCCTGACCTATGTGACCCAGAAGGAATGGGAGGGCGACCTGTGATCATCGACTGCCACGGCCACTACACCACCGAACCGCCGGCCTTCATGGCCTTCCGCAAAGCCCAGATCGCGCATTTCGACGATCCGTCCCTGCCTGCCCCCGTGATGGCGGACATCAGCGACGGTGAGATTCGCGAAAGCATTGAAAACAATCAGCTTCGTGCCCTGCGCGAACGCGGCGCGGATATGACGATCTTCAGTCCGCGCGCCTCTGGCATGGGCCACCATATCGGGGATGAGGGTGTATCGAAAACCTGGACACGCCACGCCAACGACATGATCCACCGGGTCACGCAGCTGTTCCCGGACAATTTCATCGGCGTCTGCCAACTGCCGCAATCCGTCGGCGTTCCGATCGAGAATTCGATTGCTGAGTTGGAACGCTGCGTCCTCGACCTTGGCTTCGTCGGCTGCAACCTGAACCCGGATACCTCGGGCGGGAAATGGACCGGCGCGCCGCTGACGGATCGCAGCTGGTATCCGTTTTTTGAGACGATGGTGGAACTGGACGTGCCAGCGATGATCCACGTCTCAGGCTCCTGCAATCCCAATTTCCACGCGACCGGCGCGCATTACATCAATGCCGACACCACAGCCTTCATGCAGCTGATCCAGGGCGATCTGTTCGCGGATTTCCCCGACCTGCGCCTGATCATCCCGCACGGCGGGGGTGCGGTGCCCTACCATTGGGGCCGGTATCGCGGGTTGGCCGACATGTTGAAAAAGCCGCTGTTGAAAGACCACGTGATGAAGAACGTTTTCTTTGACACCTGCGTCTATCATCAGGCCGGGATTGATTGCCTGTTTAAGGTTATCGACATCGAGAACATCCTGTTCGCCTCGGAAATGTTCGGGGCGGTGAAGGGCATCGATCCGGAAACCGGGCATTATTTCGACGATACCAAACGCTATATAGAAGCCGCCGACCTGTCGGATTCTGACCGGGCCAAAGTGTTTGAAGGCAACGCGCGCCGCGTCTATCCGCGATTGGACGCGGCCTTGAAGGCGCGCAACCTCTGACCCATGAACAGAAAGCCAACCGCGACATGACGACGACAGCCAGGCTTTGCGCCAAATCCGAGGTTGAGCATGAAGAACCCCTGAAGGTTGAAGCCGCGGGCCTGACGCTGGCGGTGTACCGGGTGGCGGATGAGTTTTATGTCACCGATGACGCCTGCACCCATGGCCCGGGCTCTCTGTCCGAGGGGTTTCAGGAGGGTCACATCATCGAATGCGATTTCCACGGCGGCTGCTTTGACATCCGTGACGGAAGCGTCACCGCCCCGCCATGCATGGAACCGGTCAAGACCTACCGACTGGTTCGCGACGACACGGCGGTGGTGATCGAGATCGAGTGATCGGCCCCGGGTATCCTGAACGCGGTTGCCCAGCCCAAAAATCCACCTGACCAATGACGTCGGCTTGTTTGCAAATCGGGTCAGATACCATGACAATTGACACAGAATCGCAGTGGTCTTCCCGTCTGAAAAATGGGGCCGGGCCGGCGATGAACCGAACCGAAAGGCCACCACACTCATGAATATCAGAACCCTTGAAGTGTTCGTCGGCGCGCTGATCGCCATCGGCATTTCGAACCCGGCGCAGGCTGGCGAACCGTCGCCCGTTTTGGTCGAAACCACAGCATTTACCGAGGTTGATGCCTTGACGGCTGGTATTGGCGCCTCTCTGCGGAAAACAGAAAAGGACGGCGCGTTCACATTTGGCGCGGATTCCGGCGTGTCGGTCTGGACGCACGCAACGTATCACAATGTGGATACCACAAGGGCCATAGGTTCGGGCCGTGGATATGAAGTCAGCCTGGGAATCGAAAAACGCGTTACGCCCGAAATTGCCATTGGTCTGGCCATCTCAAAGCAAGAGTTCGATTTCGATGCGAAGACGGTCGAGGCCGTGGCTGTTGCCCCGTATCTTTCCGCCAATTTTGGCGACAAGTTACTTCTGGACGCGGCAATTGGTATTTCTGAAACGCAAGATCGCCCGTTTCTGACAGAATACGGCCGTGAGTTTGCGTATGTTCGGCTGGGCACGCATCTGAAGCTGGGTTCCGCGCTGTCGGTTGAACCCTTCGTCAGCCACACATTTGGAGAGCAGGATAGAACATCCCAAAGCCGGTTTGAAGTTGATCGCACGCGCCTTGGTGCGGATTTCATCTATGATATGGGAACAATGGATTTGCTTTTCGGCGTCGCCTGGGAACACAAGGATTTCAGAGTGTTCTTTCCCAATATTCCATCGACCGGTGAAAATTACGAGACGGATTCACCGGCTATTACACTGGGCGGATCCCGGAAAATCGGCAACTCAGACTTAACAGTCTCAGCCACGTTTCAGGAATTTCAGCAAGATACACAAAGCGTCAGCCTGGGCCTGACCTTCGGCAGCGCGTACTAAAAGCAGCGTGCCCCCATCGCATGGTCCGGTATTACGCCCAAGCAAAACACCATGTTGCAGAGATATTGCAGAAACCAAAAACCGCCCCGAGGGGCGGCTAGATACTGCCTTGTTATCCAAGAGGGATTTTGGCTCCGGCGGTAGGGATCGAACCTACGACCAATTGATTAACAGTCAACTGCTCTACCGCTGAGCTACGCCGGAATACCGGGGCCGCATATAGCAAGCGCTCTGCGGGGCGTCTAGCGGGTTTTTTGTTTGTCGCCCCTTTCGTCGCGGCACAGTGAGAATTGGGCGTCGGTGGCCAGGGTTGGGGCGGCGGCGGCCTTGTTTCGTTCAACAAGATCAATGAGATGGGCCAGAACGTTGCGTTCGGCCATGGGCATCAGGGGGGCAGGGATGTCCTGATAGATTCGCGCCGCCAATTCTGCCGGGGTCGCGCATTTATGTCCGAGGGCGGCGATGATCTGCGTTCGCGGGTCTGTCGGTGCGCGATCAACCAGTCCAGCCGACCGTGCGGGTCGGTTATGGCAGCGCCGTGGCCTGGTAGAAACTGCCGCGCGCCGAGTTTTTGCAGGCGTCGGCAGGTTGCCATGAATTGTCCCACGTCCCCGTCGGGCGGAGAGATCAGCGTTGATGTCCAGCCCAGCACTGTGTCCCCGGTCAGGATACAATCGGCGTTTTCGCCGATACAGAAGGCAAGGTGCCCTGCGAAATGCCCCGGTGTGTGCATGACCGTCGCGCGCCAGTCTGCGCCTGTGATCTGCAGGCCATCGCTCAGGTGGCTGTCGGGCGAGAATCCGTCGTGAATGCCCTCTCCTCCGCCGGCCAGTCCGTTGTCCGCCAGGGCCTGCATGGTGGGCGTGCGCCCGGCCTCGGCGGGGCCGAATGCGCAGAGCGGCGCGCCGGTTGTGCGCGACAGCCTTGGTGCCAGGGCCGAATGGTCACGGTGCGTGTGGGTTATCAGGATGTGGCTGATCGGTGCGTCGCCGACTGCCTTCAGAATCGCGGCCATGTGGCCGGGGTCATCGGAGCCGGGGTCGATGACGGCCACGGCCCTTTCACCCAGCAGATAGGTGTTTGTCCCCGGTCCGGTCATGGGAGACGGGTTCGGGGCCACCAAGCGGCGCACACTGGGGCCCACGTCATCAATGCGCCCTGGCACCATTTGCGTCGCATCTGACATCTTGGCTTCCTTCCGCCACCCGCTGCAAGCTATGCTTAGCGCATGGGGTTCGCCTGGCTCAAACGTTACATGCCCAGAACGCTTTACGGGCGCGCCGCCGCAATCATTGTGGTGCCGATCTTCGTTGTCCAGTTCCTGATCTCGTTCGAATTCATCCAGCGCTTTTACGACGATGTGACGGTGCGCATGACCCAGAACGCGATCTTGGGACTGTTCGAGGTGCATCGCCTTGTGGACACGGCCGCATCCCCCGAAGCAGGGCTTGCGGCGGCGGCCTCGATGGCTGTGCCGCTGGGCATGGACGTCTCCTTCGTCGAGACGATGATAGGGCCGGATGACTACGGCCTAACCGATCTGGCGGGGGCCGTGATCGTCCGCACACTTCACGACGAGTTGCCTTCGGTCGAGGCTGTGCGCATCCAGCATTCGCCCAATGTCGTCCAGATCGGGATGAGCAGCCAGTTCGGCCCGTTATTGATCGAAGTGCAGCGGCGGCGGTTCACCGCCTCGAACCCGCATCAACTTTTGGTCATCATCATGTTTTTCACCGCCGTTGTGACGTTCGTCGCCTATCGGTTCCTGCGCAACCAGTTGCGCCCGATCACCCGTCTGGCAGCTGCCGCCGAAGCATTCGGCAAGGGCCAGATGGTCGAATACAAGCCCGGCGGCGCGACCGAAGTTCGCGCGGCGGGCGCTGCGTTTCTGGACATGCGCAGCCGGATCGAGCGCGCGATCGAGCAACGCACCCTGATGCTGTCGGGCGTCAGCCATGATCTGCGCACGCCACTGACGCGCCTGAAGCTTAGCCTGTCGATTCTGGGCGATGACGAGGAAGTGGCGCAGTTGCAGCGCGACGTTGTGGATATGGAACGCCTGATCGACGATTTCCTTGCATTTGCCCGTGGCGACGCGATGGAAGAAGCCGCGATGGTGGACCCGGCAGAGCTGGTCGCCAGCGTCACCGCCAAAGCGGCGCAGGCGGGCGGCGATGTGACTTACCGGCCACCGGATGCGGCCGTCGCGCCGCTGATGCTGAAATCCCAAGCGGTTGAACGCGCCCTGTCCAACCTGATCGGCAACGCGCTGCGTTATGGCAATCGGGCTGTCGTTTCATTTGGTCAAGAATCTGGGCATCTTTCGGTGATTGTCGAGGATGACGGCCCCGGTATCGCCGAACAGGACCGCGCCGCGGCGACCCGTGCCTTCATCCGGCTGGATGAAGCGCGCAATCAGGATCGCGGCACCGGGGTGGGGCTGGGTCTGGCAATCGCGCGGGATGTGGCACGCGGCCATGGTGGCGCGCTGGAACTTGGCGAAAGCGCCGAATTGGGCGGGCTGCGCGCGGTGCTGAAGTTCCCGCGCTGATGTGCGCGCGGTGTGTTTAGAAAACTATGGTCCGCGAAAAAGTTTACCGGAGGGCGCCCGTCAGGTTCGGCGGTCCGACACTGGATTGATCGCACAAACCCGCCGTGACCCAAACCGGCGCGGCCGCGACCGCCGTGGTCAGCCCATCAGGGCTGCATCAAACGGGTATGTCGTCAAACTTTCAAACCCGTCTTCGGTCACAAGCACCTGATCTTCCAGCTTGATCGAGAAATCTCCGTCATCCGGGCTGATCAGAGTCTCGACACAGAACACCATTCCGGGCTCGACCCGGTAGTCATAAGCGCCTTCGACGAAATGATCGGGGTAGGCGATCAGGGGCCATTCATCGCACAGGCCGACGCCGTGCATCTGACAGCCGTATTTCAGGCGCTGGTATTTCGGGTCCAGCTGATGCGCTTTGAACGTCAGATCGCGAAGCGGGCGGCCCGGTTCCAGCAGGGCCATGTTCTGCATGATGTGCTCGTGCCCGTGGCGCATGGCGGCGATCATGTCAGGGCGCGGCGGCTGGTCGCCGATCCACCAGGTGCGGCTGATGTCGACGCAGATGCCGTAGCTGCCGACCAGATCGGTGTCGAAAGCGACAATCTCGTTCGGCTGCACGATCCGCCCGCCGCATTCCTGAAACCACGGGTTGGTGCGCGGGCCCGAGGTCAGCAGACGCGTCTCGATCCATTCGCCCCCGCGCTTGATGTTCTCGGCGTGCAGGACGGCCCAGATGTCGTCTTCGCAAGTCACCCCGTCGCCGACATTGGCGCGGGCGAAATCCTCCATCGCGCGGATCGCGACCTCGCAGGCGTGGCTGGCGCAGCGCATGGCCTTGATCTCATCCGGGCCTTTGATGGATCGCGCCTTTTCGGTCAGTTCCTCGCCCTCGGTCACCGTGAAACCGATGCGTTCAAGGGCGCGCAGCGCGTGCAGCATCGGTTTGTCGGTGGCCAGTCGCATGTTGGCGCCGCCGTGCTCATGGATCAGATCGCGGATTTCGCCGGCGAAGACATCGGCCTGCACCCCGATCCTGTCACCCCGGTCGAAATAAAACAGATCCGCGCCCGAACGTGCTTCGCGCACCAGCGGATTGAACCCGCTGAGGAATGGTGCGTTCTTGTAATCCCAGATCACCATATAGCCGTCGGCGCAAACCAGCGCCGCGCGAAACGGGTTATGCGTGTTCCAAAGCTGCATATTGGTGCTGTCGGTGGCGTACCGGATGTTGAGCGGGTCAAACATCAGAACCCCGCCCAGATCGCGTGCATTCACATGCGCGACAAGCCGTTCCCAGCGATAGCGGCGCATCGCGGGCAGATCGGGAAGTTCCAGCCCGGCGGCGGCCCATTCGGCGAAGGCGAGGTTGGTCGGGCCGATCTCGATCCGGTCCTGATCGTTCGGTGTGCCGTCGCCCAATGTTGCGCCACGGGTTGGGTCGATCTTGCGGTTGTCGCGGTGGTGGGTGTTCATCTGCGCCTCCGGCTTGGCACAGATTGGGTGTTGGGGCGGCCCCGCGTCCCGCCGATTTGCGACCTGATTGAATGTCGCGGGCGGGACAGGTCGCTATCGGCAGATCATCAACAGATCCGGCGCGCGGCCCGGGTCAGGGGCGCTGCACCGTCCCGGTTTCGGCGGCGCGCACGATTGCGTCCAACACCTCGATGTTATGCACCATTTCGAACGCTGTGTTGGGGTAGGACGCGCGCCCGGCAATGGCGTCGGCGAAAGCCTCCAGATTGGCGGTGACGCTATCGGTCCAGGGGAAGTCTTCGGTTTGCGTGTCGTCGATAGAGCGGTACCGCTGCATCGTTGCCTTGCCGCCGGGGGTGTCGGGGTGGGTCGCGTTGCGCACCTCGACCCACATATCGGTGCCGAATATGTGGGTGCGCAGGAAATGCGGTGTATGCAGGATCGCTTGCAGCGTTGCGGTCATCCCGGCCTTGAACTGCAACTGTACGCTGACCACGTCGCCTGTTTCCCAGCCCAGCGACCGGTCGGCGGTGACCGCCGCAACACTGTCGACCCGTCCGAAGAAGGAAATCAGCAGATCGGTCAGATGGATGCCCATCTGGGTCATGCCCGCCGCCGGGGCCATGGCTTTCGATGTGCGCCAGGAGTTTGCGGGAACGCCGATCAGCTTGTCATGGCTGAACGCCATCTCGGAATGCATGATCGTGCCCAGTGCGCCCTGATCCAAAAAGTCGCGCAACGCCAGAATGGCAGGTTCAAATCGCCGTTCGTGACCGACGCCCAGCACAAGGCCCCGGTCGTGGCAGGCCGCGACACTGGCGCGCGCGCCTTCGGCGGACAGGGACAGGGGCTTTTCGCAAAACACATGCTTGCCTGCCGCCGCCGCCTGCGCGACCTGGGTGTCATGCTGATCATTGGGCGAGGTCAGCAGCACCGCCTTGGCATCACTGGTCAGCGCGTCGTTGAAATCGGCAACCGGGTGCAGACCCAGCGCGCGGATCGCCTCGTGATTATCTGTGGCCGGTTCGACCACCAGTTGTACGTCGAACGCCGGATGATCCTTCAGCCGTCTGGCGATATGCTGGCCCCACCAGCCGAACCCGACAAGGGCGACAGGCAAGCTCATGCGGATGGTCCTTGTCCGAATATGCCGTAGAGCGAGGCATCCTGATCGCCCCAGCCAGCGGCGGCAGCCTTGGTTGCCTTGGCCAGTGCCGCGCTGATGACTTCGGAGGGTATTGCGTGTTGCCCGGCCAGTTCCTGCATCAGGCCCATGTCCTTGATCCCGTTGTCCAGCGACAGGGCAACCCCGCCCGGTTCGCCGGTTTTCAGCATCGCTGCGATCGGCGGCACCCGGTTTTTTGCGGCCCCGATGGCACCGGAACTGTCGATCAGAAGGGAGGCTGCAAGATCTGCGTCGATGCCCTGACCCAGTGCCAGGCCCAGCGCCTCGCCCACCGCACCCCAATAGACCATCAGCGGCAGGTTGATCGCCAGTTTCATCGCGGCCCCGGTGCCAACCGGGCCAAGATGTTCCAGCCGCCGGGTGATCTGGGTCAGAACCGATTTGGCGGCCTTAAAAGCCGGGTCTGATCCACCGGCCAGCCCAAGCAGCTGACCCGCGCGCGCCGGGCCGATGGTACCACCCACCGGGCACTCCAGAAACAGCCCGCCCTGCGCCTGAACCGCAGCCTCCAGCGCCAGTGTTTGGGCCGGAGAGGTCGTGCACATCTCCACCACGACCTTGCCTGACAGATCGGCGGAACACAGACCGTCCGGTCCGAAATACGCCGCCTCGATCGCGGTGTCATTGGCAAGGATCGACAGGATCACCTCAGCCGATTGCGCCGCCGCAACGGGCGAGGGGGCGACACTGGCAACGCTGATTGCCGTCGCTTTTGAACGGGTTCGGTTCCACAAAACAGGGGTGTGGCCAAGGTCGATCAGCCGCTGGGCGATTGCCTGGCCCATATTGCCGATTCCAATGATTGCAACGGTCATACTGTCCCTCCGATCCGGCCTTGCCAAACCCTAACAATATTCGCGCCGATATCGCCAAGAACAACGCACCCCGGCATGATCATTTCTGATGATCGGCTTCAGCCTATCCGATAGTCGGCCGTCTGAGGTCACCCCAGTCGTCAAGGATGATGTTGACATGGCGTGTCAGAACATCGGTCAAAAGCTGTGCCGCACGGGGCAGGGCGCATTCGCTTTTCTGCACAAGAACGTAATCGAAACTCATCGGGGGATCGGACAGCAGGTTCAGTTTTCGGTGCTGCCCGTCCTTGTCCGCATGACAGATCGCAGAGGGCAAGATGGCCGTCCAATCTGTGGCCGACACCATCTCGAGCGTGCCGAGCATGCCGTCCATCTCCATGATCTCGGCGCAATGGACACCATGCGCGTTCAGCAATGTGTCGATCCGGCTGCGGCGGATGTTCAGCGTGCTGGGCACGATCAGCTTGGCGCCCGACAGCACCGACAGGGGCGCCGGACCAAGGTGAGGGTGATCGGAAAGTGTGCCTGGGCGGGTGACAATCATCTCGCGGTCGCGCCCCACGAAGCTGGCTGTCAGGCCGGCTGGCATGTCGCCTGACGGGACGATTGCGAAATCCAGCTCTCCGTCCAGAACGTGGCGCAGAAGGGCGCCGCTGTATTCTTCCAGCAGGCTCAGGTCGACCTTGGGAAACGCGGCCTTGAAGTCTTCCAGCGCGGGGGTCAGGACCGAACGCGTCAGCGACGGGATCAGCCCGAACCGGACCAGCCCGGTTACATCGTCCTTCATCTCGGACAGGTTGGTTTCCAGTGCCAGAAGCGCCTGAACGATGGCCTGCCCCTCGCGATAGACGATCTGCCCGGCTGGCGTCAGGCTATAGTCTTTTCGGTTCCGGTTCAGCAGCGGCGTCCCCAGTTTCAGTTCCAGGTTCTTCACCTGGGTCGACATGCCCGACTGCGTTGCATTTTCGCGTTCCGCCGCTTTCGAGAATGACTGCGCCTCATAGACGGCCAGGAAGGCGCGTAGGCCATTGATGCTGATTTTCGGGACCGGCACGTCGCCTCCTATCCGATTTCACAATACTACGCATGAAGAAGTATCATTTCTGGTAATTTGTCCAGTGGTTTACACAGATCGGCAAGTCACTTGGCGAAAAGGAGATCACCGTGCTGGACGCAATTGCCTCAGACCCGCGCGCGTTGCGCAACGCATTCGGGCGATTTGCAACCGGGGTCACGATCAGTTCATTCTCGTCACTCAGCCTTGATCCGCCGCTGTGCCTGTTCTCGCTCGGCAAGTCACAGGTCAGCTGTCGCTGGATCGAGGCGGGCGATGCCTTCAATGTGAATATCCTGGCCCATGATCAGCAGGCCGCGGCGTGGCAATTTGCGAAACCGCTGGAGGATAAGTTTGACGGCGTGAAATGGTATGCCGGGCGCAACGGCTTGCCGGTCATTCATGGGAACCTCTGCCATTTTGAGTGTGCCAAATGGGACATTCACGACGGTGGCGACCACATCATCGTCGTTGGCCGCATCGAACACTTCGCCGAGGGTGCGGGTGATCCGCTGTTGTTCTATCGCGGCGCTATGACCACATTGGCAGAATGAACACAGATACGCCGCAACGTTACGGCGGCCCGGATCCTGATGCCTTGACGGATGCGCAGCGCCGCGTTTCCGAGGTGATTACATCCGGTCCGCGTGGGCAGGTTGTCGGGCCGTTGAAGGTCTGGCTGTGCTCACCCCGGATGGCGGATCGGGCGCAGGCGCTCGGTCAATATGCGCGCTATGACAGCAGCCTGCCGCGACATCTGTCAGAGCTTGCGATATTGGTCACCGCGCGGATTTGGTCTTCGGGGTTCGAATGGTCGCATCACGTGCCGACCGCGCTGTCGGCAGGAATATCGTGGGGGGTGATCAATGCCATCGGGCAGGGGCAACGGCCCGAGCTTACAGAACCCGAAATGCGGGCGGTTTTTGATTTCGCGGTGGAATTGCATCGTGATCGCGCTGTTTCTGACAGTGTTTACCAGCAGGCGGAACAGGCACTGGGCACGCAAGGCCTGGTCGATCTGGTGGCAATCTGCGGGTATTATTCACTGATCTCGATGACGATCAACGCATTTGACGTGCCAGACGGCGATGGACCGGCCCTGCCGGTTCTGGACTTGGCACCCGAAAGGATGTTTCGTTGAACCTGGCACGTGAACCGGGGCGCAGGTCAAGGAGATGCCGGTGGAGGTGATTGGCGAACTGACCGCAGGGCTGACGCCGCTGATCGTACTGGCCTTTCTAATTGCCGGGGCGACCATCGGCGTGCTGGCTGGCCTGTTCGGCGTCGGCGGCGGCGCGATCAGTGTGCCGGTTTTCTTCGAGACTTTGCGCATAATGGGCGCAACGGATGAGATTGCGATGCCGATGGCTGTCGGTACGTCGCTGGCAATGGTCATACCCACGGCGATCCTGTCGGCGCGCCAACATGCGGCAAAAGGCACTGTCGACATGGGTGTGATCCGGGCGTGGATAATTCCGGTCCTTTTGGGCGTGGTTGTGGGCAATGCGATTGCCAGCGATGCAGCCCCAGTGGTTTTTCAGGCGGTTTTTGTTGCGGTTGCGGGGCTGTTGTCGATCAAGATGCTGATCGGTTCGACCAACTGGAAACTACGCGACACGATGCCGGGCCGGATCGGAACCGGGCTTTACGGTGCCGCGCTCGGGGTGATCTCGACCCTGATGGGGATCGGCGGCGGGGCGGTTTCGAACCTGATCCTGACGCTGAACGGAAAAACGGTGCATGAGGCCGTGTCGACCTCGGCAGGGGTCGGGGTGATCATCGCGGTGCCTGCAACGGCGGGGTATATTCTGGTCGGTTGGGGGCGTGAGGGCCTTCCACCCGACGCACTTGGCTTTGTGTCTTTGCTGGCATTGATCCTGACGCTGCCCACAGCATTGCTGATGACCCGGTTCGGCGTGGCGCAGGCGCACCGTCTGCCGCAAAAATCGCTCAGCCGGTTGTTCGGGGTGTTCCTGGCCGTGGTGTGCCTGCGGTTTCTTTGGGCGATTGTGGGGTAGGATCGGGGCGTCGTTCGAAGAGCGGTCAATCCGGGTAGTCGACCGGTTGCTAGGGAGACATCTTGATTATCTGAATTGCTATCGGAATGACATGCGGACAATAGGCTGCGAACGCCAACCTTTGCAGGGCGCGCGCCGGACCGGCGGGCTGGCGTAACAATGGTTAAAGCGTTTCGACATTAACCTGAGACATATCCGGCGGCCTTAAAGTAGTTCCAGCATTCTACTGGGTCGTAGAGATCGCAGATTGCTCCGATTGCTTCGAAGACCTGGGTAAAGGACCTGGCCCCGATCCGTCGCAAATGGGCTTTCAGTTTAGAGAAGGCCTGCTCGATGGGATTCAGGTCGGGCGAGTACGGTGGCAGGTAAAGGAACCAGCAGCCGTGATTGCGTAAAGCCTGCGTCGCCTCCTTATTCCGGTGGGTTGCCAGGTTGTCGAGAATGACGACAGTGCCGGGGTTGATCTCGGGGACCAGCACTTCGCGGATGTAGGCCGCGAAGGCGGGGCCATCTATCGCTCCCTTGATGACCCAAGGTGCGATCAGCGCGCCTTGGGTCAGGCCCGCGATCAAGGTTTGGGTTCCCCAGCTTCCGAAGGGCGCATCCATCGTCAGGCGCTTACCGCGCTTGGCTCTGCCGCGTAGGCGCGTGAGGTTTGTCTTCACTGCGGTTTCGTCAATAAAGACAACGCGCTCAGGAAAGGTCGCAATGGCTGGCGAGCGGTATCTGAACCAGTCGGCCCGTTGCTGCCTTACCTTGGCGCGGCGGCGCTCGGTTGCGACCAGCGACTTTTTTTGTACGTGAAGCCGAGCCGGGACAGAAGGTTGGCGATGGAGGAGTGATGCACCCGCACACCCTCTGCATCGGCCAGCGCATTACGCAACTCAAAGAGCGTGATGTCAGGGTCTTGTGCGATCAACTCCTCAAAGAATTCCCGATGCGGAGCCAGCTTTCCCTTGCCGCGCGGCGGTCCCTGCCGGGCAGGTTCCGCATGACCCTTCATCCTCACCTGACGCGCCCACCGCGCGCCTGTGGCAGGCGACAGCTTCAACCGCAACGCCGCCGCGCGCCCGCTCAACCCTTCTTCAATGTATCTCTGAAACCGTATCCGAAGCGCAGATGGCAAAGGTGCTGACATGATCCATCCTCCCAAACAGGATGAATCACAGATCAGGTCTCAAGGGAATCCCTCGCGATTCAGGTTCAAGACGAAACGCTTTAGTGGGTATGATTTATGGCGAAGTGTTAGCCGTCAACTCGAACCGGAGTGCTCACCTCGAACCGACGCCAGACCGGTGGGGCCGGTCCGGCGTGCGCCCTGCGCCTGCGGCGTGCACCGGGCGCAGGAAATCCCGAAAACGAGCCTGATTTTCAGGATGGTGCGTCTCTAATACACGGTGCCTCAAATCATCTCGAACACGGCAAAAACGGGTGCCGATCTATCCTCCGACTGCGGTCCTCAACACGTCCAAAGGCTCACAACTTTCCCCGGCCCAGGCGACAAAATGATCCGGGCGGACAAGGATCAGCGGTGCGCCATACTGATCAACGGCGCTTTGCGTCAGCACGTCCTGCATCGACAACGGAACGCCCAAACGACGTGCGGCAGCGCGGAACGACCGGGCCAGTTCGCCTGAAGCCCGATCCTGTGCCATCAGCAATGTGAAACCGTCGCGCAGGTGATCGAATGTCGTTGTCGCCTTCGCCGCAGGCTGCGGGGCAAGGTGATGGCCTGCGCGGGCGCGGAATTGGTGATCACCGATCGCGCCAGGAGTGCGGCCTGCCTGACCGGGAATGATCGGCGAACCTTCATAGTTTGGTTCGTAAGCCGTGACGCTTGCATCGCCCCCGGCCCGGTTGGCCCAGGCGGCCTCGAACGCGGCGCGGTCGCGGGACGGGTTGTAGGTGGCCAGGAAATCGCGATCTTCCTCGATAAACCTGCCGATGAAATTCTGCGCGGTGGATTGAAAGACCGGGCGACGCTCGGCGTCATAGCTGTCCAGAAGTGCTTGCGCGCCGCCAGCGATCCGCGCGGCCAGTTTCCAGCCCAGATTGCGGGCATCCTCCAGCCCGATATTGATGCCAAACCCGCCATAGGGCGGATGGCTGTGGGCGGCGTCACCGGCAACGAAGACCCGCCCGGCGCAGTAACTGTCAGCGCAGGCAAACCGCAGATCCCAAAAGCCGACATGGTCGATGTCCAACGCAAATTCAGCACCCACGGCGCGGTGGATCATGGCCGCGAAATCGAACCCGTTTGCCGTCGTGCCGACCGGCACCGGCGCGTGAAAGAACCAGCTGTGGCCGACATCGACACGTCCGAAAAACTGCCAGTAACCCTCAAAATCCGGGTGCAGGGCGTTGAAGAATGCCTTGCCGGGATAACGGCCTAGAAGATCGTGCAAATCGGTCGAGCGGAACACCACCAGCGCCATTTGCCGGTCGTGGTCATTGCGGGTCTGGGTGATGCCCGCGCTGGTGCGCACGGTTGAATTGCTGCCGTCGCATCCGACAAGGTAACGCGCGGTCAGTGGTCGCCGCGCCGGGCCATTGTGTTCCGTGATTGTCAGGGTCACGCTGTCATCCGATTGCGCGACGGTCGTGCCGGACCAGCCATAGAAAACCTCGACAGCGTCCAGTTCGGCGGCGCGGGCGCGCAGGACATTCTCGGTCTCATATTGCGGCAAACGGACGTTGTCGGCGGCGTAATACGCCGTGACCGCGGCGCGGTTAATCCAGGAATAGCTGTAAGCGCCCAGCAGCGTGCCATAGCAATTCACGCCCCCGGTTCCGGCCCCTTCGGGCAGCGGGTGGGCCCGGCGCAGGGCGTCTTCGCAGCCCCAGGCGCGGAAATGTTCTGCTGTGCGCTGGGTCAGGTTCTGACCCTTGGGGATAGGCTGGGGTTCGGGGTAGCGTTCGACCACCGCGGTGCGCACGCCGCGTTGGCCAAGATCAATCGCCAGACCCATGCCGACCGGCCCGCCGCCGCAGATGATAACGTCGCAATCGAAATCCTGCCTCATGCCAAAACCCTGACCGATCGCTGTAAAGCGCGCAAGACCGGGCAGCATCCGGTTGACCTTGTCCGGCAATTCCCGGACACATCGGGCCATCCCTTTTCCCATCGCCGGAGGCCGCCATGCCCAAAGACCTGCCCGCCCACAGCCGCCCGAACCTGTCGTCGTTTTCCTGGGAGGATGCCTTCCTGCTGGAAGATCAACTGGGCGAGGATGAACGCATGATCCGCGACGCGGCGGCCAGTTTCGCGGCAGAAAAGCTGGCGCCAAAGGCAATCAGGGCCTACGCGGAGGAGGCCGTTGATCCCGACATATTTGCGCAAATGGGCGAAATGGGCCTGCTGGGTACGACAATTCCCGAAGAATACGGTGGCCTCGGCGCGTCCTACGTGACCTATGGCCTTGTCGCGCGCGAGATTGAGCGTGTGGACAGCGGGTATCGTTCGATGATGTCGGTGCAGTCTTCTTTGGTGATGTATCCGATCTATGCCTACGGCACCGACGCGCAGCGCGCGAAGTATCTGCCCAAGCTGGCAACAGGCGAATGGATCGGATGTTTTGGGCTGACCGAACCTGATGCGGGGTCCGACCCGGCGGGGATGAAGACCACGGCCAAGGCGGTTCAGGGCGGGTATCTTCTGAATGGTTCGAAAATGTGGATTTCCAACAGCCCGATTGCGGATGTGTTTGTAATCTGGGCCAAATCGGATGCCCATGGTGGCAAGATCAAGGGGTTCGTGCTTGAGAAAGGCGCCAAAGGCCTCAGCGCGCCCAAGATTGCGGGCAAGCAAAGCCTGCGCGCCTCGGTCACAGGTGAGATCGTGCTGAAGGACGTCGAAGTCGGCGAGGATGCGCTGTTGCCGGACGTCGAAGGGCTGAAAGGGCCGTTCGGCTGTCTGAACCGCGCACGTTTCGGGATCGCCTGGGGTGTGCTTGGCGCGGCCGAGTTCTGCTGGCATGCGGCGCGGCAATACGGGTTGGATCGCAAGCAATTCGGCAAGCCGTTGGCGCAGACGCAGCTGTTCCAGTTAAAGCTGGCCAACATGCAGACCGAGATTTCGTTGGGCCAGCAGGCGGCGCTGCGTGTGGGGCGGCTGATGGACGAAGCCAGGGCCGCGCCTGAGATGATCAGCATCATCAAACGCAACAACTGTGTCAAGGCGCTGGAGGTTGCGCGGATGGCGCGTGACATGCACGGCGGCAACGGAATATCCGAAGAATTCCAGGTCATCCGTCACATGATGAACCTTGAGACGGTGAACACCTATGAGGGGACGCACGACGTCCACGCGCTGATCCTTGGGCGCGCGCAGACCGGGTTGCAGGCGTTTTTCTGAGGGCGGCGGGGTTGTTAGATAGATAACCCGCGAAATCGTTTCAGCATGCCCGGTGGCTGGAGGGGCCAGCCCCTCCAGACCTCCCCGGAGTATTTTTGGCGAAAAGACGGGGTAGGCGGGGTGTGTGTTGCTGTATTGGCTATTGAAGGTTGGTGAGTGACACCTCGATGGCATGCAGGAATGAGCCTGCTGAGGAACTTGCCGACATCAGCGTGAACGCATCGCCACCTTCGGCCAGTACTATCGCGCCCAGATGTTCCATCACCGTGCGGGCAAAGGCCCCGGCGGGAAGGGCGTCGGGGTGCAGATCCACCGGGCAGATGCGTTCCAGCGCTGCGCGGGCCTGCGGGCCGTCAAGGCGCAGGGTCACCCAGGCTTCGGACTGATCGGTGACATAGCCGGCGCCATCCAGCGCTTTTGTTGCGTCGCCGGCCGGATCAAACAGCGACGGGCCTGCCAGCATGAAGCTGTCCGGGCCGGTGCAGAACAGGCGACCCGATGTGCTTTCGACCGATTGGCCAGCGGCGGGCAGGGCGCAGCCCCAGGCGGATTTCACGGCCCCCTCCAATGTGGCGCGGCCATTGCGGGGTTCGGCAATGGAGGTGATGGACACCTCCGTAAGTTCGACCAGTTTGGTGTCGCCGAAATCGCGGGAATAGCCGCCGAGGAATGGCTGGGCTGTCAGGGTAAACTCAGGCACGCAAACGCTCCCCTTCGGGGTCAATGAAATGGGCCGAGACGATTTCGACCTCGACATCCTGATCGCGGATCAGGTTTACGGCGCGCACAACCTCGCCCATGCGTTCGTCACCGCGTTTCAGGAAACCAAGGCCGATGGAGTGGCCGAGGCTGGGGGAATAGGCGACACTGGTCATCCAGCCGAGGTCATTTTCGTTCGTTGCTTTGGTGTTTCGTTCGACGAAATGCGCCCCGGCACTCAGCGGTTTGTCGCGATCGACGGGGCGGAAGCCGACCAGCTTGATCGCATCGTCGCGGTTCATTTCCGGGCGTTCCGACAGGGTGGACCCGATGCTGTCCTTTTTCTTGGAGACCATCCGCCCCATGCCAAGGTTCAGCGCGGTGGTCTGGCCGTTCAGCTCATTGCCTGCGGCGTGGCCTTTTTCGATGCGCATCACGCCAAGCGCTTCGGTGCCATAGGGGATGGCGTCGAATTCCTCGCCCGCTTTCATCAGCGCGCGGATCATCGAGTCGCCGTATCGGGCGGGCACCGCGATTTCATAGGCAAGCTCTCCGGAGAACGAGATGCGGAACAGCCGCGCGCGCGTGCCGCCGCAGACCGTCAGATCGGCGCAGCCCATGAAGGGGAAGCCTTCGTTGGAGATGTCGAAGTCGTCGACGACTTTCTCCAACAGTTTGCGTGAATTCGGCCCGGCCACGGCGAATTGCGCCCAGGCGTCGGTGACCGAGATCATGTGCACGTCGAGGTTCGGCCACAGGCACTGGCGCGCGAATTCCATCCGCCGGAACACCAGCACGGCGTTGGCGGTGGTGGTGGTCATCACAAAGTGGTTTTCGGACAGCCGCGCGGTCGTACCGTCATCGTAACAGATGCCATCTTCGCGCAGCATCAGCCCGTAACGGACCTTGCCGACAGCCAGCTTTGCAAAGCCGTTGGCGTATATTTTGTTGAGGAATTCGGCGGCGTCCTTCCCTTGAATGTCGATCTTGCCCAGCGTGGTCACGTCGCAGATGCCGACCGAGTTGCGGGTCATCTCAACCTCGCGATCAACTGAATCACGCCAGCCTTTTTCGCCCGGGCGGGCGAACCACTGGGCGCGCAGCCAGTTGCCGGTTTCCACGAAGGTGGCGCCCAGTTCTTCGGCCCATTTGTGGCTGGGTGTCAGGCGGTATGGACGGAACTCCTTGCCGCGTGCGCGGCCCGCCAGCGCGCCGATGGGAACGGGGGTGTAGGGCGGACGGAAGATCGTGGTGCCGGTTTCCGGTATGGTTTTGCCGGTCTGCTCGGCCATGATCGCAAGGGCAGGGATGTTGGCCGTCTTGCCCTGATCGGTGGCCATGCCGAGGGTCGTGTAACGCTTCAGATGTTCGACAGAGCGGAACCCCTCGGCGTGGCTTTGCTTGACGTCCTTGACTGTCACGTCGTTCTGCAAATCCAGCCAGGCACGGCCCTTGCCTTCGGTGACATGCCAGAATGCTGATGTTTCAGCGGCCTCATCCTCGGCCTTGGGCGCGGTCTTGAGCGATGCTGACAGCCTGAGGTCTTTCACAGCCGCCTTCGCCTGCGTGCGCCCTTCGGCCAGGGCGGCGGCAAGTGTCAGGGTGCCGTTTGCGGCCCCGGCAACGGACATCCCCGGCGGCAGATCGCCCGAGGGGACGAAAGCGGCGATATCGTCGCGCCAGGTGGGGCGGCCGCGCTGGTGGCAAGTCAGATGGACGTTGGGGCTCCACCCGCCCGACACGGCTAGGCAGTCTGCGGGGATCGTCTGGCCGTTTGCCAGCGTGATCGAACGCAAGCCGCCACGCCCGGCGGTGTCCACGACGCGCCCGCCCATCACCACGCTTGCGCCGGTGGGTGTGGCCGGGGCATCGCCCGTGCGGGTGTCGATCACGGCGGTAATCTCGACACCCTTGGCGGCCAGATCGGTGGCGGTGCGCCAGCCGTCATCGTTGTTGGTGAACACCGCAACACGTTTGCCCGGCGCGACGCCAAAGCGGTTGGCATAGGTGCGCACGGCGCCTGCCAGCATCACGCCGGGGCGGTCGTTCATCGGGAAGGCGATGGGGCGTTCGGTGGCACCAGCGGTCAGCAGGGAGCGCCTGGAATAGATCCGCCACAGGATCTGGCGCGGCTTGCCGCCCGCGTCTGGCAGGTGATCGGTGCAGCGTTCCAGCGCGCCGTAAACGCCGTGGTCGTAGGCGCCGTAGACCGTCGTGCGGGTCATGATCCGCACGTTGTCCATCGATGCCAGTTCTGCGACCGCACCGGCGGCCCAATCGGACCCGGCCATGCCGTCAACCTCCAGCGTTTCCGCGTTCAGGCGCCCGCCCGGCGCAAAATCTTCGTCCGCCAGGATGACGCGCGCGCCGCTGCGCCCCGCCGTCAGCGCCGCCGACAGGCCCGCCGGGCCTGCGCCGATGACCAGAACATCGCAATGTAGGAATCCCTTGTCGTAACTGTCCGGATCGTCCTGTTTTGACAACGCGCCCAGCCCGGCCGAAGCTCGGATGACGGGTTCGTACAGCTTTTCCCAAAACGCCTTGGGCCACTTGAACGTCTTGTAATAGAAACCCGCGCCCAGCCACGGGGCCAGAAGGTCGGTAGCGGCCATCAGGTCGTACTTCAGCGGCCCCAGGTGGTTCTGGCTGGTCGCCTCCAGCCCGCTGAACAATTCGGCCGTAGTTGCCCGCGTGTTCGGTTCGCGGTGCGCGCCCTTGCGCAGCTGCACCAGGGCGTTCGGTTCTTCGCTTCCGGCGGTGAAGACCCCCCTCGGGCGGTGGTATTTGAAGCTGCGCCCGACCAGGCGCTGGCCATTCGCCAGCAGGGCTGAGGCCAGCGTATCGCCCCGATATCCTGTCATCGCCTGACCGTTGAAGGTGAAGTTCAGCGTCTGGCTGCGGTCGATCAGCCCGCCTTTGATCCGGTTCGATTGCCTCATCTGTCGCGCCCCCGTTCCAGCGCCACATCGCGGGCGAGTTCGACCTTCGAGATTTCATGCGTCAGGGTGTTTCGGGTGACGACCAGCCACGACCGATCGCCCTGTTCGTGATACCAAAGCTCTTGCAAGTCCCCTGCCGGGTTGTCGCGCATGTAGGCGTATTCGAGGAACTGTTCGCCTGCATCGGCGGCCTCCCAGTCGGGTCGGTCGATCAGAGATGCATCGCCCAGATAGACAAATTCGGCGGCATCGCGTGGGCCAAGCAGAGGGTGGTTGATGATCATTTAGTCGTGCTCCGAAAGCGAGGGCAGCGGCCGTCCGAGGGGGGCGCGAAAGCGCCCGCCGTGGGGGCGGGCGGGCGCTGCCCGGCGGTGCCCGCCGAGCGAAGAAGGATGGGAAGATTGCGCGTGAACATGCTGTCGTCCTCAGTGCAGGTTGGGCTGGTTGCCCATGCCTTTTTCGTCGATCAGATTGCCGGTTTTGAAACGGTCGAGGCGCATCTGCGTGGCCACCGGATGCGGGGTGCCGCGCGCCAGCAGGTGGGCATAGCAGAACCCGCTGGCGGGCGTGGCCTTGAAGCCGCCGTAGCACCAGCCGCCGTTGAAATAGAGGCCGTCGATATGGGTCGCGTCGATGAAAGGTGTGCCGTCCATCGACATGTCCATCAGGCCTCCCCAGGACCTCAGTAGCCGCGCACGCCCGATCATTGGC
This sequence comes from Paracoccaceae bacterium, assembly GCA_012103375.1. Classification (NCBI taxonomy): domain Bacteria; kingdom Pseudomonadati; phylum Pseudomonadota; class Alphaproteobacteria; order Rhodobacterales; family Paracoccaceae; species Paracoccaceae bacterium. The sequence continues at coordinate 1,406,501 of WLWX01000001.1, forward strand.
ATGATCGCCATGCCGCCCTCGCACACATCCTCGACCACCGGCAGGTTGCCGCGTTGCGCGTAGGAGTTATAGCCGTCGATGTCGCCGCCGAAGACCAGACCGCCCTTGTCGGACTGGCTGACATAGAAATGGCCCGCGCCAAAGGTGATGACGCCGGGCAGGGTGGGCTTCAGCCCCTCGGTCACGAAGGCTTGCAACACGTGGCTTTCAATTGGCAGGCGCATCCCGGCCATCGCGGCGACGCGGCCTGACGAGCCGGCCACACACATGGCGACTTTCTTGGCGCGGATCGGGCCACGAGAGGTCTGGACGCCCTTCACGGTGCCGTCTTCGATGTCGAAGCCCGTCACCTCGCAGTTCTGCAGGATATCGACGCCTCGGCTGTCGGCGCCGCGCGCGTATCCCCAGGCGACGGCGTCGTGGCGCACAGTACCGCCACGGCGCTGGAACAGCCCGCCCTTGATCGGAAAGCGCGCGTTGTCGAAATCGAGGAACGGCAGCTCTTTTTTCAGGTCTTCCGCGCTGGCAAGCTCGGCGTCAGCTCCACTCATCAGCATTGCGTTGGCGCGGCGCACGAAGGCGTCGCGCTGCGGGTCACTGTGGAACAGGTTCAGGATCGAACGCTGGCTGACCATCGCGTTGTAGTTGAAATCCTGCTCCAACCCCTCCCACAGTTTCATCGACAGCTCATAGAACGGCTGGTTTCCCGGAAGCATATAGTTCGAGCGGATGATCGTCGTGTTCCGGCCCACGTTCCCGGACCCGATCCAGCCCTTTTCGACCACGGCGATATTGGTCAGCCCGTGTTCTTTGGCCAAGTAATAGGCGGTCGATAGCCCGTGCCCGCCACCGCCGATAATTACGATGTCATATTCGGCCTTTGGCTCAGGCTCTCTCCAGACAGGTTTCCAGCCCTTGTTGCCGGTCAGACCCTCTTTGAAAATGCGAATTGCGGAATAGTGCATGGCGTGGCCCCGGTGTCAGATGCGCGAAGTATGAGCGTTGGCCGATGGCTGGACTTTTCCAGAACGGACGCTCATTTTGCTGAAATGGACGAGAATGGATCAAACGCGCGCGCAACCCGGGTCGGAGTCCTGCCATTGGCGGGCTTTGCACTGATGTCCTATGCCTCGACAGTCGAACCGTTCCGGGCGGCAAATCTGCTCAGCGGGCGGGCGCTGTATGAGGTGACGATCATCGGCGCAGGCCCCGAAATGATCGCAAGTTCCGGGCAGGGGGGCGTCGTGCCCGTGGCCACGGTCGGGCAGGGGCTGCAACTGGATTATCTGTTCGTGATTGCCGGAGGCGATCCGGCGTCGGTCGAAGATGCCGCCCTGTTTCGCTGGCTGGGCCGAATGGCGCGCAGCGGGGCGATCCTTGGCGGTGTTTCCGGCGGTCCGGTCATCCTGGCACGCGCGGGTCTGATGGAAGGGCGGCGCATGACCGTGCATTGGGAACATGCCGAGGCTTTGGCCGAGGTGTCGCCAAATCTGATGATCGACCGCACGCTTTATGTGATCGACCGGGATCGCGTGACTTGCGCAGGCGGCACGGCGCCGATGGATCTGATGCACGCGCTGATCGCGCAGGATCACGGCGCGACCTTCGCTCAATCGGTCAGCGACTGGTTCCTGCACACGGATATCCGCCCCTCGGGCGGGCCACAGCGTGGCGGTCTGGTGGCGCGCGTTGGAACGACGAATGCGGCCATCCTGTCGGCGGTCTCGGCGATGGAAAACCACGTGGCCGACCCCCTGAGCCTGGTTGATCTGGCCGAATTCGCCGGTGTTTCGGCGCGCCAATTGATGCGTTTGTTCCAGGCCCGGCTGGGGCAATCGGCGATGGGGTATTACAGGGATCTGAGGCTGGATAAGGCGCAGAACCTGATGCGGAATTCGGCGCTGCCGCTGACCGAGATTGCGCTGGCCACCGGCTTTGCCAACTCCTCCCATTTCAGCCGCGCCTATACGGCCCGTTTTGGGGCTGCGCCGTCGACATTTCGGGCGTGACTTGCCCCCAGGCCGCGCTTGCCCCTAGGGTCGCCGCCAGAATCGGAGGCCCCAATGAAGATACTTGTCCTGCAACATGTGACGATCGAACATCCCGGAATATTCCGGTCTTTTCTGGCCGAAGATGGCCACAGATGGGACGCTGTGGAGTTGCAGAAGGGCGAGGAGTTGCCAGCGCTTGATGGCTATGACGCCCTGTGGGTCATGGGCGGGCCGATGGATGTCTGGCAGGAAGATGCTCACCCCTGGCTTGCCGAAGAAAAGGAATTCATCCGCGCCGCTGTTGCGGACCACGGCATGCCGTTTCTTGGCCTGTGCCTGGGCCATCAACTGCTGGCCGAGGCGCTCGGCGGTTCGGTCGGGCCGTCAGCGACGCCTGAAATTGGCGTGATGGATGTGCATCTGACCCAGGCAGGTGCCGATGGCGTATTGTTCGACGGGGTCGGCTTTCCGCTGGCGTGCCTGCAATGGCACAGTGCCGAGGTGACCCAGATGCCGCCCGGCGCGCAATGTCTGGCCACGTCAGACGCCTGCGCGGTGCAAGCAATGAAGTGGGGCACCCGCGCCTATTCGATGCAGTTTCATGTCGAGGTCGAGGCGGACACCGTGACCAATTGGGCCGAAATCACCGAATACGCGACGGCATTGGAACAGGCGATGGGCCAGGATGGCACCGCGCGCATGAATGCGGACAGCGCGGCCCGGATGGCGGACTTCAATACCGCGGCCGAGCGGATTTACATGAACTGGCTACAGGCGGTGGCGCGGACCTAAGCTGCCTTGCCGCCACGATACCGGTTTCACGACCTCAGGTTTCGGAGGCGCGCGTCAGGGACAAGCGCGCAGTTTCCAGATGTTCCTTCATGACATTGGCGGCGCGCTCGGGCTCTCGGGTGCGGATCGCGCTGAGGATTTGGCGATGCTGCATGTTGTATTGCGTGATGATGGATCGGTTCAGGGTCAGTTGCCGCATCCGCGTCCACTCATCCATGCTGCGTACCGAGGTGATCTGATCGATGATCCAGATCAACAGCCCGTTGCCGGTGCTGGCGGCCAGTAACCGGTGGAATTCGGTATCTTTTTCGGCAAATTCGGTTGGGTTGTCGGTGGCGCGTTCCATCGCCTGGCACAATTGTTCCAGCGCATCAAAATCGGCCCGCCGCCCATGCAGAACCGCCAGCCTGCAAATATGCGGCTCTAGCGCGAAACGGGTATCGATCAGTTCCAGCGGGTTGGCCTGTTCGACTGGCGCGGCCATCGCATCAGTCCCGCGATAGGTGACATATGTTCCGCTTCCGGGGCGAACCTCGACATAGTTTTCGCGTGCCAGTTGGGTCAGGGCATCACGGACGGTCCCGCGGGCAACACCATAGGTGTCCGCCATCCGCCGTTCCGCGGGCATACGGTCGTGCCGCAGGTATTCGCCATCCGCGATGGCACGGCGAATCGTTGCGGCAATATCAGCCGCGCCCAATCGTGGTTTTTCGGACAGTGTCATCGGATTCATCCCCCTGGAGTAGTCCAAAGTTATACCAAAGAATATAAAAAGCCAGAAAAATCGGAGATTTGGTACAGAAAAGGTTGATTTCCGGATCGGAATTGAAACTATGCCCCTAGTTGCGGAGCGAAAACGGAGCGGATCAAGCCGCTTGAACTGCCGCCCGGGGGAGAGACGAACATGGCATTTCCGGACCACGCGGATTTTGTGATCATCGGTGCAGGAATTCACGGGCTGTCCACCGCCTGGAGGCTGGCCGAGCGTCTGGCAGCGGCGGGTGAGCAGGTTGAAGGGCGCGTGGTCGTCCTCGACAAAACCGGGATCGCGGCGGGTGCCTCGGGCGTGGCCTGCGGCGTGGTGCGCAACAACTATTTCCAGCCCGCGATGCGCAAACTGATGGCGCATTCGGTGAACGTTTGGGAAAGCGATCCCGAAGGCCTCAGCTATCATCCTGTCGGCTATATGCAGATTTCCAGCGAAAGCATGCGCGACGATGTCGGCAGCATTTATGCGCAACAGCAGGCAATCGGGTATGAAAGCGTTTTTGTCGAAGGTGCGCAGGCGTCCAGCGATTATATGAAGACAATCTTCGGTGACTGGCAGGCGCAGGGGATCACCAGTGTGCTGCACGAAAAGCGCGGCGGTTATTCGAACCAGACCAAGACGATGTACGCGCTGGCCGACAAGGTCGAAAAGCTGGGCGTGCGGATCATCACCGGGGTGACCGTGAAAGGGCTGAATTCGGAAAACGGCTCCAAAGCCGTCGCCTCGGTCGAAACTGACAAGGGCACGATTTCCTGTGAACGCGTTATCATGGGGGCCGGTCCCTGGGCGCGTGATTTCTGGGAAATGCTGGGTCAGCCGCGCAAGATCACCGTAAAGGGCCTGGATGGTCAGGTGCATGACGATGTCGACATGTGGCGGTTCTGGCAGCTGGAAGAGGGTGTGCTGCAACTGCCCCCGGAATCCGGCAATGCGGATGACGGAAAGATGCCGCCGGTGATCCATGTGGACACCGATGCGCCGCTCTATTCCACGGTGGATGGCAGCCTGATCACAGATGAGATGTGGGGCATCTATTATAAGCCCGACTGGCACTTTGGCGGCATTCAGGGCGGGGCGTCGCCCTATAAGGTCGAAACCCCGGTGAACGAGGTTCAGATCGACCCCTATCTGACCGCCGACTGCCGCGGCAACCTGCGCCGGATGCACGAGGAATTCACCAAGAAGCACGGCACCCAGCTGCGCATCGGGACCGAGCCGGAAATGATGTGGCTAAAGTACGATGAGAACGGCAAGCCGAAGGACGGGTTCTCCAAACCCTATTGCTATCACATCGACCAGTTCGAAAGCCTGCGCCCGGTCAGCCTTCAGGTGATCCGCTATGCCCGCAAGATGGGCCTCGACATGATCCAGGGCGATCATGAGGACGCGCCAGGACAGCTGGAACTGAACTGGATGTATGACGACGTTCTGCGCAACGCCGACCGCCTGACGACATACCGTCAGATCTGTGCGCAGGTTGCCCGCGAACACGGCATCTTTGCCTGCTTCATGACCAAGCCGTTCATGGGTGTCTCGGCCAGCGGCTGCCACCACAACATGAGCCTGTGGCGCGGTGGCGATGATGAGTTTGTGAAGGTCGGCAATGATCCCGACAACCTGCCGGGCATGCGCGACAACTATATGTACGTCAAAGGGGGTGAGAATACCTTCATGCCCGACGACGACGACCCGCAGATGCCGGGGGCCGAAGGGCTGAAGGCCATCGGTGGTGTGGTCCACAACTTGCAGGCGCTGACGGCTGTGGGCTGTTCGACCGTCAACAGCTATCGCCGTCTTTGGGATACAGGCTTCTGGGCGCCGGTCTTTGCCGACTGGGGCTTCCAGACCCGGACGCCTATATCATGCGGATCAAAGTGGCCGAGGCCGAAGATCGCGCCGTGGGCCACGGGGTTCACAAGCTGATCGCCGACCGGATCGCGCGAGTGGATGAGATTCTGGCCGAACACGGGGCCAACGTGTCTTCGAAGGAAGCGCCGGTCGAACATTCGCTGCGTTATGTGCTGACCCATGATGGCGACACGGCGGCGATGGCGACCCATATCGAAGAAGACAAGGGCACCGAAATCCTGTCGATGGGCAACGGGCTGGAGCTGATCAAGGATCTGGGCGATGCGGCTGATGTGGCCGGGGCCTATGGTCTGAACGATTTCACCGGTACGCACGGGATCGGCCACACCCGGATGGCCACTGAATCCGACGTGTATATCAAATCGGCGCACCCCTATTGGGCCTTCCCATATAACGACATCAGCGTCGTCCATAACGGCCAGATCACCAACTACTGGATCATGCGCCGCGAGATGGAGCGTAAGGGCCATCGCTTCATGTCCAATTGCGACAGCGAATTGCTGGCCGTCTACACCGCGCACAACCTATCCAACGGGATGGCGCTGGAGGACAGCCTGCGCCGCTCGATCGAGGAAATCGACGGTGTGTTCACCTATCTGGTGGCCACCAAGGATCAGCTTGGCATGGCCAAGGACACGATGGCCGCGAAACCGCTGGTTTTGTACGAAAGCGACGATCTGATCGCCATGGCCTCGGAAGAGGTCGCGATCCGCGCGATCCTGCCCCAGGAAATCGACACCACAGACCCCTATGATGAGGAGGTTCGCGTATGGCAAGCGTGACCGACGCCCAACTGAAGGAAATGACGCAGGAAGACCGCGTCAAAGCCCTGGGCATGACCACTGAAGAGCTGACGGGAAAGTCGCTCTATATCGAATTCGACCCGGACGCCGAGGAACGCTTCGAATACCCTTGGGCGCCAACGGTCGACTTCAACAAGCGGACCGAGATTGACTGCGACGGCAAGACCACGACCGAAGTGAACTCCAACATCCGTTCACTGATGGCCGAAGGGTTTGGCACCATCGTGTTGCAGAACCCGCGCGGCATGCACTCGCTTGGTGTGGGGATCCTCTCCAAGTTGAATTTGATCATCGAAGGATCGACCGGGTATTTCTCGACCGGGTTGATTGACGGGCCGAATGTGCGTGTGACGGGCCGGGTGGGCTGGTCGTGCGGCGAAAACATGATGTCGGGCACGATCATGATCGAGAAGAACGCAGGATCCACCTTCGGGGCGGCGATCTTGTGTGCCGCGGTTCGGTCGGGTCGCGCACTGGCATCGACCAGAAGGGCGGCACCATCATCGTGGGCGGCGACACCGGCGCACTCAGCGGTTTCATGATGCAGCGTGGGCGCATGGTTGTTTGCGGCAACGCGGGCAAGAACCTGGGCGACAGCATGTACGATGGCACCATCTTTGTCGGCGGAGAGATCAAGTCCTGCGGCGTTGACGCGGTTGAGGCCGAGTTGACGGACCTCGACAAGGCTTGGCTGACCCGCAAGCTCAGCCAGTACGGCATGATGCCCGACAAGGGCGTGGATCACTTCACCAAGATCGTCGCCGGCAAGATGCTGTGGAACTACGACAACCTCGAACCGAACGAGAAGAAGCTCATTCTTTGACGGGTTGCCGGGGTGAACCCCGGCCTACCCACGATTGTAGGCCGGGGTCCGCCCTGGCACCCGATGAAAGGAACACCAAGATGGCTGATGGTAGCCCGCCGACAAAGAAACCACTGGACCGCGATGTAAACCGGATCGGCGATTCATTCGTCTTCCCGCCGCGGGTCATGGATGACATCCACATCAAATCCGAACTGGGCCGGTATCGGATGCGGGGCTTTTCCCTGTTCAAGAAAATCCCCAATTGGGATGATCTGACCTTTCTGCCCGGCACGCTGACGCGCTTCGTGATCGAAGGTTATCGCGAAAAGTGCGAGACCAAGACGGTCATCGGCCCGCGCGCCGGGCGTCCGCTGGAACTGGACATTCCGGTTTACATCACGGGGATGAGCTTTGGCGCGCTGAGCTATGAGGCAAAGACCGCGCTGGCCCGTGGGGCGACCATGGCAGGCACGGCGACATGCTCGGGCGAGGGCGGGATGATCCCGGATGAGCGTCGGTATTCGTCGAAGTGGTTCTATCAGTGCATCCAGTCACGCTATGGCTTCAACCCGAACCATCTGGTGCTGGCGGATGGCTGCGAATTCTTCATCGGGCAGGGCTGTAAGGTTGGCCTTGGTGGCCACCTGATGGGCCAGAAGGTGACCGACCAGGTTGCCGAAATGCGCTCACTCCCCGCTGGCATCGACCAACGCTCACCCGCGCGGCACCCGGACTGGCTGGGCCCGGACGACCTGGCGCTGAAGATCCTTGAGATTCGTGAAGCAACAGGCGGCATGATCCCGATCCAGCTGAAGCTGGGGGCGAGCCGTGTCTATGATGACGTACGCATGGCGGTGAAATGTGACCCGGACTCGATCTATATCGACGGGATGGAAGGTGGCACCGGGGCTGGCCCGCACCTTGCGACCGAAGATACCGGTGTTCCGGGCATTGCTGCGATCCGTCAGGCCCGCAAGGCCATCGACGATCTTGGCAAACGCGGAGAGATTACGCTGATCTACGCAGGTGGCATCCGCAACGGTGCCGACGTCGCCAAGGCAATCGCGCTGGGTGCGGACGCCATCGCCATCGGCCATTCGGCGATGATGGCGCTGAACTGCAACAAGGACATCCCCGAGGCGAACTACCCCGAGGAAATCGGCGCGGACCCCGGATACTGCTATCACTGTCACACGGGCCGTTGCCCGGTGGGCGTGGCCACGCAGGATCCCAAACTGCGCGAACGTCTGGACCCGGATGAGGCGGCGGAACGGGTGTATAACTTCCTCCACACTCTGACGATCGAGGCACAGTTGTTCGCCCGCGCCTGTGGCAAGACGCATGTGCATTCGCTGGAACCGGAAGACCTTGCCGCGTTGACGATGGAGGCCAGCGCCATGGCCGGGGTTCCCCTGGCCGGGACCAATCACACGGTCGGCGTCGCCGATTATCACCACCTGTAGCGGAGCGCCGGGCAAAAGCCCGGCCTGCCGGAACTATGTAGGCCGGGCTTCAACCCGGCACCCGAGAGGAGAAACACATGGCGGGAACACAATACCGCGGGTCTGACATCGAAGATGTGGATCAATTCAGGAAGGATGCGGCGGGCCTCGGGTCCGAGCGCGAGAAGGAGATCGGGCAGCACATCGGCTATCGCTATGATGTGAACCTGGTGCCTGACTACAACCGGATCACTCCGTTTCTGACGAAGTATATGGAGGTGATGGGCTGGGATGACCTCAACTGGCTTGAGGATATCCACATGGGCTATGAAGAGGGCATGCCAGCCGTTTTTGACCGCAATATCAACGGCTGGGTGCGTATCCCGGACACGATCGAGCTGCCAGACAATCAGCAGGATCGCGACATGATCGCGCGCGAGTTGCTGTTGAAATTCCAGATGTCGGACCGCCACCCGCTGGTGACATTGCGCAAGGCCTACATGAAGTTTTGAGCGACCGCACCGCACATATCGCCTGTTTGCAGACCCGGCCCATGCCCGATTTCCAGTCGGCATGGGACGAGGCGCAGATGCTGTTCCTGCCGGAATATTGCGGCGGGTTGGCCACCGACGGGGCAGCCGTTGCGCCACCTTCTGCGCCCGAAGCGGCGCATCCGTTTCTGGCGAAGGCGCGTGCCTTTGCGGCGGATCGCGGCGTCTGGATGATGCTGGGTTCCATCGCGGTGGACGGGCTGGACGACAAGATCATCAATCGCGGCGTGATGCTGGACGATGTCGGGCAGATCCGGGGCCGGTACGACAAGATCCACATGTTCGATATCCAGCTGAGCGATGCCGAAGTCTACCGCGAAAGCGCATGCGTCGCGCCCGGTGGGACGGCGGTGATCCATGACACACCAATCGGCAAGATCGGCCACACGATCTGTTACGATCTGCGGTTCCCGCATCTGTACCGCGATCTTGCGCAGGCCGGGGCCGATGTTCTGACCGTTCCGGCCGCTTTCACAAAACGCACGGGCGAAGCCCACTGGCACGTTCTGAACCGGGCGCGCGCCATCGAGAATGGCGCCTTCGTCGTCGCCCCCTGCGCCATCGGAGATATCTCCGGCGGCGGCGCGTCCTATGGCCATTCGCTGATCGTGAACCCCTGGGGAGAGGTTTTGGCCGATGGCGGCGATCGGCCCGGCGTCATCTCGGCCACAATCAACCTTGCTGAGGTGGCCGCGGCCCGCGCCCGCATTCCCAGCCTGATGCACGACCGCGCCTACAGGCTGGTGGACGCCGGCGAAAGGGGCGCTGCATGAGCTCGCTTGCAACCGCATTCGGGGCGTCGATCACCGACAGCCCGTTGAAAGACAGCTTCCTCAAGTGGCAGTGCCGGGTGCGCCAGATCGCCATGCGTGATGCAGACGGGCGGCCCGATGATGCGATCATGCCTGCCGTCACACTGGCCGGGCAGGGCGAACCGATGGGTCAGATCATCACGCTGCTGAACAAAGCCCCGGCGCATTCGGTGACGCCGGAAATGCGCTTCATGGCGAAAAAGACCAACGATCCGGCACAGATTCGGGATGGCGCACTGAAATACTTCAGCGCGACCTATTACCAGAAGCACCGCGAATTCAGCGATATTCTGACGGCGACCTTTGTGCCCGGTTCCGAAGGCGCCGCGGCAATCCGCGCCGCCGATCGTGTGACGCTGACATTCGACGCCTACGCCCAGCGCTTTGATCTGGACTGCAAAGTCTGGCGGCTGGCGGCACATAACCCGCTTTATCAGGCGACCATGGCGCACAACCTGCTGTTCAACCCCGCCCTGCACCCGGACACCGAGGTGCTAGGCTTTGAACCCGACTGGGACACATCAATCAAACACGAGGCACGATAACGAGAACAACGACACGCGGGTCAACCGCGGCATCCGGGGCGGGAGGCCCCGCCAGAACGCGGCATTTCCGCCGCACAAACCGATGGGAGAACGATGAAATGAACAAGTTTACCACCTCAATCGCTGCAGGTCTGCTTGCCGCCGCGCCAATGGCGGCGTTTGCGCAAGATAGCAGCAAGCCGATCGTCATTCCGACGCACAACTGGTCCAGCCAGGTCGTCATGGCCTATGTGATCGGCGGCATCTTTGAATCGATGGGCAACAACGTTGAATACGTGCCCGCCGACAGCCAGGCAGTGTATGAGGCGATCCGCAACGACGATGTGACGATCAGCCACGAAGTCTGGCAGTCGACCTTTGGCGCCTCGTTCTACAACGCCATGGAAAAAGGCGGCGTGATCGACGCAGGCACGCATGAGGCCGCGACCCTCGAAGAAATGGGCGTGCCGCAGTACGTGATCGACGACAACCTTTGCCCCGGCCTGCCGAATTGGGAAGCGCTGAAGGATTGTGCCGACGTCTTTGCCACGGCTGACAGCGACGGCAAGGGCCGCTGGCTGGAAGGTCCGCAAAGCTGGCATGGCGATCTGATGCCTGTCCGCCTGGAAGCCCTGGGTCTGGGTGACCTTTACACGGTCAAGTTTGCCGGTGGCGCTGACGCGATCTGGGCCGAGCTGGCCTCGGCCAAGAAAGAGGGTCGCGGGATCATCACCTTCAACTGGACGCCGAACTTCACGGATGCCGACGGCTTCGTGTTCATCGAATTCCCGGCCTATGAAGATGGCTGCCGGGTTGCCGATGGTGGCGACGGTTCCTGCGGTTCGCCCAAGGGCTGGCTGAAGAAAGCGGCGAACTACAAGTTCCCGAAAACACACCCCAAGGCTTACAAAATGTTCTCCAAACTGTCGTTCACCTCGGGTGAGATCGGGCAGATGGCGGCATTGGTCGACATCGACGGGATGAGCCATCAGGACGCCGCCACCAAGTGGCTGGCCGACAACGAAAACGTGTGGAAGCCTTTCCTGGACTGATCCCATTGTGAAGGGGTCATCTGTGATCCAAAGATCAACGCCCCCCGGCGGTTCCGACCGGCGGGGGTATCCTGTGACAAGACAGAACGCCAATCGCCCGATAGACTGTCAGGCGCAAAAACAAGAATGACGGGGAATCGCACCATGGTGCAGGATGGGCAATCCAGCAAAGCCGACAAGCCGGTGATCGAGTGCCGCTCGGTCTATAAAATCTTCGGGGACAACGCGAACAAGATGATGGCGGCGGCCAACGGCAAGGTCGACGCCAAGGAATTTCAGGATGCGGGCTGTGTGGTCGGCGTCAACGACGCCAGTTTCAAGGTTCACCGCGGCGAAATGCTGGTGGTCATGGGCCTGTCCGGGTCGGGCAAATCGACGCTGCTGCGCTGTATTTCCCGGCTGACTGACACCACGGCCGGGCAGATTTTCATTGACGGCGAAGACCTGCTGGCGATGAACTCCAAAAAACTGATCGAGTTGCGGCGCAACAAGATGGGCATGGTGTTTCAAAGCTTCGCCCTGCTGCCCCACAAAACCGTGCTGGAAAACATTGCCTTTCCCCTGCAGGTCAAGGGTCAAAGCACCGCCGAAAGCATCAAACGCGCCGTTGATATGGTCGAACTGGTCGGCCTGACCGGGCGCGAGAACTATTTTCCCCGCCAGCTTTCAGGCGGTCAGCAACAGCGCGTCGGCATCGCACGCTCATTGGCTGTCGAACCCGATATCTGGTTTCTGGACGAACCGTTTCCAGCGCTCGACCCACTGATCCGCAAGGAAATGCAGGATGAATTCCTGCGCCTGCAGGACGTGCTGCACAAGACGATCCTGTTCGTGACCCATGATTTTGCCGAAGCCCTGCGCCTTGCCGACCGGATCGCGATCATGAAGGACGGGATCATCGAACAGCTCGATACACCCGCCAACATCGTGCTGAACCCGGCGACCGAGTATGTCCGCAAATTCACCGAAGAGGTTCCGCGCGAGAAGGTGCTGAAAATCGCCTCGGTCATGGAAGATGTGACACCGGGCGAGGACCTGAGCGAATTGCAGGTACCCGGCGATGCAATCATCGAGGATGTGGCCGAGGCGATCCTGCGCGAACCCCGCAGCGTGGCCGTCGTGGATGAGGCCCGCAAGATCATCGGCACCGTCCATGCGCGCCACCTGATCCATCTGCTGTTCGGCGATGCCAATAAAACCGGGGTCACGGCCTAAGATGGAGGCGCTGCGAAACTCCAAACCGGCGCAGTTCGCGCTGCTTCTGGTGGCGTTCCTGCTGCTGTACTGGCTGATTGCGCCCGATGAGGCGAATGTGTTCTGGCGGTTGCCTGCATTGCTGGCAGGCTGGCCTGCGGCGATCAACAATGGTGCCGATTATCTGATGTTCGATTGGTGGCAGATCCCGGTCTATGACGCGGATCTGGACGACTATGAAGACAAGGCGCTGCTGCGCGAGGTAACGCGCGGATTTTCCCGTGCGGTGCTGTTTCTGATTGAGTTGATCCGAGAGATCTTGTTGGGCGGGGTGAAAACCATCGTCGCCTTCACCAGTTGGGACTGGCAGGGCGAAAACCCCTGGGCGGTTTGGCCGGCCTTGCCGTGGACGGTGGTTTGGGGCGGCACTGTGCTGCTGGGCTACACTCTGAACGGCTGGCGTCTGGCGCTGCTGGCGGCGATCGGGATCGGCTACATCGCGATATTCGGCCAGTGGGAACCGGCGATGGAAACGCTTAGCTTCGTTCTGGTCGCTGCACCGGTGTCGATCCTGCTGGGGCTGGCGTTCGGCATCTGGTCGTACAAAAGCCGCACGGTCGAAGCGGTCCTGTCGCCGCTGCTGAACGTCGCGCAGACCATGCCGCATTTTTCCTATCTGGTGCCAATCACCGTGTTCTTCGGCGTCGGCGACCACGCCGGGGCCATCGCCACCATCGTCTTTGCCACCCCGCCAATGATCCGCCTGACCTTGCTGGGCCTGAAGAAGGTCCCCGAAGAGGTGATTGAGGCGGGCTTTATGAGCGGTTGCACCAACCGTCAGACCCTGTTCAATGTGCTAATCCCGACCGCCCGGCGCGACATGCTGATCGGGGTCAATCAGGTGATCATGCAATGTCTGGCGATGGCGGTCATCGCCTCGTTCATCGGGGCCAAGGGGCTGGGGTTCAACCTGCTGCTGGCACTGAACCAGCTGCGCATCGGGCAGGCACTGGAACTGGGCATCTGCATCGTGCTGATCGCGGTCGTGCTCGACAAACTGTCGCTCGCCTGGGCCAACAAGCAGACCGACTATTTCGCGGACCTGAGCTGGACTGAGCGTCATCGTTTTGGCCTGATCTTCGCGGCGATTTTCGCCGGAGGGGTCGTGCTGGCCTGGATCGGATCGCTGATCTTCACCGAGGGGCCGAACTACGCCTACATCATCCCCCACAACAAAGGCATCACGACCGAGCCGATCTGGCAGGCCGGCGTCGATTGGATGGTCGAGAATTGGTACGCGGGTCTTCAGGGGTTCAATGTGTTCCTGATCACCGGCATCCTGCAACCGATGAAGGCCGCCTATCTGGGGATGCCGGTGGCGGCGACATTCCTTCTGGTGATGGGCACCGGCTGGATCATCGGTGGCTGGAAGTCGGCACTGGTGGTCAGCGGGTTCATCCTGTTCATCGCCCTGACACCCTGGTGGGACCGGGCGCTGATTACCGCGTATATGACCTCATTCGCCGTCATCGTTTCGGTGGTGATCGGGGTGACGGCCGGTTCCATTGCCGCACAGCGCGAGGGCCCGGCCAAGGCAGTGCTGCTGGTCTGTGACACGTTTCAGACCTTCCCGTCCTTCATCTACCTGATCCCGGTGATCATGCTGTTCGGCGTAACCGACACCAGCGTTCTGATCGCGGTCATCATCTATGCGACGATCCCCGCAACCCGGTACACGATCGAAGGCATCAGAAACGTGCCGCCCAACCTGAAGGACGCGGGCGCGATGTCGGGCGTTACACCATTGCAGCGGATGTTCAAAATCGACCTGCCGCTGGCCTTTCCGCATATTATGCTGGGCGTGAACCAGACCGTCGTGTTTGCCTTGTTCATGGTGATCATCGGGGCGATGATCGGCACCGACGATTTGGGGCAATTCATCCTGAAGGCGCTGTCGGACAAAAACGGCATCGGCAACGGGCTGATGCTTGGCCTGTGCGTGGCCTTCTTCGGTCTGGCGGTGGATCACCTGATCCACACCTGGGCGGCTGAGCGTAAAGCCGCATTGGGGATCGCCTGATGGGCGTGAAGCCGATATTCGAAACGCCGTTTGAACGGCGCGGCATCGTCAACCCCGGCCTGCCGATCCTGCCCCACGGGACTGAGCGCTATCCCGTACCCGGCGGCGGTTCCCGCGCCGTGGCAATCCGCAAAGGGGATGAGGTTTCGGTGCTCGATCGCGAAGGGTTGCAGGTGGGAGAGGTCGTGTTCTTCGCCCCCGATGGATCATCCTCCGCAGGCATGATCGGCGGGCAGGGGGCCGGTGCGCCCACTGGCACGCAGGCGGTTCTGGCGAACGGCTCACTCTCGGGTGCAAAGGTGTTGAAGGCGCTGAAATCCGCGGGCTTCGATCTTGGCCGGGCCGAAGCGGTGCGTGTGTTCCCGGAAGGATCGCGCCCCGGAGATATGGAGCATTTCGCCGCCATCGTTGACGGGCTGCTAATCGTCGCGGCCCCCGGCGGGCCGATGGACGCCCACGCCCAGAATGCCCCGACCGAGCTGATCCTCTATGTCCGTCGCGCCGATCCGGGTGACCCAAAGGATGGCCGCGCCCCGCCCGACCCGCTGGCCGACGCCTTGCAGGATTTCAACATCCAGCCCGGCAATGCCACCGCTTATGAGGTCAAGGAAGGCGAGTTCATCCAGATCCTAGACGTGCAGGGGCGCGAGTGTTCCGACTTCCAGGCATTTTCGGCCCGCGCGCTGGACAAGGGGCAGGAGCGCGAGATTGACCCGACTACCACGCGGTCCCTTATGGGCAGCCTCTGGCCGCAGCCGGGAATTTTCAGCAAGTACTGGAGCAGCGATCAGGAACCATTGGTCGAGATTGTACAGGACACTTGCGGCCAGCACGATACCTTTGGTCTGGCCTGCACGGCGCGGTATTACGAAGACCTCGGCTATCCGGGGCACAAGAACTGCTCGGACAATATGAATGCCGACCTCAAGCGGTTCGATATCCGCCCGCGCGGCGGCTGGCCTGCGATCAACTTTTTCTTCAATACGATGCTGGACGACACCAACGCCATCGGCATGGACGACCCCTGGTCGCGGCCCGGCGATTATGTCCTGCTGCGCGCCCTGACCGATCTGGTCTGTGTCAGCACCGGCTGCCCCTGCGACGTCGATCCGGCCAACGGCTGGAACCCGACCGACATTCAGGTTCGGACCTATAAGGCGGGCGAAGACTTCAAACGCTCGATTGCCTACAGAAAATCTGCGGAGGCGGATGTGGAAGACACCAAACAAACCGGGTTTCACAATTGCTTTGCCCGGCACACCCGCGATTTCGTGGAATACAACGGCTATTGGCTGGCCAACCAGATGACCAACCATGGTGCCATCGCCGAATACTGGGCCTGCCGCGAAAAGGCGGCGGTGATGGATCTGTCGCCGCTGCGCAAGTACGAGGTTACCGGCCCGGACGCGGAACTGCTGATGCAGACCTGCGTGACCCGCGACATGAAGAAGCTGAGCGTCGGGCAGGTGGTCTATACCGCCATGTGCTATGACCACGGTGGAATGATCGACGACGGCACAGTGTACCGGCTGGGCGAGATGAATTTCCGCTGGATCGGCGGCAATGACACCAGCGGGCTGTGGCTGCGCGAACAGGCGCAGAAATTGGGGCTGAACGCCTGGGTGCGGTCATCGACCGATCAGATGCACAACATCGCCGTTCAGGGGCCGCTCAGCCGCGAAATCCTCAGCCAGATATTCTGGACCGCGCCACAACAGCCCACGATTGACGAATTGCCATGGTTCCGCCTGACCATCGCGCGGATCGGTGACGTGCACGGCACGGCAGTGGTCATCAGCCGGACGGGGTATTCGGGTGAGCTTGGGTATGAGATCTTCTGCCACCCGAAGGATGCCGAAGAGATCTTCGATGCCGTCTGGAAGGTCGGCGAACCGATGGGCATGGTCCCCCTCGGCCTCGCCGCACTGGACATGCTGCGGATCGAGGGCGGGTTGATCTTCGCGGGCAGCGAGTTTGATGACCAGACCGACCCGATGGAAGCCGGGATCGGGTTTACCGTGCCGCTGAAGTCCAAGACCGATGATTTTGTTGGGCGTGAGGCTCTGGTCGAACGCAAGGACCATCCGCATCGCAAGCTGGTCGGGCTGGATATCGAGGGCGGGCTGGTGCCGTCACCCGGCGACTGTGTGCGGATAGGCAAGGCGCAGGTGGGGGAAGTCACTTCAGCGATGAAATCGCCGATCCTGGGGAAGGTGATCGCGCTGGCGCGGGTGGATGTGAAGCATTCGGAAATCGGCAGCGCCATCGAGGTTGGCCAGCTGGACGGCCAGCAAAAGCGTCTAAAGGCCACGGTTTGCCCGTTCCCGCACTTCGATCCGACGAAAGAGCGTGTGAAGGGGAACTACGACTGACGCACGACTGATGCGGTGGTCGAGGGGGAATGTTTACGGATTTCCTCCTCCGCCCGGACACAACCCCGAAAGACGTCGCGCGGACCCGCAGATGGCCCCACGCCCGGCTTGCATTGGATTAAGTTAATCTCTGCCACAAGGGAAAAAGTCTTTCCCCCCCGTGCATTTCCCGACCCGGCCCCCATTGCATTTTTCGCCGCCGCGCGCCAAGTCAGAATCACACCTCTGAAGCGGAGCAGACCCATGCAGGACAAGCGCACTTTCTATATCAACGGGGCGTTTGTCCCGCCCGCGAAACCAGCCGATCTTGAGGTCGTGAACCCGGCCACGGAACAGCCCTGCGCGGTGATCTCAAACGGGTCGCAGGCCGATACCGATGCGGCCGTCGCTGCCGCGCGTGCGGCCTTTCCGGCATGGCGCGCAACGCCGTTGGAAGACCGGCTGGCAATGCTCGACCGGATTGTCGAAAATTACAGCGCTCGTGCGGACGAAATGGCCACTGCGATGCGGTTGGAGATGGGCGCACCGGTTGATTACGCCCTGTCTGCGCAATGGGACGCCGGTGACGGCGGCATGCGCGAGGCGATCCGCGCCGCACGCGCATTCAAATTTGAACGCAAAACCTCGAACGACGATGTCTTCTATGAACCCATTGGCGTCGCAGCCCTGATCACGCCCTGGAACTGGCCGATGAGCCAGATCGTGCTGAAAGTCATCCCGGCGCTGGCCGCTGGTTGCACGGTGATCCTGAAACCGTCCGAAGTGGCCCCGCTGTCTGGCCATCTGTTTGCCGAAATGATCCACGACGCGGGCGTCCCGGCGGGGGTGTTCAATCTGGTAAACGGGGACGGCCCCGGTGTCGGCGCGCAGCTTAGTGCGCATCCCGGTGTCGATATGGTCAGTTTCACCGGCTCGACCCGTGCCGGGGCGCTGATCTCCAAGGCCGCGGCGGACAGCTTCAAGCGCGTTTCGCTGGAACTGGGCGGCAAAGGCGCGAATGTGATCTTTGAGGATGCGGATGCGAATGCCGTCAAACGCGGCGTGCGCGAGTGTTTCGGCAATGTCGGGCAATCCTGCAATGCGCCGACCCGGATGCTGGTGCAACGCTCGATCTATGACGCGGCGGTCGAAAAGGCGGCGGAAGTGGCCGAGGCGACGCGCGTCGACCGGTCCGACAAACCGGGTCGCCACCTCGGCCCGCTGGTCAGCCAGGCGCAGTGGGACAAGGTGCAGGGCCTGATCCAGGCCGGCATCGACGAAGGCGCGCGGCTGGTCGCCGGTGGAACAGGCCGGCCTGAAGGTTTGAACAACGGCTATTATGGCCGCCCAACGGTTTTCGCCGATGTCTCCAACGACATGACCATCGCGCAAACGGAAATTTTCGGCCCCGTTCTGTCGATGATCCCGTTCGAGGATGAGGCCGAGGCGATCGAGATTGCCAATGATACGCCCTACGGTCTGACCAACTATGTCCAGACCCAGGATTCGGCGCGCGCGCGCCGCATGGCCCATGCGTTGAATTCCGGCATGGTCGAGGTGAATGGCGCAGGCCTGGGCTATGACACGCCATTCGGCGGTGTGAAACATTCGGGCAATGCCCGCGAAGGCAGTGTCTGGGGAATGGAGGAATACCTGATCATCAAGGCAGTTGCAGGGTATCCCGACGACTGAGGGGCGCGAACACCGTGGCAAGGCGGCTTGGTAAATGCGCTGATCCATTGAACTCCGATGATTTTTTGCAACCGGTTGCAATGTGTGCAAACGCTCGCTAAAGCGTTTCGGCTTGAACCTGAATCGCGAGGGATTCCCTTGAGACCTGATCTGTGATTCATCCTGTTTGGGAGGATGGATCATGTCAGCACCTTTGCCATCTGCGCTTCGGATACGGTTTCAGAGATACATTGAAGAAGGGTTGAGCGGGCGCGCGGCGGCGTTGCGGTTGAAGCTGTCGCCTGCCACAGGCGCGCGGTGGGCGCGTCAGGTGAGGATGAAGGGTCATGCGGAACCTGCCCGGCAGGGACCGCCGCGCGGCAAGGGAAAGCTGGCTCCGCATCGGGAATTCTTTGAGGAGTTGATCGCACAAGACCCTGACATCACGCTCTTTGAGTTGCGTAATGCGCTGGCCGATGCAGAGGGTGTGCGGGTGCATCACTCCTCCATCGCCAACCTTCTGTCCCGGCTCGGCTTCACGTACAAAAAAAGTCGCTGGTCGCCACCGAGCGCCGCCGCGCCAAGGTAAGGCAGCAACGGGCCGACTGGTTCAGATACCGCTCGCCAGCCATTGCGACCTTTCCTGAGCGCGTTGTCTTTATTGACGAAACCGCAGTGAAGACAAACCTCACGCGCCTACGCGGCAGAGCCAAGCGCGGTAAGCGCCTGACGATGGATGCGCTCTTCGGAAGCTGGGGAACCCAAACCTTGATCGCGGGCCTGACCCAAGGCGCGCTGATCGCACCTTGGGTCATCAAGGGAGCGATAGATGGCCCCGCCTTCGCGGCCTACATCCGCGAAGTGCTGGTCCCCGAGATCAACCCCGGCACTGTCGTCATTCTCGACAACCTGGCAACCCACCGGAATAAGGAGGCGACGCAGGCTTTACGCAATCACGGCTGCTGGTTCCTTTACCTGCCACCGTACTCGCCCGACCTGAATCCCATCGAGCAGGCCTTCTCTAAACTGAAAGCCCATTTGCGACGGATCGGGGCCAGGTCCTTTACCCAGGTCTTCGAAGCAATCGGAGCAATCTGCGATCTCTACGACCCAGTAGAATGCTGGAACTACTTTAAGGCCGCCGGATATGTCTCAGGTTAATGTCGAAACGCTTTAGGATCAATCGCGAACTGCCCGGAACATCGGGCCGAACCGATGGATCAGATGCTGCCATTTGCCTTGAATCACATGACTGCGCCGACATTGCGCTATGATTCTCTGGCGACCCTTGCGGGGCGTTGCGGATGCATCGGGGTTGAATTGCGCAATGATCTGGGCCGGGCCTTGTTTGACGGCGCCGATCCTGCGGATGTGCGCGAAGCACTTGAGGCTGCCGGGATACGCCTGCTGGCCCTGGCCGATATCGCTGTCGCCTGCGGGGCCGAGGCGATCAGCCTTATCCCTCGAAATGATGGTCACCGGACTGAAAGCGTTCAGGTGCGCGCCGATCTGACAACCACATTGGAGGCTTTGCGTCCGATCCTTCGTGCGCGTGGTCTGATTGGATTGATCGAACCCCTTGGCTTTGCCACATGCGGGCTGCGCCACAAGGCGGACGCCGTTGCCGTGATCGACGCGATCGGTGCGGGCGACATCTTCAAACTGATCCACGATACCTTCCACCACCACCTGGCCGGGGGAGGCGCGATTTTCGCCGCTCATACCGGGCTGGTGCATGTGTCGGGCGTTACCGACCCGTCGCTGAAACCGGCGCAGATGTGCGACGCACACCGGGGCCATGTCGATGCGGACGATAATCTAGGCAATCTGTTGCAAATCAAGACGTTGCAGGTCGCCGGTTACGCTGGTCCGATCTCGGTCGAGGCGTTTTCGCCCGACGTTCACGCCCTCACCGATCCGGCGGCTGCGCTGTCCGGGTCATTCAATTTCATCACGTCACACCTTTTGCGGAATGCTGCCTGAGGGGCGGCGCTGATGGATAAACCGCCCGGCGACGGGCATTCCGGCGGCTTTTACTTACGGGTGAGCCGGACACCTAACAGGGAGAGAGAGATGAAGAAATATCTTCTGGCAACGGGCCTGACCGCCCTTATGACGACCGGCGCGATGGCGCAGGAAATCGGCGCGACCTTTTCGCGGTTTGACGACAACTGGCTGACCGTTCTGCGCAATGGCATGGTTGACTATGCCGCCACGATTGATGGCCTGACCTACCAGCAGGAAGACGCCACCGACGATCTGGCCAAACAGATCGACCAGGTGAAGAACTTCGTGGCATCGGGCGTTGACGCGATCATCGTGAACATCGTCGACACCTCGGCTGGTGCTGCGATCACCGAAGCTGCGGGCTCGACTCCGCTGGTCTTCGTCAACCGCGAGCCAGACAATGTGAACGAACTTCCGCCGACTCAGGCATTCGTTGCGTCCAACGAAATCGAATCCGGTACGTTGTCGGCATTCGAGGTCTGCAAGAACCTGCGCGCAGCAGGCAAAGGGGGCGGGGCGACCGGCTACCTGATGAACGGTCAGCTGTCCAACCAGGCGGCTGTGCAGCGGTCCAAGGACGTGCATGACGTGATCGGCATGGACATGTGTAACTTCATGACCATCATCGACGAGCAGACGGCAAACTGGTCGCGCGACGAAGCCCAGGACCTGATGACCAACTGGATGTCCTCGGGTGAGCCCTTCGACTTCGTTCTGGCCAACAACGACGAAATGGCGATTGGTGCCATTCAGGCGATGAAGGCTGCGGGCATGGACATGGCCGACGTGCAGGTTGGTGGTGTCGACGCATCCCAGGACGCACTGGTTGTGATGGCCGCTGGCGAGAAGGTGGACCAGAAGGTCTATATCCCGTTCAAGCTGGTCACCCCGGCGAACATGGATGAGTTCCTAGACGCGAACTAAGCTGATAAGCTTTTTGTAACAGAGGGTGTCGCCACAGTGGCGGCACCCTGCCTTTAACAGGCGGGGGAAATGAGAATGGCGGATACCAGCCATGGCACCGGTGGCCTCACTTTTGACAAATCCAAAAGGACTTGGCCGAACGAGCTGAACATCGCGCTCGCGCTGGTCATCATCATCGTAAAATTCGAAGTTCTCGGGCAGGTGCTGCCGTATATGAACGGGCAGAGTTTTCTGTTCGACACCAAGGATCGTTTTGACGGCGCGCTGGGGTTGTTCAACGTGGCGCGTTTGCAGATCATCATTCTGCAGGTTGCGATCATCGGGATCATCGCTCTGGGTGTGACGCAGGTGATCATCACCGCGGGAATTGACCTGAGTTCCGGGCCACTTGTGGCGGCGACAGCAATGATCGCGATGAGTTTCGGACAGACCGAGCTGGTGAACGGCAACCCCAACCCCAAGGCCCTTTTTGGCGTCTGGGCAATGGATTTACCGGTAATCATACCGGTCGTCATTGGCCTGGCCTTTGGTGCGTGCATCGGCGCGATCAATGGCTTTTCCATCGCGTACCTGCGCATCCCGCCATTCATTGCGACCCTGGGCATGTTCCTGATCTGCCGGGGCATCGCGCTGTGGTGGTCAGGCGGCAACCCGGTATCGTTCCCGACCGAGTCCTACAAGGCCCTGGGTTCGGGCATGATGCCGGTGGTCTGGTTCCTGGGCCTCGCCGCAATTTTCCACGTGATCCTGCGCTATACGGTCTACGGCAAACACACATATGCCATCGGTTCGAACGAAGAAGCGGCGCGGATGTCGGGCATCAACGTCAAACGTCACAAGGTCATGGTCTATATGATCGCCTCGATGCTGGCTGCATTTGCGGGCGTCGTGCTTAGCGCGAAATCATCGACTGCGCAGGCGGGCATGGGCGAATTTTACGAACTGTTTGCGATTGCCATGGCCGTGATCGGAGGGATCAGCCTGACAGGTGGGCGCGGGTCAATCATCGGCACCGTTCTGGGTGCGATGGTTCTTGGGTTCATCCGCTCGGGCTTTACCTACATCAAGTTGGACGGATCCTATCAGCTGATGGCCATGGGTGGCATCATCATCGCGGCGGTGATCCTGGATCAATACCGACAGCGAAACCGGGCTTAGGAGGCTGAGATGAGCAGTGACATTGTCCTGAAGACCGAGAACCTGACCAAACACTACGGTGGGGTTCATGCGCTGGTGGATGCCAACTTTGAAATAAAAACGGGTGAGCATGTCGCCATCATGGGCGACAACGGGGCGGGCAAATCCACCTTTGTGCGCCAGATCACCGGCGTCGAACAACGCACCAGCGGCAAAGTGTCCCTTTATGGGGATGAGGTTAACTTCGCCGGTCCGCTGGACGCGCGTGAGGCGGGCATCGAAACCGTGTTCCAGACATTGGCGCTGGCCGATGATCTGGACGTTCCCGACAACCTGTTTCTGGGGCGCGAGAAGACCAACTTCAACTGGCTGGGCCCGTTTCGCTTCCTCGACTACAAAGGCATGCGGCAGGCAACCATGGACGGTTTGCAGAAGACCGGGGTGAAAATCCCGAACATCCGCAACTCGATCCGCAATATGTCGGGTGGACAGCGCCAATGCGTGGCCATCGCGCGCACCGCGACATTCCATTCGCGCCTGACGATCATGGATGAACCGACGGCAGCACTCGGCGTGCAGGAAACCGCGCAGGTTGAAAACATCGTCAAGACGCTGAAAGACGCAGGTGAGCCGTTGATTCTGGTCAGCCACAACATGCGTCAGGTGATGGATCTGGTGGATCGGATCGTGGTGTTTCGGCGCGGGCGGATCGTTGCGAACCTTCGCAAAGAAGAAACCGACGGTCAGGATATCGTCGCCTATATCACGGGCGCAAAAACCGGGGCCGAATTCGAAGGCGCCGCGTGAGCGACGCGCCACATGCCAATACCACGGCGCTGATCACCGGGGCGGGGCAGGGGCTTGGCCTTGCGATTGCCAATACGCTGGTGGCGCAGGGGTGTCAGCGATTGGTGCTTGTCGATCGGAACACCGAAACCGGCATGGCCGCCGCGCAATCGCTGTCGTCAGAAACGGTGACCGCGCATTTTATCGCCTGCGACATGGGCGATCTGGGCGCGGTGGCTACCCTGATGGAGCGTGCCGAAGATCTGGTCGGCCCGATCAACGCGCTGGTCAACTGCGCCGGGATCACCGACCGGGGATCGATACTCAGCACGTCGCCTGACCTTTGGGATGCGATTTTTGCCGTCAACGCCAAGGCGCCGTTCTTTCTGCTGCAGTCCTTCGCGCAGCGGCTTATCGCGCGGGATCAGCCCGGCGGAGCGGTGAACATCCAGTCGATCATCTCCCATGGTGGCGTGCCGGATCTTGCCCCCTATGGGGCGTCGAAGGCGGCGCTGTCCTACATCACCAAGAACGCCGCCCATACGCTTGCGCCGCACCGGATCCGTGTGAACGGGATCAATGTCGGATGGATGGACACCCCGGGCGAGGATACGGTGCAAAAGAAGTACCATGGGCGCGAAGATGGCTGGCTGGAACAAGCCGAGGCGAACATGCCTTTCGGAATGCTGCTCAAGCCTGAGCATGTGGCGGCGCAGGTCGCACTGTGCCTCAGCCCGCAAAGCGGAGTTGTCACCGGTTCTATCATCGACTTTGACCAACAGGTGATCGGCATATACCCGGACACGGACAAGAACTGAGGGATACTGGATGACTGTAAATTTCGGCGTGTTGGGCGCGGGACGGATCGGGCAGGTTCATGGGACGGCTATCGCGGCGGTTCCAGGTGCGCGCCTGACGGCAATCGCGGATCCGGTGGATGCGGCCGCACAGGCGGTGCGCGACGCGCATGGCTGCGACATCCGCACCATCGAACAGATTGCCGCCTCGGACGACATCGACGCCGTGGTGATCTGCACACCCACAGACACGCATGCCGATCTGATCGAACAATTCGCCCGCGCCGGCAAGGCGATCTTCTGCGAAAAACCGGTGGACCTAAGCCTCGCCCGCGTCCGCGACTGCCTGAACGTGGTCGTCGACACCGGCGCCTTCCTGATGGTCGGTTTCCAGCGCCGGTTCGAACCGGATTTCAACGTGCTGAAGGCCGCGATTGACGACGGCAAGATCGGCGCGGTCGAGATGGTGACCCTCACCAGCCGCGATCCATCGCCGCCGCCCTATGACTACATCAAGCGCTGTGGCGGTATCTTCCGCGACATGACGATCCATGATTTCGACGTCGCGCGCTGGCTGCTTGGGGAAGAGGTTGAAACCGTGATCGCCGCCGCCTCGGTCCTGACGGATTCGGAGATCGGGCGCTTGGGCGATTTCGACAGTGTCAACGTGATCCTGCGCACCCCGTCGGGCAAACAGGCGACGATCAACAATTCACGCCGCGCAACCTATGGCTATGATCAACGGATCGAGGTTCACGGCTCGAAAGGTGCCGTCAGCGCGCTGAACCACCCCGAGGCGCGGGTGCAATTCGCCGGTCCCGAAGGTTATACAGTGCCGCCGAACCAGCATTTCTTCATCACCCGCTACGCCGGTGCATACGCCGCCGAGATTGCGGCCTTCGTCGATGCGGTCTCCAACGGCAAACCATCGCCGGTAACAGGGCACGACGGGCTGATGGCGCTGGCGCTTGCGGATGCGGCGGTCTTGTCCGTCGCTGAAGGCCGCGCCGTGGCCGTGGCGGATATTCTGGCATGAACCTGTTTGATCTGCATCACCCGTTCTTCGCGCCGATGTGGCGGCGTGTAGTCGTGGTGCTGTTTTGCGCGGGCTGGTCGCTGTTCGAAGTGGTCACGGGGCAATATTTCTGGGCCTGCGTCTTCGCAGGAATGGGCGCGCTGGCGGCCTGGCAGTTTTTCGTCCGTCCGCCTGACCATTGGAACGGGACACCGGGACAGGATTGAGGGCGAGGGGCTATTTGTGCTGTGGGGCAGTTGCTGAGGCGCAGATGCGCCATGCCCGACCTGGGGAAGAAGTTCGGCCTGGTGCAGCCGGGTTTTGAAACTCATCCAAATAATCTGCAATAATGGCCCAAGCCGAGAGCCGATCATAAACAGGGCGTACGCCGGACCGGCGGGCTGGCGCAGCGCCGGTGATGAGGCATGATTTATAGGGAGGTGTTAGCCGTCAACTCAGATCGAAGTGGCCACCTCGAACCGACGCCAGACCGGTGGGGCCGGTCCAGCGTGCGCCCTGCGCCTGCGGCGCGCACCGGGGGCAGCGAATTCCGATGCGGTTCAGATATTCAGGTTGGCGTTTTGGAATATCTTCCATCAGGCCAAACACTTCTGCTGTTGCACGATGCCCTCCCGCGGGGGCGCATGGGCATAGCGCATCCGCGCCGAGTGCCACAGTTTCGCAGATGGATCGTGCGAGTTCTTGGGTCTCTAAGATTGGTCGATGAAGGTCGGCCACAGGACACAATTAATCCGTCCCGGTTCGTTCAACCAGCTTTTGCAACATCCCTCACCGCCGCAACCACAATCCCCAACGCCCGGTCCAGATCGTCCCGCGCAATCGTCAGCGGCGGTGACAGGGTCAGCACGCAGCCTTGCGAGATTTTGAAGCTGAGGCCCGCATCTAGACAGCGGTAATAGATCGCCTCGGCCAGGTCATTGCCTGGTGTTTTTGCGGCGCGATCCTGCACAATTTCGATGCCGAACATCAGACCACGACCCCGGATATCCCCGACAATTGCGCAATCCGCCAGATTGTCACGCAACCGGCCGATCGCGTGGTCGCCAAGTTCGCCCGCGCGTTCGACCAAACCCTCATCCTCGATAATCTCAAGCGTTGTCAGGGCGGCGCGGGCGGTCACAGGGTTCTTTTCGTGGGTGTAATGACCAATGGCAAAGCCACTGCAGACGTCCAGATCCGCCCGCGCGACGACCGCCGCAATGGGCAGGATACCCCCGCCAAGGGCTTTGCCCAGCGTCACGATATCAGGCACCACCTCATCATGTTCAAACGCGAACATCCGGCCTGTTTTGCCCAGACCGGTCGGAATTTCGTCCATGATCAACAACGCGCCGTGCCGGTTGCAGGCGGTGCGGACCTGCGCCCAGAAACCGGGTGGCGGCACGTAGGGAACCGCGCGCATCGGTTCGGCGATCACGGCGGCGATGTCACCTTCGCGTTCCAGCACGAAGTCGACCATATTGGCGCAGGCCAGCCCGCAAACGTCGGGCCCTGTATGGCCATAAGGGCAGCGATAACAGGCGAAGGGGGCGACGTGTTCGGCACCTGGCAACAGTGGGCCGGCGATATGGGACCGGAAGGTGGCCTCGCCACCAACGCTGGCCGCACCGAACCCCGCGCCGTGGAACGCATCCCAGAAGCTGAGCGTTTTGAACCGGCCCGTCGCCGCGCGGGCGATTTTCAGCGCGACTTCGTTTGCGTCCGACCCGCCGGTGGTGAACAGCACCTTGGACAGATCGCCGTGGCTGATCGCGGCCAGCTTTTCGGCCAGTTCCACCGCCGGTTCATTGGTAAACCGGCGCGGCGCGAAGGGCAGGGTGTCCAGCTGATCCTTGATTGCGGCGATCAGTCTGGGGTGGCCATATCCGATGTGATGGACCGAGTTGCCGTGGAAATCCATGAACCGGTTGCCGTCCAGATCCTCGATCCAGATCCCCTCGGCCCTGGCGATGGTCGCCGCACATGGCGTGGACAGGGATTGATGCAGAAAGGCGTCCGAGTCCCGCTGCAACAGCGGCCTGGACCGCGGACCAGTAGCGCGCGAAGTCCAGTCCGCACGGGCTGCCGAGGTATTGGATTCGCCTTCAGTGTGGGTCAGGGGCATGGCCGGTCTTTCATGAGTGTCGCACCTGATCAGACCCGCAGTTGCAGCCGAACGCAACCACGCAACCCGCTCAGGTCAAGGCCGCGCCATTGGAGGCATCAAACAGATGCAGGTTCGCCGGATCAGCGCACAGCGTCACATCCGCGCCAACCTTGGGCGGCGTGCGGCCATCGGCTTTGGCGATGATCTCACCCTCGGGCGTTTCCACGTAGATCAGCGTTTCCGGCCCCAGCGGTTCGCGCACCACGACCCGGCCGTTGATCAGCGGCGTGCCGCCATCCAAAGTCAGATCATCGGGACGGACACCAAGGATGACCTCGCCCGCGCGGGCGGACATCGGGACACTCTGCCCGGTCTTCAGCGCGACTGACGACCCGTCGCTGGATCCGGCAAGCATGTTCATTGAGGGCGCGCCGATGAAGCGCGCCACGAAGGTGTTGGCGGGTTTGTGATAAACCTCATCCGGGGTGCCGACCTGCTGGATATGGCCGTCTTTCATGATGACGATCCGGTCGGCCATGGTCATGGCTTCGACCTGATCGTGGGTGACGAAAATGATCGTGTTGCCAACCCGGTGATGCAGTTTCTTGATCTCCAGCCGCATCTGGGTGCGGAGCTGCGCGTCGAGGTTCGACAGCGGTTCATCGAACAGGAACACCGCCGGATCACGCACCATGGCGCGGCCAATCGCGACCCGCTGACGCTGACCACCGGACAATTGGCTTGGCTTGCGGTCCAGCAGGTCCGTCATGTCGAGGATTTCGGCGACCTCCAACAGCCGCTTTTCCTTGGCGGGCTTGCTCATCTTTGCGGTGCGCAGTCCGAAGGCGATGTTCTTTTTGACGCTCATATGCGGATAGATGGCGTAGTTCTGGAACACCATCGCGATGTTGCGTTCTTTGGGCTCCAGATTGTTGACCACCCGGTCGCCGATTTCGATGTTGCTGGCGGTTGCCTCTTCCAGGCCAGCGATCAGGCGCAATGTGGTGGACTTGCCGCAGCCCGAGGGGCCGACGAAGACGACGAATTCGCCATCCGCAACGTCCAGATTGATGCCGTGCAGCACCTCGGTGCGGTCGAAGGTTTTGACAAGGTTGCGAAGGGCGAGGGTGGCCAAGATCAGGACTCCTGCAAGGCGGCGAAGGCGGTGGTGAGGGTTGTTTCGGCGGCCTTGATCCGGGCCGCGCGGTCAGATTGCGCTGTACCAAGCGCGGCAAGGTCAGCGGCCATATCGTCCAGTGCAGCGTCCATCGGCGCCGGTGCCGGGCCGCCGGGGCGGGTACGGATGGCGACGAAGTTTTCGGCCGAAACGGCGGTTGCGAATGCGTCCTCGCCCAGCGTTGTGGATCGCCCGGTTGCGTCCTGGAACGCGGCTGCGAAAGCGGCGTAGCCGCTGCCCAGTGGCGCACGCTCCGCGATGACGGCGCGCGCCGTTGCGGCGGCAATCTCATGCGCCTGACGAAAGCTGAGGTCTTCGCGGCGCACCAGCGTATCGGCCAGTTCGGTGACAGTGACGCAAGCCGCATCCAAAATTGCCGCCACCCGGTCGCCGTTGATCCGGCAAGCCGGGATTAACGCGTTGACCAGCGCCAACACTTTGTGGCCCGAAGCGAAAGCCTCATAGCCGCTGACCTGCACCGCGCCTTCGCTGTCGTTCATGTCGGTGAATGGCGTGTTGTGCATGGTCGTAATCACCGTCTCACACCGCCCCATTGTCGTGCTGGCCAGGTGGCGCAGGTGTTCAATCGGCACCGGGTTGCGTTTCTGCGGCATGATCGAGCTGATCTGGACCAGGCTGTTGGGGACATAAAGCTGCCCAACCTCAAACGCCGTCCAGAATTGCAGATCCTGCACCACGCGACCCAGATGCAGCATCATCAGGCGGATCGCCGAGTAAAGGCCGGTGATATAATCGACGCCGGCAATTGCGCCATAGGAATTGCGTGTCGGGGCGGCGAAGCCCAGCAGGTCGGCGACTTGCTGGCGGTCAATCGGGAAGCCACTGGTGGTGATCGCCGCGGACCCCATCGGGCAGGCATCCAGCGCGTCGCGGGCCGCCGACAGACGCGCGATGTCGCGCAGCAGGACATCTGCGACAGCGGCGAGGTAGTGGCCGAAGGTGCTCGGCTGGGCAGGCTGGCCATGGGTGTAAGCGACGATCACCGTGTCGCGTTCCCGCCGCGCGGTTGCGATCAGCGTGTCGGCAAGGGCGCTGGCGGCTTTCAGGAAGGCGTCCGCCTTAGAGCGCAACACAAGCTTGAAGACCGTGTGGTCCATATCGTTGCGCGACCGCGCGGTGTGCAGCGCACCCGCTACATCCGCACCCAGGCGCTGGATCAATTCGTGTTCGACGAAGAAAAAGTAGTCTTCATGCTCGCCGGTGTAATCCTGCTGCGCAATGTCGGTGTTCGCGTCGATATCGCTGAGCGCGGCGGCGATCGCTGCGCCAATCTCGCGCGGAAGAATTCCGGTGTCCGCCAGCATTACCAGATGCGCCTGATTGATCGCGCGTACCGGGGCGACGAAATGAGTTTTCGCATCCTCAAACAGCGGGGCGAGGACCGTGTCGCGGTAGGTCGGGTCGGGGAAGTTGCTGGTGTCGATCATGTGAGTGTCGGTTCGGTGAGTGTGGCAAGGCTGGAGGGGCCAGCCCCTCCAGACCTCCCCGGAGTATTTTTGGCGAAAAGACGGGCAGAGGGCTTCATCCTTTCAGCCCTGCCATGACGACGCCGCGAATGATGAAGCGCTGGAAGATCAGGAAGACGATCAGGGTCGGCAGGGTCGAGATGGCGGCCCCGGTCATAATCAGCTCCCACGCGACATCGGCTTCGTCCCCGAAGCCGGACAGGCCGACGGGCAGGGTATACATCTCGACCGAGTTGGTGACGATCAGCGGCCAGATGAAGGCGGTCCAGTTGCCCAGGAAAACGAAGATCGCCAGTGCCGCGAGGGCCGGTTTGACCAGCGGCATGGCAACGGTCCACCAGATTTGCAGCTCGTTCAGCCCGTCGATCCGAGCCGCCTCGATGAAATCGTCTGGCACGGTTTCGAAAAACTGCTTCATCAGGAAAGTTCCGAAGGCGGTCATCATGCCGGGGAAGATGATGCCCCAATAGCTGTCGAGCCAGCCGAATTGCTGGCTCATCAGATACCAGGGGATCACCAGCATTTCGGTGGGGATCATCAGGGTCGACAAGATCGCGATGAAGATGATGTAGCGGCCCGGGAATTTGAACTTGCACAGGGTGTATCCGACCAGACTGTCGAACAGAACGTTGCTGATCGTGGTGGCGACGGCGATGATCAGCGAGTTTGTGATCCAGCCCAGGAACCGCCCGTCGGCCAGAACGAAGGTATAGTTCTCGAACGTCGGCTCATCCGGGATCAGGTTGACGTTATAAACCTCATGCGGCCACTTCAGCGAGGTCTACAGCATATAGGCAATCGGCATCACCATCAGCACGCCACCGCCGAACAGCAGCAGCCAGCGGATGATCTGGCCCATGTTCGCGGGTTTGCGCGGGGCTTTGGTAGTTAGCAGTGCCTCGGAGGATGCGCGGATTTCGGTGACGGCCATGGCTCAGGTCACCCGCAGAATGCGCAGTTGCAGCAGGCTGACGATCAGCAGGATCAGGAACAGCACCACGGTTTGTGCGGCGGCATAGCCCATGTCGAAGCCGGTGAAGGCGGTGTCATAGATCATCAGAACCAGCGGTTTCGTCGCATTTAGCGGCCCGCCGGGGTTGTTGGTAGTCATATTGAAGACATGGTCGAAGATGCGCAGGAAGCCGATGGAGCTGAACACCACGATAAACACGATGGTGGATTTCAGCAGGGGAATCGTAATCTCCCAAAGGATGGTCCACCAGCCGACGCCGTCGATGCGCGCCGCCTCGTAATAGCTTTTCGGGATCGCGCGCAGCCCGGCCATGAAGATGATCACCTGAAAGCCAAGGCCGGCCCAGACGGCGGGTGCGAGGACGGCAGGCAGCGCATTGGTGGTGGAATTCAGGAACTCGATCTGCGGAATGCCAAAGCTGGCCAGGAAGTTGTTGAACAACCCGATGGGCACCGGCTGATAGAACCAGCGCCAGACCCATGCCATGGCCACCGCGCTGGTCATGAACGGCAGGAAGTAAAGCATCCTGAGGAAGCCGTGCATGAAGCGCAGCTGATCCAGGTGGTAGGCGATGATGAATGAAATCACCAGGCTGATGGGCGTGCCCAGCAGCAGGTAAACGAAGGTGTTCTTGAAGACCTTCCAGAACACCGGATCATTCCACAGTTTGGCGTAGTTCTCCAGCCCCGCCCAGGTGGGATCCCGCAGCAGGTTCCAGTTCTGGAAACTGATCAGGATCGCGTTGGCGGTCGGGTAAAACCGGATCACCACATAGAATACCACCGGCAGGGCAAGGAAGGCCAAGGCCCAAGCGATGTGTTTCTGCCGGATTGTCAGGTTGCGGTAGAGGTTCACGCGGTATCCCCGTCAGATGTGGCTGGCCCCGGCGCGATACCGGGGCCAGCCAGTGTGCTTAATCCGCGTAGTATTCGTCAAGCAGGGCCTGCTCGGCCTCGGCGGCGGCAAGGCTGTCTGCCAGCGGCTGCTCTTCGATATCCGTGCGGGCGACCATGTCCACCAGAATCTGGCGCTGACCGCTTTCGTTGGCGAATTTGGTGGTATTGGCATAAGCCAGACCACGGATGAACGGGCCGAATGTCTCGTCATTGGCGTTGGCGTCCGTCATGCCGACTGAGGGTTTCGCGGGAAGCTCTCCGACAACGTCCAACCAGATCTGCATCGCCTCGTCCGAGGTGATATAGGCCATGAACTTGAGCGCAGCGTCGTATTTTTCACCCTCGGCCTTGGTGGTCACGGCGTTCACCCAGTAGGAGGAATAGTTCGAGCGCGTGCCATCCGGACCGGCGGGAAGCTCTGCCACGCCCCACTCAAGACCACGGATGTCAGCCAGCGATCCGATGCGGAACGAGCCATCGATGTGAAAGCCTGCGCGCCCGGCTTTGAAGGCCGCCTGTGGTTGGTCCATGAAACCCGACGCGGTGACGCCATGCTTCTTTTCCAAATCGGTATAGAACTCCAACGCCTTAATGCCGGCGTCAGTATTGTAGTTCACGGTCTGATAGTCGTCCTGATAGGGATCGCCGCCGAACTGGCGCACCAGCACCTCGCGCCACCAATGGTGATCCTGCGCCGTCATTCCGGTGGTGATGCCGACCTGGGTGATATTGCCGGCGGCGTCCTTCTTGGTCATCGCTCCGGCCATTTCGACCAGCTCGTCGAGGTTGGCAGGCGGATTCTCAAGCCCGGCTTCTTCCATGAGACGTTTGTTGTAGAACAGCGCCAGCGAACGCACAGCGGTCGGCAGCGCCCAGTAGTTGTCGCCGTCCTTCATCGCCTGAACCATCGGGAAGAAATTCGCGTCAATCTCGCTGGCCGGGAATGTGTCTGCGGGCAGGGGTTGGATCAACTCAGCCTCGACGTAGTCGTTCAGCCAGCCATAAAACAGCTGCACCACATCTGGGCCTTCGCCCGCTGGGATCGCCGCGGCGACCTTGGTGCGGTAATCGGCATAGGGAAAATGGTTCATCTTGACGGTGATATCCGGGTTCGCGGCCTGGAAGTTGTCAATCAGCGTTTCCATTGCCGTGACGCGGGCGTCAAAGAAATACTGCCAGTACTCAATCTCGACGGCATTCGCCGCACTTGCCGCAATGCTGGTCGCGGTGGCAAGGGCAAGCCCCTTGATCTTGTTGAATGGCATAACGGCATCTCCTTGTTGAAAGTTTTCAAAACGGACCCGTCTGTTGCGGGTTCCGGCCTGAGTTCGGGTTAACTCAATTTAGTTGAGCTTTCAAGCGGATTGCGTTATCGCCGCTGCATGAATGACCGCAACACCCAGATGGTTGGCGCCAATGCGCTGCGTTCGCGCAATCACAATCGGCAGATGGTGCTGGGCCATATTCGACAGTCCGGTCAGATGGGCCGTGCCGAGATTGCGCGCCTGTCGGGCCTCAGCACGCAGGCGGTTTCCAACATCATCTCGGATCTTCAGGGTGAAGGCTGGCTGAAAGAATGCGGGCGTCGATCGGTTGGGCGCGGCCAGCCGCCAATCCAGTATCGCATTGATCCCGAAGGTGGATATGCACTGGGTATCGAAGTGCGGCCGGATGCGGTTTTTGCCGCATTGCTGGACCTTGAAGGTCGCGAGGTGTTTTCGGATCGCGCCGCGCTGGCATCATCAAACCCCGCATCGGTCCGCGCGCAGGTTCTGACGCTGTGCGAAACGGCATGGGCCGCGCCCCGGGTTACGCGCGACAAGGTGCTGGGCGCTGGTGTCGTTTTGCCGGGGCCGTTCGGCACCGGGGCATCCGCGCGCGCCGGGTCCGAATTGCAGGACTGGCAGGGAATAGAACCGACGGAGTGGTTCTCGGACCTGCTGGACCTGCCGGTCGAGGTTGAAAACGACGCCAACGCAGCCGCCATTTCCGAAGGCCTGACAGGGGTGGCGACTGGGCTGGATACCTATGCGTTCATCTATTTCGGGGCCGGTCTGGGGCTTGGGCTGATCAGCGAAGGTCAGCGCCTTTCGGGCGGATATGGCAACGCGGGCGAGGTTGGGCGCATTCCCGTTCAGACCGCGCAAGGACCTTTGGCGCTGGAACAAGCGGTCAGCCGCCTGTCGGTTCAGCGCCATCTGGTCAAGGCGGGCCTGAAGGTCGGCGGGATCGAAGATATCGATGCGATATTTCAGGCCCGCCATCCCGCGTTGATGGCATGGCTCGACAGGGCAGCATCGCCCTTGTCGCAGGCCGTTGCGATGATCGAAAACCTGTTCGATCCGCAAACCATCGTTCTTGGCGGCGCGATGCCGGACCCGGTTCTGGATCACCTGATCGGGCAGGTGACGTTTCACCCCGACAGCGTCGCTGACCGCCCGCGCCGCGCGCGCCCGCGCCCGCGCCTGATGCGTGGCGGGTCAGGGCGGATGACGGCAACCCTGGGCGGCGCAGCCCTGGTCCTGAAGCAGGCATTCACGCCGCGCATGACTGTCGTTCATTCCTGAGGGGGGCCTCCATGCCGATTTCCGATCAGACCCGAATCGCCCGGCAGCGCGCCCGCCCCCGGATAACTGAGCTGTGGTTCGCGATGGCCCCGCTGCGCTCGGTCGTGAATTTCATGCAATCGGGGGCGCATCCGGATGATGAAACCACAGCAATGCTGGCCGCATTGGCGTTCCGCGACGGGCTGAACCTGTCCTATGCCTGTTCGACCCGGGGTGAGGGCGGGCAGAACGTGATCGGCACCGAAGCGGGTGCAGCGCTCGGCGCGCTCCGCACCCGAGAGATGGAGGCCGCTTGCGACATCCTTGGCATGCGGATGTATTGGCACTCAACCAGCCCCGAGGATCCGATCACCGACTTCGGATTCTCCAAAAGCGGTGACGAAACCCTGGAAAAATGGGGCCGCGATAGGGTCTTGGAACGATTTGTCGCGATTGTGCGGACCGAGCGTCCTGACATCCTGTGTCCGACGTTCCTCGACGTGCCCGGCCAGCATGGCCACCACCGCGCGATGACCCAGGCGGCGCATCTGGTGATGCGCGCTGCCGCCGATTCCGGGTTTGCGGGCTGCGACCTGCCGGTTTGGCAGATCTCCAAACTCTATCTGCCGGCATGGTCCGGCGCCGGGCTGGCCTATGACGACGATCTGCCGCCGCCGCGTGAAACCCTGACCGTCGCGGCCAGCGCAGGCGATCCGGTCAGCGGTTGGAGTTTTGAGGCGATCGGCCAACAATCGCGCGTCTGCCACCTGACCCAAGGCATGGGACGCTGGGTGCCGCCGGGGCCGGGCCGCGACTGGCCGCTGCATCTGGCCGAAAGCCATGTGAAGGGCGCCGATGCACAGCCAAGCGATGGGTTGCCGCAAACACTTAGCGATCTGGCTGAGTATTGTGGCAGCAGTGATACCGCCACCGCGCTGCGGCAAGTGGACGGCGAGATTGCAAATATTTTCAACGCCTTCCCGGACGTCGCGGCGATCCATCAAGCGGCTGGCAGGGCGGCTGGCGCGCTGAGGATTGCTGCACAGGGCTGTCCCGGCAGCGCCCGTGATGCCGTGCTGCACCGTATTGCGCGCAAGCAGGATCAACTGGCACGGGTCATCCATCTGTCATCATCGCAACAGGCTGCCGCGATCCTGTCCCAGGATTGGTTACATCCCGGCGCGCAGTGCGAGGTTTCTTTCGAGGCCACGTCCGAAGTCACAACCGCATTGGATTTGCCACAGGGCTGGTCCCTGTCGGGCACCACAGTAACACTGTCCGAAACCGCCGCGCTGAGCGACCCTTATCGCGCCGCCTATGATCCGCTGAACCCGGATGCGCCTTGCCTGCTGGTGACGCATGGCACCGAAGGGGGCGGCGTGACCGCGCGCCTGCCGCTTGAGGTGACGCCGGTTGTGCTGCCCGCACCGACAGCCACACTCGACCCACCGCGCGCCCTGATGGTCAAGGGACAGGCGCTGGACATCGCGCTGCGCGATGTGCGCCCGGTCGGCGCTTTGGCCACACTCGATGCGCCAGAAGAATTGCAGGCCACCGCGCAGGGGGGCGGATTCCGTATTACTGCGCCCAAAGACTGCGCCGGGCGGTTTAAGCTGTCATTGCGTCTGAACGGGCAGGCGGCACAGACGGTCACCCGGATCGAAAAATCCCATATTGAACCCACCGCCATCGCAACACCTGCTGTCCTGACTTTACAGGTTCTGGACTGCGCGGTTCCCCCGGTGCGGGTCGGATATGTCGGCGGTGGCAATGACCGGGTGGATCACTGGTTGGAGGCGATGGGGGCGGATGTTTGCGCGCTCAGCGATACTGATCTGGCCGAGGGCGCGTTGGCGGACCTCGACACGCTGGTCGTCGGCATCTTCGCCCTGCGCACCCGCCCGGCGCTGCGTGCGATCTGGGATGCGGTGAAAGACTGGGTCCGCGAAGGCGGCACGCTGGTGACACTGTATCACCGCCCATGGGATGATTGGGACGCCACGAATACGGGCCTTGCGCCGCTGGAGATCGGCCAGCCAAGCCTGCGCTGGCGGGTGACGGATCAGGCGGCGGCTGTCACCTATCTGGCCCCGGATCACCCGATCCTGACCGGCCCGAACCCCGTCGGCCCCGAGGATTGGGCAGGCTGGGTCAAGGAACGCGGCCTTTATTTCGCGAAACGTTGGGACCATGCGTATCAACCGTTGCTGAGCATGGCCGACCCCGACGAACAGCCCCTTCTTGGCGCGCTTCTTGCCGGGAATTTCGGCAAAGGGCGGCACATCCACACCTCACTGATCCTGCATCATCAGATGGAGCATCTGGTGCCCGGTGCTTTCCGCCTTATGGCCAATATGATCGCGCGGCGCTGAGGGTGGGGCCTCGGGATGTAAAATCCCTCGGGCCGTGGCCGCGGGCGATGGCTGGGGGGCCAACCCCCCAGACCCCCCGGGATATTTTTGACGAGAAGATCTGAGGGGGGATTGGTCCGTCCGTGTGACTATGTGGCGAAGGTCTTTGCGTAGGCGTAGCGCAGGCGGTTCTTCTGCACTTTACCCATCGTGTTGCGCGGCAAGGCATCGACGGTGAATATATGTCGGGGCTGTTTGAAACGGGCCAGGCTTTCGGCAAGAGCGGCTGAGATTGCCTGCGGGTCCGGTTCAGCGTTCGGTTCTGGTACGACGACGGCGACGACGGCTTCGCCCAGATCGGGGTGTGGCACGCCGATGACGGCGCTTTCCTGCACGCCGGGCAGGGCGTCGAGCGCCAGTTCAACCTCTTTCGGATAGATGTTGAAGCCGCCCGAGATGATCAGATCTTTGTTGCGCCCGACGATCTGCACATAGCCATCCGTGTCGAACCTCGGCAGGAAGATCATAGGCCCACCTGCCAGCAGCATCACGTTGGTGGCCACGAACAGCCCATGGGTGTGGAAGATCGGCAGCGCGTGCAGCAGGCAGTCGTCTTCGGTGAACTGCCAGAGATCTGTCAGCACTTTGGCATTCGACAACAGATTGGTCTGGGTCAGCATGGCCCCCTTGGACCGCCCCGTGGTGCCGGAGGTATAGAGCAAAGCTGCCAGATCATTGGGCGCACGCGCTGCGGTTTCGAAAGTTCCGGGCTGCGTATCTGTGGCATCGGCGAAACTGCCGCGCCCATCAGCGTCCAGCGTTGCCGTTGACGCACCGGCTATGGACAGCGCGGCCTGCTCTGTCGGGTCGCAGATCAGCAGTTTGGCGCCGGAATCTTCGACGAAATAGGCGACCTCGGCCGCAGTATAGGCCGGGTTCAGCGGCAGGAAGACAACGCCCGCCTGAACGCAAGCCGCATAGAGCGCCAGCGCCTCGGGCGATTTAGCGACCTGTACCGCCAGCCGGTCGCCGGGGGTCAGGCCGTGCGCGCGCAGGGCGTTGGCATATTTAGCAGCCAGCGTCAGAAAGCGGGCATGCGTCCAGGTTGTGCCGTCACGCAGGTGTAGGAACGGTGTCCCGGCACCCAGATGAGGGGCAAAGAGGGCATCGTAAAGCGGATTGGACAAGGGGGGCAGGCCTTTCAGTCGTCGTCGGTGTGTCAGGGATGCGGGGGAACGGCAAAAACTGCAAGGCGGGTTTTGGCTGGGCGGGGGCGTTCTCACCGCCCACTTATTCGCCCGGAATCAAGCCCGCAAGGGCGCCGGGCGATTGCCTGGCCGTCACGCGGGCAGGCGATATCGATGCGTCGCGCAACCTTCGTAATCCGGAGTTAACGCTGAACCATAAATTGCCACGCACGCAGGTTGCATCGCCTACCCCCGGCCAGACGCTCACCCGGCTTGCAGTTCGCACGCACGAACGTTCGCTCCAGACCAAAACCGACAGGAGCGCCGCCGCCGCTACCGGATCCGCGCACCTTCCTGATCGAAGCGAAAGCTGTCGGCCTCGTCAAATTGCAGCGCCACGGATGTTCCGACGTCAATGTCATACTGCCCGAACACACGGACCGTGATTCGCCCGGCCTGATCTGCGTCGACCAGCACATTGGTATCGCCGCCAAGGCGTTCCACATGGGTCACCTGCCCCTTGATCGGGCCGTCCGGGCTTATCCGCTGATGCTCGGGCCGGATGCCAAGTGTGCTTGCGCTGTCCCCACCGGCGACGCTGGCGGGGATGAAATTCATCGACGGCGCGCCGAGGAACCCCGCGACGAACTGGTTGGCCGGATCATTATACAGCTCCATCGGGCTGCCGACCTGTTCAACCACGCCGTCGCGCAGCACGACGATCTTGTCTGCCAGCGTCATCGCTTCGGTCTGGTCGTGGGTGACATAGATCATCGAGGCCTTCAGCGTGCGGTGCAGGGCGGCAATTTCGATCCGCGTGTTCATCCGCAAGGCCGCGTCCAGGTTGGACAGCGGTTCATCAAACAGGAACAGCTGCGGTTCGCGCACGATGGCGCGGCCAATGGCGACCCGTTGACGCTGACCGCCGGACAACTCGGCAGGGCGACGATCCAGCAGCGGGGCAAGTTCCAGCATCCGGCTGGCCTCGGCCACGCGGGCTTCAATTTCCGCCTTCGGCTGCTTTTCCTGCCTTAGCGCCAGCGCCATGTTGTCGCGCACCGTCAGGTGGGGGTAGAGGGCATAGCTTTGGAACACCATCGCGATGCCACGCTTGGCGGGTGGCACATCGTTGACCTGCCGCCCGACAATCTCGACCGTGCCTGCGGTCGCATCCTCCAGCCCCGCGATCACCCGCAACAGCGTGGACTTGCCGCAACCCGACGGGCCGACGAAGACGACGAACTCGCCGTCCTCCACTGTCAGGTCGATGTTTTTCAGCACTTCGACAGGGCCGAAGGACTTGCAGATGTTTTTCAGGACAAGCGCGGTCATGGCGTTTCCTTCGTAAGATCAATGGGCTGGCCGGTGCGGATGCTTTCATCCGCCGCCAGGCAGATGCGCAAGCTTTGCACGGCGTCATTCATGTGGCGGGTCAGGTCGATATCTTCGGCAATGGCGCGCAGGACATAGGCCTGTTCGGCATCGCACAGCCCCTGATGGCCGGGTTCATCGGGCATCGTGATGATTTGGTCGCCGTCAGGCCGGTGGACCAGAATGCCTCCGACCGCCGTGTGGCCGTCGATATCGGCCGAGGCACCCTTGTTCCCCTCGGTGATCGAGACCGAGCCGTTGGGCGATACGATATCCTTCACGAAGAAGGCGGTTTCCGACATCATCGGGCCCCAGCCCGCCTCGTACCAGCCCACCGATCCGTCCGCGAACACCACCTGAAACTGGCCATAGTTGTACATGTCGGGCGCGATTTCGTCCGTCAGGCGCAGGCCCATGCCGTTGACGCGCACCGGGGCGGCGTCGGTGATCTGGCACATGACATCCACATAATGGACGCCGCAGTCGACGATGGGCGAGGTGGTCTGCATCAGCGCCTTGTGGGTTTCCCATTCCGCGCCACTGGACTGCTGGTTCAGGTTCAGGCGGAAGACATACGGCCCGCCAAGGTCGCGCGCCTCGGCAATCAGACGCATCCAGCTTGGGTGGTGGCGCAGGATATAGCCGACGACCAGTTTTTTGCCGGTCTCGACCGCCTTGGCGACCACGCGTTCAGCGTCCGCGACAGTGGTGGCCAGTGGTTTTTCAATGAAGACATGCGCGCCCGCCTCCATCGCCATGCAGGCATAGTCCGCGTGGCTGTCGGAATAGGTTGCGATGACGGCAAGATCGGGAGAGGTGGCCGCCAACCCTTCCTCAAGGGAGGAAAAGAAGGGATACGCGGCCAGCCCCTCGAGCAGATCAGCCGGTGAGCGATTGACCAGCCCGACAACCTCGGCGTCCGGGTTGTGGTGGTGGGCCAGCGCATGGGACAGCCCCATGTTGCCAAGCCCGGCGATCAGAACCCGGGTCATTTGACGGCCCCCAACATGATGCTCCGGATCAACTGGCGTGAGAATATGACGTAGAGCACCATCACTGGCAGGATCGCCATGGAAAGCGCGCTCAGCACCGCGTTCCAGTCGGTCACGAACTGGCCGATGAACACCTGAGAGCCGAGCGTCAGCGTCTTCGTCTCTTCCGCCGGGGCGAGGATCAGCGGGAACCACAGGTCGTTCCAGATCGGGATCATGTTGAACACCGCTACGGTCGCCATGGCCGGTTTGACCAGCGGAAGAACCAGGCGGAAGAAGATGGTGTATTCCGAAAGGCCGTCGATCCGCCCGGCATTCTTCAGATCATCAGAAACCTGCCGCATGAATTCGGACAATATGAACACCGCCAGCGGCAGACCCTGCGCCGTGTAAACAAGGATCAGCGCGGTCAGCGTGTTCACCAACCCGCTGGCCACCATCATCTCGAGGATCGCCACGGTGCCGATCCGGATCGGGATCATGATGCCAAGCGCCAGATACAGGCCCATCAGCGTGTTGCCCTTGAAGCGATACTCGGCCAGTGCAAAGGCGGCCATCGCCCCGAACAGCAGCACGAAAAACAGCGTGGCGACGGTCACGATCATCGAGTTCTGGAAGTAGAGGAAGAAATCCCCCTGTTTCAGAACCGTCTGGTATCCGATCAGGCTGAAACTCTCGGCGTCAGGCAGGGCCAGCGGATCGCGGAAGATCGCCTTTCGCGTCTTGAAACTGTTGATCAGGATCACGAACACCGGGAACAGCGCGATCAGGGTGTAGAGGATCAGGATGCCATGCGCGGCGGCGATGTTGACGGGGTTGCGGCGTGCTTTGTTCATCTGCTCATCCCCCTCAGAACTGATACCGACGCAGGCGCGTCTGGATGCCGAAAAGATAGATGCAGACGCCGATCAGGATGATCCCGAACATCGCCGTTGCGATGGCGCTGCCCATGTGCGGGTCGCCCAGCTGCAGCTGGAAGCCAAAGAATGTGCGGTACATGAAGGTGCCCAGAATATCGGTCGAGAAATTCGGCCCCGCCAGTGCACCTTGTGCGGTATATATCAAGTCGAAAGCGTTGAAATTGCCCACGAATGTCAGGATCGAGATGATGCCGATGCTGGGCAAGATCAGTGGCAGCTTGATCTTCCAGAAAGCCGAAGCGCCGGTGATGCCGTCAATCTCGCCAGCCTCCAGAACCTCTTCCGGGATGGTCAGCAGCGCGGCATAGATCAGCATCATCGGGATGCCGACGAACTGCCAGACCGAGACTAACGCGAGAGTCGTCAGCGCGTATTCCTCTTTCCCGAGGAATGGCGCGAACAGGAATTTCAGACCCACGGCGTCCAGCATCCCGGGCGCGATGCCCCAGATCGGCGACAGGATCAGTTTCCAGGCGAAGCCGACGATGACGAAGCTGAGGATTGTCGGGATGAAGATGGCTGACCGATAGAGCGCAGCGAACCGCAGTTTCGGATGGCTCAGAATCGCCGCCAGCAGGATGCCGATCGGGTTCTGAACAACCATGTGAACAATGAAAAACCAGAAGTTGTTGCCAAGCGCATTCCAGAACGCATCAGACCATTGCGGGTTGCCAAACAGTGTCTTGAAATTGGCGAGGCCGACGAACACGCGGGTCTGTTCAACCTCGGTGTAAAGCGCCAGCCGTAAGGTATTGAACAATGGGAAGATCATCACGGCGGTATAGACCAGCACCGCAGGTGCCAGGAACACGACAATATGCCACTTGATGCGGGATGTGCGCATTGATCCAACCTCCGATTGTTCGGGAAAGGGGGATGACCGGGCGGCACGGTGCCGCCCGGTCGGGTCGTCTTACATGTGCGGTGCGTACCAGCTGGCCAGCCCGTCCTGCAGGCGCT
The DNA here is from genome assembly GCA_012103375.1 of Paracoccaceae bacterium. Lineage (NCBI taxonomy): Bacteria > Pseudomonadati > Pseudomonadota > Alphaproteobacteria > Rhodobacterales > Paracoccaceae > Paracoccaceae bacterium. The sequence goes on from WLWX01000001.1 coordinate 1,448,840, forward strand.
TGCCGGCATCTTCGGGGCTCTCTTCGCCCTTGATCACCTGCGCCGAGGCGTTCCAGGTGTCATTCTCAAGGTTCGGCGTGCCGCGCGACAAGATCTGATAGGTCGAGCGGATGGTAGAGTTACACTCCCCCCGCCAGGACACAAACTCCTGCGCCAGCGCGTCTTCCATCGGCACGTCATGGCTGGACAGGCTGAAGAAGCCCGGCAGCGCGTTGGCGTAGATGTTGGCAAACTCTGCCGTGCCCATCCAGTCAAGGAACGTCTTCGCCGCGTCCGCATTCGGGCTGGCCGCATTCAGACCCATCGCAATGTCGGTGTGGTCCGAGATGTAGCATTCATCACCAGCGGTCTGCACCGGCGGCTTGAAGGCGCCCATTTCAAAATCGGCTTGGGCGTTGAAGCCCGTAATCTCCCAAGACCCTGCGGGATAGATTGCGGCCCGGCCCAGTGTGAAGATGTTCTGGCTGTCGGGATAGGTCTGCGCTTCAAACCCGTCGCCCAGATAATCGCCCCATTTGGCCAGTGTGCGATAGGGCGCAACCCAGGCTTCATCGGTCAGCTTCTGGTCGCCCGCGATCAGCGCGGTGCGGCCTTCTTCACCCTTCCAATAGTTCGGTCCGATGTTGTTATAGCCCATGGTTGCGGCTTCCCACTGGTCGTTGGTGCCCATCGCCATCGGGATGTAGGTGCCGTCTTCCTTGATGGTGTCGAGCGCGGCAAAGAATTCCGCCTCGGTCGTCGGAACCTCAAGCCCCAGTTCGCCAAAAGCATCCTTGTTGTAGATGAAGCCGTGAATGACCGAGGCCATGGGAACGCAGAACGTCGCCGAACCATCGTCCGTCTGCCAGGCAGACTTCGCCACGGACGAGAAATTTGCCATCCCGGCCAGATCGTCCAACGCAGCCAGGTGGCCCGCGTCATAGAGTGCCAGCGAGGCATCGAACGGGCGACAGGTGATCAGGTCACCGGCCGAACCGGCATCCAGCTTGGAATTCAGCACCGCGTTGTATTCTGCCGGGGCCGAGGGCGTGAACTGCACTTTGATACCCGGGTTCGCAGCCTCAAACGCCGGAATGATCTTGTCCTGCCACAGGGTCAGGTCGTCATTGCGCCAGCTTTCGATGGTCAGCGTCACATCCTGTGCGCTGGCCCCCGTGGCAAGGATAGTTGTGGCCAGCAGCGCGGCCCCGATTTTTTGAACAGACATCTTGTCCTCCCAGTTGGATTTTGTGGCCCGAGGGCCGGTTTTTCAAAGTCGCTCCAGTGCGGCGCGAAGTTGATCTTTGGATTCTGTAAGCAGGTCATTGGCGGCAGCCAGCGTCGCGACGCCTTTTGCCATCAGCACGGCGGGCTTCACCGCCCCTTCGGCACGCCCCAGATGATCTGCGGCGACAGCCTCATCAACACCTGCGATCCGCGCCACCATGCCTGCTGCGCGGTTGCGCAGTTTGGCGTTGTCGGCACGCAGGTTGACCATCATCCCGTCATGGACGCCGCCCAGATGGACGCCCATCAGCGTCGACATCATGTTCAGCGTCACCTTCTGCGCGGTGCCAGCACCCAACCGGGTCGACCCGGCGATAACCTCGGGCGGGGTGGGCAGGCAGATCGCAATATCGGCATGTTCAAAGATCGCGGAATCGGCGTTGTTGGCGATGCAGATCGTCGTGGCCCCAGCGGCGCGGGCGGTGCTGGCCAGCGTCAGGGCGTATGGTGTCGATCCGCTGGCCGTCAGGACGATTGCGACATCACCGGGGCGGGCCGCATGTCCGGCGGCTTTGGCGCTGATCTGATCATCCTCGGTGTCGCCCGGCATCGCGGTATCCTGCGGCACGCCTCCGGCCATGTGAAACCGTACCCGCGCCGGGTCGGTGCCATAGGTTCCGGCCAGCTCTGCGGCATCCGCCAGCGCCATCAGGCCCGACGATCCGGCGGCCCCGTATATGAGTGTGCCACCTGCACGATAGGCGTCTGCCATCGCTTTTGCGCCTTGCGCGATATCGGGCAGGGCGCTTTTCACCACCTGAACGGCGGCCAGTTGACCGGCAAGAAGAACGTCCAAAACCTCAGCCGACGGGCGGGCATCCAGCCCTGGCGCGCAGTCATGCATCTGTTCGGTGGTGGCTACAGACATGCGAATCTCCCAATTCACGAACACAATACCTATATAATACCTTTTGTCCAGAAGATTCTCTGAACCTTTTAAATCCGCATGAAATATTGCGGAATTTGAATGCAATTGGCCGCTGAAAGGCCTTTCTTTTTGCGAATAGGTATTATAAAGGTCTTTTATGGATGGACGCGCAGATCAAAGTCTGATCGGGATTGATGGCGGCGGTACGCGCTGCCGTTTTGCGTTGTCGCATGGTGGGAGGGTGTTCGAAGCCGTGGGCGCGCCCGCAAATGCGACTACCGATCTGGGCGCGACCATCGCGTCGCTTTTGTCTGGCATCACGTATCTTGCAGCGCAGGCCGGGCTGGATGTGGCGGACCTTGCCCCGGCGCGCGGATACCTCGGCCTTGCGGGCGTGCTTGGCGATGATCAAGTTGCGGCCATCACGGCGGCATTGCCGATGCGCAGCATCCGGGTCGAAGATGACCGCCGCGCCGCTGTTGTCGGCGCCTTGGGTACCCGCGATGGGATCGTTGCGGGCATTGGCACGGGATCATTCCTCGCCCAGCAGATGGATGAACAGATCCGGTTTCTGGGCGGCTGGGGCGCGAAACTGGGGGATGAGGCTTCGGGCGCCTACTTAGGTCGCAGCGCATTGGCGCGAGTCCTGCATGTGGTCGACGGGTTGGAGGATCCCTCGGGGTTGACCGAGGCCCTGTTGGACGGCTTCAAAAACGATCCGGCCAAACTGGTCACCTTTGCCAATACCGCCACCCCGCAGCAATACGCCGCCTTCGCCCCGCAAGTGGCGGATGCGGCCCAGGCGGGTGATCCGAACGGTATCGCGCTGATGCAGGGTGGGGCGGGCTATATCGTCCGGTCCTGTCAGGCGCTGGACTGGTCTGCGGGAACACCGCTGTGCCTGATCGGCGGCCTTGCGTCCCGCTATGCGGCCTATCTTCCCGACCAGATGGTTGCCGATCTCTGCGATCCGGCGGGCCGCGCGCTGGACGGCGCCCTGACACTTGCAGCCAGGATTGAAGAGACATGACCGAGATTGCCGAATTCCTGAGCCCGGACGATTGGATGACCGGCACCTCTGGCCCCCGCTATGTCCGGCTGCGAAAGCGTATCGAACAGGGCATCCAATCGGGCCTGTTCGAACCCGGCGCGCCCCTGCCAGCAGAGCGCGAGATTGGCACCCTGACCGACCTGTCGCGCGTCACAGTGCGCCGCGCGATCCAGGATCTGGTCGAAGGCGGCGTCATCAAGCAGATACAAGGCAGCGGGTCATTCGTGACCGACGCGGCCGTCAAGGTCGAACAATCGCTGTCGCGCCTGACGTCATTCACCGAAGACATGGCGCGACGCGGTTTCGAAACCACGACCGTTTGGCTGGAACGCGGGCTGTTCCGCCCAACCGGTGACGAGATTGAGGGCCTGTCCGTCGACCCCAACGGATCCGTCGCGCGCCTGTCACGGTTGCGGCTGGCCCAGGGGCAGCCGATGGCGATCGAACGTGCCTCGCTGCCCGAGGATATACTGCCAAATCCGCTTGCCGTGGATCGTTCCCTTTATGAGGTTCTTGGCCAGTCCGGCCATCGCCCCGTGCGCGCGCGTCAGCGGATTTCGGCGATCAATTTGGGCGAAGAAGACGCCGGGTTGCTGGGGATCGCACCGGGTTCAGCCGGATTGAAGATCGAACGACTTTCATACCTCGAAGATGACCGCGTGGCCGAGCTGACGCGCTCGGTCTATCGCGGCGACACTTATGATTTCATTGCAGAACTTCGACTGGATCGGCCCGTAGGCGGGCAGGGGGACTAGATGACCAAATACAGCCAGATGCATGCAGAAGTGCAAGAGATTCCGGCAGCGGTGGACCGGCTTCTGACGCGTGGCGCGTCCGATATCGCAGCAGCCGCACAGGCAATCCGAACGCGCGACCCCGCCTTTGCGGTGACCGTTGCGCGCGGGTCATCCGATCACGCCTGTACCTATCTGAAATGCGCCTGCGAGCTGTTGACGGGGCGGCCTGTCGCCTCGCTCGGGCCATCCATCGCTTCGATCTATGACGCACAACTGCGTCTGGATCAGGCGCTGTGTATCAGTGTCAGCCAATCGGGCAAAAGCCCCGATATCGTGGCGATGGCCCGTGCGGCACGGCGCGACGGCGCGCTGAGCATCTCGCTGACCAATGACCCCGGCGCGCCGCTTGGGCAAGCGGCAGACTTCGCGTTGAACCTGCATGCAGGCCCGGAACTGTCTGTCGCCGCAACAAAATCCTTTGTCACATCCATTGTCGCGGGCCTTATGCTATTGGCCGATTGGCAACAGGAGACCGACCTGAAAGCGGCCCTCCACACCCTTCCCAAAGCGCTGGAGCGCGCCACTGCCATCGACTGGCCCGAGGTGCGCGCCGCCGTCGGCCCGCATGCTTCGGCCTTCACGCTGGGGCGCGGACCGGGCTGGGGCATCGCGGCCGAAGCGGCATTAAAATTCAAGGAAGTCTGTCAGATACACGCCGAAAGTTATTCATCGGCTGAGGTTTTGCATGGCCCGGTCAGCATCGTCGATTCCGGCTTTCCGGTTCTGGCCTTCGCCGCCGCCGACCGCGCCGAAGGCCCGATTGCCGAGATCGCCGACAACATCGCGGGCAAAGGCGGGGCGGTCTTCGCAACAACGGACAAGGTGCGCGCCGCGACCCAGATCGACCATATCCGCACTGCGCATCCGCTGACCGATCCAATCAGCCTGGTCACCAGCTTCTATGCAATGATCGAAGCCGACGCGACTGCACGCGGCATTGACCCCGACACCCCGCGCCACCTGCGCAAAGTGACCGAAACCGTATGAGCCAGCCCTCCACAGCCCTGAGCGCGGCGCAGATTTTCGACGGAGAGGTGCTGCACCGTGACCACGCCGTCCTGTTGCGCGACGGCACGATTGTCGATGTGGTGCCGCGTGCGGATTTGCCCGGTGGCATACCACTTACCGATCTGGGTGCGGGCATTCTTGCGCCCGGTTTCGTCGATCTGCAGGTCAACGGCGGCGACGGCATCATGCTGAACGACGCACCCACGCTTGCAGGGCTACGCCGGATCGTCCAGGCCCATGCGCGGCTTGGCGCAACCTCGATCCTGCCGACGCTGATTTCGGATACACCTGCCCAGACCCGCACAACCATTGACGCGGTGGTACAGGCCATTGCCGCCGATGTCCCCGGCATCGCTGGTCTGCATCTTGAGGGGCCGCATTTCGCCTTGTCGCGCAAGGGCGCGCATGACCCGGCGTTGATCCGGGCGATGACAGAGGATGATCTGGCGCTGCTGCTTGACGCCGCAAAACGCCTGCCGCTGCTGAAACTGACCTTCGCGCCCGAGGCCGTGACAATCGCGCAGATCCGCGCCCTGTCCGCCGCCGGCGTGTTGCTATCCATCGGTCATTCGGACGCGACATTCGCCCAATGCGGCGCGGCAATCGAGGCTGGCGTCACCTGCGTGACGCATTTGTTCAACGCCCAAAGCCAGCTGGCCAGCCGCGAACCCGGCGTTGTCGGCGCAGCACTTGCCCACGGTGGGGTGTCCGCGGGCCTGATCGCGGACGGTATCCACGTGCACCCCGCAACGATGAAGACCGCCTTGCAGGCCAAAACCGGCCCGGGCCGGATGTTCCTGGTCAGCGACGCGATGGCGCCAGCGGGCAGTGACATTGATCATTTCGACCTGAACGGGCGCCTGATCGAGCGGCGCAACGGGCGGCTGACGCTTGAGGACGGAACGCTGGCCGGGGCCGATCTGGATATGGCCACAGCGGTGCGTGTTCTGGTTGCGGACGTGGGCCTGCCATTGGTCGAGGCTTTGCAGATGGCCACCTCTGTTCCGGCTGGCATCGCACGACTGGGCGGCGGGGCCGGGCGGATCACTGCAGGCGGCGTTGCCGATATGGTGCATCTGGACGCGGACGGGGCGCTGGCCGCCGTCTGGCAAAGGGGTCGCCTTTTGGGCTAGCCGAATTGCGTTGCCGCCGGGCCGCTATTGCCACTCCATCGGGTCCGTTCGCTTGCGATACTCCTCGATACAGAAACCATCCAGGTCGAAGTCGGGATTGAACAGATCCTGCAGGAAGTCACTTTCGCCGCGTGTACCCATCATCGTGTGGAAAATGTTGTGATACCCGCCCGAGCAGGGCAGTCGATACATGTCGGGAAGTCGTGCGCCAAGCTGGCGCGCAGAATCCGCATCATGAAAATTACCCGGCGGATACAGGGCAACAAGCTGTGTCGCCGCCGCCGCCGCGCCCGAGGCGCACAGCGGATCGAATGCCCGCGCAGGCATGGGCACTGGTTTATCGTCAGCGACGAGTCGAGTGCAACGTTGCGCGAACACGAACGCGATCCCACGCAGGGCGCGGGCCAAACCAACGGCGATGCAGATAATCAGAACGGCTGACTTAGCGCGTCAGCCCCGCCGCTGCGCGTGCCAGTTCGGTGATCCCCGCCCAGTCGCCCGCCTCGATCAGGGCATTGGGCGCAACCCAGCTGCCGCCGACGCAAATCGTGTTGGACAACGCCAGATACTCTGCCGCATTCGCCGCGCTGACGCCGCCTGTCGGGCAGAACTGGACCTGCGGGATCGGTGCGCCGATGGCCTTCAGGGCCGGAACCCCGCCCGAGGCTTCGGCCGGGAAGAATTTCTGCGTGACATAGCCGCGTTCCAGCAAGGCCATCGCCTCGGTCGCGGTGGCGGCACCGGGCAGCAGGGGCAGGTCCGCGCCCTCAACTGCGTCCAACAGGCGATCCGTCACACCGGGCGAGACTCCGAACCGCGCGCCCGCCTTGATCGCCGCCTTTACATCCTCTGGACTCAGCAGCGTTCCGGCACCGACCACGCCGCCGTCCACTTTCGCCATCTCAGCGATCGCCTCCAGCGCGGCAGGGGTGCGCAGCGTCACCTCAAGTGCGGGCAACCCACCAGCCACCAGCGCCTCGGCCAAGGGACGGGCGGTTGCGGCGTCATGGATCACCAGCACCGGAACCACCGGGGCCAATTCGCAAATACGCGCGGCTTCGCGCGCAGCAGCTTCAGAGTTCATTGCATTTCCCTTCGGATCACAGAATGGCCGATGCGCCGTCCTGCGCAAGGCCGCAATTGTTGCGGAAGACGGCGAATAATTCGCGCCCCAGACCAACCTCATTGGCCGACAGGTCCGGGGTTACCGCGTCGCGGGCGTCAAAGTCCGCCTCCAGCACGTCCAACGTGCCAGCGGTCGCATCGACCCGCACCAGATCGCCGTCGCGCACCCGGGCCAGCGGGCCACCGTTCGCAGCCTCCGGACTGACATGAATGGCCGATGGCACCTTGCCTGACGCACCCGACATCCGCCCGTCGGTGACCAGCGCCACATGCAGTCCCCGGTTCTGCAGCACGCTCAGCAATGGTGTCAGACCGTGCAGTTCGGGCATGCCGTTGGCGCGTGGCCCCTGAAAACGGACGACGACGATGGTATCCTCGGTAAACTCACCGGCCTGGAAGGCGGTTTTGACAGCATCCTGCGTCTCAAAAACCCGCGCTTTGGCCTCGACAACGTGGTGTTCTTCGCGCACCGCCGAAACCTTCATGACACCGCGCCCCAGGTTGCCAACCAACTGGCTAAGGCCGCCTGTTGCCTGAAACGGATCGCTGATAGGTCGGATAATTTTTTCATTCTCACTGCGGGTTGCACCGGGTTGCCAATGCAACACATCATCTTTCAGAACCGGCTCGGCCGTGTAATCGTTCAGCCCGCCACCGGTGACCGTCAGGGTATCGTCATGCAGCAGGCCACCCTCCAGCAATTGCCCGATCAGGTATCCCAGGCCGCCCGCTGCGTGGAAGTGATTCACATCCGCCAAACCGTTGGGGTATATCCGCGCCAGCAGCGGCGTGATCGCCGAGATTTCGGCGAAATCCTGCAAATCCAGGATCACGCCCGAGGCCCGCGCCATGGCGGGCAAATGCAGCACCAGATTGGTCGAGCCTCCGGTCGCCATCAGCCCGACAATCCCGTTGACATAGGCGCGTTCGTCTAGCACCTGACCGGCGGGGCGATAATCATTGCCAAGGGCCGAAATCTGCAACGCCCGCTGCACGCCCGCACGGGTCAGCGCGTCGCGTAAGGGTGTGTTCGGATTGACAAAACTTGCACCAGGCAGGTGCAGGCCCATAACTTCCATCAGCATCTGGTTGGAATTCGCCGTGCCATAGAACGTGCAGGTTCCGGGGCCGTGATAGGCGGCCATCTCAGCCTCCATCAACTCTTTTCGACCAATATCACCGGCGGCAAACCTCTGGCGCACCTTTGCCTTTTCGTCATTCGGCAGGCCCGAGGTCATCGGCCCCGCAGGCAGGAAAACACCCGGGATATGCCCAAAACTGGCCGCTGCGATAACAAGGCCCGGTACAATCTTGTCGCAGACACCCAGGTAGACAGCCGCGTCAAACGTATCATGTGACAGGGCAATCCCTGCTGCCATCGCTATGATATCGCGCGAGAAAAGGCTAAGCTCCATCCCCGTGCGGCCTTGCGTGACCCCATCGCACATCGCCGGGACGCCGCCGGCGAATTGAGCCGTGGCGCCTGCGTCCCGCGCGGCATTTCGGATGATCTCTGGATATTGATCAAAAGGTTGATGTGCGGACAGCATATCATTGTAAGTACTTACAATTCCAAGGTTAGCTACATGCCCGCCGGCCAGCGCGGCTTTTTCCTGCATCGCGGCGTAGGCATGGGCCTGATTGCCACAACTCAGATGCGCCCGATGCGGCCCGTCGCCTGCCGCCGCCGTGATCCGCTGCAGATAATCCGCACGCGTCTTGGCCGACCGTTCAACGATCCGATCGGTGACTTCAGCGAGTTTTGGGTGCAGGGGCATTGCCAGCTCCGTTCAAATTGCTCTCTTGCGCCTGTTATCCGAGTTCGTTAGCGCTAACAACAAGCAAAACGTCGCAGTTCGCGGCACTGTGCGGCGATCGAAAAGGGTGGGATGATGGAACAGGAATGGTGGCGCGGCGCGGTGATCTATCAGATCTATCCGCGCAGCTTTCAGGACAGCACCGGTAACGGGATCGGGGATCTGCCAGGGATCACCGCGCGGCTGGACCATGTGGCAAGTCTTGGGGTGGACGCGATCTGGCTGTCGCCGTTTTTTACCTCGCCCATGGCCGATATGGGCTATGACGTCAGCGATTACTGCGATGTTGATCAGCTGTTCGGCACGCTGGCCGATTTCGACGCACTTCTGGCGCGCGCGCACGACCTTGGGTTGCGTGTGATCATCGATCAGGTTCTGTCGCATACCTCGGATCAACACCCGTGGTTTGTGGAAAGCCGCGCTTCGCGCACTGGCGAGAAATCCGACTGGTACGTCTGGGCTGACCCGCGCGAAGATGGGACGCCGCCCAACAATTGGCCCTCGGAATTCGGCGGCCCGGCCTGGGAGTGGGAGCCGCGCCGCAGGCAATATTATCTGCACAATTTCCTGGCCTCACAACCCGACCTGAACTTTCACAATTCGAACGTTCAGGATGCACTTCTTCAATCGATGGATTTCTGGCTGAAACGCGGTGTGGATGGGTTCCGGCTGGATACGGTGAACTATTACTTCCACGATCAACAGCTTCGCGACAATCCGCCAATGAACAGTGACCGCGACCTTAGACCCTATGAGATGCAGGATCACATCCATTCGAAAACCCGGCCCGAGAATATCGGGTTTTTGCAACGTTTGCGTAAACTTACGGACAAATACGGCGACCGAATGATGGTCGGAGAGGTTGGCGTTTCCGATGATCGTTCCGTGCAGGTCATGGGCGAATACACCCGTGGCGATGACCGGCTGCACATGCCCTATTCCTTCACGATGCTGGGCGATGACCACAGCCCCGAACACTTCCGCAGCAGGATCGAAAGGTTCTTTGACGGCGCGCCGGACGGCTGGCCCTGCTGGTCATTTTCGAACCACGACGTGCGTCGCCATGTCAGCCGTTGGGCGGGACCCGAAACCGACACGGATGCATTGGCAAAACAGTCGATCGCGCTTCTGGCAAGCTTTCCCGGAACCCTCGGCGTTTATCAGGGAGAGGAGCTTGGCCAAACCGAAACGGATCTGGAATATCACGAGTTAACAGATCCGCCCGGCCTTCGCTTCTGGCCCGAAACCAAAGGCCGCGACGGTTGCAGAACACCGATGGTCTGGAACAAATCGCAACCGAACGCAGGGTTTTCACAGGCCGCGCCCTGGTTGCCGGTCAAACCTCCACAAGCCGCGCGCGCCGTGGCCGGGCAGGCGGCGGATAACGACAGCGTGCTGGCGCAATATCGTCAGGTATTGGCGCTACGGGCGGGGACAGCGGCGCTGAAATCCGGCGCGTGCCGGTTTGTTGAGGCGACAGATCGGTTGTTGGTATTCGAACGGACTTCGGGCGATCAGCGGGTGCTCTGCGCATTCAATCTTTCGGATCAGCCTGTCATTTTGCCGCTGAATGCGCAGGTCAGGACCGTGCTTCTGGCGCAATCGGCCGAGGTTGATGGCGCGGAAATCCATCTTGGCGCGCGCGGTTGTTTCTTGGCAGAAGTTCTATAAAACAAGGTATAAACGCCGGTTTTTCGCGCGATACATAAATGGTGGCTTGTCGCTTCACCGCTCTGGCGTGCGTGCTCAATGATCAGGTCTTTAGTGTGCGCCCTTCTTTAGTTGCGAATAATTCGCATTTGCATTGACGAACACTACGTACTCTCATAAATGACCGTCAGACCATTCTGATAGGACGTATCTCCATGCCAGGATTGATCCGCGCGCTTGCCGTGATTCTTACCCTCAGCCCGCTGCCCGCGTTGGCGGCGGATTTCAAAGTGGTGACAACATTTACCGTGATCGCCGATATGGCCCGAAACGTGGCCGGGGACGCGGCCGAGGTTGTCTCGATCACCCGGCCGGGGGCCGAGATTCACAATTATGCGCCGACGCCCCGCGATATCCTCAGCGCGCGTGACGCTGATCTGGTGCTTTGGAACGGGCTGAACTTAGAACTGTGGTTCGAACGGTTCTTTCGAAACCTGAATAATGTTCCGCAAGCCGTTGTTTCCGATGGTATCACGCCTATTGGCATCGGCGATGGACCGTATCAGGGCAAGCCCAATCCCCATGCCTGGATGTCACCGGAAAGCGCGCTGATCTATGTGGATAACATTCGGGACGCCATGTCCGAACATGACCCAGACAACGCCGCAATCTATGCTGCCAACGCCGACGCCTATAAGGCACAGATCGCCGCCGCGCTTGATCCGCTGCGCGCGTCCCTGGCCGAGGTTCCGGATCACAAACGCTGGCTGGTCACCTCGGAAGGGGCGTTCAGTTATCTGGCGCGCGATCTGAACCTGAAGGAGCTGTTCCTCTGGCCGATCAACGCCGACCAACAGGGCACGCCGGGTCAGGTGCGCCGGGTGATCGACACGGTGCGCGCCGAAGGGATTGAGGTCGTGTTTTCGGAAAGCACCGTCAGCGCCAAGCCCGCGCAACAAGTAGCGCGCGAAACCGGCGCCGCATACGGCGGCATCCTCTATGTCGACAGCCTGTCCGAGGCGGACGGCCCGGTGCCAACCTACCTCGACCTGTTGCGTGTGACCGTCGAAACCATTGCGGCGGGTCTGGCGAAATGACAACGCCTGGCCTGTCGGTCGAAGGGATCACTGTTACCTATCCAAACGGCGTCACCGCCCTGCGCGACGCCAGCTTTGCAATTCCAACTGGAACCATCACGGCGCTTGTCGGGGTCAACGGATCCGGCAAATCGACGATGTTCAAGGCGATCATGGGGTTTCAGCGGCTATCGAGCGGCAAGATCACCATCCTTGGCCGCCCGGGCGCGCGGGCGTTAAAGGAAGGCATCGTCGCCTATGTCCCCCAGGCGGAGGAGGTTGACTGGACCTTCCCGGTCCTCGTCGAAGATGTCGTGATGATGGGCCGTTATGGCCACATGGGCCTGCTGCGGCGCCCGCGTGCCGCCGACCAGGCCGCCGTCACCGACGCGCTGGCCCGCGTCGGCATGTCCGATTTCCGCCATCGCCAGATCGGCGCGCTGTCAGGCGGTCAGCGCAAGCGCGTCTTTCTTGCGCGCGCCCTGGCACAGGACGGGCAGGTGATCCTGCTGGATGAACCCTTCACCGGCGTCGATGTGCAAACCGAAGAGGCGATCGTGACCCTGCTGGGCGAATTGCGGTCCGAGGGGCGCGTGATGTTGGTTTCGACCCACAACCTTGGCTCGGTCCCAGAATTCTGCGACCGCACGGTCCTGATCAAGGGCACCGTTCTGGCCCACGGCCCGACCGAGGCGACCTTCACCCGCCCTAACCTCGAAGCCGCATTCGGAGGGGTCCTGCGCCGCTTCGTCCTCGGCGGCGCCGACCTGCACCACGACGATGACGATACGCGCGAAGTCACGGTCCTCACCGACGACGAACGCCCCTTCGTCCTTTATGATGAACGTGACGAATGATCGCCCCCTTGCCCATCATTGACCCAAAAATATCCCGGGGAGGTCTGGAGGGGCTGGCCCCTCCAGCCACCGCCCGCGGCCACGACCCGAGGGATTTTACATCCCGAGGCCCCGACCGGCCGCGCCCGGCGGCACCCGTAAGATGAGTGTCCTGTTCGAACCCTTCGCCTATTCCTACATGATCAATGCAATGTGGGTGTCCGCGCTGGTCGGGGCGATCTGCGCATTCCTCAGCGCCTTTTTGATGCTGAAAGGCTGGTCGCTGATTGGTGATGCGCTGTCCCACGCTATCGTTCCCGGTGTTGCAGGGGCCTATATGCTGGGGCTGCCGTTTGCGCTGGGGGCGTTCCTGTCGGGCGGACTTGCGGCGGGCGCGATGCTGTTCCTCAATCGCCAGACGGGGCTGCGGGAAGATGCGATCATCGGGCTGATTTTCACCTCGTTCTTCGGGCTGGGGCTGTTCATGGTCTCGCTGAACCCGGTTGCGGTGGACATCCAGACGATTACACTGGGCAATATCCTGGCCATTGCGCCGGCGGACACTGTTCAACTGGCGATTATCGGCAGCGTTACTTTGCTTGTCCTGACGCTCAAATGGCGCGACCTGATGGTGACGTTTTTCGACGAAGGGCACGCGCGCTCCATCGGGTTGCCAACCGGGCGGCTGAAGCTGATTTTCTTCGCACTTCTGGCCGCTTCAACCGTCGCGGCCCTGCAAACTGTCGGGGCCTTTTTGGTCATCGCCGTTGTCGTCACCCCTGGCGCGACCGCCTATCTGCTGACTGACCGGTTTGGCACGCTGATCATTGTTGCAATCGTCATCGGCACGCTGACCAGTTTCATCGGTGCCTACCTTAGCTTCTTCCTCGACGGGGCCACCGGCGGGATCATCGTTCTGCTGCAAACCGCCTGCTTCCTGCTGGCGTTCTTCTTTGCCCCGCGCCATGGCCGGATCGCGGTCTGGAGGCGCGCATGATCGAAGAACTCCTCTTGCCGCTGCAACTTCCATTCATGCGCGATGCGTTTCTGATCACCCTGATGGTGGCGGTGCCTTCGGCGATGCTGTCGTGTTTTCTGGTACTGAAGGGCTGGTCGCTGATGGGCGATGCGGTCAGTCATGCGGTGCTGCCGGGGATTGTGCTGGCCTATATTCTGGGCGCGCCACTGGCGCTTGGCGCATTCATTACGGGTGTGGTCTGCGCCCTGACGACCGGCTGGCTGGCCGAACGGTCCCGCGTCAAGCGCGACACCGTGATGGGCGTGGTGTTTTCAGCGATGTTTGCGCTGGGGCTGGTGATGTATACGAAAATCCGCACCGACGTTCATCTGGATCACATCCTGTTCGGTGACATGCTGGGCGTCGCCACGCGGGACCTGATCGAGGCTGGAGCCATCGGCCTGTTCGTCGTCGCGGCAATCCTGATCCGGCGCCGCGACATGGTGTTGCACGCCTTCGACCCCGCGCAGGCGCTGGGGCTGAACGCGCGGGTGCTGCATTACGGGCTGCTGATCATGCTGACGCTTTGCGTGATCGCAGCAATGAAAGCGGTCGGGATCATTTTAGCGATCGCTCTGCTGATCGCGCCGGGTGCCACGGCATTTCTGGTGACGCACCGGTTCGCTGCGATGCTGGCAGTCTCGGTCGGGGTGGCGGTCACCTCGGTCGTGACAGGCGTCTACACCAGCTTCTTCATTGACAGCGCACCGGCCCCGACCGTGGTTCTGGTGATGACCGGGTTTTTCATCGCTGCATTCGCCCTTTCGGTCATGCGTGCGCAAAGAATGGGTGCGGTCTAAGCAAGCGCCCATCCCGCGGAAGGGCGCCTGCGTTTGTGGATCATGGGCTGCGGGCATTGGCCCCGGTTAATCGGGGCCGCCACCAATCAGATCAGCCTGCCGGACCCATGCAGGTGCTCTGACCGTAGTTGTTGGTCTCACTATCCTCGACCATATCGTCGTTGTGATCGGCGGCGATCAGGAACTGCACGCTGGCGTGATAGGGCGATGGCCCCCATGCCTCGGACGGGATCGACCGACTGCGCAGGGTCTGCTGGTTGGGCGCCAGCGAGGGGACAGCGATTGTGCCATAGTTACTGCCGCCAAAGTTGACCTGCACCACCGAGTTGGGTGAGGCAACGCTGCCGACGTTCTTGACATAATACTGCACTTTCTGATTGCCGCCATTCCATGCCCCGCAATAGCCCGAGTGCGGCAGGCCGCTGTTGCCCGAATAGCGCGGCAGGATAATCAGGTCTGGCTTGCCCGCGCCGCCCTGACGGTTGCGGATGGCCAACCCGTTCTTGGGGGCCGCGCGCTGTGCCCGAAGGGTTGTTGATGCGACGGGTTGCGCACGCAGCGCTGAATTCTTGCTGCTGGCAGCATCCACTGCCGAAACTGTGGTCGACAGAACTGCGATCATCGACAGCGACTTGAGGGTATGTGAGGCAAAGCGTTTCATGGGGAAGATCCTTATAAACTGGCGTTTCATGCCAGTGTGTCGGATCGTCGGCGCCGATGGTTCAACATATTGTCCAGGCTGCGCTTTAAGGTGCCGAAAGGACAGTCCCTAACCCTCGGCCAGTTGTGCCAGATAGGCGGCCACGCCAATCAACGCGGCATAGTCATCTTCGATCAGCCAGACCGGGAATGCGTCCATGAACTCTCCGAACCGGCCCTTGTCGCGGAAGGCATTGGCCAGATCGGCCTCGTCGAAATAGGGGGCGACGGCGCGGGCCACGCCGCCGATCAGGAAAATCCCACCGCGCGGAAGCTGGATCAGCGACAGGTCTCCGATGGCGTTGCCCAGCAGGCGGATGAAAGTGAACACGGCCTGGTGCGCGCGGTCATCACCGGCGGCCAGCGCCTCCATTATGGTGCCACCGTCGCGACGGTCTGTGGCCCCGGATTGTGCACCAACCCAGGCGTCGACATTGGACAGGCCGCGCCCTGACAGAACCTCTTCCAATGCCGGGAACCCGTGGCTGTCGCCGACAAACTGGCTGAGCGACAGATCATGCGCGCTGCGGATTGGCAGGGTGATATGCCCGGATTCCGAGGCTGTGACCAAGCGCGCCGCACCATCGTGATAGACGGTCGCCGCATTGAACCCGGTGCCCACGCCAACCACCAGTTGCGGCGCGGCGGCTTCGGGCGTGGCCCCCGAAATCACCGGACGCAGCTTGTCGTCGTCGATCCGTCCCAGCGCGTGACCCTGCGCCTGCAAGTCATTCAGGATCGCCACCGTCTGCGCCCCGGTTGCGTGCGCCAGCGTGTCGGTATCTATCGCCCAGTCGAGGTTCGTCATGCTCGCCTGACCATCGCGCACCGGACCGGCCACGGCCACACAGGCAGCGGCGCAATTCACACCGCCCTCAGCCTGAACAAAGCGGCGGATGGCGGTTTCCAGATCGGGGCAGTCGGCGTTGCGATAACGCCGGATCGTGTCGGGCAACAGATCCGCGCCCCGGGCCAGCGCAATGCGCGTATTGGTGCCGCCGATATCGGCGACCAGCGACAATGTGTTGGCTGCGTGGGGCATCAGGCGTCCTTGGATGGGCTTGCGCGGTGATAGGACGTATGCGCCCTGGCCTGCAAGGGCAGGGGATCAGACCGGTGGGCCCGAAGACTGGCCCTGAACCAGCTCGGCCTCTAACAGGGTCCGCACGTCAGCGGCGGCGGGGTCGCGGATTTGCTCCAACAGCATAAGCGCTGCCTGACGCCCGGCCTGACGGACCGAAGACCGCACGGCGGTAAAAACCGGGTTCACGCCGTCGTTGCGGAAATACGAAAGCTCATCATCGTGGGTCACGACCGAGATGTCGCGCCCGATCTCCAACCCGCGTTCCTGCACCGCGCGCCGCACCCCGATGGCGGTGATCAGCGAGGCGACGACGATCCCGGTTGGCGGGCGGGGCAGGGACAGCATCGCCGTGGCAGTCCGGTGGCCATAAGTCTCGGTCATCGCGCCGCTGGTCATCAGCTCAGGGTCCTGAACGATCCCGGCGCTGGCCAGCGCGTCCAGATACCCGGCACGCCGACGCATCGCGAAATCCATCGTTTCCAGCCCGTTGATCAGGGCAATCCGTTCATGGCCAAGCTGCGCCAGATGTGCCGTCGCGCGCCGGAAGGCCCGCGTGTTGTCGACGTCGATCCAGGCATAATCCGCAGTTTCATGCGATGAACGCCCATGTACCACAAACGGCAGGCCAATGTCGCGCAGCAGGCTGATCCGGCGATCCCCCTGAACCGGGCTTTGCAGGATGATCCCGTCCACCGACCTGCGCGAGGCGATCTGCCGATAGGCGCGTTCCTCGTCATCATCCGGCACGATGGACAGCATCATGTCATAGCCGTTTTCGAGGTAAATCTCACCGGCGCCCGCAATGAAGTCAGCGAAGATCGGGTTCACCATCTCGTTGCGCTTTGACACCGGAATGACATGCCCGATGGCCATGCTGCGCCCGGTGGCGAGGCTTTTGGCGCGGGTGTTGGGGATATAATGATGCTGGCGGGCGGCATCTTCGACCCGTTTGCGCGTCGCCTCGTTCACCTCGGGATACCCGTTCAGCGCGCGGCTGACGGTGGTGGGGGACAGCCCCAGAATTCCGGACAGTTGTTTGAGGTTGATTGAGGGCAAACGAGTTTCCAAAACGCTTTCAATTCAGCGCGACACTAGAATGCCCTGAAGCTTCCGTCAAACGGGATAATCGACTGCCTTTGCCCATATCAACAGATATTTTCAACGCCAATCCGCGAATCCTGGATTGACTCCGGGTAGAAGTTCCTTGATGTTGCGCGACATTCAAAGCGCTTTGGATTTGTCCGTCGGGCGCTTTGCGGAGATACTGTTGAAAAAGTCCGTTGATTGGCCGCGCACGCTCTGATTCACTTGTTTTGAGGGTGGAGGGTTCGGCGATGATGGGTCCAAGGCAAGTTGCGCAAGGCGCGCTGTTCTATGAGTTCTCGATCGAGAGTTTTGTGCCGAAGGATCATCCCATCCGGGGAATTGATCGCTTCCTTGATCTGACAGGCGCGGCCCTGGCCGACCCAAGCCGTTGGCGCCATGAATGGCCCGACACCGATTTCACAATGACCGCCCTTCGATTGATCCTGAACTGATGATCCGCATGCTGTTGTTGGGCTATTGTCAGGGCATCCGTTCCGAGCGACGGCTTTGCGAAGAGGTTCATGTCAATCTGGCGTATCGTTGGTTTTGTAAGCTTGATTTGGCTGATCCAGTGCCCGACCATTCGACATTCTCTAAGAACCGGCATGGCCGTTTCCGCGAGAGCGGTTTGTTCCGACATTTGTTCGAGGTCGTTTTGCAGCGCTGCATGGATGAGGGGCTGGTTGGCGGCCACAGCTTTGGTGTTGATGCCAGTCTGATCCCCGCGAATGCAAACCAGACGCGCGGCGTTGAAAGCAAAGACGGACTGCCAGCAGATCTGACGTCCCGTGCCGTCGACGAATATCTCGAGACGCTGGATGATGTGGCCTTCGGTGCTGCGACCAAGGTCGTCCCCAAATACATCTCACCGGCTGATCCAGCAGCGCGTTGGACTGGGGCTGACGGGGGAGCCGCCTACTTTGCCTATTCCACTAACTATATGGTCGATTTGGATAATGCAGTCATCGTGGACGTCGAGCCGACGGCTCCGATCCGGCCTGCAGAGGCGCGGGCAGCAAGGGAGATGATCGATCGTGTACATGAGCGGTTTGGCATCAAACCTGACAAGCTTGTGGGTGATACGGGTTACGGATCAGCCGAGATGTTGGGCTGGCTTGTGGACGAACGTCAAATCGAACCCCACATTCCGGTCTGGGATAAGTCAAAACGAACTGACGGCACATTCTCACGCGAAGACTTTGTCTACGACCCGGCGACCGACAGCTATACTTGCCCGACCGGCAAAGCCTTGCAAACATATCGGCGGAACTTCTCAAAACCGCGAAAGCCCAATGGCAGCAAAGACGGGTTCATCAGATACCGAGCCTCAAAGCACGATTGCGACGCATGCCCTCTGAAGTCGCAATGCTGTCCGAAGGACGACGGCAGACGCCTTATGCGGTCCGTTCACGAAGCCGCCCGAGACGTCGCTCGCGATATCCGAAAAACAGATGCCTACATGACGTCGTTCATCCAAAGGCGGAAGGTTGAAATGCTCTTTGCCCACCTGAAACGATACATCGGCGTGCAGATGATGCGGCTTCGAGGACCCAAAGGCGCAACCGAACAGTTCCAACTCGCAGCAACAGCTCAAAACCTCCGGAAACTGGCGAAGTTGGTGCCAGCAACAGTGCCAACGTGAAAGAAAACGGCGCGCGGCCGCCTCTCGCTCAACAACGCGCCGACCAAAACATCGACTTCTTCAACAGTATCCGGACACATGTGCCATGCAGCACAGACAGGGAGAATACCAAATGAAAAAGACATTGATGGCCAGCGTCGCGGCCTTCGCACTTGCCAGCCCGGCGTTTGCCGCGGGGCATCTGGCCTTCGCCGAGGGCGAGGGGGAGTTCAACTGGGACAACTACAAGGAATGGGCAGCAAATGCGCCGGACCTGTCAGGTCAGCAGCTGACGATCTTTGGATCTTGGCTGACGCCTGAGGATGATTTTTTTAGGAACATGCTAGCCTACTTCAACGAAGCGACCGGGGCTGAAGCGGTTTTTACCGGGTCTGACAGCTTTGAACAACAGATCATCATTGATGCCGAGGCTGGGTCAGCCCCGAACATCGCGGTGTTCCCGCAGCCGGGTCTGGCCGCAGGTATGGCCGCGAAAGGGTTCCTGTCACCGCTGCCCGAAGGGACCGCAGACTGGACCCGCGAAAACTATGCCGCCGGGCAGTCATGGGTCGATCTGGGCACCTACGCCGACGCGGATGGCAACGACCAGATGTTTGGCTTTTTCTTCAACGTGAACGTCAAAAGCCTGGTCTGGTACAGCCCCGAGAATTTTGAGGATGCCGGCTATGAAGTGCCGGAATCCATGGAGGACCTGAAAGCGTTGACCGAGCAGATCGTGGCCGATGGGGAAACCCCGTGGTGCATCGGTCTGGGTTCAGGTGCCGCAACAGGCTGGCCCGCAACCGACTGGGTCGAAGATCTGATGCTGCGCACGCAGGAACCGGGCGTTTACGACGAATGGGTCGCCAATTCGATTCCGTTCACGGACGAACGTGTTCTGGCCGCGATTGATGAGTTCGGCTATTTCGCGCGCAACGACGATCATGTTGCCGGTGGCGCAGCTGCGGTTGCCTCAACCGACTTCCGCGACAGCCCCAAGGGCATGTTCAGCTCTCCTCCGCAGTGCTACATGCACCGCCAGGCCTCGTTCGCGTCGGCATTTTTCCCGGAAGGTGTTGTCGTGGGTGAGGATGCCGACTTCTTCTATTTCCCGGGCTATGCGGAAAAAGACCTCGGCTCACCCGTGCTGGGTGGCGGAACGCTGCTTGCCATCACCAACCCGTCTGATGCTGCAGATGCCTTCATCAGCTTCCTGGAAACTCCATTCGCCAATGAGGTGATGATGGCGCAGACCGGGTTCCTGACGCCGCACAAGGGTGTGAACCTGGCTGCCTATAAGGATGACACGCTGCGCAAGCAGGGCGAAATTCTGTTGGGCGCGACCACCTTCCGCTTTGACGGATCCGACCTGATGCCTGCCGCCGTGGGGCAGGGGTCGTTCTGGACCGGCATGGTTGACTATACCGGTGGCAAATCCGCGGCCGATGTGGCGGCTGGAATCCAGACGTCCTGGGACGCCGCGAAGTAAGACCACTTGCACGGCCCGGCCAATGCGCCGGGCCGTGTAACACTGAATTCTGGGGGGACAGGCGATGCATCCGGCACTTCAGGGCCTTCTGACCATCTTTATCGGCGTCGGCGGTTGCGTGGGGTATTTCTACTTCTCGAACCAACTGCTCGACAAAGTGCTGGTCCCGGCCAAAGGCCCGAACATCGGGCGCAATATCAACAACGCCAACATGATCCGCCCCTGGCTGTTTCTGGCCCCGGCGATCCTGGCGCTTGGCCTTTACCTGGCATACCCCGTTGTCGCGACCTTCTGGCTGTCGGTCACTGACCGCGATCAGGGCGGGGCGTTCGTGGGTCTGGCCAATTACGCACAAATGCTGGACGAACCGAAATTCACCGAAGCGCTGCGCAATAATATGCTGTGGCTGATCATCGTGCCCGCAGCCTCAACCGGGTTCGGGCTGCTGGCGGCGCAGTTGACCGACCGGATCAAATGGGGCGCGGTTGCGAAATCGCTGATCTTCATGCCGATGGCGATTTCCTTCGTCGGCGCGGGCGTGATCTGGAAGCTGGTGTATGAAACCCGCCCCGTGGACGTCGAACAGATCGGTGTGTTGAACGCGGTCTACCTGTCGCTTGGCGGGACCGAGCCGCAGACCTGGCTGACGATCCCGCTGTGGAACTCGATCTTCCTGATGATCGTGCTGATCTGGATTCAAACCGGCTTTGCCATGGTGATCCTGTCGGCCGCGCTGCGCGGCATTCCGGAAGAAACGATCGAGGCTGCGATTGTCGACGGCGCCAACCCGTTCCAGATCTTCTTCAAGATCAAGGTGCCGCAGATCGTGGGCACCATCATCGTGGTCTGGACCACGATCACCATCGTCGTCCTTAAGGTCTTTGATATCGTCTTCGCGATGACCAACGGCCAGTGGGAAACGCAGGTTCTTGCCAACTACATGTACGACAAGATGTTCCGCGCCGGTGACTGGGGCGTCGGGTCCGCTGCCGCGATGATCATCATGCTGCTGGTCACCCCGATCCTGGTCTGGAACGTCTACAACGCCCGTAAGGAGATGCGCTGATGGATAACATTGCCGGAAGCAAATCGAGCCTTACCTGGGTCGTCCATATCTCGGTCGTCCTGCTGGTGGCACTGTGGCTGTTCCCGACCATCGGGCTGCTGGTGTCGTCCTTCCGCACCGCCGACCAGATCGCCACCGGTGGCTGGTGGAAAGCGATGTTCCCGGCCGAGCAGAACCAGACCTATCGCGCCGCAGACCCGGATGACGAGGGCGTACAGACCCGCGACGGCGCGCTGTTCGTGATCGAGGGCAATGTCTTTGACGGCGCGGCTGTTGGTGAGATCAGCGTTTGGGGCACATCCTCGCGCGAAATCAGCGCCTACGCGGCTGGCGAAACCGCCACCCTGAAGGACGGTCAGGAGCTGACGGTTCAGGCCAACGGCGATTTCCGCCTGACCTCGCCCGAGGAAATGTCGGGACGCGGACAGCGGATCTTTACCACCGCCGTAACGCCGCCGGATTTCACGACGCAGAACTACAAAGACGTGCTGTTCACCGAAGGCTCCGGCGGAGGGATGGCCAAGGCGTTTTTCAACACGCTGACGGTGACGATCCCGGCGACGATCATCCCGATCTTGATCGCGGCTTTCGCGGCCTATGCGCTGGCGTGGATGGATTTTCCGGGCCGGGCACTGCTGATTGCCGCCGTCGTGGCGCTTCTGGTGGTGCCGCTACAACTGGCGCTGATCCCGTTGCTGCGGTTTCATAACGAGATTGGGATCGGCAAAGGATACGTGGGTGTCTGGCTGGCACATACCGGGTTTGGCCTACCGCTCGCCATCTATCTGTTACGCAACTACATGGTCGGGCTGCCGCGCGATATCATCGAAAACGCGCGCGTCGACGGGGCCAGCGACTTCCAGATTTTCGTCAAGATCATCCTGCCGCTGTCCTTCCCAGCACTCGCCAGTTTTGCGATTTTCCAGTTCCTGTGGACATGGAACGACCTGCTGGTCGCACTTGTGTTCCTGATCGACTCCAGCGGGGAAACCACCGTGATGACCAAGCAGATCGTCGAGCTGCTGGGCACCCGCGGCGGTAACTGGGAAATCCTGGCCACGGCTGCCTTCATCTCGATCGCGGTGCCGCTGGCTGTGTTCTTCATGATGCAGAAATACCTGGTGCGCGGCCTGCTGGCCGGTTCGGTGAAGTAGGGGCATGAACGTGCTGATGACAGACCAACAGCCGCAACACGCGGTGCTGGCGGCAGACCCGGATTGGTGGCGCGGGGCGGTGATCTATCAGATCTATCCGCGCAGCTTTCAGGACAGCAACAATGACGGGATTGGTGACCTGAGCGGGATTATCCACCGCCTTGGCCACATTGCCGATCTGGGCGTCGATGCGATCTGGATTTCGCCGTTCTTCAAGTCGCCGATGAAGGACTTTGGCTATGACGTTTCCGATTATCGCGACGTTGATCCGATGTTCGGCACGCTGGGCGATTTCGATGCGCTGATCGAACGCGCACATGAGCTTGGCATCCGGGTGATGATCGACCTGGTGCTGTCCCATACTTCGGACGAGCATCCGTGGTTCAAGGACAGCCGGGGCAGCGCCGAAGGCGCGCGCGGTGACTGGTACGTCTGGGCCGACGCGAAACCGGACGGATCGCCGCCGAACAACTGGCTGAGCATTTTTGGCGGTTCCGCCTGGGAATGGGACGGCGGGCGCATGCAGTATTATCTGCACAACTTCCTGACCACCCAACCGGACCTGAACCTGCACAATGTGAATGTGCAGAATGCGCTGCTGGACGTGGTGCGGTTCTGGCTGGACAGGGGCGTGGATGGCTTCCGGCTCGACACCATCAACTTCTATTTCCACGACGACCAGTTGCGCGACAACCCCGCGCTGGCGCCCGAGGATCGCAACGACACCATCGCGCCCTCGGTCAACCCCTACAACTGGCAGGACCATCTGCACGACAAGAACCGGCCCGAGAATCTGGATTTCCTGCGCCGGTTCCGCGCCGTGCTGGATGAATATCCTGCCGCAGCCTCGGTCGGCGAGGTCGGTGACGCGCAGCGAGGGCTGGAAATTCAGGCCGAGTACACATCGGGCGGTGACAAGGTCCACATGTGCTATGACTTCGCCTTCCTGTCGAACGCCTATCCGACCGGCACGCGGGTCGCCACTGTGCTGGAGAAGTTCGAAGCCGTGGCCAGCGACGGTTGGGCCTGCTGGGCCTATTCGAACCACGACGTCATGCGCCACACCTCGCGCTGGAACCTGTCGGACGCCGCCCAACGCACCTATGCCGCGCTGCTGATGGCGATGCGCGGGTCTGTCTGCCTCTATCAGGGCGAGGAGTTGGGCCTGACCGAGGCTTACGTTCCGTTCGAGGAGCTTCAGGACCCCTATGGCATCCGCTTCTGGCCCAAGTTCAAAGGCCGCGACGGCTGCCGCACGCCGATCCCCTGGGTGCAGGACAACCGCAACGGCGGTTTTTCGGGCGGCAAGCCCTGGCTGCCAATGGCAATGGAACATCTGGAAAAGGCCGTCGCCCGGCAGGAGGGCGAGCCGGACGGAATGCTTGCCTTCTATCGCGCAATGATAGCGTTCCGTGCGGGCCAGCCAGCGCTGTCAAAGGGCACGCTGGAAATCACCAGCCACGGGGATGACCACATCAGCCTGATCCGCACCCATGCCGGGCGGCGCACGCTCTGTGCGTTCAACCTGTCCGATGACGCGATTGCGTTGTCGCTGCCGAAGGGCGATTGGACCACCTGCGCCGACGCACCGTTTTCCGCTGATGCAACCAACACTCACCTCGCGCCCTGGCAAGCTCTGTTTGCCACGGCACCTGCCTGATCCAAGGAGGCTCTCATGGCCGATCTTCTGCTCACCGATGTTGCCAAATCCTATGGCGACGTGGACGTTCTGAAAAACATCGACCTGGATATCAAGACGGGTGAGTTGATCGTGTTTGTCGGCCCCTCGGGCTGCGACAAGTCCACCCTGCTGCGGATGATCGCCGGGTTGGAAAAGATCACTGGGGGCGAGCTTCAGATCGACGGGCAGGTGGTCAACGACATGCCGCCCAGCCAGCGCGGCATCGCGATGGTGTTCCAAAGCTACGCGCTTTATCCGCATATGACAGTGCGCGACAACATGGCCTTCGCGCTGAAGATCGCCAAGAAATCGAAAGAGGAAATCGACGCCGCCATCACCAAAGCCGCGCGCATACTGCAATTGGACGACTACCTCGACCGGCTGCCCAAGGCGCTGTCGGGCGGGCAGCGGCAGCGGGTTGCGATCGGGCGCTCCATCGTGCGCGATCCCAAAGTTTATCTGTTCGACGAACCGCTTTCCAACCTCGATGCCGCCCTGCGCGTGGCGACCCGGATCGAGATTGCGCAACTGAAGGAATCCATGCCGGATTCGACGATGATCTACGTCACCCATGACCAGGTCGAGGCGATGACGCTCGCCTCCCGCATCGTGGTGCTGGCCAACAAGGGCATCGCGCAGGTCGGCAGCCCGCTGGACCTCTATGAGCGCCCAGAGAATGAGTTCGTCGCGCAGTTCATCGGCTCCCCCGCAATGAACCTGCTTCCCGGAGAGGTGATCGAGACCGGCGCGCGCACCACCGTGAAGCTGGACGGAGGCGGGTTGGCCGTGTCTTCGGTGCCGACAAAGGACAGCGACAAGGGGATGAAAGTCAACGTAGGCGTGCGCCCCGAAGATATGGTCGAAGCGACCGGCGAAGATTACCTCTATGAAGGCACGGTGAACATTACCGAGGCACTGGGTGAGGTGACGTTGCTGTATTTTGAAGCCGTCGGCGACGCCGATCCTGTCATCGGCAAGCTGCCCGGCATTCACGCGGATATGCGAAAGAAGGTCGTGCGCCTGGGCGCGGTGTCGGAAAAGGTGCATGTGTTCTCGAACGGGCAATCGCTGCTGTATCGGTAGCTGCGGTCCGCTTGAAAAAACGCCGACCGGGCCGCCGGATATGAAATCCGTCGGGTCGTTGCCGCGGGCGGTGGCCGCGCGTCACCCCTTGCGCCAGCCGAACAGGTGGATCACGCGCGGCACGGCAGATCTGGCGCTTGCGGCTGCGTGCCTCCGGCGGGGATATTTTTGACAAGAAGAGGTGCGGGGTCGTGCCAGCCGGTTATCGTTTGATTGAGTATTGAGCGTGCCGCATCTGATTGTTGCGCGTTTTTATCGCCAATTGGCCTGCCGCAACAGTACGGATACTTACACAACCCCTCACACCCCCGTGCCCTCACCGCCTCGTGATTCCCCGTGCCTGCCGATCCGGGGCAGGGTGCCGCGAAACACTGACACATGAGAGGCCCCATGCCGCTGACCCGCCGACAGATACTTGCCGCCGCGCTCGCCGCTGCCGCCACGCCATCCTCCGCGCAGGAGTCTGAGCCGATCAGCCAGGTTCTGACCGACCTGCTGGGCTTTGATCAGCCGCGATTTGATCGCGCCATCGCTTCGGTCGCGGCGCGGGGCGGGACGGACTTGATCAGCTCGCTCATCTTCCTGATGCCATTCACCTATGGGCCGCGGGAAAAATTTGACATGGCACTTCAGGCCCTGACCCGCGAACGCCGCACTGGCTGGTTCGACTGGATGCTCTGGCAAGAGGCCCACCCCGAGGTCGCCTCGCACCCCGCCTATTACGACTTCAAGCGCGAGGTTCTGTTGCAGATCGACCCGGCTTTCGATCCCTTCATCGCGTCGCGCTATATCACACCCGACGCCGCACGCATTCGGTTTGAAAAGGTCACCTGGGGCGGTGTCGTCAAGGACGGTATTCCGTCGTTGGACAACCCACCGCTGATCGCAGCGGATGAAGCGAGCTATCTGCGCGACGACGACCTTGTCTTTGGCGTGTCGATCAACGGTGATAGCCACGCCTATCCGTTGCGGATCATGGGCTGGCACGAGATGTTCAACGAGGTGATCGGCGGCGTCCCCGTCGCGCTGGCCTATTGCACGCTGTGCGGGTCGGGCATCCTGTTTGAAACCACCGTGCAGGGGCGCAAAAAGCCGTTCGTCTTTGGCTCTTCCGGTTTCCTCTACCGGTCAAACAAACTGATGTTCGATCGCGCCACCAACACGCTGTGGAACCAGTTCACCGGGGAACCGGTGCTGGGCAAGCTGGCCAAATCGGGGATACGGCTGAACCAGCGCCCGGTCGCGATCGCAACATGGGCGGACTGGACGCGCGACAATCCGACGACCAAAGTGCTGAGCCTTGAGACGGGGCATCGGCGCAACTATGCCTCGGGCCATGTCTATCGCGAATATTTCGCCAGCCCAGATCTGATGTTTCCAGCAGCTGTGGATCAGACGGAACATGCGCAGAAGGATTATGTTTTCGGCATCCGTCATTTCGGCGTCGCCAAGGCCTGGCCGCTGGACGCCTTCGCCCGCAAGCCGGTCATCAATGACCGCGCGGGTGAAATGAACATCGTGCTGATCGGCGACCCGGATGGGCGCAGCGTTCGCGCATATGAGCGCGGTGATTTGGAGTTTTCGGCCGACCTGCGCGCTGACGGCGTTCAATGGCATCGATCCGAAGATGCGCTGAACGCGCCAGACGGTCGAACCCTGCCACGCGTCGCCGGACATATCGCCTATTGGTTCGCCTGGGACAATTACGTCGGCGCCGCGGGTGAGGTGTACGGCGGATAGTCGTGGGCAGATCTACGCACGTCCGGCACCTTTCAAGCCCGCGCAGCGAGCAACAATCGGCGTTCTGAACGCTCAGCACGGCACGCGGCGCTTCCCCACCATCATTGACCCACAAATATCCCCGCCGGAGGCACAATTCTCTTCCAACGCGCCGCCAGGCCCCAAGCGGCACATTTCATCATTCCGCCCGCCACCCTCATCCCCTAGGGTGCGGGCCATGAACGTGCCCGCCGAAGACATCGGAACCGTGCGTCGTCGCCGGGTGATCTTTGTCCCCGGATACGACCCGTTCCCGCCGCGCCGCTATCGCGAGATGTATCGCAGCGAGGGCGCGAAACAGGCCGAAATCTCGGGCTATGAGATCGCTGTTGAGGGCGATCCGAAACAAGGCGGCACCCGTTGGACTGTGCGCGCCGTGATCGAGGGGGCGCAGGTCGACACTCAGGTTCAGGTGTTGCTGTGGTCGGATATCGTTCAGGCCTCGATGGATCGGGGCGTTGCGGCCACCTATTGGCTGATGCTGCGCACCGCCTGGATCTATCTTCAATCCGGCGCGTTGCGCCGTCTGATGCGCCTTCGGGCCGGGCCGATCATCGCAGCGCTTTATCCGGCGGTGATGCTGATCCTGCAATTGGTCGTCGCAGTCGCGCTTGGCGCTGGTTTCGGCGTGCTGATCGCCGGGCTGATCTGGCCTCTGCTGTTCTGGCCGGTTCTGCTGATCACCACGCTGGTGATCCTGCGCGCCTTCAAACGCGTCGACGGGCGCATCTATGCCTATTACCTGATGCACGACTACGCCTTCAGCGCCAGCCAATGGGGCGCCCCGGCGCCCGACCTGATCCACCGGATGGCCACGTTCACCGACCAGATCGCCGAGGCATTGTCCGAGGATGTGGACGAGGTGCTTGTGGTTGGACATTCATCCGGGGCCGAGGTTGCGGTGATGGTACTGGCTGATTTTCTGCGCCGGGGGGATTTGCCGACCGGCAGCCCTGCGTTGTCGTTGCTGACGCTTGGGCAGGTGATCCCGATGACCGCGTTCCTGCCGGGGGCCAGCGGGCTGCGCAGGGACCTGTACCAGATGGCCGGGCAGGGGCAGATCACATGGGTGGACATCAGCGCGCCGGGCGATGGCGCCTCTTTCGCACTGTGTGATCCGGTCGCGGTCAGCGGTGTCGCGCCGCCGGACAAGCGTTGGCCGCTGGTCTTGTCCGCTGCCTTCAGCCAGACGCTAAAGCCCGCAACGTTGGCCGCGATCAAACGACGGTTCTTTCGGATGCATGTTCAATACCTCTGCGCCTTCGATAATCCGGGCGAATATGACTATTTCCGCGTCACCGCCGGGCCAAAGACGCTGGCGGCGCGGTTCGGGCACCGCGCCCCCTCGGCCAGCCGGATCGAGGTTCCGACCTCGCCACATACGACCATGGCCCCATGATTCCGCCCAAGCCGGAACCGCGCGCGGCGCGTTTCGCTGTGGCGCTATCTGCGACTGTTCCGGCGCGACATCCTGTCTGCACAACCCGCGCACCTCTACCGGGCCTGGATGGCAGAGTTCCGTACGCCGTTTTTCCGCAGTGTGCTGGTGAATGATCCGGCGGTGATCAAGACCGTGCTGAATGACTGCCCGATGGAATTCCCCAAATCCGCCCGCGTGGCCGAAGGGCTGCGCCCGTTGCTTGGCAACGCGGTCTTCGTGACCAACGGACAGACATGGCAGCGCCAGCGCCGCATCATCGACCCCGCATTCGAAGGGGGCCGCATCCGCGATACCTTTCCGGCAATGCTGGCAGCCGCAAGGGCCGCCGCCGCCCGCCTGCCCGAAGGGCAGGCCGAAGTCGAAGCACTGGCCAGTCACGCCGCAGCGGATGTGATCTTTCGCACGCTGTTTTCGATCCCGATCGAGGACAAGCAGGCCACACAGGTGTTCCACGCGTTCCAAGTCTATCAGCGCAGTCAGCCGATCCTGAATATCGCCGCCTTCCTGCCCCTGCCGCGCTGGCTGCCCCGGTTCCACCGTCGCGGCACCAGGGCCAGCGCCCGCCATATCCGTGATCTGATCGGGCAATTGACCGCGCAGCGCGCCGCATTGATTGCCGCCGGAACCGCGCCGGACGACCTGGCGACAAAGATCATGACGACGCCGGACCCGGAAACCGGGCAAAACTTCTCGACCGCTGAAATGGTCGATCAGGTGGCGATCTTCTTTTTGGCCGGGCACGAAACCTCGGCCTCGGCGCTGGCATGGGCGCTGTATCTGCTGGCAACCCACCCCGAAGCGCAGGACCGTGTCGCGGCCGAGGCTGCCACTTTCCTGGCCAACCCAGAGTTCTCCAATCTGTCGACCCTGTCTTTCACCCGCGATGTCTTTCGCGAGGCGTTGCGCTTGTATCCGCCGGTTCCGATGATGGTGCGCAGCGCGAATTCCGCGTGCAGGTTCCGCGATCGTGACGTGACGCCGGGCACGCAGGTGGTCCTGTCACCCTGGCATTTGCAGCGGCATGAACGGCTTTGGGACAATCCCGACGGTTTTGACCCCGACCGCTGGACAACGGACGCCGGGCGGGCGTCGGCGCGGCAGGCGTATTTTCCGTTCTCGTCCGGGGCGCGGGTCTGCCCGGGGGCCGGGTTTGCGATGGTGGAGGGGCCGCTGCTGCTGGCGCATCTGGTCGCCTATAGGTTGATCAGGCCTGTGCCCGATGCGGTGCCGGTTCCTGTGGCGCATCTGACCGTTCGGGCGCGCGATGGCATCACCCTGCGATTCTCAAAACGCAGAGAATCACAAGCCCAGGCAGCAGAATCGCCGCAACAATAAGGCCCATTTTGCCGGATTAGCCACGATTCCGCGTGTTGCGGAGCCTGAATAGGCGAAGAAAAGCGCATGATTACGTTGCGTCAAGCGGGCAAGCGATTGTCGCCGCATTTCCTACAAAAGCCGGTATTAACAGATAGTTAACGATCTGGGTGAGGTTCGATTTGTATCATCTTTACAACATCGAACCACCTGAAAGCGTCAATAGGTGTTCGGCGATCGGCAGAAAGCCGCTAACAACCTGGGGTTGATTAATTTTAGGTGGTGGGATGACAATGACAAACGTAGCACAATACGCAGGCACACAGGGACGCCCCGTCAGACGGTCGTTCCTGCGATTGGCGGTCCCTTCGATCCGTACCCAGAACGTGGCCATGTGTGAGCGGGAGTCAGAGTCCCTCAGCGAAAGTCACATGAGAGCGTTGTTTGCGGATGAGCTGCGCAGGAAACCGTTGATGTCGCGCCTGAAGAATGTTGTGCGCGCACCGACTGAACCGACGAAAGTGGTTCGGAACGGTTGAATTAATAAACAATCATCCGAAAATGATGAAATTGTTGCGGATCAACCGCGGATCACCCAACAGATTTTTCTGGGGCAACCCTTTGACCCGAATGACCTTTACATAGGTTAACGCGGTCTCAATACCGTCTATCGCAACAGATTTCCACAAACCCGGTCAGCAGAGTAAGCACCTCGAAAGAAGTAACCGCAACCAAACGGCTGTGAACACAGCGATCAGGTGCCAGTTGCAGGCATTGTTCGCGGATGGCCTGACCATCAAAACGTCCAAGCTGTCGTCGCTGCGCGGCAACTGACTTTGGATTACGGATCGCTGCCAGGCCGCTGATACCATTCAAGAACATGGATACGAAGCGCCGAGGCAAGCCCCTGATCGGGCGGGCGGGCGCTGTCGATCTGCGCCGCCAGCGTATTGACCGGCAGGCCCTGATCGGCGGCGATGTGGCGCAGGGCGTCCCAGAACTCATCCTCAAGCGAAACACTCGTCCGGTGGCCGGCCAGCGTCAGTGATCGTTTGGCGGGCCGTCTGCTCATTCCGTTTTGTGACCGTCCAGGTTCCGTTTGCGCTTGACCGCTGCGACGTGATCCAGCGCTTTTGCCGCGGCGCTGCGCCCGAATTTCACCGAATTCTCACCTGCCGAGGTCTTCGCCGCAACCTTCGCGCGGGCCTTGCGGAATTTGTTGAGGTTGACTGGCTGGCTCATGCCTTGGGGCCGATCATCGCTTCGGGGCGGACCACGCGGTCGAAGGTCGCTTCATCGACGAACCCCAGGGCCACAGCCTCTTCCCGCAGCGTGGTGCCGTTCTTGTGGGCAGTTTTGGCGACCGTGGTGGCGTTGTCATAGCCAATCTCGGGCGCCAGCGCGGTCACCAGCATCAGCGATTCCCGCATCAGCTTGTCGATCCGGTCGGTATATGCACGGATACCGGCGGCGCAATTGTCCGTGAAGGCACTGGCCGCGTCGCCCAGAAGCTGCATGGATTGCAATAGGTTATAGGCCATCATTGGCTTATAGACGTTCAGTTCAAAATGCCCCTGCGACCCGGCAAAACCCACGGCGGCATCATTGCCCATGACATGGGCGCACACCTGGGTCAGCGCCTCACACTGCGTCGGATTGACCTTGCCCGGCATGATCGAGCTTCCGGGCTCATTCTCGGGCAGCAACAGCTCATAGAGGCCGCAGCGAGGCCCGGAGCCCAACAGGCGAATATCATTGGCGATCTTGAACAGGCTGGCGGCCACAGTACGGCAGGCGCCCGACATTTCGACCATGGCGTCATGGGCGGCCAGCGCTTCGAATTTGTTGGGCGCGGTGACAAAGGGCAGGCCGGTGATTTCTGCCATATTCGCGGCCACGGTTTCGCTCCAGCCGGGGCGTGTGTTCAGCCCGGTGCCAACCGCCGTGCCACCCTGCGCGAGTTCATAGATGCGCGGCAACGCACCTTCGACGCGGGCGATCCCCATGGCAACCTGATGGGCATAGCCCGAAAATTCCTGAGCCAGCGTCATCGGCGTGGCATCCATGGTGTGAGTACGTCCGATTTTTATGATTCCATCGAATTCTGCGACCTTTTCTTCAAGCACCACATGAAGTTTTTTCAGCCCCGGCAGCAACACGTCCCGCGCGGTCATCGCGGTGGCAATGTGCATCGCAGTTGGAAAGGTGTCGTTTGAGGACTGGCCCATGTTGCAGTGGTCATTTGGGTGCACCGGGGATTTGGACCCAATCTCTCCACCCAGAATCTCGATGGCGCGGTTCGCGATCACCTCATTGGCGTTCATATTTGATTGGGTGCCAGACCCGGTTTGCCAGACCACCAGCGGAAAGTGATCGTCCAGCTTGCCGGTAACCACCTCGGACGCGGCTTCGATCATCGCGTCGGCCAGTTTTGCGTCCAGCGCGCCCGCATCGCGGTTTGCCTGCGCACAGGCCTGTTTGATCACACCCAGGGCGCGCACGATGGCGGTCGGCTGACGCTCCCACCCGATGGGAAAGTTCATCAGGCTGCGCTGGGTCTGGGCGCCCCAGTATTTATCGCCCGGAACCTCTAGCGGGCCAAAACTGTCGGTTTCTGTGCGGGTATCAGTCATGGGATGCCTCGTCCGAAGATGGTTGGGGGATCAGTTACAACTGATGCGAACGGATTCCAATGTGATATGATCGTCGCGGGACAGATAATGGAGCGCTGATATGGACGACTATTATGATCTTGGCGGGTACAGCCGGAAAATCCAGACATCCTCGGCCGAGGCGCAGATCTGGTTCGATCGCGGGCTGAACTGGACCTATGGCTATCACCATGAAGAGGCGGTGGTTTGTTTTGAAAAAGCACTGGCCGCAGACCCGGATTGTGCGATGGCGCGCTGGGGCATCGCCTATGGAATCGGGCCGAATTACAATCTTCAATGGGGCGATTTCACCGATGAAGAACGCGCGAACTGCATGGATCGTGGCCGCACTGTGCTGGCAGAGGCACGGGCCACGGGGGCCGAGGCGCAGTTGATCGACGCCCTTCGGGCGCGATTTGCGGCCAAGGGGGTTCCGGGGCCCGAGGATTTCGGGCCGTACAATGATGCCTATGCAGAAGCGATGCGTGAAGTACACGGCGCAACCCCCGATGATATGGACATTATCACGCTGTTTGCCGAGGCGATGATGAACCGAACACCATGGCAGCTATGGGATCTGAAAACCGGAGCCGAAGCGGAAGGCGCTGATACTGCCGAGGCGGTGGCCGTCTTGGAAAACGCCTTCGCAAAGATACCCGGTGCGCGGGCGCATCCCGGATTGTTGCATATGCACATTCACCTGATGGAAATGTCCCCGACGCCCGAGGCAGCGCTGGTGTCAGGCGATGCGCTGATTGGGCTGGTTCCGGCGTCGGGGCATCTGATGCACATGGCCACCCATGTGGATGTTTTGTGCGGCGACTACCTCAGCACGATCCAGCGAAATCAAATTGCGACCCTGGCGGACGCGCAATATTTCGAACGCGAAGGGAAAGAGCATTTTTACACGCTTTACGCGGCGCATAACATTCACTTCACCGTCTATGGTGCTATGTTGCTTGGACAAAAAGCGGTCGCGCTAAGCGCAGCGGAGGAATTGGCCGGGTTCATGTCGCGCGAAGTGGTCGCGATGATGCCCGAATTCGCCGAATCCTTCGTGCCGATGAAACCGCATGTGCTGGTGCGCTTTGGCGATTGGGACGCGCTGAAGGCGCAAACGCTGCCGGAGGAACCGGACCTCTACCGGATGTCCACGGCGCTGGTACACTATGGAAAATCAGTTGCCCATTCGGCGACGGGTGACGTTGCCGAGGCAGAGGCAGAGCGAGAGTTGTTTCGCACAGCGAAGGCTGCCGTGCCGGACGAATGGATGCTGTTTAATAACAAAAGCAACGATATACTGACGATAGCGGAAGCGATGCTTGAAGGCGAACTTGCCTATCGAAAAGGCGCCTATGACGATGCCTTTAACCACCTGCGCCGCTCGGTTCACCTGTCCGACAACCTTGCTTATGACGAACCATGGGGTTGGATGCAGCCCGCGCGCCATGCGCTTGGCGCGCTACTGATGGAACAGGGGCATCTGGACGAGGCTGAGGCGGTTTACCGCGCCGATCTGGGTTATGACGACACGTTGGCGCGCCCGCACCAGCACCCGGAAAACGTCTGGTCGCTGCATGGGTTGCATGAATGCCTGACGCGCAAGGGTAACAAGGTTGAGGCGGCGCTGATCAAACCGCGCCTCGACATCGTGGCGGCGCGTGCGGATGTGCCGATCCGGGCGTCGTGTTTCTGCCGACGTTCCTAGGGTCAGGACCCATTAATCCGACACCGCTGGTTTGACAGATTTTCTGTCTGACAAGGACTAGGTCTGAAGGAATAGTGTTTCTATTTCAAAGACCTAAAGCGTTTCGTCTTGAACCTGAATCGCGAGGGATTCCCTTGAGACCTGATCTGTGATTCATCCTGTTTGGGAGGATGGATCATGTCAGCACCTTTGCCATCTGCGCTTCGGATACGGTTTCAGAGATACATTGAAGAAGGGTTGAGCGGGCGCGCGGCGGCGTTGCGGTTGAAGCTGTCGCCTGCCACAGGCGCGTGGTGGGCGCGTCAGGTGAGGATGAAGGGTCATGCGGAACCTGCCCGGCAGGGACCGCCGCGCGGCAAGGGAAAGCTGGCTCCGCATCGGGAATTCTTTGAGGAGTTGATCGCACAAGACCCTGACATCACGCTCTTTGAGTTGCGTAATGCGCTGGCCGATGCAGAGGGTGTGCGGGTGCATCACTCCTCCATCGCCAACCTTCTGTCCCGGCTCGGCTTCACGTACAAAAAAAGTCGCTGGTCGCAACCGAGCGCCGCCGCGCCAAGGTAAGGCAGCAACGGGCCGACTGGTTCAGATACCGCTCGCCAGCCATTGCGACCTTTCCTGAGCGCGTTGTCTTTATTGACGAAACCGCAGTGAAGACAAACCTCACGCGCCTACGCGGCAGAGCCAAGCGCGGTAAGCGCCTGACGATGGATGCGCTCTTCGGAAGCTGGGGAACCCAAACCTTGATCGCGGGCCTGACCCAAGGCGCGCTGATCGCACCTTGGGTCATCAAGGGAGCGATAGATGGCCCCGCCTTCGCGGCCTACATCCGCGAAGTGCTGGTCCCCGAGATCAACCCCGGCACTGTCGTCATTCTCGACAACCTGGCAACCCACCGGAATAAGGAGGCGACGCAGGCTTTACGCAATCACGGCTGCTGGTTCCTTTACCTGCCACCGTACTCGCCCGACCTGAATCCCATCGAGCAGGCCTTCTCTAAACTGAAAGCCCATTTGCGACGGATCGGGGCCAGGTCCTTTACCCAGGTCTTCGAAGCAATCGGAGCAATCTGCGATCTCTACGACCCAGTAGAATGCTGGAACTACTTTAAGGCCGCCGGATATGTCTCAGGTTAATGTCGAAACGCTTTAGGACGATGTCAAGCTGGAAATCCGTCAAATCCGAAGGACGTCAAATCCGCTTCATCTCAGCGGTTTAAGCCGCTTGAAAAGTGAACCACACTTCCCCGCGCGTCCCAAATCACTGATATTTCGCGGATTTGGCGCCAGCGGTGCCGGATTAATGGGTCCTGACCCTAAGCTATTTGCGGAAACTGTCCAGGCTGACGACTTCTCCGGCGGCATCGGGTTCGGCATCGGCGTCGTCGTTTGCCTCATCCGGTGTTTCTTCACCCGCTTCTGCGTCATCCTCGGTCGATTCAAAGCGCAACCCGAATTCGACAGAGGGGTCCACGAAGGTGCGGATGGCGTCATAGGGGATGTAAAGCGGTTCGGGCTGATCGCCGAAGTTCAGTGTGACCGCAAAGCCTTCATCCGTCACGTTCAGATTGTCGAACCAGTGCTGCATCACCACTGTCATTTCTTCCGGGAAGCGGTCGCTAAGCCAGTCCGCGATCTCCACATCCGGGTGCAGGGTGTCGAAGGTGATGAAGAAATGATGCTCTCCGGGAAGGCCGTTGGCCTCGATATCGGTCAGCACCTCCTGGATCAGGCCGCGCATGGCGCGGTGCATCAGGTTTCCATAATCAATCCGGCGGGTCATGGGCGCGCTTCTGTTTGGGCGTTTGTCAAAACCATAGTGGATTCGCAGGGGATGAAAAGTGGTCGCAGGCGCGCCGTCGTCATGCCAGCCCGATTGCGCCCAGCCCGGCCCCCAGCAACGCGGCCAGACCCAGCACGCTGGGCAACCCCCAGTGGCGACGCAGGATCAGATAGCCGGCCAGCAGCGCAAGGGTGACGGCAACCGGATCAAGGCTGGTCGGGTCCGGCGTCAGCAGGGTGGCCGGGCCAAGGGACGTCGCGCCGACGCTGGCAAAAAACACATGAACCGCGAACCAGATCGACAGGTTCAGGATCACTCCGACAACCGCGGCGGTAATTGCCCGCAGCGCGCCAGACAGGCGCGGGCGGGCGGCGATCCAGTCGATGTAGGGGGCACCTGCGAAAATCCACAGGAAGCAGGGCGCGAAGGTCATCCAGATTGTCACCAGTGCCGCCAGCAGCGCCAGCCCGATCCCGCCCTCGCGGTAACCGGCCAGAAACCCGACGAACTCGGTCACCAGGATCAGCGGGCCCGGAGTCGTCTCGGCCAGCCCCAGCCCGTACATCATTTCCGGCAGGGTCAGCCAGCCGAAATCGCCGACCACGGCTTGGGTCATGTAGGCGAGCACGGCGTAGGCGCCGCCGAATGTGACCACGGCCAGTTTGGAAAAGAACACCCCGATTTCGACCAACAACGTCGCGTCTAGCGCCCAGAGCAGCGCCAGCGGCGCGCCCCAGATGGCCAACCAGATGGAGACGGTCGCAAGAGTGTTCACCTTTGCGCGCGGCGGTGCCTCAGTCACCTCGCCACGCGCCGCCGCAAGACCCCAGAGGCCAGCGGCTATGACGATCAGCGGATAGGGCAGTTGGAAGACGGAAATGCCGAGGAAGGCGAGGGCGGCGATGACCCAGTGATCCCAGCCGTTCAGCGCTTTCTTGGCGACACGCAGCAGCGCCTCGATCACGATCACCACGACGGTGGCCTGAACGCCGAGGAACAGTGCGGCAACGAAGGGAACCTGCCCGAACCACGCATAAATCGCGGCGAGCGCGGCAATGATGATCGCGCCGGGGATAACGAACAGCCCGCCCGCGATCAGCCCGCCCGGCACGCCCCGCAACTTCCAGCCGACATAGGTGGCCAGTTGCATCGCCTCGGGCCCCGGCAGCAACATGCAGAATGACAGCGCATTGAGGTAATCCTTTTCGGACAGCCACTTGCGGGCTTCGACGAATTCCCGGTGCATCAATGCGATCTGCGCCGCCGGGCCGCCGAAACTCAGCAGCCCGACGCGCAGGGATACGCGGGTCAGGTCAGCAATCGGAACCATCTCAGCCGCGCCCGCCGGGCCAGTCATGGCCTTCCTCATGCCCGTCGCGTGCCCAGCGGTAGAGCGCATCATAAAGCGCGAGTCCCGCCTCCAGCTGCGCCTGATCGTCCCGATACTGGCGCGACAGCCCGACCGACATGGCCAGCAGGCCAGCGGCGGCGGGGTGCAGGTCATGGCGGTTGGTGTCCGCGCCGCGCACCACGGTGCTGAGGCGGTCCAGCGCCTCGGTCCGCAAGCCGAAATCGTCGAGCATGGCGTCGAAGGTGCAGAGGTCGCCTCGGTGGCTGAAATGCACGTCTTCAATGTCGAACGGCGTTGCGCCCAGCCGATCGGCCACACCGGCGACCTGATCCGGGGCAACGAACAGGAACCGAGCGTTCCGGTCTACGAAGCGACGGATCAGCCACGGGCAGGCGATGCGGTCGATCTTGGGGCGGTGGCGCGTGACCCAGAGCGTCGCACCATCGACAGGAGCGGGCAAGGCGGCAACCGGGATGCGCGGCGCGCCTTCGTGGTCACGCCAGCCAAACATGCCGCCGGCCAGATACTCGCTGGCCAGCCCTTCGGCGCGCAGCCACGCGCAAACGCCCTGGGATAGCTTCAGGCCCTTTTGGCAGGAAATGACCGACGGACGCCCGTCCAGCAGGTCCAGCAGTCCCGGCAAGTCGGTATCCGGATGCCGGATTGAGCCGGGGATCAGATACGGGTCGTCCGCGAAATCGGGGTCAATGCAGACATCGACGATCACCGGGCAATCCGGGGTGCCGATCAGGCGCAGAAGTTGCGGAACAGAAATTTCATTCGGGCCGGGCATGGGGCATCCTTTGGTTTGTCATGTCAGGATGCGAACGTCGGGCCGTAGCCTCACGAGGCTGTCGCGCGCCCCATGGGGCATGAGTGCCGCAAGCCAAGGCCGAAATCAAGCATTTGGGGGAAAGGTGCCGGATTCTGTTGCCAGGCTCCGGCGGGCCCCGCCTTACGCTGCTAGGCGAAAGGACTTAGATTTCGATATTCCGCACTGCTTACGCAGCGAGGGCCATCGGAGCTTTGTTGTCATTTGCAACTAGCTTGATTGGACCGATATCGGTGGTACCTCACCGAGACAAAGCAAACCCCTTTAGACGTCCGTCGATCCTGTTTCGGCCCCATGATCCCCAAATGAAGGATGTTTGGTGGAGCCGCCGGGTACCGCCCCCGGGTCCGATCCGCTTATTACGAGCGCGTTTATGTCCATAGTCCCCGAGGGAACATGACCAATATAGGGTGCAGACCTCGGCGCATCAAGAACCAACCGAATGCCCATCATTGATCTGAGAATATCCTCAGGGGGTCTGGGGGCAGAATGCCCCCAGCCTTGTTTTTCAGTTCAGAAGCCCGCCTTAATCTTCTCGAACTCGGCAACCTGGGCTTCGCGCAGCTCAAGGCTCATCGGCAGTTGCGCCAGGATCGGCACGTCAACCGGGCCAAGGCCAACCTCGGTCAGGGTTTCTGCGTCGATGTTCTGCATAGCCACCGTGTTGGAATGGCCATAGCCCCATTCGTTCACGATATAATCGGTCACGCTGGCGTCCAGAAAGCTGTTGATGAAGTCGTGGGCCTTGTCTTCGCTGCCCGGTCCGTCAACCAGATTGACATAGCCGCAGCCCCAGCTGGATGATCCTTCGACAGTATCGCGCTTGAATCCGATCGGGTGACCTTCGGCGCGCATCTGCACGGGAACCTCGGACCACGCCCAGGAGATCAGAACCTCGCCCGTCGCCATCAACTGGCTGAGTTCCGCCCCGTCTGCCCAATAGGCGCGCACATTCTGATGCGCCTCGCGCAACCACGCGCTGGCGCGTTCGAAATCGTCCATTGTTGCGGTCGTCCATTCGGTCGTGCCGG
This sequence comes from Paracoccaceae bacterium, assembly GCA_012103375.1. Lineage (NCBI taxonomy): Bacteria > Pseudomonadati > Pseudomonadota > Alphaproteobacteria > Rhodobacterales > Paracoccaceae > Paracoccaceae bacterium. The sequence goes on from WLWX01000001.1 coordinate 1,488,137, forward strand.
TCGCAAGATAGGCCAGCGCATAGGCGTCATCGACGTTATCCGCGATTGAGGTGCGCCCGGCGAACTTCGGATCCAGGAACACCTGGAGCGAGGTCAGGTCATCCGCCGAGAGCTCATCCATGTTATAGGCAATCGCCGTGGTGCCGTTGTCGGTCGGGATGAAATAAACATCGCCATTGTCGGTGAAAATCGGCGCCGTCTTGAAAACGTCGGCCACGGTTTCGTAATTCGGCACCTTCGACAGATCCCAGGGTTCGATCAGACCGGCCTGACGCCATTTGTCGATGGATTGCGAACAGGGATGCGCCACATCGGCTTTGAAGCCCGAGCGGAGTTTCTGAAACGCCTCCTCCTCCTCGCCAAAGAACGCATAGGTCGGGTTGTCGCCGTGTTTTTCGGCGTATTTCGCCCAATAGGCATCTTCCTCAAAACCCGACCAGTCAAAGACCAGCAGTTCGGCGTCATCAGCAGTTGCACTTCCAGCGGCCAGCGCGACGGCGCTGACGCTCAGCATTGTTGTCAGTTTTTTCATCGTGTTCTCCCCGGATGATCTGGCTTGGGCTTTTAGGGAGTGCGGGGCTGTTCAACAAGAAAATTCCACAAGCACCCCTTTGGGGTCCCGACCATTCAAACTGGCGTTTGACATTTGCCACCAAGGCGCGAAATGTCACGTCGATTTGGCAGCGATCCGCGACAGAGGAGGGGACGCAGAGTGATTGCATTTGCACGCGCCCGGCTGGCAGCGGCTCACTGGCTGGTGTTCTTCGCGGCCATCATCGCGGCCTGGGCTGCACTGATGGCGATGCAGGGGGCGCAGGCTGACGGGCTGTTTGCGCGGCTGGCCGCCATATGCCGCGTTGACGGGGCCGGGGCAGGATACCGCGTGATCTTGGCGATGTGGGCACTGATGGCGGCGGCGATGATGGCCCCGACATTGATGCCTGCACTGACGGTTCTGGATGATCTGTCACGCGGGCGGGCGCGGATTTTCATTGAATTCTGCGCTGGCTACGGGGCGATCTGGCTGGGTTTTGCGGCCATCGCTGCGGCGCTGCAATTGGCGCTGTCGGCAAGCGGCTGGATCGGCGCAGATGGCGCCAGCCTCAGCCCGTTACTGACAGGCGGACTGCTGATCGTGGCCGGGGGCTATCAATTCTCGACCCTGAAAGCGGGCTGCGTATCCAAATGCTTGTCGCCAATGGCGTTTTTCATGAGCCATTGGAATGACGCACGCTGGAACGCTGCCGCGATGGGCCTTCGACTGGGTGCAATATGCCTTGGCTGTTGCTGGGCGCTGATGGCGCTGGCCTTCGTTGGTGGCACGATGAACCTGATCTGGATGGGCCTTGCCACGGTCCTGATGGTGTCTGAAAAACTGCCCCGGATGTCGCGCATGGTCGTGCGGCCCCTGGGCGTTGTTCATATTGCGGCGGGGCTGGGTGTGCTCAGCACCGCGTTTTTCTGAAAGGGACCCGAATGGTTAAGACCCGCGAAAAAATCGCTTCGGACCGCATCCATGTCCAGCAGCGGATTGACGCCCGCATGGACCCGCGCCGCCGCCGCGAGGAACCGACCGACTGGGCCATCAAGGGAGAGTTGTTCCTGAATTGCTCATGCGAGGTGTTCTGCCCCTGCGTCGTCTCATTGGGCAAGCACAAGCCGACCGAGGGGCATTGCCACGCCTGGATGGCCATCGCGATTGATGAAGGGCATTACGAGGGCGAGGATATGTCCGGCCTCAACATCGGCCTGATGGTCGAGATTCCGGGTCGGATGGCCGAAGGCGATTGGCGCGTTGCCGCCTATATCGACGAACGGGCCAGTCAGAAGGCCTATAACGGGTTGCTGAAAATCCTGTCCGGAACGGCAGGCGGCACCACGGGGCTGTTCACCAAGCTGGTCAGCACCATCATCGGCGCCGAACGCGCGCCCGTGCAGATTGAGCGTGACGGGATGCGCCGCGCGATCACAGTGGGTCGCAAAATTCAGGGCGAGATTGAGATGGTCATGGGCGCAGATCGCGAAACCCCGGTGATCGTGAAAAACACGAAATACTGGATGGGTCCCGATGTGGTGGTGGCCAAGGGCACCAAAAGCCGCCTGCGAGACTATGGCCGGGTCTGGGACTTTGACGGCAAGTCGGGCGAGGTTTGCGCCATCGACTGGTCCGGGCCGGGCCGCTGATGCCGGGTGACCTGCTGGTCTGGCAGGCCGCGTCAGCCTATAAGTCGGCGGACTTCGGGGTGAGTATCGTATTTGGCGCGGTTGAGACACCGCACAGGGATGCCGCAACGACGTTGCCTTTGGGGACGCCGGACGGTGCGCGGGATGCGCTGACCCCGCAAAAATTCAGGATTTAGAGAAGGTTACGACCAATGTTCAATGCGCTGATTGTGGAAAAGAATGACGAGGGCAAGACCAACGCCTCGGTCCAGCAGATCGACCTGTCGCGCCTGCCTGAAGGCGAGGTGACGGTTGCGGTCGAGTATTCCACGGTCAACTACAAGGACGGGTTGTGCATTGGCCCCGGTGGCGGCCTGGTGCGGAACTATCCGCATGTTCCGGGCATCGACCTTGCCGGAACGGTCGAGGCCAGCGACGATGATCGTTACAGCCCCGGCGACAAGGTCGTCCTGACCGGCTGGCGCGTGGGCGAGGCGCATTGGGGCGGATATGCGCAAAAAGCGCGAGTCAGGGCGGACTGGCTGGTGCCGCTGCCCGCTGGGCTGGATACAAGGCAGGCGATGGCCGTGGGGACTGCCGGGTTCACCGCGATGCTGGCGGTCATGGCGCTGGAAGACCACGGGCTGACGCCGGATCAGGGTGAAGTTTTGGTAACCGGCGCGGCGGGCGGGGTCGGCTCGGTCGCGACGGCGATCCTGGCCAACCTTGGCTATCAGGTGGCGGGCGTCACCGGGCGACCCGAGACGGCTGAGTATCTGACCGACCTTGGCGCTGCAAAGATCGTTGCCCGCGATGAGATCAACGAGGTGGTCAAGCGCCCGTTGGAGGCCGAAACCTGGGCGGGCTGCGTTGATGCGGTCGGTGGCGCGATGCTGGCGCGGGTGCTGGGGCAGATGAAATTCGGCGCCTCGGTCGCCGCCGTGGGCCTGGCCGGGGGGGCGGCGCTGCCTGCAACGGTTATCCCGTTCCTGCTGCGCGGCGTGAACCTTTTGGGCATCGATTCAGTCATGCAACCCTATGACAACCGGGTCCGCGCCTGGAACCGGATTGCCCGGGATCTGCCGATGCACAAATTGGAGGCGATGGTGGCACCGGCAACCCTGTCAGATCTGCCGCGTCTAGGCGACGAGATCCTGAAAGGGCAGGTTCGGGGCCGGGTTGTTGTAGACGTCAACGCCTGACCCGCGCCACGTCGAACTGATCCTGCATTCGGCAGGCCAAAATCCCATATTTTTTTGGCGGGCCTTTCAACGGTTTGCCAAAGAAAGTGTCGGTTTTGGCGGAATCCCGGCGTGTAAAGCCTATGTTACCGCAGGATTTGTCCGTAGGTTGCGGCAAGGATACCTGTCGTAAGGGAGAACGCAATGGCAATCCGACCACCGATAACCGATCTGGATATCGAAACCGCAAGCAGCGGTTTCTATGAAGGATTTAGTAAGTTTGTAACAATTGGATCAAAGATACTGATCGGATTGCTGATAGTCTGGGCCGCCGTCTGGTCCGAAGCAGCAGGGGCCGCCCTGAACGGAATCCGCGCCTTTATCGACGCTAATACCGGCGCCTGGTACATGTATGCGATGGCGTTTTTCATCGTCGTATGCCTCGCACTTGCGCTGTGGCCATCAACGGGCCGCATCAAGCTGGGGCTGGCCGGTGACACGCCGGAATTTTCGAGCTTTTCGTGGTTTTCGATGATGTTCGGGGCCGGGATCGGCATCGGGATGCTGACCTATGCCACGGCGGAACCGATCTTTCACTTTGGCACCAACCCGGACGTGATCCGCGGTTTCCAGGAAGGCAGCACGGCTGAGAACGTGCGCTCGGCCTATCAATGGTCGTTCCTGCACTGGGGCTTTTCGGCCTGGGGCTGCTATGCCATCGTCGGGCTGACGCTGGCGTTCTTCAGCTATTCACGCGGGCTTCCGCTGACAATCCGGTCGGGTCTGACGCCGCTGTTTGGGCGCGCACTGGAAGGGCCGTTGGGTCATATCGTCGATATCGTTTCGGTCGTTGCCACCATCCTGGGTGTGTCGGTGACCATCGGGTATGGCGTGTCGCAGTTCGCATCGGGTGTATTCAACATTACCGGCGCGGGTTGGCTGATGAATGCCGATGGTGATCCGACTGTCGGGGCGATGCTTCTTGCGCTGGCGATCGTGATGGCTTGTTCGACGCTGTCGGCTCTGTCGGGCGTTGGCAAAGGCATCAAGTGGCTGTCCAACATCAACATGGGCCTCAGCTTTTTCCTGCTGGCATTCTTCCTGATCTTCGGGTCGACGCTGTTCGCACTGAAGGCGCTGTTTGTGGGCATATGGGACTATGTGATCGCATTGCCGGCAATGTCGCTGACGGTCTGGGCACCGGATGGAACGGGCGCAGAGAATGTCGTCAACGGTCTTGCCGGATGGCAGGGCGGCTGGACGATCTTCTACTGGGCCTGGTGGATTGCGTTTGCCCCCTTCGTGGGGCTGTTCCTGGCACGTATTTCACGCGGTCGTACCGTGCGCGAATATGTTCTGGGCGCAATGATCGTGCCTTCGGTCATGTGCTTCGTCTGGTTCGCCTTCGTTGGCGGCACAGCGATTGACCTGACCCTGACGGGCGGGGCCGAAGATAAGATCACCGGCGTCGGCATTTCCAGCCAGCTGTTCGCGACGATCAACTACATGCTGTCGCCTGCGCTGGCGACGATCATGTCGCTTATCATCGTGGTGCTGCTGCTGACGTATCTTGTGACCTCGGCAGACTCGGCGGTGCTGATCATTAACACGATCGCGGCAGCCGGTGACGAAAGCCAGAAAGCGAAAGTGCATATCATCGTCTGGGGTGCAATCCTGACGGCGGTGATCGGCGTGTTGCTGGTGGCCGGCGGATTGGGCGCGATTAACACGGCGATGATCATTGGCGCGTTGCCATTCTCGGCGGTGATGGTGCTGATGGCCATATCACTGGTCAAGGCCCTGGTGCGCGACGGCATGCGCCAGAAATCGGGCGGCACGGCACAAACACCTGCCGAGTAAGCGCAACTGAAAAGAATCTGGCGGCCCCGTGCAGGGATGCGCGGGGCCGCTGGCGTTTCGCAGCAAAGAAAGTTGCGCGCCTGCGGCGCATTCGAACCCGGATTGGCGCGCGCTGCCAAGGCTTGCCTGGATTTCGAAGTGCGCGTGAACGGCCAAGAATGCCCATTTGCTGGGGAGGTGGTTGACGGGGCAGTCTGCCCGTCAACGCACCTGGTCGAGGGTGCTGTGGCGATTCCCCGTCGCCTCAAGGCCGCTCGGGTGCCCTCGGGCCTTGACCCGCCGTGGAATCACCGCTTTGTCGTCTGAATGGAACTCGATCTTGAATTCGTTCGGGCACAGTTTCCTGCCTTTCAGGAACCAACGCTGGCGGGGCAGGCGTTCTTTGACAATGCGGGCGGGTCATTTGCCTGTCGGCAGGTCATCGACCGGCTGACGCGGTTTTATACGCAGCGCAAGGTTCAGCCCGGTGCGCCTTACGCGGCCGCGCAGGCGGGTGCGGCCGAGATGGTCGAGGCGCGAACACGGCTGGCTGCGATGCTGGGTGTTGACGGGCAGGAGGTGGTCTTTGGCCCCTCGACCAGTCAAAACACCTATGTCATGGCGCAGGCGTTTCGGATGGCGGCGCGGCCCGGCGATGCGATCATCGTGACCAATCAGGATCACGAGGCAAACTCGGGCGTCTGGCGGCGGCTGGCGGATGACGGGGTCGAGCTGCGCGAATGGCGCATGGACCCGGCGACGGGGCAGTTGCGCATTGCCGATCTGGAGACTTTGCTGGACTCCAAAGTGCGGCTCGTCTGTTTCCCGCATTGCTCGAACGTTATCGGGCAGATCAATGATGTTGCGGCGATTGTCCGGGTCATTCACGCGGCTGGCGCGGCGGCCTGTGTGGACGGAGTCTCCTATGTTCCGCACGGATTTCCCGACGTTGGTGCGCTTGGTGCAGATATCTACCTGTTTTCGGCCTACAAGACCTATGGTCCGCATCAGGGTATCATGGTTGTGCGCCGCACTTTGGGAGAGGCGCTGCTAAATCAGGCGCATTATTTCAACGGCGACGTTGTGGCCAATCGGTTCGCGCCCTGCGGGCCGGACCACGCGCAGGTCGCGGCCTGTGCCGGGATGGCGGATTTCGTCGATGCCCTTCACGCGCATCATTTTGGCGGCGACGCGGCGGTGAAATCGCGTGCGGCAGCGGTGCATGATCTGATGCGCAGGCAGGAGGGGCGCCTGCTGCAACCACTTCTGGATCACCTGTCGGCGAAGAACTCGGTCCGGTTGATCGGGCCGGATCAGGCCGAGAAGCGTGCGCCGACGGTTGCAGTGGAGCTGTCCGTCCCTTGCGCGCCGATCGCGGCAGAACTGGCCGGGTTGGGCATCAATTGCGATGGTGGTGACTTTTACGCCGGGCGGGCGCTGGCGGGTGTTGGCGTTGACCCAGGTCGCGGTGTGTTGCGGATGTCATTCGTGCATTACACCTCGGAATCGGACATTTCGCGACTGATTGACGGGCTGGACCGCGTTCTGGGCTGAACCGGGGCTTCCCCTGTGGCGCGCGCCATTGTATCCCTTCGCAAAACAATCTTGTCCAACGTCCGGAGCCATTCGTCATGATTTCTGCCAAGTCCCTGATCCTGTCCGCCGCCCTGACCCTGACTGCGGGGGCGGCCAGTGCGCTGACCTGCGGCAACACCGGTGCGGGGTACGAACAATGGAAACGGGATTTCGCCTGGGAAGCTGCGCAGAAGGGCGTGACCGCGCGCGGGCTGGCCGCGCTGAAGGCGACGAAATATGCCACGCGGACCATTGCGGCGGACCGGGGCCAGAAAAGCTTCAAGTACTCGCTGAGCAAGTTCATGCAAGTGCGCGGCGCGGAAACGATCATCGCGCAGGGCAAACGCCGGTTGAAAAAGAACCCCGGCCTTTATGCCAATCTTGAGGCGCAATATGGCGTTCCGGCGGGCGTGCTGATTGCAATCCACGGGATGGAAACCGGCTTTGGCGGCTTTATGGGCGACAGCTCGGTCGTGGCGGCGATTTCGACGCTGGCTTACGATTGCCGCCGCTCGGAATTCTTCCAGCCGCACGCGTTGGCGGCGCTGAAGCTGGTGGATCAGGGCGTCATCACCGGCAGCACCAAGGGCGCCAAACATGGAGAGCTTGGCCACACCCAATTCCTGCCCGGCAATGCGCTGCGCTATGGCGTGGATGGCAACGGCGATGGGCGGGTTGATCTGTACAACCTGAACGATGCGCTGGCGACCACGGCAAATTACCTGCGCGGCAAGGGCTGGTGCACCGGCCTGGGCTATCAAGAGGGGCAGCCGAACTTTGCCGTGATCAAGGAATGGAACGCGGCGACAGTCTATCAGCAGGCGATTGCCATCATGGGCGCCCGCATCGACGGGTGACGGTGGGTGGTGAGCATCGCTCCGCGCTTGAATACATCTGCCGCCAGATGGGGTCGGCCCTGATTGTTTTGATATGGAGGGCGACGGCATTTGCGCGTTATGTTGCGAAGATCGATAAGTTCCGCTCCAAAATCGCACAGTGGGTTCGATCCGTCCCCCCCTCAAGCGCTACGATTCCGCGTCTTCGCAGACAGATCCCACCAATCGCCGATGATCCGGTCGTATTCGACGGGCGTGACAGGCCCGTAACCGCTGATGTGGACGGCGGACATTTCGTTTAAAGCGTTTCGACATTAACCTGAGACATATCCGGCGGCCTTAAAGTAGTTCCAGCATTCTACTGGGTCGTAGAGATCGCAGATTGCTCCGATTGCTTCGAAGACCTGGGTAAAGGACCTGGCCCCGATCCGTCGCAAATGGGCTTTCAGTTTAGAGAAGGCCTGCTCGATGGGATTCAGGTCGGGCGAGTACGGTGGCAGGTAAAGGAACCAGCAGCCGTGATTGCGTAAAGCCTGCGTCGCCTCCTTATTCCGGTGGGTTGCCAGGTTGTCGAGAATGACGACAGTGCCGGGGTTGATCTCGGGGACCAGCACTTCGCGGATGTAGGCCGCGAAGGCGGGGCCATCTATCGCTCCCTTGATGACCCAAGGTGCGATCAGCGCGCCTTGGGTCAGGCCCGCGATCAAGGTTTGGGTTCCCCAGCTTCCGAAGAGCGCATCCATCGTCAGGCGCTTACCGCGCTTGGCTCTGCCGCGTAGGCGCGTGAGGTTTGTCTTCACTGCGGTTTCGTCAATAAAGACAACGCGCTCAGGAAAGGTCGCAATGGCTGGCGAGCGGTATCTGAACCAGTCGGCCCGTTGCTGCCTTACCTTGGCGCGGCGGCGCTCGGTTGCGACCAGCGACTTTTTTTGTACGTGAAGCCGAGCCGGGACAGAAGGTTGGCGATGGAGGAGTGATGCACCCGCACACCCTCTGCATCGGCCAGCGCATTACGCAACTCAAAGAGCGTGATGTCAGGGTCTTGTGCGATCAACTCCTCAAAGAATTCCCGATGCGGAGCCAGCTTTCCCTTGCCGCGCGGCGGTCCCTGCCGGGCAGGTTCCGCATGACCCTTCATCCTCACCTGACGCGCCCACCGCGCGCCTGTGGCAGGCGACAGCTTCAACCGCAACGCCGCCGCGCGCCCGCTCAACCCTTCTTCAATGTATCTCTGAAACCGTATCCGAAGCGCAGATGGCAAAGGTGCTGACATGATCCATCCTCCCAAACAGGATGAATCACAGATCAGGTCTCAAGGGAATCCCTCGCGATTCAGGTTCAAGCCGAAACGCTTTAGGACCGCCTGACCATCGGCCATCAGAAAATCGACGCGGATATAGTCGAAACCGGCACCGACCTGGCGCGCGATCCGGCAGAGGTCGTCCCAGCGCTGCGGTACGGGCGGGGCGACCTCCATCGGTGGTTTGTGAATTGCGAAGGGCAGAACCTGCCAATTCTCGTCAAACACGCCGACATGGGTAAGTTCGTCACCGGCTTCGGTAAAGGTAACGAAACGGATTTCATCGTGGAATAGATGGAATTTGACCTCAGCCGGGCGACCCCCTTGCGGGCCGTGCAGCAGTGGCTCGTTCAGGGCCAGCGCGGTTCCGAAGCTGCGGTCCAGCCAGTACCTCAGGGTTTTTTGAAGGGCCGCAACGTCGCGGGGCTCACCCGCAGTAAGCGGCATACGCCAACCCGACCCATGCGCAGGCTTCAGGATGACATCGTCGGGCAGGGCGGCGATGTCGATCTGGTCCGCAGTCGTGGCGACCTGCAGAAACGGCGGCACGACCCAATGATCGGACGGCTGCAACCGGGACCGTGCAAATTCGCGCGTTGCGACCTTGTCTGAGATTACCGGCAGAAGCGGGTTTTTGTCGCGCAACTTGCGCCACTGCATCTTTTCATTCCAGGTCCGCGGCGCATTCAGGTTCAAGGGATAGCCGTGAACCTTTTGAAAACGTTTGTGTATCTCTGGCGCGCCTTTGAGGGCGCTTATCCGCGCGCGCAACTTGCGCAACTGATCTTTGATGCGCCGGTCAAAGCGCGTGCGGTTCGGATTTGCCATTTCGTTGATCTGCCTGGCTTGTGTTTGCTTGTGATGGCAGGCCGCAAGGCGCAACTCAAGCCAACAGCGTGGGTTGCAACCGAATGCTGGTGCATGCTCTCCCTAAAGCGTTTCGACATTAACCTGAGACATATCCGGCGGCCTTAAAGTAGTTCCAGCATTCTACTGGGTCGTAGAGATCGCAGATTGCTCCGATTGCTTCGAAGACCTGGGTAAAGGACCTGGCCCCGATCCGTCGCAAATGGGCTTTCAGTTTAGAGAAGGCCTGCTCGATGGGATTCAGGTCGGGCGAGTACGGTGGCAGGTAAAGGAACCAGCAGCCGTGATTGCGTAAAGCCTGCGTCGCCTCCTTATTCCGGTGGGTTGCCAGGTTGTCGAGAATGACGACAGTGCCGGGGTTGATCTCGGGGACCAGCACTTCGCGGATGTAGGCCGCGAAGGCGGGGCCATCTATCGCTCCCTTGATGACCCAAGGTGCGATCAGCGCGCCTTGGGTCAGGCCCGCGATCAAGGTTTGGGTTCCCCAGCTTCCGAAGGGCGCATCCATCGTCAGGCGCTTACCGCGCTTGGCTCTGCCGCGTAGGCGCGTGAGGTTTGTCTTCACTGCGGTTTCGTCAATAAAGACAACGCGCTCAGGAAAGGTCGCAATGGCTGGCGAGCGGTATCTGAACCAGTCGGCCCGTTGCTGCCTTACCTTGGCGCGGCGGCGCTCGGTTGCGACCAGCGACTTTTTTTGTACGTGAAGCCGAGCCGGGACAGAAGGTTGGCGATGGAGGAGTGATGCACCCGCACACCCTCTGCATCGGCCAGCGCATTACGCAACTCAAAGAGCGTGATGTCAGGGTCTTGTGCGATCAACTCCTCAAAGAATTCCCGATGCGGAGCCAGCTTTCCCTTGCCGCGCGGCGGTCCCTGCCGGGCAGGTTCCGCATGACCCTTCATCCTCACCTGACGCGCCCACCGCGCGCCTGTGGCAGGCGACAGCTTCAACCGCAACGCCGCCGCGCGCCCTGCGCCTGCGGCGCGCACCGGGCGCAGGTAACTCCAGCAGCGTGTCAGATATTTGGGATGGCGCCTAAAGTGCCCCATGTGCATGCAATCAAGGCGCAGCCGCCGTCCCTCAGTGAGATTGCAAGTAAACTCACATGCCAGCCGGTGTCGCACCAAAGGCGCGCCAGTTTTTCTTGTTCGGCGCGCTTACTTGCGGCGCACGTGTGGGATGCGCGATTTGTCGAAATCATACTGCGCTTCGGGGTGGTCCGGGTGGCCGTGGGTGCGTTTCCAGAACGCGAACCCGCCCGCGTGCAGCCAGATCGGAATCGTCAGGATGGCCCCAACCACAAATCCACCCGCATGCGCCCAATAAGCAACGCCGCCGCCGGTCAGATCGGTGGTGATGCCATTGAACAATTGCAGCCCGAACCACAGCCCCAGCATGACCCATGCGGGCACCGAGAAGACTTTGAAATACACGATGAGAATCAGCAGGATGTCAACTTTTGCACGCGGGAACAGCAGCAGGTATCCCCCCATGACAGCGGCGATTGCGCCTGACGCGCCGACGATTGGCACGTTTGATCCGACATCGCTCATCACCTGTACAAGGCCCGCGCCGACGCCGCCCAGAAGATAGAACACCAGGAAGCCGACATGCCCCATCTTGTCGCCGAAAATCCATAAAAACAGCATGTTACCTGCAAGATGCATGAACCAGGCGTGGATGAATGTTGAAGAGAGGAATGTGATCGGCGAATTCAGCGCCGGGATCAAAGCCCAGTTGAAATAGAATTCGGCCTGCGCGCGCGGCTGGCTTTCAAGGGTCCAGGTGAACAGAAATACGATGATGTTCCCCGCCAGAAGGGCATAGGTCACATAGGGCCTACGCTCGGACGGGTTGTGATCGCGGATCGGGAACATCGTGCCACGCTGCCGTGGCCGGGAGGCGGGGTCAAGCTGGATAGGCGGCAAGATCGTCCCATTGCGGGGGCCCTGTGGCGCGCGGGCCGTCATCCTTGGCGGCGCCTGCCTGCCCGCATTGCGGCGCCTATCAGGATTGCTTAGGTCTGGGCGGGCCTCAATTAGGGATACCCCGATGCCTGACCTTTCCAACCGCCCCCGGTATGCCGCGCGCCTGAATGCATTCAAGATCGGCCTGCCCAAAGGGTCGGGCCTGCCGGGGATGATTGCGCGGGCGGCATCCGTGCCGGGCATGGATGCGGCGGATCTGAATTATCCCGACCATTTCGCGGGCCATTCGCCCGCCGAAATGGCGCAGGTGCTGGCCGGTCACGGCATGGCGCTGAACGGGCTGGCGATGCGCTATTACACTGATCCGGGATTTCGCCTTGGCGCCTTCACCAACCCAGATCCAAAGGTGCGGCAGGCCGCGATCGACATCACGCGCGCGGGGCTGGATGCGCTGGCCGAGATGGGCGGCACTCAGATGACGCTCTGGATAGGGCAGGACGGGTTCGACTATGCGTTTCAAGGCGATTACGGCGCGATGTGGGATTGGACGGTCGAGGCATTGCAGACGGTTGCCGACCACAACCCGGCGCTGGAAATCGCGATCGAGTACAAACCGAATGAGCCGCGGGCCTTTGCGCTGATGCCCGATGTGGCAACCACGCTGCTGGGGGTCAAAGAGGCCGCGCGCGATAACATCGGCGTAACGCTCGACTTCGCGCATGTGCTTTATGCCGACGAGATGCCAGCGCATTCGGCGCATCTGATCGCGCGGCATTCCCGCCTGATGGGCGTGCACCTCAACGACGGCTATGGCAAACGCGATGACGGGCTGATGGTCGGGACGGTGCATCCGATCCAGACAGTTGAGCTGTTTGTTGAGCTGTCGCGCGCAAATTATGACGGTGTCATATATTTTGATACGTTCCCGGATCACGGTGGTCTTGATCCGGTTGCCGAGGCGACGACGAATATCGCCTTGTGTGAGCGCCTGCGCGATGTTGCCGCCGGTCTGGTCGATGACGCCGAACTTGCAGGCGCGATTTCCAGGCAGGATGCCGCAACCTCGATGCGGATCGTTGGGCGCGCGCTTTACGGGTCCGACTGATGGCGGTTCAGGTCGTCGGTTCGCTGCATCTGAACGTGGTGGTCAACGCCCCACGCCTGCCGCGCCTTGATGAGACGCTGTCGGGCCAGTCGGTGGCCTATGCCTTTGGGGGCAAAGGCGGCAATCAGGCGGTGGCAGCGGCGCGGATGGGCGCGTCCGTGGCAATAGCCGGGCGGGTCGGTGCGGATGATTTCGCCGTGCATCTGCTGCGCGAACTGGATGCCGCCGGGGTGGATCGAAGCGGTGTCCAGCAGGACGACGGTGCCTCGGGGATGAGCGCTGCAATTGTCGATGCGTCTGGCGATTACGGGGCGGTCATTGTGTCCGCCGCGAACCTGAGGATTGATGCGCAACGGGTTGAGATAAATCAGGAAACGAAAATCCTGTGTCTGCAAAACGAAGTTCCTGAACCGGTGAACCTGGCCCTTGCCCGAAAGGCCCGCGTCGCGAATGTTCTGGTCATTCTGAACGCCGCCCCGGCGCGGGACACGCAGGCTGAGTTGCTGGAACTGACCGATATCCTGGTGGTCAACAGGGGCGAGGCCACAGAACTCACCGGCGACGCCACGTCGAGCGAACAGGCGCGGATGCTGGCTGCACGCACCGGCGGTTCGGTCGTCGTCACGCTGGGGGCCGATGGGCTGATCTGGGCGGGGCCCGACGGGAAATCGGAGGCATTGGCGGCGCATCCGGTCAAGGTGATTTCGACCCACGGGGCGGGCGACACCTTTGTCGGAGCATTGGCGGCAGCATTGGATGCAGGCCGCGCATTGGCACAAGCGCCGCGCTTGGCGCAAGCGGCCGCCGCGTTACATGTTGCAACCCCGGTTGATCAACGCCGGGCCATCACACTGGCAGCGGTGGAACAGTTCGCTCAGACCGCTCAGACAGGAAGCCCGTAGAAGCGTACCGCCGTACCGCCAAAGACCTGCGCGCGGTCATCCGCCGACAGTTGCGCGCAAAGCGCCTCGGCCGCGCGTCGCCAGTCGCCATATGGTGCGCGCAACTGGCAGACCGGCCAGTCCGACCCCCACATCACGCGATCCGGACCGAAAGCGTCCAGAACCACGTCGCAGTAGGGGCGCAGGTCGTAGATGGCCCAACCCTCGGCGGCTTCGGTGACCAGACCGCTCAGCTTGCAGCAGGTGCCGGGGCGATCGGCCAACCGGCGCATTCCATCGGCCCATTGGGTGAATGCCGCATCCGAATGACCGGCGATATCCGGTTTCATGCAATGGTCGATCACAACGTTCAGATCCGGGTGATTCCCCAACAATTCTGCGAAGTTATCCAGATGGCGCGGAAAGCCCAGGGCGTCAAAGGTCAACCCCAGATCGCTGAGGGCGCGATAGGCCCACTGCACATCCTCGCGCAGCATCCAATTGTCATCGGCAATGTCCTGTATCATCGGGCGGACACCCAGAAATTTCGGATGCTTGGCCAGGCGGGACAAGGTGGCGGCGTCGTTGGGGTTTTCGAAATCAATCCAGCCGACGACGCCCGCAACGTGGTCCGTAGCATCGGCGATGCCCAGCATGTATTCGGTTTCGGCCACGGTGGCGGCGGCCTGCACCAGCACGGTTTTGTTGATCCTGTGGGCGGTTAGATGCTGCGCCAGATCGGCGGGGCGATACTGTCGGTCCAGCACCGGGTGGCCTTCGGGCATCCAATCGTAATCGCCGCGCCTGGGCTGCCAGTAATGCTGATGCGCGTCGATCTGCATCAGGGGGTGCCGATTGGCGCATCAGCATGCATCAGCCCGGCCTCTTTCAGCGCCACCCACAGCGCGTGGGGGATGGCGCCCGCGCGGGCCACCTTAATGTTCTGCGCCATTTCGCCGGTCGATTGCCCGCCCGGTATGACCGACAGGACCGAGGGGTGCAGCAACGGAAAATGGAACGCCGCCTGCACCAGATCGGTGCCGTGTTCCAGGCACATCGCCTCGATCCGCGTCACTTTGTCGAGGATATCCTGCGGCGCAACCTCATAGTTGTAGAACGCGCCCGGCTTTGGCCCGGTGGCAAGGATGCCCGAGTTATACGGCCCGCCAATCACGATCCCGATGCCGCGATCCTGGCACAGCGGCAGAAAGCTGTTCAGCGCGTCCTGTTCCAACAAAGTATACCGTCCGGCCAGCAGGAATATGTCGTAATCGCCACGCTCGGCCAGTTGCTGACAAACCTCCCATTCGTTCACGCCCGCGCCGAACGCCTTGATCGTGCCGTCCAGGCGCAGCCGTTCCAGCGCGTGGTAACCACCCGCCATCAGCTGATCGACTTTGGCGTTCACATTCGCCCGGCTGCCCTGATTTGGGACGTCGATGTCGTGGGCAAACAGCATGTCGATCCGGTCCACCCCGAGGCGCTCCAGCGAGTGTTCGACAGACCGCATCACCCCGTCATAGGAAAAATCGTAAACCTCGCGCCGGGAGGGCACATTGAACCATTTTCCGGCACCGTCGGCCTGCTCTGGCGGAACCGCCTTCAATAGCCGCCCAACCTTGGTGGACAGGACATAGTCGTCGCGCGGCTTGGTCTTCAGGAACCGGTTCAGGCGCGTTTCGGACTGGCCATAGCCGTAAAGTGGCGCGGTGTCATAATACCGAACGCCACCGGCCCAGGCGGCCTCAAGAATCTCATTGGCGTCATCATCGCTGATCGCGCGATAAAGATTGCCAAGCGGGGCCGACCCGAAGCCAAGTTCGGTCAGGGCAACACCGCCGTTGCCGATCCGGTCCCAATGGCGTGCGCTAAGTGTCATGGCATCCTCCGCTGTGTTGTCGCCCATATGATTTGCTTTTGCACTTCAGGGCAAGATCGTTAGGTTGTGCGCGGCAAAGGGGGCAGAGAATGCGACGGTTTTACAATATCTTCGGGGACACCAAACCGGTGATCGCCATGGTGCATCTGGGGGCGCTGCCGGGGACTCCGCTTTATGATGCGGATGCGGGCGTGGCCGGGATACTGGCAGGCGCGCGGGCCGATCTGGATGCCCTGCAGGCGGCGGGCGTCGATGCGGTGATGTTCGGGAATGAGAATGATCGCCCGTATGAGTTTGACGTGGATCGTGCCTCCCTCGCGACAATGGCCAGCGTTATCGGCCAGTTGCGCAGCGACATTAAAGTTCCGCTTGGTGTTAACGTCCTGTGGGACCCGATGAGCACGGTGGCTTTGGCCGCTGCCACAGGTGCCGATTTCGCGCGCGAGATCTTCACCGGCACCTATGCGTCCGACATGGGCCACTGGGCGCCGGACGCGGGTAAGGCGCTGCGGTATCGCTCGCGCTTGACGCGCGAAGATCTGGCACTTTTGTTCAATGTTTCGGCAGAGTTCGCGCACAGTCTTGATGCAAGACCACTGGCAGATCGGGCCCGCAGTGCGGTGTTTTCGTCGATCCCAGATGCGGTGCTGGTCAGCGGGCAAATCACCGGAGAAGCGGCCGAGATGAGCGCGCTTGAGGCCGTAAAATCCGCCGTCGATGTGCCGGTTCTGGCCAACACGGGCGTCAAGCATGACACCGTGGCAGATGTGCTGGCCGTTGCGGATGGCTGCATTGTCGGATCGTCGCTGAAGGTGGACGGCGATACCTGGAACACGGTCGATCCGGACCGTGCCGCCGATTTCATGGCACGGGCGCGGAAGGCGCGCGGGGAATGAGCATCCGCGACGATCTGCACGCCCTGATGGCCGTGCCGGGCCTGTCGGGGCATGAGGACCGCGTGCGCGCCGCGATTGCCGCACGGCTGGATGACATCGGGCTGGCGCATCGGACGGATCGCCTGGGCAATCTGATTGCCACGGTCGCAGGCGACGGCCCCGCGGTCATGCTGTTTACCCACATGGATCAGCTTGGGTTCGTGGTGCGAAAGATCGAAGATGACGGCTTCATCCGGCTGGAACGCCTCGGCGGAGTGCCCGAGCGGGCATTGGCCAGTCAAGAGGTGATGTTATGCATCGGCGAAGGCCGCGATCAATTTGGAATCATTGCAAATAAAAGCCACCACTCCACATCCCCGGATGAGAAATACCAGGTCGTGCGCTATCCTGACATATACGTCGATGCCGGCTATGCTTCGAAAGCCGATGCGGTTTCAGCCGGGGTGCAGATCGGCACGCCGGTCGTCTATGCGCCCGGGTCATTCGAAATGGGCGCGCACCGCATCGTTGGGCCTGCGGTCGACGATCGCGCAGGCTGTGCGGTGCAGCTGGCAGTGGCCGAAGCGCTGGCCAAGCGAAGCGGCGGGCCAACGGTGCATCTGGTTTGGTCGGTGCAGGAAGAATTCAACCTGCGCGGTGCGCAGGTCGCGGCACAGGCGCTGCTGCCGGATATGGCGATCCAGATCGACCTGATGCTGGCCACCGACACGCCCGACATGGCGGATCGTGGCGACATGGTGCTGGGCGGCGGGCCGGGGATCAGCCTCTATTCGTTTCACGGGCGCGGAACGCTGAACGGCGTGATCCCGCATCCCGCCATGGTGCAACTGATGGAGGATGCAGCGCAGGCCGAGGGGGTGCCATTGCAACGCTCGGCCCAAACCGGGGTGCTGACCGATCTCAGCTATGTGCAACTGGTTGGCGAAGGGGTTGCCGCGATAGATGTCGGGTTCCCCATGCGCTATTCCCATTCCAGTCGTGAGGTTTGCGATATCCGCGATCTTGAGGCGTTGGCCACGCTGTTGATTTCTGCCCTGGCCCGCGTTGACCCCGAATTTTCGCTGGAACGTCCATGACTTACACATTGGGAATCGACATCGGCACCTATCAGACCAAGGGTGTTCTGGTCGACGGTGACGGCGCTGTCCTGGCCGAGGCGCGCGCAGATCACAAGATGCTGGTGCCGCAGCCCGGTTGGGCCGAACACCGCCCCGAGCAGGACTGGTGGGGCGATCTGGTCACGGTTTCCATGGCGGTTCTGGCGAAATCCGGGGTCGATCCGGCGCAGATTGCGGGGCTGGCGGTCAGCGCGATTGGCCCCTGCATGGTGCCGGTGGATGCGGACGGCAATGCGTTGATGAATGGTGTCCTTTATGGCGTCGATACGCGCGCGGGGGACGAAATAGACGAACTGACCGACCGGATCGGCGCTGATGTGATCTTGCAGCGCTGCGGCAACGCGCTGACCAGTCAATCGGTGGGGCCGAAGATTCTGTGGCTCAAGAAGAACCGGCCAGAGATCTATGAAAATGCCGCAAAAATAGTCAGTTCCACGACATACCTAGTGCAACGCTTGACTGGTGAGTGTGTGATTGATCACTACACAGCGGCCAATTTCAGCCCGCTCTATGATGTGGACGCGCTGGGTTGGACCGACGCATTGGCGGGCGACATCCTGCCGCTGGATCGCCTGCCGTGCCTGATGTGGTCGACCGAGATTGCCGGGCAGATCACGGCGAAGGCAGCCGCCGCGACGGGCCTGGCCGAGGGGACTCCGGTCACCTGCGGAACGATTGATGCGGCGGCGGAAGCGGTCAGCGTGGGTGTGCAGAACACCGGCGATGTGATGATGATGTATGGATCGACGATCTTCATCATCGCGCTGTCGAAGGCGCGGATTCGCGATCCGCGTCTGTGGTATGCGCCGTGGCTGTTTCCGGGTCAGCATGCCTCGATGGCGGGTCTGGCGACGTCGGGGACGCTGACGCATTGGTTTCGCGATCAATTCGCAAGGGATCTGCCGCAGGCCGAGGCGTTCGGATTGCTCGCAAGTGAAGCTGATGCATCCGCTCCGGGTGCAAATGGATTGATATTCCTTCCTTATTTTTCGGGGGAGCGTACCCCGATTCACGACGTAAACGCCAAGGGCGCATTTTTCGGGCTGAACCTGACGCATACGCGCGGCGATATGTATCGCGCCGTGATCGAGGGGATCGCCAATGGCACCAATCACGTTATGCAGACCTTTGCCGAGGTCGGCGCGCCGCCGTCCCGGCTGCTGGCTGTTGGCGGCGGCGTTCAAAATACCCTCTGGCTGCAAGCGACCAGTGATATCAGTGGGATAGATCAGGTTATCAGCGAAAGATCGACGGGGGCGAGTTACGGAAACGCCTTCCTGGCGGCACTTGCGCTTGGGCGGGTGGAACCGGGCGACATGGCGCGCTGGAATCCGGTGGCGCGGCAGGTCACGGCGCGCCCTCAGCCCGCATATCAGACCGGTTATGCGCTGTTCAGGCGGCTTTATGAGCAGACCAAGGATATCGCTGCGGATTTGGGGTAAGGCCCCGGAATACCTATATATACAGGGACGCGATCCGATCCGGGATCGCGGGTCGGCGTGGCGGCGGATGCCAGGTTCGCCAGTTACGCGGCCTCATCGCTTGACGCGGGGCGTGCCTTGGGGTCCGCTGGCGTCGGGCCCGTGCCTGAGGAGAAGCTGTTGAGCGCTGAGAAAAAGCCTGAAAACACCTTGATCGAAACGCCTTATCTGTCCGTCGTTCTTGAAGAACAGGATGCCTATCGCGCGGCCCCGGTTGCGATGTTGCCGCGCCTGACCCGTGCGCTGTCTGCGCCGATGGGGTTTATCACGCAGCGGATCATCCCCTCCGAAGCGATCGAGGCGGCGTTGCGCGGCGCGGATTGGGCGGCATCGGCGTCGATCAGAACGGCGGCAATCAGCCATGATTTCAGTGATCTGGAGGCCTGTGACGAAGCCGTGGCCGAGGTGCGCCGCTGGGCGCTTGGCTATGCGGTCACCGGCGGCGGTGCGGCGGGGGCATTCGGCGCGCTGAGGCTTGCCATTGATATGCCCGCGACGATCACGCTGGCGCTGCGCACCGCGCGCCTGACGGGCCTGTGCTATGGCTTCGGCGCAGATACCCCGGCCGAGCGGATCCATATCCTCGACATCCTGCAACTGGCCGGCGCGAATTCCGAGGCTGAGAAGATCGCCGCGATAGAGCGGCTGGCGACCGAACGGCGCGAGATTCCGCGCGAGGATTGGAAGAATATCGTACAACTCAGCGGGCAGGCCTCGGGCACTTTCGCGGCGACGCAGAAGGCCGCGCATGTGCTGGGCGTGAACCTGTCGACGCGCAAACTGGGGCAGTTGGCACCGGTGGTCGGGGCGGCGGTTGGCGCGTCGGTCAATGCGGCGTTCCAGAACGATATCGCGCGGGCGGCGCGTTTCGCCTATCGCGCGCGCTGGCTGGAACTGAACGAGGGGCTGATCGACGGAACGCATCAGGATGCAGTCGGATGATAGGACCGGGAATGCGTAATCCGGTCGCATTTTCCGGGGGCGCTGCGTGACTGTCCTGACCTCGCAGGCGCGTCCGGGTTCCGACGAATTCAAGGCCAATCAGGCCGCCCATGCAGCGTTGCTGGCCGAGGTGTCAGAGGCTGCCGCGCGCGCCGCAGCAGGGGGCGGGCCGGGCCCGCAGGAACGCCATGCGGCGCGCGGCAAGATGCTGCCGCGTGACCGAGTTTCGGGCTTGCTGGACGCGGGCTCTCCGTTCTTAGAGCTTGGCGCAACGGCGGCGCACGGGATGTATGACGGGGCTGCGCCGGGGGCCGGGCTGATCACCGGGGTTGGCCGTGTGCAAGGCCGTTGGGTGATGGTGGTGTGCAATGATGCGACCGTAAAAGGCGGCACGTATTTCCCGATGACGGTCAAGAAACACCTGCGCGCGCAAAAGGTTGCGCAGGAAAACCGTCTGCCTTGCATTTATCTGGTGGACTCGGGCGGGGCCAACCTGCCGCAGCAGGATCAGGTTTTCCCGGATCGGGATCACTTTGGGCGCATCTTCTACAATCAGGCGCAGATGTCTGCGCAAGGCATCGCGCAAATCGCCGTGGTCATGGGCTCATGCACCGCCGGGGGCGCCTATGTGCCTGCGATGTCGGACGTGTCGATCATCGTCAAGGATCAGGGCACGATCTTCCTGGCCGGTCCGCCACTGGTGAAGGCCGCCACCGGAGAGGTGGTGAGCGCCGAAGACCTTGGCGGCGGAGATGTGCACACACGCCTGTCGGGCGTCGCGGATTACCTGGCCGAGGTCACCTGCGACGAGGGCGATCAGGTCGAGGCTGGGGCGGTCCTGGCGCGGCTGGAGGAGGCATGATCACCCTGTTCCACAGCCACCAGACCCGCTCGATGCGGGTGCTGTGGCTGCTGTATGAGTTGAAGTGTGACTTCAAAGTTGTCGTGCAGCCTTTTGACAAGACGATGTGTGGTGAAGAATTTCTGTCACGCAATCCCGCCGGGCGCGTTCCCGCGCTGGACCTGGACGGTCAGCGCGTCTGGGAAAGCGGCGCCATGATCGAGCTGTTGTGCGAACGGTTCCCTGCGGCGAGTCTTGGGCGGGCGCCGGGCGATCCGGGGCGCGCCGATTGGCTGATCTGGCTGCATTTTGCCGAAACGATCAGCCAGCACAGTGCCGCGTTAACCCAACAGCACATCGCGCTGCGCGATGATCACATGCGATCCCCCATCGTCATGAAGCTGGAGGCTGCGCGAATTGGCAAATGCTATGCTGCGCTGGAGGGGCAACTGGCGGACAGCGATTATCTGGCCGGTGGGTTCTCCGCCGCCGATATCGCTGTCGGGCAGGCGGTCTATATGGCGCGCCATTTTGCAAGGCTTGACGATTTCGCCTGCGTCACACATTGGTATGAAAGGTTAACGGCGCGGCCCGCCTTTCAGATGTCGCTGCCGCCAGAGGGGGCCAAGCGGTTGTATAACAAGGATTTTTATCCCGCGTGGGATGTGCCGGATCATGGCTGAACTGGTCGAGATTTTTGAGGTCGGCCCCCGTGACGGTCTGCAGAACGAACCGCGCGCCATCCCCTATACCGACAAGATCGCGCTGATCGACATCCTGTCGCGCGCCGGTTTTCAGCGGATCGAGGCGGCCAGTGTCGTGTCCCCCAAACGGGTTCCGCAGATGGCCGATGGGGAAGAGGTATTGCTGGGCATCGAACGCTACCCGCAGGTGTCTTATGCCGCGCTGGTGCCGAACCTGACCGGACTAGACCGGGCGCGCACCGCCAAAGCGGATGAGGTTGCCGTCTTTGCCAGCGCCAGTGACGGGTTCAGCCGCGCAAATCTGGGATGTTCGATTTGGGAAAGTCTTGAGCGGTATAAGTCGGTCATCGACATGGCGAAGGTCGATAATCTCCCGGTTCGGGGATATGTCTCTTGTGTCACGGATTGCCCGTATGACGGCCCGACGCCGCCGGATATGGTGGCGCTGGTGGCAAAATCGCTGGCGGATATGGGCTGTTATGAGGTGTCGCTGGGCGACACGATTGGCAAGGGACGGCCCGAAACGGTCAGCGCGATGCTGGTCGAGGTGTTGCGCGATGTGCCTGCCGAAAAACTCGCCGGGCACTTCCACGATACCAATGGGCGGGCGCTGGAAAACGTCCAGATCGCCCTGGCGCATGGCCTGCGGGTTTTTGATGCCGCGATCGGCGGGCTGGGCGGGTGCCCGTTCGCGCCGGGTGCGTCGGGAAATGTGGCGACGGGTGCGTTGAATGCGCAGTTGACCGGGATGGGATTTGAAACCCGCCTGCGGCCGGATGTGCTGGAAGAGGCTGCGAAATTTGCACTGGGTTTGCGAAATGGCTGAAACGATTCGGATAGAGGCGGACGACCGGGGCATCGCGACGCTCAGCCTGGCGCGCCCACAGAAACACAACGCCATGTCGGCACAGATGATCGGCGAATTGGCCGAGGATGCAAAGGCGCTGGCCGGGGATGCCGCGGTCCGGGTGATCGTGCTGACCGGCGACGGGCCGACATTCTGCGCAGGTGGCGATCTGGGATGGATGAAAGACCAGATGGCGGCAGATGCGCAAACCCGACGCGATGGGGCAACGACGATCGCCAATATGTTGAGATCGTGGAATGAAATGCCCAAGCCGGTTAATGCAAGGCTGCAGGGTAATGCGTTTGGCGGCGGGCTTGGGCTTGCCTCGGTCGCGGATGTGGCGATTGCGGTGGACTCGGCGCAATTCGGCCTGACGGAAACGCGGCTGGGCCTGATCCCGGCCACTATCGGCCCCTATGTTGTGGCGCGAATGGGTGAAGCGCGGGCGCGCCGCGTGTTCTTTTCATCTCGCCGTTTTGACGCGGTTGAGGCGACAGCCCTGGGCTTGATCGCCCGCGCGGTGCCTGCCGCCGATCTGGACATCGCGGTCGAGGCTGAGGTTGCGCCCTATCTGGCCTGCGCGCCCGGGGCCATCGCCGCCGCCAAGGCGCTGACCCGGCGATTGGGTCCGCGCATTGACGACGCGGTGATCGCCGACAGCATCGACGCCCTGATCGCCCAGTGGGAGGGGGACGAGGCGGCCGAGGGGATTGCCGCCTTCTTTGAAAAACGCCCGCCAACCTGGGCCAACTGATGCCGCCGGGCGATGCCCGACGGTATGATCAGCTTTCTTCGGCTTTGAACGTCAGCGCGACTCCGTTGATGCAATATCGCTGCCCGGTCGGTTGCGGACCATCGGGAAACACGTGGCCCAGATGCGCCGCACATTGGTTGCAATGCACCTCGGTCCGTTCCATCAGCCAGCTGTTGTCCTGGGATTCACCCACCATTTCAGCGGCTTTGGGCGCCCAGAAGGACGGCCAGCCGGTGCCGCTGTCGAATTTCTGCGCGGCATCGAACAGTTCGGCGTTGCAGCAGACACAGCGAAAGACGCCGGCCGACTTCGGAAAATCATCGTGGGTGAACGCCCGTTCCGTTCCGTGTTTGCGGGTCACCTTGAAGGCAAGGTCGGACAGTTGTTCACGCCATTCTGCGTCGGTTTTTTCGATTTTCTCCACGGGCGGGCCTTTCGATTTTCTTCGATCTGACGGGAAGGCCGTGCTAGGCCTGCCCTGAGTTTCGTTCTGGTATATATGGTGTGCGGCTTGGGTTCCAATACACAGACATCCCCACGATTGTGTGTCGAGGTTCGCGAAGATGTGACGGCCCTGGCTGAGGTCTGGCAGCTACGCTCGGCCCAGTTTCGCGACGGGCGCGGGCCGGACAGGGATGATTGGGACACGCGGTGTCGGCATGTGTTGATCCGCGACCGTGTGACCGGCGCTTTGGCAGGCTGCTTTCGGATGATGGTGATCGACGGCCCCGAGGCGGTGACCACCAGTTACACCGGAGAACGATATGATCTGCGCGAACTGGCGGTGCGCCGGGACCCGATGGTTGAGGTTGGGCGCTTCTGCATCGCCAAAGATCACGCGGCGGACCCGGATATTCTGCGCCTGGCCTGGACCGAGGTCACGCGCCAGGTCGATGCGCATGGCGCTGGGTTTCTGTTTGGTTGTGCGTCCTTTCCCGGCACCGACCCGGCGCGCCATGCGGCGGCGTTTGCGCAACTGCGTGCCCGCGTCGCCCACAGGCGTTGGCAGGTTGGGCGGCAAAGCCGCGCCACGATTTCGCTGGTCGAGGCTGCGGGCGACGCCAGCCCATCGCCCGTGGCCATCCCGCCCTTGTTGCGCAGCTATCTGGCGATGGGCGGGTTGGTGTCGGATCATCTGGTGGTGGACCACGACCTTGGCACGCTGCATGTCTTTGCGGGGCTGGAGGTTCGCGCCGTGCCTGCCGCCCGCGCGCGGTCCCTGCGCCGTTTGGCGGGGTGATGATTTTTCTGCGAAAAATCATGCCTCCGGCGGGAGTATTTGGGGCGAAAAGACAGGCTGATTGACGATCCCGGCGGCGCGCTGTAGCCGGGCGGGCATGGCGCGCGCTCCGTTACTGCAATTGTCTGGCATTGGCCTTGGGTTTGGCGGTGATCCGCTGTTTGCGGACCTTGATCTGGTGGTGCAGCCGGGGGATCGGCTGGCGCTGGTGGGGCGCAATGGGTCCGGCAAATCGACGCTGATGAAGGTGATGGCCGGGCTGATTGCGCCGGACGAAGGGTCGCGCGTGGCGACGCCGGGCACCCACATCGGGTATATGGATCAGCACCCTGATATGGCCGGGTTCGAAACGCTGGGCGATTTTGCGCTAAGCGCGCTTGAACCGTCTGACGCCTACCGGGTCGAAATGGCCGCCGAGGGGTTGGATTTTGACCCGGCCACGCCGGTGGCCACAGCCTCGGGCGGGGAACGGCGGCGGGCGGCGCTGGCCAAGCTGCTGGCTGAAGCGCCCGAGTTGATGTTGCTGGATGAGCCGACGAACCATCTGGATATCCGCGCTATTGGCTGGCTGGAAGAACAGCTGGCCGCGACCAGTTCCGCCTTTGTTATCATCAGCCACGACCGGGCCGTGTTGCGCAATGTGGCGCGGGCGACGCTGTGGGTCGATCGCGGTCAGGTGCGCCGCCAGGAAAAGGGGTTTGATGCGTTTGAAGGCTGGCGCGACAAGACCTGGGAAGAAGAAGATCTGGCGCGCCACAAACTGAAACGCCTGATCAAGGCCGAGGCGCGTTGGGCGGTCGAGGGGATCTCGGCCCGGCGCAAGCGCAATCAGGGCCGGGTGCGCGCGCTTCAGGGGCTGCGGGCCGAACAGGCGGCGCAGATCAACCGGCAGGGCGCGGCGGCGATGGACCTGAGCGTCGGCAAGAAATCCGGCAAGAAGGTGATCGAGGCGGTGGGCATCGCCAAAAGCTTTGGCGATCAGGAGATCGTGCGCGACTTCTCGATCAAGATCGCGCGCGGTGACCGGATCGCCTTTGTCGGGCCGAACGGGGTTGGCAAGACGACGCTGCTGAAGATGCTGACCGGAGAGATTGCGCCAGATGCCGGGACGGTGACGCAGGGCGCGAATATCCAGATGGCGGTGTTTGATCAGAACCGCAGCGCTCTGGACCCGGAAATGACGCTTTGGGACAGTCTGACGGGCGACCCCGACATGCGGGTATCAGGGCGGTCCGATCAGGTAATGGTGCGCGGCGCGCCGCGTCATGTTGTCGGTTACCTCAAGGATTTTCTGTTCGATGAAAGCCGGGCGCGGGCCAAGGTGCGTTCCCTGTCGGGTGGGGAACGCGCGCGGCTGTTGCTGGCGCGGATCATGGCACGCGAGTCGAACCTGCTGGTTCTGGACGAACCGACCAATGATCTGGACATCGAAACCCTGGACCTGTTGCAGGAGTTGATCGGCGATTTCCCCGGCACCGTTCTGCTGGTTAGCCACGACCGGGATTTTCTGGATCGCGTCGCCACCCTGACCGTGGCGATGGAGGGCGATGGGCGCGCAACGATCTATGCCGGCGGGTGGAGCGATTATCACGCGCAGCGGGGGGCGACGGACACCGAAAAGCCGGTGAAATCAGAAGCTAAAGCGGCCAAGCAAATGCAGGGCGCGAAAGCACCCCAGCAACCAGCCGAAAAGCTGAGCTTTACCGAAAAGCACCACCTGGAAGCGCTGCCTGCCGAAATGGATCGGTTGAGTGGTGAGATCGAGAAGCTGACCAAGCTGCTGTCGGACCCCGATCTGTTCACCCGAGAGCCTGCAAAATTCGAAAAGGCCAGCGCGGCGCTGGTGGCGCGTCAAGCGGCGCTGGCGCAGGCGGAAGATGACTGGCTGAGGCTGGAAGAAAAAGCGGGCACCCCTTGACCGGAGGTGCCCGTTTTTGTTTCAACCGCAATGGTTTGGCGTCAGAACTGGAATGAAACCCGCGCCTGAACGGCGTCGACATCCACGGTCATGCCCGGATCAATCACGTCGCCGTCGAATTCATGGTGCAGCAACTCGACCCCGAACGTTGTGTTCATCGAGTGCCGATACGCCCAGCCGAGTGCGATGACCTCACCATCCAGATCATAGCCGGTTCCGGCCTGCGTCAGGTCTGCTTCCGCGATACCCAGCCCGAGGTAGAATAGCGACTTGCCGCCGTTGTCGAAGCCGCCGGTCACCATGAGGCGCTGGACGGCATTCAGACTGGCCGGGCTGTCAAATACGGTGGCGTCAATGTCGGCCCAGTCGTGGGCGTATTCAAGGCCCAGCACGAAGCTTCCGAAATCGTAGCGCCCGCCGACATGCAAGCCGCCAATCGCGCCATCGCCGGAAACGTCCACATCCGAGCTGTCGCTGCTAAGACGTCCCCAGCCCAGTTGTGCGCCGGCATAGAACCCAGTCCAGTCATAGGCCGGTGCGATGATGGGTGGGGGCGCGATTATCTCGACCACCGGGTCAGGTGGCGGCGGTGCCGGGTTGCCCGCGACAACCGGCGAGGCCATCAGGCACGTCGCGGCGGCAAGATGGAGGCATTTCATTGGTAGTCCCCTCGTCAAAAGTGCAGATATGCAAATGCGCGCGGTCTTTACTGCGCGATCAGTAATGCAATCCTAGGTTGAATCACCTCGACCCGCAGGCGTGCAGTGTCGGCAGGGGGAATTGGGCCAGTTTTGGCCCAGTATTAACCTTTTCCCGGCGGAAAATGGCTTGTTAACGAATACGGGCGACCCCGGTAAGGGCCGCCCGTATGTCTTGAATTTGTGCGCGTTTCCGCGCCAACCTTCAGAATTTAAATGCAACTTTTGCCTGAATTGTCGTCGCCTCGGCATCGGTTCCGGCGTTCAGGTCGTCAGCGTCGAATTCGTGGCTGAGGATCTCGACACCCAGCGTCGTGTTCGGGTTCAGCAAATGCGCCATCCCGACGCCGATCACGGTGCCATCCAGCGTTTCACCTCCGGCACCCGCATCCGCATCGGCGCGGGCCACGCCAAGCGCGCCATAGAACAGATTTGCGCCGCTTGCATAACCGACGGTGCCCATCAGACGGGTCACGGAATCGACGTCGATGTCGGTCGTGCCCGCAAGCGAGATATCGGTCCAGTCATGCGATAGCTCGACACCCGCGACGATACCGCCGAAATCATAGCGATAGCCTGCGTGAAGACCGCCAAGCGCGCCGTCACCGCTGCTGTTGACGCCGCCGCCGGTTGCGTCCGCATCGCCCCAGCCAAGCTGAGCACCGACATAGCCGCCGGTCCAGTCGCTGTAGGACTGCGCGACCGGGGCCACCGCGATCGGGGCTTCGACCATCGGTTCGGGGGTCGGCGGAAGTGGGTTGCCTGCGAATGCCGGGGCCCCGATCAGGGCTGCGGCGGCTACTAGTGAAAATCGTACCATTGTCTTACCTCGTTGTTTCGGGGCTTCTGGTCCCCATTCTTTGATCGCCGCTGAACACCGGGGCAAAACGCACCCCATGCCGACGCCGTGGCCGATATCTAGGGTGTCCTGGGCGCGGGCGCAGGGGGGTGTGCGGTCACGAGGGTGTTAACAGGCTGAAACCGGCCATATGCCCGCAACCATGCGCTAAAATGCGCCTATGACGGCGGGAGTTTGCCTTGTCATGCGGGTTGGGGCGGCGCGGTCTTGCTGGGCCTTACGCGGCTTCTTTGCGCGCCTCGGATACGCGCCGCGCGATCTGGCCCAAGTGGCGCGCATCTGTGCCGCAACACCCGCCCCAGACCCGCGCATGCGGGAACCGGCGGGCGATATCGGCGATCTGATGGCCCAGTTCTTCGGGATCGCCATCCTCCAGATGCCCAAGCTGGCACAGCGAGATTTTGTCTTTGGCCGACGCATTGGGCATGACGCCGCCCAGACGCTTCGTCCAGCCCGGTTCGTCCAGCGCCGGTGCTAATTCCAGCGGATGAGCGCAGTTAATGAGGTAGTACGCCGGGCCGGACTCGGTCGCGGCGTCAACTTCCGCGACCCCTTGCGCGAAACTCTGCCCGGTCGACAGCCTGCCCTGGCCATCGGTGAAGAACGACACCGCCACCGGCATGCCGTGGGCGCGTGCCGCGCGGGTCAGGCCGATCGCCTCTTGCGGCTGGCTGAAGGTGACGGCGGTTATCATGTCGGCCCCAGCCTCTTTCAGCCAGCCGATCTGTTCCGAGTGATACTCCTCAGCCTCTTCGGCGGTCATCTTGCGGCCCTGTTTATAGGCATCGCCGCGCGGGCCGATATCACCGCCCACAACCATCGGCGTGTCCGGCGAGTCATACTGATCGGCAAGCGCACGATACAGCGCGATGCCTTCTTCGTTGGTGCGCCGCAGGTCGTCGCGGGAATACCCGCACAGATCGCCCCAATCCCGGCTGGCGCGATAGTGGATGCCTTCGACAATCATGCCCAGACCATGGGGGGTTACGGCCTCGATCTCGCAACGGTGGAACTCTTCCAGTTTCTGCTTGGCGGTCGCCTCACGCAGCCATTCAAAGGCACAGAAATGGCGCAGGGGCAGGCCGTCTGCATATTCCAGCCAGGTTTCCACACCGCCCATGGCGCTGACGTCCTTGCCGTTGAGTTGCGGAAGGTTGTCACGATATTTCATAGGGTTACCCGATCAGTTGGCGGTTGAACCCAGCCAAATTACCCCGGCGGCAGGTGAATTGCAAAGCGCGCGCGAATGGCCTGATCGGTGGCCGGATCGAACCGCGCCGACGAGGGGGTCGCCAATATCGTCTGTTTCTTCGCTGTGGCGGCTTTGATCAGATCGGGCTTTTCCACTTCGACCCATTCCTTGGGGCTGATCCGGCAGCCAAGGCTGGGATAGACGTAATCCGACTGCATCCGCGCCAGTGTCTGATCCATACCAAGATAGTGACCCGGTCCGCCAAGGCACACCTGGCGGATCTGATCGACGGCCAGCGTCACCTCATCCACCTCGATCCCGCGCACCACGCGTAGCGCCTGGCCGATGATGTCGTCGCCCAGAATCAGCGACTCGTGGCAGAACCCCAGCAGGGACGCATGCATCCCCGCCGCTTCATAGATCATGTTCACACCCGACAGCCCGGCGGCCAGGTTTGAGCACATCTGCTCCCACCCGGCCTGCATGTCGGGCAGTTTGGAATCGGCGATGCCGCCTGCCGCCCCGCCGGGCAAACCATAGAACTGGTGCATCTGGGCGCAGCCCGCGCTGAGCAGGGCCTGTTCACCCGATCCGCCCGACATCGCGCCGCTGCGCAGGTCCAGCGCGAAGGGCCAGGTGCCGAAGATTGCCGGGTGGCCGGGCTTGATGGCGTTGACATAGACGACCCCGGCGAGGACCTCGGCCACCTCCTGAACGATGGTGCCTGCGATGGTCGACGGTGCGGTGGCCCCGGCCATGCCCGCGCTAAGCAGCAGGACGGGCATGCCGGCGGCGATGCAATGTTCCATGACCTGACAGGCTTCGGTTGCGAATTTCATCGGTGGGACGACGAAGCAGTTGGAATTGCTCATGAAAGGGCGGGCGCGCCAATTGTCTTCGCCGCCTGCGATCATATGCAGCATTTCAATCGCGTCGGGCACGAAATCAGGTTCGGTAAAACTGGTCCCGATGTGTTTGGTGGTGCCCGAGGCGCAGGCATAGACGGTGTTCAAATCCATCTCGCGGTTGTCGGGGATGTCGCGGCAGACCATGGGGCGTTGCAGAAAGTGGATATTGTCGAGCTGATCTGCGATCCGCGCCGCATCATGCAGATCCTGCACGGTACTTTCGCGGTAATCGCGCCCGTCAGGTTCGACCATGTGGACGGCGGCCCCGGCAGTGCCATAGTGGACGCGCGCGCCGGACAGGGTCAGATCATGCCTGAGCTCGCGCCCGCATAAAGTGATGCTTTTTGCGGCCTTGGCCAACATCTCTTCAACCAATGCCCGAGGGTACCTGAGCCGCCCGTCGTCGCCCAATATCGCACCTGCGCGGGTCATCACGTCGATGCCCGATTGCGGCGCATCGGCCAGCCCCACTTCGGCCAGCGCTACCAGCGCGGCTTCGTGGATCGCCTGGCAATCCGCCTGGCTGAGCGGTTTGTAGCTGCCGCTTTCCATTCCGGCCCGGACAGGGCGGATGGCATCGGCAAGGGGGGCGGCGCGTTCAGCCCGGCGGGCGGCGCGACCACCGGAACGGCGGGGGGATTGATCGGTCATGGGGCAATCTCGGGATCTTGGGGAATGGAAAAGTGGGCGCAGGCGTCAACCCTGCGCCGGTCGCCCCCGTGGCGCACGCCCGCGATTTGCACCGATGGTGCGTGTCACAAGCGCGATTTTCCAGTCCTGTCGGGCCATGGGCACACCAGTTATCCTGCCGCTGAGGTACGGCGTTCAAAGGTGTGATTCTGTCCTGTTTGCGCCCTGATGTCGCAAATGGCCTACCACCGGCCAGATGCGCCCCCGCCTGACGACGATCCGCCTCCGAACCCTGAGGAGGAGGATTTTTTGGAGCGCCGCGCAATGGTGCGGATCTGCGTATCCTCAAAGTCGCAATTGGTGCAGTAATAGTGGATCTGCCGCCGCCCGGTGCTGGTGCGGGTTGCGCGTTTCAGAATGCTGCGTGTGCGCCTTCGGTGCCGCGTTCCGCATTGCGGGCAGGCGCCAAACCGGGTCATGGCATCGCCCAGCATGCCGCGCCCGAAAATCGCTGCGAAGACTGCGCCGATCAGCGCCAGGATGCCCCAATCCGTATCGTCACGGCGGCTGACCGGCTCAGCTGGCATGTCGACGGTATGGGGGCGGGCGATGCGGCGAATAACCTCGGACGTGCCGTTGAGGATGCCGCCCTGATAGTCATCATCGCCAAAAGCGCGCAGAAAAACGTCGTCGATCACCGTTTTGGCAACGGCGTTCCAATCTTCGGAATAGCCCGTGCCAAGTTCGATCCGCATTTCACGATCCGCACGTGCAACAAGCACCAGAATGCCGTCGTTGCGGTCGGCCTTGCCGATTCCCCAGGCATTGAACAGCCCGGTCGCGAAAGCCTCGATTGACGCGAAGTCCCCGTAATCACTGCGGCTTTCGATGGTCACCACGGTCATTTCGACCCCGTGTTCGTCGCGCAGCTGTTGCAGATCGTCGGCAATCTGTGCCTCGGCCCCGGTGTCCAGCAGTCCGGCAAAATCATTCACCAGCGTGGTGTCGGCGTTCGGGAACGGCTGAGCGAACACAGGTGCGGCCCAGAGGAACAGCAAGGTGAGGGTCAGGCGGATCATGAGTTTTCCAACAACTCCCGGATCACGGTTTCGACCATCATGACATCGTCGCGCGTGCAGTCAAATTGCCCGACCTGCACGCGGATGACAAAGCGGCCCTGATGGCGGGTCTGGGTCAGATAGACCCGGCCATCAGCGTTGATGCGTTGCAATAGATTTTCCGTTGAAGTATCTGAGTTCAGGGCGAAAGAGAACAGCGATAGCCGTGGTTCCGAGGTCAGCGTCACCCCCTCTATCCGGTTCAGCCGCTGCGCCAGTTCTTCCGACCAGGCGACGTGATTGCGAATCCGGGTTCGCAGACCCGTCAGCCCATAGGCACGCAGCACGAACCACAGCTTCAGCGCCCGGAACCGGCGGCCCAGGGGGACGGTCCATTCGTTGAAATCGGTGACGTCGGACTGGCCCAGCGTTTCCAGATAATCCGGCCTCAGCCCCAAAGTCCGCACTTGCGGTTCCGGGTCGGCCAGGAACTGAACGGCGCAGTCGAATTGCGCGCCCAGCCATTTGTGCGGGTTGAAGACGATTGAATCTGCTGCATCAACTCCGGCCCATAGATGCCTGAATTCAGGGCATATCATCGCACTTCCTGCCCAGGCGGCATCGACGTGGGTCCACAGGTCATGGGCCTTGGCGACCGCAATCACCTCGGCCACCGGATCCATCGCCCCGACCGAGGTTCCGCCGGTGCAGATCACCACGCCTGCCGGGATCAATCCGGCGGCCTTGTCGGATTCAATCGCGGTGCGCAGCGCGTCCGGGTCCATCCCCAAATCGTCGCGCAGGGCAACGCTGACCAGCCCGGCATCCCCGATACCGGCGATCCGGCAGGCCTTAAGGACCGAGGAATGGTTTTGCGCCGAAGCATAGATGCGCAACCGGCCCAGCCCCGACAACCCGTCTGCATTGCCCTGCCAGTTCAGCGCACGTTCGCGCATCGTCAGCACCGCACTAAGCGTTGTCGTCGTGGCGCTGTCGTGGA
The DNA here is from genome assembly GCA_012103375.1 of Paracoccaceae bacterium. Classification (NCBI taxonomy): domain Bacteria; kingdom Pseudomonadati; phylum Pseudomonadota; class Alphaproteobacteria; order Rhodobacterales; family Paracoccaceae; species Paracoccaceae bacterium. The sequence goes on from WLWX01000001.1 coordinate 1,520,778, forward strand.
TCGTTCCGGTGAAATGCCCTGCAAGACCAAGGGCCTGGCGCAGCCAGCTGATCATCACCTGTTCGATCTCGGTCGCGGCGGGCGCGGTCTGCCACAGCATCCCCTGCGCAGCGATGGCATTGGCCAGCTGTTCTGCCAGCATCGAGGCCGGGGCAGCGTTGGCGGGGAAATAGGCAAAGAAACGCGGGTGTTGCCAGTGGGTCAGGGCATCCGGGACGATGGATTTGAAATCCGCGAATATGTCGGCGGGCGTTTCGGGGTGTTCCGGCGGCGCATCAGGCAGTTTCGCTGCCGTCTCTCCGGGTGTCATATCGGGGCACACGGGTCGGTCGCGCAGGTTTGAGTGATAGTCATGCGCCCAATCTGCGGCCTGCTTTGACCAGTGTTTAAGGTCGTTGTGGTTCATGGTTCAGCCCATCAATTTGTCAACATCGGCGCCTGGCATTCCGTCGCCCAATGCGGAAAAGCTACCGTTTTCAAACATTTCAACCGCCGCATCCCGGATCACCCGATGCGTCACCCGCGCCAGCGCCGACCCGAGTGAGATACGCGCCGCGCCCGCACCTGCCAGCACCTGGCGGCTGCGGTTCGCCCATGGCCCTGCGGCCAGCACGTTCACCGGTTTGCCGATCGCGACGATGCGCGCCAGATCCTCGAATGATTTGGGCAGCGGCGCATAGAGGCAATCTGCCCCCGCCTCGGCAAAGCCTTCCAGGCGGGCCACCGCTTCGTCAATGTCATATGTCCCCTCCATGATTCCATCGGCGCGCGCCACCAGAACGAAGTCGCGCGGGCCCGCCCGGGCGGCTGCGGCTGCGGCGCGGATCCGCTCTACCGCAAGGTCGCGGTCAAAGGGGGCGCCGACGGCAAAATCCGTGTCTTCGATGGAAATGCCGGCCAGCCCGGCCTCAAAACTCAGCCGGACGGTTTCGGCGCAGGTTTCGGGGGCGTCGCCAAAGCCATTCTCGAAATCGCCGGACACCGGCACATCAACTGCGGCCACCAGATCGGCTGCATGGGCCAGCGCCTCATCCCGGCTGAGTGTGCCGCCATCCTTTCGCCCCAGCGTAAAGGCGTGCGCGGCCGAGGATGTGGCAATCGCAGGCGCCCCCAGCGCGGCCAGCATTTTTGCCGAACCCGCATCCCAGGCATTGCCCAGAATGAACGGATCGCCGGGGCGGTGCAGGGCGCGAAATACGGCGCCGATATCCTGGGTCATGTCATCCTCCGTTATGTGGTCCAGCGCGCGGCGGCGGCGATCATCTGGCTCAGCGCCACCGCGAAAACAGTGTCATCCACGGTCATTGCGACGCGAATATGCCCGGCGGCCGCTGCGCCGAAACTTTTGCCGGGCATCACGGCGATGGCCGCTTCGTCCAGCAGACGGTTGGCGAACCCCTCGCCATCCAGACCGGTCGCGCGCACATCCAGCATGATATACATCGCCCCGTCAGGGTCGACCGGGCGCAGCAGGTTTTGCCCCTCCAGCAGGTTCAGAGCAATGTCGCGGCGACGCCGGAACGGGGCCGCGATCCGATCTTCGAATGCGCGCCCCTGTTTCAGCGCAAAGACCGCCGCGTCCTGGATGAAGCCCGGCACGCCATAGGTGGTGTTGGTAGCCAGATCGCTCAGCGCCGCGATCACCGGCTCGGGCCCTGCGATCCAGCCGATGCGGCTGCCGGTCATGGCGTGGCTTTTGCTCATCGAGCCGACGATCAGCGTGCGTTCATCCATACCGGGTTCGGCGCGCGGGCTGTGGTGGGCGCCATTCCAGACCTGCGTGTCGTAAACCTCGTCCGAGATTAGCCACAGGTCATGATCGCAGCAGACCCGCGCGATATCAGCGATCACCGGTTTGGAATAAACCACGCCGGTCGGGTTGTTGGGGGTGTTCATCAGCAGGGCGCGGGCGCCGGGCGCGGCTGCGGCAATATCCTCGGCGCGCGGCACGAAGCCGTTGTCGGCATGGGCAGTGACCGGAACCGGCTCCGCGCCGGTGGCGCGGATGGTGCCGGGGTAGGTCGCGTAATAGGGATCGATGAACAGGGCGCGGACGCCGGGATCGCAAAGCGCCATCAGACTGGCAAACAGCCCGGCCTGTCCGCCGGGCGTGATGAGCAGATTATCCGGGGTGGTGGCGACCCCGGTGCGGCTTTGCAGCCGGTCCGCCACTGTCCGGCGCAGGGCATCTGTGCCCGGAACCGCCGGATACCCCGTGTGGCCGCCGGTCGCGCTGTTGTGCATGGCGTCCAGAATGGTCCGGTCGGTCGGGATGTCATGTTCGCCGATGGTCAGCTCGGTCACCGCTTGCCCGGCGGCGATCATGTCGCGGGCGCGATAGAAGACCTCCCAGCCGTCCGAACCGCCTGCGTTGATGCTGCTGATCTGTTGTGAAAGTCGCATGGCGCGACTGGACATCGGGCGGCGCGAAAGGGCAACCCCCGCGCCCCGATCTTCTTGTTACAAATATCCCCGCCGGAGGCATCGCGGCCCCGAAGGGGGCGCAATCCCTCAGCTCGCAACTTCTGCTAGGGTGACGACGGCATCCCCGGCGTGCATCGCTGATTTGGCGCGGTCAAAGCGCAGATAGGCAATGGCGTGCCCGCCCGCCTGCGTGAACAGCCTTCCCGCCGGTTTGCCATCTGCGGCTATGTCGCTGCCGACCGGGGCCTGCCCGTCAACCGCGACCCGGGCCAGCCCTTTGCGCAGTTCGGTCTTGTGTTTCATGCGGGCCGTCACCTCTTGCCCGACGTAGCAGCCTTTGCGGAAATCGACGCCGTTCAGACGCTCGAAACCGGATTCCAGCGGGTAGGAGTCATTGCTGATCAGCTCGACCCCGGTATCGGGGATGCAGTTTGTAACCCGGATAGCATCCCAGTCGATGGCCGCAGGCCCACCCGCCAGCCCATAGGCCCGCCAGCCGAGATCGGGGTGGCGCGGGTCCGGCTGGGCGGTTTCGGGGGGATCACCCAGCCCGCGCGCCACCGGAATATCGTCCGCCTCAATCGTGACATCGGCGCGCAAGCGGTACATGGACAGGCGTTGGATCAGCGCGTCGGCCACGTCTGTCTTGACGTCCAGCAAGAAGGCATCACCCTGATCCAGAAGGAAGAAATCGAACAGATATTTGCCCTGCGGCGTCAGCAATGCGGCCCAGATCAACCCGGGTTTCGTCACGTCATTGGTCACCAGGCCTTGCAGGAACGCCACGCGATCGGCGCCGCCAATGCGCAGAACCGTCCGGTCCGGGGCGATTTCTGCTGTTTTCATCGCATCCATGTCCCGTGATATAGGCGGCCAGCCGAAAGGATACCATGCCCGCCCCGATCACAGTCATCATTCCGACCCTTAACGCAGCCGAGGCTTTGGCGTCCGCGGCCGCTGCCCTGATGCCGGGGGTCGAGGCGGGGCTGATTCGCGCGCTGGTGATCAGTGACGGTGGGTCGCAGGACGCGACGATTGATGTTGCGGAAGACCTTGGCGCCACGGTGACGGTCGGGCCGGCCGGGCGCGGCGGGCAGATTGCGCGCGGGGTCGCGGCGGCGCAGACCGACTGGCTACTAATCCTCCACGCCGACAGCTGGCCCGAGGGCGACTGGGTCGATGCCGTCGCGGCCCATATCGCGGCGCGCGCCGACAAGGCGGGGTGGTTCCGGTTGCGGTATCGCGCGCCGGGGCGGGCGGCGCGGAGGGTGGCGGGCTGGGCCAATTTGCGGTCGCGGGTGCTTGGGCTGCCCTATGGCGATCAGGGGTTGTTGATCCACCGCGATCTGCTGGCACAAGTCGGCGGCTTTCCTGATATGCCGCTGATGGAAGACGTGGCGCTGGCGCGCAGGCTGAAGGGCCGATTGCGCGGGCTTGACGCGACGGTCAGCACCTCGGCCGAGCGTTATCTGTCAGGCGGATGGGTGCGCCGTGGGGTGCGCAACCTCTGGACGCTGGCGCGGTATCTGATGGGCGCTGATCCTGAAAAACTGGCGCAAAGCTATCGGCGACGTTGAGCGTCGGGGCGTTCTTCGGCGCGGATGAGAAGTTGCGGCGGATTGGCAAATCCAAAAGCAATTCAGGTACTAACGATGGCGCTTCAGGCGGCGTTCTGTCCGCTGCAGTCAACCGCGCCGGGTGCGTCCGAGCGCACCAGACAGACACGATCGCGCCCTGCCGATTTGGCCGAATAAAGCGCCGCGTCCGCCTTGGCAAAAAGCGTGTCCAGGTTATCGGGGCTGGCGGTGATGTGGCCTGTTGCGACACCGACGCTGATGGTCACCGGCTGATTTGTGCCGCCCATGCCCAGCGGTGCGGTCAGTCCGCGAATGCTGGCGCACAATCGTTCCCCGGCGCGCCGAGCCTGATCTGCGGACAAGCCGCGCATCACGATCAGGAATTCTTCCCCGCCAAACCGGGCCAGCAGGTCGTCAAGGCGCAGACTGGCGCGCAGGCGCGTCGCGACCTCGGCCAGGATTGCATCGCCCGCGGCGTGACCGAAGCGGTCGTTCACCTGCTTGAAATGATCCAGATCCGCAACCATCACAGCCACCGGTTCCGGGGTCGTGCTGGTTTCGGCACCCTGTGTCATGGCGCGCATCGCATTCACCGCATAGCGGCGGTTGAACAGCCCGGTAAGCGGGTCGGTGGCGGCAAGGCGCAGGCTTTCCTCGACCGGCGCGCGCAGGGCGTCGACCTCCTCCTTGCGGGTCAACAGCCGATCGACGCGCAGACGCAGCTCGTCAGCCGACGCCGGGGCAGGCAAGACGTCATCGGCACCAAGATCCAGCGCCATCGCGGCGGTCCCGCCCGCTGGCCCGTCCAGCACCGCCAGGATCGGAATGCGCCGCGTTGCCTGCCGATTGCGCAATTCCGCCAGCAGCGTCAGCCCGTTTGCGGCGGCCGGAGTGTTGCTGATCTCCAGAACAATCGCGTCGGGTTCAGGGCCTGAATTCTGGTTTATTGTCAGGATGTTGTCAGGCGACAGCGCGCGGGTTGCAATGGAGCCCAACGCCGTGGCCCAGGCCGCAAGGCGCGCCCCATCCAGCGATACCAGTGCGGCAACCGGGGCCGGGCGCCAGGGCAGCGATGGCTCGGCAAACCCATAGGTCCCGGCGGTGATCTGGTTGCGGCGAAGCTCTCTCACTTCGCGGGTGGTGCGGATCAGGCTGCGCAGGCGCGCCTGCAGGAATGTTCCGCCGACCGGGCGGGGCAGGGCTTCGTCCAGGCCCGACATCAGTGCGCAGTCGCGATTCTGGGTTTTGTCCAGAAGGCCCACGATTGACGTGTCCTGCCCATCGCGACTGCGCCGCAGGTCGATCAGAATGTCGTCAGACAGGAACTCGGTCCCGATCATCAGGACATCGGGCGCCCCGGTGTCCAGCGACGCGGCCAGCGCGTCGGGGTCCGCAACCGAGGATACGTCGTAACACGCCTTGGAAAGTTCCGCCTCAAGCGCCGCGCGATGGGGCCCGTCACCTTCGGCAATCAACACCCGCCAGGCCATATTCTCGACGCCTCCCAATCGAAACGGCTTTCGCCGGTTAACCAAACTTTCGTAAACAAAGGTTAAGAAAACCTTTCTGTGTTGCGGAGAATTCTATGAAAACTGAGCAGGCTGAGATTCTGGGCGCACAGGCGTTGGCGTGGCTTGCCAACAGCGATGATCTGCTGCCGGTGTTTCTGGGCGCAACCGGGGCGGATGGTGCCGATCTGCGCGGGCAGGCGGATCGCCCGGAATTCCTGGGGTCGGTGCTGGATTTTCTGATGATGGATGACGCCTGGGTCATTGCATTCTGTGACGCCCATTCACTGCCTTACGACACGTTGATGCGGGCGCGCCAGGCCCTGCCGGGCGGGCAGGACGTCAGCTGGACATGATCGCACCTTGACCCCGCGCCCCAGCCTGCGACAACCAGCTTTATGAGCGGGTTAGATGGCATAGTATTCGACAAGGACGGCACGCTGTTCGATTTCGAAGCGGCATGGTCGGGCTGGACCCACGGGGTCATCAGCGATTTTGCCAGCGGAAACAGCGCACTGGCCCACCGCCTGGGCGATGCGGTCGGCTATGATGTCCCCGGGCGGCGATTTCAGCCCAACAGCGTGGCCATCGCCGGAACGCCCCGGGAAATCGCCGAGGCGCTGAGCGGCCATCTGCCGGATCGGTCCGTGGATGAGGTGTTGGCGCATCTGGATCAGACTGCCGCCCTGGCGCCGCAACATCCGGTTGTGCCACTGGAACCGCTGTTTGACACCCTGCGCGCGCGCAATCTGCGCCTGGGGATTGCGACCAACGATACCGAGATGCCGGCCCGCGCGCATTTGACCGGCGCCGGGGTGATCGCCCATTTCGATTTCATCGCGGGGTCGGATTCCGGTTTTGGCGGCAAGCCCGCGCCCGGACAATTGCTGGCCTTCGCCGAGGCCCTCGATCTGGATCCGTCGCGTTGCGCCATGGTCGGCGATAGCCCCCATGACCTAGACGCCGGGCGCGCGGCAGGCATGGCCTGTGTCGCCGTTCTGACCGGGCCGGGCCCAGCCGATGATCTGCGCCCGCTGGCCGACGTCGTCCTGCCCGATATCGGCCATCTGCGCGCCTGGCTGGATGCGCGTTAACCCCGTCTGAGGCGCTCGGTCAGTTCCGCCAGGATCGAGATTGCAATCTCGGCCGGGGATTTCGCGCCGATGTCGAGGCCCACCGGCGCGTGGATCCGTGCCAAAGCCCCATCATCGAACCGCGCGCCCAGCCGTTCCAGGCGTTTGCCATGGGTGCGTTTCGACCCAAGGCTGCCCAGATAGAAGACGTCCGAAGCCAACGCGGTTTCAATCGCCGGATCGTCGATCTTCGGATCATGCGACAAGGTGACCACCGCCGTGCGGGCGTCCAGCCCGATCTCGGTCAAGGCGGCGTCAGGCCAGTCCGTCGAAATCACCTCGCCCGGGAAGCGTGCGTCGCTGGCAAAGGCACTGCGCGGGTCAACCAGATACGGGTCATATCTGGCCAGCCGGGCCATCTGAATCAATGGTTGCGCGACATGGACGGCGCCAACGACAATCAGGCGCAGGGGGGGATTGTGGATGGCGACAAAGCGGCTGCCTTCAAAACCGGACCGATCCATGGCGAAGCGGTCGGCAAAATCGCCGGGGGCAGGGATCAACGCCCGCTGCCAGTTGTCGGTATCGACAACCAGCGCCACGGCACGCCGGTCTGCGCGCGCAGCAACAAGATCCGCCAGCACCCCCTCGAGCAGGGCCGACCCAACCGGTTCCAGCAGAATCCGGATCGTTCCGCCGCAGGCCAGGCCCACCGCGAAGGCGTCATCGTCGCTGATCCCATAGGTCAGCAATCGCGGCTTTGCGTCATCCAGCGCCTCCATCGCCTCGGCGACCACGGCCCCTTCGACACACCCGCCCGAGACGGATCCGGCAATCTCTCCCCCAGCCGAAATCGCCAGCTGGCTGCCAACAGGGCGCGGTGCGGACCCCCAGGTTTCCACGACGGTCGCCAGCACAGCCCCGCGCCCGTCGCGGTGCCAGGCCAGCGCGGTTTCCGGAATGTCATCGAAACGGGTCATCTAAAGCGTTTCGACATTAACCTGAGACATATCCGGCGGCCTTAAAGTAGTTCCAGCATTCTACTGGGTCGTAGAGATCGCAGATTGCTCCGATTGCTTCGAAGACCTGGGTAAAGGACCTGGCCCCGATCCGTCGCAAATGGGCTTTCAGTTTAGAGAAGGCCTGCTCGATGGGATTCAGGTCGGGCGAGTACGGTGGCAGGTAAAGGAACCAGCAGCCGTGATTGCGTAAAGCCTGCGTCGCCTCCTTATTCCGGTGGGTTGCCAGGTTGTCGAGAATGACGACAGTGCCGGGGTTGATCTCGGGGACCAGCACTTCGCGGATGTAGGCCGCGAAGGCGGGGCCATCTATCGCTCCCTTGATGACCCAAGGTGCGATCAGCGCGCCTTGGGTCAGGCCCGCGATCAAGGTTTGGGTTCCCCAGCTTCCGAAGGGCGCATCCATCGTCAGGCGCTTACCGCGCTTGGCTCTGCCGCGTAGGCGCGTGAGGTTTGTCTTCACTGCGGTTTCGTCAATAAAGACAACGCGCTCAGGAAAGGTCGCAATGGCTGGCGAGCGGTATCTGAACCAGTCGGCCCGTTGCTGCCTTACCTTGGCGCGGCGGCGCTCGGTTGCGACCAGCGACTTTTTTTGTACGTGAAGCCGAGCCGGGACAGAAGGTTGGCGATGGAGGAGTGATGCACCCGCACACCCTCTGCATCGGCCAGCGCATTACGCAACTCAAAGAGCGTGATGTCAGGGTCTTGTGCGATCAACTCCTCAAAGAATTCCCGATGCGGAGCCAGCTTTCCCTTGCCGCGCGGCGGTCCCTGCCGGGCAGGTTCCGCATGACCCTTCATCCTCACCTGACGCGCCCACCGCGCGCCTGTGGCAGGCGACAGCTTCAACCGCAACGCCGCCGCGCGCCCGCTCAACCCTTCTTCAATGTATCTCTGAAACCGTATCCGAAGCGCAGATGGCAAAGGTGCTGACATGATCCATCCTCCCAAACAGGATGAATCACAGATCAGGTCTCAAGGGAATCCCTCGCGATTCAGGTTCAAGCCGAAACGCTTTAGGTGCCTCGCAGAATGCGCCAGTATCATGGGGCGCGCGGCGAGGCAGTGCCAGAGCGAAATGTCAAAGCGCCGCTGGCCGGAGTATCCGCCAAAAGAAGACAGGCAGGCGAAAGCCGACCCATAATCTTCTTCTCGTTGAAAATATCCCGGAGGGGGTCCGGGGGAGGCTGGCCTCCCCCGGCCTGAGGTCAGCGTAACCGCGCCGTCTGCAACAGTGGCGTGATCCGGCGAACAACGGCACGGCGGTTGGCTGGTTCGGAGTCCAGCGTGCGCACCTTCAAATTGGACTCGCCATAGCCCTGGATGACCATGTTTTCTGGCGGGACGTCGAAGAATTCGCTCAGCGCCAGCGCTACGGATTCAGCGCGACGGTCTGACAGCGCCAGATTGAATGCGGCACTGCCGGTGGCATCTGTGTGGCCTTCGATCAGGAACACCTCGCCAGGGTTTTCGTCAATCAGGTCCAGCATCAGTTCGCCCAACTGGATCAGATCGCGCGCCTCGGCAGGCCGGATCGCGGCCGATCCGGTGTCGAAGTTGATCGCGTCCAGATCAATTGGGGCGACCAGATCGCGCACCGCGCGGATCTGACGGATCTGCGCCAGCGAGTATCCGCGACGGAATTCACTTGCATCCGCTTCCATCAAGGCCGCGCGCAGGGCGCGTTGATCGCTGGTGTCCAAGAAAACCGGATCGGCGCGGCGCGTCGGGATATCCTCCAGTCGCACGGGCTCGGCCTCGACCGTGTCGTCGATCAGGGCCACACGGCGCCCATCGGGCAGAATGCGTGTCCGGCGCAGCACCCGGCCATCGGCGGTGCGGATCGTGACGATCTGCACGCCATTGGGGCGCTGCACGGTGGTGCGGGTGGAGCCATCGTTGAACGTTTCGGTGCGCACCTCGGACCCGGGTTGGCGCAGCAGTGTATCGTCGTCTTTCAGAACGAACAGTTGCCCGTCCCGTTCGACAACGACACGATCGCCCGAGTTCGATTTGACTTCGGCACCGTTCTTGAGGATCGCACCGACCGCCAGCGCGCCAAGGCCAAACAGGACGACCTTTTCGACATCGGACAGACCGCTGTCGCCTTCGTCGCGGGCGCGGCGCTGGGCACGGGTTTCCTGATTGCCGCGGGCCGAGGTTTCGAAGTCTTCGTCGCTAGAACGCGCCGAACCTTCGGTCACGGTTTCAACCTGAACGGTGGCATCGGTGTCGCCACCTTCAGACGCCGCAGCGGCCGGGGTTTCGCCTTCGGCAAGCAAGTCGACGTCTTCGGCGGCTTCAATCTCGGCATCGATCAACTCTTCTTCAGTCACTTCGACACTGGCTTCACCGGCCTCTGCCTCGGCTTGCGCGGCGGCTTCCGCTTCGGCTTGCGCGGCAGCTTCTGCCTCTGCTTGCGCGGCAGCTTCTGCTTCGGCTTGCGCGGTGGCTTTCGCCTCGGCCTGCGCGGCGGCTTCAGCCTCTGCCTCTGCCGCCATTTCCTCTTCGCTCATCTCGGGGACTTCGAGGCCAGCGTCCTCGGCTGCTTTCCTCAGTTGGCGCAGGCAACGGCGTTCCTTGCGGTTGCTGGGCGTGTCGCCAAGCTGGATTTCCAGGACTGCGCAGCGGTCCTTGCCCTGCGCCATTGCCGGGCCGGGAACCGGCATCACCAGGGCCAGACATAGTGCCAGGCTGGTCGTTGATCTGAGGGATTTTGAACGAATGGTCGCGATACGCATGGATACTCACTCTGCTGTCGTCGTTACACACATCTCCGGAAGGTTCGGCACACTCCCCAAGTGTGGTGACCCGAACCGCAAACCTAAACCTTCGCTGGCCCCGTGGCAAAGCCTGATCGGCGCGATTGTGCCGATCGGGTGGTCAGCGCCGCATTAATCCAGCGCCTGCAGGCGGCGCATGGCGATGACGCCGAAGGCCGGGCCAAGCGCCATGATGGCGAAAATCGCGGGCCAGCCGAGCATTTCGGCCAGCGCCGGGGTGGCCTGAACCGTCACGATTGTCAGGGCAAACCCGAGTGCGGTCTGGAATGTCATCAGGCTGCCCGCCTGATCAGGCGGGGCGGCATCGGCGACAAGGGCCGAGAATTGCGCGCTGTCGGGGATGATCGACAGACCCCAGATCACCACGACAATGAAGAACAGCCAGGCAGGCCCTGCAAATGTCAGCGCGGCGGCGATTGCGGCGCTGCCGCTGATGACCATGGCCCACATTGCCACCCGCGCCTTGCAGATGCGATCCGCCACACGCCCGGTGGCCGCGCAAATCAACCCGCCGCCCGCAATGGCGACGAATGCGGTCAATTTGGCGCGCGAGGCGGCGGTATCCTCGGGCAGGCTTGCCCCGTAAGAGGCTACGGTCGCCGCACCGATCCAGGCCCACATCGCGTAAAGCTCCCACATGTGGCCGAGGTATCCCGCATAGGCCAGGCGCACCCGGCGGTTGGTCCAGGCGGCGGTGATCGCGCGCGGGTCGAAGCGGGCGGCGCGGGCATGATGCGGGCCAAGGCGGGTGGCCAGGACCAACAGCCCCGCAAGACCCGACGCGACTGAGGCGACCGCCACCGTCACCCGCCAATCCGCACCGCCACCCAGTGCGATCAGATGCGGCAGGGCCGAGCCGAGCGTCAGCGCCCCGACCAGCGCACCCACCAGATATCCGCGATCCTTCTGCCCCCAGCCCACGGCGATCTTCATCCCGACAGGATAGACCCCCGCCAGCAAAGCGCCGGTCGCAAACCGGGCCGTGATCGCCGCCGCGCTGCCCGGCGGTGACAGGATCAGGCTGGCATTGATCAGGGCGGCGAACAGGGCGCAGGCCGCGAAAACCCGGCGCGGATCAAAACGGTCGGCCAGCCCGAAGATGGCCGAGGCCAGCGCCCCGATCACAAATCCGGCCTGCACCCCGCTGGACAGCAACGCCTGTCGCGCGGTCGAGATTGCCGCCTCGGCCACCATATCGGGCAGAATCGCGGCCGAGACGAACCAAAGGCTCATCGCGGCAACCTCGGCGGCCAGAAGCAGAGTGATTGTGTGGGATTTCCGGGTCATCGCTTTCAGCATTCAATTATTTGGCAGATCAATGCGTAGAACTCTTTATCTGAATCGCCATAGGTATTACCTGCGCCCGGTGCGCGCCACAGGCGCAGGGCGCACGCCGGACCGGCCCCACCGGTCTGGCGTTGGTTCGAGGTGTGCGCATCCGTCAAAGTTGATTGCTAACACCTCCCCATAAATCATGTCCTGCAACCGTTGCTGCGCCAACCCGCCGGTCCGGCGCGCGCCCGGCTTTGGGCAGGCGTTCGCTTCCAGCATTCGACTTTTCGGCAGGCTAGCGGTTCGCAGGGGCGAACGCCCCCCAATTCGCCGCCAAACGCGCAACTGTGATCAACCGGTCTTCCCGCGCACCATCACGCAGAAAGGGCGCGCGCCGCTGCTGCGCATCAGGGCGTCCGATGCCGCGTTGAACGCCCAGTAATCCGCTGTCCAACCGTCGATGCCAGGCGCCCGCAGCTGCGCCTGCATCGCGCCGATCAGCGCCCGCCCGACACCCTGTCGGCGGAATCCGTGATCGACGCAGATCTGATCCAGATGCCCGACCCGGTGTGCCTTGCTGAACAGATTTTCCGGACGCTCGTCGACGAAGAAAAGCGCATAACCGGCCACACGGCCCTGCCGTTCGTCGATCAGAAGCGTCTGACCCTCGGCCAGGCGCGCGCTGAAAAATCCAATGAGTGCGGCGGCGTCCTGATCGGGCTGGAAATAACCAGGCTCACGTCGGACGTGCAGCGCCTGCACCTGCGCGACAAGCGGCAGGATCAGGGGGATTTCATCGGCTTGAAGGTGGCGGATCATGGCAATCCTCGGCTTGCAGCGCCGAGGATTGGCCCGCCCCAGCAAAACGGGGCGTTTGAAGCACGTGTCCCCGGGTCAGGCGCGCTCGGAATAATCCATGGTTTCGGTGTTGACGACGATCTTCTCACCCTCGCCCACGAAGGGGGGGATCGACACGCGGATGCCGTTGTCGAGCGTTGCGGGCTTGAACGAATTCGCCGCTGTCTGGCCTTTCACCACCGGCTCGGTCTCGACCACGGTGCAGGTGACTTTTTGCGGCAACTGCGCGCTGAGCGCTTCGTCGTCGTAGTATTCGATCTGGATCGTCATGCCGTCTTGCAGGAAGGGGCGACGCTCTCCCAGAATTTCGGCGGGCAGTTCGATCTGTTCGTAGGATTCGCTGTCCATGAACACCAGCATGCCATCGGATTCATACAGGAACTGCTGATCCTTCTGTTCCAGCCGGACCTTTTCCACCTTGTCGGCAGACCGGAAGCGTTCGTTCAGTTTCGACCCGTTCCTGAGGTTGCGCAATTCGACCTGCGCGAAGGCGCCACCCTTGCCCGGTTTCACATGGTCGACCTTCACCGCCGACCAAAGGCCGTCGTTATGCTCCAGTATATTACCGGGGCGAATCTCGTTTCCGTTGATCTTTGGCATGCGGCAAAACCTTGGTGAAATCTTGATCGGGTGGTGGCGGGGTCTATATATTGGGGGATTTCTGCGTGCAAGGCAGCGTATGAGGGAAGGGCGCGCTGGCAGCTATGCACTGAACGCATAGGAGCCATTCCGAAAATGATATGCAGAATCACCTGAAAACGGTCATAAAGGCCCCTATCGGGTAAAAAGACCGCAAGAGCAACAAGAAAACCTAAAGGATAACGGATGGCTGACTTCGTCGACGGAACCGCATTCAACCACGAACAGGGCAACCGTTCGCGCAAACTGTTTGCGGCGGTGGTGCTGGCCGCGTTGGATGACGCAATCGCGGATGACAAGAAATATGGCAACGGGCCGGAACAGATCGCCCGCTGGGCACGCTCGCGCGATGGGCGCGAAGTTCTGTCCTGCGCTGGCATCGACCCGAACGAGCGGGTGGTAACCGGGCTGATGGATTTCGTCGGCAAAGGTGTTCGCACCTCGGTCGCGCTGAGCCGTGAAGAGAGTGAGCGTCGCCACGCCGCCGCCGCCCTGGAAGAGCAGGCCGCAGCCGCCTGAAAGCCCGCCACATTGGTAAGTTAGGAAGGCGCGTCCCCAATTGGGGGCGCGTTTTTCGTTGGGCGGGCGTCGTGGCGGTGTAACGGGATTGGTCCGATGGCTCGCATGCCACGGGTGATATTGCGGTGGCGTTTCTGGCATGGAGGGGGCGTTGACTGCTCTCCTCGCGCCCGGTGCGCGCCGTAAGGCGCAGGGCGCGCGCCGGACCGGTCCCGCCGGTCAGGCGCTGGTCTGGGCTTGGCGCATCCAAGCGAGGTGACGGCCAAACCTGAGCTATAAATCATGCAAACTCAACGGCGCTGCGCCAGCCCACCGGTCCGGCGCGCGCCCTGCTTGCGGTGTATCGGTGATGCGTCCGCTCCGCGCTAAACCGCCCCCTTAAAACACCAGCCGCCAGATCACGAACGGGGCCAGTTCCGCAGCACACAGCACCGCAACCAGCCCCCGCACCGCCCAACTGCGGAACCGTGCCAGCATCCAGATCGACAGGGCCAGGACCAGCGCAACCTCCAACCCGCCGATCAGCCCGCCGTGATGCGCACTGTCCCAATAGCTGAACGGGCTGACGAAGACCCAATCCGAAACCGGCCAGAAATGGCGGCGCGCGTCATCGTGGTGCAGCGCGAAATCCGCGATCAGGTGCAACAACGCTGACCCCGACAGGGCAATCAGCCATCCGCGCCGCAGCGCAACCCCAACCGCGCACAACCCGCCCCACAGCACCAGCGAATTATCCACGGCGAATATCGCCTGCCAATTGTCCGAAAAATACAGCTCTCCGAACACAACGCGGGCGGGAATATTTTCCACAAACAGCGCCCAGCCCGCCATCAGATACAGCGAGGCATCGGGGATCAGCGACCCCGCCAAAGCAGCACAGATCAGCCCCGTCCGTCCGGGCCGGCCGAATGCCGCCAGCCCGACCACCAGATGCGCCGGTGTGTTCATATCTTCCCCTCGCCCTCGCTTCCTTCTATTCCCCGAAGGCAGCAGGCTTGCTATTCCCCGAAGGCAGCAGGCTTGAACCATAGGCCGGAGGCGCGGTTGACTAAAGCACTGATGATCCAGGGCGCGGGTTCGAACGTCGGCAAATCGCTGGTGGTCGCAGGATTGGCCCGCCTGTTCGCCCGCCAAGGTCTGGCGGTGCGTCCGTTCAAACCGCAGAACATGTCGAACAACGCCGCAGTGACCACAGACGGGGGCGAGATTGGGCGCGCTCAGGCGCTTCAGGCGCGCGCGGCAGGGGTGGCTCCGCTGACCGATATGAACCCGGTGCTGCTGAAGCCGGAAACCGACACCGGCGCGCAGGTCATCATCCAGGGCCAGCGTGTCGGAACCGTGCGGGCCGCCGAATGGGGCAGCCGCAAGGCCGAGTTTCTGCCGCGCGTCATGGCGTCCTTCACCCGCCTGGCCGAGGGCGCCGACTTGATCCTGATCGAAGGCGCCGGCAGCCCGGCCGAGACCAACCTGCGCGCCGGCGATATTGCCAATATGGGCTTTGCCGAAGCCGCCGACCTGCCCGTCATCCTGATTGGCGATATCGACCGGGGCGGGGTGATCGCGCAATGCGTCGGCACCCATGCCGTTTTGCCGCCCAAAGATCGTGACAGGATAAAAGGCGTCATCATCAACAAATTCCGTGGCGACCCGGCGCTGTTTGCCAGCGGATTGGATGAGGTTGTGGCCCGCACCGGCTGGGCCGCGCTCGGCGTATTGCCATTCTTCGAAGACGCCTGGCGGCTGCCTGCCGAAGATGTCCTCGACCTGACCAACCGGCCTGGGGGCGACACCAAAGTCGTTGTGCCGCGCCTTGGCCGGATCGCCAATTTCGATGACCTCGACCCGCTGGCCGCCGAACCCTCGGTCACTGTCGAGGTTATCGGGCCGGGCCGCGCTTTGCCTGCCTGTGACCTGATCCTGTTGCCGGGGTCAAAGAACACGATTGCGGATCTGAAAGCGCTGCGCGCCGAAGGTTGGGACATCGACATTTCGGCCCATATCCGGCGCGGCGGCCACGTGCTGGGCCTGTGCGGAGGGTATCAGATGCTGGGCCAGTGGATCGACGACCCGCAAGGGATCGAAGGCGCGCCGGGGCGCCATGCGGGCCTTGGCCATCTGGACGTCCACACCGTGATGCAGCCCGAAAAACGCCTGGCCGAGGTGTCAGGCACCTATCTGCCGACAGGCGATCCGATCCGTGGGTACGAGATTCACATCGGCAGCACCGAAGGGCCGGATTGCGCGCGCGGCTGGCTTGATATCGACGGGCAGCGCCATGGCGCGGCCAATCCCTCGGGCCGGGTACGCGGCTGCTACCTGCACGGTGTTTTCGCCGCCGACGCCGCGCGCGCGGCGATGCTGGCCGAGGTTGGCGGGCACAGCAGCACGACGAATTGGGAGGCAGGGGTCGATTCGACCCTCGACACTCTGGCCGATCACTTGGCCACGCATCTGGACGTCGAGGCGATCCTGCAACTGGCCCGTGAAATCTGATCCATGCAGACCCGGATCCAGACCTATCGCGCCATCCCGAGTATCTGAACAGATGTTGGAAAAGCCCGCACACGGCGCGCGTCAAAGGCTCAAGGCGCACCACTCCAACGTCTTTTCGCCAAAAATACTCCCGCCGCAGGCACCCTTGCGTCATTATGCAACCGTCGCCGCTCCGCGCGGGCGCAGCATTGGACACGAACGGAACGCCCGACGCGCGGCCCCACGGCCAAGGATTTCGGCGATTGGCCTTGGTGGCTAGTCCAGATCCTGCGTCGCCAGCGCGCGTTTGATTTCCTGGCGTACCAGTTTGCGGATGCTGCGGGTGACTCGTTCACCCAGATCGCCCTGGAATTCCTCGCGCAGGATGCCCGAGATCAGAAGGCGCAGCGCGTCTTCATCCATTTGCGCAACCGGGTCGATTGGCGCGGGGTCTGCTGTGACTGGCTTATCGACCTCCGGCGCAGAATCGGGACCGGGGGAAACGGACGCGGCGGTCTGGGGTGTTGCCGGTTCTGCCTGGGCTTCGCCCGTTGTGACCGATGGCGCGTTATCCGTGTTGGATGCAGGCGTATTGGTGGCGGGTGTAATGGCAGCAGGCGCGATCGGCGTCGGGGCAATCGGCTCATCGTCAACGGGAGCGGCGCTGTCGCGCGTGTCCGCTGCCGTGTCATCGTCGCGAAATTGTGCCGCCATACGCTTTGCGGTCGCCAGATGGTCGATGGTGCGCGGCGTTTCCCGGTCCAGAAATTCCGAGCCATCGGGCTCAAACTCGCCCTTCTGCGCCGTTACGGCGGCCTCCAGTTCGGCAATCCGGTTTTCCAGCGTATTAGTCCAGGGATCGCTTCCGGTGCCGGAATCGACTCGGTCCGTTTCCGACAGGATCAGCCGGTCGCGCGCCGGGGTCACCGGTTTTGGCTGCGCTGGGCTGGCCGCCGATACCAACCGGCGAATCGAGGTCAGGACATCTTCATCCTCGTCCCTTTTGGCCGCATCTGACATGCCCGGATTTCCCGCTTCGATGGTAACGCATTTTCGTTGAGTGACATTAGCCCTGCCGCCTGCGCGGCACAACAGTGCTGCATCCGCGGGCGCATTCCCGCCGGTGCGCGATTACTCTTTCCCCAAGGCCCGCAGAACGCGATCCAGACGCTCACCCTGGGGGCTGACGGCGCCGACGGGCGCGTTCTTGACTGCGTCGTAATAGGCCAGCGGATCATAGGTGGCGATGCCAAGGCCCAGATGATCCACGGTCAGCAATCCCATCGTCGCCAGCAGCGTGTAGGTTGCGACATAACGATCGATCTGCGCCGAAACCAGGGCCGCCTGCGCGTCCAGCAGTTCCTGCTGCTGGGTCAGCACGTCCAGCGTGGTGCGCGCGCCAAGACGCGCCTCTTCCTGCGCGCCCTGATAGGCGACGCGCGCCGCCTTGATCTGCAGATCCGAGGCCTGGATGCTGGACACCGCCACCGCCAGATTGGACCAGGCGTTGCCGACGTTCTGTTCAACCCCGTGGCGCACCGTGTGTAGCCCGGCGCGCGCCGCATCGCGGCGTGCCTGCGCCTGTCGCAACAGCGATGATTGTGCGCCGCCCGAATAGATATTCCCTGACAGCGTCAGCCCCAGGCTGTAGCTGTCGTTGCCATCGTCATCGACGCTGATCCGGCTGTTGGCGCGCAGGGTCGGCCTCATATTCGCACGGGCGCGCGCAATATTGATCTCGGCGACCGAGACATTCTGCTGCGCCTCGCGGATATCGGGGTGGGTGCGCACGGCAACCGCCTTGGCGTCGCCTTCGGATTTGGCCGTGGCGGGCAGGCGGGGTGGCGCGCTGAGCGATCCGGGGAAATGCCCGGTGGCGGCCTTATATTCCTCACGCGCCTGGCTCAGCACACCGATCTGGGCGGCGACCGAGGCTTTGGCCGCGGCCAGCCGCGATTCGGCGATGGACACATCCGTGCGCGTCACCTCACCCACTTCAAAGCGGTCGCGCGCGGCGCGCAATTCGGTCGTGATGACGCGTTCGTTGTTCTGTGCAAGGTCGACGAAGGCGATGGCGCGGCGTACCGACATGAAGGCCTGAACCGCGCGCAGCAGCACCTGCTGTTCGACGTTGCGCAGATCTTCGCGCGTGGCCAGAACCACGCCTTTTGCCGCCTCGATCGCCAGATCCGAGGCGCCGAAATCATACAGCAACAGATCCGCCGTCAGCGCCAGGGAGCCATTCAGATTCTCTCCCTGATTGGGTTCTGACTGCGTGATATTGGCCGACCAGCCAATGATCGGGCGCAGGGTGGCCACGGCCTGTGCCACATCTTCGTCCGCAGCGCGCAGAAGCGCGCGCGTCTGATCCAAGAGGCCCGAATGGCGATAGGCGGCGATCATCGCATCGCTAAGCGATTCGGCCGTTGCCGCAACCGGCGTCGCCACAAGAAGCAGCCCGGCAACAAAATTGCGGACCCCCCGTCTGATCGTCGAACCTGTCATCATTGTCCCCCCGGACGGTGGTTGCCTTGCGGCGGTCGTTAAAGCGCGAATTCTGGCTGGCTGGAAAAACCCGGAAGCACCGGGGCGGTTGCGTCAAATGCCCGGCGCCAGCTGATCTGGTCGCCTGATTTCAGCCCCAAGCGGCAGACGCCAAGCGTTCCTTCATTGAAAATCGCGACAATCTTGCCGCCGTCCTTAAGCTGATCTGCGATTGCCTTTGGCTGATCCTCGACAGCGCCTTGCAGAATAATTGCGTCATAGGGCCCATGCTGGGCCGCGCCTTCGGTCAACGGGCCGGTCGTCACCGCAACGTTGTCTGCGCCCAGGGCCGCCAGCGCGGCGGCGGCATCGGCGCTGCGCGCCTCATCATCTTCCAGCGCCACAACAGCCTGCGCCATGCGGGCGATCACGGCGGAGGAGTATCCAAGCCCGGCACCGATATCCAGGACCAGATCATCCGGGCCAACATCCAGTTCTTCCAGCATCTTGGCCAGAACCCGCGGATCGGCAATCACCCGGCCAGGCGCCAGCGGCAGCGCTTCGCCCGCATAGGCGGCACTGCGTTGCGCGTCCGGCACGAACGCCTCACGCGGGACATGCAGCATCGCCTCGATAATCGGGAAGCTGGTCACATCCGACGGGCGGACCTGGGTATCGACCATGGTTGTGCGCTGGCTGGCAAAATCGGACATCTGATAAGTGAACCCGTCTGTTCAGAATTCCACCCGTCAGGTCTGACACAGTTTCAGACGGGCGACAATATCGCAGCCCCGTCAGTTGGGTGATGTGGCGTAAAAATTCCTCAGCCCGCGCATCGCGCGCCGCGGCGTACCGTAAATCCGCTGGCCGGGTCGGGCGTTCGGCAAAAACGACTCGATGCGTCGCAAATCGAAAAACCAATTGGCCGATGGCTTCGCATGGTGGGGCAGGGCAATCGGGATCGGGACTCGGGATCAGGACAGGGGACACAATGGCACCCAGACAAGGACGATCCGGTGGACGATCCGGCGGTCGGGCAGGCAATCGCGCACGCTCAGGTTCTGGCGCAATTGACCAGATGCCCTGGCGCATCCCCGTCAACACCGACCGCCCGACCGAACCGCTGGACGAAGACGGCGTTCAGGCGATCCACGACGGCGCAATGCGCATACTGGAAGACATCGGGATCGAGTTCCTGAACCCCGAGGCGGTGGCGATCCTGAAACAGGCGGGCTGCACAATCAACGGCACCAACGTGCGCATGGGCCGTGACTTTGTGATGGAAATGATGGCCCGCGCCCCGGCTGAATTCACCATCACCCCGCGCAACCCGGCCCGGAAGATCCCGATTGGCGGCAAGAACATGGTGTTCGTCAATGTCTCGTCGCCGCCGAACTATTGGGACATGGAGGTCGGCAAACTGCCCGGAACCCGTGCGCATTGCGCGCGATTGCTGAAGTTGACCCAATATTTCGACTGCATTCACCTGTCCGGCGGATATCCGGTAGAGCCGGTGGATATTCACGCCCGCGAACGCCACCTGGATGTGCTGTTCGACAAGCTGACCCTGACCGACAAGGTCACTCACGCCTATTCTTTAGGGCGCGAACGGGTCGAGGACGTGATGGAGATGGTGCGCATTGCCGGAGGCCATTCTCACGAAGAATTTGAGGCATCGCCAAGGATGTACACCAACATCAACTCGACCAGCCCGCTGAAGCATGATTTTCCAATGCTGGATGGCTATATGCGCTGCGTGGGGCGCGGTCAGGTGACGGTGGTGACGCCGTTTACACTGGCCGGGGCCATGGCGCCGGTCACAATGGCGGGGTCCGTGGCGCAATCAATTGCCGAAGGGCTGTGCGCGATTGCGCTGGCGCAGTGGATCAACCCGGGCGCGCCCTGTGTGCTGGGCACGTTTACCTCGAACGTTGATATGCGGTCGGGCGCACCTGCCTTTGGTACGCCCGATTACATCCGCGCCACGCAGATGACCGGCCAGATGGCGCGGTTTTATGGCATTCCGCTGCGTTCCAGCGGCACTTGTGCGGCGAACGTTCCGGATGGGCAGGCGATGTGGGAAACCTCCAACAGCCTCTGGGCAGCAGTGCAAAGCCAGACCAATATGGTCTATCACGCTGCTGGCTGGTTGGAGGGCGGTCTGATCGCCAGCCCCGAAAAATTCGTCATGGATTGCGAGGTGTTGCAGCAGATCCAGCGTTATTTCGAACCGGCAATAACGGCCACAACGCCAGACGATATCGCGCTGGAGGCCATCGCATCGGTCGGGGGCGACGGGCATTTCTTCGGGATCGAGCATACGCAGGACCGCTATACCAAGGCGTTCTGGCAACCGTTCCTGTCGGATTGGACCAACTATGAAGGCTGGGAACTTGCCGGCGGCGTCTGGACCGCAGAACGCGCGCACCATCTTTGGAAGAAGATCGAGGCTGAATTCGAAGCGCCGCCCATGGACGAAGGCATCCGGGAGGAGTTGGAGGCGTTCGTTGCCAAACGCAAAGAAGAAGGCGGCGCGCCGACGGATTTCTGAGCCGGTGTTTTCCCCGCGTCAGGACCCCAGCGCCGCGCGCTGCGCCTTCGTCAGCTTTGCCACGACCACGTCGTAACTGTCCTGCAACCGGTCGGGCAGCGTTTCATCATCCCAGGCAAAGCACACCCAGCCGCCGCGCGTCAGATAACGCGCCTTCTGGGCGGCCCCGACCTCAACCAGCATGTCGGCGGTTTCCACGTCGCGGCACTTCAGCGTCACGCCCTCGGCATAGTCGCCATAGGCTGCGAACATCTTGCCGCTGACCTTCCACACCTGGGTGCCATGGCCAAAAGGTTCCGACAGGTCGGTGCAGGGCAGGGCGGCGGCGCGGGTTTCGAATTCCTTGATCTCCATGCGCGAACCCTGCCGTGCAGCAAAGGGCTTGGCAAGCGGCCCCCTGCCACGCTATGACACGCCCATGACCGTGATTAGCATCATTGCTTGCATTATCGACTGACAATCGTCAGGCGGCCGGTCCTCTTTTCCCTTTCGAAAAAGTAACGCGCTGCCCGGGCGGGACACGTGTATGAGGGCACTATGGCCGAGATCAGACTGACCAATACCGCAACGCGGAAGAAGGACACCTTCGTTCCGATCGACCCCGAGGACGTGAAAATGTACGTCTGCGGGCCGACCGTCTATGACCGCGCGCATCTGGGCAACGCCCGCCCCGCCGTCGTGTTCGATGTGCTGTTCCGGCTGCTGCGCCACAAATACGGCGCGGATCACGTCACCTATGTGCGCAACATCACCGACGTGGATGACAAGATCAACGCCGAGGCTTTGCGGCGAAAGGAAGCGGGCGCGCAAGGTTCGCTGGAGGACCTGATCCGCGAGCGTTCCGACGAAACCACACGCTGGTATCTGGAAGATATGGCGGCACTGGGCGTGCTGTCGCCAACCCACAGCCCGCGCGCGACCGAGTACATCGCGCAGATGGTCACGATGATCGAAGGGCTGATCGCCAAGGGCCACGCCTATGCCGCAGACGGCCATGTGCTGTTCAAGGTGGCGTCCTACAAAGATTACGGCGCGCTGTCGGGGCGCTCGGTCGACGACATGATCGCAGGCGCGCGGGTCGAGGTTGCGCCCTACAAAGAAGACCCGATGGATTTCGTCCTCTGGAAACCGTCGAGCGACGATCTGCCCGGCTGGGATTCGCCATGGGGCCGGGGGCGCCCGGGCTGGCATATCGAGTGTTCCGCCATGGCCAGTGAGCTTTTGGGGGAACGCTTTGACATCCACGGCGGCGGCAACGACCTGATGTTCCCCCATCATGAGAATGAGATCGCCCAAAGCCGCTGCATGGGCCACGGCTTCGCCAACGTCTGGCTGCATAACGAGATGCTGCAGGTCGAGGGCAAGAAGATGTCCAAAAGCCTGGGGAATTTCTTCACGGTGCGCGATCTGCTGGAGCAAGGCTGGCCGGGTGAGGTGATCCGCTTCGTGATGCTGAGTACGCATTATCGCAAGCCGATGGATTGGACGGTAGAAAAAGCTGTCGATGCGCAATTCAAGCTGCACGGGTTTTTAGGCACTATCGCGGAGTTCGGAGATTTGGGCGCCGCCAAAGGTATCGATCCCGAAGCGGCCATAATTGACGCACTTGCCGATGACTTGAATACACACGCGGCTTTGGAATGCTTGGCGAAGATGGACGATTCAAGCACGGCCACTCGCCTCGCAGCCAACCTGGAGTTCTTAGGCCTCTACAATTTTGGGGAATTGGAGGAGCGAGTTGAACAGCACCATCAGGCGGTCGCAATTTTGAAAGATGTGTCCCAACATTTTGAAGATGTGCGGGCCTTGGCTAAGGAGAATAAGGATTTTTCCAAGCTGGATGATTTGAAGTCGCGTCTCGCATTGGCCAATGTTTCCGTCCAAATGAATAAGGATGGCGTCGTACTAATCCCTGAAGTGGACTTCGACCCCTCCAAATTGGAGGCCCTCAAATGATCGCCTCAACCACACACCATCGCGAGGATCGCGCCCGGACCGAGGGGTGGGCGGTCACGCCCGCGTCGTGCCAGAGGCACGCCTTCGGCGTGACGTGGGGGCGGTTCGGGCGTGATCCGGATTGCGAGCAATCCAGTAAAGAAGAAAATCCCGTCACAAATCCATTGTCGTTTCAGCGGGGCTGCCATGAGGCGACGCGTGGACAATTCGGTAAAGAAAGATACAGCCAATGACCCGCACCCCCCTCAGCCTTTTCGACACCACCCTGCGCGATGGTCAGCAAACCCAGGGCGTTCAGTTCTCGACGCCCGAAAAGCACCGGATCGCGAAGGCGCTCGACGCGCTGGGCCTTGATTATATCGAGGGTGGCTGGCCGGGGGCGAACCCCACCGACTCGGCTTTTTTTGACGAGGCTCCGAAAACCCGCGCCACGTTCACCGCCTTCGGGATGACCAAGCGGGCCGGGATCAGCGCCGAAAATGACGACGTGCTGGCCGCTGTTATGAACGCCAACACGCCTGCCGTCTGTCTTGTCGGAAAAACCCACGACTTCCACGTCAAGACGGCGCTGGGTATCTCCAACGCCGAAAATGTCGAGAATATCGGCAAGTCGTTCGACCACCTGATCGCCAACCAGCGCGAAACCCTGTTTGACGCCGAACACTTCTTCGACGGCTTCAAGGCGAACCCGGATTATGCGCTGGAATGCATCCACTCCGCCTTTGATGCGGGCGTGCGTTGGGTCGTTCTGTGCGACACCAACGGCGGTACGCTTCCCGCGGAAATCGGAGCGATCACCGCCAAGGTCATCGCTTCGGGCATCCCGGGCGAACGCCTTGGCATCCACACCCATGACGACACCGGCAACGCAGTCGCCGGATCGCTGGCTGCCGTGGACGCGGGCGCGCGCCAGATCCAGGGCACTCTGAACGGGCTGGGTGAACGCTGCGGCAATGCCAACCTGACGACGCTGATCCCGACGTTGCTGCTGAAGGAGCCTTACGCCAGCGCCTATGACATCGGTGTCAGCTGCGACAACCTGGTCAGCCTGACCCGCGCCAGCCGGATGCTAGACGAAATCCTCAACCGCGTGCCGCTGCGCGCCGCGCCCTATGTCGGCGCGTCGGCCTTCGCGCATAAGGCCGGGCTGCACGCCAGTGCGATCCTCAAGGACCCGACCACCTACGAACACATCGACCCCGCCGTGGTCGGCAATCAGCGCATCATCCCGATGAGCAATCAGGCCGGCCAGTCCAACCTGCGCACCCGCCTGTCGGACATGGGGCTGGAGGTGGCCAAGGGCGACGCCGCATTGGGCCGCATACTGGAGCGGATCAAGACGCGCGAAGACGCGGGCTATTCCTATGACACGGCGCAGGCGAGTTTTGAGCTGATTGCACGGGATGAGCTGGGCCAGTTGCCGCGCTTTTTTGAGGTCGAGCGCTACCGCGTCAGCATCGAACGTGTCGGCAAAATCACCGTCTCGGAAGCTGTGGTGGCAGTGGTGATCGACGGTGAACGATTCCTCAGCGTCAGTGAAAGCAGGGATGAGGACGGGTCTGATCAGGGTCCGGTCAACGCGCTGTCACGCGCGCTGGCCAAGGATCTGGGGCGGTATCAGGCCGCCATCGACGACATGCATCTGATGGATTTCAAGGTCCGTATCACGCAGGGCGGGACCGAGGCTGTGACCCGAGTGATAATCGACAGCCAGGACGGGCAGGGACGGCGCTGGTCAACGGTGGGCGTGTCGCCCAACATCGTCGACGCCAGCTTTGAGGCGCTGCTGGATGCGATCCGCTGGAAGCTGGTGCGCGATGCGAGCGGGTGATTTTTCTGCGAAAAATTATGCCTCCGGCGGGAGTATTTTTTGCGAAAAGACACAGGAGGTTATGTGACGCTTTCGCCATTCTTCCAGCTTCATAGCGACCTGCCGCGCGAGGGGCCGGGGACGGCGGATGACGTGCGCTGGGCCCTGTCGGTTGTGGGGCCATTGGCGCGCGTTTGCGATGCGGCCTGTGGGCCGGGGGCGGATACGGTTGTGCTGGCCGAAGCACTGCCGGAAGCGCAGATCGACGCGGTTGACGGGCAGTTGCATTTTGTGGCCGAGGCGCGACGGCGCTGCACCGGAATCGGCGACCGGGTGCGGGTCTGGCAGGGCGATATGGCCGACCTGACAGGACCTTACGATCTGATCTGGTGTGCCGGGGCGCTGTATTTTCTGGGCGTGGCGAAGGGGCTGCAACGCTGGCGCGGCGCGCTGGCGCCAGGCGGGTATTTTGCGTTTTCGGAACCTGTCTGGGTGAATGGCAACTCGCCACAAGCCGCCCTCGAATTTTGGGGCCAGTACCCGGACATCTCAGATCGCGCCGGGATCCGGGCGCGGATTGCCGAAGCCGGGTATAGGGTGCTGGGCACGCGCCGGGTGATCGGGCAGGGCTGGGCCGATTATTTCGACCCGTTAGAGGCGCGGATTGCCGCCTTGCGCCAAAGCGCAGGCACCGACCTGACCGCGGTTCTGGATGCCGAGGCCGCCGACATCGCCAACTGGCGCGCCGCGCCGGATCACATTGCCTATGACCTTTTCGTGGTCACCCCCCAATGACCCTTGCCGCCTGCGCCGAGGTTGTTGCCAAGGGGGATCCTGACCGTTTCCGCGCGGTGATGAGCGTACCTGTTCCAGCGCGCGAACGGCTGCTGCCCCTCTTTGCATTCAACGTAGAGGTCGCGCGCGCGCCATGGGTGACCGAAGAACCGCTGATCGCGGAAATGCGGCTGCAATGGTGGCGCGATGCGCTGGATGAAATCGCCGAGGGCGGCGTGGCGCGGCGGCATGAGGTTGTCGATCCGCTGGCGGATTTGATCCGGGACGTCGGCATTCCGGTTGCCGTGCTTCACGCGATGATCGACGCGCGCCGCTGGGACATCGCGCGTGAGGCGTTCGACGATTGGGCGGCGTTCGATGCGCATATCAATGCGACCTCCGGCGGGTTGGTCTTGGCCGCGGCGATGGCATTGGGTGCGCCGGATGCCCTGGAAGCGCCGTGCCGGGACGCCGGATATGCCATCGGTGTGGCCAACTGGCTGCTGGCCGTTCCGGCGTTGGAGGCCGCAGGTCGGATGCCACTGCCCGATGGACGGCCCGAGGCGGTGCGGGAATTGGCGCTCCGTGCGCAGGATCGCCTGCAAGCTGCGCGGCGGGCTGATTTTGCGGCGGCAACCCCGGCGCTCAGGCCCGGGTGGCAGGCGGCGGCGATCCTGAAACGGGCGGCGCGTATGCCGGGCGCGGTGGCTGGCGGGCAGCTTGAACCGGGGCCGTTGCGCAAATCGGCACTGCTGGTGGCCAAGGCGCTGGTGGGTGGTGAGTGACGGGGCGAGTGGACGTTGGCAGCTTTCCCAGCGCCCGGTGCGCGCCGCAAGGCGCAGGGCGCGCGCCGGACCGGCCCCACCGGTCAGGCGCTGGTCAGAGTCACGCTCCTTCAATCGAGTTGACGGCCAAACCTGATGAATAAATCACGCCACAGCACAGGTGTAGCACCACCCCACCGGTCCGGCGCGCGCCCTGCTTGGGTTAGGAGTGCCAACGATCACGCCCAGACGAAACCCGTCCCCAGCCGCAACTTACGCCGCCCGGCGCGCCAGCCAGATCAGCGCGCCGCCTGCCAGCGCCAGAAACGGCACCATGGCATAGTTGACCGAATGCCAGCCCTGCACAACGTCGCCCCCCACACAGTTCATCAGCCCGCCTGACGACAGCGAGGCGAGGGTGACGAAACCGAAAACGATCATGTCGTTCATCCCCTGAACGCGCCCACGCTCGTGCGGCTCATGCGCGCCGGCCAGCATGCTGGTCGCGCCGATGAACCCAAAGTTCCAGCCGATGCCCAGCAGGACCAGCGCTCCAAAGAAATTGCCCAGCGTAATTCCCTGCAGCGCCACCAGACCGGCGGCGGCAAGGCAGACCAGGCCGACCGCGATGATCCGGGGCGCGCCGAACCGGGCGATCAGATGGCCGGTCACGAAACTGGGCGCGAACATCGCCAGCACATGTGCCGAAACGATGTCATTCGCGTTGTTCTTGGTGAACCCGCAGCCGACCACCGCCAGCGGCGTCGAGGTCATCACCAGGTTCATCAGCGAATAGGCGACCATGGCGCAGATCACCGCCACCATGATGCGCGGGGTTCTAAGCAACTCGGGGATCGTGCGGGTGCGCGCGGCAGTTTCCCGCGTGACCTTCGCGACCTTTCCGGGCAGGTCGAGTGCGAAGAACAGGAACATCCCGACGATATTCAGCCCTGCAATCGCAAGATAGGTTCCTACGAAGGGGATGACATAGGCGTCCTGGACCAATTTGTTCAACTGCGGGCCGACCACGGCGCTTAGCAGCCCACCGGCCATGACATAGCTGATGGCCTTGGGGCGGAAGGCCTCGGACGCGGTATCCGTGGCCGCGAAACGATAGAAGCCCTGCGCCGACATATAGATGCCGGTCATATAACTGCCCGCCAGAAGCAGCGCGAAGGACCCGATCCACAAACCATAGGCCGAGGTCAGCGCCCCCACCGCTCCACCAATTGCGCCGATGAAGAACCCGAAGCGCCGCCCGCGCCGCTGCATCAGCGGGCTGATCCAAGGCGCGGTCGTCATCGACCCGAACACGACGAGAGAGATTGGCAGTGTCGCCAGGCACGGGTTTGTCGCCAGGTAATTCCCCGCCAACCCGCCTGCCACAAAGGTCATCGGCATCTGGCTGCCAAGGATCGCCTGCGCCGCGACCAGAACAGCCACATTGCGCCGCGCGCGGGCGTCGGAATCGGGCAGGGCGGCGCTGTCTGTCATGAGGTCTGCCTACGCCGGGTTTTGGGCAACGTCCAGCACGCTCAGCATTGGTCGATGATATGCGCAAAAGAGCCTGAGACATTTCCCTGAACCAGACCCATTGGCGCCAAGGCGTTGCCTTCGGCATCTTCGGCCTGCCAAAGCGGTTCGCCTTCGGCCTTGAGCGTGGTGGCATAGTGGAATTCGTGGCCTGCGAAGTGGCCGACAGCGCCCCTCGCGCGCGCCATGTTCCCGAGGTATCCGCGCAGGCGCCGATACCCAAGATGCAGTTTGCGTTCGGCAAAGCTGGTCTCAAGCGCCAGCAAACCAGCCATCTTATGCCGCGTACCATCGGCATCGGTCAGGGCGTCGCCCAGAACCATATAGCCGCCGCATTCTCCATATATTTCAGTGGTTTGCGCGGCATCCCGCAGGCTTTCAAGGAAGATCGAGTTCTGTGCCAGTCGCGCGCCATGCAATTCAGGATAGCCGCCGGGCAGGAAGATGCGGTCCGCCTTGGGCACTGGTTCATTGGCGAGCGGGGAAAAGAACGTCAGCGTGGCCCCGGCCGCGCGCCACATGGCCAGTTGATGGGGGTAGGCGAAGGCAAAAGCTGCATCGCGGGCAATCGCGATGCGTTGGGGCAGGTTACCAAGCGGTGTTGAGGTGTTGAGCAGGCTGCTTTCCTGATACCGCGCGGCCAAGCCTTGCAAGGCCTCCAGATCGAGGTGCTTGGCGACTGTATCGGCAGCGTGGTCCAGAAACGCATCCAGATCGGGGTGCTCGGCAGCTTGCACCAGCCCCAGATGGCGGGACGGCAGCGTCAGGTTGGCATCACGCGGGATCGCGCCCAGAACCGGGATCGCCAGCGATTCCAGCGCCGTTTTCAGCAGTCTTGCGTGACGCGGGCTGCCGGTGCGGTTCAGGATCACGCCGCCAATGCGGACACGCGGATCGTGGCGGGCAAAACCGGCCACAAGGGGCGCGATGGATTGCGACATCCGTGCCGCGTCCACCACCAGAACCACAGGCAGGCCCAGAATGCGCACCAGATCGGCGGTTGCGCCTTTGCCGTCGGGCGGTGCGCCGTCGAACAGCCCCATGGCCCCTTCGATCAGCAACAGCCCCTTGCCGGAGGCCAACGAGCTGATGCGCGGCGCGCTCATCGCCCAGGCATCCAGGTTCATGCAGGGCGCGCCGCAGGCGGCCTCATGAAAGCGCGGGTCGATGTAATCGGGGCCGGATTTCGCGCCCCGCATCGCAACCCCGGCGCGTTTCAGCGCGCGCAGCAGGCCAAGGGTCAGTGTGGTCTTGCCGCTTCCCGAAGACGGCGCCGCCAGGATCAGGCCGCGGTACTTCAAATCGAATTTCCTTCGGAAATCCGATCAATGCCTCCGGCGGGGATATTTTTGACAAGAAGATTGGGGCGGGGTGTTCTGATTGAACGGGTGCCGCCGCTGGCGGAGGGACCGGCGGTCACGCGCTTTCCGCAGGGCGCCCACGGCCCAGCGGATCGCTGTTGCGCGCGGGTTCCCCCATCGCCATCGCCTGCCAGTCCAGCGCTTGGCGCATCAGGACCGAGCGGCCGACGCAGATGATCGCGGGCGGTTCCAGCCCGCTGTCGGCAAGATCCGCGACCAGCGATCCCAGCGTGGTTTCCAGTACTTGCTGCGCGTCCGTCGTGGCGGCCGTGACCACCGCCACCGGTTCGTCCGCCGCCCGGCCCGCGCCCAGCAACGCCTCGGCAATCACCCCGGCGTGTTTCATGCCCATATAGATGACCAGCACCTGCGAGCCGTCCGAGATTGCCTGCCAGTTCAGGCTGCCGGGCGTCTGGCCCGACTGGTCATGTCCGGTCACAAAGGTCACAGACTGGTTCACATCACGGTGGGTCACCGGAATCCCCGCATAGGCCAGCCCGCCGATACCCGCGCTGATGCCCGGAATGATGCGGATCGGCACGCCGTGCTGCACCAGGGTCTGCGCCTCTTCCCCGCCGCGCCCGAAGACGAACGGATCGCCCCCCTTCAGCCGCAATACCCTCCGCCCGGCGCGGGCCAGTTCGACCAGTTGCAGCGAGATATCGCGCTGTTTCGCACTGGGCTTGCCGCCGCGTTTGCCAGCATAGATATGCGTCGCATCCGGCGCGAAATCCAGAATCGCGGGATCAACCAGCGCGTCGTAAACCACCACATCCGCCTGTCGCAGCGCGTTCAGCGCATGCAGCGTCAGCAGCCCCGGATCGCCCGGGCCAGCACCGCACAACCAGACCCAGCCGGCATCCAGCTGGGGCCAATCGTGCTTGGGAAGATCTGGCGCATTCATGGGGTCGTTATGGCGCGTGGCGTTGCGGTTGAAAAGGCGCTGCGCGACGCCTTATGCGCCGGTTTCGCCTTCCAACCCCAGCTTGTCGCGCATGAAGGCCAGCGCCACCGACAACCCGTCGGGCGCAATGCCATGTTCGGTGCCTTTCATGACATGGGCGTAAACCTCGAACCCCGTAGCGGTCAGTGCGTTGGCAGCGGCGGGCAGCGACTCCGGCGGCACCACCGGATCCTGATCGCCGTGCAGCAACAGGATCGGCGGACGGCAGAGGACTTCATCCTCCAACCGTTCCGGTGCCAGCAGGCGCCCGGAAAACCCGACGACGCCTGCGACAGGTTCGGCCCGGCGCGGGGCCACCTGCAACGACATCATCGTGCCTTGCGAAAACCCGACAAGGATCATCCGATCCGCGCTCAGCGCCTCAACCTCGAGCATGTGATCGAGGAAGGCGTTCAGATCGTCGGCAGACCGGGCGACCGAGGCTTCGGATTGTTCCTGACTGGACCCGTCCATCCAGGGGATCGGAAACCACTGAAACCCGCCGGGGTTCATCGCGTTCTGTTCCGGCGCATCCGGGGCCACGAAGGCGGTGCCCGGCATATGCGGCGCCAACGGTTCGGCCAGCCCCAGAAGGTCAGCACCATTCGCGCCATAACCATGCAGAAACACCACGAGAGAGGTCGCCAGATCCGGCCCGCGCCGTTTGAATTCCAATGTCACCTTATACCCTCGCGCTGTTTATCGACCCGGTAGTAGGCCCAGAGGATGCGCGCCGCAACCGACCGCCAGGGCGACCAGTCTTCGGCGATCTGCCGCATCGCACGTTCGGTCGGGCGCTCGGGCAGGGTGAACAGAACGCGCGCCGCTTCCTGCAGGGCCAGATCGCCATGGGCGAAAACGTCTGCGCGCCCCAGGCTGAACATCGCATAGATCTCGGCCGTCCAGCGCCCGATGCCGGGAACGGCGATCAGGGTGGCGATCACCTGATCCGTCGGGGCGCTGCGCAGCGCGGCATAGTTGATCCGCGCGGCGGCGAGTTCGCGGGCATAGCGCACCTTCTGACGGGACAGGCCCACAGCGCGCAGATCGTCATCGCTGGCCGCCATGATCTTGCGCGGCCCGGTCAGACGCGCGGTTTTCATTTTCTTCCATACGGCAGCGGCGGCGGCAGTCGAGATCTGCTGGCTGACAATAGCGCTCAGCAATTCTTCGAAGCCGTCTTTGCGCAATCGCAGCGGCAGCGGGCCGGTCAGGGGCAGGGCACGGGCGAATTCCGGGTGCCGCGCGGCGAGGGCTGCGGCCCCTTCGGTGACGCAGGCGTCGGAGGTGATGATCCGCCCGACGCTCACAAAAGTGCCTCGAC
The DNA here is from genome assembly GCA_012103375.1 of Paracoccaceae bacterium. Taxonomy (NCBI): domain Bacteria; kingdom Pseudomonadati; phylum Pseudomonadota; class Alphaproteobacteria; order Rhodobacterales; family Paracoccaceae; species Paracoccaceae bacterium. The sequence continues at coordinate 1,552,422 of WLWX01000001.1, forward strand.
CCAGGCCAGCGCCTCGGCCACGGTTGCGACCCTTGGCGCATCAGGCTGCGGCGGGCGGGCGATCATCGCAACCGGAATGCAAAGTTCACGTGATGCATGAAGCTTCGTGGCCGAGGCCGCGCCGCCCGCGTTTTTGACCACCAGCCAGTCGATGGCCAGATCTTGAAAAAGTGCAACTTCCTGTGCGGTTGAAAAGGGTGGGCGGCCGATGATCCAATCGCCAACCGGATAGGGAAATGGCGCCTTCGGTGGGTCAATCTGACGGCAGAGCAACCTGCGGTTGTTCGCAAGATCTGCGAACCCTGGCAGGGTTTGCCGACCCGTGGCCAGGAAGACGGTCTTGCCTTCCGGAATGATGTTGGCGACGTCGGCTTCATCCGCAACCTCGGTCCAGCTGTCGCCATCCACCGGGGTCCATTGCAGGCGGAGAAGTTGCAAATAGGGAAGCCCGCGTGCCTGCGAAATTCGCGCTGTGCGGGTGCTGACCTGGGCGGCGAATGGATGGGTGGCGTCCAGAATTGCGTCAGGTCGGTGGTGATCCAGCCAGGCCGCGAAGCCGGCATCACCGCCAAACCCGCCTGTCCGTGTTTCGACGGGCAAGGCCGCTGGCGTGCGTGTCGCACCTGCCAGTGATGCCACGACTAAAAGGTCATCACGCCCCGCCAAAGCCGCAGCGATCTGGCGCGCCTCACCCGTTCCGGCCAGTAGCAGAAGCTTCATGGTCCGGCCTGCGCGATCACTGCGCCGTTGCGATCTATGATGACGATATCTGATTTTATTTCAGTTGCTTTCAGCATGGAGTGAATGTTTTGCATCGCCTTTTGTGCGACGATGTCTGCCAGTTTGTCGCCCGCACGTTGAAGCGCCTCCAGCGCCGTGTTGGCGTCTGACACGTCTGGCAGGCCTGCGGCGACTGACCAACCCGAAAGCTGCGCAAAATCGACCTGCGACCGGCCCGAGTGCAGATCCCGCGCGCCTTGGGCCAGCTTGGTCATCTTGCCGATGCCGCCGCCGATCGTGATGCGGGGAATCGGTTTTTTTATCAGATACTTGAGGAGGCCTCCGGCAAAATCCCCCATATCCAGCATCGCGTGATCCGGCAGGCCAAACAGCGCCTGGACGGCCGCTTCGGACGTCGCGCCGGTACAGCCGGCGACATGGGTCAGCCCATCGGCGCGCGCCACGTCGATACCGCGATGGATCGCGGCGATCCAGGCCGCGCAAGAGAATGGCCTGACGATTCCGGTGGTCCCGAGAATCGACAACCCACCCTCGATTCCCAACCGGGGGTTCCAGGTTTTCAGGGCGATTTCAGCACCATGGGGGATCGAGATGGTGATTTCCACGTCGGGCTGTCGCCCGAACTGGGCGGCGCGCTCTGCGACCACGGCTTGCATGAATTCGCGCGGTTTGGGGTTTATCGCCGCTTCGCCCACGGGGATCGGCAGGCCGGGTTTGGTGACGGTTCCGACGCCCGTTCCGGCGCGGAAGGTCACCCCGCCGGGCGCTTCGGCAACCCGTGCGATGACCAGACAGCCGTGAGTAACATCCGGGTCGTCGCCTGCGTCCTTGATGATCCCAGCTTCGGCCCAACCTTCGCCGAAACCCCTGTGGTGCAACGGAAATTCCGGCGTTTCGCCGCCGGGCAGGGTGACCGAGACTGTGCTGGGAAAGGCGCCACCCCACAGCCGCGTCAACGCCGCAGATACCGCCGCCGTCGCGCAGGTGCCCGTCGTCCAGCCGCGCTGCAGTGGGCCGTCAGGTTTACGGGTCATGGCGGAGGCTTGGCATCAGTAACTTCCTGCGGGCGGGCCGCGTAACTCTAGGCAGCGGGCCGACCGATTGGCAAGTCATCGCGGTGCCGCAACCAGCACCCCCGGGCGGCCTTGGTCCGGGGAATATCTAGGGGGTTGCCTGCATCGGCTCGCCAGATATAGTCCGGCCAAAGCCCGGACAGCCGGTGCCGCCCGGGACGCGCCTGAGAATGGCCGAACGGGGTGTGGATCACGCGATGCTCGACGGGGACTTCAGAACCAATTTTGTCCGTGAAACCAAGGGGTTGCACGACAATCCTGCGCTGGTACTTAATGCAGATTATCGCCCGCTGAGCTACTATCCGCTGTCGCTGTGGCCCTGGCAGGATGCGGTGAAGGCGGTCTTCCTCGACCGGGTGCAGATCGTCGCGGAATATGACGAGGTTGTGCGATCCCCCACCACGGAAATCCGCATCCCCTCGGTCGTGGTGCTGCGTGATTATGTGAAACCGCGCCGCCGTGTGGCCTTTACCCGGTTCAACCTGTTCCTGCGCGATGAGTTCCTGTGCCAATACTGCGGTGCCAAGGACGATCTGACCTTCGACCATGTGATTCCACGCGCCCGGGGTGGTGTGACCAGTTGGGAAAACGTGGTCGCTGCTTGTTCGAAGTGTAACCTAAGGAAGGGTTCGCAAAGCCTTAAGAGGTCAGGACTTTCTTTGAACAGGTCGCCACGGAAACCGGATTCAGAGCAACTCAAGAACCTGGGTCGGAAATTCCCGCCCAACCATCTGCACGACACCTGGGTCGACTTCCTGTATTGGGATGCGGAACTTCAAGAATAGGCCTGCAAAGGGGCGCCGACAATGCAAATGCAAAGTTTTGACCACGTCAATGTGCGCACGGCAAATCTGGCCGGGATGATCGCATGGTATTCGGATGTTCTGGGCCTGGTGTCAGGAAAACGCCCGAATTTCCCGTTCAACGGTGCCTGGATGTACCTGGGCGATCAGGCGATCGTTCATTTGGTGGAGGAGGCGGACACACCCGCCAACAGCGATCCGCAGATTGAACATTTTGCACTGCGGGCCACCGGGCTTGCGGACTTCCTGGCGCATCTGAAGGCACGAGACATCGACGCGAAACTGGTCGAGGTTGACGGCTTCGGGATTACCCAGGTCAATATCTTTGATGTGGATGGCAACCACATCCACATAGATTTCCACAACGAATCAGCGGCTTAGGCCGAACAGCTGGCCCCGCCCAGCACGCAGAACTTGGCGCAATGCGGGTGATTTAACTGCACTGCACCCTCTGCCTGTTCCAGTGTTTCGCCCAATTCGAATTCTGCCTCATAGGGAAGCAAGGTGCAGGCGACGACAGCGGGACGCGCGGCCCCCTTGCGTTTGACCACCATGCGTGAACTGGAACACATCACCCCGTCTGGTTCCTTGCCAAGGATCCCCCAACAGGCGGTGGTAATTTCTGCCACATCAACGGATTCATCCATTTCTGGAAAAAGAACCGTTGCCATAGGATCTTGTGCATCAATCATGAAGTTATGCTTCGCATATAGCCGGGCAAATCCGGCGCGAGCATCCGCGTCGCTTTCACCCCAGACGGTGCGCCCGGCGACGGTCATCGCGATGCCGGCATCGCGCAGCCATTCCATGCCCTTCAGCGTCAGATCAAAAGACCCTGTGCCACGCTCCTGATCGTGGAAATCCGCGCTCCAGTGATCGACCGAAATGCGCAAGGTCAGCTTGTCGCCGAAATCCGCGACCAGCCCCTCTAGCCCGGCGCGCATGCGGGGGCGCATCATCGGGCGCATGGCGTTGGTCAGAATCAAGACCTCATAACCGCGTTCAAGTGCTGCGCGTGTCATTGTGATGATGTCGGGGTTCATGAACGGCTCTCCGCCGGTGAAGCCGATTTCGCGCACGCCCCACTTGCGGGCCTCAAGCTGGTCCAGAAAGGCCACCACCTCGTCCGTGGTGATATAGACCAACCTGTCGTTACTGGGAGAGCTTTCGATATAGCAATTCACACACTCGATGTTGCACAACGTGCCGGTATTGAACCACAGCGTCTGCGGGTCGGTCAGGGCAACGCGTGCGCGTTCTTCGCCTTTGGCGGTGATAAACGGGTGATCGAATTTGCCGTATCCACCGGCAGGTGCCTGATCTTCCATGATTTTTCCCACATTCCCCTGTGCGTCGCAATGTCTTAACGCGCCGTTGCGCCTGCGAAAAGCGGCCTTGATCACTTTGACGCAGTTGTGAACCCTGCGCGCATCGCTAGACTTCGCCCGAAGATTTGATAGAGAGCGGGCAGAACTGTCGTTAGCGCTAACAAGATGCCCTTGAACACGCCTATTCAGATGCCCATCGGAGGCCCCATGGTTTCACGCACAATCCCCGTCGCCCCGTTTGATCTGGTCATATTCGGCGGCACCGGCGATCTGGCCCGGCACAAGATCCTGCCGGGGCTGTTCCGCCGGTTCCTGGCTGGGCAAATGCCCGAAGATGCGCGTGTAATTGGCTGCGCGCGCGGCGATCTGACCGACGCCGCTTATCGCCGGATGATCAAGGAGGCGATTGAAGAATTTACCCCCAAGGCGATCCGAAAAGCCAAGGATGTCACTGCCTTCGTCAACCATCTTCACTACGTCAAGGTGGATGCGGTTGGCACGGCGGGGTGGAAGGACCTCAAGGCGCATATGCGCGATGGGGTGATCCGGGCGTTCTATTTCTCGGTCGGGCCCAGCCTGTTCGGGGCGATTGCAGAACGGCTCCACAGTCATACCATTGCGGATCGCGACAGCCGGATCGTGGTGGAAAAGCCCTTCGGGCGCGATCTGGAAAGCGCCAAGGCGCTGAACGGAACCCTGGCCGAACACTTTGATGAGCATCAGATTTACCGGATCGACCATTATCTGGGCAAGGAAACCGTCCAGAACCTGATGGCGATCCGTTTTGGCAACGTGTTGTTCGAACCGCTGTGGAAGGCGCAATACGTCGATCACATCCAGATCACCGTGGCCGAAACTGTCGGGATCGAAGGGCGCGGCGCCTATTACGACAAGTCCGGCGCGATGCGGGACATGGTGCAGAACCACCTGATGCAGCTATTGTGTCTGACGGCGATGGAACCGCCCAGCCGATTCGACCCGGATGCGGTGCGCGATGAAAAGCTGAAAGTCATCCGCGCGTTGGAACCTGCCGGCCCCGAAGATTATGTCCGTGGTCAGTATAAGGGCGGCGACGACCTCAGCAGTTATCACGAAGATGTCGAAGACCCGGGCAGCATCACCGAAAGCTTCATCGCGATGAAGGTGAAGGTGTCGAACTGGCGCTGGAACGGCACGCCGTTTTACCTGCGCACCGGCAAGCGCCTGAAGGCGCGCATGTCCGAAATTGTGGTGCGTTTCAAGGAACCGCCCCATTCGATTTTCGAATCTGATGCCGGCACCCATTCCAACGCCCTGACGATCCGCCTGCAACCGAACGAGGGGATCGACTTGAGCGTCACCATCAAGGAACCCGGCCCCGGCGGCATGCGCCTGGTCGAGGTGCCGCTGGATATGACCTTCGCAGACGCACTTGGCCCCGAGGCCGGTGAAATCCCGGATGCTTATGAACGTCTGGTCATGGATGTGATCCGGGGCGACCAGACCCTGTTCATGCGCGGCGATGAGGTCGAGGCCGCCTGGGCCTGGACCGATCCGATCATCGAAGACTGGCGCGGGCGCGAAGAAAAACCGCTGCCGTATGACAGTTATTCATCCGGTCCCGAAGATGCGCTGATGCTGCTGCATCGCGACAGGCGCCGCTGGAGGGAGATCGAGCAATGAATTTCGTCGAATACCCCGACCGAGAGATGCTGGCCATCGACCTGGCCAACCGGCTGGCAGGCGATCTGAACATGGCGCTATTGCAGCATGACACCGTGTCCTTTGCGGTGCCGGGCGGCACGACCCCGGGGCCGGTGTTCGATACGCTCTGCGCGGCCGATCTGGACTGGTCGCGCGTGCGCGTGATGCTGAGTGATGAACGCTGGGTGCCGGAACAGTCCGAGCGTTCCAACACGCGGCTGCTGCGCGAACGGCTGTTGGTGAACCGCGCGGCGGCGGCGACGCTGGTGCCGCTGTTTGCCGATGCACCCGAACCCGAAGATAAACTGGCCGAGCTGACCGCCGGTCTGACGCCGCATCTGCCGCTTTCGGTGCTGCTGTTGGGGATGGGGGCGGATATGCATACCGCCTCGCTGTTTCCCGGGACGGATCGTCTGGCCGAAGCGCTGGACCCGCACGCGCCTCCGCTTTTGGCGATGCGGGCACCGGGTGCGCCGGAGCCGCGGGTAACGCTGAGCGCGCCGGTTCTGGACGGGGCGATCATTAAGCACATCGTCATCACCGGGCCGGAAAAGCGCGAGGCATTGGACAAGGCGGGGCATCTTGGCGCCATGGATGCGCCAATTCACGCCGTCTGGGGCGGCGCAACCGTGCATTGGGCTGAGTAACGTATCGAAGGGCTTGGAATGAATGACGTGATGAAACAGGCCTGGGCCGCTTTGGATGCGCAGGCAGCAGCAGCGCAGGAACGCGATATCCTTTCGCTGATGGATGATGACCGCGCAACCGGGTTTTCGGCCCGCGCGGGCGACCTGTTGCTGGATTATTCGAAAACAGCGATGGACGATGCGGCGCGGGACGCGCTGCTGGGCCTTTATGATGCCGCCGGCGTTGCCGCCAAGCGCGATGCGATGTTCGCAGGCGCCCTGATTAACGAGACCGAAGGCCGCGCCGTGCTGCACACCGCGTTGCGCAATCTGGACGGCGATCCGGTCATGGTGGATGGCGCGGACGTGATGCCCGGCGTTCTGGGCACATTGGCGCGGATGGAGGCATTCGCGAATTCCGTGCGCAGCGAAGGCTTTGCCGGGCAGGGCGGGGCAATCACTAATGTAGTGAACATCGGCATTGGCGGGTCCGATCTGGGCCCGGCGATGGCGGTGCGCGCGCTGTCGCCCTATCACGACGGGCCGCGGGTGCATTTCGTCTCGAACGTCGATGGGGCGGATATCGCGGATACGCTGCACGGGCTGGATGCGACGCGGACGCTGGTGATCGTCGCGTCGAAAACTTTCACTACGATCGAAACCATGACCAACGCGAAAACCGCGCGGGCGTGGATGTCGGAAAAGGTCAGCGACCCGGGCGCGCAGTTCGCCGCCTTGTCCAGCGCCGAAGAAAAAACCACCGCCTTCGGCATCGCGCCGGAACGTGTTTTCGGCTTCGAAGATTGGGTCGGCGGACGCTATTCCATGTGGGGGCCAATCGGGCTGAGCCTGATGATCGCCATCGGCCCGGATGCCTTCCGCGCCTTCCTGCGGGGCGCGCAGGCGATGGATCTGCATTTCCGCAGCGCCGACCTGGTCGAGAATTTGCCCGTGATGCTGGCGCTGACCGGGATCTGGCACAATCAGGGGCTGGGCCATGCCACCCGCGCGGTACTGCCTTATGACAACCGGCTGGCACGGCTTCCGGCGTATCTGCAACAGCTAGAGATGGAATCAAACGGCAAGCGGGTCTCGATGGACGGCGCGGATCTTGCGCGCGCGTCCGGTCCGGTTGTCTGGGGCGAACCGGGGACCAACGGGCAGCATGCGTTTTATCAACTGATACATCAGGGAACGCGGGTAATCCCTTGTGAATTTATGATTGCTGCCAATGGGCATGAGGGTGATCTGACCCATCAGCACCGGCTGCTGATCGCCAATTGCCTGGCGCAGTCCGAGGCGTTGATGCGCGGTCGCAGCCTTGAAGAAGCACGCGCGTTGATGGCCGCGAAAGGGCTGGAGGGGGCCGAGTTGGATCGCCAGGCCCGCCACCGGGTGTTTCCGGGCAACCGCCCCTCGACCACTTTGGTCTATCCGCTGCTGGACCCGGCCACGCTGGGTGCGATCATCGCGCTTTATGAACACCGGGTGTTTGTCGAAGGGGCGATCCTTGGCATCAACTCTTTCGACCAATGGGGCGTCGAACTGGGCAAAGAACTGGCCGCCGCGCTGGAACCGCTGATCGCAGGCCGTGCGAGCGCGGAGGATAAGGACGCATCGACCCGTGCGCTGGTGGATTATATGTTGGCGAACGAAGGCGGCTGACCGGGCGGCGGCGCCCGTCAGTCGACGGTTTTCGGAACGTCCAGATGTTGCATCGGCGGCACGTCAGGATGGTCGATGGCGTGGCGCGCCGCATCGGCCAGGAATTGCCCGGCATCCATCACGTTTTCCTTCACAGACAGGATCGCCGGGCGGAAGGTGGCCAGGAAGGGCATCGCTTCTTTCGCAACGATATCAATGTCTTTGCCGACAACCGCGCCCAATCCTTCGATCGCAGCAGTCGCACCCATACAGGCCATGACCGACGCGCAGACAATCCCGTCGGTGTCCGGATTCTGTTGCAGGAACTTTCGGGTTTCCTCGGCTATTTTGTCGTTCTGATCGTCGCTTGTGGCACCGTCCAGTACCACGCCGCGATAGCCCTGTTGCTGCGCGACGCTCAGCAGGCCATCGCGCATTTCCGTTGCGTAGTTCTGATAGAGTGGCGGCGCGATCAGCAGCAGATTGCGTCGCCCCCGATCTACAAGCGCCTGCGCGGCGATGTGACCATAAGCGCGGTTGTCGAAGTCGAAATAGGCGTGCCGGTCCGACCAGATCGTGCGCCCGTGGGTGACAAAGGGAAAGTTGACACGCATCAGATATTCGACGCGCGGATCTTCTTGCTGGGTCTGGTTCAGGATGATGGCATCGGCGGAATGGGTTTCGACCACATAGCGGACCGGGTCCATCGGGTTCTCATCGGGGAAATAGGGCGTGATGATCATGTGATAGGGGCTGGCCCGCAGCGCCCCGGCTGCCGCGTTAATCAGACGCGCGGTGTGGTTCATCACCTCGTGTTCGGTACTCAGCAACAGGGCGATCACATTGGTCTTGCCGGTGCGCAGGCGCACCCCGGCGCGGTTCGGGACATAGCCGACGCTGGCGGCCGTTTCGCGCACCCGAACCTTGGTATCGTCGCCAATGTCGGTGGCATCGTTCAGCGCCCGGCTGACCGTTGCCACCGCCAGCCCCGTCAACCGCGAGATGGTCTTGAGCGTCGGGCGTTCGCCCGGCGCCAGGCCGGTGATCTCGTTCGCTGCGGGGTCCGAATCAGTCATCTGGACTCACCTTGGCCTTTCGGTTTTCCGCGGGTCTGACCCTGCCGGCATCTGAACATTCGGGTGCGGCGCAACCGCATGATTCCCGAAGGTGTTTGCGCTAACGTGCCGAAATCCTGTAAGATATCTGCGGTATTATGGTGCGCATCATTTCTGGCATCATACTACGAAACCATCTTGTTTTGTAAATCTATAACGTTATAGTTCGTCCGATAACGATACAGAAGTCAGGGAGGACTCATCGTGAAATCACTGAAATTCCTGCTGGGCGCGACTGCCCTATGCGCCACCCCCGCCATGGCGGCCGACCTTGAGGTCGTGCATTGGTGGACCTCGGGCGGCGAAGCGGCAGCGGTTGCCGAATTTGCCAAGGCGCTGGATGCCACGGGCGAGCATAAGTGGGTCGACGGCGCGATTGCCGGCGGCGGCGGCACCAACGCGATCCCGGCCGTTGTGTCGCGGATGCTGGGTGGCGACCCTCCGGGTGCGACACAGTTCAACCACGGCCGTCAGGCTGAAGAACTGGTGGCCGAAGGTCTGTTCCTAGACCTGACCGAACTGGCCGAGGCCGAGGGCTGGCGCGACTTTGTGTTCCCAACCTCGTTGCTGGATTCCTGCACATTGGACGGCAAGCTGTACTGCGTTCCGGTCAACATCCACTCCTGGCAGTGGATCTGGCTGAGCAATGGCGCTTTCGACAAGGCCGGTGTTGACGTTCCGGCGAACTGGGACGAATTCGTCGCGGCCGCCCCGGCCCTGCGCGAAGCTGGAATTGCGCCTTTGGCTACCGGTTCGCAGGCCTGGCAGTCCAGCGGTCTGATCACCAACGTTCTGGCGGTGAACATCGCGGGCACCGATGCCTGGCGCAAAGTGAACGTCGACAAGGATGCCGAATTCGCGGCCAGCGCAGACTACGCGCCGGTCTTCGAAGCAGCAGCCATTGCGCGTGATCTGTCCCAGGACATTGATGTCACCGACTGGAACCTGGCCACTGCGGCTGTGATCACCGGCCAGGCGGCCGCGCAGATCATGGGCGACTGGGCGCAGGGTGAATTCGCCGTGGCCGAAGCGGTTGCTGGCGAAGATTACACCTGCCTACCGGGTCTTGGTAAGAACGAGGTGCTGCAGCTTGGCGGCGACGCGTTCTACTTCCCCAAGAACTCGGATCCCGATGTCGAGGCAGCGCAGCTAAAAATGGCGTCGCTGATGATCTCGAAAGAGGTTCAGGTCAGCTTCAACCTCAAGAAGGGCTCGCTCCCGATCCGGGGTGATGTGGATCTGTCGGCTGCCAATGACTGCATGAACAAGGGTCTTGCGATCCTTGCCGAAGGCAACATCCTTCCGGGCGGCGACATGGCGCTGACGCGCGACACGGTCGAGCAGATCAACGACCTGATGGTCCAGTTCTGGAACTCGGACATGTCGGCCGATGAAGTTCAGGGCAAATACGCCGAACTGATCGGCAGCGCCGAGTAATTCGGGCCCAAACCGACAGGGCAGGCGCCACGCAGCGCCTGCCCGAACCACAACATTCATGACACGCGGCGCAAGACATTGCGCGACACAGACGGGGGGCGTTATGGCAGAGTTCAAGCGGCCAATTTCTATTCTGCGCAATCCCGCCTCCAAAATCGCCTCGATCCCGATGGTTCTGACGGCGGTGGTGATCTTCGTGGGTTGCACGCTTTGGACGGTGGCCTATTCCTTCACCGGCTCCAAACTGTTGCCACGCTGGCGCTGGGTTGGCATGGATCAGTACGAGCGGCTGTGGGACACCGACCGCTGGATCATCTCGATCGGCAATCTGGCGATCTATGGCACGTTGATGATGATCCTGTCGCTGGCGCTGGGTTTTCTGCTGGCCGCCCTGTTGGATCAGAAAATCCGTGGCGGAAATGTCTTTCGCACCATATTCCTCTACCCCTACGCCCTTAGCTTTGTGGTCACCGGCTTGACCTGGCAATGGCTGCTGAACCCTGATTTCGGCGTGCAGAAACTGGTCCGCGATATGGGCTGGGAGACGTTTCAATTCGCGCCGCTGGCCAACAGTGACTGGGCGATCTATGGCGTCCTGCTTGCCGGGCTGTGGCAGGGCACGGGGCTGGTGATGGTGATCATGCTGGCCGGGCTGCGCGGCATTGACCAGGAAGTCTGGAAAGCCTCGCGCGTCGACGGCATACCGACCTGGAAAACCTATATCTATATCGTCATCCCGATGATGCGCCCGATCTTTTTGACCGCCGTTGTGCTGGTCGCCACCGGCATCATCAAGATCTTCGACCTGATCGTGGCCCAGACCGATGGCGGGCCGGGTTTGTCGACCGAGGTTCCGGCGAAATACGTCTATGACATGATGTTCTCAAGCCAGAACCTGGGGCAGGGTTTTGCCGCCTCGACGACCATGTTGCTGGTGGTGTTGGCGCTGATCATCCCATGGTCGATCTATGAATTCGGAGGGCGCCGCAATGAGCACTGAATTGACCGGCCCCAGCGGTCCGAAACCAACATCGCCGTTCCGGATCACCAACATCTTCGTCTATGGCACGATCACCGTGCTGGCGCTGTACTACCTTGCGCCGCTGTACGTGATGATTGTGACGTCACTCAAAACAGTGGCAGAAATCCGCGACGGCAACGTCTTTGCCCTACCCAGAGAGGTTACAATCGACCCCTGGTTCAAGGCCTGGTCCACGGCCTGTACGGGGCTGAACTGTAACGGGCTGGCCAGCGGGTTCTGGAATTCGGTGATGATCACGGTGCCATCGGTGGTCGTATCCATCGCGATTGCCAGTGTGAACGGCTATGCGCTGGCAAACTGGCCCTATCGCGGCGCGAACATCTTCTTCACCATTCTGATCTTCGGGGCCTTCGTGCCTTATCAGTTGATGCTGTATCCCATCGTCATCATCCTGCGCGAACTTGGCGTATTCGGCGATCTGACCGGGCTGATAATCGTACACTCGATCTTTGGCATGCCGATCCTGACGCTGCTGTTTCGCAACTACTTCAGCTCTCTGCCGGGGGAATTGTTCAAGGCGGCGCGGGTGGACGGTGCCGGGTTCTGGGGCATTTTCTTCAAGATCATGCTGCCGATGTCGATCCCGATCCTGGTGGTGGCGATCATCTTGCAAGTCACTGGCATCTGGAACGATTTCTTGTTCGGCATCGTCTATTCACGGCCCGAAAGCTATCCGATGACAGTGCAGCTGAACAACATCGTCAATTCGACCTATGGTGAGAAGGAATATAACGTCAACATGGCGGCAACGCTGCTGACGGGGCTGGTTCCGCTGACCATCTATTTCATATCCGGAAAGCTGTTCGTGCGCGGCATCGCGGCTGGCGCGGTGAAGGGCTGAACGATGAGTATTCGAACGGAAATTGAAGGCGCCGGGGGCGTGTTTACTAAGGTGAACGTGCAAGGCAATCACACCGCGCCGGGAAGGGCCACATGACAAGCGTAAGTATCAAGAACCTCGACCTGAATTTCGGTGCTGTCGAAGTGCTGAAGGATTTGAACCTCGATATCGCCGAGGGGGAGTTTCTGGTCCTACTGGGCGCATCGGGCTGCGGGAAATCGACGCTGCTGAACTGCATCGCCGGGCTTCTGGATGTCTCGGGCGGGCAGATTCACATCAACGACAAGAACGTCACCTGGGCCGAGCCAAGCGAACGTGGCATCGGCATGGTGTTCCAGTCCTACGCGCTGTACCCGCAGATGACCGTTGCCGGGAACCTGTCGTTCGGGCTGAAGAACGCCAAGGTGCCCAAGGCCGAGATTGACAAGCGCCTGGCCCGCGCCGCCGAAATCCTGCAGATCGAACCGCTGATGAAGCGCAAGCCCGGCGCCCTGTCGGGCGGGCAGCGTCAGCGTGTCGCCATCGGGCGTGCGTTGGTGCGTGATGTGGATGTCTTCCTGTTTGATGAGCCGCTGTCCAACCTGGATGCCAAGCTGCGCGCCGACCTGCGGGTCGAGATCAAGCGCCTGCACCAGCAACTCCAAAACACGATGGTCTATGTGACCCATGACCAGATCGAGGCGATGACTCTGGCCGACCGGATCGCCATCATGCGCGACGGGCTGATCCAACAGCTTGCCCCCCCGCATGAGATCTACGGCAAGCCGGTGAACAAATACGTGGCGGATTTCATCGGGTCGCCGTCGATGAACTTCTTTGAGGGCGTCGTCGATGACGGCAAGTTCCGCACCGCCGACATGACGATCCCGCTGGACGGGTATGAATTTGCGCCCGCTGGCAAGTCCGGCGGACCCGCCTGGCTGGGTATCCGGCCCGAGCATATCTCGTACGGGGAGGCTGCCGATAAGGAAAGCTTCACTACCGAGGTGACGGTTGAGATTGTAGAGCCCATGGGCTCGGACACGCTGGTCTGGACGACGCTGGCTGGCGAACAATTCCGCTTCCGCATGGATGGGCAGGCGATGGTCAAGGCGGGTGATACGCTGAAGATCGGAAGCGGCCCGGCGCGTGCCTCGCTGTTTCACAAGGGTGACGAAACCCGCATGTGATCCGCGGCGCACCTGCCCGAAGCGAAACTTGATGATCTGCTGCCAATGCCTTGAAAGGGCAGGAAAATGACTGAATTCTCGTACCAACTATACAGTTCCCGCAATTTCGGCCCGCTGGAGCAGACCCTTCGGATGGTGGCCGATCTGGGCTATGCCCAGGTTGAAGGATACGGCGGCTTGCATTCCGATGCGGCGGCTGTCGAGACACTGAAGGCGGGTCTGACGGAAACCGGGCTGACGATGCCGACCGCGCATTTCGGGCTGGATCAGGTCGAAAACGATGCGCAGGGCGCTGTGGAGGTTGCCAAGGCCCTGGGGATCGAAGCTGTTCTGGTGCCGCACATCGGTCCGGAAGATCGCGCAAGCGACGCCAGCGGTTGGACTGATTTCGGCAAGCGCCTTGCGCGCGCCGGGCAACCGTTCTGGGATGCAGGGCTGACATTTGGCTGGCACAACCACGATTTCGAATTTGCAGCACTCTCAGACGGGGTCATGCCGCTGGAACTGATCCTTGGCGCCGATGACCGTCTTGCGCTGGAACTGGACGTCGCCTGGGTTGTGGTCGGCGGGCAGAACCCGAACGACTGGATTTCAGGATACAAGAACCGTCTGATCGCGGCGCATATCAAGGATATCGCGCCCAAGGGTGAGGCGACGGATGAAGATGGTTGGGCCGATGTTGGCCACGGCACGATGAATTGGCCTGGGCTTATGGGCGCGCTGAGGGCCACGAATTGCCGGTACTTCGTGATGGAACATGACAACCCATCCGACGATGCCCGCTTTGCAAGCCGTTCGATCGCCTCGGCGACGTCATTCTAGGATAAATCAAATGGAAAAACTCGGCGTTGGCATCATTGGGTGCGGCAATATCTCGGGCGCTTATCTGCGCCTGGCACCAATGTTCAAACATATCGAACTGCTTGCGGTTGCCGACTTGAACATGGATGCGGCGCAAGCGCGGGCCGAGGAATTTGGTGTGTCCGCGCGGCGTATTGATGATCTTCTGGTCAGCGATGATATTGATATCATTGCCAATCTCACGATCCCGGATGCGCATTTCGCGGTCACCAAGTCCATTCTGGAGGCGGGCAAACACGCCTATTCCGAAAAGCCGCTGGTCCTGTCGCTGGACGATGCCAAGACCTTGCGCGATACGGCCGAGGCGCGCCGGCTGCGCGTCGGCTCGGCCCCCGACACGTTTTTGGGCGGTTCCCATCAGCAGGCGCGCGCGATCATCGACGCGGGCGAGGTGGGCAAAATCGTCGCCGGATCCTGCCACGTGATGAGCCACGGAATGGAAGATTGGCATCCCAACCTGGATTTCTTCTTCCTGCCCGGTGCTGGCCCGATGCTGGATGTCGGGCCCTACTACGTCACCAACCTGATCCAGTTGATCGGTCCTGTGAAACGCGTCGGGGCGCTGACCTCGTCTGCCAGCGCGACCCGCACCATCACCTCGGCACCGCGAAACGGCGAGGAGATTCCGGTAAAGACGCCGACAAATATCCACGCCCTTCTTGAGTTCGAAAACAGCGCGACCATCACCATGTCGACCAGCTGGGATGTCTGGGCGCACAATCATCCCAATACCGAGCTTTACGGCACCAAGGGTTCGATATTCATCCCCGATCCCAACTTCTTCGGTGGCGATCTTAAGGTAACAGGACAGGAGCCGGATACGCTGGACGTGTCGCCCTGGGACCACCCCTTCGGTATCGTGAACGAGGCTGCGGATAACCACGCGAATTATCGTTGTGCCGGGCTGGCGGATATGGCGGCGGGCATTCTGGAAGATCGGGGGCATCGATGCTCACTCGAACTGGCGGTGCATGCGGTGGATGTCATGACCTCGGTTCTGAAATCAGGTGAAACCGGCGCGTTTGTCGAGATGACAACCACCTGCGAACGGCCCGATCCCCTGACGCCCGAGGCGGCGCGCGCCCTGCTGGCTTGACCCTTGCAACCCGGCGGCGACTGTTGGAAGCTGCCGGAGACAGGGGGGAGGGCGGCGGTATGCAGAAGATCACCTCACAAGCCGACTGGATTGCCCGCGCGGGCGCGGTGCTTCCGGGGGCGACATTTGGCAACTTTGCGAACGATGTCCTGATTGATCGCGGGCAGGGCGCACGAATCTGGGATGCTGACGGTAAGGAATATGTCGACTACCTGATCGGGTCCGGCCCGATGTTGCTTGGCCATGGGCATCCCGAAGTGGTCGAGGCGGTGCTGCAACAGGTGCCGCGCGGCATGACTTTTTTTACCACCAACACCGCAGGTATCGAACTGGCCGAAGAGATCGTGCGCGCGGTGCCCTGCGCGCAGCAGGTGCGCTTTGTCGCCTAGGGCGGAGAGGCGGACATGTACGCCATCCGGCTGGCCCGGGCGGCCACGGGGCGCGACAAGATCGTCAAGTTCGAAGGCGGCTTTCATGGGATGAGTGCCGAGGCGCTGATGTCACTGTCCCCCTCGGCCCGGGTGAATTTTCCGCAAGCGGTGCCGGATTCCGCCGGAATTCCCAATGCGGTGCGCGACCAGATGCTGATCGCCCCGTTCAATGATCTGGCGTTCCTGCGCGGGCTTCTGGCCGAACACGGTCCCGAGGTTGCCGCCGTGATTGTCGAACCATTGCAGCGCGTTGTCGCGCCCGAGGCGGGATTTCTTGAAGGGCTGCGGGCGGAGTGTGACCGGCACGGTGTTTTGCTGATCTTTGACGAGGTCGTGACCGGGTTCCGCCTGGACTATGGCGGGGCGCAGGAACGTTGGGGGGTTGTCCCGGACATATGCGCATTGGGCAAGGTCATCGGCGGCGGCTTCCCGGTTGCGGCGCTGGCAGCCAGCGCTGATCTGATGGCGCATTTTGACAAGGCGGCGGTCGATGACGCGCGTTGGCTGATACAATTCGGCACGCTGTCGGGGTTTCCGGTGGGGGCTGTGGCCGGGTTGAAAACATTGGAGATTCTGCGCCGCGATGGCCAGTATGATCGGCTGAAAACCAACGGTCAGCGCCTGTGGGATATGCAGACCAGGGCGCTGAATACCGCCGGCGTGGCGCACCGGATTGTTGGCGATGTGACCTTGTTCGACGTGGTCTTCACCCAAGGTGAGGTGCGTGATTACCGCAGCTACCAGACCGGCGATGCCGCAAAGGCGGCCACTTATAACCGGGTGCTGCGCGAGAACGGCGTGTTCAAGCTGCCGGGCAAATTCTATCCCAGCCTGGCGCTGAGCGAGGCGGATTTTGAGGTGACTGAGGCGGCAGTGGACAAGGCCGTCGCGGCGATTGCGGGCTGAGGGCGGTGCCTCGGGATTGAAAACCCCTCGGGTCGTGGCCGCGGGCGGTGGCTGGAGGGGCCAGCCCCTCCAGACCTCCCCGGGATATTTTTGGGTCAATGATGGACAAGGGGGAGGGGTGTTCGCGTCAGCGTAGGATCACATCGTCCGCGCGGACAAATCCCAAAACATCACGGGCCTGTTCGTCCAGCAGGTCAAGATCGAGATAGCTGTCGGACATGCGGCGGGTCTTGTTTTCCAGCACGGCGATCTGGGCCGAGATGTCGGCCAGATCAGCGGCGATGGCTTTGCTTTCAGCCTCGATCTCGATCCGGCGGAACAGGCCATAGTCGCCCTGCACGCTGGCAAAGGTGAAATAAACCCCCAGCGCGATGGCTGTGGCGAAAAACATCAGGGCGCCGATGGCGCGGGCCGGGTGTTTGCGGGTCATGCTCTGCCTTGTGGTCCGGCCGCTTTCGGGCCGGTTCGGGAGACAATGTCACAGGTGATTCGGCTTGTGAATCCCTTGAATCGCGAAAATCAGCGGGATTGGATCGGTGATGCAGCGCTGCAACGACTGGGATCAGGGAGTTGGGTGGCTGATCTGGCCGCCGCCGATCGCCGCCGCCACGCCGGTGGTGCCGGGGGCCGAGGTTGGCAGGCCGCGCAGGATGCGGGCGGCGAGGAAGGCGAAGGCCTCGGCCTCCAGCATGTCGCCGTTGAGGCCCGCATCTTCGATCGGGGCGGTGGGGCAGGGCAGGCGGCTGGCCAGGGCGGCCATGATGGCCGGGTTCTGCCGTCCGCCGCCGGTGACCAGCAGGCGGGTTGGCGGGGTCGGGCAGTGGGTCAGGCCCTGCGCGACGCAAGCGGCGACGATCTGGGTCAGCGTTGCGGCGGCGTTTTCGGTTGAAAGCGGGGCGATCATGTCGGGAAGGGCAGAAAAGTCGTTTCGATCCAGTGATTTGGGCGGGATCTTTGGGAAATAGCCGTGGCTGAGGAAAGCGTCGATGATGCCCTGGTCCGCTGATCCGGCACTGGCCAGCGCGCCGTTTTCGTCGCGCGGGGCCCCGGTGCGGGCGCGGACCAGATCGTCCAGCGGCGCGTTGGCCGGGCCGGTATCGAAGGCCAGCAGCGCGCCGGGCGTTTCGGGTGTCGCAGCGCTCGGGTCGATCCAGGTCAGGTTGCCGACACCGCCGAGGTTCAGGATGGCGAGGGGTGCGGTCGCACCAATTTCGCGCACCAGCGCGTGGTGATAGAACGGCGCCAGCGGCGCGCCCTGGCCGCCCATCGCCACATCGTTGTTGCGGAAATCCCAGACCACGGGGCGGTGCAGAACCTGTGCCAGCACGGCGCCATCGCCCGCCTGGTGGGTGCCACGACCGGCCGGGTCATGGGCCAGCGTCTGGCCGTGGAATCCGAAGGCCTCGGCCTGGGCGAAGCGGGACAGAACCTCGGCGTGGGCGGTTTCGACAACCTCGGACGCGGCGCTTACATCATCGTCCGGCCAGCGGCCAAGGGCGGCGTGCAGGGTGGCGCGTTCGGCGTCTGAATAGGGCCGATAGGCGGTTTGTCCGCGTTCGAACACGGTCACGCCGTCGGTCACGATTTCGGCCGCGTCCACACCATCCAGCGAGGTGCCGGACATTGCGCCGACCACAGTCATCGCCCCTTTGGTCGCCATCTCTTCCCCTTCACGCGCCGCGCCCTTATAGCTGGCGGCCTGAACCCTTAGATTGCACCGAGTTTGCCATGACCTACCACCCGAAATCGGACTTCATGCGTGTGATGATCGAGCGCGGCTTTCTGGCCGATTGCACCGATTATCAGGGCCTGGACGAGGCTTTGATCAAGGGCGTCGTGCCAGCCTATATCGGGTTTGACGCCACCGCGCCGAGCCTGCATGTGGGTAGTCTGATCCAGATCATGATGCTGCGCTGGCTGCAGAAAACCGGGCATAAGCCGTTGGTTCTGATGGGTGGCGGCACGACCAAAGTGGGCGACCCCAGCTTTCGCTCGGACGAGCGGCCTTTGCTGACGCCCCAGAAGATTGATGAGAATATCGCCGGGATTCGCGATGTCTTCAGCAACTATGTGTCATTTGGCGCGGGCGCGAGCGATGCGCTGATGCTGAACAACGCCGAATGGTTGGACGGGCTGAACTACCTCGATTTTCTGCGCGACATCGGGCGGCATTTTTCGGTGAACCGGATGCTGAGCTTTGAATCCGTGAAGTCGCGGATTGACCGGGAACAGTCACTCAGCTTTCTGGAATTCAACTATATGATCCTGCAAGCCTATGATTTTCTGGAGCTTAACCGGCGGTATGGTTGCGTTCTGCAGATGGGTGGGTCGGATCAATGGGGCAATATCGTCAACGGGATCGACCTGACGCGCCGGGTGCTGGATCATGAGATCTATGGCCTGACCAGTCCGCTGCTGACCACCAGTGACGGCAAGAAGATGGGCAAAAGCCAGGACGGGGCGATCTGGCTGAATGCGGATATGTGCAGCCCGTACCAGTTCTGGCAGTTCTGGCGCAACACGACGGATGCGGATGTCGGGCGTTTCCTGAAGCTTTATACCGAACTGCCGGTAGAGGATTGTGACCGCCTTGGCGCGCTGGACGGGGCCGAGATTAACGCGGCCAAGATCCGACTGGCCAATGAGGTGACGACCCTGGCCCATGGGGCCGAGGCTGCGGCGGCAGCCGAGGCGACATCGCGCGAGGTGTTCGAAAAGGGCGGCGTCGGGGACGACCTGCCGACCCTGACGATCAGCGCGGCTGATCTAGGTGACGGGCTGTCCATCGTGCAGGCGCTGGTGCGCAGCGGGCTGGCGGGGTCAGGCAAGGAGGCGAAACGCCTGATTGCCGAGAACGGCGCGCGGCTGAATGATGCGCCGCTGACCAATGCGGGGTTGATGCTGGACGCGGATGCGCTGTCGCAGCCGGTGAAACTGTCGGCGGGCAAGAAGCGGCATGCGTTGGTGGTGCTACAGGGCTGATCGGCTAAGGGCGCGAAACAGATGGCCCCTAACCGACGTCTTGATCCCCATTCGATATACCTAGTTGAACTCACCAGGCAGGGTAACGGGTGCGCGTAGGTTCGGGGTCTTGAACACCGGCTTGCCGCCCAGCGGAACTTCGATACCAAGCTTAACGGTGTTAAACCACGCCTGCTCGGGCGTGCCGTCATCCGCTTCGTACCAGTCGTGCTGCACCCCGGCGAGCCAATTAACGCCGCTGTCGCCGAGCGGTGCGGTATAGGTCAGGGCAATCTGTGCCCAATAGGCCGTTACTTCATCGGAATCCTCGTCGGCGTCGCCCGTCCCGAGGAAAAGGGAGGCCGCAAGATTGCCGTTTCCAAGCGCGTAATCACCACCGACGCCTGCGAAATAGAAATCCTCGAACGAATCCACATCGTCCGGGTCGCTAACGTTGGTGAAGCCACCCGCCTGGACGAAATGATTGCCAAACCGCTTTTCAATGCCGCCGCCGAGGCCAATGCCAGCTTCGTTGTCAGATGATAAGTTGCTGCCGCCAACGGCGAGAGCGAAGACGCCCCAGGGATCAGCCTCGTTTGAATAAAAGTGCAGGCCCAGCCCGGCGTAGAAGGCGCTTTGATCTTCATCTCCGTCGGTGTCCATGCCTTCGTGGTAGTCCAGAGTCAGATCGCCGTAAAAGTTGAACGAGTCATTTAACTGGGTGCCATGGCCGATATAGGCACCGCCGCCGAGTGCATCATCGCAGATATCGGTGCCGCCTGAATCGCAATCGTCGCCGTTGTGAAGCACGTTGCTCGGGATGACCCCCTGGCCCCAGACCGAAAACAGCCCACCGGGGCTTTCTGTATCTGCGTCAAAGGTGAAATCTGCCGCTTGGAGGGGCAGGGCGGTCAGGCTGAAAAGAAAAAGACCGTTTCGTAGCATTCGGACAGGCATGGCAGTGCTCCCGATGGTGGATCGAACGACTCGATTTGATCTATATTGCGAAAATGTCTGGGCTCTCACCTGCAAAGGCAAGGCCGCCGCACCAGTTCACCTGACACGACGGCAATGTGTAGCACAACCGCAACGGGTGCAGTTGACGTCAGCTGCCCAACTTCCAAGTCCCATCCGGCCAGAAGGCGTGGAAGGCGAAGGCGAACATGACGTCGTGAGGCAGGTCTTTGCCGGCCTGGTCGCGGACCCGCACGGTGCCGACTTCGCGGCTGTCGGCAAGGCTGGGGCCGTCAAGGGCGCTGGCCTGGCCTTCGGTCCACGAAATGACGAGGCCGTCTTCGTTGATCACGCCTTCGGCGCGAATACGCTCCATCGTCCAGGCGGTGTCGCCTACACGCACCACGCGCATCAGGGCCGGAATGTCGTGGGGGGGCATTTCGCCATTGTAGAGGAACGGCTTGGTGGACCCGTCATAGCCGACATAGGGGTTGCGCCCGTAAGAGCGGCGGAAATTCGGCTGATCCATCACCTCGGCATTGGGGTTGCGTTCCTTGAACTGGCCCCAGCTTTCCATCCAGCTGGCCATGGCGACCAGATCGGTGCCGGTGTTCGACCCCACGATGCCCCGACCGATGGCCTGTTGCCACCAGCTTTGAGTCTCGCGGTCGTACATCACCATGTCAGAATTCCTAAGCTTGCCAGATACGCCGAAGGTCAAGATCTCTCCGTTCACGCGGCGGTCAAAGGTGATGCCGGAATTGCACAGCGGGCAGAAGGTCACCGCAACTGGAATGCCGCCGACCACATCGTTCACGATCTCATGCCAGGTGAGATAGCGCACCGGATAGGCGCGCGGCGTGGCCCCGTCGATTTCCAGCGTGATAACCGGTTCACGGTCGCCGATCCGGTCTTCATCGCCGACCGGAATGAAGGTCGGATCATTGACCGCCGGGATGCCGTCCTTGGGCGGGCCGCCAGACAGGATTTCGCCCCAGTCATCAACCGCGGTCATTGTGAAATCGGTGTCGGGCCATTCATGGCGCCAACGGCTTGGGTCGGCCAGGGCCGCGCCTGCGGTCATGGCAAGGGCAACGGCGGCCCCGATCCATCGAGAGGTTATCATTGCTCGGTTCTCCCCAAAAAAATCATCCGGGGAACACTAAGACGGGGAAGGCGTGCGCGCATAGCCCGTATCACAGGAGTTTGAGAAGGGTTGTGCAAACCGGGCTGCCCGAACGTGCATGCAGGCGGACAGTCCGGTTTCAGGTCATTCGGCGGGCGTTTTGATGACGTTCACGTCGGCCATTACGTCCGGCTGAACCACGACGCCGTTCAGGTTCGGATCGCCGCGCTGGATTGCGTCCAGCACGTCCAGCCCTTCGATCACCCGGCCCACAACAGTGTACTGACCGTTCAGAAAATGGCCTTCATCGAACATGATGAAGAACTGGCTGTTGGCCGAATTCGGGTTCTGCGCCCGCGCCATGCCGACCACGCCGCGATCAAACGGTATGTTCGAGAATTCGGCAGGCAGATCGTCCAGGGGCGACCCTCCGCGTCCGGCCATCTGAAGCGAATCTCCGTCGATGCGACCAAACTCCACATCGCCGGTCTGGGCCATGAAGCCGTCGATGACGCGGTGGAAGACGACGCCGTCATAAGCAGCCTCGGACGCGAGCTTGGTGATACGCTCGACATGTTGCGGGGCAACGTCGTCAAAAAGGTCCAGAACGATCTTGCCGCTGGCCTTGCCCTCGACCGTAATCTCAAGGTTCGGGCCTTCGCCGTCTTCGACATCCTGCGCCAGTGCCGGTGTGCCCAGCAACAAGGCGGCGATCAGCAGCTTACGCATCGGCAGCGACCTTCATGGTGATCATCTGATCCGGCTCTGCGGGCGGCTCACCCCGGGTGATGGCGTCGACATGCTCCATCCCCTCGATCACGAGGCCATAGACGGTGTATTGGCCGTTCAGGAAGGCATTGTCGGAAAAGTTGATGAAAAACTGGCTGTTGGCCGAATTCGGGTTCTGACTGCGCGCCGCACCGATGGTGCCGCGATCGTGCGGCAGTTTCGAGAATTCGGCGGGTAGATCGGGCATGTCCGACCCTCCGGTGCCAGCGCGGCCAAGGTTGAAATCCTTGTTCATATTGCCGTTGGCGACATCGCCGGTCTGGGCCATGAAACCTTCAATCACGCGGTGGAAGACAACGCCGTCATAGGCGCCGGCGCGGGCAAGATCCTTCATGCGGGCGACATGCTGGGGCGCGACGTCCGGCAACAGCTCGACCGTGACGTTGCCGCCTTTCAGTTCGATGATGACGGTGTTTTCTGGGTCTTTGATATCGGCCATTGGGCCCTCCTGAAGAAAGTTTGGGCGTTACCTAGTGTGGCGCGCGCAAAAGGGAAAGCCCGCAGGCGTGAAACGGCTGATCGGTTGACGATACGGCGGGCGCGGGGCAGGTAGCATTCAACAAAGAATGGAGTGCCCTGAATGGCCTGGAAAACCCTGGATGAGATTGACCTTGCGGGCAAGCGCGTGCTGGTGCGCGTGGATCTGAACGTGCCGATGGCGGCTGGGCAGATCTCCGATGCCACGCGGATCGAACGGATCCTGCCGACATTGCGCGATATCCTTGCGGCAGGCGGCAAGCCGATCCTGCTGGCGCATTTCGGGCGGCCCAAAGGCAAGGTGGTGCCAGAGATGTCGCTGGCCCCGATCGCCCCCGCGCTGGAGGCGGCACTGGGCGCGCCCGTGCAGTTCGCCGAGGATTGCATCGGCCCGGTCGCAGGCAGCGCGGTCGCCGAATTGCCTGCCGGATCCGTCC
Organism: Paracoccaceae bacterium; assembly: GCA_012103375.1. NCBI lineage: Bacteria > Pseudomonadati > Pseudomonadota > Alphaproteobacteria > Rhodobacterales > Paracoccaceae > Paracoccaceae bacterium. The sequence goes on from WLWX01000001.1 coordinate 1,575,962, forward strand.
TGCTGCTGGAAAACACCCGCTTTCATGGCGGCGAGCAGGCCAATGACCCCGCCTTCGCGCGCAATCTGGCCGAACTGGGCGAGGTTTATGTGAACGACGCATTCTCGGCCGCGCACCGGGCGCATGCGTCCACCGAAGGCGTGGCGCGGATGCTGCCGAATGCGGCAGGCCGTCTGATGGCCGAGGAATTGGCCGCGCTGGATGCAGCACTTGGCAAACCTGCGCGCCCCTCGGTTGCAATTGTGGGTGGGGCGAAGGTGTCAACCAAGCTGGACCTGTTGGGGAACCTGGTGCGCAAAGTCGATCATCTGGTGATCGGGGGCGGCATGGCGAACACGTTTCTGGCCGCCGAGGGCGCCGATGTCGGCAAATCGTTGTATGAGCCGGACCTGCTGAACCGCGCGCGAGAGATTCGCGCCGCCGCCGGAGAGGTCGCCTGCGATATCCTGCTGCCAAGCGACGTGGTGGTCGCGCGCGAGTTCCGCGAAGGTGCCGCCAGCACGGTTGTCGCCGCTGATGCCTGCCCGGCGGACGCGATGATCCTGGATGTCGGCCCGAAGACGGTTGCGCGAATTGCCGCCGTGCTGGGGGCGGCGAAAACACTGGTCTGGAATGGCCCGCTTGGGGCGTTTGAAACACCGCCGTTCGATACCGCAACACTGGCTGCCGCCAGACAGGCCGCCGCAGAGACCCGCGCCGGTGCGCTGGTCAGCGTGGCAGGCGGCGGTGACACTGTCGCCGCCCTGAATGCCGCCGGGGTGGCGGATGACTTCACCTATGTTTCCTCGGCCGGGGGTGCTTTTTTGGAATGGATGGAGGGCAAAACCTTGCCCGGGGTGGCCGCGCTGGAAAACTAGCGTTCCTGCCTGACAGGAGCCGAGAAGGCGGGTGTTTGCCTGAAGCGGATGTTGGCAGATTGTCCCCGCGCCCGGTGCGCGCCGAAAGGCGCAGGGCGCGCGCCGGACCGGTCCCGCCGGTCAGGCGCTGATCTGAACTTGGCGCGTCCAAGCGAGTTGACGGCCAAACCTGAGCCATAAATCATGCAAACTCAACGGTGCAGCGCCAGCCCACCGGCCCGGCGCGCGCCCTGCTTGCGGTGCATTGCTGATATCCGCTTCAGGCCACAAAAAACCCGGCCCACTAACCCTGCGGAACACTCCGCAGCCAATCCATCACCGCGCCGCGCACCGACTGGCTGCCATCCATGCGGGCCGTGTTGATGACATCGCGCGCCGCGCCAAGTTCCACCCGGCGGAGCAGGCTTTTGACCGGCCCGATCGAGGCCGGGCGCATCGACAGCGCGCGCAGGCCCATGGCGGCGAAACACAAAGCCTCGACCGGGCGGCCGGCGTCTTCGCCACAAAAACTGACCGGGGTGCCGACCTCGGTGCAGCGACCGACGATCTGTTCGATGAAAGACAGAAAGCTCAGGTTCAAGGTGTCATAGCGTCGGCGCACACGCTCATTCTCGCGGTCGGCGGCAAAGAAGAACTGTTTCAGATCATTGCCCCCGATCGAGATGAAATCGGCAAGTTCGAAAAACTGGCGCGGCGCGAAGGCCAGGCTGGGGGTTTCCAGCATCGCGCCGATTTTCACGGTTTCGGGGACGGGATGGCCCAGTTTGCGTTCATATTCGATCACGTTCAAAAGGCGCTCTCGGGCGGTGCTGAATTCCTCGAACTGGGCGACGAAGGGGAACATCACGGTCAAGGGCCGCCCGTTCGCTGCGCGCACCAGCGCCTGGAGTTGCATGCGCATGACGCCCGATTTGTCCAGCCCAACCCGGATCGCCCGCCATCCCATCGCCGGGTTCGGTTCATCCTGCGGCTTCATATAGGGCAGAACCTTGTCCGAGCCGATGTCCAGCGTGCGGAACGTCACCGGACGGCCCCCGGCCGAATCCAGAACGCGGGTGTACATGTCGGCAAGCTCTCCGCGGCGGGGCACGGTGTTGCGGGTCAGGAACTGCAATTCGGTGCGAAACAGCCCGACGCCTTCGGCGCCCGAACTTTCCAGTGAGGGCAGGTCCGCCATCAGCCCCGCGTTCATGAACAGTTCGATCTTGTGGCCGTCGAGGGTTTCGGCAGGCAGATCGCGCAGGCCCGAGTATCGTTCCTGCGCCTTGGTCTGCATGGCGATCTTGTCGCGGAATGCGGTCGCCACCGTGTCTTCGGGGCGCAGATGGACGATGCCCTGATCGCCATCAACCAGGATCGAATCGCCGTTCAACGCCTCGGTCGTAATGTTGCGCGCGTTGATAACCAACGGGATGGCCCAGGCGCGGGCGACAATCGCTGCGTGGCTGCCGACGCTGCCCTGTTCCAGCACGATGCCTTTCAGGCTGCGTCCGTATTCCAGCAACTCTGCCGGGCCGATGTTGCGTGCCACAAGGATCGGGCGATCCGGCATCTCGGCCCCGGTTTCGGCCCCCTGACCGGTCAATATCCGCAACAGACGGTTCGACAGATCGTCCAGATCGTGCAACCGGTCACGCAGATAGGCATCCGGCACCTGGCCCATGCGGGTGCGGGCGCTGGATTGTTCCTTTTCGACTGCCGCCTCGGCGGACAGGCCGCGCGCGATGTCTTCCTGCATCCGCCGCATCCAGCTGCGGGAATTTGCGAACATCCGATAGGCTTCCAGGACCTCCCTCTGATCCTTTTCGTTGGGCGCGACATGGCCCAGCATTTCGTCCACCGACAGACGCAGCGCGTCGACCGCCTGGGTCAGCCGTTCAAATTCAACATGCGGATCGTCGGCAATCGGGTTGACCACGACGACGCGCGGTTCATGCAGCCAGACCTGACCCTGGGCGGCGCCTTCCTGCCCGGTCATGCCGCGAAACTGGACCGGCTGCTTGTGGCGCGCACTCAGCGCCGCACCTTCACCGGCAAAGGCGCCAAGCTCGGTCATTTCGGCCAGAACCATGGCGACAACTTCCAGGGCGTAGATCTCGTCTTCCGAGAATTCCCGCGCGGTCTTTGACTGAACCACCAGCACGCCCAGGCGTTCGCCCAGCCGCTGGATCGGGACGCCCAGGAAGCTGCTGTAAAGCTCCTCACCCGTTTCGGGCATAAAACGAAAGCCCCGGGCCGAGGGCGCATCCGCCGTGTTGATGGGCCGGCCCCGCAGGGCCACGCGACCCACCAGCCCCTCGCCAATGCGCATTCGGGTCTGGTGAACGGCCTCTGGGTTCAGACCTTCAGTCGCGCAAAGCTCCAGCGTATCCGCATCGCGGAACAGATAGATCGAGCATACCTCGGTCTGCATCGAACCGGCGACCAGACCGACGACCTTGTCCAGGCGTTCCTGTCCTGCAGCCTCGCTCGCCAAGGCTTCGCGCAGTCGGCCCAGCAGCTTGCGGCTTTCGCTTTCGGTGGTTGCGTTCATCCGTCCCCCGTGGCGGGGTTCAGGCCGCCCGTTCCAGTTCGAACGCATCATGCAGTGCCTGCACGGCGAGTTCCATGTATTTCCGGTCGATCAGCACGCTGACTTTGATCTCGGACGTGGTGATGACCTTGATGTTGACGCCTTCGTCGGACAGCGACTTGAACATCTTGGCGGCGACGCCGGCGTGGCTGCGCATGCCGATACCGACGATCGAGACTTTGGCGACGCCCTCATCCGCGACCAGATCGTGGAAATTGATCTCACCCGCGTCCTTGGCGGCGTTCATCGCCGCCTCGGCGCGCGCAACTTCGTCCACCGGGCACGAGAAGGTCATATCTGTGCGCCCTTCTTCGCTGATGTTCTGCACGATCATATCGACGTTCACGCCCGCTTCGGACAGTGGCCCGAAGATCGCCGCCGCGATGCCGGGGCGGTCGGCGACCGAGATCAGCGTGACCTTGGCTTCATCCCGTGAATAGGCCACTCCGGCCACGACATTACTTTCCACGATATCCTCCTCGCTGCAAACCAGCGTGCCTGCGTGTTCATCGTTGTCTTCAAAGCTCGATAAGACCCTCAGCTTCACCTTGTAACGCATTGCCAGTTCGACGCTTCTTGTCTGAAGCACCTTGGCCCCAAGGCTGGCGAGCTCCAGCATCTCCTCGAACGCGATCCGATCCAGCTTGCGCGCTTTCCTGACGATGCGCGGGTCGGTGGTATAGACCCCGTCAACATCCGTATAAATGTCGCAGCGTTCGGCCCCGAAGGCGGCGGCAAAGGCCACTGCAGTGGTGTCCGATCCGCCACGGCCCAGCGTGGTCACGCGGCCATCATCGCCGATGCCCTGAAAGCCTGCAACAACAGCCACTTTCATGCCGTCATTAAACTTCCCGTTCAGGTTTTCGGTCGGAATCTCTACAATCCGCGCCGCGCCATGGGCCGAGGTTGTCTTCAGCGGAACCTGCCAGCCCTGCCAGCTGCGCGCAGGCACGTCCATTTCCTGCAACGTCAGCGCCATCAGGCCCGCAGTCACCTGTTCGCCGCTGCTGACCACAGCGTCATATTCACGGGCATCAAACATCGGCGCGGTTTCCCGGACCCAGCCGACCAACTCATTGGTTTTGCCTGACATTGCGCTGACGATGACGATCACGTCATAGCCGTTCGCAACCTCACGCCCGACGCGTTTGGCCGCCCGGCGTATCCGGTCCAGCGTGGCCACCGAGGTACCACCGAATTTCATTACCAAAATGGGCATGGGTCTGCCTGTCTGAGGTTCGCGCACCTCTTAGGGTTCGCGCAGCGGAAGGGCAAGGGTGCGGCGATGTTGGTTCGCCATTGTGCGCGGGTCTGGCGTTGTGGTTATCGTTTCAGAGCGGGATCGCCTGACCGTCATAGGTTTCGAACACGCCGGTCGTATCCAGCGACAGTGCCTCAAAGCGCGCAATCAGGCCGTGCGCGGATGCCTCGATCGTCAGGTCCGCACCGCCGCCGCCCATATCTGTCTTTACCCAACCAGGATGATAGATCCCGACCGCGAGGCCGCGCGGCTTCAGATCGGACGCCAGATTGCGCCCCAGGTTCAGCGCCGCCGCCTTTGAGGCGCGATAGATATAGGATCCGCCGGGCGCGAGGGTCGAACTTCCCATTTTGCTGGAAATGATCGCGATCTTTCCGCCTGCGGCTGCAAGATTAGGCAGCAGCGTCTGGATGGTCAGGAACACGCCGGAGACGTTGGCGGCAAAGGTCTGTGCCCAAAGGTCCGCGCCAAAGCCGGTGTCCAGATCCGCGCCCTTGTCCAGGTAAACCCCCGCGTTGCACACCAGCAGGTCCAGCGGCGCACCGTCCAAATGGCTCGACAGCCCGGCGATCGAGGCCGGGTCCGTCACATCCAGCACGACGCCGCCTTCGGGGGCCGCACCGCGCGCCGTGCCGATGACACTCTGGCCAGCGGCCAGGTACCGGGCGCGCAATTCCGCGCCGATGCCACGGTTGGTGCCGGTAATCAGGATTGTCATCAATTGGTCTTTCTGGTTGGGACAAATGGCAGTGGCATGACCGGTACGCCGTCGTCATGCAGCGCCTTGGCATCGGCGAATTTCGCCTCTCCCCAGATTGACCGGTGCGGCGTGTCGCCGTCATGCATCGCGCGGGCCTCGGTCGCGAAACTGGTGCCGACATATTCGGATTCTGCTTCGACCTTTTCTTTCAGTTTGCCCAACTCAGCCTCGATCTTGGTATCGGGTTTGGACAGGTCGGTTTTTTCAACCGGCGCTGTGGCCTTATCGCGCCCGGCGCGCACCCGTGGCGCCATCAGCGCCTTTTCAACGTCGGGGTCGCCGCAGGTGGGGCAAGCCACATGGCCAGATTTTCGCAGCGCCTCATACCCTTCGGCATTGGCGAACCAACTTTGGAAATCGTGACCGTTTCCGCATTTCAGGCTGTAGTTGATCATGCGCGCGTGGGTTCCCGAGGTCAGTGGCCCAGATTTAGGCCCTGACGCGGAAAACGCAAGGTGGATCAGGCCGCCAGGCGGGCCGGATCGAAGGTCAGCAGGATGCGTTGCAATTCGGGTTCGTGGATCTGCGCCGCCGCTTTTTTGAGCGAGAACCACTTGCGTTTGCGCGCCTCAACCTCGGGCCAGTTGCTGCGGGTCTTCTTGACCTTCAGCGGAAAGACGGCGACTGCGCAGGGCAGGTCGTCATCGTCTTCCATATTCTTGGTGTAGGTGAACACGCCAAGACAGGTGTCCTTGATCTTGCCTTCGGCGCCGGCCTCTTCCCAGGCTTCCTGCTCAGCAGCCTCGGTCGGGGTCAGCCCGTCCATCGGCCAGCCCTTGGGGATCACCCAGCGCCCGGTCCGGCGCGAGGTGACAAGCAGCACCTGCACATCATCACGCCGCTTGCGCCAGCACAGCGCGGCGAATTGCGTGCGGACATCCCGCTTGCCGGCCGCCGACAGGCGAATGGGGCGGGGTTTTATCTTTTCGACATTCATTTTCTTGCGGGGCTTCACGGCTCGACGTTAAGGTTGGCGTTCTTCTTGTTGTTTTCGAACATTAACATCGCCTTGCCGGAAATGGAAGTCACCTGACGTAAGGCGCGATCAGGCCCGAGATTTCGCGTGATGTGCGCCCTTCGTTGCCGGTGAACAGGGCGCCTTCGGCGGCGTTGGCCAATGTGCGGATCGTTGCTGGTTTCGCCAGCGTTTGAAACGCCCGGGCAAGTTCATCTGCATTGGTGACCGGCAGGGCCGCATTGGCGCGGGTCAGGGCGGCGAAGGCATCCTGCTGGTTGCTGACATGCGGCCCGTGGGCGATGGCGCTGCCCTCCAACGCGGGTTCATAGGGCGTATGGCCGCCGTGATCGACAAGTGTTCCGCCGACGAATGTCACCCCGGACAGGCGATACCAGGCGGTCATTTCGCCCATGCTATCAGCAAGATAGATCGGCGTCAGCGGGCCGGGCAAATCGCCGGTGGAACGCCGGGTGAAGGCGATCCCGCTGCTTTCGATCAGTTCGGCAACCTCCTCCGCGCGGTGTGTGTGGCGGGGGGCCAGGATCAGGCGCAGCCCTGGCAAGCGGGTTCGGGCGCGGGCGAAAGCGGTCAGGACGACCTCCTCCTCGCCCGGATGAGTCGAGGCGGCAAAGACAGTACGATCACGTTTGAAGATTTCGGAAAGCGTTGTAAAATCAGATGGTAATGGAGCAGGGCGAACTGAGGACTTCAGGTTTTCCACGGTTCCGATCCGGTCCGGGTCCACGCCCAGATCGATGAACCGCAGGCCAGACTGCGCGTCCTGAGGGTACACCCGGTCAAGCGCGGCAAACACCCGCCGCGCCAGCCCCGGCGCACGGCGCTTCCAGCCTGCGTGGCTGCGTTCCGACAGGCGCGCGCCGACGAACCAGCAGGGGATGCCCGCCGCGCGGCAGGTCAGGATGCGGTTCGGCCAAGCCTCATTTTCTACGGTGATATGGGCGATGGGTTGCCAGCGGCGCAGGATGGCGCGGATCGCCGGGGCGATGTCATAGGGGGCCAGGCGGACGGATGTGCGGTTGATGTTCCAACCTCGCGCAAGGTCGTAACCCGTTGGTGTATGGGCGGTAATCAGAATGTGCAGGGCAGGGTGATCGGACAGAAGTTGCTCGATCAGGGCGCGGGCCGAGGTCAGCTCGCCGTTGCTGGCACCGTGCAGCCAGAGCACCGGGCCGGAGGCTTCCGCGCGGCTGCGGCCAAAGCGCTGGCCAAGTGCGCCGGGGCGTCGATAGCGGGGGTGGAACAGGGTTTTGGCGATCAGAAACGGCGCCCAAAGCAAGGCGGCGATGCGATAAAGCGTCAGCACCTAACGGGCGGCGGCTTCGATGGCGCGCAGGGTCTTCAGCAGCGCGCCAAGGTCATCGACGCGCAGCATATTCGGCCCATCCGACGGTGCATTGTCGGGGTCTTCATGGGTTTCGATGAATAACGCCGCACAGCCAACCGCAACAGCGGCCCGCGCCAGCGGTGGCACCATGGTGCGATCCCCGCCCGACGACAGGCCCTTGGCCCCGGGTTGGGCCACCGAATGGGTTGCATCAAACACCACCGGCCAGCCTGTTTCCGCCATCTGAGGCAATGCACGAAAGTCGCTGACCAAAGTGTTGTAACCAAACGATGTTCCGCGCTCTGTCAGCAAGATCTTCCGGTTCCCGGTCGAGGCGACCTTCTGCGCCGTGTTGCCCATATCCCAGGGGGCCATGAACTGACCCTTCTTGATGTTCACCGCGGCCCCGGATTCGCCCGCCGCGACCAGCAGATCGGTCTGGCGGCACAGGAAGGCAGGGATCTGCAAGACATCGACATGCTGCGCGGCCAGCGCGCAGTGTTCAGGCGCGTGCACATCCGTCAGCACCGGGCAGCCGAAGCGCTGTTTGACCTCGGCCAGAATCTCCAGCCCAGCCTCGATCCCGACCCCGCGTTTGGTGGTGATCGACGACCGGTTGGCCTTGTCGTAAGAGGATTTGAAGATCACCGGCACATTTGCAGCGCTGGCAGCTTCCAACACCCGCTCGGCCATCATCATCGCGTGATCGCGGCTTTCCAGCTGGCAGGGGCCGGCGATCAGCGCGAAGGGCAGATCGCGCGAAATCGCAACTTCGCCAATCTTTACAGTTACCTGGTCGGTCATAACACAGCCTCGATCCGTTCGATATCGACGGGATTGTTCAATTCCCAGAACACACGGCCGCGCGCCTCGACCTTCACGCAGAGCACCGGTTCGCCCTGTTCGAGGAAACGGAGCTGTTCCAGCCCTTCGGTCTTTTCCAGCGCGCCCTCGGGCCAGCCGGAATAGCGTTCCAGCGCATCCGGGCGATAGGCATAAAGGCCGACGTGATGATAAACCGGAACATCAGGATCGCCCGCGAAGGGCAGGACTTCCTTCGAGAAATATAGCCCCCGCATGTCCGCGCCGAAGACCGCAGTCGTCCCACCAACCCGGTCGGCCTTGCGATCATCGCGCAGATTCTTCTGCGCGTCGGGATCGGTCAGCAGAACCGGGGTCGCCATGCCGAATTCTGCCGGGGCAGCGTCCAGCGCGTCGGCGACGTCGGTCACAAACCACGGCGGGGTCAAGGGCGCATCGCCTTGCAGATTTACCACAATGTCCGGGCGTTCAGGCAGCATCGCCAGTGCCTCGGCACAGCGTTCCGTACCATTGCGGCAGGCGCTGGAGGTCATCAGGACCTGCCCGCCAAAGGCGCGCACAGCATCGGCGATCCGGTCGTCATCGGTGGCCACCCAGACCGCCTCGGCAGGGGCGGCGGCGCAGCCAGCCTCCCAAGCGCGCTGAACCAGGGATTTCGAAACGCCATCGGACCCGCGCAGTTCCACCAGCGGCTTGCCGGGGAAACGGCTGGACTCAAAGCGCGCCGGGATGATCACCGCGCGGGTCATCCGCCGATCCCCAGCCGCAGGCAGTCGTGAATATGCACCAGGCCCAGCAGATGCCCGGCGTCGTCTGCCACCAGAACCGAGGTAATCTTGCGGTCCGTCATCAGCACCATCACGTCATCGGCGGTGGTCGTCGGCGGGATCGTAATCGGGTTTTTCGAAGCGACGCCGTCCGCGCGATTGTCCCACAGGTTGTCGATCCGCCGCCGCATGTCGCCATCGGTGATGATCCCCAGAATGCGGTCATCGGCATCCGTCAGGATTGCAACGCTCAGCGATTTTTGTGAGATTTCGACCACGACTTCGGCCATTGGCGCATCGGGCGCAACACGCGGCAGGGCCGGACCTTTGTGCATGAAATCAGACACCTGCGTCAGCCGCGCGCCCAGTTTTCCACCGGGATGATAGCGGCGGAAATCTTCCGGGTGGGTGTTCAGCAACTGCGTCAGCCCGACAGCCAGCGCATCGCCGATCGCCATCGCCACAGTGGTCGAGGTTGTGGGGGCCAGGCCGATCAGGCAAACCTCTTTCACCGGGCCATAGGCAATCGCAACCTCTGCCGCGCGGCCCAGGGTGCTGTTGGCGTCCGCCGTCAGCGCGATCATCGGCAGATCGTGTTGGCGGCAGAAATGGATCATGTCCGAAAGCTCTCCGGTTTCGCCGGAATTCGACAGCAGCAGGACGGCAGAGTCGGGGCGGATGATGCCCATGTCGCCGTGGCTCGCCTCGCCCGCGTGGACATAGACGGCCGGACGCCCGATCGAGGAAAAGGTCGAGGCGATCTTGCGCGCCACATGTCCGGATTTCCCGACACCGGCGACAACAATTGGCCCCGTCACCCGTTGCATGACCGCAAGTGCGGCGGCCAGATCATCGGCAACCCGGTCGGCGACATCGCGCAGGGTGTCCGCCTCGGACAGCATCGCGGTTCGGCACAGGGTGGCCAGATCTTCGTCGGATTGAATTTTCGGGGCCAGCGCCATCGGTCACTCCGCAGGGTGTTGCGCGCGGATGTAGACGTTGCGGGGGCGCGGGGCAACCGCCGGGTTACCCCCCGGCGGCAGCTTTTGCACGTAATCGCGCGAGGTTTAGCTGACGCGCACCATTTTCAGGCCCAGCTTGTCATAGTCGATGCCGTAGAACCCGTTCGCGCCGGTTTCGACCGCGTCGGGGTGGCTGCGCAGAACCTCTTGCGCCATCACGCCTTGCCAAACCTCGGACTGGCCATGGTAACGCCATGTGTAAAGGTTCAGCCCGTTGGTGGCCGTGCCGACCGGCGTGATGTCGGTTTTCAGGCGCGCATCGCTGACCTTTTTCTTCGACGGACCACCCTGGGTGATGGTCGACAGGCTGTCGCGGCGCAGGATGGCCGGTTTTTCATAGGGTTTTTTCATGGGGTACTGCTCCTGTTATGCACCAGTTATTGCGGGCCATTGTCGGGCCCGGTTTGCAAGCTTTCGGGTGCGCCGTTGCCTTGCTATCTGTCACCCGAGCTTTTGGTTTGGGTAATGGCCGACAGGCTGTCGCGGCGAGCTACTGCGGGTTTTGCATAAGGCTTTTTCACGGGTGCGTCCTTTGTCAGTTTGCCAAAAGGTTAACGCCGCGGCAGAAAATGTCGAGGGTTTCCTTAACGCTTCATGGATTTGGCAATATTCCGGCGGGTTTTGCGCCCTTTGGTGGTGTTTTGGCGGCTGTTGCGCCGCTAAAGCGTTTCGACATTAACCTGAGACATATCCGGCGGCCTTAAAGTAGTTCCAGCATTCTACTGGGTCGTAGAGATCGCAGATTGCTCCGATTGCTTCGAAGACCTGGGTAAAGGACCTGACCCCGATCCGTCGCAAATGGGCTTTCAGTTTAGAGAAGGCCTGCTCGATGGGATTCAGGTCGGGCGAGTACGGTGGCAGGTAAAGGAACCAGCAGCCGTGATTGCGTAAAGCCTGCGTCGCCTCCTTATTCCGGTGGGTTGCCAGGTTGTCGAGAATGACGACAGTGCCGGGGTTGATCTCGGGGACCAGCACTTCGCGGATGTAGGCCGCGAAGGCGGGGCCATCTATCGCTCCCTTGATGACCCAAGGTGCGATCAGCGCGCCTTGGGTCAGGCCCGCGATCAAGGTTTGGGTTCCCCAGCTTCCGAAGAGCGCATCCATCGTCAGGCGCTTACCGCGCTTGGCTCTGCCGCGTAGGCGCGTGAGGTTTGTCTTCACTGCGGTTTCGTCAATAAAGACAACGCGCTCAGGAAAGGTCGCAATGGCTGGCGAGCGGTATCTGAACCAGTCGGCCCGTTGCTGCCTTACCTTGGCGCGGCGGCGCTCGGTTGCGACCAGCGACTTTTTTGTACGTGAAGCCGAGCCGGGACAGAAGGTTGGCGATGGAGGAGTGATGCACCCGCACACCCTCTGCATCGGCCAGCGCATTACGCAACTCAAAGAGCGTGATGTCAGGGTCTTGTGCGATCAACTCCTCAAAGAATTCCCGATGCGGAGCCAGCTTTCCCTTGCCGCGCGGCGGTCCCTGCCGGGCAGGTTCCGCATGACCCTTCATCCTCACCTGACGCGCCCACCACGCGCCTGTGGCAGGCGACAGCTTCAACCGCAACGCCGCCGCGCGCCCGCTCAACCCTTCTTCAATGTATCTCTGAAACCGTATCCGAAGCGCAGATGGCAAAGGTGCTGACATGATCCATCCTCCCAAACAGGATGAATCACAGATCAGGTCTCAAGGGAATCCCTCGCGATTCAGGTTCAAGCCGAAACGCTTTAGGGTGGGTGCAAACAGGGGGGCATCATGTCTGCGGCAATACCGGCGCTGTATCTGAGTGAGCAGGATCTGGCAGGTCTGGGGATCAGCCCTGGCGATGTGGCCGACTGTATCGAGGGTGCGCTTGGTGATCAGGCCGCGGGGCGGTTGTGGACAGTGCCAAAGTCGGCGTTGATGCCCGGTGACGGGCGCTATTTGATGACCACATTGTCGGTGGGCGACGGGCCGGGGCTGACGGTTGTGAAGGTTGCCATGGTCAGCCCGCGCAACCCGGCGCGCGGGCTGCCGGGGATCGAATCGTCGATATTGCTGCTGGATGCGGAAACCGGCGAGATGCGGGCGACGATGGGTGGCAAATGGATCACCCAGGTACGCACCGCGGGCCTCTGCGCGGTGATGGCGCGGCGTCTGGCCAATCCTGACGCGCACGAGATTGCATTCATCGGCTGCGGCGCACAGGCGCGCAGCCATCTCGAGGCGTTCGGAGCGATGTTCCCGCTGGCCCGCGCGCGGCTGGTCGGGCGGGGGCAGGCGAATATTGACCGGCTGGTCGCGGCCTGCACGGCGCGGGGTCTCGACGCAGAGGTCTGTACCCCGCGTGAGGCGATAGAGGGCGCGGACCTTGTGGTGACGTCGATCACGCTGGACCACGGGGTGGCGCCGTTTCTGGATGCGCGCTGGCTGAAACCGGGCGGCTTTGCGGCGATCACTGACCTGGGCATCCCATGGGTGGATGCAGGCATGACAGCGCTGGATGCGGCCTTTGTGGATGACCGCGCGCAAGAGGCGGAGAGCGGCACGCCGATGATTGATCCCGCGCTGATTTGCGGCGACCTGGCGGAGGTCGTGACCGGGGCGGTTCCAGCGGCCTTTGATCCCGGCAAACGGCAGGCGTTTTTGTTCCGCGGCGTGGCAATCGGCGATTTCGCGGTGGCGGCCCTTGCCTATGACCGGGCGGTTGGGGCCGGTGTGGGGCAGCGGCTGGGCTAGGGCATCGTCCATTTTGATCTGCACTGATGCCTGAAATCAAACGCCCGCCGTTAGCAGGGCGCGCGCCGGACCGGCGGGCATGCGCAGCAACGGGGATAGGCATGATTTATTGCGCCGTGTTAGCCGTCAACTATCCCGGATGTGCCCACCTTGAACCGAGGCCAGACTGGTGGGGCCGGTCCGGCGTGCGCGCCTCGCGCCTGCGGCGCGCACCGGGCGCAGGTGATTCCGGTGGCGATTAAGGTATTTGGAATGGCGTTTTCAGACCGCGCCGGTGGTGCCTTTGGTGGATTTCGCGGGGTGGCGCGTGCACTTGGTGTCATCTTGCACTCCGCCGTTATCACAGACCGGCAGAAAACTCCGCTACCATGCTTTCGACGACGGATCGAAGGGCTTCCTCCTCGGTCGCGCCTGCGTCGCGGGCGGCTTTGAATACGGCACGCTGGCGGTCTGAACTGGCCCCGACTGAAACGATCTTGCGCAGATGCGCAATTTCCGGGGCGCTGACCAATGCGCTTGCATCCTCGGACGTGAGGTCGATCAATTCCTCGACCGCTTCGGCAATTGGCATCAGGGCGCGGCGACCCAGATCCAGCAGCGTCCCGCCCGTGCCATAGCGTTGCGCCCGCCAACGGTTTTCGCCCACCAGAAAGCGGTCATAAATCCGCCAGCGCTGGTTGCGTGTCTTCAGTCGCCACAGCATCCGCATCAGTGCCTGAATTGCCGCCGCCAATGCCAGCGTATCTTCCATCCGGGGCATGACATCGCAAATCCGCGCTTCAAGCGTCGGGAAGCGCGATGAAGGCCGCAAATCCCACCAGATCTTCGAGGCATCCTCGATTATGCCAGTGTCGATCAGCACATCGACTGAGCGCTGATATTCACTCCAGTCCGTGAATTTCGGGGGCAGGCCGGATCGCGGCATGTTGTCAAACACGCAGAGGCGGTAACTGGCCAGCCCGGTGTCCACGCCTTCCCAGAACGGAGAAGATCCCGACAGTGCCAGCAGATGGGGCAGGAAATAGGCGAACTGGTTCATCAGGTCGATGCGCAGATCGTCGTCGCCGATGCCAACGTGGACGTGGCAGCCGCAGGTCACCATCCGGCGGGCCACATGGCCCATGGCGTCGGCCAGATCGGTGTAGCGATCACCGTCGCTTTGGCCGATCTGCTTCCAGTCGGCGAAGGGATGGCAGGACGTCGCAATCGGCGTCAGCCCGTGGCCATTGGCAATGTCGCGAATGCAGCTGCGCAATTCGATCAGTTCGGCGCGTGCATCGCCGATTGTCGGGCAGATGCCGGTTCCAACCTCGATCTGGCAGGTCTTGAACTCGGGGCTGACCCGTCCGCCCAGCTTGGCCTTGCAGGCATCCAGCATGCCGGGCGGAACATTGGCGGGTTCATAGGTCTTCAGATCGACGAGGATGTATTCCTCTTCAATCCCAAGCGTGAAGGCAGGGTCGTCCATGCAGGATCCAGTCGTCTGGCGGGCGTTGCCCCCCACCAGACAGGATTGCAGGGCGGTCTGTCAAACCGGGCGTGTCAGCCGGCCTTGATCAGGCCCTTCATGTTGGGATGCACCTGGCAGAAGAACGGATGGTCGCCTGCGGTTGAAATCACGACTTCTTCCGACTGGCCCTTGCTCAGGCGGGCGGTGCTCCAGCTTTTGTCTTCGGCGGTGCCGGTGTGGGGGGCGCCGTCATTGTTTGTGAAAACAACGGTATCGCCGACGGCGACACTCAACTCGGCCGGATTGAATTTGAAGCCTTCGATGGAAATCTGATGCGTGGCGGCCAGTGCGGCGCCGGGAATGGAGGCGGCAATCGGTGCGGCGGCAAGACCAGAAATGGCGGTACGGCGGGTAATTTTGGTCACAACTTGAACTCCTTGACTGTGATGGTGTCACGTTGACGTGACCCTGCGGAAAGCGCAACTGAACCTATGGTGTGGTTTGTTACAATGCGTCAGTTGGCCCAGATGACCCCCTTCATGGCCGGATGCGGGCGGCAGTAATAGGAATGATCCCCGGCCGAGGATATGACGATCTTGGCCGACTTGCCCCGGCCAAGCTGTGCGGTATCCCAGCGCTTGATAATGGCTGTCGCGGTGTGCGGAGTGGAATCCATATTGGTAAAGACCACCCGGTCGCCGACCGAGACATGCAGTTCGGCGGGGTGATACTTGAACCCTTTTATAATCACGCGATGCGTCGCCGCCTGTGCGGGGGCGGCGATCAGCGTGGCCAATGGTGCAGCAGTCATGCCGGCGAGGGCGGTGCGGCGGGTGATTTTTGACACGATCTGGTCTCCTCATTCGTGGTTAGTCTTGGTGCGCCGATCTGGGCGCAAACTGGTCGAAAGGCTCAACCAGTTGAAGCCGCGGGGGCAAAACTGACGATTGCGGCACCTGCGATGGCCATGACGATGCCCAGCAGTTTGAGCATTGTGATGGGCTGAACCGGCACGCCCAGCAAGCCGAACTGATTGATCAGCGCACCAAACAGGATCTGCCCGGCAACCAGAAGGACGAAGAACGCGCCGGTTCCGATCTGCGGCACTAGATAAGACGATCCGACAATCATTACCGCACTCGCCACCCCCGACAGGAACAGCCACATCGGCAGCGACGGAATGCGCCCGAACGCCTCGGCCCCTTGCCCGGATGCCAGGGCGATCACCAGCGACGCGATCAGGGCGACCGCAAAGAACGGCACATTGCCCATCGTGGGTGACCCCAGCAGTTGCGACATACGGCTGATCATCGGCAGATAAAGAGAGATAATGGCCCCCATTGCGAGGGCCATGACAAAGTTTGCGGCGGACATGCGGACGCTCCTGAACGGTTGGTTGCGTCCGCAACTGTGCCGAAGCCTCACGCAAAATGAAAGCGTTGCGCTGTGATCCCCGCCAGTGAGGTATTGTGCTATTCATTTGCAACGATGCCCGAAATCAAACGCCCTGCGCCCGCGGCGCGCACCGGGCGCAGACCATTCTGATAGCGGTTCAGGTCGTCAGGGCGGCGCCTTAATCCATCGCTTTGAACGCGAACTCTCCACCCTCTTTCAGGCCGCTGGGCCAGCGGGCGGTGACGGTTTTTGTCCGAGTGTAGAACTTGAACGAATCCGGGCCGTGCTGGTTCAGGTCGCCGAACACGGATTTCTTCCAGCCGCCGAAGGTGTGATAGGCCAGCGGCACCGGGATCGGGACGTTGATGCCGACCATGCCGATGTTGATGCGGCTGGCAAAATCGCGGGCCGTGTCGCCGTCGCGGGTGAAGATTGCGGTGCCGTTGCCGTATTCGTGGTTCATGGCCAGATCTATCGCTTCCTGGTACGAGCCTGTGCGCACGGTCGACAGCACCGGGCCAAAAATCTCTTGCTGATAGATATCCATGTCGGGCGTCACGCGGTCGAACAGATGCGGGCCGACGAAGAAACCGTCTTCATAGCCCTGCAGGCTGAAGTTGCGATTGTCGACGACCAGTTCCGCGCCCTGCTCCACACCGGATTCGATCAGCCCCAGGATGCGTTCCTTGGCTTCGCGTGTCACGACAGGGCCCATGTCGACGTCGTTACCGGCGGTGTAGGGGCCGACCTTCAGCTTCTCGATCCGCGGGACCAGCTTTTCGATCAGCCGATCTGCGGTTTCGTCGCCCACCGGGACCGCAACCGAAACGGCCATGCAGCGTTCACCAGCGGCCCCAAAGCCCGCGCCGACCAGCGCATCGGCGGCCTGATCCATGTCAGCATCAGGCATGACGATCATGTGGTTCTTGGCACCGCCGAAACATTGCGCGCGTTTGCCGTTCGCGCAGGCGCGCGAGTAAATATACTGGGCAATCGGGGTCGAGCCGACAAAGCTGACGCCCTGGATGGTGTCATTGTCGAGGATCGCGTCGACCGCCTCCTTGTCGCCATTGACGACCTGGAATACGCCCGCCGGCAGGCCGGCCTCGACAAACAACTCGGCCAGCATCAGCGGGACCGAGGGGTCACGCTCGGACGGTTTCAGGACCACGGCGTTGCCGCAGGCCAGTGCCGGGCCGACATGCCACAGCGGCATCATCGCGGGGAAGTTGAACGGCATGATCGACCCGACGACACCCAGTGGCTGGCGCATCGAGTAGATGTCGATGCCCGGACCGGCGTTGTCGGTGTATTCACCCTTCAGCATCTGCGGTGCGCCGATGCAGTATTCGACGACCTCCAGGCCGCGCTGCAGATCGCCCTTTGCATCCGGAATGGTCTTGCCATGTTCCCGGCTGAGCGCTTCGGCGAGCCGTTCCATATCGCGGTTGATCAGGCGCACCATCTCCATCATCACGCGGGCGCGTTTCTGCGGGTTGGTTGCTGCCCAAACCGGCTGTGCGGCTGCGGCGGCGGCGATGGCGGCGTCCATTTCAGCCTGCGTCGCCAATGGCACTTTGGACTGAACCTCACCCGTTGCCGGGTTGAAGATGTCAGCAAAGCGACCGGACTTTCCCGCCACGTAGTTGCCACCGATGTAATGGGTGAGTTCAGCCATGAGTGCCCTCGTTTTGTTAGATGTTTGCCATGTCATAGTGCCGCCGCCGCTTGGATGAAAGGGGGCAGGGTGTCACCGACCCGCGACGCATTGGGGGGGGCAGGCGCAGGATCACGTCGCGCGCCGGGCGACGACCGGTCAGTCCGTCCCGCGATAGGGCGGGACGTATTGCATTGCCATGTCCCAGGGGAAGAAAATCCAGGTGTCCTGGCTGACCTCGGTTATAAAGGAGTCGACCTGCGAATTGCCCGCAGGCTTGGCATAGACGGTGGCAAAATGCGCCTTGGGGAACAGGTTGCGCACCACTTCCAGCGTTTTGCCCGAGTCGACCAGATCATCCACGATCAGAACGCCGGTGCCATCGCCCATCATCGCCGGGGCCATGCCGCCACGGGTGATCGCAACCACGGCTTTCCAGTCGCCGCCATCGGGCCCATGCCCGTCCAGCCGCCAGGCCAGCGCGCGCGCATCGCGATGTATTTGGTCCCAGCTGACGTGAAACCCTTTTTCGTGCGGCAGCCGGTCAGTCATTTGTGTCAGCCCTTCGAAAGCTCTTTGGTCATATCCGGCGCATCGGGGTTTTTCATACCGATCACATGATAGCCCGAATCGACGTGGTGAATCTCTCCCGTAACAGCGCTGGAGAGGTCGGAACAGAAATAGAGCGCGGATTTACCGACCTCGTCCTGGGTGACGTTGCGGCGCAGGGGCGAATTCAGCTCGTTCCACTTCAGGATATAGCGGAAATCGCCGATGCCAGAGGCCGCCAGCGTCTTGATTGTGCCCGCACTGATTGCGTTGACGCGAATATTGTCCTTGCCCAGATCCTCGGCCATGTAGCGCACGCTGGTTTCCAGCGCCGCCTTGGCGACGCCCATGACGTTGTAATGCGGCATGACACGTTCCGCGCCGAGGTAGGTGAGCGTCAGCAGCGACCCGCCGTTCGGCATCATCGCGGCGGCGCGCTGGCACACGGCGGTGAAGGAAAACACCGAAATATCCATGGTGGAGCGGAAATTTTCCGGGCTGGTGTCGACATAGCGGCCGCGAAGCTCATTCTTGTCGGAAAAGCCAATGGCGTGGACGACGAAATCCAGATCCCCCCAGCGGTTCTTGATTTCGGCGAACAGGGCGTCCAGCGAGGCGGGATCGCCCACGTCGCATTCCACCAGAAAATCACTGCCCAGTGACTCGGCCAGCGGGCGCACCCGTTTTTCCAGCGGCCCGCCCTGATGCGAGATACACAGCGACGCGCCAGCATCAGACAGCTGTTTGGCCACGCCCCACGCGATGGATTTGTCGTTGGCCAGTCCCATGATCAGGCCGCGTTTTCCGTCCATCAATCCGGCTGTTGGTCCCGTTGACATCCAGTGTCTCCTGGCTAGTTGTCGGTTCTTGGCGTTTAGGCCATTGACCAAAGGTCATCAAGGGGCGCGCCAACAACCGGAGGTAGATAAATGTCGGAACGCGATGGTATTTTTGCCGGTGACGACCCGTTTCAGCTGGTCCGAGACTGGTTGGCCGAGGCCGAAAAGACCGAGGCAAATGACCCGACGGCAATGGCCCTGTCCACGGTTGACGCCGACGGTCTGCCCAATGCGCGCATGGTTCTGCTGAAAGAGGTCGAGGATGACGGATTCGTTTTCTACACCAACTATGGCAGCGCCAAAGCGGTCGAGATCGACAGCGCTGGCAAGGCCGCTTTCGTGATGCACTGGAAATCGCTGCGCCGTCAGGTCCGTGTGCGCGGTTCGGTCGCACGTGTGGGCGGTGAACAGGCGGACGCCTATTACAACAGCCGTGCGCTGCAAAGTCGTCTGGGGGCCTGGGCCTCTGATCAATCGCAACCCTTGTCTTCACGCGCCGCCCTGATGGCAAAGGTCGCCATGATCACGGCGACCAAAGGAACCAGCCCGCCACGCCCGCCGTTCTGGGGCGGCTATCGGATCACCCCGGTCGAGATCGAGTTCTGGGCGGATGGCCAGTTCCGCCTGCACGACAGATTTCGCTGGCGGCGTACTTCCGCAACGGCACCCTGGGACATTCAGCGATTGCACCCCTGAATCCCGCTACTCCGGGCCTCAGATGCGACAAAATCCGTGAAATAACGACCCTTTCCCTTTGCAACATGCCGAAAACCTGTCAACACTCAGTCGGCGCAAACTGGGGAGCTTGCGTGGGGAAGTGCGGATGATGGACGAACAAGTTGCCGTGTCTCGGCGTGTAAATGGCCGGGTGAAGTGGTTCGATCCTGCAAAGGGATTCGGATTTATTCTGGCCGACGATGGCGGGTCAGACATCTTGCTGCATGCAAATGTTCTGCGAAATTATGGTCAAAGCTCGGTCGCGGATGCGGCATTGGTAGACGTCGATGTACAGGAAACGGCGCGCGGTCTGCAGGCCGTTCTGGTGCATCACATCGAACCGCCCACGGATGGCGATGCCGATCCGGATGAGCCGGCGCTGTTTGCCGAACCTGACCCCGGCACCCCGCTGGAACCCGCGCGGGTGAAATGGTTCGACAAGGCCAAGGGCTTTGGGTTTGCCAATATCTTTGGCCGCGACGAAGACGTTTTTTTGCATGTAGAGGTTCTGCGCCGGTCAGGCCTGGCCGATCTGCAACCCGGAGAGGCCGTTGCCCTACAAGTGACCGACGGTGAGCGTGGCCGCATGGCAACGCTGGTGACAAGCTGGGAGGCGGCGCATAAACAGGACGCATGATCGTCCTGCCCCGCGCCAACTGGCCCCGAATCTTCCACAGTGCCGTTTTATCTGGCCTGATCACAACGCTTTGCGCCCCGGCGTTTGCAGGGGCCTGCCGTGACGACCGAATAGAGCTGCGCGGCGGCTGGGGCACCGCAAGCTTCAGCATCGATGTCGCGGATGACCCTGATGAGCGGGCGCAGGGCCTGATGAACGTGCCAAAGATGGCCGCAAGCAAGGGCATGCTGTTCGTCTATGAATTTCCCCAGCGCGCGGCGTTCTGGATGCGCAACACGCTGATCCCGCTGGACATGATCGTTGCGGATGAAACCGGGACCGTGACGCGGGTGCACGCAAATGCCGTGCCGCTGGACGAGACACCGATTCCGGGCGGCGATGACGTGCTGCTGGTGCTCGAGGTTAACGGCGGCATGGCCGAAGCGATCGGCATCACCGAAGGCAGTCAGATCCGGCATCCCTCGCTTGATCCGCATCTTGCCGCATGGCCCTGTGATCCGGTTCCGGCAACTGATTAGTGGATTTGCCAAAACGAAGGCTTCCCCTTGGCGTCCAGTCTTTGTAAAGGGGGCGCAGTCGGGGCGTGGCGCAGCCTGGTAGCGCATCTGTTTTGGGAACAGAGGGTCGGAGGTTCGAATCCTCTCGCCCCGACCATCTAAAGACATAACCATAAGTGTGTTCCACTTGTTGCAGCCGGGGATTGCCGGATGCAACCTTTGGGTGTCTGGGCCTTGGGTGCCCCGGTTTTTGGGTGTCGGGGCCCGGTTTTTGGGTGTCGGGGAATGTGCAAGGATTTCCCGGTCAGCGATGGCGATGCGCAATTCGCCACCCCCGCGCGCCGATCCATCATTGTCTTCGACAGCGGCATTAGCGGGCCGGGCCGGTTCTGTTCATTTTGTTCAAATGATCGCGAATTTGCGCCACAAAACCCTGTGTGCTGCGGGCCCCGGATATACAATATCCGCCCAAAGGGCCGCTCAGCTGCCGCGCGGGGAAGGGCCGATTCCGGCCATGGGAAAGCACCCGGTTCGAAAAGTTATCCACAGGATTTTCGGGTGGCGTTGTAGGCTTGCAACAGGGTCTGTGCTGCGCTTTTACCTGATGTTTCGGGGCCAAGGTTTCGGAATCTGGGCAAAAAATCGCTTATCGGATTAACCGGGCGCTGGGCGCGGTCTGACGGTTTCACATTTCAGACACAGATTCTTTTCCCGGTCCCGGAATCATCGTTGACGCCATAGGGCCACTTCATGCAGTTTGTGCGCGCTGACCGGCAGACCACTAAATGTAGTGGCGGAGCAGCGGGACGGGAAATACATACGACTGATCTGGCAGCGACCTCCGGGTTTTGCCGACGTCCGGGGATGCCTGGATGAGTCGACTTGTTGTGCCACGCCCCGACCTCTGGCCGGTTAGCACGAAAACCGGGGGCAAATGCACCCGCAAAACGTCGGCGCCGCAAGGCAAATGGAAATGGTGACGCCCGCATCAGACGAGGACGCACCAAAAGGGGCATGGAATGAAAATTGACCGCAATTTCACGGGCGTGAAAACCGGTGCCTATGGCACCATCGAGTTTACCGAGACCAGTTCAGAGATTCGCAATCCGGACGGCACCATTGTCTTCAAGCTGGACAAAGTCGAAGTGCCGGCAGGGTGGAGTCAGGTCGCCTCGGACGTGATTGCTCAGAAATATTTCCGCAAGGCTGGCGTTCCCGCGCGCCTGAAGAAGGTCAAAGAAAAAGGTGTGCCGGAATTCCTGTGGCGCTCGGTCGCGGATGAGGGCGCGCTGGCCGACCTGCCCGAAGACCAGCACTATGGCGGTGAGGTCAGCGCTAAACAGGTGTTTGACCGCCTCGCCGGGGCCTGGGCCTATTGGGGTTGGAAGGGCGGCTATTTCACGACCGAGGCGGACGCCCGCGCCTATTACGACGAAATGCGCTATATGCTGGCGACCCAGCGCGCGGCACCGAACAGCCCGCAGTGGTTCAACACCGGGCTGCACTGGGCCTATGGCATCGACGGGCCGTCGCAAGGTCACTATTACGTCGACTATAAATCCGGCAAGCTGACGAAATCCAAGTCGTCCTATGAACACCCCCAGCCGCACGCCTGCTTCATCCAATCGGTCAGCGATGATCTGGTGAACGAAGGCGGCATCATGGATCTGTGGGTGCGCGAGGCACGGCTGTTTAAGTATGGCAGCGGCACCGGCACCAATTTCTCGTCACTGCGCGCCGAGGGCGAGCATCTGTCGGGCGGTGGCAAATCCTCGGGCCTGATGGGCTTCTTGCGTATTGGCGACCGCGCGGCGGGCGCGATCAAATCGGGCGGCACCACGCGGCGGGCCGCCAAAATGGTGATCTGCGATGCGGACCACCCGGATATCGAACAGTTCATCAACTGGAAGGTCATCGAAGAACAGAAAGTGGCGAGCATCGTCGCCGGTTCCAAGATGCACGAGGAAAAGCTGAACGCGATCTTCGCGGCGATCAAATCCTGGGACGGGCGCGAAGAGGATGCCTATGACCCGAAGGTCAATGAAAGCCTGAAGGCGGTGATTCGGGACGCGAAAAAAGTCGCGATCCCTGAGACTTATGTGAAACGGGTGCTGGATTACGCCAAGCAGGGCCACACCAGCATCGAATTCCCGACCTATGACACGGATTGGGATTCCGAGGCGTATTCGAGCGTCTCTGGCCAGAACTCCAACAACTCGATCCGGGTGACGGATGCGTTCCTGAAAGCCGTCGAAAACGACGACAACTGGGACCTGATCAACCGCAAGGACGGGAAAGTCGCGAAGACCATCAAGGCCCGCGACCTGTGGGAGCAGGTCGGCCACGCCGCCTGGGCCTGTGCGGATCCTGGCATCCAGTATCACGACACGGTCAATGACTGGCACACATGTAAAGCAGATGGTGAGATTCGCGGCTCAAACCCTTGTTCGGAATATATGTTCCTGGATGATACCGCGTGCAACCTGGCATCGATGAACCTGCTGACCTTCCTGAAGGACGGGGAGTTTCAGGTTGACGACTATGAACATGCGACGCGCCTGTGGACCGTGACGCTGGAGATCAGCGTGACGATGGCGCAGTTCCCCTCCAAGGAAATCGCGCAGCTGTCCTATGACTTCCGCACGCTGGGCCTTGGCTATGCCAACATCGGCGGGCTGCTGATGAACATGGGGCATTCCTATGACTCCGATGAGGGCCGCGCGCTGTGCGGTGCGCTGACCGCGATAATGACCGGCGTGGCCTATGCGACGAGTGCCGAGATGGCGGCGGAGCTCGGGACATTCCCCGGGCACAAACGCAACGCCGACCACATGCAGCGCGTCATCCGCAACCATCGCAACGCCGCGTATGGAAAAGACAGCGGGTACGAGGCGTTGGCGACCAATCCTGTTGCATTGGATCAAGCCGGTTGCCCAGACAAAACTCTGGTCAAGCGGGCAACGAACGCCTGGGATCTGGCGCTGAAGCTGGGCAAGAAGCACGGGTATCGCAACGCGCAGACCACGGTGATCGCGCCCACAGGAACCATCGGGTTGGTGATGGATTGCGACACCACGGGGATTGAACCGGATTTTGCGCTGGTCAAGTTCAAGAAGCTGGCCGGTGGCGGATACTTCAAGATCATCAACCGCTCGGTCCCGCAAGCGCTTGAAAGCCTTGGCTATTCCTCGGCCGAGATTGAAGAGATCATCAGCTATGCAGTCGGTCACGGATCCATGGGCAACGCGCCGGGGATCAACCACACCAGCCTGATCGGCCACGGCTTTGGCCCCGGAGAGATCGAGAAGATCGAGGCGGCGCTGCCGTCCGCCTTCGACATCCGCTTCGTGTTTAACCAATGGACGCTGGGCGCGGAATTCTGCACCGACGTGCTGGGCATTCCGGCGGAAAAACTGACCGATCCGTCCTTCGATCTGCTGATTCACCTTGGTTTCAAGCGCAAAGAAATCGAGGCTGCCAACGACCACGTCTGCGGCACGATGACCCTGGAAGGTGCGCCGCACCTGAAACAGGAACACTATGCGATCTTCGATTGCGCCAATCCCTGCGGCAAGAAGGGCAAGCGGTTCCTGAGCGTCGACAGCCACATCTATATGATGGCGGCGGCGCAGTCGTTCATCTCGGGCGCGATATCCAAGACGATCAACATGCCCAATGATGCGACGATCGAGGATTGCCAGAAAGCCTATGAGCTGAGCTGGTCACTAGGCGTCAAGGCCAACGCGCTCTACCGTGACGGATCGAAGTTGTCGCAGCCGCTGGCCGCCTCGCTGGTGGAAGATGACGACGAGGCTGCCGAAGTTCTGGAAACCGGCAGTCCGCAGGAAAAGGCTGCGGTGCTGGCCGAGAAGATCGTCGAAAAGATCATCGTCAAGGAAGTCGCTAATCGGCAGCGTGACCGCATGCCGGAACGCCGCCGGGGCTATACCCAGAAAGCGGTCGTCGGAGGACACAAGGTCTATCTGCGCACCGGCGAATACGCCGACGGCAACCTGGGCGAGATTTTCATCGACATGCACAAGGAAGGCGCGGGTTTCCGCGCCATGATGAACAACTTCGCAATCGCGGTCAGCGTCGGCCTGCAATACGGTGTTCCGCTTGAAGAATTCGTCGATGCCTTCACCTTCACCCGCTTCGAACCGGCGGGCATGGTTCAGGGGAACGAGACGATCAAGAACGCGACCTCGATCCTTGACTATATCTTCCGGGAACTTGCGGTCAGCTACCTCGACCGGACCGATCTGGCCCATGTACAGCCAGAAGGCACCAGCTTTGATGAGCTTGGGCGCGGCGATGACGAGGGCAAGCGCAACTTCACCGAGGTGCCCGGCGCCGAGGGCGAAAGCCAGATTGATGTGCTGAAGAAAGTGGTGTCCACGGGCTATCTGCGCGGCCGCGCGCCGCAGGGTCTGGTCGTGCTGCAAGGCGGGCAGGCGGGGGCCGTGGCGGTCAATGCCGCCGACCCGGTCGCCGCACTGCAAACGCTGGTGCCCGAAGCGGGCGAGACTGCATTGGCGACCGGCGCCGTGCAGATCGACAACCGCACCAAGGCCAAGATGCAAGGGTACGAGGGCGACCCCTGCGGCGAATGCGGGAACTATACGCTGGTCCGGAACGGGACCTGCATGAAGTGCAACACCTGCGGCGGGACGTCGGGGTGTAGTTGATGAGGAATTGAGAGTGGGGGTCGGTGCGCGAACACCAACCCCCTAAGCCCATCCTGCAATCGCATAGCACGCTGCAGGACAAGCGAAACCGGCCCAGGTGGGTCGATTACTATGAAAAGGCATGAACGGCGGAGCGGATCAATAGCGTGCTGAGAAATACAGGATTTCCCCACCAAAACCTGGGGGTGCCTGTGGACAAAGGAACTTAGCAAATGGCTAAGAAACGTATCACGGTTACGCGTGAAAGAACTACTGGCCTGAACACGCTTTTTAACGTGCCGGGTCGATGCGAGATGCCAAGAGGCAGACTTGCAGATGAAAACGAACGGGGATTGCACCCAGACTATCACGTGCAAACGCTGCCAGATGGGCGGCGTATCCCTCGCTCAAACCCAAATGGAAGCGAAAGCTACAACTTGGGTTAGGTCAAGCAACGGCGCGCCTAGTGTGCCCAACTTGATAGGGGGCGGACTTCGCAGGTTCTCAAATGAAAACCCGCTCTGTCCGGCTCCGTTGAAACGCCCTCGGGCGTTTCAACGTACACGGGGTGGGTGCGCTCGCCCCTGACGCGGATCGGGCCGCTGGCAGAAACCGGGCGGTACGAGAGAATGAGCCTGATCAGCGAAACCTTGGGGGTGCCTTCGGGCGCCCCTTTTTTTGTTGAATTCTCTTGTGTTTCGACCGTCCAGGCGCAGACTGTCGCTGCAACAGGATTGGGCGTGCAATGCAAACGACTCCGGTGATTTTTGACGGTCATAACGACCTGCTGTTGCAGATCTCGATGGGGAATACATCCGTTGAGCAGGTGGTTGCCGGTGGCGGCCCCTCCCACGTGGACCTGCCGCGCGCCCATGCCGGTGGATTCGGGGGCGGCATGTTTGCGATATTTGTACCCGGCGATCTGGATGGCCCGGCGATGTTCGCCGCAATGGCGCAGCCTGCGTTTGACCTGCCGCTGCCCGACCCGATCCCGTGGCAGGTTGGTGCACGTGGCACGCTGCGCCAGGCAGCGATTTTGCGCGCGCTGGAACGTGCCGGGGCGGTTCGTATCTGCACGTCGGTCGATGCCATTGAGGCGACGCTGGCCGACCCAACCGGCCCCATGGCGGCTGTGATGCACATCGAAGGGGCCGAGGCGATAGCCGACGACCTCGATATGCTGCACGTGCTTTACGGTGCCGGGCTACGCTCGGTCGGGCCGGTCTGGAGCCGCAACAATATCTTCGCCCAGGGTGTGCCGCTCCGGTTTCCCGGAGATCCCGATATCGGTGGCGGATTGTCCGGTGCCGGGCAGGATTTGGTGCGTGAATGCAACGCACTGGGCGTGGTTATTGATCTGTCACATCTGAACGAGGCAGGGTTTGATGATGTGGCACGTCTGTCCGATGCGCCGCTGATCGCCACCCATTCCAACGCCCATGCCCTGTGCGATAGTCCGCGCAATCTGACCGATCGGCAACTGGCGGCGATTCGCGACAGCGGCGGATTGGTCGGATTGAACTTCGCGGCTGCATTTCTGCGCGCAGACGGACAGATGGCAACCGATTTCGGACCAGAGGTCATGTTGCGACATCTGGATCACCTGATCACCCACCTGGGTGAAGACGGCGTCGCGATGGGGTCGGATTTTGACGGGGCGACAGTCAGTGATCAGATCAGGGATTGCGCGGGCCTGCCCGCCCTGCGCGCCGCGATGGTCGCACATGGGTATGACGCGCCGCTGATGGAAAAGCTGTGCCAAGGCAACTGGATGCGGGTGTTGCGGCAAACCTGGAAGGACGATACCGACCATCAGGCTGCCGCCTGACGGGACTGACTATTCCGCCCCGCGTGCCAGTGCCGCCACCCCGGTCCGCGCCACTTCGACCAGCCCCTGCGGGCGCATCAGATCGGCGAAGGCGTCGATTTTTTCGGGCGTGCCGGTGATTTCGAAGACGAAAGAGGCGAGCGTCGAATCGACCACATTGGCACGGAAGATATCGGCCAGGCGCAAGGCCTCGACCCGTTTGTCACCGTCCCCGGCGACCTTGAACAGCGCCAGTTCGCGTTCGACGCTGGGGCCTTCGACGGTCAGGTCGTGCACCTCATGCACCGGAACGATCCTGCCCAGCTGCGCCTTGATCTGTTCGATTACCTGCGGCGTCCCGGTGGTCACAACCGTGATCCGGCTGCGGTGCCCGGTGTGGTCAATCTCGGCCACCGTCAGGCTTTCGATGTTATAGCCCCGTCCAGAAAATAGCCCGATGACACGGGCCAGCACGCCCGGCTCATTCTCGACAATCACCGCCAGGGTGTGGGTTTCCACAACATCGGCGTTCGGGTCCTTCAGGTCATAGGCCGAATGCCGCGACGTGCCTTTTTTGATTTTCAATGGGGACATTGCGCCCTCTTTCTCATCTTCTTGTTGAAAATATGCCGGGGGGTCTGGGGGGCTGGCCCCCCAGCCATCGCCCCCGGCCAGGAACCGACGGATTTCATATCCGGCGGCCCCGCCCTCAAACCATCACCGCGCCGCTGGACCCGATGGCGTCCTGGGTCGAGGCATTCTCGCCCAGCAGCATTTTGTTGTGCGGCTCTCCGCTCGGGATCATCGGGAAGCAGTTCTCGTGCTTTTCCACCAGGCAGTCGAACAGAACCGGGCCGTCGTGGTTCACCATCTCCATGATCGCGTCGTCCAGATCGGCGGGGTCGGTGCACAGGATGCCCTTGGCCCCGAAAGCCTCGGCCAGTTTGACGAAGTCGGGCAAGGATTCGCTCCAGGAATGGGAATAACGCTCGCCATGCAGCAGTTCCTGCCATTGGCGCACCATGCCGAGGCGTTCGTTGTTCAGGATGAACTGCTTGACCGGCAGGTTGTATTGCATCGCGGTGCCCAGCTCCTGCATGTTCATCAACCACGAAGCCTCACCTGCGACATTGATGACCAGCGCGTCGGGGTGCGCCATCTGCACACCGACCGAAGCCGGGAAGCCATAGCCCATGGTGCCCAGACCGCCCGAGGTCATCCAACGCCCCGGTTCGTCAAAGCCCAGGTATTGCGCCGCCCACATCTGGTGCTGACCCACCTCGGTCGTGATATAGCGGTCCTTGTCTTTGGTCAGTGCCTCAAGGCGCACCAGCGCGTGCTGCGGCTTAATGGATTTCGCATCCGGCGTGTAGTCGAGGCAGTTGATCCGCTTCCAGTCGCGGATTTGCCGCCACCAGGCCTCGACACCTTTGGTATCGGTTTTGCCACCGCGACCGCGCCATTCGTCCAGCAGGTCCGTCAGCACCGAGCCCACGTCGCCGATGATCGGAATGTCGACGTGGATCACCTTGTTGACCGAGCTTGGGTCGATATCGATATGCGCCTTGACCGAATTCGGGCTGAAGGCATCGACCCGGCCAGTGATCCGGTCGTCGAACCGCGCGCCAATGCAGATCATCAGATCGCAGTCGTGCATGGCCAGGTTCGCCTCGTACAGCCCGTGCATGCCCAGCATGCCCAGCCAGTTGTCACCACTTGCCGGGTAGGCGCCCAGCCCCATCAGGGTCGAGGTGACGGGGAAGTTCGTTTCCGCCGCCAGTTGGCGCAGCAGGTTGCTGGCCTCGGGGCCTGAATTGATGACGCCGCCACCGGTATAGAGGATCGGTTGCTTCGCCGTCTCCATCGCCTCGGCCAGCGC
This sequence comes from Paracoccaceae bacterium, assembly GCA_012103375.1. Classification (NCBI taxonomy): domain Bacteria; kingdom Pseudomonadati; phylum Pseudomonadota; class Alphaproteobacteria; order Rhodobacterales; family Paracoccaceae; species Paracoccaceae bacterium. Next base: position 1,605,124 of record WLWX01000001.1, read on the forward strand.
GGCAATCGCGTCGGCGTCCCCTTTGGTGGGCGGCGCGTAATGCGACGTCTTGCGATTTTGGGGCGCGACATAGGTGCCGTTGGCGAATTGTACGTCCTTGGGGATGTCGATCAGCACCGGACCCGGACGGCCTGAGGTTGCGACATGGAACGCCTCGTGCATGGTGTTGGCCAGACTGTCGGTTTCGCGCACCAGCCAGTTGTGCTTGGTACAGGGGCGGGTGATGCCGACGGTGTCCGCCTCCTGAAAGGCATCATTGCCGATCATGAACGTCGGAACCTGCCCGGTCAGCACGACCAGCGGGATCGAATCCATCAGCGCATCGGTCATGCCCGTGACCGCATTGGTCGCCCCGGGGCCCGAGGTTACCAGAACAACGCCGGGTTTCCCGGTGGAACGGGCATAGCCTTCGGCGGCATGCACGGCACCTTGTTCATGGCGCACAAGCACGTGGCGGATTTCGTTTTGCAGAAAGATCTCGTCATAGATCGGCAGCACCGCTCCACCGGGATAACCGAACACAACCTCGACCCCCTGATCCTTCAGGGCCTGCACGACCATCTTCGCGCCGGTCATCTGGTCTTTCTTCGTCGTCTTGCGGCCGCTCATCTCGTCGTCTCCGTCCATCTGGTCGCGCGACAGCTGCCGCGCATAAAAAAGCCCCCGATCAGGCGGGGGCGCTTGACAGGTCTGTTGCGGTTAACCGCTAACAGCCCCTGCGCCCGGGAATGACAACCAGCACATTGCAAAGCATTTTGACCCCCGACAGTTAGGTTCGCGCCGGACCCTAAGAAGGGTGTGCAGGGCCGTCAACAGCGATTTTGCGCATTTTTGTGATTCACGAGCGGATTCTTTTGATCGAAAGTTACCCAACTGCGCGGCTTGAAGAAATTTCGTGAATCTACCCACAGTATGGGCGCCGCTGGGCGGCTGCACCGATTTCAAACTGGCGCAGATCTGGCCAAAACGTTGCGGCAAGATGTGTGAATCCAGCTCGCCGAGGTGTTTTCAGTCCGCCAATCAGCGGCTAGTGTCGCGCCACTTGAAGCAACCTACCGCCCGACAAACGGGCAGTGCGATTCCAAACGGGAGGATAATATCAATGGATCGTCGTTCATTTATCCGGGCTTCGGCCTTTGGCGGCACGGCAGCCGCCGCCACCAGCCTTGCAGCACCAGCCATCGCGGCCAGCCACGCGCGCACGCTGACCATGGTCACGACATGGGGCCGCGGCGCAGCCGGAGTGTGGGATTCTGTTCAGCGTGTGGCCGATTCCGTCGCCGCCATGTCAGATGGAAGTCTGACCATTGACGTCAAAGCCGGTGGCGAACTTGTGGGCGCATTTGAAGTTTTCGATGCGGTCACGTCGGGCCAGGCCGATCTATACCACGGCGCCGATTACTACTTTCTGGGTCTCCATCCTGGCTATGCGTTTTTTACAGGATATCCGTTTGGGTTGACTGCATCCGAAACCGCAGCCTGGTATTATCATATGGGCGGCAAGGAACTGCATGACGAGTTGGGCCAGATATTCGGATTAAAGTCCTTCCTGGCGGGCAATACCGGCACGCAGGCTGGCGGCTGGTTCCGTAAGGAAATCAACTCTCCGGAAGATTTTCAGGGGCTCAAGTTCCGGATGCCCGGACTGGGCGGCCAAGCGCTGGGCAAGCTGGGGGCTTCGGTGCAGAATATTCCCGGCTCTGAGGTTTATCAGGCCTTGGCCTCTGGCGCGCTGGACGGGACCGAATGGATCGGCCCATGGTCCGATCAGGCAGCCGGCTTCCAAGAGATTACCGACATCTTTTATACGTCCGGTTTTCATGAGCCTGGCGTGGCGCTGTCGTTGGCTGTAGGGCGCGATGTTTTTGAGGAACTTTCACCGGCACATCAGAAGATAATCGAGATTGCCGCTGCCGAAGCGCATCAACACACCCTGACACTTTACCTTTCCAAGAACGGCACTTCTTTGGGCCAGCTTCAGGACCAGGGCGTCAAGACCCGCCAGTTTTCGGACGAGATCTGGGCGGCATTTGCCGACGCCACCAAAGAGGTAATGGACGAAAACATGGATGACCCCCTCTACGCTAAGATTCGCGAAAGCGCCGAAGCGGCTCGCAAGGCGGTCTCATCCTGGGTGTCGATCTCAGAAGGTAGCTTTGTCGCCCAGCGTGACAGATTGATGGGCTAAATAAATATACATTGGAACCGGGCCGCATCTGGCCCGGTTCACCGCCCTTGAGATCGGCCAAGATCGACCGGGGGCAACATGGGGAGGGATCGCGTGCTGGACTTTGTCGTCTGGGTTTTCACCAATATCGGCATGGCGTTCGTCAACGCCGGCTATGCGATCACGCATCCGCAATTGTGGCTGAACTGGACCGATCCTCAGTCCATGATGCGCTTCATCTATTACGGCGGCTCGCGCGAGTTCTTCTTTGTCATTTTCGTCGCCCTGATCATCCTGACAGCCGTTGGCCTTTGGAAGAACACCATCATGTGGGGCGTTGTCCGTGTGCTGGAAGGGTTTGCCAATACGGTGGGCCGTTTCTTCGCATGGGCCGGGCTGCTGATGGTCCTGCAGCAGATTATCATCATCTTTTCGCAGCGGGTATTTGCCGCGTCTGAACTGACGCTTGGCATCGGGTCTGCGGTGACCTTCGACCTCAGTTGGTGGGGCGAGGAACTGAAGCTTTATAACGCGATGATTGTCGCGCTGTGCTGCACCTATACCTTTGTTCAGGGCGGGCATGTGCGGGTTGATCTGATTTATTCCGCCATCAGCTTTCGCAAGAAACGCGTGATCGACATGTTCGGGTCGATCTTCTTCATGATACCGGCGGCGGTGCTGACATGGATGTACGCCTGGTATTTCCTGTGGCGCCATCTGATCACCCCCAAGGTCAGCGCCAGTGACACGTTGGAGCGGATGCTGCTGAAGGCCCGCGCGGTGAAGTGGAACGTCGAAACCATCGGTTTCTCGCCCAACGGTTTCAACGGCTACTTCCTGTTCAAGGTGCTACTGGTCGCCTTCACCGCGATAGTCTTCCTGCAGGCGATTGCGTTCTTCTATCGCTCGTACCTCGAATTCAAAGAGGGACCCGAGAGTGCGGGCAAATATCTGGACCGTGACAATCCACCCGAAGCGCCGCGCGACGACGATGCCGATCTGGCAGCGCCTGTCGCGCAGACAAGTTAAGTTAAGGAACTCGATCAATGCTTTTTGGCCTGGATGGCGTCGAGATCGGTCTGATCATTGTGTTCCTCAGCCTGTTCGCGGGCATCCTGTCGGGGTTTCCGGTGGGGTTCGCGATTGGTGGGGCGGCGGTGATTTCCTTCGGTATCATCGCGGCGCTGGATAGTTCGGGCCTGCTGATCCATCAGGCGGTCAGCAAGACCAGTGCCGAGTATCAGACGCTGGTGAATTCCGGGGTCAGTCCGCTCAATATCTCGAAATTCAGGTTTCCCGACTTGCCGAGGGTGTCCGAGGCGGTGTTCAGCGGCGGCTGGGAACAGGCGCTGGACCGCAATATCAGCTTTGTCGTCAACCGAATGAATGAACGGGTGTTCGCGGGCCAAAGCATCGAGACATTGCTGGCGGTGCTGATGTTTGTGCTGATGGGGATCACGCTGGAACGGTCGCGCATTGCCGAGGATTTGCTGACCACAATGGCGCGGGTCTTTGGCCCTCTGCCCGGTGGACTGGCCGTCGCGGTTGTGGGGACGTTCCTGGCAGCCTCGACCGGGATTGTAGGTGCCACGGTGGTGACGATGGGCTTGCTGAGCCTGCCGACAATGCTGCGCAACAATTATTCGCCCGAACTGGCGACAGGTGTGATTGCCGCGTCGGGCACGCTGGGGCAGATCATTCCGCCATCCATCGTGATCGTGCTGCTGGGAACGCTGGCCGGGGATCTTTATTCTGCGGCGCAGGAAACCCGCGCACAGGCGGCGGGCTGTTCAGATGCGCTGACGTTCCTGGGTGAGGCTGCCGTGGTTTCGGTCGGGACGCTGTTTCAGGCGGCGATCCTGCCGGGGATCCTTCTGGCGTCGCTCTATGGGCTTTATGCGTTCGGGTTTGCGCTGCTGAATCCGTCCAAGGCGCCGCCGGTTGCCGGTGATGGTGCCGCTGCCGGGGATGCGCGCCGGGGCAATGCGCTGACATGGTTCCTGGGGGTGCCTGTGCTGCTGATTGCCGGGACGCTGATCGCGGGGCAGGTCGGCGTTGTCGGGTCGCAGTCTGTGACCATCGCCAGCTTTTCGGACGCGGGCCAGACCGCCAGCCTGCGCACGCGGGTGTCGCCCGCCTGCCAGGCCAGCATGATCGAGCTGCACGGCCAGGAAAAATGGGACGCCGCGGTGGCGGAGCAGACGGCGATCAACGCCGCCGGGGGTGTCGAACAATCCCGCGCCCTGAGTGATGAGGAACTGACAGAGGCATTGGCCGTCAAGATCGCCGCTGCGGGCCCCATTGGCACCGGCATTGCCATCGGGCTGCTGTTGTTCGCGCTGATCCTGGCGGTGGCGCGCGGCATCGCGCCCGCCGCCGATCCGCGCCCGCTGATCGCCGGGGCCATCGGGCTGATCCTTGTGGCGATGGTTGATGTGATCCTGATCTCGCCCACGACGACCGCCGGGACGGCGCTGGTGCTGTTGATCCTGCCGCTGATCATTGCCGGATACGGGGTGCGTTTTGCCGCGCGCCGACTTGGCCAGAACGAGCTGTTGCGCGTGGTCTTCCCACCGCTGGTTCTGATCGTGGCGGTGCTCGGCTCGATCCTGGGCGGGATCACCAATCCGACCCCGGCGGCGGCACTGGGGGCAGGGGGGGCGATCATGCTGGCGGCATATCGCAAGCTGAATGATGAAAAGCGCAGCGGCAAAATTGTCATCATGACCGCCTTTGCTGTGGTCATCATGATCCTGATTGGCATCAACTTTGACCTGCGGGTCGGGCGCGAACAGGTCGCCGCAGAAGAATGGATCGCCTTTTTCGCGGCCCAGATCGCCTATTACACTGCGATCGGCGGGCTGCTTTACAGCTGTTTCGTGCTGTTCCGCACGGCGGTGCTGACGCCCGTTGTGCGCGAAACGGCCAAGGTCACCTCGATGGTGTTCACGATCCTGATTGGGTCGCAATTGCTGAACCTGGTGGTGATTTCCTTCGGGGGTGAGGAATATATTCAGGACTTCCTGAAGAGTTTCGATCGCGAGTGGGTCGTCTTCCTGATCGTGATGCTGGTGCTGTTCATCCTGGGCTTCGTGCTGGATTTCCTGGAGATTATCTACATCGTCGTGCCCATCGTCGGGCCGGTGATCTATGGCGGCACGATGGACCCGAAGTGGGTAACGATCATGATCGCAGTGAACCTGCAGACGTCGTTCCTAACGCCGCCCTTCGGCTTTGCGCTGTTCTATCTGCGCGGTGTTGCCCCCTCCAGCGTCACGACGGGACACATCTATCGCGGGGTGCTGCCGTTCGTGCTGATCCAGGTGGTCGGGCTGGCGTTGCTTTGGGCCTTCCCCTGGGTGGTCACGATTGTGCCGAACCTGATCCCGAACTGATCGCCTGCGCCGCCTGAGCGATCCGCATTCCGCGATTCCACCGGCGCGCGGCTGCGCTATCTGATGGGAATGGCGATACTCCAGAACGAATTAGCGGCGACGCCCTGGGAGACGCCAGCAGGCAGGCGGCTGCCGGGTTTGCAGCCGATGGATATTGCCGACTGGCTGCGGCTGGATGAGGCTTATGCCGGGCAGATGTCGCTGCGCGACCGGCTGATCCGCAGCTGTCCCGAAGCGGTGCATGCGTTAACGCCGCAAGCGCAAGACGCGGCGGACGAATTGTATTCAATGGCTCTGACGCATCTGCCGTCCTGTCCCGGTTTCCGGGTCGGCGCAGATGAGGTGCTGCGCCCGGATGGTGTGACGGTCACGCCGGACCGGGCGCGCCCCTTGATGACGCTTGGCCGGCTGGTGGCCGAGGATCTGTGCCTGATGCAGAAGCCGGGGAATGAACATGTGCTGACCGGTGCCATCCTGTGCTTTCCATCGCATTGGACCCTGTCCGAGAAGATCGGCCGCCCGATGACACGCATCCACCAGCCGGTTGAGGGCTACGACGATCAGGTTGCGAAACGGGTGCAGCGCATTTTCGACAATCTGCGCGTCGATCAGCCGGTATGGCGGGGCAATCTGATGCGTGTAGCTAAGGCGGACCTGTTCAGCCCGCGCCGGGAAACAGACGCGCCATATCACTGCGATGACACGGCCCGGTTCCTGCGAAGTGAACGGCAAAGCCTTTTGCGATTGCCGAAGACGAAGGCGATTGTTTTCACGATCCACACGTCGATCATCCGCCGCGCTTAGGCGAATGATCCGGCCTCAGATCAGATGGATCAGGGGGAGGTCGATATTCGCCGCAGCCAGTGCAGTACCCATTCCAGTCAGCGCCATCACATGCGCCGTCGTGCGCAGGTTCTCACCACCCAGAATGTTGAAGATCAACATTCCGAATCCGACCGGGAAGGCCAGAACCAGAAGGATGGTGTTCAGCACATAAACGGTCAGGCGCGCCATAATGTCATCGGCTTCGACCCGTTCCGTCGGGTTTGTCGTCTCGTCCTGCACCGAAGACTGGGTCAGTTCGATCGCGTCACAGGCAAATAGAGAGCGTCGCTCCTCGCGCAGGGCAATCTCGGCGGGCATCAGATCGGGAAATCGGCTGGCCTCCTCGGCTGTCAGACGGGCGTGCGGCCCGCGGTAGCCCAACTGTTCCAGATCATCCGTCGCAGGGCGCGCGGGGGTCGCGGCCAGGGCTGCGGCGTCGGGGTTCGTGAGGCTGCGCGGCACAGCAAGCGAGACGCAATCAACCTGCGCGCCTTCCCCTTCGACCGTGCCGAAGATCTGGTTCATCCGCTCTTTCGGGGATAATCCATTGCGGTCTTCGCGCTGTTTTTTCAACTGGCGCCGGCGGGACTTTGCAGCCGCGGTGGCCATGTCGGAATCGGACCAATGGACCGATTCGGGCACAAGGCGCGCCTGCAACAATCGCACAACATTGTAGCAGGCCGCCCGGCGGGATTGGCCAGCGCGTTCGGGCAGCGCATTGCCATCGCCTGCGGCGCTTACGGATACGGTTATGGCATCATCGGCGCGCGCCACATCCACCAGCATGTCGGACCCTGCGAAGGTCAATGCATTGCTGGTGCCCTGGCAGGCGACCAGATCCAGATCCACATCACGGAACAGACCGCCAAGCTCTTCACGCAGGGCACAGCTGTCGAAAGCGACGGGGCCTTCGAAACTCAGCGTTGCCACGATGCTGTTTTGCTGTGTCATCTGTGTTCCCTCTGACGCCCAAGGTGCGCGCCGCCGCGTGGTGTTGCCGGTGGTTTGTCCAGCTTGCGGGAAATTACTGCCCTGCGAATGTGGAAGAAGTGAGGCGCGGGTAAGGAAATCCGGTGCGCAACCTTAGGTTGTATTGCCAGAACGCGCACTCAACGCGGAACGCGTTAACGGGTTGTAAATAAACAGGATACTAAAGCGTTTCGACATTAACCTGAGACATATCCGGCGGCCTTAAAGTAGTTCCAGCATTCTACTGGGTCGTAGAGATCGCAGATTGCTCCGATTGCTTCGAAGACCTGGGTAAAGGACCTGGCCCCGATCCGTCGCAAATGGGCTTTCAGTTTAGAGAAGGCCTGCTCGATGGGATTCAGGTCGGGCGAGTACGGTGGCAGGTAAAGGAACCAGCAGCCGTGATTGCGTAAAGCCTGCGTCGCCTCCTTATTCCGGTGGGTTGCCAGGTTGTCGAGAATGACGACAGTGCCGGGGTTGATCTCGGGGACCAGCACTTCGCGGATGTAGGCCGCGAAGGCGGGGCCATCTATCGCTCCCTTGATGACCCAAGGTGCGATCAGCGCGCCTTGGGTCAGGCCCGCGATCAAGGTTTGGGTTCCCCAGCTTCCGAAGGGCGCATCCATCGTCAGGCGCTTACCGCGCTTGGCTCTGCCGCGTAGGCGCGTGAGGTTTGTCTTCACTGCGGTTTCGTCAATAAAGACAACGCGCTCAGGAAAGGTCGCAATGGCTGGCGAGCGGTATCTGAACCAGTCGGCCCGTTGCTGCCTTACCTTGGCGCGGCGGCGCTCGGTTGCGACCAGCGACTTTTTTTGTACGTGAAGCCGAGCCGGGACAGAAGGTTGGCGATGGAGGAGTGATGCACCCGCACACCCTCTGCATCGGCCAGCGCATTACGCAACTCAAAGAGCGTGATGTCAGGGTCTTGTGCGATCAACTCCTCAAAGAATTCCCGATGCGGAGCCAGCTTTCCCTTGCCGCGCGGCGGTCCCTGCCGGGCAGGTTCCGCATGACCCTTCATCCTCACCTGACGCGCCCACCGCGCGCCTGTGGCAGGCGACAGCTTCAACCGCAACGCCGCCGCGCGCCCGCTCAACCCTTCTTCAATGTATCTCTGAAACCGTATCCGAAGCGCAGATGGCAAAGGTGCTGACATGATCCATCCTCCCAAACAGGATGAATCACAGATCAGGTCTCAAGGGAATCCCTCGCGATTCAGGTTCAAGACGAAACGCTTTAAGGGGGTGATTGTTGACGTTCAGGCGCGCAGAAATCGGAACATCAATAGAACAGGGCGCCCCGAAAGGCGCCCTGGCTGATCCGTCAATGTGCTGGGGTCAGCAGCTGTAATACATCTTGAATTCCACCGGATGTGGCGTGTGTTCGTAAGCATAGATCTCTTCCCATTTCAGATCCATGTAGCCTTCCACCTGATCCCGGGTGAAGACGTCACCTGCCAGCAGGAAGTCCATGTCGGCCTCCAGCTCATCCATGGCTTCGCGAAGGCTGGCGCAAACCGTTGGGATGCCTGCCAGTTCTTCGGGCGGCAGATCATAGAGGTCTTTGTCCATCGCCTCGCCGGGGTGGATCTTGTTCTTAATCCCGTCCAGACCGGCCATCAGCAGGGCGCTGAAACACAGGTAGGGGTTGGCGGCGGGGTCGGGGAAGCGGGCCTCGACACGTTTGGCCTTGGGGCTTTCCGCCCACGGAATACGCACACAGCCCGAGCGGTTGCGCGCGGAATAGGCGCGCAGGACCGGTGCCTCAAACCCCGGAATCAGGCGCTTGTAGCTGTTGGTCGAAGGGTTGGTGAAGGCGTTCAGCGCCTTGGCGTGTTTCAGAACGCCGCCAATGTAGAACAGCGCTTCGTCCGACAGGTCGGCGTATTTGTCGCCTGAAAACAGCGGCTTGCCGTCTTTCCAGATCGACATGTTGACATGCATGCCGGTGCCGTTGTCGCCCGCGATTGGCTTGGGCATGAAGGTTGCCGACTTGCCGTAAGCATGGGCGACGTTGTGGATCACGTATTTGTACTTTTGCAGATGATCCGCCTGCTCGGTCAGCGTGCCGAAGATCAACCCCAGCTCGTGCTGGCAGGACGCAACTTCGTGGTGGTGCTTGTCCACTTTCATGCCCATGCGCTTCATGGTCGACAGCATTTCGCTGCGGATGTCCTGCCCCTCATCAATCGGGTTCACCGGGAAATAGCCGCCTTTGACGCCCGGGCGGTGGCCCATGTTGCCCATTTCGTAATCGGTGTCGGTGTTCCACGACCCGTCCGAGGCATCGACCTGATAGCTGACCTTGTTGATATCGACCGAAAAGCGGACGTCATCGAACAGGAAGAATTCAGCCTCGGGCCCCCAGAACGAGGTGTCGCCGATGCCCGAGGATTTCAGATAAGCCTCGGCCTTTTCCGCCGTTCCGCGCGGGTCGCGGGCATAGGCCTCTCCGGTGTCGGGCTCGACAACCGAGCAATGCACGGCCAGCGTTTTTTCCGCATAAAACGGGTCAAGATAGGCGCTGCGCGTATCGGGCATCAGCTTCATGTCGGATTGTTCGATGGATTTCCACCCGGCGATGGAACTGCCGTCGAACATGAAACCGTCGTCCAGAAAATCCTCGTCAACCTGGTCGGCCATGACGGTGACATGCTGTAGCTTGCCGCGCGGGTCGGTGAAGCGGATGTCGACGTATTCGACATCGTCATCGCGGATGGTTTTCAGGAAGTCTTTGGTGCTCATTGGTCGTTACCCTTGGTCTTGAAGTATCAGTATCAGATTGCGTCGTCGCCGGTTTCGCCGGTGCGGATGCGCACGGCCTGTTCGACCGTTGAAACGAAGATCTTTCCGTCGCCGATCTTGTCGGTCTTGGCGGCGTTCACGATGGCCTCGATCGCGCCGTCGATCTGGTCGTCCGGCAGGACAACCTCGATCTTCACTTTGGGAAGGAAATCGACGACATATTCGGCGCCGCGATACAGCTCGGTATGGCCTTTCTGACGGCCGAAGCCTTTGACTTCCAGAACTGAGAGGCCCTGAACGCCGATCTCTTGCAGCGCCTCTTTCACTTCGTCCAGCTTGAACGGCTTAATGATCGCTTCGATCTTTTTCATGGACCAGCCTCCTTTGATGTGTCGAGATGGGGAAATCACGCGGCTTAGTTGGCGGCAATTCGGGGGGCGTCCTTGGGCCGGGGGCAAGGGCCAATTGATATGGTTTTGCACAAAAAATAGGCGACTTGCATCCAGGCTGTGCAATTTGAGAACATGAGGTTGCAATGCAGAACACCATTACAAGTTCAGACATGCGTGCGCTGGAACAGGCGGCAATCGCCAGTGGCCGTGTGACGGGCCTGGAACTTATGGAGCGCGCCGGGCAGGGCGTGGTCGAAGCGGTGTTCGAAGAATGGCCCGAATTGGCCAAAGCGACCCACCGCGCCGTGGTGCTGTGCGGGCCAGGCAACAACGGCGGCGACGGTTTTGTGGTGGCGTGTCTAGCCCCCAAGTTCTGGGCCATTTCTGATTAGAGTTTCTGGCATTGGTGGTCGCATGTTCAGAGCCTGGTGCGGACGTGTGTGGTTGTACTGCTTAAGCCAATGATTGATGACGATCTGTGCCTGTTTCGTTGTTGTGAACCATTCAGCGTTGAGGATCTCGTGCCGGAGAGTGCCGTTGAACCTCTCGTTGTATCCGTTTTCCCAAGGGGACCCCGGATAGATTCTAATTGGTCGAACACCAACGCGAACCAACCACTCCTGCATCGCCTTGGCTACGAACTCTGGGCCGTTGTCGGAGCGGATATACTCCGGCGTGCCATGGCAGAGGAGCAGCGGATATAGCGCCTCCAGAACATCTTCGGCGCCCATCCTGCTGCGAACTTCCACGGCCAGGGCCTGCCGGGTGTACTCATCCAGAACGGTCAGCATCTTGTAGCTCCGGCCATTGCTGAGCTTGTCGTGAACGAAGTCGATGCTCCAGATGTGGTTCGGATGCGTCGGCCTGAGGCGAATGATCGAGCTGTCCTTGTGATAAAGCCGTCTGCGCTTCCTGTGCCGCTGCGGGAGTTGCAGTCCTTCTTCCTGCCAGAGACGCTCAACCTTCTTATGATTGACCCGCCAGCCCTCGATGCGCAGGAGTTCCGAAACTTTACGATAGCCGTAGCGCCCATATTGCTTGGCCAGGCGGATCAAAGCGAGCCGTAGAGCATCATCGTCTTTTGGCGCGGGTCGATATTGCAGAGAGCTTCGCGCCATACCGACGACCCGGCAGGTCCTCCGCTCCGAGGTCGCGAGCTTTTGGCGCGTATGAATAACGGCCTGACGGAGCTCCCCAGTCGTCAGGCCCTGGGCTTTAAGTAGTTCAGGCTTTCTTTGAGGATCAGCTTGTCCAATTCAAGCTCAGCGACGATCTTCTTGAGACGCCCATTCTCCTTTTCCAGGCTGCGCATCTCCGACAACTGCGACCGTCCCATACCACCAAACCGTTTCCGCCAGTTGTAATATGTCGCATCGCTGATGCCGACGCTACGACACGCCGATGCAACGTCACTTCCTCCCGTCAGCTTCAGCTCAATCTCACGCAGCAGCTTCAATACATCTTCGTCCGAATGCCGTTTCCGTGCCATTACATATTCCCCTCTCAAGACCAATGTAGTGGCCCAGTTTTAGGGGGGAAGGACACCCGGATGCGCGGGCGAATTATGAGCGGTGGTGTGAGGGTGGGGAAGTTCGACCGCTCTATGATGAGTATTTTGATTGTTATCCCGATGAAGGGGATCGCACTGATCTGTTCGTCGATGAAATTTTCGGGATTGGTCTATCGCGCCCGTTCCTTGATTTGAAGCATACACAAATGCAATTGAATCACTGTCAGTCCATGTCGCGCCACAATTCCGGCTTCCCTCATGTTGTGGCAATAGATCTGCCAAGCGGCTTAGACAGCGAGACCGGACATTATCCGGGCTATGAAACGGAACACTTCGCGGACTCGTGCCCCATGGCCAACCTCACCGTCACCTTCCACCGCCTGAAACCCGGCCATGTGCTTGCCGATGGCCCTGCGGCCTGCGGTAAGGTCGTCGTCAAGGATATCGGCCTCTGACGCCATCATTGACCCTCAAATATCCCCGCCGGAGGCATGAATCTCTTGTCCGACCCCAGACAGATCACCCTGACCAGCCAGATGCGCGATGCGCTGGCAAAGCATGTGCATCAGCACAAATATGATCACGGGCACGCGCTGATCCTGTCGGGGGGCGTCGGGCGTGGTGGCGCGGCGCGGCTGGCGGCGCGGGGCGCGCTGAGGGTTGGTGCGGGGCTGGTGACCCTGGCCTGTCCGCCAGCCGCCCTGATTGAGAATGCGGCGCAGTTGACGACGATCATGCTGCGCAGCATTCGCGATGGTGATGCGCTTGCAGCGCTGCTGGAAGACGCACGGATCAACGCCCTGTGCGTTGGTCCCGGTCTTGGGCAGGACCGCGCACGGGATATGGTGCCTGTCGCGCTGGCTGCCGGGCGTGCGACGGTTGTGGATGCCGACGGGTTGAGCGCATTCGCAGATGACCCTGACATGTTGTTCGGCCTGCTGCACGACGCCTGCCTCCTGACGCCGCATTCTGGTGAATTCGCACGCCTGTTCCCGGACATCGCAGAACGACTGGTGACGCAAAGCCGTGATGGTGCCAGCGACGGGGCCAAAGTTAGTGCGACGCGGGCTGTCGCCCTGCGTGCCGGATGCGTGGTGCTGTTCAAGGGGGCACAAAGCGTGATTGCCGGGCCAGATGGGGATGCGGCGATCTTTTCGGCGCAGGGCGAAACTGCGGCACCCTGGCTTGCCTCGGCGGGGACGGGGGATGTTCTGGCCGGTTTTGCGGCCGGGTTGCTGGCGCGGGGGATTGCCCCGATGCAGGCGGCTGAAACCGCGGTCTGGCTTCATGCCGGGGCCGCGCGCAGGGTTGGCCCGGGTCTGATTGCCGAGGACCTGCCCGAAGCGCTGCCGGGCCTGTTCCGCGATCTGGGTCTGTAATCACTGTGGTTTCAGGATGCCCTGACCCCGGCAAGGCGCCTGCGTCAGTCCGAATCGTTTGACAGAACCAGCACGTGTTGCGGCCGTGGCTTGACCCGGCGCACGGTCACTCTGCGGGCGCTTTGGGGCATTTCGCTAACCGGTTCTGTCGCAACTTGCTGCAGGATGGCCGGCCGTTCGGTTGTATTCGGGCGGCGCGAACGTTGCGTCGAGGGTGCGCAGACAACTTCGATTCCGGCGGCATAGATCACCTGCTCAACCTCGAAATCCAAAGTGAAGATCTGCACTTGGATCGGGTTCTTGGCCTGCATCATCGACCTGTTGTCGCACAAGTAGAGGATGTTGACCGTCGCCTCTTCGTGCCCGGTCAGATCCATCGCCGCCTGGCCACGCAGCATGACGCGCTGTCCGGGGGCCATGATGATCTCAAATTCAGGATTGCCGCTGCCAAGCGCATCAGGTGCCAGCATTACCGGGCGAACAGCCTGGAGGGTGCGTGAATGTATGGCGCGCAGGGCAACCGGGCCGCGGTTACGGGTGATGATCAGGTCGCCATTCTGCAGATGTTCGACGGGGATTGCGCCATCCAGGGTCAGGACGGTTGTGCCCTCGGCCAACCCTTCGGGAAGGAAAGGGCGTGCTGGTTTCACGCCGCCTACGGTATCTGGCGCGACCACTGGCTTGATAGTTGCGCGGTCCATTCCGACTTCACTCATACTGGTCTCTATTGGCCTAGAATCATGTGTTAGTGCCCTGACAGCAAATTAAAGTTGCAAATGTGGCCAAAGAACGACTTTGACGTGATGACGTTGCATGATTTTTACGCTCGCATCCGGTTTCACCCTTTGCTAGAAAGCCGCGACTTTGGGGCGGCCATGCGGCTGCCCTTACGATTTCAGCGGGTGTGGCGGAACTGGTAGACGCACCAGATTTAGGTTCTGGCGCCGCAAGGCGTGGGGGTTCGAGTCCCTTCACCCGCACCAAACTGACTGGATAAGGACGCGACAGATGCAGGTCACCGAGACCCTGAACGAAGGCCTCAAGCGCGGATACGCCATCCGCATCCCCGCCACTGAACTGGACGCGAAGGTCCAGGAAAAGCTGGTCGAGGCACAGCCCGACGTTGAAATGAAGGGCTTTCGCAAGGGCAAGGTCCCGATGGCGCTGCTGAAAAAGCAGTTCGGCCCGCGGATCATGGGCGAGGCGATGCAAGAAACCGTTGATGGGGCGATGTCGGCCCATTTTGAGGAAACCGGTGATCGCCCGGCGATGCAGCCGGACGTCAAGATGACCAATGAAGATTGGAAAGAAGGCGACGACGTCGAGGTCGAGATGACCTATGAAGCCTTGCCTGAAATCCCCGACTTCGACGCCAAAAAGCTGAAGATCGAGCGCATGAAGGTGAAAGCCGACGACGCGAGCGTGACCGAGGCGTTGGAAAACCTGGCCGAGAATGCGCAGAATTTCGAGGGCCGCAAGAAGGGCTCGAAGGCGAAAGACGGCGATCAGGTTGTCATCGACTTCAAAGGCACGATCGACGGCGAAGCCTTCGACGGTGGCGCGGCCGAGGATTATCCGCTGGTGCTGGGATCAAACTCGTTCATTCCGGGTTTTGAGGAACAGCTGGTTGGTGTGAAGGTTGGCGAAGACAAAGACGTAAGCGTCGATTTCCCTGCCGACTATCAGGCCGACCATCTGGCCGGCAAAACCGCCGTGTTCGCCTGTGCGATCAAAGAAGTGAAAGCACCCGCCAAGGCCGAGATTGACGACGAACTGGCCAAGAAATTCGGGGCCGACGATCTTGCGGCGCTTAAATCGCAGATCAGTGAGCGGCTGGAAGAAGAATATTCCGGTGCCAGCCGGTCGATCATGAAGCGCAGCCTGCTGGATCAGCTGGACAAGCTGGTCACATTCGACCTTCCGCCCACATTGGTCGAAACCGAAGCCAAGCAGATCGCGCATCAGCTGTGGCACGAAGACAACCCAGAAGTTGAGGGCCACGATCACCCCGAGGTCGAGCCGACCAAGGAGCA
This sequence comes from Paracoccaceae bacterium, assembly GCA_012103375.1. Classification (NCBI taxonomy): domain Bacteria; kingdom Pseudomonadati; phylum Pseudomonadota; class Alphaproteobacteria; order Rhodobacterales; family Paracoccaceae; species Paracoccaceae bacterium. The sequence continues at coordinate 1,620,538 of WLWX01000001.1, forward strand.
TAACGAACTGGCCGAACGCCGCGTGCGCCTTGGCCTTCTTCTGGCCGAACTGGGCCGCAAGAACGAGATCGAGGTTTCGGACGCCGAAATGACGCAAGCGGTGATGAACCAGGCGCGTCAGTACCCGGGCCAGGAACGCCAGTTCTTCGAGTTTGTGCAGAACAATCCGCAAATGCGCCAGCAGTTGCAGGCGCCGATCTTCGAAGACAAGGTCGTGGATTATATATTCGAATTGGCCAAGGTGACCGACAAGGATGTCTCGAAAGAGGATCTGCAGAAGGCCATTGAAGCGCTGGAAGACGAATAACTGTCAGTTGAAATGACTTGATTTCCGGCCCCGTCACGCCCAGATCAGCGACGGGGCCGGAAGGACAAAACGATGGGCAAGCCCAAGGCAGAACCCGGCATCATCATCGTCTACGATGGCGAATGCCCGTTTTGCAGCCGATATACCTCGCTTTTGAAACTACGCGCTGCTGTCGGCCCGGTCCGGTTGGTTGATGCACGACATGAAGATCCGGCGGTTGACCGGGTGCGCGCGGCCGGGTTTGACTTGAACGACGGCATGGCGGTGATTGATGGCTCGGCCATCCATCACGGCGCAGACTGTATCCACAGATTGTCATTGATGAGCACCGGATCGGGATTTTTCAACCGATTTAACGCCATGGTTTTCCGTTCGCCCAGGCTGTCGCGGATCATGTATCCGGTCTTGCGATTTGGACGAAATTCGACGCTGAAACTGCTGGGGCGACGGCCGATTTAGTGGGTGCAAACTTTCGGGCGGGCAAAGTCGATTGGTTTGAACAGCAGGTAGGCGCGCATCAGCGGCCCGTGTTCAAGGAAGCTGTTGGTCCAATCGGATGTATCCCGCACCTGACCGTTGTGGCGGAAGGTTGCGGTGAAATTTGGGTTTTGCGCCAGAATGCGATCAAACTCATACCGCACAAGGGCTTTGCCAGGGCCGCCAAATGCGGCCTGTAGCCACGGCGGGTCGGAGGAAATTACCTCGACAACGTCATTTTGATATAGGGCGGCGAACGGAAGTTGCCCGTGGATCAGGTGGTTGGTCCGGGCAGCTTCGGTGTGAAGGTTGGAAAACATCGCGATTGAGGCTTCGGTGCGAAGACCAAGGTAGGGGCTCCAGCCATTCAGGAAGTAAAGCGCGGGAATGATCAGCATCCACTTTGGCCAGACCGGTTTCGCGTTGCCCTCGCCAGAAATCCGGCCTTCGCGAAAATACAGGATCGCGGCGAGGTAGAAGGCGATGGCATAGACCGCGAAAGGGATCAGGAACCCGTTATGGGTCGGCACAAGGCCGCGTGAGGCCAGTGCCGATGCGCCAACGATCAGGGCCAGCGCGAGGAGCATCAGCCGCCCGACGCGCATCGCGCGCGGGGCGTCACCAAATCGCGATACGAAAGCCGCATATCCAACCCGAAACGTCGCGGGGGTCAGGAACAGGGCGTAAAGCACCAGAACAATGGTCGAAAAATCCTTGTAATAGGCATAGCCGGTCAATCCGATGATGATGTGGAAGGGCACCCCGATCAACAGGCCGTAGCGTTTCCACCCGGGTACGAAAAGCGCAACCATGGCAATGGCTTCGGCTATGAAAGTTATGTAAATTGCAAAGTAATGACCGGGGCGAAACTCGGCCAGGGCGACGTGGTCGGCGACGATGCGGTAGAGCTCGACCGCGCAGCTAACGGACGGATCAAGGAAGTCCGCGTTGATCTTGTGGTAGATGCCGAAAAAATACATGCCCGGCAATATCCAGCGCCCCGGACCCGCGATGGCCGTGAATAGGGCGGCGCGGAAATTAGCTTGCGATCTTGTAGCAACAGATGCGCGCGCGGCCAGAATCACAAGGCACAGCGCAAAAGCGGTGAGTTGGTTGTTCGAGGCGACCGGCGCATTTGCAACGTAGTAGCCACAGAACGCCGCCGCGTTCACGATCAACAACACGTCGAGCCGCGGCAGAACCACCATCGCCAGCGATGCCACCATGAGTGCGGGTGCAATCAGCGGCACCAGCCCGCCCAGCGCGGACCCGGTGTCGGCGCTGGCAAAACCCCAGATCTGAAAGAAATACAGCCCCGCCAGCAGGGTCACTGCGGCCAGCGGGTCAAAATAACCCGAACCGCCCTCGGCGTCGTGTTCTTTCTGTCGCGTCATAGTTTCTGCGCCCGAATTTCTGCTGCTGGTCTATCGGGCATTTGTGGCGGTTTTTGAACTCAATGACGGCAAAATCGGGCGATTGTTGCCAAGCTCATTGGTTAACGCGACAGTCGTAGCAGGCCCCCGTCCGGGGCGTCGACGGCCAGCAGGATCGCGCCGTCGGCCATCACCTCCACGTCGCGGATACGGGCGATGCCCGGCAAGATCCGCTCCTCTCCGGTGACTTTTCCGTCCGAAAGCCGCAGCCGCACCAGGGCACCGGGGTTGAGCGATCCGATCAGCAGGTCGCCTTGCCAATCCGGGAACATATCGCCGGAATAGAAGGCCATGCCGCCCGGTGCGATGACGGGATCCCAGTAATAGGCGGGTTCGATCACGGCGTCAGCGCTGGTCTGTCCGTCGCCGATGGGCTGGCCGCTGTAATCCTCGCCATAACTGACCAGCGGCCAGCCGTAGTTTGCGCCCGGCTGGGGGCGGTTCAATTCGTCGCCGCCCCTGGGGCCATGTTCGATCGTCCAGAGCGCGCCGCCGGGGCCGATGGTTGCGCCCTGCATGTTGCGGTGGCCGTAGCTGTAGATCTCTGGTTGCGGGGCGGGTTTGTCGGCGAACGGGTTGTCGTGTGGTGCGTTGCCGTCAAGCGTCACACGGATCACCTTGCCGATGGTCTTTGACAGATCCTGCGCGCTGGTTGCCTCGCGGTTGTCGGGCATCGGCTTGGCGTAGGTCCAGTAGATCAGGCGGTCGTCTGCGAATGTCGGGCCGATGGCGATATCCAGCAAGCCGCCCTGACCACCGGCCCAGATTGCGGGCAGGCCGCTGATTGGGGCCGACAGGGTTCCATCGGCGCTGACGTGGCGCATGCGGCCCGGGCGTTCTGTGACCAGCAGGCCGCCGCCGGGCAGTTCGGCGATGCCCCAGGGGTGTTCAAGGCCGCTGGCGAACACCGCGACCTCGGGCGTTGTCGATTGGATCGCCGGGGCGCGGGTCTGTTCGGGGAACGCGGGTGAGAATTCGGGGACGTTTGGTGCGCCTTGCGGCACTGGGGCGTCGGATTGGGCCGCCGCGCCGCTGGCGAGGGTTGCAAAGATCATGGCAATCGCGATTTGGCGCATCGGACACTCCCTGAGATCGGTGGTCCCTGTAAGGATGGCGCAATCTGGGCAAAAGAAAAGGGCCGCGCCCTGCGGCACGGCCCTTTCAACAAGAAGTGATCGATTGATCAGTCTTTGTCGTCGTCCGAAGCGTCGTCGCCGTCGTCAGCGGACTGTTTTGCCGCCGGGGCGCCATCGTCATCGCCAAAGTCTTCGACACCGGCAGCACCGATATCGTCGAACAGCTCAGCGATTTCGAATTCGGCCTCGGCCTCTTCCTCGGCAGCCAGATCCTGGATGGATTTGCCTGCGGCCTGAAGCTCGGCCTCTTCCGCGGAACGTGCGACGTTCAGTTCGATCGTCGCCTCAACTTCGGGGTGCAGGGTCACGACAACTTTGTGCAATCCCAGTTCCTTGATCGGCGCAGTCAGGGCAACCTGCTTGCGATCAACCGAGAAGCCTTCTTCGGTCGCCGCATCGGCCGCGTCACGGGTCGACACCGACCCGTACAGCGAACCGGCGTCCGAGGCTGAGCGAATCACGATGAACTGCTGGCCGTCCAGCTTTTCGGCCAGCGACTCGGCCTCTTTCTTGGTGTCCAGATTGCGCGCTTCCAGCTGTGCTTTCTGGGTTTCGAACTTGGCGACATTGTCGGGCGATGCCCAAAGCGCCTTGCCCTGGGGCAGCAGATAGTTACGGGCATAGCCCTGCTTGACGCTGACGACTTCGCCCATCTGGCCCAGTTTGGCCACGCGTTCGAGAAGGATCACATCCATTGGGGAATCTCCTTATTTGACGGCATAGGGCAGCAGCGCCAGAAACCGTGCACGCTTGATCGCCTTGGCGAGCGCGCGCTGGTTCTTGGCACCGACAGCGGTGATACGGGAAGGGACGATCTTGCCACGCTCTGAGATATAGCGCTGCAAAAGACGGGTGTCTTTGTAGTCGATCGTCGGTGCATTGTCGCCGGCAAAAGGGTCGGTCTTGCGGCGGCGGAAAAACGGTTTTGAAGCCATTGGTTATTGTCCTTTTCTAATCCGATAGATCAACCGGAGTTACCGGCGACGCTCGCGCTCTTCGCGCTTTTGCATCTGGGCAGAGGGGCCTTCTTCGTGCTTGTCGACCTTGATGGTCAGCACGCGCATGACGTCGTCATGCAGGCGCATCAGACGCTCCATTTCCTGCACGGCGGGTGCCGGTGCGTCGGTGCGCAGATAGGCGTAGTGCCCTTTGCGGTTCTTGTTGATCTTGTAGGCCATCGTCTTGACGCCCCAATACTCCTGCTCGACGATTTTGCCGCCGTTGTCAGAAAGCACTGTGCCAAAATGTTCGATGAGTCCCTCGGCCTGGGTATTGGACAAGTCCTGGCGCGAGATAAAAACATGCTCGTAAAGCGGCATGGGTTCTCCGTTCATGTTCGAGCGCACTTCAAAGGGGGGTCAAAACCTTCCACGACCCGACCCACGAGAGGCTGCGCTGTTCATATCCGTGTGGAAGGATGCGCGGCTTATAGGGGTGTCGCGGAAACTGCGCAAGAGCGTCACAAGTTAACTTTCTATGGCCCCAATTAAGACAACTTTAACGTGCACCAAAAGCGCATTGAGACTGCACGTCGGAGATTGCCGAGATCATGACAAACGCATGGGAACCTTTTGGAGCTGCTGCCGCAAAGCGGGCCGGATCTATTGTCATCAGCGACACTGCAACTGGATATGCGGTGCAGCAAAATTCCAAACGCTTCGACTTTGATGCCTGCCTGGAACTGGTGCTTCGGTTCAGCGGGCTGGCGATGCTGGTTGTCGCGGGGGGCCAATGGTTCCTGCCGATGGCATTACCCGGGTCCGAAGCGGTTCCTGCAAAGCTGGGGTTTTCTGTGGTCCTGGCGATTACCGGTTTCGTCTTTTCCTGGCTGGGCGCGCGGGGTTTGAAAACCCAGATGCAGGTCGATGTTTCGGATCGCAGAATCCGACTTGTATACGTCAATGGCCGGGGCAACACGCGTCCGCAAAAGACCTTGACGATGCGCGATATTGAAAGTTTCTATGTGAAGCGCACGAAAAACCCGTTGGAACCGGCCACTTTGTATTTGCGGTTGCGTGGCGGGGGGCAGCAGCGCGTTGCCGTCGGATCCGAGGATGAACTGAGTGCGCTGCACGAACGTATGTGCGGCGAACTGAAGCCCGTCCGCCGACGTCTGGCAAAGCGCTCGATGCAGGAAGCCGCAGGCGCTTCGTTGTTCAAAGCCGCCTGAGCCAACACTCCCTGTCCATTGATGGCCCGCCCGCATTGCGCGGCGGGCTTTGGCGCGGTATGCGACCCTCAGGATTTGCGGTGTAGGGGGCAGACGATGCGCGCATTCATTTTTCCGGGACAAGGCGCCCAGGCGGTTGGAATGGGCCGTGACTTGGCCGAGGCCTATCCCGCCGCCAAAGCGGTCTTTCAGCAGGTTGATGACGCATTGGGAGAGTCGCTGAGCGCGCTGATCTGGGAGGGGGACGCAGAAACCCTGACCCTGACGGCGAATGCACAGCCGGCTTTGATGGCAACCTCGCTGGCGGTGATGGCGGCGCTGGAGGCCGAAGGGGTCGGGGTCGACAAGGCCGGATATGTGGCCGGGCATTCGTTGGGCGAATATTCGGCGCTGGCAGCTTCGGGCGCATTGGGGATTGCGGACGCCGCGCGCCTGTTGCGGGTACGCGGAGAGGCGATGCAAAAGGCGGTGCCGGTCGGCGTCGGGGCGATGGCGGCTGTTCTTGGGCTGGATCTGGAAGCGGTGCAGGCCGTCGCGGCCCAGGCGGCAGAGGGCGAGGTTTGTCAGGCGGCCAATGACAATGACCCCGCTCAGGTGGTTGTGTCTGGTCACAAAGGCGCGGTTGAGCGCGCCTGCGAGATTGCCAAGGCGAATGGCGCGAAACGGGCGATTTTGCTGCCGGTGTCGGCTCCGTTTCATTGCGAATTGATGCAACCGGCGGCGGACGCGATGCGCGATGCCGTCCAGGGTGTCGACATCGTGGCACCCAAGGTGCCGCTGGTGGCCAATGTCATTGCGGCGACCGCTGATGCGGACGAAATCAAATCCTTGCTGGTTTCACAGGTGACCGGCGCAGTGCGGTGGCGCGAATCCGTTGAGTTCATGGCGCAAAACGGTGTCACAGAATTCTGGGAGATCGGCGCAGGCAAGGCGCTGAGCGGCATGGTGCGCCGGATCGCACGAGAGGCGGGGACACGCGCAGTGTCATCCCCCGACGATGTGAAGGCGGCGGCAGGGGCGGCTGGCTAGGAGGGGTCAATGACGCTGGAGGAGGCAATCGCGACGCAGCCGCAGTGGCTGACCTGGTGGTTGAACTGGCTGTTGGTCGGAACGCTCGCCCTGCCGCTGGTGTTGGTGATCTGGAGGCCGACGCGCCTTGCCGGGATACTGACGGTTCTGGCAACGGGCCTGAGTGGTTTTGGCGTGGTGGCGATGTATGAGCGTCTGGGATACGTCAAGCTGATCGGGCTGCCGCATATCATCCTTTGGACGCCACTTGTGATCTGGCTGATTGTGGTGCTGCGGGGACGGGACATGTCGGTTTGGCCCCGGCGCATCCTCAGCGTGGTGATCCTGACGATCCTGATTTCACTGGCATTCGACTATGCGGATGTCTTCCGGTACTTCCTTGGGGAACGCGCGCCGTTGATTGATGCGGCCTAGATTACAATAAGAAAGCGACGACATGTTTGATCTGACAGGAAAATCCGCGCTGGTGACCGGCGCATCCGGGGGCATCGGCGGGGCGATTGCGACGGCGTTGCACGGCGCGGGGGCGACTGTGGGCCTGTCGGGCACGCGAGAAGGGCCGCTGAACGATCTGGCCGGGCAGTTGGGGGGTCGCGCGCATGTCTTGCCCTGCAACCTGTCGGATATGGAGGCGGTTGCCGCCCTGCCGAAACAGGCGGCCGAGGCGATGGGTGGCCTGGATATCCTGGTGAACAACGCCGGGATCACCCGCGACAACATCTTCATGCGGATGTCGGATGAGGAATGGGATCAGGTGATTGCGGTGAACCTGACCGCCTCGATGAAGCTGTGCAAGGCGGCGATCCGGGGGATGATGAAGGCGCGCTGGGGGCGAATTGTGAACATCACCTCGGTCGTTGGGGCGACGGGCAATCCGGGGCAGGCGAATTATGCCGCCGCCAAGGCCGGGTTGACGGGGATGAGTAAATCGCTGGCCTATGAGGTCGCAAGCCGGGGGATTACGGTGAACTGTATCGCGCCGGGCTTTATCACCACGGCGATGACCGACAAGCTGAACGACGACCAAAAGGCGGCGATCCTGACGCAGGTGCCTGCAGGGCGGATGGGCGATGCAGCCGAGATTGGCGCGGCCGCGCTGTACCTTGCAAGTGACGAAGCGGCCTATGTTACCGGTGCGACCTTGCATGTGAACGGCGGTATGGCCATGTTCTGAACGCGTCAATGATCGTTTGCGTTCAGTGAACCTTGTGATAGAAGCGGCGCAGTTTGTCACCGGTCCGTGATCGGGAATGGCATTTCCTCTGATTGTTCAGAGGGTTAGAATGATCCTTCGGGGTCGAGGACAGTGGCGGGCCCCGGCCCCCAAGGAACGTGAGGATATATCATATGAGCGACATTGAAGATCGCGTACGCAAGATCGTCGTCGAGCATCTGGGCGTCGAAGAGGCCAAAGTGACCGAGAATGCGTCGTTCATCGACGATCTGGGTGCTGACAGCCTGGACACCGTTGAACTGGTGATGGCGTTTGAAGAAGAATTCGGGATCGAAATTCCGGATGACGCCGCGGAAACGATTCAGTCGTTCGGCGACGCAGTCGGGTTCATCAAAAAAGCGCAGTAAACGCCTTCGACAATTACCAGAGATGGTTCAGCGACGTCCCTTTCGGGGCGTCGTTTGCATTTTCAATGCCCGGCGCAGTGAATGCCGCAGCTTGCGGCGCATTGTTTTGAGTGCGGGTGGCGGCGAAAAATCAACCGGTCGGCAATAGGTGTCTCTGCGGTAGGCGAGGTCTGAAAACAGATCCGTGCAGGCGGCATCCAGGCGTTTCTTGCCCGCAAGATTTGTCATGTAGGCCCCATCATATGCGCCGCCCGCCTTGGCAGCAGCCTGCGCATCAATGGTTACTCCCATTGCGCTGGCCACGGTTTCCAGTGCGCCGGGCATGTCCTGTTTCAGATCGGTGTCGCGCAGAGTGATCGGTTTCAGGCCGGTCATGGCAAAGAAACTGCGCCAGCCTGCGGTATCAAGCGCAGATTCTTGAATGCTGCGGGTCAGCAGCGCCTTGGTTGGAGTTTTGGGGGCCGATGGCGTTGTTTGCGCGTCCCCCGAAAGCCACTGACCGGACTCGATCGCCGCTGCAAGGGATGTGACTTGCGCCCTGGGCTCGGCGCGTTCCAGCCAAACCAGAACTGCATTTTCCATAAGCTCGCGTCCGTAAGGATTGGTGAGCAAATCCAGGAAGTTACTGAACATCAGTTTTGAGGCAAAAATACCGTTGGCCGAAGTTTCGCGTGCAACTGCAGCGACCCAGGCAAGGGCAAATTCCGAACTGCCGTCGTCGGTCAGTTCGGGCGCCCATGCCGCGGCGTTATTGTTATAGCAGGCTGCTCCGAGCCACTCGCCGGGATTGCCAAGGCCCGCTTCTTTGAGGCAACGGCAGAATGTCCAGCTCATCGAGCGTCCGGCGGTGCAAATAAGCAGGGTTTTCTGGGGTAAGTGCGACATCGGGAAGCCTGAAATTGGTAATCCGGAATAAGGATTTGGCGTTGGAATGCGTGCTGGCAACCGGGTAACAGATACGCCGATCGGCGGGGTCACGCAATCTTCGGCTAGTTTGGCGCGTCACGGAACGCCCGCCCTTGCCCCTGTTCACTGATGGCGTGTAATACGGCCCGAGTGAATTTCGTGCGGATTTTCAGAGGCAAAGCGCATGCGTCGAGTAGTAATAACCGGGCTGGGAATGGTGTCGCCACTGGCGTCCGGGGTCGAGGAAAGCTGGAAGCGGTTGCTGGCCGGTCAGTCCGGTGCCGGTACAATCGCGAATTTCGATGCCAGCCATCTGGCCACGACCTATGCCTGCGAGGTTCCGCGCGGCGATGGCAGCGACGGGACGTTCAATGCGGACGACTGGATGGAGCCGAAGGATCAGCGCAAAGTTGATCCGTTCATCGTCTTTGCGGTTGCGGCGGCGGATATGGCGCTGGCGAATGCGGGCTGGGCGCCTGAGGCGGATGAGGATCAATATCGCAGCGGTGTGCTGATCGGGTCGGGGATCGGGGGGCTGTCTTCGATCGCGGAAACGGCTGTGCTGATCAAAGAAAAGGGGCCACGGCGGGTGTCGCCGTTTTTCATCCCCTCGTCGCTGATCAACCTCGCCTCGGGCCAGGTGAGTATCAAGCACGGGCTGAAAGGGCCGAACCACGCGGTTGTCACGGCCTGTTCGACGGGGGCGCACGCGATTGGCGATGCGGCGCGGCTGATCATGCTGGATGATGCGGATGTGATGGTTGCAGGCGGGGCGGAAGCACCGATTTCCGAGATCGGCGTGGCCGGGTTCAACGCCTGCAAGGCGCTGAGTACCAAACGCGGCGATGACCCGCAGGCGGCCAGCCGCCCGTTTGACGAAGATCGCGACGGCTTTGTCATGGGGGAAGGCGCGGGCATTGTCGTGTTGGAAGAACGCGAACATGCGATTGCGCGTGGTGCGACGATCCATGCCGAGGTTCTGGGTTACGGTATGTCGGGCGATGCCTATCATATTACGGCACCAGCTGCGGACGGGGACGGGGGATTCCGGTCGATGTCAGCGGCGCTTGAGAATGCCGGGTTGCAGCCCGGCGATCTGGATTACATCAACGCGCACGGAACCTCGACCATGGCGGATGTGATCGAATTGGGCGCGGTCGAGCGGTTGTTGGGGGATGCGGCAAGCGGGGCGACGATGTCGTCGACGAAGTCGGCCACCGGGCACCTGCTGGGTGCGGCTGGCGCGGTTGAGGCGATCTTCAGCATTCTGGCGATCCGCGATCAGGTGGCACCGCCGACGATCAATCTGGACACTCCGGCGGTCGAGACCAAGCTTGATCTGGCCCCGAGGGAGGCCCGCAGTCGCAAGGTAGACTATGCGTTGTCGAACTCTTTCGGGTTTGGCGGCACCAATGCCTCGGTTATTTTTGGACGAGGGGACAGCTGATGTGGCGTCACATTGCATCGAACGGTCTGACCATCCTGTTGGTCGGGCTGATTGCGGCGGCGGGTGCGATTGCCTGGGCGAAGGTTGAATATGTCGCCGAAGGGCCACTGGACCGGGCGATATGCCTGAAGGTAGAGCCGGGTTCGCGGATGGACGGCATTGCTACAAGGCTGGCGGATTCGAATGCTGTTCGCAGCGAAGCGTTGTTTCGGGTCGGGACGGACTACACCGACCGGTCGCAATTGTTGAAAGCGGGCAGCTTCCTTCTGCCGCCCGGTGCCTCGATGGACGAAATTGCCGAGATCATCACCAGGGGCGGCGCGTCAAGCTGCGGGGTGGAACTGATCTATCGGATCAAGGTCAACGGATTGCAGGCGCAGGTGCGGGAACTGAACCCGGAGACGGACAAGTTCGAGGTCAAGGCAGAGTTCGAGCCGGGCGTTGATGAGGCGCCGGAAATTTACGTATCTGCGCGCGATGATGCGGATACGCGGATCAGTGTTGTCCTGGTGGAAGGCACGACTGTCTGGCAGGCGGTCGAAGGCTTGAAGGCTGCGGATTTCCTGAGTGGTGAGGTTGAGGGGCTTCCGGTCGAAGGCTCCTTAGCGCCGGACAGTTACGAAGTGCGTCCGGGTGCGGACCGGGCGACGCTGATCGCGGATATGGAAGCGGCGCAGATTGCGCGGCTTGAAAAGGTCTGGGCAGAGCGGGCAGAGGATTTGCCGGTCGCTACGCGCGAGGAGGCGTTGATCCTGGCGTCGATCATCGAGAAGGAGACCGGTCAGCCGGAGGAACGCGGGCTGGTCGCCTCGGTCTTTACCAACCGGTTGAACCAGGGCATTCGCCTGCAGACGGATCCATCCGTGATCTATGGCGTGACGGGTGGCGAAGGCGTGTTGGGGCGCGGGTTGCGGCGTTCGGAACTGGACCGAGAGACGCCGTATAACACCTATAAGGTAGCCGGGCTGCCACCGACGCCGATTGCCAATCCGGGGCTTGCCGCGTTGGAGGCGGCGGTGAATCCCGATACCTCACCCTATATATATTTCGTGGCGGACGGGACCGGCGGGCACGCCTTTGCCGAGACGCTGGCCGAGCACAACAAGAACGTGGCGGCCTGGCGGCGATTTGAACGGGATCGTAATAGTCCGTAATGTTAACAATGTGTTGCGCCCGATCAGGTAACCCCTTGTTGGTTGACGCATCGACCTGTCCGACCTAGCAGTCGGAGCAGGCTAGAAGAAATGGGCGGGCGGTTTCGAGGAGACTCGGGGCCGCCTTTTCGTTTCTCTCGTACGGGACCGCGTATGAGAGGCAATTCAAGACATATGGAACCAATGGACCCGAATGGGGACGGTGAGAAGCTGGCGCGGCTGCAGGGGGACGCGCTGGCGATACTGGAACGGATGACGGCGGCGCTGGCGTCGCTGGCCGATGATCTGGAGGCTGGCAGTACGACCGCGCCGGCGGAAGTTCGCAAAACAATCACATTATTCAGCCAGGCCGAAATCACGGTTCTGGAGAAGAGGAATCAACTTGAAAACGTCCTTGGAAATCAAAACGGCGCTGGCGCAGAACTTGACCTTGGCGCGGCCCGACGGGAAATCAACAGCCGCCTGGATCGCCTGCGCAGCACCAGCGCTTCAGGCTGAGTTTCTGGATGGGCTGAGCGATGAGGCGCTGCTGGCGCTGCCCTATCTGTTCGACTTCTGGGCGATGGAGCATCAGGTGCCGCCGCCCGGTGACTGGCGGACCTGGGTGGCGCTGGGCGGGCGTGGTGCCGGGAAGACCCGCGCCGGGGCTGAGTGGGTGCGCGCGCAGGTCGAAGGGGACTGGCCCGGTGATCCGGGGCGCGCGGCGCGCGTGGCGCTGGTGGGTGAGACCATCGAGCAGGTGCGCGAGGTGATGGTGTTCGGCGACAGCGGGATCATGGCGATTTCTCCGCCGGACCGGCGTCCGAAGTGGGAGTCGGTGCGGAAGCGGTTGGTTTGGCCGAACGGGGCGATTGCGCAGGTCTTCTCGGCCTTTCAGCCAGAGAGCTTGCGTGGCCCGCAATTCGATGCGGCCTGGGTGGATGAGCTGGCGAAATGGCCGAACGGGCAGGAGGCGTGGGACAATTTGCAATTTGCGCTGCGGCTGGGGGAGGACCCTCGGTGTTGCGTGACAACGACGCCGAAGAATGTGGGTGTGCTGAAGGACCTGCTGGCAGCGGAATCGACGGTGACGACCCATGCGCCGACCAAGGCGAATGCAGCGAATCTTGCGGCTTCGTTTTTGGCGGAGGTTGAACGGCGGTTTGCGGGCACCCGGCAGGGGCGGCAGGAGCTGGACGGGGTGTTGTTGGCGGATGTTGAGGGGGCACTCTGGTCGCATGGAATGATCGAGAATGCTCAGGTGGATCTGCCCGGAGAGTTGAGCCGGATCGTGGTGGCGGTTGATCCGCCGGTGACAGGTACGGCGAAGAGTGACGAATGCGGGATCGTCGTGGTCGGGGCGCTGACCGAGGGACCGCCGCAGGATTGGCGGGCTGTGGTGTTGGAGGATGCCTCGGTTTCCGGGGCGAGCCCGGTTGAATGGGCGCGCGCGGCGGTGGCGGCAATGCGGCGGCATGAGGCGGACCGGATGGTGGCCGAGGTCAACCAGGGCGGCGATATGGTTGAGGCCGTGGTGCGGCAAGTGGACCCTCTGGTCGCTTATTCGAAGGTGCATGCGACCAAGGGCAAAGTGGTCCGGGCCGAGCCGGTGGCGGCGCTGTATGAGCAGGGGCGGGTGCGGCATCTGCGGGGCCTTGGCGCGCTGGAAGATCAGCAGTGCCAGATGACGACGCGCGGGTTTGACGGCAAGGGCAGCCCGGACCGGGTGGACGCGCTGGTCTGGGCGCTGACGGCGCTGATGCTGAAACCGGCCGAGGATTATCGCAATCCGCAGGTGCGTACGTTGGGGTAACCAGTTGGTATCACCCCTGCGGCATCTGGTTGGCAACGCGAAGGGCAGGACGCCCGATTGCAAGCCGGAGAGCTGGATGTTCGATTTTCTGAAACGCAGTGCTGTGCCTGAGGCCTCGGTCCAGGCCAAGGCCAGTGCAACGGGCCCCATCGTGGCGCGCAATGCCGGGATGTTTGGGACGGGGCGTGCGGCCTGGTCGCCGCGCGATACGGTCAGCCTGACGCGGGCGGGGTTTCAGCGCAATCCTGTGGGGTTTCGCTGCGTCAAGATGATTGCTGAGGCGGGCGCGGCGCTGCCGCTGGTGCTGAGCGATGCGGAGCGTCGCTATGACGTGCATCCGCTGCTTGCGCTGCTGGGGCGGCCCAATCCGGCGCAGGGGCGGGCGGATTTGCTTGAGGCGCTGATCGCGCAGATGCTGCTGTCGGGCAATGGTTATGTTGAGGCGGTGGGCGGTGGCGGCGAAGCCCCACGAGAATTGCACGTGCTGCGATCCGACCGGATGCGTGTGGTTCCGGGTGGGGACGGCTGGCCGGTGGCGTTTGATTACGTCGTCGGGGCAAAGACACATCGGTTTCAGGTGGGCGACGGCCCGTCGCCGATCTGCCATGTGCGGAATTTTCACCCTCAGGATGATCACTATGGCTTTGCCCCGCTAGAGGCAGCGGCGCGTGCGGTGGATGTGCACAGCGCGGCCTCGGGCTGGTCGAAGGCGTTGCTGGACAATGCGGCGCGGCCTTCGGGGGCGATTGTCTATTCCGGTGCGGACGGGCAGGCAACGTTGAGCGCGGATCAGTATGACCGGCTGCTGAGCGAGGTTCAGACCCACCATATGGGGGCGCGCAATGCGGGGCGTCCGATGCTGCTGGAAGGGGGCCTCGACTGGAAGCCGATGGGGTTCAGCCCGTCGGATATGGAGTTCCAGAAGACCAAGGATGCGGCGGCGCGGGATATTGCGTTGGCATTTGGGGTGCCGCCGATGCTGCTGGGGATTCCGGGGGATGCGACTTACGCGAATTATCAGGAAGCGCACCGGGCGTTTTACCGGCTGACGGTGTTGCCGTTGGCGACGCGGGTGGCGGCGTCGGTTTCGCATTGGCTGGCGCAGTTCACCGGCGATTTGGTGACGCTGGCCCCGGACCTGGATCAGGTTCCGGCGTTGGCGGCAGAGCGTGAGGCGCAGTGGCGGCGGGTGTCTGCGGCGGGGTTTCTGAGCGACGCCGAGAAGCGCGCGTTGCTGGGGTTGCCGAAGATCGAGATGGGGGACGACGCATGAATGCGGCTGCAAAGGAAGCGTGGATGAATGAGACGACTGAATTCGGGCTGGAGCGCAAATTCTGCCGCCCAGATGTGGCCTTGAGCGTCGAAGACGGGCGGATGATCGAAGGCTATGCCTCGGTCTTTGGGGCGGTCGATCAGGGTGGCGATGTGGTCGAGCCGGGGGCGTATCAAGCCTCGCTCGACCGGCTGGCGAGCTCTGGTCGGCGGGTGAAGATGCTGTGGCAGCATGATCCGACGCAGCCGATTGGCGTGTGGGACGAGGTGCGCGAAGACGGGCGCGGACTGTACGTTAAGGGTCATTATTGCCCGGCGTGGAGAAAGCGCGGGAAGCGGCGGAATTGCTGGCGGCGGGCGCGATTGACGGGTTGTCCATCGGTTATCGCACGGTGCGGGCGACGAAGGACGAGAAGGGGCAACGGCACCTGGCCGAGCTGGAATTGTGGGAAGTCTCGCTGGTGACGTTTCCGATGCTGGCGGATGCCCGTGTCGGGGGGCGCGTTGCGGCGAAACAGGCCGAGCAGGAGAGCGCGGCAGTATTGCGCGATCTGGCCGGGGCTATCGACGACGCGCGGACGGAATTTGCGGCCCTTTAGGGCGGATTAACCAGGGAAAACGAGATGACAACGACCCAGACCAAGTCTGGGGCCGGGCGCGATGTGCCTGCCCCAAATGATCCGGCGGCCGATGTGAAGACCGCGCTGGCCGGGCTGATGAGCGACATTTCCGACAAGTTGAGCAAACAGGAAGAGCGATTGACCATGCTGACCAAGACATCCGAACCCACGCGCCGCCCGGCGCTGGCGGCCCCTGAAAGCGCCGCTGCCCCGCATCAGAAGGCGTTTGAGGCCTACGTTCGTTCCGGCGACGACGACGCGCTGCGCGGTCAGGAGCTGGAAGGCAAGGCGATGTCGACGGCAGTGGCCGGTGACGGTGGCTATCTGGTGGATGCGGTGACGTCCGAGCAGATCAACTCGGTCCTGAACTCGACCGCGTCGATCCGGGCGATTGCCAGTGTCGTGGCGGTCGAGGCGACGTCCTACGACGTGCTGATTGACTCGGCGGATGTCGGTGCTGGCTGGGCCAGTGAGGCTGGCCCGCAGATGGAAAGCAGCACGCCGCAGATTGAGCGGATTGCGATCCCGCTGCATGAGTTGTCGGCGATGCCCAAGGCATCTCAGCGGCTTTTGGATGACAGCGCGTTTGATATCGAGGGCTGGCTGGCCGGTCGGATTGCCGACAAATTTGCCGAGGCCGAGGCGGGTGCCTTCGTCAATGGTGACGGCGTAGATAAGCCGACCGGGTTCCTGACCCACACGCAGGTGGCGGATGCGTCCTGGAGCTGGAGCAACCTGGGCTATGTGGCCACCGGTGTTGACGGCGGTTTTGACGGCACCAATCCGGCGGATGCGATCATTGATCTGGTTTATGCGCTGGGCGCGCGGTACCGGGCCGGGGCGAGCTTTGTGATGAACTCGAAAACCGCAGGCGCAGTGCGCAAGATCAAGGACAGCGACGGGCGCTTTCTTTGGTCGGATGGTTTGGCGGCTGGGGAACCGGCACGTTTGCTGGGTTATCCGGTGCTGATTGCCGAGGATATGGATGATATTGCCACGGATGCGGCGGCGATTGCATTTGGTGATTTCGCGCTGGGCTACACCATTGCCGAACGCCCTGATCTGCGCGTGCTGCGCGATCCGTTCAGCGCCAAGCCGCATGTGCTGTTCTATGCCACCAAGCGGGTTGGCGGCGATGTCAGCGATTTTGCCGCGATCAAGCTGCTGAAGTTCTCGGTCGTCTAACGACGTGACCCGAGGAGGCCGGTTCCCGCGCGGGGTGTGCGGGGGCCGGTCGGTGGGCGCGCGCCAAGCGACAACCCTCGCGTTCGTCTAGCTGTTCCCTCCGTCCGAGCGGCGCGGGGGCGGGGCGCGCCCATCCCAAGCAGAGTTGGCCCCAGAATGGGGCGGAATTTTTCGGAGAAGCCGATGACGTTGTTCGAGATCTCTCAGGTGCCGCTGGCGGCGCTGCCGATTGCCCAGCTGCGCGATCATCTGCGCCTTGGCACCGGGTTTGGCGATGATGCTGAACAGGACGGCGTGATGGAGGCGGCGCTGCGTGCGGCGCTGGCGGCGGTTGAGGCGCGGACCGGCAAGGCGGTGTTCCAGCGGCAGTTTCACTGGAGCTTGTTGGGCTGGCGGCATGCCGGGCGGCAGGTGATCCCGGTGGCGCCGGTGGCGGGGATCGTCAGCCTGACGGTGAAGGATATCGCGGGGCTGGCGACGGTGATCGATGCGGATCGGTACCGGGTAGAGATTGACGACCACGCGCCCAGTCTGGTGGCCAACGGGCTGCTGTTGCCTGCGATCCCGATTGGCGGGCGGGCCGAGGTGGTGTTTGACGCCGGGCTGGCCGCCGATTGGGCCGGACAGCCGGGCGACCTGGCGCAGGCGGTGCTGATGCTGGCGGCGGATTTTTACGAGCATCGGACCGAGGATGCCGGGCGCGGCATGCCCGCGCAGGTGGCCGCATTGATCGAACCGCATCGCCATGTGCGCCTGTTCGGGCAGGCGCTGTGATGCCCGCGCCCGATCGTAAGATGGTGTTGGAGGCGGCCGTACGCGCGCCCGATGGGGCCGGTGGCTTCGCCGAGGTGTGGACTCCGCTGGGCGAGCATTGGGTCGAGCTGCGCGCCGGAACGGGGCGCGAGGCGGGGGCCGAGGCGCTGACGCTGGCGACGGTGCCATATCGGATCACGCTGCGTGCGGCCGCGCACGGCGCGCCGTCGCGGCCAGTGCCGGGGCAGCGATTTCGCGACGGGGCGCAGGTGTTTGCGATCCATGCGGTGGCCGAGAAACCGGGCGACCCGCGTTGGCTGGTCTGCGTGGCACGAGAGGAGATCTCGGCATGAGTTACGGGGTTTCGGGTGCGTTGCAGGCGGCGGTCTATCAGGCGTTGGCGGGGGATGCGGCGCTGGGCGCGTTGGTTGGAACGGCGATTTACGACGCGGTTCCGGCGGGGCCGGTTCCGGGGTTGTACGTCAGCCTGGGGCCAGAGGTTGTGCGGGATCGCTCGGACAAAACCGGGGCGGGGGCGGCGCATGATTTCGTGGTCAGCGTGGTCAGCGATGCGGCGGGGTTTCAGGTGGCCAAGGACGCGGCCGGGGCGGTTTCTGATGTTTTGGTGGACGCTCAGCTGGTGCTGGGCCGTGGGCGGCTGGTCAGCCTGAATTTTCTGCGGGCGCGGGCCCGGCGGGTGGGCAATGACGATGTGCGGCGGATTGATCTGACGTTTCGGGCGCGGATCGAAGACTGATTTTCTAATACGGGAGTGGCGGCCATGGGTGCCCAGAACGGCAAAGACCTACTTATCAAGATCGACCTGACCGGGGGCGGGCAGTTTGAAACCGTCGCTGGGTTGAGGGCGTCCCGGCTGAGCTTCAACGCCGAAAGCGTCGATGTGACCAGCCTGGAAAGCCAGGGCGGCTGGCGAGAGTTACTGGGCGGCGCGGGCGTGCGCAGTGCGACCATCGCGGGGTCGGGCGTGTTCAAGGATGACGCGATGGACGAACGGGCGCGGCAGATCTTTTTCGACGGCGAAGTGCCGGAGTTTCAGGTGGTGATCCCAGATTTCGGCATCATCGAGGGGCCGTTCATGGTGACCAGCCTGGAATACGCGGGCAGCCATGATGGCGAGGCGACGTATGAGATGTCGATGGCCAGCGCGGGCGCGCTGAACTTCACGGCGCTTTGATGGTGAACCCGGCTGCCGGAGAAGTTGCGCTGGTGCTGGATGGGCAGCGGCACGTCTGCAAGCTGACGCTGGGGGCGCTGGCAGAGCTTGAGGCGGCGCTGGGCGCGGACTCTCTGGTGGCGCTGGTTGAGCGGTTCGAAACGGGGGCGTTTTCGACGCGGGATGTTCTGGCGCTGCTGGTGGCGGGGCTGCGCGGCGGGGGTTGGCAGGGGACATCTGCGGATCTGCTGACGGTTGAAATTGGCGGCGGGCCGGTGGAGGCGGGGCACGTTGCCGGGCTGCTGTTGGCGCGGGCGTTTCAGGTGCCGGGCCAGGGGTGATGGATTGGGCGGCATTGCTGAAACTGGGGTTGCAGGGATTGCAACTGCACCCGCGCGATTTCTGGGCGCTGACGCCGGTGGAACTGATGCTGATGGCGGGGCTTGGCGACGGTCGTGCGGTGCTGGATCGGCCTCGGTTCGAGGCGTTGGCGGCGGAGTGGCCCGATAGGCCTGACAAAGGAGTGGATGATGGACGGGATTGATCAGTTTGACGATCAGGTGGACGCGCTGGCGCAATCGCTGGGCGGGGCTGTGGCCCTGACGGCGGCGTTCGATGGGGAGCTGAAGCGCATGCAGGCGACGGTGGCGGATACGGGACGCGAGGTTGGGGTTCTGAGCCGGGGGATATTGCGGGGGCTGCGGTCTGCCTTTGACGGGCTGGTGTTTGATGGGCTGAAGCTGGGCGATGCGCTGAAAGAGGTGGCCGAGTCGATGTCGCGCGCGGCCTATTCGGCGGCGATCAATCCGGTGACGAACCATTTCGGCGGGCTGCTTGCGCAGAGTGTCGAGGGGGTCGTGAACGGGCTGCTGCCGTTCGGCGACGGGGCTGGCTTTGCGCAGGGGCGCGTGATGCCCTTCGCGCGGGGCGGCATCGTCAGCCAGGCGGCTGGGGGTTCGGGCGGACGCGGGGCGCGCGGTGAACGTGACGCTGAATGTCCAGACGCCGGACGTCGAGGGGTTCCGCAGATCCGAAGCGCAGATCGCCGCGATGATGGGCCGGGCGCTGGGGCGTGGCGCGCGCAATCGCTGAGGAGAATTTCGATGACATTTCATGACGTGCGCTTCCCGGCGAGCTTGAGTTTCGGCTCGGTCGGGGGGCCGGAGCGGCGGACCGAGATCGTGACGCTGCAGAACGGGTTTGAGGAACGCAACACGCCCTGGGCGCAGTCGCGGCGGCGCTATGACGCGGGTGTCAGCCTGCGCTCGCTGGATGATGTAGAGCAATTGCTGGCGTTCTTTGAAGCGCGCCAGGGGCAGTTGCACGGGTTTCGCTGGAAGGACTGGGCGGATTACAAATCCTGCCTGCCGTCCGAGGTGCCGGGGGCCGAGGACCAGGTGATCGGGCTCGGTGACGGGGTGCGGACGGAGTTTCAGCTGGTGAAAAGTTATGCGTCCGGGGCGCAGACCTATGTTCGCCCGATTGAGAAGGCCGTTTTCAACAGTGTTTTGATAGGTTTGGCGGGCGATCCCATGGTTTTAGGTGTAGATTACGATCTGGACCTGGACACGGGGTTGGTGACGATCGGCACCGCCCCGGCCGAGGCTGCCGCGGTGACGGCGGGGTTCGAATTTGACGTGCCGGTGCGGTTTGATACGGACCGCATACAGGTGTCGGTCGCCAGCTTCCGCGCGGGCGATGTGCCCTCGGTTCCGGTCGTGGAGATCCGGTTATGAGCGTCGCGCCGGAATTGGCGGCGCATCTGGACGGCGGGCTGACGATCCTGTGCCGTTGTTGGGTCGTGCGCCGGGCGGATGGCGCGACCCTGGGGTTCACGGACCATGACCGCGATCTGTCGTTCGACGAGGTGGATTTTCGGGCCGAATCCGGGCTGACCGCGCGGGCGTTGGAGCAAACCTCGGGCCTGTCGGTGGATAACTCCGAAGCGATGGGCGTGCTGAGTGATGCGGCGATTACCGACGCGGATATCGAAGCGGGACGCTATGATGCGGCCGGGGTTTAGGCGTGGTTGGTCAATTGGGCCGATGTGGCGAAGCGGCACCTGTTATTTCGTGGCTCGATCGGAGAGATCCGGCGCAAGGGCGCGCGGTTCGAGGCCGAGTTGCGCGGGCTGTCCGAGGCGTTGAACCAACCGCAGGGGCGGGTCTATCAGGCGACGTGTGGGGCCGTGCTGGGCGATGCACATTGCGCCGTTGATCTGGCGGCGCCGGGGCTGTCGACAGAGGTTGCCGTCGAGGGGATTTCGGGTGGCAAGCACTTTCATTTTTCGAACCTTGCCAGCTACTCCGACCGGTGGTTCGAGCGTGGGACTTGCAGAATTCTGACCGGGACCGCGGCGGGGCTGGTCGCTTTGGTCAAGAACGACCGGCTGAGCGGGGCCGGGCGTAAAATTGAGCTGTGGGAGGGTCTGCGCGCATCGGTTGCGCCGGGCGACATGATCCGGCTGGACGCAGGCTGTGACAAGGCGATCGAAACCTGCCGGCTGAAATTCGACAATGTGGTGAACTTTCGCGGCTTTCCAACAATCCCCGGCGAGGATTGGTTGATGGCAGTGCCGTCGAAACGCGCGAGCGCAAGCGGGGGTGGCGGTGGAAAATGACGTTGTCGCGGCGGCGCGCCGCTGGATCGGCACGCCCTATCGCCATCAGGCAAGCGTGCGTGGTGCGGGGTGTGACTGCCTTGGGCTGATCCGTGGTATCTGGGCCGAGGTGATGGGTGCGGCTACCGAGGTGCCGCCGCCCTATGCGCCGGACTGGGATGCGGCGGGCGGGCCGTCGCTGGGCGATGCCTTGGGGCGGCACATGGACGAAACGGCGCAGCCGTCGCGCGGTGACGTGCTGGTGTTTCGCATGCGGGATGCGGGCGGCGCGCGTCATCTGGGGATCCTGGCAGAAGCCACGTTCATCCACGCCTACAGCCGCCACGGCGTCGTTGAAAGCGCGTATTCGGCCCCGTGGCGGCGGCGCGTGGTTCAAGTATTTTTGTTTCCTGACAGGGGTTTGTGATGGCCACGATTGTTCTATCTGCGATTGGCGCGACTGTCGGGGCATCCTTCGGCGGCGGTATTCTGGGGCTGTCTTCGGTGGTGATCGGGCGGGCCGTTGGTGCGACGGTCGGACGGGCGATTGACCAGTCGATCATGGGCGGCGGTTCGGAAGCGGTCGAGATGGGGCGGATTGACCGGTTTCGTCTGATGGGGGCCAGCGAGGGCGCGCCGGTCGCGCGGGTATTCGGGCGGATGCGGCTGCGCGGACAGGTGATCTGGTCGTCGGAATTTCGCGAAAACGTGGCGACCTCGGGCGGGGGCAAGAATGAGCCGATGGTGAGCGAATATTCCTATTCCGTCAGCCTGGCGGTGGCGGTTTGCGAGGGGCGAATCGCGCGGATCGGGCGGGTCTGGGCGGACGGGCAGGAGGTTTCGCCCGCAGATCTGGTGATGCGGGTCTATGACGGCGCGGAAGATCAGCTGCCGGACCCGGCGATCGAGGTTGCGGGTGATGCCCCGGCCTATCGTGGCACGGCCTATGTTGTGTTCGAAGATCTGGACCTGACCCCCTATGGCGGGCGGGTTCCGACGTTCAATTTCGAAGTGACGCGGCCAGAGCCTGCGGGGGTGTCCTCGCCCCCCGATTTTGCGCGTAGCATTCGCGGTGTGGCGATGATGCCTGGCAGCGGTGAATATGTGCTGGCGAGCGAGGCGCTTCACGTTAATCGCGGGCCGGGTGTGAACGACACCGTGAACGTGAATTCTTCCAGTGGATTGAGTGATTTTCAGACGTCTCTGAATGCATTGGTTGAGGAAGTTCCCAGTTGCGAATCCGTTTCTCTTATCGTGTCGTGGTTTGGGGATGATCTGCGGTGCGGGACGTGCCAGGTGCAGCCCAAGGTCGAGGCGACCGGTGCCGATGCGGTCGGCATGCCGTGGAGCGTGTCCGGGCTTAACCGGGCGAGCGCGGCTGAGGTGCCGGAGGAGGAAGGTCGTCCGATCTATGGCGGGACACCGACGGATCAATCCGTGGTGCAGGCGATACAAAGCCTCAACAACGCCGGACAATCCATTGTTTTTTATCCATTCCTTCTGATGGATCAGCTGGATGGGAACGGGTTGGATGATCCGTGGTCGGATGCGTTGGATCAGCCGAAACTGCCCTGGCGCGGGCGGATCACGGTGGCGGAGGCGCCGGGGCGTGCGGGCAGCCCGGATCAGACCGTGAGGCAACGGCAGAGGTTGCGGCGTTCTTCGGAAATGCCACAGCGGGTGATTTTTCGGCCTCGGGCAATACGGTTGCCTATTCAGGTCCGGCGGAGACCTCTTATCGCCGGTTCATTCTGCATTATGCGCATCTGTGCGCTGCCGCGGGCGGCGTGGATGCGTTTTGCATCGGCTCGGAAATGCGTGGGTTGACGCAGGTGCGCGATGATACCGGCGGTTTTTCCGGCAGTGGCGGCGCTGCGGGCGCTGGCGGCGGATGTGCGCGGAATCCTCGGGGCCGGGTGCAAGATCGGCTATGCCGCTGATTGGTCGGAGTATTTCGGCTATCACCCGCAGGATGGTTCGGGCGATCTGTATTTTCATCTGGACCCGCTGTGGGCCGATCCGAACGTCGATTTCGTCGGTATCGACAACTACATGCCGCTGAGCGATTGGCGGGATGGGGACGATCACGCGGACGCGGATTGGGGCGCGATCTGGAATCTGGATTACCTGAAGGCAAATGTTGAAGGGGGTGAGGGGTACGATTGGTACTACGCCTCCACCAATGCCGAGGTTTTGCAGCAACGAACCGCCATAACCGACGGAGAATATGGGGAACCTTGGGTCTGGCGGTACAAGGACATCCGCGGCTGGTGGGAGAATGCGCATCATGAGCGGATCGGGGGGGTGCGGCAGGCCAGCCCGACGGCCTGGGTGCCTGAGAGTAAGCCGGTTTGGTTCACCGAATACGGCTGCGCGGCGGTCGACAAGGGGTCCAATCAGCCGAACAAATTTCTGGACCCGAAATCCTCGGAAAGTTCGTTGCCGAAGTACTCGGACGGGCGGCGCGATGATTTGATTCAGATGCAGTATGTGCGGGCGATCGGGGACTATTGGAGTGAACCTGCGAACAACCCGATTTCGGGCGTCTATGGCGGGTCGATGATCGACATGGGGCGGGCGCATGTCTGGGCCTGGGATGCGCGGCCCTATCCGGTTTTTCCAGCCAATACAGCGCTTTGGAGCGATGGCGGCAATTATGCCAAGGGCCATTGGCTGACCGGGCGGGTGACGGCGCGGTCGCTGGCGCCGGTCGTGGCCGAAGTGTGCGAAGCGGCAGGGGTTGCGGCTTATGATGTTTCGGGCCTGTACGGGATCGTGCGGGGATATGTGGTCGAAGATGTCTCGACCGGGCGGGCGGCGTTGCAGCCGCTGATGCTGGCGCATGGGTTTGATGCGGTTGAACGCGACGGTGTTTTGCGGTTTTCGAACCGGGATGGCCGGGTTGATGGCGTGGTTGATGCGGATCGGTTGGCGGTGTCGAGCGATCTGGGCGCGGCGCGCGATCATACGCGCAGTGCGGCACCGGAAACCGCCGGGCGGCTGCGGCTGAACTTTGTCGCCTCGGACGGGAGTTTCGAGGCGCGCACTGCCGAGGCGATCTTCCCGGATCAGGCGACGACCAGCGTGGCACAGTCCGAATTGCCGCTGGCGCTGACCCATGTTGAAGCGCGCGCCATCGTCGAACGCTGGCTGGCCGAGGCGCGGATTGCGCGCGATGCCGTGCAGTTTGCGCTGCCGCCCAGTGGTTTGGCGCATGGCGTCGGCGATGTGGTGTCCTTTAACGACGGCGATCTGTGGCGTATCGACCGGGTGCAGGACGGTGGCGCGCGCCTGGTTGAGGCGACGCGGGTGGAGCCGGGCCTCTATCAACCAAGCGACAGTGTAGAGCCTGCCGCGCGCCTGACCCCGTTTGTGCCCGCGGTGCCGGTGTTTACGGTGTTCCTGGACCTGCCGCTGTTGACCGGTGACGAGGTTGCGCATGCGCCGCATCTGGCAGTAACGGCAACGCCCTGGCCGGGATCGGTCGCGGCCTATGCCTCGGACGCGGGCGGGGCATTTGCGTTGAACCGGATTGTGCCCGGGCCATCGGTGATCGGCGTGACCGAGACGGTGCTGCCCGGTGCGACGGCGGGGTTTCTGGATCGCGGTGCGGCGCTGCGGATCAAGGTTTACGGTGGCACGCTGGCCTCGGTCACCGACGCGCAGCTGCTGGCCGGTGCCAACGCGCTGGCGATTGGCGACGGAGCCTCGGACCATTGGGAGGTGTTGCAGTTCCGCGATGCGGTTCTGGTCGGCGAAGATACCTGGGAGGTCAGCGCGCGGCTGCGGGGGCAGCGGGGGACCGACGCGCTGATCCCCGATACCTGGCCGATTGGCAGCATCGTGGTGCTGCTGAATGGCGCAATGGCGCAGCTGGATCTGCCTGCTGCGGCGCGTGGGCTGGCGCGGACATGGCGGGTCGGCCCGGCGGCGCGGCCGGTGGATGACGCGAGCTATGTCGAGGAGGTGCGCGCCTTTGACGGCATCGGGCTGCGCCCCTATGCGCCATCGCATCTGCGCGCGGTGGAAAATGGCGGAGATCTGACGCTCAGCTGGGTACGACGCACGCGGATTGACGGCGACATCTGGGGCGCGGCTGACGTGCCGCTGGGCGAGGCGTCCGAGGCGTATCTGCTGCGCGTATTGGATGGGGCGAGCGCGGTGCGGGATGCCACGCTAACCGCCCCGTCGTGGAGTTACACCGCCGCGATGCAGGCGGCAGATGCGATTGGCGGCAGTTACGGGATCGAGGTCGCGCAGATCTCGGACCGGTTCGGGCCGGGGCTTTTCAGAAGGATTGAGATCAATGGCTGAGACTGCAAAACTGGATCTGCCGCTGCTGGATGCGGCGCAGGCGCAGAAACATGTGACGGTGAACGAGGCGTTGGTGCGGATGGATGCGGCGGCGCATCTGACGTTGCTGTCGGTCAGCACGGCGACACCTCCGGGGGCTGCGGCTGAGGGGGACACATTTGCCGTTCCCACAGGTGCGGTGAACGATTGGGCCGGGCAGGCGGGGCGGCTGGCGATCTGGTCGAACGGCGGCTGGCAGTTCATGGATCCGGCGACGGGTTGGCGCGCTTGGGTGGCGGATGAAAGCGCGGCGGCACTGTTTGATGACGGCGATTGGCTGCTTGACGGATTGAGTGTTTCTGCAAATGGTGCTGGACAGTTGGCGCGTGTTATTGAAGTGGATCATTCAATAACGGCCGGGGCATCCTCGGCCACGGCGACGATCATTCCGTCAGGCGCAATTGTGCTGGGGGTGACGGGCCGGGTGTTGACGGCAATAACCGGGGCGGCGACCAGCTGGCGATTGGGGATCGCCGGTGTTTCGGATGACCGCTATGGGTCCGGTATCGGGTTGGGGGCCGGATCGTGGATGCGCGGCGTAACGGGTACGCCGCTGGCCTATTACGCTGATACGGCGCTGACGCTGACCGGCGAAGGCGGTGATTTTGCGGCCGGCGAGGTGCGCCTGGCGGTTCATCTGATCGAGCTGAGCCTGCCGCGCGCATGATGCGGCCCACGCTGGGCGATGTCTCGGCAGCGGCGCGGGTTGTGATGCAGGTGGCACCGGATGCGCAGCAGGCACTGGCGCGCCGCATGGTGGCCGACGCAAACCGGGCAAACGCCTGGCGGCGGGTACGGGGCAGGTTTCACCCCGAATTCGGCGACGGGTCACTCATGGCGGCGGCGATGCGGCTTGGGCCAAGTGCAGAGCTGTTCTTAGATGATCCACATTATATCAATGCATTGATGGCTGTATTGTGTGTGTTGGGCGAAGAATTCGCTCAACCTGCGGCACAGGACACGCAAAGTGTTGCGGTCGGGTCAAGTTCCAGCCGGCCCAGTGGCAATGGGTCGGCGCAATCCGCGCATTCTCCAAATTCGCCGGCATCCAGGCGTTCCAGTGCCGATTCCAGCCGCTGGCGTTGACCGGCCCGGCGGCGGGCGGTGGCCTGGGCCATCGCCTGCTGCTGCATCGCATCCATCCGCGATAGGCGGCCAACCGATTGCTGATCCAGCGTGACGGTCTGTTGCGCGTCCTGTCCCAGATCGTCCTGCGCAGTCAGGGCGGAAATCTCAGCTAGAATCCGTGCCCTGAAGGCTTGCAGTTCACTTTCTGTCATCGCGTGCCCCCGTGCTATGGACTTTTTGCCAGCCGTGCCCAACTGATGTAGAACGCGTCTGAACCGGAGGGCAAGTCATGGCTGAATCGCGCACAAAACTGTCGACGCTGGATCCCGTTTGGGAGCGTGTGTCCGATGAAGCGCGCCGTGCGATCGATGCAGAGGCGCGGCTGGGCGGGCTGATGCATGCCTCGGTTCTGAGCCACGAAACGCTGGATACGGCGCTGGCCTATAGGATGGCGATCAAGCTGGCCTCGCGCGAGTTGTCGGAACAGACGATCCGCGCGATTGCGGATGAAGCCTATGCCAATGATCCCGAACTTGCAGCAGCCGCACGCGCCGACATCGTCGCCGTGTTTGATCGGGATCCCGCCTGCACGCGGTTTTTGCAGCCGCTGTTATTTTTCAAGGGATATCAGGCGGTTCAGGCTTACCGGGTTGGTCATTGGCTATGGAAAACGGGGCGGACCGATCTGGCCTATTTCATCCAGATGCGGATCAGCGAAGTCTTTGGGATCGACATTCACCCGGCGGCCAGAATCGGGCGTGGGATCATGATCGACCACGCGCATTCCATCGTCATTGGTGAAACGGCGGTGGTGGGCGACAACGTCTCGATGCTGCATTCGGTGACGCTGGGCGGGACCGGAAAGGAAGATGACGACCGGCATCCAAAGATCGGTGACGGTGTCTTGATCGGGGCCGGGGCGAAGGTTCTGGGCAACATCCGGGTCGGGAATTGCAGCCGGATTGCCGCCGGATCGGTGGTTTTGGAAGAAGTACCGCCATGCAAGACGGTCGCCGGTGTTCCGGCCAAGATCGTCGGCGAAGCGGGCTGTGAACAACCGGCGCTAAGCATGGATCAGATCCTGAACGCCGCGGGTGGCGAGGCCGAGGTTTGATCCACGCCTGACGGCGCGGACCGGGGCCGCCTCGCGGCGACTGATGCCCTTGGCAAGCCTGAACCGGGCGGCGTCGATGAACCAATAATTCCTAGGCAAGCATGGTGATCGGGGCTTCCAGATTGCGTTTGATTGCGTCAAAGAATTCCGCGCCAAGTGCGCCATCGATGACCCGGTGATCAACGCTGAGCGTGGTTGACATGACCGTCGCAACGGCAAGTCCGCCAGCCGCATCCACCACCGGTTTTTTCACACCCGCGCCAACGGCCAGGATCGATCCGTGCGGCGGGTTGATGACCGCGTCGAAGTTGTCGATTCCGAACATTCCGAGGTTCGAGATCGCAAAACTGCCGCCAATGTATTCATGTGGCGCAAGCTTGCGGTCGCGGGCACGGGCGGCGAGGTCCTTCATTTCCGCGCCAAGCGTGCTGAGCGATTTCAGATGGGCATCGCGCAGAACCGGCGTGAACAAGCCGCCTTCGATGGCGACAGCGACGGCGACATCGCTGGGCGTCAGCTTGAGGATGCGGTCACCCGCCCAAACGGCGTTGGCCTGCGGCACGTCCTGCAAAGCCAGGGCGCAGGCTTTGATGATGAAATCATTGACAGAAAGCTTGATGCCGCGCGGCTCCAGCTCTTTGTTCAGCTGGCTGCGGAACTTCAGCAAAGCGTCCAGACGGATGTCGCGGCGCAGGTAGAAATGCGGGATCGTCTGCTTGGCCTCAGTCAGGCGCGCGGCAATGGTTTTGCGCATACCGTCGAGTTTGACCTCTTCAAAATCGCGATCCTGATACATCGCCAGAACCTGTTCGGCTCCGGGTCCGGCGGGGGCTGACGCGACGGGTGCCGGGGCTGCGGATGCGGCGGCCTGTGGTGCAGCTGCGGCGGCGCCGGCTTGCAGGTTTTCAACATCTGCCTTCACGATCCGGCCATGCGGTCCCGAACCGGAAATACTGCCAAGATCCAACCCCTTATCGGCAGCGATGCGTCGGGCCAGTGGGCTGGCGAAGATGCGGTCGCCCGGTCCGCCCGATGTGCCGCCAATGCCGTTTGATTGCGCCAGGGCGGGGGTCGCTGGCTTCGCAGATACTTCTTCTTTTTCAACAGTTTCTGGCGCCTTCTTATCAGCGGGCTTTGGCTGCGCAGCAACGTCATCCGCGCTTTCGCCGTCGGCCAGCAACACGGCAATCGGCGTGTTGACCTTCACGGCCTCGGTGCCTTCGGCGACCAGCAATTTCCCAACGGTCCCTTCGTCGACGGCCTCGAACTCCATCGTTGCCTTGTCGGTCTCAATCTCGGCCAGCAGGTCGCCCGAGGTAACCTCGTCCCCCTCTTTGACAAGCCATTTCGCAAGCGTGCCTTCTTCCATCGTCGGTGACAGGGCGGGCATCAGGATTTCTGTGGGCATTAGCTGATCTCCTCGACCAGAATTTGGTTGAAGGGGGGCTGATTGACGGTGTTGGGTCGCTTTTCAACGATCTGCAGCATGGTCGGCATGTTGGCTTTCGCCCAGGCCTTTCGGGACGCTTCGGTCGCGGCTTGTCCACATGCGTCGTCCAGCATATCGCGCGGGACTGTCACACGAAACTTCGCGGCATCCTTCTTGACGGTGAAATACAACTCACAGCCGCCATCGCGGCTGCACAGTGGCGAATGTTTCAGCTTAGCATTCATCTGTAAGTCACTGTCTTAACAGCTTCAATCACCTCATCAGTGGTGACCAGGGCCAGTTTTTCCAGGTTCGCGGCATAGGGCATGGGCACGTCCTTGCCGGTGCAATTGATCACAGGCGCGTCGAGGTAATCGAACGCCTCCTGCATCAGCATGGCCGAGATGTGGTTGCCGATTGAACAGACCGGGAAGCCTTCTTCAATCGTCACGCAGCGGTTGGTTTTCTTGACGCTTTCGATCACCGTGCCGGTGTCCATCGGCCTGAGTGTTCGCAGGTCAATCACCTCGGCAGAAATGCCATCTTCTGCCAATCTATCAGCGGCTTCCAAAGCGTACTTCATGCCGATTCCAAAGCTAACCAGCGTCACGTCCGACCCTTCGCGCCAAATCCGCGCCTTGCCGAAGGGAACGGTGAAGTCGTCCAGTTTCGGCACCTCGAACGACTGGCCATAGAGGATTTCATTTTCCAGAAAGATGACCGGGTTGGGGTCGCGAATTGCTGATTTCAGCAGGCCCTTGGCGTCCGCCGCCGAATACGGCATCGCCACCTTCAGCCCCGGCACTTGGCTATACCAGGCGGCATAGTCATGGCTGTGCTGCGCGCTGACCCGTGCAGCGGCCCCGTTGGGGCCACGGAACACGATGGGACATCCCATCTGCCCGCCGGACATATAGAGCGTTTTGGCGGCAGAGTTGATAATGTGATCAATGGCTTGCATGGCGAAGTTAAACGTCATGAACTCGGCAATCGGGCGAAGGCCGCCAAAGGCAGCGCCGACGCCGATCCCGGCAAAACCGTGTTCGGTGATTGGCGTGTCGATAACCCGGCGCGCGCCGAATTCGTCCAGCAATCCTTGCGAGATCTTGTAGGCGCCCTGATATTCGGCGACCTCTTCGCCCATCAGGAACACTTCTTCCGCGCGGCGCATTTCTTCGGCCATCGCGTCACGCAGGGCTTCGCGGACCGTGGTTGTCACCATTTCGGTGCCCTCCGGATAATCCGGTTCGACTGCGGCGACCGCGACCGGCGCTTTCGGCGCGGCGGCGGGTTTGGCGGCTTCGGGTTCCGGGGCGGACGATGCTGCCGGGGCTGCGCCTGCGGTTTCCACATCATCGGCGCTTTCACCATCGGCGATCATCACCGCGATTGGCGTGTTCACTTTCACACCTTCGGTGCCTTCGCTGACCAGCAGCTTGCCGATGGTCCCTTCGTCGACGGCTTCGAATTCCATCGTCGCCTTGTCGGTTTCAATCTCGGCCAGGATATCGCCCGAGGCGACCTCGTCGCCTTCCTTGACCAGCCATTTGGCCAGCGTGCCTTCTTCCATCGTCGGGCTGAGCGCGGGCATGAGTATTTCTGTGGCCATTCTAGGCGCTCCCTTCCGATTTGATCATCCCGACGATGTTGCCCTGTCCGTCTTCGACATAGGCAAAGCGCCCGATACCGGGCATGTCCGTGGGCGGCATCGCTTCGGCCCCGCCATTGGCCAACGCCCATTCATAGCGTTCGTCGCAATCGTCGACGTCAAAGGTCATGGTGCCGCCGCGCACCGGTGCTCCGGCGTCGGGCGCGTCGCCCATGCGACGCATCATCCCTCCGGTCACATCTTTTTCCATGCCGATGTCGCTGCCTTCAATCAGGTGATAATCTATGTCTTCGCCCATCGGCATCGCCTCGAACCGCCAGCCGAACAGCCCGCCGTAGAATTTCTTGCCGGCCTCGACATCGGATACGTGAATCTCAAAATGTGGCATCAGGCGTCCTCCTCTTGCGGGGCTTCTTGGGCGTAGATGTCTGTCCACAATTCGGACACGTCAGGTTCCGGGCTTTCCTTGGAGAATTCGGCAGCTTCGTTCACGATGTCTTTGATTTCCTTGTCGATGGCCTTCAGGTCGGCGTCGCTGGCGTGTTTGCCTGTCAGCAGCAGGTCGCGCACAGCCTCGATCGGGTCGCGTTCGCTGCGCATTTTTTGAACCTCTTCACGGGTGCGGTACTTGGCGGGGTCCGACATGGAATGTCCGCGATACCGATAGGTGTTGATTTCCAGAATATAGGGGCCCTTGCCCGCGCGGCAGTGGGCGACGGCCTTCTCTCCGGCGGCTTTCACGGCCAGAACATCCATGCCGTCCACCGCTTCGCCTTCGATTCCATAGGCGGCACCGCGTTCCCAGAAATCGGGGCTTTTGGTGGCGCGTTTGACGCTGGTGCCCATGGCGTATTGGTTGTTTTCGATCACGAAAATCACCGGCAGGTCCCAAAGTTCGGCCATGTTATAGCTTTCGGCCACCTGACCCTGGTTGGCCGCCCCGTCGCCGAAATAGGCAAAGGTCACGCGGTCATTGCCACGGTATTTGTCGGAAAACGCCAGCCCGGCCCCGATCGGCACCTGAGCCGCCACAATCCCGTGGCCACCGTAAAAATGCTTCTCTTTCGAGAACATGTGCATAGAGCCACCCTTGCCCTTGGAGTAACCCCCTTCGCGCCCGGTCAATTCCGCCATCACGCCCTTGGGGTCCATCCCGCAGGCCAGCATATGCCCGTGATCGCGATAGCTGGTGACGCGCTTGTCGCCGTCTTCGGCAGCGGCCTCTAACCCGACAACGACGGCTTCCTGGCCGATGTAAAGGTGACAGAACCCACCAATCAGGCCCATCCCGTACAGTTGGCCTGCCTTTTCCTCGAACCGCCGGATCAACAGCATCTCGCGGTAATAGTGTAGCAGCTCGTCTTTCGACACGTTCGGCTTGGCGGTTTTCTTCGTCGTCTTTCGTGCGGCCATTGGTGCAGTTCCCTCCCCGGGCTACAAATGGTTTAGCGTTAAACTATATTGTAACCGGCTGCGCGGGCATTGTCAGGTGTGAATTTTGCATGGCTGGTTTGCGCTGCGTCAAAGAGGCTGTTGCGCATTGCAACCGGGGGCGTAATTATGCCGCAACATTGTTACCCGGAGGGCGCGACTTGAAAATCGGAACACCGAAAGAAATCGCCGAGGGCGAGGCCCGCGTTGCAATGACGCCGGACAGCGCGCGCGCCTTGCAGAAACTGGGGCACGACTGTGTGATTGAGGCCGGCGCCGGCGCCGCAGCCGGGTTCACGGATGCGGTATATGAAGAAGCAGGGGTGAACGTGCAGAAGACCGCGCCGGGCCTGTGGAAGGGCGTGGACGTGATCGCCAAGGTGCAGCCGCCCACCACGGCCGAGGTTAAGCGCCTTGCGCCGGAACAGACGCTGATCTCGTTCTTTTACCCCGCTCAGTCCGAGGCATTGCTGGGTCAGGCGTCCAAGACCGGTGCGACCGTTGTGGCGATGGACATGGTGCCGCGCATCAGCCGTGCGCAGAAGATGGACGCGCTGTCCTCGATGGCGAATATCGCCGGATACCGCGCGGTGATCGAGGCCGGGAACAACTTTGGCCGCTTCTTCACCGGACAGATCACAGCGGCAGGCAAGGTGCCGCCCGCGAAGGTTCTGGTTGTCGGGGCAGGGGTCGCGGGGCTGGCGGCGATTGGCACGGCAACCTCACTGGGTGCAATCACCTATGCCTTCGATGTGCGCCCGGAAGTGGCCGAACAGATCGAATCCATGGGCGCGGAATTCGTCTATCTGGATTTCGAGGAATCCAGCCAGGATTCGGCGGCGACAGGCGGCTATGCCGCGCCCTCTAGCCCGGAATTCCGCGAAAAGCAGCTTGAGAAATTCCGCGAGATTGCGCCGGATATCGACATTGTCATCACCACGGCGCTGATCCCGGGCCGCGATGCGCCGGTGCTGTGGACCAAGGATATGGTCGAGCTGATGAAGCCCGGCAGCGTCATTGTCGATCTGGCGGCGGAACGAGGCGGCAATTGCGAACTGACCGTCGCGGATGAGAAGATCGTCAGCGACAACGGCGTCACCATCATTGGCTATACCGATTTCCCGTCCCGGATGGCGGCGCAATCCAGTACACTCTACGCCACCAACATCCGCCACATGATGGACGATCTAACGCCGGAAAATGACGGCGTGATCAACCACAATATGGAAGATGACGTGATCCGCGGCGCGACCGTGACCCATGGGGGTGAGGTGACATTCCCGCCACCGCCCCCCAAGGTCGCGGCCATCGCCAAACCGCCCGCAAAGGCGAAACCGGTCGAATTGACGCCCGAACAGAAACGCGCCGAAGAGGTGCGGATGTTCAAGACCGAAACCCGCAATCAGGTCGGCCTGCTGGCCATTGGCGCGGCTCTGCTGCTGGCCGTCGGGCTGGTCGCCCCGGCAAGTTTCATGGCCCATTTCACCGTCTTCGTGCTGGCCTGCTTCGTCGGCTTCCAGGTCATCTGGGGCGTCGCGCATTCGCTGCACACGCCGCTGATGGCGGTGACGAACGCAATCAGCTCGATCATTATTCTGGGGGCGCTGATGCAGGTCGGTTCCAGCAGTTGGATCATCATGATCCTGGCGGCGCTGGGGATCCTGATGGCGGCGGTGAACATATTTGGCGGCTTTCTGGTTACACGGCGCATGCTTGCCATGTTCCAGAAGTCATAAGGGGACGAACAGATGGATTTCGGTTTCACAACAGCGGCTTACGTGGTCGCGGCGGTCCTGTTCATCCTGGCCCTCGGCGGGCTGAAAAACCAGGAAAGCGCCAAGCGCGCGATCTGGTACGGCATTGTCGGCATGGCGCTGGCGGTTGTCGCCACATTGATCGGCCCCGGCGCAGGCCTGTGGCTGCTATCGCTGATCCTGATCGCGATTGGCGCGGTCGTCGGATACCAGCTTGCCGCTAAAGTCGAGATGACGCAGATGCCCGAACTTGTGGCGATCATGCACTCGCTCGTCGGGTTGGCGGCGGTCTTCGTCGGCTTCAACGCCGATCTGACCATCGGCATGGTCGAGGCGGCAAAAGCCGCTGGTGAAGGGGTCGAGGGCGTGTTTGCCGAACTCGTCGCCAAGAAAACCCCGGTCGAGATTGCAATTCTGAAAGTTGAATTGGTCCTGGGCATCTGGATCGGCGCGGTGACCTTCACCGGATCGGTCGTGGCCTATGGCAAACTGGCCGGGCGCGTCGACGGCGTGGCGAAAAAACTGCCCGGAGGTCATCTGCTGAATGCGGCGGCGGCGGCGCTGTCGCTGCTGTTGATCCTGATGTACCTGAACGGGTCGGGTAGCTGGACGCTGATCCTGATGACACTGGCGGCGCTGTTCATCGGCTATCACCTGATCATGGGCATCGGCGGCGCAGATATGCCCGTCGTCGTCTCGATGCTGAACAGCTATTCTGGCTGGGCGGCGGCGGCGATCGGCTTCAGCCTTGGCAATGACCTGCTGATCGTGGTCGGGGCGTTGGTCGGATCCTCGGGCGCGATCCTGTCCTATATCATGTGCAAGGCAATGAACCGGCGGTTCGTCAGCGTGATCCTTGGCGGCTTCGGCGGCACCAAAGGCCCCGCGCAGGAAATCGACGGAGAGATGGTGCCAATCGACGCCGCAGGCGTGGCCGCCGCGCTGGAAGACGCGGAAAGTGTGATCATCATCCCCGGCTATGGCATGGCCGTGGCGCAAGCCCAGCAATCGGTGGCCGAGCTGACGCGCAAACTGCGCGCTGCAGGCAAGACCGTACGTTTTGCCATCCACCCGGTCGCCGGACGGCTTCCCGGCCACATGAATGTGCTGCTGGCCGAGGCCAAAGTACCCTATGACATCGTGCTGGAAATGGATGAGATTAACGCCGATTTCCCCGACACCGATGTGGCCATCGTCATCGGCTCCAACGATATCGTGAACCCGGCTGCGCAGGATGACCCCAACAGCCCGATCGCCGGAATGCCGGTGCTGGAATGCTGGAAGGCCAAACAGGTGTTCGTGTCCAAACGCGGGCAGGGGACGGGGTATTCGGGGATCGAGAATCCGCTGTTCTTCAAGGAAAACACTCGCATGTTCTATGGCGATGCGAAAGCCAGCGTCGACAGCCTGCTGCCTAGCTTGGGCTGACGCCGCCCGCATCAAGCCAATCGCAGCAGGCCCGATGAAAATGCACGTCCTGCACGTACCAGGCGCGCAGGTTTTCCGCCCCGCGTGGGCTGATTGCTGGCGCGGCAGAGTGATCGACGCGATGCGCCTGATCGCGATCATCGCTTAACGAGATTGCGCCCTCGAACCCGATGCGGGCCATGAATTCCTTCAGATCGTCGTCAAAGCGTTCCTGCCGGATGATCCACACGGGCGGGCGCAGGTCCAGAAACGCGCCGCGCCCGCGCATCCAGTCGACCTGCGATGTGAAACAGTGATTGATCGACATGATCGCTGCGCGCGCATGCTGGCCGCGTTTTCCGTCATCAAACAAGGCTTCGGCCAGATCATTGGCTTCGGGGAAATGGGCAAAGGCCGCTTTCTCATCCGGTTCCAGATCACGGGGTGCGGAATGAAACTCACCGGTTTTGCACCAATAGAACGCTGATCGGAACCGGCTGACGGGTTCGCGGATCGAAAAGAAGTACCGGTGACCTGCGCGCAGCTTCATCAATGTCTTTGGATGCTCGTGGGTGCGAATGAAGACGCTGTCCGTGGATTGATTGATCTGCTTGGCCACGTGCTTGATCTGACCGCCGGCGGTTTTGCTGATATGCAGAAACTCGACATAGCGCGCCTGTTCATCGGCGCGGGTGGGCCGCCCGGTCAGCCTGCGCAATGCATCCTTGATCCGGCGCTCGGGCGTCATCGCAGTCCAACCTCATACCCGGGTTCTTCGGGTTCATCATCCAGCATCTCGGCCGGAAAGCCCGGGGCGGTGATGTCCAGACCTGTCGCCTCTTCCAGGCGCCTGATGATATCATCGGATTGCGCGCGTTCGCCATAGCGCGCCATGCCGTCGCGGAAAATCTCGATCATCAACGGAGAGATTTCAAGCGGCACGCCCGCCTCATCTGCGATTTTCTGGAACAACCCGATATCCTTGGCCACAAGGTCCATGGTGAAGTTGATATCGCGGCTGCCGTTCAGGATCACCTGGCTTTCGGTTTCATGCACGAAACTGGTGCCGCTGCTGATCCTGATCGCCTCATACGTCGTGGCAAGGTCCAGCCCGGCGGCCTTCATCGTCACCATCGCCTCGCAACAGGTCAGCAGATTTGCGGTCGCCAAAAAGTTGGTCATCACCTTCAAGGTCGAAGCGCTTCCAACTTCCCCGGTGTGCAGAACCCGTCGTCCCAGCGTGGTCAAAACGGGCAGGGCAGCTTCGAACGTGTCGCGCGTGCAGCCCGCGAAGATCGAGATATTGCCCGTCGCCGCCCGGTGGCAGCCGCCGGATACTGGGCAGTCGATGGCCTGCGCGCCTTTGGCGACGATCCTTTCGGCCATGCGGCGAACCTCGGCCGCGTCGGTGGTCGACATTTCGGCCCAGATCTTGCCCTCGGACAGTCCTTCCAGCAGACCACCGGCCCCCTCCATCACCTCGGCGCAGGCGGCGGGGCTGGGCAGGCATGTTATGATGTAGTCGCAGCCGCGGGCCATTTCTGCCGGGCTGTCGGCCCAATGCGCGCCATGGTCCAGGAACGGCTGCGCCAGCCCCATGTCCAGATCCCGCACCGTCAGGTCGTATCCGTTTCTGAGGATGCTGCCCGCCAGCTTGCCGCCGACATTGCCCAGCCCGATAAATCCGATTTTCATGTGCCTGTTCCCTTGGTCCTGTCCCGGCCCGAAGTTGCCTGTGCTGCGCCCGCTGGCAAGCGCAAACCGACCGCATAAGACCCCTTTCCCGACATCGCGATGGTTGCCAGTGTCGGGAACGCAACGCAAATGGCGCAAATCGCGACTTCGGGCGGCGCATTGCGCGCTATGACCGGGAATACGACAACCCAACGGTCAAAGGAATCGGGACATGGCGGAACGCAGCAGACGCGGACGCTCGGGCGGCGGGGCGGCCCGGCGGGCCGAGCGCACAGCGCATCACATCGAAATGGTCCCCCCAATCACCCGCACCACCCCGGACATGGATTACATCAGCGCCGAAGCGCTGGAGATTGTCGAGGCAAACGCCGAGGTCGTTCTGGAAGAGATCGGCGTCAACTTCCCCGACAACCCCGCCGCCCTCGAACGCTGGCGCGACGCGGGGGCAGATGTGCGGGGCGAGCGCGTGCATATCCCGCGCGGGCTGGCGCGCAAGCTGTGCAAGACTGCGCCGGCGCAGTTCACCCAGATCGCGCGCAACCCGGCACGAAACGTCAATATCGGCGGGCGCGACCTGGTGCTGGCCCCGGTTTACGGCCCGCCATTCGTGCGCGACGCCGATGGCGGGCGGCGCTATGCGACGATGGAGGATTTCCGCAATTTCGTGAAGCTGGGCTATATGTCGAAATGGCTGCACCATTCGGGCGGCACGGTTTGCGAGCCGACGGATATTCCGGTCTCCAAACGCCATCTGGACATGCTGCACGCCCATATGACGCTGTCGGACAAGCCGTTCATGGGCTCGGTCACGGAACCCAGCCGGGCGGCAGATTCGGTGGACATGGCCAAGATTATGTTTGGCGAGGACGTCGTCGACAACAACGTGGTCATGACATCGCTGATCAACATCAACTCTCCGCTGACGTTTGATGCGACAATGATGGGCGCGTTGGAGGTTTATGCAGCCGCCGGGCAGGCCTGCATCGTCTCTCCGTTCATTGTCGGGGGCGCGATGGCGCCCGTTTCAGTCATCGGCACGCTGACACAGGTGCTGGCTGAAGTTCTGGCCGGGGTCGCCTATTCGCAGCTGGTGCGCCCCGGTGCGCCGGTGATCATGGGGGCGTTCGTGACGTCGATCGACATGAACTCGGGCGCGCCGACCTTTGGTACGCCAGAGGCCGCGCAGATCACCTATGGCGTGGGGCAGTTGGCGCGCCGTCTTGGGCTGCCGTATCGGTCGGCCGGGTCGTTCTGTGGCTCGAAACTGCCGGACGCGCAGGCGGCGTATGAGACGGCGAATTCGCTGAACGCGGGGCTGCTGGCGGGGGTCAACTTCATGCTGCATTCCTGCGGCTGGCTGGAAGGCGGGCTGGTCAGTTCTTACGAGAAATTCGTGATTGACGCGGACCAGCTGGGCATTCTGCACCGGATGGCGGCGGGCGTGCAGCATGACGAAAATGCGCAAGCAATGGACGCCCTGCGCGAAGTGGGGCCGGGGGGCCATTATCTTGGCTGCGCCCACACCCAGGCGAACTTCAAATCGGCATTCTGGCGGTCCGAATTGCTGGACTACAAACCGTTCGAGACCTGGGACGAGGAAGGCGCGCGGGATACGCAAGTGCTCGCCTCGGCCCGAGTGGCGGCGATGCTGGCGCGGTACGAGGCACCGGCGCTGGACGCCGGTATCCTCGACCAGTTGAACGACTATGTGGCGCGGCGCAAATCGGAGTTGCCGGACACGATGAGCTGACGGCGCGGCCCGGGCCGCAGTCGCACGACATTGGCGGGCAGCGGTGCATTAAGCGCCTTGGTTTCAATTAGGGCGGGCGCGGCGCTGGCCGCGGCAAGCAGCGCTTCGGCCATCAGCGCGGTCAGGATGCTCACGTGTTCGGCCACCTTGTATGTGGCATATTGCGAGGTTCGGTTGGCCTCGATATCGGCTTCATGATCCATCAGAATCTCGACCGCGCGGGCCGGGGATGGCGGCACCACGGACGGGATCAGCCGCTTCAGATCCCGGTCGCGCCGATAGGTGGCAAGCCCAAAGCGCGCTGCACGGATCAGCAGGCGCGGGCGGCGCAGGTTTTCAAGTCTGTCGGTCATGTCATCCCCCAAGGATAGTTGCACATATCCATCATGCGGGCAGCACGCCGGGTGTTGCGTAAGCTGGGGTAGTGGCGGCCGACGCAGCCTTAGGTTGTTAGGAATTATCATTTAATCGACATCTACCGTTCGGATTGTTAACAAGTCGGTAACAATTGCAACTCACGATTGTTTACAATTTTATACAAATCCGCAGAATCGAGCATCATTGTTCAGACAATATTTTTCTGCATTTGCCGGGGGGAACCAAGAATGCCGACTGCAATATCTGATCACGGGCCATTGCCACATCTGCCGGGATGGGTGCCGAAATCGGCGCGTCATTACCTGTCGCATACCGTGGGCTTGCAATCCTTGCGCGCGCTTGCGCGGCAGGCGGATTGCCATGCCTCGACCATCCTGCGCCAGGTGCGTCAGTTTGAATCGCGGCGCGATGACTGGCTGGTGGATCAGGCGCTGAACACGCTTGGCGGTCTGACCCCGGACGCCGCCCGGAAGCCCAAGACAGCCCCGACCTCAACGAAACAGGAGCACGCCCAAATGCCCGCTGCCTCGCGCGCCCGACCGACATCCCCAAACCTGCCAAGTGATGATGAAATGCAGGCCGAATCCGCCCGGATCCTGCGCCGCCTGAACGAACCCGGTGCCTGCCTTGCGGTTGCGGCCGACATGGAACAGGCCGTGGTTGTGCGCGAAGACGCCAATGGCAAGACGATCCGGATACTGTTGAAAAAGTCCGTTGATTGGCCGCGCACGCTCTGATTCACTTGTTTTGAGGGTGGAGGGTTCGGCGATGATGGGTCCAAGGCAAGTTGCGCAAGGCGCGCTGTTCTATGAGTTCTCGATCGAGAGTTTTGTGCCGAAGGATCATCCCGTCCGGGGAATTGATCGCTTCCTTGATCTGACAGGTGTGCGCCCCTTGCTCGCTTCATACTACAGTGCCAATGGCCGCCCTTCGATTGATCCTGAACTGATGATCCGCATGCTGTTGTTGGGCTATTGTCAGGGCATCCGTTCCGAGCGACGGCTTTGCGAAGAGGTTCATGTCAATCTGGCGTATCGTTGGTTTTGTAAGCTTGATTTGGCTGATCCAGTGCCCGACCATTCGACATTCTCTAAGAACCGGCATGGCCGTTTCCGCGAGAGCGGTTTGTTCCGACATTTGTTCGAGGTCGTTTTGCAGCGCTGCATGGATGAGGGGCTGGTTGGCGGCCACAGCTTTGGTGTTGATGCCAGTCTGATCCCCGCGAATGCAAACCAGACGCGCGGCGTTGAAAGCAAAGACGGACTGCCAGCAGATCTGACGTCCCGTGCCGTCGACGAATATCTCGAGACGCTGGATGATGTGGCCTTCGGTGCTGCGACCAAGGTCGTCCCCAAATACATCTCACCGGCTGATCCAGCAGCGCGTTGGACTGGGGCTGACGGGGGAGCCGCCTACTTTGCCTATTCCACTAACTATATGGTCGATTTGGATAATGCAGTCATCGTGGACGTCGAGCCGACGGCTCCGATCCGGCCTGCAGAGGCGCGGGCAGCAAGGGAGATGATCGATCGTGTACATGAGCGGTTTGGCATCAAACCTGACAAGCTTGTGGGTGATACGGGTTACGGATCAGCCGAGATGTTGGGCTGGCTTGTGGACGAACGTCAAATCGAACCCCACATTCCGGTCTGGGATAAGTCAAAACGAACTGACGGCACATTCTCACGCGAAGACTTTGTCTACGACCCGGCGACCGACAGCTATACTTGCCCGACCGGCAAAGCCTTGCAAACATATCGGCGGAACTTCTCAAAACCGCGAAAGCCCAATGGCAGCAAAGACGGGTTCATCAGATACCGAGCCTCAAAGCACGATTGCGACGCATGCCCTCTGAAGTCGCAATGCTGTCCGAAGGACGACGGCAGACGCCTTATGCGGTCCGTTCACGAAGCCGCCCGAGACGTCGCTCGCGATATCCGAAAAACAGATGCCTACATGACGTCGTTCATCCAAAGGCGGAAGGTTGAAATGCTCTTTGCCCACCTGAAACGATACATCGGCGTGCAGATGATGCGGCTTCGAGGACCCAAAGGCGCAACCGAACAGTTCCAACTCGCAGCAACAGCTCAAAACCTCCGGAAACTGGCGAAGTTGGTGCCAGCAACAGTGCCAACGTGAAAGAAAACGGCGCGCGGCCGCCTCTCGCTCAACAACGCGCCGACCAAAACATCGACTTCTTCAACAGTATCTCCGCACAGCCGTCGCCGACCGCGCCGTGGTCGAGGCGATGGCCCTGACCGACTGGATCGCCTGCGCCACACCGGGTCGTATCGCGCGGTATCACATCACCCCGGCAGGGCGGGCCGCCCTGCGAGAGATGTTGGCAAAGGCGGAAAGTGCGCAGCAGGGCATGGCCGAAGCACCCGCGCCCTTTGCCGCAGCGGTGCCGGGTGCCTCGGCGCCGCCCCGCCGCGCAGGTGCGCGTTACTGCGCGGTGGAAAGCCCGCTGCAATTGCTTGCGCGCCGCCGCCGTCGCGATGGCACCCCGTTCCTGGCCGCCGATCTTGTTGCCGCAGGCGAACGCCTGCGCGAAGATTTTGAATTGGCGCAATACGGGCCACGCATCGCCCAGGATTGGGAGGCGTTTCTGACCGGCGGTTCACACCCCGACCCGTCAGGCGGCAGCCCCGGTGCCGGTGGTGCGGCGCGCGATCGGGTGTGCGAAGCGCTCGGCACGCTTGGCCCCGGTCTTGGCGATGTCGTGCTGCGCTGCTGCTGTTTTCTGGAAGGGATGGAAGAGGCTGAAAAGCACATGGGCTGGTCGGCGCGTTCAGGCAAGATCGTGCTTAGAATCGCGCTGGAACGGTTGCGCGATCACTATCGCGCGCAAAGCCGGTCGGCCAGCCTGATCGGCTGACCGGCCCGGTAGGGGCGGCGCCGGCCCGCGCAATCGGCGGGCCGGACGTGATCAGATGTCGAAGCGATCCGCGTCCATCACCTTGGTCCAGGCGGCGACGAAATCGCGCACGAAACGCGCCTCTCCATCGTCGGCGCCGTAAACTTCGGCCAGCGCGCGAAGCTGGGCGTTGGACCCGATCACCAGATCGACCCGTGTTGCGGTCCAGCGCAGTGCGCCGGTCGCCCGGTCGCGGCCTTCATACGCATCCTCTTCCGGGGTGGTCGGGGACCACACCACCGACATGTCCAGCAGCGCCTTGAAGAAGTCGTTGCTAAGCGTGCCGGGCCGGTCGGTGAATACGCCCGCATCAGACCCGCCATGCGTTGCACCCAAGGCGCGCATGCCACCGATCAGGGCCGTCATTTCCGGCGCCGTCAGGTCCAGCAACTGCGCCTTGTCCAGCAGGATATCTTCGGCCCGTACCGGAAGGCCCGGCTTGGCGAAGTTGCGGAACCCGTCGGCGACAGGTTCCAGCGGCTCAAAGCTGTCCGCATCGGTCTGCTCGGCACTCGCATCGCCGCGCCCGGTAGACACCGCTACGGTGACATCATGCCCGCCCGCCTTTGCCGCAGCCTCGACCGCAGCCGCGCCACCAAGCACGATCAGGTCGGCCAGGGACACCGCGCCGTGACCGGCCTGAATGCCTTCCAGCACCGACAGAACCTTGCCAAGTTCGTCCGGTTCATTGGCCGCCCAACCGTTCTGCGGGGCCAGCCGTACCCGCGCGCCATTC
The DNA here is from genome assembly GCA_012103375.1 of Paracoccaceae bacterium. Lineage (NCBI taxonomy): Bacteria > Pseudomonadati > Pseudomonadota > Alphaproteobacteria > Rhodobacterales > Paracoccaceae > Paracoccaceae bacterium. The sequence continues at coordinate 1,663,214 of WLWX01000001.1, forward strand.
GCACCGCCGCGCATGTCGGATGCGCGGAAGGTCGAGGCTGACGCCCAGGCCGCCTTGACCAACTGCGCCGTCGTCAGGCCCGAGGCGACGATCTTCGCCTTCAGGTCGGCCACATCCGCATCTGACAAGGTCGTCCCGGCAGGCACCGGATCCTGCCAGATCAGGTCTTCTTCGGGCACATCGGGGCCAAGATAACGCGCCTTGGGCCCCATATCGCGATGGGTCAGCTTGAACCAGGCGCGGGCGAAGGCATCGGCGAATTCCTCGGGGTTTTCATGGAACCGCTTGGAGATTGGCCCATAGATCGGATCATAGCGCATGGCCATATCCGCCGTGGTCATCATCAACGGCACCTTTTTGTCCGAACCGTCCGCCTCGGGCGCGTGGTTTTCCTCGGCCAGGTCCTTGGCGTGCCAGATGATCGCCCCCGCCGGGCTGGTGGTTTTTTCCCAGTCGTACCCGAACAGTACGTCGAAATAACCGTTGTCCCATTGGGTCGGATTCGGGGTCCAGGGCCCTTCGAATCCGGATGTGGTGGTATGCACGCCCATCCCGCTTTCATGCGCATTGGTCCAACCAAAACCCATTTGATGCAGGGCTTCGCCCTCAGGCTCGGCACCGATCTTTGCGGGATCGCCCGCGCCATGGCCCTTGCCGAAGGTGTGGCCACCGGCAACCAGCGCAACGGTTTCTTCGTCATTCATCGCCATGCGACCAAAAGTGTCGCGGATGTCGAGGCCCGAACGGATCGGATCGGGATCGCCATCGGGGCCTTGCGGGTTCACATAGATCAGGCCCATTTCGACGGCGGCCAGGGGGTTCTCAAGCTCTCGCTCACCCGAATAGCGGCTGTTTTCCCCGCCCGAGGCTTCCAGCCATTCCTTTTCGGCCCCCCAGTAGACGTCTTCGTTCGGGGCATAGATATCTTCACGCCCGCCTGCGAAACCGAAAACCTTGCCGCCCATGCTTTCGATGGCGCAATTCCCGGTCAGGATGAACAGATCGGCCCAGGACAGCTTTTTCCCGTATTTCGCCTTGATCGGCCAAAGCAGGCGCCGCGCCTTGTCCAGGTTGCCATTGTCGGGCCAGGAATTCAGCGGCGCGAACCGCTGTGACCCTGATCCGCCGCCGCGCCCATCTGCGGTGCGATAGGTGCCCGCCGAATGCCACGCCATGCGGATGAAGAACGGGCCGTAATGGCCATAATCAGCAGGCCACCAGGGCTGGCTGTCCGTCATCAGCGCGATCAGGTCTTTCTTCACCGCCTCAAGATCAAGCGAGGCAAACTCGGCCGCGTAATCAAAATCTTCGCCCATCGGATCGGGGCTGGCGCCATGCTGGTGGAGCACCGACAGGTTCAGCTGGTTTGGCCACCAATCGCGGTTCGTGGTCTTTTTCTGGTGCGACACCGGGCATTTCATATCGCCGTCCATTGCAGTCTCCTGACGTTTGAGTGAATCGTTTAGAAAGATTCTAAACAGCCGGACGGAAGGTTCAACTGGAATCCGCCGCCGCGCCGCATGATCTGGCATAGCTGCCATGCGCGTGCCAATCTGGTCAGGGCAGGGGGCATGCGTTAAGACGCATGTGAAAGAGGATGAATATGGCACGCGATCTGAAAATCCCCGAACAGCGCCACCCGGAAAAGGCGAAGAAGCCTGATCAGGCGCAGCCGCGAAAACCGTCGTGGATTCGCGTAAAGGCACCGAACTCGGCGGGCTACAAACAGACCCGCGACATCATGCGTGAACACAAGCTGGTGACCGTCTGCGAAGAAGCCGGTTGCCCGAACGTCGGCGAATGCTGGAGCCAGGGCCACGCCACGATGATGATCATGGGCGAGGTTTGCACCCGCGCCTGCACCTTCTGCAACATCGCCACCGGTAAACCGCCCGAGGCGCTGGACGTCTTCGAACCGGGCCGGGTGGCCGATGCGGTGAAAAAGCTGGGGCTGAACCACGTGGTTGTCACCTCGGTTGACCGCGACGATGTGGAAGACGGCGGCGCCGAACATTTCGCCCAGACCATCCGCGCCATCCGCCGTCAGGCCCCTGGCACCACGATCGAAATCCTGACGCCTGATTTCATCAAATGCGACCCTTCGGCGCTGGAAGTCGTGGTCGAGGCACGTCCCGACGTCTTCAACCACAACCTGGAAACCGTGCCGGGCCTGTATCCCGAGGTTCGCCCCGGCGCGCGCTATTTCCACTCGCTACGGCTGTTGCAGCGCGTGAAGGAACTTGACCCCTCGATGTTCACCAAATCCGGTCTGATGGTTGGATTGGGCGAGGATCGTCAGGCCGTGTTGCAGGTGATGGAGGACATGCGCGCCGCCGACATCGATTTTCTGACCATCGGTCAGTACCTGCAGCCCACGCCCAAGCACCACGCCGTGGACCGCTTCGTGACGCCCGAGGAGTTTGCGTCTTACGAAAAGGCGGCGTTCGGCAAGGGATTCCTGATGGTCTCGGCCACGCCGCTGACGCGATCAAGCTATCACGCAGGCGATGATTTTGCGCGATTGCGCGCTGCACGGCAGCAAAAACTCGGACAAGCGTGAATAAACCGTTAATTGCGCGCGGAACCGCCGACCACCCCTTGCTTGACGGGGGGTCAATCGGTTTGAATGATCCCACGTTCACAAGTGCAGAGTTTTAGGCAGCTTCGGAACTGTTTGAAAAGACAGACGAAATTGTCACTTTGTGAAAGTGCGCCGCTGGGATGGAATTCGACACTCCCCGTCACAATCGGCTGTGCACCGGACCCCTTTTGAGCGTGTTTCGGACGGCGCCGGGCGCGTTTTGCATCCCGCTCCTGTAGCCAGTGACGTTCGAAAAGCCTTTTTTATGACGCTCGGCCGGTGCGAAGAAATTCGCACCGGTCTATTCTTGTCAGCCCGTGCAGTCTGTTGCCATCTGCACGCGGCAGTCCGCGTGATCTATTCCGTCGCCGGATCGGCCACCCCTGGCACGACTTTCAGATAGGCCGCAATCGCGGCGCGATCCTCATCCGTCAGCTGGCTGGTATTGGCGATGACATCCACCATTTCGCCACCTGCGGTGTCGAAATCGGGCGTAAAGCCGGATTTCAGGTACGCGGCGATATCGGCTTCGGACCAGTCCAGAACCGCCGGAGAGATGTTCGGGATCCGGCCCTTACCCGACGGGTTCTTGGCCCCGCCCAACCAGCGTGATCCGTCTGTTGCGCCCAGAAAGTTTCTGGGCGTGTGACACTCTCCACAATGGCCGATTGTGTTGAAAAACTCCGAAATCAGAGCGTCGCGGATTTCTTGCGAAAACCTATGAAGCGAAATAGTCGGAAAGCTTTGACCACGAGACAGCGCATGGCTGCGCGTGAGCGCATGTAGGCGATTTGGGCCGACCCCCGCGCCAAAAATTTAGGATCGGGCTGCATGGAAAGAAAAATCATCGTTCAGGCCCTAAAACGGAGTTTTTCAACACAATCGGCCCAAAGCCTCGACCAGATAACGCCCGCGCGTTTGTTGTTCGCTCAGGTCGCCGTCGATCTGCCAGCTATCGTCCAGGAACAGGAACTTCCACCCGCCAAGGCTGCGGCGGATGTTGAAGGGAAATCCGACCTCATGCGCGGGCGCGCTTTCGGCGACCGGGGGCAGGGTGCGCAGGTAGGCCGCGATGTTGACCACATCGGCCACCTCGGCCCGTGCGTAACTGGTGTAGGGGAAGGCGGGGAAGTAATGCGCGCCACCGGGGCTGACACCTTTGATGACGGCGTTGACCAGTTCCAGATCGCTCCACCCGCCGATGCCGTGTTGCGGATCGGGCGAGATATTGGGCGCAATGAACGTGCCAAAGTCCGACACGAAGCGCTTGCCACCGGCCAGCTTCAACTTTTCGTCGCCTTCGGCCCCCGGTGCGGCATGGCACGACGAACAGCCTGCGGCATAGAAAGCATATTTGCCCGCCTCAACATCGCTTGTGGTCCCGGCCAATGCTTCGGGCCCCAGGGGTTTGGGCTGTGTTACAAACCAGAAAATGGCCAGCCCGATCAGGCCAGCCACAACAAGAAGCGTCAGCAATTTTCTCATCTTTTGGGTCGGGGGGCGCTCAAAGCCCCCCGCCTTTCATTCAGACAGTTCAGCTACCTCTGAACGCTTTATGGCATGCGGTGCACGCTGCGCCAACAGCACCGATAGCGCCCTGAACTGCTTCTAGCCGATTGTGTTGAAAAACTCCGAAATCAGAGCGTCGCGGATTTCTTGCGAAAACCTATGAAGCGAAATAGTCGGAAAGCTTTGACCACGAGACAGCGCATGGCTGCGCGTGAGCGCATGTAGGCGATTTGGGCCGACCCCCGCGCCAAAAATTTAGGATCGGGCTGCATGGAAAGAAAAATCATCGTTCAGGCCCTAAAACGGAGTTTTTCAACACAATCGGCCCATCACCGGCGACTTCATTCATCGTCGCGGCAGCCTCAGCCAATTGGCCGGCAATCTCTCCGACGTTGGATCCGTCAGCCCAGATTGCAGCCAGAGCCCGCGTCGAATCGCCAAGCGTTTCCATATCCGAACCCGGCAGCCAGTACCCACGCTGGTTCAACGTCGACAGCGCAGCAAGATCTGCCGCATGTGCCGATGCCGCTTCGGCATCATAGTCGATTTTGCCACCGGCCATGCCAAACAAGACACCAGCGTTGTGCTGATAAAGTTCCATATGCGACTGTCGTGCTTTGATCGCCCCAGCCGTCGCCTTGTCGATATGAGACGCGGCAAAGCTGGTACCCGCAATAGCAGCCGTCAGGATAACGCCGCCGAAAATGCGTGTGGTGAGTTTCATGTGAACCTCCAAAAAAAAACTGTACTCGTCCGGCAAGCATACCCAACAACCCCGTGAAAACCAGTGAGCATTTACGCAGAGTAAGTGTTTGCCGATCACAGAATGGTGAGGCGGAAAATCGCCTGTTGCGCGGGCGTCAGCGCATGATCCGCCCGCTCGCGGGGGTATCCGTGCTCAGAAAATCCGGCCATCCGATTGTGCGTTCGATTGTGAGGAGAACCGCGCAGGCAAGCAGGACGCCAAGCACCAGTTTCACCCGCCGTGCCGAGGGCGGATGGCGCGCCCAACGCGCCATCCGCAGAAAATGATGCAGGTGCATTCAGGTCAGACCGGGTTTCAGAACCTGTATCCGACCGACAGGTCAATCACCGAGTCGCCAAAGTCACCATCCATCAGGCCGGCCTGAACATAGCCACCATTGGCCAGATCATAATTTGCCGTGACGCCGAAAAGATCCCCGGACCCGTCAATATCAAGGAAGTTCGCGCCGACGGTCAGGTTCGGCATCACCTCATAAGACACACCAACTTCAACACCACCCGGCGGTCCGCTGCTGTCATTTTCATAGATGTAAAGATGCGCCTTCAGCGGGTCGAAATCAGCCTCAACCCCCGCACGCACCGCTGTGAACGATCCGCCGCCGCTTCCGTCGATATGCTCGATGCCGCCTGCGAAGGTCAGGGCGCCGCTGGTATATCGGGCCGCCGCCGAAAAAGAATTCGCGTCGTCGGACCCGAAATCAATGTGATGCCAGGCAATACCATAGCTCAGCGGGCCCGAGGTCGCGTCATAGCGAACACCGAACGGCCGTTCGGATTCCAGCAGGTTGGCGTATCTGACGAAAGAGCTTTTGACGACCGAAAACTCAGCGTCGATCAGGATCGAATCGTTGAAAATTGCCGTGCTGGCATAATCATCAATCGGCGAGGTCGGGAAGCCGAACGACAGGACACCGCCGGGCATGGAACTGCTGCCGCCAGCCATCGAATAGGTCAGTGCCAGCCACAGGGCGACATAATCGTCACTGCTGCTGTCCAGCAAGGTGATGCCTTCGAACCCACCAGTGACACCAAAGCCATAGCTGCTGATCGCGGTGGGCGACCAATTGAAGAACAACTCTCCGCCCAGCGTGTTCTGGTCGCTGCCACTGCTGTTGAGATGTTCAAGTTCCACATACCCGCGATAGACGACATCGGGGCCTGATAGGGGGGATCCCGCCAAAGTGACGGCAGGAAGCGCGCAAGTGGCCAACAAAATGGCCGTCTGTTTCATAGGTTTTTTCATTGCTCGGTCTCCGGGGGGCGTTTTTTGGTTGATTGGGCCCATTAAACCGAAAAAGCGCGGGCGCAACAATTGTCTGATTCGAACCTGCTTCGCTGTGTGAATCGAAAACCGCGTTTTTGGGGTAAGCAGCCGTAAAATAATGCAAATTTGTGAGTCTTGCGATGCAAGAGGCTGCGTCGACCTCCATGGAATCCAACAAGGACGGCCAGATAACTGACCGCCCCTGTGGACAAATTCGCGGGCTTCCGGCTTGCAAATTCAGTTAGAAACGGAACCCGACCGCCAGGTTGACCATCGGGTCATCCATCCCGTCGGCCCCCAGGACACTTCCGCGCACATAGGCGTTGTTGGCGAAGGCATATTCGGCATTCACACCGTAAAGCGTGCCATCCCCATCGACATCCATAATTGCGGCACCAAGGGTGATCTGATCGTTCGGGCGGTAAAAGCCCTGCAATTCGATCGTTGTCGGAAAGCCGTCATTCCAGCCCACGATCACCGCAGATCCGCCGTGGCTGCCCATGTCCGCATCGGCCCCGATGCGCCAGACCGTCAGGTCGCCGCCGCCCATCGCGATATGCTCGACACCGCCGAAAACACCGTATTCGTTGATGTCATAGCGGAACGCCGCGCCAACGGATTCCAGCGCGCCATCCTCAAAGTTGTGATAGCTCAGGCCATAGCTCAGGTCGCCCGATGCCCCGTCATAGCGCAGACCAAACGGCGTTACGTCGTCTAACAAGGCGACGCTTTTGACTAGGAGTGGCGAAAGGAGCTGGTCATCGGGAAAAGATAGCCATTGGACGCGCCGTTGAATTCCCCGGTCGAGGCATAGGTCTCGATCACGCTTTCCGGCACACCGACCTGAACGCTGCCCCAATCCCCGGAATAGGACAGCGAAAGCCACAGCGCTTCGGCATCAAAACCATCTGTGACAAAAGCGTCGGCGGCACCGACGACGCCAAAACCATTGCCAAAATCGAAGCTCAGATCGCCCGAGCCGACAAAGAAAGTTTCGTCATCGCTGCCAAATGACATGTGCTCAAGCCGGATATCACCGCTGAATGTCAGGCCCGAAGAATCTTGCGCGGCAAGCGGCGTGGCCAATGCGGTCAGGATCAGGGCGGTTGCGGAAGCTGTTTTCGTGGCGTTCATTGGACTGTCCTCCAAAGCGTTATGACGGTGTTGTCGTAACTGTGTCGCGCCAACGCGGGGGAGGGTTCAATTATTCGAAAATGTTTTGCAGTCAGGCCATTATGCCTGCGGTCAGGGCCTGGATTGACTCACGGTCAGGGCGTACCCAGTCAGATAAACCGCACCTTGCCGATATAGGGCAGATTGCGATCCCGCTGGGCAAAATCGATGCCGTATCCGACGACGAATTCATCCGGGATTTCAAACCCGGTCCAGGTTGCCTTGATATCAACCTCGCGCCGGGTCGGCTTGTCCAGCAACGCAATGGTTTCCAGTCGCTTGGGCTTGCGCGTTTCCAGCAACGCGGTCACATGCTTCAGCGTATGGCCGGTGTCGACGATATCCTCGACCAGCAGCACATCGCGCCCCTCAATCGCGCCGCGCAGGTCCTTGAGGATGCGCACCTCGCGGCTGCTTTCCATCCCGTCGCCGTAGGAAGACGCTTCCAGGAAATCGACCTCCACAGGCATGTCCAGCTCACGCACCAGATCGGCGATGAAAACGAAACTGCCACGCAGCAAGCCGACAACGACCAGCTTGTCGGTGTCTTTGTAAGCCTCTCGAATGTCGCGCGACAGATCTTCGATCCGTGCGGCAATGGACTTGGCCGAGATCATCATGTCAATTTCGTAAGGATCAGGCATGCGCAGTCTCGTCCGTGGCAGTCGCGTCATTCGCAGTTTCGGGCACCATGGGCAGAGTGCGCGCAAATGTCACCAGACCAAAATGACACGGGCGCTTGACTGTGGCTTGCAGGTGGCGGCGGGGGTGCTAATGCTGCGCCCATGCCGCGCCACGCCGAAACCCGCCAGCTGCCCTATAGCGCCGATCAGATGTACGCGCTGGTCGCTGACGTCGCGCGGTATCCCGAATTCCTGCCCTGGTGCGCCGCCGCCCGCATCCTGCGCCATCGCGAACACGACGATCATTCGGTGATGGAGGCGGAGCTGGTCATCAGCTTCAAGGTCTACCGCGAAAAATTCACCAGCCGCGTGACGCTGTGGCCAAATGCGCGCCGGATCGAGACGACCTATATCGACGGCCCGTTCAAGACCATGGATTCGGTCTGGAGCTTTGCTGAAGCACCGGGCGGTTGCGAGGTGACATTCACAACCGATTTCGAGTTCAAGAACCGCATCCTGCAAGCCGTCATCGGCGTCGTCTTCAATGAGGCGATGCAACGCATCGTGCGCGCCTTCGAAACCCGCGCCGCGACCCTCTATGGCCCCACGGGATGACGGAATGAAGGTCGCCGACCGCCTCATCACATTCTGCGAAACGGCGCAGCCGACGCCGCTGGTCCGCCGTATTTTTGCGCTGTCGCTGCTGGACTGGACCGCCTGCGCCATCGCTGGTGTGGAGGAGCCCGTGTCGCGCATCGCACGGGACATGATTTTGCAAGAAAATCATGATGCTGCCGGCGGCGGTGGCGCGCGCGCCAGTGTTGTGGGGGCCGCGGCCCGTGTTCCTGCGCGCGCGGCAGCGCTGGTGAACGGGGCAACGTCGCATGCGCTGGACTATGACGACACGCATTTCGCCCACATCGGCCACGCCTCGGTCGCGGTGATCCCGGCAGCCCTGGCCGTGGCCGAGGAGGTGGGCGCAACTGGCACAGAATTCGCGCAGGCGGCGCTGATCGGGCTGGAGGCATCGGTTCGCTTTGGCGTCTGGCTGGGGCGCCCTCACTATCAGGCCGGTTTCCACATGACCGGCACCGCCGGCGCGATCGGCGCCGCGCTGGCGGCTGCAAAACTGATGCGGTTGAATGCTGAACAAACGGGGCATGCGCTTGGTCTGGTTGCCAGCCGGGCAGGCGGGATCAAGGCGCAGTTCGGCACCATGGGAAAGCCGATGAATGCCGGATACGCCGCGGCAAATGGGGTTGAGGCGGCATTGTTCGCGCGCGCCGGAATGACCTCAACACCAGATGCCCTCGACGGGATGAACGGTTTCGCCGCGACCCACTACGGGGCAGCAGATGATGCCGCATGGGAGGGAATGGGTGCTGCCTGGCTGTTCGAGGATGTCAGCCACAAGCTTCACGCCTGCTGCCATGGAACCCACGCGATGATCGAGGCGCTTCGAACACTGGATGCGCCCGACCCGGATGTGATCGAAGTCGCTGTCCATCCGCGCTGGCTGACGGTGTGCAACATTCCCGAACCGACAACGGGATTGGAGGCGAAGTTCTCACTGCGACTATGCGCGGCAATGGCCCTGACCGGCCGGGATACCAGCGCGCTCGCCTCGTTCTCGGATGCTGCTTGCACCGACCCCGCCCTGGTTGCGCTGCACAACCGCGTGCAAATCACTAGGGATGAAACGCTGACGGAAACTGCCGCGCGGGTGCGAGTCGATGGGGTCGAAGCACACCACGATCTGACACCGCTCACAACCTGTTTGCGGGATGCTTAACAGCGTCGTCGGACCAAAAAGAATTATGCCTCCGGCGGGGATATTTGTGGGTCAATGATGACGTCGACGTTGATATCGAAAACGGCCCGACCTTTTCACAAGCCGGGCCGCCATCATCGACCACGGTCATCAGTATCCCTGCCTGTACCGCAGGTGCGAGTATCCGCAATGTTGGTTAACACAGTCTTACTTGAGCATCATTGACCCACAAATATCCTCGGGGGGTGAATGGCGCGAAGCGACAGAGGGGGGCAGACGGCCCCCCTTTTCCCCGCTCGCCGCAGGCGCAAGCAATTTCAATTGCGTTTTCCCAGCACTTCCACCAGCGCGGCCGAGATCATTAGCACGCTCCCCAGTATTTCGCGCGTACCAAAGGGTTCCCCGGCAAGCCAGGCAGCCGAGGCGACGGAGGCGATCACATCTGTCATCAACAGAACTCCGACACGGCCAGGTGTCAGTCGCGTTGCTGGCCAGAGTGTCAGGACCAGCATCGGTGCCACGTAAAAGGCAATCAGCAGCCCCCAGCCGGCATTGCCCAAAAACACCTGTGGCGCGATGGTCCCGCCCAGAGCATTGCCGCCGATCACCAACGTCGCTCCGGTGACGACCAGCGCTCCGGCCATGAAGGCCAGGATCTGGTCGCTGACGGCGATTGCTTTCATGCGATAGACACCGAAACTGCCAATTGCCCAGGCCAGTCCTGCACCCAGCGCCAGCCAGTCGCCGATGTTGCGCGGCCAGGGGATGCCCGGTTCGTCGCCCAGAACCACCACCAACCCGCCGATGCCCAGGCATAACGCCGCAATACGGGGCGCTGTCAGCCGTTCGCCCAACAAGATTATGCCCAGGATCGTGCCCCAGACCGGGGTGAGGTAGAATAGCAGGATCGAATGAACCACATCCGTCAAAAGCAGGCTGGTGGCATAAAGGCTGAAGGCGGCTCCAGTGCCCAATCCGCAAAACGCCAGTGCCCAGATCCGCGCGCGGATGTGCCGCCAGCGGATCGCCAGAAGCGGGCTCAGCAGCAGCAGGGTCGCCGCGTAGATCAGCATGCCGGGCCAGGCGCCGGGCAGGCCCTGCGCCTCCAACGCGCGGATCGGGATCCAGATGACGCCCCACAGCGCCCCGCCCAGCATCAGCGCCAGGCTGACAGTCGTTTCCGAGGCATCGCGCCCGGCTGCGTGAAGTCTGTGTGCTATCACTGTGGCCGCTCGATCCCGCCGCTCAATCTGGCGCGAACAGAACCACAGAACATCGCGCCGGGAAAGTCCCGCCAAGCCGCGCGGTTGGACCAATTCGGACATCGGGGGGTGTTGAGACAGAGGCAGAGTACGCGCCGCCATACTTTACGCAGGAATAACCTCAACGCATGGGCCCACAGCGTTTCGCCGTCTGTGGGGTAAGATGCTGCACTCGCCGGACCTGCTTCGGGCGCCGCCTCTGGCGAAATCGTTTGGCCGGGCGCTGATGATGCAGTGAAAAAAACCGGCTGGAAACGCGGACGGCGCGCACCTGAAGCGCGCGCCGTCCAATTGTGCCGTGCGTGTCTTCTACGATGACATGTCGTAGGCGCGTTCACCATGCAATGACAGGTCAAGACCGTTGGTTTCCGCCTCTGCATCCACCCGGAATGTCGTTACTGCGCGGCAGATCACGACCAGAATGGCGGTGAGTACAACCGTATAGACACCGACGATAACCAGCGACCCAAGCTGCGCACCCCAGGCGCCGGCACCGAACACCGCGATCATGATGGTGCCGAACACGCCGCCGACCCCGTGGACCGCGAAGACATCCAGCGTATCGTCGATACCCACCTTGTTGCGGATCACGTTCACCGCCTCCTGACAGAGGACCCCGGCAACCAGCCCGATGATCAACGCCGGAACCGGGCCGACGAAACCGGATGCGGGCGTGATCGACGCCAGCCCCGCAATTGTGCCCGTCACCATGCCCACCAGCGAGGCTTTGCCGAATTTGATCCGCTCCCACAGCGCCCAGCTGAGCGAGGCTGCCGCAGCCGAGATATGCGTCACGGAAAGCGCCATCGCGGCCCCACCGTCAGCGGCCAGTTGCGACCCGCCGTTAAATCCGAACCAGCCGACCTACAGCATCGCCGCGCCGATCATGACATAGCCTGGATTATGCGGCGGCGTGGTGCGGTTCTTGCGCGCGCCCAGCATCACCGCGATGACCAATGCGGCCAATCCGGCGGTTTCGTGGACTACGATTCCGCCCGCGAAATCCCGCGCGCCGATCTCTCCGAAAATCCCGCCATCGGACAGCATGCCGCCGCCCCATATCCAATGGACCACGGGCGCATAGACCAGAAGCATCCACAACCCGCTGAACAAAAGCACAAAGCCAAAGCCGATGCGTTCGACATAGGCGCCGACGATCAGGGCCGGGGTGATGATCGCGAATGTCATCTGGAAGGCGAAGAAAAGAACCTCGGGGATGGTACCCGACAGGCTGTCGGCGGTCACCCCGTTCAGGAAGGCCTTGCCCAGACCGCCCCAAATCGCGTTGCCGTCCCCGAACGCGATGGAATAACCCACTGCCAGCCACAGAATGCTCATCAGGCAGGCGATGGCGTAGCAATGCATGAAGACGCTCAGAACATTGCGCGCCCGCACCAGCCCCCCGTAAAACAGGGCGAGGCCCGGTAGTGTCATGAACAGCACCAGGGCCGTTGCGGTAATAATCCATGCTGTGTCTGCGCCGACCATTTTCGTCTCCGATTTCGATGTTTTGAGCATGAAAACGGACGTGGCCGGGATGAAAACAGGCAGCGGGCCAGAGCGTGCTGAAATCGTCGGCAAAAGCGAGTTTGCCCGATAATTGTGCAAAATCAGGCCAAAATGCTCAAGGATCAGGCAGATTTTGGCTGTGCTGAGATCGGAAGTCCGCAAATCACCTGGCGCAAATGGTTCAGGAACTGCTGCACCATGTTCCGACCAGTATGCGGGTTATGTCGAAGGATACTCCGGTCAGGCTGCCCGGTCAGCGGTTGCTAACGCAGCCGTCGCACCAGCAGCGCAATCGCGTGATCCGTCGCCGCATCCCGGACCGAGGCACGCCCGATGGCGCCGAATTCCTGCATCTCGGCCAGTGTCTCGGCACCCTTCATCGCGGTTGCAAACCAGACCAGCCCCTCGGGCTTCTTGTCAGTGCCGCCCGGCCCTGCGACTCCTGTTACCGCGACGGCCAGTGTCGCCTTGGACGATTTCAGCGCGCCCTCGGCCATCTCGCGCGCGACTTCCTCGCTGACCGCACCGTGTTGCGCGATGCTGACGGGCATCACCTCTAACATCCGCACTTTGGCGGCGTTGGAATAGGTGATGCAGCCGTGATCGAACACGTCCGACGCGCCGGGGATCGCGGTAATCGCCGCCGCGACCATGCCGCCAGTACAGCTTTCGGCGGTGGCAATGGATGCCTTGGCGTTGCGCGCCAGTGTGATCAGGGTCGAAACACTCATCCCAGTATCATCCCATGAGAAATGCCCGCCGCCAATGCCAGAATGATCGCCGCAAAAACCCCTGCGATCACATCGTCCAGCATGACCCCCAACGCATCGCCGCGCCGGTCGGCCCAGCCGATCAGCCACGGCTTCCAGATGTCGAACAGGCGGAACAACACAAACGCGCCGACCCAGCCGGGCCAGGGGAACAGCCACGGATCCGCGCCCGCATGCCACAACCCGGCAGACAGCGGAATCAGCGCGATCCAAAGGCCCACGACTTCGTCAATCACGATTTCCGAGGGATCATGATCGTCCTTGCCACGGGTTTCGACTGCGGTCGCCCACCAGCCAAGGCCAAAGGCCAGCAGCGTGGCAATCACCAGCCCCGGAAACCCGAACAGCCCATGGATCACCCAGCCAACCGGCAGCGCGGCGGCGGTGCCCCAGGTGCCGGGCGCAGGGCGCAGCAGGCCTGCGCCAAAGAAGATCGCGATTGCCCGCGTCATCCGGCGATCAACGTCGCGGTGGCTTGCGCCGCGATACCCTCGCCCCGCCCCGTGAACCCAAGCTGTTCCGAGGTCGTGGCCTTCACGCTGATCCGGTCTGCCGCGACGCCGGTAATCTCGGCCAGTCGGATCTGCATCGCTCCGGCATGCGGGCCGATCTTCGGGGCTTCGCAAATGATCGTGCAATCCAATTGGCTGATTTGATAGCCGCGTTCGCTGGCCAGCCCGGCGGCGTGACGTAAAAACACCGCGCTGTCGGCGCCCTTCCACTGCGGATCGCTGGGTGGGAAATGTCGCCCGATGTCGCCCGCACTCAGCGCGCCATAGATCGCATCGGTGATCGCGTGCATCGCGACATCGGCGTCCGAATGCCCCTCCAACGCCTGTGGATGCGGCACCGGGACACCGCAGAGTGTCACCTGATCGCCTTCGCAAAAGCGATGCACATCAAACCCGCTGCCAACCCGCACATCCATGTGCCCGCCTAGCACGGCCTTTGCGCGGGCGAAATCCTGATGGTGGGTGATCTTGAAATTGTTCGCCTCGCCTTCGACAATCGCAACCTCGATCCCGAAGGCGCGGGCAACTTCGACATCGTCACTTGCCGGCGCCAGATAGGCGCGGTGCGCGGCCAGAATCGCATCCAGCCGAAATCCCTGTGGTGTCTGCGCGGCAAACAGGTCGTCGCGCGGCTGCACCCCGCTGACCCGGCCACCATCGCCCCGCCACAGCGCATCTGTGATCGCCAGACCGGGTGCCGCGCCGCGATGCGTGTCAAGCGCGGCCACAACCCGCGCGATCAGGTCACCGCTGACCATCGGGCGCGCTGCGTCATGGATCAGCACATTTGTCACGTCGCGCGGAACCGCGTGCAGCCCGACAAGAACGCTGTCTTTGCGGCTGGCCCCACCGGGTACGCAAGTAACCGACCCCAGATCCGCCGCGCGCGCCATATCGTCCGGGTGCAACACGACAACGATCGGCCCGACCCCCGGCGCGGCGCTGAACGCGGCAATCGTGTGTTCAATCACCGGACGCCCAGCCAGCATCTGCCACTGTTTGGGAACATCGCCCCCGGCGCGGGTGCCGCGCCCGGCGGCGACGATAATGGCGGCTGTGATGGGCATGACGCCTCCGCAAGGGTGAAATCCCGGCCTGTCTAGGCATTGCCCGCCCGCAGAGCAATCGGCACCGATGTCTGATCCGCGCGGCGGACAGCCTGTCCAACCGGCTTGCCGGGGTCGCTGCGAACCGCTAACCAGCGCCCGAATGCCCAAGGATTAGGCAAATGACCGTTCAAGTGGCAAATGTGAAGTTGAACGCGCCCGTCTTCCTGGCCCCGATGGCCGGGATCACCGACCTGCCGTTCCGTCGCCTGGTCTCGTCCTTCGGGGCGGGGCTGGTGGTCAGCGAAATGGTCGCCAGCCAGGAAATGGTGCAGGCCAAACCGGGTGTGCGCGAACGTGCCGAGCTGGGCTTTGGCGTTGAAAACACCGCCGTCCAGATCGCTGGGCGTGAGGCGCATTGGATGGCCGAGGCGGCGCGGATGGTCGAAGCCAGCGGCGCGCGGATCATCGACATCAACATGGGCTGCCCGGCCAAGAAGATCGTCAACGGCTGGTCAGGCTCGGCCCTGTTGCGCGATCTGGATCATGCCCTGCACTTGATCGAAGCTGTCGTCGCGGCGGTGAAGGTGCCGGTGACCCTGAAAACCCGCCTGGGCTGGGACAACGACCTGCTGAACGCGCCGGAACTGGCCCGCCGGGCCGAGGCGGCTGGCATCGCGATGATCACCATTCACGGGCGCACCCGGTGCCAGTTCTACAAAGGCCGCGCCGATTGGGCAGCGATCCGCGCGGTGGTGCAGGCGGTGTCAACCCCGGTGATCGCCAACGGGGATATCGTGACACCGCAAGATGCGGCGAATGCGCTGCGCCTGTCCGGGGCGGCGGGCGTGATGATCGGGCGAGGATCACAAGGCGCCCCCTGGAGGCTGGCGGAGGTTGCATCGCAACTGGCAGGTGACCCGGTGAGCGCGATTCCAAACCCGATGCAATACTTTGACATAGCCATGCAACATTATGAAGATACGCTTAAATTCTATGGCCAACCCCTTGGCGGAAGGGTCATTCGCAAACATCTGGGCTGGTACATGGACCGCGCCCGGACCCCCCCGGATTTGCGGCGCGAGGTTTTGACGGAAACGAACCCGCGCCTCATGAACGCGCTGCTGAGTGACGCGCTGACAAACCACCGTGACGCCGCATGACCGGCGATGCGATTCTTTGGGCGGCGCTGCCGATCCCTGCGGTTCTGATCGGTGCGGATGAAGCGATTGCCGATATCAACCCCGCGGCCGAGGGGTTTTTAAATGCCTCAGCCAGATCGGTTTCTGGCGCGCCAGTGCTGGATCGTTTTGCCATAGATGCCCCGCTGGGCGGTGCGCTGGCCCGTGTTCGCGCGGATCAATCCCCGTTGTTTATCAATACCGTAGACGTCAGTGGCGGCAATGGTGCCCCGGTCGCCTGTAACATCCAGATTGCCCCGATGCCGACCGGCGCCGGGCAATTGCTGATGCTGCTGACGCCGCGCCAGATCGCCGATCAGCTGGGCCGCGCACATTCCGTGAAAACGGCGGCGCGATCGGCGATCGGCATGGCCGAGATGCTGGCGCATGAGATCAAGAACCCGCTGGCCGGGATCACCGGGGCGGCGCAGCTTCTGTCAATGGGGCTCAGCGGGGAAGACGCCGAACTGACCGACCTGATCGTCGCGGAAAGCCGCCGCATCGTTGCCATGCTGGATCAGGTCGAACACTTCGGCAACCAGCGCCCGCCGCAGCGCGCCGCAACCAATATCCACGACCTGCTGGACCGCGCCTGCGCCTCCGCTTCCGTCGGTTTCGCGGCGCATATGCGGATCGAAAAACTCTATGATCCCTCACTGCCTGCAACCTGGGTCGATGGGGATCAGGTGCTGCAAGTGTTACTAAATCTGTTGAAGAACGCCGCCCAAGCTGCTGATAACGAAGACGGAGTTATCAAGATAAGAACGTTCTACGACATGACCCTGCGCCTGCGCCGCACAGACGGAACCGGTGCCGCCTTACCGCTTCAGGTGGAAATCGAAGACGACGGTCCCGGCCTGCCGCCCGAGATTGCCACCAACGCCTTTGATCCCTTCGTATCAGGGCGCGAAAACGGCACCGGTCTAGGGCTGGCTCTGGTGAGCAAGATCGTCGCCGATCACGATGGCTGGATCAGCGTCACCTCGACCCCGGGGCGGACCGTTTTCCGCCTGTCGCTGCCCGTCGCCAGTAAGGAGTAACCCCATGGACGGAACCATTCTGGTCGCAGACGACGACCGCACAATTCGCACCGTCCTGACCCAGGCGCTGACCCGCGCGGGATGTCGGGTGCACGCCACATCCTCGTTGGTGACACTGATGCGCTGGGTCGCCGAGGGGCGCGGCGATCTGGTGATCTCGGACGTCGTCATGCCGGATGGTAATGGTCTGGAAACATTGCCGAAAATTGCAGAGTTGCGGCCCGGCCTGCCGGTGATCGTGATCTCGGCCCAGAACACGATCATGACGGCGATTCAGGCGGCCGAGGCGGACGCCTATGACTATCTTCCCAAGCCGTTTGACCTGCCGGATCTGATGAAGCGCACCGGCCGCGCCCTGGCGCGCCGCCAAAAGGTGACCACACCGCCGGGCCCCGTTGCCGCGGTCAATGATCTGCCGCTGGTCGGTCGGACGCCGGCAATGCAGGCGCTTTACCGGTTGATCGCGCGAGTGATGAACACCGATATTCCTGTTATGGTGATGGGTGAAAGTGGTGTGGGTAAATCGCTGATATCCCGAATTATTCACGATCTGTCGGATCGCCGAAACTTGCCGTTCATCACAGCCTCGGCCAGTGATCTGCAAGATGTCGATTCGGGGGCCAGCCTGCTGTCGCGCGCGCGCGCCGGAACGCTGCTTCTGGACGAGGTTGGCGATCTGGACGCGGATGCGCAGGCCCGTGTGGTGCGGTTGCTGGACGATCTGGGCGACAACGCGCCCCGGATCATGGCAACCAGCCGCGTCGATCTGGCCCCGAAGATCGAGGTTGGGGCGTTTCGTGAAGACCTGTTCTATCGCCTTGCCGGGGCAACGCTTTTGACGCCCAGCCTGCGCGACCGGATCGACGACGTGCCGCTTCTGGCCGAGCACTTCCTGGCCCGCGCAGACCGCGACGGCGGCGCGGCGCGTGCCTTGTCGGCGCAGGCGCTGAAACTGCTTCGGACCTACAGCTGGCCGGGAAATGTGCGGCAGCTGGAACACACGATGCGCCAGCTGTCGGTCACCGGAACCGAGCCCGAGATTTCCCAGACCGAGGTTGAGGGCGCCCTGGCCGGTCAGCCCGCCGCCGATCCACTGCAATCTTCGCCGGACGGGGATCGCCTGGGCGCGTCTGTTGCCCGCCACCTGCAACGCTATTTCGATATGCACGGCGGGGTGCTGCCGCCGCCCGGCGTTTACCAGCGGATCCTGCGCGAAGTCGAAGTGCCGCTGTTGGAAATCGCGTTGGATGCGACAGGCGGCAATCAGGCCAAATGCGCCGACCTTCTGGGTATCAACCGCAATACCCTAAGGAAGAAGCTGACCGAGTTGGATATCCGCGTGACACGCCGTCGCAAATTGATGTAAAACGGCAACAGAGAGTGGCCGAAATGAAACGGCGACCGGGAAATGGCGGCGTGCGGCCCGATGGGCGGCACAGGAAGTAGGGGCCTTGGGCGTGGCCGACGGAACACAGGCAACACCGGCGTTCGCATTCGCAAAATGGCCGTCCCGGCGGCGTTTGATGCTGTTTGGGCGGCTGGCGATGGTCGTGCTGGGCCCGGTTTTGGGCCTGCTGACACTGCTGGTTCTGGGTCCGCTGAACAAAGGTGCCGACAGCACGACATTGCGGGCCGTGATTCTGGCCGATCTGGTCTATGTGCTGGTTCTGGCCGCCCTGATTATCGCCACCATCGCCCGGATGATCGCCGCCCGGCGCGCGCAATCGGCAGGTTCCCGCCTGCACCTGCGCCTGACCGGCGTCTTCGGTCTGGTCGCGCTGATCCCCACCGTTACCGTCGCCATATTCGCCGGACTGACCGTGAATATCGGGTTGGAGGGCTGGTTTTCGGACCGGGTGCGCGAAGTCGTCTCGGCCTCTCGCGTGGCTGCCGAAGCCTATGAGGAGAATGAGCGTAAGGGCCTGCGCACTGACGCCGTCGCGTTGGCCGGGTTCATCGACAACAGCCGCCGTGATCAGGCCCGGTCCACTATCGGCGATCTGCGTCAGGTGCTGGGCGAAGGGCAAAGCCTGATCCAGCGGGGGCTGCGCGAAGCCTATGTGATTGATGGAACGGGCGAGATCATATCGCGCGGGGAACGCAGCTATCTGTTCGATTTCGAACGTCCCGCGGCCGAGGTGATTGACGCGGCGCGCAGTGGCGAAACCCAGATCATCAAGGATTGGGATCAGAACGAATTTCGCGCTTTGGTGCCTTTGCGAACGCTGCCGAATACGTTTCTCTATGTGTCGCGTGATGTTGACGGCCAAATCCTGTCGCTGCTGGACGATACCCGCGAAACCGTTGATCTTTATAATCAATTGGAAAGTGAACGTGGGCGGCTGGTGCTTGAATTCGGTCTGCTTTATCTGGCCTTCGCCTTCATCCTGATCCTAGCAGCTGTCTGGCTGGGGCTGTGGTTTGCCGAGCGTTTGTCGCGCCCAGTCGGGCGGCTGGCGGCGGCGGCGCAGCGGGTCGGATCGGGTGATCTGGACGTGCAGGTTCCCGCCGAACCCGGCGACGATGAGATTGCAATGCTTGGCCGCGTTTTCAACCAGATGACACATCAGCTGAAAGGCCAGCGAGAGGCCCTGGTCGAGAATACTCAGCAAGTCGAACGGCGCCGGCGGCTGTTTGATTCGGTGCTGTCCTCGGTCACAGCCGGGGTCGTCGGGCTGGACGCCGAAGGGCGGGTGATGTTCGTGAATACCTCGGCCGAGCGTCTGTTGCAGGTAGACGAAGGCAAAGACCAGGCGGTCAGCCTGTCAGTCCTGGTGCCCGAATTCGGTGACCTTTTCAACAAGGTACGCCGCAGCCGGTCACAGGTCGCTCAAGAGGAAATCAAGGTCACCCGCGGCGGAACGCAGGAAAACCTGCTGGTCCGCATGGCGACCCGAAAGGGGGCAGATGGCAAGCGTGAAGGCTTTGTTGTGGCCTTTGACGATGTCACCGATCTGGTCAGCGCGCAGCGGATGGCCGCCTGGGGCGACGTGGCGCGCCGCATCGCGCATGAGATCAAGAACCCGCTGACCCCGATCCAGCTGAGTGCCGAACGCATCCGGCGCAAATACGCGCCTCTGGTGGGCGAAGAATCCGATACGCTGGAACAGCTGACGGACGTAATAGTCAGGCAAACCGGGGACTTGCGGCGCATAGTTGATGAGTTTTCCAAGTTCGCCCGCATGCCCGAACCTGTGATCGCCGAACAGGATATGGTGGTGATCCTGCGCGATGCCGTAACCTTGCAGGAAGAGGCGCTTGGCGTGCCGCTGACCTCGGACATTGGTGGTGGGCCGGTGTGGGTTGACGTGGATGCGACCATGATCTCGCAGGCGCTTACCAATCTGATCAAGAACGCCGGGGAAGCCATTGAAAGCCTGAACGAAAAGGGGGCGCCAGATGGGCACGAACCCTCGGTTCATGTGGCCTTGCATGCGGCGGACAAGCAGCTGCTGATCACGATCTCGGACAATGGAATCGGTCTTCCCGAAGACCGCGCGCGACTGTTCGAACCCTATGTCACGACGCGCGAAAAGGGCACCGGGCTGGGCCTGTCGATCGTCAAGAAAATTATCGAGGAGCATGGCGGCAGCCTGATCCTGACCGACGCTGATCCCTTGGATCAATCCGGTCAGATCGGGGCGCGCGCCGAGGTGCGGTTGCCGCTTGCGACCGGAAAAGAAGGATAAGTAACGATGGCTGACATTCTGATCGTTGATGATGAACGCGACATCCGAGAGCTGATCTCGGACATTCTGGGTGACGACGGGTATTCGACGCGGCTGGGCTCGAACGCCGATGAATGTATGGCGCAGATCGCCAAGGAAACCCCGGCGCTGATGATTCTGGATATTTGGTTGAAGGACAGCCGGATGGATGGGATCGACATTCTGAAGGCGGTCAAACGCGACCACCCGGAAATTCCCATCGTCATCATTTCGGGCCACGGCAATATCGAAATTGCCGTCGCCGCGATCAAACAGGGTGCCTATGACTTCATCGAAAAGCCGTTCAACATCGACCAGCTGATGGTGGTCATCGGGCGCGCGATGGAAACCAGCCGGTTGCGTCACGAAAATGTTGCTCTGAAGCGCAAGGATGTCGTCCAAACTGAAATGATCGGATCAAGCTCTCCGTTCAAGGCATTGAAATCGCAGCTGGACAAGGTCACAAAATCCAACGGTCGCGTAATGCTGAGCGGTCCGGCCGGTGTCGGGAAAGAAGTTGCCGCCCGCTTTATCCACGCCAATTCCAACCGCGCCAACGGGCCGTTTGTGTCGGTCAATTCCGCGTCGATCGAATCGGATCGGATGGAAGAGGTTCTGTTTGGCCGCGAAGGTGACAAAGGCATTGAACAGGGGCTGCTGGAACAGGCCCATGGCGGTATCCTCTACTTTGACGAGGTTGCCGATATGCCTGCCGGGACCCAGTCGAAAATCCTGCGGGTGCTGGTCGATCAGCAGTTTGCGCGCGTTGGCGGCAGCGACAACATCAAGGTGGATATCCGGGTTATTTCCAGCACAAACAAGAACCTGAGCGACGAGATTGAGGCCGGGCGCTTCCGCGAAGAACTGTTCCACCGCCTGAACGTGGTGCCGGTTGACGTCCCCTCGCTTGAGGATCGTCGAGAGGATATCCCCGAACTCGCCAGCCATTTCATCGAAGGGTTCAACCGCGATCAGGGCCTGCCGCTGCGCGGGGTCGCCGCCGATGCGCAGGCGCTGCTGCAAACGATGATCTGGCCGGGCAATGTGCGCCAGTTGAAGAACGTGATCGAACGGGTGCTGATCCTTGGTCCCGACAAGGGTGAGATTCTGGCAAGCGAGTTGCCACAAAACGATCAGCCCGGTGACGGCGACGAACGGATCGTCTTGTCGGGCAGTCTGGCGACACTGCCCCTGCGTGAGGCGCGCGAATTGTTCGAACGCGAATACCTGCTGACCCAGATTAACCGATTTGGCGGAAACATCAGCCGCACAGCGACGTTTGTGGGCATGGAACGCTCGGCCCTGCACCGAAAACTCAAAAGCCTGGGCGTGGTCACAACGGCCAAGGGCGGGGCGCGTGTGGCGCGGCTTGAGGATGAGCCCGAGGGCGCAGATAGCTGAACAGGCTGTTGAACCGCGCGTCTGCCCATGCCAAGCAGAGCCACTGACCGGCAAGGGAAGCCAGTATGAAGGTCATCATCTGCGGTGCAGGCCAGGTCGGCTGGCAAATCGCGCGTCACCTGTCGGGTGAGAAGAACGACGTGACCGTGGTGGACAACAACGCCGAACTGGTGCGTCGTGCCACCGACACGCTGGACGTGCAAGGTGTGGCCGGCTTTGCCAGCTATCCGGACGTGCTCGAGCGGGCAGGGGCGCAGGACGCCGATATGATCATCGCCGCCACCCACAGTGACGAGGTGAACATGGTCACCTGTCAGGTCGCACACTCGGTGTTTTCGATCCCGCGCAAGATTGCCCGGCTGCGCGCGCAAAGCTACCTTACCGCGATCTATTCCGATCTTTACCGGCGCGACCACCTGCCCATCGACGTGGTGATCAGCCCCGAACGCGAGGTTGCCGAAGCGGCTTTGCGGCGACTTGCCGCGCCAAACGCGTTTGATACGGAAAGCTTTCTGGAAGGGCGCGCGCAGCTGCTGGGCATCGCGCTGGACGACGATTGCCCGGTGCTCGACACGCCGCTGCGCCAGTTGACGGATCTGTTTTCCACCCTGCGTACCATTGTCGTCGGGGTCCGGCGCGAAGGGCGTTTGTTCGTGCCAAGCCCCGGTGACCAGCTTTATGCGCGCGATCAGATCTACGTCTGCGCCCATACCGATGACGTGAACCGGACGCTTGAGATTTTTGGCAAATCCCAGACCCGGCAAGATCGGGTGATCATCGTTGGCGGCGGCAATGTCGGTCTGGCGGTGGCCAAAGCGCTGGAGGCGCGCCCCGAACGCATTCGCGCCAAGGTGATCGAAAAGAACCGCACCTGCGCGGAACTGGCCGCCGACGCGCTGGAACGCACCATCGTGCTGAACGGCGACGGCATGAACATGGACCTGCTGACCGAGGCGAATGTCGCCAAGGCGGACGCGATCCTGGCGGTGACGGATGATGACAAGACCAATCTGCTGACCGCGGTGCGGGCGAAATCTGCTGGCACCAAAATGGCCATCTGTCTGGTCAATGACCCGACGCTGGTGCCGCTGCTCGATCCGCTGGACGTAGATGCCTATATCAGCCCGCGCGCCACCACGGTCAGCAGCATCCTGCGCCACATCCGCCACGGGCGGGTGCGCGGCGTTTACTCGATCGGTGACGCCGAGGGTGAGTTGATTGAGGCGCAGGTCCTGTCAACCTCGCCCATTGCGGGGCAGTTGTTGGGCGACGTGGGCTTCCCTGAAGGCGTGATTGTCGGTGCCTTGCAGAAGGGCGAAAAGGTGGTGCGCCCGGCCGGTAGCACAAGGATCGAAGAGGGCGATGTCATCGTGATCTTTGCCCTGACCGCCGATGTCCCCGAGGTCGAGCGTTTGCTGCAAGTCTCGATCGACTTCTTCTAAGATGTGGCGCCGCATTGGTGATCTGCCGCTGTTGGTGTTGCTGATCGGGATCGCGGCTGTTGCGATGCTGATACCGGCGCTGTTCGGCTGGTCGGTGGGGGACCTCGGCCCGGCCCGCGATTTCCTGTTCGGTGCGGCGATTTTCGCGGTTGTGTTCATCCTGATGGGGTTTGCCACGGCCAGCTATTCGCCCAGGCGCCGCTCGGTCGGGCATCTTGCATCGCTGGTGCTGGCCTATGTTTTGTTGCCGCTGGTGCTGGCGGTCCCTTTTGCCGAGGCTGTGCCCGATACCCGCTATCTGAATGCTTATGTTGAAATGGTGTCGGCGCTGACCACAACCGGCGCGACCCTGTTTGATCAGCCCGAACGCCTGCCCGATACCGTGCACCTGTGGCGCGCGCTGGTCGGCTGGTTGGGCGGGTTACTGATCTGGGTGACGGCGGCGGCGATCCTGGCGCCGCTGAAACTGGGCGGATTCGAAGTCCGCGCGGCGGGTCAGAGTGATGATCACAACAAGTGGCAGTCCGCGCTGCAGAATATCGAGGGGGCCGAAACCTCGCACCGCATGCGCCGCTATGCCTTGCGGCTTGCGCCGGTTTATGGCGCGCTGACGCTGGTGTTGTGGATCATCCTAATGGTTGCCGGTGACAGGCCGCTGGTTGCGGTCACCCATGCCATGTCGACGCTGGCGACCAGCGGCATCTCGGCCATCAGCGGGCCATCCGAGGCGGGTTCTGGCGGCATCGGAGAGCTGGCGATTTTCGCTTTCCTGTTCTTTGCCATCACACGCCTGACGTTCAGCCGGGACGTTCTGGGTGGCGACGCGGCGCAATTGATACGCGACCCCGAGCTGCGCATGGGGCTGGCCGTGGTCGCTTTGGTGCCCGTCGGTCTGTTCCTGCGCCACTGGGTCGGCGCGCTAGAGGTGGACGCCGCAGGCGATCTGCAAACAGCAAGCGCGGCATTGTGGGGCGGCGTGTTCACGGTGATGTCGTTTCTGACAACCACCGGCTTCGAAAGCGCCAGCTGGGGTGCTGCGCGCAACTGGTCGGGCCTTGCAACGCCGGGGCTGATCCTGATGGGGCTGGCGCTTGTCGGCGGCGGCGTTGCGACCACGGCGGGCGGGGTCAAACTGCTGCGGGTCTATGCGCTGTACAAACACGGTGTACGCGAGATGGAGCGCCTCGCCATTCCGGCCTCGGTCGGCGGCGATGGTCAGATTGCCCGGCGCATGCGCCGCAACGGGGCCTATTACGCTTGGATATTCTTCATGCTGTTCGCCATGTCCATCGCCGTGGTGATGCTGGCCCTGTCGCTGAGCGGGCTGGAGTTCGAACCCGCGCTGGTGCTGACCATCGCCAGCCTGTCCACCACCGGCCCACTGGCCAATATCGCCACCGAAGCGCCAATCAGCTATGCGCTGCTGTCGCCCTGGGCCAAGGCGATCCTGAGCGCGGCGATGATCCTTGGGCGGCTGGAAACGCTGGCGCTGATCGCGCTTTTGAACCCGGACTACTGGCGCAGCTAGGCCACGTATCTGGATTTTGGCAACTTTTCTGCTGGTCACCGCGCCCGGCGCGTCCCATAGTCGCGCATATGGTTGGATAAAATCCGGCCCAACAGGGACGGCAAAAAGAAAAAAAGGGCCTGAATACAATGGCTGAGAACAAACAGAACTTGCAGGACGCGTTTCTGAACCACGTCCGCAAGACCAAAGTTCCGGTGACAATCTTCCTGATCAACGGGGTCAAATTACAGGGTGTCATCACCTGGTTTGACAACTTCTGCGTCCTTCTGCGGCGCGACGGTCAATCACAGCTTGTGTACAAACACGCGATTTCGACCATCATGCCGTCGCAACCGATCAGCCTTTATGACGGTGAAGAGTAAGCCTTGGGCGCGACCCGTGCGTTTGTAATCCACCCCGAAATTCAGGGCGCTGGTGGCCGGGATCCGGACGCGGCGCTGGCCGAAGGCGTGGCCCTGGCCAATGCCCTGCCCGAGATTGAGGTCGTCGGCGAACAGGTCGTGCGCCTGCGCGAGGCACGCCCAAGCAGCCTGTTCGGCACCGGCAAACTGGCCGAGCTTGGCGCGATGTTCGAGGCGTCTGAGGTGGACCTGGTCCTGATCGACGGCCCGGTTACGCCGGTTCAGCAACGCAATCTGGAACGTGACTGGAAGGTCAAACTGCTGGATCGCACCGGGCTGATCCTGGAAATTTTCAGCGACCGCGCGCGGACCCGCGAAGGCGTGTTGCAGGTCGAAATGGCGGCTCTGTCCTATCAGCGCACCCGGCTGGTGCGGGCCTGGACGCACCTGGAACGCCAGCGCGGTGGCCTGGGCTTCGTCGGCGGACCGGGCGAGACACAGATTGAATCGGACCGCCGCGCCATTGATACGCAGCTGACCCGCCTGCGTCGCCAACTGGCCAAAGTGGTGAAAACCCGCACGTTGCACCGCGATGCCCGCGCCAAGGTGCCGTTTCCGGTGGTGGCGCTGGTCGGCTATACCAATGCCGGGAAATCGACACTGTTCAACCGGCTGACAGGCGCGAAGGTCTTCGCCAAGGACATGCTGTTTGCAACGCTCGACCCGACCATGCGTTCGATCGAGCTGCCAAACGGGGCCGAGGTGATCCTGTCGGACACAGTCGGCTTCATCTCGGATCTGCCGACCGAGTTGGTCGCCGCGTTTCGCGCGACTTTGGAAGAGGTTCTGGACGCCGATCTGATCCTGCACGTCCGCGACATCGCCCACCCCCAGAGTGGCGAACAGGCCAGCGACGTGGCCACGATCATGGACGGGCTGGGCGTCGGCGAAGAGACGCCGCCGCGCCTGGCTGCACGAACAGGGCGTGGTCGAGGATGAGCAGGCCGGCGAAGACGGCTATCGCATGTCCGTCCGCATGACCGCCCGGCAGGAAAAGCGGTTCTCGAAACTATAGGCCGGATTGAGCACGGCGAAGCGGATTGTCTGGTGCTTATCTTGTTTGATTCTTATCGGACCCTCAGGGCGAAAATCGTGCCAGTGAGGTGACAAGCTGGTCTTGTGTAAACCCGCGCCCGATCACGGCGATCTCATTATCGGAACGCGCGGCTCCGGGTTGTTTGGGCAGGATTTCCGGCGACTGAACCCCGTGGCGCACGGTTTGCAGCAGCAATCGGCCTGCGGGCGTGCGCACGACGCCTTTGACGCGCACGATCTGGTCCCCTCGGGCATGCAGCAGGGCCGACAGCCAAACCGTGAAGGCGGTCCAGTCTGGCGCATCGCCAAGATCAAGCCGACTGGCGTGGATCGGTGTGTCGCCCTGATTGTCGAGGGCAGGAAGGGCTGCGGGCGCGGCGCTCGCGTCTCGCGCTGGCAGGTCGACCGCGCTGCCGAACAAGGCCGCCGATTGCGCAGCGCCGGGGGCCAAAGCGGCCAGGGTTGCACGCAGTTGCCCAAGTTGATCCGGCGCGGCGGTGTCGGTCTTGGTCAGGATCAGCCGGTCCGCCGCTTCGATCTGCGCGCGGCTTAACGCCTCGTGGCGCAATTGTTCCAGCGCGTTCAACGCATCAACGATCACCACAATCTCGACCACAGCGATCTGGCGGATCAGGATCTGATCGCCCTGGATCAGCGCAAGAATTGCCGCCGGATCTGCCAGCCCGCTGGTTTCCAGAACGATGTTTTTCAGGCGTTGCGCGGGGTCGGCAATGGCACTGCGCCGATCACATAAACCGCGCAAAACCCGGCGCAGGTTGTCCTGCCCTTCACAGCAGACGCAGGCCCCTGCAAGCAGCGAGATGTCATCTGCGCCGCGCAGCAATGCATCGTCCACCGGGGCCTCGGCAGCCTCGTTAACGATGACATGCACACGGCCATAGGTGTTTTTGTGCAGCTGATGGCGCAGCCAGGTGGTCTTGCCGGACCCGAGGAACCCGCCAAGGATGGTCAGCCGCAGGCGGTTTTCGCCACCCTCACTCAAGCGGGTCATATGGGCGGCCACGCATGGCTTCCACCTCGGCCCACAAGCCTTCGAGGTTAGGTACAATCGTCTGCGCCCCGTTGAGCGAGATCACCTGTATCCCCGGCACAACACCGCCATCATGGGCCGTCACCCCGGTGCCTTTCAGAACCTTCTGAAGCACCTGCACCCGGCGAAATCGTTCACGCATCCGGTCATGCGGCGTTGCGGCCCCGGCTTCGGTCCAATGGCCCGGCGCTGCCGGAAAGCCGCAACTGGAACACATCAGATCACCTCGGGCCGGGCATCACCGTCAAAGGGGAAGCGGGCGCGGAAATCATTGGCGATGGAATCGAAGGTCATCCACTCGCACCCCTCATGGCCATTGATGTACTCGATCAGCCGTTCCAGCATCAGCAGCACCTGCGGGCGGCCCGAGACATCCGGGTGGATGGTGATTGCATAGCAGGCATAATCCATTTCGCGGTAGACCCAGTCGAACTGATCCTTCCACAGCTGTTCCACATCGCGCGGGCTGACGAAGCCGTGGCTGTTGGGCGATTTCTTGATGAACATCATCGGCGGCAGGTCATCCAGATACCAGTTGGCCGAGATATCGACCAAATCAATCTCGTGCCCGTGCTTCAGCGGCTTCATCCATTCGCCCGCCGTCTTGGTATAGTCGATCAGCGTCCATTCATCGCCGGTGCGGGCGTAATAGGGTTGATGATCGCGGTACATCTGGCTGTGGTCATAGGAAAACCCGTGCTTCAGCAGCAACGCGGCGGTGGAATTCGACATCTCCCACCAGGGCGCGACATAGCCGGTCGGGGGCTTGCCGGTCAGCTTGTCGATCAGCTCGATGGATTTGACCAGCACGTCTTCTTCCTGGGTCGGGGTCATCGCGACGGGGTTTTCATGCGAATAGCCATGCGCGCCGATCTCGTGCCCGTGATCCACGATCATTTGCATTTCCTTGGGGAAGGTCTCCAACGAATGGCCGGGGATAAAAATGCTGGTCGGCATGTCGTATTTCTTGAACAGTTTCAGCAGGCGCGGGATGCCGACTTCGGTGGCGAAGATGCCGCGCTGGATGTCCGAGGGGCTGTCGCCGCCGCCATAGGACCCGATCCAGCCGGCGACAGAATCGATGTCTGTTCCGATGGAACACATTATTTTCTTGGTCATTGTGGTCTCCCTTAGCTGGCGTCAGACGCCGATTGGCATGTGTTTCGGATCGCGCGCCACGGGGCGTGGCGCGACAAGGTCTTTCCAGGTGGACAGCGCGCGGCTGGTCGATGGGTTGGCGGGGCGCTTGATGTGCTGGCCGCGTCCGGGTTGCGGCTGACTGTTGGCGCCAGCCTCCCACAGGATATCGCCGCGCGACAGGGTGTAGCGGGGCATGCCCGTCACCTCGAACCCTTCAAAGACGTTGTAATCAATCGCGGATTTCTGGGTCTTTGCGCTGATCGTCTTGGAGGCTTTCGGATCCCACACAACCAGATCCGCATCCGCGCCGGGCAGGACAGCCCCCTTCTGCGGAAAGATGTTGAGGATCTTGGCAATGTTCGTCGAGGTCAGCGCCACGAACTCATGCGGGGTCAGCCGCCCGGTTGCAACGCCGTGGGTCCACAGCAGCGACATCCGGTCTTCCAGCCCGCCGGTGCCGTTCGGGATCTTGGTGAAATCGCCAAAGCCGGTGCGTTTCTGTTCCGTTGTGAACGCGCAGTGGTCCGTTGCGACAACCTGTAACGAGCCTGCGGCCAGCCCGGCCCAGAGGCCATCCTGATGCTTTCTGTCGCGGAACGGCGGCGACATGACGCGGCGGGCGGCGTGGTCCCAATCGGGGTTAGCATATTCGCTTTCGTCCAGCAGCAGATGCTGGATCAATGGCTCTCCCCAGACGCGCTGCCCGTTCTGGCGGGCGCGGCGTATCGCCTCGTGCGCATCCTCGCTGCTGGTGTGGACGATGTAGACCGGCACGCCCGCGTTGTCGGCAATGGTGATGGCGCGGTTCGTCGCCTTGCCCTCGACCGACGGCGGGCGGGAATAGGCGTGCGCTTCGGGGCCGGTATTGCCCTCGGCCATCAGTTTTTCCTGCAACAGGGCCACCAGATCGCCGTTTTCGGCATGCACGAAGGGGATCGCGCCGAGGGCAGCGCAGCGCGAGAAGCTGGCGAACATCTCATCATCGTTCACCATCAGCGCGCCCTTGTAGGCCATGAAGTGCTTGAAGGTGTTGACGCCGCGATCAACCACCGTGGCCATGTCGTTGAAAATCTGTTCCGACCAGCCGGTGATCGCCATGTGGAACCCGTAATCGGCCGAGGCCTGGCGCGCGGCGCGTTCCTCCCATTCGTCCAGCGCGGCAACGATGCCGTCTTCGCCGGGGATCACGTAGTCCACCACCATGGTCGTCCCGCCCGAGGCAGCGGCGAATGTGCCGCTTTCCCAGGTTTCTGCCGTGCGGGTGGACATGAACGGCATTTCCAGATGGGTGTGCGGGTCGATGCCGCCGGGCATGACGTGACAGCCGGATGCGTCGAGCACCGTGTCGCCTGACAGGCCGTCGCCGATTGCGGCGATTTTCCCGCCGTCGATCAGCACATCTGCGTCGTAGGTGCGATCTGCGGTCAGGATATTGCCGCCCTTGATGAGAGTTGACATATCTCGTCCTCCGTTCAGGTGGGGGGTATGGCGCCGGTACGTTCGACAATCATCCCGTAGTGTTCCGGGCGGCGGTGGGCGGCGAAATCGAACACGGTTTCCTTATAGCGCCGCCCCATGTCGAGGTCGCAACTGGCGGTGATCACCTCGTCCTCGACCGTCACGGCCTGGGCCACAATCTCGCCCGAGGGGGCGATGATCACGCTTTGCCCGCCCATTTTTGAGCCTTCCTCATTGCCGCATTTGGCGGTGCCGACGACCCAGGTGGCGTTCTGATAGGCCCCGGCCTGCATCGACAGGGTGTTATGAAACAGGGTCAGGCTGTCCATCGCTTGTTCGCCCACATGGCCGAAAGGGGTGTTATAGCCGATTGTGTTGAAAAACTCCGTTTTAGGGCCTGAACGATGATTTTTCTTTCCATGCAGCCCGATCCTAAATTTTTGGCGCGGGGGTCGGCCCAAATCGCCTACATGCGCTCACGCGCAGCCATGCGCTGTCTCGTGGTCAAAGCTTTCCGACTATTTCGCTTCATAGGTTTTCGCAAGAAATCCGCGACGCTCTGATTTCGGAGTTTTTCAACACAATCCGCCCAGCATCACCATCTCGACATCTTGCAGACCCATCACGCGGTACGTCTCGGGCCAGCGGCGGTCATTGCAGATCGCCATGCCCATGTGGCCGCCGAAGCCCTTCCACACATTGAAGCCCAGATCGCCGGGTTCGAAATAGCGTTTTTCGAGGTGCTGAAAGTCGCGCCCCGGCTGCGGTTCGGCGTGTCCCGGCAGGTGGATCTTGCGGTACTTGCCGATGATCCGGGCCTGCTGATCCACCAGCACCGAGGTGTTATAGCGCCGCTTGACCCCGTTTTCGACCGTCAGTTCGGCGTAGCCAAGGTAGAACCCGATCCCCAGTTTCTTCGCCTCATCAAACAGCGGCTGGGTGGCGGCGCTTGGCATGTCTGTCTCGTAATAGCTGTCGAGTTCGTCTTCATCCTCGATCAGCCAGCGCGGGAAGAAGGTGGTCAGGGCAAGTTCGGTGAAGACCACGAGTTCACAGCCACGGCCCTTGGCCTCGCGCATCATTGCAAGCAATCGGTTCACCGCGTCGGCGCGGGTTTCTGATTTGGCGATGGGGCCCATCTGGGCAGCGGCGGTGTTCAGTTTGCGTGTCATTGATCCTGCCTTTCTGTGGTTGGGGGCGGCACCTGGGCGGCGAAACGCGCGGCGATATCGCCCGCTTTGGTCAGCCAGATGGCGTCGCGCTGGTCGGTGATGTGGAGCAGCGCCCGGCGTAGATGGCGCAGGCGGGCGGGTTGGCCGACGATATAGGGATGCAGCGCGATGCCCATGACCAGCGGCTGCGCCGAGGCCTGTTCCAGCATCTCATCGAAGGTATCCGTAATCAGATCGGCGAAATCTGCCGGGCTGTCCTTGCGGGCAATCACGGCGGGAATGTCGTTCACTTCCTGCGGGTAGGGGACGGCCAGCAGGGGGCCGCTGCGCGTGTGCATCCAGATCGGCTGATCATCCATGCACCAGTTCAGCGTATAGGTGTACCCAGCCTCGACCAGCAGATCCGGGGTCGTGTGACACTCCGCGATCCAGGGGCTGAGCCAGCCTGCCGGTGCGGCCCCCTCGGCGCTGCTGATGGCGGCCGTTGCATCAGCGATCAGGGCGCGTTCGTCGCCTTCGTCCATCGTGCTTTGGCGCTCTGAATTGGTCCGTCCATGGCCTGCGACCTCGTCGCCACGCGCCCGGTGCGCCGCCGGCAATTCCGGCGCGTAGCCATACATCGTCGAATTCACCAACACCGTGGCGGGCAGGTCCAGCGCGTCCAGCAGGTCAAGCATTCGCCACGCGCCAACC
Source organism: Paracoccaceae bacterium (assembly GCA_012103375.1). Lineage (NCBI taxonomy): Bacteria > Pseudomonadati > Pseudomonadota > Alphaproteobacteria > Rhodobacterales > Paracoccaceae > Paracoccaceae bacterium. The sequence goes on from WLWX01000001.1 coordinate 1,695,248, forward strand.
CGGTTGCCATAGTCGCGCCAGGCATAATTCAGCACGTCAGGCTGCGGCCCGCCGGGGGCGAGTTCCGCGCCCAACCCCTCACCAAAGGAAAAATGCTCCAGATTGACGCCAAGATAGACGGCCAGCCCGTTCCCCTTGGGCCAGTCGAATTTCGGGCGCGCCGTGATTGGCGCATAGTCATAGCGACCATGTGTGGCCGGGATCACAACGGTGCCTCGGCCAGGCCCGCGCGGTCCAGTATCCATTCGGCGCTGTCGTTCCAGACCTGGGTTTCAACGATCAGCCCGTCGCGGATAACGAAAGTGTCGATGTAGCGGTTGCCGTCAAATTCGGTGCCATCCGGCCAGGCACCGTACAGATGGCCCGAGTTGTAGACATGGATATCGCCGCTGTCCGCATCCAGCGCTGCGTGCATCCGCCCCGGGCGCTTCTTCACCCAGGCGTATCGCTTGGCGTTGAAGCCGTTGGTCTGCGCCGGGGCGGTGAATTGCCGCCCGCCGGTGAAGGTGATGCTGACGCCAGGGGCCATGTATTTCGCCGCCCCCTCCGGATCGGGCACCATCGAGCGTTCGAGGTAGGCCGCAACCACGGCGCAGGCCTTGGACAAGCGCTCATCGCTCATAACAGCGCGCCGATCTGAACGGCTGCTTTCACGCCATCGACAAGGCGCACTTTGATCTCGGGGCCTGCGCGGTGGGGGATATGGGACATACCCGCACAGCCCAGCACGACGGTCTGAATGTCATCTTCGTCCTGCGCCAGTCGGATTTCTTGCAGGACCCGGTCGGCTGAGGCGTCGAGGTCGGTTTCCAGTGCAAGCACCGGCACGCCGGACGCGCGGACTTTGCCCAGATGACCGCCAAGCCCGTAGGAGTTGATGTTGCCTTCCAGAATTGGCGTCGCAACGTCAAGCGTCGTGACAACCGAAAACCGCGACCCTGCCAACGCGGCCAGATGATAACCGGCCTGTCCAATGCCGATTACGGGGCAGGCTGCAATGTCGCGCGCGTCATCCAGCCCGGTGTCGTCAAAGCAACCAAGGATGATTGCCCGCGCCCCAAGGTCCGAGGCCTTTTGCACCAGCTTCAGCATCGGCGGAACGCAGGCGGCCCCATCCTCGGGGCCCTGAATGGCGGGCGGGCCGTCGTGCGATGTCCAGGCTTCGATCGATATATCCGGGCAGGCGGCTTTTGCGGTGGCCAGCATGGCCGCGGTCATCGACTCGGTCGAGTTTGGGTTGATCAGGACGATCATACCATGCCTTTGCCCGCATCATTCCCGGCCCGTGCGCGTCGCCGCGTGGTCCAGATCGTCACGGTCAGGAATATCGCAATGACGATCAGCGAAAACGCAGTCGTCAACGTCCCAAGCGCATAGAGGATCGGTGACGTCACGTTGGTTGTCATCCCGTAGATCTCAAGCGGCAGCGTATTGCGACTGCCCGAGGTCAGCAGCGTGCGCGCAAATTCATCATAGCTGAGCGTAAATCCGAACAGGGCCACGCCGATCAGTGACGGCGCGATGATCGGCAGGACGACATAGCGGATCGTCTGCCAGGCGGTTGCGCCCTGATCGCGCGCGGCTTCCTCATAGCTTTTGTCGAAGCGGTTGAAGACCGCGAACATGATCAGCAGGCCGAAAGGCAGGGTCCAGGTCAGCTGCGCGCCATATCCCGACGTCGCCCAATGCACATTGATCCCCGCCTGGCTGAACAGCAGCCCAACGCCCAAGGAGATCAGGATCGACGGGATCACCAGCGCCGTGACGATCAGGTAGAACAGGATGGTCGAGCCGGGGAATTTCTTGCGGAACGCCAGCCCGCCCATGACTGACACCACGATGGTGGTCACCATTACCATGAAGCCCAGCACCAGGCTGCGCCGGAAGCTGCCCCAGATATCCCCCACCGCCTGTTGTTCGAACAGATCATAGAACCAGAACAGCGACACGCCGCGCATCGGGAAGGTCAGCCCGCCGCCCGGCCCCTGAAACGACAGGATGCCGATGGTCAGCGTCGGACCGTAAAGGAACAGGATGAACAGAACGAAAAACGCGGTCAGAATGTAGAATGAGCGTGGGCGCGGTTCCATCAGATCACGTCCTTTTGCTGAGTAACCGGGACTGTGCCGACGGTGCGGGCTGCTTCAACGGTCATCACTACAGCTCCTTCCGGATATCGACGAACTTCAACAGAATGCCGATCACGATCAACACCGTGACCAGCAGAACAATCGCCGTGGCCGAAGCAGACGGGTATTGCAGCAGCGCGATATCGTTCGAGATCAGCCGCCCGACGTTCGCCGATTGGCTGCCCGACATGATCCGCACCGTGAAGAAATCACCCATCACCAGCGTGGCCACGAAGATCGTGCCGATCATGATGCCCGGCTTGGTCAGCGGCAGGATCACGTTCCACAGGGTCTGGAAGCCGTTCGCGCCGCCATCGCGCGCCGCCTCGATCAGGGATTTGTCGATCCGCATCATCGTGTTGAAGATCGGCACAACCATGAACAGCGTGTAAATATGCACAAACGACAGCACGACCGAGAAATCGCTGAACAGCAACCACTCCACCGGTTCGTCAATCACGCCCCAGGACATCAGCGTCGAATTGGCGATGCCGTTGCGGCCCAGAAACGGAATCCAGCTGATCATTCGGATGATGTTCGAGGTCAGGAACGGGATCGTGCACAGCAAAAACAGCGCGACCTGCCAGGTCAGGCTGCGGATGTGAAAGGCCAGATAATAGGCGACGGTAAAGCCAATAAGGAACGTGAAAATCCACGTTAGGATCGCGTATTTAAAGGTATTAACGAAAACGGTGTAGGTGACGGGAGAGCCGAACAGGAATTCGTAATTGTCGAACTGGAACGCCGGGATGATCGAAAACTCGGTCGCCTGCCAGAAGCTGACGATGATGATCATGATGATCGGCAGGACCAGAAATATCGACAGCACCAGCGCCAGCGGGGATACCATCAGCCAGCCGGCAGCGTTGTTTTTCGTGAACAGGTTCTTCATGGGATCCGGCCGATATTCAGGTGGGTGTGCGGGGGCGCATCGCTGCACCCCCGCCAAGTGTTTAGGCCGCGATGAACTCGTTCCACTTGCGGACCATGTACTGGTTCTCGTCCATGACCGAGTTCCAGCAGGCAACCTTGCCCATCCGGTCGAAGAATGAACCGCCGTCACGGATGACGCCCGGGCCTTCCAGCTTCTGGCCGCTGGGGCTGACGATGTCGCCCTGGCTTTCCTTGCCTTCGTACCAGAAGCCCCATTCGTCATCCGACATGAACAACTTGGAGGTTTCGGGAACAGCCGAGTAATAGCCCTGACGCATCAGGAAGCCGCCTACCCAACCGGACAGGTACCAGTTGATGTACTCATAAGCCGCATCCAGCTTGGCACCTTCCAGGCTGGCCGCAAGACCCATGCCGCCACCCCAGGAACGATAGCCTTCCTCTAGCGGCTGATAGACGCACGGGATACCCTGGCTGCGCACAGCCGTGATCGCGGGCGACCACATCGACTGGATCACAACCTCGCCCGAGGCCATCAGGTTCACGCTTTCATCGAAGGATTTCCAGAAGGCGCGGAACTGGCCGTTTTTCTTGGCTTCGGTGAAGATGCCAAGCGTCAGGTCGATTTCTTCGCGGGTCATGTTACCCTTGTCGGGATACATGTATTCACCCATCGACTCGACGACCATCGACATGTCCATGATGCCGATTGACGAGATGTCGAGGATCGAGGCTTTGCCCTTGAACTCGGGGTTCAGCAACTCGGACCAGTTGGCGATCGGGCGACCGATCAGGTCCGGGCGGATGCCCAGCGTATCGGCGTTATAGATCGTCGGGATCAGGGTCATCCAACCGGATTCATTGTCGACGAACTCTTTGCCGTCAACGCCTTCCACAAAGCCGACTGTGTGGGGCGCGGTGCCCTGCGCAATCTCGCTGGTGGGGGTCAGTTTGCCCGACCGGAACGTCCCGGCGATCTTGTCATAGTTTTCGATCCGCGAGGTATCCATCGCCTGCAGGTTGCCCGTCGGCCAGACCTTTTTGCAGATCCAGTATTCGATATCGGCAATGTCAAAGCTGTCAGGTTGGGTGGCGACCCGCTGGGTCACACTGTCGGAATCGAGCGCCGTCATTTCCAGCGTGATGCCAAGATCTTCCTGGGCCTTCGCGGCAATCTCGTTGAACGCAGAAACGCCGGTGCCTGCCTGGCGAAGAACGATGTTGGACTGCGCCCAGACCATCGGTGCCGCAACGGTTCCCGCCGCTGCCGCAACGCCGGTCTTCAGCAGCGTTCGCCGGCTTAGTCCATTTCGTTTGGTGTAACGTGACATTCGTCTCTCCTTCTAGGTGATTAGGGGTCGTCGGTCATGCAGTCAGTTGGTGTTGGTTCTTCTGATCCCAGTTCAGCCCGATCTGATCGCCGGGATTATGCGGGTTGCCGAAGAATTCGGCGTCGGGGATCAGGGCGGTCACTTCCTGGTCGCCGGCCATTTTCGCCAGCAGGGACACGTGATTGCCCTGATATTCGACCGCCAGCACGCTGGCTTCAAAACGGCCGTCTTTCACGGTGGTGGTCGTAACGGCATCGGTGCGCACGGCAACGTCGCCTTCGGGCAGGACGATGACGTTATGCCCGCCGATGAATTGTGCGACGAATTTGGTTTTCGGGGCGTTGAAGACCTCGCGCGCCGGGCCAGCCTGTTCAATCACCGCGTCATTCATCACCACAATCTCGTCCGCCAGGGCCAGGGCTTCGTCCTGGCCGTGGGTCACATGCAGGAATCCGATGTTCAGTTCGCGCTGCAGCTTCTTCAACTCTCCGCGCATGCGCAGGCGCAAGAACGGGTCAAGTGCGGACAGCGGTTCATCCAGCAGCAGGGCCTGCGGGCTGGTGATCAGGGCGCGCGCCAGCGCGACCCGCTGTTGCTGACCGCCCGACAATTGCGCGGGCAGGCGATCCGACAGGTCAGACAGATCAACAAGCTCTAGCATCTTGCCGCCCTGGGCCATGCGCTCGTCCTTGCCGACACCCTTCATCTTCAGGCTGAAGGCGACGTTTTCGGCAACGCTCAGGTGCGGAAACAGCGCGTAGTTCTGAAACATCATCGCCGTGCCGCGCCTGGCGGGCGGCAGGTCCGAGATATCTTTGCCGCCCAGAAGGATCGATCCTTCGGTGACAATCTCGTGCCCGGCAATCATGCGCAAGGTCGACGACTTGCCACAGCCGGACGGACCAAGCAGGCAGGTATAGGAATTCGGCTGGAATTTGTGGCTGATCGCATCCACGGCCACGGCGGTTCCATAGCGCTTGGTAACATTCACCAATTCAAGGTCGGTATTATTTGCTGTCACGCGTTCTCCCCACTCACGCATGTATACGAGATCGCCGGGTTTATTGTACGAAAAGCAGCCCCAGCGTTTCTCCGATACAGGAAGTCTTGCCGGATATGGCTTCACTTACAAGCAAAAATGATAAAGACTGATGCGAAATGTTGTATACAACCTGTGGCGGATTGCGGACAATTAACCTGTGCTGCCTACGGGATTTGGCCTTTGCCCAGGATTATTCAGATGCAAAGCACCGCTGAAAAATCGCCGAACGCGGATCGCAAACTTCAAACTGATGAGGTGACCGGGGCGCTGACCGTCGCGATTCACCAGCATCGCATCCTGCCCGGTACCAAGCTGGGCGAGGATGAGCTGAGCGAGATTTTCGGCGTGTCGCGGACGATCATCCGGGCGGCGCTGCACTCGCTTGCCCATTCCCAATTGGTCGAGGTTCGCAGGAACCGCGGCGCCTTTGTGGCGCAGCCTACGGTGCGCGAAGCAAAAGAGGTTTTCGAGGCGCGCGAACTGGTCGAACCGCGCATGGCCGAATACGCGGCGGACCGCGCCACCAAGGCCGACATCAGGCGGCTTCGGGCGCATATCAAGAAGGAACACGCCGCCCTGGCCAAAGCCGACAGCGGCAAGGCACTGCATCTTTCAGGCCAGTTCCATGTAGAGGTTGCCCGGATCGCCGATCAGACCACCATTGCCGGCATTGTCGAAGCCCTGATCGCCCGGTCGTCACTGATCATCGCGCTCTATTGGCGACGCGAAAGTGCGCTGTGCGAACAAAACGCTCATGAAGCCCTGGTCGAGGCGATTGCAGAGGGTCACGGCGCGCAAGCGGCGGACCTGATGCTTGAGCATCTGAAGCATCTGCACACGGCACTTGACCTTAATGAACGCAAAATGCCCGGGCGCAGCCTGAAGGACGTGCTGGTCGGCTGAGGCGGTTGGCCGAACTCGGCCAGATCAGTCAGGCCAGATCAGCCAGCACAATCCGGGCGCATCAGCTTAGACGGGTCAACAGCAGGCAGGTTTCCACATTTGCCACTCCGTCGACCCGGCCAATCTGGTTCAGAAGGCGGTCAAACGCCGTCAGGTTCCGGGTTTCGGACCGGGCGACCAGCGCCCATTTTCCGTTTGTTGTGTGCAAACTCGTAATCTCGGGCAGGCGCTTGAGGGTGCGGTGCACTTTTTCGACCTTGGCCAATTCGATTTCCAGCATCGAGATGGCGTTGATGTGATCCTCATCCGCGGCATCCGCGGTTTCGATCGTGAAGCGATGGATGACACCGTCGTCGAGCAGTGCCGACATGCGGGATTTGACGGTTGCACGGGTCAGCGACAGCGTCGCGGCCAGCTCGGTCACTGTCGTGCGCGCATTGTGCCGCAGCAGTTTCAGCAAGTCCCGGTCGGTGTTGTCCAACATGCGCATTGCCCGAATTGAACGAAGATTGATCAAAATGGCAAATCAATTTTGCCTAATGATCATTTATTGGCCTGCGTTGGTCGATGCGCACCCACTATCGTTTTTCCCATGCAGACGGTCACACATCAGAAAACCTGCGCCCTAAAGCGTTTCGACATTAACCTGAGACATATCCGGCGGCCTTAAAGTAGTTCCAGCATTCTACTGGGTCGTAGAGATCGCAGATTGCTCCGATTGCTTCGAAGACCTGGGTAAAGGACCTGGCCCCGATCCGTCGCAAATGGGCTTTCAGTTTAGAGAAGGCCTGCTCGATGGGATTCAGGTCGGGCGAGTACGGTGGCAGGTAAAGGAACCAGCAGCCGTGATTGCGTAAAGCCTGCGTCGCCTCCTTATTCCGGTGGGTTGCCAGGTTGTCGAGAATGACGACAGTGCCGGGGTTGATCTCGGGGACCAGCACTTCGCGGATGTAGGCCGCGAAGGCGGGGCCATCTATCGCTCCCTTGATGACCCAAGGTGCGATCAGCGCGCCTTGGGTCAGGCCCGCGATCAAGGTTTGGGTTCCCCAGCTTCCGAAGGGCGCATCCATCGTCAGGCGCTTACCGCGCTTGGCTCTGCCGCGTAGGCGCGTGAGGTTTGTCTTCACTGCGGTTTCGTCAATAAAGACAACGCGCTCAGGAAAGGTCGCAATGGCTGGCGAGCGGTATCTGAACCAGTCGGCCCGTTGCTGCCTTACCTTGGCGCGGCGGCGCTCGGTTGCGACCAGCGACTTTTTTTGTACGTGAAGCCGAGCCGGGACAGAAGGTTGGCGATGGAGGAGTGATGCACCCGCACACCCTCTGCATCGGCCAGCGCATTACGCAACTCAAAGAGCGTGATGTCAGGGTCTTGTGCGATCAACTCCTCAAAGAATTCCCGATGCGGAGCCAGCTTTCCCTTGCCGCGCGGCGGTCCCTGCCGGGCAGGTTCCGCATGACCCTTCATCCTCACCTGACGCGCCCACCGCGCGCCTGTGGCAGGCGACAGCTTCAACCGCAACGCCGCCGCGCGCCCGCTCAACCCTTCTTCAATGTATCTCTGAAACCGTATCCGAAGCGCAGATGGCAAAGGTGCTGACATGATCCATCCTCCCAAACAGGATGAATCACAGATCAGGTCTCAAGGGAATCCCTCGCGATTCAGGTTCAAGCCGAAACGCTTTAATCGGTGTTCCGGCGCAATCGGGAACGCGCCAAAGGGGCTGTGCGATGGGGCCGGATGCCTATCGCTCTGCCGGGCTGGTCGAGGCTTTGTCAGACCTCAACATCGCGACCACGGACTGGGGCAATCTGATCCCGCCTGTATGCCACCCGACAGCGCATGAGAACGCAAACATCCACGCCCTTGCCGAGACGTCGGCCTGGATTGCCGAGGTTTCCGAGGCCACCGCCCGGGCTGCGCAGAAGGTGGATATGCCGATTATTCTGGGCGGCGATCATTCGGTTGCCGCCGGGTCGATCCCGGCACTGGCAAGTCATGCAGCGTCCATCGGGCGTCCATTCTTTGTCCTTTGGCTGGATGCGCACCCCGATCTGCATCGACTGTCGACGACCCAAAGCGGCAACCTGCACGGCACCCCGGTTGCCTATGTCACCGGCTGTCATGGTTTCGGCGGCCATTACCCCGACCTGCCGGCAAAAGTGCAGCCTGAGAATATCTGCATGATGGGGCTGCGCTCGGTCGATGCGGCAGAGAAGTCCCTGCTGGCCGATCTTGGGATCGAAACCCACGACATGCGCGCCATCGACGAAAACGGCATCAAGGCCCCGCTGAGCGCATTTCTGGACCGCGTCCGCACGGCCAACGGCTGCATTCATGTCAGCCTGGATGTGGACTTTCTGGACCCGGGCATTGCCTGCGCCGTCGGGACAACCGTTCCGGGTGGCGCGACCTTCCGCGAGGCGCATCTGGTCATGGAACTGCTGCATGAAAGCGGCCTGGTCACGTCGCTCGACCTGGTCGAACTGAACCCGTTTCTGGACGAACGCGGCCGAACTGCGCAGCTGATGGTGGATCTGACGGCCTCGCTGATGGGGAATGCCGTGCTCGACCGTCCGACGAACCAACATTGAAAGGTATACCTACATGATCCCGCAGCCATCCCCCCTTGCCATGGTGCCCTTCGTCAGTGTTGAAAACATGATGAAGCTGGTCACCCGCATCGGCGTGCCCGAGATGATTGCCGGCATCGCCCAGGTGATCGAAGACGATTTCCGACGCTGGCCCGAGTTCGACAAGACACCCCGAATTCCGGCCCATTCCGAAGAAGGCGTGATCGAGCTGATGCCGACGTCAGACGGAATCACATATGGGTTCAAATACGTCAACGGGCACCCCGCCAATATGACGCGGGGGTATCAGACGGTGACGGCCTTTGGCCTGTTGGCGCGGGTGGACAACGGCTATCCGATCCTGCTGTCGGAAATGACCGTTCTGACAGCCCTAAGGACGGCCGCAACCTCGGCCGTGGCGGCCAAGTACCTGGCGCCAGCGGGCGCGCGGACCATGGCGATGATCGGCAACGGCGCACAATGTGAATTTCAGGCGCTGGGGTTCCAGAAGATCATCGGAATCGACACGGTACATCTGTTCGATATTGATCCGGCAGCAACCAGCAAGGCTGCGCGCAACCTGCGGGAAAGCGGGTTGCAGGTGGTTGAATGCAGCACCCCGGAACAGGCCGTCACGGGCGTCGACATCATCACCACCTGCACCGCCGACAAGCAATGCGCCACGATCCTGACCGACAACATGGTCGGCGCAGGCCAGCACATAAATGCAATCGGTGGGGATTGTCCCGGCAAGACCGAGTTGCACCGCGATATCCTGATGCGCTCGGACATATTCGTCGAATACCCGCCACAGACCCGGATCGAGGGTGAAATCCAGCAACTGCCCGACGATCACCCGGTGACCGAGATCTGGCAAGTGGTCTCTGGCCAGGTGCCCGGGCGGGAATCGGACCGGCAGGTGACCCTGTTTGACAGCGTCGGATTTGCGACCGAGGATTTTTCTGCGCTAAAATACGTTCATGCACGGCTGGAATACTACGGCGATTATCAAAAGCTCGACATGATCGCCGATCCGGACGACCCGAGGGATCTGTTTGGTATGGTGATGCGCGCAAAGGGTGATGAGTGATGGATCTGCGCCGCAGGATCCGGGTGGATACCTATGCGGAGATACTGTTGAAAAAGTCCGTTGATTGGCCGCGCACGCTCTGATTCACTTGTTTTGAGGGTGGAGGGTTCGGCGATGATGGGTCCAAGGCAAGTTGCGCAAGGCGCGCTGTTCTATGAGTTCTCGATCGAGAGTTTTGTGCCGAAGGATCATCCCGTCCGGGGAATTGATCGCTTCCTTGATCTGACAGGTGTGCGCCCCTTGCTCGCTTCATACTACAGTGCCAATGGCCGCCCTTCGATTGATCCTGAACTGATGATCCGCATGCTGTTGTTGGGCTATTGTCAGGGCATCCGTTCCGAGCGACGGCTTTGCGAAGAGGTTCATGTCAATCTGGCGTATCGTTGGTTTTGTAAGCTTGATTTGGCTGATCCAGTGCCCGACCATTCGACATTCTCTAAGAACCGGCATGGCCGTTTCCGCGAGAGCGGTTTGTTCCGACATTTGTTCGAGGTCGTTTTGCAGCGCTGCATGGATGAGGGGCTGGTTGGCGGCCACAGCTTTGGTGTTGATGCCAGTCTGATCCCCGCGAATGCAAACCAGACGCGCGGCGTTGAAAGCAAAGACGGACTGCCAGCAGATCTGACGTCCCGTGCCGTCGACGAATATCTCGAGACGCTGGATGATGTGGCCTTCGGTGCTGCGACCAAGGTCGTCCCCAAATACATCTCACCGGCTGATCCAGCAGCGCGTTGGACTGGGGCTGACGGGGGAGCCGCCTACTTTGCCTATTCCACTAACTATATGGTCGATTTGGATAATGCAGTCATCGTGGACGTCGAGCCGACGGCTCCGATCCGGCCTGCAGAGGCGCGGGCAGCAAGGGAGATGATCGATCGTGTACATGAGCGGTTTGGCATCAAACCTGACAAGCTTGTGGGTGATACGGGTTACGGATCAGCCGAGATGTTGGGCTGGCTTGTGGACGAACGTCAAATCGAACCCCACATTCCGGTCTGGGATAAGTCAAAACGAACTGACGGCACATTCTCACGCGAAGACTTTGTCTACGACCCGGCGACCGACAGCTATACTTGCCCGACCGGCAAAGCCTTGCAAACATATCGGCGGAACTTCTCAAAACCGCGAAAGCCCAATGGCAGCAAAGACGGGTTCATCAGATACCGAGCCTCAAAGCACGATTGCGACGCATGCCCTCTGAAGTCGCAATGCTGTCCGAAGGACGACGGCAGACGCCTTATGCGGTCCGTTCACGAAGCCGCCCGAGACGTCGCTCGCGATATCCGAAAAACAGATGCCTACATGACGTCGTTCATCCAAAGGCGGAAGGTTGAAATGCTCTTTGCCCACCTGAAACGATACATCGGCGTGCAGATGATGCGGCTTCGAGGACCCAAAGGCGCAACCGAACAGTTCCAACTCGCAGCAACAGCTCAAAACCTCCGGAAACTGGCGAAGTTGGTGCCAGCAACAGTGCCAACGTGAAAGAAAACGGCGCGCGGCCGCCTCTCGCTCAACAACGCGCCGACCAAAACATCGACTTCTTCAACAGTATCCGGATGAAGCCGAACTTCTGGACCGGCTGCTGAAACAGGCGGCGTTTTCGCAAGCTGAGTGCGAAGACTTTGCGCGGTGGGGGGCCGATCTAGTCCGGCTGATCCGCGACGGCGCGAACCCGTCGATGATGGAGCTGTTTCTGGGCGAATACGGGCTGTCATCGGAAGAAGGTGTCGCGCTGATGTGCCTGGCCGAGGCTTTGCTGCGTGTTCCCGACACCGAAACCATCGACGATCTGATCGAGGACAAGATCGTGCCAAGCGCCTGGGGAAGCCATCTGGGGCGGTCACATTCGCCGCTTATCAACGCCTCGACCTGGGCGCTGATGCTGACGGGTAAGGTGCTCGAAGATACCGGCAACGGCCTGATCGGCACCCTGCACGGGGCGGTCAAACGGCTTGGCGAACCGGTGATCCGTGCCGCCGTCGCGCGCGCGATGGGGGAAATGGGTCGCCAGTTTGTGGTGGGCGAGGATATCGAAAAAGCCATGACCCGCGTCGGCGCGATGGAGGCGAAGGGCTATACTTATTCATACGACATGCTGGGCGAAGCGGCCTGCACCGAAGCGGACGCGGCGCGTTACCATCTGGCCTATGCCCGTGCCATTGCCCAGATCGCGCGGGCTGCCAAGTCGGACGATATCGCACAGAACCCCGGCATTTCAATCAAGCTGTCGGCGCTGCATCCACGTTATGAACCGCTGAAGCGTGACCAGATTCTGGATGAGTTGGTGCCGCGCGTTGCCGCACTCGTTTCATTGGCCAGATCGGCAGGGATCGGGCTGAATATCGACGCCGAGGAAGCCGCCCGCCTGGATCTGTCGCTGGACATTATCGATGCGCTTTTGTCCGACCCCGCACTGGCGGGGTGGGACGGGTTCGGTGTGGTTGTTCAGGCCTATTCCAAACGCGCGGGCGCTGTCATCGACTGGCTGTACCAACGGGCGCAGGATCTGGATCGCCGGATCATGGTGCGCCTTGTGAAGGGCGCCTATTGGGACACCGAGATCAAGATCGCCCAAACCGAAGGCCTGCCCGGATTCCCTGTGTTCACGAAAAAACCTGCGACCGACGCCAGCTATCTTGCCTGCGCGCGCAAGTTGCTGGGCTACAACGACCGGATATATCCGCAATTCGCCACCCATAACGCGCATACGGTGGCAGCGGTGCTCGGGATGGCTGCGCCGGACGCACGGTACGAGTTTCAGCGCCTGCACGGGATGGGCGAAGCGCTGCATCAGCAGGTGCTGGACGCCCATGGAACCGCCTGCCGGATTTATGCCCCGGTGGGCAAGCATCGTGATCTGCTGGCCTATCTGGTGCGGCGATTGCTGGAAAACGGGGCGAATTCATCCTTCGTGAACCAGATCGTCGATGAAGAGGTTCCGGCCGAGGTGGTGGCCGGCGATCCGCTTGCGGATCTGGATAAACCGGCGCCAAAGATTTCCCTGCCTGCGGACCTGTTCGCGCCGCGCGTGAACTCAGCCGGGCTGGATGTGTCGGACCCGGATGCGCTGGCCTCTGTTCTTGGGGCGCGCGATGCCTGTTGCGGACCATGGGGCGCGCCGTCGCCGTCCGCGCAAGTGGTCACCAACCCGGCGACCGGAACAACGATTGGCCATGTTGAATTCCACAGCGCCGCCGGGGTTGTCGCAATCGCCGAACGTCTGCGCATCTGGGATGCGGACCCGGATCACCGGGCCGAGGTGCTGAACCGGGCTGCGGAGCTTTTTGAACGCGATCGCCCCGCGCTGTTTGCCCTGCTGGCGCAGGAGGCTGGCAAGACCCTGCTGGATTGCATCGGTGAAATGCGCGAGGCGGTGGATTTCCTGCGCTACTACGCAGGCGGGATTTCCGGGCTTTCGGGACGTCCCCTTGGCACCGTCCTTTGTATCTCGCCCTGGAACTTTCCGCTTGCGATCTTCTCCGGCCAGGTCGCAGCGGCACTTGCCGCTGGCAACGCGGTTATTGCCAAACCGGCCGAGGCCACCAGCCTGATCGCGGCGCGCGCCGTTGCGCTGCTGCATGAAGCGGGCGTGCCGACGGATGTTCTGGCGCTGGTCCCCGGCAGCGGGGCGGTGGTGGGGCCAGCGCTGTGCGCGCATCCTGCAACCGCCGGGGTGGCTTTTACCGGGTCGACCGCAACCGGCCAGGCGATCAACCGCGCATTGGCTGAACGGTCGGACGCGCCGGTGCCGCTGATCGCCGAAACCGGCGGGATCAATGCGATGATCGTGGATTCCACCGCGCTTCTGGAACAGGCGGTGCAAGACATCGTCGCTTCGGCATTTCAATCTGCCGGGCAGCGCTGTTCGGCGCTGCGGGTCCTCTATGTGCAATCGGGGATTCATGACGCGCTGTTGGAGATGCTGATCGGCGCGGTGGACGCCCTGAAAATCGGCGACCCCAGCGACCCGAGCGCTGATATTGGCCCTGTCATTGATGCGGCGGCAAAGACCTCGATCAATGACTACGTCGCGGCGATGCAGGCAGACGGCAAGCTGATCCGCCACTGGCCCGCCCCGGAGGCGGGGCATTTCGTTGGCCCCAGCCTGATCCGGGTCAGCGGTATCGGGCAGGTGACGCGCGAGGTTTTTGGCCCGGTGCTGCATATCGCCCGGTTCGAGGCGGATCAGATTGACCGCGTGGTCGATGATATCAACGCCGCAGGCTATGACCTGACCTTCGGGGTGCATACCCGCATTGACGGGCGGGTTCAGCACATCGTGGATCGGGTCGATGTGGGCAACATCTATGTCAACCGGAACCAGATTGGGGCGATTGTAGGCTCTCAACCCTTTGGCGGGCACGGGCTGTCCGGGACGGGGCCCAAAGCCGGGGGGCCCAGATACCTTGAAGCGTTCACGCGCGGCAACGACGTCGGTGCGGTTTCCGGCGCGACCCCCGGTGCAGTAACCAGTTCCCGATTGCCCGGACCTACGGGAGAGGACAATTCCTATGCAATGAAACCCAGACACGGCGTCATATGCGCCGGACCGGGGGCCAAGGATGCGGCGCAGCAGGCCGATATTGCGCGCGCCCTGGGCTGTCAGAACGTTCTGGTCAAAGCACAGTTAACGCCGGGCGAAGTTGCACAGCTAAAGGGGGTTTCGGCCCTGATCTACTGGGGGAATGTGCCGCAGGGTTTTGCGCGCGCCTGCGCGGCGCTGGACGGGCCAATCGTCAGGCTGGTGACCGCGCGAACGCTGGACCGCGATCTGCTGGTCGAGCAAACGATCTGCGTGGATACCACGGCTTCGGGCGGCAATGCCGAGTTGCTGGCGGCCAGTTCCTGACGCAGACGGCTTCGGGGCCTGCACGGCGCCGGGGTAGGGATGCACCGCCCAAGGTGCCCTAAATCAATCAATGTGGTAGCCGGAAAATTCCTTGACCGTCGACACCGTCATCAGGGTCTTCATCTCTGCCACCGAGGGGATGCGCGACAGGCGATTGCGGTACAGGTTTTCGTAGGCCCGCGTATCGCGTGCAGCGACCCGGACGAGGTAGTCGAATTCACCCGAAATCAGGTGGCATTCCAGAATCTCGGGCATGATCGCGATCGCAGCCTCAAACGCCTCGATATGTTCCTGGCGCATATTGGTGATCTTGATCTCGATAAAGATCTGCAATTCCAGCCCGATTTTCAAGCGATCCAGCCGCGCCGCATAGCCTGCGATCATGCCGAATGCTTCCAGAAGTTTTACCCGCCGGTGGCAGGCTGACAGCGACAGTCCGACCTGTTCGGACAGCCGCGACATCGAGATCTGGCCGTCTGTCTGAAGGGTCTGCATGATTTTCTTATCTATGCTGTCCATCGGAGAATTTCCTGCATCAATGGGGGATAAACCCATTTCTTACAGAAAATTTCCGAAAATGCGACCACATCGAGCGATTTTTCTTTACGAGATTGTGTAAAACTCACACTGTCCAGAGAAACATAAAAACGTTGGAGGAGAGGACATGACAAAAACAATCGTCGTGGGTTACGACGGAAGCGAAAGCGCGGATCGCGCAATCGACTTCGCGACAGAGCGCGCAAAATCGCAAGGTGTCTCAATAACCGTTGCGCATGTGCTGGAATGGTCGCCGTATTCGTTCCTGACGCCCCAGGAAATCGAAGAGCGCCACGCGCGTTGGACCGAAGAACTGAAACGCGCCGAAGAAATGGTCGTCGCGCCGGTTCTGAAGAAGCTTTCCGCCGCAGGCGTCGAAGCGCGATCTGAGATTAAATACGGCCATATTGCCGATACGATCTGCGACGTCGCAAAATCCGCGAATGCCGCGCAGATCGTGATCGGCCGAACGGGCCACTCTTCGCTGACATCGCGTCTTTTCGGTTCGGTCGCTGGCACCCTGGCGCAAGCGTCGCCAGTGCCGGTCACCATCGTTCCATAAAAAAATAAAGCAGGGATAGAGATGTATAAAAATCTGAAAATAACAGGGCTGGCGGCCCCGGCGCTTATGGCGTCCGCGGTCCCCGCAATTGCGCAATCCATCGACGAAAAGGTAAACCAGATATTCGCAAGTTCGACTGGCTGGTTTGTGAACTTGATCTTCAGCCCGTTTCCGGGAACCAGCTTCCCCTGGATCGTGGCTTGGCTGGTGGTCGCGGCGACAATCTTTACGGTCTACTTCGGCCTGATCCAGTTCAAGGCCTTCCCGCACTCGATCTCGCTGGTCAAGGGCGACTATTCCGACCCCAATGACGCGGGCGAAGTCAGCCATTTCCAGGCGCTGGCAACGGCGCTTTCGGGGACTGTCGGGCTGGGCAACATCGCCGGTGTGGCGGTTGCGGTCGGCATCGGTGGTCCTGGCGCGACATTCTGGATGATCCTGGCGGGCCTGATGGGCATGGCCTCGAAATTCACCGAATGTACGTTGGGTGTTAAATACCGAAATGAGTATGAAAACGGCACCGTCTCAGGTGGTCCGATGTACTATATGACCAAGGGTTTCGAAGAACGCGGCCTGCCGGCGGGCAAGTTCATGGCGGTCCTGTTTTCGATCTTTTGTATCCTTGGCGCCTTCGGTGGCGGCAACATGTTCCAGGCCAATCAGGCGCACGCGCAGATCACCAATGTCGTTGGTGATTTTCCGGGCTGGATCACCGGCATCATCTTTGCCGTGATCGTGTTTGCGGTTATTGTCGGCGGTCTGAAATCCATCGCGAAAGTGACCGAAAAGGTCGTGCCGTTCATGGGCGTTCTGTACGTTCTGACCGCGCTGGTCATTCTGCTGATGAACTTCAATCTGATCGGCTGGGCCTTTGGTGAAATCTTCAGCGGTGCCTTCACCGGTGCAGGTGTTGCCGGTGGTATGGTCGGTGCGCTGATCCAGGGCTTCAAGCGGGCGGCATTCTCGAACGAGGCTGGCGTTGGCTCGGCGGCGATCGCACACTCGGCCGTGAAAACGAAAGAGCCGATTACCGAAGGCTTCGTTTCCCTGCTGGAGCCGTTCATCGACACGGTTGTGATCTGCACGATGACGGCGCTGGTGATCATCATCACCGGTCAGCTGATCACCGATCCCAACACCGGCCTGTATCTGCTGGACGAAGGCGCAAGCACGATCCAGACGGTCGATGGCAACAAGGGCGTGGCGCTGACATCTGCGGCGTTTTCTTCCGCGGTGCCGTTCTTCCAGTACATCCTGGCGATTGCGGTGATTCTGTTCGCATTCTCGACCATGATCAGCTGGTCCTACTATGGCCTGAAGGCCTGGACCTTCCTGTTTGGTGAGGGCGACACCAAGGAGCTGGTGTTCAAGGTGATCTTCTGCATCTTCGTCGTGATCGGCGCTGCGGCCAGCCTTGGCCCGGTCATCGACTTCTCGGATGCGGCGATCTTTGCCATGGCGGTTGTCAACATCGCGGCACTTTATGTGCTGATGCCGATCGTGAAGGCAGAGCTTCAAAGCTATCAGGCGCGGCTGAAGTCGGGTGAAATCCGCAAATTCCACTAGAGCATGGTCCATTTAATCTGCAACATATCCGGCAGCCTTGAAGAGGTTTCTGCATTCTTCTGGTGGAAAGAGGTCGCAGGTTTGTGCGACGGATTGGAACAGCGCGTCGAAGGTACGTGCTTTCAGCCGTCGCAGATGTGCTTTGAGCTTGGCGTATGCCATTTCGATAGGGTTCAGGTCGGGGCTGTAGGGCGGCAGGAAGAGGAGCCAGCTTCCCTGCGCTTTCAGGATGGCCTGTGCCTTTGCGGATTTGTGAGACGACAGGTTGTCAGCGATCACGACGTCACCTGGCTGCAAGGTCGGAACCAATTGGGTTTCAATGTATATGTCGAAGGCGGCGCGGTTCATGGGGCCGTCCAGAACCCAGGGTGCGCTGAGTTCATCCATCCGCAGCCCGGCGATGAAGGTTTGCGTGCGCCAGTGGCCGAAGGGCGCGTCCGCCTCAAGCCGAGTCCCCCGGAGGGATCGGCCCCGCAGGCGTGTCATCTTGGTGGTGACGGCGGTTTCGTCGATAAACACCAGCCTATGCGGCTCACGGCGCATCCTCGGCATCCGACGCCGCCACTCGTATCGCGCGGCGCGAACCCGTTTGCGCAGCCTTTCCGTTGCGATCAGCTATTTTTTTATATGTGAACCCAAGGCGATGAAGCAAGTGACGTGAGAGCATCGCCGGTGTGGCGATTAGGTCATGCTCCTGCTTCAACGCTTCGGCCAGCTCCGGCATGGTGATGTCCGGTTCAGCTTGCACGCGTAATTTCAACCACTCGGACGCCGCGTCCAACTTGCTGCGTCGAGGCCGTCCTTGAGGCGCAGCTTTCACGCCGCCGGTTCGCCTTTTGCGCTGCATGATCCGCACCGCGCTCGCGACCGATATCCGCAAACGCCGGGCCGCCTCATGGCAGGAAAGTCCTTCATCTACCAGCGCGACGACGCGCTCTCGAATGTCCAAAGACAGTGATTTCCCCATGATCCACCTCCACATTCGGTGAATCACAAAATCAGACCTCTGGGAATCCCATCGATTCAGATTTCAAGGACGGCGCTCTAACGACACCGGCCCGGTCTCAGGGCGGCATCGGGGCGGCATCAGCACAGTATCAATACGGCCCGTCGCCCTGCCAGATGCCGAAGTTCTTGCGGAAATGTTCGATACAGGCGGTGTCTGCCTCTAACCGCCCGTGATCCTGATGCACCATTTTGGCCAGCCCGTCCTGATGGTGCGCGCCGTAAGGCCGCCCCCAAAGCGGTGGCGCGGTCATCAGCCAGATCGGTACGTTGTTGCGGGTCATCTGGCCGGACAGCCAGGGGTCATCGACGGTCCAAAGAACCTCGGGAATGTCGAAGGTTTCGGGCGGGATAAACTCTGGCCGGATCATCGCGCCGCGATACCCCTCCAGCACATCCACATAGCCGTCAACGATATAGGGTTTCGGCTTGATCGTGGTCAGCGTCAGCAACCGGAACATGCGGTATCCGACGCCCTTGTGGCGCGCCAGCGCGCGTGGCTGCATGCGGTTTTCCAGCCGGTACCGCGCCCCTGGCGGACGCGTGTCCAGATCGTAGCCCTTTTCGACAATGCATGCGTCGGGCCGGGCACGTCGGGCATCCAGAAAATACTGCGCCCAGTCCGGTGCATAGGGCTGATCGTCGTCACAAAACAGGATCTCGACATCTTGCCCGGAAAAATCCCGAACCGCCGGAAGCACTTTGGTCGCGGGCCCGAAATCCTCGTCCGTCATGCACAGTGTCACGCCGTCCGGCAGGTCCGGCAGATCGGTCGCCGGGTCAAAGTCGAACCGGCGATAGCGGCGCGGAATATACAGCCGCACCTCGGCCACATCGGCCCGCTGCGCCACCAGATCGCGCAACGTCGGAGCGATCTGGTGCATCCGCGGCGGGATGGTCGTCAGGGATATGATCAGATCGGACATGTGCCACAATCGCGCGTCAGTTCGCCGCGATCAATCCCATGCCTTCCAGCTTCAGCAAAACCTGCTGGGCGCAGTAATCAACCTCGACATTTTCAGTATCGACGACCAGTTCGGCATGTTCCGGCACATCGTATGGGTCCGAGATGCCGGTGAATTCCTTGATCTTGCCCTCACGCGCCAGACGGTACAGGCCCTTGCGATCCCGCCGCTCGCATTCCTCCAGCGAGGTTGAGACATGCACCTCGATAAAGGCGCCGAATGTCTCGATCTCTTCGCGCACGGCGCGCCGGGTGGTGGCATAGGGGGCGATCGGCGCGCAGATCGCGATGCCGCCGTTCTTGGTGATTTCCGAGGCGACATAGCCGATGCGGCGGATGTTCAGATCGCGGTGCTCTTTGGAAAAGCCGAGTTCCGAGCTGAGGTTCTTGCGCACAATATCCCCATCCAGCAACGTCACCGGCCGGTCGCCCATCTCCATCAGCTTGACCATCAGCGCGTTCGCGATGGTGGATTTGCCAGACCCGGACAGGCCGGTGAAGAACACGGTGAACCCCTGTTTGGACCGTGCGGGCCGGGTGCGGCGCAGCTCGGCCACGACTTCGGGGAAGCTGAACCAGTCGGGAATCTCCAGCCCTTCGAACAGGCGGCGGCGCAGTTCTGTGCCCGAGATATTCAGGACGGTATCCCCTTCGGCCACTTCATCGGCAGGCTGATATTCGGCGCGCTCCTGGACATAGACCATGTGTTTGAAGTCGACCATTTCGATGCCCATCTCGTCCTGGTGCTGCTTGAACAGCTCCTGCGCGTCATAGGGGCCGTAAAAATCCTCACCCTTCGAATTCTTGCCGGGCCCGGCGTGATCGCGCCCGACAATCAGATGGGTGCAGCCGTGGTTCTTGCGGATCAGCCCGTGCCAGACCGCTTCGCGTGGGCCAGCCATGCGCATCGCAAGGTTCAGCAAGCTCATGCTGGTGGTGGCAGAGGGGTACTGGTCCAGCACCGCCTCGTAACAGCGCACGCGGGTGAAATGGTCGATGTCGCCCGGTTTCGTCATGCCGACGACCGGATGGATCAGCAGGTTCGCCTGGGCCTCCCGCGCGGCGCCAGCCCATTTTGCGGAAATAGGCGCGCATCTCGTTCGGGGTGTCGCGGCGGGCGCGGAAATCGTAATGCGTCGGCGGCTGGATACCCGTGATCGGCCCGCCCAGATACACCGGCCCGGCGGTGTTGTGCAGATAGTTGACCGCCGGATGCGCCGCATCATCGGCGCCGAAAACCTGGTCCGCCTCAAGCGATTTGTCCGGGCTCCATTTGTCAGTGACCGACATGGTGCCCAGGATCACACCTTCCTGATCGCGCAGGGCGATGTCCTGGCCTTCCGCTATGGAATCGGCGAATTCCTGACTGACATCCAGCGTGATCGGCATCGGCCAGAGCGTCCCATCGGCCAGCCGCATGGTGCTAACGACGCTGTCGTAATCTTCGCGCCCCAGAAACCCCTTCAGCGGGTTGAACCCGCCATTCATCAGCAACTCCAGATCACAAATCTGGCGCGGGCTCAGATCCCAGGAGGGCAAGTCGCCCGCGTCGATTTTCAGCTTCTGGGCAGAATCGTAGGAGACATAAAGCTCTGGGATCGGGGCAAGGACTTGCATGACATGATTTCCAGTCGGAACGGGGCAGGGATGTGGGTGTTTCGGCGGGGTGCTATCCTTTCCGCCAGTACCATTACAACCGCTTGTTTCATAAAATGCGCGATCCTACGGGGTGGCCCGGACAGCCAATCGGAAATGCCCACTGGCCAAGGTGTATTCTCAAAGGCTAAATATCTGCGAATCTTGGGGGTTTGTACTGGCCGTGAATACGACTGCAGACATTGAAAACCTGTTGTCCCGCCTGGCGCTGGGCGACCGCAAGGCGCTTTCGCAGCTCTATGACAAGACATCTGCGAAACTATTTGGGGTGTGCTTGCGTGTCTTGAATGATCGGGCAGCGGCAGAAGACGCCCTGCAAGACACGTTCGTGAAGGTTTGGAAGCGGGCGGACAGATATGCGGCCAACGGGCTTAGCCCGATGACCTGGCTGATCACGATTGCCAGGAATACGGCAATCGACAGCCTGCGCCGTCGCAAGACAGCGGGCGAGGATCTGTCCGAGGCTGACGCAGTGCCATCTGCCGGCCCAACACCCGAAGCCGCCGCCATCGCCAGTTCCGAGGCCGCGCGCATCGGGGCCTGCATGGACACGCTGGAGCCTGATCGGCGCGCCGCAGTGCGGGGCGCATATCTGGAAGGTTACACCTACGCCGATCTGGCGAAGGCCCATGACGTTCCGCTGAACACGATGCGCACCTGGCTTCGCAGGTCGCTTGAGAAGTTGCGAGAGTGCTTGAGTAAATGAGCGTTGAGACCAAAAAAGAACGCGACGGGGCCATGCACGCAGCCGAATATGTGCTGCACCTGATGCCATCGGCGGACCGCAAGGATTTCGAGGCGACAATCGCCTGGGATCCCGAGGTGCGCGCCGAGGTGACGTTCTGGACAGAACATTTCGCATCGCTCGCGGATGAAGTTGCGCCCGTCACGCCGCCCGCCGGTCTGAAACGCGCCATCGAGGGTGAGTTGTTCGCAGATGTCGGCCACGCATCGACGCTGATGTCAAAACTGCGCCTCTGGCAGGCCGCCGCCATCGGCATGGCCGCTGTTGCGGCGGCTGCGGCGTTCGTGGCGTTTTCACCAATGCTCACCGCACCCGGCGTTGGCCCCGGCGCGCCGGCCGTCACAGCGGAAATCCTGACCGCAGATATCGCTGCAAGCGATGCCTCGCTGCGCGTCATCGCCGTCTATCAACCGGGCAGCGGAGCGCTGAAACTGAACCGCACAGCAGGCGCCGCACCCAGCCAGCGCGACTTGGAGCTTTGGGCCATCATCGGCGACAACGCCCCGGTCTCCCTCGGGGTGCTGCCCGCAGACGATCAGGTTGTGATCGCCGTCCCGGAAGACCTGCGCGCAGATATCACCATGGCGACGCTGGCCATCAGCGAAGAACCACTTGGCGGGTCACCAACCGGCGCACCAACCGGCGCCGTCCTGGCCGCTGGGGCGCTTGCGACGTTCTAAAATTTTGGCCCAAGGAAGTCGTGGTCATTTAGGGCGATGCCGTGTCCGTCACGCGTCAGACTTGTCCTTGCGAAACTTCGCTTCGCTTCGCGCCTCTTTGCGGATTTTGCGTGCCCTGTGAAAGCCGCGTAATCGAGTCCGCAAACCAAGGGTTCGCATTTCGAACCCCGGATCAACGGCCAGCATCGCGCGCCGGAACAGCATTTCAGGGATACTGCCACGGCATCCGGGTTCGGGCCACAACGACCTTTCAGATCGGATCAGGCGCGCCGTTTTGCAAAGCACTACGTCGGGGTTTGCTGCGCAGACATCCTTCACCAATGCCGCAAACCTGTGCATCAGATTGTACTTGGTGAACACCATCGCGCGCGCTGCCGCGATTGCATCCAGGCGCTGTGACCAAAGATCGGATTGCTGCGCCGCGATGATCCGGTCAATGGCTGCGTCGGGATTGGTAATGTCGATCGAGACGACACATTCCGCCGGCAATTCATCGCCGACATTGCTGCAACCCGAATGAAACGGCAGCGCCCAGCACAGCAGCGGATCGGCCAGTTTTTCGGTCCAGGTGAATGGCCCGCCGGCATTCTCAAGTGCGATATGATATTTGTGTCCCAGAAGGGCATCTTTCTTGTCATCTATCGAATTGACGCCCCTGCCATAGAGTCGGATCCGATCCGGGATGCGGTGCTGCAACCGCTCGATAAACGCCAGCCGTGCGCGATGGTACGGCGTGTCCGCCTTGGTGCTGGTCACAATCGATATCAAGTCATCCTTCCGCGGGCTTTCCGACAAGTTTCGAAACCAATCAAGATCCAGCGAATCCGATGCTGACGCGAAATTCAGCCCGACAAACGGCGGCGCACATGCGCTGGCCTGAACCTTGCGGGTTTGAAGCGGTTTTTCGGTCGTGGTATGCGCGAGGCCAAACTGATCGAGGAAAACGGCACTGTAGGGATGAATGTCGTCGGGCTCTCCTGCGAAGAAGATGGTCCGGGAATTCGGCAGTCGTGTTTGGATGGAAAATGATGCGCGATTGTAGACCAGCAGCGCATCAATGTCTTCGGGTACGTCGAACCCGAAACTGAACGTAACACCGTCAACAGTGTCCGAGCCGCCGGATACCAATCTCAGCAGGTTTTGGGGTTGAATTTTCGTGAAGATATGGGCGCGAAGCGTCATGCGACTTTGCTATCAGGGGTTTCCGCCTCCATCTCGGCCAGAAATTTCTCGGCTTCCAACGCGGCCATGCAGCCCATGCCGGCACTGGTGACGGCTTGACGATAGATGTGGTCGGTCAGGTCACCGGCGGCATAGACACCGGGGATTGATGTGGCCGTACTGTCGGGGGCCGTGACCACATAACCGCCCATATGCGTTTCCAGCTGGTCCTTGACCAATTCCGACGACGGCGCGTGGCCGATGGCGATAAACACGCCTTTACAAGGTACTTCCGAGGTCTCTCCGGTTTTGACGTTCTTCACCCGCACAGCTTCGACGCCCAGGGGGTTTTCGGTGCCGATGACCTCCTCCAGCGTTGTGTCCCACAGGATTTCGACCTTGGGGTTCTTGAACAGGCGGTCTTGCAGGATCTTCTCGCTGCGCAGGCTGTCGCGCCGATGGATCAGGGTGACCTTGCTGGCGAAATTGGTCAGGAACAGCGCCTCTTCAACCGCCGTATTGCCGCCGCCGATTACCACGACGTCCTGCCCACGATAGAAGAACCCGTCGCAGGTGGCGCAAGCGGACACGCCGAACCCCTTGAACTTTTCCTCACTCTCCATACCCAGCCATTTTGCCTGGGCGCCGGTTGCCAGGATGACGGCATCCGCCGTCCAGACCGCACCGCTGTCAGCGACGGCGGTGAACGGACGTTTCGACAGGTCCAGCGAATTGATGTGGTCCGAGATAATCTCGGCCCCCGTGGCCTTGGCGTGTTCTTCCATCCGAACCATCAGGTCCGGTCCCATGACCATCGTGTCGCCCGGCCAGTTTTCCACCTCGGTCGTGATTGTCAGCTGACCGCCCGGCTGAATGCCCTGGAACAGAACCGGTTCCAGCATCGCGCGCGTTGCATAGACCGCCGCCGTATACCCCGCAGGGCCAGAGCCGATGATCATCACTTTGACATGGCGGTGTTCGGACATGGTTTCCCCCGGGAATCGATCTGAAATACCGCCCCGATATAGGCGTCCGGGGTGGGCGGGGAAAGGCCGCAAGGATCACCGGCCCGCAAATTATCCGTGAGCGGTCGCGCCGGTCCTTCGGACCACAACCCTAATATTCTTGCGTGATGTTGAAATATTATTGCTCAGGATGGTGCAATTGGCTAAGGTTCACAAAATCGGAGGGGCCATGGCCGGACATAAACTGGATGAGATCGACCGTCAGATTCTGGCCGAGCTGCAGGCGGACGGTCGGATGACGAACGTAGAGCTTGCCCGCCGCGTCGGCATCTCGGCGCCGCCTTGCCTGCGCCGGGTCCGCGCGCTTGAGGAGGCCGGATTCATCGTCGGCTATCACGCCGATGTCGACGCCCGCTTGCTGGGCTTTGAAGTGCAGGTCTTTGCCATGGTCGGCCTGCAAAGCCAGGCCGAGGCTGACCTGAGCGCGTTCGAAAACCGCTGCCGTGGCTGGCCGCTGGTGCGCGAATGCCACATGCTGAACGGCGAAGTGGACTTTGTGCTGAAATGCGTCGCCCCGGACCTGAGCAGTTTCCAGAGTTTCCTGACCGAGGAGCTGACAACCGCCGACAACGTCGGCAGCGTCAAAACCTCGCTGGTGATCCGCGTCGCCAAAGACACGCCCGGGGTGCCATTCGATGTGCTGGAAACCCGCGTGGCGGCGGCTGAAACCAGCTAAATCGCCATCCCAAATATCTGAATCGCGAAAGAACTGATCTGCGCCCGGTGCGCGCCGCAGGCGCAGGGCGCACGCCAGACCGGCCCCACCGGTCAGGCGTCGGTTTGAGGTGGGCACAACCGGGATAGTTGACGGCTAACACGGCACCATAAATCATGCCTTTCCCCCGTTGCTGCGCCAGCCCGCCGGTCCGGCGCGCGCCCTGCTGAGGTTGGGCGTTCGACTTTGGGAATCGCTGCAGATTAAATGGACGATGCTCTAGGGCCACACTCCGGAAATCCCGGAGCGCCTGCCTGCAACAAGCAATGCGCAGTGCCGAAACCTCGGCACCGGCGCGGGCTTTGGC
Source organism: Paracoccaceae bacterium (assembly GCA_012103375.1). Lineage (NCBI taxonomy): Bacteria > Pseudomonadati > Pseudomonadota > Alphaproteobacteria > Rhodobacterales > Paracoccaceae > Paracoccaceae bacterium. The sequence continues at coordinate 1,720,980 of WLWX01000001.1, forward strand.
GCGTTGCGGCCCGGCCCCGGCCGTCGATAGCTGTCGCCAAAAACGCAACAGCCCCCGGATATCCGGGGGCTGCCGCACGGGATCAGATCTGCATCGGACCTGACCAGATCATGCGCCGGCTTAGCGTGGCAGTTCGTCCATCGTTTTGCGGATCTTGCCGACAATCTCGTCGATATGCGCCTTTTCGGTGATGAACATCGGCGCCACGATTCCGTTGTCGCCGGTGAACTTTACATGACAGCCGTTCCAGAACAGCTTGGTCTGGGCCAGCACGCCCCGCACACCCGGTTTTGGATGCGGGAACATCTCGACATTGCCCATCATGCCGATGGTGCGGATGTCGCGGACCAGTTCATGATCTTTCAGGCTCATCATAGCGTCTTCGAAATAGGGGGTCATGTCGCGCACGCGCTGGAACAGCCCCTCTTCCTCATAGATCGACAGCGCCGCCAGACCTGCCGCACAGGCCGCCGGGTGGCCCGAGTAGGTATAGCCGTGGAACAGCTCGATCCCGCCCATGGCGGCCTTGTCGGTCACCGTTTCATAGATCTCATCTTTCACCGCAACCGCGCCCATCGGGATCGACCCGTTGGTCAGCGCCTTGGCCATGGTCACGATATCCGGCGTCACCCCGAACACATCGGACGAGAAATTGCCCCCGATCCGGCCAAAGCCGCAGATCACGTCATCGAACACCAGCAGGATGCCATGCGCATCGCAAATCTCGCGCAGGCGCTTGAGGTATCCTTCGGGCGGCGGCAGCACCCCGGTTGACCCCGCGACCGGTTCAACGAAGACGGCGGCAATCGTCTCACCCCCGTAGTTGTCGATGGCGCGCTGCAGATCCTCGGCGCGATCTGCCCCGCTCTTGCGGCAACCCGGCGTGAACAGCTCATCCTCGGTAAAGGTGTGACGCATGTGGACGATGTTGGGCATGGTTATCGGGAAGGCGCGGCGGTTGTTGACCAGACCCGACAGGCTGACGCCGCCGATGTTCACCCCGTGATACGCGCGTTCACGGCTGACGAACCGATGCCGCGCTTCGCCCTTGGCGGTCCAATAAGCCATGACGATCTTCATCGCCGTGTCCACGGCCTCCGAGCCCGAGTTCACGAAGAACACATGATTGATCTCATCCGGGTGCAGGCGCGCGACCTTTTCAGCCAGCGCAAAACTCAGCGGGTGCGCCGAGCCAAAGGGCGACACGAAGGTCGCGTCCTGCATGGCGACATGCACAGCCTCGATGATCTTCGGATGGCAGTGACCGGCGGGCGAACAGAACAGCCCCGATGACCCGTCGATAACCTGGCCGCCCTTGTGATCGGTCATATAGGTACCGGCCGAGCTGACGATCAGGCGCGGGTCCTGTTTGAAGCCGCGATTATCGGTGAACGGCATCCAGAATTCTTCAAGCGAATTGGTTTTTGCATCCAGCGCCATAACGGTCACTCCCATAGAATCATCTGCCCGAACCCTACGCCTGCGGACCGCTTTCCTTTACATCCAGTTCCAGTGTCTGGATAAGTCCAGAATGACGATTCCCGCCGAAATGATCATCCTCGACCCCGAGGCTGACGGAACCCTGCAATCACGCATTCAGGAACGCGTGGCCGAGGCGATCCTGTCAGGCCGTTTTCGCGCCGGAGAACGCCTGCCGTCGTCCCGCGCGCTTGCCCGCCATCTTGGTGTCAGCCGGATTACCGTAACGCTGGCCTATGCCGAATTGCTGAGCGACGATTACATCGCCTCGCGCGGGCGATCAGGTTACTATGTCTCCGAGAATGCACCGCGCCCGACCGAGTTCACCGCCGCACAAAGCCGCGAAACCGTGGATTGGAACCGCGCCATCGGTCAGCGGTTTTCCGGTGCGGCGCGGGTTGAAAAACCCACCGACTGGCGCCGCTATAGATACCCGTTCATCTATGGTCAGGCGGATGAGGCGCTGTTCGATCACGCCAGTTGGCGGCAATCGGCTCTGCGGGCACTGGGCCAGCGCGATTTCGATGCGATGACGGTGGATTACAATGACGCCGACGACCCGCGCCTGGTCGAATTCATTCTGCGACATACGCTGCCACGCCGCGGCATCGCGGCGGATGCGGACGAAGTGCTGATCACGCTGGGCGCGCAGAACGCGCTGTGGCTGACCGCGCAGGTGCTGCTGACCCAGCGGCGCACAGCGGCTTTTGAGGATCCCTGCTATCCATCGTTGCGCGAAATCCTGAACCAGTCCCGTTGCCACCTTGCGCCCGTACCCGTGGACGCCGGAGGCCTCCTGCCCGAGGCGATTCCGCCCGGAACCAACGTGGTATTCGCCACCCCCAGTCACCAGTGCCCGACCACCGCGACAATGCCGATGAACCGCCGTCGTGCCTTGCTGAAGCGGGCAAAGGCGCAGGATTTCCTGATTGTCGAAGATGACTATGAATTTGAGATAGCGTTCCAGGATGCGACCTCTCCGGCGCTGAAATCGCTGGATCGGGATGGGCGGGTGATCTATGTCGGCTCGTTCTCGAAGTCGCTGTTTCCGGGGCTGCGGCTTGGATACCTCGTCGGCTCTCCGGCGTTTATCGCCGAGGCCCGCGCCCTGCGCGCCACCGTGCTGCGCCATCCACCGGGCGTTATTCAGCGCACGGCGGCGCATTTTTTGTCACTGGGGCACTACGACGCGCTGATCCGCCGGATGGGCCGCGCCTATTCCAGCCGCCGCAAGGTGATGGAGGCGGCGATTCGCGACAACGCCCTGACCATGGCGGACCCGCGCATGACCGGCGGGTCATCCTTCTGGATGCGCGCGCCCGATGGGGTCGACACGGACGAACTGGCGCGCAGCCTCAGGGGCGACAGCGTGTTGATCGAACCCGGCCGTCCGTTCTTTGAAAGCCGGGACGCCCCGGCGAACTATTATCGGCTGGCCTATTCCTCGATCCCGGAAGAACGGATTGCAGAGGGTGTCGGTTTGATCGCAAAGGCGCTCATTAATCAATAATTGAGACCAAAATTCTCAATATTGGCTCTATGCGCTGTGACTATCTGGACCTATTATGACGTGTTCACTGGCCCTATAGTCTGCACGATTCTCGGGCCATTTATGCGCGGCCTGACCTGACTGCATCTGAAACCGGAGCCCTCCCGATGAAAATGACGACTGAAGAAGCCTTTGTAAAAACCCTGCAGATGCATGGGATCGAACATGCCTTTGGCATCATCGGGTCGGCGTTCATGCCAATTTCGGACAATTTCCCCGCTGCTGGCATCAAGTTCTGGGACTGCGCCCATGAAGGTTCCGGCGGGATGATGGCGGATGGTTACACCCGCGCGACCGGCAAGATGAGCATGATGATCGCGCAGAACGGCCCCGGCATCGCGAACTTCGTCACCGCCGTCAAAACCGCTTATTGGAACCACACGCCGCTGCTGCTGGTCACGCCGCAGGCCGCCAACAAGACCATTGGTCAGGGCGGTTTCCAGGAAATCGAACAGATGAACATGTTCGCCGACTGCGTCGCCTATCAGGAAGAAGTGCGTGACGCGTCGCGCGTTGCCGAGGTGCTGAACCGCGTGATCCTGAACGCCAAACGCGCCAGTGCGCCTGCGCAGATCAACATGCCGCGCGATTTCTGGACCCAGGTGATCGACATCGACCTGCCCGCCATGGTTGAATTCGAACGCCCCGGCGGCGGCGAAGCAGCACTGGACGAAGCCGCCGCGCTGCTGTCGAACGCAAAGTTCCCGGTAATCTTGAACGGCGCTGGCGTGGTGCTGGCCGGTGCGATCCCGGCCTCCAAAGACCTGGCAGAGCGTCTGGATGCGCCGGTTTGCGTTGGTTATCAGCACAATGATGCCTTCCCCGGTTCGCACCCGCTGTTCGCCGGCCCGCTTGGCTATAACGGCAACAAGGCGGGGATGGAGCTGATCCAGAAAGCCGACGTCGTTCTGGCGCTGGGCACCCGGCTGAACCCGTTCTCGACCCTGCCGGGCTATGGCCTCGACTACTGGCCCACGAACGCCAAGATCATCCAGGTCGATATCAACCCGGATCGGATCGGTCTGACCAAGAAGGTCACCGTGGGGATCATCGGCGACGCCAAGAAGGTCGCAACCTCGCTGTTGGAAAAACTGTCGGATACAGCAGGCGATGCGGACCGTGAGGCGCGCAAGAACACCATCGCGCAGACCAAATCGGCCTGGGCGCAGCAACTGTCCAGCATGGACCACGAAGACGACGATCCCGGCACCACTTGGAACGAACGTGCCCGCGGCGCCAAGCCCGACTGGATGAGCCCCCGCATGGCATGGCGCGCCATTCAGGCGGCCCTGCCGAAAGAGGCGATCATTTCGTCCGACATCGGCAACAACTGCGCCATCGGCAACGCCTATCCGACGTTCGAGGAAAGCCGCAAATACCTGGCCCCCGGCCTGTTCGGCCCCTGTGGCTATGGCCTTCCTGCCGTGGTCGGCGCCAAGATCGGCTGCCCGGACACGCCGGTCGTTGGCTTCTCGGGCGATGGCGCCTTCGGGATTGCCGTGACCGAGCTGACCGCGATTGGCCGTGGCGAATGGCCCGCGATCACCCAGATCGTGTTCCGTAACTACCAGTGGGGCGCGGAAAAGCGGAACTCCACGCTGTGGTATGACGACAATTTCGTCGGCACCGAACTGGATGAGCAGGTCTCCTACGCCGGGATCGCAAAGGCCTGTGGCCTGAAAGGCGTCGTGGCGCGCACCATGGACGAGCTGACCGATGCGCTGGATCAGGCGATCAAGGATCAGAAGGCCGGGACCACGACGATCATCGAAGCGATGATCAACCAGGAACTGGGTGAGCCTTTCCGCCGCGACGCGATGAAAAAGCCGGTCGCCGTGGCCGGGATTTCCAAGGACGACATGCGCCCGCAGAAGGTCGCCTGAGCATTTGTGACGACCCCGGCCCGCCACTCGGCGGGCCGGGAATAATACCGGCGGTTATGGCCCGCCCGACATGCTAGGGTCTGCTTCGATGGACCAGAACGCCCCATTTCTTTGCCAACGCGCGCCGGTCTGTCCGCCGGACCTGATCGCGCGCGCTGCGGCGCTTCCGACGCCCCGCGTTGCCATCGCCCGCGCCGGATCGCCCCTGCCGATGCAGGCCGCGCAAGAGGCGACAGAGGCGGGCATCATGATCCCCGTCTTTGTTGGCGAGGCGCCAGATATCCATGCCGAGGCGCAGGCGCTGAACTGGGACATCTCAGCCTACGCACTGCACAACACCACCGGAGAGGATCAGGCCGCCGAGGTTGCCGCCCACCTGTGTGGCGCGGGCAAGGCGGATGTTCTGATGAAGGGGCAGTTGCACACCGATGCTTTCATGAAGGCGGCGTTGCAGCGCGATGCGGGCCTCAGGACCGATCAGCGGCTGTTTCACATCTTTCACATCACCCACCCCTATGGCGGACGCCCGATCCTGGTCTCGGACGCGGCGGTCAATGTCGCGCCGAATATCGAAACACGCAAATCCGCCATCCTTGGCTGCGTCGACCTGCTGACCCGGCTTGGCAACGGCCGTCCGAAGATCGCGATCCTGTCAGCGACGGAATCGGTCATCCCCTCGGTCCCAAGCTCGGTCGAGGGCGAAGAGCTGGCCACCTGGGCCGCGACCGAGGTTGCCGGGGCGGATGTGGCCGGGCCGCTGGCGCTGGACCTGATCCTGTCGCCTGACGCGGTGGCCACGAAAGGGCTGAGCGGCCATCCCGTTGCGGGAATGGCCGATGCGGTGATCGTGCCGGACATCGTATCCGGCAACGTGCTGTTCAAGGCGCTGGTCTACCTGTCGGGTGGCTGTGCGGGCGGTATCGTGATGGGGGCCAAAGTGCCGATCCTGCTGACCAGCCGGGCCGACCCGCCCGCGGCGCGGCTTGCCTCGGCTGCGCTGGCCGCCATCGTCAGCGCGCCATGATCGAAACGCTGCTGGCTGATTGTGTTGAAAAACTCCGTTTTAGGGCCTGAACGATGATTTTTCTTTCCATGCAGCCCGATCCTAAATTTTTGGCGCGGGGGTCGGCCCAAATCGCCTACATGCGCTCACGCGCAGCCATGCGCTGTCTCGTGGTCAAAGCTTTCCGACTATTTCGCTTCATAGGTTTTCGCAAGAAATCCGCGACGCTCTGATTTCGGAGTTTTTCAACACAATCGGCTGCAACCGGGTTTTCGGCACCGACGCTGATGATTTTGGCGGGCATCTGTTTTGCCGCCGGGCTGGTGCGCGGCTTTTCCGGATTCGCCCTTAGCGCCCTCGTGATGGCCAGTGCGGTGACAATTCTTGCGCCAATCGAGTTGATCCCGATCTGCTGGGTTCTCGATATGGTCGCGTCATTAATGCTGCTGCGCCGCGGCACTGCCGAGGCAGACCGCCGGATGGTTCTGACCTTGTTCGTGGGATCCGCCGTGGGAATCCCGGTTGGGCTGTGGCTGACAACCTCGCTGCCGGTCGAAACCTCAAAATTCATCGCTTTGACATTGATTTTGACGCTGGCTGGACTGCAACTGGCGCGTATCCGATTGTCGTTTCTTGCCTCAACCCAGGGCACCTGGCTGACCGGGCTGCTAAAGCGTTTCGACATTAACCTGAGACATATCCGGCGGCCTTAAAGTAGTTCCAGCATTCTACTGGGTCGTAGAGATCGCAGATTGCTCCGATTGCTTCGAAGACCTGGGTAAAGGACCTGGCCCCGATCCGTCGCAAATGGGCTTTCAGTTTAGAGAAGGCCTGCTCGATGGGATTCAGGTCGGGCGAGTACGGTGGCAGGTAAAGGAACCAGCAGCCGTGATTGCGTAAAGCCTGCGTCGCCTCCTTATTCCGGTGGGTTGCCAGGTTGTCGAGAATGACGACAGTGCCGGGGTTGATCTCGGGGACCAGCACTTCGCGGATGTAGGCCGCGAAGGCGGGGCCATCTATCGCTCCCTTGATGACCCAAGGTGCGATCAGCGCGCCTTGGGTCAGGCCCGCGATCAAGGTTTGGGTTCCCCAGCTTCCGAAGGGCGCATCCATCGTCAGGCGCTTACCGCGCTTGGCTCTGCCGCGTAGGCGCGTGAGGTTTGTCTTCACTGCGGTTTCGTCAATAAAGACAACGCGCTCAGGAAAGGTCGCAATGGCTGGCGAGCGGTATCTGAACCAGTCGGCCCGTTGCTGCCTTACCTTGGCGCGGCGGCGCTCGGTGGCGACCAGCGACTTTTTTTGTACGTGAAGCCGAGCCGGGACAGAAGGTTGGCGATGGAGGAGTGATGCACCCGCACACCCTCTGCATCGGCCAGCGCATTACGCAACTCAAAGAGCGTGATGTCAGGGTCTTGTGCGATCAACTCCTCAAAGAATTCCCGATGCGGAGCCAGCTTTCCCTTGTCGCGCGGCGGTCCCTGCCGGGCAGGTTCCGCATGACCCTTCATCCTCACCTGACGCGCCCACCGCGCGCCTGTGGCAGGCGACAGCTTCAACCGCAACGCCGCCGCGCGCCCGCTCAACCCTTCTTCAATGTATCTCTGAAACCGTATCCGAAGCGCAGATGGCAAAGGTGCTGACATGATCCATCCTCCCAAACAGGATGAATCACAGATCAGGTCTCAAGGGAATCCCTCGCGATTCAGGTTCAAGACGAAACGCTTTAGTGGGCATCGCGACGGGCATCGCCTCGCTTGCGGGAATGGTCATTGCGCTGTTTGTGCTGTCACGGAACGCGCCCGTGCGCGTTATGCGCGCAAGTCTGGTGCTGTTTTTGTTCATCAGCTCGCTCATGTCGATCGTTTTCCTCTTGCTCTATGGTGTCATGACCGAAACGGCTGCGATCCGGGGGCTGGTCCTTGCCGTCCCCTCCTCAATCGGCGTGTTCATTGGCAGCCGGATGTTCATCCCCCGGTTCAAGCCCTGGTATCGCCCGTTCAGCCTGACCCTGTTGATCGGACTTGCGGCCTTTGGTCTGGTGAGGACGGCTTTTTGAACCGGTCGGCGAACATACGTCCCTCAATTGGGCCTCAGATCGGAAAAAACTGGTCGCACCGGGGCGGGAATCGCTATTTAGTGCGCGGTGGAAAAAAGCACGGTCTGGCATGACAAAGCATCAACAACCCAAAGTGGACACTTCGCCCAAAGTCTCGGACGAAGTGCGCCAGACGACCTGCTACATGTGCGCCTGCCGTTGTGGCATCAACGTGCATATGAAGGGGGGCGAGGTTGCCTATATCGAAGGCAACCGCGATCACCCGGTGAACCGGGGTGTGTTGTGTGCCAAGGGCAGCGCCGGGATCATGCAGCACCTGTCGCCCGCACGCCTGAAGGCACCGATGAAACGCGTCGGCCCACGCGGATCAGGCCAATTTGCCGAGATCAGCTGGGACGAGGCGCTGGAACTTGCCAAAAGCTGGATGGAACCGCTGCGCGAAACGGCCCCCGAAAAGCTGGCATTCTTTACCGGCCGCGATCAAAGCCAAAGCTTCACCAGCTGGTGGGCCCAGGCCTTCGGGACGCCGAATTATGCCGCCCACGGTGGCTTCTGCTCGGTCAACATGGCCGCTGCCGGTATCTATACGATGGGCGGCGCGTTTTGGGAGTTTGGTCAGCCCGATTGGGAAAACACCAAGCTGTTTATGATCTTTGGCGTCGCCGAAGATCACGACAGCAACCCGATCAAGATCGGGCTGGGGCGGCTGAAGGAACGTGGTGCCAAGGTCATCGGGGTGAACCCGATCCGCACCGGCTATAACGCCGTGGCGGACGAATGGATCGGCATCACGCCGGGCACAGACGGTCTGTTCATCCTCAGCCTGGTGCATTGCCTGATGAAGGCCGGGAAGATCGACCTCGACTATCTGGCGAACTTCACCAATGCGGCCTGCCTTGTGAACGACGATGCCAGCTCGGACGAATATGGTCTGATCCTGCGGGACGAGGATGGCAAGGAAGTCGTGATCGACCGTGAGACGCACCAGCGGGTTCCCTTCGATCAGAAAGGCGTCATTCCAGATCTGACCGGGCGCTGGCGCCATGCAGGTATCACCTATCGCACGGTGATGTCGAAAATGGCGGACCGGTATATGTCCGACAGCTATGCCCCGGAAGTGGTCGGCCCGGTGATCGGGATGGATGCGAACCGGATCCGCCGCATCGCTGCTGAACTGGCCGAAGTGGCCTTCGATCAGGCGATCGAGATTGCCCAGCCCTGGACAGATTTCCGCGGCCAGAAACACGACAAGATGATCGGGCGTCCGGTTGCGTTCCACGCCATGCGCGGAATCTCGGCCCATTCCAACGGCTTCCAGACCTGCCGCGCGCTGCATCTGCTGCAAATCATCCTTGGCAGCGTCGAGGTTCCGGGCGGGTTCCGCTTCAAACCGCCATATCCCAAGCCCGCGACAGCACACCCCAAGCCCCACGCCGTCGCGGTGCCCGGTCAGCCGCTGGGCGGGCCGCATCTGGGGTTTGTCCACGGGCCGGACGATCTGGCGATTGACGACGACGGAACGCCCCTGCGCATCGACAAGGCGTTCAGCTGGGATCACCCGATGAGCGCGCACGGGTTGATGCATATGGTGATTTCGAACGCCCATGCAGGCGACCCGTACAAGATCGACACTCTGTTCCTTTACATGGCGAATATGGCCTGGAATTCGTCGATGAACACCTCGGGCGTGATGCGCATGCTGACCGAGATGGATGAGGGTGGCGAATATGTCATCCCGCATCTGATCGTCGCCGATGCCTATTCGAGTGAGACTGTCGCCTTCGCCGATCTGGTCCTGCCCGACACCACCTATCTGGAACGCCACGACTGCATCAGCCTGCTGGACCGCCCGATATCGGAGGCTGAGGCGGCGGCAGATGCGATCCGCTGGCCCGTCGTTGATCCCGACCGCAACGTGCGCGGCTTTCAGTCCGTGCTGCTGGACCTTGGCCACCGCCTTGGCCTGCCGGGGTTCGTGGCCGAAGATGGCACCGCCAAGTTCAGCGATTACGCCGACTATATGGTCAGCCATGAGCGTCGCGACGGCATCGGCCCGCTGGCCGGGTGGCGGGGCAAGGACGGCAAATCGGGCGGGCGCGGCGCGCCCAATGCCAATCAGATCGAGCGTTACAAGGACGCGGGCGGCTTCTGGATGAGCCATATTCCCGACGAGGCTTTGTACTACAAACCCTGGAACAAGGCCTATCAGGATTGGGCTGTCGAGGTGGGTCTGTTCGATGCGCCGCAGCCCTATCTGTTCACGCTGTGGTGCGAACCAATGCGCCGGTTCCAGCTGGCCGCCGAAGGTCAGGGCAGCCGCCAGCCGCCTGCGCATCTGAAAGACCGGGTTCACGCCGCGATGGATCCGCTGCCGATCTGGTCCGCGCCCTTCGGCGATACCGATATGGATGAATACCCGCTGCACGCGCTGACCCAGCGCCCGATGGCGATGTATCATTCCTGGGGCAGTCAGAACGCCTGGCTGCGCCAGATCCACGGGGTGAACCCGATGTATGTCCCCACCGCCGTCTGGGTGGCGAACGGGTTCGAGGATGGCGACTGGGCAAAAGTCACCTCTCCGCATGGAGAGATTGTCGTGCCGGTCGCCCATATGGCGGCGCTGAACGATCAGACGATCTGGACCTGGAACGCGATCGGCAAGCGCAAGGGCGCCTGGGCGCTGGACGATGATGCGCCCGAGGCGAAGAAGGGCTTCCTGCTGAACCACCTGATTCACGAACTGCTGCCACCCAAGGGCGACGGCATGCGTTGGGCCAACTCGGACCCGGTCACCGGGCAGGCAGCGTGGTTTGACCTGCGGGTCCGCCTGGAAAAGACCGACGCACCCGATGAGGTGAAGCCGAACTTCAACGCTCAGGTCAGCCCGGTTGGCAAGGGCCCGGATGAATTGGCCCGCGAAAGCGATGCGCGGTCGTTTACCCGCGCGCAGGTTCAGGCGACAATTTCCGAGAAACTGGCGAAATTCAAACCGCGGGGGCCGGCGTGATGGGTGTTCAAATCTCGACCGTCCGTTCGGGCGGCCATCGTCGGAGCCTCCGGCGGGGATATTTTGGGGTCAATGATGGAAAGGGGGCGCGATGACACAGCTTCCGCCTCCATCCTACGTCAAGCTGGGTCTTGTCATTGATCTGGACACCTGTGTGGGCTGTCACGCCTGCGTGGTGGCCTGCAAGGGCTGGAACACCGAAAATTATGGCGCGCCGCTGGGCGACGAAGACCCCTATGGCGCCGAACCGGTCGGAAGCTTTTTGAACCGGGTGCATTCCTATGAGGTGCAGCCCGACGAAGGCCCCACACAGCTGGTGCATTTCCCGAAATCCTGCCTGCATTGCGAAGATGCACCCTGCGTCACCGTCTGCCCCACCGGCGCCAGTTACAAGCGGGCCGAAGATGGCATTGTGCTGGTGAACGAGGATGCCTGCATCGGCTGCGGTCTATGTGCCTGGGCCTGCCCTTACGGCGCGCGGGAAATGGACCCGGTCGAGAATGTGATGAAAAAATGCACTCTGTGTGTGGACCGGATTTACAATGAAAACCTGGAGCCCGAAGATCGGGAGCCTGCCTGCGTGCGCACCTGCCCGGCGGGCGCGCGCCATTTTGGCGATCTGGGCGATCCGACCAGCGCGGTTTCGGAACTGGTAGCGCATCGGCGTGGTTTCGATCTGATGCCAGAACAAGGCACCAAGCCGGTCAACAAGTACCTGCCGCCCCGAAAGAAGGACGTCGAGATTGACGTTCTGGCGCCGATGCTGGAACCGGTTGCCATCGACGCACATGGCTTCCTCGGCTGGATCGACCGGACGCTGGGCAAGCTGCCTGGTGGAGGCACGTAACATGCATCCGGCACCCTCTATCATCGTTTTCACGACACTTTCGGGCATTGGCTTCGGGCTGCTGATCTTTCTTGGGCTGGGGCTACCGGTGGTGACCGGATGGCTTGGCTTTATCGCCTTTGGCACGGCCTTTTCGGCGGCGGTTGCCGGGCTTGTCGCCTCGACCTTCCATCTTGGGCATCCCGAACGCGCGCTGCTGGCGTTTACCCAGTGGCGGTCAAGCTGGCTGAGCCGTGAGGCATGGCTGGCTTGCGGTGCGCTGATCACCATGGGCCTCTATGGCACAGCCGCGGTGCTGTTCGGGGTACGGATTGCTCCGCTGGGCTGGATCGGTGCGGCGCTGTGTCTGGGCACCATTGGCGCAACCTCGATGATGTATGGGCAGTTGAAGACCGTGCCGCGTTGGCGGCACTGGAGCACGCCGCCGTTGTTCTTTGCCTATGGTCTGGGCGGTGGAGCGTTGCTGGCCGGGCAGATTTCGGCGGCGATTGCGCTGCTGGCGCTGGCCGGCGTGGTTCAGGTGCTGGCCTGGTACATGGGCGACAAGGCGCTGGCCGAGACGGGGTCGGACACCGGCACCGCAACCGGCCTTTGGCCGCGCGGCAAGGTGCGCGCGTTCGAATCCCCACACACCGGGCCGAATTATCTGACGCGCGAGATGGTCTATGTCATCGGGCGCAAACGCGCGACGCAGCTGCGCGTGATCTCGTTGATCCTGGCTGTTGTCGTGCCGGTTGCGGTGCTGATCATCGTGCCGGGCCATGTATTCGCGGCAGTGGCCATCATCAGCCACGTTCTGGGCGTGCTGACCGCCCGCTGGTTGTTCTTTGCCGAGGCTGAGCACGTCGTCGGGTTGTTTTACGGCGCGCGCTGATGGGGTTCCGTCCGGGGTTCGATCCTCGTTGGCGGGACGAGGCAGACTATGTCCTTGGCATCACCCATGACATCTGGGAAGGGCGGCAGATCGCTGGCCTCACGAAGTGGTATGCGGATGATCTGATCGTGCGTTCGCCCGCGTCAGTGGTGAAAGGCAATCAGGGGATCATCGCGACAACGCTGGCAACGCTGGCCGAATTCCCGGATCGCGCGTTGCTGGGCGAGGATGTGATTTGGTGCGGGGTGGACGAAGGCTGCTTCCTCAGCTCGCACCGGTTGCTGTGTACGGCGACCCACAGCGGCGCGGGCGTCTATGGTGCGCCGACCGGCAAGCGTCTGACATACCGTATTTTGGCCGACTGCTTTTGTCGCGCGGATCAGGTGGCAGACGAATGGCTTGTCCGCGATCAGGGTGCGATTGTCCGACAGCTTGGACAGGATCCGCAGGAGTGGACCCGCGCGCTGATCGCCCGCGAAGGCGGGCCGGGGGCCTGTGTTCCGCCGTTCACGCCAGCAATCGACCTGCCCGGCCCCTATCGGGGGACAGGTGACGGGCATCCGCTGGGGGCCACGCTTGCGGGGCTGCTGGAACGGGTGATGTCGGGCGAGATGTCGGCGATCCCATCCGGGTGGGACCGCGCGGCCGAGGTGCATTACGCAGGCCATGTGGACGGCCACGGCCATGGTGCCGCGGATCGCCATTGGTTGAGCTTGCGCGCCGCATTCCCGTCAGCCCTGTTCCGCATCGAACATGCCACCGGGCGCGACGATCCGGGCATGCCCCCACGCGCCGCCGTGCGCTGGTCCCTGCAAGGGTCGCACGATGGCCCCGGGGCTTTTAGCGCGCCAAGCGGTGCTGAGGTTTATGTGATGGGGATCACCCACGCCGAATTCGGCCCCTGGGGGCTGCGGCGCGAATGGACGCTGTTCGATGAGACGGCAATCTGGAAACAGATATTGCTGGCAAAAGGCGATGGGTGTTGATGGCCGCAGGCGGCTGCTGTTTGGCCGCCAATCTGCCCCAGGGTCCACAGATGAACACCCCGCCCCCTAGCAGGGCGCGCGCCCTGCGCCTGCGGCGCGCACCGGGCGCAGGCCATTATCGCAGCGATTCAGATATTCAGGATGGTGCCTTAAGCCACCGCAATCCGAACCGCGCGCAACCAGAACCGCGCCATCATCAGTACTGCGGCCAGCGCCAGACCCACGGTCAGGCCCAGCCAGATACCGACCCCGCCAAGCCCCAGTGGGAACCCCAGCGCATAGCTGACCGGCAGCCCCACCACCCAATAGCTGATGATCGCGATGATCATCGGCGCGCGGGTGTCCTGCACGCCGCGCAGCAGGCCCAGCGCCATGACCTGCGCGGCATCCACCAGTTGGAACACCGCTGCCGCTGCCAACAGCGAAATACCAATCGCCACCACCGCATCGCGCGCCGGATCGGCGGGGTCGATAAACAGGCTCAGCAGGGGTTCGGGGATCAGCGTCGTCACCGTCATCGCCGCAACGACAGCAGACATGGATATCGCCACGATCCCGGTCATGCGCAAACCGGCCTCGTCCCGCCGCCCAAGCGCGCGCCCGGCGCGCACCGTTGCTGCCTGCGACAGCCCGATATGCACCATGAAAATCGTCGCCACGATCTGCAGCGCGATGCCATGCGCCGCCAGCGCATTGGTGCCCAGCCACCCCATCATCACCGACGCGGCCGAGAACAGCCCGCCTCGGCCAGTGAGGTCAGCCCGATGGGCCAGCCCAGGCGAAACACCTCGCCAAAGCCGCGCCAGTCGGGCTTCCAGAACCGGATCAGAAGCTGATGATCGGGCCGTGTACGGGCCGAGATCACCAGCAGTGCGCCAAATGTCACGAACTGCACCGTGACCGAGGCGATGGCCGCCCCGCGAATGCCCAGTTCGGGCGCGCCCCAATTGCCGAAGATCAGCGCGTAGTTCAGTAATATGTTCATCACCAGCGTTGCCAGCGTGACCCACATGACGATACCCGCCCGGTCCAGCGCCGACAGATAGCTGCGGAACGCCACAACGGGCAACTGTGCCAGCATGCCCCAGCCGGCGATGCGCAGGTAACGCTGCGCCTGGGCCGAGACGTCCGGGTCCTGGCCCATCGCCTCCAGTATCGGGCGCGCCATCAGCATGATCGGAATGACGGCAGCCGCGAACAGCGCCGACAGCCACAGCGCCATCCGCGTTGCCCGCCGCGCGGCCTGCCCGTCGCCGACACTGTCGGCAGCAGCGACCATCGGCATCACCGCCCAGCCAAAGCCGGACCCGAAAATATAAAGGACAAAGAACATCGTACTGGCCAGCACCATCGCGGCCAGCGCCTCGATATTGTACCAGCCCAGCATGATGGTGTCGGTCATGTGAATGCCGAACTGCGCCACCTGCCCCCCGACAAGGGGCAGCCCAAGGGCAAGCGTGGCCCGGAAATGAGCCCGCCAGGAGTGTGTGACCTGCGACATTCCGCCCCACTACGCCCGGAATTAAAGATCCGCAAGTGGGCTTGTGGTTCAGTGGGTCGCGGCGCGGAATTTCTGCATCAGATAGGGGCCGGACTGCACCGGCGCGGCACCGCCCGCTCCATCAAGCGGCGCGATCCAGGCGTCCCAGTTTGGCTGATGAAAGAAGGCCAGGCTTTGGCGCGCAGGCTGGTCTGGCACATGCACCACCCGGTGCAGGGTCGAAACCCATCGCCCATTGGTCCAATGGGCCATCAGGTCGCCGATGTTGATGACGAACCGCCCCTCGGGGACGGGAACAGGGACCCATGCGCCCGACGGCGCAAAAATCTCCAGGCCCCGACTGCCGGGTTGCGGGGCCAGGATCGTCAGGCTGCCGTAATCCGTATGCGCCCCGGCGCGCTGTTGACCGTCTTCAGCGCTTGGACCCGTGGCCGGATAGTTCAGCGCCCGCATGGCACTGATCGGCGCGTCGATCAGCGGCGCGAAATGATCTTCGGGCAGGTCCAGCGCCGCTGCGAAGGCGACCATGATGCGCGCGGCAAGATCCTCCATCGCCGCGTAATACGCCTGCCAGGCGGTGCGGAATCCGGGCAGGTCCGGCCAGGGCGTTGACGCAAAGCAGAAGGCCAGCGCGTCTGGGTCGTCCAGCCCGGCAGGAACCGCCAACGGCCCGCCATTGAAGCTTTCCTTCAGGTCGGGCGGCGTGTCGTCGCCACGCGACTTTGCCAGCGCCTCGGCCCCCGGACCCAGGTACCCATAGGGCGCACCGGGTTCCGGCGTCAGGGCCTGTTTCGCTGCGGCAGGCTGGGCAAAGAAGGCCGTGGCCTGATCCCGGACGCCCCGGATCACCGCCTCGGGAACGCCATGCCCGGCCAGAATCAGAAACCCGGTCGTTCGGCATATCCGATCCAGCTGTTTTGCAGCCGCCCGTCGCTGGGCACCGCGCGCGCGTTCGAACGCGGCCAGATCAAAACTTTCAAACGCATCCGTCATGGCAATACCCTTGATGTCCTGCCTCCCACTCTACAGGCCCCCGCCGCGCCGTCGATCCAATTGGACGGGCGATCAGAATGCGCCGATCCAACCATTGCGGCACAGGGGCGAAACCTGCGATACTGCCTAAAACAACGGATAAGGCCCCGAGCAGCCATGCCAAGCAACGACCTTCTGACCGGCGCGTCCGATCAGACCTATGACGCCACCTCGATCGAAGTCCTGGAAGGGCTGGAACCGGTACGCAAGCGCCCCGGCATGTATATCGGCGGCACCGATGAACGCGCCTTGCACCACCTTGTGGCCGAGGTTCTGGACAACGCCATGGACGAGGCGGTGGCAGGCCACGCCAACCGGATCGAGGTGGAACTCCACGCCGACGGCTCCTGCACGGTGCGCGACAACGGGCGCGGCATCCCGATCGACCCGCACCCCAAGTTCCCCGACAAATCCGCGCTGGAGGTGATCCTGTGCACGCTCCACGCAGGCGGCAAATTCTCGGGCGACGCCTATGAAACCTCCGGCGGTCTGCACGGCGTCGGCGTCTCGGTCGTCAATGCGCTGTCCGACACATTGCGCGTGGAAGTAGCACGCGACCGCACCCTTTGGGCGCAGGAGTTTGCGCGCGGCATCCCGCAAGGCCCGGTCGACAAGGTCGGCCCCGCCCCGAACCGGCGCGGCACCACCGTGACCTTCCACCCGGATGCCGAGATCTTCGGTTCGCTGACCCTCAAACCCGCCCGCCTGTTCAAAATGGCACGCTCCAAGGCGTACCTGTTCTCCGGCGTCGAAATCCGCTGGAAATCGGAAATCGACGATGGCGACACCCCGGTCGAGGCATCCTTCCGCTTCCCCGGCGGCCTGTCCGACTATCTGACCGAAACACTGGGCGCGGCGGCGACCTATGCCGACCAGCCTTTCGCCGGAAAGGTCGAGTTCCGCGAGAAATTCGACGCCCCCGGTTTCGTCGAATGGGCGGTGAACTGGACGCCCGCGCGCGACGGTTTCGTCCAATCTTATTGCAACACGGTCCCAACCCCCGAAGGCGGCACGCATGAGGCCGGGTTCTGGGCCGCGATCCTGAAAGGCATCCGCGCCTACGGCGAACTGGCCGGGAACCGCAAGGCGGCCAGCATCTCGCGCGAGGATATGACCTCAGGCGGCTGTGCGCTGGTGTCGTGCTTCATCCGCGAACCCGAATTCGTCGGCCAGACCAAAGACCGCCTCGCCACGGTCGAAGCACAGCGCATGGTCGAAGGCGCGGTGCGCGACCATTTCGACAACTGGCTGGCGGCGGATACGAAATCGGCGGGCGCGATCCTCGACTTCCTAGTGCTGCGCGCCGAAGAACGCCTGCGGCGGCGCGCCGAAAAGGAAACCGCCCGCAAATCCGCCACCAAGAAACTGCGCCTGCCCGGCAAGCTGGTCGATTGTTCAGCCACCAACCGTGAAGGCACCGAGTTGTTCATCGTCGAAGGCGACAGCGCCGGGGGCAGCGCCAAGATGGCGCGCAACCGCAAGACGCAGGCCCTGCTGCCGCTGCGCGGAAAGATCCTGAACGTGCTGGGTGCGGCGTCGTCCAAGATGGGCGCGAACGCCGAGATCAACGACCTCTGCCAAGCGCTGGGCGTTGGCCTTGGCACAAGGTTCCGGGTGGATGACCTGCGCTATGACAAGGTGATCATCATGACGGACGCCGACGTCGACGGCGCCCATATCGCGGCGCTTCTGATGACGTTCTTCTTCACCCAGATGCGCCCGATGATCGACACCGGGCACCTCTACCTCGCCTGCCCGCCACTATTCCGCCTGACCCAAGGCGCGCGCCGCGTCTATTGCCTGGATGAGGGCGAGCGTGATCAGATGCTGGAGGCGGGCCTGGGCGGCAAAGGCAAGATCGACGTCAGCCGCTTCAAGGGCCTGGGGGAAATGGACGCCAAGGATTTGAAAGAGACCACGATGGACCCCGACAGCCGGAAACTGATCCGGGTGACAATTGACGAGGATGAACCGGGCGAGACCGGCGATCTGGTCGAGCGTCTGATGGGGAAAAAGCCGGAGATGCGATTCCAGTATATTCAGGAAAACGCGCGGTTTGTGGAGGAGTTGGATGTTTAGTGGGTGGCCGCCCCTTGAACACCACATCTAGCGCACCTAGATTAAAATTAGCCCGATACATCGGGGCAGTCTGGAGGGTCCTTTGACCAAACTTTTGAATGTCCCTTGCTCGAAGATACGGAACGACAATTCTGTATGAGCGCCCAAGAGGGCTGAAATGGGTAACGGATGAATGGTTGCCAACTTCTTGCCGGAGGTTGGTTCGCACATAGGTCAGAAACGCGCGGGAACTCAGTAGTGCAAACTCATGAGCGACCCCGACCGTGGAAATGGACTTCGCCCTCCCGCGAATAAATCTTGAGGCGTCTCGTCTGGGCGCTCGTGAATTGCATACCTTGGACTCCGGCGGTGCCGGGCAACTCCAAGCCAGTTCACTTGAGAGAGACGAGACGTCGCGCCCACACTTATTTCCGATAACTTTGACCCTCACTACCCAGTCCCCGGCCCCCGAGGGCCGGATCGCGCCCGCCCGACCCCACGGGGCGGGAGCGATGCTCCCACCCCTCGGCCGGGCGCGATCCTTGGTGATTTGAGGAACGGGTGCGGCAAGCAGGAATTGAAACATGGCGCTTGCCTCCGTAGGGTTCGGCAGGTTTGCACTTGCCGCCGCAGGGCTCCGCCCGTTCGCGGCTTACGCCTTGGGCTCCGCCCGTTCGCGGCGGAAACTGTCCACTGGACAGTTTCTTTTTCGCCGCTCACTCCTGCACGCTCTCCAGCCAGGCGATCAGGTCTGCGATGTCGCGCGCCAGCAGGATCGGCTGGCCGGTTTCGCTTTCCACCATCACGGCGTCCCCTTCGAACAATTGCCCGAACAGCGGCATCGGGCCGCCGTGCGACGGGATCGGGTCGCGCCCGTCGATGCGGAACGCCACGCGGGCGGTTGGAAAGACGCCATCATTGCCGCTTTTGAGCACGGTCAGATCGGGCGGTTCAACCTTCAACACGTCAGCCATCGGTCCGCCGCCTTTCGCCTCGTCACCGTGGCAGGTCGCACAGAACGTGAAGTACAGCCCATGACCAGCGTCGAGGTTGTCGCCAGCCTCTTGCGCGGCAACGGGGCCACCAAGAAGGCCTGTCAGAATTGCGATCTGGACCAGTTTCATCTGTACCTCACTCGGTTGCCCGGGCACAGATTGATCACAGGGAAACGGGTGGGCGTTGATCCAGGTCAAACGCCTGCGCCGGGATCGCCCGCGCAGACGCGCCCGAAGTCGTATGTCCGTCATATGCGGATCATATGGGGGTTACATCGTGGATTCCGCCGGATTTCGAACCGGCCGATCCCTGCCAAAACACCGGCGATTCCCGCCCATGTCTTGGCCGCGGTCAGTTGACCACAACCACCTTCATGTTCTTCAGGCCGACCTTCTGGGTCATCTTGAACAGCTTCTCAGCATTGTTGGGATGCAGGCGCACGCAGCCCGCACTTGCCGGGCGGCCAAGGCCCTTGATGTGGGGCGTTCCATGTACCGCGAAATTGCCGGAATAGAAGATCGACCACGGCATCGGCGCGCCGTTGTAGCGGCTGGATTTATGGTTTGGCGACAACCACTTGGCCTTCCATGCGCCGCGCGGCGTCACCTTGCCGGCACGTGCTGTGGATACCGGCCATTTGTGGCGCAGCTTGCCGCCGACATAGACTTTCATCTGCTGGTCGGAAATATCGACCTGCGCAACGATGGTTTGGGCCGAAGCAGCGGCGGGCATGCTAAGCAATAGGGCAATGCAAAGAGCTTTGATTTTTTTGGACACGGGGGGGATTCTCCAAACTGGCAGCGTCGGCAGATTTTTGCGTACCGTTGCGTCAATCGTCAAAGCAATTCGTACTTTGGCCCCGGTAACATCGCCGTGAGTCACATCCCTGCAACGCCCGTTTTCAACGGGATTCGCGCAAGATTTCCCACCTTCCAGAGGATCAAAACATGCGCGCCTGCAGCGACCCGGGCGGGGCGCGTGTCGAACTGAGCGGCGGATGAACAACGCTGTGCGCGGCGGTGAAATCACGCTTGCGGCACCTGCTCATGTGCGATTTCGGTTATCTGAGTTTCTGTTCGAATGGTGCGCGCCATGTCAAGGACGGGCCAGGTTGTGCGGACGTTTGTGCGGATTACAGGCATATTAGAAATCGCTGTGCACGAAAGATACTCTCAACCGTCGCTCAGCACGCCGTTTTCCATTTTCACCACCCGGTCCATCCGATCTGCCAGCGCCAGGTTATGCGTTGCGATCAAGGCCGAAAGGCCGGTGTCGCGTACAAGGTCCATCAGGGTTGCGAACACCGTGTCCGAGGTTTCGGGGTCCAGGTTGCCCGTCGGCTCGTCCGCCAGCAGAACCCGTGGCGCGTTTGCCAGCGCGCGACAGAAGGCGACGCGCTGCTGCTCTCCTCCGCTTAGGGCAGCGGGGCGGTGGCGGACGCGGTCTGCGACGCCGACCCGGGCCAGCAATTCCTGCGCGCGCGCTTCGGCATCGGATTGGGCGATGCCGTTGGCCAACTGCGGCAAAACCACGTTTTCCAGTGCCGAGAATTCGGGCAGCAGGTGGTGAAACTGATAGACGAAGCCAGCTTCCCGCCGCCGTGCGATTGTGCGGCGTTTGTCGCTCATCACGGTCATGTCGGTACCGCCAAGAATAACGCGACCGGCATCCGCCGTGTCCAGCAGCCCGGCGATGTGCAGCAGGGTCGACTTGCCAGCGCCCGACGGCGCGACAAGGGCCACAACCTCGCACGCGGCCAGCGTCAACGACGCACCGCGCAGCACCGAAACCTCGTTCGGCTGGCCCCGGTTATAGGCCTTTTCGATCCCCTCAAGGGTCAGCGCGTCACTCATACCGCAGCGCCTCAACCGGGTTCATCCGCGCGGCGCGGCGCGCCGGGAAGATGGTGACGATGAAAGACAGGCCCAATGACAGGGCGACGGCTGACAGCACGTCGCCCGGCTGCAGTTTGGCGGGCAGGGCATAGATGCCCCGGATAGACGGATCCCAGACGCCGCCGCCCGCGACATAGTTCACGAGGGAAAACAGCGGGTCGATGTAGATCGCGAAGAGGCAGCCGAGGATGACACCGAACATCGTGCCGATCACGCCGGTGAAGGCGCCGCAGATGAAGAACACGCGCAACACCGCGCCCTCGGTCAGGCCGATGGTACGCAGAATGGCAATATCGCGCCCCTTGTTTTTCACCAGCATGATCAGGCCCGAAACGATGTTCATCGCCGCGATCAGCACCAATACCGAGAGGATCACGAACATCACGTTGTCTTCGATGTCCAGTGCGCGCAGGAACCCGCCCGAGGCATCGCGCCAGGTCCAAAGCAACGTGCCGTCACCGCCAGCCTGAAGAAGGGCCGCAGTCATGGAGCGCACGCCCTCCGGGTCGTCCACCATCACTTCGATCTCGTCCGCCAACCCGTCGCGGTCAAAATAGGTCTGCGCCTCGGCGAAGGGCAGATAGACGCGGACTTTGTCGATGTCGAAACGGCCTGCCGTGAAAATATAGACGACCTCATAGGCGTTGATCCGCGGGGTTGTTCCGAAGGCCGTGCGCGATCCGTTCGGATTGATGATCTTGATCCGGTCACCCAGACCGACGCCCAGTTCCCGCGCCACGCCTGATCCCAGGGCGATCCCTTCGGGAAACCGCGCGATGTCGCCTTGGGCGGTTTCCGGGTCAGCAACGCGGCGGATCGTGGCAAGGTCTTCGGGGCGGATGCCGAAAACCTGCACACCTGCGTTGCGTTCGCGCGAATTGGCCATGACCTGACCTTTGATCAGGGGCGCTGCGCGAATGACGCCGGGGACCTCTGCGATCCGGTCGGCCAGCGCGTCAAACTCGGCGATCGGGCCGGTGCGGCTGGTCGCGTTCGGATCGGTGCTTTCGTTGTAGATCGTCACATGGGCGTTGGCGCCAAGGATGGTATCGACGAATTCGGCCCGAAAGCCCGAGCGGACGGACAATGTTGCGATCAGCGCGAAGACCGCCAGGGTGATCCCGATCAGGCTGATCCATGTCATCACGCTGACGCCGCCTTCGGCGCGCCGCGCACGCAGATAGCGCCAGGCGATCATCCATTCGAAACGGGAAAACGGGGCGGTGTTGCGGGCCAAGCGGCGATCCTTTGATAAGCGCCCGCCCGACTTAGTGGTTGTTCGCGTCATTGGCCAGATTCGCGATGGATCGGCCGTGCCTTAGGCTTGGCTCGCGATGGTTTGGAGCGGACATTTGCAGCTTTCCCTGCGCCCGGTGCGCGCCGCAAGGCGCAGGGCGCGCGCCGGACCGGTCCCGCCGGTCAGGCGCTGGTCTGAACATGGCGCGTCCAAGCGAGGTGACGGCCAAACCTGATGAATAAATCATGCAAACTCAATGGTGTAGCGCCAGCCCACCGGTCCGGCGCGCGCCCTGCTTGCGATGCATTAGCAAACATAGACTTCGGGCCAACTGTAACCTTGTCGACGACGCGCCCGCGTCGCGTACCATCACGCGGTCAACTTGTTCACCGCCGCTTCAAGCGACAGTTCCTCGCTTTCGCCGCTCCGCCGCTCGGTCAGCTCAACCACGCCGTTCTCCAATCCGCGCGGGCCGATGGTCACCCGCCAGGGCAGCCCGATCAGGTCCATCGTGGCAAATTTGCCGCCTGCGCGTTCCTTGCGGTCATCGTAAAGCACTTCGACCCCGGCGTTGGTCAGCTGCGAATAAAGATCATCGCAGGCCGCATTGGTGGCGTCATCACCCTGTTTTACGTTGATGATTCCGACTTTGAACGGCGCGACCTCTTCGGGCCAGATGATGCCTTTGTCGTCGTGGCTGGCTTCGATAATCGCACCGGCCAGACGGGACACGCCGATGCCGTGACTGCCCATGTGAACCGGGACCGGCTTGCCATCGGGGCCCTGAACGGTTGCGCCCATGGGCTCTGAGTATTTCGTGCCGAAATAGAAGATCTGCCCCACCTCGATCCCGCGCGCGCTGCGGCGGCGGGCTTGGGGAACCTCGGCATAGCGCGCTTCATCGTGGGTTTCGCCGGTGCGCGCATAGCGGCTGGTGAATTCGTCCAGAACTGCGGCGCATTGGGCGTGGTCGTCATAGTCGATGGCGCGGTCACCAAAGGTCAGATCGGTGACGGCGCTGTCATAGAACACCTCGGACTCGCCGGTATCGGCGAGGACCAGGAATTCATGCGTATAATCGCCGCCAATCGGCCCGCCATCGGCGCGCATTGGCATTGCCTGCAGGCCCATCCGCTCAAACGTGCGCAGATAGCTGACCAGATGGCGATTATAGGCATGCAGCGCATCTTCCTTGGTCAGATCAAAGTTATAGCCGTCTTTCATCAGGAATTCGCGCCCGCGCATGACGCCGAATCGGGGGCGGACCTCATCGCGGAATTTCCACTGGATGTGATACAGCGTCAGCGGCAAATCCTTGTAGCTTGAGACATGGCTGCGGAAGATATCGGTGATCAGTTCTTCATTGGTCGGGCCATACAGCATGTCGCGACCGCTGCGATCCTCGATCCGCAGCATTTCCTCGCCGTAATCGTCATAGCGGCCCGATTCGCGCCACAGGTCCGCCGATTGGATCGTCGGCATCAGCATCGGAATGTGGCCCGCGCGCGCCTGCTCATCATGGACGATCTGTTCGATCTTGCGAAGCACGCGATAGCCCAGCGGCAGCCAGGAATAGATGCCCGCGCTGGCCTGCTTGATCATGCCTGCGCGCAGCATCAGGCGGTGGCTGACGATCTGCGCGTCGGACGGGGTTTCCTTCATCACGGGCAGGAAATAATTGGACAGGCGCATGTTCTTCGACCTTTGCGGGCTTGGGCTTTGGGCCGGGATAGGACATCGCGTCGGGGCAGACAAGCACAGCGGCCTTGCGGTTGTCCCGCGCTCGGGGGCAGAGTGCCCGCAACAAAAGCGGAGGCGACGATGGCATTGCCGGTAAGGGATCAGGCGAAATACTGGGGCATCGCGACAGCAGTGTTCTTCTTCATCCTGTGGTGGCTGGGGGATGTGATTCTGCCGTTCATCCTGGGCGGGGCGATTGCCTATTGTCTGGATCCCATCGCCGACCGGTTCGAGCGGATGGGAATGCCCCGGCTTGCCGCGACCATCGTGATAACACTGATTGCGGTGCTGGTGTTCGCGCTGCTGGCCCTGCTGGTGATCCCGACGCTGGTGAACCAGATCACCCAGTTGTTCGAAACGGCGCCGCAGATGTTCGCCAGCTTCCAGGCCTTCCTGGCCGAGCGGTTTCCGACCCTTCTGGACGAAGGCGGCCCGGTTCGTGAGGCGCTGGCCTCGGTCGGGGAAACCATCCGCCAGCGAGGAGGAGAGCTTCTGAACGGTGTCATCGGATCGCTTAGCGGCATCGTCAACGTTCTGGTGCTGTTCGTGATCGTGCCGGTGGTAACTTTCTATCTGTTGCTGGATTGGGATCGGATGGTCGCACGGATCGACGCGCTGCTGCCACGCGATCACGCCCCGACGATCCGCCAGCTTGGGCGCGAAGTGGACAACACTCTGGCCGCGTTCATTCGCGGGCAGGGCACCGTGATGCTGATCCTGGGGGCGTTCTATGCCATCGGGCTGATGCTGGTGGGTCTGAAATTTGGCCTGGTGATCGGGTTTGCCGCCGGGCTGATGTCGTTCATCCCCTATGTCGGCGCGGTGGTCGGCGGTGGGGTCGCCATCGGCATGGCGCTGTTCCAGTTCTGGGGAGAGTGGGTCTGGATCGGCGCAGTGGCGGCGATCTTTGTTGCCGGGCAGATGCTGGAGGGCAACGTGCTGACCCCGAAACTGGTCGGTGGCAGTGTCGGATTGCATCCCGTCTGGTTGATCTTCGCCTTGTCGGCATTCGGGGCGGTATTCGGATTTGTCGGTCTTCTGGTCGCGGTGCCGATGGCCGCAGCCCTGGGCGTCCTGACCCGGTTCGCGATCGAGCAATACAAGCAAAGCCGCCTCTATGCCGGGCTTGGCGCGACCTCGGGCGAGCGTGACGACTGATCCATGGCGCAGCAACTCAGCTTTGATCTGCCTGCCCGCCCGGCCCTTGGGCGCGATGCTTTTTTCGTGGCCCCGTCCAATGCGCTGGCGGTGGCGGCAATTGATGGCTGGCGCGACTGGGTGGGCGGCAAGCTGGTGCTTGTCGGGCCAGAGGGGGCTGGCAAGACCCATCTGAGCCACGTCTGGGCGGCAGAATCCGGTGCTGCATTCGTCCGCGCCAAGGAACTTGCGAACGCGGATATTCCGGGTCTGACCGGTAATCCGGCCATTGTGGTCGAAAACGCCTCGGGCGTGGCTGGTCATGCGGAGGATGAGCGGGCATTGTTTCATTTGCACAATCTGGCACTGGCTGAGGGGGTCGCGCTGCTGCTGACAGACCGCAACGCGCCCGCTGCCTGGCAATTGCGTTTGCCCGATCTGGCCAGCCGGATGCAGGCCACGCAGGTGGCGCGGCTGGATCCGCCCGATGACGCGCTGTTCGCGGCCGTTCTGGTGAAACTGTTCGCGGATCGGCAGTTGAGCGTTGCGCCCAATCTGATTGACTGGATGGTGCGCCACGCGGAGCGTTCGTTTCAAAGCGCGCAGTCAGCTGTTGCAACGCTGGACGCTGCGGCGCTGGCGGAGGGGCGCGATGTGACTCGCGATCTGGCGCGGCGGGTTCTGGGGGCGGGTTAGAAAAAGATTCTTGCCTCCGGCGGGGATATTTTCGGGTCAATGATGGTGCAGGCGCGCCCGGTCTGCGCGCGATGCCGGTGGACATCGGTGTCTTGGAACAGGCATAAAGTCACACCAGTTTCACATAACTATCTGAAAACAGGACCATGGTGCAGTCGGATTTTCTACATTCCACACCGCAGGGCGGCGTCACTCCGGACGGGTTTGATCCGACCGGCCCAGAGCGGTTTTTTAATCGCGAGCTTAGCTGGCTGGCGTTCAACACACGGGTGCTGGAAGAGGCTGAGAATCCGCGTGTGCCGTTGTTGGAGCGGCTGCGGTTTGTCTCGATCTCGGCGGCGAATCTGGATGAATTCTATACCGTCCGCGTCGCGGGCCTGCGTGAATTGGCGCAGGAGGGGAATGTGACACCTGCCGCCGACGGGCTGACCCCGACTGAGCAGTTGGTTCTGATCAATGCCGATGCGCGCGCCCTGATGGAGCGCCAGCAGGCCGTCTGGCAGGCGATCGCGGTCGAAATGCAGGACAGTGGCATACACCTGCTGGCGCGCGACACGCTGACCAAAGCAGACAGGGCATTTCTGGAAGAAACGTTTTTGTCGCAGGTGTTTCCGATCCTGTCTCCGCTGGCGATTGATCCTGCGCATCCGTTCCCCTTCATTCCGACGTCCGGGTTTTCACTGGCACTGCAACTGGAACGCAAAAGTGACAGGCGCAAGCTGAAGGCGCTGTTGCCGATCCCGGCGCAGATCGACCGGTTCATTCGGCTTCCGGGCGATGATGGGGCCATTCGTTTTCTGCCGCTTGAAGACCTGCTGTTGCTGCACCTCGACAGCCTGTTTCCGGGTTACAAGGAAACCGGCAATTGCGCTTTTCGCGTGTTGCGTGACAGCGATCTGGAGCTTGAGGACGAAGCCGAAGATCTTGTGCGCGAGTTTGAGACGGCACTGAAGCGGCGGCGCCGGGGTGAGGTGGTGCGCCTGAAGATCAGTGCCGGAGCACCCAGCGGGCTGCGCCGCACGATCATGGACGAACTGCATGTCACCACTGACGAGGTGGTCGAGATTGACGGGCTGATCGGGATTGCCGACCTGAAGGAACTGGTGCTGGAGGAACGTCCCGATCTTCTGTGGCCAAGTTTTGCGCCGCGCGTGCCCGAACGCGTGACCGACCACGACGGCGATATGTTCGCGGCGATCCGCCAGAAGGACATGTTGCTGCATCACCCGTATGAGACCTTCGACATGGTTGTGCGCTTTCTGGCGCAGGCCGCGCGTGACCCGAATGTTTTGGCGATCAAGCAGACGCTGTACCGGACCTCGAACCAGTCGCCGATTGTCGATGCCCTGTGTGAGGCAGCCGAACAGGGCAAATCCGTGACGGCGTTGGTCGAGCTTAAGGCGCGCTTTGACGAGGCTGCGAACATCCGCCAGTCACGCACGCTGGAACGCGCCGGGGCGCATGTGGTTTATGGTTTCATCAACTACAAGACTCACGCCAAGATCAGCACTGTCGTGCGGCGCGAGGGCGACAAGCTGGTGACCTATACCCATTATGGCACTGGCAATTACCATCCGATCACGGCGCGGATTTATACCGACCTCAGCTTTTTCACATGCGACGCCAGCCTTGGGCGTGATGCCACCAAGGTGTTCAACTATCTGTCGGGCTACGCACAGCCCGAGGCGTTGGAGAATCTGGCAATCTCTCCGCTGACGCTGAAATCCACTTTGCTGGATCTGATCGCTGCAGAGGGCGACCATGCCGAGGCGGGGCGTCCGGCGCAGATCTGGGCGAAGATGAATTCGCTGGTCGATCCTGAAGTGATCGACGCGCTTTACGGTGCCAGTCAGCGTGGGGTTCAGATTGATCTGGTGGTCCGTGGCATTTGTTCGCTGCGCCCCGGCATCACCGGGCTGAGTGAGAATATCCGGGTGAAGTCCGTGGTCGGGCGGTTCCTGGAGCATTCGCGAATTGCGTGTTTTGGCGCGGGCTTCGGGCTGCCGGCAAAGAAGGCGCGGGTGTTCATTTCCTCAGCCGACTGGATGGGGCGGAACCTGAACTATCGCGTGGAAACACTGGTCGAGATCACCAATGGAACCGTGAAGGCGCAGATCGTCAGTCAGATCATGGCCGCAAACCTGTTTGATCAGGCGCAAAGCTGGGTGCTGCAGGCGGATGGAAGCTATGCGCGGCCCGATCTTGCGGCGATCGAGTCTCCGTTCAACTGCCACCGGTTCTTCATGGAAAACCCGTCGCTGTCCGGACGGGGGAGCGCGGGTGCATCGGATGTGCCCGAACTGGCGCATACCGACGACGATTGAGGCGGGCAGGGGGCTGTCTGCCCCCTCTTGCCCGTGCCGGGCAATTCACCCCCGAGGATATTTTTGGGTCAATGATGGAATTGCCGGGGCGGATTCTGCTTGGGTGAATTGACCTGAGCGGGGTGGCGCTTCACAGTCGCGGTGCGAATCCAGCACCGGGGGCGATCATGGGTGGCAGCGAAGGGGGCGATTGGTCCCCGTTTGATAAACCACTGTTTGACGACCCTTCGGCGCGCGCGCTTTCGCGCGTTGGTGTGGTTGATGTCGGATCGAACTCGGTCCGGTTGGTGATCTTCGACGGGGCGGCGCGAAGCCCGGCGTATTTCTACAATGAAAAGATCCTGTGCGGATTGGGCAAGGGGTTTAACGAAACCGGGCGGCTGGATCCGCAGGGACGCGCGCGGGCGCTGGCGGCGATCCAGCGGTTTCAGTTGCTGGCCAGTGCCATGGGCATTCCGACTTTGACGGCCGTTGCGACCGCCGCCGTGCGCGAGGCGAAGGACGGCCCGGAATTCCGCGCCGAGGTTCTGCGTGAAACCGGGCTGCGCCTGTGGGTGATTGATGGTGAGGAAGAAGCGCGGCTTTCGGCGCAGGGCGTCTTGCTGGGCTGGCCCGGGGCTGATGGGCTGCTGTGTGATATCGGTGGATCATCGCTGGAACTGGCAGTTATTTCCGAAGGCAAGGTCGGCAAGCGGTTGACTGTTCCGCTGGGGCCCCTGCGGCTGGAGGGGATCAAGGGCGGCAAGAAGGCGCGCAAGGTCGAGATTGATCGCAACCTTGATCTGCTGGCCGAGGCGGTCGGCACCAGGCACAAGCGGCTGTTTCTGGTTGGCGGTTCCTGGCGCGCAATTGCGCGACTGGATATGGAGCGGCGGGGATATCCGCTGCATGTGCTGCATGAATACCGGATGACACCGCGATCCGTGGTTGCCACGGTCGAATGGATTGCGGACAACGACCTTACTGAATTGCGTGGTCGCACAAACACCTCTGAAGCCCGGATGTCGCTGGTCCCGATCGCCTCGGAAGTGCTGCGCCGTTTGGTGCGTCGCCTGAAACCGGCCGAGATCGCAGTCTCTGCTTACGGAATTCGCGAAGGCATGCTTTATGAACAGATGCCCGAACGGTTGCGACGCCGTGACCCGCTGATTGAGGCATGCCGTTTTGCCGAAGCCAAAGATGCGCGGATGCCTGGGTTTGGCAAGGCGCTCTATGGCTTCTTGCGCCCGCTATACGTCAATTCCAGCGACGCACGAAAACGGCTGGTGAAGGCCGCCTGTCTGCTGCACGACGTGACCTGGCGCGCGCATCCCGATTACCGGCACGAGGTGTGTTTTGATAATGCCACCCGCGCCAACCTTGGCGGCTTGACCCATTCCGAACGGGTGTTCCTGGGTCTGGCGTTGCTGCATCGCTACAAGAACAGCCGCTCTGGCACCCGGTTCGAAGCGCTGATGGAACTGCTGAGTGAAAAGCAGATTGCGGAGGCCGAGATTCTGGGCAAGGCGATGCGGTTCGGGGCGATGTTTTCGGTTCAGGACAGCTCTCTGATGGGTGAGCTTACCTGGCGACCAAAGAAAAAATTGCTTGAGATGCGCGTTCCGGGCGCGTCGCGCGCCCTGTTCGGGGAGGTTGCTGAGGCGCGGTTTCAATCGCTGGCATCAGCGCTTGGCGCTGAGGGGCATGTGAAGTTCCTGGGCTGAGTGAGGCTGCCTGGATGCGATTGGATTGAATTGACCGGCGGCGCTTTGCTGCGCAGAATATAAAATTTGCGGCAAACTTATCTGAAATACCCTATGTATTCTTGCGCAATTGCGCCGATCCGGAAAGACATGGTTAACAATTTGCCTCGCCTTTTAGGAGCTTCAGTTTTGGGAGCGCAGGCGTGCGACAGTTCACCCTTATCCAGACACATACGGCCGGGATTGCGGGTTTCGTTGACGGTATTTCGGACCTTGATATCGTGACCATCGGCGGGGTGACTCATCTGATCTCGCTTTCCGGGTCGGGCGGCGGGATCAGCAGTTATCTGGTCGATACCGGCGCACCGATCGCAGCGGTGATCGAGGACCAGCAAAGCCACGACCCTGCCGAGGCATTCGGGATCACGCCGCTGCGGATCGAAATCCTCGATCCGGGCGGTTCGCCGGTGCTGGCTGTGTTCGGGGGTCCGGATGCGGGGATGAGTGACTATGGGTTCACCGGGGCAACCGGCGCGCTGTCAGGGGCCCAGGCGATAACGGTGGGGGATGTTTCTGACGGTCCGGTGACGGCCTTCCAAAGCATCACGTCGGCCGGGCAGACGTTTCACTATGTCAGCCATTATCTGACCGGCGGTTTGACCACCTATGAGGTGCAGAATGGAACGCCGGTCGCGGTTGATCAGGACGGATCCGGCAGCGGATATCAGGGTGTTGATGTGGCCGACATGGCCCGGGCGACGGTGGCTGGTGTGGACTATCTGTTCACCATCTCGTCTGTGCAGAATGCGGCAAGCGCCTTTCGAATTCTTGCCGACGGCACGCCCGAGTTGACCGGAACGACCGGGGCGGCGAATGGGCTGGGGCTGTCTACGCCGACGGCGATAACCACTGCCGAGGTTGCTGGCACGACCTTCGTCATTGTGGCCGGGGCGGGCAGTGGATCGCTCAGCGTGCTAAAGCTGACCGGCGGTGGCAGCCTGTTTCCGACAGATCATGTGCTGGACGGTCTTGAGACACGATTTCAGGGGGTTACGGCACTGACGTCGGTTCAGATCTCGGGTCAGACCTTCGTGCTGGCTGGCGGCGCTGACGATGGTCTGAGCCTGTTCAGCCTGCTGCCCGACGGGCGGTTGCTGCATCGCGGAACCGTGGCAGACACCGGTGCGACCACGCTGAACAACGTGACCGACATCGCTGCCACAGCCTCGGCCGGGGATCTGGCGGTTTTTGTCGCCAGCCAGAATGAACCGGGAATCACCGAATTCCGAATCGATGTCGGCGCGCTGGGCACAGTGCAGAAGGCGGCGCACAGTGGTTCGATTCTGACAGGTGGCAGCCAGAACGATATTTTGGCCGGTGGCGCTGGTGTTGACACGCTGGATGGTGGGGCAGGCGACGACATTATCGTTGATGGTGCGGGCAGCGACGTTATGATCGGCGGGCTGGGGGCGGATATCTTCGTTTTGACCGAAGACGGGATGCCGGACGCGATCACGGATTACAATCCGGCGGTCGACGCGCTGGACCTGTCGGCGCTGGGATTGCTCTATTCGGTCAGCCAGCTGAACATTCAAAGCACGGGCAGCGGCGCAACCATCAGCTTCTTTTCCGAGGTTCTGAATATCACCAGCCATGATTTCACACCTCTGGATGCAAGCGATTTCACCGATGCGTCGATCGTCAATCTGCAGCGCATGCCGATGTGGGGCGTGGTGGTTGATCAGAAACTGGTGGGCTCGGCGGGGGCGGATGTGCTGATCGGGAATACCGGCGATGATACGCTGAACGGCGGCGCGGGGGCGGATGTTCTGTCCGGCGGCGCAGGCCGCGATGTCGTGACCCACACGGATGCGACTGCTGGTGTCTGGGTCGATCTTCAGAATCCGAACTTCATGAAGGGCGATGCCCTGGGCGATGTGATCACCGGTGTTGAGGTGATTCACGGCACCCGGTTTGCAGATCAATTGCGCGGGGATGCGGGCGATAACGAATTCTACGGCGGCGCATTCTCGGACCGGCTGTACGGGCGCGCCGGGAATGATCTGCTGTTTGGCGAAGGCGGGGCGGATGCGCTTTACGGCAATACAGGCGCTGACGTGATGACCGGCGGCGAGGGTTGGGTGCGTGATCGGTTTATCTATTTCTCGACCGCGGATTCGCGCCCTGGCGCGGGCCAACGGGACATCATTACCGATTTTCAGACCGGCAAGGACCGGATTGAGATCAGCCGATTCGACGCCGACCCGGTGACGCCTGGAAATCAGGTGTTTGCCTTCATCGGTGACGCGGCATTTTCCGGTGTCGGGCAGGTGCGCTATGAACAAAACCTCGGGGCCGGGCACACGCTGGTGCAGGCGGATATCGACGGCGATGGCGCGGCAGATTTCGAGGTTGAACTGACAGGCGTCATTGATCTGATTTCATCAGACTTTCTGTTGTAGGGCTTCGGGGCAACAGATTGGCAGATCCGCGATGCCTGGGGCCGGCGTAACCGCGCGTGGCTGTCGGCCCGAAGGCAACGCCGGTCAGGCAATCCGGCGCTGCATCCGTACGGCGGGGAAACCAATTCCGGGGCGCAACGTGACCTCGACCGGGCCGATGGCATGAAACCCGCAGGCCGAATAGAAGGGCACCGCCGTCAAAGTGCTGAGGCATTCGAGGACGCCAACGCCAGCACTGGCCGCATCCTCAACAACGCGGGTCATCAGCGTGTGCCCAATGCCACGACGGGTGCGGCGATGATCAACCACAACGTGGCGAATATGTCCCATATCGCGCGGGCCAACGCCGCCGTGGGGCGCGGACCATGTCCAACCGCCCGCGCCGACGATCTGGTCCTGATCCAGAACAACGAAGTAGCTGCCCGAGGATAGCAGCCGCAGATTTGCACGCGCAATCAGCGGCAGGGCCGTGACCAGAACCGATGGCGAATAATCCGGTTTCAGCAGCACCGGATAGCTGGACGCCAATAAGGCGTCGACCTTGGCAAGGTCGCAGCTGGCTGCGGGGCGGATGGTAAGGGTCGGGCAGGTCATGGCGCACTCTCGCGTCTGGGGCTGGTTGGGCCGCGCGGCGAGGGGGCAAAGAAAAAGCCGCGCGGTGTGTCGCGCGGCTTGTCTGGTCGTAAGGGTGGAAGATCGCTTACTTGATCTTGCCTTCCTTGTACTCGACATGCTTGCGCGCGACGGGGTCATACTTTTTTACGACCATTTTTTCGGTCATCGTTCGCGCATTCTTTTTGGTCACGTAAAAGTGGCCGGTGTCAGCGGTCGAGTTCAGACGGATTTTGATCGTCGTCGGTTTCGCCATAAGACTGTCTCCTGCGGCGGGGCGGTTGTAGGGCCCCGTGAAATCTTGAAGTCCGCATGATAGTGATTGCGCCGCCCAAGTCAACCGTAAACCGCGATTGCGCGGGCGGGATCACATCTCGAACCGGTACTTTTGAGATTCGGCAGATTTCTCGGCCGTGATGTCACGCAAACTGATGTGCAGCTTGTGTCTGGGGTCCGAAGCATTGCGGGCTGGACCCATCGTGACCTTGATCCAGCGCGCCTGTGCGTTGGGTTCACTTCGGAACACCGAAAACTCGACCGGATGGCCGGATTGAGCGCGGTCCAGCGCGTGGTCGAGCAACGTGTGATTCTCGGCCGGCCAGGCGTCAAGCCAGTGCATGCCGCTGCGGTAATTGTGGCCAAGTCCCAGCATCGCGCGGGCCGCGACGCTGATCAGCACCAGATTTCCGTCGTCATCCAGCACGCAGGAACAGGTGGATTGGCCGGATTCCGTGGCCCCGTCGCTGACCGGCCCATCCGCCCCTTCACCGGCCGCGCCGCTGGGCTGATCTGCCTGGGAATGGAGTCTGCGAGGGCGCATCGTTAACCTTTCCAATTCGTAAACGATCCTAGCGGAGGCGGCCCGTTAACGCATTGGAAATGCTTAAATACATTTAACCTAAAGCGTTTCGGCTTGAACCTGAATCGCGAGGGATTCCCTTGAGACCTGATCTGTGATTCATCCTGTTTGGGAGGATGGATCATGTCAGCACCTTTGCCATCTGCGCTTCGGATACGGTTTCAGAGATACATTGAAGAAGGGTTGAGCGGGCGCGCGGCGGCGTTGCGGTTGAAGCTGTCGCCTGCCACAGGCGCGCGGTGGGCGCGTCAGGTGAGGATGAAGGGTCATGCGGAACCTGCCCGGCAGGGACCGCCGCGCGGCAAGGGAAAGCTGGCTCCGCATCGGGAATTCTTTGAGGAGTTGATCGCACAAGACCCTGACATCACGCTCTTTGAGTTGCGTAATGCGCTGGCCGATGCAGAGGGTGTGCGGGTGCATCACTCCTCCATCGCCAACCTTCTGTCCCGGCTCGGCTTCACGTACAAAAAAAGTCGCTGGTCGCCACCGAGCGCCGCCGCGCCAAGGTAAGGCAGCAACGGGCCGACTGGTTCAGATACCGCTCGCCAGCCATTGCGACCTTTCCTGAGCGCGTTGTCTTTATTGACGAAACCGCAGTGAAGACAAACCTCACGCGCCTACGCGGCAGAGCCAAGCGCGGTAAGCGCCTGACGATGGATGCGCCCTTCGGAAGCTGGGGAACCCAAACCTTGATCGCGGGCCTGACCCAAGGCGCGCTGATCGCACCTTGGGTCATCAAGGGAGCGATAGATGGCCCCGCCTTCGCGGCCTACATCCGCGAAGTGCTGGTCCCCGAGATCAACCCCGGCACTGTCGTCATTCTCGACAACCTGGCAACCCACCGGAATAAGGAGGCGACGCAGGCTTTACGCAATCACGGCTGCTGGTTCCTTTACCTGCCACCGTACTCGCCCGACCTGAATCCCATCGAGCAGGCCTTCTCTAAACTGAAAGCCCATTTGCGACGGATCGGGGCCAGGTCCTTTACCCAGGTCTTCGAAGCAATCGGAGCAATCTGCGATCTCTACGACCCAGTAGAATGCTGGAACTACTTTAAGGCCGCCGGATATGTCTCAGGTTAATGTCGAAACGCTTTAGGGCGCCGTCCTTGAAATCTGAATCGATGGGATTCCCAGAGGTCTGATTTTGTGATTCACCGAATGTGGAGGTGGATCATGGGGAAATCACTGTCTTTGGACATTCGAGAGCGCGTCGTCGCGCTGGTAGATGAAGGACTTTCCTGCCATGAGGCGGCCCGGCGTTTGCGGATATCGGTCGCGAGCGCGGTGCGGATCATGCAGCGCAAAAGGCGAACCGGCGGCGTGAAAGCTGCGCCTCAAGGACGGCCTCGACGCAGCAAGTTGGACGCGGCGTCCGAGTGGTTGAAATTACGCGTGCAAGCTGAACCGGACATCACCATGCCGGAGCTGGCCGAAGCGTTGAAGCAGGAGCATGACCTAATCGCCACACCGGCGATGCTCTCACGTCACTTGCTTCATCGCCTTGGGTTCACATATAAAAAAATAGCTGATCGCAACGGAAAGGCTGCGCAAACGGGTTCGCGCCGCGCGATACGAGTGGCGGCGTCGGATGCCGAGGATGCGCCGTGAGCCGCATAGGCTGGTGTTTATCGACGAAACCGCCGTCACCACCAAGATGACACGCCTGCGGGGCCGATCCCTCCGGGGGACTCGGCTTGAGGCGGACGCGCCCTTCGGCCACTGGCGCACGCAAACCTTCATCGCCGGGCTGCGGATGGATGAACTCAGCGCACCCTGGGTTCTGGACGGCCCCATGAACCGCGCCGCCTTCGACATATACATTGAAACCCAATTGGTTCCGACCTTGCAGCCAGGTGACGTCGTGATCGCTGACAACCTGTCGTCTCACAAATCCGCAAAGGCACAGGCCATCCTGAAAGCGCAGGGAAGCTGGCTCCTCTTCCTGCCGCCCTACAGCCCCGACCTGAACCCTATCGAAATGGCATACGCCAAGCTCAAAGCACATCTGCGACGGCTGAAAGCACGTACCTTCGACGCGCTGTTCCAATCCGTCGCACAAACCTGCGACCTCTTTCCACCAGAAGAATGCAGAAACCTCTTCAAGGCTGCCGGATATGTTGCAGATTAAATGGACCATGCTCTAAGTTACCGCTAAGTTACTGCGAAGTTACCGAAAATTTAATGCAAATGACGATGCCGGATTTGGCGGGTGGGCCGGAGTCGCCCGGCGGGGGCGATGTTGAAGCGCGCGGAGGGTCTGTAAGCCGGATTCTGTTCCTGCCGGGTTGCCCCGACAGTCGATGACCATTCCTCTGGCCGCAGCGTTACCACTGCGATCTAGCTGCCAACCCGGACCTCCTGGGGCCAAAGCCGCCCTGCCTTCTGCCTTTGCAGGCATCAGGCGCGGGGTCCCTATTTGGCATTGCTCCGGGTGGGGCTTGCCATGCCGGGGCGGTTGCCCGTCCCGCGGTGGGCCTTACCCCACCGTTTCACCATTGCCCCGCCTGAACGGGGCTGTCTGTTTTCTGTGGCGCTATCCCTCGGGTTACCCCGGCCGGGCGTTACCCGGCACCCTTGCTTTTGTGGAGTCCGGACTTTCCTCCCGCAGCGTGGCCCGAAGGCTGCGCCACAGGCGATCATCCGACCCTCCGCGCGGGGTTCACCTAGGCGCTGGCGCTGCCTGCGTCAACGGCGTCGGCCCAACTGCGGGCAAGGGCCATGTCATATGCGTCAAGCGGGCCATTGGCCCAGGGGCGGGTGCGGTGGCGGAAGGCTGGCAGGGGGTCCGGGCCGGTGGTGTCATAGCCAATGCGCCCCAGATCGACGGCAAAGCGCGGCGGATCCACTGCCGCGCAATCGCCGGACCTCGCGGCATAGGCCAGCCCAAGCCGCGCCAGCCGCGCCCAGTCGAACCGGCGGCCCGGGTCGCTTTTTCGGCCCGGTGCCATGTCGGAATGGCCGATAACACCGGATGCAGCGATCGGGCGGCGCGCCTGGATGTCCTTCAAAAGTGCCTCCAACGCGGTCATCTGAGGGTCGGGAAAGGGCGAGGTGCCGTCGTTGCACAATTCGATC
The DNA here is from genome assembly GCA_012103375.1 of Paracoccaceae bacterium. NCBI lineage: Bacteria > Pseudomonadati > Pseudomonadota > Alphaproteobacteria > Rhodobacterales > Paracoccaceae > Paracoccaceae bacterium. Next base: position 1,757,972 of record WLWX01000001.1, read on the forward strand.
CCGATCGAGCGAGAGTTAATGTCACTCACCCCCTGCCAAGACCCGGCCCCGGCGTGCCAGGCGCGCTGATCTTCATCGACCAATTGCCATGTCTGACCATCCTGCCCGATCAGGTAATGCGACGATACTTCGTGATCCGGGCAGCACAGACGTACTAGCGCGGCCCGGGCCGAGGTCATCGCCGTGTAATGCAGCACGATCAGCGACGGCGTCAGACCGTCGCGGCGCGGTCCGCAGTTCGGGGATGGGTGTTGCTGTACGGTCGGTACAGTCAGTTGGCCAGCGCCTGGCGATAAGGGCGCGGATCCCAACCACAGGCGAAACCGTCGCCGTCCGGGTCCATACCGGCCTTGTCTTTTTCAGGCCCGCCGTTGGCCAGGAAGATCTCCTGCGCCACATCAAGGGTCGCGTGACCGGAGCAGGATTTTTCGAATTTCGCGGTCGCGTGGAACCGGCTGCGGCGGTACAGGCGTTCGCCGGGCTGGTTGGTGGTTTTGATCGCATAGGCCACGATGCTGGGCGTTTCGCCTTCGCGGGTCGGGACGGCGGTGGGTTGCACAACCTCGAACCCGTCACGCAGGCGCGCCAGACGGGCGGCATCGCTTTCGATGGTTTCACGGCTGCTGACCGCGTCGAAATCCTGTTCGTCGGACACGCCACTTGGGCGCGCGCCAGCAGCGACCGAGGTTCCGCCGGTCGGCAAGCCCGCAGCGGCCAGATCAGCATTGCTGATGACGCCGCCGGACCCGCCGGGCAGGCCCGATTGTGACGCACGGGCGGTTTCATAGCTGTTAAAGCCGACGCCCTGAACGTTGCTGGGGGCTGTCGACGTGCAGGCCGCAAGGCCAAATACAAAAGCAATTGTAACGCGATACATGGTGTTTTCTTTTCTTGAGCCTGTTTTGCGGGGCTTCTACCACCATTTGGCCGGTTTGGAAACAAAACCGGCGGCGGACTCCAGCACATGGGCGGTGTTCAGCAGATCGCCTTCCTCCCACGGGCGGCCGATCAACTGCAATCCCAGCGGCAATCCCTGCTTGTCGAGCCCCGCAGGAACCGCAACGCCCGGCAGCCCGGCCAGGTTTACCGTGACTGTGAAGATATCATTCATGTACATCTGCACCGGGTCAGCCTCGGCCATTTCGCCCAGGCCAAACGCGGCCGAGGGGGTCGCAGGGGTCAGAATCGCGTCGATGCCATCGGCAAAGACGGTTTCGAAGTCCTGCTTGATCAATGTGCGAACCTGTCGCGCGCGATTGTAATAGGCGTCGTAGAAACCCGCGCTGAGAACATAAGTGCCGATCATCACGCGGCGCTGAACCTCGGGGCCGAAGCCTTCGGCGCGGGTCTTCTCGTACATCTCGGTGATGCCGTCGCCCTGTTCCAGCCGGGCGCGGTGGCCATAGCGGACCCCGTCATAGCGTGCGAGGTTGGACGACGCCTCGGCAGGGGCAATCACGTAGTAGACGGGTAGAGCGTATTTGGTGTGCGGCAAGCTGATATCGACGATCTTTGCGCCTGCGTCCTTCAGCATCGCGGTGCCGTCGGACCACAGCTTTTCGATCTCGTCCGGCATGCCGTCCATGCGGTACTCGCGGGGGATGCCGATGGTCTTGCCACGAATATCGCCGGTCAGCGCGGCCTCGAAATTCGGCACGGGGATGTCTGCGCTGGTGGAATCCATCGGATCGTGGCCGCACATCGTTTCCAGCATGATCGCCGCATCGCGCACCGATTTGGTCATCGGTCCGGCCTGATCGAGTGACGAGGCAAAGGCGATGACGCCCCAGCGCGACACCCGGCCATAGGTCGGTTTGATGCCGGTGATGCCGGTGAATGCGGCAGGCTGGCGGATTGATCCGCCGGTATCCGTGCCGGTGGCGGCCAGGCAGAGGTCAGCGGCAACCGCGCTTGCCGACCCACCTGAGGAGCCGCCCGGCGTCAGCCTGGCATCGTCGTTGCCGCGCCGCCACGGGTTCACCACATCCCCATAGGTCGAGGTTTCGTTTGAGCTTCCCATGGCGAATTCGTCCATGTTCAGCTTGCCCAGCATCACCGCGCCGGCGTCGAACAATTGACGCGTGACAGTGCTTTCGTATTCCGGCGTGAACCCGTCAAGAATCGCACTGGCCGCCTGAGAGGGCACGCCCTTGGTGCAAAACAGATCCTTGATGCCCAGCGGAATGCCACACATTGCCGGGGCGTCGCCTGATTTAATGCGCGCATCAGCTGCGCGGGCCTGTTCCAAGGCCAGATCCGGCGTCTTGTGAACCACAGCGTTCAGCGCCGTTGCGCCGTCAATGGCCTTCAGGCATGCTTCGGTCAGTTCGACAGAAGTCACATCGCCCGCCTTCATCGCATCGCGCGCTTGGGCGATGCCCAGTTTGTTCAGATCGCTCATTCGACCACCTTCGGGACGGCAAAGAACCCTTCACGCGCGTCGGGCGCATTGGCCAGAACCTTGTCTTGCTGATCGCCGTCGGTGACCACATCCTGGCGCCGTTTCAGGCGCATCGGCGTGACGCTGACCATCGGTTCAACGCCGGTTACATCAACGTCCTGCATCTGTTCGATGAAGCCCAGGATCGCGTTGAACTCGCCCGCCAGTGCGGGCAAGGCGTCGTCTTCGACGCGAATGCGGGCCAGCTTGGCGACGCGGCGCGCGGTGTCTGTGTCGATGCTCATGACAGGTCCTTCAGGTGAAGATCGCGCCCGTTTAGCGCCGTGGCCCTGCGGCTTCAAGCGGTGTGGCGTTGACAATGGCAAGGGTCATGTCCCGCTTGCGCGGTTGCGGCGGCATAAAGCAGTATTCGAAAGCCCGGAGGATTTTTGTCGCGCGTTCTATTGAGGGGGGGCCTTGATGGCCGCAAACAGGATTGCCTTTGAAACACGCGGTTCCGGTCCCGCGGTTCTTGTCCTTCATGGCGGGCGTCTGGACCGGCACCACATGATTGACGCGCTGGAACCGGCGTTCGTGGATGCAGGCGACTGGCAGAGGGTCTATGCCGATCTGCCGGGACACGGTGAAAGCGATGGCACCGGGCCGAACACCCAGTCTGATGTGTTCGAACGTGTGCTGCGCTTCGCACGGACCCTGGGCCCAAGGATCGCGATTATCGGGGAATCGCGCGGCAGCTATCACGCGCGGGCCTTGGCGGCGCGGGCACCGGACCTGGTGGCGGGTCTGTGCCTGATCGTTACCGACAAGGTGGGTTCGACGGATGCCAGCGCGCGCCCGCCGCATGAGGTGCGCGTTCCGGATCCGGCCCTGCTGGACAGTCTGCCCGAGGTGCTGCGCCAGATGCTGGCGCGCCAGGTGGTGCAAACGGCCGAGATTGCGGACAAGATCGCGCGCCTCAAGCTTCCCGCCGATCAGCGTCATGACGCTGCACTGGCCGAACGTCTGGCGGGTGCGTTTCAGTTCGATTTTGAGCTTGAGGCCGCCCCGCACGCTGGCCCCTCGCTGATCGTGAACGGTCGACAGGATGCGATGGCAGGCTATGCCGAGGCGATGGCACTGTTGCCCGCCTATCCGAATGCGACATTTGCGGCTTTGGATACAGCGGGGCATGGTCTGGCATGGGAACGTCCGGCCCTGTTCAAGGCGCTGGTGCGCGACTGGCTGGGGCGGTTGGCGTTTGGGTTCTGGCCTTAGCGACGGTTCGCAAAGAATTCGACCAGAAGCTGGCGCGCCTCTCCATCAGCAATGCCCGAGATGACTTCGGGCGCGTGGTGCGCTTGCGGGTGGTCGAACACTTTTGCGCCGTGGGCGACACCGCCGGATTTCGGATCGTTTGCGCCATAGATGACCCGCCCGATACGCGCAGCAGCAATGGCAGCGGCGCACATCGTACAGGGTTCCAATGTGACCCAAACGGTGTGGCCTGGCAGACGCTCGGACCCTGCAGCGGCGCAGGCCGCGCGGATCGCAAGGATTTCCGCATGCGCCGTCGGGTCGGCGCATTCGCGGGTGCGGTTACCGGCCTGGGCCACAATCGCGCCTTTGGCGTCGGTCAGGACCGCGCCCACCGGCACCTCGCCGCGCGCACCGGCGGCGCGGGCCTGCGCAAGGGCGGCTTGCATCTGGGTTTCGAAGCGGCTCATCCCATTTCCCTGCCCCGGCTGGCGGCGCTGGACAAGGGGTTTCGCAACGCGATAAGCGGGCGCATGACCGACAAACCCGACAACAGCCCGCCTGGCGACCGGATCGCCAAGGTTCTGGCGCGCGCAGGCATCGCTTCGCGCCGCGAGGTTGAGCGGATGATCGCGGCTGGCCGGGTGTCGGTGAACGGGGCGGTGATCGACAGCCCGGCACTGAACGTGACCGGGCGCGACAAGCTGAGTGTCGATGGCAGGCCGGTGGACGCCCCAGAAGCGCCGCGCCTTTGGCTGTATCACAAACCGCTGGGGCTGGTGACGACCGAACGGGACGAGCAGGGGCGAAAGACGGTGTTTGCCGCCCTGCCCGAAGAACTGCCGCGCGTGGTTTCGGTCGGGCGACTGGACATCAATTCGGAAGGATTGCTGCTGCTGACCAATGATGGTGGCATCAAGCGCAAGCTGGAATTGCCGTCGACCGGGTGGCTGCGCAAATACAGGGTCCGGGTCAAAGGCGCCCCGGACGAAGCGCAGATTGCGCCGTTGCGCGCGGGGATCGAGGTTGAGGGTGTCAGATTTCAGCCCATGACCGTCTCGATAGATCGGGTGCAGGGCGCGAACGCCTGGCTGACGGTATCCATCCGCGAGGGCAAGAACCGCGAGGTTCGCCGGGCAGCGGCGGCTGTTGGGCTGACGGTGAACAGGTTGATCCGCGTCAGCTATGGCCCCTTCCAGCTGGGTCAGTTTAAGCCAGGTGAGGTGTCCGAGGTGAAGGGTCGCGTGCTGCGCGATCAGCTGGGTATGGCCAGCCCGGCTGGCGATGCCGCCAACCCCTCGGAAAATCTTGGCAAACGGCGCGCGCCGACGACGAAAACGGTGCTGCGGTCGCGCGACGGGCACAAGCCGCAGCGCAAACCGGCGCGGTGATTGCCGGGGGCAGTTGTCCAAATGTCGTGACGCTTGATCCGAACCGGACTTTGCAAATGCCCGACGATCCTTTCAATCCAGCCCAACCCGCGTTGACGAAATCTCCCAATCGTTCGTGGGCCAGGCAATGCTGCAAAACGACGAGCGGTTGAAACCACTCGGCACTTCATGCGTAATATCGGCGTAGTATTTTGCAAGGGATCCATGCGTCATGGCCGAACTTCTGACTTTCGAAAACATCGGCAACTTGCTGATGCTGTGCTTTCTGCAAGCGGTGCTTGGGTTCGACAACCTGCTGTACATTTCGATCGAAAGTCAGCGCGCGCCGGTTGCGCAGCAAAAGGCGGTGCGGTTTTGGGGTATCATTATCGCGGTGGCCCTAAGGATCATTCTGCTGTTCGTGATGGTACGGCTGATTGCAGCGCTCAGCGCGCCGTTTTACGTGTTCGAATGGGAAGGTGTGCTGACCGGCGGGGTCAATTTCGCCACGGTCGTCTTCATCTTCGGCGGCATCTTCATCATGTATACGGCGGTCAAAGAAATCTCGCACATGTTGTCGATTGAGCATCTTGAGGCCGACATCGAAGGCAAGCGCGGGAAATCGGCGACCCAGGTGGTGCTGCTGATCGTGTTCATGAACCTGATTTTCAGCTTTGATTCGGTGCTGTCCGCTCTGGCGATCACCGATGTTTTCCCGATTCTTGCCGCCGCAATCATCCTGTCCGGAATTGCCATGCTGATGCTGGCGGAAAGTGTGACGGACTTCCTGAAGGCCAACCGCATGTACGAGGTTCTGGGTCTGTTCATCCTGCTGATTGTTGGCGTGGTGCTTCTGGGTGAGGCCGGCGTGGCGGCTGCGCATGCGATGCACAATGACGATCTGGGGCTGAAGGTATTCGGATTCGCCTTGCTTCCGATGTCCAAGTCGACGTTCTATTTCGCGGTTATCGTGTTGTTCGCAGTGGAAATCCTGCAATCCGGTTATCAGCGCAAGCTGGCCGCGGAACGCAGCGCCGAACAGCGTCACTGACCCCAGCATCGCATGGGTCGGGGGGATGCCGTCGCGCGAATGCGGCATCAAGCATGGGGCGATCCGCGATTTTGGCGCTGGGCCGTGCCCTCTGGCAATCCGGGTCAGCGTGCCCATATTAGTGGCCCGAATGTCGCAATCTTTCGCGCTGGCCCGTACAGCCTGATTTGCGTAAAGTACCGCCCGTAAAGGAGTTTGCCGCGTCGTGCAGCGTTTGTTTCTGGCCCTGATCCTGATTGCCATCCTGGTCGCCATCGCTGCGGTCATTTTGCGGGCAATTGTGCGCGGTCTGGCGCAAGCGCGTCCCGATTGGGCGTCTGTGGGGGCGGATCGTTCGATGATACAGACAGGGGCTTATCTGGCGCTGGTTGCGCTTATTCTGGGTGTGTCGCTCGGCTGGCTGGGCGGGCTCTAGATGGCGCAGCGCTTTGGCGGAAAACACTCGCCCGACGGGACGGGGCCAGCGCCGGGCAAGCGGCCCATGGCGCCGCCGCGTCGTGCAGCTGCGCGACGCAACTTTCTGTTCATCGCCCCGCTGCCGCTGTTGATCAGCGCGTTTGCACAGGGCGCGTTGGGGATGGCCACCGATCTGGCCGCGCTGGCGATCCTGCTGCTGGCCGCCTGGCTGTTGAGTGAGGGTCTGCGTGCCGAGGCCGCCTGGGCCGCCCGCAAGGTCGCCCGCCGCCCCGGCATCCCGCGCAAAATGTTTGCCTCGGCTTTCACCGGGATCGGCGTGGCGCTGGCGGCATTCTCGCCCGAAAACGGTGTCATCGCTCCGGTCATTCTGGGCATTATTGCGACGGCCCTTCATGTCACCGCCTTTGGTGTCGATCCGATGCGCGACAAGGGGATGGAGGGTGTGGACGCCTTTCAGACCGACCGGGTCGCCCGCGCGGTTGACGAGGCCGAGAAACATCTGGCCGCGATGAAAGACGCCATTCTGCTGGCCAAAGATCGCGGGCTGGAACGTCGGGTCGACACATTTCAGGCGACGGCACGCGACATGTTCGCGGCATTGCAGGACGACCCGCGCGATCTGACCTCGGCACGCAAATACCTGAGCGTGTATTTGCTGGGCGCGCGCGACGCGACGGCCAAGTTTGCCGACATCTATGCCCGCAACCGCGACCCGCAGGCGCGTGCAGATTACGAAGCGCTGTTGGACGATCTTGAAACCTCGTTCGCGGCACGCACCGAAAAACTGATGCTGTCTGACCGATCCGACCTCGACGTTGAAATCGAGGTGCTGCGCGAGCGGTTGGAACGTGAAGGCATCCGCACCGAATAAAACCTAAGAAGGGGGACACCCATGCCTGCAATTGATATCCGCGAAAAGGCCCAGAGATCCGAGAGCCTCGTGCAAGAGGTCAACGCCGTCGTGCTGGCAGAGCCGACCACAGATGTGGTGCCTTATGAGGCCGCTCCGGCGGATGTGAAGGCCGAGATTTCCAAGCGCATGGACGAGATCGACATCACCAATACCGGGTCCATCGTATCGTTCGTGTCATCGGCGCAGGCCGAATTGCAGGAAATCAGTCAGGCGATGCTGGCTGACGTGAAAAACAAGGATGTCGGCCCGGCGGGTGACAGCCTGCGCCAGATTGTCGGCACGATCCGCGGCTTTTCGGTTAACGAGCTGGACACCCGGCGCAAACGGACCTGGTGGGAACGCCTGTTGCGCCGCGCCGCACCGATGGCGAATTTCGTGGCGCGCTTCGAAGACGTGCAGGGCCAGATCGACAAGGTGACAGATGACCTGCTGGGGCATGAACACACGCTTCTGAAAGACATCAAATCGCTCGACATGCTCTATGATAAAACGCTGACGTTCTACGATGAACTGGCGCTTTATATTGCCGCCGGAGAGGCGAAGATCGAGGATCTGGACGCAACGGTGATCCCGGCCAAGGCGGCCGAGGTTGAGGCCGCGCCAGAACAGCAGGCGGTCATGAAAGCGCAGGAGCTGCGCGACCTGCGCGCGGCGCGCGATGATCTGGAACGCCGGGTGCACGATCTGAAGCTGACGCGGCAGGTGACAATGCAGTCGCTGCCCTCGATCCGGCTGGTACAGGAAAACGACAAATCGTTGGTGACCAAGATCAACTCGACCCTGGTGAACACCGTCCCGCTTTGGGAAACCCAACTGGCGCAGGCGCTGACCATTCAACGCTCGGCAGATGCGGCTGAGGCGGTGCGCGATGCCAATGACCTGACGAATGAATTGCTCAAGGCCAACGCCAAGAACCTTCGCGAAGCGAACGCGACAATCCGCACCGAGATGGAGCGCGGCGTGTTCGACATCGAGGCTGTGAAACAGGCCAATGCCGATCTGATCGCGACGATCCAGGAAAGCCTGCAAATCGCTGACGAAGGTAAGGCCAAACGGGCCGCCGCCGAAGAAGAGCTGAAGAAGATGGAAGGTGAGCTGAAGACCACGCTCGCCTCTGCCAAGGCGCGCGCCGATGGCACGGGTGAAACCGTGGGCGGCGCGGTTTCGGGCAACTGACAAGGGCGAAGTGGCAACCATGCGAGCGGCGATTGCAGCAACGGGCCTGATCTGGGCGCTGGCGGGATGTGTTATGCCGCAGCCGCCGGTTGTCAGCGCCGTTGCGCCACAAGCGCGCCCGGCTGCGCCGCCTGCCGTTGCGGCGCCGGTCGCCCCGGTGCGCAGCGCGCTCAGCCGCGATATCGGCGACTATTACGCGCGCGTGGAAGCCACGATGCTGCGACAGGGATTGTTGCGCATTGACACCGGCGGCAGGGATACGCCGTTCAACGAACGCCAACTGGCCGAGAATTTCACCCGCATCGCCTTGTTCGAAGAATACGATAATTCAGGTGGCACGATCATTGCCCGCCAGACGGCCAGCCGGTTGCATCGTTGGGATCGCTCCATTCGGATGGAGGTGGATTTTGGCGCGACCGTCGATCCAGCGCAGGCCAGCCTCGATCGTCGGGCGATTATCGCTTACGCCGCACGGCTGGGGCAGTTGACCGGTGTTGGGGTCACTCAGGTCGAAAGTGGCGGCAACTTTAACGTCTTCGTCGTCAATGAAGATGAACGCCGCGCGCTGGGGCCGCGACTGCGCCAGCTGATCCCCGGCATTTCAGCCTCGGCTGTGCGCACGGTCACCGATCTGCCGCGATCCAGCTATTGCCTTGTCTTCGCGTTTGATCCGCAAAGTGATGGCACTTATGAGCGCGCCGTCGCTGTCATACGGGCGGAGCATCCCAACCTGCTGCGCCTGTCCTGTTTTCATGAAGAGCTTGCACAGGCCATGGGCCTGTCCAACGACAGCCCTAATGCGCGTCCGTCGATCTTCAATGACGACGAAGAATTCGCGCTGCTGACAGGCCATGACGAAATGCTGCTGCGCATGCTCTATGATCCGCGCCTGAAACCGGGGATGACTGCAGATGTGGCCACCCCTATTGTAACCCAGATCGCCGCCGAAATGCTTGGCGGCAGCAGTTAGAACGGAGACCCCCCATGGGCATTCTCGATTTCCTCACCGGGCAGTTCATCGACGTCATCCACTGGACCGATGACACCCGCGACACGATGGTCTGGCGATTCGAGCGTGAGGGCCATGAGATCAAGTATGGCGCCAAGCTGACGGTGCGCGAAGGGCAGGCGGCGGTCTTCGTGCATGAGGGGCAGTTGGCGGATGTGTTCACGCCGGGACTTTACATGCTTGAAACCAACAACATGCCGATCCTGACGACGCTGAACCATTGGGATCACGGCTTTCAGTCGCCCTTCAAGTCCGAGATCTACTTCGTCAACACCACCCGGTTCACCGACCTCAAATGGGGCACCAAGAACCCGGTCATCACCCGCGATCCTGAATTCGGACCGGTGCGGATCCGGGCCTTCGGCACCTATTCGATCCGGGTCACCGATGCGGCGAAGTTCCTGAGCGAAATCGTCGGCACCGATGGCGAATTCACCATGGACGAGATCAGCTTTCAGATCCGCAACATCATCGTGCAGGAATTCAGCCGGGTGATCGCCTCGTCCGGGATACCTGTGCTGGATATGGCGGCGAACACGGCCGATCTGGGCAAACTGGTGGCGGCGGAAATCTCGGCGACATTGGAAAGCTATGGCCTGACCATGCCCGAGCTTTATGTCGAGAACATCAGCCTGCCCCCGGCGGTGGAGGAGGCGCTGGACAAGCGCACCTCGATGGGTGTGGTGGGCGATCTGGGCAGGTACACGCAGTTTCAGGCCGCCGAAGCGCTGGCGAATGCCGACAGTGGTGCAGGTGCTGCGATGGCGACCGGCATGGGTGCCGGGATGGGCCTTCAGATGGCAACCCAGATGGCGACGCAGCGTGGACCCTGGGGTGCCGCACCTGCCGTTGCAGCTCCGCCGCCACCCCCGCCGCCGGTTGAGAAGGTTTGGCACATCGCCGAGGGTGGCAAGACCGAGGGGCCGTTTTCGCGCGCCAGCATGGGACGCAAGGCCGCCGATGGCAGCCTTAGCCGTGAAACGCTGGTCTGGGCTGCCGGGCAGGACGGCTGGAAAACCGCGGACGAGGTTGCCGAACTGGCGCAGCTGTTCACGATCATGCCGCCGCCACCACCAGGCGCATAAACGGGATAAGAACCGATTGTCGCTGGGGCGGACCCAAGGCAATCAGCCAGGCAATCTGATCGGTCCATGATCCAGCACTGACATCAGCCGATTGTGTTGAAAAACTCCGAAATCAGAGCGTCGCGGATTTCTTGCGAAAACCTATGAAGCGAAATAGTCGGAAAGCTTTGACCACGAGACAGCGCATGGCTGCGCGTGAGCGCATGTAGGCGATTTGGGCCGACCCCCGCGCCAAAAATTTAGGATCGGGCTGCATGGAAAGAAAAATCATCGTTCAGGCCCTAAAACGGAGTTTTTCAACACAATCAGCCAACAAGAGATATTCATGACCCGCAGAACGGCAATCAAATGGCTGCATTGGATCAGCCTCGCGCTCATCCTCTATTTCTGGGCGGTGGAACCGGAAGATGTTGAGCGTTTGGGCGCCGCTGCACTGGCAACGCATGCCGGTGTCGGGCTGGTGTTGGCGATTGTCGTGCTGGGGTGGTTTGGCATGTATCTGGTCAAGGGGCTGGCGGGGCGGGCCGGGCCGAAACTGCCCGGTTGGGCGCGCCGGGTGCATCCGATCATGCACAAGGGTCTGCACTGGCTGCTGGTCGCGATGATGGCGACAGGGGGACTGATCGGCCTGTTCGCGCCCTATATGATTCTGGCCTTCGGGGTCATTCCTTTTGTGCCGAATCTGGATATCAAAAGCCTGTGGGATCTGATGGAGGAACTGCACGAACTGGTCTTCGATCTGCTGCTGATCGCCATATTCGCGCATGCGTTCTTTCATATCTGGCGGCATTTCTGGGTACGCGATAACGCGCTGCGCATCATGGTGCCAAAGGCGCTTCACAGGTTCCTCTGAAGTGTCTGCGGTGAAACTTTTCCCGTTGGTCAGCCGTGACTGAGATATGACGGATGCCAAAGTGACCAAACCCGGAGTGATGCAGCGCCTGTATCTGTGTCTGCCGCACCGCCGCACCTGGCTGAAGGCGCTGCACGGGGCGATGATCCCGCTGCTGATCTGGTTCATCGTGATGACACCTGAAGACGTCGTGCCGATGGGCATCTTCAGGTTTCATTCTGTCCTGGCACTGATCTTCGTCACAATCTCGCTGATCTGGATGGCCGACTATATGCGGCGCGGGCTGGCGGGGCGTCCGGGGCCGAAACTGGGCAACCGCGCGCGGCGGTTTCACTGGTGGATACACAGGCTGATCATGTGGGGCTTGTTCGGCGTGGCGATCACCGGATTCCTGCTGGGGCTGACATCGGACCGGTTGCTCAAGGCCGGGGGGTTCCTGCCTATCGCGCCACCCCTGGGAATGAAGCAGGCGAATGACTGGATCGGGACATTCCACATCTATGAATTCTACCTGCTCGGCGTGATCGTCACAGGCCACGCGGGTTTTCACATCTGGCGACACTTGCGTGTTCGGGACAATGCGCTCAGGATCATGGCTCCGAAGGTATTGCACAGGTTTCTCTGAATGGCTGAGGTGATGGCCGAACACCGCTTTCCCTGCGACACCTGCGGGACGGATATGCGGTTTGACCCTGGCGCGGATCAACTGACCTGTGATTACTGCGGCAATACCGAAGTTATCGGCGGCGGCAGCGCCCATCCGATTCACGAGCTGGATTTTCGCGCCGCAATCCGCGCCGAACTGCCCAAGGCCGACCTGGAAGAGACGCGCACCGTCGGCTGTGAAAACTGCGGCGCGACGGTGGAATATGACCCGACGATCCACGCCGCCGACTGCCCGTTCTGCGGCACGCCGTTTGTGGCGGACACGGGCGTATCCCGCCATATCAAGCCACGCGGCGTTCTGCCGTTTTCACTGACCGAGGATCAGGCCCGCGATGAGCTGAAAGGCTGGCTGGGCCGGTTGTGGTTTGCGCCGGGCGGTGTGCAGCAATATGCACGCAAGGGGCGCAGGCTGGACGGGATCTATGTGCCCTACTGGACCTTCGATGCGGATACCAAGTCATCCTATACCGGTCAGCGTGGCACGGTATATTATGAAACGAAATCCGTGGTCCGCGACGGAAAGCGGCAGAACGTGCAGGTTGCGAAAGTGCGCTGGAAATCGGTGTCGGGCCGGGTGGCCCGGTTCTTCGACGACGTGCTTGTGTTGGCCTCGCACGCGTTGCCCAAGCGATACACCGATGGGTTGGCCCCCTGGGATCTGGCTCCGTTGGAACCATACCGCGTTGAATACCTCGCCGGGTTTCGCGCCGAGGCCTACGGGGTTGAGCTGGAAGATGCCTTTGGAGAGGCGCGCGCCCATATGGACCGCATGATCGAACGCGACGTGCGCTTTGACATCGGCGGCGACCGCCAGCGGGTTGGGCAGGTGGACACCGATATCCGCGACCTGACATTCAAACACATCCTGCTTCCGGTCTGGATGGCGGCGTATAAATATCGCGGAAAAAGCTATCGGTTTGTCGTAAACGGACGAACCGGCAAGGTGCAGGGGGAACGCCCTTATTCACCGATGAAGATTGCGGTTGCGGTGGTTGTCGGGCTGCTGATTGCCGCGGTGGTGGGCTTTGTCGCGGCGAACAGTCAGTAAAATTTCCGCCGAGTTTGCACGCAAAAGTGGTATAATTGCTCCTCGATGCAATTTTGAGGAGGTGAATCATGTCCGATGAGTGCAAAAAAGTTCTGACTTATTATCGCTACACCAAGGTTCGTGGCATCACGACCCTGGGCGTCCTGGAAAAGCAGCCCAGATTAGCCCCCGCGCCATCGAAAACCCCAGCGCAGCGACTGCAGGATCTGAATGCCCGACTTGATGCGGATATCAGGGCGCGCAATGCGATAACGATTCCGCAGTGCGGGTGGCATTGTGACTATCTGGGCGAACGTATTGTTTCGGATACGACGCGCACGCGCACCGTCAAGATCATCTGGACCGAACCATTTGAACTGCGTGACGCTAATGGCGGCGTTTTTCGCGGCATCGGGCGGTATCGGACACGTGGCGATGCCCGCGTGCAAACAATCAAGTGGGAAAAGGAATGCGACACCAAGCTGGGTGATCCGGATTCGGATTGGAATGAGGCCTCGTTTAATCCCGAACAGACAAATATCGAACTGATCAGCAATTACGCATTGGCGGACCTATGGGAGGCGCTTCCCCAGTCAGAGCGCGAGATGCTGGAGTATCTGAAGCCCGAAAAGGCGTAGCGGGTCGGCAACACGGCTTGAAGGCCGGGGATGCCGAGTATGAATTGATCTGTTGGCTGGCAACTGAATACCTTAAGTGAATTGTAACAGTTGCGGAGTGGCCATCATGATCCTGAGTTGCGGTGAATCGCTGATCGACATGCTGCCCCGTGAAACGGCTGCTGGCGAAGCGGCCTTTGCGCCTTACCCCGGCGGTGCGGTGTTCAATACGGCCATTGCATTGGGTCGCCTTGGCGCGCCGTCCGGTTTCTTTTCAGGGATCTCGACGGATCTGTTCGGCGCGAAACTGGTCGCCTCGCTTGAAGACAGCGATGTGGATACCGCTTTGGCGGCACGCTCGGACCGTCCGACAACGCTGGCCTTCGTGACCCTGACGGACGGGCAGGCATCCTATGCCTTCTATGATGAGAATACGGCGGGGCGGATGCTGGCCGAGGCTGATTTGCCCGACATTCCCGACGCGGTCGAGGCGATGTTCTTTGGCGGCATTTCCCTGGTCGTCGAACCCTGCGGTGCAACCTATGAGGCGTTGATGCTGCGCGAGGCTTCGCGCCGGGTCACGATGATCGACCCCAATATCCGCCCCGGTTTCATCCGGGACGAGGGCGCATATCGCGCCCGGATTGATCGGATGATCGCGGCGGCGGATATCGTGAAGATCTCGGACGAGGATCTGAGCTGGATTTTGGGTGCGGGCGACCCCGTCGATCAGGCGCGCGTGTTGCTAAAGCTTGGCCCGTCGCTGATTTGTGTGACCGAAGGCGCGAAGGGCGCGCGTGGGGTCAGCCGGGACCATAACGTCTGGGTCGACGCGACGCGGGTCGACGTGGTGGACACGGTCGGGGCCGGTGACACATTCAACGCAGGCGTTCTGGCCGCGCTGCACCGCGCGGGCGCGTTGACCAAACCCGGTATCGCGGGGCTGGACGGCGATGCGATCCGCGCCGCACTGGCGCTGGGCGCACAATCGGCAGCAGTCACTGTCAGCCGCGCGGGCGCAAACCCGCCATGGGCGCACGAACTGGCATGAGGGCGCTGGTTCAGCGGGTCAAAAAGGCGCGGGTGGAAGTCGGCGGCGCCACCATCGGAGAGATCGGGCCGGGGCTGATGATCCTTGTCTGTGCGATGGATGGCGACCCCGGGGATGCACCCGACAAACTGGCCGCGAAAATCGCAAAACTGCGGGTATTCCGCGACGATGACGGGCGAATGAACCGCTCACTTCTGGATACCAAAGGCGCGGCGCTGGTGGTCAGCCAGTTTACGCTGGCCGCCGATACCACGCGCGGCAATCGCCCCGGCTTTTCCAGCGCGGCGGCACCGGATGTGGGCGAACCGGCGTATGAGCGGTTTGCAGCAGCGCTTGCGGCGCAGGACATTTCCGTGGCGACCGGACGGTTTGGTGCGGACATGGAAGTGCATCTGATCAACGATGGGCCGGTCACAATCTGGATGGACAGCGCGGCTTAGAAACGCCGGCTGCGGAGTGGCCCCTTAATAATTGTTCGGGCTCTGATCCGTTGGTGCGGGATGTCGCGGGGCGTGATCGTTGCAGGACCGTGCGCCAACCATCACCCATCGTCGCGCGCCGCCGGTTCCGGCATAGCCGAACCAGACCTCGGTAATTTGCCTGTCCAGAATGTTCCGGCGATGCCCGGACGAACGCATCCAGGCTGCAACCACCCGATCACGGGTTGGCTGGCCCTGTGCGATGTTCTCGTTTGCGCGGCAGGCATCATATCCAGCGGCCTTGATCCTGGCAGACATTGTCCCGTGTTTGGGTGAGCGATGCGAGAAATAGTGGCGCCGCACCATATCACAGGCGTGCCCTTGCGCGGCGCGGTTCAACTGATCCGACAGCCGCAGCGCGATCAGGTTTTCGGCGGCGCGTTCGGCATTGATGCTGGACAGAAAATCACGCAGCGCCGATCCGGGCTGGAGGCGACATTGGGACTGGGCCAGCGCCGGTGTCGACAGGGCAAACACGACGGCAAGGAAAAGCAGGAAGCGGGACACGGGACACGGGAAGACAACTCGCAAATCTCGGTTAACTTCAGGTGAGTATCACATAACGCCCGAATGGTTCACTCAATTCGCATCACGATTCCGCCTTGCGCTGGAATTACGGACCGGCGCAATGTCTGCCGAGTTTCTGAACATGACCCAGAAGGGAAAGCTTATGACCTATGTTCCCGCCGAAAACCGATACGATTCAATGGTATATCGCCGCTGCGGCGCGTCCGGGTTGAAATTGCCCGCGGTGTCGCTTGGGCTGTGGCACAATTTCGGGCATGACACGCCGCATTCGACCAAGCGGGCGATTTGTCGGACGGCGTTCGACGCAGGAATCACCCATTTTGACCTGGCCAACAACTACGGCCCGCCACCGGGCAGCGCGGAAGAGGCGTTTGGCCAGATCCTTGCGACCGACTTTGCGGGCCACAGGGATGAGCTGATTATCTCAAGCAAGGCCGGATACGATATGTGGGACGGCCCATATGGCGAATGGGGTAGCCGCAAATACCTGATCGCGTCCTGTGATGCATCGCTAAAGCGGATGGGCCTCGACTATGTCGATATTTTCTATTCGCACCGATTCGACCCCGACACACCACTGGAAGAAACCATGGGTGCGCTGGATCAGATCGTGCGTTCGGGCAAGGCGCTATACGCGGGGATTTCCAGCTACAACTCGGAACGAACGCGTGCGGCGGTTTCAATCCTCGAAGACCTGGGAACGCCCTGCCTGATCCACCAGCCGTCTTACAACATGCTCAACCGTTGGGTGGAACGGAATGGGCTGAAGGACACATTGGCTGAACTGGGAGTCGGATCCATTGCGTTCACGCCGCTGGCCCAAGGGATGCTGACGAAAAAATACCTTGGCGGCGTGCCCGAGGGCAGCCGCGCAACCCAGGGCAAAAGCCTGCGTCCCGAGATGCTGAGCGACCGGGCGATTGAGAATATTCGCAGCCTGAATGAGGTTGCGGCGGCGCGCGGTCAGACGCTGGCGCAGATGGCCATCGCCTGGGTCTTGCGCGACGGCGGGATCACCACGGCGCTGATTGGCGCATCCCGGCCCGAACAGGTGACGGATTGCGCCGGGGCGGTTGGCAATCTGGAGTTTTCAAGCGCCGAACTGGCCGAGATTGACAGATTGGCCGATGAAGAGGCGATCAACCTTTGGGCGCAGTCGTCCGAGACGGCCGAGGGTGCGGCAACGCGCTGAGGCTTTGGTTGGTTCGCAGGTCGGATGTGACCTGAAATGGATGTCCGGGCTTCGCGCCTTCGTTCACGGCGACAGCCGCGACCATACATCCCATTCGGGTCAAAGGCCGACAGCCACCGCCGACAAAGCGCCCGCCGGATTTCAACCCGACGGGCGCAACACCGGCTGTTCCTGACAGATCAGATGTTGATCAGGTCGCGGTAAACGTGGTGCACGATGCGATCGCGCTGGATGCCGATGCGGGCCAGATCAGCATCGGATTTCGCCTGTAGCAGGCGGACGATATGGGTCCGGTCCCGGCTGTTCATCATGATGGTAAAGGCGCGGCCCAGCGCGTTGGCGACCTTGCCGTATGTGGCGCCGATTACGCTGCCAAACGGGGCGGTGTGGGATACATAGGCCATTGTTCTGTTCTCATTTCGTTGAATACACGGGAATTTCGCTCCCGTGGGGCAAAAATAGGACTGCGCCATCCGAACGAGTAGGTGGATTAGATGCATGCCCGCGTTGCGTCAGGCGCAAGGCGGTCAGGCGCCGTCCAGAAAAGCCCGGAACCGCGCGAGGGTTTCTGCGACCAATGCCGGATTGCCGCGTGCCTCGATATTCAGGCGCAACAGGGGTTCGGTGTTCGAACGGCGCAGGTTGAAGCGCCAGTCGTCGAATTCTGCGGACAACCCGTCAAGGTGATCGGTCTTCAGCGCGCCGTCCAGCATCCTGCGCGTGACCGCATCGATGGCGGCGTCTGCATCGGAAACCCTGAAATTAATATCGCCCGATGACGGGAAGGCGGCGCGCATTCCGGCGATGATCGCGGACAGGGGCTGGCCAAGGGCCGACATGCGGGCCGCGACCAGCAGCCAGGGGATCATGCCGCTGTCGCAATACATGAAATCGCGGAAGTAATGGTGCGCCGACATCTCTCCGCCATAGACCGCATCGACGCGGCGCATGGTTTCCTTGATCAGAACATGCCCTGTGCGCGACACTTCGGGCATGCCGCCAGCGCGCGCAACCTCGGCCAGCGTGTTCCACTGCACGCGCGGGTCGTGGACGATGCGCCCGCCGGGCGCCCAGTCGAGCATGGCAGCAGCAAGCAGGCCGACGATATATTCCCCGTCGACGAATTCTCCGGCCTCATCAAAGAAGAAGCAGCGGTCGAAATCACCATCCCAGGCAATGCCCAGATCCGCCTTATGTGCACGCACGGCGTCCGCCGTGACAGGGCGGTTTTCGGGCAGCAGCGGGTTTGGAATGCCATTGGGGAATGTCGGGTCCGGGTCGTGATGGAGGCGGATGAACTCCAACGGGGCCGCTGTTTCGGCTAGTGCATCGGCCAGCGCATCAAATGTCGGCCCGGCAGTGCCGTTGCCCGGGTTCACGACAATCCGCATGGGCCGCAGGGCGGCCGGGTCCACGAAGGACAGCACCCGGTCACAATAGGCGGCGCGCGGGTCTGCAGCCGCGACGCTGCCGGTGTCGGGCGCGGTCAGGGGGGCGTCTGACACGACAAGATCGTGGATGCGCTGCAATTGATCCTGTGACACCGGCGTCGCGCCCGTGCCGATCAGCTTGATGCCATTATCGCTGATCGGGTTATGCGACGCGGTGATCATCAACCCGCCCCCGGCACCAAGGTGATCGGTTGCGAAATAAACCTCCTCAGTGCCGCATTGCCCGATGTCCGAGACATCAGCGCCAGCGGCCATCGCGCCTTGGGCCACGGCGCTGGACAGTGCCGGGCTGCTGGCGCGGCAGTCGTGGCCAACGACCAGATGTGTCGCGCTGGTGACCTTGACGAAGGCCGCGCCAATGCGAAGGGCCAGCGCCTCGGTCAGTTCGTCACCGACCCGGCCGCGAATATCGTAGGATTTGAAACAGGCAAGACGTGTCATGGCGCTTCGTTTCTGCGCATCTTGCGCCGAAATCCAGCAAAATCGGCAGCGGGGGTTTTTGGATGCGGGCAGTCGAACCCGGATCGCCAACAGACCCCTGGCCGCGTTCATCACGCCGGGAAGCCCGGGGTCGACCGCGCCAATCTTGCCCGCGTGCATCCCGCCGAGTGCCGCGTTAAGGTCTGCCCAAAGTTCGAATTTCAAGGTTTGAAGGTCAGGGTTATGGGGTTGCGTTTTTTCTCGGACAAGAACCGCCCGGTGCATCTGAGCGCTTATCCGCTTGAGCGGTTGGTTCGCGGCGAAATGCCGGATTTGACCGCGATCGCCACGGCACCACAGCTGAGTTTCCGCCGGCCTGATCAACCGCAAAGCATCGTCAATGCGATGGGTGAATATCAGGCCATGCTGGATGCGATCCGGGATGGTCTGGTGAACAAGGCGCGGGCCGAAATACCCGAAGATCTGGCCGAGCGGGCGAACCATTTGAAGGCATTCGGCTATTTCTCGGACAGTTCGATGGTTGGGATTTGCCGCCTGCCCGAAGCGGCGCTGTTAATGACCCCGTATCGCAATCCGGACATTGACCGCCTGGCCGAGGATCTGCGCACCAAGCAGACGGCGACGCTGGCCTCGGGCATTGACGTGATCATGGCCGATCTGAAGGAATCGATGGAGGCACCGCCGTCCAGCATCGACGCCCATACCCACGCGCTGGTCTTTCTGGTCGAACATCACCGCGACCCCGACCCCGACGAACCGGGGGCTGAATGGCTGGCCGATGCCCAGGATCATCGCGCCTGCCTGCGTGCCAGTGAAACGGCTGTGGTGATCGCCAATTACATCCGCCTGCTGGGTTTCGACGCCAAGGCGCACACCCCGGCGACCAGTGACGTTGATCTGAACCGGCTGACGGTCGCCGCCGGGCTGGCCGTGCCTGAGGGCGATCAACTGATCGCGCCCTATGTGGGACCCCGGTTCGGGGTGGCGGCGATTACGACCGCGATGCCCCTGGCCGAGGATGCGCCCCTGGCGCCGATGGCGGATCAGCCGTGGCTGCGAACGCAGGGCCCCGCCTGGTGGCTGGGCAAAGGGTTCGCCAAGAACGCGCTGAACCGCGATCCCTATGCCAAGCGGCGATACGTCGACGGGGCGCAGCCGTTTGAAAAGCTGAAGCGGGTCGATGATCCGACCACGTATTTCGACGAGCCCAACGTCGCCCGTGTTCCCAAACGCGCCGACATGTTCGCACGTGCGCAATTCGGCGACATGAACAAGACCGTGCAGGATCAGGCCAAGGGCGGCCATTATGCCCGCAAATCTGCGCCCTCTTTCGCGCAGCGCCGCGCACTTGGGGCGTTCGTGCTGATCCAGAACGGAGAGCCTGCCGTAAACGGCCCACGCCCCAGCGATGCTGCGCAGAACGCGGCCAACCTCAAGGCGGCATCGTACTTCCTGGGCGTTGATGCGGTGGGCCTGTCGCGCTGTCCGGACTGGACCTGGTATTCCCATGACGCAGTCGGCGATCCGATCAATCCGCCCCACGATCAGGCGATCAGCATGATCATCGATCAGGGCTATGAAACGATGGAGGGGTCCAGCGGCGACGATTGGATTGCCGTGGCGCAGTCGATGCGCGCCTATTTGCGGTTCTCGCTTCTGGGCGGGGTGATCGCCAAGCACATCCGCAACCTGGGCTATTCCGCGAAATCGCATACTGTGATGGACGGAGAGGTTTTGCAGCCGCCCCTGCTGTTGCTGAGCGGTTTGGGAGAGGTTTCGCGCATTGGAGAGGTTATCCTGAACCCCTACCTCGGGCCGCGCCTGAAGTCCGGGGTGGTGACCACCGACATGCCGATGGATCACGACAAGCCCATCGACTTTGGCCTGCAGAAGTTCTGTGAAAGTTGCAACAAATGCGCCCGCGAATGCCCCAGCGGGGCGATCACCGCTGGGCCGAAGCTGATGTTCAACGGCTATGAAATCTGGAAATCCGACAGCCAGAAATGCGCCACCTACCGGATTACTACGCCGGGCGGGGCAATGTGTGGGCGCTGCATGAAAACCTGCCCCTGGAACCTGGAAGGGCTGTTCGCCGAGGCTCCGTTTCGCTGGGCCGCGAGGAATATCCCCGCCGCCGCGCCGGTCTTGGCGAAACTCGACGATGCGGTCGGCAATGGCGGGCTGAACGACGTCAAGAAATGGTGGTGGGATATCGAGCTGGAAGAGGAAGGCGGCTATCGCCCCTCCAAACACCCGCTGAACTGGCGTGATCTGCAAAAAGACCTGAATCTGAAGTATGAGGATCAGACGCTGGCCGTCTATCCCGCCCCGCTTGCCCCCCACCCCTGGCCGTTTCCGTTTCACATGGATCGCGAAGCCGGGATCGAGGCGTATCAGGCGATGATCACGGCCGAGGAGTATCAGGAACGCGCCGCCCGTGGTGAACCGCCGATGCACCAATACCCGGATCACGGCGACGCGCCGGTCGTTCGGGTCGAGGTGACGAAAGCCGAAGCCATGTCGCCGGATGTGACCAAATTCGAATTCCGCAGCCTCGACGGATCCGACCTGCCGGAATGGAGCGCTGGTGCGCATCTGGATATCGTCGTCGCGCCGGAATTCCTGCGCCAGTATTCCATGTCGGGCGACCCGGCGGATCGCTCGGTCTATCAGATCGGCGTCTTGCGCGAAGACGCCGGGCGTGGCGGATCAAAGCTGATGCACCGCATCTTCTCGGAAGGGCGGAAGGTTTTCATCTCCAAGCCGATCAACCATTTCGAACTGGACGAGGCGGCGACCAAAACCTTTCTGATGGGCGGCGGGATCGGGATCACGCCAATGATTGCCTTCGCGCATCGCCTGCACACCATCGGCGCGGATTTCGAGGTGCACTATTCGATCCCAAGTCGTGCTTCTGCCGGATATCTGGATGACCTCGTCGCGGTCCCATGGGCACATCGGGTACAGCTGCATATCTCGGACGAGGGTAGCCGTTGTGATCTGTCCGAAACACTGGCGGGGTATCAGCCCGGCTGGCACGTCTATACCTGCGGGCCGGATCGTTACATGGACGGCGTGATCGCCGCGGCTGAAGGTGCCGGGTTCCCGGACGACGCGCGGCATCTGGAGTATTTCTCACTCCCCGAGGTGCCAGACTATGTGAACCACCCCTTTACGCTGAAGCTGGCGAAATCGGGGCGCGAGCTTCTGGTGCCGACGGATAAATCTGCCACGGATGTTCTGACCGAGAATGGCGTGGCCGTGGACGTCAAATGCTCGGACGGATTGTGTGGTGTGTGCAAATGCGGATTGATCGCGGGTGCGGTCGAACATCGCGATTTTGTGCTGTCCAAGAAGCAGCGCGAAACCGAGGTGATCCTGTGCCAAAGCCGCGCAGCGGACCCCGATGGGGTGATCGAGGTTGACCTTTAGCGCCCGATTGACCTGCTTTGAGCGCGGAACCTGCTTGCCCAATCTGCGTTTGTGGCATCTGCCAGTTGGGCGACGGGCGGCTGGATGCCCTCCGCCGACGCGGGATCAAGCCCCAGCGTATCCAGAACCTTCGACAGCGTTGCGGTCGGATTATTGGACAAGTCTTCATAGGTAATCCGCGACGGGCAGATGGCCTGTTGGTCGAACCATTCCGCCCAGGCCGCTTCCAACTCTTTCACTTCGGACAAGGCCCGGTGGATTGCGTCGGCGTCATACACCGGTGCGCGCGGCGCCGAGGCGCGCTCCAGCTCGCTACCGTCGGCGGCGCGATGCCAAAGACCCGTCTGCTGGGCTTTGACCAGCGATATCGCCTGGGCAAGCTTGTCCAGCCGGGTCAGGTGAATGAACCGAGTCTGGCCGAATGTGGCGGCGATGCGGTCTGTGTCGGTGCGCGCATCGGGGTGCAACAGGGTGAGTTGCTGCATAAAGAAATCGAAACTGACGCGCTGCATGCGTAGCCCGAACAGGCCGGTCGCGCCGGTTCCCCGCTCGATCGCCGCCGCGAAGATCGCCTTCAGCGCCGATAGGTTTGAAGTGAAATCCGCGTGCGACAGACCATAGGTCTTCAGCCAGGCCGCCAGCTCGGGCCGGTGGAAATGCGAGTCAGGCAGGCCCGCGAAGCCGGTGGCGGCCAGCAGGCGGCACAACAGGGTGCTGCCGCTGCGCGGGCTGGTGCAGATCATATATGCGTTTGGGCGGGCGCTCATCCGGTCAGGGCGCTCTGGATCAGGCGAACGGTTAGCAGGCCAAGCAGGATCAGCACAATGCGGTCAAAGCTTGCAGCTGAGATTGTACGCACCAGCCATGCGCCGACAGGCATGAAGGTCAACAACGGGATTAGCGCAAACAGACTGAGGCCCATCAGCGCCGGTGTCATCAAGCCCAAAGAGAATTGCAGCGGCACCTGCACCTGCGACATCGCGATGAACGCCAGAGAGATCCCGGCAATGAAGACATGGCGATCCAACCGCATTGCATTGAAATAGCTGACGATGACCGGGGCGGAAATACCCGATGCGCCTTGCAGCAGACCGGCAAGGATGCCCATCGGCACCGTCAGCCTGTCTGCCAGGGCGGGGGGAAGCCGCCAGTCAGGGCGCGCCAGTCGCATCACAATGAAGGCGACCAATGCCCCGGCGACGCCCAGTGACAGCGCCGACCCGGACAGCTGTGATAACACAATGGTTCCCAACATCGCACCGATCGCGCCCGCGACAGCAAACCGCCAGAACATCCCGCGCCCTACGATGGCCTGCCGATGGGTCCAGAACTGCCAGAGATTGGTGATCAGGTTCGGCAGCACCATCACCACGACCGCCGTCCTCACGTCGAACATCGCCGCCAAAAGCGGCACCGCCAAAAGCGGAGAGCCGAGGCCAACCGCGCCTTTCAATACACCGCCAAGGGCAAGTGCTGCAAAAATCGCCATAATGGCAAATGGGTCGGTCATATCCTAATGGTCTCGATCAGCGCTTCGTTGTTTGCATATGGGTCGGATGCGCCCCGTTCAGATGCCTTGCCCGACGGAAGCACCACCAATCACCCGCGCGCCTGGCAATTCGTCTAACGCACGGCTGTTTGCTTGACACGGTCTTGATTCGTCCAACTTATATGCAATTGAATATAAAAGACGATGCGTGGTATTTGAGCGGCGCAGCGGGGGCGGGGATGGACGACAATTTCGAACTCTTTGATCTGAAGGTCGAAGTCGTGGCCACGGACAAGCCCATGGTCTGTGACCACCCGGAGGGGAGCTATTTTCGCGTTGTCGGGGAAATGCTGATCTTCCCCAAAGACCGGCCCAGGATCGCAATGTATCCGCTGGCCGCGCTGATCCCGTTCTTTCCGGCCAAGCAGCGCCCGACGCATCCCCATGACTGGATGACAACAGACGCCGAAATCGCCTGCCCTGACCCGCATTGTGGCGCGCGGTTTCGGATCACGCGACTGAAGACATCGACCTTCAGCCATGCCGAGACGACGCTGGTTCCCTTGCCCGAACACAACGATGACTGAGGTTCCGACGATCACGTTGCGCCCCGGCTATGTGGTCTCGCGCCTTATCCGGGGTGGCTGGCAACTGGCCGGTGGCCATGGCGCGGTCGAAACCGCGCGTGCGGCGGACGATATGATCGCCTTTTATGATGCCGGAGTAACGACGTTCGATTGCGCGGATATCTATACCGGCGTCGAAGAGATTTATGGCGAAGGGCTGCGCCGGCTGGCCAATCAGCGCGGGGCCGAAGCCGCAGCGCGGGTGAAGATCCATACCAAATACGTGCCGGACTATGACAGCCTTGCCGATCTGTCCCCCGCCGATATTCGCCGCATCATCGCCCGGTCGTGTCAGCGGCTGGGGCGGGATCGCCTGGATCTGGTGCAATTCTACTGGTGGGCCCCAGAGGTGTCGGGCGTCGAGAAGATGGCCGCCTATCTGGCGGCGCTTCAGGGCGAGGGGCTGATTGACCGGATCGGCGTGACGAATTTTGACGAAGCGCGGATGGCGCAGGTGTCGGACAGCGTTGATCTGATGTCGAACCAGGTGCAATTCTCGCTGCTGGACCGGCGGCCCGAGGGTGCGTTCGCGGAGTGGTGCCGGGCAAACGACGTTTCGATTATCGCTTTCGGCGTACTTGCGGGCGGGTTCCTGACCGATCACTGGCTGGGCCAGCCCGATCCCGGTTTCGACTTCGAAAACCGCAGCCTGATCAAATATCGTCTGATCATTGAAGAATTCGGCGGTTGGGACGCCTTTCAGGCCCTGCTGGGCGTGCAGCGCGGCATTGCCGAGCGTCGCGGTGGCGATATCGCCGCAGTGGCCACTCGCGCGATGCTGGATGATCCGGATGTGGCCGCCTGTATCATCGGGGCGCGCTATGCGCGGCATCTGCCCCGGCTGCTGAAGGCGTTGGACGTCGCGTTGACCGACGAAGACCGCGCTGCGATCGCGGCGGTTCAGGCACAGGCGCCGGGGCCGTCCGGACCGGTCTACGGATTGGAACGTGATAAGACCGGCCCACATGGCCGGATCATGAAATACAATCTGAACGAGGGCGCAGCGTGAGCCTTTTGGCACTCAACAACGTCACCAAGCGGTTCGACGGCTTCACCGCCGTGGACGGTGTGAGCTTTGAAGTTGACAAGGGCGCCATCGGCGGGCTGATCGGGCCGAACGGGGCCGGGAAGACGACGCTGTTTAACGCGCTGGCAGGGTTGGAAGGGCCGGACGAAGGCTCGGTCACGCTGGATGGCGCGCAGATCTCGGGCAGCGCGCCGCACCGGGTGTTCACTGCGGGGCTGGCGCGCACGTTTCAGATCCCGCGCCCGTTCCCGGAAATGTCGGTGCTGGAAAACTGCATGATGGTGCCAAGCGCCCAGGCGGGCGAGGCGTTCTGGGCCAATTGGTTCCTGCCGGGCCGGGTCGGGGCCGAAGAACGCGCGACCCGCGATAAGGCAAACGAGATCATCGAATTCTGCGGCCTGACCCGTGTGCGGCGTGATGCCGCAAGCACCTTGTCCGGCGGGCAGTTGAAACTGCTGGAACTGGCGCGCGTGCTGATGGCGGACCCCAAGATCATCCTGCTGGACGAACCGGCGGCGGGGGTGAACCCGTCACTGATGCGCGACCTGGTGGACACGATCGTGGCGCTGAACCAGCGGGGCCACACCTTCCTGATCATCGAACACAATATGGATGTCGTGATGTCGATCTGCGACCCGATTATGGTGATGGCGCAGGGACGCCTGATCTATCGCGGTGATGCCGCCGGGGCGCGCGAAGACAAGGCTGTGCTGGATGCTTATTTGGGGGATGTCCATTGATCCGCCGCCTGACCGCCACGGATATCGTCGCGGGCTATCGCCCCGATCTGCCAATCCTCCACGGTGTCAGCGCCCATCTGGACGCGGGTGAGGTGGTGACAATTATTGGCCCGAATGGTGCCGGTAAATCGACGTTGATCAAATCCATTGCCGGGCTGGTGAAAATCACCTCGGGCATTGTCGAGATTGATGGCGCAGACCGCACCCGCACGCCTGCCCATCTGCTGGCCGGGGCGGGCGTCGCCTATGTGCCGCAGACCGGGAACGTGTTCACAACGCTGACGATCCGCGAAAACCTGATCGTTGGCGGCGCAGCACTGCCGAAGGCCGAGGCGTTGGCCCAGATCGACAGGATTTTCGACCAATATCCGATGCTGGCCACGAAACGGTCCGAGAAGGCGCGGGTGTTGTCGGGGGGAGAGCGTCAAATTCTGGCGATTGCGCGGGCATTGCTGACCTCTCCGAAGATCATATTGCTGGACGAGCCCACGGCAGGGCTGTCGCCGATGGCGGCGTCAGAACTGTTCGATCTGGTGCGCGGGCTGGTGGCGGACGGGGCCGCCGTTCTGATGGTGGAACAGAACGCCAAGGCGGCATTGAAGATGTCGGACCGCGCCTATGTCCTGGCCGAGGGCGAGAACCGCATCGACGGGGTCGCGTCGGACCTGCTGGAAAATGACGAGATCGGGCGCATCTTCCTGGGCGCACGACCGGAGGATGTGACATGATCCTGCAGCATACCGCCGACGGCATCCTGTCGGGCGCGATTATCGGGCTTGGCGCGATTGGCCTTAGTTTCACGATGAAAATCCTGCGGTTTGCCAACTTCAGCCATTCCGAGCTGCTGACCTGGGGCGCCTACTTCGGCCTGATCTTCGTCAGCGTGGCAACGGCGATGGGCGGGTTTGGCGGCACATTCGGACCCCTAAGTTTCGGCTGGCCGCTGATCCTGGCGCTGGTTTTTGCGGCGGTGGCGACCAGTGTGCTGGCGTTGCTGTTGCATCATCTGATCTTTGAACGCCTCGCCAAGGTCACCGGTCATATGACCATGGTCTTCGCAAGTTTCGGGGTCGCGCTGCTCCTCAGGAACGCGGTCCTGCTGATTTTCGGGGCAGACCCGATCTATTATTCGAACACGCTGCAATTCGCCGTGCTTCTGCCCGGCAACGTCAGGGTTCTGCCCGATCAGGTGTTCCTGTTGGCATTGACTATCGTGGTGGTCATCGCCCTTCACCTGTTCATGACCCGCTCGCGCACCGGGATCGCCATGCGCGCGACTGCGGAAAGCCCGGACCTCGCGCGGGTCAGCGGGGTCAACGTCAACAATGTGGTTCGCTGGGTCTGGGTGATCGGTGCATCTGGCGCGGCGGTGGCGGGCGTTCTTTACGGGCTGACGGTGCAACTCAGGCCCGAACTTGGCTTCGCGCTGATCCTGCCGTTGTTCGCGGCTGCAATCCTCGGCGGGGCTGGTAGCCTTTATGGTGCGGTCATCGGCGGGTTGATCGTGGGGCTTTCCGAGAACCTGTCCGTGATGATTATCCCCACCACCTACAAGCCCGCCGTGCCGTTCCTGTTAATCCTCGCCATCCTTTATTTCCGCCCGCAAGGGCTGTTCGGAGAGAAGAAATGATCGGCGTAATCTCATACCTGATCTTCTTCCTGATCCTTGCCCTGACATTCGGAATCGCTGTCATGGGGCTGAACCTGCAATGGGGGTTCACGGGGCTGTTTAATGCCGGGGTTGCCGGGTTCCTCGCCGTTGGCGGTTACACCCATGCGATCCTGACTGGCCCGGCGCGGGATGCGGTTTTCGGCGGGTTCGAACTGCCCTTCGTCGTTGGGTTGTTGGGGGCGATGCTGGCCTCTGGCCTTGTGGCCGTCGTTGTCGGCCTTGTGACGCTGCGCCTGCGCGATGAATATCTGGCGGTCGCCACATTCGGCATCGCGGTGTCGATCCAGCTGGTTGCGGTGAACTGGGAGTATGTGACCGGCGGTACGCTGGGGCTGATTGGTATTCCCAACCCCTCGAAAGGGCTCGCCGATGGCCCGTTGCGGCAGAATGCGATCTATCTGGGCATGGTCGTTCTGGTCGCCGTGCTTGCCTATGTCGGTTTGCAGCGCATCGTGCAATCGCCCTGGGGTCGCGTCCTGAAGGCGATCCGCGAAGATGAGGTCGCCGCCGTCAGCCTTGGTAAGAACCCGACGCGGGTGCGGCTGGAATCCTTCGTGCTGGGCTGTGCCCTGATGGGGCTGTCGGGTGGTCTGTACGTAGGTTTCATCGGTTTTGTCGGGGCGACAGACTTTCTGCCGATCATCACCTTCCAGATCTGGACCATGCTGATCGTGGGTGGATCCGGCAACATGAAGGGCGCGTTGCTGGGGGCCGCCGTCGTCTGGGGCGTCTGGACCGGCAGCGGCTTTGCGATCTCGAAAATCGTGGCACCCGAATGGCAGGCGCAAAGCGGTGCTTTGCAGGCGGTGCTGATTGGGCTTATCCTTGTGCTGACGTTACTTATGCGTCCCAAGGGGATGATTGGCGAAGACGTCCACGTCAGCCGCCACGCAGCCGACACATGAACGAAGTGGCCGGGAAGCGGCCCAATGAAACCAGAGGCCAACAAGGAGAGTAACATGAGAAGACTGATGACAGCCGGGGCACTCGCCCTCGGCGCGACCTTCGCGATTTCGGGCGCGGCAAGCGCCCAGGACTGCCCGGTGAAACTGGGCGCGATTCTGCCCGTATCCGGCCCGATGGGCCAGGTGGGTGAACGGATTTCCAACACCGGCGCCTTTGCCGTGAAACTGTTCAATGAGGCGGGCGGCGTCAAAGGCTGCCCGGTCGAATACGTTCTGCGCGATACCCAAGGCCAATCGGCCATCGGCGTCGACGCGGCCAAATCGCTGGTCGATCTGGAAGGTGTTGCGGCGCTGATCGGGGCCGTCAGCTCGGGCGTCAGCCTGCCGGTTCTGACCTCGGTCGCGGTGCCGTCGAAGGTGGTGCAGGTATCCTGCTGTAGCTCGTCCGAATCCTTCACGGCACTCGCTGAAGAGGGCAAGACAGAAGGCTATTGGTTCCGCACCTATGCGACCAATCGCAGCCAGTCGGCGATGGGCGCAAAGCTGACCGTTGACAGCGGCTTCAAGAAGACCGCCGTGATCTATGTGAACACCGACTTCGGCGTCGGCCTGGCCAAACGGTTCGAGCAGGACATCGCCAAGCTGGGCGGCACGATCACATCCTCGGTCGCCTACAACGAAAGCCAGCAAAGCTATCGCGCCGAGGTGACCAAGGCGTTGGAGGGTGAGCCGGATTCGCTGTTCCTGATCGCCTTCCCGGTCGATGGCGCGACGATTACGCGCGAATGGCTGGCGCTGGGCGGCACGGACAACCTGATCGTGAACAACTCGCTGCGCTCTTCCGATTACTTCGAAGCGGTTGGCAGCCAGTATCTGACGAACCTCGTCGGTTATGATAGCGCCCAGCCGCGTCTGGCGTCGGTCGATACCTTTAACGAGCTGTTCGAGGCTGAGTTTGACGGCCCCCCCGATGGGCCCGGCCTACACTCGGTCTTCGATGCGGTGAATGTTGTGCTTCTGGCGATGGAAGCGTCCGATGAGATTACCGGCGACAACATCCGCGAAGGCATCCGCGTGGTCACGGCGGATGGCGGGACCGAGGTTTATCCCGGTGTCGAAGGCATTCAGCGCGCGAAAGAGCTAATCGCCGCGGGTGAGGCCATTCGCTATGTCGGTGCAACCGGCGCGTTGCAATTCGACCAGAACGGCGATGTGCAGGCCCCGAAGATGACCTGGAAACTGGACGGCGATGAAAACGTCGAAACCGGGTATCTGTCGACCGAGGAAGTCGCCGAGCTGATCAAGATGCTCGACGCCAACTGATCGGATGATCAACCGGGCCGGGCGTATTATGCGCCCGGCCTTTTCAGTTTGAAGGACGCACCATGCCGCGCACCCATGTCTTCTCGGGCTCGATCTATGAAGAAATGGCCGGGTACGCCCGGGCGGTGATCGTGGGGGACGCGATCTATGTCTCCGGAACGGTCGGCGTGGATTTCAAAACCGGGGAACTGGCCGATGGCCCCGAGGCGCAAACAGACCGGGCGCTGGACACGATCCAGGCCACGCTGGAGGAGGCCGGATCCTCGCTGGGCGATATTGTCCGCGTGCGGGTCTATGCGCCCGACCCCGCCGACGTGATGGCGATTTCCGGTCGGCTGAAGGAACGGCTTGGGTTCACCTCACCGACGAATACGACGATCTGTTCGCCGCTTGCCGTGCCCGGTGCGCATGTCGAGCTGGAGGTCGAGGCCCTGCGCGGTTCGGCGAACCCGGGATGAGCGGGACGGACACCGTTTCAGTTGTGATACATGCTCCGGCGCAGGATGTTTTCGATTTCATGGCCGATGCCGGGAAGATGACATTGTGGTCCTTTGGAACCTGGTCATTGACCGAGCTTGACGACGGGCTGTTCGAAGGGCGCGCCCTGGCAAGCAATGCGCCCATCCTGCTGCGCATCGACCCCGACCCGGACCGGTTGCTGATCGACTATCATCTTGGTGACACAGCCGCGACACTGCAGCCGCGGATCTATGTGCGGATTGTCCCGGGATCTGTGACTGGCCAGGGTGAAACGACCGCGACGCTGATTCTGACCGCATTGCGTGATGTGGGAATGGACGCCGAAAGATGGGCACGGATGCGCCGCGCCCATGGGTTCGAGCTGGACGTGATCAAAGATCTGATCGAAAGCGGCCATGATCACCGGACCGCGTAACCATCTGTAATGATACGCGAATAAAGAGGTGTGCCGGATCGGCGAAGGTTCGCCTCAAATTCTAGAACAAATTAAGAACTTTTTTAGATTTACGGCCCGATAACCAAGGTGAACCGAAGTGGCATGGTGTGAAACATGCCGCAGGTCATCAACTGGAAGGACGGCCCGATGACATCTGACAACGCGCCAATACTGATTACCGGGGGCGCCGGATTCATTGGTGCCCGACTGGCGCGGCGCCTGGCGCGGCTGGGGCATCCGGTGACGGTATTCGACAGTTTTGCCGAACAGGTGCATGGCAACGGTAGCGCCGCGCGCGCCGGTGTGGCGGTGGACGGGATCTCTGTGCTTCATGGCGATGTGCGTGACCGCGATCTGATCGAACGGGCGTTGCGGGCAAGCCGTGCGCGCACCGTCATTCATCTGGCCGCAGAAACCGGCACCGGGCAAAGCCATACCGAACCGGCGCATTATGTCGATGTGAATGTCACCGGCACGGCACGACTGGTCGAAGCCATTCGCAACGTCGGCGGCGTGCGCCGCGTCATCCTGTCCGGGTCGCGCGCGGTCTATGGCGAAGGGGCGTGTGTTGACCGGGCCGGTTTGCGCGTGACGGCCGTGGCGCGCCGCGAAGCGGATCTGGCGGTTGGCGATTACGCGCCCAAAGACCGGGTCGGACGCAGCCTGCGCCCTGTGGCCACGGCGTCAGATACACCGGCAGCACCGACATCCATCTATGCCTCGACCAAGCTGATGCAGGAATACCTGCTGACGCAGGGATTGTGGGGCAGTGGAACGCATGTCGGACTGTTGCGGATGCAGAACGTCTATGGCCCCGGTCAGGCGCTGAGCAATCCCTATACAGGTGTCTTGTCGGTCTTTGCGCGCAAGATCTCGGAAGGTGAAAAGCTGGAGGTCTTCGAAGACGGCGCGATCACGCGTGATTTCGTCTATGTGGATGACGCCGTCGAAGCGTTTGTCAGCATGGTGCAGACCCCGGTGGTGACCGCACAACCCATCGACATCGGGTCCGGAAAGGCCACGACGCTGTTGGAAATCGCCGGAAAACTGTTGGAGACGATGGAAGGTGACCGCGATGGCCTGCACGTGACAGGGGCCTATCGGCCAGGGGATGTTCGCCATGCGCTTGCCGACATCTCGACAGCCAAGGCGGTGCTGGGATGGCGGCCCAATGTGGATCTGGACGCTGGCTTGGTCAGATTTGCCGAATGGGCTGCGGCCGCACCGAAACATGCGGTGGCCTGAGGTGTTGCGCGTGCCCCATAAAGCTGCCGCGGCAGCAATCGGCCCAGGCAGGCCCGACAACGGCGATTTTCGCGGCGTCGGGGACTTCGAGGTTCAGTCCGCGAGTGCTGACCGCCCCAGGGTGCACAAACCACTGACCCGGCAGGCAAAGCATGGCTGCGCAAACAGGGGCAGCACCTGGCGGGCGGTTCGCGATGTGTTGCGCGCAGGCCTGGTGGAAGAGGGCCGTATTTGATGCCTCTGATCCTTTCACTGCCGTTATATGTGCCGATACGCAACCTGGCCCCGGAAATCGCCGCCTGGGGTGATGATCTGGTCAAGGACGGCTGGCATTGCGTGGTGCTCGATGGCCAGACCGCCGCAACGCCGGCCATGATTTCAACATCCAGATCTCAGGCAAGTGCAAGAAACCTCGACCTGCTGGTTGTGGGCACCGGAGCGGCTGCAATTGCCCCGGCTGTTCTGGCAGAGGTTGCCAGGGGTCATGGCAGTGAAACAATCATCGAAGTTATTGTCGCACTGGCGGACCCTTTGGATGTGTTGTGGCATGACTGGACGCAACGGGTATCCGCCGGTCTGATTGACCCGCTGGACCGTGCGCTGGAAACGCTTTACGACCGGGCCGAACATTTGCCGGATATAATGCCGCTGGCCAGTTGTGCGCCGTTGCTGGCCCAGGACAATCTGCGCCTGCACACGGTTCCAATGGCGCAATTGAAAACCTCGGTTCTTGACCACCTACTCCGCGACGTTCTGGGGGTCGTCACGACGCAGCCTGCGGGGAACAAAACGCCGCATGACCCGGATAAACGCGCGAATGCCGCGATTGCGCAAAGTGACGCGCTGCGGCTGATATCGACCGTGCTGTTCCGGGACGGCGGTATTGCAGATGCATCCGAAAGGGCCACTGCGCTGGCAAAACTGCCGCAACAAGCAGTGGCCGAACTGGCCGCGCTGTTGCAGGAACATGCGCCCCGCACCGCGCGTCAACTGGCCTTGTCCTTGCCGGATGGGTTGGCCGAGATGTGGTCCAAACTGGGCGCGCGTCTGGCCGGGCATTGGACAACCGGGCGAAACACGCAAGTGGAGCTGTGCCGCGGTGTGGCAAAGCTGGAGTATTTTGATGCGGACGCGGCGCTTAGCGTGGGTGCGATCGTCAGGATCGCGGACCAACTGGCTGGTTTTCCGACCGCCATAGGTCAGGTGGACCAGACATTGCCGCGCGCGGGCGACAACGCCGCACCTGTGCAAGCTGAAGCGCCGGTTTCGATGACCGGCGGCGAAGCGGCTGCGCTTGCGGACCCACCGGAAACTGATCCGGCAGAAACTGATCCAGCCGGAATTGAATCGAACGCACCGCAGTTTACTGCGCTGGGCCGGAAGCCGCGCCTGCTGGTCCTCGGGCACAGCCACATCGGCGCGCTGGATCTTGCGTGGAAGGCGAGCGATGCCGGACTTCAACAGATAGACTACCGATCGGCGCATCTGAACTCGGCCAGGTTTCAGCCCAATTTTGAACAGGGTCGCGGCGGACGCCGAATTGCCTCCGGTTTTCGCCCGGCCCTTGATGAATTGCTGCGCGGCGAAGCTCCGGACCTGATCGTCGCCCTGCCAATGGGCAATGAATACAACGCTGTCGCGATGACACCGGTCGGCCCTCCGTTCGAGTTCTTTGCCCCGGACGATACCGCGCGTCCGACCCCTGGGGTCTGTCAGATTCCCTATGCCATGATGCGCGCGCAGATCGCGACACTGGCCGAACGGAATGCCCTATTGATATTGTCCGAGATTGCTGCCGCAGCGGATTGCCCGGTTGTTGCGCTGCCACCCCCGCCACCGATCTTCGATGAGGGGCATATCAGGGCGCATCCGGGGCGCTTCGCAAGTGCAGTCGCCGAATATGGGCTGAATCCGCCGGATCTGCGGGCACGGATTTGGACGCTATACGTTGATATCCTGTCGCACGCGCTTGCCGGTACCGTGGCCGATCTGATGCCTTTGCCCGACACGGTTTTTGAATGCCATGCGGGCCAACCTTACCTTGCCGCCGACATGCGCGCGCAGGATCCGACGCACGCAAACGCGCGCTATGGGGCCAGGGTTCTGGCACAGATACTGACGCGCTTGGTCCCTGCCCGGGCGGACGCAGCATGAGCCATAAGCACCCTTACACCGATTTGCCCGACCATTGCTTCTGGTCGAAGGCGCATGACACCGGGCAATTGCTGGACCCGGTTGCGATCCAGTCCGACCAGTCGGGCGGTTCGCCGCAAACTGCGCCCGGTATCCAACTGAATCGCGACACACGTATCGCGACGGCAGGAAGCTGCTTTGCCCAGCACATCGCCCAGCATCTGCGGACCAGCGGCTATACTGTTCTGGATGCCGAGGCGCCGCATCCGGTTATTTCGCCCGAGGTTGCGGCGCGATTTGGCTATGGCGTATTTTCTGCACGCTATGGAAATATCTATACCGCGCGCCAGCTGCTGCAATTGGTCCAGCGCGCAGGTGGCGCGTTTTGTCCGCGCGAAGATCGCTGGACTGAACCTGGCGGTCAGTTGATCGACCCGTTCCGGCCTACGGTTGAACCGGGCGGCTTCCCGGACGCGGCGAGTTTCGAAGCTGACCGCAGCGCCCACTTTGCGGCAGTGACCGAGGTGATGCGCAGCGCCGAAGTTCTGATATTCACGCTGGGCCTGACCGAGGGTTGGCGCGACCGGGACGATGACGCGATCTATCCGTTGGCGCCCGGCGTCGCAGGTGGCTGTTTCGATCCGGACCGGCATGAGTTCGTGAATTTCTCGGTCGAAGAAACCGTGGCGGACTTCCGGGCTTTCCTGGCCATGGTTCGGCGTGACAACCCGGATCTGCGGATCATCCTGACGGTATCGCCGGTGCCGCTGGCCGCGACGGCGCGGGCAGATGCGCATGTGGTCGCCGCGACCAGTTATTCCAAGACGGTACTGCGGGTTGCCGCTGAACAACTGGCACAGGGTGACACCGCAATAACCTATTTCCCGTCGTATGAGATCATAACCTCCGCGTCGTCCCGCGGCCGGTATTTCGGGCCGGACCATCGCTCGGTCGAGCGGGCAGGCGTGCGCCATGTCATGAAGATATTCTCCCGGCATTTCACCACGGCGGGCGAGGATGCTTTGGCCCGTGGTGCCGCGGGTGAACGACAGCGGGCACCAAGTTCCGGGGCACATGCGGCAACCGTGCGTGTGGCGCGTGCGCTGGATGTGATTTGCGACGAACAGCGCCTGGAAGGCGCGGCCCGATGATGGATCAGCCGGCGGTCATGACCAAGGCTTCGGCGCGGATTGTCGGGCTCTATAGTTATCCCAAAAGCGGCAACACATGGGTTCGTTCGATCATTGTGGCGGCCTGCGGGATGCCTGACAATCCAGGCACGCTTCAGCGCTATGTCACCGACACGCACAAAGGGCGGGTCATGACGGATCCCTGGGCATTCCAGGGACGGCACTGGTATTTTTACAAATCTCATCACCAGCAGGTGCTGACCCGGCATCAGGGCGATCATTTTGCCACGGATCGGATCGTTTCGATCCACAGGCATCCGCTGGATGTCTTTGTGTCGTATCTGAACTTCGTGTCGGGGAATGTGGCGCCGCAGGCGGGCGCCGCGCTGCCGTTCCGGTTTGCCTCGGTCGATGCGCTGACCGAGGCGCAGATGGAAACCCTGTTCGCGATATTTCTGGAACATGGCACGCTGGTGCCGCAAAACCGACTGTTCGGATCGGTGTTCGGGCACTGGATTGCGTTTTCGGCGCTGGCTGCATCCGGCGGCGATGTTTTGTTGATGCGCTATGAAGATCTGGAGGCGGATTTTGCGCATCAGGTGGCGCGGCTATGCGGGTTCGTCGGCCTGCATGACGTTGATCTGGAGGCCACCTTTCGCGGCGCGGATCGGCGCACTGCGGCCAATGGCAAGTTTTTCTGGAAGCGGTCCAGCGGTGGGCACAAAGCGCATCTGAGCGAGGCGCAGATCGCTCGCTTTCACGAACGCCACGGCGCTGCGATGCAGGCAATGGGGTATGCGCTGTGACCGGTCAATCCGCCGAGTATGGCAGCGTCATCTACGTGGCGCTGCCCGGTCAGCTTGATGCGCCGCATGTACGACTGGCACTGTCGCGGCTTCGGACGCGAACGGGCAATCTCATCCTGGTGGCCAGCGCAAGCGAGGCCGCGATTGCGGCAACGGCGCTTGGCGCTGCGGCCCCGGATCAGGTCATCAGTCACCAAGACGGCCAAACCTCTCGGGCGGGATACAAGGCCGGGATATTGGCGCTTTTGGATCAGCCCGCGCCTCCCGGCCCGGTCTTGCTGAGCGGTGGTCATGTGTTCGGGCCGATTTCGGGTGCTGATCAGTCAGCACAACCATCCCGGCCGAACGTGGACATCCACGCACCCTATTGGCACTGCCCGGCACTGGATCCGCGCCTGAAAAACCTGACCCAGCAGGCGCGGATTGCGTCTTTGGATCATACCGTCCTGGCACAGGCCGTGCTGTCGCAGCCCGGGTTTCGCGAATTCTGGGCAAATATGCAGTCGAGCGGTGATCATTGGGAAGAATTCCTGCGCTGTGATCTGGCCTTTTCGCTGTGGGCCGAAGATACCGGGTTTGGGGTCGACTATGCGGTGCCACAGGATCGCCTCGAAACCGCTGACCCGCGCCTTTATGAAGCGCACCGATTGATGAGCGACGGCGCACCCTGCCTGCCGCTTGCGGTGATGACGCTGGATCCGCTGTTGCATGACTTGAACGCGATCGAACTGCGCAGCGCGCTGGCCACCCTGCGTTCGCTCGATGTCCGGATGTATGACGCGGCGAATGCCTTCGCCGTGCGCAATGTCAAACCGCGCGACTATGCGGCCGTTGCGGATCAATATGAAGTGGTCGCCAATCAGCCCGCCGATCCGGGGAAGTCCGAATGGAGTTTCGGCCCCGTCGCGGTCTTCATTCACGCATATTATGCCGAGATGATTGGCGAGTTCTGGGCACTGGTGCGGCGCCTGCCCTGCGCATCGCATCTTTACATCACCACTGCCTCGCCCGACGATCAGGCGCGTATCAGCACCTATCTGGTGGATCGGGGGTTGCGGCCGGATGACTTCACGCTTCGGGTCGTCGCGCAGAATCGCGGGCGCGATATGTCTTCGCTGTTCATCACCTGGCGCGACGTGATCCTGTCGCGCAAACACCAGGTCGCACTTCGGCTGCACTCCAAACGCAGCCCCCAGGTTTCGCGACGGGTCGGGGAAAGTTTCAAGGCGCATTTGTTCGACAATCTGATTGGCAGCGCCGGTTATGTTTCGAACCTTCTGACCATGCTAGAGGCGGAGCCCGACATCGGCCTTGTTGCACCGCCGGTGGTGCATGTGGGTTTCGGCACTTTGGGTCACGCCTGGTTCAACAACCGGGCCCCGCTGGGCGCATTGATGAACGACATGGGTATTGACGTGCCGCTGGATGACCACACGCCGATGGCCCCCTATGGCACGATGTACTGGTTTCGAACCGACGCGCTGATGCGGATGTTTGAGTGGGCCTGGCGTTGGGAGGATTACAATGAGGAACCTCACCATGTGGACGGCGGTTTGGCGCATGTTCAGGAACGGCTGATCGGCTATGCGGTCCGCGACAGGAGGTATCGCATTGTCACCGCGATGACCCCCGCCGCGGCAGCGCGCAATTACGCGAAACTGGAATATAAACTTCAGCGCCTGTCGGCGGAAATGCCGACCGGCAACATATTGCATCAGGTCGATGATCTTGCCGCCATCAACCGGGGCGCCCGAATACGGGTGTTTCGCCGTTTGCGCGACATCTACGGACGGCTCCTGATCTGGCGACCGGGGTTGAGAGAGACCTTGCGCCCCTGGCGGACAGCAGCCGTGGCGATTCTGTTGCTTCGGGCCGGCGGCTGAGTGTGGGCATACGCAGGCAGAAGATCTGGCAGCGGTAAAGCTGGCGCTTTGCGGCCAGCGTTTTGCCGTTGTCGGCAGGCGCCCGCCATCGGAAAACCGAATTAGTTCGCGCAATTTGGGGGGCCGCTGCGTTGTGGTAGTCGTGTGCTTTCGCGGGGCTAAAGCGTTTCGGCTTGAACCTGAATCGCGAGGGATTCCCTTGAGACCTGATCTGTGATTCATCCTGTTTGGGAGGATGGATCATGTCAGCACCTTTGCCATCTGCGCTTCGGATACGGTTTCAGAGATACATTGAAGAAGGGTTGAGCGGGCGCGCGGCGGCGTTGCGGTTGAAGCTGTCGCCTGCCACAGGCGCGCGGTGGGCGCGTCAGGTGAGGATGAAGGGTCATGCGGAACCTGCCCGGCAGGGACCGCCGCGCGGCAAGGGAAAGCTGGCTCCGCATCGGGAATTCTTTGAGGAGTTGATCGCACAAGACCCTGACATCACGCTCTTTGAGTTGCGTAATGCGCTGGCCGATGCAGAGGGTGTGCGGGTGCATCACTCCTCCATCGCCAACCTTCTGTCCCGGCTCGGCTTCACGTACAAAAAAAGTCGCTGGTCGCCACCGAGCGCCGCCGCGCCAAGGTAAGGCAGCAACGGGCCGACTGGTTCAGATACCGCTCGCCAGCCATTGCGACCTTTCCTGAGCGCGTTGTCTTTATTGACGAAACCGCAGTGAAGACAAACCTCACGCGCCTACGCGGCAGAGCCAAGCGCGGTAAGCGCCTGACGATGGATGCGCCCTTCGGAAGCTGGGGAACCCAAACCTTGATCGCGGGCCTGACCCAAGGCGCGCTGATCGCACCTTGGGTCATCAAGGGAGCGATAGATGGCCCCGCCTTCGCGGCCTACATCCGCGAAGTGCTGGTCCCCGAGATCAACCCCGGCACTGTCGTCATTCTCGACAACCTGGCAACCCACCGGAATAAGGAGGCGACGCAGGCTTTACGCAATCACGGCTGCTGGTTCCTTTACCTGCCACCGTACTCGCCCGACCTGAATCCCATCGAGCAGGCCTTCTCTAAACTGAAAGCCCATTTGCGACGGATCGGGGCCAGGTCCTTTACCCAGGTCTTCGAAGCAATCGGAGCAATCTGCGATCTCTACGACCCAGTAGAATGCTGGAACTACTTTAAGGCCGCCGGATATGTCTCAGGTTAATGTCGAAACGCTTTAGTGCGGTATTCGAATTACGCGTATCGGCCAATACTGACTTAAAGTCAGAGGTTTTAAAGCGCTTGAGAAAAATCCATTTGGTCCGCACCATGCCTGAAGACGAACGCCCGCCCCTTGGCAGGACGAGCGCTGAACCAGCGGGCTGGCGCAGCGACGGTGCGAGGGCATGATTTATGGGGATGTATTACCCGACAACCCGAAAGCGAAGCGCCTAATTCGAACCAATGCCGGACCGGTGAGACCGTTCGGGCGTGCGCGCTTTACGCATTTGGCGCGCAACAGGAGCAGGTGATTCCAGTCGCGAATCAGATTGTAGGGATGGCGCTCTGGCTGGCTCACGGTGCCTCAAGCCAATTCAAAAACGCGATGGACGGGGCGGTGCAACGCTGCACCAGCTGAACGTTGTTCAGTCGAACACCGGCGGGGATTTTGTGCGCACAACGCGACGCCATGCGCGTGTGATAATTCCTGAAATACTCCTGACTGATATAGGGCGGGCCGGCGCATTCTTCTGCGCGGCAAAACGAAAAAGGCCGACGTTTCCGCCGGCCTTTGGTCTGTCGGATCTCTGCGCGAATTACTCGCGATTGCCCATGAATTGCAGCAAGAACATGAACAGGTTGATGAAGTCGAGGTAGAGGTTCAAGGCCCCCATGATCGCCGATTTCGCCATCCATTCACTGTCCATCGCGCTTGCGTGGGCGATATAGTCGGTCTTGATCTTCTGGGTGTCGTAGGCCGTAAGCCCTGCGAAGATCAGCACGCCCAGGATCGAAATCGCGAACTGGATCGCGGGCGAGCCGAGGAAGATGTTGACGATCGAAGCAACGATCAGGCCAATCACGCCCATTATAAGGAACGATCCCCAGCCCGAGATGTCGCGCTTGGTGGTGTATCCCCACAGCGATAGGCCCGCGAATGCGATGGACGTCACCAGGAACGTTTGAGCGATGGAAAATCCGGTATAGACCGCGAAGATAAAGCTGATCGACAGTCCCATCGCCGCGGCGAAGGTATAGAAGAACAACTGTGCACCGGCGGCTGACAGGCGATTGATCATCGCGCTGAACGCGAACACCATGATCAGCGGGGCGAACATCACCACCCACTTCAGCGGTGTGCCGAAGATTGCCGCGATCATCGCGTCATTGGTTCCGACGCCCCATGCCACAGCAGCCGTCAACAACAGGCCGACGGACATCAGCCCGTATACCTTGTTCATATGGGCGCGAAGGCCCTCGTCAATCTCGGCCGTGCGGACCCCCGCAGCGGCGCGAGTGGTCTGATATTGCGCCATTCTATCCTCCGAAGTGCGTGTTCAGATGCGCCGCAGGACCATCCCACGGCGGTTTGACCTCAATATCGGTGTGAAATGTGTCGAATTCAAGTGTTTCCGCCCCGGATCACGCGAAGTTCCTGTCGCGATCGGTTGACCGCCCCTTGCGCCAGCGCCAGTATCACCCCTCTGCCAATATCGGGGATCTACGGTTCATCTTGTCTGTTGCTGCCAAAATACGGGTCCGCCTTCGGCGAGTTAGCGAATTTTTGACGGTAAATCAAAGATTTAGCTGTGACTGAGGTGCACCACTTCGCGCCCGGCGAACGGGTTGGTGTGCTGACCACCCAGCCGCTGGACCGGATGCTGGATTATCGTGCGCCCGAAGGCGGCTGTGTGACAGGGGCGTTCGTGGAATGCCCGCTGGGGCCGCGTCTGGTGCTGGGCGTGGTCTGGGGGCCGGGCGAGGGCGGTTTTGACGCCGCCAAGCTGCGCCCAATCGCGCGGGTGCTGGATGTGCCGCCGATGCGCGATGAAATGCGCGACTTTCTGGCCCGTGCGGCGGCCTATACCGTGACGCCGATGTCCGCGATGCTGCGCCTGGCAACGCGCAGTCCTGGTCTGGGCAATCCGCAATCCATGCGCCGCCTGTATCAGCGCGGTGGGGCCGAACCGGCACGGTTGACCGACGCGCGCGCCCGGGTGCTGGACGCGCTGGATGAATTTGCCGGGATGCCGGTGACAATAGGAGAGCTGAGCGAAACCGCAGGGGTCACGACCTCGGTGGTCAAGGGATTGGTGAAACTGGGTGCGGTCATCGAAGTCGAAGCGCCCCGCGACAGCAGCTATCCGCGTCTGGACCCGAACCTGCCGGGGCCGGAGCTGACCGGGGATCAGACCGCCGCTGCCCAGGCCCTGATCGCAGGTGTGGCCACACAGGACTACGGCACCACGCTGCTGCGCGGCGTGACCGGGTCGGGCAAGACCGAGGTTTACATGGAAGCTGTCGCCGCCTGTCTGGCGCAGGGCCGGCAGGCGCTGGTTCTGCTGCCCGAGATTGCGTTGACGGCCGAATTCCTGACGCGGGTCGAGGCGCGGTTCGGGGCGCGCCCCGCCGAATGGCATTCGGGCGTGACGATGACGGAACGCCGCCGCTGTTGGCGGATGGTGGCGCAGGGTGGGGCGCAACTGGTTGTTGGCGCGCGCTCGGCCCTGTTCCTGCCGTTTCAGCATCTGGGGCTGATCATCGTCGATGAAGAACATGACACGTCCTACAAGCAAGAGGACGGCGTTCTCTACAACGCGCGCGATATGGCAGTGCTGCGCGCCTCGATCCTGGGAGCGCAGGTGGTGCTGGCCAGCGCGACGCCAAGTTTGGAAAGCTGGGCCAATGCCGAGGCGGGCAAATACGCGCGGCTGACGCTGGCCGAACGGTTCGGCCCGGCGATCCTGCCGGATATGCGCGCGATTGACATGCGAGCTGAAGACCTGCCCGGTGCACGCTGGATTTCCCCGACATTGCAGGGCGCGGTTGCCGATCGGATCGCCAAAGGGGAACAATCGCTGCTGTTCCTGAACCGGCGCGGCTATGCCCCGGTGACGATCTGCCGGGCTTGCGGGCACCAGATCGGCTGTGACCATTGCGATGCGCGGATGGTCGAACACCGCTTTCTCAAGCGGCTGGTCTGCCACCAGTGTGGTGAAACGAAACCGATGCCGACCACCTGCCCGGAGTGCGAGGT
The DNA here is from genome assembly GCA_012103375.1 of Paracoccaceae bacterium. Classification (NCBI taxonomy): domain Bacteria; kingdom Pseudomonadati; phylum Pseudomonadota; class Alphaproteobacteria; order Rhodobacterales; family Paracoccaceae; species Paracoccaceae bacterium. Next base: position 1,800,493 of record WLWX01000001.1, read on the forward strand.
TGAGGATAAGCTGGCCCCGGTCGGTCCGGGGGTTGAGCGGTTGGCCGAAGAGGTTGCGGCGCTGTTCCCGGATGCCCGGCTGGCCGTGCTGAGTTCGGATCTGTTCGGCTCGGCCCGAGCCTTGAAGGCGGCGATTGTGCAGATTGCAGAAGGGGCGGCGGATATCATAGTTGGCACGCAGCTGGTGGCGAAGGGACATAATTTTCCCAAGCTGACTCTGGTGGGTGTGATCGACGCCGATCTGGGCTTGCAAGGGTCTGATCTGCGTGCGGCTGAACGGACGTTTCAACTGATGCGGCAGGTTGCCGGGCGGGCCGGGCGGGTGGAACAACCCGGCGAGGCATTGTTGCAGACTTTTCAGCCGGAACACCCGGTGATCCGCGCGATCCTTTCGGGTGCGGAAGAACCGTTTTGGAAAGCCGAAGCGCAAGAGCGTCGCAACGCGGGTGTGCCGCCCTATGGCCGCCTTGCCGGAATTGTGCTGAGCGCGCCGGATGTGCAGCAGGTGTTTGATATCGGGGGCGAACTGGCGCGCCGCGACGGGCCATTGCGCCGGATCGGAGCGCAGGTTTATGGGCCGGCGCCTGCCCCAATCGCGCGGATCCGGGGGCGGCATCGGGTGCGGTTGCTGGTGAAGGCTGACAAGGCCGCGCCGCTGCAGGCGGCGCTGATCGACTGGGTGGCGCAGGTCAAGCTGCCCACGAACCTGCGGTTGTCGATAGATATTGATCCGCAGAGTTTTTATTGAGTGTAGCTTAAGAGATTCATACCTCCGGCGGGGATATTTTCGGGTCAATGATGACGGGATCATGTGGACAGCGGTGCGCGTCGCGCCTAGGGCTTGGGTCATGAGGATTTTGTATCTTGGCGATGTGATGGGGCGTGCCGGACGGCGGGCCGTGGTTGAGCGGTTGGCGGGTTTGCGCGCCGACTGGCGGTTGGATTTCGTGGTGGTGAATGGCGAAAACGCGACCTCGGGTGTGGGGCTGTCCGGGGCGCATGCCAAGGCGCTGTTCGAGGCAGGCGCTGATTGCGTGACGCTGGGCGATCACGCATTTGATCAGAAGGATATGCTGAGCCATATCGGCAGCGATGCGCGGATTATCCGGCCGCTGAATTTCTCGAAATCGGCGCCGGGCAGCGGGGCGCGCGTATTCGATGTGTCGGGCGGGCGCAGAATCCTGGTGGCGCAGGTTCTGGGGCAGGTGTTCATGAAGCGCCCGTTTGACGATCCGTTCGCGGCGATTGATTCAGTGTTGAAGGCGCATCCGCGGGGCGGGCTGGTGCAGGCCTCGCTGGTGGATGTGCATTGTGAGGCGACCTCGGAAAAGATGGCGATGGGGCATTTTTGCGACGGCCGCGCCAGCGTCGTTGTTGGCAGTCACACGCATGTTCCCACGGCGGATGCGATGATCCTGCCGGGCGGGACGGCGTACTTGAGTGATGCGGGGATGTGCGGCGATTATCACTCGGTCATCGGGATGGAGAAGGCCGAACCCTTGCGCCGTTTCGTGACCGGAATGCCAAAAGGGCGTTTCACCCCTGCGACGGGTGAGGCGACGTTGAGTGGTCTGTTCGTTGAAACTGACGATGCGACTGGGGTGGCCAAGACACTCGTCCCGGTGCAGCAGGGCGGGCATCTGCCACAATCGGGGCCAGAGTGACCTTTCGATGACCGGGCGCGCGCCACTGATCGCCTTGCTGGTGATGCTGGGAATCGGATGGGGCGTGACGCAGCCGCTGGCCAAGATCGCGGTCAGCGACGGGTATCGGCATTTCGGATTGGTGTTCTGGCAGTTGGCGATTGGGGCCGTGGCGCTTGGCGTAGTTTCGGCCATTCGGCGCAAGGGCCTGCCGATGACGGGCCCGCATCTGCGGTTTTATGTGCTGATTGCGTTGATCGGGACGGTCTTGCCGAATTCGGCGTCCTATCAGGCGGCGGTGTATTTGCCGGCAGGCGTCATCTCGATCGTGATCTCTCTGGTGCCGATGTTTGCCTTTCCGATTGCGCTGTTGATGGCCACGGACCGGTTCAGCTGGGCACGGTTGTGCGGCCTGCTGCTTGGGCTGGCGGGTGTCGCGCTGATTGTCGGACCCGAGGCGAGCCTGCCGGAGCGTGCGATGATCGCCTGGGTGCCCGTCGCGATGATTGCTCCGGCGTTTTACGCGCTGGAGGGTAACGTGGTTGCAAAATGGGGAACGCGGGGTCTGGATCCGGTGCAGGTGTTGTTCGGGGCTTCGCTGATCGGAACGCTGCTTGCGCTGCCGCTTACGCTGGCGACCGGGCAATGGATCGACCCGCGCCCGCCCTGGGGCGCGCCTGACATGGCCGTCGTGCTGGCCGCACTGATCCACGCGGTGGTCTATGCCACCTATGTCTGGCTGGTAGGGCGTGCGGGGGCGGTATTTGCCGCCCAGGGCAGTTATCTGGTGACCGGGTCCGGGGTGCTATGGGCGATGGTTTTGCTTGGCGAAAGCTATTCCGGCTGGGTTTCGCTTGCGCTTGGGCTGATGTTTGGCGGGCTGTTTCTGGTGCAGCCCCGTCCGACGACGCGTCTTGCACAGCAAGCGGCGGCAGGCGACACTTAGGCCATGGTTGCTGAAGCTTTTGGTCAAACGGGGTCTGCTGTTGCCGCGCTGCTGATCGTGGCCGCGATGTTCGTGTTTTTTCTGCGCGAATCCTATCCGACCGAGGTGGTCGCCATCGGCGGCTGTGCTGCGATGCTGTTGCTGGGGCTTTTGCCTTATGACGATGCGTTGGCTGTGCTGTCTAATCCCGCGCCCTGGACCATTGGCGCGATGTTCATCGTGATGGGTGCGCTGGTGCGGACGGGCGCGCTCGACTGGTTCACCCAGAAGGCCGAGGCCCAGGCCGAGGTGCGCGCCGCGCTTGCAATCGGGGTGATGATGGCATTCGTCGTCATCGCCTCGGGCATCGTCTCGAACACGCCGGTGGTCGTGGTCATGATCCCGATTTTCGTGCAGCTGTCGCGCAAATTGGGTGTCTCGGCCTCGAAAATGCTGATCCCGCTGAGTTATGCGGCGATTTTGGGCGGGACGCTGACGCTGATCGGAACCTCGACCAACCTGCTGGTGGATGGTGTTGCGCGGGCCAACGGGATGGAGGCGTTCACGATTTTTGAGGTGACGCCACTGGGCATCATTCTGGTTGCCTGGGGCATGATTTTCCTGCGGTTCATAGCGCCGCGCCTGTTGCCGGATCGCGAAAGCATGGCGGGTCTGCTGAGTGATCGGTCGAAGATGAAGTTCTTCACCGAGGTCGCGATCCCCGAGGGGTCGTCGCTGATCGGGCGGGCGCCGAAGGATACCGACCAGTTCAAACGCGATGGCGTTCGCCTGATTGACGTGCTGCGCGGCGATGCCTCGCTCAGGCGCAATCTGGACGGGGTAGAACTGCAAGCCGGTGACAGGGTGGTCCTGCGCACGCCGGTGGCGGAATTACTGGTCTTGCAGGACAACGATGATGTGCGGCTGGTCGATAAGCTGAGTTCGGTCGAAACCTCGACGGTCGAGGTTCTGATCTCTCCGGGGTGCCGGATGATCGGGCGCAGCCTGGGAGAGATGCGCCTCAGGCGGCGGTACGGGGTCTATCCGCTGGCGGTGCATCGGCGGAACCAGAACATCGGCACGGCGCTGGATGGTCTGGTGGTGCGGGTCGGCGATACGCTGCTGCTGGAGGGGGCGCCGGCGGATATTCAGCGGCTGGCCAGTGATATGCGGCTGGTCGATATCTCGAAACCGACGGGGCGTGCGTTTCGCCGCGGCCATGCGCCAATTGCGCTGCTGGCGCTGGTTGCGATTGTCGGGCTGGCGGCCTTTGGCGTTGCGCCGATCTTTCTGCTGGCAATTCTTGCGGTGGCTTTGGTGCTGTTGGCGCGCTGCATCGACGCCGATGAAGCGTTTGCCATGGTCGATGGCCGATTGCTGGCGCTGATCTTCGCGATGCTCGCCATCGGGGCCGCGTTAGAGCACACCGGGGCCGTGTCTTTAATCGCAAATGCGATTGCGCCAGCGCTGGGTCAACTGCCGCCGTTCCTGATTGTCTGGGCGATCTATTTGCTGACCAGCGTACTGACCGAACTGGTCAGCAACAACGCTGTCGCCGTCGTCGTCACCCCGATTGCCATCGGGCTGGCCGCTGCCCTGGGCATCGATGCGCGCCCGCTGGTGGTGGCGGTGATGGTTGCGGCCTCCGCCAGTTTTGCAACACCCATCGGGTATCAGACCAACATGCTGGTCTATGGTCCCGGCGGTTATCGCTTTACCGATTTCATGCGGGTTGGTATTCCGCTTAACCTGTCCGTGGGGCTTCTGGCCACGGCAATAATTCCAATGATCTGGCCGTTATGATGTTCCGACTATCCGCTTTGCCCATGCCACTCCTGCTCGTCGCCTGCACGATTGCGCCACCTGAAAACCTGCCGCAGGCAACGTCGCAAGCCGGTGCGCGGCCGGTAAGCGCGATCCTGTATAAACAGGCGCTGAACGTGGTGTATGATGACAAGGCGCTGTGCGCGGCGACCCGGCCGGTGGCCAAGTCGATCTGGGGCAGCGCCCTGTCTGGCTGCCCGCATCTGCACGGTTTCACAATCGAGGAACGCGTGCCGCCGAATGTCGCGCGTTTGCCGCTGCAACCGGGCGAAGGGTCGCCACAGGCACGCATCAGCCTGTCGGTGGTGATCGACGACGGCAGCATCGTGAAGTTTCACGCCCCATGAGGGTCGCGGTGTTCGCTGGCATGATCCTGGCCCTGTGCGGTTGTTTGCCGACGGTTGAGCCGGTCAGCCGTGCGCCTGTGCCACCACCACCGGGTATTGCGCCCGAAAAGCTGTGGATGAACGCGGGCGGGTTTCGCGTAAGGCTGAACGATGGGTCGACCTGCCATGGTATTCGCCCGGATGAACTTGCACTGGTCGCCGATGACCGTCCGGGCTGGTCTGGTCAGTTGACGCAGTGCAAATACCTGATCGACTATCACATTGTTCAGCGAGAGTTCTTCGGGTTGGAAGCGCTGGGAATGGCGCTGTCGACCAGCAATATTCTGTTCGGGACATTCAAGAACGGTCCGAACTGGAACCTGTGCCTGTTGGACGTGCCGGATGAGGCGGGTGAACCTGTGAAGCGTTGCGCCGCGCAGGCGATCAAGGGCGGCTGACGCGCCTTTCGATCACATCGGCCAGAACACCAGAATTGCCGGGATCGAGACGGCGACGATCAGAATCTCCAGCGGCAGCCCCATGCGCCAATAGTCGCCAAAACCATAGCCGCCCGGGCCCAGGATCAGCGTGTTGTTCTTGTGCCCGATGGGGGTCAGGAACGCGCAGGATGCGGCGACAGCGACGGCCATCAGGAACGGGTCCGGGTCGACGCCAAGTGTCTGCGCCATCTGGATGCCGACCGGGGCCGCAACAATGGTGGTGGCTGTGTTGTTCAACACATCGCTCAGCGTCATCGTCACAACCATCAGCACGGTCAGAACCGCCCATGCAGGCAGGCCGTCTGTCAGCGTAATAAGCGACCCGGCAATCAGTTCGGTCCCGCCCGAGGTTTGCAAGGCAGCCCCAAGTGGGATCATCGAGCCCAGAAGGACCACAACCGACCATTCGATATGGTCGTAGACCTCTTTGATCGGCACAATCTTGGCGAGGACGAAGGCGACGACCACAAGACCTAGCGCGACGGGAAGATAGAGCAGGCCGAAAGCGGCGGCGGCGACGGCGGCGGCAAAAATGCCGATGGCCAGCCAGACCTTTTCATTCGCGGTGACAGCCAGGCCGCGACCGGCAAGCGGCATCACGCCTAGCCAGTCGACGACATCGTCGGCGGTTTCTGATGGGGCCAGCAGAAGCAGAACGTCACCGGCGCGAATGTCGGTCTTGCGCACCTGGCTGGTGATGGCGCGACCCTCGCGCGCGATGCCCATCAGAACAGTGCGGCGTCGCCAGCCCAGCCCAATCCGTTGCGCGCTGCGCCCGGTGATGCGGGCCCCTTCGGGAACCACGGCTTCGATCAGGGTCAGACCATCGGAATCTGCGCGCAGTTTGTCCTCGCGCTCGGCCTCGGCAAAGTCGAGGTTCAGGGCGCTGCGGAATTCGTCCAGCGCGTCGGGGCGCGCTTCAAGCACCAGCGCGTCACCGGCCATAATCTGCACGGCGCGCGCCGCGCCATACCGCCGTTTGCCATCCCGGATCAGGCCGATGATGGCGACGTCGTTTTTTTCGGCAACTTCGTTTAGGTCGCGGACACGCTGACCGATCAGGTCGGATGCCTCGGGCACCGTCAGTTCGGCGATATAGTCGCGCACTTCGTCAAGCTGCCCGGCGCCGCCCTCGGCCGCGCGCGGGATCAGGCGCCAGCCGATCAGGGCGACGAAGGCAAGGCCCGCGATAGCGGCGACACTGCCGACCGGGGCGAAATCGAACATCCGAAAAGGTTCGCCCAGCGCGTCTTCGCGGATCGTGGCGATGATAATGTTCGGCGGCGTGCCGATTAGTGTGACCATGCCGCCAAGGATCGTCGCAAAGCTGAGCGGCATCAGGCTGAGGCCCGGCGGCCGGCCTGCTTTCCTTGCGGTTTGCACATCCACTGGCATCAGCAGCGCAAGGGCCGCGACGTTGTTCATAAACGCGCTGAGGACGCCGCCGACCGCGCCCATGATCGCGATATGGGCGCCAAGGCTGCGGGATGCATCGACCAGCGTGCGGGTGATCAGAAAGACGGCACCGGATCGCACCAGCCCGGCTGAGACCACCAGAACCAGCGCCACAACAATGGTGGCCGGGTGGCCAAACCCGGAAAATGCGTCCTTCACAGGCACAACGCCCAGCACCACGCCCGCCATAAGCGCTGCAAACGCTACAAGGTCGTATCGGAACCGCCCCCACAGCAGCATGCCAAAGACGGCGGCGAACAGGGCGAAAAGGATGATCTGGTCTGTTGTCATCCGCCTTGTCTAGCGCAGGCAGGTCGGGATGCGAAAGGCCCGTGTCCGCGTGTTGCCCGCCATGGCTTGCCCCACCCGATGCGGCTGACGTATAGCCGGGGCCAACGGATTGCATGAACGGAGGCCAAGATGGCGGGCCACTCAAAATGGGCGAATATCCAGCATCGCAAAGGGCGGCAGGATGCCGCACGCTCGAAGCTGTTTTCCAAGCTGGCGAAAGAGATCACCGTGGCGGCCAAAATGGGCGACCCGGACCCGGACAAGAACCCGCGTCTTCGGCTGGCAGTGAAAGAAGCGAAATCCCAGTCGGTGCCAAAGGACGTCATTGATCGCGCGATCAAGAAGGCCGTCGGTGGCGACGCCGAGAATTATGACGAAATCCGCTATGAGGGCTATGGCCCGAACGGCGTGGCCGTGATCGTCGAGGCCATGACCGACAACAAGAATCGCACCGCCTCGACCGTGCGGTCGACGTTCTCAAAGAACGGCGGAAATCTGGGCGAGACAGGCTCGGTCGGGTTTATGTTCGACCGCAAGGGGCAGGTGACCTATCCGGCTGAGGTCGGCGACGAAGACACTGTGATGATGGCCGCGATCGAGGCCGGAGCCGAGGACGCTGAAAGCAGCGAAGACGGGCATGTGATCTGGTGCGCCGATACCGATCTGAACGATGTGTCCAACGCGCTGGAGGCAGAATTGGGTGAAAGCGAAAGCACCAAACTGGTCTGGCGCCCCACCACCACGACCGAGCTGGATCTGGATGGAATGCAGAAGCTGATGAAGCTGATCGACGCGTTGGAAGACGACGACGATATCCAGACCGTTACGGCCAATTTCGAGGTGTCAGACGAGGTGATGGAGCAGCTTTAGACCGGGTCACGCCCGGCGCTTCCGGCACCCAGCCGCGCGTTGGTTTGCGCCAGGCGCGCGCAAAGCGTTGTCGACATATTGTAAAGCAACCGCGCCGCCAGCGGCGCGTCATCGTCAATCAGGCGTCTGAAGGTCCGCTCATTAAACGCCAAAAGCCGGGAATCCGTCTGCGCGGCGACCACGTCCATCGTGCGCGGCATCTTCAGAAAGAACGCGATTTCGCCAAAAACATCGCCCGGGGCAAGTTGCGCAATCGTTTCATCGCCCTGCCGGACCTCAAAGGCGCCTGACAGGACCAGGTTCAGGTTCTTGGCAACATTCCCCTGCTTGATGACCCGGTCGTCGCGGCGACAGGTAATCAGGACGCTTTTTTCGATGCATGTTTCAATATCGCTGTCCGACATGCCTGAAAACAATCCGGTATTCAGCGTCGACACCGTGTCTGTCGCGGCTTTGACCCGTGCAAGGTAGTCGGGGGTCGTCAGCAAACGCTCGGACTGTACGGCTGCACCATCGGCAAGCATTGCGTCCAGCGTATCGGGCACCCGCGCATCTTCGCCAAAGTCGGTCAGAACCCCGGCCAGCGGCGATCCGATGCGCCGCAGATAATCCAGATCTTCGACGACGAAGACCAAAGGGATCAGAAAGCCGGTGCTTGGACTGTTGACATTGTTCTTGGTGTAGGTCCGAAACCCGAGCGCCTGATAGGTGTTCAGCAAATGCGGTTCGCAATCACCAAAAGCAAACTGAATGCGAGAGGCATTCAGGAACCCCATGTAACTTGCGAAAATCTGGTTCAGCAGATCGGTCCCGCGATAGGCGGGTTGGATCATGAAACGCTCTCCGACGACGATTTGGGCCGAGGGAACGGTTTTCAGGAATTTCGCAAGATCATATTGCGCGACCTGTCGGGCACCCAGCGCATTGTCGGCGCCGCAGGACAACCGCGAGGTTCCGACGACCTGCCCGTCGATCATGGCGTTGAAGATCCGGCTGTCGGTGTCGTCATCCTCGATCAGCAGGCGTTGGTGGTGGTCGGCAACCTCGCCATAGCGGCCCATTTCTTTGACGTAGATGTTATATTTCATGCGCTGGGCCGCACGAACCTGTTCCGCGGTGGTTGCCTGAACGATTGTCACAGAGGTCGGGTTGGTCTTCATGGAGCATTCACCGTGGTGTCCGCGTACAGGGTACGCCAAGGCGCGCGCCCGTCAACTCTGACAGGACATAGGCCGGGAATATCTGGACGCTTCGACCCCTGCGGGTTAGCCCCTTGGGAATGACTGCGTTTGTTGCCGGATTCTTCCTCAGCTTCTCTCTGATTCTGGCGATCGGGGCGCAGAATGCGTTTGTCCTGCGGCCGGGATTGCGCCGCAGTCATGTGTTTGCCGTTTGTCTGACCTGTGCAGTTTCTGACGCGATCCTGATCATGGCCGGGGTGGCGGGTATGGGATGGATCGCATCGTCGGTGCCGTGGTTGCCGCCGCTGCTGACCTGGGGCGGGGCGGCGTTTCTGGCCGTCTATGGCGCGCTGGCCCTGCGGTCCGCCTGGAAGGGCGGCAGCGTGCTGGACCCGGCCGCGCAGGTCAGCGAACGCCTGTGGCCGGTGCTGGCCACTTGTCTGGCGCTGACCTGGCTGAACCCGCATGTCTATCTGGATACGCTGGTGCTGATCGGATCGGTCTCGGCGGCCTATTCAGGCGAAACGCTGGTGTTTGGCAGTGGCGCGGTATTGGCCAGTTTCGCGTTTTTCTTCGGCCTGGGTTACGGTGCGGCGGCCCTGCGCCCGGTGTTTGCGCGCCCTGCTGCGTGGCGCCTGCTGGACGCGGGTGTCGGGCTGACGATGTGGGCCATCGCGGCCAGTCTGATCCTGGCGCATTGAGGGGCCTTGCCGTATCGACGGCCTTGTCGCCATCGTTCATTCGTGACCTAACCGCAGCATGCCCAACCGAGATTCCCCCAACCTGATTGGCGTTTTCTGGATGCTGGTAACGGGCGCGTTTTTCGTTGGGGTCACTGTCGTCGTGAAACATCTGGGCAGCGATCTGCCCGCTGCCGAGTCGGCCTTTCTGCGCTATGCCATCGGGTTGATTTTCGTAATTCCGTTGTTGCCGGCAATGCGGCGGCATCGCCCGGACCGCCTTGGGTTTGGTCTGATCGCGTTGCGAGGTCTGGCCCATACGCTGGGTGTGATCCTGTGGTTCTATTCGATGTCGCGCATTCCACTGGCCGAGGTGACGGCGATGAACTACCTCGCGCCGGTTTATGTGATGATCGGGGCGGCGCTGTTTCTGGGTGACAAGCTGTCGCTGCGCCGGATGCTGGCGGTCGCGCTCGCGCTGATCGGGACGCTGATCATCCTGCGCCCCGGATTTCGCGAGATTTCGGACGGGCATCTGGCAATGCTGGGGACCGGGTTCTTCCTTGGCTCGTCCTATCTGATCGCCAAGAAACTCACCGATCAGGCCAGCCCGGGCGTTGTCGTGGGCTGGTTGTCGGTTGCTGTGACGATCGGGCTGGCGCCGTTTGCCTGGGCGGTCTGGGTGCCGCCCAGCCTTGAGGAAGTGCTGTGGATCGCCCTGGTCGCGCTGTTTGCAACGGGCGGGCATTTCACCATGGGCATGGCGTTCCGCGCCGCCCCGATCAGTGTCACCCAGCCGGTGACGTTTCTACAGATCGTCTGGGCCACGCTGATCGGCGCGCTGGTGTTCGGAGAGGCCGTGGATGCCTTTGTCATCCTAGGCAGCGCGCTGATTGTTGCCGCCGTCAGTTATACCAGCTGGCGCGAAGCGGTCGCCCGCCGCGCCGTGGCCGCCCCCTGAGGTCAGAGAAACGGAGAAGCCTCGCGGCTTCGTTCTTTTTTACGGGTGCCGGTGGCAATGTGAGCCCTTCACGACATGTGTGTGGTGGCAGATCCGTTGCGCAGCCTCCGGCGGGAGTATTTTCAAAAAGGTGAAGGACAGGGCGGTTTATTGATTGACCAGTCAATATAAAAAACGCTAGGCCGACAAACGGAATCGCGAAGGGGTTGAGATGCCGAAACTGGGAATGGAACCGATCCGCCGGGCGGCATTGGTGGAAGCAACAATTGCCGAGGTCGGTTTTGCCGGGTCGCTTGATGTGACCGTCGGGCAGATCGCGCGGCGCGCGGGCATGAGCAGCGGATTGGCGCTTCATTATTTCGGCGGCAAGGATCAGATTTTTGCAGCGGCGATGGGGCATATTCTGTCGATGTACGGGGCCGCAGTTCGGGGCGCGCTGGCGCACGCCAAGACCCCCCGCGCACGGCTGGACGGGATCATCCGGGCCAGTTTTGACGGCGACAGTTTCCGGCCCGAGGTAATCAGTGCCTGGTTGAACTTTTACGTCCAGGCGCAGACCAGCCCGGATGCGCGCCGGTTGTTGCAAATTTATCAGACCCGCCTGCGCAGCAATCTGCTGCACGATCTGCGCCCGTTGTTGGGCGTGCGTGCGCCGGATGCCGCAGAAAACCTCGCCTCGTTGATCGACGGGCATTATCTGCGCGCGGCGCTGGGCAATGATCCGGGTGCAGCGGAAAAGGCCGCGGATCAGTTGTCGGCGGCGCTGGACAGCATGTTGGGGGCGGCGCGATGAGTGGCCCGAACATCCTGATCTTCATGGTGGATCAGTTGAATGGCACGCTGTTCTCGGATGGTCCGGCAGAGTGGCTTCATGCACCCAACCTGAAGGCGCTGGCAGCGCGTTCGGTGCGGTTCGCCAACAGCTATACCGCCTCGCCTTTATGTGCGCCGGGGCGGGCGTCGTTCATGTCCGGGCGGTTGCCATCGCGCACCGGCGTTTACGATAATGCGGCCGAGTTTGCGTCCGATACGACGACCTTCGCGCATCATCTGCGCGCGGCGGGGTGGCAGACCTGCCTCAGCGGCAAGATGCATTTCGTCGGCCCGGACCAGTTGCACGGGTTCGAGCAGCGTTTGACCACCGATGTCTATCCGGCCGATTTCGGCTGGACCCCCGACTGGCGCAAACCGGGTGAGCGGATTGACTGGTGGTATCACAACATGGGCTCGGTCACCGGGGCCGGGATCGCCGAGACAACCAATCAGCTGGAATATGATGATGAGGTTGCGCATCACGCGGTGCAGAAGGTCTATGACCTGTCGCGCGGCGGTGACGCGCGCCCCTGGCATCTGACGGTCAGCTTTACCCACCCACATGACCCCTATGTCGCGCGGCGGAAATACTGGGATCTGTACGAAGATTGCGCGCATCTGCTGCCCGATGTCGGGGCCATCCCATACGACGACCTTGACCCGCATTCGCAGCGTATTTTCGACGCCAATGACTGGCGATCCTTCGACATCAGCGAAGAAGATATCCGCCGCTCGCGCCGCGCCTATTTCGCCAACATCAGCTATCTGGACGACAAGATCGGCGAGGTGTTGACCGCGTTGGAGGCCACCCGGCAAGAGGCGGTGATCCTTTTTGTCAGCGACCACGGCGACATGTTGGGCGACCGGGGTCTGTGGTTCAAGATGAGCTTCTTTGAAGGGTCGGCGCGGGTGCCGCTGATGATCTCGGGGCCCGGGCTGGAACCGGGGCTGGTCGAAACGCCGATCAGCACGCTGGATGTCTGCCCGACGCTGTGTGATCTGGCGGGGATCGACATGGCGCAGGTCGCGCCCTGGACCGATGGGGTCAGTTTGTTGCCGGTGGCCACTGGTGCGCCGCGCGGGCCAGTGCCGATGGAATATGTGGCTGAGGCGTCGATTGCGCCGATGGTGGCTTTGCGGGATGGCAAGTGGAAATACACCGCTTGCCCGCAGGACCGGGATCAATTGTTCGATCTGGAGGCTGATCCGAATGAACTGACCGATCTGGCGGGCGATCCGGAAGCCTCTGACATGTTGATCCGATTGCGGGCGATGGCGGCGGATCAATGGGATCTGCGCGCCTTTGATGCGGCCGTGCGTGACAGTCAGGCGCGACGGTTGGTGGTGTATGAGGCGTTGCGCCAGGGCGGCTATTACCCTTGGGATTACCAGCCGCTGCAGAAAGCATCCGAGCGTTTCATGCGAAATCACATGGACCTGAATGTGCTGGAAGATGGCCAGCGTTTTCCAAGGGGTGAATGAGATGGCGCTGACGATCTACGGGCGGGCGACATCCTCGAACGTGCAACTGGTGATGTGGGGCGCGGCGGAACTGGGGCTGAGGCCGGAACGGCTTGACTATGGACATGTGCATGGCGGCACTGACACGCCGGAGTTTCGCGCGATGAACCCGCGCGGGCTGGTTCCGGTGTTGAAGGATGGCGACACGGTCATTTGGGAAAGCTGCGCGATCCTGCGTTATCTGGCGGCGCGCTATGGCGATGGTGGGGCGTTCTGGCCAGCCGATCCGGTGGCGCGCGCGGGCGTCGATATGTGGGCCGAGTGGGGCAAGAACGAACTGGCGCAGGCCTTCACGGCGCCGATTTTCTGGCCCCGTGTGCGGACCGCAGCGCGGGATCGGGATGAGGGGGCGCTTGCAGCCTCGGTCACGAGGTTTGAAGACAACCTCGACCTGCTGGAAGGTCAGCTTGACGGGCGCGCCCATGTGACCGGCGATGCGCTGAGCCTGGCCGACATCGTGATCGGTCATCTGTTGTTCCGCTGGTTTTCGATCGACGTGCCGCGCAGGCCGCGACCGAATGTCGAGGCCTATTATCAACGGCTGACGTCGCGCGCCGCATATGTGCAGCATGTCATGGTCGACTACGCCCCGCTGGCGCACCCGGAGGCCTGAATGGAAGCTGATTTTGTAATCGTCGGCGCCGGGTCGGCGGGATGCGCCATGGCCTATCGGTTATCCGAGGCCGGAAGCTCGGTCATCGTGATCGAACATGGCGGCAGTGACGCAGGCCCGTTGATCCAGATGCCCGGCGCGCTGAGTTATCCGATGAACATGCCGATGTACGACTGGGGCTATGCCTCGGAACCTGAACCGAACCTGAACAACCGGCGTCTGGCCGCGCCGCGCGGCAAGGTGATCGGAGGGTCAAGCTCGATCAATGGGATGGTCTATGTGCGCGGTCACGCCAGGGATTATGACGGATGGGCCGAGGCGGGCGCGCAGGGGTGGCGCTATGGCGATGTGCTGCCGTATTTCAAGCGCATGGAGCATTGGCATGCCAGCGGTCAAGGCGGTGATGACGGCTGGCGTGGCAGGGACGGGCCATTGCATGTCACGCGCGGACCACGCGACAACCCGCTGACGCAGGCGTTCGTGCAGGCAGGGGTCGAAGCGGGCTATCCGGCGACCGACGATTACAACGGGCGGCAGCAGGAAGGCTTTGGCCCGATGGATGCGACGGTCTGGAAAGGGCGGCGCTGGTCAGCGGCGAACGCCTATCTGAAGCCCGCGCTGACGCGTCCGAACTGCACCCTGGTGCGCGCGCTGGCCCAAAAGGCTGTGATCGAGGATAGACGCGCCGTGGGGGTCGAGGTCTTGCGCAAGGGCGCGCGCGAAGTGATCCGGGCGCGGCGTGAAGTGATTTTGGCGGCTTCGGCGTTCAATTCTCCGAAATTGCTGATGCACTCGGGCATCGGGCCGGGGTCGCATCTGGCCGCCCATGGGATCGACGTGGTCGCAGACCGGCCCGGTGTGGGTGGGAACCTGCAGGATCACCTTGAGGTTTACGTGCAGATGGAGGCGACCAAGCCGGTCTCGCTCTATTCGTATTGGTGGTTGCCGGGGAAGGCCTGGGTCGGGGCGCTGTGGCTGTTCGCTGGACGTGGGGTCGGGGCGTCGAACCAGTTTGAAAGCGCGGGGTTTATCCGGTCGGCCGCAGGGGTTGAGTACCCGGATATTCAGTATCACTTCTTGCCTATCGCGGTGCGCTATGACGGGACGTCGGCGGTCAAAGGGCATGGGTTTCAGGCGCATGTGGGTCCGATGCGGTCGAAAAGCCGGGGTCGGGTTTCATTAAATTCGCCCGATCCGGGCGCAGCGCCAAAGATCGTGTTCAATTATATGAGCCACCCGGATGATTGGCAGGAGTTCCGCAAATGCCTGCGCCTGACGCGTGAGATTTTCGCCCAGCCTGCCTTCGCGCCTTTCGCTGGCGCGGAAATTCAACCGGGCACGGATGTGGCTAGCGACGCCCAGATCGACGGTTTCATCCGCGAACACGCTGAAAGCGCGTATCATCCATGCGGCACGTGCCGGATGGGTCGGGCGGATGATCCGGACGCGGTGGTTGACCCGCAAGGCCGGGTGATCGGGGTGGATGGGCTTCGGGTGGCCGACAGCTCGGTCTTTCCTGCGATAACCAACGGCAACCTCAACGGCCCCTCAATCATGGTGGGTGAGAAGATGTCAGATCATCTGCTGGGTCGTGCACCGCTGGCCGCAGAAAACACCGCGCCCTGGGTTCATCCGAATTGGCAGGTCGCGCAGCGCTGAGATCTTAAGACCGGGGGCGAGGATCCGAGATTGCCGCGCGAGAAGGGCGGGCGTAACCGATCACCGGCCACGCCCCTAGCCGAGCGAGATATTGCACGGTAATGCAGGCTGATGAGTGATCTTGAAACCCGATCCGGATTGCCGCCAGAGCTGTTGGTTCTGCGTGAAACGCTGCCCCGTGCCGATTGGGAGGCGCACCCGAATTTCACCGCCATGACCCGGTTCTGGCTGGATCGGCACCTAATGTTCCGCACCGTCCTGCAAAAACTGCGCGACGGCAGCCACGCCTATCTGGACGGCAAAGCCGAGTTGGTGCGCCACGCGCGTGAGACGCAGCACTACGCCGGGTTTCTGCTGAACCAGCTGCATGTGCATCATAACATCGAAGACCATCACTATTTCCCGCAGCTCCAGACGCTCGACAAACGCCTGGAGCACGGGTTCGAATTGCTCGACAGTGATCATGACGCCCTGGGCGCGCATATTGACGGGCTTGCCGATAAGACAAACCAGTTTCTGCGTCGGCTGGACCAAGCGGATGTGCGGGAGTCTGTTGGCAGCCTGGATAACGCGCTGGGGGAGTTCGAAAAATTCCTCGACCGGCATCTGTGCGACGAAGAAGACCTGATCGTGCCGGTGATCCTGACCTATGCGCCAGAAATCGGCTGAAAAAGCGCAGCGATTTCCACGGTATTTTGCCCGGTTAAGGAAACATCGCATTCAATCCATGCGTTTCAGTCCCATGAGCGGAAAGCGGTGGCTCTACTCTGTGTTTGAGGCCAAGCATCCGGCTTGCGCGTGGCGCACAGTTAGATATGCGACACTTACTAAGTGGACAAGACGCTAAAGCGTTTCGGCTTGAACCTGAATCGCGAGGGATTCCCTTGAGACCTGATCTGTGATTCATCCTGTTTGGGAGGATGGATCATGTCAGCACCTTTGCCATCTGCGCTTCGGATACGGTTTCAGAGATACATTGAAGAAGGGTTGAGCGGGCGCGCGGCGGCGTTGCGGTTGAAGCTGTCGCCTGCCACAGGCGCGCGGTGGGCGCGTCAGGTGAGGATGAAGGGTCATGCGGAACCTGCCCGGCAGGGACCGCCGCGCGGCAAGGGAAAGCTGGCTCCGCATCGGGAATTCTTTGAGGAGTTGATCGCACAAGACCCTGACATCACGCTCTTTGAGTTGCGTAATGCGCTGGCCGATGCAGAGGGTGTGCGGGTGCATCACTCCTCCATCGCCAACCTTCTGTCCCGGCTCGGCTTCACGTACAAAAAAAGTCGCTGGTCGCAACCGAGCGCCGCCGCGCCAAGGTAAGGCAGCAACGGGCCGACTGGTTCAGATACCGCTCGCCAGCCATTGCGACCTTTCCTGAGCGCGTTGTCTTTATTGACGAAACCGCAGTGAAGACAAACCTCACGCGCCTACGCGGCAGAGCCAAGCGCGGTAAGCGCCTGACGATGGATGCGCCCTTCGGAAGCTGGGGAACCCAAACCTTGATCGCGGGCCTGACCCAAGGCGCGCTGATCGCACCTTGGGTCATCAAGGGAGCGATAGATGGCCCCGCCTTCGCGGCCTACATCCGCGAAGTGCTGGTCCCCGAGATCAACCCCGGCACTGTCGTCATTCTCGACAACCTGGCAACCCACCGGAATAAGGAGGCGACGCAGGCTTTACGCAATCACGGCTGCTGGTTCCTTTACCTGCCACCGTACTCGCCCGACCTGAATCCCATCGAGCAGGCCTTCTCTAAACTGAAAGCCCATTTGCGACGGATCGGGGCCAGGTCCTTTACCCAGGTCTTCGAAGCAATCGGAGCAATCTGCGATCTCTACGACCCAGTAGAATGCTGGAACTACTTTAAGGCCGCCGGATATGTCTCAGGTTAATGTCGAAACGCTTTAGCTTTTGCCTTCGACCCGGTCCTGGAAACGTTCAAAAAACTGATCTGCCATCTTCTTGGCAAATCCGTCGATCAACCGGCTGCCAAGCTGGGCGATTTTGCCGCCGACCTTGCCATCGACGTCATAGATCAGCTCGGTCCCGTCGGGCACGTCCTGTAACCTTACGGTCGCACCGCCTTTGGCAAACCCGGCGACGCCGCCCTTGCCCTCGCCCGTGATACGATAGCTTTCCGGTGGCACCATATCGCTAAGCTCCACACGCCCCTTGAAGGTCGCGCTGACCGGGCCGACCTTCTGCTTGACGACCGCTTCAAACCCGTCATCGGGGGAACCCGTCAGCTTCTGACAGCCGGGAATGCAGGCGGCCAGTGTTTCGGCGCTGTTGAGGTGTTCCCACACCACGGCGCGATCAGCGTTGATGATGCGGCTGCCCTTGAGTTCCATATCGAATGCCCCTTTTGCTTCTTACGGCTTAGAGGCTGTCAAGGAAGTGGTAAAGCGCCTGCTGTGTTGCCGGAGTCCACATTTCATCGTGCCGCGCATCTGTAATGGCAAAAAGCGATTTATTGGTCGATCCGGCACGCGCCAAAAGTTCTTCGCCCTGTTCGAACGGTACCATCCGGTCACCGGTGCCATGCAGGATAAGCAGCGGTTCGGTCACCTTGCCGATCAATGCGCGGTTGTCCCAGATCTGCGTGAACATCTCAGCCAGTCCGGTTTCGCGCGGAAACTGGGCGGCGACAATTTCGGGGAAGGTTGTAAAGGGCGCTTCCAGCACGATGCCACTGACGGTTTCGGCGGCGGCGATCCTGACCGCAAGCGCGGACCCGAGGCTTTCACCATAAAGGACGACAGGTGCACCGGGCGCAATCAGTGCCAGCCGTTCGGCCAGCGCGATGGCATCGGCGGTCAGAAGGTTCTCATCCGGGCTGCCGCCGGATCCGCTGGACCCCCGATAGGCCATCGTGACCAGGCCATAGCCCATATGCGCAATCGTCTGGAAACGCGTGGCGCGGCCGGCCAGCGTGCCAGCGTTGCCCGGAAGGTAAAGGATCACAGGCTGACCCGACGCGGGCGGGTGGGTCCAGACGACCAGCTCGGTTCCGTCGCTCGCGGCAAATTCCAGTTCGGAAAACCCGATCAGCCCGGCGTCCATTGGCGCTGTGCGAACCGGATCAAACGGATAGACCACCTGCGCCTCATCGCGTTTGACAAGGACGGCAATCCAACTGGTTGCCAGCAGGTTGAGAAGGGGGCCACTTAGCATCGTGCCGGTTCTGTCAGGGGCGGCAAACTGCGCATTTTGCCAGCTTAGCGGCAGGCAACCCGTTCAGGCAAGCATCTGGTGATCTTCAGGATGGCGCAATATCCCGCGCGCGCCGGATCACATAGATCATTGAAACTACGCCCATCAGGGACGTGGCCAGCATGATCCCGACCAGGACTGTCGCGCCGGTATCCGGTTTCAGCACCGACCCGCTGAGCGCCGAAAGCGCCGCCCCGCCGCCGATCATGATGGCCCCGCCGACCCCGCTGGCGGTGCCTGCCAGATGTGGCCGCACGCTGAGCATGCCCGAGGTTGCGTTTGGCACGATCAGCCCATTTCCCAACCCGATAGAAATCATAAGACCGAAAAAGCTGATCGGCCCGCCCGCATCTGATGCAAAGACGATCATCGACACAGTCATCCCTGCCGCGCAGATCAATGTTCCGGTCAGCGTCATCGCGTTGATCCCGAAGCGGGATGAGTACCGCCCGGACAGGCCATTGCCAATCACGTAACCGACGGCCGGTGCGCCGAAATAAATCCCCAGGGCTTTTGGTTCCAGCCCGAAAATTTCGGTCCCGACCCAAGGGGCCCCACCGAGATAGGCAAAAAATGCGCCTGAGGCGAACATTGCTGTCGTCGCATAGCCCCAGAAGCGGCGGGATCGGAACAATTCGGGATAATCTGCGATCTGTGCGGCGAAACTGCTGCTGCGCTCGGTCGCGGTTTCGCCCAGATCGGCCCAGGTCAGCACGAACAGCGCCACGCCGATGATGACCATCAGCCAGAAACTCGCCTGCCAGCCGAATGTGCCCTGCAGAACCCCGCCAATCGCCGGGGCCATCATCGGCACCAGCGCCATTCCCATCGTCACATATGCGATCTTGGAGGCCGCTTGGTCCGCCGGCGTCGTATCCCGCACCACCGCGCGACTAAGGACAATGCCGGCCACGATCACCGCCTGAGCCATGCGAAAGGCCAGGAAAACCTCAACCGTGGTGGCCAGTACGCAGCCCAGCGATGCCAGCGTGAACAATCCGATAGACCACAACAACACCGGACGGCGGCCAAACCGATCCGAAATCGGCCCGATCATCATCTGCATCACGGCGTTCATGCCAAGGTACAGTGCCACGCTCAGCTGCATGACATGATAATCTGTTTGGAAATACGCCGTCATTGCAGGCAGGCTGGGCAGGAAGACATTCATCGACAGCGCAGCGACACTGGCCATGAAGATCAGCGTGGAAATATGCGGGGGTGAGGCGCGATCTAAAAACCGCACGTCGGCGTTCGTGGACATGCCAATGACCTATCGCGGGTTGCGCGGGGCGTCCATCGCAATCAGCTTGCGGCAATTTCGCCGTTTCCACCGCCGGTTCGGCGCGGTATTCCAGAGGTCGCAAACATAGGGACGAACTCATGGCCGATATCTTGCAGGAACTCGAAGATCGTCGTGCGGACGCACGTGCTGGCGGCGGCGCAAAGCGCATTGAGGCGCAGCACGCCAAGGGCAAGCTGACGGCGCGGGAACGCATTGACCTGCTGCTGGATGAAGGCAGCTTCGAAGAATTCGATATGTTCGTCAGCCATCGCGCCACCGATTTCGGCATCGACACGCAGCGCCCCGCAGGTGACGGTGTGGTCACCGGCTGGGGCACGGTGAACGGGCGAATGATTTATGTTTTCGCGCAGGATTTCACCGTTTTCGGCGGCTCGCTGTCGGAAACCCATGCGCAGAAGATCTGCAAGATTATGGATATGGCGCTGCAGAACGGCGCGCCGGTGATCGGGCTGAACGATTCCGGCGGCGCGCGCATTCAGGAAGGCGTCGCCTCCCTCGCGGGCTATGCCGAGGTGTTTCAGCGCAACATCTTAGCGTCCGGCGTGGTGCCGCAGATCAGCGTTATCATGGGGCCGTGTGCTGGCGGCGCGGTCTATTCGCCCGCAATGACCGACTTCATCTTCATGGTGAAGGACAGCAGCTATATGTTCGTCACCGGTCCCGACGTTGTGAAAACTGTCACGAACGAGGTTGTGACGGCGGAAGAGCTGGGCGGGGCGTCGACCCACACCAAAAAATCCAGCGTGGCCGATGGTGCGTTCGAAGACGACGCCGAAGCGATGATGGAAGTGCGCCGTCTGATCGACTTCCTGCCCGCCTCGAACCGCGAGAAACCTCCGGTGCGCCCGTTTTTCGACAGCCCGGACCGGATCGACCACAGCCTTGATACGCTGATCCCGGACAATCCGAATACGCCTTACGACATGAAGGAACTGATCCTGAAACTGGCGGATGAAGGTGACTTTTACGAAATTCAGGAAGAATACGCCAAGAACATCCTGACCGGTTTCATCCGCCTGGAAGGGTCGACCGTGGGCATCGTGGCAAACCAGCCGACGGTGCTGGCCGGGTGCCTGGATATTGATTCATCCAGAAAGGCGGCGCGGTTCGTGCGGTTCTGCGATGCGTTTTCGATCCCGATCCTGACGCTGGTGGACGTGCCCGGCTTCCTGCCCGGTACGGCGCAGGAATTTGGTGGCGTGATCAAGCATGGCGCGAAGCTGCTTTATGCATATGGCGAAGCAACGGTGCCGAAAGTGACCGTCATAACGCGCAAGGCTTACGGCGGGGCTTATGACGTCATGGCCTCCAAACACCTGCGCGGTGATTTCAACTATGCCTGGCCCACGGCCGAGATTGCGGTGATGGGCGCGAAGGGCGCGGTCGAGATCCTGTATCGGAGCGAGTTGGGCGACAAAGACAAGATCGCGGCGCGCACGAAGGATTACGAAGACCGTTTCGCGAACCCGTTCGTCGCCGCAGAGCGTGGGTTCATTGATGAGGTGATCCAGCCCCACAACACCCGGAAACGGGTCTGCCGGGCGTTTGCGTCGCTGCGGGGGAAGAAGCTGGAGAACCCATGGAAGAAGCACGACAATTTGCCACTTTAGAAAAATGACAAGGCCACTGAATGCCCGCTGACTCCATGTCCGAAAACGATACTGTCGACCCTGCGGTTGCAGACCTCGATTTCAGCTGTTTCGGTTCAACGGACCTGCTGAATATCATCCTTCAGCGGTCAAGAGTTCTTTGGGATGTACCCAGATCGGGGCGCGTGATCCGCGCGTGGATGGATGGCGATCCCGGACCAATTGAGGCCGAGGTTGAACGCCTCGGTACGGAAATCGCGCGGCGTGCCGCTGGAATCATCTATTCGGAATTTGTGGCTATGCGCCCGACCCTGGATGGACTGGCCCCCTAGGCGAATTGCGAATATCGGCTGCGGCTATGCGTTCTGGGATCTTTTTGCCGCACGGACCTATGGCAGCGAACTCGTTCTGATCGACCTTGAACAGAATGATGAACGTCACTTCGGATTTGCGGATCAGGGGGCTGCATACTCCTCTCTGTCCGTCGCGCGCAAGTTCCTTGAAAACAACGGAATTGCACCAGACCGGATCACGACGATGAACCCTGCCGTTGCGGATGCTCAATCGTCTGAGAATGTGGACCTGGCCGTGAGTTTCCTATCGTGCGGATTTCACTACCCGGTGGACAGCTATTACAGCTACTTCGCCGAAAAGGTCTCGGAAGGCGGCAGCATAATCCTGGATCTGCGAGTCTCTACAGCGCGCGAGCAATCTGCAAGACTGGGAACTCTGGGAACGGTTCAGCAATTGTTGTCCCGAAATAAAGTCCGACGGGTTGTTGTGACCAGGGGATGAAACAGAGATGGGCTTTGCGGGAACTCTGAATCGGTCACGAACGCTCAAAATGCGTCCCAAGCCGCGCTTCGCTCAACTTGTATTCATTTTGATCTGGCTGGGGATTTCCCCCGCCCACGCCGCCCCCCTTGTCCTGCCCTCTGGCAATTCTGCCGAACTGATCGAGGCGATGTGGGACGACAGCGCTGGCGCGGGGACGGACTTGCGGTTGCGCTTTCTGACGCCCGACCTCGACCCCGACACAACGTTCGAGGATATCGAGATCGACCTCGCCGTGCTTTGCGATGCCATCGCCCTGCCGATCCTGGCCGAGACGGGGCGCGAGGTGGGGCAGATCGTAATCTCGATCAGTGACCGCCCGGTTCCGTTTGGGAAGACCGACCTCAAGGCCACGCAACATTTCGATACCTTCCGCCCTGAAGACGGGGCTTGTGTCTGGGACGGCCTCTGACGCCGCCCGGAACCGGCGAAACCCCGCCGAAAGCCCGTAAAACCGGCCCGAATTGTGACTCGCAAAGCAAAAAACCCCAAAAACGAAGAAGCCTCTGTTATCCGGCGCGAAAATCACTAAAGCGTTTCGACATTAACCTGAGACATATCCGGCGGCCTTAAAGTAGTTCCAGCATTCTACTGGGTCGTAGAGATCGCAGATTGCTCCGATTGCTTCGAAGACCTGGGTAAAGGACCTGGCCCCGATCCGTCGCAAATGGGCTTTCAGTTTAGAGAAGGCCTGCTCGATGGGATTCAGGTCGGGCGAGTACGGTGGCAGGTAAAGGAACCAGCAGCCGTGATTGCGTAAAGCCTGCGTCGCCTCCTTATTCCGGTGGGTTGCCAGGTTGTCGAGAATGACGACAGTGCCGGGGTTGATCTCGGGGACCAGCACTTCGCGGATGTAGGCCGCGAAGGCGGGGCCATCTATCGCTCCCTTGATGACCCAAGGTGCGATCAGCGCGCCTTGGGTCAGGCCCGCGATCAAGGTTTGGGTTCCCCAGCTTCCGAAGGGCGCATCCATCGTCAGGCGCTTACCGCGCTTGGCTCTGCCGCGTAGGCGCGTGAGGTTTGTCTTCACTGCGGTTTCGTCAATAAAGACAACGCGCTCAGGAAAGGTCGCAATGGCTGGCGAGCGGTATCTGAACCAGTCGGCCCGTTGCTGCCTTACCTTGGCGCGGCGGCGCTCGGTGGCGACCAGCGACTTTTTTTGTACGTGAAGCCGAGCCGGGACAGAAGGTTGGCGATGGAGGAGTGATGCACCCGCACACCCTCTGCATCGGCCAGCGCATTACGCAACTCAAAGAGCGTGATGTCAGGGTCTTGTGCGATCAACTCCTCAAAGAATTCCCGATGCGGAGCCAGCTTTCCCTTGCCGCGCGGCGGTCCCTGCCGGGCAGGTTCCGCATGACCCTTCATCCTCACCTGACGCGCCCACCGCGCGCCTGTGGCAGGCGACAGCTTCAACCGCAACGCCGCCGCGCGCCCGCTCAACCCTTCTTCAATGTATCTCTGAAACCGTATCCGAAGCGCAGATGGCAAAGGTGCTGACATGATCCATCCTCCCAAACAGGATGAATCACAGATCAGGTCTCAAGGGAATCCCTCGCGATTCAGGTTCAAGCCGAAACGCTTTAGAGCGCCGTCCTTGAAATCTGAATCGATGGGATTCCCAGAGGTCTGATTTTGTGATTCACCGAATGTGGAGGTGGATCATGGGGAAATCACTGTCTTTGGACATTCGAGAGCGCGTCGTCGCGCTGGTAGATGAAGGACTTTCCTGCCATGAGGCGGCCCGGCGTTTGCGGATATCGGTCGCGAGCGCGGTGCGGATCATGCAGCGCAAAAGGCGAACCGGCGGCGTGAAAGCTGCGCCTCAAGGACGGCCTCGACGCAGCAAGTTGGACGCGGCGTCCGAGTGGTTGAAATTACGCGTGCAAGCTGAACCGGACATCACCATGCCGGAGCTGGCCGAAGCGTTGAAGCAGGAGCATGACCTAATCGCCACACCGGCGATGCTCTCACGTCACTTGCTTCATCGCCTTGGGTTCACATATAAAAAAATAGCTGATCGCAACGGAAAGGCTGCGCAAACGGGTTCGCGCCGCGCGATACGAGTGGCGGCGTCGGATGCCGAGGATGCGCCGTGAGCCGCATAGGCTGGTGTTTATCGACGAAACCGCCGTCACCACCAAGATGACACGCCTGCGGGGCCGATCCCTCCGGGGGACTCGGCTTGAGGCGGACGCGCCCTTCGGCCACTGGCGCACGCAAACCTTCATCGCCGGGCTGCGGATGGATGAACTCAGCGCACCCTGGGTTCTGGACGGCCCCATGAACCGCGCCGCCTTCGACATATACATTGAAACCCAATTGGTTCCGACCTTGCAGCCAGGTGACGTCGTGATCGCTGACAACCTGTCGTCTCACAAATCCGCAAAGGCACAGGCCATCCTGAAAGCGCAGGGAAGCTGGCTCCTCTTCCTGCCGCCCTACAGCCCCGACCTGAACCCTATCGAAATGGCATACGCCAAGCTCAAAGCACATCTGCGACGGCTGAAAGCACGTACCTTCGACGCGCTGTTCCAATCCGTCGCACAAACCTGCGACCTCTTTCCACCAGAAGAATGCAGAAACCTCTTCAAGGCTGCCGGATATGTTGCAGATTAAATGGACCATGCTCTAGAGTGCCCGCAGGTTTCCCCACGGGGGCCTCAACAACTCGAGTGTGGGGGCGCGCCAGCCGACGATCGCGGTCAAGCGCCACATAGTTATTGAAGGAGAGACAGATGTCGAAATTCGCAACATTCCTGGCCATCGGTGCCGTCGCTTTCGTCGCAGCATGCGCCAAAGAAGAAGCCATGGAAGAAGAAATCATCATGGTTGAGCCCGAGCCCGTAACGGCCGAGCCGACTTACAACAAATACTGATCGTTCATCCGAACGATTGGACGGATCGAACGCGCCTTCGGGCGCGTTCGGCATTTCTGGGGCAAGGAAGCGGGGGCAATACGCGTGGCACGTGCTGAGATGCTGAAACATCGCGGCTTTCCGGGGCGGCTACCGGGGACGGACTTTCAGTTTGTCATTCGGCGCCCGAATCCAAAAGGCGTGACACCGATTACGATCCGCGAACGCCACGCCGACCGGCGTGCACCCGACCGGCGTGCGGACATCGGGTTTCTGGCGGCCCTGTGGCAGCATTTCGGTGATCAGCCGTTCGAGCGTGGGAACCTGGATGCCGGACGCCTGTCATGGCTGTTCTGGCGCGAGGTTGTTGCCGCAGAAGATCCATTTGATCCAACCAGTTACGAGGCCCTGCTGCGCATCGACCCAGACGCCGCACAACGCACTTTCCCCGAGGTCTTCACGGACCCCGATTAGGCAATTATTCGCCTATAGGTTGTATTTGTCGGCGACCAACGGCTGAGAAATGCCGTTGTGACACCGCCCTCTTCCAACAGGTATCACGCAGGATCATGGTGGCGGATGAGGCGGCGTTGAAGGTGTCGACCTCGTTGTCAATACCGTTACCCTTCCCATTCTGGCGGTTCGACCTTCCCCGGGTCGGACCGCCGCTTTTGTCTGGGTTGCCCCAATACCGGGTGAATTTATTCGTCATTTGGCGTCAATCTGCCCATCAGCGGGTATTTCCACTGGAACTTTCTGCTCGCTCGGGCGATTGTAGGGACTGAGATGTGTTCCAAAGGAGTTATGCAGATGAAAACGAAATTCTGGGCCATTGCGATGACCGCCGTTCTTGGTATTACGTCCTGCGGCGATACCCTGGGCCAGCAGTTGCTGACCGGTGGCGGCATTGGCGGCGTTGCCGCTGCTGCAACTGGTGGCGATGTTGGCACCGGCATCGTGGTTGGCGCTGCTGCTGGCGCAGCATTCTGCCAGACCTACCCGAACGACCCGAAGTGCTAAGCACCTGAAGGCGTAAGCTGAGAATGCTCTGGGTTTAGGCCCGGATGCGACGATGGGCCACCGGCGCGCAAGCACCGGTGGCCTTTCCATTTTTGCGCGTAGCGGGCAAAAGGAACCAAAACGCGCACGAGGGGCCGATGTTCAAAAAAATTCTTATCGCCAACCGGGGCGAAATTGCATGCCGGGTCATCAAATCTGCGCGCCGCATGGGCATTGCAACCGTTGCAATCTACTCGGACGCTGACCGCAATGCGCTTCACGTAAAAATGGCCGATGAAGCGGTTCGCATCGGTCCGCCGCCCGCCAACCAATCCTACATCGTGATAGACAACGTCCTGCAAGCCATCCGGGAAACCGGCGCCGAAGCGGTGCATCCCGGATACGGTTTCCTTTCTGAAAACAAGGCCTTCGCCGAAGCGCTTGCGAAAGAGGGTGTGGCATTTATCGGCCCGCCCCCTGGTGCGATCGAAAAGATGGGCGACAAGATCACCTCCAAGAAGATCGCCGCGAAGGCTGGCGTGTCGACGGTGCCGGGCTTTATGGGGCTGATCGACGACGCGGAGCACGCGGTCAAGATCGCCACCGAAATCGGCTATCCGGTGATGATCAAGGCCAGCGCGGGTGGCGGTGGCAAGGGCATGCGGATCGCCTGGAACGACGATGAAGCGCGCGAGGGGTTCCAAAGCTCGAAGAACGAAGCCGCAGCCAGTTTTGGCGATGACCGCATATTCATTGAAAAATTTGTAACCCAGCCACGCCATATCGAAATCCAGGTTCTGGCCGATAGTCACGGCAACACCCTCTATCTGGGAGAGCGCGAATGCTCGATCCAGCGACGCAATCAGAAAGTTATCGAAGAAGCGCCCAGCCCGTTTCTGGATGAAGCCACACGCAAGAAGATGGGCGAACAGGCCTGCGCATTGGCGGCGGCCGTTGGCTATACCAGTGCCGGTACGGTCGAGTTCATCGTCGATGGAGAGCGCAACTTCTATTTCCTTGAAATGAACACGCGGCTTCAGGTCGAACATCCGGTGACCGAGCTGATCACTGGCGTCGACCTGGTTGAACAGATGATCAACGTCGCCGCTGGCAAGAAATTGCCGATGGCGCAGGACGACATCACGCTGAACGGCTGGGCGATGGAAAGCCGGCTTTATGCGGAAGACCCGTATCGAAATTTTCTGCCCTCTACCGGGCGTCTGACCCGCTATCGCCCGCCGTTCGAAGTGGCCGAGGAAGACTTCGTCGTCCGCAATGACACCGGTGTTTTCGAGGGTGGCGAGATCTCGATCTACTATGATCCGATGATCGCCAAGCTTTGCACCTGGGGGCCGGACCGACCGGCGGCCATTGCCGGGATGCGCGACGCGCTGGATGCATTCGAGGTTGAGGGGATCGGCCACAACCTGCCGTTCCTGGCAGCCGTGATGGATCATCCGAAATTCAAATCGGGCGACATCACCACAGCATTCATCGAAGAAGAATACCCGGACGGTTTCGCTGGCGTCACCCCGGATGAAAGCACGCTGCGCCGCCTTGCCGCCGTTGCGGCGCACGTGAAGATGCACAAGGAAGCCCGCGAATCGCAGATTTCTGGTGCGATGGCGAACCACAGCCGCCGGATCGCGCCCGAGTGGGTGGTGGCGCTGGGTCGTCAGACCTTCCCAGTACATGTCGAGGAAAACGGTGAAGGTACCGAAGTCCGGTTCGCGGACGACGGAACAATAAGCGTGCGATCCGACTGGACACTGGGCGACCGGCTGTTCCAGGGCGAGGTTGGCGGTTCATTCATGATCGTCAAGGTCGATTTCATCCGCGGCGGGGCGCGACTGCGCAACCGCGGGGCAGATCTTAAGGCCGTCGTGCGCACGCCGCGCCAGGCGGAACTGGCGGCAATGATGCCGGAAAAAGCGCCGCCCGATACATCGAAATTCCTGCTGTGTCCGATGCCGGGGCTGTTGGTCTCGGTTGCGGTCAAAGTTGGTGACACGGTCGAAGAAGGGCAAGCGCTGGCAACCGTCGAGGCGATGAAGATGGAGAACATCCTGCGCGCCGAGAAAAAGGGAACAGTCGCCAAGGTCAATGCGGATCCCGGTGCAAGCCTGGCCGTGGATGAGGCGATTTTGGAGTTCGAGTGAACGCCGACACCCAGCAACTTCGCCTTGGCAGTGTTGCCGTCGCTGGCGCTTTGATCGCCTATGGCGGGCTGATGATCGCAGCACTGGCCCGATCCGGCTGGAACTTCGAATACCCGCTTGATGACGTCTACATCCACCTTGCCATGGCGTCGGAATTTGCGCGCGGAGGTTATGGCGTCAACAACGGAGAGGTCGCGTCGGCAGCCTCTTCCGCGCTTTACCCGCTGATTTTGACGCCTTTCCCGGATAGCCAGTTCCAGCGGTTTCTGCCACTTGCATGGAATCTGTTTGGTCTGTGCCTTGGGGCGTGGCTTTGGGGGCGGGCGCTGGGCTGGGCGGGGTATCGTGGCCTTCTGGGGCTGTTTCTGGCCTTCCTTGGTCCGCTTGTTGTCGGGGCACATTCGACAGCATTTACCGGGATGGAACACGCGCTGCACGGGGCGGCCAGCATCGCGATCATTTTTGGTTTGGCGCGTCTTTTGCGCGATGGTACCGGCGTGCCGATGCTGCTGATCGGGCTGTTCGTCGCACCGCTTCTGCGATTCGAAGGTTTGGCGCTGGTTGTCCTTAGCATCGCAATTTTGATGAGTGTGGGGCGTTGGCGACTGGCCGTACTGGGGGCGGCACTGGGCTTGATCCCGATTGCGGCGTTCATGGGATATCTTGTGTCACTCGGCCTCGACCCGTTGCCGAACTCGGTTCAGGCCAAGCTGATCAGCGATGGCGAGGAAAGCATCAGTCGCCTGCAACGCGTGATCGGCACATTCCGGATCAACATCGCCAAACCGGGCGGGCTGGCCATTCTGGCGCTTGTGGTTGCCGCCATGGCGATGCGGCTGCTGGACGCCGGGCTGCGCCAATCGCGGATCGGCTGGCTGGCGCTGGTGATTGCCGGGGCGGGTCTGGGGCATCTGCTGTTCGCACAGGTTGGCTGGATGGAACGGTATGAGCATTATGCAATTGCCGCCCTTGGTCTTGGCGCCCTGATCCTTGCAGCCAGTGTTGGGGATCGGCGCGGTCTGGCGACCGCTATTGCCGTCGCCGCATTGCTGCCTGCGGCCTGGAATTATGTACCGCGCACGATCAGCGATTATCCTTGGAACATCCGTGCACAATATCTGCAACAGGCCCAGATGCGCCGGTTCGCCCATCAGCATCTGCAACGCCCGATCGCAGTCAATGATCTGGGCCTCGCGGTGTGGGGTAATCCGGATTACGTGCTGGACCTTTATGGTCTCGCCAACGACGCGGCGCGCCGCGCGCGCATATTCGACCCCACGCCGGGCTGGGCCGGGCCGATGGTCGATCGTCACGACGTTGCGGTCATCATGATCTATGACAGTTTCATCAAAGCGGGGATTTCGCCTGACTGGCAGCCACTGGGCAAACTGGTGATGCTGCGCGCTGCCGGGTATGTCGGCGACGCCGAAGTCAGCTTTTACGCCGCAACCACCGAAGACGTCGAATCCGCGCAAAAGGCGCTGAATTCATGGGTGTCAGACCTGCCTCCCGATGCCTGTTTCGTCTTTGCAAACACCGACGCGTGCGCGCGTTAAAGCGCCTTCCCAAATATCTGAATCGCATCCGAAATGGCCTGGGCCCGGTGCGCGCCGCAGGCGCAGGGCGCACGCCGGACCGGCCCCACCGGTCTGGCGTCGGTTCGAGGGGAACACATCCGGGATGGTTGACGGCTAACCCGGCACCATAAATCATGCCTATGCACTGTTGCTACGCCAACCCGCCGGTCCTGCGCGCGCACTGCTAAAGGCTGGGACTCGCCTTCAGGGAAAGGTGCAAGTTGTATGGATGATGCTTAAACCTCATTCAGCCAGCAAAGCGCGGTCGCGCACTTCCTGTTGCCGCTCGGGCGTTTTGTCGATCACGCGGGTCAATTCCCGGACGTTCCAGGGCGCGGGCTTCCTGAGTTTTACGCCGCCATCCTTGCCGATCAGCACCAGCATGAAACCGCGCGGGCGCAACTCGGTCCGGAGCGCCGATTTTTCCGCCGGATCGGTATCTGTGATCACAACCACGTCCCGATCCGCCAGTTCCCCGGCGCGCGCGGCCAACAGGTCCAGCTGTTTGATAAATCGGGGATCGGCAGTGGAATCCGCAAATACCACCACAGGGCGTGCGATCCATTGGAAATCCGACAGCTCGACGTCGTCGGCGTCCAGCACAATGGTGCGGTCTTCCTGCCAGATTTCGACCGGGGTCTGTGCTTCGCCCTCGCCCACGGCCCAGGCGGGTCCGCAAAGTATGGTAGCAAAAACAAGTGCAAGAGTCGTTTTCATCGGTCCTCCGTTCTGGCAGAATATAGGGTGCAGCGGCAGGAATACGAAGGGGCGATCTGCTTTGGGTCACAGGGATGTCACCTGAAGCGGCGGGCAATAGGCAAACGATGGACAAAAAATGGACAAAACGCGCAACTGATGAGCTGCGCAATCGCACCCCCGATGACCTGATCTGGCAAACGCCCGAAGGCATCGCCGTGCGCCCCGTCTATGGCCCCGAAGATCTGTCGGCCGCTGCGCATCTGAACAGCGTACCGGGGGAAGCCCCCTATACCCGTGGTCCCAAGGCGACAATGTACGTTGGCCGCCCCTGGACCATCCGTCAATACGCCGGATTTTCGACTGCCGAGGAATCAAACGCCTTCTATCGCCGCGCGCTGGCGGCGGGCCAGCAGGGTGTTTCAGTCGCGTTCGATCTGGCGACGCATCGCGGCTATGACAGTGACCATGACCGGGTCGAAGGTGACGTTGGCAAGGCCGGTGTCGCCATAGATTCCGTCGAGGATATGAAAATCCTGTTCGATGGCATTCCGCTGGAAAAAGTCAGCGTTTCCATGACCATGAATGGTGCGGTGATCCCGGTTCTGGCCAGTTTCATCGTGGCGGGCGAAGAACAGGGCGTCGACCGCGCCGCGTTATCAGGGACCATCCAGAACGACATCCTGAAAGAGTTCATGGTCCGCAACACCTATATCTATCCGCCCGAACCCTCGATGCGGATCGTGGCGGATATCATCGACTATACCAGCCGCGAGATGCCGAAATTCAACTCGATCAGCATCAGCGGCTATCACATGCAAGAGGCTGGTTCGACGCTGGTACAGGAACTGGCGTTCACGCTGGCCGACGGCAAGGAATATGTGAAAACTGCCGTGGCGCGGGGCATGGATGTGGATGCGTTCGCTGGCCGTCTGTCCTTCTTCTTTGCCATCGGAATGAACTTCTTCATGGAGGCTGCGAAGCTGCGCGCCGCACGTTTCCTGTGGCACCGGATCATGCAGGAATTTGAGCCAAAGAAAGAAAAATCCTCGATCCTGCGAACCCATTGCCAGACCAGCGGCGTCAGCTTGCAGGAACAGGACCCCTACAACAACATCGTGCGCACCGCTTATGAGGCGATGAGCGCGGTTCTGGGCGGCACCCAGTCGCTTCACACGAATTCCTTTGATGAGGCGATGGCCCTGCCGACCGAGTTTTCATCCCGCATCGCCCGCAACACGCAGCTGATCCTGCAAAATGAGACCTGTGTGACCAAGGTGGTCGATCCGCTGGCGGGGTCGTATTACGTCGAAGCGCTGACGGCCGAGCTTATCGACGCCGCGCAGACCCTGATTGATGAGGTTGATGAACTGGGCGGCATGACCAAGGCGGTGGCCAGCGGGATGCCGAAACTGCGGATAGAAGAGGCTGCGGCGCGGCGACAGGCGGCCGTCGACCGGGGTGATGAGGTGATCGTCGGGGTCAACAAGTTCCGCCTGGAAACCGAGGATCAGATCGACATTCTGGACGTTGACAATATGGCCGTGCGAGCCTCGCAAATGGCGCGGCTGCAACGGGTGCGCGGCACCCGCGATCAAGCCGCCTGCGATGCGGCGCTGGAGGCGTTGCAGGCTGGTGCGAAGGGCGATGCGAACCTGCTGGAACTGGCCGTCGAAGCTGCACGCGCACGGGCAACCGTGGGTGAAATTTCGATGGCGATGGAACACGCCTTCGGGCGGCACCGGGCCGAGGTCAAAACCCTCGCCGGGGTCTACGGTGCCGCTTACGCAGGCGACGAAGGCTTTGAAAAGATACAGAAAGACGTGGAGTCTTTTGCGCAAGAAGAAGGTCGCCGCCCGCGCATGATGGTGGTCAAGATGGGCCAGGACGGGCATGACCGGGGTGCGAAGGTGATCGCAACGGCATTCGCCGATATCGGCTTTGATGTCGATGTCGGACCCTTGTTCCAAACCCCGGAAGAAGCGGCGCAGGATGCGCTGGACAATGACGTGCATGTGGTCGGAATCTCGTCGCAAGCGGCGGGCCACAAGACCCTTGCACCCAAACTGATCGCAGCGCTGCGGGACGCCGGGGCCGAGGATATTCTGGTGATCTGTGGCGGCGTTATTCCGGCGCAGGATCACGCCTTCCTGAAAGACGCAGGCGTTGCCGCAATCTTCGGGCCCGGCACCAACATCCCGGACGCCGCCGCGGATATCCTGCGGCTGATCCGGGCGCGCCGCGCCTGATGCAGCCCGATCACCTTGCCGTTGTCGCCGAAACGCTCGAGGCGGGCGTCGCCCATGTTGAGGAGGCGCTGGGCGTGGCCATGGTGCCAGGTGGGCGGCACGATTTCATGGGCACCCACAACCGATTGCTGGGCTTGGGGCCGGGGTTCTATCTTGAGGTTATTGCGATAGATCCGGACGCCAACCCGCCGCCCTATCCGCGCTGGTTCAATCTGGACGGGTTCACCGGCGCGCCCCGGCTGGCCAACTGGATTTGCCGGACAGGTGATCTGGATGCGGCGCTTGCGGCGGCCCCGTCAGGGGCCGGCCGCCCGATGGACGCTGCGCGCGGCGATCTGAAATGGCGTATGGCGATCCCGGCCGATGGCTGTCTGCCATTTGATGGCGCGTTTCCGGGGCTGATTGAATGGGCGGGCGCTGCGCATCCTTCGGACCGGCTGCCTGAAAACGGCTGTCGGATGACGCGCCTGGAAATCATGACGCCGGACCACGCAGCACTTGGCAACGCCCTTCCGGCGATGCCGAACGTTGTTTTGGCCGCTGGCCCGCTTGCCCTTAGGGTCAAGATCGACACGCCGAACGGTCCGCGTGTGCTGATGTGATCCGGGAGGCCACAATCGCTGACGGCGCTTCGATCGCGGCAATCTGGAACCCGGTGATCCGCGACAGCCTTGCCACGTTCAATTCGCTCGAAAAAACACCCGAAGATGTCACCGCACTGATCACGGCCCGACACTCGGACGGTCACGCTTTTTTCGTAGCAGACGAAGGCGGTGTTATCGGTTTCGCCACCTACGCCCAGTTTCGCGGCGGGGTCGGTTATGCCCATACGATGGAGCACACGGTGATCATCGCTCAGGCAGCGCGGGGCAGAGGCGTTGGGCGGGCTTTGATGCTGGCCGTCGAAGGCCACGCACGTGCCGCCGGGGTGCACAGCATGTTTGCCGGGGTCAGCGCAGAAAACGCAGGTGCGGTCAGATTCCACGCGGCACTTGGCTATGAAACTATTGCCAGATTGCCCGAGGTTGGTCGGAAATTCGACCGATGGCTGGATCTGGTACTGATGCAGAAACGGCTCTGACCCAGCCTCATCTTGTCAAAAATACTCCCGCCCGCGGCATCGCCGCAGTGCGGCGATTTTCAACCCCTGTCAAACCCGCTAAGGGAAGGGTCATGTCGCTTTGGTCCCGCATATCCGACGCCCTGTCCGCGCTCGCCGCCGGAGAACCACTGTCGGTGGTGTTCGAACGCCTGCGCACCCCGCCCGAACGTTCGACAGCATTCGGGATCGCGGTTATCGCGCTCAGCGCCAAGATGGCCAAGGCCGACGGGCAGGTAACGCGGGATGAGGTGGCGGCATTCCGCGAAGTCTTCCATATCCCCGAGGCGGAAGAAGCGAATGCCGTGCGCGTCTTCAACCTTGCGCGTCAGGATGTGGCCGGATTTGAGGATTACGCCCGCAGAATCGGAGCGATGTTTGCCGACGATGCCGGGCAACGTATCCTGTGCGATCTGATGGAAGGGTTGTTTCACATCGCGATCGCTGATGGGTCATACCATGATGCCGAAGATCAGTTCCTGACCCGAACGGCCGAGATTTTTGGCATTGATCAGCGCGCATTTCGTTCTGTGCGCACACGTTTCGTCCCCGATGCCGATCCCGATCCCTGGGATGTGCTGGGCGTGACGCCCGACATGCCGATGGAACAGATTCGGGCCGCCTGGCGCGCGCTGGTCCGCGACAGTCACCCGGATCGCATGATCGCCCGCGGGGTGCCGTCCGAAGCTGTGCGTCTGGCCGAGAAACGCCTGATCGCGATCAACCGCGCCTGGGACGATATCTCGGCACAGGCACCTGCCGCATGAGGTTTGCGACATATAATGTCGAATGGTTCTCGAACCTGTTCGCCGATGATGGCCAGCTGCTGATCGATGATGGTTGGTCAGGTCGTCACGATGTGACGCGCCGCGACCAGTTGGCCGCATTGGGAAGGGTCTTCAACGCGCTGGATGCGGACGCTGTGATGGTGATCGAAGCCCCGGAAAGCAACCGCAAGCGATCCGGGGTCGAGGCGCTGGAAAATTTCGCGGCCCATTATGACCTGAGAATTCGCAAAGCGCTGATGGGGTTCGATAACCACACGCAGCAAGAGATTTGTCTGCTGTACGACCCCGACATGTTGACGGCCAACCATGACCCCAGGGGCGATGCGACGGGCAAGAAGGGATCGGACCAGTCGCCACGCTTTGACGGCGTTTTCCGCATAGATCTGGACATCGACGCGACCGAGGATCTGGTCCGCTGGTCCAAACCCCCGCTTGAGGCGGCATTGAAAACCCGTGATGGCACCGAACTGCGTCTGATCGGTGTCCACGCCAAATCGAAGGCCCCGCATGGCGCACGCGGCGCTGCCGAAGTGATGCGCATGTCAATCGCCAACCGCCGCAAACAGTTGGCGCAATGCCTTTGGCTGCGAAAACGTGTGGTCGAGCATCTGGACGCTGCCGAAGCCCTGATCGTCATGGGCGATTTCAATGATGGGCCGGGGCTGGACGAATATGAAAAGCTGTTCGGGCGATCGGGTGTCGAAGTTGTTCAGGGCGGCGAAGGTGAGCTGCAATTGTTCGACCCGCACGCCCGCGCGTTGTGGGGGCGGCGTGGCCAGACCCTGCCGGCCACCGCCCGGTTCTATCTGGCCAAGCAAAAACGCTGGCTGTCGGCGCTGTTGGACTACATCATGATCAGCCCGGAACTGATGTCGAAACGCCCCGAATGGCGCATCTGGCATCCGTTTGATGATCAGCCCTGCTATGATGATGCCGATTTGCGGGCTGCGTTGCTGACCGCATCGGATCACTTCCCGGTCACCCTCGATCTGGATCTACAGGCTTCGACCGCCCCTTAAAATTGGCCCCGATCCGTGCTATATTGAGGGTATGACACGTATCCTTGTTTATCCGCTGTCCCTGTTTTTGCTGGCGACCCCGTCGTTGGCGCAGGAACCCTCCGCGTCCGACGACGGAGAGTTTGAGCGCGGTTTTGAGCTGTTGGGCGAAGGCGCGGAGCTGTTGTTTCGCGGGCTTCGTGACGAGGCCGAGCCGTCATTGCGCGACATGGTCGAAGCCCTGCGCGACCTGAACTGGAACGGTCTGACGTTCCGCGACATTGACGACTATCACCCGCCCGAAGTTCTGCCCAACGGCGATATCATAATCCGCCGCAAAGTGCCGCTGGATCCGATGGAACAGGCAGATCCGGACGGCGATGGCGAGGTTGATCTTTAACGCGGGTCCCGGGACCGGCGCCCAACGCTCAGGCCGCCAGTTGGTCGATTTCCGCGCGGCTAAGCGTTGGACCCATGGCGCGCCCTGCCGCCCCGACGTTCTGATACTGCGGGAACATCGACAAATAGGGGGCGCGTATCGCGGGGATGATCTGGTCCAGCCCGGGCTGGGCGGCGAACAGGCTGGCAACCTCCATACCGCCAACATTCAGGCCGGTCTGGCGGCTGAACCCTAATTGAAAGAACGTCACCGGGGCTGTCGGCGCGATCGGGATCATCGCGCCTTCATCAGCGCATTCTACAAGCGGTGACAGGACGGCAGACGCGCGCAGTCGGGCACAGACCGCAGGAGAGCGATGTACCCGCATTGCGCCGGGGCCGAACACTGTATCCGTGGCTGGGCGCCCGGGGCCATAGGCATCGACGGGCACGCGCACCAGCCCGAAGCCGGGCAATCGCGCCGGATCGAGCGTGACAGAACCGCACCAGTTCAGGATCTCTGCCCGCCCGGATGCTGTCATAACCCGGTCGCCCGGCATCAGGTCTTCGACTGCAACAACGCCGCGCCTGGTTTCCAGCACCGTGCCGCGTCCAATGACGGCGAAGGCCCGCAGGAACTGATCCGACGCTGGCGCGGTTTTCGTGACGAATTTGATTTCGCCGGTGCGGGTCTGGGCCTGCACGTCAAATTGGCACGCGGGCGGTTGCGAAACCGGGTTGGCGCGCGTCGGCGCAAAGATCGAGGATACATCTTCAAAGATCATGGCAGTGACCTGTAAGTTTATGATTTCGTTGAAAGTCTGGCTTTCGCCTCCTCAGGTCCGTTTTCGATTTCCGGCGCGTTTGGTGGCGGATGCGGCGTGGCATTCAGATTCGAGCAGAACGGCAGTGATCCAGCGTCGGGTTTTCATCAGGTAACCTGTGTTTGGCATTCAGTGTTTGCATGAATACCGTCCAATCCCGCGCGTAACACGCCGGTGCCGGGGCAATATTGTGGCGTTGATGGGTTCTGATCCTACAGGCGGATCGCAGCGATCAGGCGGCCATAATCCGCTTGAGAGCGGTGCTGGCTTCGTCGGTAGGAATAGAAACGATCCGCGTCGCCATAGGTGCAATGCCGCACCCAGTCGCATTGCCCGACACCGGCGGCGCGCAACCGGTGCAAACCGTAACCGGGAAGGTCGAACTGGTACTTTCCATCCACGCCGTTGGCGAAGAATCGGGGGCTGTCCGGGTCTTCGGCCATAAAGCCCTCGAAATAGTCCGGACTGACCTCATAGGCGGCCTGACTGATGGCTGGCCCAATGACCGCATGGGTCGATGCGCGGTCAGCGCCCAGTGCTTCCATGGCGTCCAGTGTTGCCTCCAGAACGCCGAAAAGCGCGCCCTTCCAGCCTGCGTGCGCGGCACCGATCACCCCGGCAGAGTGGTCGGCGAACAGAACCGGCTGACAATCGGCACTGAGGACCGACAAGGCCACGCCCGGCGTTGCGGAAACCAGCGCATCCGCTTGGGGTGCAGCGCCGGGATGCGGCCCATCGACTGTGACAACCTTGGACGAATGCACCTGATGCACCCCGACAAGGCGGTCAGGCGAAATGTCCAAAGCGGTGGCAACCCGTGCGCGATTGATCTGCACAACCTCGGTCTGATCGGTCGAACCAAGGCCGCAATTCAACCCGTCGAATATCCCCGAAGACGCGCCGCCACGTCGCGTGAAAAACCCGTGTTGCAGGGGGGCAAGGTCATCGTGGGTCAGGATTTCCAGTGTCATGGGTAAACCCGCATCAGGGGGCGAAACCGGCAGGCATGGCGGCGCCTTGCGGCGATATCGCCAGTGCCTTGAACAGGGTTCCCATTTCCGACGGATGGGTCAAGCGGTGACACGCAGAGGTGATCGTGGCCGCCTGATCGTCGCCACCCCCTTGGCAAAGTGCCGCAGCGCGGACCGAGATGCCCAGCCGTTCCAGCAGAACGCCCTGAGGCGTCAGGCGGCTGTGGGCTGCGCCTGCTTTGGTGGTGGCAATTGCCAAAGCCTCAAAATCCACATGGGCGGTCAGATCGGCTTGGCCCGGTGCCTCAAACGGGTCGGTGGGTGCGTGCGCGCGCACCGCTTGCAACGTGTCGCCGAGCGAGCGCCAGTCGCCGTAGTCAATGATCAAGGCCATGCCGCCATGTTGCGAAATTCGCGCACTGATCGCACCCGTGATTGCGTGCGCCGGAGAGCAGGTTTCGACGATGTCGCCGTCGACCGTATCTTCCAGGCGAGTATCGAGCGCGCTTATCGGAAGCGCTGGCGTCAGCCCTGGGGCCAGCGCACCATCTTTCAGCCCGACCACACGTTCGGACCAGCCTGCGCCGTCGCGCTGGAACTGGCGGATCGGCAGGGCGTCGAAGAATTCGTTGGCGATCAGATACAAAGGTGCGTCCGGCAGCGTGTCGACGGTATCGTGCCACTTTGGGGCGTGGGTCTTCAGCGCCTCGGCCTGTTGGGCGCGCAAGGTCGGGGACGCCTCGACCAGATGCAGTTCTGCGGCGGCGTTGAAGCCCGGAACACTGGCGGTGGCGCGCAGCGCGTCGGACAATAGCGTGCCGCGACCGGGCCCCAGCTCGGCCAGAACAAAGTGGTCCGGCGCGCCCTGATCCAGCCAGCTTTGTGCGATGGCAAGGCCCAGAAGCTCTCCGAACATCTGGCTGATTTCGGGGGCGGTGGTGAAATCCCCGGCGGCCCCAAGGGGATCACGGGTCGTGTAATAGCCATCCGTCGGGTCCAGAAGGCAGGCGGTCATGTAGTCGGCGATGGTGATCGGCCCGGTTGCCCTGATCCGCGTCGCCAGCCGTTGCCCCAGCGGAGTCACGCCGGTGCAGGTACGCGGCGCGCGCGCAGGATCAGCCATGCGCCAAGCGCGATCATCGGCAGCGACAGAAGCTGACCCATGGTCAGGCCCAGCCCCCCGGCATGGACCGCCCAGCCCAGCGGATTGCCCGGGCTGATGAACTGCGGGTCGGGTTGGCGCACAAATTCGACCAGGAAGCGCGCAAGCCCGTATCCGGCTAGGAACACTCCGGTGATCGTGCCGGGCCGCTTCAACGCGCCACGCGACCATGCCAGCCAGAACAGCACAGCCCAGAGGATCACGCCCTCCATCAGCCCTTCGTAAAGCTGCGAAGGGTGGCGCGCGCACAACCCCTCGACCCCGGGGCAGTCCTGCGCGCGTGCGCCCGGGAAGATCACGCCCCATGCCAAATCCGTCGGGCGGCCCCAGAGTTCGGCATTGATGAAATTGGCCAGTCGCCCCAGCAGCAATCCGGTCGGGGTGCCAAGCGCCATGACATCGCACATCCCGGCCAGTTCAATCCTGCGAAGGCGCGAAAAGATCAGCACCGCCAGCCCGACGCCGAGCATCCCGCCATGAAAACTCATCCCGCCCTGCCAGACGTAGAGTACCTCAATCGGGCGGGCCCAGGTTTCGGGGGCGTAAAACAGCACGTATCCCAGCCTGCCACCCCCGACGATCCCGATGATCAGCCAAGTGACGAATTCCTCAAGCTGTTGGGTGGTCATCACCGGGGTGCTGTTCGCCCAGACGTGGGGCTTGCGCAGGGTCATCGCCGCCAGCTTCCAGCCCACCAGGATGGCGACGATATAGGACACCGCGTACCAGCGCAGCGCGAAGGTCGTACCGAACGCCTCGACCGAGAAAATCTCGGGGCCGATGTTGGGGAAGGGGATCGCAAACGGCATCATCACCCCCCTAAAGACAGGGCTTGCCCGGCGCCGTCAACCTTGCAAAACACCCTTCGAATACACATATGACAGCCACGTGAATGGTCGTGTACCGCGAAGGAGGTGCCATGCAGAACCGCAACAAGATCGTCGAGGATATCTCGCAGCTGATGAACAATGCCATGGGCGTTGCCCAGGGCGCCAAGTCCGAGGCCGAGACGGCCATGAAAGGCTGGGTTGACCGCTGGATGGCGGATCGGGATTTCGTCACCCGCGAAGAATTTGAAGCCGTCAGTGCGATGGCCAAGAAAGCGCGCGAGGAAAATGCAGCACTGGCCAAGCGGATCGAAGCGCTTGAAGGCGGTGCGCCCAAGGCGAAATCAATGCCGAAGGCGGCGACCAAGCCAAAAAGCTGACCTGCCCCGCATCAAAATGCACCAAAGGCGCCCAATGCGGCGCCTTTTTTGTGGCCTGCGCCCTGCGCGGGCCAAGTTTCTGTGGGTAAATCGGAAATAAGGGTTTACACGATTCGGCCTTTCAACCACCATATGTTGTAGGACGGCGGCAACGATCCGCCCGTCCTTGAGCAGCACCCAAGTCGTCGCCGCAGGCAATGTGCGAACGGCTAGAACCTCTGAAGGGCACGATATGTCGCTTTCCGAGCCGCTTTATGATTCCGGCGACATACATCCGATCGACATCGTCGAAAACCTCGCCAATCATAACGATTGGCAGTTTGACCGGGTTGGCGAAGACCAGATCGCCATGGCGGTCGAGGGTCAGTGGCGCACCTATTCGATCACATTGGCCTGGTCGGAAACCGATGAGACCCTGCGCCTGATCTGCACCTTCGAAATGGAACCGCCCGAGGAGCGCCTGCCCGAGCTTTATGAGGCGCTGAACCAGATCAATGACCTGTGCTGGGACGGGGCCTTTACCTATTGGCATCTGCAACGCCTGATGGTCTGGCGCTATGGCTTGGTTCTGTCCGGCGGGCAGATTGCCGGGACAGTACAGATTGACCGCCTCATCGGTTCAGCCGTTGCCACGGCCGAACGCTATTACCCGGCGCTGCAACTGGTCACCTGGGCCAACAACACCCCCGAAGAAGCCATGCGCATCGTCATGGCCGAGGCTTACGGTCGCGCCTGACCCAAACAGGCGGTCGAATTGCCCCGTGACCGGTTTCGCTGCGTTTCATCATCCACTAGGTTCGTGCGGAAATGGCCGTGGGGTTCGTCAATGAATATGAAATCTGTTGCAGATCGCGGTCTGGTTCTGCTGGGGTGCGGCAAGATGGGTTCGGCCATGCTGGCGGGGTGGCTGGATGGTGGGCTTCCGGCGACCTCGGTGCATGTGATCGACCCGGCCCCGTCTGAGTGGCTTCTGGGCACCGGCGTTGCGATCAACCAGGCGCTGCCTGACAATCCGGCAATCGTGCTGATCGCAGTGAAACCGCAGATGATGGCCGAGGCGTTGCCTGCCATCAGCGGATTTGGTGCTGACACGCTGTTTATCACGGTAGCCGCC
Organism: Paracoccaceae bacterium; assembly: GCA_012103375.1. Lineage (NCBI taxonomy): Bacteria > Pseudomonadati > Pseudomonadota > Alphaproteobacteria > Rhodobacterales > Paracoccaceae > Paracoccaceae bacterium. The sequence goes on from WLWX01000001.1 coordinate 1,841,770, forward strand.
GGAACGCCGATCCGCGGTTATGAGGCTGCACTGGGGGCAAATGCCACGATTGTGCGGGCGATGCCAAACACACCCGCCGCCGTTGGACGCGGGATCACAGCGATTGTCGGCAATGCGTCTGTTGGCGAAGAAGACCTGGCTTTGGCGGAAACACTGCTAAGCGCGGTGGGTCAGGTTGTGCGCCTGGGTGCAGAGGATCAGATGGATGCAGTGACGGCGGTGTCCGGTTCTGGCCCCGCCTATGTTTTTCATCTGATCGAAGCGATGACGGAGGCCGGGGTCGCCGAAGGTCTGCCCGAAGACCTTGCCCTGCAACTGGCCCGTGCAACCGTGGCAGGGGCGGGCGAGCTGGCCGAAAAATCCGACGAACCTCCCGCTCAGCTGCGGGTCAATGTGACCAGCCCGGGCGGGACCACTGCGGCGGCACTGGGCGTTTTGATGGACGAAGGAAGTGGTTTTCCAACGCTGCTGAAACGCGCCATCAAGGCGGCGGCGGATCGCAGTCGGGAACTGGGCGCATGAGCCAGATCAGCTTTGACGATTTCATGGCCGTGGACATCCGCGTCGGTCAGATCATTCGTGCGGAACCCTTCCCGGAAGCGCGGAAACCGGCATTCAAGCTGTGGGTCGATTTCGGCCCCGACATCGGAGAGCGTAAATCCTCGGCCCAGATCACGGTGCACTACACGCCCGAAACCCTGGTTGGAAAACGGGTGCTTGGAGTGATAAATTTCCCGCCCCGTCAGATCGGTCCGGTTATGTCCGAGGTGCTGGTGCTGGGCGTGCCGGATGACGCGGGCGAGGTCGTCTTGCTGACCCCCGACAAGGATGTGCCGCTGGGCGGACGCATGTACTGACGAAGGCGCTGGCCTTCATGCCTGCGGTGACTGACTTTTGCGATCTCCGACAGCTTCTCGCCAGTGTTTCCGGCAAAGGGAAACATAGGTTTCGTTGCCGCCAATCTGCACCTGCGCGCCATCCTTCAGGACGTTGCCATCCGCATCCTGTCGCACCACCATCGTGGCCTTTTTGCCGCAATGGCAGATCGTGCGCGCCTCGCGCATTTCATCGGCCAGCGCCAGAAGCGTGGCAGAACCGGGGAAAAGCTCTCCGCGAAAATCGACGCGCAGCCCATAGCACATGATCGGAACATTCAGATCATCCACGGCGCGGGCCAGTTGCCAGACCTGAGCGGGTTCCAGAAACTGTGCCTCGTCCAGGAACACGCAAGCAACCGGGCCCTTGCCCTGGCGCAACCTGATCCTTTCGAACAGATCATCGCCCGGTGCATAGGTATCGGCCTCAACCCCGATGCCGATGCGACTGCCGATCCGTCCTTCACCAGCCCTGTTGTCCAGCTGCGCCGTCAGCAGATAGGTGTCCATCCCACGCTCACGGTAGTTATGGCTTGCCTGCATCAAAAGGGTGCTTTTGCCGGCGTTCATGGTAGAGAAATGGAAATAGAGCTTTGCCATGACAAACGGGATAGCGCGGGCCGAGGCGATGCTGCAAGCCTATGGTGTGGCGCGTTGCGGCAGGGTATCATCAGGCGATGCAATATGATGTTGATACGCCACAGTCGCCGGGCTGGGCGGCGTTGCGATTTGGACATTTCGAACCTGAAACATTGCCAAAGCCGTCGCCAAAAGTTAGCGTTCGTGCTGCTGACGGCTGTCTAGCCCCCAAGTTCTGGGCCATTTCTGATTAGAGTTTCTGGCATTGGTGGTCGCATGTTCAGAGCCTGGTGCGGACGTGTGTGGTTGTACTGCTTAAGCCAATGATTGATGACGATCTGTGCCTGTTTCGTTGTTGTGAACCATTCAGCGTTGAGGATCTCGTGCCGGAGAGTGCCGTTGAACCTCTCGTTGTATCCGTTTTCCCAAGGGGACCCCGGATAGATTCTAATTGGTCGAACACCAACGCGAACCAACCACTCCTGCATCGCCTTGGCTACGAACTCTGGGCCGTTGTCGGAGCGGATATACTCCGGCGTGCCATGGCAGAGGAGCAGCGGATATAGCGCCTCCAGAACATCTTCGGCGCCCATCCTGCTGCGAACTTCCACGGCCAGGGCCTGCCGGGTGTACTCATCCAGAACGGTCAGCATCTTGTAGCTCCGGCCATTGCTGAGCTTGTCGTGAACGAAGTCGATGCTCCAGATGTGGTTCGGATGCGTCGGCCTGAGGCGAATGATCGAGCTGTCCTTGTGATAAAGCCGTCTGCGCTTCCTGTGCCGCTGCGGGAGTTGCAGTCCTTCTTCCTGCCAGAGACGCTCAACCTTCTTATGATTGACCCGCCAGCCCTCGATGCGCAGGAGTTCCGAAACTTTACGATAGCCGTAGCGCCCATATTGCTTGGCCAGGCGGATCAAAGCGAGCCGTAGAGCATCATCGTCTTTTGGCGCGGGTCGATATTGCAGAGAGCTTCGCGCAAGACCGACGACCCGGCAGGTCCTCCGCTCCGAGGTCGCGAGCTTTTGGCGCGTATGAATAACGGCCTGACGGAGCTCCCCAGTCGTCAGGCCCTGGGCTTTAAGTAGTTCAGGCTTTCTTTGAGGATCAGCTTGTCCAATTCAAGCTCAGCGACGATCTTCTTGAGACGCCCATTCTCCTTTTCCAGGCTGCGCATCTCCGACAACTGCGACCGTCCCATACCACCAAACCGTTTCCGCCAGTTGTAATATGTCGCATCGCTGATGCCGACGCTACGACACGCCGATGCAACGTCACTTCCTCCCGTCAGCTTCAGCTCAATCTCACGCAGCAGCTTCAATACATCTTCGTCCGAATGCCGTTTCCGTGCCATTACATATTCCCCTCTCAAGACCAATGTAGTGGCCCAGTTTTAGGGGGGAAGGACAGCTGAATGGTTCACAACAACGAAACAGGCACAGATCGTCATCAATCATTGGCTTAAGCAGTACAACCACACACGTCCGCACCAGGCTCTGAACATGCGACCACCAATGCCAGAAACTCTAATCAGAAATGGCCCAGAACTTGGGGGCTAGACACTAGTGCGAAAATGCTGTCACGTCCACGCATCCAGATCGCTGATGACATCATTGCAATCAAAACAACAGCGGCCATAGCCAGTTTTCCAGCAACGATTGGATTGATCGAATCCGTTAACATTGTGGTCCGTAAGTAGTCCCACACGATTATCAGAAATATTGTTCCGAACAAAGCCGCGTTCATGATGGACAATACGAAGAAGCCCGGGATTGTCTGTGGGTTAGGCGCAAGAAAAACCGGGACCAACGCTCCGATTGCGAGTACGAAATATGGCAAGATCACACGCCAGGAAAGGTTAATTTTCTGTGAATCTCCTTTGGGTGTGATGCGAAAATCGACGAACCTGCCGGAAATGCTGTCAAAGATCGCCATCGCGCATCCCCAAAACACCCAGGGCCACTGAAGACATGGAAACAGCGCTTTTTCCCAGCTCATGAACGCAGCCGAGTTCGGTCGGTAGAAGCCATCGCGTTTGATCACGTATGCTATGATCAGAAACAATAATCCTGCGGGCAGCAGGTGGCCTATGAATGCTGGGTAGGTGACCGCAGCAAAGGGTGCTGTGAAAACGATAGCATAGATAGGTGCGGCGTACATGACCAACATGAAAAGCGCCGAAATCGGATACCAGAGCTGTGAGAATATGAACTGGAACTTCAGCGCGGGTCTCAGCCGCTTGAAATATGTCGGTGTATACCGCAAGAGCAATGTGACCAAACTGCGCGACCACTGGAATTCCTGCGTGATCATGTCTGTGATATTGGCCGGTCCCGCGCCTATGGCGATCGCATCAAGCGAGTGGACGCCGCGCCAACCACCGGCATTCATGATCATTGAGGTTGAGTGATCTTCGGCCAATTCCGGTCCCAGTCCGCCGACTTCCCGCAGCGCTGCTGTGCGTACCGCATAGTGTGAACCGATGCACATCGGAGCCATCCCGTTGGAATACCCCGCCTGCAGGACCCCGTGGAACATTGATTCCCGGTACAGCCGCGTTCTTGCCGCCCAGCTATCGGCCCGATTGCTTGCACAGATACTGGGTCCACTGACATAACCGACTTCCTTGTCGGCGAATGGCTTGAGCATCTCGCGCAAATAAGACTCCTGCGGGACGTGGTCGGCATCCATTTGAATGACGAAGTCGTACTGTTCGTATCCATAGTGGTCATAAAAGAACGCCAGGTTGCCTTCCTTGCAGCGTGTGCGCCGCGGCCATTCAGACCGGTGATAATCCTGACGGTCCTTTCGGGTCGAAATCTGCACACCTCGTTCAGCACACCAGGCTATCGTTTCAGGGGATGGATCCTCGTCAGCCAGCCATGTGTCGTGCGGGTAATCTTGCGCCAGCATGGCTTCCAAAGTGACGCGCACGATATCAAACGGTTCTGATGGCGTCTTCGTCACGATCATGGCAACGCGGGACCCAAACAGCTCGCCCAGTCTGTTTGCTGGTCTGCGCGACCTTAATAGAACGGTTAGAAAATAGCATTCCAGAAACGTCGCCCATCCCAGCGCAAGGCTGAGTATCACGAAACGCGGAGTTGATATTACATGCTCAGGCTGGAGCCACCACGCCCAGAAATACGAAATGCTCAGGACCCACAGGATAGCCAGAGTCGCATATTTCAGACGCTGCATCTTGCTGAATAGGGGGACCAGGTAAGGCCCGGGATGGCCTTTGCGCTGGTTTGCGAAGCGGATCGCCCTGAAATCGTTAAGCGCAGTCGGCATCTGCTTGTCCCATTCCGAACGTAGGTGCAGCATGTTTGACGATTGTATCGATGTCGGAGTACCGAGTTTTGAACCCAAGTATCCTGTTTGCCTTCGAAACGTCCGCAACAAGCGCTGCAGGGTCGCCCTCGCGCCTGGCCCCGAATCTTACGGGAACCTTCCTGCCGGTGGCCTGTTCTATCGCGGAAAGAACTTCCAGAATACTACAGCCACTGCCAGTACCAAGGTTGATCGAGATGCTGTCTCCAGCGTCTTCTAGATGCTTCAGAGCGGCCAGATGTCCATCTGCAAGATCAGAAACGTGGATATAATCACGAATGCAGGTGCCGTCGGGCGTGTCGTAGTCAGTGCCAAACACCTCAAGCGGCGCGGTAAGCCCGAACGCGGCACGGAGTGCCAGTGGTATCAAATGAGTTTCGGGGTCATGACGCTCGCTCAAATCACCGCTTGGGTCGCACCCTGCGGCGTTGAAATAGCGCAAGATAGCGTGGCGAATACCGTGTGCCGCGGACACGTCGCGGAGCATTTGTTCGCATACCAACTTGGTCCGCCCATACGGGTTAATTGGATTCTGCTCGGCTTCCTCAGAAATAGGAAGCTGGTTTGGAATCCCGTAGGTCGCGCAGCTGCTGCTAAAAATGAAACTCTCAACGCCAGACTTGCGGGCGGCATCCATCACTGCAAGCATTCCGCCGACATTGTTGTCGTAGTATTTCAACGGGTCGACTACGGATTCGCCTACATATGCAGATGCCGCGAAATGTATGACGGTCTTGGCGCCATGCGCCTGAATGACATCGCACATCGCGTCAGAATTTCGAACATCGACATGGCACAGCGGCCCCCATTTCGCATGGTCGGCATGACCGGTGCTCAGGTTATCGACCGTAACCGGCAGGTATCCGGCCTCTGCAATCCGCTTGCACGTGTGACTGCCAATAAAGCCAGCACCGCCGGTAACGATGACGGGTTTCATTCGGCCGCCTCAACGCAACGTGTCTGCAACTCTTCGACCAGCTTGCCTCGGAAATAGGTGATGGTGCTTTCGAGACCCTCTGCCAACCCGACTTTTGGCTGCCAGCCCAATGCCTTCGCAGCAAGACTGATATCCGGACGACGTTTTTTGGGGTCATCCTGCGGCAATTCGCGATAGACCAGCGATGATCTTGATCCGGTCAATTGAATGACGTGCTGCGCCAGTTCCAACATCGTTATCTCGATTGGGTTCCCGATATTCACCGGCCCGGTCACGTCATCGTCAGTGGCCATCAAAGCCAGGAGGCCAGCGATCAGATCATCACAATAGCAGAATGAACGCGTTTGTTCGCCATTACCGTAAACGGTTATTGCATCACCCCGAAGCGCCTGAACAATAAAGTTTGAGACGACCCGCCCATCGTTAATGTCCATACGTGGACCATAGGTATTAAAGATCCTTACGATCTTGGCCTTCACACCATGTTGATGATGGAAATCATGAAACAACGTCTCGGCGGCACGCTTTCCTTCATCATAGCAGGAGCGTGGTCCGAATGTATTAACGTTGCCGAAATATGATTCAGACTGAACTGAGACCTCCGGATCACCATAGACTTCTGATGTCGAGGCTTGCAGAATCTTCGCATCATGCAGACGAGCCAGTTCCAGCAGGTTCATCGAACCCCAGATATTCGTTTTGAACGTGTGGATTGGATCAGCCTGATATCTTGGCGGTGAGGCCGCGCAGGCAAGGTTATAGATTTCGTCGATGTTTTCAGAGATCACAATCTCATCAATCACATCATGCCTAAGAAACCGGAAATTCGGGTTTGACCGCAAATGAGCAATGTTCTCATGCGCGCCTGTCTGAAGATTGTCGAGGCAGATGACGCGGCAACCGCTTGCGATAAGAGAATCGCACAACCAAGAGCCCAGGAAGCCAGCGCCGCCCGCGATCAGGACAGTTTTCATGGCAGGTCTCGGGTTCTGGAATATACGCTGCTGCGTGTTGCTGTGGGACTGAACTTTCATCGTGATGCCTCATACTTCAAGAAACAGTTGTCCCGATATGGAGTGGTTTCCGATAAACTTGTGACTGGGATTTCCGACCGAATGAGTTGCGGTGTCAGCAGCATTTCATCTAATCGCCAAAGGAGTGTGGCCGCATTCGCGACCCATTGTCGTGTTGCCGGCCCAATTCGGTCGAAGAACTGTCGCGCAGGATGTGAACAATACGCAGAAAACTCTCTGATCTTCTCCGATTGATCACAAATTGCCGGTTGTGGATTGTTCCAAATGCCCGCTGACGGACCCATAACCGAATGTTTACGTTCAGATGCCTTGCCGATTCTCTTTTGGAATGGCCGGCGCGGGGCCGACAGGCTTGGATTGCTGCAAGTCCAATGACTCAAGGAGTTATCAACGATCCGCCACATTTTTGCCACAACTCTAACGTGCATTTACTCTACCACTAACTATTCTGGATCGTATCCATTTGATATTACGGTAAAATAACTTGTCACAGTTTTGCCCAAATGTCTACAAATTGCCATATTTCGACGGAAACGCTCTGTTCGTAATTGAGCGTCAATTCGATCATTCAGACTTACTGTGATTGAAATGCAGCCTCTTTTTTTTGGGGGCTGGTGGGTGCCCTCTATGATATTCGCCTACTGCTTTTGGTGGTGCATAGGTTTCGCAACCCAAGAAGCTGTGTTTGGTGTTGAGCGTTGTGGGCGATCCATTGGCCGAGCCGAGGACTATCTTCGCGCATGTGTACGTCATCAGGCATCGCCACTGACCACATGAATGTGAGTTGGGCGTGAAGGTGATCGCGCGAATTCAAATGACTGCGGATGAGAATCTACTAATCCACGGTTCGAATTTCCCGGAAATGGAAAGACTGCAGAGCGCGCGCGCCTGATGCCGTTTTCACGGCCAATCGGTCGATGGCGCAACCCGGCCACGGCCCTACGATTCAAAAAAACAATCGAACCTCGGCCAAAGCAAGGAAGCAGCAAAACAAATTCAGGCATAAATTGTGTGTTTGTCCGCAGTTCCCATAGATTGATTGTATTTGGTTAATCTAAATATGAAGTAAATTTCACAGCAACGGCATTCCTGCAGAATGGGGTCAAACACCGCCAAGCCTGCAGGTTGCGTTGGGGGGACGAGATCGTACACATATGGATTGAAGATAGATTGCGCAGCGTGCCTTGCTGGTTCTAAAGTGACCGAAAAAGGAACTCGTGTGCCCATAAAAACCACCTGCATCGGTGCCTATCCGAAACCTGACTATGTCCCGATCAAAGACTGGTTCCAGGTTCAGCTTGGCTTGACCTCAACATCGGGCGAGGTGACGCGCCGGGCGACCAGATCTGCAGCGCAGGAAGACGCGAACGACGACGCCCTGTATCAGAAGGCGACACATGCGGCTGTTGGCGATCAGATCGAATGCGGTGTCGACATACCGACCGACGGAGAGCAGCGGCGCGAAAACTACATTCACTACCATTGCCGCCATCTGACGGGCTTCGATTTCCATGACCTGACCAGCCGCGTCCTGCGGGATGGCGCTTATGAGGCCGAGTTGCCGACAATCCGGGGCAAGATTGAACCGGACGGCAGTCATTTTCTGGACCGGGATTATCGGCAGGCCCAGGCGGCCAGCGACCGGCCCGTCAAGATTACCGTGCCGGGACCAACGACGATCATAGATACCTGTGCGGATGACTTTTATGGCGATGAACGCGCGCTTGCCTTCGATCTGGCCGACGCGCTGAATTTCGAGGTTCGCGCCCTTGCCGATGCCGGCTGCACCCATATCCAGATTGATGAGCCCTTGTTTGCCCGCAACACGCAACGGGCGCTCAACTTCGGGGTTGAATGCCTGGAGCGTTGTTTCGACGGTCTGCCAGACACCGTTACACGGGTCATGCACATGTGCTGTGGCTATCCCGGCCACCTGGACGACCACACATATCACAAGGCCGACCCGCAGAGTTATTTTCGATTGGCCGGGCCGCTTGATCGTTCAAGCGTCGACCAGGTGTCGATTGAAGACGCGCACCGGCACAATGATCTGACCCTGCTTGAAAGATTTCCGAACACAACGGTCATCTTCGGGGCCGTTGCCATCGCCCAAAGCCAGGTGGAACCGGCCGAACAGATTGCGCAACGCCTTGGCGCTGCGCTTGAACATATCGACCGTGACCGCCTGATTGCCGCCCCGGATTGTGGTTTGGCGATGCTGGGGCGGGATCTGGCGATGGCAAAACTGACACATCTGTGTCTGGCGGCTGCGGCCGTCTGATCCTATCGGCCCAGCCGGTGCGCTTTGCGTTCGTTTCCTGCCGCGTCCAGTGGTATCGCGCTGTCCGCCTCGTTTGCGGCAAAGCCCTTCGACGTCAGCCAGGCGTTTTCGGCGCCACCCGGATCTGCCGCAAGCGTCCAGTCACCTTCTTCGAAACGGGCAAAAACCACGCCCCGGTCCGGGTCGGCAAAATTCACCACCGGAATGCGTTCCAGGCACTGCGACAGAAAATCGGGGCCTGTTGGGGCAGGGGCGTCGTACACCTCTTCGGGTGAGGTTGCTGCGACATTCACGCATCGAAACCTGTCGATCAGGTTAAGCCCCTCCGGGCGCAGCACCACCATCTCATCATTCCAGCCATAGGCCAGCGTTCGCGGGCGGCTTTCCAAGGGAACGTCGTTGTCCAGAAACTCGAAATGAACGTTCTTGTCGCGCGATGCCAGCCAGGAAAAGAACAGATGCGGCATGCCGGAATAGGCTTCGATGTTGTGGTGCAGCAGATCATCGACCGCCTTGAAGCGCCCCGTCTCTTGCCCGCGTTTCCAGGCACGTTGAACGGTTTCCTCGGGCGGGGTGATCATGAAGAACAGAAACACGGTATGCCCAAATCGGGTCAGCAAGCGGTTCGAAGGTTGCCCATCCGCCCCGGCGGCGAAACTGTCAAAACGGAAGCGATCAATCAGCAGGTGTGGGATGTTGGCAGCTTCGGCCTTCTGCTGGACGTAATCATCCAGTTTGCGATCAATGATCTCAAGCTCGTGTCCGGTCAGCATCGCCCCATATTTCGCATCATCGCCAAGACTGTCGTAATCCAGCAAGTATTTGCGCCAGTAATCCGGGCTGACCAAGGCGAAATCTTCCCATGGCAGGTTCAGCGTTTCGGCCAGTTCGCGCTGCTGCGGACGGATCGTGCTTTTGCCCGAGGCGGACGCCCCCTTGACGTTCAGGATGACGGGTTTGTCCTGGGATGGAAGAAAGCGGTACCCCTCGGCCTTGGCGGCGTCGGCCATGATTGGCGTGACGGCCTGACCCAGAACCCAACTACCATGGCTGTTGGTGAACATGTTCAGCGCCAGCCTGGCAATGATGTCGGCGTCGGCCATCAATCGCCCGCGATGGGCCAGCAACGCTTGCAAGATGGTCGCCAGCGCGCGCAGGGCGGCACGCCGGGCGCGATCCGGCGAATTGGCCGCCTCAGCCTGCCACCGCGCCAGTGCCGCCGGTGCGGGATCCGGCGTTTCGGCAACAGTGTCTGAACGCCCGATCAGGCGCGCCAGCAATCCGGCGCGCGCAGGCTGTGGTGGTGGCGCAAACAGATCGCGCTTTAGCGCCGCGTCGATGATCTTTGCGCCTTCGGCCTGCGTTTGCTCGAACAGATCTGTTAATTCTGCCAAACGGGGGGCCACGTATCCGTCATGAATCCGTGCCGTCATCTGGCGCAAGTTGCGGCCCAGAACTTCATAGGTTGGGCCGTCCTGCACGGACAGATCGGCGGTGACCCTGATCAGCAACTCATGCGCAATCAGACGCTCGGGGCGCAGCGCATACATTTGCACCGGCTTCAGCCCGCAGAACTCGGCAGCTTCGCGCGCTTCGTCATACCCAACGCGCGCATTCTCCGGCCTGAACAGGGTTATCAGCGGCTTCAGCCGCCCCGGTATGTCCGAAGTCAGGCCGGGGTTCCATGCATGATAGGCCGGTTGTTCGCTGCTCATCCGGCCCTCCCGGTTGTTACCCCGATGGCGTCTGCGCCGTCCCGCGCCGCCGGTCGCGAATGTATTTGAACAGCGGCAACAGGATCAGGATGATCGCGATGATCGTGATGGGTGTGGCGATGGGCCGGTTGACAAGGTCAACAAAGATCATCGGATCGCCTTTGGACATCAGCAGCGATTGCCGCAAGGTCTGTTCGGCAATCGGGCCAAGGACGATAGCCAGAACAGCCGGTGCCAGAGGATAGTCGAATTTCCGCAAAAAGAACGCACCGATGCCAAAGCCAAGCATCAGCCAGACATCATGCATGTCGCGCGTCGCGGCATAGCCGCCCACCACCGACAGAACGAAGATTAACGGGGCCAGCACCGTGAACGGCATCCGCAACATCCAGATGAACAGCGGGATGAACGCAAGGTTGATCACCAGCGCAAAGAAGTTCGACACATAGAAGGACCCGATCAGACCCCAGACAAACTCGGATTGGTCAACAAACAGGCGCGGACCCGGGGTCAGACCCCAGATCACCATGCCACCCAACAGGATCGCCGTGGTGGGGGAGCCAGGGATGCCCAGCGTCAACATCGGCAGCATCGACCCGGTCGAAGCCGAGTTGTTTGCAGCCTCAGGCGCGGCGACACCGCCCGGGTGGCCCTTGCCGAACTCTTCCGGTTTACGGGCGACCATTTTGGCCACGCCATAGGACATCAGTGAACCGGGCGTGGCGCCTGCGGCGGGCAGGATGCCCACGAAGAAGCCCAGGAACGACCCGATTGCGGTGCCCTTCCAGCCGCGTCTCATGCCTTCCTTGGAATCGCTCACGATGCCTTTGACGGACATCTTCGCATCGGATTTGGTAATTTTGCCGCGCGTCGAATCCAGCGTCCACAGCATCTCTCCGATGCCATAGACACCGATGGCCAACACCAGGAAATTGATGCCGTGCAGGAAGCCAGAGATGTCGAAGAACACCAGCCGCGGCGTGCCGGTGATCTTGTCGAACCCGACAGCTGCAAAGACCAATCCGATACAGATCGAGAATATGGTCTTCGGGATGTCATCACCGCCCAGACCCACGAAGGTGGCAAAGGCCAGCAACATCAGGGCAAAGATCTCAGGCGGACCAAAGCTGAGCGCGACCGAAGCAAGCAGCGGCGCAAAGCCGGTGAACAACAGGTTGGCCACCGATCCGCCGATGAATGACGCCAATGCGGCTGTGACAAGCGCCAGGCTGGCGCGTCCACTCAACGCCAGCGGTCGTCCGTCAAAGGTTGTTGCGACGGCGGTCGAGGCCCCGGGTATCCCCAGCGTGATCGAACTGATCGCGCCCCCATACATCGCCCCGTAATAGATTGCGGCAAGGAAGATGATCGCTGATCCCGGTGGCACCAGAAAGGTGATCGGCAGCAGGATCGCGACCCCGTTGACCGAACCCAGCCCTGGCATCGCGCCAATGAACAGGCCCAGTGTCACACCGATCAGGATGAGCATTAGGTTCAGCGGTTGTAACGCCTGCCACATGCCATCGCCAAGAAGACCCAGAACTTCCATAACTTGCCCCTCAGCCGCTGCTTAGTAGATGATTTCGTACATAATGTCGTAGAACGGTCCGGTGAAGGACATCCCTGATGGCATGGTGATCCGCATCAAGCCTTCGAAGAAGAAAAAGAAGGCGATCGGCAGGGCAATCGCCAGGATCAGGGTTAACGTCCAAGAGTGCTTGCCCAAAAACCGAACGTAGTACAGCAGGAACACGGCCATTGCGCCATACATCGAGATGATGTCGATCAGGATGATAAAGCCCAGAAGGCCGCCGCCGACTTGCGCGAACATCTTCCACCCGTACCCATCCAGCACCGGTTCTTCGGACTGTGATGGGGGTGAGGTTTTTCGGTACCAGTTCCAGGCGATGAAGCCGGTGGTCACCAGCATGATGGCCGACAACCAGAAGGGCCATGCGCCGCCGCCAGGCCCCCGGCCTTGTTCATAACCGATTGGCAACTGGGCACTGTAGTACATCAGAAAGATCGAGAAGAGGGCCAGAACACCCGCTGTTATGATTTCACCCAGCCGCATTCTGGCCCCCTCCGTTTTTGTATCGTTCGTTAGCTTGCGGGCTTAGCCGCCCATTGCTGCGAACAGGTCTTTGTGGTTCTGAACCTGGGTGGCCCAGTAAGCACGCTGTTCATCGGCATCCAGCCACAGAGGCGACAGGCTTTCGGAAGCCATATAGCCCTGCCACTCTTCAGTGTCGTAGATGGTCTTGAACAGATCCTGATAGTAAGCAGCCGCCGCATCGGACATGCCCGGTGCGCCAACAACAGCACGCTGGTTGTAGTAGCTGAAGTCGTTGCCCAGTTCCTTGACGGTGCGGACATCCGGATAGGCTGCCAAACGCTCGTCCGAGAAGGCGATCAGCGGCAAAACGTCGCCGGACTCGTAGAAGCCTTTGGCCTCTGCCGGGTTGTTGACCGAGGCTTTGATCTGCTGACCAGCCAGGTCTTTGGCAACCGCACCACCACCATCGTAGGGGATGTAGTTGATGGAGATGTCATAGGTACCCTCCATCCAGGCGATGACGGTCGAATCTTCCTGACCAGACCCGGTGCCACCCATGATGTAATCGCCATCGGCTTCTTTCACGACGTCCAGCCACTGCTCGAACGTGGTGATGCCGCTGTCCTTGTGGACCCAAAGTACAAAGGGATCCACGCCCATCATTGCGACCGGCGTAAAGGTCTGGATGTCGATGCCCAGGCCTTCCTGGCGCAGCGGAGTGGCAAAGAACGAGTTCAGCGTCACCAGGATCGTGTGATCCGGATCAGAAGCCGTGTTCAGCGCGATCAGTGCTTCCGCGCCCGAGCCTCCGCCCTTGTTGTTCGGCACCAACGGACGTGTCGTCAGGTCCATCTTTTCGGCGACCGACTGAATGAAACGCGCGATCTGGTCAGCACCACCACCGGCACCGGCCATGATAACAAAGTCAATTGGCTTTGTCGGCTCGAATGCGTGGCTTGCAGCCTGCACCGTCGGCGCAGCGCCAAAGGTGATCGCGGCGGCCCCAGCGGCTGCCATAAGTGTACGTCTGGTAAGCATGGATTTACTCTCTTGGTTCAGTTTCATGTCGCCGCGCCCATTTTTCCACAGACCTGCGACGACGCTCTTCGTGCTCGCTACTCTTGCCTAACTCCTTATGGTTGTTTTGCAATCTTTCTTTTCAATTTCTAAAACAGCCCATCGATTTGTCCGTCATCGTTGATGCGGATTGCTTCGGCGGATGGGACGCGGGGCAGGCCGGGCATTGTCATGATCTCTCCGCAGATGACGACGATGAAGCCGGCCCCGGCGCTCAGGCGCACTTCGCGGACCGGCAGGGAATGCCCGTCGGGCGCGCCGCGCCGGTTCGGATCGGTGGTAAAGCTGTATTGGGTTTTCGCCATGCAGACCGGCAGGTGGCCATAGCCCTGATCCTCCCACTGCTTCAGCTGGTCGCGGATCTTCGCATCGGCCACAACCTCATCGGCGCGGTAGATCTCTTTCGCGATGGTCTCGATCTTTTCAAACAGCGGCATCTCGTCGGGATAGATCGGCGCGAAATTGGCTTTGCCCTCGTCGATGACCTGCACCACGCGGGTGGCCAGATCCTTCGTTCCTTCAGAGCCTTTGGCCCAGTGCTGGCACAGCACCGCCTCACTGCCCAGCTTGGCGGTATGATCGCGGATCGCCTGCACCTCGGCATCGGTATCGGTGACGAAGTGGTTGATCGCCACCACCACCGGCACGCCGAACTTCTTGAGGTTTTCGATGTGGCGGCCAAGGTTGTCGCAGCCCTTGGTCACCGCCGCGACGTCCTCGTCGCCCAGATCGGCCCGCGCCACGCCGCCGTTCATCTTCATCGCCCGCACCGTCGCCACCAGCACCACCGCCGATGGCGCCAGCCCGGCCTTGCGGCATTTGATGTTGAGGAATTTCTCGGCCCCCAGATCGGCGCCAAACCCGGCTTCGGTCACCACGTAATCGGCCAGCTTCAGCGCCGTGCGGGTCGCCACGACCGAGTTACAGCCGTGCGCGATATTCGCAAACGGACCGCCGTGCACGAAGGCCGGGTTGTTTTCCAGCGTCTGCACCAGGTTCGGCTGCATCGCCTGGGCCAGCAGCACCGTCATCGCGCCGTCGGCCTTAATGTCACGGGCGTAAACGGGGGAACGGTCGCGCCGGTAGGCGACGATGATATCGCCAAGGCGCTTTTCCAGATCGTCCAGATCGCGCGCCAGGCACAGGATCGCCATGACCTCACTGGCGACCGTGATGTCGAACCCGGCCTCTCGCGGGAAGCCGTTGGCGACCCCGCCCAGATTGCAGACGATCTGCCTGAGCGCCCGGTCGTTCATGTCCATCACCCGGCGGAAGGCCACCCGGCGGATGTCGATCTCCAGCGCGTTGCCCCAGTAGATGTGGTTGTCCAGCATCGCCGCCAGCAGGTTGTGGGCCGATGTGATGGCGTGGAAGTCGCCGGTGAAGTGGAGGTTCATCTCCTCCATCGGCACCACCTGGGCGTAACCACCCCCGGCCGCCCCGCCCTTCATGCCGAAACACGGACCCAAGGAGGCTTCGCGAATACAGATCGCGGCGTTCTTGCCGATCGCGTTCAGCCCATCACCCAGCCCCACCGTCGTCGTGGTCTTGCCCTCGCCCGCTAGCGTCGGGTTCACCGCCGTCACCAGAATAAGCTCGCCGTCCTCACGATCCCCAAGCGACTTGATGAACGCATCGCTTACCTTCGCCTTGTCATGCCCAAAGGGAAGCAAATCAGCCTCTGGAATCCCAAGCTTCGACCCAATCTCCTGAATCGGGCGTTTCGAGGCAGCGCGGGCGATTTCAATGTCGGACATAGGTCAGAATTCCTTGAGGTTCAGGTGCCGAGGTCGTCTTTGACGGCGATACCCGCCGCAGACGCCCATTCAGATGCAGGGATTTTGCCTTCGCCCGCCGGGCGAACACGTTTCAGAAGGATGCGGCCGCCGATGCATTGCACGGTCACGCCGTCATCCGAGATGTCCACGACCCGCCCGGAAATACCGTCGCCGGGGATGCGGGCGCTATCGAAGATGCCAACTTCGGCGCCGTTCAGCGTGGTCCACGCGCCCGGTGCCGGGTTTGTGCCCCGGATCAGGTCATAGACCTGCCCGACCGGCTTGTTCCAGTCGATGCGCGCATGTTTCTTGGTGCAGCGACGCTCGAACGTCGCCTGCGCCTCGTCCGGGACGATATGGGGCGGATTTCCAGCGCGGAACAGGTCGCAGACTGTCAGCACAGATTCGATCGCCGAAGGATAGATTTTCTTGAAATAGAGGTTGATGACCGTGTCATCGGGATCAATCGGGCATTCCCATTGCAGCAGGCTGTCCCCTTCGTCGAGGCCGTCCGAAGGATAGAACCAGCTGTAGCCGGACTTCGTTGCGCCCATGATGATCGGCCAGTTCACCGCGCTTGGCCCGCGATGCAACGGCAACAGTGACGGATGGAAACAGATCGAGCCCATTTTCGGCGTGTCACGTGCCGCTTCGGGGACGAAGACATTGACGAAGGCCATGACCATCAGGTCAGCGTCGAACCCGGCAAGCATAGCCAGAGTCTCGGCATCATCAAAGTTTGCAGGCTGTTGCACGGGCAGGCCCTGCTCCAGCGCGAATTCCTTGATCGGATCGACCGGCTTGCCATCGCGATCCGGTTCGCAATAAACCGCGACAACCTCATCCACACCGGCCTCGATGATCTTGGCAAGGGCGTCTTTTCCGAAGGCCTGCTGGCCCATGACGATTATGCGCATGATCTATTCCGCCGCCTCTTTGACTTCGCCGACGGCGCCGCTGTCGATCACCCGCGCCAAAGCTTCGCCTTCATAACCCAGCACCTGTGACAGGATTTCTGTCGTGTGCTCACCCAACAGGGGCGAGCGCTCAACCTCGACGCTCGAGTCACTCAGTTTGATCGGGCAGCCGACACTGATGTATTCGCCGCGTTCCGGGTGCGGCACACGCACCAGCGTGCCGGTGGCATACAGCCCCTCATCTTCCGAGATTTCCTTCATCGACAGGATCGGCCCGACCGGGATGTCCAGCGGGTTGCAGATGTCCATCACCTCGAACTTGGTCTTGGTCTTGGTCCATTCTTCGATCCGCGCGAAAATTGCGTTCAGTTTATCAAGGCGATCTTTCGGCTTGGCATAGCCTTCCTTGGTTTTCCAATCCGGTTCGCCAATGACGTCACAGACCTTTCCCCAAACCGCTGCCTGAGTGATGAAATAGGTATAGGCGTTGGGATCATCCTCCCACCCCTTGCACTTTAGGATGCGCCCCGGCTGGCCCCCGCCGGAATCATTGCCCGCACGCGGCGTCGCCTCACCAAAGGGGATACCCTCACCGAACTGGCTGTATTCTTCCAGCGGGCCTTTTTCCAGCCGCTGCTGATCGCGCAGTTTCACACGGGTCAGGTTCAGCACGCCGTCCTGCATCGCCGCCGTCACCTTCTGACCCCGTCCGGTTTTTTCACGCTGGAACAACGCGGTAACGATGCCCAGGCACAGGTGCAGCCCGGTGCCACTGTCGCCAATCTGCGCGCCCGTAACCAGCGGCGGCCCATCCAGAAACCCGGTGGTCGAGGCTGACCCGCCCGCACATTGCGCGACGTTCTCATAAACCTTGCAGTCCTGATACTTGCCCGGCCCGAACCCTTTGATCGACGCCAGGATCATCTTTGGGTTGATCTCTTGTATCCGCTCCCACGAAAACCCCATCCGGTCCAGCGCACCGGGGGCGAAGTTTTCGACCATCACGTCGCATTCCTCGATCAGCCGGGTCAGCACTTCCTTGCCAACCTCGTTTTTCGAGTTCAGCTCAATCGAGCGTTTGTTGTGGTTCAGCATCGTGAAATAAAGGCTGTCGGCACCCGGCACATCAACCAGCTGCTTGCGGGTCGCATCGCCGACACCGGGGCGTTCGACCTTCAGAACATCTGCCCCGAACCAGGCCAGCAGCTGCGTGCAGGTCGGCCCGGACTGGACGTGGGTGAAATCAAGGATTTTGACGCCTTCGAGAGCTTTCATAACGTAGACCTTACTTTTTCGAGACGACGGATTGCGGGTTCAGATTGCCGATACGACCGCTTTCGGTCCCGGCGTTCGGGTCAATGATCGCGTTCACGAGCGTTGGTTTGCCGGATTTGATTGCGTCGCGCACCGCGCGTTCCAGATCATCGGGGCTGCGGGCCAACACGCCCTCACCACCGAAGGCCTGCATCATCATGTCGTATTTGGCTTCCGGCACGAAGACCGTCGTACCGGGGTCACGGCCCGTCGGGTCGGTATCGGTGCCGCGATAAATGCCCGAGTTGTTGAAGATCACAACGCAGATCGGCAGGTTATAGCGGCAGATGGTTTCAACCTCCATGCCGCTGAAACCAAAGGCGGAATCGCCTTCGATGCAGACGACGGGCTGGCC
Source organism: Paracoccaceae bacterium (assembly GCA_012103375.1). Classification (NCBI taxonomy): domain Bacteria; kingdom Pseudomonadati; phylum Pseudomonadota; class Alphaproteobacteria; order Rhodobacterales; family Paracoccaceae; species Paracoccaceae bacterium. Next base: position 1,860,018 of record WLWX01000001.1, read on the forward strand.
GGTTTCAACCGCGGCGGCCACCGCCGTGCCCATGCCGATGCCCATTACGCCCCAGGTGCCAACATCCAGACGTTTGCGCGGTTTGGCCATGTCGATGACCGAGCGGGCGAAATCCAGCGTATTGGCGCCTTCGTTAACCAGGATCGCATCCGGGTTGTCCTTGAATATGGACTTCAATCGCCCCAGCGCGCCGTGGAAATCCATCGGCACATTGTTGTTCATCAGCTTGGGGGCCATGCGTTCGACATTGGTGTCCCGCTTGGCCTTCACCGCGTCGGTCCAGTCTGCCGGGGGCTGCGTCCAACCGCCCATCTTGTCGACCATCAGGCCCAGCGTGCTTTCGATATCGCCCACCAGCGGCGCGTCGATGGGCTGGTTGCTGTCCATTTCCTTCGGGTCGATGTCGATGTGGATGAATTTCTTGGAGAACGGCTCTCCCCACTGTTTGCCCTTGCCGTGGCTCAGCAACCAATTGAGGCGCGCGCCTATCAGCATCACGCAATCGCTTTCCTTCAGCACCAGCGACCGCGCCGCGCCTGCGTATTGATCGTGATCGTCCGGCAGCAAGCCCTTGGCCATCGACATCGCGATATAGGGCGCGCCGGATTTTTCGACGAACTGCTTCACCAGATCATCACATTGCGCATAGGCCGCGCCTTTACCCAGAATGATCAACGGCTTCTTGGCGCCTTTCAGAACATCCAATGCCCGATCAATCGCCGCAGGGCCGGGCAGCTGCGCCGGCGCGGGGTCGATCACTTCGATCAGGCTCTGCGCGCCTTTCGCAGCCTCCATCGTCTGGCCCAGCAGACTGGCGGGCACGTCGAGGTAAACTCCGCCGGGGCGGCCCGAAACAGCAGCACGGATCGCGCGGGCCACGCCGACGCCGATGTCTTCGGCGTGCAGAATGCGATAGGCGGCCTTGCACAGCGGCTTGGCGACGGCCAACTGATCCATTTCTTCATAGTCGCCTTTTTGCAGGTCGACGATCTCACGCTCGGACGAGCCCGAAATCAGGATCATCGGCCAGCAGTTGGTTGTCGCATGGCTTAGGCTGACCAACCCGTTCAGGAAACCGGGGGCGGAAACGGTCAGGCAAACACCGGGCGTCTTCGTCAGATAGCCTGCAATCGCCGCGGCGTTGCCCGCGTTGCTTTCGTGCCGGAACGAGACGACGCGCATCCCCTCGGCCTGCATCATCCGGCCCAGATCGGTCACTGGAATGCCTGGCACGTGATAGATATTCTCGATCCCGTTCAGTTTCAGGGCGTCGATCAGCAGGTGGAATCCGTCGGTCAGATCCTGCGTCGTCTCAGTTGATTGGTCGTTTGCCATTCAGTCCTCGGTTATCCTGTTCAACGCGCCGCTTTGCTGGCGGTTGCGTGTTCCAATTCGATCCATGTGTCTTCGATATGCTGGCGCAGCCGCATCGAGTGATCGCGCACCAATTGTTCGGCCAATGCTGCGTCGCGTGCTTCCAGTGCCGCGACAATGGCCATGTGATCCGTCACTGACCGCGCTGCGCGGTCTGCTTCCGATATTGCCCGCCGGCGGACGGCGTGCATGTGCATGAAGATCGTGTCCGTCATTGCCTTCAGGGCCACGCATTTGGACAGTTCCAGGATGCGTTGATGAAACCGGATGTTGGCGCGGGAATAGCTTTCGATGTCATTGGCCGGATCGATCTGGCTGTGCTTGTCGGCCAGCGCGTGCAGCGAACGAAGCTCGGCATCCGTGGCCTCGGTCGTCGCCAGGCGTGCGGCCATGCTTTCCAATGCCGCCCAGACGATGATGATGTCCATCACTTCTTCACGGGTCTTGCGGCGCACGAACACGCCCTTGCGGGGCTGAATTTCCACCAGCCCATCCTGTTCCAGCCGCGCCAAAGCCTCGCGCAGCGGCGTGCGCGAAATGCCAAGCTGCTCGGCCATCTTGCGTTCGTCCAGCCGCAGGTCCGCGGTGTCGGAATAGATGTTCATGTCAAGAATGGCGCTGCGCAGAACCTCGTAAATGTGGTCCTTCAGCGTGAAATTCACGTCGACTGATTTCAGGGTTACCCTGTCCGACATCCATCCCCCAAGGATTGTGTTGAAAAACTCCGTTTTAGGGCCTGAACGATGATTTTTCTTTCCATGCAGCCCGATCCTAAATTTTTGGCGCGGGGGTCGGCCCAAATCGCCTACATGCGCTCACGCGCAGCCATGCGCTGTCTCGTGGTCAAAGCTTTCCGACTATTTCGCTTCATAGGTTTTCGCAAGAAATCCGCGACGCTCTGATTTCGGAGTTTTTCAACACAATCCAAGCAAACCGGCCATTCAGGCATTCGGTCTATGGTATACCATAGACCACACTTTGAGCGAGTCGCAAGGATGTTAACGCGATACGGGTGAATTTGGTCACCGTTCGGGGCCAGAGCCGCCTGCTCCGATGCTGCGGTCAGGTCATTTTTGGCATAATTTGCAGTCCTTTAACGCAGATACCCACCCGGTTTACAAATAACGCAATCGTCGCATGCCAGCAGGCTACCACAAACCTGCCGCCAAACGCGTCGGGGCCATTTCGAGGTCCGCGAAGCAATGGATTACCCCGGTTTCCGATGAAGGTATTCTCGAGAGAAGTGACGACATGGTTGCCCCTGCCTGATACCAGCCGCCGCGCATCTCCGCGCGAAATCGTGCACCGCCTGCACGAAAGAATCCACGCGATTGGCGCGTTTCAAACGGGTAATAACAAAAGACCTGACCGCTGCCGCCAGAGTTACGCGAGGTTAGTCACATAATTCGTTTAGTTTTGACTGAACAAACTTGACATCACGAAAACCAATCCTGTACCACCTGCGCCTCAACCGACTCTGAGGATCGCATGCAGCACGACACCCTTGACGCCATTCGCGCCGAGTTCATCGAAAAAATCGGCCTGATTGCCCAGACCGAAGGGCTGCCACGCATCGCGGGGCGGGTTTTTGGCCTTCTGGTCTTTGATGGCGCGGCCATCGCATTCAGCGACCTTGCCGAAACCCTGCAGGTCAGCCGGGGCAGCATCAGCTCCAGCGTGCGGCTTCTGGAAGAACGCGGCCTGGTCAAGCGCACCGCACGCCCCGGAGAGCGTCAGGATTACTTCCAACTGGCCGATAATCCCTATGCAACGATGCTGGACCGCGCCAAGCGCAGCCTGTCCCACGCCCGCGATGACATAAACGCAACGATCGCCAGATTGCCCGCGTCCGACGTTGATGTGCGGACGCGGTTGAACGCCTACGCCGATTTTTATGGCGCGATGGAGACTTGCCTGCTGGGCGCACTGACCACACTTGATGATGGCGGCGACGCCTGAGCGCGCATTTTTTGGAACGGAAATGATGTCATGAAAGACACAACCAACGAACGGCGGCCTGAAACGCTGGATTTCAGCTCTGACAAAGGTGCGGCGCGTTCGACCTGGATCGCCGCGGCCATTGTCCTGGTCCTTGTCGCCTGGATGGGAAGCGGCTTTGTCCTGCCCTCGGAACCTGCGGATGCGCCTGCAGAACGCGCGGTCCTGCAACCCGTGACTGTGGCCGTGGCGCGCTCGGTTGCGCAGCCGGTCACCCAGTTTTTTCTGGCCGAGGGGCAGGCCCTGCCGGATCGCGACACTGCCGTGCGCGCCGAAATCTCGGGGCAGATATCTGAAGTTTTGGTCGAAAAGGGCGCGGATGTCGAAGAAGGCGACGTGATCGCGCGCTTTGACCCGGTGCAGCGCCAGGCGGATCTTGAGCGTGCCACAGCCGAGGTTGATCGCACCAAACGTGAATTCGACAATGCCCAGACCCTGCTGGAACGCGGCACCGCGACGGTGGATCGTGTTGCCACCGCACGCGCGTCATTTGCCGCCGCCCAGGCGCAACTCGCCGCCGCGACCGAGGCGCTGGATAACGCGGTTCTGACGGTCCCATTTGATGGCCGCCTTGAAACACTGACGATCAACGAAGGAGAGTTCGTTCAGCCCGGAACCGAGGTCGCCCGGATCGTCGACAACACCCCCCTGACCGTGGCGATCCAGGTGCCGCAGCAATCGCTGGCCCGGATTGAGGTTGGCCAGATGGCGCAGGTCGAATTCATCACCGGTGACGTCCTGCCCGGCCTTGTGACCTTCGTGGGCACCAATGCCGATGCCGCGACGCGGACGTTTTTGGCCGAGGTTGCGGTTGATAATGCAAATGGCAAAGTCCCCGCCGGCATCAGCGCGCAAGAGCGCATCCCGACCGGCGATGTTTCGGCGCATTTTCTTTCACCCGCGATCCTGTCGCTAGGTACAGACGGCACTTTGGGCATCAAGACCGTTGTTGAAGACGACAAGGTTGCGTTCACCCCTGTCGAGATTGTGCGCGCCCAAACCGATGGAATCTGGGTCACCGGGCTTACCGATGAAGCGCGCGTCATCACCGTGGGCCAGGGCTATGTCAACGATGGGGAAACCGTCGCACCACAGACCGCCACCGCCGAGGTGACCCAATGAACACGCTGATCAACCTCGCCTTTTCGCGGTCCCGCGTTATGGTGCTGGGACTGGTCATCATCCTCAGCGTTGGCGCGTTTTCCTACATTTCGATCCCGAAAGAGGCGAACCCCGACATTCCCCTGCCGCTGTTCTACGTGTCCACGGGACTGGACGGCATTTCGCCCGAAGATGCCGAACGGTTGCTGCTGGAACCGATGGAGACCGAGTTAGCCTCGATCAACGGTCTGTCCAGCATGACCAGCAATGCCGCCGAAGGGGTCGCCAACATCCAGCTGGAATTCGATCCCGGATTTGACAGTGAACAGGCCCTGACCAAAGTGCGCGAGGCTGCAGACCGGGCGGGTGGCGAACTGCCTGCAGATGCCCGCGACATTCATATTACCGAGATCAATACCGCCCTGTTCCCGATTATCACCGCCATCCTTTCCGGCCCTGTGCCCGAGCGGACGTTGAAAACGCTGGCCGAAGATCTGCAGGACGGCATCGAAGGTCTTGAGGGCGTGCTGGAGGTTGACATCGGCGGGCAGCGTTTCGAATTCCTCGAAGTGTTGGTCGATCCGACATTGTTCGAAACCTACAACATCTCCTTCGACGAACTGATCGGCCAGATCACCCGCAATAACCAGCTGATCGCCGCTGGCGCCATCGAAACCGGGGCCGGGCGCATGGTGCTGAAGGTGCCGGGGCTGATCGAAAACCTGGAAGATGTCATGGCCATGCCGGTGAAGGTGCGCGGCAACACGGTCGTCACATTCGCCGATGTCGCAACCATCCGGCGCGCTTTTGACGACCCATCCGGCTTTGCCCGCATCAACGGCCAACCGGCACTGGCGCTGGAGATCACCAAGCGTTCCGGCGCCAATATCATCGAAACGGTGGCGGACGTGCGCGCGCTGGTCGACACGCTTTCGACGGACTGGCCAGACTCCGTCACCGTCACATATCTTCAGGACCAGAGCAAACAGATCAAAGACCTGCTGAGCGATCTTGAAGCGAACGTGATCGCCGCCGTCATTCTGGTCATGATCGTGATCGTCTTCGCGCTGGGCCTGCGTTCGGCCATTTTGGTCGGGCTGGCAATTCCGGGTGCGTTCCTGGCCGGGGTCACGGCGCTGTCGATGATGGGCTACACGATGAATATCGTGGTTCTGTTTTCACTGATCCTTGTGGTTGGGATGCTGGTTGACGGTGCCATCGTCACCACCGAACTGGCCGACCGGAAATTGCAGGAAGGGGCAGACGCGCGCACCGCCTATAGTTTCGCGGCCAAGCGGATGTCCTGGCCGATCATCGCCTCTACGCTCACGACGCTCAGCGTGTTTTTCCCGCTGCTTTTCTGGGAAGGCATGGTGGGGGAATTCATGAAATTCCTGCCAATCACCGTTATCCTGACCCTGTTCGCCTCGCTCTTCATGGCGCTGATCTTCATTCCTGTCGTCGGCGGGCTGATCGGCAAGCGCCAGCCGCAGACGGCGCGGGCAAAGGCCGCCCTCAGCGCTGCCGAACTGGGCGATCCGCGCCAGATGAAGGGGTTCACCGGCGGCTATGTGCGCCTGCTCAGCTGGGCCATCCAGCGCCCCGGCGCGACCGTTCTGCTGGCCATCGCGCTGCTGCTGGGCGCGTTCGGCGCTTACGGCCAATTCGGGCGCGGGCTGACGTTCTTTCCTTCGGTCGAGCCGGATTTCATGCAAGTCCAGGTCCGCGCGCGGGACAACTTCTCGATCTTCGAACGCGACGCACTGGTGCGTGCGGTCGAAAACCGCGTGCTGGAGTATGATGAGATTGCCAGCGTCTATGCCCGTTCCATGCTGAACGCCGGACAGGGGGATGAGGAAACCATCGGCACCCTGCAACTGGAATTGACCGATTGGGATACGCGGCGCACCGCCGCCGAGATTGGCGAAGATATTCGCGCCGATGTGGCCGACATCGCCGGGATTGACGTACAGGTTCAGACCGAAAGTGGCGGGCCAAGTGCGGGCAAGCCGGTGAACCTGAAGATCACCGCCAAGTCACCCGAACAGCAAGCCATAGCTGTCGAGGGGGTCCGCACAATGATGGCCAAGATCGGCGGTTTTACAGATGTGACCGATACGCGCCCGCTGCCGGGGGTGGAATGGGCGGTGCGGGTCAACCGCTCGGAAGCGGCGCGTTTCGGGGCCAATGTTGCGCTGCTGGGGCAGGCGATCCAGCTTCTGACGCAAGGCATCAACGTTGCCGACTACCGCCCCGACGATTCTGATGGAGAGCTGGATATCCGCGTCCGCTTCCCCAGTCAGGATCGCACCCTGGAAGAGCTTGAGGGCCTGCGGGTGCCAACTTCGGCCGGGCTGGTCCCGATCTCGAATTTCGTGACGTTCGAACCCGCGCCGCGCACCGGCACTGTGCGCAGGGTTGATCAGAAGCGTGTGGTGACAATCGAAGCCAACGTCGCCCCCGGCCTGCTGGTCAACGATCAGGTCATCGCCCTGACCGCCGCGATGGAGGCTGCCGAGTTTCCGCCCGGCGTCGGCTGGTCATTCGCGGGCGAGGCTGAAGATCAGCAGGAAAGCATGATCTTCCTGATGGGGGCGTTTATTTCGGCGATCTTCCTGATGTTCGTGATCCTGCTGACCCAATTCAACAACTTCTATCAGGCTTTCATCGTGATGAGTGCCATCGTGTTCTCGATCGCCGGGGTCCTGCTGGGCCTGCTGGTCACCGGGCGCCCCTTTGGCGTTGTCATGGGCGGTATAGGTGTGATCGCGCTGGCCGGGATCGTGGTGAACAACAACATCGTGTTGATCGACACCTTCAACGACCTGCTGAAATCGGGCCGTTCCCCGATGGAGGCGGCCTTGCGGACCGGCGCCCAACGTCTGCGCCCGGTGATCCTGACCTCGGTGACCACGGCGCTGGGCCTGATGCCGATGGTGATCGGCCTCAACATCAACTTCTTCAGCCGCGAGATTGTCTATGGCGCGCCCTCGACCCAGTGGTGGACCGAGCTGTCCAGTGCTATCGCCGGGGGGCTGGTCATCGCCACGATCCTGACGCTGATCGTAACACCGGCGATGCTGATGCTGGGCCACAAACGCAGCACGCGCGCGGTTCGCAGCGATACAATACCTCTGACGGGTTAAAGCGGTTTTCGTTAACGTTATGGGCGTCAGGCCTTGCGCGAAAACGGGTCATTGGCGGTGTGCAGCCGCAGATGGCGGATAAAAGCGCGCGCCAGGCGGTGCAGGGGTGCGTTGTCGGGCGTGACGAAATAGCTGCGGTATTCCATGCCCGAGGCAAAGGGCCGGAACGCAACATCGCCCGAGCGGAATTGCACAATCGGAAACGGATTGACCACGGTAACGCCCAATCCCGCATGCGCCAGATCAACCGCCGCGACCGAGGTTGAAACCTCGGCCACGATCCGGGGCTTGCTGGCGGCGGCGGTCAGCTCCTGTTCAAGCTGCGCCCGCCTTGCATGGCGATGCGACAGGGCGATCAGTGGTTGGTCATGCAGGTCCGCGGGGTGGATGACGTCTTGCGCGCTTAGGGGGTGATCGACGGGCATGGCGCAGACTGGTGACGACAGGCGGAACGGGGTCAGCTTCAGCCCGTCGCGCGACAGTTCCACGCCGGTTATTCCAAGGTCAAACCTTCTTTCCAGAATGCCCCGGATCACCTCGTCCGAGGGCGCAACCTCAAGTGCCACGAAATAGGACGGGTTGGTTTCCAGAAATGTGGCGATATGGGACACCATGAAACGGTGCGCATAGGTGGGCGGCGCGACAACGCGCAGACGCTCTTGCGTGGGGGTCGTGGGGCCATCGATTTGATCCAGCGCGGCAAACAGGGGATCCAGCCGGCGGTTCAGGCGCACCGCCTCACCCGTCGGGGTCAACCGTCCACCGACACGGTCAAACAGGATCAGACCTGTCCGCGCCTCAAGGCTGGCGATGGATCGGCTGATCGCGGATTGCGACAGCCCCATCCGCACACCCGCCTGCGCCGTTGTGCCCGCCTCCATCAACGCGCGCAGCGCCTGATATTCGGGCAGAGAGTGCCAGGTTTTAGCGGCCATCGGGTTTCCCTGCGGAATGATCATCAGTTGATGATAAAAACTCATAGAGTTTGCCATCGCCTATGACAAACTAATCTATACGCTGCGGCCAGCCACAAATCGGGGGACATGTGAGCCAAGCGACCACGCCAGCCGTTTTTGACGGACACAACGATGCGCTGCTCAAGCTATATCGGGCTGGCGGCATGTCGGCAGTTGATCACTTCCTGAACGGCATGGACGGCGCGATTGATGTGCCCAAGGCGCATGCGGGCGGGTTCGGCGGCGGGTTCTTCGCGGTCTACGTGCCGTCACCCGTCGACCTTGAAGTGAAATTTGAGGAGATGATCAAACCATCTTACGACCTGCCACTGCCGCCCGCCATAGACTGGTCCGCGGCGCAGTCGGTCGTCATGGCGCAATCCGCGGTTTTGTTCGAGCTGGAACGCCGCGGCGCCCTGCGCGTCTGCCGCAGCGCCGCTGACATCCGATCCGCGCTGGCCGATGGCATCATCGCCGCGATCTTCCACATCGAAGGGGCCGAGGCGATTGACCCGGACCTGCACACGCTCGACACGCTTTATCAGGCAGGGCTGCGCTCTATCGGGCCGGTCTGGTCGCGTCCGACAATCTTTGGTGAAGGCGTACCCTTCCGTTATCCTGCTACCGGCGACATCGGCGCAGGGCTGACTGAGGCAGGGGTGCGGCTGATCAAACGCTGCAATCAGTTGGGCATAATGATTGACTTGTAGCACCTTAACGCGACAGGCTTCTGGGATGTTGCGCGCCATTCCGACGCGCCGCTGGTCGCCACACATTCCAACGTGAACGCGATCTGCCCGCACAGCCGAAATCTGACCGACGATCAGCTTGCGGCGATCCGGAACAGTGACGGGATGGTGGGGCTGAATTTCGCGGTGGCGTTCCTGCGCGACGACGGGCGCATGGTGCCCGAAGTTCCGCTGGACCAGATGCTGCGGCACCTGGACCACCTGATCACCCATCTGGGTGAAGACCGGGTCGGGATGGGGTCGGATTATGACGGCGCGATCGTGCCGCAGGAGGTGACGACCTGCGCCGATCTGCCGAATTTGAGGGGGGCAATGGCGGCGCATGGCTATGACGATGCGCTGATGACCAAGCTCTGTCACGGAAACTGGCTGCGTGTGCTGGAAAAAACCTGGGGTGAATAGCCGGGGCAGCCGCGCGGATCGAGCAACGAACCAAAAGAAACTGCAACTTGAGAGGACAAGAAAATGAACGCAATCACCAGATTACTCAGCGGGGCCGCAATCGGGCTGGCCGTGGGGGTGACGTCATTCGCCGCCTTTGCCGAAACGCCGCCGAACATGTTGGTCATCGCCAATCGGATTGATGACATCACAACGCTGGACCCGGCGCAAAGCTTTGAATTTGCAGGCTCTGACGTGATCCGCAACGTTTATGGCAAGCTGGTAAACTTCGACCCGCTGAACCTCGATGCGGGCTATCAGCCGGACCTGGCCGAAAGCTGGACGGTCAGCGAAGACGGCAAGTCGATCACCTTCACGATGCGTGAAGGCGTGATGTTCCATTCGGGCAACCCGGTGACTGCCGCCGACGCCGAATTCTCATTGCGCCGGGCGGTGATCCTGAACAAGACGCCGTCGTTCATCCTGACCCAGTTCGGTTTCACGCCGGAAAACGTGGATGAGACCATCGTGGCCGACGGCAACACGCTGACCATCACGACCGACAAGCGCTATGCGACCTCTTTCGTGCTGAACTGCCTGACGGCCACCATCGGCTCCATCGTCGATATGAAAACCGTCATGGACAACGAAGCTGACGGCGACATGGGCAACGCCTGGCTGGCGACGAACTCCGCCGGTTCGGGCGCCTATTCGGTCGACAGCTGGAAGCCGAATGAAAGCGTCACCCTGTCGTCGAACCCTGATTTCTATCTGGGTGCTCCGGCGATGGAACGCGTGATCGTGCGCCACGTGCAGGAAAGCGCAACCCAGCGTCTGCTGCTGGAACGCAACGACATCGACGTTGCCCGCAACCTGAACCCGGAAGATGTGGCCGGTGCACGCGAAGCAGATGGTGTCGAGATCTCGGAAGAGCTTAAAGGCCGCTTGATGTATATCTCGCTGAACCAGAAGCATCCGCAGCTGTCCAAGCCTGAAGTGCGCGAGGCGATCAAATATCTGGTCGATTATGAAGGGATGCAGAACAGCTTCCTCAACGGTCAGTACACGATCCACCAGAACTTCCTGCCGCGCACCTATCTTGGCTCGTCCAGCGAAGCGCCGTTCAGCCTGGATATCGACAAGGCCAAGGAACTGCTTGCCGGGATCGAACCGTTCGAGATTGAGGTCGGAGTGCGTGAAGCGCAGGAACGTATCGAGATTGCCCAGTCGCTGCAGAACACCTTTGCCGAGGTGGGCATCACGCTGAACATCACGGTCGGCACCGCCAAGGCCATTCTGGGCCGGTACCGTGCGCGTGAACTGGACATGTACATGGGCGCATGGGGTCCGGATTATCCTGATCCGCACACCAATGCCGGTACGTTTGCGTTCAATCCCGATAACTCGGACGAAGCGGGTGCCACAGGCCTTCTGGCCTGGCGCAACGCCTGGGATACCGGCGGGCTGACCGAAAAGGTCGCAGCCGCCGTGGTCGAGAATGATCGCGACGTGCGCGCCCAGATGTATCAGGACATCCAGGCCGAATTCCGCCAGATCTCACCCTTCGCGGTGTTGTTCCAGCAGATCGAACAATCGGCTCTGCGTGACAACGTGACCAACTTCTCGACGGGTCAGGCCATCACGTCGGCATCCTACTGGCAGATCACCAAGTAGATGGCGATCGCCGAAAACACCAACGGGGGGCGCCAGAAGGCGCCCCTTGAACTGTGGCTCAGGGCGACAATCCTGACACTGGGGTCGATTGCCGTGACGATGCTGGGGCTGATGTTCATCACCTTCATCATCGGGCGCGTCATGCCCATCGACCCGGTACTGGCCATCGTCGGCGAACAGGCGACCAAGTCGACCTATGACGCCGCATATGAACAACTGGGCCTCGACAAACCGATCATCGTGCAATTCGCCTATTACGTCTGGGACGTGCTGCATGGCGATTTCGGAAAATCCTTGCTGACCGCCCGGCCCGTCGCCGATGATATTCGCCGCGTGTTTCCTGCGACGCTGGAACTTGCAACCCTTGGCGTGACCATGGGCATCGTCCTTGGCGTTCCGCTGGGCGTCGTCGCAGCCGTGCGCAAAGGCAGCTGGATCGACCAGATCGCCCGTGTCGTCGCCCTTGTCGGATATTCGATGCCGATCTTCTGGCTGGGTCTGATGGGTCTGCTGGTCTTCTATGGCATCCTCGGCTGGGTCGGTGGGCCGGGCCGGGTTGGTATTTTCTATGTTGATATCGTGCCCTCGGTGACCGGCATGATCCTGGTGGATTCAATCCTCGACCGGAACTGGGCGGTGTTCAAAGACGCCCTCAGCCACATCATCCTGCCCGCGTCGCTGCTGGGCTATTACTCTCTGGCCTATATCAGCCGGATGACACGGTCGTTCATGCTGGAACAGCTGAGCGCCGAATACGTCACCACGGCCCGCGTCAAAGGCATGTCGGAATGGGCGGTGATCTGGCGACACGCGTTCAAGAACATCCGGGTGCAACTGATCACCGTCATCGCGCTGAGCTATGCCAACCTGCTGGAAGGGTCGGTTCTGACCGAGATTATCTTTAGCTGGCCGGGCATTGGCAGCTACATCACAACGGCACTGCTGTCTGCGGATATGAGTGCCGTGATGGGCGGCACGGTCGTCGTCGGGCTGGTGTTCATCCTGCTGAACATCTTCTCGGACCTGCTCTATAAGGTGTTTGACCCCCGTGCCAAATAACGCCCTGCAAAACAGCGACCCGCAACTGGTGCGCAACGCTGCGCAGGATGGAGGGTCCGTCACCGGCAAGGGCCTGCGCGCCTGGCTGCTGAGCGAGGTTCCAACCTCGCGCCGCCACGCGAAACTGGCGGCGATCTATCGCGGCTGGCTGGCGTTTCGGGTCAACACGATGGCGATGGTCGGGCTGGCGATTCTGGTGGCGCTGCTGCTGGTCGCGCTGCTTGCGCCATTGCTGGCGCCCCATGATCCCTATGTGCAGGACCTGGGCAACAGGCTGGCGCCGCTGGGTTCGGACGGGCATGTGTTCGGGACGGACAGCCTTGGCCGGGATATCCTCAGCCGGTTGATCCACGGCTCGCGGATTACGCTTTATATCGTTGCATTGGTGGCCCTGATAGCCCCGATCGCCGGGCTGCTGGTCGGGACCATCTCGGGCTATGTCGGCGGCTGGACCGACACGGTGCTGATGCGGATTACCGACATTTTCCTGGCCTTCCCCCGACTGGTGCTGGCGCTGGCTTTCGTGGCCGCCCTGGGTGCCGGGATCGAAAACGCGGTGCTGGCCATTTCACTGACCGCCTGGCCGCCTTATGCGCGGATGGCACGGGCCGAGACGCTGACGATACGTTCGTCCGATTACATCTATGCGATCCGCCTGCAGGGCGCTGGGCCGGTGAGGATTATCACCAAGCACATCTGGCCGCTGTGTATCTCGTCCCTGATCGTGCGGGTGACGCTCGACATGGCCGGGATCATTCTGGCCGCCGCCGGGCTTGGCTTCCTTGGCCTTGGCGCGCAGCCACCCAGCCCCGAATGGGGTGCGATGATCAGCGAAGGGCGGCGGTTCATCCTCGATCACTGGTGGGTGGCGACCGTGCCGGGGCTGGCGATCTTCACTGTCTCACTCGCGTTCAACCTGCTGGGCGATGGCCTGCGCGACGCGCTGGACCCGAAGGGCGGCGAATGAGCAATCTGCTGGACGTCGAAAACCTCTGGGTGCGCTTCCCATCCCGCCACGGCGTGTTCGAGGCGGTGCGCGGAGTGTCCTTTACCCTTGGCCGCGAACGCCTTGGGATCGTAGGCGAAAGCGGCTCGGGCAAGTCGCTGACGGGCCGCGCGATTCTGCGCCTGATCCGCCCGCCGGGGCAGGTTACCGCCGACCGGATCGCGCTGGACGGCGTGAACCTGATGGAGAAATCCGAGGTTCAGATGCGCGCGGTGCGCGGCCAGCGGATCACCATGGTGATGCAAGATCCCAAATTCAGCCTGAATCCGGTGATGACAATCGGCGCGCAACTGATCGAGGCCTATCGCCTGCACGCCAAAGGCAGCAAGGCACAAGCCCGCGCCAAGGCCATCGAAACGCTGGAGGCGGTGTCGATCCGCAACCCCGAACGCGTGATGCGCGCTTATCCGCACGAGATGTCGGGCGGCATGGGTCAGAGGATCATGATCGCGATGATGCTGATCCCGAACCCGGAGATTCTGATAGCGGACGAACCAACCTCGGCATTGGATGTCTCGGTCCAGCGTCAGGTGCTTGATATCATGGACGGGCTGGTCAAGGAACGCGGCATGGGGCTGCTGTTCATCAGCCATGACCTCAACCTGGTGGCTGATTTCTGTGACCGGGTGCTGATCATGTACGCGGGCCGGATTGTCGAGGTCTGCGACGCCGACAAGCTGCACGAAGCGAAACACCCCTATACGCGCGGGTTGCTGAATTCACTGCCCCGGCTGGACCAGCCAAAAGACCGGCTGGAAGTGCTGAAACGCGATCCCGCCTGGGCCGAGGTTGCCAGCATCAGCGGGCAAGCGGGCTGATGCTGCAGGTTGATAACCTCAACGTCTGGTTCGGCAACGGACGCGACCGGGTCGACGCCGTAAAAGGCGCGACCTTCGCGGTCGATCAGGGCGAAAGCTTTGGTCTGGTCGGCGAAAGCGGTTCGGGCAAATCGACCATCCTGAGGGCCATTACCGGGCTGGCCCCGGATTGGAACGGGTCAATCACCGTCGACGGTCAGACCATTGGAAAGAAGCGCCCGCGCGCCTTCTACAAGACCGTGCAGATGGTGTTTCAGGACCCCTATGCCTCGCTTCACCCCCGCCATTCGGTGGATCAGCTTCTGGCCGAAACGTTGTATCTGCACGGTTTTGACGACATCGACAGCCGCGTTGTGAGGTTGTTGGACGACGTCGGGCTGGGGCAGAAGTTCCGCTTCCGCTATCCGCACCAACTGTCTGGCGGGCAGCGTCAGCGCGTCGCCATCGCCCGTGCTCTGGCACCGGAACCGCGCCTTCTGTTACTGGACGAACCAACGTCGGCGCTGGATGTATCCGTGCAGGCGGAAATCCTGAACCTGCTGGTCGATCTGCGCGCTGATCGGGGCCTGACCTATCTGATGGTCAGCCACGACCTGTCGGTTGTCGGCCACATGTGCGGGCGGCTGGCGGTGATGAAAGACGGCGAGTTTGTCGAGATCATGGAAGTCGCCGACCTGCGCCAGAAAAACGCCAGCCATCCCTATTCGCAAAGCCTGATCGAGGCGTCCGTCTAAGGTCTAGTGTGCTGACCCCTACAGCATCAGCGCCGGCAGCCAGTTTGACAGCCATGGAACCAGCAGGACGATCAGGGCCGCCAGCAGGATCAGCAGGAAGTACGGCGTTGATCCCGCGAAAATCTGCCCCAGCGTGACACTCGGGTCAGGGACCGACCCTTTCACCGTATAGACCAGCAACCCGAACGGCGGTGTCAGCAGCCCCGCCTCGATCACCAGAATTCCGAAGATCGCAAAGGCCAGCGGATCGAACCCCAGCGCCATGGCAATGGGCGCGAATATCGGCACTGTCAGAAGGATAATCGAGACAGAGTCGATCAGCATGCCCAGGATGATCCAGACCACGATCATCATCGCGATGATCACCCAAGGGTCCGCGCCCAGCCCCAGAAACAGCCCTTGGATGTAATTCACAGCGCCGCCGAAGGCGAGCAGTTTGGAATACATCTGTGCCGTGATCAGAAGGAACATGATCGGCGCGGTGGTGCGTCCTGCCTGAAAGATCGCCTCGACAATGTCGCGCCACCGCATGCCCTTGATGACACCGATGATCAGCGCGCCGATGGCCCCGAACCCGGCCGCCTCGGTCGGGGTGAAGGCGCCGGTCCAGATGCCGCCGATTACCAGCAGAACAAGGCCCAGAATGCCAAGCCCGCCGATCAGCTCCGAGCGCATTTCCTCCTTCGTCAGGGGGACCAGTGCCTCCTCAAACGGCGGTGCAATGTCCGGATTTCGGGCGGCCGCGACAATGACATAACCGGCGAACAACAGCGCCAGCAGGATGCCCGGCAGCAATCCGGCGATGAACAGCGCGCCGATGCTCATCTCGGTCAGGACCGCCCAGACGATCAGCAGGATCGACGGCGGGATCAGCATCCCCAGACAGGCCGAACCGGCGACGGCCCCCAGCGCAAACGTCTGCTTATAGCCGATTGTGTTGAAAAACTCCGTTTTAGGGCCTGAACGATGATTTTTCTTTCCATGCAGCCCGATCCTAAATTTTTGGCGCGGGGGTCGGCCCAAATCGCCTACATGCGCTCACGCGCAGCCATGCGCTGTCTCGTGGTCAAAGCTTTCCGACTATTTCGCTTCATAGGTTTTCGCAAGAAATCCGCGACGCTCTGATTTCGGAGTTTTTCAACACAATCAGCCAACCTTCTTCATTTCAGGATAGGCAATACGCGAGAACGCCGCCGCGCTGGCGATGCTAACGCCCGTCACGGCGGCAAACACCGTGTTGCCCGCAATGGTCGCAATCGCCAGCCGCCCCGGAAGCCGCTTCAGAGTACGGTCGCAAATTCGATACAGGTCCCCCGCAGCCCCGCTTCGACCGATGAAATCGCCCATCAGCACGAACAGCGGAATGACTGCAAAGACATCCTTCCTGACCGCCTCGTAAGCCGTGTTTCCAAGGATCGACAGCGCGGTATCCAGGAACCCGACCATCAGCCAGACGCCAAGCGCCGAACAGATCGCCAGTGCCACGCCGATGTGCACACCCATCAGGATGAACACGATCAGCAGACCCAGCATATAGAGTGCGATATCCCCGCCCATGGCCCTAAAGCGTTTCGGCTTGAACCTGAATCGCGAGGGATTCCCTTGAGACCTGATCTGTGATTCATCCTGTTTGGGAGGATGGATCATGTCAGCACCTTTGCCATCTGCGCTTCGGATACGGTTTCAGAGATACATTGAAGAAGGGTTGAGCGGGCGCGCGGCGGCGTTGCGGTTGAAGCTGTCGCCTGCCACAGGCGCGCGGTGGGCGCGTCAGGTGAGGATGAAGGGTCATGCGGAACCTGCCCGGCAGGGACCGCCGCGCGGCAAGGGAAAGCTGGCTCCGCATCGGGAATTCTTTGAGGAGTTGATCGCACAAGACCCTGACATCACGCTCTTTGAGTTGCGTAATGCGCTGGCCGATGCAGAGGGTGTGCGGGTGCATCACTCCTCCATCGCCAACCTTCTGTCCCGGCTCGGCTTCACGTACAAAAAAAGTCGCTGGTCGCAACCGAGCGCCGCCGCGCCAAGGTAAGGCAGCAACGGGCCGACTGGTTCAGATACCGCTCGCCAGCCATTGCGACCTTTCCTGAGCGCGTTGTCTTTATTGACGAAACCGCAGTGAAGACAAACCTCACGCGCCTACGCGGCAGAGCCAAGCGCGGTAAGCGCCTGACGATGGATGCGCCCTTCGGAAGCTGGGGAACCCAAACCTTGATCGCGGGCCTGACCCAAGGCGCGCTGATCGCACCTTGGGTCATCAAGGGAGCGATAGATGGCCCCGCCTTCGCGGCCTACATCCGCGAAGTGCTGGTCCCCGAGATCAACCCCGGCACTGTCGTCATTCTCGACAACCTGGCAACCCACCGGAATAAGGAGGCGACGCAGGCTTTACGCAATCACGGCTGCTGGTTCCTTTACCTGCCACCGTACTCGCCCGACCTGAATCCCATCGAGCAGGCCTTCTCTAAACTGAAAGCCCATTTGCGACGGATCGGGGTCAGGTCCTTTACCCAGGTCTTCGAAGCAATCGGAGCAATCTGCGATCTCTACGACCCAGTAGAATGCTGGAACTACTTTAAGGCCGCCGGATATGTCTCAGGTTAATGTCGAAACGCTTTAGTCCGCCCCTTGGTCAAGGAAACTGCCCGGTGCCGACAGGTCCGGGTTCAGTTTGTCCTGCCAGTCGAGGATGATCATCGCGAGGTAAGCGAATGTCCCGAAGACCGAGGTGACCAGCACCGCGCCCCGCACCGGCCAGGTGGGCACCCGCAGCGCGCCTTCGCCCTCATACTCGCCAATCCGGTAGGCATCCAGGAACGGCTGCCAGGTGCTGAGGACCAGCCCGATGAACAGCCCCACACCCAGCACGCCTGCGAACGTCCGCAGAAGTTTTTTGCCAAACGGCGGCATCGCATCGACGAAGATCGACGTGCGAAGTTGAGAGCCTGAATAGATCGCCAGCGGCAGTTGCAGGAAGGTGATCGAGACGACCGAGTTCTGCAAAATCTCTTTCGTGCCGGGCAGTGGTGTCGAAAACAGGCTGCGCCCTAGCACGTCGATCATAATCACAATCGCCAGCCCCAGCGTCCAGAAGGCGCTGACCAGATGGATCGAACGTGCGAGTTTGATAGATGCGCCCACGCTTCGTCCCCCCTTTGCCTCAGGCTTCCCCGTTGGCGCCACGCTACCGTGTCCGCCCGACCGGTCAAGCCGCAAAAGTTAGCAGTCGATAAATAAGCACCGCGCCGGGCCGCTGACCCTTGACCGAATCCTTAATCTGTGGGGAGATGCATTGACTGTTTATCGCCCGATAAACGGCAACGATCTTCGACGCGCTACTCCATTGGGCAAGGCGCGCAACCATCTGGGAGGATGAAAATGAAATCAACAACCCTAGGCAAAGTGGCCTTGGCCACCGCCATCGCCGGTTTCGGCGCGACCACGGCATTGGCCGAGACATTCACGCTGCGCATCGGCTCTGGCCACCCGAATGGCCCGGCAGTCTATGTCGCCGACACCGCGAATTTCTTCGTTCCCGAAGTCAAACGCCGGGTCGCCGAAGAGACCGAGCATGAGATTGAGTTCGTCGAAGGCTATGGTGGGGCGATCGCGGGCGTGGCTGAAACGCTCGAGTCGGTGCAGAACGGCATCCTTGATATCGGCAGCTATTGCATCTGTTTTGAACCGGCCAAGCTGTTCCTGCACAACTTCCCCTATTACGCGCCCTTCGGTCCGCAGGACAGCGATCAGGCGATGGACGCCGTGCGCGCGACCTATGACGCGGTGCCATGGCTAACCGAACAGTTCACCAGCGAATATGGTCAGGTTCTGCTGGGCCTGCATGGCTGGGACAACTATCACCTTGGCACCACCGATCCCTGGGACACGGTTGAGGACCTGAAGGGCGTCAAGGTTGGTGGCGCGGGACCGAACCTGCCCTGGCTGGAATTCGCGGGCGCGGTGCCGGTGCAGTCGACGCTGCCTGATGGCTATCTGTCACTGCAAACCGGCGTTTACAACGGTTGGCTGATGTTCCCGTCCGCCTACCTCGGCTTCAAGTTCTATGAACCCTCGCCGAACTATACGCTGATCGGTTTCGGTGCGATGGGCGTGAACGCCCTGACCATGAACCAGCGCAGCTTTGACCGTCTGCCCGAAGACGTGCAGACCATCCTGATGGAGGTTGGTCGCGCCTATGAAGATCAGGCGGGTGCCTCTCTGAATGCGCGTCAGGAAAGTGGTCTGAAGGGCCTGGAAGAGGTTGGCGCCAATATCAAGACGCTCCCGGAAGAGGCGCGTGCCGGATGGGCACAAAGCCTCGCCAGCTTCTCGAACCAGCAGGCTAAGGATGCTGATGGTCGCGGGATGCCGGGGTCTGACGTGATGAAGGCGTACCTCGCCGCGGTGGCGGATGTCGGCTATGACATGCCCGTCGACTACGTCATCGAATGATTGGATCGGGGCGCTTTCGGGCGCCCCTTTCGTTCCATGCTGCTATCTGAACGCATCCCTTATCAAGCCGCACCGGATCGGCCCCGGTTGACCCTGCCGGGCGGCGCGCGCATTGCCGTCTGGGTGATCGTCAACGTCGAACACTGGTCGATGACGCGCGCGATGCCGCGCACCGTTCTGCCGCCGCCGATGGGCCAGCCGCTGCTGCCCGACGTCCCGAATTGGAGCTGGCACGAATACGGCATGCGCAGCGGTTTCTGGCGTCAGCACGCCGCCCTGACCAGCCGCGATATCCCCGTGACCTTCGCCATCAACGGTTCGGTCTGCACCGAATACCCCCGCGTTGCCGCTGCGGGGTGGGAGTTCATGGGCCACGGCCACATCCAGGGCCCGATGCACAAGCTTGACAATCAGGCGGCTGAGATTGCCCGCGCCCAGGACACGATCGAGGCATTCTGCGGCACCCGCCCCGTCAGCTGGGAAAGCCCCGGCCTGACCGAAACCGACGAGACGCTGGACCTGCTGGCCGCCAACGGCGTAAAGAATGTCGCCGACTGGGTGATCGATGACCTGCCCGAGACGATTGAAACGCCGAGCGGCCCGGTCACCACGCTGCCCTACACGGTCGAAAACAACGACATCGCTGTGCATGCCCTGCAAGGCCACCCGGCACCGGAATTCCTGAACCGGGGCCGCGACCAGTTCGACCGCCTCTATGCCGAGGGCGCAGACAACGCCCGGATCATGGCAATCTCGGTCCATCCCTACATCACCGGCGTGCCGCATCGCATCCGCTATCTGGAAGAACTGCTCGACTATGTAAAAGGCCACGAAAATGTGGCCTGGATGACGGGGGCCGAAATTGGGGATTGGTACCGGGGCGAAATGGGGCGCTTGCGCTGAAGTCCCGGTGATATCTGCGCCGGGTCTGCGCGTTTCGCAATACTCAGGATTTAGTGACGCGGGTGTCGGGATGCAGTGACGAGGCCAGAATATGCTCGGCCTGTCGAACCACCTGACTGGCCTGCCGAACGATTTTCGGGTCCGGCGGCGTTGCGACACTGGTGTCCTTGTCGGGGTAATCAACCATCGACAAAAAATGCCGCATACAGTTCAGCCGCGCCCGTTTCTTGTCGTTTGATTTCACAACCGTCCAGGGTGCGTCAGCGGTGTCGGTGTAGAAAAACATCGCCTCTTTCGCCTCGGTATAATCAGCCCATTTGTCCAGGCTGGCCCGGTCAATCGGGGACAGCTTCCACCGTTTCAGCGGATCCGTTTCACGGGATTTGAATCGCAACTGCTGTTCGCCCTGCGTCACCGAAAACCAATACTTCAGAAGCCGGATCCCGGAACGGGTCAGCATCCGCTCGATCTCGGGCGTCTGGCGCATGAATTCCAGGTATTCATTGGGCTCACAAAACCCCATGACCCGTTCAACGCCCGCGCGATGTACCAAGAGCGGTCATAGAACACCATCTCGCCCCGCGTCGGCAGGTGCCTGATGTAGCGCTGAAAGAACCATTCGCCACGTTCCGTTTCCGTCGGTTTGTTCAAGGCGACAACACGGGCGGTGCGGGGGTTCAGATGCTCGGTAAAGCGTTTGATCGTGCCGCCCTTGCCTGCCGCATCGCGCCCTTCAAACAACAGCACGAATTTCTGCCCGGTCTCCTGCGCCCAGATTTGCACCTTCAGCAGTTCCGCCTGAAGTGCGGCCTTTTCCGCTTCGTATGTGGCGCGCCCCAACCGTTTTGCGTAAGGGTATTCGCCCTGCTCAAACCCGCTGATCTGCTGCACCCGCGCCGCCTGATCGGCTTCGGGCGGGATCGTATCGGTTTTCGAATCCATTGGGCACCTCGCGTTGCTGTGCCCGGCAGTCTGCAAGGGAAGTGTCTCTGCGCGCTTTGATCTGCCTCAATGCGCGATGAGAATGGGCGCGGTCAGGCGCGCGGCGAACGCTCAGACCACACCCAACGCCCTGAGGACCCGTTGCGGCGTCATCGGCATCTGCGTCACTTCGGCCCCCAGGGGGCGCAGCGCGTCGTTGATCGCGTTCATCAGTGCGCCGGGCGCGCCGCCGGTACCAGCCTCGCCCGCGCCCTTGGCCCCCAAAGCCGAGGTTTTGGTCGGCGTCTCGACATGTTCCACGACGATATCGGGCATCTCGGCTGCCATCGGCACCAGATAGTCGGCCATCGAGGTATTCAGCTGCTGGCCATCTTCGTCATAGATCACCTCTTCATAAAGCGCGCCGCCGATGCCTTGTACGACGCCGCCACGGATCTGTTCATCAACCAGTGCGGGGTTGATGACGCGCCCGCAATCCTCAACCGCCCAGAAGTTCAGAACCTTGGTAAAGCCGGTTTCCGTATCAACCTCCACATAAGCCGCCATGGCGCCGTTGGTGAAGACGAAGGGGAAATCGGTGACGCGGTAGTGCCGCGTGGCCACCAGTTCCGGTTCCAGATCAGCGGGCAGTTCGTTGCCGCGATAATAGACGGTGCGTGCCAGATCGCTAAGGTCGATGCGCTCTGCCCCCGTGCCTGTATCGACGACCTTGCCCGCGACGATGTCCAGATCATCGGCCTTGCCTTGCAGGATCACCGCCGCCACATCCAGCACCTGACCTTTCAGCGCATGGGCGGCCTGCAGCATCGCCTCGCCGCCGATCCCGGCCCCGCGCGAGGCCCATGTTCCGCCGCCATAGGGCGTCGTTTCCGTGTCACCCGTCGTCACCCGCACCCGGTCCAGATCAACGCCGAATACACCCGCCGCAATCTGCGCCAGGATCGCGTTGGTGCCCTGACCCTGTTCAGTGATCGAGCTGCTGACATGCAAGCCCCCGCCCGCGTCCAGCCGCACGGTCGCACCGTCTTGGCTGGCAATCGGTGCGCCGCCAATGCCATAAAACATTGACGAGGGGTTGGTGACTTCCACCATCGAGATCAGCCCGATCCCGCGATGCACACCGCGTTCGCGCGCCGCTGCCTGATCGGCGCGCAAGGCGTCGTAATCCATCGCCTCGACCAGTTTGGTCAGGCAGGCGTGATGGGACAGATCGTCCAGCTTCATCCCCGTCGCAGTGACGGTCGGATAGCAATCATCGGCCAGCAGGTTCTTGCGTCGGATATCGACCGGGTCCATGCCGATGCTGGCCGCCGCAGCCTCGATCAAGCCATCTGCCATTGCCATCGCCACCGGGTGCCCGACCGCGCGGTATTGGCACATCATGTTCTTGTTCTGGAACACCACGCGCGAAGTTGCGCGATAGTTTTCAATCGCATAGGGCGCGCCTGTCAGGTTCAGGATCTGGTTCGCCTCAATCGCCGAGGTGCGCGGATACATCGAAAACGGGCCGATCCCAGTCAGGTCCTCGAAGCCGATCCCGACGATTTTTCCTTCCGGGTCCACGCCAATCTTTGCGTCAATGATGTGATCACGGGCGTGGATGTCGGTGGAGAAACTTTCCATCCGGTCGGCGATGAATTTCACCGGGCGGCCCAACAGTTTTGCCGCCGTGGCCGTTGCGACCTCATCCCCGTAGGTGTGGATCTTGATCCCGAAGGACCCGCCCACATCGCGGGAGATCACGCGCACATTATCCTCACTCAGCCCCAGGTGCTTGGCGAAGATGAATTGCATCATATGGGGCGCCTGGCCCGAATAGTGAAACGTCAGCCTGTCGCTGGAGGGATCAAATTCGGCCACCGCCGCGCGGGGTTCCAGCGTCACACCCGTATGGCGACCGAAGGTGAAACGCTTTTCGATGACCGTGACACCATCGGCGGCAAACGCGGCGTCGATATCGCCTGCCTCAACCGTGCGTTCCCACGCCAGATTGCTGTCGAACTGGTCGTGGATCAACGGCGTGTCGGGATGCAGCGCCGCCTCAACATCGACCACGGGCGTCAGGGGGTCGAAATCAACCTCGACCAGCTCTACTGCGTCCTCAGCCTCGGCGCGGGACTGCGCCACGACCATGACGACCGGTTCACCCTGCCAACGTGCCGTACCCACCGCCAGCGGATGCTGCGGGGCCGAGCGGAGCCCGACCATATGGCTGAGGACCCCGACATAGGGTTCCACAGACTCGGCCAGATCAGCCCCGGTATAGATCGCCACGACGCCGGGCATGATGCGCGCTTCACCCGTGTCAATCGACAGGATTTTCGCATGCGCATAGGGGCTGCGCACAAAGGCGGCGTGGACCATGCGGGGCAGGGTGAGGTCATCGACATATTGCCCACGCCCGTGCAGCAACCGCTTGGCGTCCTTGCGCACTTCCGGCTGGCCGATATAGCGGTTTGGCGTGTCAAAGATCGTCCGGGGACCACTCATTTCGTGCCCTCCGCAACGTCTGCAATTGCGTTGACGATGGACTGATACCCGGTGCAGCGGCAGTAATTGCCCGAGATATGGTCCCGGATCGCGTCCCGGTCCGGGCCGCCGCTGCCGCGCAGATATTCCAACGCGCTGGCCAGCATCCCCGGCGTGCAGTAACCGCATTGCAGGGCGTGATTGTTCTGAAACGCTTCCTGAAGCGCCGGGCCAAAGTCGGTGTCGGCGAAGCCTTCGACCGTTGTGACCTGCGCTCCATCGGCTTGCACCGCCAGCATCAGGCAACCGCGCACCATCGCGCCGTCAACTTCGATGGTGCAAGCCCCGCAGACGCCGTGTTCGCAGCCCACATGGCTGCCGGTCAGGCCCGCCTCGGTGCGGATAAAATCGACCAGGTTCAGGCGTGCCGGGACGCGGGCGCGGATCGCCTCACCGTTGATTGTGACGGTTATGTCGTGCGCTTCGCTCATGCCGCGCCCTCCCACGCCCGGCGCAGGACGACACCCGCCAGGTGTCGCTTGGTTGCGGCATCCGCATTCGGGTCGGCGTGGAAATCGAGGCCCTCCAGCCCCGCCACCGCCGCGTCGATGTCGCCCTTTGCCAACGCCGCCTCGGCATCCGGCGCGCGCAGCGCATGATCGCTGATCGCGAAGAAGGCGACGCGTGCCTGCGCCCCAACTGACAGCGCCACCCCCGCCATCGCGTAATCCCCATGCCGCCGCGCGAGTTCGTAAAACCCGTGCCGCGTACCCGCCTGGGCTTTCGGAATAATGACCTCGGTCACCAGTTCATCCTCTGCCCGCGCCGTTTCATACAGGCCGAGGAAGAAGTCATCCGCCGCGACCTCTCGTGCCGCTTCGGCCGAACGCAGGGCAATCCGCGCGTTCAGGGCAATCAGCAGGGCAGACATTTCCGCCGCAGGATCGGCCAGCGCGACCGAGCCGCCGATGGTGCCGCGATTGCGGATCGCCGCATGGGCGATATGCGGCAGGGCGCGGGCCATCAGCGGGGCGTGGGCGGAGATCAGGTCAGAGCGGGCCAGATCCGCATAGCGCGTCATCCTCGGCAATCCCTGCCAGCCCGTCGATCCGGTTCAGATCCACCAGAACCTCGGGCCGGGCCAGCCGGAAGTTCATCATCGGCATCAGGCTTTGCCCCCCAGCCAGGGCGGCGGCGTCACCGCCCGCCAGAAGCGCCAGCGCGGCATCCACATCGCCGGGGCATTCGTATCGAAAGTCCGGAGCCTTCATATCATCCCCCAAAGTATCCGCGCGGCACTGTTGCCCATGTAATTTATCGACCTATAAATAAACAGCAAGCCAAAGTTGAAACCCCGAAAGGACCACGCCGCCATGAAACTGACCCCCGACAAGCAGGCCCCTGCCTTGTCACTGCCGCTGGTTGGCGGCGGCACCTGGACCCTGTCTGAACGCATGCCCAAGGCGTTTTCGATGATCGTCGTCTATCGCGGTCTGCATTGCCCGATTTGTGAGGGTTATCTGGGCAAGCTGCAAACCGTCGCCAAGGAGTTTGCGGCCAAAGGCGTCGATCTGGTCGCAATCTCGATGGACCCGCAAGACCGGGCCGAGAAGGCGAAGACAGATTGGGGTCTGACAGACGTGCCCGTTGCCTACGGTATGACCGAAGAGGTGGCCCGGTCCTGGGGTCTGTGGATTTCCAAGTCGATCAAAGAGGCGGAAATCGACGTCTTCCCCGAGCCCGGCACCTTCTGGGTGCGCCCCGATGGCCGCCTGTACTTGATCGACATCGCCAGCATGCCATTCGCGCGGCCGGATCTTGATCTGCTGCTCAGCCGTGTGGGCGCAATGGAGAATGGTTATCCGGCGCGGGGGACGAACGCGGGGTAGTTAGCGTCGCAACTGGCGTGGAGGGGATGTAGGCAGTTTGACCCTGCGCCCGGTGCGCGCCGTTAGGCGCAGGGCGCGCGCCGGACCGGTCCCGCCGGTCAGGCGCTGGTCTGAGCTTGGCGCGTCCAAGCAAGTTGACGGTCTAACCTGGGCCATAAATCATGCAAACTCAATGGCGCAGCGCCAGCCCACCGGTCCGGCGCGCGCCCTACTTGCGATGCACTGCTGATGTCCGCTCCAGGCCAAAAGTACCCTGGGATTCGCGACGAATTACAGTGACCGAACCCGGGGCGCAGGCCCGCCCTCGCGAATCCGATCCAGCCCCGACAGCATCGCTTCAACCGCGTTGTCGATCATCTGATCCTTGTTGGTGGCGTCCGCTTCGCCGTAAACCACACGGCGCACGCCGTTGTAGAAAATCCCGCCATGGATCAGCCAGGCGAAATCGGATTCTGCCGGTCCGTCCGCATCGGGCAAACCTGCCTCGGCACGGGATTCGGCCACGATCGGGTCCAGGATACGACTGCGCACCAGCCCCATATAACGGATGTTGATGTCAACGCCCTTCAGCCCCGCAAACAGGAAGATCCGCATCCAGTCGCGGGTGAAGACCACATCTGTGTACTCGCGATAGAACTGCCGCATCCGGTCCGCCAGTGGGCGCGTCCGGTCTGCCAGCAGAATTTCCCACTCAGGCCGCCAGCGCTTGACGTAGACGGCGGAATAAACCTCGGCGATCAGATCGTCCTTGGACGGGAAATACCGGTAAAGCAACGGCTGCGTCACACCCAACCGCTTGGCCAGATCGCGGGTCGAGCTTTCGAAGCCGTTTTCTGCAAAGAACTCGATGGCCTGGGCAATGAACTCCTGGCGTCGCTCGCCCGAGGGCAGGCGCTTGCGCTTTGCCTTTGGCGCGGTTTCGGGCGCAGTATCGGGTGAGGTTTCGGGCAATGTGTCAGGCATCGTGCCACGCGTCGCCCAGCTTCAGCCGGTGCCCGACGACCAGCCCCTGCATCAGCGTCTGCTCGATGAAACACCCCTTTTTCGCCGCCGCCAACAGCGCCATCTGGTCGTCTTTGCTGGCGTCGGTGTCCATATCGACATCCATGTCAAACCCGACGGGCTGCGTTACGTAAGGGTCATTCCCCTCCTGCTCGCCCTGCCAATGCAGACGTGTGTTGACCGTGACATGCCGCAAGTCGATATTCAGACGCTTCGCAAACGCCCGAATCTGCGTCATCAGGCACCCGGTCAAGGCTGCACAAAACAGCGCCAGCGGCGGTGGCGCGGTTCCGTCGCCGCCATGAAACGGGCCTTCGTCCGTGGCCAGTTCGAACTTTTCCTTCATCATCGGCCATTCGACCGAGATGTCATTGCGCATCTTTCCCGACGATGTGCCGGTGCCCTCAAATATCACGTCAAAAGTTTTCGTCTCAGCCATCTTGCGTTCCTGAATTTGTTTATCGACCGATAACATGATTGACTTGAGGCATGAATCTATTTTTCACTCGATAAATTAGCGGCAAATCCCGGGGGATGGAACATGGCAAAACTGACGCGACAGGACATCTACGACACCGCCAAGGCGTTATCGAACTGGGGCCGCTGGGGTGATGACGATCAATTGGGTACGCTGAACAACATCAGCCCCGAAGATATTGTGAACGCCGGAAAGCTGATCAAGAAAGGCAAGACATTCGCCCTGGGCCTGGACCTGAAAGAGAAAATCCAGTCCGGCCTGTTCGGCGGGCGCTGGAATCTGATCCACCAGATGCTTGCGACCGGGACGGATGCTGTGACCGGCGAACAGGACGGCGACGGTCAGGCCTATCTGCGTTACGCCGACGATGCGATCAACCTGCCCTGCCAGGGGTCCACCCAATGGGACGCGCTTTGCCACATCTTCCTCGATGACAAGATGTACAATGGCTATCGGGCGACGGATGTGACGGTGAACGGCGCCAAGCGGCTGGGGATCGAGAATGTGCGCGACAAGATGGTCGGGCGCGGTGTGCTGTTGGATGTTGCCCGTTGGAAGGGCGTCGATAGCCTCGATGACGGCTATCCCATCAACAACGCCGATCTGGACGACTGCGCGGCGGCGCAGGGGGTCGAGGTCCGCAAGGGCGATTTCGTGATCGTCCGCACCGGGCATCAGGAACGCTGCCTGGCCGCCGAAGACTGGACAGGCTACGCGGGTGGCGACGCACCGGGCCTGGCGTTCGAAACGGCGCATTGAATCAAGAACAACGACATCGCCGCGATTTGCGCCGACACCTGGGGGTGTGAGGTCAGGCCCAACGAAACCGACGAGGCGAACCAGCCTTGGCACTGGGTCGTCATCCCGGCCATTGGTGTCTCGATGGGAGAGATCTTTTACCTCAAAGACCTCGCAGAAGACTGCGCCGACGACGGCGTTTACGAGTTCTTCTTCACCGCCCCGCCGCTGCACATCCCCGGCGCTGCCGGATCACCGATCAATCCGCAGGCGATCAAGTAACGCACCGCTCCGGCGTCTTCTCGTCCAAAATATCCCTGCCGGAGGCAGGTTTCAGCGCGTGCGCCGTGGCCGCAGCGCTGCGTGCATGCCACGTTGCCGCATCCGCAACACAGGACGCGCAGCCACCGCCCCCGGCCAGGAACCGGCGGATTTAATATCCGACAGCCCGCGCGCGTTCAGATCGCCACAGCCGTATCACGCATGATCTGTTCCATATCCGGGTGACGCCTCCCATCGCGGTTCAGCTCTGCGCCGCCAGCCTCGAATATCAAACGGCCCAGATGCTGCGCGCGGTCATAGGCCGCGCGCGCCGCCGGAACCCGTTCTTCGGAATAGGCCTGCAGGGCCGGGGGCACGTCGCCCTCGGACAGGCACCGCGCCAATGTCAGCGCATCAAGCGCTGCCTTGGTCACGCCCATACCCACATGCGGGCGGGCGACACAGGCCGCATCCCCGACAAGGGCGGCCCGACCCGCAGCCATGACCGGAGAGTGATGATCGTAGATCGGCGTGAAAAACGGCCGCTCGCCACGTGCCAGTACATCGACAAAGGGCGCTGACAGCCGGGCGCGCGCGTCCTCCATCATCGCCTCCAGCACCTGTTTGCGCACCAGTGGCGGCGGAATGGATATGGCGTGACGATGCCCGGCGGTGTCGGTCAGCATGTCGTCCAGCGCCGCCTTGGGTGCCGCCGAGTACCAGACGAAATTATATTGCCGGTGGCCGGGGCGCAGATCATTGCCCGGCCCGGCGATGGGATAGCCGATGATCTGGGTGTCGCGGGGCAGGAAGAACCCGAAGGGCGCGAAGATGCGCTGATGCACGCCCGGCGACAGATCGGTTTCTTTCGCAAGCGCACGCCAGACGACGTAACCGGCATAGGTGGGCTGAACCTCGGGCAGCATCTGCGCGCGGACCGAGCTGCGAAACCCATCCGCACCAACCAGCAAATCGCCCCGCGCCGTGGTTCCATCGGCAAAGGACAGCCGCACACCGTCGCCATCGTGTTCATAACTCAGCGCATGCCGGCCCAGATGATAGGCCCCATCCGGAACCAGCGCGCGCAGCAACTGGTGCAGCCGCGTCCACGAAGTGACGATCTGGTGGTATGGCATTTCCGCCACGCGATCGCCGTTCAGATCAAAGGCGACCCGTTCGGTCACCTCGACACCCAGCCTCTCGACCGGGGCGCCGACCGATTGCAACGCGGCAATCAGCTCAGGATGGGTGACAATCCCCGCCCCGCGCCCGGCAAGCTCGACGTCCGAGCGTTCAAAGACCTCGACCGACCAGCCCTGCGCCTGCAGGGCCGTTGCCGCGAACAATCCGCCGATTGATCCGCCCGCGATCAATGCGTGTCCGCCCATGGCCACCCCTTTGTTGAAATGCCGCGCCCCCTTGCCCGGCACAGCTGCACCCGGCCGGGCCATAGTGACCATTGGTCAGACGCAGGCAAGGTCATGCGCGCATTTCGCTGGACCATTTCGCGCCGGGGCCACATGTTGACCGCGACCAGCCAGATCCGGGCTGCCCCATCGGTCGGAGGCCCCGTGCCGCGCATCGCCACCCTTTATGCCTTCTGCGCAGCCGCGGCAGGTGTTGCGCTGTTCCTGGTGTTGGGCATCCCGCTGCCGTGGTTGCTTGGCTCGATGTTCGGCTGCCTTGCGGCGGCGTTGATCGGGGTGCCGCTGGCCGGATTGCCGGTCATCAGCGTGCCAGTGCGCACCATTCTTGGCGTCGCGGTCGGTGCCTCAATCACCCCGGCGGTCCTGGGACAACTTGGTGGTTGGGCGCTGTCCATTGCGCTGGTCCCGCCTTTCATTGTCTTGATCGGCGCGGTCGGATATCCGTATTTCCGACACCTCTGGCGCTTTGATCCGGCCACCAGCTTTTACGGCGCGATGCCGGGTGGCTTGCAGGATATGCTGATCTTCGGGGAAGAGGCCGGAGGCTCGGCACGCATCATGAGCCTGATCCACGCCACCCGGGTGCTGATCGTGGTGTCTGTTCTGCCGCCGATACTTGCACTGTGGCTGGGTCTGGATTTGACTGGCGCGCCGGGTGTTCCGGCCCGCGATCTGCCGCTTGGCGAACTTGCGCTGATGGTGGTTCTGGCAATTGGCGGGTGGAAACTGGCCCAGGCGGTCGGCTTGTACGGCGCAACCATTCTTGGGCCGCTGATCGTCACCGCGGCGGCCAGCCTGCTTGGTGTGCTGCACCACCGCCCACCCGCCGAGGCCATCGTCGTCGCGCAATTCTTCATCGGGCTGGCCGTTGGCACGCATTATTCCGGCATCACCTGGTCCGAGGTCCGGCGCGTTGTCGCCGCCGCGCTGGGCTATTGTGTGCTTCTGGCGGGCTTGTCGGCGGGGTTCATCGCTGTCGCCTATGGTCTGGGCGTCGCACCGCTGGCCGAGATCATTCTGGCCCTGTCCCCGGGTGGCCAGGCCGAGATGGCGCTGCTGGCCATCGTTGCGGGCGCGGATGTCGCCTATGTGGTCACGCATCACATCGCGCGGATTGTCATCGTCATCATTGGTGCGCCGCTGGTCGCGCGCTGGCAGAGGTAGACGTCGATGGATGTGATCACCCTGTTGATCTTTGTCACAGTCGCGTTTTTGCTGGCTGGCACGGTCAAGGGTGTCGTCGGAATGGGGCTGCCGACAACTGCCATCGGGTTGATGACGCTGACGCTGGACCCCAGAAGTGCGATTGCGATCGTCCTGATGCCGATGATCACGCTGAACGCCTGGCAGGTCTGGCGGTCCGGGGATACCCTGGCCGCGCTGCGCCGTTATGCGCCGTTCATCACCGTCCTGATGATCGGAGTGGCGCTGACCTCGGTCCTGTCGGCGCAGGTGTCCAACCGGGCGTTGATGGGCCTGACCGGGATCGCGATCCTGATCTTCGTGGCCGCCAACCTGTCACTGTCGCTGCCGCGTCTGCCGGATCGCCTGGACCGACGGGCGCAGGTACTGGCCGGGCTGGTCGCGGGCGTCATGGGCGGGTTGACGGCGGTTTGGGTGCCGCCGCTGGCGATCTATCTGACGGCGCGACAGGTCGACAAAGCGGAATTCGTGCGCGCGTCGGGCTTGCTGATCTTTCTGGGCAGCCTGCCGCTGGCGGCGGGCTATGTTGCGCAGGGGCTGCTTGGCGGGTGGCTGGCCCTTCTGTCGGCGGCAATGATCCTGCCGGGGCTTGCCGGGTTCACCGTCGGAGAACGGCTGCGCAACCGCCTCAGCCCGGCGCGGTTCCGCATGGTGATGCTGCTGGTGTTCCTGTTCTTCGGCCTGAACCTGATCCGCCGCGCGTGGTTCTGACCCGGGCGGTCAGCTGTGCAAAGCCACGACCCGTTGCACGGCAGGGCGCTGCATCATCGCTTCGGTGTGGGCCGTCAGGCGCGAAAATTCGCTCATGTCGACGCCATCGGCAGGCATCCAGCGCGTGATCGTGAACAGATAGGGATCGCAGATCGAATAGCTGTCGCCCAATACCCAGGGCCCGTCGAGGTAATGCGCTTCGATCACGCGGGCGCAATCGGTCATGTTTTGCGCCACTTTGGCGCGCATCGCGTCATGGGTCGCGGCATCGTCGGCCCATCGCGCGCCCCTGCGTTTATGGGCATGCGCCACATGAACGGTCGAAGCAAGATAGCCGTTGAATGCCATCGCGCGGGCAAATCCGAACGGGTCCGTCGGGGCCAGCGCCGCATTCGGGAAGCTTTGCGCGATGTAGCCAAGGATCGCCAAAGCCTCGGTCAGAATACCGTCTTCGACCGCCAGCGCCGGAACCCGGCCTTTCGGGTTTATCGCCAGATACGCCGCGCTTTGCTGTTCGCCTTTTGCGAAATCCAGCACCTGTGTGTCATAGGCCGCACCGGTCTCTTCAAGCGCGATATGGACGGGCAGGGCAGCGGTGCCTTTGGCGTAGTAGAGTTTCATGGGCGTCCCTTTCGATGGCCGCGGAAAATACCACATCGCCGGGCCAGTGTCAGGTCCGGCGGGTCATGGCGGTTCGCCTTTTGCGTGGTCCCCGATGGATCCTGGGTCTGTGCGAACCAACGACCGATCAAAGGCGGACTTGCGGTTCGGCCAGGCCCGGCCCGTATCCCGATGCCACGAAGGTTTGGCCGTGGCAGGGGTTGTCGGCGATTTCGGCCGGCGACAGGTGTTCCTGCGCTGATGTGCAAAACAGTGTTGTCAGGTCGGCACCGCCGAATGCGGGGCAGGAGCTGTGCGCCGCGGGCACAGCAACGGCTTGCAGGAACACGCCTTCGGGGCTGTACTGCGCCACCCGCGATGCGCCCCATTGCGCGTTCCACAGGTTGCCCGCTGCGTCAGTGACCGCGCCGTCTGGAAGCAGCCTTTCGCCGGTCAGATCCAGCCAGACCTCGGGCGGGGCGCTGGGCCAGCCGTCTGTTTCGGCCAGCGGTTGACGCATGATTTGCCCGCTGAGTGTGTCAGCGAAATAGGCATAGCGGCGGTCGGGCGAAAAGCAGATGGCATTCGGTACACTGATGCCGGTGTGCAACGCGCGCAGTTCACCACGATAATAGCGATAGATCGCACCCGCAGCCGGCGCGCCTGTCTTGCTCATCGTGCTGATCCAGAAGCCGCCCCAAGGGTCGGCGCGCCCGTCATTGCTTCGCGTCTTGGGGTTGTCGGCCTCTAACGGGGCGACAACCTGCCGCGTGCCGTTGCCAAGATTGAACAGGGATAGGCTGGACTCACTGGCGATCAGCAACTGGTCGTCGCTGACCCATCCTGCGGCCGAGACGATTTCGTCGAATTCCCATTCCAGCGGCGTGTCGCCATCCCGGCTGAGGAGTTTTTGCCCCAATATATCGAACCAGAACAACTGCTTGCGGGTCGGATGCCACAGCGGCCCTTCGCCCAGGGTGCAGGCACGCGCATCCCAAAGTGTCGCGCCGCCCATCAGATTGCATCCCAGGCGGCGACGGTTTCGCTGGCGCGCGCGCTGACGATCTCGGCGCTGTCGCCGGGCGCATAGAGCGACGATCCCAGTCCAAAGCCCGAGGCACCGGCAGCCACCCAGTCCGCGAAACCGGCAGGCCCGACGCCGCCGACCATGTACACTTCGGTGGCTGGTGGCAGCACCGTGCGGATCGCCTTCAGCCCGTCTTGCCCCAGTTTGAAGGCCGGAAACACTTTCAGACCATCCGCCCCGGCGGCCAGGGCGGCGAAACACTCGGTCGGGGTCAGCACGCCGGGGAAGCTTTGCAGACCAAGCGACTTGGTCGCGCGGATCACTTCGGGATTGCAATCGGGCGAAACGATCAGCTTGCCGCCAGCATCCGCCACGTGAGCCACCGCACCCGGCGTCAGAACGGTCCCGGCACCGATCAGCGCGTCATCGCCATAGGCCCGTGCCATCGCCGAGATGCTGTCGAACGGATCGGGTGAGTTCAGCGGAACTTCGATCCGGGTGATGCCGGCCTCGATCAGCGCGGCGGCGACGGGCGTCGCTTCGGGCGGGGTGATGCCACGCAGGATGGCGATCAGGGGGCGGCTCATATCAGTCCTTTCAGTGCAGCGTCGGTGTGGGGGTGGCGGGGGTGCGCGCAGCGCTCAGGCCACGGCGCGTCATCTCGGCGACATCGGCGCGCGCAGGGTCAAGCCCCTGCAGGCGCAGCGCGGCGGTATAGACATCGGCCAGCTTGGCCGCCCCGATCAAGGCCACCGGACGGCCCAGCCAATAGGGTCGCGCGGCGGCCAGTTCGGCCCCGATCAGCGTGCCGGACAGGCGCGCGCGCGGTGTCGGGCGGCAGGTCGGCCAGCAGGCTTTCGGCGCGCAGGCCGAACAGGGACCGGGCCAAGCTTTCAGGGTGGCTCTGGGCTTCGGACACGGCGGCTTCGAACGCGGACGCATCCCAGCCGGTGCCAATCGAATGGCGCAGTACGCTGTTGTTGGAAAGCAGCGAAAACAGCTCTCCGGTCAGGAAGGTTCGGAAACTGACAACCTCTCCGGCGCTGACCTCGACCCATTTTGAATGGGTGCCGGGCAGGCAGATGACGCCGTCGAAATCCGGGTTGCTGGCAAGGTATCCGGCGATCTGAACCTCTTCGCCGCGCATCACATCTGCGGGGGTTGGCTGGCATAGTCCGGGGACGATGCGCAGGGCCAACCGGGGGTCGCCGGTGGGCGGCGTGACGGTGGGGTGGCCGACAGGGGCGCAGGGGACGGCGGCATATGGCGCCTAGGCCCAGCCCTGGCGCGCGCCTGCCATGCCTGCGACATACACCTCGGTGACGCCATCGCCCAGCCAGCCCCCGATCATGTCAAGCAATACGGTTTCATAGTCCGCCGGGGCTAGCGCGGACATGCCACGATCCGATCCCGCTTCGGCCAATACACCGTCATTCGCGTCCATCGCCCAGGCCCTGAGGTTCGAGGTGCCCCAGTCAACGGCGATCCAATCGGCCCGAATGGGGTTGCCCGTACTCATCCCGTTGTCACCACGCCGCCGTCGATCACCATGGCCTGCCCGGTCATCATCCGCGCCGTGTCCGAGGCCAGGAACAGGGTGCCGCCGACGATGTCGGCCTCACTCAGGTGTTCTTTCAGGCATTGCTTTTTCAGGTGCGTTTTCAAGGCTTCTGGCGTGGCCCATTGATCCATTTGCTTTTGCGTCAGTACCCAGCCGGGCATCAGGGCGTTGACCCTGATCTTGTCTGGCCCAAGTTCGCGCGCAAGGCTGCGTGTCATGCCGGTGATCCCGGCGTTGGCGGTGGTGTATGTGGCATAGCCTTCATTGCCCATCATGTAGCTGATCGAGCTAAAGTTCACGATCGCCCCGCCCCCGGCGGCGCGCATACCTGCGATCACTGCCTGGCAGGCGAAGAAATAAGCCTTGAGGTTGATCGCCATCGACCAATCCCAGAAATCGCTGTCGATCTCCTCGACCGCGATGCGTTTGTCATTCGCGGCGTTGTTGACCAGCCGGGTGACCGGCCCATGGGCCTTGGCGGCGGTGTCGATGGCGGCTGTCAAAGCCTCGGTATCGGTGATGTCGCAGGGGATGAACAGCGGGCGGATGCCGGTTTTCTGCTCCATCTCGTCACAGAACGCGCTGGCGTCCGAGCGTTGGACAAAGGCCACCCGCGCGCCCTGGCGCAGGAACCCTTCTGTCAGGGCGGCGCCGATGCCGGATCCGCCGCCGGTGATGAAGACCGATGCATCGCGCAAGTCGGGGAAAATCGCGTCACTCATGTTGTGGGGCCTTCGGTTGCCATGTGTTGCGGTCCCCGTTCTTGCAAGTCGGTGCAGGCCGGGCGACGGGCAGGGCCAACCCCTGCGCCAGGTCCGACACTAACAGCGCTTTGTGTTGCAATGCCAGTAGGCAGCGACCCGCGACGCGTACCGTTGACCGGGGGGAGGCCTGGTCGCGTTGGTGTGGCGCGAAATCGCTGGGGCAGGTCTGGTTGCCGGAGTGACCCCTGCGTCAGGGCTGGCCCTTGTCATCCGGCTGCAACCTGTCCCCGTTTTGGTTGAACACGTGGAAGTCATCAGGCTTGCACGTCATTCCGATAACCTCACCCAATTGGGGCGACTGGCTTGCGGGGATCTGCAATGTCACGGAGGTATTTGCCCCGATATCGGCAATCACTGTGCGCGATCCGCCGTGAAATTCGTTCAGCGTGACGCGACCGGACAGCTGAGCCTCCTCAGGTTCAGCCAGCGAAATGCATTCGGGGCGGATACCCAGTTGAATTGCTTGCGGGGCAGCGAATTCTTGCACCGGGATTTCTTTGTGTCCGGGCGGCTTGATACCGGTCTGGGTCAGGTCCGCCTGCATGATATTCATTTTGGGCGAACCGAGGAACTGAGCGACAAAAACATTTGCCGGGTGATTGTATAACTCGGTTGGCGATCCGGTCTGCATGATCCGGCCGTCTTTCAGAACAACGATACGGTCGGCCAGTGTCATGGCTTCGATCTGGTCATGGGTGACGTAAATGGTTGTAGCATTCAGCGAACGGTGCAGCGCGGCAATTTCGACGCGGGTTTCGGCGCGCAGGGCCGCATCGAGGTTTGACAGCGGTTCATCAAACAGAAACGCAAGCGGTTCGCGGACAATGGCGCGCCCGATTGCGACCCGCTGGCGCTGACCGCCGGACAATGCGGAGGGCTTGCGATCAAGATAGTCGCCAAGCTGAAGAATGCGCGCAGCATCGGCAATTTTTTGGGCAATCCGGGGTTCGGGCATCTTCGCTGTGCGCAATGCAAAGGCGATGTTGTCGCGCACGTTCATATGCGGGTAAAGCGCGTAGCTTTGGAACACCATCGCCAGTTGGCGATCATAGGGTTCCAGGTTTGTGACGTCCCGCCCACCGATCGAAATCTGCCCGGATGTTGCATCCTCCAGCCCGGCGATCAGGCGCAGCAGCGTTGATTTCCCGCACCCGGACGGCCCGACGAAAATGCAGAATTCCTGTTCTGCAATCGTCAGCGAGACGTCATGAATGACCTGAACATCGCCAAAAGATTTGCTTAGATTCCTGATCTGAATTTCAGACATGATTTACCCTTTTACGGCCCCTGCCACCATCGAGCCGGTAATCCGTCGATACATGATCAGACCCAGAAGAAGCGGCGGCAGCGCGGCGATGACCATCACAGCCGCCGCGACCCCCCATTGAACACCGCCGCCGGAGGTTGCGAAAAAGAAGGACGCGCCAACGGTCATTGGCACCGCATCGCTGGTGGTCAGCATCAAACCAAACAGGAATTCATTCCAGGCGGTGATGAAGCCAAACACAAATGTGGTGATCAGTGCGGGCCGGCACAGTGGCAGAACGACACGAAGCAGCCGCCGCCCGGTGCGTGCGCCATCCATGCGCGCGGCCTCTTCCAGTTCAAGGGGCAAATCGGCGATCGCATTGACCAGCAACATCAGCGTCAAAGGCAGATTCACGATCGCAAGGATCAGACCCAAACCCAATTGCGTATCAAGCAGGCCGATAGCCGCGTACATTAGATAGATCGGGATCGCGAAGATGATCAACGGCAGCGCACGCAGGTTCACGATGGCCGGGAACAGGATGCTGCGGCCATAACCGCGCCGGACCATCGGCCAGGCCAGCGGAAATGCAACGATCATCGGCAGAATCGCCCCGATCAACGCCGCCACCAGCGAATTCCACAGATAGTCGTACACGTTCAGGCGATCACTGATGGTCAACACCGTCGCGAAGTTTTCCAGTGTCGGTGCCTCGATCCAAAGCGACGGGTTGCGATTAACCTCTCTGGGGCCTTTGAAGGCCGTTGCAAATGTCGCGATCACCGGAAAGTTCATGACGAATGCGGCAATTATGAAAACGATCCATCGCGGACCCATGCGGCGCTTCATCGTGATGCCCTCCGCAGTAGCCACTGGGCGACTGACAGAACGACAAAGGCAGAGGCGAACAACAGGATTGCCGCGGCCATTGACTTGCCAATCTCTCCGCGGCGCAAAAACGTCTCGAATATATAAATCGACATTGACGTCGTGGACCCGCCCGGCCCAGAACCGACAAGGGTATAGATATTATCAAACACCCGGAACCCGTCGATGAAGCGGATGAATACCGCCACGAACAACGTCGGCAGCATCAGCGGGAATTCGATCTTCCAGAACAACCGCCAAGGCCTTGTGCCATCAACGGTCGCGGCCTCGCGCATTTCCTGGGGAATGGATTGATAGGCGGTCAGAAACAGCAAGAAGGCGAAAGGTGTCCATTGCAGTGTTTCTGCAAGGATCACGGTGGTGAACACATTCTTCGGGCTCAGAAATGCGGGAGAGGAGCCAAGCCAGCTGTAAAGGTAATAGGGGATAGGCCCGGCGAATTCGTTCAGGATCAACCGATACATCAGCCCCATCATCGCAGGGGCGACAATCATCGGAATGATAAGGATCGCGACAATCCACGAATGTTTCTGGATTAACGGCGCAAGATAGACGGCCAGCGCCAGCCCAAGCGCGCATTCCAGAACTGCCGTGATCGTGCCGAAGCGCAATGAAAACCAGGCCGCCTGCCAAAAGGTCTTGTCGGCGGTCACGTCGCGAAAATTCTGCAAACCCGAAAACTCGGGCGATCTGAGTGTTTCGAAGCTGGTTTCGGAAAAGCCGTAAATCAGGCTCAGGATGACCGGAAAGCCAAGGATCGCCAAAAGAAACAGGGTCGTCGGGCTGGCCAGCACGGCGTTTTCAAGCTTGTATTTTTTCACCATGCCCGCGTGCCCTAATCAGAATGGAACGCGGCAATCTTATCAGCCGCCGCGTTCCGGATAGTGTTTACTTCAAAAGCTCGGTCATCGCGTCTGTTGTGTTACCCAGCGCCGTGTCGAGGTCTTGCGTCCCGGCCCAGAAGCCCGTGAACTCTTTGGCCTGTGCTTCATAGACGGACAGCGCATTGGCCGAGGTTCCGCCGTTCATCACAAACCCATAGGTCGAGGCGTATTCGCCCGATTGCACCAGATCGGGACGATCATCGGCAAGCTTCGCCGCAGTGGCGCCTGCCAAACCCGGTGCACCACCAGCCTTGGCATAGGCGATGGCGGCCTCTTCAGTCGACATCCACTGCAGGAACGCGATTGCACCGTCTTTGTTGGTCGCGGCCGCATTCAGGCCCAGGCCCAGCCCGTGAATATGGGTGAACCGACCCTCGGGGCCCGATGGCGGTGCAAAAGTTCCCGTATCGGGCTGCGCGCCGATCAGATCATTTGCTGCGGCGTTCCATTGCACCATCGCAGCGACCTGGCCCGAAGAATAGGCCGCGTTGGCTTCTGCGTATTCATACGAGGTGGAATCAGGGGGTGTTGCGCCCAGTTCGAACAGTTTGTTGGCCATCGACAGTGCGGTTCTGTACGCCTCGCTATCCACGGTGATGTTGCCATCGGCGTCCATCCAATCCGCACCATAGCTGCGCGGCCATGAATGAAAGACCATCATGTTGAACAACAGGTTCTTGGCTTGAATCACCGTCCCATAGCGCGTCGGGCTGTCGGGATTCACCGATTGCGAGAAATACAGCGCATTGGCCACAAAATCCTGCCAGGTCCAGTCTTCCGGTGACTTGGGCGCCAGCGCTTCGCCCAGATGCTCTTGCGCGATCTCGGAGTATTTTGCCTTGGCCGCGTCGTCGGCAAGCAAAGCCTCGATCAGGTCCGTGCGATAATAAAGGAAGTGGAGCGACAGGTCCGTCGGCACGCCGTATTGGGCGCCCTCAAACTGCATGGTTTTCAGGACTGTGTCGCCAAACACCGCGCCAGCCTCATCCGAAAGGGGAATTGGCTCCAGAAATGGTGCGTATTTCCCGATCGAATAGGTCGCCAGCAAATTTGCGTCAAAAGCGGTGCTGCCGGCGGCCAGATCCACCTGCAATTTGTCAAAAAACCCATCGCGAGAGGTGAACAGCAACTCGACCTTGTCTTCGTCAGCAACGTCTGCCCTGGCGTTGTACATTTCCGCCGCCGCGCGCAATGCGGTTTCTTCCGGGCCGCCGGGCCAGCCCAGAACGGTGACTTCGGCATGCACCGCCCCGGCAAGAAGGGATGTCAGCGCTGTGACGCCCAGTAATTTTGCATTCAGTTTCATGATGATAGCTCCCTAAGTTTTTGTTGCATCGTGCAGTGCCGCAATGCCCGAAACGCCCGCGTTGGCACCAAGCGCGGCAGGGCGAAGTTCAGGCTGCAGTTCCAGCCTCAACCCTTTGAGATGTGATTTCACGCGATCCAGATAGATCGGCACCAGCCCGATGCCGCCCCCGATCACGATATGCGCGGGATCAAGGATAAGCTTGATATCTGCGCAAAGTGCGGCGACGCCCTTGGCTGAGGCATCAAAGATACCCTCGGCCCAGGGCACACCGTTTTTGGCCTGTTCGAAGATCTCTGGGACAGTCAGATTGTGGCCAAGCGCGCGCGCCTGGCGTTCCATTGCTTTGCCGGAAATCCGGTCTTCCAGACGCTCGCCAGAAATGCCGCGCGTTTGTCCGAAATGCCCCGAAAGACCAGATGCGCCAATTAACAGGCGCCCGTCCGCAATGATGCCGCCGCCGACACCGGTCGAGATTGTCAGGAAGACCATATCCCATCCCAAGTCGGCCCCGAACGCGAATTCGCCGTATGCGGCTGCCTGCGCGTCATTTGCCAGAACCGGAACATGCCCGAAACGGTCCGCTACGCGATCTGACAGCGGATACCTGCCATCAATATCCAGCGTCTTGTCGTTCAGCGCCGACCAAATCCCACTTGCAACGTGGCCGGTCACCGCAAAGGCCACTCCGTCATAGCGCCCGTGCCAATCACCGACGCGGCCCTGAATATCGTCAAGCATCTGATCTGGCGTTGCCCCGGTACGGGTGGGGAACGAACGCACGTCGCGCAACTGCCCGCCGTCGGCCAGCGCCGCCAGCGTTTTTGTTCCACCAAGGTCAATGGCAAGGATTGTCATTTGTCGCCATTCCGCTGGGACATCGCGGCGCGGATATCGCGCGCGAACCAGGATGTGATGTGTTCCGGTCGCGTGATGGCCGAACCGACAACCACAGCATCCGCGCCCGCAGCGATGGCCTGCGCTGCAAGGTCGGGCCGGTTATAGCGTCCTTCCGCCACAACAAACCTGCCAAGCCTGGCCGCAGACCGCACCAGCGCAAGATCAGGCTCGGTCGGGGCCGGGGCATCAACATAGCCGGACATGGTCGTCCCAAGAAGCGCACAGCCCAGTTGCGCCGCCTTACGCATTTCTTCGCTGGTCGAGCAATCGGCCATCGCCAGTTTTCCATGCCCGTGAACCGTATTGGCCAGAACCTCGCACCGTTCGGGTCGCGCCCGGTCGGTCGCGTCAAAGGCAATTATGTCAGCGCCCGCCTGGGCCAGCGCGTCCACATCTTCGATGGTCGAGGTGATCCGCACAGCGGTATCAGGACGGTCACTTTTTATCAGCCCGATGATCGGCACATCCGTGACCTTGCGAACGGCACGCAGATTGTCAGCCCCTTCGATGCGAAGCCCGCACGCCCCACCCGCCAAAGCGGCAAGTGCAAAACGCGCCACGATGTCCGGCTGATCCAGCGGGCCGGATGGAACCGGCTGGCATGAAACGACAAGCCCTTCGCTGAGTTGTTTCAATAGCTGATGCACACGGCGTCCCCCATGCCAGTCAGACAACACCACTTACATACCAGTAGTCAATGTTCAGCCAACTGGTATGGACCAAGATGCTTGGGCAGGACCCACCATGGCAGTTTGTCGGAGGGCAAGCGCCTGGCCCTAGATCAACTGCCCGGTGCTGAGGTCTGAAACGAAGTCATATCGTTCACCATGATAGCGCGTTTCGGTAAATTCCACCGTTCGCCCATCCGCCAGAAAGCAGCGTCGTTCGATGATCAGCAATGGCTGGCCGACGTCACTGTCCAAAGCATCAGCCTCGGCGCGGGTCATCACGCCGGCCCGAATCCGCTGGACCCCACGCGCGGGCGCGAAACTGGCATTTCTCAATGCTTCGTAAAGCGAGTCCTTGACCAACTCATGGCTGTGAAGAAATGCCTGGGGGACTGTCGCACGCTCAATCGCGATGGGCAGGTCGTCAGCAAACCTGATCCGCACCAGTCGGACAATCTGATCTGTCGTGGGAACACCCAATGCCAACGACTCGCTGGGCGTCGGCAGCGCCACCTGACGCAGCAGCCACCTTTGCCCCGGTTTGGTCCCCCTGGCGCGCAGTTCTTCCGAAAAGCCGGTAATCGCCGATTCTGTGGAAAAACAACGTGTTGCGGGCGCAGAAAGTAGCGATTTGAACATAGCGCGAGCGCCTTTCTGATCAGGCTTTGCGCGTTTGCTGCGGTGCAGGAAAGATCTTTGCCAGTTTGCGAAGGTTTTGGGCAGTGGCGGCGAGCAGGAATTCGTCATTTGCGCCGCATGGTCCACGTAATCGGAGCCGTCCCAGGCCGAGAATGCGCTTGAGGTGGGCAAAGAGCATTTCGACCTTCTTCCGGAGCTTCACCGAGATCTTGTATTGCGGCGTTTTGGCGATTGCGCGGGCGATGTCGCGAGCGTCCTCATGTTCCTCACGGGTGATCTTACGGGCGTCGGCATTCGGGCAGCACTTCGGCTTGGAAGGACAGGATTGGCAGGTGTGCTTCAGCGCTTGGTACTTGGCCACGCCCTTGCCGGTTGGGCCGCGATTGGGGTCGGAGTAGTTTCGGCGGAACTGCTTCAGAGCCTCGCCTTCCGGGCAGATGTATTGATTGTTCTCGGCATCCCATTCGAAGTCAGCTCGGGACCAGGTGCCATCGGTGCGCCCGGCTTTGTCGAAGACCGGGATGTGCGGTGCGATCTTTTCACCCACCAGCCATCCGAGCATGGGTCCCGATCCGTAGGCGGTGTCGGCGATCAGCCGTTCGGGATGAAGATCGAAGCGCTCTTTGGCCCGCTTCAGCATCGTCTTGGTTGACCCCACCTCGGCTTGACGGATCGACCGTGTCGCTTCCACGTCGACGATGACACCATGATCGGTATCGATGAGATAGTTGTCGGAGTAGGCAAAAAATGCGGGACCCTTACGCGCCGCCGTCCACTGGCTGGCTGGGTCGGAATAGGACGTGAACTTTGGCTCGACCGGTGTCGCTGCTCCGAATGCGGCCTCATCCAGAGTGTCGAGATACTCGCGGACCGCGCGGGGTGCAGCGTCTGCATCGATCCGCGCAATGTCCCATTCTTCCTTTGGCGCAGAGTACTGCTTGTTGGCATCCGCCTCGATCAAGCTGGCATCGACGGCCAGGCGCTGACCGCTGACGAGACCTTCGGCGATGCATCGCGCGACCGTGGTCTCGAAGAGATGGCGCAGCAGCTCACTCTCGCGGAACCGACCATGCCGGTTCTTTGAAAAGGTCGAGTGATCCGGCACCCGATCGGCCAGGTCGAGCCGACAAAACCACCTGTACGCGAGGTTCAAGTGTACCTCTTCACAGAGCCGCCGCTCGGACCGGATGCCGAAGCAGT
Source organism: Paracoccaceae bacterium (assembly GCA_012103375.1). NCBI lineage: Bacteria > Pseudomonadati > Pseudomonadota > Alphaproteobacteria > Rhodobacterales > Paracoccaceae > Paracoccaceae bacterium. The sequence goes on from WLWX01000001.1 coordinate 1,903,175, forward strand.
AACCGACGATCAGCATCCGGATCAGCAGTTCAGGATCGATCGAAGGACGACCGGTGTGGCTGTAGAAATCGGCAAGATGGGCGCGGATGCTGCTCAGATCGACGAAACGATCAATCGATCGCAGCAGGTGATCTTGCGGGACATGGTCTTCCAGCGAGAACTCATAGAACAGCGCCGCCTGTGCTTCCTGCCTCGGTCCCATCATGGCTGATCCTCCCGCTTGTTGAGAGGATTGAATCAGCGCCATAGCCCTCGATCAAGCAGGAGTTTTTCAACAAAATTAGCAGACAGCGTCTTTTCGACCCGAGGCGTCACGGAACTGCGCGCGCCCTGCCGTCGTTTCAGCAGACCGCTTGCGGCCAGGTCATCCAGAGCGCGCCGAACGGTGACCCGGCTGACGTTCAGACGGCTTGCAAGCGTCCGCTCACTCGGCAGGACACCATTGGTGCCCAGAACGCCGACGTTCACAGCCTCGGCCAGGGCACCGGACAGTTTTTGATACAAGGGCGATGTGCTGTCCTTGCGATCAAGATACTCGATCAGGAAATCAATTGCCGGATCTGCCTTGGCCATGTTCGCCCCCGTTGCATCTGGTATGCTTCAAGATTGAACTGGTATGCAAGGCGTTTGGTGGGCTGATGGGTCGAAGGCGGATTCTGTCGCAGGGCCCCTCAGGCGGAACCCGAGGTGTTTTGATCCGCAAAGAACTGGTCGTCAAACGGCAGGCATAGCTGTTTACCACCGGCCTCTGTCACTTTAAGCGCCCCGTTCCGAACCGTAATTCGATCAATGGCATTCCACTGGTCCGGTCGTGCAACCGCGACTATTGCGTGGCGGATTTCAACGACGTGATCCGCCCCGAGGTTGAGGGCCGTGGGAACCCCAAGCTCTGTCAGCTGGCTGGGTTCAAGGCTGCGCCGGTGACCGCTATGCAATCCGCTGCATCCGTCCTCGATCCCCAAAACCCCCTGCTGCCCTTCCCACGGCGGATCACGAAGCGAGCCATGGGCAAACCATTGCATCGTTGTCGGCAATACCGCCGCATCGCGCAGCACGATCAGGATGTCGTCTTCGGCATTGCGCAACACAGCGGTCCAGCCAATCTGCTGGGTCTGGGCGTCGATCAATGCAACAAAATCATCGTGGCAGTGTGAAAGCGGAAAACGTGTCAGATCCGCGATGCCCGTCAGAGCCGGAAAGCGGGTCAGATCATCTGACTGTGCCGGATATTGCAAGGCATTCATGTCCGTGCCAACCACCGCGTCGGGCGTCAGCGCCAGCCGTTTCGGGGAATGACTGATTTGCCCGCCGTCCCGCATATGGGTCACCACGTGATGCGCCACCGGAATCGCGCCAGATCCGCCAACGAACCAATGACGCTGATACAGAACCGGCGCATCGGGCGCACAGCGCAGGTGTTTGAAAAGCCTGGCGCCCAGGATCTCACGGTTCAGCGCAAAGATCGCCTCCGCTTCGCTGATATCCTCTGTCAGCGACCAGGCGCTATTGGCCGACCACCCATGGAGCGGTGCGGGTTCAATATCGCTGTCAGCAAAGGGCGCGCAGAAAAAATCGCCCGACAAACACCGCTCCACCGGCGGGTCATGGCTGATCGCCTGATCTGCCCAGGGCGCGGTAAAAAGCGGGGTCAGCCTGCGGTTGTCATGCTGCGCGGCGAAACCTCGTAAATGACCAACACGAAGATCCAGCGCGACCGATGCGCAGGGGCTGTGAAGCTGATGAAACATGGCTTTGGCGGACCAACCCTAGAACGTCGCCGTCACCCCGCCATCCACGGGCAGATTTGTACCCGTTACATAGGCGGCGGCATCCGACAACAGAAACGCAACAGGCCCGGCGATCTCCTCTGGCATGGCGGCGCGGCCCAGGGGGATCTTGCGGTGCTTGAGGTACACGGTTTTGAAATAGTCGGTTTCATGCTCGTGCCCGCCATCGGGCAGAACCGCCATGCGCGTGTCGATGAACCCGGGCGACACCGCGTTCACGCGGACGCCGTAGGACCCAAGATCGCAGGCAAGGCAGCGTGTCAGGTTCAGCACGGCACCCTTGGCCATCGAGTAAGGCACCGTTTCTTCAGACCCAACCATGCCCATGATCGAGGCGATGTTCACAATCGCCCCCTTGCTGGCGCGCAACGCAGGCGTTGCCACCTTGCACATGACCATAACGCTGGATTGGTTGGTGGCAATGACCTGTTCATAACGCGCGATGTCCAACTCGTCCCAGGCCGAAACATCGACGATGGCGGCGTTATTCACCAACCCGTCGAGCTTGCCATGTTCGCCCAACACATCGCAGACCAGATTGGCGCAATCTTCAGCGACGGAGACATCGCATTGGTGGATGCTGCTATCTGCACCCAGCCCGTCCAGCGCCTGCAATTCATCAAGGTCGATATCCGCCAGTGCAACCGTTGCCCCCTGCGCGATCAGATGCCGGGCGATGCCCAATCCAATGCCGCGTGCCGCTCCGGTGACGAGGTAGGTTTTGTTTTGCATCGCGCGCCCTTTCTATCCGGCAATTCCCTGGGTGCGACCGCGTGTAAACAGCGCAAGCAGCGCGGTCAGCAACGCGGTAAAGATCAGCACAAGCGTGACCAGCGCCGATATCTCTGGTGTAAAGCCATAGCGCATCATCCCGTACAACCGGATTGGCAGGGTCAAACCGTCGCCGATCAAAAACAGCGTGATCATGGTTTCATCGAACGAAATCGCAAAGGACATGATCGCGGATGTGGCCAAGGGCAGTTTCAGTTGCGGCAGCACGACGGATCGGAAGCTATGCCAGGGCCCTGCGCCAAGATCCCGCGCGGCCCAGACCAGTGCGGGGTCAAGCGCAGACAGCCGCGCCTGAAGTGTGCGGAACCCGATCGCCAGGATGAAAACCACATGACCCACGATCACCGCATTGGTGCCGCGGGCGATTCCGGCCTCTTTCATGGCGATCAACAGGGACATGCCGGTGACAATCGGCGGCAGCAGAAACGGCAGGAACACAAGGGTTGAAATCGCGCCAGCCTCCCACCGGGGGGTGCGTTGACGGGTCACATAGACCGCGATCAGCAGGCCCAGCCCCAGGGACACCGCGACCGAGATCGCCCCGACCTTCAAAGAGCTTAGAACGGCCAATCCGATCCCTTCGTTGGACAGCAGCTTGCCGTACCAGTCGAAGGAAAAACTTGACCAATTGACCTTGCCCCGACGTACCGTGAAGAACGAGGTCAGCACCACCATCAGGATCGGCGCATAGAAGATGAATATCGTTGCAACTGCGATGCAGTTCAGCGTGATGCGCGCAGGTTTCATGGGGCATTCCTTCGCATCCAACGCGGATTGCCGATCCATCCTGCCAGTGCAATGACGGCAAAGGAAATCCCCATCAGCACCAATGACAGGGCCGCGCCAAGCGGCCAGTTATAGGCGATGCCGAATTGCGAGAATATCAGGCGTCCGTAGGTAAGCCCGTTGACGCCTCCGACCAGTTCGGGGGCCAGGAAATCGCCGACGCTCAGCACGAAGGTGAACATGACGCCGACAATCGCCGAGGGCAGCGAAAGAGGCAGAATGATCTTCCAGAATATGCGGCCGCTGCATGCGCCCAGATCACGCGCCGCCTCAATCGTCGAGGTCGAGATACGTTCAAGCCCGACGAATGTGGTCAGGATGCAAAACGGTGCAAGCGCAAAGGCCAGCGTCATGCGAACCGACGTCAGGTTGAACAGAAAGACCGACAGCGGCGCGTCGATTACGCCGGTCCAGATCAGGAATTGATTGAGGAATCCGGTATGCCCCAATAGCCCGCGCATGGAGTATATCTTGATCACGTAGCTCATCATCAGCGGGATCGCGATGGCGAAGATCAGCAGATATTTCAGGAACGGACCGCGCCGCCAGATAAACATTGCGACGACATAGCCCAGAACAAAACAGACGCCGGAAACCTGTGCGGCGATGAACACGGTTTTGACCAGTACCTTGCGATAGACCGCGTCGCTCACAACCTCGATATAATTGGCAAATGACATGCCATAGACGATCTTGCCGCCCTCAACCGAAAACAGCCCGTAAACCAGAAATGCGGCAATCGGTAACAGCACAGCGCAAAGCAGCAGCGCCCAGATAGAAATTCTCCACAGCTGTTCGGGAAGGTTTGCGGGCATCAGCCGGCCCCGTCGGGGATGACCGCAAAGGCATCAAAGGGCAGGCTTAGGTTGACGTTTTCCGTGATTGCAATCGCTGCGCCGGTGCCTGCACTGCGCAGTGTGATCTCGTGCCCTGTTTCGGTTCGAAATATCATGATCGTGTTGTCGCCATGAAATTGTCGGTCAATCAGGGTTGCATTGACTTGCATTGCCTGGTCCGACGGGCCGATCTTGATGGCCTCGGGGCGGATGCTCAGCACCGAGCCCACGTTCGCCTGAATGGGCACGGCCCCCAATTCGGTCTGGCCCGGACCAGTGACACGGATCAGATTGTTAAGCCCGATGAATTCCGCCACGAATTGGGTATTTGGCGCGTGATACAACGCGTCAGGCGTGTCCACCTGTTCAATCCTGCCCCTATTCAGGATGCAAATCCGATCAGAGAGTGAGATCGCCTCGTCCTGGTCGTGGGTGACAAAGATGAAGGTCAGACCCAGATCGCGATGCAGCTCTTTCAGGAAGCGCTGCATCTGGCCGCGCAATGAGGCGTCGAGCGCCGATAAGGGTTCGTCCAGCAAAATGACGCTGGGTTCGCAAACCAATACGCGCGCCACGGCAACCCGCTGTTGCTGACCGCCGCTTAGCTGGGCCGGGAAGGCGGACAGGCGATCCGCCAGACCGACCCGGTCAACCATCTCGGTCACGGTTTTTTTCAGCGCATCGCCGCTGATCCCCTTCACCCGCAATCCGAACGCGACATTGTCGAACACGTTCATATGCGGAAATAACGCATAGCCCTGAAACACGGTGTTGAACGGGCGCTGTTCCATCGGATCGCCCGCAATATCGCGACCGCCGAAGTGGATGTGCCCGCGGTCCGGTGCCTCGATCCCGGCGATCAGTTTCAGCAAGGTGGTCTTGCCCGATCCGCTGCCGCCAAGAAGCGAGAAGAATTCGCCCTGGCGAATGGTCAGATCAATCTGATCCAACACCCAGGTCTTCCCGTATCGCTTGCCGATCTGATCGAGGGTCAGGTCCATCGCGTCACGCCTGAGCATAGGCCCGAACGGCATCCCAGTTCAGCGTGACGCCATATCCAGGTGCGTCATCCAGGCCGGTGATCACCCCGTTCTGCATCGTCGCACCGCCCGTCGTCAGTTCCTTGCGCAGCGTTTCCACGCAAAGTTCCTGGGGCAGGAATTCGATAAATTTGCAGTTGGGCGTCACGGCTGCGAAATGTGCCGTCGCAGTTGTCGAGATCCCTGTTTTCCAACAATGGGGTACAATGGTCAGCCCTTTTTCGGATGCCATGTCAGCGACTAGCAAAGCCTCGGTCATGCCGCCGACGCGACCGACATCAGGTTGCGCGACCGAGATTCCGCCACGGTCCAACAGATCCGAAAATTCATGCCGCGTCGCCAGCCATTCGCCGGTGGCAATCGGGATATTCACAGCCTGGGCCAGTTTCGCGTGCTCCTGCAAGTCATCACACCAGACCGGTGTTTCAACGAAGAACAGATCGAAATCTTCCCAGTCTTTCATGACCGGCGCTGCTGTGGCGGCGTCCGGGAACATATATTGGACATCGACCATCAGCGTAATATCGGGGCCGACGGTGTTGCGCACGTCAGCGATCAATTGCGTGTGGCGGTCATAGGGTTCGTGCATGCCGTCATGGGCATATGGCCCGTTCATGGTAACCTCGGCCTTCATGGCGCGGAACCCTAGTGCCTTTGCCCGTTCGGCATTGGCGGATTGTGTTGAAAAACTCCGAAATCAGAGCGTCGCGGATTTCTTGCGAAAACCTATGAAGCGAAATAGTCGGAAAGCTTTGACCACGAGACAGCGCATGGCTGCGCGTGAGCGCATGTAGGCGATTTGGGCCGACCCCCGCGCCAAAAATTTAGGATCGGGCTGCATGGAAAGAAAAATCATCGTTCAGGCCCTAAAACGGAGTTTTTCAACACAATCGGCGCAAAGCGCCTCGCGGTATTCGTGATAGCTGGCGCCTTTTGGTTGCAGCGACGCATAGGGCACCACCGGATCGGGGCGCTTTTCGCGCCCCAGCAGCTGCCAGACAGGTTTGTTTTCCCGCTTGCCCCGCAGATCCCACAGCGCCATTTCAAGCGCGCCCAAAGCGTGGATGACCGCGCCGCGGCGGCCATTCATTGCCGTGCCGATATAGGCGCGTTCCCAGAATGCGCGAATGTCCGTGATGGGTTCGCCAAGCAGAATGTCACGCAGCCCCAAACCCATCGTGTGGGTGCCTGGCGCATCAATACACGCGCGACCGATCCATGGGTTTACGTCTGATTCACCGATCCCCTGAACCCCATCTTCGTCTTCGATGACAACCAGCAGATTGTCTTGCGCGGAAGATGTTAACGTCTCATCAAAATCGTTCGCCAATAGGACGTGCACATCAAGTGATCTAATTTTCATCATTGAACCCCGGAATGAAAATCTGCCGGAGCATTGCCCCGGCAGATGACAAGACTGCGACTTAATTGGCAGCCTTAACCTCATTCCACAGCCGGACACGGGCGTCCATATCCTCGACCGGCTTCAGCCATACCAGATTGTCGGCATAGTCCAGACCTTCGGCAGCAACCGTTGTCGGGCCATAGCCATAGCTTGTATTCAGCTGATTGTGTTGAAAAACTCCGAAATCAGAGCGTCGCGGATTTCTTGCGAAAACCTATGAAGCGAAATAGTCGGAAAGCTTTGACCACGAGACAGCGCATGGCTGCGCGTGAGCGCATGTAGGCGATTTGGGCCGACCCCCGCGCCAAAAATTTAGGATCGGGCTGCATGGAAAGAAAAATCATCGTTCAGGCCCTAAAACGGAGTTTTTCAACACAATCAGCTCGGTTCCGACTTCGGGGCGCAGCATGTAATCGGCCCAGGCATGTGCGCATTCCATATCCTTGGCACCTACCGACATCGCCCAGGTGTCAAGCCAGCCAACGGCCCCTTCGCTGGGAATGGAATAAACCGCATTATAGCCGCGTTCCAGCAACAGACCGATCTGCGGTTCGCCCATCGACAGCATCATGGTGGCCGCGCCACTTTCCCAAACCGAAACCCCTTCATCGAAGCCGGCATAATAGCTTAGAAGATTTCCCTTCAGTTCGATCAGCTTGTCACGCACCTGCGTCATCTGATCATCACTCAGGTTGAAGGGGTCATCGAAGCCAAGAAGCAAGGCTGCCATAACGATGTTGTTGTTGGAATCATCCAGTGAAATCACTCGCTGGGCATTCGCCGGATCCCACATGGCGGCCCATGAGGTCGGAGGTTCGGAAAACTCATCAGCGTCATAGATCAGCCCCTGCGATCCCCAGGCGATCGGAATGCCCATCCGGGCTGATCCGTCCATCACTTCGGCCACATTCTGGAACGCAAGCAACAGATTGCCGGTATTTTTCAGCATGCCATCATCATAGGCCTGAAGCAGCCCGGCCTGCGCGTAACGCGGGTACAAGCTGATTGTGTTGAAAAACTCCGAAATCAGAGCGTCGCGGATTTCTTGCGAAAACCTATGAAGCGAAATAGTCGGAAAGCTTTGACCACGAGACAGCGCATGGCTGCGCGTGAGCGCATGTAGGCGATTTGGGCCGACCCCCGCGCCAAAAATTTAGGATCGGGCTGCATGGAAAGAAAAATCATCGTTCAGGCCCTAAAACGGAGTTTTTCAACACAATCAGCTGGTATCGATCGAGATCAGATCGAAATCCGCACCGTCAGACCCCGCCATCTTGGCGAACATTTCATCCACGCCACCGACATAGCTGGCCGTGACCGTGCACCCGGTTGCTGCTTCGAATGGGACGCGCCAGGCATCGTCGGCGTAGCCTTCAAACGCAAGCAGCCGAACTTCGCCCGCCGTTGCCGCACCGGCGGCGGTAAGGGCAGCCAGACATACGGCAAGCTTCAATCCATTATGTTTCATCTTATTTCCTCTCCCAAGTTGTTGTCAGCCAGAAACACTCAATTCCGGGCGGACATGATCGGCGACCAACGCCTCCAGCCCGTCCAGGTAATTGTTCAAAAGGACGTCGCGAAGCCGTTTATGCTTTGGGACAACCTCATCAAGATTTGTCGGAACACAGAGCTCCAATCTGAAGATGATCCGCAACTGAAATTCGAGGCCATGCCAGATGTTGCGGATCAGATCATTGCCAGACAGCGCAATCAGAAAGCTGTGAAAGGCGATGTCGGCTGCGGCGACAGCCGATTGATCACGGGTTTTGCAGGCCCATTTCATCTCTTCAAGAATGGCATTCAGCGCGATGCGATGCTCTTGATCTTGCAGGTGCGGTGCGGCCTGTCGAAAGGCAATCGGTTCCAAGGCTGCCCGCACCGAACGTATTTCGTCAATCTGCGTGGCGGTGAAGGCTTTCACATTCATTCCGCCACGTTCGCGCGCCTCCAAAACACCCTGAGATGCCAGTTGCTTCATCGCTTCGCGCAAGGGAATGCGGCTGACGCCCAGCTTCTTGGAGATCTCGACCTCTCGCACACGCTGGGCGCGCAACAACTCTCCGTTAGAGATCATATCGACGATGCGCGCGGTCATCGGGCCAGAGAATTTTTGGGTGTCCATCAGGGCATGTCACATATTGTATACATTTCAAGTTATGTATACATAGTGCATATGCTGCGTCAACCGAGCATCTGAAATGTCGACTGAACCACAGATCAAACGTCTGCCGCTGCCGCCAGATACGCTTCCGGAATCGCCTTTCTGGCATAAGGCAACCAAACAGCTGTTCTGGGTGGATCACGCGACGCAGGTTTTGCAGCGCTTCTGGTATCCAGAGGGCGATTTTGAACAGATCGCGCTGAAAACAGATGGAAATCTGAGGTTCGTGAAGGCGGTGGATGATGACAGGCTGCTGATCGGTTCTGAGCGTGGACTCTATTACTTCCACCTCTCAAACCGGATGCTGTCCTCGGTTCCGGGCGCATTGCCGCTGACACCGGCGACCTGCATCAATGACGGCGCGGTCGGCCGCGATGGCCTGATCGCAATCGCCATAAGTGATATTGCGGAAACATCGCCAACCGGCGGATTCTATTTGCAGCGTGCAGATGGATGGGTCTGTATCTGCGATCAGATCATCGTCGCCAACGGGCCTGCCTTCAGTGTGGATGACAAGCGGCTCCACCTCTCTGACACATTCGGCAGGCGTATTCTGCAGTTTGACATCGACAAGGGCGAAGTCACCTCGCATCTGAAAATGGCGGAAACAACGGCCTATCCTGATGGCCTGTTCGTCGACAAGAATGACGCCCTTTATGTCAGCTACTGGGGCGGTGGGCGCATTGATGTTTATGCTGATGGGCAACGCACTACCCGTTTCCAGGGCTTTCCGCTGCCCAATGTCACCTGCTGCTGCCTGGTTCAGGAAGCCAATTCAACTCACCTCATCGCCGCAAATTGTGCCGATGATCTGAACGACGCAAACGGTCTATATCGGCTGCGCGGTATCTGAAGGCGGCCCAAGGGAAGTGAGCCGGTGGATTTCCTCGCCATCACGCCGCGAAGATTTGCATTTCGTCACATCTGACTCGCATTATTTGATAATGTCAAATTAAAGACCGCAATATCAAAATATCTTGCTATTATTGCCATCGAGATCAACCCTTGGGAGGGAAAGCGATGGTGACGATGAAGTTCGAAAGCTCGGATCAGATCGGAAGGAACCTGCACCAGGGGGGTGTATCCCCTGCGGGCGACGATCAGCGGGGACGCACGATTCAGTCGGTTGACCGGGCATTGCATGTGCTTGAGACGATCGCCGAAGCCTCTGACGATATTACGGTTTCGGAAGTGTCCGAACGGGTCGGCCTGAATGTTTCGACCTGCCACCACCTGATTACGACGCTGGTCTATCGTGGATATGTGACCCATGTCAGTCGAAGCTGCGGCTATGCCCTTGGCCCAAAACTGGCCGAGCTTGTCGAAACCTCGGAAAAGGAATCGGATCCCGCAATTCTGTTGGAGCCGGACCTGCGAGAGCTTGGCGCCCGGCTGGGTCACGGGGTTCAGTTTGCTGTTCTCAGCGAAACCTCTCTGCTGACCAAGCTGAGCGTTCCAAACAGCGCCGACAACGTTGTCGAGCCTGATGAAGTCAGAAAAATGACCGCCCTGCATGCAACCGCAACCGGCAAGGCGATCCTGGCATGGATCCCGGATACGGAACTGGTGCGGGTGATCTCGGCCAATGGGCTGACGGGATATACACCGCAGACAATTACCACCTTGTCCGGCCTGGTCGAAGAACTGCGACTGGTTCGACGCAGAAAATACGCCGTCGATGATCAGGAATTCGTCGAAGGGATCGTGTGTATCGGCGCGACGATCCGCGAAGGGGCTGGTGCCGTCATCGGATCAATCTCGACCACGGTGTCGGCTGAACGCGCCACAGAAGATTACCGGCAGTACCTGATCAAGGAAGTCATCAGGGCGGCCAACAGTTTTTCCAACAAACTGCGCGACCTGAAAACTTAGCGCAAAACGACAGCGAAGAATGGAGTGCTCTCATGGCTATGCCTGATAACGTCACAACTGATTCAACCCATCCTGTCCCGGATACGATGAAAGCCTGGGTTCTGGGCGATCCCGGCGAACTGACGCTGACGGACAAGCCCGTCCCAGTACCGGGCAAGGCCGAGGTTCTGGTGCGCATCGACGCTGTGGCGATCTGTGCAACCGACCTCGAAATCATTCACCATGGCCCGCCTGCGATGATCGAAGGCGGCGATCCGCACAACAAGAACTTCACGCCGGGACATGAGTACATGGGCACGGTTGTCGCTCTGGGGCCAGGCGTCGATGAGTACGAAATCGGAGAGCGTGTGACCGTTGAAATCCACGCGGGTTGTGGACAGTGCAAGCGCTGCCGCGAAGGCATGTACACCTCGTGCCACAACTACGGCAAAAACTATGGCAATGTGGACAAGGGTCACCGCGCCAACGGCTTCACCACCGATGGCGGCTTTGCCGAATATGCCGTGAACAACATCAACACGCTGGTGCATGTGGACGACAACATGTCGGACGAGGAAGCAACACTTGTCGTGACCGCTGGTACCGCCATGTACGGGCTGACCGAACTCGGTGGTCTGGTTGCCGGCGAAAGCGTCGTGGTCACCGGTCCCGGACCGATTGGTCTGATGGGTGCAGCCGTGGCCAAGGCGCTGGGCGCGCAGCCGGTGATCCTGACCGGCACCCGCGACAACCGGCTGGAGATCGGCAAACAACTGGGCGCCGACCATGTCATCAACGTGCGTAACGAAGATGTCGTCGAAAAGGTGCGCGAACTGTCGGGCGGAAAAGGCGTCGACTATGTGGTCGAATGCGCCGGTGCGCCAGACGGCGTGAACCAGGCAGCGCAGATGCTGAACCGGGGCGGCAAGCTGTGCCTTGCGGCGTTCCCGGGCAAGCCGGATGAAATTGATGTCGCTTATCTGGTGCGCAACAACATCTACCTTTTCGGCATTCGCGGCGAGGGCAAGACCGCCACCCACCGGGCCGAGGCATTCATGCGCCAGAAGCGGTTCGATGCCACGCTGATTCACACCCACACCTTCGACATGGCCGACCTGAAAGAGGCGCTGCGCTATGCCAAGGACCGGGTCGAGGACGCGATCAAGGTCGTCGTCAAGAACCCGCGTGCCGAAGCCAGCAAAGTGGCCGCTGAATAAGCACACCAGAGGAGGCAAGCCATGCTGACCTGCGATCAATATCACATGCCGACAACCCTGGCCGAGGCGCTGACGCTTTGGTCGGGCGCGGCGAAGGGAAGTCGGCTTATCGCGGGCGCGACAGATATCCTGCCCTGGGCCCGTGAGGGGCGCGCCGGTGACGTGCATTTGCCGGAACTGGTCGATGTGACCCGGATTGACGAATTTGCAGGATACGCATTCGAAAACGGGCGTGTTCGGCTGGGCGCGCGCACGGTCTATCAGGATTTTCTGACGGACCGGACGCTGATGCGTTCTCTGCCCTGCATGCCCCATTGCGCGATCTGGTTTGCCGATGATCAGATCCGCGAACAGGCCTCGGTCACGGGCAATCTGGTTAATGCGTCGCCGGTGGCGGACGGCACGCCCGCCGTGGTCGCCCTGAACGGCGAGATCGAACTGGCACGCCTTGACGGCGACACCATCCTGCGCCGCCTGGTGCCGGTTGCCGGATTTATCGAAGGCCCGGGCCGGACGCAGATCGCAGAAGACGAAATAGCAACCGCCGTCATTCTAGACACCGCCAACGGCTATGGCGGGTCGTTCCAGAAGGTCGGTCAGCGCCGCTCGCTGGTGATCTCGGTCGCCTGCGCGGCTGGCCTGGTGAAGGCTGACAGCGATGGCCGCGTGTTCGAGGACGTGCGCCTGGCGCTGGGCGGCGTCGGGCCCAGCCCGATCCGTTTGCGCGATGCTGAACGCGCACTGCGCGGCGAACGCATCTCGCACCGGTTGATCGAACAGGTCGCGCAGACCGCCGCTGACACCGTCGGATCGCGCAGCCGCCAGGACTACCGCCGCGAGGTCGTGGTGAATTTCGTGCGCGCCGCGATCGAAGACGCCCTGGTCAACCAACCCGATGTGGACATCAAATTCGAAGACGCGAAGGAGCAGGCAAATGCCTAAGCTGACCATCGACGCAGAAGTAAATGGCCGAAAGATATCGCGAGACACCGCTCCGCACAGCCGGTTGCTGGATTTCCTGCGCGAGGATCTGAACCTGACCGGCACCAAGGAAGGGTGTGGCGCCGGGGAATGCGGAACCTGTTCGGTATTCGTGGACGGTAAGCTGGTAAAATCCTGCCTGATGCCGGCCGCCAAAACGCAAGGTGCAAAGATCGAGACCATCGAAGGCCTCGCCACGCCCGGCAACCTGACACCGGTACAGCGCGCCTTTCACAAGACCGGCGCCAGCCAGTGCGGTTATTGCATTCCGGGCATGGTCATGGCGGCGACATCTGCGTTGCGTGAAAACCCCAATGCTGATATTGAAGAAATAAAAGAACGTCTGGGCGGCAACATCTGTCGCTGCACCGGTTACACCAAGATCTTCGAAGCGGTCGAAATGGCCCGCGACGTCATCGCGGGCGATCTGCCTGATGCGGCGCTGGAAGAGGACAGCGTCGGGGACAGCTATATCGGGGCCAACGTCCGCCGGCTTGATGCGCCGTCGAAAGTGTCAGGACGGTTGAAATACGCTGCCGACATGAAAATGCACGACATGTTGCAAATGCAGGTGCTGCGGTCACCGCACGCGCATGCCAGGATCATTTCAATCGACACCGCCGAGGCCGAAGCAATGGACGGCGTGGCCTGTGTGATTACGGCCAATGACGTGCCGGGCAACGATGGCTTTGGTGTATTTGTCCACGACCAGCCCATCATGGCCCGCGACAAGGTGCGCCACGTGGGCGAGGCTGTGGCAGCCGTTGCAGCCGAGGATCATCTGACGGCCCGGCGCGCGCTTGAAAAAATCAAGGTCGAGTACGAAGAACTGCCGGGCCTTTATGACCCTGCTGAGGCGATGAAGCCCGGTGCCCCGGTCATTCACGATTATGCGCCCGACAATCTGGTCAAGCATATTCCGGTCCGCAAGGGCGACCCCGAAAAGGGTTTCGCCGAGGCGGACCTGATATTGGAAGACGATTTCGGTACGCAACAGGTGGAACATGCCTATCTCGAACCGGAAGCAGGGATTGCCTATGTCGATCCCGATGACGTGGTTGTGGTGATTTCTCCCTCCCAGAACATCACCCACCACCGTCATATGCTGGCCGAGATCATCGCCAAGCCGATCAACAAGGTGCGCTTTATCATGAGCCCTGTTGGCGGTGGCTTCGGCGGCAAGGAAGACATGATCTATCAGGGCATGCTGGCCCTTTGCGCGATGAAGACACACCGTCCGATCCAGCTGAACTTCACGCGTGAGGAAAGCCTCATCGCCTCGGCCAAGCGGCACCCGTCGAAAGTTCACTACAAGATGGGGCTACGGTTCGATGGGCGGATCACGGCGATTGCCTTTGACATGCTGTCCGATGGCGGCGCTTTCGGGATGTCCAGCGAAGGCGTGATGCGCAAGGCGGCGATCCTGTCCTGCGGGCCTTACGAGGTCGACAACCTGAGCGTCGATACCCGCGCGGTTTACACCAACAACACACCGTCAGGTGCGTTCCGCACCTTTGGCGGCATGCAGGCGCAGTTCGCCACTGAAAGCATGATGGATATGGCGGCTGAGGCGCTCGATATGGATCCGTTTGAAATCCGGCGGATCAACATGATGAAGATCGGCGCGCGGACCCACACGCAACAGAAGCTGGAAACCGCATCGCTGGATCGGGTTCTTGATGCGGCGGAACAGGCGTCGCGCTGGGAAAAGGGTGCGCCGAAGGTGCGTGGTGCGACGCGAGGCGACCTGAACGGCCCGGACACGCGCCAGCCCTGCACATTGGGCGCGCGGATCAAGGACGCCGACACCGACAGCGACAAAACCGAAAAGGTGGCATGATGACCCGGATGAAGCGTGGCCGTGGTATGGCGGCAAGCTGGTACGGAATTGCACGCACAGCGACGATCGATCGCGCCGGCGCATGGGCCGAACTGGATGACGGCGGCACAGCCAAGGTTGTCACCGGCGTGACCGAGATCGGAGAGGGTATCCTGACCGTTCTGGCGCAGATTGCCGCTGATGAACTTGGCATCAAGCCCGGCGACGTGACCATTGGTGACAACGACACCGCGCGCTCACCCGAGGCGGCGCATGCAGGTGCCACGCGCCAGACCTATATGATCGGCAATTCGGTGGCCTTGGCCTCGCGCGAGGCACTGAAGGTGCTGTTCGAAGAAATCGCCGACCACTGGGATGTCGAGGTCGATGTCCTGCGCGCCTTTGATGGTGAGCTTTGGGCGATAGACACCAACTTGCGGATGACCATGGAAGACGCAGTTGCCACCTGCAAGGCGCGCGGCGTGGTTCCGGTGGGGGCGGCCTCGTTCACCGCGCACGGGACCGGGCTGGATCCGGTGGATGGCTCTGGTAGCCCCTGGCAGGCCTATGTTTTCGGCACCCAGGTGGCCGAGGTCGAGGTGGACACCTGGACCGGTGAAGTTCAGGTGCTGGGCATCTGGGCGGCGCATGACGTTGGCCGCGCAATCAATCCGCGCGGCGTTGAGGGCCAGATCGAAGGCGGTGTCGTGCAGGGCCTGGGACAGGCGCTGATGGAAGAATACATCACCGACAAAGGCCACGCTGTGACCCACGGGTTCGCCAAATATATCCTTCCGACCTCGCTGGATATTCCGCAGATCAATTCGATCATCGTCGAAGATCCCGATCCCAAGAGTCCCTTGCGGGCCAAGGGGATCGGCGAACCATCACTGGTGCCGACCGCACCGGCGATCATGAACGCAATTTACGACGCCATCGGTGTACGGATCAAAACGCTTCCGGCCACGCCCGAGAAGATCCTGAAATCACTTCGCGAACATGTGCCCGGACGCACCCAGATTGCGCAGGAAAACCGACAATTACGCGCAGAGGCCGCACGAAATGGTGCGGTAACGGCCTGATCCACTCGGATCAGGCGAATAGTCAACAAAAAAGGGAGGAAGACATGAATTTCAATCTCAAACTCAAAGGCGGTCTGATTGCTGCGATATCGTCAGCGGTGATCGCATTCGGCGGGGCTGCGCAGGCGGAATATCCCGAGAAACCGGTCGATATGACGGTCCTGTTCGGAGGTACTGCCAACACCATCGCGCAGTTGCTGTCCGAGCTGATGTCCGACGAACTCGGCCAGCCCGTGGTTCCGGTCAGCCGCACGGGGGGCGGTGGCGCTGTCGGGTATTCCCATGTCGTCGGCACCGCACCGGATGGCTATAACATCGTGTGGAATTCGAACTCGATCAGCACCACGCACCATACGGGCCGGGTGCCGTTCGACTATACCGCCTTCACCCCGATTGCGCGGGTGTCGACCGAGATTCCGGCGCTGGCGGTCAATGCCTCGACCGGTTGGACCAACCTCGACGATTTTGCAGCCGCGGTGAATGCCATGGATGGCAAGCTTAAGGTCGGTATCTCGGGCAAGGGGTCGTTCACGCATTTGACCTCGGCCGCGCTGTTCGACGCCATGGGTCTGACAGACAAAGTCGCCTTTATCTCTTACGGCAAGGGCAAGGCGCCGGTTGAACTGCTGGCAGGGCGTATTGATGCTGCGATTCAGTGGCCGGGTCAGTTCGCCTCTTACGCCCAAGCGGGTGAGTTGAACGTGCTGGCCGTGACCGGGGACGAGCGTGTGGGCGTTCTGCCGGACGTTCCGACCGCGCAGGAACAGGGTGTCGACATCAACATCTCGATGTGGCGCGGTCTGGCTGCCCCGGCAGGGACGACGCGGTCGCGGCGCTGCAAGCTGCGGCAGAGGCCGCCGTGGCAAGCGACACGTTTCAGGAAGCTGCCGGCAACATCGGCTTTTCAGCTGCCTATATGAATGCCGCGGACTTCGGAGCGCTGATCGAAAGCGACGATGCCTTCTATGGGGCGTTGCTGACCGATCTGGGCCTGGCGAAGTAACCGGACCGCGGGAGCGATAAGATGACCAACCGCGTGCAGGATATCGTGCTGGCCACCACGTTGATGGTGCTGGCCGTGATCTGGACCTGGTTGGTCATCGACACCATTCCGCCCGGCTTTGGCGATGGTGAGATTGGCGCGCGGGCATTCCCGCTGGCCTTTGGCATCATCCTTCTGGTGCTGGCTGCCATTCTGCTTTTGCAACTGATGCTGCGACCGGGGCGCCCGGATCAGGGGCCGGTCGATGCGGAACTGCTCGACTCAGACGGCCTGAAGTGGGGTCCGGCACTTTTGCTGCTGGTCGAGATCGGGCTTTACGGATTTCTTTTGGAGAAGATCGGCTTTGTGCTGGCCACCCCGGCCATCGTGCTTTTGGTGATGCTGGTGAACCTTCGGGTACGCTCGGTCACGAAACTGCTTGCGATGGCGCTGGGGCTGACGGTCGGATGCTGGCTGATCTTCGAGAAGGTGCTGGGCATTTATCTTGCCAATGGTATCTGGATGAACATCGGGTAACGGCATGGACCTTTTTCTTCAGGCACTGTCACTGGCGATGACGCCCCTGGCCATTGGCGCCATCGGGCTGGGCGCACTGGTCGGGCTGATCTTCGGGTCGATCCCCGGGCTGACCTTCACGGTTGCCCTGGCGCTGGCGCTGCCGATCACCTTTAGCATGGACCCGGTGCCTGCAATGGGATTGCTGCTTGGAACCTACATTGGCGGCATGACGGGTGGATCGGTCTCGGCGATCCTGCTGGGGATCCCTGGCACACCCTCGGCGGCGGCCACGGTGCTGGACGGCCACCAGATGACAAAACAGGGCGAGGCGTCGATTGCGCTTGGCACGGCGGTCATCGTTTCGGTCTTTGGCAACGTATTCAGCCTTCTGGTGATGATCGTTTCGGTCGATCTTGTTTCAAAACTGGCCATCGGCTTTGGCCCTGCCGAGATTTTCGCGCTGGTCCTGTTCGGAATGTCGACGATCTGCGGGCTTTGCGGAGATTCGCTTTTGAAGGGCCTGATTGCGGGCATCCTGGGGCTGATGATCATGACCATCGGTATCGACGCGATCGAAGGCGTGCCGCGCATGACTTTCGGCAGCATCAACATGCTGCAGGGTGTGAACCTGCTGGTCGCCATGATCGGCCTGTTCGCAGTGCCTTTCGTGATCGAAGCATGCTCCGAACGTTCGGGAAGCACTGCACAGGATGCGCGCGTCGCCCGCGTCAAGGCCGAGCTGCCCAAGATCGGCCTACTGATGCGCAACTTCTGGCTGATGATCCGCTGCTCGATCCTTGGCACCGGCATCGGGGCCATCCCCGGAACCGGAGGGGCCATCGCCTCGTTCCTGGCCTATCACAATGCGCGGCGGTTCTCCAAGACGCCAGAGCGGTTCGGCAAGGGCAACATCGAGGGCGTCATCGCACCCGAAACGGCCAACAATGCCGTTACCGGCGGAACGCTGATCCCGCTTCTGTCGCTTGGCATCCCCGGCGATCCGGCAACGGCGATTGTTCTGGCGGGGCTGATGATCCACGGCATAACGCCGGGGCCGGCACTGTTCATGAACCACGCGTCCGAGGTTTACGGCATCTATGTCGCCGTCGTCCTGGCCTATGTCTGGGTTCTTGGCCTGCAACTGGTCGGCATCCGCATATTCGTCCACGTGCTGAAAATCCCGCGTGAAATGCTGGCCGTTGCGGTTCTGGTCCTATGCGCCATCGGTGCCTATTCAATCCGCAACAGCGCCTTCGACATCTATGCCATGGGTTTGATTGGCGTGCTGGCCTATGTGCTGATCGCGATCCGCGTGCCGATCACGCCGATTATCCTTGGCATGGTGCTTGGCCCGACGCTGGAGAACGAATTCCGCACCGCCATGATGCTGTCCAGTGGCAGCACCGATATCTTCTATACCTCTCCGACCGTTCTGGTCTTCTTCGCGCTCGCGCTGCTGGTCGTTGGCCTGCAATTGAAATCCGAGCTCACGCGGAAAAAGAAACCTCAGGATAAGATCGAGACTTCCGATGCTTGATAAAAACTCTTCGCCGTCCGACGCGGAACAAGCGATGCAGGGCCGCGCCCGTCAACTGGCCACGGCTTGCGTCGACGACGCTTTGCCGGGCGTGATTGAAACCACGCTGTCCGAAGCGCTTGTGATCGGGCTGATGAAGCAAGGCGTGCGCCGCTATTTCGCGATCTTCGGCCACGGGTCGACCGATCTGGGCGAGGTGCTGCGCATCTATGAGGCCGAGGGCGCAGTTGAAGTCATAAACTGCCGCAACGAGGTCGAGATGGCCCATGCCGCCACCGCCTATGCCTGGGTTTATGGCAAAACGCCCGCCGTCATTACGTCGATCGGACCGGGTGGATTGCAGGCCATGGCAGGGTCTTTGGCGGCTGCGTCCAATGGGGTTGGGGTCTATCACATCTACGGCGATGAAACGACCGGCGGTGAAGGGTACAACATGCAGCAGGTGCCAAAGCCCGAGCAGGGCATCTTTGGCAAAATGACCGCGCTTATGGGGCAGTCCTATACGCTGCATACGCCGGGCGCGTTGCGCGAATGCCTGCGCCGGGGGACGTCCTGCGTGCATCACCCCTATAAGGCCGGGCCGTACTTCATCCTTGCACCGATCAACACTCAGCCGCAGCGGATGACCCTGAACATCACCACATTGCCCACACCGGCCCGCGTTCCGGCGATTGCCCCGGTGCGGTCGGACGATCTGGCCGCTGCAGTCACATTTTTGCGCAAGTTCAAACGCATCGCCATCAAGGCGGGGGGCGGAACGCGCCACCATTCCGACGCGGTGCGCCGCTTTGCCCACACC
This sequence comes from Paracoccaceae bacterium, assembly GCA_012103375.1. Lineage (NCBI taxonomy): Bacteria > Pseudomonadati > Pseudomonadota > Alphaproteobacteria > Rhodobacterales > Paracoccaceae > Paracoccaceae bacterium. The sequence continues at coordinate 1,922,769 of WLWX01000001.1, forward strand.
ATCGGCGCGCCAGTGGTCCTGTCACCAGGCTCGACAGGTGTGCTGGCCGACAATGATCTGCAGAACATGCATGTCGGCGGGTCCAAGGGCTCAATCTCGGGCAATCATGCGATGGAAAACGCCGATGCGGTGATCATGATCGGCAGTCGCGGCGTCTGCCAGTCGGATTGTTCGGGCATCGGCTATCCGAAGGCCGAGGCTGTGTTGAACATCAACGGTGACCTCGACGATCTGGCGCATTATGCCAACACGATCGGACTTCCCGGCGATATCACCGCGGTGATTGATGCCCTTCTGGCCGCGCTTGGGGCAGATACCGGTGCGCCGGGGCGCGCCGACTGGCTGAGCGATTGCGCGGCGAAGAAAGACGATTGGACCCGTTTCAAGGCGGCCCGCATCAATGCCGCACCGTTGAATGACGATGTCTGGCAGCGCCCGGTCCTGACGCAACCGGCGGCGCTCCACACGGTGTCATCCTTCGCCAACAAGGTTGGTGCGATCAAGTTCTTCGACGCGGGCGACGTGCAGGCGAACGGGTTCCAGGTCGTCGAAGACGCCGCCCCGTTCCAGACGTTCACCGAAACCGGCGCGTCCTATATGGGCTTCTCGGGGTCCGCCCTTCTGGCCAGCGCGCGCATGGATGACGCGAAATACGCCATCGCGTTCACCGGCGACGGATCGTTCATGATGAATCCGCAGATTCTGATTGATGCGGTGGAACACGGCGTGCGTGGCATGGTGGCGCTGTTCGACAACCGTCGCATGGCCGCGATCACCGGGCTGCAACACGCCCAGTATGCGCGCGAGTTCAAAACCAACGACAGCGTGGCGGTCGATTATGTCGCCATGGCCGCAGCGGTCAGCGGCGTGAAGGCACTGCATGGCGGGTTCTGCCGGGCCGATCTGGAAAAGGCGCTGGCAACGGCCCATGCCTATGAAGGTCTGTCGCTGATCCATATCCCGGTCTACGCGGGTCACGATCCGATTGCGGGGATGGGCGCCTATGGGTCGTGGAACGTGGGCAATTGGGTTGATGACGTTGAAGGCCGCTATCAAGCGGTGAAAATCTAAAGAGGCTGGAATGTACCAGGACATGAATCTGTTTATCGGCGGCGCCTGGCGCGCGGCCTCGGACCGGGCAACCAAGCCGGTCAACAACCCCGCGACCGAGGAGGTTCTTGGCACAATCGCGGTGGCGACAGCCGACGATATCGACGCGGCCCTGAAAGCGGCCGAGGACGGCTTTGCCGTCTGGCGCAGGACCGGGCCATGGGATCGTGCGGCCAAGATCCGCAAGGTTGCGGACCTGATGCGTGAACGTCAGGCGCAGATTGCCGAACTCATGTCGCTGGAAACCGGCAAACCCCTGGCCGAGTCGATGGGCGAAACGCTTGCTGCCTCGGACCACTTCGAATGGTTTTCCGAGGAAACCAAGCGCATTTATGGGCAAACCATCCCGGCACGCACCGGCGACAGCCGCATGGCCGTGATCTATCAACCGGTTGGCGTGGTCGCTGCATTTTCGGCCTGGAACTTCCCGGCGCTGCTGCCATCGCGCAAAATCGCGGCCGCGCTGGCCGCGGGCTGTTCGATCATCGTTAAACCCGCCGGAGAGACCCCGGCTTGCTGCGCTGCCATCGTTCAGGCCTGCGCCGATGCCGGAATTCCGCCCGGTGTTGTCAATTTCGTCACCGGCAATTCGGGTGGGATCGCAGAACAGCTGATCCGCTCTCCGATTGTGCGCAAGGTCAGCGTCACAGGGTCGGTGCCCGTAGGAAAACAGATCCTTGCGCTGGCTGCCGAGGGCGTCAAGAAAGTCTCGATGGAGTTGGGCGGACACGGGCCCGTTGTGGTGTTCGACGATTTCGATCCGGTGGCCGCGGCCGAGGTTTGCGCCCCAACGAAATTCCGCAACTGCGGACAGGTCTGCATTTCGCCGACACGGTTTTACGTTCACGAAAACAGCTATGATACCTTTTCGGCCCGCTTTGCGGAAATTGCCAAGTCGCTGAAAATCGGCCACGGCCTTGACGAAGGAGTTCAGGTTGGTCCGATGGCCAACAAGCGCGGGCTTGAGACGATTCAGAAGATGACACAGGACGCCCTGGATCGCGGGGCCGAGCTTCTGGCGGGGGGCAAGCCGCCTGCGGGGTTCAACAAGGGTTATTTCGTCGAACCGACCGTGCTGGGCCGGGTGCCTGACGACGCCCTTGTCATGAACGAGGAACCCTTTGGCCCCATCGCCCCCATCACCACCTTCACTGATTATGACGAGGTGATGGCCCGCGCCAACGCGTTGCCCTTCGGTCTTGCAGGCTATGTCTTCTCGAACAACCTCAGCATGGCAACCCGCGCCTATGAAGATCTTGAGGTTGGCATGGTTGGCGTGAACGAGATGCTTCTGGCAACTGCCGAAGCCCCCTTTGGCGGCGTCAAGGAAAGCGGAATGGGGCGCGAAGGGGGAAGTCAGGGCATCCATGACTACCTCGATCCGAAATACGTCAAGATCAAGCAGGCAGGATAGACGCCCATGACTGATGAAAATGCGCATGGCTTCGCACGGGGCCTGACCAACTATGGCGATTTCGACTTTTCGCTGTATCTGCGGCGGTCCTTCGCGTCGTCGATGGGCTACAGTCAGGATGTGCTGAAGAAACCGATTGTCGGCATCGCCAACAGCTTTTCGGGGTTCAACAATTGTCACCGGCATTTCCCGGAACTGCTGGAGGCGGTGAAACGCGGCGTTCTGCTGGGCGGTGGCCTGCCGGTGGAGTTTCCGACGATCTCACTGGGTGAGGTTTTCCTCAGCCCAACCAGCCTGAAATTCCGCAACCTGATGTCCATGGACACTGAGGAGATGATCCGCGCCCAACCGATGGACGCGGTTGTGCTTATGGGCGGCTGCGACAAGACTGTGCCTGCGCAATTGATGGGCGCGGCGTCGGCGGATTTACCAGCGGTGCAACTGGTGGCGGGGCCGATGATGACCTCGCGCCATGGCGAAGAACGCCTGGGTGCCTGCACCGATTGCCGACGGTTCTGGGGCAAATATCGCGCGGGCGAAGTTTCGAACGCCGAGATTAACCAGATCGAAGGCAAGCTGGCGACCACGGCGGCACCTGTGCGGTGATGGGCACCGCGTCGACCATGGCCTGTATCGCCGAAACGCTTGGCATGTCTTTGCCCGGTTCTGCGGCCATCCCGGCCGTTCATGCGGACCGGCTGCGGGCCGGCGAAGCTTCGGGCCTGGCCGCCGCCCTGATGATCGTCAATCCGATCCGCCCAAGCCAGATCATCACCGAAAAATCGGTCGAAAACGCGATGCGCGTGCTGTTGGCACTTGGCGGGTCGACAAACGCCATCATCCACCTGACCGCCGTGGCCGGGCGCCTGAACATCCCGGTGTCGCTGGAACGGCTGAACGAATTGTCCGACACCACGCCTGTGCTGGTGAACCTCAAGCCCGTCGGTTCGGACTATATGGAAGACTTCTTCTATGCTGGCGGGATGAGCGCGGTTTTGCGCGAATTGAAGCCCTTGCTGCATCTGGACACGATCTCGGTCACTGGTGAAACGCTGGGTGACCGCCTGGAAGTTGACCCCGGCTATGTCGATCACCGCATCATCTCGCGCGCCAGCGAACCGCTTGAACCGCAAGGCGGGTTGGTGGCGCTTTTCGGCAACCTTGCGCCGCGCGGCGCCATCCTGAAACGCTCAGCTGCGGATGCGACCTTGTTTGAGAAAGAGGGGCGCGCGGTGGTTTTCACCTCCCTCGAAGACCTGGCGAACCGGGTTGATGACCCCGACCTCGACATCACGGCAGACGACTTCATGGTCTTGCAGAACGCCGGGCCGAAAAGTGCCTCGGGCATGCCCGAGGCGGGGTATCTGCCAATTCCGAAGAAACTCAGCGCCAAGGGTCTGAAAGACATGGTGCGTATCTCGGACGCGCGCATGTCCGGTACAGCCTTCGGCACCATCGTTCTGCACGTCGCGCCCGAGGCCGCCACGGGCGGGCCATTGTCGCTGGTGCAGAATGGCGACCGCATCCGCCTGTCGGTTGCAGAAAAGCGCATCGAATTGCTTGTCGATGACGACGAGTTGGAACGCCGCCGCGCCGCATGGACGCCCGATGTCGTGCCGCCGGAAAAGCGGCGCGGATACGACCGGCTTTATGCGGCAGAAGTGTTGCAGGCTGACGAAGGCTGCGATTTCGCCTTCATGCAGCCCGTCCCCGGTAAGGAGGCCTAGCCAATGAAAATCGGAACGCCCCGGGAGACATGGCCCGGCGAAGCCCGCGTTGCCATGACGCCGGAAAGTGCGGGTTTCCTGCAAAAACTGGGCTATGATTGCGCCATCGAGGCCGGTGCCGGGGCCGCCGCCGGATTTTCAGACGCGGCCTATGAAACTGCCGGAGTCGCGGTTTTGCAGACCGCAGACGCGTTGTGGAAGCACGCCGACATCGTCACCAAGGTCCGCCAGCCGGATGCAAACGAACTGGCATTGCTTCGCAAGGATCAGACGTTGATTTCCTTCTTCAACCCAGCCGCGAACCAAGCTGGCATGGACGCCGCGAAAGCCGCTGGCACGAATGTCATCGCAATGGAGATGGTGCCCCGCATCAGCCGCGCCCAGAAGATGGACGCACTGTCGTCCATGGCGAATATCGCGGGCTACCGGGCGGTTATCGAGGCGGGCAACAACTTTGGCCGCTTCTTTACCGGCCAAGTGACAGCGGCGGGCAAGGTGCCGCCCGCCAAGGTTTTGGTCGTTGGCGCGGGCGTTGCGGGACTGGCCGCTATCGGCAGATTGTGTTGAAAAACTCCGTTTTAGGGCCTGAACGATGATTTTTCTTTCCATGCAGCCCGATCCTAAATTTTTGGCGCGGGGGTCGGCCCAAATCGCCTACATGCGCTCACGCGCAGCCATGCGCTGTCTCGTGGTCAAAGCTTTCCGACTATTTCGCTTCATAGGTTTTCGCAAGAAATCCGCGACGCTCTGATTTCGGAGTTTTTCAACACAATCGGCACTGCGACCTCGCTCGGGGCCATTACCTATGCGTTCGATGTGCGCCCCGAAGTGGCCGAGCAGGTCGAAAGCATGGGGGCCGAATTCGTCTATCTCGATTTTGAGGATAACGCCCAGGATGGCGCCGCAACGGGCGGCTATGCAAGCGTTCAGTCAGACGAATTCCGCGAAGCGCAACTGTCCAGGTTCCGCGAACTGGCCCCCGAAATTGACATCGTTATCACCACCGCCCTGATCCCCAACCGCGAAGCGCCCGAGCTTTGGACCGCAGACATGGTCGCGGCGATGAAGCCTGGTTCAGTCATCGTCGACCTTGCGGCCGAAAAGGGCGGAAACTGTAAACTGACCGTTGCGGACGAGAAAATCGTGACCGAAAACGGTGTAACCATCGTCGGTTACACCGACTTCCCGTCCCGCATGGCGGCGCAGGCCTCCAGCCTGTACGGCAACAATATCCGGCACATGATGGCGGATCTGACCCCTGAAAAGGACGGCCAGATCAATCACGATATGGACGACGACGTGATCCGCGGCGCGACCGTAACCCATCAGGGCGAAATAACGTTTCCGCCGCCGCCGCCCAAGGTGCAGGCCATCGCCGCGCAGCCCAAAGCGCCCCCGCCGCCGGAACTGACGCCGGAAGAAAAACGCGCCGCCGAGGTTGCCGCCTTCAAGGCCCAAACCAGACAACAGGTCGCGATCATCGTTGCCGGTGGGGTGGCGATGCTGGCACTGGGGACGGTGGCGCCACCAAGCTTCATGCAGCATTTCATCGTTTTCGTACTGGCGGTCTTTGTCGGCTTCCAGGTGATCTGGGGCGTGGCGCATTCGCTGCACACGCCGCTGATGGCGGTGACGAACGCCATCAGCTCGATCATCATTTTGGGCGCTTTGATGCAGATTGCATCGGGGGCGTGGCTGGTGATCATTCTGGCCGCACTTTCGGTCCTGATGGCCGGGATCAACATATTCGGTGGCTTTCTTGTCACACGGCGCATGCTTGCCATGTTCCAGAAATCGTGAGGGGGGCCGGCAATGGAACTGGGATTCACAACAGCGGCCTATATCGTCGCAGCCGTCCTTTTCATCTTGTCGCTTGGCGGGCTTTCTGATCAGGAAAGTGCCAAACGTGCGGTCTGGTACGGGATCGCCGGAATGGCGCTGGCCGTTGTTGCCACGCTTATCGGTCCCGGTTCGGGCTTCTGGCTGCTGTCACTGGTGCTGATCGTTGTTGGCGGGGCCATCGGCACCTATGTGGCGCAACGCGTTCAGATGACCGAGATGCCGCAGCTGGTCGCGGCGATGCATTCGCTTGTCGGTCTGGCGGCGGTCTTTGTCGGCTTCAATGCGCATTTTGAGATTGGAAATGTCGGTGCCGCACTGCTGGCCGGGCAGGATCCGGGCGACATGGGCAGCTTTGCGGCGTTGATCGCCAAGAAATCCTCGGTCGAGGTCAGCATTCTTCGGGTCGAGTTATTCCTTGGCGTTTTCATCGGTGCGGTGACGTTCACCGGTTCGGTCGTGGCATTCGGAAAGCTGGCCGGCAAAGTCACTTCGGCGGCGACCAAGCTGCCCGGCGGGCATCTGTTGAATGCAGGCGCGGCGCTGGCATCGGTGGTCTGCCTGGTCTGGTATTTCAATACCGGTGGCTTCCTGCCGCTGCTGCTGATGACATTGGCCGCCCTGTTCATCGGCTATCACCTGATCATGGGGATCGGCGGCGCGGATATGCCGGTGGTCGTCTAAATGCTGAACTCTTATTCCGGCTGGGCGGCGGCGGCGATCGGATTCAGCCTTGGCAATGACCTGCTGATCGTGGTCGGGGCGCTGGTCGGATCCTCGGGCGCGATCCTGTCATACATCATGTGCAAGGCAATGAACCGCTGTTTTGTCAGCGTGATCCTTGGGGGATTTGGCGGCACTTCGGGTCCGGCAATGGCCATCGAGGGTGAGCAGATCGCCATCGACCCCGATGGTGTGGCGACATCCCTGAACGACGCCGACAGCGTCATCATCGTACCGGGCTATGGCATGGCCGTCGCACAGGCCCAGCAATCGGTGGCTGAACTGACGCGCAAGCTGCGCGCTGCGGGCAAGACCGTGCGTTTTGGTATCCATCCTGTCGCGGGCCGCTTGCCGGGGCACATGAACGTACTACTTGCTGAGGCCAAAGTGCCCTATGACATTGTGCTGGAAATGGACGAGATCAATGACGACTTCCCGGATACAGACGTTGTGATCGTCATCGGTTCAAACGACATCGTGAACCCGGCCGCGCAAGAGGATCCGAACTCTCCCATTGCGGGGATGCCGGTGCTGGAAGTCTGGAAGGCGAAACAGGTGATCGTGTCCAAACGCGGGCAAGGGACGGGATATTCAGGCATCGAAAATCCACTGTTTTACAAGGACAACACGCGCATGTTCTATGGTGACGCCAAAGCCTCGGTGGACAGTCTGCTACCGGTGCTGCGATAATCCGGTCCTTCTGAGGGGCGAAAGAAACATGAAGCATATCGTATACGTCAGCCAGGCCGAGAAGCCCTTTCAAACTGATGAATTGTCAGTATTGCTAGAGCACAGCCGGGCGCGCAACGCTGCGGACGACATTACCGGGCTGCTGATTTATCGGTACAATCAGGACTTCGCGCGCGGGAATTTCGTTCAGGTGCTCGAAGGGCCTGACGACAGGATCGACGATGTCTGGCACCGGATTTCCGGCGACGACAGGCATCACACGATCATCGTCGTGCAGGAAGGCAAGATTGAAACGCGCATGTTTGGCGACTGGTCCATGGGCTTCAAGAACGTTGATTCCCGTGATCTGGAAGGGTTCGAAGGGTTTGCCGACCTGGGCAGTGACCGGTTCTGGAACGATGCCAATCCGGCGACGGCGGCCTCGGCACTCGATCTGCTGCGCAGCTTTTATGACGGTGGCTGAGGCGCGGTCTGGGTGATGTTCGCGCCTGGCCTGTGCCAGGACGCAGGCCAGGCACCTGTTGAATGCCTCAATACGGAGATCGGTCGCACCGGTGTTACATCAGTCCAGCTTTCCAACTGCATCCGAGGTTGAACCGATCCGCGCCCTGGCGCAGGCCCAGGGGGCTGGCGTACTGGCGGTGATCACCGGGGTTGACGGGCCGTCCTATCGACCGCTTGGCGCGACCATGGTAATATTGGGTGATGGGGCGCTGGTTGGCAGCTTGTCTTCGGGCTGTATCGAGGCTGACATGGCCGTCCATGCCGCCCGTTGCCTAAAAAGCGGCGTGCCGACCCGCCTGGTCTATGGCAGCGGTTCGCCATTCGTGGATATCAAATTGCCCTGCGGCGGCGGGCTTGAGATTGCGCTTATCCCAAACCCCGACCAGGCCACACTGCGTGACCTTGTCGCGCACCACGAAGCCCGCAAGATCGCCGTGCTTGATGTCGACCTGTCATCGGGGCGATTGGGGCTGCACGATCAGGGCGCAACCCGGCGGCAAGGCGACACCATGACCGTCCGGATCGAGCCCGAGACGTTCTTCTATCTGTTTGGCAAAGGCCCCGAGGCGATCTCGATCGCGGCGCTGGTCCAGGCTGCGGGGTATCCGAACCTGCTGTTGTCCCCCGATACACAGACCCTGTCTGCGGCGCAGAACGCAGGTTGCCAGACACGTCACCTGACCTCGGCCGTCTTCCCCGAAGACCTTTGCCCGGACCGGTTTTCGGCCATTGTGCTGTTCTTTCATGATCACGAATGGGAACCGCCGATCCTTTGCCGCGCGGTTGCGTCCGAGGCCTTCTTTGTCGGGGCACAGGGCAGCCGCAGCGCTGCAATCGAACGCATGGTCAAACTGTCCGAACTGGGCGTTACGGGGTCGGACCTGGCGAAGGTCGCAGGCCCGATTGGTCTGATACCATCGGTCCGGGACGCACGCACCCTGGCCGTCAGCGTATTGGCCGAAGTTCTGCAAAGGCGGATTACGGGATAAGGTTGATCCTGCCAGGGGACGATTTTGCCAGCGCGCGCCCATTCTTGGCCGATTGCGAACTGACGCCGACCATACGACGGCGACGGCTTGGGCCTTCCGGCCCGTAATCGCGCAAAAATTGAACCATTCGACCTGTCAGTCGCACCCACAACCAGACCGTCGCCGGAGCGTTCACGTTGCCGGAGGCCATAACCAAAGGGAACGACAAGATGATATTTCACCGCAAACTCAAGTACTTCGCCACCGCCTTGATGATGGTCGCAACGTTGGCGACAGCAGCTTCTGCACAGGTCCTGTCGGGCGATTTCACCATCCAGCAGCAAAGCAACGGGCGGTATCTGGACGCCTATATCAACGAAAAGGACAACCACGTCGTCACCCGCAACAAACAGGGGAACAACACGCAGGTCTGGAGCTTCAAGCACCTGGGCGGCAACACCTATTCGATCCAGCAGAAGGCCTCGGCTCTGTTTGTTGATGCGCATCAGGGGGTTGCGGACAATGGTGTCGTGACCCGCAGTTCACAGGGCAACCCGACGCAGGTCTGGATCCTGAACAAGGTCAGCGCGGACAACTATGTCATTCAACAGCAAAGCAGTGGCCGGTTTCTGGATGCCCATGAAGGCATCAACGACAATCGGGTCGTGACCCGCGATTTGCAAAGCAATGCAACGCAGATCTGGACCATCAAGAAGTCCGTCCCGCCTCAGCTGAACGGCGTTTTCACCATCCAGCAGAAAAGCACCAGCCTGTTTCTGGACGCCCATCAGGGCAGCAATGACGATGCCTTGGTGACCCGCGCGTTTCAGGGCAATGCCACGCAGCGCTGGAACATCGCGCCGGTCTCGGGCACGCACCGCTATGTTGTCAGCCAGCAAAGCAATGGCCGCTTTGTCGACGCCCATGAAGGCATTAACGACAATCAGGTTGTCACCCGCACCTCGCAGGGCAACGCCACGCAGGTCTGGATCATCACGCCGTTGGGCGGCAAGCAGTACACGATCCAGCAGCTTAGCAACGGTCGTTTCCTTGATGCTTATCAGAACGAGAATGACAACCGCGTCGTGACCCGCAACGCGCAGAACAACGACTCACAGGTCTGGATCCTGACAGCTGCCAATTGATCGCAGGCCATGAAGATCAGAGCTGTGCCAGGCGGTGCCGCTCTGTTCTGTTGGAGGGCTCATTTTCAGGCACAGTCGCGATGCCCGGATCACTGCCCGGGCAAAAACAATCCGCGCCAGGGGGCTTCACCGCGACAGGCCTCAGGCAATCGCGCGGGTCAGGTGGTCTGCGATCATGTCACCGAAACTCTGCTCGACCGCGCAGTCAAACCCGCCATCACAGCGCAGGATCAGAGATCTGAGGCCGAAAAACTCCGAATAGGCGACTGCATCCGGGCCGAAGGCGTCGGGGTGCGTGTCCAGCGGGCAGGCGATGGAAAGAACCGCACCGGCATCCGGGCCGGTGATGCGAAAGAAGGTCATGGTATCCGACACCGTCACGATGCTGATGCCTGGTGGTGCCTCGGACGGGCGCAGCGCGCGGACCAAAGCGTCCTCCACTTCGATCCCCGCGCACAGCAGCCAGCGGTCAGGCCCGAGGAAGAACAGCGCAGTATCGCCGGTGCGTGTCATCGTATTTGGCTTGGTCGGAAAACCGGGCAGAGAGGGCGCCCATGTGGCCAGATCCTCCCGGCGGCCCTTCAGATCAAACAGCGCAAAGATCGGCAATCGGTCAATAATCACGTCATAGGGCATGTCAGGTCCGCAACCTTTCGCCTTCGGGATCATAGTGGATTGGCGCCGTGACGCGGGCCGGGATCGTCCGATCCTTCAGGCGCGCATGGACCACCTGGTCGTGGCGCGCGTGGCCGTTTTCCAACAATGCCAGCCCGACCCAGCGGTCAAGCACCGTGCTGAAAACACAGGCCGTCACCAGCCCTTCGGTGGCTTTGCGCGCACCACCCGGGGTCAGTGGCGCGCCCTCTGGGATCATGGTATCCGGTTCCGGCACCAGCCCCACAAGTTCGCGTCGATTTTCCGTGCCTGCCCGGCGCAGCGCAACGGCATGCTTGCCCAGATAATCCGGCTTCTTCTTCGACATCACCCAGCCGAGGCCCAGATCGAAGGGATCCACGGTTCCGTCAACCTCGTGACCCAGTGACAGGAACCCCTTTTCGACCCGCAGAACGTGGTTCGCCTCGGATCCGATGGGTTCGATCCCGAACGGTTTGCCAGCGGCCAGTATCCTGTCCCAAAGCGCGGCCAGATGGCGCGGGGCGACGTTGACCTCGAACGACAGCTCTCCGGTGAAGCTGACGCGGACCACGCAGGCCGGGATGCCTGCAACGGTGCCATCTGCGAACCCCATGAAGGGCAGCGCCTTAGGCGAGATGTCGATGTCCGTGCCCAAAGCGGCCATCACCTCGCGCGCCTTCGGGCCGCAGATGGTGGCGTTGTTCCACTGGCTGGTGACAGTGGTGACAAACACGTTCCAGTCGGGAAACCGGGTCTGCAGCAACTCCTCCATATGCGAATTGATCGCATCGGCATGCCCGGTCGAGGTTGAGATGATCCAGTGATGCGCCGACAGGCGCAGCGCCACGCCATCGTCCAGGATCAGCCCGTCATCGGACAGCATCAGCCCATAGCGCGCGCGCCCCGGTTTCAGCGTCGACATGATGTTGGTGTAGATGTGATCGAGGAACCGCCCCACATCCCGGCCCTTCAACTCGAACGTACCGAGCGGAGAGCCATCGTAGACCCCAACCCCGTTGCGCACAGCGCGGCATTCGCGATTGACCGTGTCCTGAAAGCTTTCGCCATCGCGCGGGAAATATCCGGGCCGGCGCCAGCGTGCGCCGGATTCATACATGAACGCGCCGTTCGCCTTGTTCCAAGTGGTGATCGGCGTGTGGCGATAGGGCAGGGAGACGCTGTCTTCGCGGCTGCCGACGACCGAGCCGAAAGAGACGGGCGTATAAGGCGAACGGAAAGTCGTTGTGCCAATCTCCTCTAATGGCGCGCCCTGTTGCATCGCCACAGTGCCGATAATGTTGATATTGCCGGTCTTGCCCTGATCAATCCCCATCCCGCCGGTAGTGTACCGTTTGACGTGCTCGACATTGTCGTAACCTTCGCGCAAGGCCAGGTGGACATCATCAACCGTCACGTCATTCTGGATGTCCAGGAACGCCTTGCCCTTGGAATTCTCGACCCGCCAGAGCGGTTCTATCGCATAGGTCAGATCGGTCGCCTCCGGCTCGTCAAGGGCCGTCTGATCCGCCGCCGCCGCGCCCGCATCAGCGCCGCTTTGCAGCGCTTGGGCGACGGTCAGTTCCCCATTCGCGGCACCTACGCTGATCGCAGCCTGCGCCGCGTGGTCGGGCACGAAGCTGGTCAGGGCGTTGTCATAACGCAGGGTGCCACGCGACTGCGACCAAAGGTGCACCGCCGGGTTCCAGCCGCCTGACATTGCTAGCAGATCACAGGCGATGCGCCGGATGGCTCCGCCGCCGTTTGGCGCAACCTCGACACCGCGGATATGGCGGCGACCGTGGGTGGTTGTGACCACATGGCCGGGCAGGATCTCGATCCCGGAAACTGCCGCGCGCGCGGCGTCCGGCACGGTTTTGCGGCTGTCGATAATTGCGGCGACCTCAATCCCGGTTTGGGCCAGATCGGCGGCCACGGAATAGGCAGAATTGTTGTTGGTGAACACCACCGCGTGCCGCCCGGGACGAACGCCATAGCGGTTGACATAGGCCTGCACGGCCGAGGCCAGCATGACGCCGGGGCGGTCGTTGTTGCCGAAAACCAGCGCGCGTTCGATCGCGCCGGTTGCGCAGATCACCTGGCCTGCGCGGACGCGCCAGTTACGTTCCAGAATGCTGGGGTTTTCTGGCTCGCGTTCATTGACCATCAGGTAGTTGTGTTCGCGGTATGCCCAGACCGTCGCGTTTTGCAGATGGGTCACGTTGTCCATCGTGGCCAGTTCTGCCGTCACCCTGACCACCCAGTCCAGCGCCGGTTTGCCCGCGATGGTCTGGGTGCGGTTCACCAGACTGCCGCCCGCCTCGGCCCCCTCATCCGCGATCATCACCCGCAGCCCGGCGCGCCCGGCCACCAGCGCTGCCATCAGCCCCGCAGGACCGGCCCCGGCAATCAGCACATCACAATGGGCGAAGCGGTTTTCGAAATGACCAGTCGTGGGCGGCTTGGATGGCGCCGCAGCAAGACCCGCCGCCTTGCGGATCGAGGGTTCGTAAAGATGCCAGCCGGGCCACTTGAAGGTTTTGTAGTAAAACCCCGCCGGGATGAACCGCCCGATCACCTGGTTGATCGCCCCAAAATCGAATGCGGGCGAGGGCCAGCAGTTCACCGACCGCGCCTCTAACCCCTCGGCCAGCGCAACGGTTGTTGAGGGCCGGTTGCCGCTGGCGTTCTCACCCATCAGTTCCACCAGAGTCGCAGGTTCTTCCACGCCCGAACCGATGATCCCACGCGGACGGTGATACTTGAAACTGCGCGCGGTCAGCCGCACGCTGTTGGCCAGCAGGGCCGAGGCGAGCGTGTCCCCCGCGTACCCCTGATAACCGCGCCCGTTGAAGGTGAAATTGACTGGCTGACTGCGATCAATCCGCCCGCCAGAGGTCATGCGATCACCCGGCATCGGACGGCCCATCCACGATGTCATGGGTACGCGTATCGCGCCAGCTCGTCAGCCACGTGCCGCAGCCCTTCACATGCCACCAGCGTTCCTGCACCGGTCCAAGCGGGTTCGGCACTTGCGTCAGATAGGTGACCCAGTCTTCCTCACTCACGGCATTTGGATCCGGGCGATCCGGCTTGACCGGGCCGCCAAAGGCAAACTCGCCCTCGTTGCGCGGACCACAAAACGGGCAGGGGATGTTCATCATGCGCTCTGCCTCCTACCGGGCCGTCGTGGTGCCGGCTTCCATCACATAGTCGAGGTGACGGAACCGTTTCATGGTGAATTTCGACATCAGATCATGCGGCTGCCCGGTCGCAACCAGATGCGCCAGCGTCAGCCCGCCCGCCGGGATCGCCTTATAGCCGCCCCACCAGCCCGCCGTGATGAACAGCCCCGGCACATCCGTTTCGTCCATGATGGGCGAGGCATCATGCGCAATGTCCAGATGCCCGCCCCATTGCCGCATCAGCTTGAGCTTCTTGAATGAGGGGAACAGCGACAGCATCGCGGTGACCGTATCCTCGAACACGTTCTGCTTGATGTCGCGCCGGAAGGACTGGCCCATGTCTGGCGCGCCGCCAATCACCATTTCGCCCTTGTCGGACTGGCTGAAATAGAAGCCCGCGTCGGGGCAATTCACGATCACATCGACCAGCGGTTTGACGGGCTCTGAGACGAAGGCCGTCAGGTTCATGGTGCGCAGCGGCAGCTTCAGCCCCGCCGTTTCGGTCAGCGTTGTGGTGTGCCCCGATACTGCCACGACGACCTTTGGCGCGCACACCAACCCCTTAATGGTCTGCACGCCCGTAATCGCGCCATCCGACGCCCGCACCAGGCTTTCCACCGGCGTCTGCTGGTGGATCTCGACCCCCATCGCATCAATTGCCCGCGCGTAGCCCCAGGCCACCGCATCATGGCGGTTCACGCCTGCGTCCGTATGCACCATGCCCCCGATGATCGGCAGGCGGGCATCCGGCCCACCGCCTGTCAGCGCCGGGATGCGTCGGCGAACCTCGGCCTCCGAAATCTGCTCATAGGTCGCGCCATAAATGTCCATTGTCAGCTGACGGCGCCGAAGCTCTCTCAATTTCGGATAGGTCTGCACCACATCCACCATGGTGCGTTTGGAGTGCATCATGTTGAAGTTCAGCGCCTTGGTCAGCCCTTCGTACATCGCAACCGATTTGACGTAGAACGGGATCGAGGCATCGCGCATATAGTTGGATCGGATCGTGACCGTGTTGCGCGCGATATTGCCGCCCCCCAGCCAGCCGCGTTCCAGCACCGCGACATTGGTGATCCCGTGATCGCGCGCCAGATGATAGGCCGTCGCCAGCCCATGCCCGCCCGCGCCGATGATGATGACATCATAGCTGTCCCTCAGCGGCGGGCTACGCCAGGCGCGCGGCCAGTTGGTGTGGTGGTTCAGCCCGTGACGCAGCAGCGAGGCGATGGAGTATGTCTGTGGGCGGGCCATTAGGTCTGGTCGTCTCCGCAGCAGGAATCCCCAAGTCTCACCGCAGGTCCGAGCGTTTTTCGAGCCGCGCAAACAACCGGCTGAGGCCGAAACAGACGATGAAATAGAACGCCGCCGTGGTGATCCATGCCTCGAATATCATTCGGGACGAAGCGACGAGTTCAACGGTCTTATACGTCAGCTCTTGCACCGAAATCAGCGAGATGATCGAGCTGTCCTTGATCAGCGTGATGAACTGGTTGGCCATCGGCGGGACGACCTTTTTCATCGCCTGCGGCAGCACGATATAGCGCAGCTCTTGCGTGCGGCTCATCCCGATGGAGCGTGCAGCCTCGCGCTGGCCCTTGGGGACAGACTGGATACCGGCGCGCACAATCTCGCCCACGAAGGCGCTTTCGAACAGGGCCAGAACGATGACGCCCGAGATCAGCGAGGGGAAGCGGCGCATATCGCCGAAGAAGAACTCCCACAGCCAGATGTCGTCCTGCCGGGCAATGCTGCGGGACCAGCGGGCCAGATCCAGCGCGTCGATCAACTGTTGCGACAGGAAGAAGAAGAAGATGAAGACCACCACCACGGGCGGGATGTTGCGCAGGAACTCCAGATAGGTCCGCGCCAGCATGCGAATGGTCAGGTTGGCAGAGCAACGCGCCACCCCAAGGATCGTGCCGAGGATCAGTGCCAGAATACAGGCGTAGATGCTGATCCGGATGGTGGCCATCAAGCCCTGCAACAGCAGGTTGGCGAAATATTCCTCGCGCCCGGTGTGCCAGCCGATGATGTAGCTGGGGATCAGCTCCCACCGCCATTTGTAGTTCAGCGTGCCTTCTATCGACACCCAGATATAGCCGAAGAACACGAGCAGCACCGCCGCGATCAGATAGTCTGGCCATTTCAATCTGCTGACGAATTTTTGCACGGGCAACTTTCGGGTTGTTTTGCCGGGGGCAGCGCACCGCCCCCGGATAGTTAGGTATCTGTCGTCAAGTGATTACTGAGCGACCTGATCGGCCCACTCTTCCGTGGCGAACCAATAGTTGTGACGCTCTTCCAGCCAGCCGGTGCGCCACTGCTGGGCGATCCAGTTGTTGAAGTAATTGAGCGCATCCGGGTCACCCTTGCGCATCACGAAACCTTCACCGCGCGGATCGAACAGATCGCCTTCGATAACGGTCAGGGTCTCGGGGTTGCGCCCTGCTTCGCGGTTCGGCGTAGGCTGCGAGGCCATGGTGGCGTGCGCGTTTCCGTTCAGCACCTCCTGGGTTGACGCGCCGTCCTCATCAAACAGCAACTGCTCGGCCTGCGGGAAGTTCTCGGCGATGACCACGGCAGGCGTTGCGCCGCGCCGTGCGGCAAAGGTCACATCGGGGGAGTTCATGTCTTCAAGCGACATGCCCGCCGTCATTTCCTTGTTGGCCAGAATGGCCAGACCCGTGAAGGCGTATGGGTCCGAGAAGTTGACCGTCAGGTTCCGCTGCGGCGTGTAGGACATGCCCGAAATGATCACGTCAAAGTTGCCCGACACCAGTGCCGGGATGATGCCATCCCAAGCGGTTGGCACAAACTCGACCTCGACGCCCATGTCCTCGGCCAGCTGGCGGCCCACATCCAGTTCGTAACCGATCAGATCGCCGTTCTTGTCGCGCATGGACCACGGCACAAACAGCGACAGGCCGATGCGAATGACGCCATCCTGTTTGATGGTTTCGATCACAGATTGCTCTTGCGCATTTGCAGGCAGCGCAAGGCCGATGGTTGCGGTGGCCGCAAGGGCCAGGCCGAAAAGTCTTCTTGGCAGTTTCATGGTGAACTCCTTGTTGGTTTGAGCGGTTGATTCCTGCTTATTGGTCGACGGCGTATCTCCGCTCGACATAGCTTACGCCGACAGAAAGGATCAGGGTCACGACCATGTAGACCATGGCGACAGTGAACCAGATTTCGAAACTCATGTACGTGTCCGAGATGATGTTGCGCCCGAAGGTGGTCAGTTCGGCCACTGCGATCACGCTGACAATTGCGGAAGATTTGATCAGATGCACGACCTCGCCGGTCATCGGCGGCAGCATGAAGCGCACCGATTGCGGCAGGATGATATAGCGATAGGTCTGTGAAGGGCTCATCCCGATGGATTTCGCGGCTTCCCACTGGCCCTGCGCAACGGCGTTGATGCCTGCCCGCAGGATTTCGGAAATCAGCGCGGCGTGGAATACGCCCAATGTCAGGATCGAGGCCCAGTAACGATCAAATCCGAAAATCGGGCCAAGAACGTAGTAGAACAGGTACAGCAGCACCAGTAGCGGGATGTTGCGAACGAATTCGAGGAAGCCAATCGCAACCGCCGAGCCGATGACCAGACCTGACAGGCGCAACAAGGCAATCACAAGCCCCAGCACGCAGGCCAGCGCGAAGGCCGTCACCGACAATTGCAATGTCGCCCCCAGCCCGATCAGCAATTCGCCAAGCTGGAACCCGTCATCGGTGAAACTGTAAAGATACTGCGGAACCCGATACCATTGCCAGTTGTAGCCCATGTTCTGGGCACCGGTGTAGGACCCCCAGCAGATCAGACCGATCACCGCCAGATAGATCGCGACCGAGGTGCCGGTCGAGCTGAAAAACCGCTGCACAGGCGGGGCTTCGGGAAGTGGCTGCCCGCGAAGGGCCGTGGTGTCAGTCACGCTCATCTTCAGTGCTCGAGGATCTGATCGAGGAACAGGCGGCAACGCTCGCTGGACGGGTTGGTGAAGAACTGTTCGGGGGGCGAAACTTCGACGATGCGGCCTCCCTCCATGAAGACCATCGTGTCGGCAACCTTGCGGGCAAAGCCCATTTCGTGGGTAACGACGACCATAGTCATGCCAGTGTCGGCCAATTCGACCATGACATCCAGCACTTCGTTGATCATCTCGGGGTCCAGCGCCGAGGTGGGTTCGTCAAACAGCATGATCCGGGTTTCCATACATAAAGATCGTGCGATGGCGACGCGCTGTTGCTGCCCGCCCGACAGTTGCGCGGGATATTTTTCCGCCTGTTCGGGAATGTGAACCCGTTCAAGATACTGGCGCGCCGTCTCTTGCGCCTGCTTCTGGCTGATCTTGCGGACCTTCATCGGGCCGATGGTCAGGTTTTCCAGAACCGTAAGGTGGGGAAACAGGTTGAACTGCTGGAACACCATGCCGACTTCCTGGCGCAGCGCGCGGATTTCCTTGGCGTGTTCGTGAACCTCGATCCCGTCAATCACCAGCTTGCCGGAATTATGCCACTCCAACCCGTTGAAGCACCGGATCAGGGTGGATTTCCCCGACCCGGACGGCCCGCAGATCACCATCTTCTGACCCTGATACACAGTCAGGTCGACGTCCTTCAGCGCATGAAAATCGCCGTAGAATTTGTCGAGGTTCGTCGCCTCGATGATGGGGGAAGTGGCGTTCATGCCTTGTCGCTTTTGATTGTTTTCAACCCGCGCAGCGTATGTGGTCGGGGTCCGGAAGGCCAAGCCAAAGAATGGCAACAAATTGGGACGTGACAAGCTGACAAGATTCCGATTCCCGAAAGATTGTTGCACAACATTCAATATGGTTGCGTAATACGCAATATTCGTCAATAAAAAACTGAATGGCAGCCTGCCTCGGCACGGCCCGTCACACAGCAAACAAGAACGGAGGCCGCGATGTCCGCCTGGATTCGCATGATTTCAGACGAAGATGCTGACGATCTGCTGACAAGCGCGCTTGACCATGCGCGTACTCCGCATGGAACGGTCGACAATGTGATGCGCGTGCATTCATTGCGGCCCAGCACGATGAACGGGCATGTCGTGCTGTATCGCGCCTGCCTGCACGATACCGCCAATTCGATTCCCACCTGGTTTCAAGAGGTCATCAGCTCCTACGTTTCGACGTTGAACGATTGCCCGTATTCCTATGCCAATCACTGGTCCAACGCGCGCCATCTGATCGCTGACGATGACCGCGCCGATGTCATCGAAGCGGCGCTGCAGGCGCATGCGCCTGAACAGGCTTTTGAGGGGGCGCAACTGGCCGCGCTGCGTTATGCCGACAAGTTGACGCGCCAGCCGGGCAACATGATCGAGGCTGATGTCGCCAGCCTGCGCCAGTCGGGCTGGGATGATGGTGAGATATTAGAGATCAACCAGATCGTCGGCTATTTCAACTATGCCAACCGCCTGTTGAACGGGCTGGGGGTGACCACTGCGGGTGACGTCGTCGGCTATTACAAGAATGACTGAGATCGGGATCAGTGCCGAGCCGCCTGAGCGTAAGATAGATCGCGCAATTGGCGCGTCGCTGAAAGAACTGCGCCAGCATCGCGGACAATCGGCACGCTGGCTGGCGGAACAATCGGGCATTTCGGCCGCGATGGTCAGCCGGATTGAAAACGGGCTGGTCTCACCCTCGATCGGGACGTTGTCGGCGCTGGCAACCGCACTGGAGGTTCCAATCGTGTCGCTGTTCCGCGAAGCGCAGACAGACCACACCGACTATTCGCTTGTTCGCCATGGTGAAGGTCTGAAATCGACCCGGATCGCCGATGGCCACAGCCACGACTACGTCAATCTGGCCACCCATGTGCGCAAGGATCTGCACTTTCTGGCGCGCCGCGTGACACTGACCCGTGACGGGGGCAAACCACCGACCTATGTCGGCCACGGTGTCGTTTTCATACAGGTTCTCGAAGGGGAAGCGATCTATCGCTATGGCAAGACCCGCATGACGCTGGGTGCGGGCGATACAATCAGCGTGGACGCCGAACTGAACCACGGCTTTGTTGACATATTGACCGACGAATTCGTTTTTCTGTCGGTTCAGGCAGAAAGGCCTTAGACCGATGGCCGCCCCAATCGAGCTTGATCTGACGAAGGGTGCGATTTCGTCGCATTTTCGCACTCTGGCGATTCCCGGCGCTTTGGGTATGTTGTTCAATACGCTCTACAATATCGTCGACATGTTCTATGCGGGCCTGCTGTCGACCAGCGCGCAGGCGGGCCTGGCGCTGGGGTTCCAGGCCTTTTACATCGCCATGTAGGTGGGTGTCGGCGTGGGGGCGGCCATGGGCGCATTGGTCGGGAACGCGCTGGGTGCCGGCCATCGGCCCCGCGCCCGGCGTCTGGCCGCCCAAGGCATGAGCTTCGGTTTGATTGCCGCACTGCTGCTGGCGTTGGCGGGGCTGTGGTACGGGCCAGCGGTTCTGAAGCTGGTCAGTGAACCCAGTGTCTACCGCGATGCCGGTATTCGGTATTACCTGCTGCTTTCGCTGGCGTTGCCGGGGTTTCTGCTGGCCTTCACCTGCAACGGCATTCTTCAGGCCCACGGTGACGCCAAATCGTTCCAGCGCGCCCTGATGGTGGCGTTTTTTGC
Organism: Paracoccaceae bacterium; assembly: GCA_012103375.1. Classification (NCBI taxonomy): domain Bacteria; kingdom Pseudomonadati; phylum Pseudomonadota; class Alphaproteobacteria; order Rhodobacterales; family Paracoccaceae; species Paracoccaceae bacterium. Next base: position 1,943,336 of record WLWX01000001.1, read on the forward strand.
TAATATCGTGTTGAATCCGCTGTTCATCTATGGGGTGCCGGGCGTCGTTCCGGGGATGGGGTTTGACGGATTGGCCGTATCCACAGTGGTCAGCCAGACCGGCGTGATGGTCTATCTGATCATCCAGGTTCTGCGGCGGCGCAACATGGCCACGCTGCGCCGGGCGCATTTTGCCCCTCGCCCCGCAATGTTTCGCGAGATTGCCTTGCAGGCGCTGCCCACAGCGGTTTCGATGCTGGTGATGTTCCTGTCGGGCTTTGTGATGCAATTCGCCCTGAAGGGATTTGGTGAACACGCGGTCGCAGGCTTTGGAATCGCCATCCGGCTGGAACAGATGCTGCTGCTGCCGGTGCTTGGCATGACCGGCGCCTTGCTGCCCATCGCCGCACAAAACTTCGGTGCCCACAACCATGACCGCGTGCGCGAGGCTGTGTTCTTCTGTTGGAAAATCGGTCTGATCATGACGGCGATTGCCTGCCCGCTTCTGTGGATATTCGGCCGCGCGATGCTGGGCCTGTTCACCGATGACCCCGAAGTGATCCGCGTCGGCCTTGCCTATCTGCGCGTCGATAGCCTGATCCTTCCCGCCTATATGATGCTGTTTGCCATCAACTCGTTTCTGCAGGCCCTCAAGCGCCCGATCTGGACCGTCTGGATCAGCCTTTACCGGCAGGCCTTCGGCATCGCCTTCTTCGTCTGGCTGTTTGTCGGCGTCTGGAATTTCACCGAGATCGGCGTCTGGTTCGGGGTCGCCTGCGCGGTGCTGAGCGGTTGGGCCGTCGCCATGTATGTCGCCACCCGCGTCGCGCGGGCCGAAATCGGCGGGCTGTGGCGGCCCCGTGGCGCGGTGACCGGGCCAGCATGATCCGACCGCCCGCTGATGCGGGCGTTCAAATCACAACGGGTTCTGCTAGTCTATGCCTATGTTCCCGATCGGACACATCGCATGAGCACGCAGAAAACACCCAGCCGCCTGACCCTGACCCTCGACCTGGACGCGCCCGGAAAACAGGTCGGCGACCTGATGCTGCGCTGGTCGGACAATTCCAATCCGCTTGGATACCACCCGATCCCGGTGATCTCGATAAACGGAGGGGCCGGGCCGACGGTTTTGATTTGCGCGGGAACCCACGGGGATGAGTTTGAGGGGCCAGCCGCGATCATGCGACTGGCGGGTCAGCTGGACCCCGACCGGCTGACCGGGCAGGTGATCCTGCTGCCTGCGTTGAATGCGCCCGCATTCGCCGCCTCGGCCCGGGTGTCGCCGCTGGATGGCGCGAACCTGAACCGGGCGTTTCCGGGCGACGCGAGTGGCGGACCAACGGCGATGATCGCCGATTTCGTCGAACAGGTTCTGCTGCCACGCTGCGACGGCGCGATTGATCTTCATTCCGGCGGCAAGGCGTCCTTCTTCATGCCCTGCGCCCTGGCTACGCAGTCTGCCGATCCCGATCTGCGCAAGGCAAACCTCGCCCTGGCGCATGCCTTCGGCCTGCCGATGATCTGGGAGTTGGGGGCGCATAACGACAACCGATCCGTCAATTCAGCTGCCGAACGCGCCGGGGTGCCGATGATCGCGGCTGAACTGGGCGGTGGCGGCGGCGTCGATCCCGACATTACAGACGCGGCAGAGGCCGGGCTGTTGCGCTGCCTCGGGCACCTCGGAATCCTCGGTGATGCGCCCGCACCGGTTGAGGCGCGCCGGGTCGAGGTTACCTCGGTTATGCAGTCGATCTATGCGCCGGGGACGGGAGTGTTTGACCGCGCCATCCGCGCCGGCCAGGATGTCCGGGCGGGTGATATCGCCGGGCAGTTCCACTTCGTGATGGAGCCCGAGCGTGCGTCCCGCACGATCCGGTTTCCGGCGGACGGGTTGGTTCTGGCACACAGCTGTCGCGGCAATGTTCAACGTGGCGAGTTACTGGCGCTGGTGGTGCAGGACGTGACCGGTTGATGTTGTGCGCCGGTGCTCCGGCGATCGTAGCGCCGCGTCATGTCCCCAGAATACGCGGCAGGCGCAGCCCGTGTTCACGCGCGCAATTCACCGCATCTTCATAGCCTGCATCGGCGTGCCGCCACACACCGCTGGCCGGATCGTTCCACAGCACCCGTTCCAGCCGCCTGGCGGCCTCGGGCGTGCCATCGGCGCAGATCACCACCCCGGCGTGCTGCGAAAACCCCATGCCGACACCGCCGCCGTGGTGAATGCTGACCCAGGTTGCCCCCGACGCGGTGTTCACCAGCGCGTTCAGCAACGGCCAGTCCGACACGGCGTCGGAACCGTCTTTCATCGCCTCGGTTTCGCGATTGGGCGACGCGACCGAGCCGCTATCCAGATGGTCCCGCCCGATCACCACCGGCGCACTCAGCTCTCCGCTGGCGACCATTTCGTTGAACGCCAGACCGGCCTTGTGACGATCCCCCAGCCCGATCCAGCAGATCCGCGCCGGTAACCCCTGAAACGCGATCCGTTCGCGCGCCATGTCCAGCCAGTTGTGCAGATGGGCGTTTTCGGGGAACAGCTCTTTCATCTTCTGGTCGGTCTTGAAGATATCCTCCGGGTCGCCCGACAGCGCGCACCAGCGGAACGGGCCGATCCCCCGACAGAACAGAGGGCGGATATAGGCGGGCACGAATCCGGGGAAAGCAAAGGCGTTGTCCAGCCCCTCATCCAGCGCCACCTGACGGATGTTGTTGCCATAATCCAGCGTCGGCACGCCCGCGTTCCAGAAATCCACCATCGCAGCGACGTGAATTTTCATGCTGGCCCGCGCGGCTTTTTCCACCGCCTTGGGATCGCTTTCGCGCTTGTCGCGCCATTCTGCCATGGTCCAGCCCTGCGGCAGATAGCCGTTGATCGGATCATGTGCGCTGGTCTGGTCGGTGACGATATCGGGGCGGATGCCGCGCCTGAACAACTCCGGGAAGACGTCGGCGGCATTGCCCAACAGGCCCACCGACTTCGCCTCGCCCGCCGCTGTCCAGCGTTCGATCATCGCCAGCGCGTCGTCGAGTGTTTCGGCTTTTTCGTCGACATAGCGCGTGCGCAGCCGGAAATCGATGCTGTCGGGATTGCACTCCACCGCCAGACAGCAAGCCCCGGCCATCACGGCGGCCAGTGGTTGCGCCCCGCCCATGCCGCCCAGCCCGCCGGTCAGGATCCACTTGCCAGTCAGATCACCGCCATAGTGCTGGCGGCCAGCCTCGGCAAAGGTCTCATACGTGCCTTGCACGATGCCTTGCGTGCCGATGTAGATCCACGACCCCGCCGTCATCTGGCCGTACATCGCCAACCCCATCTTATCGAGGTCGTTGAAATGATCCCATGTCGCCCAATGCGGCACGAGGTTCGAATTGGCAATCAGCACGCGCGGCGCATCGGTATAGGTCTTGACGATGGCAATCGGCTTGCCCGATTGCACCACCAGCGTCTCATCCGCTTCAAGGTTTTTGAGGCTGGCCACGATGCTGTCGAAGTCCTCCCACGTGCGCGCGGCGCGCCCGATGCCACCATAGACGACCAGTTCATGCGGGTTCTCGGCCACGTCCGGGTGCAGGTTGTTCATCAGCATCCGCAAGGGCGCCTCGGTCAGCCAGCTTTTGGCGTTCAGCTTCGGACCGGTGGGGGGATAGACATCGCGGGTGTTCTTGCGCGGATCGCTCATTGCGGCCTCCAGTCTGACAGGGTTTCGAGGACGGTCTTCAGGTGCACGCGGGTCTGATCGGCGCGCGCTTCCAGATAGGTCCAAGGCGGGGCTTCGGTCATGTAGGTGGACTGGGCAAGCTCCATTTGGATGGCGTGAACCCCGGTTTCGGGCCGCCCGTAATGCCGCGTCGTCCAGCCGCCTTTGAAGCGGCCATTCTGCACCGTCGTATACCCTTCGGCCCCCTCGCAAATCGCAGCCACCTGCGCAGCGATACCCGGATCGCATGTCGCGCCCATGTTGGTGCCGATGTTGAAATCCGGCAGCGTCCCGTCAAACAGAAACGGAATGTTTGAGCGGATGGAGTGGCAGTCGTAAAGAATGGCGAATCCATGCGTGGCGCGGGCGCGCTCCAACGCCCCAGCCAGCGCCGCGTGATAGGGCGCGTGATAAGTGGCGCGCCGTCGGTCAAACTCGGCAACGTCCGGTTCCTGGCCTGTGCGATAGATCGGCAGCCCATCGAAATCGGTCAGCGGACACAAGCCGGTGGTATTCTGACCGGGATAGAGGCTTGCGCCCGACGGATCCCGATTGGCGTCGATCACATAACGATGCACGTTGGTGCGCACCGTCGAAACACCCCCAACCAGCCCCCCATAAAGCCTGTCGATATGCCAATCCGTGTCCGCCATCGCCCGCCCGGTGTCGTTCAGAGGTTCCATGCAGTTGTCGGGGATCAGGGTTCCCGTATGCGGCAACCCCAGCACCAGCGGGCCGGTGCCTTCGGTGACTTCAATCAGGCTGATTGTGTTGAAAAACTCCGTTTTAGGGCCTGAACGATGATTTTTCTTTCCATGCAGCCCGATCCTAAATTTTTGGCGCGGGGGTCGGCCCAAATCGCCTACATGCGCTCACGCGCAGCCATGCGCTGTCTCGTGGTCAAAGCTTTCCGACTATTTCGCTTCATAGGTTTTCGCAAGAAATCCGCGACGCTCTGATTTCGGAGTTTTTCAACACAATCGGCTCATAACCGCATCCCCACCCCGGCGGCGGTGGCCAGGCTGTCATCCAGAACCATTCCGGCGGCGACCTCAAGATCGGGCGCAAGGTAACGGTCTTGCGCCAGCGACGGAATGCGCGCCCGCAGGCAAGCAAGCGCCGCCTGCAATGGCGCCGAGGTAACCAGCGGCGCGCGCTGTTCGATCCCTTGCGCGGCGCACATCGCTTCGACCCCAAGGATGACCGACAGGTTTTTTGTCATCCGCCCCAACCGCAGCGCCCCGTGGGCGGCCATGCTGACGTGGTCTTCCTGATTGGCCGAAGTCGGTGTGCTGTCGGTCGAACAGGGGTTCGCGAGATGCTTGTTTTCACTCATCAGCGCGGCGGTCGTCACCTCGGCAATCATCAGGCCCGAATTCAGCCCCGGCTCCGGCGTCAGGAAGGGTGGAAGATCGAACGACAGCGTCGGGTCCACCATCAGCGCGACACGGCGCTGGGCGATGGCGCCAACCTCGGCCACCGCCAGTGCAATCTGGTCGGCTGCAAAAGCGACGGGTTCGGCGTGGAAGTTTCCGCCCGACAAGATGTCGCCGGTTTCGGTTATGACCAGCGGGTTGTCGGTGACGGCATTCGCCTCGGTCCGAAGCGTGCGCCCAGCGAAGCGCAGAATGTCGATGGCGGCCCCGGTCACCTGCGGCTGACAGCGGATGCAATAGGGGTCCTGCACCCGCGTATCGCCCTGCCGATGGCTTTCGCTAATGACACTGCCAGCCAGCAGGTCGGACATTGCGCTGGCAACGTCGATCTGGCCCTGATGGCCGCGCAAAGCGTGGATCGCGGGGTTCAGTGGCGCAGTCGATCCCATGATCGCGTCCGTTGACATCGCCGAGGTGACGATGGCCGCGCGCACTGCACGCCAGGCCTGGAACAACCCGACCAGCGCGCATGCAGTCGAAAACTGGGTGCCGTTGATCAGCGCCAACCCCTCTTTCGGGCCAAGCACCACAGGGTCCAGTCCAGCCTTGTCGAGTGCGGCTGACCCGCTCATCCTTGTGCCGTCAAAAAACGCCTCTCCCGCGCCGATCATCACCGCGGCCATATGCGCCAGCGGCGCCAGATCGCCGGATGCCCCGACCGAGCCCTGCTCGGGGATCACCGGCACCACGCCATGGGCCAGCATCGCTTCGATTTGCGTGCAAATCGAACGGCGCACCCCAGAGGCCCCGCGCCCCAGCGACAGCAGTTTCAGCGCCATCATCAGGCGCACCGTCGCAGGCGCCAGCGCCTCACCGACGCCGCAGCAGTGTGACAGGATCAGATTGCGCTGCAGCGTTTCCGTATCTTCCGGCGCAATGCGAACCGAGGCGAGTTTGCCGAACCCGGTATTGACGCCATAGACCGGATCTTTGCCCTGCGCCGCCTGCGCGATCAACGCAGCAGAGGCATCGACCGCCGGATAGGTAGTTTCCGCCAGTTTCACCGGCCCATCAGAACGCCAAAGCGCCTCCAATTCGGCCAATGTCGTGTCTCCGGGGTGCAGGGTGATGGTCATGGCGTGCCTTGAAAAATGCGGGCGTGGAGGGGGGTGATTCCGATGCCATAGGACAGCTCTGCCGGGTCGCTGACATCCCATACGGCAAGGTCGGCGCGCATGCCGGGGGCGATCATCCCGCAATCGTCCAGCCCAAGTGCGCGGGCAGCATTGCGCGTGGTCCCGGCAAGGGCCTCTTCAGGCGTCAGTAGGAACAGCGTGCAGGCCATATTCATCGCCAGCAGGAGTGATCCCAGCGGCGACGATCCGGGGTTCCAGTCTGTCGCCACAGCCATCGCAACACCGCAATCCCGGAACGCCGCGACAGGTGGGGCCTGGGTTTCGTGGATCGTGTAGAACGCGCCCGGCAGCAGGACCGCAACTGTGCCAGCCCTGGCCAGTGCCGCCGCATCCGCAGCCGTGGCATATTCCACATGATCTGCCGAGATCGCGCCATAGTCTGCCGCCAGTGCCGTGCCGCCAATATGGCTCAGCTGTTCGGCGTGCAGTTTCACGGCAAGGCCAAGATCGCGCGCCTTGTTGAACACGCGGGCGATCTGGGCGGTGTCAAATGCGATCCCCTCACAAAAGCCATCCACCGCATCGACCAACCCCTCGGCGTGGCAGGCTTCCAACGCTGGCAGGCAGACCGTGTCGATGTAATGATCCGGGTCGATCCCCTCCGGAACCGCATGCGCCCCCAGAAAACTGGTCCGCACACGGATCGGCCGGACCCCTTCAATCCGGCGGGCGACACGCAGCATCTTCAATTCGGTTTCAAGGTCCAGGCCATAGCCGGATTTGACCTCGACCATCGCCACGCCTTGCGCAATCAGCGCGTCAACGCGGGTCAGGGCGGAGGCCAGCAACGCGTCCTGGCTTGCCGCGCGGGTCGCCTGAACGGTTGAGGCGATGCCACCGCCTGCGCGCGCAACCTCTTCATAGCTCGCGCCGTTCAGCCGTAACTCAAACTCCCGCGCACGGTTGCCGCCGTGGACGATATGTGTGTGGCAATCAATCAGCGCAGGCGTGACCAGCCGCCCGTCATAACGTGCCTGCTCCAGATCGTGGAATTCCGCGGGCAGATCTGCCAACGGGCCAACCCAGTCAACCATACCGTCTCTGACGACGATCGCCGCCTGTTCCAGCAGCCCATAGGGCGCATCGCCGGGCACCATCGTCGCTGCAGTGATGCCGGAAATAACGCAGGGATCAGGCATTCACAGTCCTTGATTCTGGTTGCACTCAAAAATAATATGTAGCTACATAATATTGTCAACGGAGTATTCGGGCGATGGGCAGATAATGCAGATAGTTCATGGCGATCGGGCGCTGACCCCGGCGGGGTGGCAGCGGGACATCGAAGTGGTGATCGACGCAGCGGGGCGGATCGCGTCAGTCGGGGCGCAGCGCGGAACGCCAACGCACCGGGTTCCGCTGCTTCTGCCTGCGCCCGTGAACCTGCACAGCCACGCATTCCAGCGCGCCATGGCCGGGCTGACCGAAGCACGCGGCCCTGACCCAAGTGACAGTTTCTGGAGCTGGCGGCGGCTGATGTACCGCTTCCTCGACCAGCTGACGCCCGACCATGCCGAGGCGATTGCCGCCCTCGTCTTCATGGAGATGCAGGAGGCCGGATACGCCGCGGTGGCCGAATTCCATTACCTCCACCACGATGTTGGCGGCGCGCCCTATGCGCAGCTTTCCGAGATTTCCCAGCGTATCGTCGCCGCTGCGGACCAGACAGGCATCGGGCTGACGCTGCTGCCGGTGTTCTATCAGTACGGCGGCTGTGATCTGCGTCCGTTGCAGGGTGGGCAGCGGCGCTTTGGCAATGATGCAGACCAATTCCTGCGCCTTTGGTCAGATGCCGCTGCGCTGATTGCCGCCCACAGCGATGATGCGGCGATCGGTGTCGCCCCGCATTCGCTGCGCGCCGTTGATCCGGGTGGCCTTGGCGCGGTCCTGTCCGCGGTTCCCCAAGGCCCGATCCACATGCATCTGGCCGAACAAGTGGCCGAGGTTGACGAGGTCCAATCCCACTTCGGCGGACGCCCGACAGAATGGCTGCTGGCCAATCAGCCGGTTGATGCCCGCTGGTGCCTGATCCATTGCACCCAGATGACCGGCGCGGAAACCGCTGCGCTGGCCGCCACCGGGGCCGTCGCCGGGCTTTGCCCGCTGACGGAATCCAACCTGGGCGACGGGATTTTTAACGGAACCGAGTATCTGGGCCAGGGCGGGACAATCGGCGTTGGGTCAGATTCCAACATCCACATTTCATTGTTCGAGGAACTGAAAACGCTGGAGTATTCCCAGCGTCTGCGCGACCGTTCGCGCGCGGCATTGGCGGTGCAGGATCGCTTCACCGGGCGGGTGCTGTTCGATGCGGCCGCGCGTGGGGGGGCGCAGGCAGGCGGGCGCGATTCCGGGCGGATCGAGGCTGGCGCCTGGGCGGATCTGGTGGCGCTTGAAGATGACAATCAATGGCTGTGCAACCGGGGCGGCGATGCCCTGCTCGACAGCCTGATATTCTCGGGCGGCGGACAGTCCTGCATCCGCGAGGTCTGGAGCGCCGGCCGCCATGTGGTCAGCGGCGGACGGCATCATCGCCGCGATGCCATCATCGACAATTTCAAACGCGCGATGCAGCAGTTGGAGACCAGTATTTGACGCCCCCAACCCGCCTGTCATGGACTGATGTACGCGACGAAATTCGCCTGCGCATTCTGAACCGGACCTTCGCGCCCGGTGACAAGCTGCCTCGCGACAACGATTTGGCTGATGAATTTGGTTGCGCACGCACCACCGTGCATCGCGCCATGCAGGATCTGTCGCGAAATGGCCTGGTCGAGCGGAAGCGCAAAGGCGGCACCCATGTGCGCAGCGATCCGGTCACGCGCGCAACCTTCGACATTCCAATCACCCGCCTTGAAGTTGAACAGCGCGGCAGCAAATACGGATACCAGCTGATCTCGCGCACCACCGCCACAAGCCCGACATCGGTAACGAAGCGCTTCGGCATCCCGAAACCTGCGCGGATGCTGCACGTCAAAGCCCTGCATCTGGCGGATGAGCGACCGTATATCCTTGAAGACCGCTGGATTGATACGGCAACCACGCCCGAGATCCTGCATGTCGATCTGGCCCGCGACAGCGCCAATGAATGGCTGGTCCACAACAAACCTTACAGCCGCGTCGAGGTGCAGTTTTCCGCAATGAATGCTGACAAGGACATTGCGGATCATTTGACGGTGAAAACCGGTGATGCCCTGCTGGTGATCGAACGCACGACCTGGATCGGATCCAAGCCGATCACCACTGTCCTGTCCGTTACCGCGCCGGGGTATCAGGTTTCGGCACGCAACTGATGCGCGCCGGTGCGACCGAAATTGGCGCGCTGCTGGTTGTCAGAACACGCAAAAGAAATACGCTCGACTGGGAAGGAAACGCTGATGACGGATACGATCATGACGCTCACCGAAGATCTGGAACGCACTCAGGATGCCTATCGGCGCGACGGAGTGGTGCTGTTGCGGGACGTTCTGTCCCCCGAATGGCTGCAAAGGCTGCGCGGCGCCGTGGACGCCGAAGTGCAAAAGGGCGACCGCTATTTCGCTTACAAGAATATGCGCGAACGGCCCGGCACCTTTCAGGATTTCTGCCTGACCTCTGACATAGGTCAGCGCGTCGCCGAGGTTGCGGGCAGCCCCTGGACCGCGCTGATCTATGATCAGATTTTCGCGAAGGAACCGGGCACGAAAACGCAAACCGGGTGGCACACCGATCAACCCTATTGGCCGGTGCAGGGGCCGATCATGACGATGTGGATCGCGCTTGATCCGGTGGATCCGGACAATGGCGCGCTGGAATTCGTCCGAGGCTCCCATGCATGGGGCGCGAAATATCGGCCCTTCAAAACAGACCAACTCGGCGCGTTTTCGCATTACCTTGAACAGGGGAATCCTGACTACATAGACATGCCGGATTTTGAGGCGGATCGCGCCGACTATGACATATTTCACTTCGAAAATATGGCGCCGGGCGATGCGCTTGCGTTCGACGGGATGTCGGTACATTCGGCGATGGGCAACCGCACCTCAACACGGCGGCGGCGGGGGTATGCGATCCGGTTTGCCGTCGATGGCGCGACCTATGACCCCAGGGATGAGGTCACGGAATGGCTGCATGACGACACGTTGGAAAAAGGCGCGCCCTTTCGCGGCGGCCGCTTTCCGGTCATCTATGAAATCTAAGGCGACAATCGGGCCGTCAGTCGTGTGACCAGACTGAACATTGGTGAATGCGCAATATGCGCCTCGTCCACCTTCAACGCAGGGTGGCGGGCCGACAGCAGGCGGATCACCTCTTCAACCTCGGCGGTGACGGCGAAACGGCCGATGCAGGAAAATACGCCGCCGCCGAAGTTCATATGCGGTGGTTCGTCGGTGCGGTCGATATCAAAGTCGGCCGGGGCCGCATAGTAGCGTTCATCCCAATGGGTCGCGCCGATGTTGGCGAATACCGGGGTGCCAACGGGCAGCGTCACGCCCGCAATCTGGTGTTCTTCCAGCACCTCGCGCGAGGTTGAGATTGTGCGCGGATGAAACCGCATCACCTCACGCACCGCTTGGGGCACCAGTGCCGGATCGTCGTGCAGCCGGGCCCAGACCTTGGGTCGCGAGGCCAGCTCGATAATCGCCAATGCAATCTGATGAGAGCTGTTGTCGGTATTCGCCTCGGCCAGTTTGATAACCCAATTGCGCAGGTCATCGCTGTCCAGCTGACCGTCCTGTTCAGCGCGGATCATGTCTGACAACAGGTCATCGCCAAGGTTTTCGCGCCGCGCCGCAATATGCCGGTCGGCATAGTCGATCAGCGCTTCGAAGGCGGCGATGATTTCGGGGGTGTGGTCGGGATTGCGGGTATGGACCTGCTGGACGCTGTGGGACGTGCGCGCGACGAAGTCTGCGTCTTCAAACGGCGCGCCAATCCAATAACAAAAGATCGCCGAAGGGATCGGATCGCATAGCGCCGTAATCAGATCGACAGGTTGATCGGTCGGCACCGCATCGACCACCCGGCGGACTGTGGCGACAATATCGGCGCGAAAGGCCTCAATACCGCCCTCGCTCATCAGCCTTGTCATCGGGCGGCGCAGATCCCGGCGCCGGTCGCCGCGATTGAAGAACGAGATAGAGTTACGCTTGTACTCCAGCGGTCGCCCCTCGGGCAGGCCAAGCACGCCCATCAGTTTCGGGTGGCCGGTGCCAAGGCGGCGATCCAGGATCGCCCTTCGGCACAGATCATAATCCAGAATCTCAACCCCGCGCCGGGATCGCGCAATCTTCCAGCGCTGCGCCCAGCCTGCCAGGGTTTGAAATGGCCGCGCTGTGTAGTCTGCCGACGCGAAGTCCAGTTCGGGAAGGTCCAGCAGTTCAGCGTTTAGCGCGGTCATATGTCAGGCGTGCCGCCTCTGGCTTAAGTCTGTTCGGCCTTGATAGCACGATCCAGCATCACGCGGAACGTCTTTGCCCCCGCATCCAGCCCCAGATCAATATTCGGCGTGCGCGCGTGCTTCATGCCCTCATGCACCTTGACCAGAATGTCGCGATCTTCTTCGAACGCAAGGCGCGCGCCGTCGTTCATGAAATTCGAGACCTCGGCGTCATTCGGGCGGCCATTGCGATGCTGGAACCAGAAATAACGCGACCGATCCTCATCAATCGGGGTCATGAAGTTATAGCTGATGTTGATGAAGGTCTGTTCGACCGGGGTGCTGTCATACCCGCCCGTGCCGACGGGCGTGTAGATCGATTTGTTCAGACCAATCGCAGGCAGGCACATCTCGTAATGCTGAAGGCGGTCGCAGTCGCCTTCGAACTCGACCAGTTTGGCGTAATAGGGCGATGGCGGCTTGTTTGATATCCAGCGCGACACGATCACGCCCCGGTCGGTTTTTTCCAGGTTCAGTTCTTCATCATCGGTGCCGGCACCCGCGAAAGAGGTGACATGAACCCAGGCCACATGTGACGGATCCAGAAGGTTGTCGCAGATCCACAGATAGTTGCAGTCGATATCCATCACCCCGCCATCGGTCAGACCCCAGGCCGGATTGTCGAAGTTTTCCACAGGGAAGATCTTGTCAGGATCAGCCAGCGCCGGGTCGCCCATCCAGATCCACAACAAGCGGTATCGGTCGACCACGGGATAGGATCTGACAACGGCGCGGCGCGGGATCGCGTCGGCCTGCGTAGGTGCGGCCACACAAGCGCCGGTGCAATCGAACGTCAGCCCGTGATAGCCGCATTCGACGTGATCGCCCTTCAGGTTGCCATCCGACAGGGGCAGCTTGCGATGCGGACAGGCGTTTTCCAGCGCAACAGGCGTGCCGTCTTCCTGACGATACAGCACGATGTTTTCATTCAGAAATGTCTCGGCCGTCAGCGCCCGGCCGATGTCTTTGCTCCAGGCTGCGACATACCAGCAGTTCTTCAGAAACATCTTTTCGCACTCCGTCTGGTCAGGTTTGTCTGGTCAGGTTTCCGGGCCAGTATGCGCCAGTCCCATGCGCGCGCACCATCCGGGATTTGTAATAACTCGCATTAGAGGGGCTAATCACCCGGCGGCCCCCAGGGTGGGATTTGTGGCTGTCCGTCGACTTCCGATTTGATCCAGTCCAGAAAGACCGAGACCTTCTGACCGCCGCGACCCGTGGCCGGGCGCGCCAGCCAATAACTGTAGAGCGATTTCGTCACCTGCGGAAAGGGCCGCACCAGCCGCCCGTCGCACAGCGCATCAATCACCAGCGGTTCGCGCCCCATCGCCACCCCAACACCCTCAATCGCGGCCTGAACCACCATGTTGGATTGGCCAAACCGCCGCGTGCGCTGCGGCTTTGGCAACGTGATTTTCTGATCGCGGGCCCAGAATTCCCACGTCGGGCTGGCGGCACCCTGGGGCAGATTCTCATCCTCAAGGAAGGTATGTCTGGCCAGATCCTCGATGGTCCTGAGCTGCGGCAGAAGGGATGGCGCACAGACCGGAAACAGGCTTTCGCCCATCAATAATTCGGCGGAATTCCCCGGATAGTCACCCCGGCCATACCGGATCGCCACATCGGCATCGGTGCCCGACGCCGGCTGTGTGCCGGTATCCGTGGCGATGGAAATGGACAGTTCGGGATGCGCAAGATCAAAGCGTAAAAGCCGTGGAAACAACCAGTTAAAGGCAAAGCCCGGCAGGCAGGATACCATGATCGTCCGGTCAGAACGCTGGCGGTCGCGCAATTGGCCGCAGACGTCCGAAATTCGCCCCAACCCTTCCGATATTGCCTGCGCAAGCTGCGCACCTTCGCGGGTTGGGCGTGACTGGCGTGCCCCGCGCACAAGCAGATCCTGACCCAGCCATTCCTCTAGCGTCTTGACGTGCTGACTGACCGCGCTTTGGCTGACGCCCAGTTCGCTGGCGGCGGCCGAAAAACCGGAATGGCGCACAACGGCTTCGAACGCGCGCAGGGCCGAGTAGGGCAGGTTGAGCAACATATTAGCCACTCTAATGACTGCCATTAACACTTTCAAATGCCAGATTGCGGCGCATTGCAGTAATTTCGCTCAGGTTTGCGGGGGGACACATGCGGCAATGACGGACATGACGCCCGAGCGCGGCGCGCGCAATCTGCTTGAAAACTGTGCCGGGGCGCAACGCGGTGACCGGTTACTGATCGCTTATGAACCGCCCGAGTTCGGCTATTTCGACGCCTCTGCCGCGCAGGTTGTCGTCCAGGCCGCGCAATCCATGGGGTTGCAGGTTGATGCGGTCGATGTCGGCTTCAACGCCGCCAACCCGCATCTGCCGCCAGACCTGTTGTCGCGGTTCGAAGCGGCGGACATCATCCTGTTCCTGGCCCGACTGGGCGATCAGCTGCGATTTTCCGAGATGCCGCAGGGCAAGAAGATCATCGTCAGTTTTGCTGTCAATCAAGAGCTTTTTGGCTCAGGTTTCGCCAACGGGCATCACGCGGCCTTCATGCAGATCAAGGACGACGTCAACGCGGTGCTTGCCGGCGCGCGTGACGTTCGGATCACCTGCCCGCTGGGGACCGACGTGCGTGGACGGCCCGAAATGAACCTGAGGGCTGGGGGCGATACCTCGATCCTGCGCTTTCCGATGTCGATTTTCACCCCGGTGCCGGGACACAGTTTTTCCGGGCGCGTGGCGCTGACATTCCTGACCGGCACCGGATCGAAATATTACGACAACTATAACATCGAATTCGATCAGACTGTGTTTGCGGTGATGGAAAACGGCCAATTGCAGGGGTTCGAAGGAACCCCCTCAGACACGGCCCGCGCCGAGGCGCAGTATGACCGCGTCGCGTCAATGTTCTCCATCGACCGGAACTTTGTGCACTCCTGGCATGCGGGCATTCACCCCGGCTGCGGGTATCATTGGGACATGCGTGAGAATTACGAACGCTGGGGCGGGTCGGCCTTTGGCAACCCGCGCATCCTGCATTTCCACACTTGCGGCGCCTATGCACCGGGTGAGATCAGTTGGAATGTGTTTGATCCCAGTATTCAGATTGACGGTACGGTTTTTTGGGAGGACGGAAAATTTCATGCCAACCGCCTTCCGAACGGGCCTGACATCCTTGCCCAATACCCTTGCGCGGCAGCGCTGTTTGAACATCCCGACCACAATATCGGTCTGCGCCTGGCCAGTTGAGGTCTGCGACCAATCGCTCGCTTGATCGAATCGCGGTGTGTTGATTAAATATTCGCCAATGGGGCCGGGGCGACCGGATCCCATGGTGCGGAGCACTCCCGTCTCCGGCGCTGGCAGAACAGGATCGTATGTAGACCTGCGCCAGCAGAATATTCGGACCTTCCCATGACAGACGCTATCGTCACGCCGCTGACCCAGGCCTTGGCCGAAGGCAAGCTCAGCCGCGCAGAGTTGAAATCCTTCATGCAACGCTCGGACGCGCCCGCCTTTCGCAGGCTGGCCATCTGGGTGCTGGTACTGGTAGCAACCACCACGCTGATCACCCTGGCCTGGAACAGCTGGCTGATCTGGCCGGCCATGTTTGTTCACGGCGTGGTACTGGTGCACCATTTTTCGCTTCAGCATGAGTGCGTGCATCATACGGTATTCCGCACCCGCTGGCTGAACGATCTGGTCGGCCAGCTCTGCGGGTTGATCATCATCCTGCCGCACCGTTTTTTCCGATATGAGCACTGCGATCACCACACCTATACCCAGACCTCCGGTGACGACCCCGAGCTGATTTCCCTGCCGCAAAGCCTTGGCGCATATCTGTGGTATCTGACCGCCATCCCCTATTGGCGCGGCAAATTCACCGAGGTTTTTCGCCACGCATCCGGCAACCTGAACGCGGTCGAGAAGCGCTTCATCCCCAAGGTCGAACATGCAGCGGTATTCCGCGATGCCCGCATGATGCTGAGTGTCTATGGCGTGCTGCTTCTGGGCAGCATCCTGACCGGCTGGTCGGGTTTGATCTGGTATTGGATCGTGCCGCTGATCCTGGGCGAACCCGTCATGCGTTTTATCCGCATGACCGAACATGTCGGACGACCGACGGTGTCGCAGATGTCCGAGAATACGCGCACCAACCTCGTCTCGGCCCCGTGGCGATTTCTGTGCTGGAACATGAACTTTCACGCCGAACACCACTATGTCGCCTCGGTGCCGTATCATGCGTTGCCGCGCCTGCACGAAAAGCTGAAGGACCACATTTTCGTGGAACCCGGCGGTTATCTGGCGGCCCACCGCGACATCCTGCGCCAGATCCTGCGCCGCCCCGATAACTCCGGGGCGTGAACCGATGGCGGCAGAAAAACCGTGGCGCGATGTGATTGACGTCGACGCGCTGGAAAAGAACTGGGTCACGCGGGTTGATGTCGGGCCGCGCAGTCTGGCGATCTATGACACGCCCAGCGGCATCTACGCCTCGCTGGCGCTGTGCAATCACGGCGGTGCCGATCTGTGTGACGGCTACTTCGACGGTCACGTCATCGAATGCCCGCTGCATCAGGGGGCGTTCGACGTGCGCGATGGCAAACCCGTCTCGGCCCCGGCCACGCGCAACATGCGCGTTTTCCAGGCACGGGTCCACAACGGCAAGGTGCAACTACGGCTGTGAGGGGCCGCGCCTGCGGATCGCCCCCCCCAATCAGTCCTAGCCCCTGAGCGGCTCGTTGACCCACGCGGCAAGCGCTGCATGGGTCGCAAACCACACATCGCCGCGCGCCTTGGCGTACCCGATCAGCTTGTCGAGGATCCATATCCGCGACCGATACCCGATCACGAACGGATGGAACGTCAGCTGGCACTGGCCGCCTTCGTCATAGGCGGCATCGAACTCGCGTCTTAATATGTCAAACACCGCCTCGGGCGGGGTCCAGGGGCGCGTTGGTGGGTTGCGGTTGAACAGCAGATAGACCGCGTCATCGCGCACCCAGTCGACAGGGATTTCGACAACGCCGGTGGGTTGGCCATCGCTTAGCAATTCGTAACAACTGTCGTCCGCCATCATCGAGCTGTCGTAGGCGAAGCCCAATTCCGCGACCAGTTCAATCGTATGCGCACTCAGATCCCAGTTTGCGGCGCGGTGACCGACCGGTTCGATGCCGGTCATCTGGTGCAGCGCATCACGCGCGCGGATCATCAGATCCCGCTCGGTCGCGCGATCCAGAAGCGAGGTGTTTTCGTGAATCCAGCCATGAGCGCCGACCTCGTGCCCCGCATCGGTGATCCGGCGCAGGGCGTCGGGGTCGATCAGCCCGGCGACTGCTGGTACGAAAAAGCTGGCCGGGACATCGTGACGGCGAAGCACGTCCAGCACGCGCGGCACCCCGGTGCGGCGCCCGAATTCCCCCCAGGCCAGGCGACCAATCGCACGGCCCCCGGCGCCCAGTTCGAAGGTTTCGTGGTCACAGTCGAATGACAGGGCAAGCGCGCAGCGCGCGCCATTCGGCCAGCTTTCCGGTTTCAGGGCCTTGCCGGCGCGCACCCGGTTCACAGCCCCGCGCCAGTCATCCTCCGGCCATTCCCATGGCCGATCCGTCATCGCGGCAGAACTTCGTTCAAGGCGTCGCTGAAGGCACTGACCAGCCTGTCCACCTCGGCCCGCGTGATGCACAGCGGCGGTGCAAACCCGATGATGTTCCCTTCGGGCAAGGCCCGCGCAATAACGCAGCGCTTCAGCATTGCGGCGGCAACGGCGGGGCCGGTGGTCATCGGGTCACCCCAAACACCGGCCTTGGGATCGTCCATCAGTTCCACGGCGGCCAGCAGGCCCGCGCCGCGCACCTCGGCCACGTTCGGGTGGTCTGCGACGGCGTCGCGCAGCCGGTCCAGCAGATAGGGGCCAACCGCACCGGCATTCGCGACCAACCCCATGTCATCGACCAGTTTCAGCGTCGCGACCCCGGCGGCGGCACTGACCGGGTGCGCCGAATAGGTCCAGCCGTGCATCAGCGGCCCGTGATCGTCTGTCCCCTGTGCCAGCACGTCAAAGACCCGGTTTGAGATGATCGACCCCGACAGCGGCGCATAGGCCGAGGTTAGCCCCTTGGCGATGGTCATGAAATCCGGCTTCAGATCATAAAATTCGCTGCCGAACATTGTGCCCAGACGCCCGAACCCCGTGACGACTTCATCGGCGATAAACAGGATATCGTGGTGATCCAGAACCTGCTGAACGGCAGACCAATAGCCTTCGGGCGGCGGAATGATCCCGCCGGTGCCCATGATCGGTTCGCCAATGAAGGCGGCGATGGTGTCGGCGCCCTCAGCCTCGATCATCGCTTCCAGCCGGGCGATCAGATGCGCAACGAAGTCCGCCTCACTCATATTCGGGTCCGGGCGGCGCAGGTAATGCGGCGCGTCGGTGTGCAGAAACCCGTCCAGCGGCAGGTGAAAGCGCGCGTGATACCCCGCCAGCCCGGTCAGAGAACCGGATACCAGCCCCGAGCCGTGATACCCGCGCCACCGGCTGATGATCTTCCGTTTTTCTGGCTTGCCGCGCAGGATGTTGTACTGCCAGGTCAGCTTAATGTTCGTCTCATTCGCGTCCGAGCCTGACAGCCCGAAATACACCCGCGCCATGTGGTCGGGCGCGCGATCCATGATCATCTTTGCCAGCGTTATCGCGGGTTCATTGCCATGGCCCGCGAACGCGTGGAAGAATGACAGCTTATGCGCCTGTTCGGCCATCGCATCGGCAATTTCCCTGCGCCCATAGCCCGCATTCACACAGTAAAGGGCCGCGAACCCATCGAGCAGCCGGTTGCCGTCGCGATCCTCGACATAGCACCCGTCGCCCCCGGTGATGATCCGCCCCGGCACGTCGCCGCGCGCGTGCTGGGCGGTGTGGGTTGTCGGATGCAGCAGGCAGTCGCGATCCCATGCGGCCAGTTCGTCGTTGATCCCCGCATCGCTCATATGAGTGTCTCCAACCGGGTGTTGGCGATGAATTCCGGCACGCTGGCCTGATTGGGCAAGGCCAGAGTGAAGGCAACAATCTGCGCCACGGTATCGGGGGACAGGCGGTCGGCCTTGGGCGTCACGCCGGGGATATCGGCGATCAGGTCCGTGTCGATGGCTCCTGGGCAGAGCGCGGTTGCGCGCACGCCATCCTCCCACCCCGCATGACGCACCGCCTGGGTCATCGCCAGCAGCGCGTGTTTGGTCATCGAATAGCCCACGGATGTACCGGGCCGGAACCGTTTCCCATCTGTTGAGGCGATGTTGATCACCCGCCCCTGACCGCTGGTGCGCAGGTGGGGCAGGGCGGATTTGATCAGCCGGAAGGGGGCCTTGACGTTGACGGACCAAAGGTCATCCAGATCGCCCTCATCCCCCTGTTCAAAATCCACCATCCGCAGAATGCCTGCGTTGTTCACCAGCGCGTCGAGATGGCCGAAGTGGTCCACGGTGGCATCCACCCAAACGGCAGCGGTTGCTGGTTCCGTGGCATCGAAATGCCTCGCCAGCAAGCGATCCGCCGGGGCGTCGAACCGCGCCGCCTGTGCCACATCCCGCAATCCAAGTGAGACGCGCCAGCCCTCGGCCAGCAGCTTGTCGACGATGGCCGCCCCAAGCCCGCGCCCGGCGCCCGAGACCATCGCCACGCGTGCCATCAGAACAGGCCCTGATAGACGCCACCGTCATTGACAATGTTCTGGCCCGACATGAACCCGGCCTGCGCCGAGCACAGATAGGCAATCAGATCGCCACACTCAGCCGGGTCGGCAAAGCGCCCGGCGGGGCAGGTGTCTTTGCGGTCCTGCACGATCGCCTCATAGGTGGTGTTGCCGCGTTTGGCATGGCCGTGCAGGTTGGTGTGCAGCGCGTCGGTGTCGAACAGCCCCGGACAGACCGTGTTGATCGTGACGTTATGGGGCATCAGTTCGCGCGTCATTGCCGCCGTCGCGCCCGACAGTGCCAGACGGGCCGCGTGGCTGTGGGCGAAACCGACCTGCGGGAACTTGATGAAGCTGACGGACATGTTGACCACGCGCCCGAACTTGCGGTCGACCATCGCCGGAGTGACCGCCTGGATCATCTCGACCGATGAAAGGAAGTGAACCTCTAGCCAATAGCGCCAATCCTCAGCCGTGATCTGATCATAGGGTTGCGGCACCTGACGGACACCGGGGTTATTCACCAGAATGTCGACCTGACCCGCGGCGGCAAGGATTTCGGCGCGCCCTTCGGCGGTGTTGAAGTCAGTCGCAACCGGCGTGACCTCGACCCCGAAATCGGCACGAACCTGATCGGCGGCCACATTCAGCGCGTCCGCACTGCGCGCGTTCATCGTGACATGCACGCCCTCGGCCGCAAGCGAGCGTGCGGTGGCAAGCCCCAGCCCGCGACTTGCCGCGCTGACCACGGCGCGTTTGCCCTTCAGTCCCAGATCCATGTCGTCATTCCTTTGTTATTGCGCTTCAGGCGACCTTCGCCGGTTCCGGTAACAGATGTTTCACACCGCCAAGCAACCCGTCCAGCGCCGCCCCATCAAGGTCGCGCAGAGGCGCGCGCATTGTGCCGCCGCCGGGAAACCCCAGGTGGTTCATCACGGCCTTGGTGGCCGGATACAGCGTGCGCCCCTCGGAGGTGAACAGCTCGGTCAGGGCGATCCCGGTGCGTTGCAGTGCCCAGGCCTGATCCATTTTGCCCGCTTTGGTCAGATGCCACAGGTCAAAACACCCCGGCGCCCAGACGTTCGGGAAACAGTCGATCAGCCCGTCCGCCCCAGCCAAAGTTGCCGGAACCCCGAACATCGAGGATGGCCCGCAGAACACCCGGATACGATCCTGAACCCGGTTCAGCGTGTCCTGAAAATTGCCCCAGTCGCCACTGCTTTCCTTGATCGCCACCGCGTTGTCGAGGTCGGCGAGGATGTCGGCGCGCTGGGGCGTAATCGCATTCCCCGCGTTTCCGGGGATGTTGTAAAGTACGATGGGCAGCACGGATTTCGCACTTACGGCTTCAAAATGCGCCACCAACTCGCCCTCGGTCAGATGCGCGAAATAGGGCGGCAGGACCAGAACGCCGTCGGCCCCGGCCTCTTTCGCGGCGTGAATTTGATCGATCACTTCGGACGGGGTAATCGCCCCGGTGCCGATAATCGCGGGGCCGCGTCCGGCGCAGGTGTCGACGGCCAGTTTCGCCAGCCGGGCGCGTTCCTCGAACGACAGCGACCAGAATTCGCCGGTGCAGCCCGCCGCGACCATGCCGGTCGCACCGGCGTCGAAAAGGCGTTCGATGTTGGCGGTAAATCCCGCTTCGTCAATGGTATGATCTGCGTGAAACGGTGTTGTCACGGCAGGCATTGCGCCGGCCCAGTCGATGGAGTCTCGGTTCACGATATGGCCTCCTTCAAATGCGGTTCGCCCCCCCGGCGCGTTCAGGCGTGCGCCTGTTGGCCCTGCGGCGAAGAAATGAGCTGTGTCGGGATCAATGCTGAACTGAATGGCCTCGCCGGTTTTCCAAATGTTCTGTGCAGGCGCACGGCCCGTCAGGCGCAGGTCGTCGGCGATCTTCACGATGACGATATTCTCATGCCCGGTCTGTTCAACCAGTTGCACAACACCGCTGAGCGGCCCACTGCCCAGCGTGATCCCCTCGGGCCGAATGCCCAGGCAGGCCGCGCCCGCGCTTGCCGCGCCCCCCAGGTTGCGCGCCTCAATCGACAGGCCCGGGGCATCGAATTGCCACTTGCCGCCCGACTGGCTGAGGTCGCCATCGACAAGGTTCATCCCCGGCGTTCCGATAAAGCCCGCCACGAAGCGATTTGCCGGTTCCCGGTAGACTTCCTGTGGCGGCGCAAACTGCTGCAACTTGCCGCCCTCCATGATGGCGATGCGATCCGACATGGTCATCGCCTCAAGCTGATCATGGGTCACATAAACCATCGTGCGCCCCAGCCGGGCGTGCAGTTCCACCAGCTCGGCCCGCATGTACCCGCGCAGCTTGGCGTCGAGGTTCGATAGCGGTTCATCCAGCAGGAACACCTTGGGGTCACGCACCAGCGCCCGGCCCAGGGCGACACGCTGCTGCTGGCCACCTGACAACTGCTTTGGCTTGCGACTCAGTAGTTCTGTCAGATGTAATAACTCGGCGGTTTTGGCGACCATCGGCCCACGCTCGGCCTTGGGCACACCGCGTTTCTTCAGCGGATAGGCGATGTTCTGGCCAACGGACATATGCGGATAAAGCGCGTAGGACTGGAACACCATCGCGATGTCGCGCTGCCCCGGCGCAACGTCATTGACCACCCGGTCACCGATCCGAATCTCGCCCGAGGTCGGAAACTCCAGCCCCGCAAGCATACGCAAGGTTGTGGTTTTGCCGCAGCCGGACGGGCCCAGCAGGGACACGAACTCCCCCTGTTGAATTTCAAGATTCAGATCATCCACTGCGGTGAAATCACCGAATTTCTTGTTCACATTGGTCAGGGACACATCGGCCATAGCCTATCCTTTCACCCCGCCCGCACCGAAGCCGCGGGTCAGATAGCTTTGCAGGAAGGCGAAGACGATGATCAGCGGAACACTCATCATAACCGAGGCCGCCATCAGCAACGACCACTCGATATTGAAGGACGAGATCAGCATGTTCATCACCCCGGTTGTCAGGGGCCGCGCCGAGTCCGAATTTACCAGAACCAACGCATAGAGGTATTCGTTCCACGACAGGATAAAGGTGAACAGCGCGGTCGAGATGATGCCCGGCAAAAGCTGCGGCAGGATGATGTCTTTGAACGCCCCAAGGCGCGAGGCCCCGTCCACCAGTGCGGCGGACTCCAGGTCCTCCGGAATGCCCGCCATAAAGGATCGCAGCAACCACAGGGCATAGGGCAGCGCGAAGGTGGTGTAAGCGATCACAAGCGAGGTGATAGTGTTCGACAGCCCCAGTTGCACCAGCATCAGATAAAGCGGCAGGATCAACACGACGGAAGGCAGCAGATAGGTGAACAGCACCAGAAACGCCAAAGTCTCGCGCCCGCGATAGGGGAAGCGGACAAGGCTGTAAGCGCCCACGGTGGCAATGCTGACGACCACCACGGTGGTTGCCGTGGACAAAAGCACCGAATTGCGGAAATAGCGCAGAAAATTCGTCTCGCTCAGCAGTTTCCAGTAATGCTCGAACGTCCAGGTTTCGGGCAGGATGGTGGGCGGGCGGCTGAACAGCTCGGACTGGGGCTTGACCGAGGTGACCAGCATCCAGACCAAGGGGAAAGCCACCATCAGAACGATGGACCAGGCGAATATGTTGAACAGGATACTGCGCAGCTTCATGCGTCATCACTCCGCGTGCGGCGGATATAAAGGATCATGAACACCAGCATGATCAGCATCATGATCACGGCATAGGCCGACGCCATGCCCATCTGGTTCAGCGCGAATGCCTCTTTATAAACCAGCAACGGCAGCGTCTGGGTCGAGGTGACGGGCCCGCCGCCGGTCATCAGGAAGATCAGGTCGAATTCTTTGAAATCCCAGATTGCGCGCAGCATGATGATGACCACCAGAACCTCGCGCAATTGCGGCAGGGTCACATCGAAGAACCGCGCGATCGGGCCAGCGCCGTCAATGCGCGCCGCTTCGTACAATTGATCCGGGATGCTTTGCAGCCGCGCCAGCACTGCGATCACCACGAAGGGGAATTATTTCCAAGCCCCCACCAACACGACCGAGATCAGCGCATTGGGCATCGAACCCAGGAAATCCAGCGGCCAGTCGATCAGACCGGCGGTCATCATCAGGTGGTTCAGGATGCCGTAAAGGTCATTGAACAGCCATTTCCAGACCAGCACGGCAACAACGGTCGAGATGAAATAAGGGAACAGGATCAGTGATCGGGCAAGGCTGCGAAACCAGATGTTCTGATGCAGCACCAGCGCCATGCCAACGCCAAAGATGATCTGCAGGCTGAGGGTGCCGACCGTCCAGATCAGATTGGTGCGCAGGCTGGTCCAGAATTCGCCCTTCGCCAGCAACGTGCGGTAATTGTCGAACCCCACCCAGCCGCCTTCCAGCGTCGGCGTGAAGATCTTGAACATCGACAGATAGATCGCCGATATCAGCGTGTAAACAATGACCGCGCAGAACACCAACACCGTGGGCGCGATCAGCATCAGGCCCAGCATGGAGTACCGGCGTTCGAGCAGGGTTTGTTTTTGCTGGGTCATAGGGTCTCGGTATAGCGGGGCCGCAGCGGGGGGAGAACTCCCAAGCGGCCCCGACAAAAAGGGCGTTAGCCCTTCATGATGCCTTCGATGGTGGCAACGGTGTCACCAATCACGGCGTCGGCGTCTTCGCCGTTCAGCACAACGCGCTGAACCAGGTCGGCGATGGCACCGGATCCGACAATCTCACCCGCTTTGTCGTTCGACGGGTGATCGGCGGATTCATACCCCAGGTTGAACCCACCGGCGGCAGATTCGGCCATCAATTCAACCTCATCCGGGTATTTCTGGATGATCTCGTTGGCCTGATAGTCCGGGTTGTTGTTGATCGACTGCAACACCGGCAGAACGTGGCCCGGGGCCGCGTGAAACTGCTGGATATAGCCTTCGGGATCAAACAGCGAGGCCGCGAAAGCCTTGGCCGCGTCGATATTCGGCGACTGTTTCGGGATGAAGACACTCGGGAAATCGTTGAACGTCCAGGGCGCGATATCCGTCGACAGGCGCGGATAGCGCACGCAGGTGATGCTGTCGGCGATACCGGGATTCTGCGCGTTGGTGTTGCCCAGCACGCGGCCCGTATAAATGCCGGTGGCGGTCGCACCGCTGACGAAGGCGGTGATCGCTTCGCCCCAGCTGTAGTTTGTCGCCCCCGGCGGGCAAAGCTCGCGCATCGAGGCATAGAACTCCAGCGCATCGCGGGTGGCTTGCGTGTCCAGTGCCACGTTCAGATCGGTGTCGAACACCTGACCGCCCGCCTGATGGATCACGCCAATGAAGATCAGCGAGGTCATCGAGTTGCGGCCATAGGGCAGCGGCGCACCAAAGATGCCGCCCTTTTGCATCGCCTGACAGGCCGCGCGCAGCTCGTCCCAGGTTTCCGGGGCCTTGTCGATGCCCGCCTCAGCCATCAGGTCGGTCCTCAGCCAGCACATATTGGCCGCCGAATTACCGATGCCAGTGCCCACGAAGTTGCCGTCAGCGGCTTTGAACACGTCATTTGCACCGGGGAAGTAATCATCCGCGCCGATGGCCTCGATCACATCGTTGAAAGGCTCAACCAGCCCGTTGGAATAATAGGTCTGGATCGCAAATGACGGCAGGTGCGTGACGATATCGGGCACCTCACCCGAAGAAAACGCAGCCGCCAGTTGCGGGGCATAGCCTTCGTCCGATGTGGTTTCGAACATGACCTTGATGCCGGGGTTCGCGGCTTCGAAATTCGCGATCTGGGTCTCATAAGCGGCGACCTGCGCCGGCGCGCTTTGCGGTGACCACCAGCGCAGCGTGGTTTCCTGTGCGGCGGCCCGCATCGGTGCGGCGGCCAATGCCGACGTTGCGGCAAATCCCTTAAGGGCTGTGCGGCGTGTCAGACCGTTTCTGCGGTTGGATGAGTGGTTCATTTTTCGCCTCCCTGGCATTGAAATGTTCACATAGCGCACTCTTGTGCGATATAACACCCATATCACCGAGTCGCGCAAGACCGTATTTTGGGAATCTGCGTATCGGAAAGACTGTACTTGCACCGCAAAACGTGATTGCGAACCGGCGCGACGATCAGGGAGTGAACCTATGGCCGAGAAAACGCTGCAAGATCACAAAAAAGCCGGGGCCGATTCGGCCACCACGGCGCCGCGATCCGGGTTGATGACGGCCTCTCCCGATAAGAATGCCGAGGGCGAGGCAGGCGGGCTGAACCCGCGCGACTACGTCAGCTCTCTGGCGCGCGGGCTAGAGGTTTTGCGCGCCTTCAATCGCACCAGAAGCAAGATGACCCTGTCGCAGGTGGCCGCCGAAACCGGCAACACACGCGCCGGGGCGCGGCGCATCCTGCTGACACTGGTGCAGGAAGGCTATGCCGTTGCGGACGGCAAGCTGTTCGACCTGACCCCGCAGGTGCTGGAACTTGGCTATTCCGTCCTGTCGTCCAAAGGCGCCTGGGATATCGCGCGACCCTTCATTGACGACCTGTCCGAAGATATCCGGGAATCGGTCTCGGCCGCGGTTCTGGACAATTTCGACGTGGTCTATGTGGGTGGCGCCCAATACCACCGAGTGATCAGCGTCGGCATCTCGGTCGGGGCGCGCTATGCGGCACATGCAACCGCCAATGGCCGCGTATTGCTGGCCGCCCAACCGGCGGAAAACTGGCCCGGAATGTTGCAGAACATTCCGCTGACCAAGTTGACCGACCACACGATCACCGACCGCGTCGCCTTCGGCGCCGAGCTTGAGCGTGTGCGCGACCAGGGCTGGTCCCTTGTCAATCAAGAGCTTGAGGTCGGCCTGATGTCCATCGCCGTCCCGCTGCGCAATAGCGCCGGAGGGCTGGTCGGCGCGATCAACGTCGCAGTGCCGACCCTGCGGATGACCGTGGTCGAGATGGAACAGCTGATCCTGCCGAAACTGCTGGCAACGGTGTCGAAGATATCGCAGGCGCTGAAGCATTAGCGGCGTATCTGTCGGAACAGCCCTGTCGCCAGACAGAACGCCAATCCTTAGCAGGGCGCGCGCCGGACCGGCGGGCTGGCTCTGCACTGGGATATTGGCATGATTTATTCGTCAGTTTCGGCCGTCAACTCGATTGTATGCGCGTGGCTCTGACCAGCGCCTGACCGGTGGGGCCGGTCCGGCGCGCGCCCTGCGCCTTTGGCGCGCAGCGGGCGCAGCAAATTACAATAGCGTTTCAGATATTCAGTTAGGCGCTTTTTGGGCTCACTTCAAAAATCGCACCGGGCTGAACTGCGCCAGATCGTGGCGCTGCGCCGCCCCTGTCACACAAACCGCTGCCATCTGCGCCACCAGCGGCCCCAGCGTGTAGCCTGCGTCGCCGGGCACCGCCATCACCACCCGCTCGGTCCTCGGCAGCGGGCCGATCACCGATGCGCCGTCCACAGTCGTGTTCATCCCCGCCCAAGTCCGGATCACCCTGAGCCCGCCAATCGCGGGCGCCAGCCGCCCTGCCAGCGCCACGTTACCCAGCAACGAATCCGCCTGCACCCTCGGCACCACGCGCTCACCCTCGCTGCACGCCTCCCAACCGCCACCGATCACGATCTGACCACTGGAAAACTGCTTCAACGTGATCGAGCGTTCGGCATGCTGTACAAGGTGGCTGATCTGGGCGCTGGCCGCCTCGGTGATATTCATATGCAGTGGTTCCTGCCGCGTCGGTATGCGCGCTTCCGGCACCAGCGCGCCCGCCCCCCAGGCCGCCGCGATGACCACCCGATCGGCGCGATAGGTCACCCGCTCTCCTACCGCCACGATGCCTGACGCGGATACCTCCAGCCCGGCGATCCAGTCCTGAACCAGCGATACCCCCAGCGCGCGCGCCCTGGCGCCAAGGCGCGCATTCGCGACCAGCGGGTTCAGCTTCCCCTCATCATGGCACAGCTCTGCGCCGACGATTTGCGGCCCCAGCCACGGCGCGATCCGGTCCAGTGCTGCACGGTCCAGCAGGTCCACCCGCAGCCCCTTGGCCACCTCACGCCGCGATTTGCCTTCCAGAAACCGCATCTGGTCGGCACTTTCGGCCAGCATCAGCCCGCCTTTGCGTACTAGTTCGAACGGTCCGAGTTCCGCATCCAGTGCCACCCATTCGTCCGCCGCAGCCTTGTAGAAGGGCAGCGAAGCTTCGATATTCGGCACCTGATCGGGGTAAAGCCGCATGAACCGGCTTTGCATCTGCACATGCAGACTGCCCGCATTGGCGGTGGATCCGGCATTCACCGCAGCATCGACCAGCGTCACCCGCGCGCCTGCTTCGGCCAGCCTGATCGCGCTGATCTGCCCGACGATCCCGCCGCCGATGACCAGAACGTCAGTCGGCGCCATCCAACGCCTCTTGCGCGGCAAGGATCGCGGCGATGCTGACAGGTTTGATCGGAACGCGCGGTGCGAAATAACTACGGTCGTCAATCGGCGCGCCCGTCGCCGCTGCCACCAGCCGCGCCGCGACGGGGCCGCAATACCGCCCCTGACAGCGTCCCATCCCGACCCGCGTGGCGCGCTTAAGCGTGCCCATATGCCCCGGCGCTTCGGTCAGGCCCGCGCGCGCTGCGCCAAAACTGATCTCCTCACACCGGCACAGGATCGTGTCATCCGGCGTGTCGGCATGGCCGCGTGGAGCTGGTTCATAAAGCTGCCACAACCAATGCTGAAACCGGCGATGGCGACGCAACGCGCGCAGATCTGAGGAGCGGCTGCCCGCGCCATGCCCCAAAGCCGCCGCAGCCGCCCGCCCGGCAATCCGCCCCTCGGCCATCGCCGCCGGGGCGCCGCCCAAACCGGCGCAATCGCCCACGGCATAAAGGCCGGAAACCGAGGTTTCCATCCGGTCATCCCGGGTGCAACGCAAATGCCCGAAGGCCGGATCATAGGTCATCTCGGCACCCAGCAGCCGCAGGATTTCATTCTGCGGCTCGAACCCCTCGTTCATGCAAAGCGCGTCGACGATGACCTCAGTGGTACCATCGCCGTGCTTAAAATTTGCAAGCAGGCGTCCATTGTGCTCCGCGACCTGCATTAGCCGGGCACGATAAAATATTGGTACCATCGACCGGCGGAGCGCTGCCATCATTCCAAGGCCCTTATGGGTCAGCCACGGATTGGCAACCGCCATATTCAACGCCGCCCAAGGCAGGTGCAGGGGATATCGTCCAGCCTCAGCCACCATGACAACCTTCGCGCCACCTGCCGACAACTCCTGCGCGACCTGCAGGTTCAGCGGCCCGGTTCCGCAGATCGCCACACGCTTCCCCGCAAGGCTGCGATAACTGCGCCACAGCGTCTGCGCGGCCCCGGTGGTCATTACGCACGGCAGAGTCCATCCGGGAACCATGCAGGGACGCTCATATGTGCCTGTCGCCACGATCAGGGTTTTCGGGCGCAGGACCAGCGCGGCACCTGCCTGTTCCGCCAGGATCAGCGGGCCATCGAAGGCACCCCAAACCTCGACCCCGCCGAGGATGTCCGCGCCACTGTCCCGCGCCATCCGCCGATTGCTTGAAATACTGCCCGCCGGGCACTTTGCGCTCATCCAGCACAACCACAGACGCCCCCGCCTGGCGCGCCGAGATTGCGGCTGACAGCCCACCGGCACCGCCGCCGATCACCAGAACCTCAGGCTCCATAATGCGCGCCGGGGCGGGGGCCTTGTTCGCCGCCGCCGCGTCCAGCGAGGGGAACGCGACCTGCGTTTCCACCCGCAAGCCGTCCGTCGCCGTTGTCAAACAGGCGCGCACATTCGGCGTTCCATCGACGGTGACAAGGCAGTCCTGACAGACCCCCATGCCGCAGAACATCCCGCGCCGCGCGTCCTTGGCTGTTGCGCGAAATGCGCGAATACCGGCTTCGGTCAACGCCGCCGCGATGGACTGTCCGGGGCGGGTCGCGATGGGTTTTTCATCGAAGGTAAAGCCACCCTCAGCCATCAGCAGCCCCCAGCAACCTGTCCCGTACCGCCACCAGCCGCGCCACAGCCTCGGCCCGCCAGCGGGCGCGGGCGGGCAGGGCCTCTGCGGCGCAGATCGCGCGCCGCTCAGCCTCGACCTTGGTAACCAGGGCGTCGTTCCAATCGACGGTTTCGCCGCGCCCTTCGCCCATGCGTTTGTAAGCTGGACCCATCCGGTCCGCGTGGGCGCGGATACCGCCGGGCGTGTTGAGTTCGGCCGTCTCAAACGGACCAGACAGTGCCCAGCGTGGCCCCAATGCGCCGCGCATCACGCGGTCGATCCCGGCCACATCTGCCACGCCCTCGTCCACCAGACGATACGCCTCGCGCAATACAGCGCCTTGCAGGCGGTTCATCACGAAGCCCTCAACCTCATGCCCCAGGGTGACGCTGACAAATCCGGCGGTTTTGAACAGCGCCGCCGCCCGCCGCGTGGTGTCCGGCAGGGTGCCGGGGGCCGGGGCCAGTTCGATCAGCCGCAGCACCGCCGGCGGGTTCACCGGATGCGCCACCAGACAGCGCGCCTGCTGCGCTGGATCAGGCAGGATCCGCGACATCGGGATCGCTGAGGAGGCCGTGGCCAGGATCGCGTCAGGACCGGTGCGCGCCAGCAGGTCCGCGAAAATGGCTTGCTTGGTCTCCAACCGCTCTGGCCCGCATTCCAGCACCAGATCGGCTGCGCCCAACTGGTCATCTGCGCCCGCCACAACCTCAACCGGGCCATCATTTCCGTGCAAAAGACCGGCCAATTCGATGGCCTGCTTCTGCGCGGCCAGCCCTGCGGGGGCGTCATGTCGGCCACCGGCGTCAGGATCGCTCAGCGTTACCCGCCATCCGGCATCCAAAAAACACGCCGCAAACGAGACACCGATAAAACCGGCGCCCAAAATCACAATTTGCTGAGGATCATCGGCAATCAAGTCCCGACCTTTCGCTTGCAATGGTTCGCATGGCGCACAAAAGTACGCATACTGTCAGGCAATCAGTAACCACACGAATGGACACGCGCAATATGACACCCGCACAGGACTTAGCAGGCCGCCACGCCGTCGTCACCGGGGGCGCAAGGGGTCTTGGCCGCGCCATTGCCACGCGGCTGGCCGCGTCAGGCGCCAAGATCACCATCGTCGATCTGCCCGCGGCGCTGACGGGGTTGCCCGAGGGGTGGGCAGGCACAGCGTGCGACCTCGCCGCGCCCGGGGCACAGGCAGAGATGGAATCCTTGGCGGACAGGCTGGGCCGTGTCGATATCCTCGTCGCCAACGCCGGGCTGGTGCCGCCCTGGCGCGGTGTGGATCGGTTGGACCGGGACGAATGGCAGCATGTCATGGCGGTGAACGTCTGGGGCGTGGCTGCAACGCTGGGCGCATTTACGGCGGCATTGGAGGCTTCCGGCAACGGCTCGGCGATCATCATGGCCTCGATCAACGGCTACAGGCCGCATCCGAAACAGGTGCTTTATTCCGCGTCCAAACACGCGGTGATCGGCATCATGCGCGCCGCGGCGCTGGATCTGGGCGCACGCGGCATCCGGGTCAACGCGCTGGCCCCCGGCGCGATTGCGACCGAGGCCTTGGTCGGGCGGGTTGAGGCGCGCCACGCCGAGGGTGGGCTTCCGCCTGACGAGGCTCTCGGCGCGCTGGCGGCAGAAACCGCGCTGGGCAGGTTGGCGACGGCTGAAGATGTCGCCAATGTGGCGCATTTTTTGGCGTCGGATGCGTCAGCGGGCATGACCGGGTCGGTGTTTCCGGTTGAGGCAGGGTTGGGGTAGACGGCTGCTGCGCGGCAAACCGAAGTGCTAAATCGCTCACGCACAAATGAGTATTGCGCGGTGTTTGCCAAATCTTCCTCTACTGCCCGGAATCAAGCCCGAAGGGCGCCGGGCGAGCGCCTGTCTGCACCCCGGGCAGGCGCTCCTGCGACGTATCGTAACACGCTTATAGCGGTTCGCGTTTTACTTGAGACATCGCATATCAGAAATCGCGTTCTAAATCAGCAATTTGCCGATTGAGAGGCGGAGAACTCTGATTCAGGTTAAACGCGAACTGCTTTAGGTCAGAAATAACGCTGCACGATAAATTGCCCTTCACAAGCGTTCCAGCGCCTCCCCGCAGACAGGCGCTCGCCCGGCTCACTCGCTACTGAAACGGAATCAGTGCTTGCCTAAGCTGCATCCGGGCCGGCGAATGATCAGACCTCCGAATTAACCGCGCCCAGCCCAACCCGCTTCAGCCAGAATGTCGTGGCTGGCCTTGATATCCCCATCCGGATCCGCGCCGGGTTGCAGGGCGTCGGTGATGATCTCCAAAACCGTCACGCCGTCGTATCCGATATCGTTCAACGCCTTGGCCACCGGGCCGGGTTCGACAATGCCGGTCCCCAGTTTTTCATGCTTGAAATCGTCGTAGCCGGAAACCGAGATATGGACGTTCTTGCACAGGTCCCCCAGCAGGCGGATCGCATCGCCCGGGTCTTCCTTGATAAACGCGCCGTTGCAGACGTCGTAATTCACCGCAACCTCTGGCCCGATCAACGCGGCGGTGTCGATCATGTCCTGCACGGTTGGCAAATAGGTGAACGGCACGTTTTCCAGCAACATCTGCACGCCGGTTCCCTCGCAATGCGCCACCAGCGCCTGCATCCCTTCGACAAACCAGTTCAGCATCCAGTCGTGCGGCGGGTTGATCAGGCTGTTCACCGGCCCCGGGATCGCCACGACATAGGGGCAATCCAGCTCAGCCGCGAAATCAATCGCCTCACGATACCGGTCCAGCGTATAGTCGCGCATCAGCTTGTCGACGCCGTTGGGATTGTTGTCCAGCAGCGGGTAGCAGAACGAGGATATTTTCACCCCCTCACCATCCAGCCAGGCCTTATAGTCCTTCCTGGCCGCCGCCGTCAGCTCGCGCGGCCAGCAATGGGGCGGAAAGATCATCAGCTCGAATATGTCATAGCCCAGGTCTTGCAGGTGCTTCATCGCCCCCAGCCCATCGTGGGAATACAGGAACGGGAATGTACTTACTGCCACGTCCAGTTTGGTCATTGCTGAATGTCCTTTCGACTTGTCAGGTTGTGCGCGACATGTTCAATCTACGCACAAATGTTAGTATACCGCACGAAATTTGCGGTTCAAACGGAATGTGAAGGGGCAGCGCCTTGGGCAGCAGGTTGTTTTCGCCATTTGAAATGCGCAGCCTTCGTGTGCAGAACCGGATCACGGTCGCGCCGATGTGCCAGTATTCGGCCACCGATGGCGTCGTCGGCGACTGGCATCTGGCGCATTTGGGCAGCTTTGCCCAATCCGGCCCCGGTCTGATCATCGCCGAGGCGACCGGAGTTGAACCGCAGGGCCGCATCACACTGGGCTGCACCGGCCTTTATGATGACGCGACCGAAGCTGCCTTTGCCCGCATCGTTGCCTTCATGAAATCGGTCGGCGACGGCCGCGTCGGTATCCAGCTGAACCACGCCGGGCGCAAGGGAAGCACCGTCGCCCCCTGGGAAGGCGGCGGCCTGATCGAAGGCGCAGGGGCCTGGGAACCCGAGGCACCCTCCGCCGTCGAATATCTGCCCGGCTGGCCCCCGCCAGTCGCGATGGACGCGGCGGCGCTGGAGCGTGTCAAAGCCGCCTTCGTGCAGGCAGCGCAGCGGGCAGATCGCGCAGGCTTCGATCTGGTCGAACTCCACGTCGCGCATGGCTATCTGCTGCACCAGTTCCTGTCCCCGATCACCAACCGGCGCGGCGATGCCTACGGCGGATCGCTCGAAAACCGCATGCGCTATCCGTTGGAGGTTTTTCAGGCTGTTCGTGACGCCTTTCCAGCCGACAAACCGGTTACGGTCCGCCTGTCAGCCACCGACTGGATCGAAGGCGCCTGGGACATTCCACAATCGGTCACGCTTTGCCGGGAACTGAAGGCGCTGGGCTGCGACATGATCCACGTCACCAGCGGCGGATTGGATCAGCGTCAGAAGATCACCGTCGGCCCCGGCTATCAGGTCGAGATGTGCGCGACGATCCGCCGCAAAGCTGACATCCCCACAATGGCCGTCGGCCAGATTACCGAATCGTTGCAGGCCGAAACGATCCTGTTCACCGGGCAGGCCGATATGATCGCTATGGCGCGCGGCATGCTGTGGGATCCGCGCTGGGCCTGGAAGGCGGCGGTGGCCTTGGGCGAAGAGATCACGCTGCCCGCGCCCCACGCACGCTGCAACCCTGCACTGCGCGCGAAACCCTTCGTGACACGGAAATGACTGATGACTGACCTAACTGGCAAAACTGTCCTGCTGACCGGAGCGTCCAAAGGCATCGGCGCGGCGATTGCGACCTCGATGATCGCGGCAGGCGCGCGTCTGATCGCACATTACGGCGGCGACCGCGCCGGGGCCGAGGCGGCGACGGCTGGCGGAACACCCGGTCAGGCGACACTTCTGCAAGCCGATTTTTCGGATATGGACGCGGTTGATCGTCTGTGGGCCGAAGCGCGCGACGCTGCAGGCGGCCAGATCGACGTTCTGGTCAACAACGCAGGGATCATGCGCCAATCGGGGGGCATCGCGGACCCTGTTGAGGAATGGGATCGTGTCTGGGCCGAGGCGATGGCCGTCAACGTCCACGCCCCGGCGCGGCTGATGCGTCACGCGGTGACCGATTGGCTGGATGCGAACCATCAAGGCGCTGTCATCACCATCGGAAGCTGGGCGGCCAGCCGGGGCACCGCAAACCCCGGCGCGATTGTCTATGCGTCCTCCAAGGCCGCCATCGTGGCCGCAACCAAAACCGTGGCGCGCAACTATGCCGTGCAAGGCATCCTCGCCTACGTTATCTCGCCCGGCGTGGTCGACACGCAGATGTCCGTCAACAGCGCTGCAAAAACCGGCGGGGTCGAGGCCGTCACCGCAACCCTGCCCATGGGCGAATGGGTGCCGCCGTCCGACATAGGAGAGCTTGCCGCGTTCCTGGCAGAATCCCGCGCGCGCCACCTGAGCGGGGCCACCATCGACGTCAACGGCGCGGCCTATATCAGGTGAGAATCTTGCCAGATGCGCCGGGCAGACCTACGCATTTACGTTTTTCCTTGAACCACCCCGGCATCGGCACTTTCGCCCGGCGGCACCGCCGGGCTGCGCCGACCCGCCCCACTGGGTCGGCGCAGCCCTCAGCACATGATGCGTTGCTTTGTGTGGGCGTCCGCTTTCGGCCGATTGTGTTGAAAAACTCCGAAATCAGAGCGTCGCGGATTTCTTGCGAAAACCTATGAAGCGAAATAGTCGGAAAGCTTTGACCACGAGACAGCGCATGGCTGCGCGTGAGCGCATGTAGGCGATTTGGGCCGACCCCCGCGCCAAAAATTTAGGATCGGGCTGCATGGAAAGAAAAATCATCGTTCAGGCCCTAAAACGGAGTTTTTCAACACAATCGGCCAGCCGCACTGCCGTTACAGCGCAGACTTATTCCGCCGCCGCTTTGCGCCCCTCAATCGTGTCCACCACTGTGTCGAGTTTCTCCATCAGCGGCACCATCCGCGCCACCCGTTCGCGCCCCTCGTCCCCGAGGCTTTCGAACGTGGTGATCGGCGCGCGCACGTCGCCCACCGGATGCCCCGCCGCCGCAGCCAGCGCCTTTGAATAGCATTGATGCCCATAAAGCGGATGCCCTTCGGTGATGATCGCATCGAACTTTTGAATGATGCTCTGCACCGCCCAGACGTCATCCCAGCGCCCCTCCATCGCCCAATCGACGAACTTGACCGAGGCGCGCGGGATGTAATTGCCATAGGGGTTCACGTATCCGACCGCGCCCATCTTGAAACTCTCCAAAATCTGCTGCCCGGCCCAGACGTTCATCAGCCCGTCGCTTTCAACGATGATCGCATGAATACGCTCGATCCGCTGGCTGGCTTCCTTGATGTAGCGGATCTGCGCGAAGGATTTCGTAAGCCGCCCGACCAGCTTGGCCGACATATCCACACGGGACGTGAACGGGTTGTTGTAAAGCATGATCGGCAGGTCACAGCCGCCACAGATCGCCCGGTAATATTCGAAAATCTCATCCTCGGTCGGGGTGTAGTAATAGGGCGGAATGATCATCAGGCCATCCGCGCCCAAGGCCTCAGCCTCGGCAGAATAGCGCACGGCGTTTGGCGTATAGGCGTTCATCGTGCCGACCATCACCTTCATGCGCCCGGCCACGTATTTCACCGTTGCGTCCACGAATGCGGTGCGCTCCGCATCGCTGATCGTTAGGAATTCCCCCGTCGTGCCCAGAATGATGATCCCCGGCACGCCCGCCTCGACCTGCCAGTCGAGGAAGCCCTGCCACGCCTCATAATCAATTTCGCTACCGCCGGGTGTGAAGGGGGTGATGGTGACGGTATAGCTGCCGTTGTTAATCATGGGGCTGTCCTTTGGAGCGGGCGATGAGGGGCGAAACAGATGTTCTGATCATCGGCGGCGGCATCGCCGGGCTGATGACCGCGTGGTATCTGGCTGGTGAGGGCGTCGGCGTCACGCTGGTCGAAGCGGGCGACCTTGGCGCGCAGGCTTCGGGCGCGAACGCCGGATCGCTGCACCTGCAACTGCAATTTGCCGAATTCGTCGGCTATGGCGAAGACTGGGCGCGGGCGTATGCGCCGACTTTGCGGTTTCTGGCCGGGTCCATCGACCTGTGGCAGGGCCTGTCCAGCGCGCTGGGCGAGGATCTGGACGTCAAAGTCGCAGGCGGTGTCATCGTCGCCCAGACCGAGGCGCAGATGGACCTGATCCGCGCCAAGGCAAAGATCGAGGCCAGCGTCGGCGTGATCACCGAAACCCTCGGGCGGGAGGAATTGTTGCGCATCGCGCCCTACCTGTCCGGCAAGGCCATCGGCGGCGGTTTCTGCGCGCATGAGGGCAAGGCCAACCCCCTGCGCGCCACGCCCGCCATGGCGGCGGCGGCGGTCCGAACTGGGGCCGAAATCCGGCGCAACACCCGCGTGACCGGGATCGAGGTTCTGCGCAGCGGCTTCGACGTGACCACCACGCGCGGCACGATCCGCGCAGGCCGTGTGGTCAACACAGCAGGCGCTTCGGCGGCAGAGGTCGCTGCGATGGTCGGCTTGCAGATCGACCTCAAAGGCTTTCCGCTGCAAGTCACCGTGACCGAGCCTGTTGCCCCGATCATCCCGCACCTTGTCTATTCCGCTGCCGGAAAACTGTCGCTGAAACAGGCCCCGAATGGCGGTTGTATCATCGGCGGCGGCTGGGCGGCGCGGGAACGCGCGGGTGGTGGGCTGGCCAACAACCCGGCGAATTTCGCCGCCAACATGGGCGTGGCCGCCCATGTCGTCCCCGCAATGGGCCGCGCCCGCGCCCTGCGCAGTTGGACGGCCTGGGTGAACGGCACCGACGACTGGCGACCCATTATAGGTGAGGCCCCCGGCGTCCCCGGCTACTACCTCGCGTTGCTGCCCTGGGTCGGCTTCACCGGCGGCCCGATGACCGGACGTGTTGCGGCCGATCTGGTGCTGGGGAGGAAGCCGTCGGTGGCGTTGGCGGGGGTTTCGGTGCTGGCGGATTGAGGTCAGCGAATTCACATCCCTTCGTTTGGCTTGTCCGCCATTGAAAAGCTCAGGTCGGTCCATCGCCTCAAGCCGCACCCGACGCCTTGCCCGCGCCCGCAACCTTGCGCTGATACGCCCGCCAGGTCATCGCCCAATTCTCAGGGTCCTCGAAGGCGTCGCCCTTCAATTGTGCCACTGGCTGATTATGCGGCGCGGTCTTGACCAGCTCGGGCGTTTCACACGCTTCCTTGGCAATCTGCGCCACGACGCGGATCCATTGGTCGAGGTCTTCCTTGCTCCACAGCTCTCCGGCCTCTGGCGTAAACGGCTCCGCCACGATCCAGGGTTCGTGACTCATCCACCAGGGGTCGATCCCGTAATCCGCCATCCGGTTGGCGAAATCGACAGTGCCGACCCCGGTTTCTTCTGACAGAGGCCCCAGCGACCAGCGGGTCATTTCCATCCGCCGATCCCCGATACCGGGGTTGGAAATCTCCAGCCCCTCAATCTCAGCCAGTTTCTTGTCCATATAGTTGTTCGCCACGACCGAGATATCGGCGGCCAGCTTGATCCCATCCGCCCCCATCGCCCGCGCCCAGGCATAGGCTTTGACGACCTGCGGGACGTTGCCCCAGAACTCCCGCACCTTGCCTGCCGATTTCGGGCGGTCCTGATCCAGAACATACCGCTCGCCGTCCTTCGCGACCACCGGACAGGGCAGATAGGGGGCCAGATCATCAGTGCAGCCAAACGCGCCCACCGCCGGACCGCCGCCCGCCTTCGGCGCTCCAAATGTTTTGTGCAGCATGAACATGCAGGCATCGAACCCAAGCTCTCGCGCGCTGAGCCGCCCCATCACCCCGTTGAAGTTGGCATGGTCGTAAAAGCACAAGGCCCCTGCGGTCTTGGCCACCTTCACCCATTCTTTGATCTCTGGATTGTAAATGCCCATGTCATCAGGATTATTGATCATGATAAGGGCGGTCTTTTCGCTAACCGCAGCCTTCAGGGCGTCAAGCGACGGATATCCGTTTTCTTCAAGTGGCAGGTTCACCACGTTGAACCCCGCCGCCGCTGCGGTCGCCGGATTGCAGGGGTGCGCCTGAACGGATGTCACCATCTCGGTCCGCTGCCCCAACTTGCCCCGATCATCCCAATAGGCCCGCGCGACGGCGGCCATGGTATAGGCCGCATCGGCCCCGCCACCGGCCTGGAAGATGAACTGATCCATGCCCGACAGGTTTTGCAGAATGCCGTCAAAATCATGCAGGATCTCCAGCACGCCCTGAAGCGTATCGGGGTGCTGATAGGGATGCACCTCGGCCAGTTCCGGGCGCAGGGTGGCGTATTCCGCCGTCTTCGAATTGTACTTCATCGTGCAGGTGCCAAACAGGCTGACACCCATCATGCCCAGCGTCATCTGCGACAGGCGGAGGTAATGGCGCTGCGCTTCAAACTCGGTAATCTCGGGCAGGGCGGGGCGGTCTTTGCGGGCCATGGCGGCGGGGATCAGGTTGTCGCCGACTGCTGCGGCGACGTCTGGATCCGGGGCTGGGAACAGCTGACCGCGCGCGCCGGGGCGGCCGATCTCGTACACGACGGGCTCGTCCCATTTGGCGGCGTGGAATTCGGGAAGACGGGTCATGACAGCACCTCACGCATCGTTTTGGCAAGTCGGCGGATGTCGGCGGCGGAATGCACCTCGGTCACGCAAAACAGCGCCGATTGGCCCAGCGTCGGCTCCTCGCCCGAGATATCCTTGCCGCCGAAAATTCCACAGGCGCGCAGGGCGTCGTTGATGTCTGCCACGCTGCGCCCGGTGTCATCGAAATTGACGACAAACTCCTTGAAGGTCGTGTCCGGCCAAACGATCCGCACGCCGGGAATGTCGCCCAGCAGCTTGGCGGCATAGCGCGCGTTCGCCACGATCAGGCTGCCGACTTCGCGAAACCCCTCTGGCCCCAGCAGGCTCATGTAGACCGCCCCGGCAATGGACCACAGGTAGGTCGAATTCCCGGTCCAGTCCTTGCCGTGCTCGCGCATCCCGTAGGAGTTCTGGTGCGGCACGGCCAGGCCAAAGCCACGCTGACCCGGTTCAACCGTTTCCGCAACCGAGACCAGGAAGCCGTTGTATTCATGTACATATCTTGGTTCGCCACGCGACGCGATGAAGCCGCCCACGCCGCCACCGCAATGCATGTGCACACCCAGCGGCTGCACCGGCCCAGTCACGAGATCCGCCCCGTAATCCCCCGGCGCAACCAATACGCCCAGGCTGATCGGATCGACCCCGACGATGGTTTCCGCCCCCGCCGCGCGGGCCAGTCTGGCAATCTCTGCCGCGCCGGTTTCGATGGTCCCGAGGTAGGCGGGATTCTCGAAATAGACCGCCGCCACATCATCCCCCAGCTTCAATCTCAGATCGGCCAGGTCCAGCCGCCCGCTGGTAGGGTCGGCGGCGACGGTCACAACCTCAATCGCGCCCGCCATGCTGTCGGGCTGGCAATAGGTCCGGATCACCGACAAGCGTTCGGGATCGGACAGCTGCGGCACCAGCACCTTGGCCCGCCCGGTCATCCGCGCTGCCATGCGGATCGCGTGACCGCTGGCGCAGCCCCAGGAATACACCGGCTGCTGCACCACATCGAGGTTCAGCAGCGCGCCGAGTTGCGACGCAAACTCGAACCACGCCTGATTGCGCCCGTGATCGGACTGATAGCTGCCCCAGACATTCGTCGCGAACTCGGTCCGTCCGATGATTTCGTCAACGATTGCAGGGACATGGTGTTGCCAGACGCCCGCGCCGAGGAAATTCAGATTGCCTTCGCAATCCTCGTTTTTCTTTAGCTTGCCGACCAGATCGCGCTTCAACTCCATCTCAGAGTTCAGCGTCGGCGGCAGGTCCAGCGGGGTGGTGCGATAATGATCGTCGGGGATCTGTTCGAACACATCCTCGACCGAGGACGCCCCGATCTCATCCAGCATCGCCTGAAGCGCGCCGGGGGCCGACAGGGCCATCCATGGGTGGGCGCGGGGTTAGGTGGTCATTTCAGGCCTCCAATCGGTGCGAATCTGCCCCGTTTCTGCATCTGTATTTCAATTCTGCACAAAAGTTCGCATATCGCACAAAATGAATCAACGCAGG
Source organism: Paracoccaceae bacterium (assembly GCA_012103375.1). Taxonomy (NCBI): domain Bacteria; kingdom Pseudomonadati; phylum Pseudomonadota; class Alphaproteobacteria; order Rhodobacterales; family Paracoccaceae; species Paracoccaceae bacterium. The sequence goes on from WLWX01000001.1 coordinate 1,983,373, forward strand.
AATCACCCGGCGCGAATCCGCATCATCATCTGGCGTCCCGCACCTGTCTGAACCCGGATGAACCCGGCCAGCGCCGCGTCAAGTTCGGCGTCCCCGGTGTCGACCCAAAGATGCGCCTGGGCCAGCATCTTCAGCTTGCCCTCGGTTGCCAGAACGATCAGCCCATCCCGCCCGGCGCGGCGGATCAGCGCGGCACTGATCTGTTGATTTCCCCGCCCCAGCAGAAATCCCTGCTGGCCAGTCACACCCAGCACGATCCGCACGTCACGGCCCTGGGAAAGCGCGTTCAGTTCATCCGCAGGGGCATCGCGCGCGACGACCTTCCGGTTCAGAACCGCGTCCGTTCCCAGCAGGGTCGGCGCATCCCCCAGCGCCTCAATCACGGCCCCGGCGCTGCTGCCCGGCCCGATCACATAAAGCGTTTCCGGGTCCATCCCCGCAGCGATTTCAACCGCTGCCGAGGCCAATGCGGCGCTCGCGTCCAATCGAGGGCCGCCCTTGGCCGCCTGCATCCGGTTGCGCGCCACCGGCACAAGCGCCAGCCCATACAGGCGCGGCGCAAGCGTTCCGGCGCGCAGGGCCGCTTCGTCGATGTCCATCACCTCGGCGCTGTTGTCCCAGGCTACGCGATCCGGGTCGGTCAAGATATCGGCAAGCAGGGCCCCGGCGGCCCCCGGCGTCACCGCAAAAACGCCCGAGTGCATTTTGACGCCACAGGGAATGCCCAGCATTGCGGTGCCCTCCGGCAGTGCGGCGGCGATGTCGCGGGCGGTCCCGTCGTCGCCGGCAAAGACGATCAGGTCAAGCGGCGGCATCGCGTCCAGCGCGGCACGAGTATCACGCGCCGTGCCAGTCGGGGTGGGGGTTGTGACAGGCCGGATCGCCAGGTCGAGGCCGTCCAGACAATCTGCGCCAAGCGGCCCGTTTGCGGCAAAAAGTGTGGCACCCGGCACCCGGTGTGCCAACCGCTCCAGCGCCTGCCGCGCCCGCAGGCCAGCCTTGGGCGTGCCGCCACGGCGCAAGGCCTCGGCCATGGTGTCCGGCCCGTCAGTGCCTTTCAGCCCGACACTGCCGCCAAGCCCGGCGATGGGGTTCACGATAAGGCCGATACGCATGCAGCCATTCGGTCAAATCCGCGCGCCGGACGCAAGGGGGATCACTTGGGGCGGATGTGTTTGGCCTGAAATGGACCCAGAACCTGCGGCCCGATCACAGGCGAATTTCGACAAAAAAACCGACCTCCGCGAAACTCTTGCGCCCAGATCCGGCCAAAACACGCCGACCTGCGGGCAGCGATCGGCAATCTGAATTTGATACGAGCCTCCACGCTGGTGTAGCGTGACGGTGCGCAAGCCATCGCCTGCGCACTTCACGAAGGGGGCCTACGCGTGATCCGATTTCTTTGTGCTGTATCCGCACTGCTGCTGGCAGCCACGTCTGTGGCCGCCCAGACCACAACCATCTGTCAAAACCACTTTGCCGCCTCGATGCATGCGGTTGCTGAACCGTTAGAGGCGAACACAAAATCCTATGCCAATGGCGCGATCCGCGTCGTGCGCATGGATGTCGGCGCGCCAGCATGCTGTCCGGAATATTTGGTCGTTCTGCACCCCGCAGGGTCCGGCCCGGATGAGCAGTTCCGCAAATGCACCCTGGTGTCGATGGAAACCGACCTCGGGTTCAGCCGGATCGAATTCGCAACGCATTCGGCGTCATATGATCCCGCACGCGGCCTGACGCTGAGTTTCATTGTCGAGATTCCGCACGGAAACACCGTGTCGCCCGGCGGGCTGGACGTCACGATCAATCAGGCGACGGGCGAGGTGACGCTTCAATAACCTCGCGGCCAAAACGCGCGTCGCGCGACGTGTCCTGATATCATTTGCGAAACCTGCATGCCGCCGCGCCGATTGGCGCGACTCCCGCCGCTGGCGGGTCACGTGTTGCCAGACACAGTGGCGTCGGTGTCATGGCAGATGCGGCGCGCTTGAACAATTGCGCGCCATCATCGACTTGATTTTCCCACCCCGCCGGGTCAGCAAGCGTGCATGATCCTTGGCATCGGCACCGACCTTGCAAATATCGAACGAATTCAGGGCACCCTGGATCGTTTCGGTGACCGGTTTCGCAACCGCGTGTTCACCGATGTTGAACAAAAAAAGGCCGAGCGTCGCGCCGATGTCGCAGGCACCTATGCCAAACGCTGGGCCGCGAAAGAGGCTTGTTCCAAAGCGCTGGGCACCGGCCTGAGGATGGGGATCGCCTGGAAGGATATGTCGGTCAGCAATCTTGCGACCGGTCAGCCGGTTATGCATCTGACCGGCTGGGCGGCCGAGCGCCTGGCCGGCATGACACCCGCCGGGTATGAGGCCCTCGTCCACGTTACCCTGACCGACGATCACCCCTGGGCCCAGGCCTTCGTTCTGATCGAGGCACGCCCCTTGCCCAAGGCCGGGGACAACCCATCAGCTTGACTCGGGCAGCACCGCCAACCATGTAGCAGCGGAACCAAAAAATAGGGCAGGGCAGGTATGTTCAGCAAGGCCGAAGCCACGGGCGGCATCATCGAAACAGTGAAGACCGTCGTTTGGGCGCTGGTGATCGCTGGCATCTTCCGCACGCTTTTCTTTCAGCCGTTCTGGATTCCGTCAGGTTCAATGAAAGACACGCTGCTGATCGGGGATTTCCTGTTCGTCAACAAGATGGCCTATGGCTATTCGCAATACTCCTGCCCCTTCGGAATCTGCCCGATATCGGGCCGGATTTTCGGCAGCGAGCCAGAGATGGGCGATGTCGTGGTCTTTCGCCACCCGGTCACCGGTTCGGACTTCATCAAGCGCGTCGTTGGCCTGCCCGGCGATACGATCCAGATGAAGCAGGGTCTGCTGTACATCAACGGCAAGGTCGCCCCGCAAGAGCCCGCGGGACTGTTTGAAGAAGTCCTGGAACTGCAAGGCCCGGCACGAAGTCAGCCGCGGTGCTCAAACTCGACCCCCGGACTGGGCGCTATTTGTGAGAAAGAGCGCACGCTGGAAACACTGCCCAATGGTGTCGTGCACTCGGTCCTGAACATCCAGAACGGCCGCAGTCTGGATGACACGCCGGTCTTCACAGTGCCCGAGGGGCATTATTTCTTCATGGGCGACAACCGTGACAATTCCACCGACAGCCGGGTCAGCCAGAATGCGGCCGGGGTGGGCTTTGTTCCCATCGAAAACCTGATTGGCCGGGCGGACCGGGTCATGTTCTCGTCCGCGGGCAAGTCGATGCTGTTCTTCTGGACCTGGCGGTCGGATCGCTTCTTCGAGAAGATCATTTGAAGATATCGGCCGAGCTTTCCGCCTTTGGCGCGCGCCTGGGCCATCGCTTCGCCGACCCTGCGCTGCTGATCGAGGCGGTGACCCATCCGTCGCTGACCTCGGCGACGCGGGCGGACAATCAACGCCTGGAATTTCTGGGCGACCGGGTTCTGGGGCTGGTGGTGGCCGAGGCTTTGCTTGCAGCAGATACCGGCGCCGCCGAAGGCCAGCTGGCGCCGCGGTTCAACGCGCTGGTGCGCAAGGAAACCTGCGCCGGGGTCGCGCAGGACATTGATCTTGGGGCGGTGCTAAAGCTTGGCCGCTCGGAAATGATGTCGGGCGGGCGGCGCAAACAGGCGTTGCTGGGTGATGCGATGGAAGCGGTGATTGCAGCGGTGTATCTGGACGCCGGGCTGGATGCGGCGCGCGCCGTGATCCTGCGCCATTGGCAGGGGCAGATCGACACGGTGCGCGATGATGCGCGCGATCCGAAGACGGCGTTGCAGGAATGGGCACAGGCGCGCGGGTTGGGACGGCCGGAATACGCATTGATCCGGCGCGACGGACCAGACCACGCGCCGACCTTCACGATCGAGGCGCAGCTGGCCGACGGACAGTCCGAACAGGCCAGCGCGCCATCGAAACGACAGGCGGAACAAAAAGCGGCAGAGGCACTGCTGGCGCGGATCGGAACGGAATGAACGACGATACCAAACAGCTGCGCGCGGGCTTTGCGGCCCTGATCGGAGAACCGAACGCCGGAAAGTCAACTCTGCTGAACCGGATGGTCGGGGCCAAGGTCAGCATCGTGACCCATAAGGTTCAGACCACGCGGGCCCGCATTCGCGGCGTCGCGGTCGAAGGCGCGACACAGATCGTCTTTGTCGACACGCCGGGCCTGTTTGCGCCGCGCCGCCGTTTGGATCGCGCTATGGTCGCTGCCGCATGGGGCGGGGCGGCGGATGCGGATGTGGTTGTCCTGCTGATCGAGGCGCATCGAGGTATGACTGCCGGGGTCAAATCGATCCTCGAAAACCTGGCGGATCGGATTGGCAATCGCCCCGTGGCGCTGGCAATCAACAAGATCGACCGGGTGCGCGCGGAAACCCTGTTGGCGCTGACCAAACAGATGAACGAGGCATTCGCGTTTGCCGAAACCTTTCTGATCTCGGCCGAAAAGGGGCATGGCGTCGATGATCTGCGAAGCTGGCTGGCCGGGGCGTTGCCAGCGGGGCCGTGGCTGTACCCGGAAGACCAGATCGCCGACCTTCCAATGCGGATGATAGCGGCCGAGATTACCCGCGAAAAGCTGACCCTGCGCCTGCATCAGGAACTGCCCTATCAGTTGACGGTCGAAACCGAGAACTGGGAGGATCGCAAGGACGGGTCCGTCAAGATCGACCAGATCGTCTATGTCGTGCGTGATGGCCACAAAGGCATCGTGCTGGGCAACAAGGGCGAAACGATCAAGGCCGTCAGCCAGGCAGCGCGGGCTGAAATTGGCGAACTGCTGGACCGCACCGTACATCTGTTCCTGCAAGTGAAAGTGCGCCCCAACTGGCTGAACGAGGCGGAACGCTTCACCGAAATGGGCCTGGATTTCCGGGATGGCGGATGATGCGGCTGACGGCGGATTTCTGGGTTCATGCCTATCTGACGCGGCTACGCCTGGCCGACATCCCGGCCTTCGTGACGGCCAAAGGCGACGCGACCGCCGGGGCGGTTCTGGTCAAACTGAACACGCTGGACGGGCAAGCGCGGTGCTTTCAACGCAGCTTTGATCTGATGAGCGGTGAACGCACCTGGATCGTGCTGGCCGAAGGGGACGAGGCCGAGGTGGACGCCGCATTGGAACGCCAGAAGTCGTTCGATCCCGACCTCTGGGTGATCGAGGTCGAGGACCGCGACGGACGGCATCTGCTGGAAGAGCCGGGGTTGGCGGAATAGGCGGACGTTTGATCAGGCGTTGGCCTGCCGCGGACGTTGGCAGATCATCCCCGCGCCCGGTGCGCGCCGTAAGGCGCAGGGCGCGCGCCGGACCGGTCCCGCCGGTCAGGCGCTGGTCTGAACTTGGCGCGTCCAAGCGAGTTGACGGCCAAACTTGAGCCATAAATCATGCAAACTCTATGGCGCAGCGCTAGCCCACCGATCCGGCGCGCGCCTTGCTTGGGTTAGGTGTGCCAACGCCCGCTTCAGCCCAATTCTGCCTTCTGCACTTCCAACCCCAACAACCTAGCCATAGTTTGACGGCATGATTTTCAGCGTCTTCCCCACAGCGCCCCATGGCCATTGACTGGCGCGAAACCGGCACCCTTCTGGCGGTGCGGCGGCATGGAGAGAATGCGGCCCTGATCGAGGCTTTCACCCGCGATCAGGGCCGCCATGCCGGGATCGTGCGCGGCGGAACCTCGCGCCGGCTTGCGCCGCATCTGCAACCCGGTGCGGTGCTGGACCTGCATTGGAGCGCGCGCCTGGAAGATCATCTGGGCAGCTTCACCGTCGAACCGTTGCGCGCGCGCGCCCCGGCTGTGCTGGGCAATAAACTGGCGCTGGCCGGACTGAACGCAGTGACCGGGTTGCTGGTCTTTGCGCTGCCCGAACGCGAACCACACCCAGATCTGTTCGACCGGTCCGAGGCGCTTCTGGACTCACTCGATGAGTCCAGTTGGGCGCACGGCTACCTGCTGTGGGAACTGGCGCTGTTGGAGGAGATGGGCCATGCGCTGGACCTGTCCGTCTGTGCTGTGTCGGGCATGACCGAGGGGTTGGCCTATGTCTCGCCCCGGACCGGCCGGGCGGTCAGCAGGATCGGGGCGGGCGACTGGTCGGACCGTCTGTTGCCCTTGCCGCCCTGCCTGCTGGGCGCGGAGCCCGAAGATCGCTCCGAAATTCTTGCCGGGTTGCGCACCACGGGCCATTTTCTGGAAACGCAACTCGCCCACCACCTTGGCCGCCCGCTGCCCCCGGCGCGCGGGCGGTTTGTCGTGGCCCTGTCGCGCGCCGGATAAGGGGCACGAATAGAAGAACTTCATGCCTCCGGCGGGGATATTTTAACGAGAAGAGGGGGCGATTTATGGGCTGCGTTATCAGTTCACGCACTGATAGGTGCGGCTGATGGTTGTCATAGTGCAACTGCCGTAAATGTCACTGGACTCGCAGCGGCGGGCATCGCCGTCGAACGCGTTGGCGGATGAGTACCCCCAGGCCCGGCAGCGCTGAACGGCGCTGGATTGGGCCGCGCTCCAATCGACTTTCGGAATTTCATATGCCCCAACCTGATAGCTGAGCACGACCGAACCATCGGCCTTGCTGCCGTCGGTCGGCACCGGCGTCTTGTCGACTTCGCAGCCCGCCAATGCCGTCAAACTCAGCGCAACCACCAGTGACTTTTTCATCTGATCCCCTTGATTTGACGCGAAAACGTCAGAGTTGGGACCGTGCGGGCGGATTATTAACAAATGCTTAACAAGCGGGCAGATTACCGTGCGGGTTGCGCGCGAAACGCCATCACCTCCCCCGCGTCATTGGTCAGCAACAGAACCTCTCCGGCGACTTCAATCAAGGTCATGCGGGGAAGGGCGGCGAAGAATTCGCTTTCAAGGGCCAGGTCCGGGCAGGCGCGTTTGGTGGCGGCGATGGGGCCGGTTTCGAACCATGGATAGGGTGCCGATTGGGTCGTCGAATAGGTGTTGCAGGGGCCGGTGCCTTCGATGCGGCCTTCGGCGGGGAAGCTGATTGTGGCGCGCGCATCAAAGGGCGCGTCATTGATCGCCTCAAGCCGATAACTGACAACCGGGTCGGCATAGCCCGAGATCGTCTCGTCCTTCAAATACGGGGCGAGGAATGCTGGCAGAGACAGGAACAGGCTGAGCATGAGGCCGGTTTAACCCATCCTGGCGCAATCTGCGCCAACAATCGCGTCAACCCAGCAGGCGGCGCGCGATGACCTGGGCCTGGATTTCGGCGGCGCCTTCGAAGATCGACAGGATGCGCGCGTCACACAGCACCCGGCTGATCGGGTATTCCAATGCGAAGCCGTTGCCGCCGTGGATCTGCACGCCGTTATCGGCAGCCGCCCAAGCAACGCGGGCCGCCAGCAGTTTGGCCATCCCCGCTTCAAGATCGCAGCGCCGTCCGCCGTCTTTTTCCCGCGCAGCATGATAGGACAGCTGGCGCGCCACGGTAATTTCGACCGCCATCATCGCGATTTTTCCGGCAACGCGCGGGAAGGCAAGCAGTTGCTGGCCGAACTGGCGGCGCTCTTGCGCATAGCTGAGCGATAGATCGAGCGCGGATTGCGCCACGCCGATGGCCCGTGCGGCGGTCTGGATGCGGGCGCTTTCAAACGTGCGCATCAGTTGTTTGAAGCCCTGGCCTTCGGCACCGCCCAGCAACCCGTCTTCGGCCACGGCGAAACCGTCGAACGCCAGCTCATATTCCTTCATGCCGCGATAACCGAGGACCTCGATCTCGCCCCCGGTAATTCCGGGGTCAGGGAAGGGGTCGCTATCGGTTCCCGGTGTCTTTTCGGCCAGGAACATCGACAACCCGCGATAGTCGCTGCTGTCCGGATCGGTGCGGGCCATGACGGCCATCACCCCGGCGCGGGCGGCGTGGGTGATCCAGGTTTTGTTGCCGGTGATCGACCAGCCGTCGCCGGTTTTCACGGCCCGCGTCGACAGCGCGCCCAGATCCGATCCGGTGTTGGGTTCGGTAAAGACCGCCGTTGGCAACACCTCGCCCGAGGCGATCAGCGGCAGCCAATGTGCCTTCTGTGCGTCGGTGCCGCCGCCCAGGATCAGCTCGGCCGCGATTTCTGAGCGGGTGCCAAGCGATCCGACACCGATCCAGCCGCGCGACAATTCCTCGGACACCACGCACATCGCTGTTTTCGACAGGCCGAAGCCGCCGTTATCTTCCGGGATGGTCAGGCCGAAGACGCCGAGCTCGGCCATTTCCGCAATGATCTCGGACGGGATCAGCGTGTCGGTAAGGTGCCAGTCGTGGGCGTGGGGGGTAATGCGTTCCTGCACGAAACGGCGGAATTGATCGCGGATCATCTCCATCTCGTCATCCAGCCCGCTGGCCCCGGCGGTGGCGTGCGCATTATCGGCGACCAGCGCGGCAAGGCGGGCGCGGGTGGCCTGAGTGTTGCCGCGTTGGCAAAGGGTCAGGATCGCCGGATCGTCCAGCGCTACGTCGATGCCGATGTCCGACAGCCGCGCAACCTCGCCCTGGCTGATCGGGATTCCCCCTTTGATCTGGCTGAGGTACTCCCCAAAGGCGATCTGATGGATCAACGATTCGGTTTCTGCAAAGCGGTCCTCAGCCCCAAGCCGTTCGGCCCAACCCTGCATCTGTTCCAGCGCCTGAACATAGGTCGCCATCCAGGCAAGGGCGTGGGCGGCGCATTGGTGCGCATCCAGCGCCGCGGCATCGACGCGCCCCTCAGCGCAGACGCGCGACTGGACCGCTTCGATGGCCTGTGCCTGCCAATCCAACAAGGGTTTTAGCGCGGCCCGCGTTAACTCCAGAAGATCGGGAAGGATCAGGTTGTCGTCTTCTAGACCATCGCGCGGCATGGCAATTCACCCAGGTTTCTGCGTTTGCGAAGCTCTAGAATGTTTGCAGGCGCAGCGCAACATGATTTCAAAATTCGCCGCGTTCATGCACGAAAAGTACCACGACGACGTGTCGCGCGGCTGGGTTGATCCGACAGAAGGGGCCGCAGGAACCGGGCTTTGATGTTCGATTCGTGCAAAAGTGCGGCAATTCAGCCATTGCTAACCAAAATCGTCGCCTGATGCATGCCCGGATGGCGGGTGATTCGCGAATTGGGTTGATTAGGCAGGCTGGCGGCACAATGATGTGCAAAAAGCAGGTATTGAGAGCAGTTAAGGGGAAAGTCCCATGTCACGCATTGCACTTGTGGACGACGACAGGAACATCCTGACGTCGGTATCCATGACACTAGAGGCCGAAGGTTTCGAGGTTGAAACCTACAACGATGGCCAGGCCGCGCTGGACGCGTTCAACAAGAAACTGCCGGATATGGCGGTGTTCGACATCAAGATGCCCCGCATGGATGGCATGGATCTGCTGCAGCGGGTGCGCCAGAAATCCAACATGCCGGTGATCTTCCTAACCTCGAAAGATGATGAGATTGACGAGGTTCTGGGCCTTAAAGCGTTTCGGCTTGAACCTGAATCGCGAGGGATTCCCTTGAGACCTGATCTGTGATTCATCCTGTTTGGGAGGATGGATCATGTCAGCACCTTTGCCATCTGCGCTTCGGATACGGTTTCAGAGATACATTGAAGAAGGGTTGAGCGGGCGCGCGGCGGCGTTGCGGTTGAAGCTGTCGCCTGCCACAGGCGCGCGGTGGGCGCGTCAGGTGAGGATGAAGGGTCATGCGGAACCTGCCCGGCAGGGACCGCCGCGCGGCAAGGGAAAGCTGGCTCCGCATCGGGAATTCTTTGAGGAGTTGATCGCACAAGACCCTGACATCACGCTCTTTGAGTTGCGTAATGCGCTGGCCGATGCAGAGGGTGTGCGGGTGCATCACTCCTCCATCGCCAACCTTCTGTCCCGGCTCGGCTTCACGTACAAAAAAAGTCGCTGGTCGCAACCGAGCGCCGCCGCGCCAAGGTAAGGCAGCAACGGGCCGACTGGTTCAGATACCGCTCGCCAGCCATTGCGACCTTTCCTGAGCGCGTTGTCTTTATTGACGAAACCGCAGTGAAGACAAACCTCACGCGCCTACGCGGCAGAGCCAAGCGCGGTAAGCGCCTGACGATGGATGCGCCCTTCGGAAGCTGGGGAACCCAAACCTTGATCGCGGGCCTGACCCAAGGCGCGCTGATCGCACCTTGGGTCATCAAGGGAGCGATAGATGGCCCCGCCTTCGCGGCCTACATCCGCGAAGTGCTGGTCCCCGAGATCAACCCCGGCACTGTCGTCATTCTCGACAACCTGGCAACCCACCGGAATAAGGAGGCGACGCAGGCTTTACGCAATCACGGCTGCTGGTTCCTTTACCTGCCACCGTACTCGCCCGACCTGAATCCCATCGAGCAGGCCTTCTCTAAACTGAAAGCCCATTTGCGACGGATCGGGGCCAGGTCCTTTACCCAGGTCTTCGAAGCAATCGGAGCAATCTGCGATCTCTACGACCCAGTAGAATGCTGGAACTACTTTAAGGCCGCCGGATATGTCTCAGGTTAATGTCGAAACGCTTTAGGATGGGCGCGGACGACTACGTCAAGAAACCGTTTTCGCAGCGTCTGCTGGTGGAACGCATCCGATCGCTGTTGCGCCGCCAGGAGGTTTTGGAAAGCGACAAGGGGCCCGAGCCCGAGGTCGGCCAGATCCTGCAGCGGGGCGAACTGTCGATGGACCCGCTGCGCCACGCGGTCAGCTGGAAAGGGCGCGACGTGTCGTTGACGGTCACCTAATTCCTGCTGTTGCAGGCGCTGGCGCAACGTCCGGGCTTTGTCAAAAGCCGTGACCAGTTGATGGATGTGGCCTATGATGATCAGGTCTATGTGGATGACCGGACAATCGACAGCCACATCAAACGCCTGCGCAAGAAGCTGCGCAGTGTTGACGATGACTTCTCGGCGATCGAAACGCTGTACGGCATCGGATACAGATACAACGAGGAATAGATGTCGCTGGTATCGGGCATAGGCGGTTCGGGCCGCAAGGCCCGCCGCAACGCAGAACAGGACGATCCAGAAGTCGTACTGGGCGAAGACTGGGTTGCGCCCGATGCTGCGGTGCGTGGCGATCTGGCGGAACGGCGGGACCGGCGCGGCCTGATCTCGATCAATCGTTCGCCGCTGGCGCGCAAAATCATCTCATTCAATATGGTTGCGATCGTGGTGCTGGTCGCGGGTATCCTCTATCTCAAACCGTTCCGCGAAGGCGTCGTCTATCAGCGTGACATCGGACTGGTGGTCGAAGCCGAATTGCTGAGTGATGTGATCGCCGCCCACCTGGCTGGCGCGGAGGGCGATGCGTCTGCCGGGCTTGCGACGGTTTTTGAAAGCTTCGTGCCGCCTTCGACGAACCGGGTGCATTTGTTCGACGCCGATGGCGCACTGGTTGCGACCGTCGGCGACCATGCAGACCCGGATGCGGTACAGAACATGTTCCCGCAGCCCGACGTCGGCTCGACACTGATCACGGATTTCCTGCGCTTGTCCTGGGACACATTGCGCCAATTGGTCGGCAGCGAAGCAGGCGGGCCGGGCGGAGAGGGTGTCGGGCCAAGCGTGCCAGAGTTGAAGCCCCTGGTCGAGATGGTGCTGAAATCGGCCAACGGGGCGTATTCCGATGGAAATCGGCCCAATCCGATCGAATTTGCCGTCGCCGCACCGATCATGCAGGGCAATCAGGTCGTCGGCGCGGTGGCCGTGGTCAGTGCTGCAGCGCAAATCGACCGCCTGGTACGGGCCGAGCGTGAGCAGGTATTGCAGATGTTTGTGATCGCCGCCCTTGTTTCGATCGGGCTGAGCTTGGTTCTGGCGTCAACCATTGCCAACCCGCTGTGCGATCTGGCCGCCGCCGCAGAAGTCGGGCAAGAGCGTAATTCGAACAAACTACGTCAGACCCGGATTCGTATCCCCGACCTCAGCGCGCGCCCGGATGAGATTGGTCGCCTGTCACGCGCCCTGCGCGGGATGGTCTCGGCGCTCTATGACCGGATTGATGCCAACGAACAATTTGCCGCGGACGTGGCGCATGAAATCAAGAATCCGCTGGCCTCACTGCGTTCGGCGGTGGGCACGCTGCGTGTCGCCAAGAAACCGGAACATCAGGTGCGCCTGATGGATGTGATCGACCACGATGTGAAACGGCTGGACCGGCTGGTCAGCGACATCTCCAATGCCTCGCGACTGGACAGTGAGCTGGTGCGCGAAGACGAAGAAACATTTGACCTGCTCAACATGATTTCGACGCTGGTGGAACATCTGGCATTCGAGGCGAAGGAAAAAGGCGTCGATTTCATATCGGATCTGCCGCCCGAGCCGATTCAGATTCACGGGCTTGAGGCACGCCTGGCGCAGGTGTTCGTCAATCTGGTTTCAAACGCCACCAGCTTTTGCGAAGAAGGCGACGCGATCCGGATCTGGGCGCGGCGGCGCGAAAACCGGGTGCTGATCGTGGTCGAAGACACCGGCCCCGGCATCCCCGAAGAAGCGCTGGGCAAGATCTTCAACCGGTTTTATTCCGAACGCCCGGTCTCTCAGTTCGGCAACAACTCGGGCCTGGGTCTGGCGATTTCAAAGCAGATTGTCGAAGCCCATGGCGGCGTGATCTGGGCCGAGAATATCCGCGCCGCCGACGCCGATGCCTTTGCTGACCCGCTTGGCGCGCGCTTCGTTGTTGGTTTGCCGCTTTGATGTCGCGCGATGGCGTCCCGCGCGATCAATTGCAAAACACATATGTCGGGCAGATTAGTCTCCACGCAAGTGCCGTTGCCGTTGGAACCGCCGGATTGCTGATCACCGGCACATCAGGGTCGGGGAAATCCGCGCTGGCGCTGACGCTCATGTCGATGGGCGCGCGCCTTGTCGCCGACGACTGCGTCCTCGTTGCGCGGCCCGACGAAGGCCCGCCACTTGCCAGCGCGCCAAAGCGGCTTTTCGGCCTGATTGAGGCGCGCGGGATCGGCCTGATCAACGTTAAGGCGCAGGCGTCAATTATGCTTCGCGCAATGGTTGATATGGACGTGGTCGAAGACCAGCGGCTGCCGCCGCGTCGCGATGAACTGGTGCTGGACTACCCGCTGCGCCTGTTTCACAAGGTCGAGAGTGCGCATTTCGCGCCGGCCCTGATGCACTATCTGAGGTCTGAAACCGATGAGCTGTGAAACCGACAGAACGTGACCCAGAACCCCGCCATATCCAATGCCGGAATGCGCCTGGTATTCGTGACTGGCCCGTCCGGCGCGGGACGGGCGACCGCGATCAACGCGCTGGAAGATCTGGGGTATGAGGCGATCGACAATCTTCCGCTGGCGATGGTGCCGCGCCTGCTGCATGGGCCGCCGCCCGAACGCCCGCTGGCGCTTGGCATAGACGCCAGAACGCGCGATTTCTCGCCCCGGCTGATGCTGGAAACGATTGCCGATCTTCGCGCACAGGGCGGGTTGCGGATCGATGTGCTGTTCCTTGACAGCAGTGACGATGTCCTTCTGCGCCGGTTTTCCGAAACGCGGCGTCGCCATCCGCTTGCGCCTGACAGCGACCCGGCCAGTGGCATCGCGGATGAACGCGCCCTGCTGGGCCCGGTGCGCACGGCCGCAGATATTCTGGTCGATACATCCGACCTCAGCCCGCATGCATTGCGCGCCGAAATTGGAAACTGGTTCGGTGGCAACAGCCGCAGCGGTACGGCGTTGTCCGTGACGGTACAATCGTTCAGCTATAAACGCGGCATGCCACGCGGGCTGGATATGGCTCTGGATGTTCGGTTTTTGACCAACCCTTACTGGGATGCAGAGTTGCGCCCCCTGGACGGTCGGGCCGAGGCGGTCGCCAAACACATCGCCGCCGATCCCAGGTTTTCGGATTTCTTTGACAAGATGTCAGGGCTGGTAACCTCGCTCCTGCCGGCCTATCGGGACGAGGGGAAGGCGCATTTTTCGGTCGGCTTTGGATGCACCGGCGGGCAACACAGATCGGTGTTTGTTGCCCAATTGCTGGCCAAGACGCTTGCAGCGGACGGGTGGCAGGTGTCTATTCGCCATGAAGAGTTGGAGCGCCGCGGCGGCGGCGCTGACAGTCGGGGTTCGGTTTGATCGGAGTTGTGATCGTCGCACATGGCGGGCTGGCGCGGGAATACCTGGCGGCGGTCGAACATGTTGTGGGGGCGCAGCCGGGCGTTCAGGCGATCTCAATCGAACCCGATGATGACCGGGATGCCAAACAGTCCGAGATCTGTTCGGCAGCCGATGCTGTGGATACCGGCGACGGGGTGGTTGTGGTGACGGATATGTTAGGTGGTTCCCCCTCGAACCTATCGCTACGGGCTTGCAATCCGACAAACCGGCAGATCGTTTACGGGGCCAATTTGCCGATGTTGATCAAACTGGCCAAGTCGCGCCATAAACCTGTGGCCGAAGCGGTGGCATCCGCCCTGGCGGCGGGGCGCAAATACATCGACAGCTTTGCCGGATCATCGGTCTAGCGCGGTGGCGGAACCTGTCCAGATCACGCTGAAGATCATCAATGAAAAAGGGCTCCACGCGCGTGCCTCGGCCAAACTGGTCGAAACGGTTGAACAGTTTGAGGCCGAGGCGCTGGTCAGCAAGGACGGGATGGAGGCCACCGGCGACAGCATCATGGGCCTGTTGATGCTGGGCGCGTCGCGCGGCACATCGATAGACGTGCGTATCACCGGCACACAGGCATCCGAATTGGCCGAGGCGCTGCAGGCATTGGTGTCCGATTATTTCGGCGAGGGCATGTAGCCGCCGCCCGCACCTCAGCGCGTCGGGACCGGTGTTTCCCCGCGATAATCGTAAAACCCACGCTTCGATTTGCGGCCCAGCCAGCCAGCCTCTACATATTTTGTCAGCAACGGGCAGGGACGGTATTTGGTATCGGCAAGACCGTCGTGCAGCACGTTCATGATCGCAAGGCAGGTGTCCAGCCCGATGAAATCAGCCAGTTCCAGCGGGCCCATCGGGTGGTTCGCGCCCAGTTTCATCGAGCTGTCAATCGAGGCGACCGACCCGACGCCCTCGTACAGCGTATAGACCGCCTCGTTTATCATCGGCATCAGGATGCGGTTGACGATGAAGGCTGGGAAATCCTCGGCCGAGGCGGCGGTTTTTCCCAGACGCTCGACGACGCCGTGGCAGGCGGCGAAGGTTGCCTCATCCGTGGCGATGCCTCGGATCAGCTCCACCAGTTGCATCACCGGGACGGGGTTCATGAAGTGGAACCCCATGAAGCGTTCGGGCCGGTCCGTGCGGCTGGCCAGACGGGTAATCGAAATCGACGAGGTGTTCGAGGTCAGGATCGTATCCTTGCCAAGATGCGGCACCAGATCTTCAAAGATCGCAACCTTGACGGCTTCGCGTTCGGTCGCCGCCTCGATGATCAGATCGGTTGCGCCAAGATCGGTCAGCGTTCCGGTGGTCTTGATACGGGCCAGCGCGTCGGATTTTTCATCCTCGGTCACCTTTTCGCGCGCAACCTGACGGTCGATATTGGCCCCGATGATCCCGTGCAGGGCATTCAGCGCGTCCGCGCTGGTGTCGGTCATCAGCACGTCATAGCCTGCAAGCGCCAACACATGGGCAATCCCGTTGCCCATCTGCCCCGCCCCAACCACGCCGATCCGTTCGATTGTCATCTGTTCGCGCCTTTTTCTGGGGTCGCGCAGAGTTTAGCTGCGCGCGCGGGCAGGTGGAAACGGTTTTTAGGGGTGGGGTGGCTGGTCGGCAGACCGGTGCATCAGTTTGCCACCCCAGAGCCCGGGTTTTGTTCGTCACGAAATCTTCGGTCGATTTGCGGCCAGACGGGACAGAGCCGCCGTTCAATGCTTAAGCTAAGAAGAAGAACAATGGCACGGGGGCCACGGCACAAAAGACAACTGCCACGTAAGGCCAGAATGGAATCAGCCGCGAAGCACCGGCGATGCATGCAAGGCCTCCTCCGCCTCCCAGAAGCGAGTTTCCCGGTGTATTGAGCGCCACGGCCAGCAATAAATATCTTTGCGAGATCAGTCGCCGACCCAGATTAGACGGCATTATCATTGAGAGTTTTCGCACGCGGTGATCCGGCTGGATATCACCAAGATCGGTGACAAAGTTTGCAGCCTTTGTCAGACCAAGCCAAACCAAAAGGCGTGCCAGAATGTGTGTAGGAACAAGTCTCGCGATGACAAAGGACAGGATCAACGCCCCGACCATGCCAAGGTATACCAGCGGTGCGATCTGGCCACCAAACAACAGGAGTAGTGCAAAGCCTATCTCCGCTCCGGGGACAAATGGAATGGCTGCAAGAACGACAAAGGCTATGAAAGCTGTCATCACAATTCGATGAATCATCGGCTCATTCATCGGGCGCATCTCTGGCACAGTGAGGTTCTTCAAAAGATCACCCAAGAACCAGCCACCCAAAAGCAGCAACCCGTAAAAGACGATTGCTTTTCGCTTTGCCCAAATCCCTTTCAAAAACGCGCGCACATCGGGTTGCCCTCCGGATCCATCAACTGCATCTCCTGGCGCATGTCAGATAGTGAAGCCGTCTCAGCTCCTGTTTTGCGTTGTCCAACGAAGACGATTTCGCGTCTGGACGTCCAGTACCATCGGCGCCGCTCCCAAAATATTGATACGCGGATCGTCCCGTCGTTGCCCACCAGTCCATCGTAGTCGAAACGACCGCGGCTGCTGCTTTCAAGAGTGCCGGTGAAGCGAACACCAGCAGCGGTCGCTTCCGTTTCATAGGGACCCGGGACGAACCCACAGCGCGTGCAGATGTCGGACCAAAAATGGCCATCGTCGAAATAGAGGCTGTCCTCGAGGTCGGGATTTTCGACTGGTCCGATCATTCCTGAAAAAGAGTGATCATCAAGAATGCCTTCCGCGTCCGCACTTGCAATTCCAGCAAGAGAGACGAGCATTGCTGCGGCAAAGCCGATAACTGTTCGTCCAAACACTTCCTTCACGTCCTCCAGCTTGCAAGCTAGACGGCGACGCGTCCACACGCAATTCATCGTTGCAAATCGGGAATTTTGGTCACCCACACATAGGCCTCAGACCGGACATCAGAAACACAAAGAAAGCCCGCCAATTCCGGCGGGCTTTCGCGGCTTCAATCAGTCCTTGCGCTATAGCTTCTCAACCAGCTCCGGAACCGCCGTGAACAGATCCGCGACAAGCCCGTAGTCCGCCACCTGGAAGATCGGCGCTTCTTCGTCCTTGTTGATCGCGACGATGACTTTGGAGTCCTTCATTCCCGCAAGGTGCTGGATCGCGCCCGAGATACCGACGGCGACGTACAGGTCCGGGGCCACGACCTTGCCGGTCTGGCCAACCTGCCAGTCGTTCGGGGCATAACCGGAATCGACCGCTGCGCGGGATGCGCCAACCGCGGCGCCCAGCTTGTCGGCCAATGACTCGATCAGCGCGAAGTCGTCCTTCGATCCGACGCCACGACCACCGGACACGACCACACCGGCGCTGGTCAGCTCGGGCCGGTCGCTGGCGGCGACCTTGTCTTCGACCCAAGCGGACAGGCCCGGATCGGACGCCGCGCCAGTGTTTTCGACCTGGGCCGACCCGCCGGTCCCGGCGGCATCAAAACTGGCGGTGCGGATCGAGACGACTTTGGTCGCATCACCCGATTTCACCGTCTGCAAGGCATTCCCGGCATAGATCGGACGTTCGAACGTGTCGGCGTCAATGATCTCGGTTATGTCCGAGATGACCATGACGTCGAGCAGCGCGGCAACGCGCGGCAGGATATTCTTCGCATCCGTCGTCGCCGGGGCCACGATGTGCGAATAATCCCCGGCAAGTGACACGATCAGCGCCGCTGACGGTTCCGCCAGCCGGTGACCATAAAGCGCGTCCTCAGCGCAGAGCACTTTGGACACGCCGTCAATCGTCGCAGCCTCTGCCGCCGCAGCGGCGCAAGTGGCCCCGGCGCATAGCACGGTGATGTCACCCAGCGGGGCGGCGGCGGCCACGGCCTTGGCGGTGGCGTCCATCGCCAATTCGCCGTCGTTGACCTCTCCCAAAAGCAGAACAGCCATCAGAGTACCCCCGCTACGTTCAGTTTTTCGACCAGTTCATCGACCGATCCGACGATGACGCCGGCTTTGCGTGCCTCAGGCTCACTCGTCTTGACGATCTCCAGCCGGGGGCTGGCATCGACGCCGTAATCTTCTGGCGTCTTCTCATCCAGCGGCTTCTTCTTGGCCTTCATGATGTTGGGAAGCGAGGCATAGCGCGGTTCGTTCAGGCGCAGGTCCACGGTCACAACCGCAGGCATCTTGATCTTGACGGTCTGCAAGCCGCCATCAACTTCGCGCGTGACATTGGCGCTGTCGCCGTCGATCTCCAGCCCGCTGGCGAAGGTGCCTTGCGACCAGCCCATCAGCGCGGCCAGCATCTGGCCGGTGGCGTTCATGTCATTGTCGATCGCCTGCTTGCCGCAAAGCACCAGGCCCGGCGCTTCTTCGTCAACAACCGCTTTCAGCAGTTTGGCGACGGTCAGCGGCTCGATGTCGTTGTGCACGTCATCGCTGGCGATGATCAGGATCGCGCGATCCGCACCCATGGCCAGTGCTGTGCGCAGGGTTTCCTGATTCTGCTTCACCCCGACCGACACGGCGATGATTTCTTCGGCCTGACCGGCCTCTTTCAAGCGGATCGCCTGTTCGACGGCAATCTCGTCAAACGGGTTCATCGACATTTTCACATTGGCAAGGTCGACCCCGGAACCATCCGCTTTGACACGGACTTTCACGTTATAGTCGATCACTCGCTTGACAGGCACCAGGACCTTCATCGCGCAGTTCTCCTCAGGTTATCGCCCGGCAAGCCCCGGGTGGCATGCGTCTGTTAGCCGAGTGTGTGGTGCGGAAACAGGAAAAAAGCGACACCGAAGGGTGGCGCAACGTCGCGCTTTTCCTCATGGGTTCTGGCCCTAGTCCCGTGGCGCTGCGCTTCCGTGCGCCGGTGCGTCCACTGGACGCCCCGCCGGTTCGGTCCTCACCGGTTTGCGCCCGGAATCCACAGCACGTCGGCCTTGCCGTCATCATTGGCGATCCGTGCGGCAACAAAGAACCAGTCGGACAAACGGTTGAGGTATTTGATTGCCGCCGGGTTGACCTGTTCGGTGCCTGCCAATTCCACCGCCAGTCGTTCCGCCCGGCGCGCAACGGTGCGGCACAGGTGCAGATGCGCGGCCAGTGCTGATCCGCCTGGCAGGATAAAGCTGCGCAGCGGTTCCAGCGCGTCGTTCATGGCATCAATCTCGGCCTCCAGCCGGTCGGTTTGCGCCGTGACGATCCGCAGCGGCGGATATTCGGCGGTGGCGTCCTTCTCCATTTCAGGGCGGCAAAGGTCTGCGCCCAGATCGAACAGGTCGTTCTGGATCATGGCAAGCCGGGGGGCGAGTGTCCCGTCAGCGTGCAAAGCGGCAAGGCCAACGGTCGCATTCAACTCATCAACCGTGCCATAGGCGCCGACACGCGCCGAATGTTTCGCGACCCGTTCGCCGTTGCCCAGCGCCGTATCGCCGCCGTCACCGGTGCGTGTGTAGATCTTGTTCAGGACAACCATGCTCAGCCCCCCATGCGGCGGAAGAAGACGAACGCCAAAATCACGGCAACCGCAATCGCCTGCGCCAAGATCCTGTAACGCATGATCTTGTTGGCGTGCTTGCGGTTGAATTCGCCACCCTTGGCGAAGGTGCCGATGCCAAACAGCAGGATCGCCAGCACCACAAGGGTGGAAATGGCGACGACGATAAACAGCGGGTCATTCAGCATTGCAGGCTCCGTTCCGTTTGGCCGCTATGTAGACCGCGCCGGGCGAAAGTGTAACTGCCGCGCCGCAGTTCGCCCTTTGGCGGGGTCGACCAGACACCATCCCGGACCTAGGCGCGGCTTGAAAGATACCGGAAGAACGCCGACGCGCCCCAGCCCGCGGCAATGGCGATGAACAGCGACAGCAACCCATAGGCCACCGGGTTGTCATGCGCCAGATTGAACAAAAACCGCTCTAGCCCGACCTTGCGCACATCAATTGTCGTATCGAACTGCGAGATGACGCGCCCCGCGTTGGTCAGGTATATCCGCGCCTGATAGACACCTTCGATCAGATTTGCAGGCAGTGCCACCGAGGTCTGGAACAACGTCGCACTTTCCAGAAGAACCGCGCCCTCGTTCATCTGATACAGTGAATTCGCGGTGCGAATTCGGATCAGCGCTTCGGTAAAGCTTTCAGGATCCGCGATCCCCATCGGCGCACCGACAGAGCGGATCGCGCGCGGGATGCTGATTTTGTGGCGCAGATACTCGACATCCGCCAGAACATCGCGCAACGGACCCGAGGTCGAAACCGCATAGAAACTGGGGGCTGCATCAACCTCGACCGCATCGGCGTTGATCCAGATGCCAGCCTGCTTTTCCTTGCGCCGGACCACCACCGGTTTGTCAGGTCCGGCGACGGTGATGACGATGCCCAGGTCTTCGTCACCTTCCGGCGCATCCCGCTTTACGGCACCGAATATGGTAATCTCGGACCCGTCGAAATTCGCGGTGATCGACACTCGGTTTTGCGTCAGCGAGGCGATGACCTCTTGCGCGGCAACCGGGGACGCCAGCATCACAAGGATCAGCGCCAGGCGGATCATCCGTGGCCCCCCGCCGCACCCAGCGAATAGAGCTCGGACGGTTGCAGCAACAGATCCATCGCCAGCTTGCCACAGACCGCCAGAACCATAATGGCCAGCGCGATGCGCAATTGTTCCGCCTTCAGTTTCACCCCGATCCGCGTGCCGATCTGCGCCCCGATGACGCCCCCGATCAGCAACAGAACGGCCAGCATCATGTCGACGGTGAAGTTGGTCGTCGCGTGCAGCATGGTGGTGAATGCGGTCACCAGAATGATTTGAAACAGCGACGTGCCAACCACAACTTTCGTCGGCATGCCAAGGATATAGATCATCGCCGGAACCATGATAAAGCCGCCGCCAACGCCCATGATCGCCGCCAGTATGCCGACAACGATGCCCACGACAATCGGCGGAATGACCGACAGATACAGCCCCGAGGTGCGGAACTTCATCTTGAAGGGCAGGGCGTGAATCCAGTTGTGCTTCTTGCGCACAGGCCGCGCGCCGGGCTTCTTGGAACGCCGGATCGCGCGCAGGCTTTCGACGAACATCAGCGCACCGATGATGCCAAGGAACACCACGTAGCACAGCGTCACCAGCAGATCGACCTGACCCAGCGACTTCAGATAGTTGAAGATCTGAACACCCAGGGCCGCCCCGATCAGGCCGCCCACCTGCAACACGGCGCCCATCTTCAGGTCAACGGTCTTGCGTTTCAGATGCGCCAGAACCCCCGAAAAGGACGAGGCGACAATCTGGTTCGCCTCGGTCGCGACGGCCACCGCCGGAGGGATACCGATAAAGAACAGCAGCGGCGTCATCAGGAAACCGCCACCGACACCGAACATTCCCGACAGCACACCGACGATCCCGCCCAACCCAAGAAGGAGGAAGGCGTTCACTGAAACCTCGGCTATGGGCAGGTAGATGTTCATCAGCGTTCCGAATGGATGGCTGCGTCATAGCGAAGGTAAGGCGACTTGAAAACCGTCAAGCTGACGCAGGGGGCTATCACAGGCCGGTGGACAGCGCCCGGCGCAAGATACGTTCCAGCTTGGCAGCACCCACTGGGGCCATCAGTTTAGTATGGGCGTGGCTGATCGATTCGTCGCCCATCCCCTGCGCCATATTGGTGATCGCCGACACAGCGGCGCAGCGCAGCCCCAGGAACCGGCCCAGGATCACCTCGGGGACAGTTGACATGCCGACAGCGTCCGCCCCCAGGATCTTCTGTGCCCGGATCTCGGCCGGGGTTTCGAAGGATGGGCCCGAATACCAGGCATAGACGCCCTCGTTCAGGCCAATCCCCTCGGCCTTGGCGGCGGCCAGAAGCGCGGCGCGAAGGCCCGGATCATAGGCATCGCCCATGGGCCAATTTTGTTGAAAAACTCCTGCTTGATCGAGGGCTATGGCGCTGATTCAATCCTCTCAACAAGCGGGAGGATCAGCCATGATGGGACCGAGGCAGGAAGCACAGGCGGCGCTGTTCTATGAGTTCTCGCTGGAAGACCATGTCCCGCAAGATCACCTGCTGCGATCGATTGATCGTTTCGTCGATCTGAGCAGCATCCGCGCCCATCTTGCCGATTTCTACAGCCACACCGGTCGTCCTTCGATCGATCCTGAACTGCTGATCCGGATGCTGATCGTCGGTTACTGCTTCGGCATCCGGTCCGAGCGGCGGCTCTGTGAAGAGGTACACTTGAACCTCGCGTACAGGTGGTTTTGTCGGCTCGACCTGGCCGATCGGGTGCCGGATCACTCGACCTTTTCAAAGAACCGGCATGGTCGGTTCCGCGAGAGTGAGCTGCTGCGCCATCTCTTCGAGACCACGGTCGCGCGATGCATCGCCGAAGGTCTCGTCAGCGGTCAGCGCCTGGCCGTCGATGCCAGCTTGATCGAGGCGGATGCCAACAAGCAGTACTCTGCGCCAAAGGAAGAATGGGACATTGCGCGGATCGATGCAGACGCTGCACCCCGCGCGGTCCGCGAGTATCTCGACACTCTGGATGAGGCCGCATTCGGAGCAGCGACACCGGTCGAGCCAAAGTTCACGTCCTATTCCGACCCAGCCAGCCAGTGGACGGCGGCGCGTAAGGGTCCCGCATTTTTTGCCTACTCCGACAACTATCTCATCGATACCGATCATGGTGTCATCGTCGACGTGGAAGCGACACGGTCGATCCGTCAAGCCGAGGTGGGGTCAACCAAGACGATGCTGAAGCGGGCCAAAGAGCGCTTCGATCTTCATCCCGAACGGCTGATCGCCGACACCGCCTACGGATCGGGACCCATGCTCGGATGGCTGGTGGGTGAAAAGATCGCACCGCACATCCCGGTCTTCGACAAAGCCGGGCGCACCGATGGCACCTGGTCCCGAGCTGACTTCGAATGGGATGCCGAGAACAATCAATACATCTGCCCGGAAGGCGAGGCTCTGAAGCAGTTCCGCCGAAACTACTCCGACCCCAATCGCGGCCCAACCGGCAAGGGCGTGGCCAAGTACCAAGCGCTGAAGCACACCTGCCAATCCTGTCCTTCCAAGCCGAAGTGCTGCCCGAATGCCGACGCCCGTAAGATCACCCGTGAGGAACATGAGGACGCTCGCGACATCGCCCGCGCAATCGCCAAAACGCCGCAATACAAGATCTCGGTGAAGCTCCGGAAGAAGGTCGAAATGCTCTTTGCCCACCTCAAGCGCATTCTCGGCCTGGGACGGCTCCGATTACGTGGACCATGCGGCGCAAATGACGAATTCCTGCTCGCCGCCACTGCCCAAAACCTTCGCAAACTGGCAAAGATCTTTCCTGCACCGCAGCAAACGCGCAAAGCCTGATCAGAAAGGCGCTCGCGCTATGTTCAAATCGCTACTTTCTGCGCCCGCAACACGTTGTTTTTCCACAGAATCGGCACAAAGCGGTCGTCCGACTGTTCGCCGATCAGCGGATTAAGCCCTGAGAAATTGATATGATCACTCAGCAACATCAACTTGCCGGGCGGGATGTCCGGGCGCATTGAACCCGCGGCATTGGTCGCAATCAGGGTCGAGGCACCAAGCGCTTTGAGCACTTCCAGCGGCAGGCGCATCGCGTCCCCGCGCCCGCTTTCATAGTAATGCGAGCGTCCGCCGAATATCGCAACGCGGGTGCCTTCCAGATCGCCGATCACCAGCTGCGGATTGTGGCCCGATACGCCCGCATGGGGAAACCCCGGCAGGTCTTTGTAGGGGATGGCAACGCCGTCCACCGCCTCGGCCAGATGCCCAAGGCCCGAACCCAGGATCAGCCCGGCGGACACCGGTGCGATCCCCGCGCGGTCACGGATCAGTTTGGTCAGGGATTGCAGGCTCATATGCGTCGATCAGCGTTCTTTGACATAGGGTTCGCCACCGGCGCACGGCGGGATCGCCTTGCCGACGAATCCGGCCAGAATGACCACGGTCAGGATATAGGGCAGCGCGTCAAGCAGCTGACCGGGAACGTCAAACCGCAGCAGACTGTTCACCGCATCGGGCCTGAGTGACAGCGATTGCAGGAACCCGAACAGAAGGCAGGCGAACAGCGCATACCAGGGCCGCCACTTGGCAAAGATCAGCGCCGCCAGCGCGATAAACCCGCGCCCTGCCGTCATCTCTTTGCCGAAGCCCGCGGCCAGCCCGGTCGCCAGATAGGCCCCCGCCAGCCCGCACAGCAATCCGGCGATTCCGACGGCGATGTATCGCAGGGTCGTCACGCTGACACCGGCGGTATCAACCGCACCGGGGTTTTCGCCCACCGCGCGCAGCCGCAGGCCGAACCGGGTTCGAAACAGGATGTACCAGGTGATCGGCACTGTGATCAGTGCAACATAGGTCAGGAACGTGTGGCCCGAAATCAGCTCGGAATACAGCTGCATCAAGGGCGAGGCATTTCGGATATCCTCGGATCGTTCCAGCGCACCGGGCCAGTTCAGCCCCTCAAACCGCGCCGCGCCGGAAACCGCCGGGGTGCGGCCGCCCTGGCCGAACCAGTTCTGCGCAATCAGCACGGTGAACCCGGCGGCCAGAAAGTTGATCGCCACGCCCGAGATCAGCTGATTGCCCCGGAACGTGACCGAAGCAACGCCATGCACCGCCGCAAGCGCCATCGAACCGGCAATGCCCGCCAGCATGCCCAGCCAGACACTGCCGGTGGTATAGGCGAAGGCGGCGGAAAAGAACGCAGCGATTAGCATCTTGCCTTCCAGCCCGATATCGAAAATCCCCGACCGCTCGCTAAACAATCCGGCCAAACAGGCGAACAGCAGCGGCGTGGCCAGTCGCAGGGACGAGTCAAGAATTTGCAGGATGGTAAGCAGATCCATGTCTCAGATCCTCGTCGTGGCTAGTTTGAAAGCAGCAAAGGCGAAGAACGCCCCCAGCGCACCCTCGACCCAGCGGCGGGCGTGGGCATAAATCGCGCGGAACGGTGTCGAGGACAGCGCGACGGCCCAAAGTCCGTGCCCGCCGAACGAGATGGCGAAAGCGCCAATCAGGAAGATCAGCACCACCGGCAACGGCGCCTGACCCAGACCACCGAGGGCTGCGACCGCTAACCAAAAGACCATCGCCTTGGGATTGATCAACTGCATTAGGAAACCATAGGCGATGCTGGACCCCGTCCTATGTGGCGGCTTGGCTGACGGCGGCGGAGGTGGGCTTAGCGATCTGCGGAAGGCCCCGTAGGCAAGCCAGACCAGAAAGGCAGCCCCCAACAGTTTCAGCCCGGTGGCGATCCAGGCAAATTCTGCCCAGATCGGGGCCAACCCCATGACTGTGGCCGCGGCCATCAGTATGGCGGCCAACCCGATGCCCAGACAGGCCAGCACGGCGGGGCGACGCCCCTGCGACGTGGCAAGCCCGAGGTTCAGCGCCACACCGGGTCCGGGCGACGCGACGCCCGTTGCCTGAACGCCCCAGGACAACAGCAGATTGGGAAGCCACTCAGCCAGCATCGCTCAACCGGCCTTTCGTCGGGCCAGGAACATCCGTTCCAGCGGTATCCGCACCATGTTGTCCAGCGCCCCGGTGAACAGGATCACCAGCGCCTGAATGACCACGATCATGTCGCGCGTGATGGCCGGAATCTCGAACTCCAACTCGGCACCGCCCTGCACAAGCGCGCCAAACAGCAGCGCCGCCAGGAAAACGCCGACCGGGTGCGACCGGCCCATCAGCGCCACGGCGATGCCGATGAATCCGGCCCCCTGAACGGCGTCGATCACCAGACGCTCGGCCTCGCCCATGACGGCATTGATCGCCATCAGCCCGGCCAACCCGCCCGAAATCAGCATCGCGATCATGGTGATCTTGAACGAAGAAATCCCGGCATAAGTCGCCGCTTCTTCAGAATGCCCGAACGAGCGGATTTCATAGCCAAGTCGCGTGCGCCAGATCAGCAGCCAGACCCCGAAACAGGCAAGCAGGGCCAGAATGAAGGCAATGTTCAGCGGCGCGCGGCAGACGCGCTCCAGCGGGCGGCCTTCACATGCCAGACCCAGCGTGCGCAAGAAATCGGCGATCCTGGGCAGGTTGGAACCTTCGTTGAAGGCCGAGGATTCAGGCGACATCTGACCCGGCGCTTTCAGGACCTCAACAATCACATAGGCCAGCAAGGCGGCGGCAATGAAGTTGAACATGATCGTGGTAATCACGATGTGACTGCCACGTCTGGCCTGCAGGTACGCGGGAACCGCGGCCCAGCCTGCGCCGAATATCGCGCCTGCGGCAACGGCTACGGGCAGGGCCAGCGCCCAATGCGGCCAGGGGATCATCAGGCACACCAAGGCCACACCCAGCCCGCCGATCGCGGCCTGACCTTCGCCGCCGATGTTGAACATGCGGGCGTGGAACGCAATCGCCACGGCCAGACCCGTAAAGATGAAATTAGTGGCGTAATAAAGCGTATAGCCCCACGCATACGCCGACCCGATCGACCCTTCGATCAGGATCGACACGGCGCGGAACGGATCTTCGCCGATATACAAAACCACCAGCCCGGACACGAAGAAGGCCAGAATCAGACTGATCAGCGGCGTCAGGAACACGTCGGCCCAGCGTGGCATCTTATCCATTACGCGCCCTCCGTCACGCCGGCCATCAACAGGCCAAGCTTCTTTTCGTCGGTTTCGCCGGGCAGGCGTTCGCCCATGATCTGCCCGTCGAACATCACCGCGATCCGGTCTGACAGACTCATGATTTCATCCAGTTCAACGCTGACCAACAGGATCGCCTTGCCCTGATCGCGCAGCGCGACAATCTGTTTGTGAATGAACTCGATGGCGCCGATGTCCACACCGCGCGTCGGCTGACCGATCAACAGCAGATCTGGGTTCCGCTCAATCTCGCGCGCGAGGACGATTTTCTGCTGGTTCCCGCCCGAGAAGTTCTTGGCCGCCAGCTTTGGGTCCGGCGGGCGCACGTCGAAACGCTCCATCTTGGCCTCGGTCTCGGCGCGCAACGCGGCGTTGTCCATCAGCCAGGCATTCTTCTGATAAGCGACGTCATCGTGATAGCCGAAGGCCACATTTTCCCAGGCTGCGAAATCCATGATCAATCCGCGCCGCTGGCGATCCTCGGGCACATGCGCAATCCCGCGATCCCGCCGCGATTTCCCGTCCGAGTACTTACCCGTCAGGTCAATCGCCTCTCCGTTCAGTTCCACCGTTCCGGTGCCGTGATCGATCCCGCCCAGCACGTCCAGCAATTCCGATTGCCCGTTCCCGGCCACGCCTGCGATGCCCAGGATTTCCCCGGCCCGGACGGACAACGACACATCCTTCAGCCGTTTCACCCCGGCCTCATCCGTGACGTTGAGGTTCTTGACCTCCAGCACCGTCTTGCCCGGCGACGCAGGTTTTTTGTCCACCCGCAACAGCACCTTGCGACCGACCATCAGTTCGGCCAGTTCTTCCGGGCTTGTTTCAGAGGTTTTGACCGTCGCCGTCATCTCTCCTCGGCGCATCACGCTGACGGTGTCGGTGACGTCCATAATCTCGCGCAGCTTGTGGGTGATCAGGATGATGGTTTTCCCCTCGGCCTTAAGGTTGTCGAGGATACGGAAAAGGTGATCCGCCTCGGCCGGGGTCAGCACGCCGGTGGGTTCATCCAGGATCAGGATATCAGCCTGCCGATACAGCGCTTTCAGGATCTCGACCCGCTGTTGCATGCCCACACCGAGGTCTTCGATCAGCGCATCAGGGTCGACGTTCAGTTCGTATTCTTTTGCCAGCTCTGTCAGAAGCTTGCGTGCCTTGGCCAGCGAGGGGCGCAGCAACGCGCCATCCTCGGCCCCCAGCACGACGTTTTCCAGAACTGTGAAATTTTCGACCAGTTTGAAGTGCTGGAACACCATCCCGATACCGGCGCGGATCGCGGCCTGGCTGTCGGGGATATCGGTCTTGTTGCCGTTGATGAAAATCTCACCCTTATCGGCCTTGTAAAACCCATAGAGGATCGACATCAGCGTGGATTTCCCGGCGCCGTTTTCGCCGATAATGCCGTGGATCGTGCCCGGCATAACGCGAATCGCGATGTCCTTGTTGGCCTGTACCGGCCCGAACGCCTTCGAAATACCCTTCAGCTCGATCGCCGGGGCTTTTCCGCTGGATGGGACGGCCTGTTCGGGTCGCCCCTGTGTTGTTGTATCGGTCATATCCGCTTACATGACCGGGCAGCTGCCATCGGTGGTGTAATCATGGACCATGATCTCGCCAGCGATGATTTTGGCGCGCGCTTCATCAACCGCAGCCTTCATGTCATCCGTGATCAGCGCGGCGTTATGCTCATCCACTGCATAGCCAACGCCTTCAGCTTCCAGGTCCAGTGTGATCACGCCCGTCTCGAACGTCCCATCATTAAAGGTCTGGAACGCGTTATAGACTGCATTGTCCACGCGCTTTTCCATCGACGTCAGGACCGAGCCGGGGTGCAGATAGTTCTGGTTGCTGTCCACGCCGATTGACAGGATGCCTTCGTCGGCGGCTGCCTGCAGAACGCCGACGCCGGTGCCGCCAGCGGCAGCAAACACAACATCAGACCCCTGGCTGATCTGCGCCTTGGTCAATTCCCCACCTTTAACCGGGTCATTCCAGGCTGCCGGGGTGGTGCCGGTCATGTTTTGGATAACGGTGATGTCCGGATTCACAGCCTTCACGCCCTGGGTATACCCGCATGCGAACTTGCTGATCAGCGGAACGTCCATGCCGCCGACAAAGCTGACGGTGTTCGACTTGGACGCCATCGCCGCCATCATGCCGACAAGATAGCTGCCTTGGTGTTCGGCAAAGCTGATCTGCTGCACGTTTTCAAGGTCCAGCCAGTTCACGTCAACAATCGCAAAGCTGGTGTCGGGGTAATCCGGGGCCACCTTTTCCAGGGTCGAGGCATTGGCAAAGCCCAGAACCACAACCGGGTTTGCGCCACGTTCTGCCATGCGGCGCATGTTCTGCTCGCGCTGGGCGTCGTTCTGCAACTCGGTCTCAAGATAGGTGCCGCCGGTGTCTTCGACCCAGCGCTGCGCACCGTTATAGGCGCTTTCGTTGAAGGATTTGTCGAATTTGCCGCCAAGGTCGATGATCAACCCCGGCTCGGCCAGTGCGGCGGTCGCCGAAATGGCCAGGGTCGCCGTGGCGCCAAGGAATTTGGTCATAAGGGTCATAGGAAGTCTCCCAGTTGGTTTCTTTTGGGCGCATTGGGTCTGCGGACAGCAGCCAGACGCCAGCATCCCCGGATAAGGCCAGCGTGGGACAGGGCGGTCAATAGCTTTCTGAGGGTTATCCACAGCCCTCAGCCTGGCTGGGCATCCTGACGAGGCGTCAAATCGCGCCGCATAACGATCGCGTCAATGGCTGCGCCGTCATTCTCGTAATATCCCGCACGTCGCCCGACTTCGACCCAGCCGCACCCAAGGTAAAGTGCGATTGCCGCCGTGTTGTCATGTGCAACTTCAAGGAAAGCCGCCGTTGCACCCCGGTCCCGGGCTGTCGCGTGAAACGCGTTCAGCGCCTTGCGGGCCAGACCCCTGCGGCGGAAATCCGGGTCTGTCGCAAGCGTCAGCAACTCAGCCTCATCAGCCGCAAGTCGACCCAGCGCGAAGCAGGTGGCATCGCCGATCAGAAACACACCCGGCGCCTGCAGAAGGGCGCTGAATTCATCGGTGCTCCATGGCCGTGTCGCCATCGCGCGCTTGTGGGTCAGGGCAAGCGCGGCGGCGGTCATCCGGCCAATGTCGGCGCGCCATGGCGCGACGGTGCCGCATCCGGCGCCCGCAAATAAAGCGGCGCGGGCCGCACCCACGGAACCACGTCGCGCGTCGCTGCAATACGCGCAATCGCGGAGGCGGGCGCATAAGCCGCCGGGCGCTGTACCCCGCCCAGCGCCACGATCCGCTCAGCCGAACAATTGCCCAGACAGGTCACTCCGCTTGAGTGAAACTGATCCAGATCCTCGGCCGCGAACAGCCCCGGCTTACTCGGTCCGACACCCCCAAACCCCTGCAGGTAAAGGTGATCGCGGCGCGCGTCGATCATCGCGATGCGGGCACCATCGGTGCCGAACGCAAGCGCGTCCAGCAGCGTCACGCCAATCGCCGGAATACCCAGCCCAAGGGCCAGCCCGCGCGCCGCTGAAACCGAGATCCGAATGCCGGTGAAATTGCCGGGCCCAATCCCAACCCCAATCCGCGTCAGATCACGCCAGGACGCGCCGCCCTGCGCCAGAACCTCGTCCAGCATCGGGATCAGCCGCTCGGCCTGACCCTTGGCCATATCCTCGTAAAGCGCACCGACACATTCGCCATCCACCAGCAACGCCGCGCCGCAATGGGCCAGCGAGGTATCAAACCCCAGCGTCAGCGCGGCTTTGGCCATGCCTCAGGCCGCGACGGGGCGCACTTCGACAACTTCGGGGATATAATGACGCAGCAGATTCTCGATCCCCATCTTCAGCGTCAGCGTTGACGAGGGGCAACCAGCGCAGGCGCCCTGCATGTGCAGATAGACGACGCCACGGTCAAACCCGTGGAAAGTGATGTCGCCACCGTCCTGCGCGACCGCGGGGCGCACCCGCGTGTCCAGCAGGGATTTGATCTGGTTCACGATCTCGCTGTCCGGCCCATCATGGCTGGCATGCCCACCAGCGCCGTCGTCACCTTCGACAACCGGCGCGCTGGACTGAAAATGCTCCATGATCGCGCCCAGGATCGCGGGTTTCACATGATCCCATTCCGTCGCCTCATCCTTGGTGACGGTCACAAAATCATTGCCGAAAAACACGCCCGTGACGCCCCCAACGGCAAAAATCCGCGCCGCCAACGGGGATTTTGCGCCCGATTCCGGCGTCGGAAAATCCGCCGTCCCAGCCTCCAACACAGTACGGCCCGGCAGGAATTTCAACGTTGCGGGATTCGGAGTGGATTCGGTCTGGATAAACATCGGCGCACCGCCTTTCTAAGCAGGCATCATAGATGCGCTTGGGAACGCGGGAAGTCAAGTTTTGGAACGATTCTAAAACTGTCACTTTTTTGGTCAATCAAGCCGAAAAACCAAACCCAATTGTCTTTTCGCCAAATATACTCCGGGGGTCTGGGGGCTGGCCCCCAGCCACGGCCTGCGATCACAACCCCGTCCCGCACCAATAAAGTTTCAGTGACATTCAATCGGCACGATTGCGTCTTCAACGCCTTCGGGCAAACCATCCTCAACCAGAAACGGGGCGGCGCGGCGGGCAGGGAACAGAACGTCTGCATCCTCCAGAAACCCCATCATGGCATCGGGCGGCACTGCAAAGTTCATGTTCTGCGGCAGCGTTCCGGTCGCCCCCAGTACCGTCAACTCATCCAGCCGCGACACGACCACGCCCAACACCTCGCCGCGCTTGTTCAGGACCGGCCCGCCGGAATTGCCCGGCTGGATCGGGGCCGAGATCATCAGCCGTGATTCATCGGGCAAAATACCATCCAGCGCGCTGACATTGCCCCCGGTCACGGTCAACCGGCTGCTCAGAATACCGGCATAGGGAAAGCCCAGCGCGAACACCCGCTCACCCAGTCTTGCGTCCGGCAAACCGCCCAGAACCAGCCAGGACGGGGATGGTGCGCCACTGGCCAGCAAAGCCAGATCCAGCGCCTCGTTCATCACGGTGACCCGCAAAGGCGCACCACTGGCCGGCGAGACCCGCCCGCAATCGGCCACCACATGCGCTGCAGTCAGAATATCGGTGCTATTCACGTAGAACCCGGTGCCGATGCCGCTGGGCGTGGCGCCGCGGGCGGCGTTCGCTGTTGTCGGACCCTTTGCCGCCTCGGCCGCGATGTCCGCTTCCGAGGGTTCATCCGGTGCGATCAGTGCAGCCAGCCGGCCTTGCGGATCCACGCGAATGATCGGTGGCTCTCCGCGCGCGAAACTTGCCGCCATCAGCGACAGGCGGGCGCGGTGCACCGGCTCGGCCGAGATGATGCTGGTCACCCAACCTGCGTCCCCCTTGTCGGAACGCGCAAAGACATGCCGCCCCGTGGCCGTATCAATCGCCGTGACCACTTGGTCCGGTGTGCTGCGCCGAAAGGCCGGCCCCTCACCTACATGTCGCGAGGCTAACCGCGCGTGGATCGAGGTCATGCGGTCCATTGGCCCGAACCGCACCGAAAACCCAAACGCCCCGTCGACGCTTTCAAAGTCGATCTCGCTGGCTTCTTCCACCGGTTCAATCAGGGCGAATGGCATCAGGTGCGAATGTCCCGCGCCATCAAAATGGACGGTTTCCCAACTGTTGGCGCGCCGCTCATCTTCGAGCGCGGCAAGGATGGTGTGCAAATTTTCCGGGCCGGGAACAGCGCCATCGCGAGTGCGCGCCGCATAGGCGACCAGCGCCGATTGTGAGGCCGCATCCCAGTCCCCGTTGACCGCGCCCTGATAGTCACCGCTGAACGTCAGGGCCGCCTGCAAGGTGCGCCGTTCGGGTTCCGACAGGATTGAGGCGTCAAACGCAATCGTCGCATTCGGGGTGTCCACAGCGGCAGGCGCGGGTGCCTCTACCGTGTCGTCGTTGCTGGATTGGGCGCGTGCGTCCGCAGCGGCCACAGCCGCCAGAAAGAATACGCCAAACGCCAGGATGCGCTTCATCGCAGAAGCCTTTTTATGTGTCAGCGCGCAACGGGCAGCCCCCGGAACGCTCCGTGGAAAACCCCGTCGGATCGTGGCGAACCTATCGCAGCGACTTCGGCGGGTTCAATCGTCGCCCGGCGCATTTCTGATCAGCTGTGTCGTCCCGGTCGACACCCCGCGTCAGGTCACCGCCTCCAGTCGTTCCTTGGACAGCTCGCCAGGAACAATCGTCACCGGTACAGGTAGCGAGCCTGAGGATCGCGAAAGCTGTGTAACCAGCGGGCCGGGGCCGTTTTTCTCGGTGCCCGCACCCAGGACAAGGACGCCGATTTCCGGGTCATCGCGCACCTGGGCCAGGATCTCGGGCACTGGTTCGCCTTCACGGATCACCAGTTCGGGGTCGACCCCCAGGCGGTCGCGCATCCACTTGGCGAAGACCTCGAAATGCGCGTGAATCCGCTCACGCGCTTCTTCGCGCATGATCTCTCCGACGCCGATCCAGTGGTTGAATTCTTCGGGCGGAATCACGGCCAGAACCTCGACCCCGCCGCCGGTGTTGGCGGCGCGCATCGCGGCGAACCGCATCGCGTTCAGGCATTCGCGGCTGTCGTCAAGTACGACCAGAAACTTGCGCATGAAATGATCCTTTTGCCAACGTCGCCGGATGATGACCCAGCGGCGCGGACCTGTCCACCCGCCTCAGGCGCTATGTGCCCAATCCCGGCACATCGCTGGCCCCAGCTGACAATGAGGCCCATCGAATTCGGCCACCGGCGTGACCTTAGGGATGTTGCCGGACAGGAAGACCGCGTCCGCGGCGCGGAAATCCTGAAATGGCAACGTTGTTTGCGGTACGGTCGTGCCATTTGCGGTGAGATTTGAAATGTGGCGCGTCCACATCATCCAGAGCCGCAGCACACCACCGGAGTTATTTCGCCGAAACGATGATCCACTATGGACAGTTCGCGGATCGCGATACTAAGCCTGCGACCAGATTTCTGGGACAAGAGGCAGCCATATGTTGAAACCATTTCTTTTATCCACGTCCGTTTTCGCCCTGGTCGGCGCCACGCCAGTCGCCGCCGATGGCGTGCTGAGCCTGGGTTTGACATTCGCATTCGGCGCGGGCGGCGGAACGGCTGCATCGGTAGGTGTCTGGTCGAACGACGAATCCGGTGAAGGCGCGGTCGGACTGACCGGCAATTACTACTTCAGC
This sequence comes from Paracoccaceae bacterium, assembly GCA_012103375.1. Lineage (NCBI taxonomy): Bacteria > Pseudomonadati > Pseudomonadota > Alphaproteobacteria > Rhodobacterales > Paracoccaceae > Paracoccaceae bacterium. Next base: position 2,017,371 of record WLWX01000001.1, read on the forward strand.
ACAAACCAGTTCGGCGTCGGCGCGAATGTCGGTGTCGTCCAGGACGACTTCATTGGCAGTGTCGGCTATGACTTCATGCAGCAGGCCCCGACGGTTGGCCTGCATGTGATCGACGGTGCGTCGGATCCGGCCCCGATGTCGCCACAGCAATCTCCTCCGCCATCGCCGCCATCTCCTCCTACGTCTCCTATCCAGTCGCCTCAGAATTAAAGAAATCCGGTCGTCTCTGATCGGGGTCGTTTCCATGCCAAAGCCGGTAGGCAGGGCGCATTGATTCTGATCCAGTCGTTAAGAAACGCATAGGATTCCCTTGGCCGAACCGGAAGAGTCCCCAGTCGACGTGCCCGAGCTGAAGGCGTTTCGCCTTCGGCCCGACCCGTCGCCCATGGTGCCCGCCGAACCGCGTCGCAAGTGGATGGACGCAACGGACCAGAGGTTCGCCTATCGCTGCATCCCGATGCCGGTTGCAAACGCAACAGGTTGGGAACTTCTGTCGCCGGCGGAATTCAAGGTCAGCTGGACCGGCGGCAATGATCTGGATGCGCTGAAAATCACCGCCACGAAAGACGAAAACTCGGATCTGGTTGCCAGCTTTACCTCATCGCATTTCGGGTACGGCATCCTGACGTTCAGCCCGGGCTATCTGTTCCGCACCTCACCGGGTTGGGCGTTGTGGGTGCGCGGCTCTCCGAACCAGGCCTATTCGATCCTGCAACCGCTGGAAGGCATCGTCGAAACCGACTGGCTTCCGTTCACCTTCACGATGAACTGGCGCTTTGCCTATCCGGGCGAAATCCGTATCCCGAAGGGGGAACGCCTGTGTTTCATTACGCCAATCGCCCATTCGGTCGTCGGAGAGATTGAGCCGCGCATTCTGGACATTGAGGATGACCCGGATCTTGCCAAGCGTTTCGCAACCTGGCGCGACAGTCGGCTGAACTTCAATGCAGGCCTGAAGGCGAATGACCCCGCTGCGATCAAAAAAGGCTGGGAAAAACGCTATGTCAAAGGCGATACGCTTGGGGCAGCGGCGCCCGATTTTCACATCAACAAGCGGCGCATGAAAAAACCAAAAGGACCGGGGGCATAACCGTGCCCCGACCGGGGTCAGGACCGCCGCGTCCAATCTGATGCCGGGGTACGGTAAAGTCCCCGGCATTGTGTCCGCTTTAGCACCGCAACTCTGCCAGGCGCGATTGCGCCAAACGGTGGTTTTCCCGGGCGCGCCGACCGCTGCTTTCCAACGCGGCAAGGCCGTTTTCATAGGCCGCCTTCGCATCGCTACAACGGCCCAGAGCGCCATATAAAAAACCGCGTTCGACGTTGATGTCGATCGCTAAATGGTGGTTCGCAGGCAGGAACCTGTCTGCCAGGGATTGCGCTGTTTCAAAGTGGCCAACAGCGTCCGCTGGCGCACCGTCACGCCAGTGCGATGCCCCAATAATCTGGTGGCTCTGCACCAGTGCGAAACCAGTGTTTCGGTTCTCATCAAGCGTTGCGATAATCCGTTCGGCGATTTCACGTGATTTCTGCGTATCAATCGACAAAAATGCACCGGCCATGTTCGCTTCGTTTTCATAGGCGCGCAGGCTGTCCGGCCCTTCAAGATCCCGATAGATGCGCGTGGCTTGCTCAAAAATCCCCACACGGCGCTGATGATCCTGAAGCCCCCAGTAAACGCTGCCGAAATGGTTCAGCAACTGCGCGTGTTCCTCGCTCGCATCCCCGATTTTCTTGATCGTGAAGTCCTGAAGCGCAAGAAACGCGACCTCGGCTTCGGCATATTGTTCGCTATCGCGCAGCAGCATTGCCGCCTCCAGTCGTTCACGGAATTCGCCCAAGGCTGCCTGATGGATTCTGCGCCGCTCGCCGGACAATATCGTCGAGTGTTGCAGCACCGTGTCAATCCGAACCGCCGCGTTTTCCGACAGACCGACCTTGCGGTAGTGCAGGGCAATGACCCGGTCTGTCCCGAGCATGAAAACAGGCGCGCCACTTGATCCGCCTGCCGTGTCGCAAATGTGGAAGACGTCAACCTCGGTCGTGGTGTTTGCGCGGCAATTGCCGCCTGCGCTGACAACAGCCGGGAATCCGCCGGGATGATGCACGATAACCAGCGAAGCATTGGCCACCGGCGGCGCCTGGGACAAGGTGATCGTCCCCCAGCCATCCGCAGACTGGCCCGGTGCAAGCCGCAGCAGCGCATAATCAGGCGCGCCCACCGCCCCGGGAGAGCCGACTTCGGCAGGCGTGGTGACGTTGACGTCGAATGTCTCGGTCCCGGCGGGGTTGCTGGCGCGCAGATACCCCATCTGCAGCATGGCCCGCCGCGCTGTCGGCGCACCGTCGCCATCGACCACACAATGGGCGTTGGTCAAAATCAGATCGCGGCGCACCAAAGCAGCCGTGCAATAGGCCGAGCGGCCAGAGTTAAGCTCGATCGCCAGCCGCCCGATCGGCAGCGCCAGTTTGCGGAAATAATCGGTTTCATTGAACGCCGACAGCGGCGCGGTCTCATCCGAGCCGATGACCTGTTCAAGATCCGAAGCCTCGAACGCCGGGGGATCAAACGCACCAATATCACCAGTGAATTCAATCATTTGCGCCGAAACAGGCGCGGCAATCATGGACAGAAGGAACGAAAAAAGCAGTAAACAATTGCGGCGCATGAGCACCCCTCCGACAAGGCGGCAGATCAGCCCATGCTGACGCTTGCCGAGAGTCGTTTCAAGCCCCGACCATCCCCACAATCTCATACGTCTGTTTCAGGATCGGCGCGGTGATTTCGCGCGCACGCACGGCGCTGCGGGCCAGAATCGCGTCGATTTCATCGGGCTGTTCCATCAGGCGGGCCATCTCGGCGCTGATCGGCGACAGTTTGGCAACCGCCAGATCGGCCAGCATTGGTTTGAACTCGCTGAACTGCTTGCCGCCAACCTCGGCCAGGACGGCGTCCACCTCCATATCCGCGAAGGCGGCGTAGATGTTGATCAGATTCGCAGCCTCGGCGCGCCCCTCAAGGCCCTTTGCCTCGGACGGAAGGGCGTCAGGGTCGGTCCGCGCCTTGCGGATCTTCTGTGCAATTGCGTCTTCGCTGTCGGTCATGTTGATCCGGCTCATGTCCGAAGGATCGCTTTTCGACATCTTCTTTGACCCGTCGCGCAGGCTCATCACCCGAGTCGCGGCACCTTTGATCACCGGCTCGGTGATCGGGAAGAAATCGACGCCGAAGTCGTTGTTGAACTTGGCGGCGATGTCGCGGGTCAGCTCAAGATGCTGCTTCTGATCTTCGCCCACCGGCACATGGGTGGCGTGATAGATCAGGATGTCTGCGGCCATCAGGGCAGGGTAGGCGAACAGGCCAACACTTGCGTTTTCCCGGTTCTTGCCCGCCTTGTCCTTGAACTGCGTCATCCGGTTCAGCCAGCCCATGCGCGCCACGCAGTTGAACACCCAGGCCAGTTGCGCGTGTTCGGGCACCTGGCTCTGATTGATCAGAATGGATTTTTCCGGGTCGATGCCCGAGGCGATGAAACCGGCACACAGCTCCCGCGTCGCACGGGTCAGCGTGGCGGGGTCTTGCCAGACGGTGATCGCGTGCAGGTCGACCATGCAATACACCGTCTCATGGCTGCCGGTGTCCTGCATCTGAACAAAGCGCTTCATCGCGCCCAGATAATTGCCCAGCGTCAATCCGCCCGAGGGCTGAATGCCGGAAAAGACGCGCGGGGTGAAGTTGGCGGACATTGGAGGCTCCGATTGGCTGGCGTTTACTGCCCGGCTCGCTTAGCCATGGCGCAGGCGCGCGTCAAGAAAGGGCCCCGACATGCACAGCGATCCAGATGCCAACCCGGTCAATCCGATTCCCGCTGTGGTGATGCTGCTGTTTCTGATTATCGCGGCGGGCGAACTGGTGCTGAGTGCCGCCAGCGCCGGTTTCGTCGGTGGCGCGCAGGGTATCGGCTGGCGCAGCGGGGCGCTGACGGATTACGCGTTTTTCGGCCAGGTCTGGGATCAGATGCTGGCACAAGGCGTCTGGCCGCTGGAACATCTGCGCCGCTTCGTGACCTATCCGTTCATCCACTTCAGCTTTACCCACGCGCTGTTCGCGGGCGTCTTCCTGTTGGCGCTCGGCAAATTCGTGGGCGAGGTGATGGGCGCGCTTGCCGTGCTGGTGGTGTTCTTCGCGTCGGCGATTATCGGCGCGCTGGCCTATGCGATCTTGCTGAACGATCCGGTCCCTCTGGCCGGGGCCTTCCCGGCCGTTTACGGGCTGATCGGCGCATTTACCTTCATCCTGTGGGTCAATCTCGGCCGCACCGGCGATAACCAATGGCGGGCATTTTCACTGATCGGCGTGTTGGTACTGTTCCAACTGGTGTTTTCGGTGCTGTTCGGGACCAGCAATGATTGGGTGGCCGAGATTGCCGGCTTTGCCACCGGCTTCGCGATCTCTCCGCTTGTGGTACCAGGCGGCGCGCGGCATCTGCTGGCGCGGCTGCGGCAACGGTGAATGGGCCACATCTGCGGGAACCGCCATGGAATGGTTCCGGCAGGATGGCGGATTTTTTTTGGCTGAGGCGACCACTCGCGTTGCGCCCCTCCGCCCGAAATCAAGCCCGGAGGGCGCCGGGCGATCGCCTGACCGTCCCGCGGGCAGGCGATTTAGATGGGTTGCCACACTTTCGAATGTCACCGTTGACGCTTGACCACAAATTGCCACACACCAGCATTGCGTCGCCTACCCCCGGTCAGGCGAACGCCCGTCTTGGCGAATGATCGCAAACGTCCGCTGAACCCAATATCGATCAAACAACCGATACCCTAGTTCGAGGTCTCCTCGGCAGGTTCCTCTTCCGCTTCCACTGACGCTTCGGTCAGCGCGCCGTTTTCCCACTGCCCCGAGGCTTCTTCCCCGCTGGCATAGCGGATCACGCCCTGGCCCTGTCGCTTGCCCTGGCTGAATCCACCCTCATAGACGGTGCCGTCTGCGTAGGTTGCGATGCCTTGCCCGTCGATCTCTCCGGCAAGCCACTCACCCTCATAAGCAAATCCGCCAGGTATGACGATCTTGCCGCTGCCTTCGCGGCGTCCATTGGCAAAGCCGCCCTCATAGGTGGTGCCATCGGCATAGGTGGTCGCGCCGGTGCCGTGGCGCTGGCCCAGGTTCCATTCGCCATCATAGACATAGCCGTCCGGTTCACTCAGCTTGCCTTGCCCGTGAAAGCTGCCGTCCTGAAACCCGCCCTCGTAAACGCGTCCGTTGGCGTATTCCAGTTTGCCTTGCCCGTCGATAACGCCGCCCAGCCAACCGCCCGCATAGACATCGCCGTTGGGATAGACGATCCGGCCCTCACCCTCGGGCTGGTCTGCACGGAACTGACCTTCATAGACGGACCCATCAGGATAGGTCATGCGCCCCTGGCCTTCGATCTGGCCCTCGATCCAATCGCCGTCATAACGGAATCCGTCCGCGCCGGTCAGAACGCCCTGACCGTGCCTGAGGTCGTCCTTGAAGTCGCCCTCGTAAGTGTCCGAGTTGGCATAGACGACGCGGCCCTTGCCCTGGCGCTTGCCGGCGACGAATGCGCCTTCGAACACATCGCCATTGGCCTGAACCAGACGGCCCTCACCTTCAATCTGGCCATCCGCCCAGAGGCCGGTAAATGTCACACCGTCAGCTGTGGTCAGCGTGCCTTCGCCTTCCCGCTTGCCCGCCTTCATCGCGCCTTCATAGGTCGCACCATCCGGGTAGGTGATCGTGCCCGCACCGTCGCGCAGCCCGTCGACCCACGACCCCTGGTAGATATACCCTGACGGCGCTTCCAGACGCCCCTCTCCGTGGGGCTCTCCGTCCTTGAAACTTCCGGTATAGCGGACGCCGGTGGCGTAGATCACCGTGCCGTCGCCATTGATCTTGCCGTTCGACCAGTTGCCTTCATAGGTGCCGCCATCGGCGAAGGTGAATCGCCCCTCGCCCTCGGGCTTGCCGTCGACAAACGTGCCCTCATAGACCGAGCCATCGGCGAATCGCGCCGCGCCTTCACCCGCAATGACACCATCGGCCCATGCGCCGGAATATTCATATCCATCCGGGGTGCGATAGGTGCCCTGCCCATGCTGGCGACCGTTGCGGAACGTGCCTTCATAGACACCGCCGCCTTCGAATTGCTTGACCACAACCTCGCCATCAGATTGCGCAAATGCCGCCGTCGGCAAGGTCATCCCCAGCGAAGCGGCCAGTGCCACCGCGCAAACACCGTTCATGTATTTACCCATCTCGCCCCGTTTTAATCCCGTCTCTTACGCATCACACCCAAGGGAATCCCAGTCGCCTGAGCCTATCCGCCCCCCCAATGACCCGCAACGGTTTTCCCGGTTCGTCTGCGGCAGCGGCTTTCCCTTGCCGCCGGTTCTGCTAAATCGAAGACCAGAAAGACGAGAGGCCCCAGCCATGACCAACCGATTCCGCCTGACACTCGCCCAGGTCAACCCGACGGTCGGTGACCTTGCCGGAAACGCCGATCTGGCGCGCCGCGCCTGGGAAGCGGGACGCGACGCCGGGGCCGATTTGGTCGCGATGTCGGAAATGCACATCACCGGTTATCAGACCCAGGATCTGATCGCCCGCCGCCAGTTCATTGACGAGGCTGAGGCGGCGATACACCAGCTTGCCAACGACTGCGCCGATGGCCCGGTACTGGGTGTCGGTGGTCCAGCGCTTGTTGATGGCCTGCTTTACAACGCCTACTGGCTGCTGGGCGGCGGCAAGGTCATTCACCGCGTCCTGAAGCGCTGGCTGCCGAACGAAACCGTGTTCGACGAAAAACGCCTGTTCGAAGCGCGCGAGGTGCAGGGGCCAGTTCGCATCGGCGCGGTCCGCCTTGGCATCCCAATTTGCGAGGACGCCTGGCATCAGGAGGTCGCCGAGGCCCACGCCGAAAGCGGCGCGCAGATCCTGTTCATCCCCAACGGCTCCCCCTATTTCCGCGACAAGTTCGAGGTGCGGCAATCCCACATGGTCGCCCGCGTCGTCGAAACCGGCCTGCCGCTGGTCTACCTCAACATGATCGGCGGGCAGGACGACCAGGTGTTCGACGGCGGCACATTCGTGCTGAACCCCGGCGGCGCGCTGGCGGTGAAACTGCCAGTGTTCGATGAGGTCATCGAGCATGTCGACTTTGAGGAAACCGACGACGGATGGCGCGCACTGGACGGCCCGAAGGCGGTGTTCCCGGATGCCTGGGAACAGGACTACCGCGTCATGGTCACCGGCCTGCGCCACTATTTCGCCAAGACCGGTTTCAAAAAATGTCTGTTGGGCCTGTCCGGCGGGGTGGATTCCGCGCTGGTCGCGGCAATCGCCGCCGACGCGCTGGGGCCGCAGAACGTGCGCTGCGTCATGATGCCGTCAGAGTATACATCCCAAAGCTCTCTGGATGATGCCGCCGCAGTTGCAACCGCGCTGGGCTGCAAGCTTGACACCGTGTCCATCGCTGGCCCCCGCGCCGCCGTGACCGAGGCGCTGGCCCCGCTGATGGAAGGCACCGAGCCTGACGTGACCGAGGAAAACATCCAGTCCCGGCTGCGCGGCCTGCTGCTGATGGCGCTGTCCAACAAGTTTGGCGAGATGCTGCTGACAACCGGCAACAAGTCCGAGGTGGCCGTGGGCTATGCCACCATCTATGGCGATATGTCGGGCGGGTATAACCCGGTGAAAGACCTTTATAAAATGCGGGTGTTTGAAACCTGCCGCTGGCGCAATGCCAATCACCGTGACTGGATGAAAGGCCCGGCGGGGCAGGTGATCCCGCTGCAGGTCATCGACAAACCGCCCACCGCGGAACTGCGCGAGGATCAGAAAGACAGCGACAGTCTGCCGCCCTATCCGGTGCTGGACGACATCCTGGAGCGCCTTGTCGACTTGGAACAATCCGTAGCCGAAGTGGTCGCCGCCGGCCATGACCGCGCTGTGGTCAAACGGGTCGAGCATCTGATCTTCATCAGTGAATACAAACGCTTCCAATCCGCCCCCGGCCCGCGCCTGACCAACCGCAGTTTCTGGCTGGACCGACGCTATCCGATCGTGAATCGCTGGCGCGACGGCAGCTGATCGATGCCCCTGTTTGACGCCGCCCAGCGTGCGTTTGACCGCGCCGGGCATGACACGACCGAGGATCGCCCAAAGCTGTTTATCGACGGCGCGCACATTGACCTGACGACTTCTGGAGTGTTGACGGGGCAGGCGGCATCCATCTGTGCGGTCAATGACAAGACCCTGCCGCCGATCCTTGTGCGGCTGGGCGTCGAGGTCCTGAGCATCACCGAATTGCGCTGACCGGGCCGGAGTTTCTGTCGTTTGTCGAAACGCCCAAAACTGCCAACCTTGCGCCGCCGGCAAGTTTGGAGGGGCTGCGCGCGCTAATCTTGTCCAACCAGTTTGACACCAGCGACTACGCCTATCTTTCAGTCTATCTTCCGCGCGCCGAATGCGCCCGGTTCGCCCCGTATGAGTCCCTGCTCAGAGAAATCGGCGGCAAGGACGTCATGGTCACCGGCAAGCGAAAACCGTTCCTGAACACGCGCGATCCGAAAGACGCGGCGCAACCTGAAAAATACCTCACCGCCGATTGTGTTGAAAAACTCCGTTTTAGGGCCTGAACGATGATTTTTCTTTCCATGCAGCCCGATCCTAAATTTTTGGCGCGGGGGTCGGCCCAAATCGCCTACATGCGCTCACGCGCAGCCATGCGCTGTCTCGTGGTCAAAGCTTTCCGACTATTTCGCTTCATAGGTTTTCGCAAGAAATCCGCGACGCTCTGATTTCGGAGTTTTTCAACACAATCCGCCTGGAACACTGAAATTGGGAAACTGCGCGCGGACCTGCCGAATGGGCCAAGGCCGATAAGGGAGAACCAGGCCACGCGCGCATGGCCGCACTAAGTCACATGCGGATTCCGTGTCGCCATCAGGCGCTGCCCGGCGTCCTCGCTCAGCCGTTCGCCGATGGCGCGTTCCACGTCGCCGTGGGTCAGGCCGATGTCGCGCAACAGATGGGGGTCCAGCTGCAGCACTTTGTACAACGCGCGGCGGTTGTTCCATTCTTCGAACCGGCGGATCAGCCCGTCCAGAACGGATCCGCGCCGGTGGGGTGCAAACTGTGTGGCGGTTGTGCAGGTCATCTTGTGCCTCCTCTTTGATGCCCGGACCATGCGTGCGTATTGACTGTCAATCAAACGAATAGTATTGATATAATCTGTCAGAAATCGTGATAGATATGGATCATCATCATGAACGCCCCGACCGAACCGCGCCTGCCCCTGCTGGATCTTGATCTGTTACGCACCATGGTTGCCATTACCGAGGCGGGAAATTTCTCGGCCGCGGCGGATGTTCTGGGGCGCACCCCCTCGGCCATTTCGATGCAGGTCAAGAAGATCGAGGATCTGCTGGGCCGCCCGGTCTTTATCCGCGACAGCCGCGCCGTGACCCCGACCCGTGACGGAGAGTTTCTGGTCGAACACGGTCGCCGTCTGCTGGCCCTGAACCGCGAGGTCGTGGCCCGCTTCGTCACCCCCGACCTTCAGGGAGAGGTTCGGATGGGCGCGCCCGACGATGCCGCCGAACGCCTGCTGCCGCCAATGCTGCGCCGGTTCGCCGACACCCATCCCTGCGTTACTGTCAATGTGATCGTCGAAGGCTCGGCACGAATGGTCGACATGGTGCGCAAAGGGCAGCTGGATCTGGCGATGATCACCTGTGATGCCGGGATCGACCGGGTTGACGAGATCGAAGTGCTGATGCGCGAACAGCTGGTCTGGGCCGCTCTTGCCGGTGGGGTCGCGGCTGAACAAGACCCCCTGCCGGTCAGCGTTTGGGAAGAATGCTGTGTCTGGCGCAAGGCCGGGCTGGAAGGGCTAGAGGCGCAGAACCGCGCCTATCGCATCGCCTTTCAGAGTGCGCATATCTCAGGCCAGCGTGCCGCAATCCTGGCCGATCTGGCGGTCGCGCCGATCCCGGTCAGCGGGCTGGGCGGCCAGATTGTCGAGGCGCGCCCGAAATGCGGCCTTCCGCCCCTTCCGGACTATGGGCTGGGCCTAGTGGTGGGCGACAACGTCAGCCCGCCGGTCTGCGCCGCAGCAGATCACCTTAGGGCGTCGTTCGCCAGGCAGTGAATTCGGGTCTGGTCGAACCGGACTCTGCCAGATTTATGGATTAATGCAGGCGCGACGGTAGTCGTGCACTCGACAGCCCGTGGGTTGGCGAACCAACGGTAGTGCGGGGCACTTGGATGGTTGCGTGATCCCGTCAAATCTGAAGGAGGCGCGAACCTCACCCATCGCCAACCCGCCCGGACGGGCTGGCGAGTGTCACTCGGTGACTGCATGCAGTCACCTGTCGACAGGTGAGTTTGCTAGCAAACTCACCGAGAGACGGCGGCTGCGCCTTGATTCCGTGCACAAGGGGCACTTAAGGCGCCATCCCGTATATCTGAATTGCTTCTGGTAAACCCTGCGCCCGGTGCGCGCCGCAGGCGCAGGGCGCACGCCGGACCGGCCCCACCGGTCAGGCGTCGGGTCGAGGTTGGCACATTCGTGATAGTTGACGGCTAACACCTCACCATAAATCATACCCTACCACCGTTGCAGCGCCAGCCCGCCGGTCCGGCGCGCGCCCTGCTAAAGCGTTTCGGCTTGAACCTGAATCGCGAGGGATTCCCTTGAGACCTGATCTGTGATTCATCCTGTTTGGGAGGATGGATCATGTCAGCACCTTTGCCATCTGCGCTTCGGATACGGTTTCAGAGATACATTGAAGAAGGGTTGAGCGGGCGCGCGGCGGCGTTGCGGTTGAAGCTGTCGCCTGCCACAGGCGCGCGGTGGGCGCGTCAGGTGAGGATGAAGGGTCATGCGGAACCTGCCCGGCAGGGACCGCCGCGCGGCAAGGGAAAGCTGGCTCCGCATCGGGAATTCTTTGAGGAGTTGATCGCACAAGACCCTGACATCACGCTCTTTGAGTTGCGTAATGCGCTGGCCGATGCAGAGGGTGTGCGGGTGCATCACTCCTCCATCGCCAACCTTCTGTCCCGGCTCGGCTTCACGTACAAAAAAAGTCGCTGGTCGCAACCGAGCGCCGCCGCGCCAAGGTAAGGCAGCAACGGGCCGACTGGTTCAGATACCGCTCGCCAGCCATTGCGACCTTTCCTGAGCGCGTTGTCTTTATTGACGAAACCGCAGTGAAGACAAACCTCACGCGCCTACGCGGCAGAGCCAAGCGCGGTAAGCGCCTGACGATGGATGCGCCCTTCGGAAGCTGGGGAACCCAAACCTTGATCGCGGGCCTGACCCAAGGCGCGCTGATCGCACCTTGGGTCATCAAGGGAGCGATAGATGGCCCCGCCTTCGCGGCCTACATCCGCGAAGTGCTGGTCCCCGAGATCAACCCCGGCACTGTCGTCATTCTCGACAACCTGGCAACCCACCGGAATAAGGAGGCGACGCAGGCTTTACGCAATCACGGCTGCTGGTTCCTTTACCTGCCACCGTACTCGCCCGACCTGAATCCCATCGAGCAGGCCTTCTCTAAACTGAAAGCCCATTTGCGACGGATCGGGGCCAGGTCCTTTACCCAGGTCTTCGAAGCAATCGGAGCAATCTGCGATCTCTACGACCCAGTAGAATGCTGGAACTACTTTAAGGCCGCCGGATATGTCTCAGGTTAATGTCGAAACGCTTTAGCTGTCGATGCGCGCCAGTCGGTCTTCGACGATGGCAATCGCGCGGGCGACAGCCTCATCTATCGTCATGTCTGTTGTGTCCAGAAGCACCGCATCCGGCGCCGCAACCAGCGGCGCCGTTGCGCGCTGGCTGTCGCGGGCGTCACGTTCCTTCAGGGCCTGCAATACCCCGTCCAACGTCACATCTTCGCCGCGCGCCTGCATCTCGGCAAACCGCCGCGCTGCGCGCACCTGATCCGAGGCGGTGACGAAAAGCTTCACTTCGGCGTCCGGGCAGACGACCGAGCCGATGTCGCGCCCGTCCAGGATCGCGCCACCTTCACGGCGCGCGAACCGACGCTGGAAATCGAGCAGTGCCGCGCGCACCTCTGCCACCGCCGCCACGCGCGAGGCCGCCTGCGCCACTTCAGAGCCGCGCAAACCGTCGCGCTGCAGGTCCGCTTCCCGCAGCCCTTCGGCGGCTTGCAGCGGATCATCCCCGGACAGAACCCTCAGGGCCACGGCCCGATACAGCAGCCCGGTATCCAGATGCGCAAAGCCGAAATGATCGGCGATCTGGCGCGACACCGTGCCCTTGCCGGACGCCGCCGGGCCGTCGATGGCGACGGTGAATGCGCCGGGAATGCTCATCGAATGCCTCGCCATTTTTTCCACAATGAAAGCGCAAGTAAAGCGAAGACTGCGCAGAATGCCAGCGTCCCCAATGCGGATTTCATCACCGTGGCAAAACTGGCGGCGGCGATCTGTGCATCGCCGAGTTGATCCGGCGCGACCACCAACATCGCCTTGATCCGCGCGTTTTCAAGATAGTCGAAGCCGGCCCCTGCCAGTGCAATGGCTTGCAGAACAATGCGCAAGGCGCGCCAACGCGCCGGAATCAGCGATTGGAAAGACAAGATCAGGACCAGCGCAAGCAATGCCGGATAGACGCCGTCCAACCATGCCTGAGGGCCAAGGTAGATCGCCCGCCCGGCATCAGAAAGTGCTGCCAGAAAATCACGCGCCTCAGCCGCTGAATACCCGGTTGGGCGCAGATCAAAGGGCCGCAATCCCGATGCGGATTGAGAAATCGTCGGCAGGGTCCAGGCAACAATGGCAAAGTAGATTGCCAGGGTCATGACCACCAGGGCCCAGAAGGCAATCCGGCGCACGCTCATGCCTTGACCACTGTTGTCAGCGCCGGGTCGCGCCCCTGTGCGCTGGGCAGCCCATCGTCGACCTCGTAATAGTCGCCCTTATCCGCACAAAAGATGTGCCCGGCCATGCTCAGCCCGGTCGCCCCGTCAAGCGAGCCTGCGAGGATCGACAGGTTCGCGCCCGGTCCGTCCCAGAACAATTGCGACCCACAGGTGCCGCAAAAGCCGCGCCGCGCCGTGTCTGACGATTGATACCAGCTGACCGCCCCAGTCACCGTCACATCCGCGCGCGCGGCCGAGGTCGCAGCAACATGGTGACCGCTGGCCTTGCGGCACTGGCTGCAATGGCAGGCAACAACCGGGCGCAACGGACCGCTGACCTGAAATGAAACGGCCCCGCACTGGCAACTTCCCTGAGTGTTTGTCATCCTCGACCCTTCCGGTCCGGCAAGTGCCAGAGCGCGCCCATCTTTTCCTCGAACGACCGTGGCTTGATGGGGCTGAAGCCGCTTGTGTGGTAGAGGGTGATCTCATTGAGGAAAAACCGGTCCCCGGCACTCAGAAAATCGACGCGCATGTAGTCCAGATGCCGCGCCAAAAGATGCGCAATGCGCAGCATATCCTCAAACCCCTGTGGTTTGGGCTTGGGCGTGACGTGGCGTGGGCGGTTCGTGGACACGTCCAGCGGTGTGAAGTTTTCATCAAAGTAGGTCACCCGCCGCCCAAACTGGCGGTCGCCGGTGCCGATGTGACCGCAACCGAATTGGTCGCGGAAAATGTGAAACCTAACATCATCGGCGAGCGAGCCATCTTTGTTCAGCAGCAGGACCTGCGCACCAACACGCGGCAAAATCGCGTGATAGCCGGATTCGTGGCGACCGGAGTCTTTTCCGTAATCCCGCGCCAGCCAGCGATTCAGCCGGCGGCGCACCTTTCAGCCGGCGGCGCACCTTATCGGGATCGAATGCCTCGCCCTCACGCAGGATTACATTCCAGCCCGAAGCGTGGTTGCATTTCAGTGCCAGATCGGCGGGCAGCGCGGAAAAATCCAGCTTGTCGGCATCATCAACAACCTGCAGGTATTTGGGCAGGTAGCGATGGTCTGCCGCTGGCAGGAGCGAACCCGCCCATTCGGCCATGCCGGTCTTGTTCATCAGGATCGGGAACAGCGGGTTGCGGTCGTAGAGTTTGCGCCACTGGATCTTCTCACTCAGGGTCTTCGGGTTTTCCAGGTCCAGATCGTAACCGCTTGTCGTGCGGAACTTCCGGCGCAATGCAGGAAATCCCCGCAGCCGATCCAGATCGGCGCCGAGATGTGCAAGAAACTGTCGCACCGTGGCTTTTGGGGATTTGCGCGGCATCAGGCCCGCACCGCACAATCAGACTTGGCCAAGTCAGCTTGCATCAGAATGCGTTAACTTGGCCCCAAGCCCTGTCATCAACGCCTCGAATATCGGGAAAGAGGTTGCGACCGGGCCTGCGTCATCCACTGTGATCGGGCTCTGAGCAGCGAAACCAAGGCACAAGAACGACATGGCGATGCGGTGATCCAGACGGCTTTGGCAGGTTGCGCCGCCGGGAACGCCGCCGGGGCCAAGGCCTTGGACGGTCATCGAATCTTCGGTTTCATCCACCGTGACGCCGCAGGCCCTGAGGCCGGTCGCCATGGCGTCGATCCGGTCGCTTTCCTTGACCCGTAACTCCCGGATGCCCGGCATTTCGGTGATGCCGGTCGCGGTTGCGGCGATCGCCGACAGGATCGGGTATTCGTCGATCATGCTGGGTGCGCGGTGTTCCGGCACGCGAATACCGTTTAGCGGGCCATAGCGGACGCGCAGGTCTGCGACAGGTTCGCCGCCTTCCGTACGCTCGTTCTCAAAACTCAGATCCGCCCCCATCTCGCGCAGGGTGGTGAACAGCCCGGCGCGGGTCGGGTTCAGCCCGATGTTGGGGATCAGCACGTCCGAGCCGGGCACCATCAGCGCCACAGCCACCGGAAACGCGGCGGAGGAGGGATCGCGTGGCACGGCAATGGTCTGCGGGGTCAGTTCGGGCTGGCCGGTCAGGGTGATGACGCGGCCCGCTTCGGATTCTTCGGTGCTGATCTCGGCCCCGAATCCCGCAAGCATGCGTTCGGTGTGGTCGCGGGTCGCCTCACGCTCGATCACCACAGTCTGGCCTGGCGCGTTGAGGCCGGCCAGCAGGACGGCGGATTTCACCTGGGCCGAGGGCATCGGCACCGCGTAGGTCACCGGCACCGGGTCCGTCGCGCCAACAATCGTCATTGGCAGCCGCCCGCCGCTGCGCCCCACGGCCTGCGCACCGAACAGGGCAATCGGATCGGTGATCCGCGCCATCGGGCGGGAATTCAGGCTGGCATCGCCGGTGAATGTGGCGGTGATCGGCTGGGTCGCCATCGCGCCCATGATCAGCCGCACGCCGGTGCCCGAATTGCCGCTGTCGATCACGCCATCCGGTTCGGCAAAGCCGCCAACGCCGACACCCTGCACCCGCCACGCACCCGGGCCGGTCTGTTCGACCTCGGCCCCGAAAGCGCGCATCGCTTTGCCGGTGTCCAGCACATCGTCGCCCTCAAGCAGCCCGGTGATCCGGGTTTCGCCGACACACATCGCGCCCAGGATCAGCGACCGGTGAGAGATTGACTTGTCACCCGGCACATCTGCGGTTCCGGCAAGCGGGCCAGATGGGTGGGCGGTCATCGGTTTGGCGGGGCCATGTGCGGACAAGGGCACTCTCCGTTGCGTCTGGCGGGGTTTCGGGCGGTCTTACCCGCCTGTTCTGGCGGCGTCTATGGTCCACCAGTGCAACAACGGCATTTGCCGCCCCGGCGATCTGCGCGGGGCGGCGTCGGGCAGGCGTGTGATGGGCCTAGCCGACGGTTTCGGCGACCCGGAAATCGGCGGTTTCATGCAGCGGGAACATGACCTCTGAGATGGTCACATCGGGCGTGCCGACGACGCGATAGGCGGTGCCGATTGTGCGCGCCAGTTCACTGCCACGGAACGCGGCGAGCGCCGCGGCGCTTTCCCAGATCATAAAGCCGCCATAGCGGTTTTCGCCGTCGAGTTTCATGTAGAATTTTTGGATCAGACCCGGCTGGGCCTCGTAGGCGGGTTTGCGTTCCTGGCTGACGGCGGTGACTTCATCCTCGGTCAGGGCGCTTTCGAATTGTACGAGCTGGGCAATCATGGCTTTCTCCTTTGCTTCGGTGCAACCGGAACATCCGATCTGAAGTCAGCTTGTCATGTGCATCCGTGCAATGGTATTCGCAGATATTGCCAGCTCAGCTTGCAAAAACGGACAGAGTCATGGAGCAACCCGAAACCGGCCCGGCAGGCACCGCAACCGTCGCGGGAATGGCGCGGTTGGAGTGGGGCGATCTTGCGGTGATCCTGGCCATCGCCCGTGGGCGCGGCTTGTCAGGGGCGGCGCGCAGTCTTGGCAAGACCCACAGCACTGTTTTCCGCAACATCAACGCCATCGAGGCGCGCACCGGCGTGCGCTTTTTCGACCGTTTCAGCCATGGCTATGCGGCCACCGACGCGGCGCGCGCCGCAGTGGCGGCGGCCGAGCGGATCGAGGAGGAGGTGAACGCCCTTGGCGTTGAGGTTCTGGGACGGGACACGCGCCTCAGCGGGCGGATCCGCGTCACCTCGCCCGAGGCTTTCGCCGAGGATCACGCGCCCGGCATCATCGCCCGGTTCACCCGCCGTCATCCCGACATCCAGATTGACCTGTCGCCCGGGCACGGCGCCGTCGATCTGAACCGGCGCGAGGCCGAGGTTGCCATCCGCGCCACCAAGGCCGCGCCCGAGGCAAGCTTTGGCCGCCGGGTCTGTGACTTCCGCTTTGCGTTATACGGCACCGCGGACTGCCTGCGCGCCATGCAGGGGCGGCCGTTGGCGCAATGTACCTTTTGCCTGATCGAGGGGATCGGCCTGACCTTCTTGCCCTGTTATGTCGGCGATGCCGATCCACGGCTGGAACGCGCCTCGGACGCCATCGCCGGACTTGATATGAGCCTGTGGGTTCTGACCCATCCTGATCTACAGACGACCGCCCGGGTCCGCGCCTTGATGAGCCATCTTTATGAGGAGCTGACGCAGAACGCCGACCTCTTTTCCGGTCGGGTCAAGCCGCCGGGCCGGTGGAACCTGTTGCCTGCGACGAACTGATGTGCCTCAGCCCCTCGGCTTTGCCCGCGCGGTTGGCGCGGCCTTCCAGGGTTCTTCTGGCCAGGGATGCCTGGGATAGCGTCCGCGCATGTCTTTGCGAACGTCGCCATAAGCCCCGCGCCAGAACCCCGGCAGGTCGGTCGTGGTCTGCAAGGGCCGCCCGGCGGGTGACAGCAGCGTGATCAGCAGGGGTTGCCCGGCCACCACGGGATGGGTGGTGGTGCCGAACATCTCTTGCAGTTTCACGGCAATCTCGGGTGCGTCGCCGGAATAATCGACCTCGACCCCGCGCCCAAGTGGCGTTTCGTACCGGCGCGGTGCGGCGCGGTTCAGCGCCTGCGTTTGCGCGTGATCCAGCCGCGCGGCCAATGCCTCGGTCGTGTCAAACGCCCGCCAGTCGGCGGCACTGCGCACTCCGCCAAGGAACGGGGCGAGCCAGTCTTCCAACGTTTCCAGAAGTGCGGCGTCCGAGCAATCGGGCAGCGCCGCCCCGCCAGCCCGCGCGCCTTCCACCCGTGCCTGAAACCGCTTTGCCTTGGCCGACAGGCCCAGCCCCAGATCGCGCACCCCGTCCAGCATTGCGGTGGTCACATCCTCGGCGGGCGCATCGTCCCAACGGCGCGCGTTCAGCACCAGCGCGCCAAAGCGTTCTTCCTGCCCCGCCTCGACCCGGCCGGTGCGGCGGGACCAGCGGCAGGTGTCGTGCCAGGCGATCTGATCGGCGAAAGCATCGCGCAAATCAGCCTCGGGAAGTGTCACGGCCTGCCGCACGCGCGCGTCCCTGGCGCGCCCGTCCGTGTCAGTGGCCACGATCAGCCGCGCGCCCGCCAGCGGATCGTCGGGCGCCATCGCCACGCCTTTGCCGCCCGACAACAGCCAGCGCGGGTCATCCCCCGGGCGACGAAGACCAATCCGGTCGGGATAGGCCAATGCGGCCTGGACAGAAAGCGGCGGTGCCTTGGCTTGTGGTGCAGCTTTGCGCAGGCGCTTGGCTGTGTCCCTGATCTGCGCCACCGCGCCGGGGTTGGCGGGCCATGGGTGGCGGGCGGCATAGGCGCGGGTATCGCGCACAGCCTCAAGACGCAGCGACAGGTCGACCGGCGCATGTGTCAGGGGGTCCCGCTCTGACAAGATCGCGGCGAGGTCGGCAGCCCCGGCCCCGGCGAGTGTCAGCATGTAACCCAGACGCGGGTGCAGCGGCAGCGCGGCCAGCGTTCGCCCGTGGTCGGTGATCCGCCCGGCCCCATCCAGCGCCCGGAGCGAGGTCAGCAGGTCGCGCGCCTGTTCCCATGCGCCGGAGGGCGGCGGTGTCAGAAACGCCATCTGGTCCGTGCTGTCGGTTCCCCATGCGGCGAGGTCCAGCGCGAGGCCTGCCAGATCGGCGGTCTCGATCTCGGCCGGGGCAAACTCGGGCATCGCGCCCGCCTCTCCCTTCGTCCACATCCGAAAGCAAACGCCCGGCGCCACCCGCCCGGCGCGGCCCCGGCGCTGATCCGCCTCGGCCCGGCTGGCGCGCTCGGTCACGAGGCGGGTCATGCCCGATCCGGGATCATAGCGCGCGCGGCGCGCCAGCCCGGCGTCCACCACCACGCGCACGCCTTCGATGGTCAGGCTGGTTTCGGCGATCGAGGTCGCCAGCACCACCTTGCGGCCCGGCCCGGCGGCAATCGCCGCGCGCTGGGCCTTGAACGGCATCGCGCCGAAAAGCGGATGCACCGCGACATCGCCGATCTGCCCCCGCAGCCGTGCTTCAACCCCGTGAATCTCTCGCGCGCCGGGCAGGAAAACCAGCACGTCGCCCTGGGTCGCGGGCAGCGCGGCCAACACCTGATCGGCCACGCGATCTTCCAGCCAGACACCTTTCTTCGCGGGCGCGTCCTGCCAGATCGTCTCAACCGGAAAGCTCTGCCCTTGCGACGTCACCACCGGGGCCGAGTCCAGCATTGCCGCCACCGGTTCCGCGTCCAGCGTGGCCGACATCACCAGAATGCCCAGATCGGGGCGCAGGGCTTGTCGCGCCTCCCACGCCAGCGCGAGGCCGAGATCGGCGTTCAGGCTGCGTTCGTGGAATTCGTCGAAGATCAGCCAAGCGATCCTTTCAAGCGAGGGATCAGTCTGAAGCATCCGGGTCAGGATGCCTTCGGTCACGACCTCGATCCGGGTCGCCTTAGAGACCTTGGTG
The DNA here is from genome assembly GCA_012103375.1 of Paracoccaceae bacterium. NCBI lineage: Bacteria > Pseudomonadati > Pseudomonadota > Alphaproteobacteria > Rhodobacterales > Paracoccaceae > Paracoccaceae bacterium. The sequence continues at coordinate 2,036,622 of WLWX01000001.1, forward strand.
TCCCCCCGCATCCGATAGCCGACCGTTTGTCCGACCGGCTCTGCCAGCGTCTCAGCCATCCGCGCCGCCGCAGACCGGGCCGCCAGGCGGCGCGGTTCCAGCATCACGATCCGGCCCGGCCCCAACCCGGCCTCCAGCATCGCCAGCGGCACCCGCGTCGTCTTGCCCGCCCCCGGCGGGGCCTGCAGCACGGCGCGACCGGAGGCGCGCAAGGCGTCCAGCAGGGCGGGCAGGGCATCGTCGATGGGCAACGGGGCGTTGGTCATGCCTGCGCTTATCGGCCAGGCACCCCCATCTGGACAAGCCGTCCGCGCACAGGGCAGAACGGCGCGATGAAAGCTGACGCCAACACCCTTGCAGACCAGGTCATCGCGGGCGACCGCCGCGCGCTGGCCCGCGCGATCACGGTTGTCGAAAGTGACCGCGCCGATCACCGAGCCAATGCGTTGCGCCTGATCGAAGCGGCGCAGGCCAGCGGTCGGCAAGCATTGCGGATCGGCCTGTCGGGAACGCCCGGTGTCGGCAAATCGACGTTTATCGAGGCGTTCGGGATGCATCTGATCGACCGTGGCCTGCGGGTAGCCGTGCTGGCGGTCGACCCCTCTTCGGCCCGCACCGGTGGCTCGATCCTTGGCGACAAGACGCGGATGGACCGGCTGGTGCGGCAACCCGGGGCGTTCATCCGGCCGTCGCCCAGTCGTTCGACCCTCGGAGGCGTCGCACGGCGCACCCGCGAAGCGATTCTGCTGGTCGAGGCGGCGGGATATGATGTGGTTCTGATCGAGACTGTCGGCGTCGGGCAATCCGAAACCATGGTCGCTGGGATGAGCGATATTTTCACCCTGTTGATCGGCCCCGGCGGCGGGGACGAATTGCAGGGCGTCAAACGCGGCATCATGGAGATTGCCGACATCGTGCTGGTCAACAAGGCCGACGGCGCGCTGAAACCGGTGGCCGAGCGGACCCGCGCCGATTATGCCGCCGCCCTGCGCCTGATGCGCCGGGCTGGCGATGGGCCAAAGGGGTTTCCCTGCGTGCTGACAACCTCGGCCCTTGAAAACACGGGTGTTTCTGCGGCGTGGGAACAGATGCAGGCGCTGGCCGACTGGCGGCGCGGGCATGGCGTCTGGGACCGGACGCGCGCCGAACAGGCCCGGTTGTGGTTTGAAGAGGATCTGCGCGCGGGTCTTTTGGCGCGGTTGACGGCTGACCCGGATCTGGCCACCCAGATGGCCGCGCTGGGGGATCAGGTTCAGGCGGGCCGCACAGCACCTTCGGCTGCAGCCGCCGCACTTCTGAACCATCTGGCGGCGGGCGAAAAAAAACGCCTGACTCCCGTCTTGACGCCTTTCACTGCCCGCACTAAACCCGGCCTCTGAATTCGAGGGGTGCGTTTGTGCGCCCCCATTGCTTTGACGGCCTGCCCAAACGCTGGCCCCCTAACCCGAAGGAGTGACCCGATGTCGCGCCGCTGTGAATTGACCGGAAAAGGCCCGATGGTTGGTAACAACGTCAGCCACGCCAAGAACCGCACCCGCCGCCGGTTTCTGCCGAACCTGAATGACGTCAGCCTGATGTCCGAAACGCTGGGCCGCACCTTCAAGCTGCGCATTTCGGCCTCGGCCCTGCGCACGGTGGATCACCGTGGCGGGCTGGACGGCTTCATGGCCAAGGCGAAAGAGGCGGAACTGTCGCCCACCGCGCTGAAGATCAAGAAAGACATCGAAAAGGCCCAGGCCGCCGCCTGAGATACCATTCGATTCTGAGTAAAGAAGCCTCGCAGCGATGCGGGGCTTTTTTAATGTGGACCGCAGTCAAGTGTGGGGCGGCCGATGCTGCGATGGCTGAGCCCGTCCTCAAATAGCAGGATTTGAACCCGTTTTGACCAATGCTGAAGACCGCATGAATGTCCGGTTAGTACGAGTCACAGGATCTTTGACTTGTGGTAAGCCTGATTTGCCTAGGGTCAGGACCCATTAATCCGACACCGCTGGTTTGACAGATATTCTGCCTGACAAGGATTAGGTCTGACGGAATAGTGGTTCTATTTTAAAGACCTAAGACGATGTCAGGCTGGAAATCCGTCAAATCCGAAGGACGTCAAATCCGCTTCATCTCAGCGGTTCAGGCCGCTTGAAAAGTGAACCACACTTCCCTACGCGTCCCAAACCACTGATATTGTCTAGCCCCCAAGTTCTGGGCCATTTCTGATTAGAGTTTCTGGCATTGGTGGTCGCATGTTCAGAGCCTGGTGCGGACGTGTGTGGTTGTACTGCTTAAGCCAATGATTGATGACGATCTGTGCCTGTTTCGTTGTTGTGAACCATTCAGCGTTGAGGATCTCGTGCCGGAGAGTGCCGTTGAACCTCTCGTTGTATCCGTTTTCCCAAGGGGACCCCGGATAGATTCTAATTGGTCGAACACCAACGCGAACCAACCACTCCTGCATCGCCTTGGCTACGAACTCTGGGCCGTTGTCGGAGCGGATATACTCCGGCGTGCCATGGCAGAGGAGCAGCGGATATAGCTCCTCCAGAACATCTTCGGCGCCCATCCTGCTGCGAACTTCCACGGCCAGGGCCTGCCGGGTGTACTCATCCAGAACGGTCAGCATCTTGTAGCTCCGGCCATTGCTGAGCTTGTCGTGAACGAAGTCGATGCTCCAGATGTGGTTCGGATGCGTCGGCCTGAGGCGAATGATCGAGCTGTCCTTGTGATAAAGCCGTCTGCGCTTCCTGTGCCGCTGCGGGAGTTGCAGTCCTTCTTCCTGCCAGAGACGCTCAACCTTCTTATGATTGACCCGCCAGCCCTCGATGCGCAGGAGTTCCGAAACTTTACGATAGCCGTAGCGCCCATATTGCTTGGCCAGGCGGATCAAAGCGAGCCGTAGAGCATCATCGTCTTTTGGCGCGGGTCGATATTGCAGAGAGCTTCGCGCCAGACCGACGACCCGGCAGGTCCTCCGCTCCGAGGTCGCGAGCTTTTGGCGCGTATGAATAACGGCCTGACGGAGCTCCCCAGTCGTCAGGCCCTGGGCTTTAAGTAGTTCAGGCTTTCTTTGAGGATCAGCTTGTCCAATTCAAGCTCAGCGACGATCTTCTTGAGACGCCCATTCTCCTTTTCCAGGCTGCGCATCTCCGACAACTGCGACCGTCCCATACCACCAAACCGTTTCCGCCAGTTGTAATATGTCGCATCGCTGATGCCGACGCTACGACACGCCGATGCAACGTCACTTCCTCCCGTCAGCTTCAGCTCAATCTCACGCAGCAGCTTCAATACATCTTCGTCCGAATGCCGTTTCCGTGCCATTACATATTCCCCTCTCAAGACCAATGTAGTGGCCCAGTTTTAGGGGGGAAGGACACAGCGGTGCCGGATTAATGGGTCCTGACCCTAGCACTCACAACAACCACGGGAGTCAATCAGGCAGCTGAAAAAGATCTTCCACTGGAACTCCGAGCTGCCTTGCCAGCTTCAGAGACAGAATTGTTGAGGGGACAAAGATACCGTTTTCCACAGTGTTGATGGTTTTTCTGCTGACTTCGATAGTTTCGGCAAGCTCTGCTTGGGTCAGCCCAGCCTTCAGCCGATGCGTTTTAAGGTTGACCTTGAGGGGACTCATCCGGCCCGCCCACTCAGGGTTGCGATTGCCATCCAGATGGACGGAGCGCAGACCAAAATAACTCCGGTCCAAAGCAATGCCCCCGAAACATCGGCGGCAAGAAACACCCAGAAACAGATCAGTGCCGCCCAATATCCAAACTGGTACGCACCACGATGCGACGCCACAGTTTGTTCATCCCAGGCTGGCTTTATGGTTTTTGGGTGAAGCACTGACATGACAAATTGAACAAAGCCACCGGCGACCGCCAGTGCACCGAGGTAAAATAAGTGAAGAGGCCCAATGACCCAGCCTGACAGGGCCAAAACCAACAACAGGGCTCCCGCACTGATGAGCAGGATGTTGGAAGCAAGACGCGTGAGTGTGAGTAGATTCATTTGCGATCTCCATATGTAACCTTTGAGTTACATATGGAGAGCCAGATGTAACTTCAAGGTTACTCTCTCACACGCCTTGCCTGCACTGCAAATCGGGCTAATGCTATGTACTGGGAGGGCTGAGAGATGTTTGTGTGCAAGTGCAATTGTGGTTCGGTAGCGTTTGAAATCAAAGCGCCCGCTTCGGACATCTATTTGTGTCATTGTAGCATCTGCCGGAGGTTTTCGGGAAGCAGTGGAATTGCTGTTGTCGTCTTGAAAAACAAAGATTTCAAATGGCTGAGTGGCCAAGAAGAAATCAAGGTTTGGAAAAAACCAGACGCCGATTGGGAAGCCAATTTCTGCTCAACCTGCGGTTCGGCGCTTCCTGGCAAGAATGACAACGAGCACATGTTCGTTCCGGCGGGAATGCTTCCGAACGATATCAAGGATTTGGAAGTCAAACATCACATCTTTGTCGGATCACGCGCGAGTTGGGACAAAATAGGTGATGCTGGCAAACTGCATGAAGGGCCCTTCGGCGGATTGTGTTGAAAAACTCCGAAATCAGAGCGTCGCGGATTTCTTGCGAAAACCTATGAAGCGAAATAGTCGGAAAGCTTTGACCACGAGACAGCGCATGGCTGCGCGTGAGCGCATGTAGGCGATTTGGGCCGACCCCCGCGCCAAAAATTTAGGATCGGGCTGCATGGAAAGAAAAATCATCGTTCAGGCCCTAAAACGGAGTTTTTCAACACAATCGGCGGATAATCAAAGCGGCAATTGCAGAACGACCTACAAATGGCAGCTCCGTCCCGCATTGCGTTCACTGAACGCTCCCATGCGAGCAAACTCCGCCCGCATTGTGCATCGCGGTGTCGAGGCTAAATCAGTGATGTTCACCGGTCAGCGTAAGCCTTTTCTTATTCGTGCCTGACAAGATGTTTGGTCACCAGGTACCTCTTTTGGTACGGGCCGGTTAATCGGGGTCCTGCCCGTTTCAACTGTCGGTTATCCCGACCGGACTCCGCGTACAGCACCTCCCATTGGCGAGGGCGGCGGCCTCCACCACCTTGACGATGGGCGTTGGCGGCTCAAAGGGTTCGGGATCCATTCGCTTAGTTGCGGCGCGAACCTTTGCGCGGAGCATTCTGTCTTCTGAATGCAGAGAAAGATACTCACGCACATTAGAGGTCAGCACCGTGAGGCACGCCACCCGATTTCCCTGGCTCTAGACCACCGTCAGGCAGGCGCATTTTGCATTGTGGCTGACCTTCAGCGATGTACTGCCGTGGACCAGCGCACCGACGCTGCCCAGACCGCGCCGCCCGGTCACGATCAGGTCGGCATTGCAGTTGTTTGCGCAGGCGATGATCTCATCCGCGGGATCGCCGCGTTTCATATAGGTATGCTTGATCGTCTGACCAAGCTCCTGCGCAATCGCCTTGCCCTCATCAAGGATTCTGTCACCAGCCTTCTGCACCTCTTCAGCCGAGGGCATCGTGGTTGCCGCGTGATACCCTGAAACCGCGCCCAGGGCGAAGGCCACGGTATGAGGTTGCGGCGTATGTACCAGATGAATCTCGGACCCGTATTTCTGGGCCAGATCAAAGGCCAGGCGCAGGCCGTTTTCTGAAGATTCGGATCCGTCGATGCCAACAACGACATTCTTGAACATGCTGTGTCCTTCCCCTGATCATGTGACCCAAGGCTAGCGGCGGTGCGTTCCGCGGGAGTTGACATGTATCAATGCCCGCGCGCGCGTTTGTGCATGGCCCGCGGCACCCGGAAGCGCAGGGTTTCATTACAGGCGGTGGCGAACTCAGGCGGCAAATCCGCCCCGCCGACGCCAGACCCTTGTGTGCATCGCGAAATATCGCTGTTATCAACGACCAGTACAGCGACAGCCGCCAACCAACAGGAGCCGCCCCTTGGACATTCCCTTCAAGACCACCCGTATGCTGAATTTCGGCGATTGCGATATCTCGGGCACCGCCTATTACCCGGCGTACCTCAACATCCTGAATGGCGTGAACGAGGAATTCTGGCTGCACCTCGGCTGGCCCTGGCACAAGATCATCTGGGAAGAACGCTGGGGCACGCCGACGGTGCATATCTCATCAGATTTTTCCAGCCCGTCGTTTTTCGGAGAGGAGCTGGAGTTCGAGGTGACGGTGCTGAAAGTCGGGCGAAGCTCGGCCACGTTTCACCATGATATCAGTTGCAAGGGACAGAAGAGATGGTCCAGCACGCAGGTGCTGGCGGCGTCCTATCTGGACAAGCACTGCTCGATCCCCTGGCCCGAGGATGTGAAGGCGGCGCTGCTGGCCTGTGTGCCGTCCAAGGGATGAAATCTGCCTATCAGCTGGGCCTGGAATGCGCAGGGCAAATGGCTGCTTCCGGCCAATTTTGTTGAAAAACTCCTGCTTGATCGAGGGCTATGGCGCTGATTCAATCCTCTCAACAAGCGGGAGGATCAGCCATGATGGGACCGAGGCAGGAAGCACAGGCGGCGCTGTTCTATGAGTTCTCGCTGGAAGACCATGTCCCGCAAGATCACCTGCTGCGATCGATTGATCGTTTCGTCGATCTGAGCAGCATCCGCGCCCATCTTGCCGATTTCTACAGCCACACCGGTCGTCCTTCGATCGATCCTGAACTGCTGATCCGGATGCTGATCGTCGGTTACTGCTTCGGCATCCGGTCCGAGCGGCGGCTCTGTGAAGAGGTACACTTGAACCTCGCGTACAGGTGGTTTTGTCGGCTCGACCTGGCCGATCGGGTGCCGGATCACTCGACCTTTTCAAAGAACCGGCATGGTCGGTTCCGCGAGAGTGAGCTGCTGCGCCATCTCTTCGAGACCACGGTCGCGCGATGCATCGCCGAAGGTCTCGTCAGCGGTCAGCGCCTGGCCGTCGATGCCAGCTTGATCGAGGCGGATGCCAACAAGCAGTACTCTGCGCCAAAGGAAGAATGGGACATTGCGCGGATCGATGCAGACGCTGCACCCCGCGCGGTCCGCGAGTATCTCGACACTCTGGATGAGGCCGCATTCGGAGCAGCGACACCGGTCGAGCCAAAGTTCACGTCCTATTCCGACCCAGCCAGCCAGTGGACGGCGGCGCGTAAGGGTCCCGCATTTTTTGCCTACTCCGACAACTATCTCATCGATACCGATCATGGTGTCATCGTCGACGTGGAAGCGACACGGTCGATCCGTCAAGCCGAGGTGGGGTCAACCAAGACGATGCTGAAGCGGGCCAAAGAGCGCTTCGATCTTCATCCCGAACGGCTGATCGCCGACACCGCCTACGGATCGGGACCCATGCTCGGATGGCTGGTGGGTGAAAAGATCGCACCGCACATCCCGGTCTTCGACAAAGCCGGGCGCACCGATGGCACCTGGTCCCGAGCTGACTTCGAATGGGATGCCGAGAACAATCAATACATCTGCCCGGAAGGCGAGGCTCTGAAGCAGTTCCGCCGAAACTACTCCGACCCCAATCGCGGCCCAACCGGCAAGGGCGTGGCCAAGTACCAAGCGCTGAAGCACACCTGCCAATCCTGTCCTTCCAAGCCGAAGTGCTGCCCGAATGCCGACGCCCGTAAGATCACCCGTGAGGAACATGAGGACGCTCGCGACATCGCCCGCGCAATCGCCAAAACGCCGCAATACAAGATCTCGGTGAAGCTCCGGAAGAAGGTCGAAATGCTCTTTGCCCACCTCAAGCGCATTCTCGGCCTGGGACGGCTCCGATTACGTGGACCATGCGGCGCAAATGACGAATTCCTGCTCGCCGCCACTGCCCAAAACCTTCGCAAACTGGCAAAGATCTTTCCTGCACCGCAGCAAACGCGCAAAGCCTGATCAGAAAGGCGCTCGCGCTATGTTCAAATCGCTACTTTCTGCGCCCGCAACACGTTGTTTTTCCACAGAATCGGCCAGTTGCCGCCATCACCTGCGAGGGAAAAAACTACCCCGGCCGCGCGCCGTCCACCCGGTGGAACAGATGCGTAAATGCCGCAGCGCCGACGATTGGTACCAGCAGGTTGAGCAGTGGAATTGTCAGCGGCAGCGCCATAATGACCCCGGCCAGCCAGATTTGCCCCGCGTGCCGCCGTCGCAGCGCTTTCGCCGCGTCACGGCCCAGCCTGCGTGCCGCGATCAGGTGAAAATATTCCCGGCTAAGCAAATACCCGTTCAGCGCCAGAAAGATGAACGGCGCAGCGGGCAGGAAGATCAGATACAGGATCAGTGCTGCAAGGTTCGCAAAGATCAGCACGCCCAGATAGTTCAACCCATCGACCAGCCCGTCGACAAGACCGATACGCGGGGCAGGGGCCAGGTTGGGATAATGGCGCGCCTCGACCGCGTCAGTGACATCGTCGAGGAACAATCCGGTAAAGGCGCTGGCCACCGGGATCATCAGAAAGACACTCAACACCAGCAGCAACAGGACTGACCCGCCGGTCAGCAGATCGTCGATCCAGGTTACCTCGCCAAACCACGGGATCGAGATGCTGTCAGGCAGCAGCCAGTTCAGCCCGCCCAGAAACACCGCATAGACCGCCACCAGCAATGCGATGGTCAGACCAATCCCCAAACCCAGAACCCGGCGAAATCGCGGATCCCCAAGCTGGCCGATTGCCAGCCGAATATCGTCGAGGATCATTGCGACACCCAGGACACCTTTGCCGCCGGATCAGGGCGCGGGCGTTCCGGGGGCGCGTTGGTCTCGGTGCCGATGTGAATGAACCCGGCTATGGTTTCCTGCGCGGCCAGCCCAAGATGCGGTTCGACAAAACCACGCTCATGCGCGGCCCAACCCGTCAGCCAGTTCGCGCCCCAGCCCGCCGCAAGTGCGGCGTTGAGCAATGACAGGCACACAGCCCCGGCGGAATGCAACTGTTCAACTTCGGGCACTTTGGGGGAAGGGACGGGCGCGGCGACAACCGCCACGGCAAGCTCGGCCATGGCGAACTGCGCGGCCATCTTGGCAACAGCCTCGGCCGGGCGCTCCTGATCGGCGCCAAGGTCGGTGACGGCTTCGGACAGGCGCTGCAGCGCGGGGCGCTCCAGCACGATCAATCGCCAGGGTTCCAGTTTGCCGTGATCGGGCGAACGCAGCGCGGCCGTCAGGATCGGCTCCAACGCGGCGCGGTCTGGCGCCGGCCCGATAAGGGTTTTCGCAGGCCGCGAGCGGCGGGTCAGCAGAAAGTCGAGCGCGTCTGGGTTTGGTGCAGGCATGGGGCGTCCTTGTGATCACGTCCCGTTCATGTCGGGCCTGCAACGCACAGGGTCAACCCTAGCTGCGCCAACAAATCCAAAAGCCCGTGCCCACACCCCCGAGGCACCCTGCGAAATCTAAAAGCCCCTTCCTGCCCATCATTGACCCAAAAATATCCCGGGGGTCTGGGGGCTGGCCCCCAGCTATCTCGTGTCTGGGGGCCAGCCTTCAGTTATCTCTCGCCGGGCCACTGGCTCCAGCCATCGCCCCGGTCTGATCAGGCCAGCGCGTCGGACATTTCGGAAATCAAGCCAGAGACATATGCGTCAAATCCCGGCCCCGGTTGGCGTGCGGTGAAGGTTTCGGCGAAGGGATCCGGCGCGTGTATGTCCAGTCCGCTCAGCGTCTGGATCACCCGATGGCCGCAGAACGGCACGTGGGCCTCGGAATAGCCGCCCTCATGTACCAGCACCAATCGCCCGCTGCACAGCTCATCCGCCGCCTGCATAGTCATTGCGGTCAGGGCACCAAAGGTGTCCGAGGTTGCCAGCATCCTCCCCAGCGGGTCGATGAGCGAGGCATCAAAGCCGCAGGCCACCACAATAACGTCGGGGCGAAACCTGGTCAGTGCTGGCAGCACCAGGCGCTCCATCGCTTCGATAAAGCCTGCATGCCCCGTCCCCGGCGGCAGCGGAATGTTGAGGTTTGCGCCGGTGCCTTTGCCCTGACCACGATCCGAAAAATCCCCGGTATCCATCGGATAATTACGCTCCTGATGGAGCGAGATTGTCAGGACATCCGGGCGGTCATAAAAGATCGCCTCGGTCCCGTTGCCGTGATGCACGTCCCAGTCGAGGATCGCGACGCGCCCGGCCAACCCCTCGGCCAGCGCAGCTTCTACCGCGATGGCGATATTGGCCAGCAGGCAGAAACCGTTGGGGAAATCCGGCAGGCAGTGGTGGCCGGGTGGGCGCGACAGGGCGTAGGCGTTGGTCAGTTCTGCGCGCAGCACCGCGAACAAGGCCGCCTTGGCCAGCCCTTCCGACAGGGCCGCGGTTTCAAAGCCACCGCGCCCGAAGGGGGTGCGCAGGCCATTCTCTCCTCCGCCCGCATCGGATTGGGCCTTAAATCGGTCGAGGTAGTCCGCTGGGTGCACGCGGCGCAGGTCCTCGGGTGTGGCGGGGGCTGCCGGTTTCGTGTCAAGCGCATCCAGCAGCCCGGTCACCCGCATCAGGTTCACCAGCCGCCGCTTGGTTTCGGGGTTTTCCGGCAGGCCGCCGGTTGCCATCGGCTGCACCAGCCCGCCGACCGGCAGCATGAAGGCGTAATCGCCGCCGGAGTGCCACAGGCAGCGTTCATCCCAGAAGAACCCCGTGGTCATGGCATCTTCCGGAGGTCAGTGCCGGACCCAGCCGGTGGCGGGGGGCTGTCTGCCCCCCGAAGTCGAAGGCTGTCGCCCCCGACACCCCCCGAGGATATTTTCGACAAGAAGACAGGGGGGGGTCAGTCATCCCGGTCGCCGTGGCGGGCCAGTTGATAACTGCCCTCGGGCAGGTCCAGTGCCGCCGACAGGTCGCGCAGTTGCGCCATTGATAGCGTGATCCGGTGCAGCCTGTCGGTGGTGGTGTTGAGTTGCTCCAGCGTCACGACCTCTTCAAACGCGTTGATGGTCACGTCGTCTTCGCGATGTGGTGCCGGGTCGTCGACCAAGGTGATGACGGTCGCGTCAAAGGTGTGTTCGATGGTAAACATTGCGTCAGATTGGGGGGCGGATTGCCGCTTGGCAAGGGTGCGGGGCTGGCCTTCGGGCGCGGGGCGGCTATTTTGCCGGGCATGAGGTGGTGTGACATGGTAAAATCTGTTTTCCACGGTGTTGCCTGGGCGCTTGTCGCGGGATATCTGGCGGCTTGTGAACCGGTGACGGGGCTGCCCGGCGTTGCCGGACGCCGGGCCGCGCGCCGATGCGCGCACCGCGGTGAACAATTTCGTCACCGTTGCCAAGCGGCTGGAACCTGTGGCCGAGCGGACCTGCCGGGCAGAGACGCGCGGTGTGAACTGTGATTTCCAGATTGTCGTGGATGACCGGGTCGAGTTGCCGCCGAACGCCTTTCAGACTCTGGACGACCGGGGCCGTCCGATCATCGGCTTCACCATCGCCTTGATCGCGGATGCGCGCAATCAGGATGAATTGGCGCTGATCCTGGGCCATGAGGCGGCGCATCATATCCTGGGCCATATTCCGCGTCAGCAACAGACCGCGATGGCAAGTGCGCTGCTGGCCGGCGTGCTGGCGGCGGCCACCGGGGTCAGTGATGCCGGGGTACAGGATGCGCAGAACATCGGGGCCAGCATTGGCGCGCGTCTGTTCGCCAAGAGTTTCGAGTTGCAGGCGGATGAGCTTGGCACAAGGATTGCCTTGCAGGCCGGGTTTGATCCGGTCCGGGGTGCGGCCTATTTCGGGCGCATAGCTGACCCCGGCAACCGGTTCCTTGGCACGCACCCGCCCAACGGCGACCGGGTGGCGTTGATCAAACGCACCGCCCAGGGGCGATAGGGCCGATTGACGCCGCACCTCGGGCGCGGGCAGATTGGGGCAGCTATCGAAATTTGGGGGCGTGGGATGATCCGGGACGAATGGCAGCGGTTCCTTAACCGGGTGATCTGGTCCTGGCAGGGCTGGGCCGCAACCTGGCGGACGGAAAAGAGCCTGCGTCAATGGGTTATGGTCAATGTGATCTCGGCAGGGTTTGCGATCTGGCTGGATCTGTTGGGCGGCGAACGGGCGCTGATCTTGAGCCTGGGTTTGCTGATTCTGGCGGTCGAGTTGATGAACACCGCGTTGGAAACGGCGATCGACTATGTCTCGACCGATCAGCATCCGCTGGCCAAGAAGGCAAAGGATGCCAGCAGCGCAGCGGTGGCCGTGACAAGCATCGCCGGAGCGGTTGCGTGGATCGCGGTTCTGGCCGGATAGTGCGCTGCGCGCGCCGGATCAGCCCAGCGGCAGATACCCTTCGAAAGTCACCGTATCCGCGACCCGCCGGGCGGCGCGTTCGGCTTCGTGGCTGCGGATCGTCCAGGTCAGAATTGCAGCACTCTGACCGCGCAGTTCAGCGACGCGGGGGCGGTGCAGATCGCTGGCATCGTGGCTGATGAAGCTGCACCCCAGTGGCGCGTAATCCGGGATCTGGCGCAATTGGTCACGGCGCGGCGCCGGAACGTTCGGCCAGTCATCGCGGGACCAGTCACAGGTCACCAGGCCGCGCGGACGCTCTGGCGCGGCTTTTTGCAGGGCCGCAACCGAATGGGGGTTGAACGACATCACCGCGACATCCCCGGCGTAGGACTTCAGCGCCCGCGCCACTGCGTATTCCAGCGGCCCGATATTCTGCGTTCCCATGGCGCCGTCCTGATCCTTGATCTCGATCAGCAGCGGCACTTGCCCGGCCACCGTTCGCAACACCGCATCAAGCGTCGGGATCATGTCGGACCCGCGCCTGAGCCGGATGGCCCCAAGCTCGGCCGTTTGGCGGGCGCGCACCGGGCCGGTCTGGTCGGTCAGCCGGTCCAGAGTATCATCGTGAAACACCATCGCCCGGTTTTCCGCACTGGCCTGGACATCCAGTTCAATCCCATAGCCGCGCGCGATTGCGGCCCGGAATGCAGAGGGCGAGTTTTCCGGCCCGGCAACACCGTGCAATCCGCGATGCGCGAACACGGCATCGGTGAAGCCATCGGGCAGGCCCGCTGGATTTGCCGGTGATGTGGCCGTCATTTTACCTGGAACACGCCTTCAATCTCGACCGCGACGCCAAGCGGCAGCGACGCGACCCCGACGGCGGCGCGGGCGTGACGACCGGCGTCGCCCAGGGCTTCGACCAGAAAGTCGGATGCGCCGTTGATGACCTGCGGCTGTTCGGTAAATTCGTCGTCCGAGTTGACAAAGCCAGTCAGCTTGACCACCCGGACCAGCCGGTCAAGATCGCCGTCACATGCGGTGCGCAGTTGGGCCAACAGGTTGATTGCGCAGACTTTTGCGGCGGCGGCACCGGCTTCGGTCGCCATGTTGCGACCCAGCTTTCCGGTGATCAGTTTGCCGTCGCTGGCCGAGATTTGGCCCGAAATCCAGACCATGTCCCCGGTCCGCACGGCGGGCACGTAATTTGCCGCAGGCGCCGGGGCATCCGGCAGGGTCACGCCCAGATCGGCCAAGCGTTTTTCGATACGTCCGTTCATCGTTGTGATACCTTTAAGACTATCCCAGTTGGCGCAACGCTAACGCGGGCAGATTGCGGGCGAAAGGACCAATTCGGGCGCTGAAGGCACGGCACGCCTGCCGGGCGCACCCGACGACGCAGCCTGAGGCCGCCTTTGAGACAATCGGACCCGGCAGACGCGACTGTTAATCTTTTGGGTCGTCAATCCTGTTGGCGCAGCGGCATAGAGGTCTCGCAGGGAAATTAAAATACACACGCAATCACAACGGGTTATGGAAGATTCCAGCGATCTGTTCATGCCGGTGCGTAACAGTTGTCACTGATTGGCCACAGGTGCGGGGTGACGCGCCGTTAATGGCTGGAATTCTTTGGGGAAGTGTCGGACAGTGCCGGTGCTGCTTCTAATATCAAGGCTGTGATTCTTGGCTAAAATTCTTTCCAGAATGGCTCCGGTGCTGGCGATTGTCGGCGCGCTTGGCCTGTCCGCCTGTAGTGTTCCCAGCGGTGACGTGGATATTCACGACCCGTATGAGGACACGAACCGGAGCATTCACAGCTTCAACAAAGGCCTGGATCGCGCCATCGTGCGTCCGGCGTCGACGGCGATCAACACCGTCGTGCCCGAGCCTGTGATGCGCTCGGTCGGGAATTTTGCCAGCAATCTGGGTACGCCCGCGTCTGTCATGAATGACGTGCTGCAGGGCGATCTGGATACCGGTACGCACAACTTCTTCCGCTTTGTCATCAACACGACCGTCGGCATCGGCGGCCTGTTTGATGCGGCTGGCTGGATGGGTCTGGAAGAACGCCGCAATGACTTTGGTCAGACGCTGGCGGTCTGGGGCGTGCCGGAAGGCGCGTATCAGGAACTGCCGATCCTGGGGCCATCGACCGAACGTGATACCGCGGGTCTGATCGTTGATATTCTGACCGATCCGGTGAACTCTATTCTGCCCAATGATGAACGTGCCACGCGCCGCTCGGCCAGTGTTCTGTCACGGATCAGTGAACGCGATGTCTTTGGCGAAGAGATCGACTCGGTCCTATATGACAGTGCAGACAGCTATGCGCAGCTGCGCTCGATCTATCTTCAGAACCGCCGCTTCCAGGTTTCGGATGGCGATCTTGAGGATTTCTATATTGACCCGTTTGAGGGACTGGATGCTCAAGAGTAATATTACGCGTCGTACGGCCGTTGTTGGCCTGCTGAGTTCAACATCGCTGGCCCTTGTACACGGCCCTGCCTGGGCGGTCAGTTCGACTGGCCAGGCCGAAAGCCTGATCACCAAAGTGGTGGGAGAGATTTCGCGCATCGCCAATGGCGGTGGGTCCGAATCCTCAAAAATCTCCAAGTTTGAGCGGGTGTTCCGGCGTTACGCCGATCTGCCGACCATTTCGCGGACGGTTCTGGGGGCCGATGCGCGCAGTGCATCTTCGGGACAGCTGAGCAGTTTTTCCAAGGCGTTCTCGGGCTATATGGCGCGCAAATACGGCAAACGGTTCCGCAGTTTCATCGGTGGCCAGGTCGAGATTACATCGTCGCGCCCGGTCAAAAGCTTCTTTGAGGTCAAGACAGTGGCCAAACTGAAGGGCCGGTCCAATTTCGACGTGACCTTCCTTGTGTCGGGCCGGTCATCGAAGTTCTTCGATATGCTGATCGAAGGCGTCAGCCTGCTGAAATCGGAACGGACCGAGATTGGCGCCATGCTGGATCGCCGCAAGGGCGACATTAACGCCTTGATCGCGGATCTGCGCAAAGCCGGGTAAAACCTGGCGGCCTCGGCCTTCGGCGTTCAGCCGCTGGTGCGGCAAGATGACCGCACAGTCGCATCTTTCCGTTTCCGGCGCACCCCTATAGGTGCCCGCTGGAATCGTATTTGCAAAGGTTTCGTCAATGTCTGGTCTGTCAGCATCCCGCCTGAGTATCCTTGTGTCGTTTGTTCTGGCCGCGCCGGTAGCGGCGCAGGGCATTTCGTTCGACGGCATCTACCGCCAGGGACCGGCTTCGGCCTGTGCCGATATCGGCCAGGACGGTGGATCCATCAAAATCGAAAATAACGAATTCTTCGGCGTCGAAAGCATGTGCCGCATGACCAGGCCGGTGAATGTCGTCGATATGGAGGCGACGCTTTTCGACATGAAATGCCAGGGTGAGGGCACCGAATGGGAAGCCCGCGCCATGTTCATGAAAGCCGCCGAGGGCGGTTTGATCATGGTCTGGGACGGCTTCGCATTCCAGTATGATCAATGCGCCGCCAGTGATCTGCCCGCCGCGTCAGATGACGCGGCCGAAGCGCCCGCTGCCAGCGAATAACCCTGTGGGGTGCCGGTCGTAACCGGCACCGCCACGGTCTCATATCAGGCTGCGCGACGATTTTGGGGCCGACGCCCGCGTGCGCGGCGGCGTTGCTGTGGCTTGGCCGGTTTCTTCGCGTGCGCCCAGCGTTGACCACCGGCCACGGGAATGTCGGCTTTCATGAACTTCTCGATCTGGAACAGCTCGGAGATTTCATCGGGCGAACAGAAGGTCACTGACTGGCCCGAGCGTCCGGCCCGCGCCGTCCGCCCGATCCGGTGGACATAGTTTTCGGCGACGTTCGGCAGGTCATAGTTATAGACGAAGGCAACCCCCGGAATGTCGATGCCACGCGCAGCCACGTCTGTGGCAACCAGCACGCGGATCTCGCCCGACTTCAACTCTCGGATGGCGCGGTCGCGCTGACCCTGGCTTTTGTTGCCGTGGATCGAGCTGGCCGCGAAACCGGCGCTCACCAGTTTTTTCATCAGCTTTTCCGCGCCATGTTTGGTGCGCGCGAAGACCAGAGCCGTCTCTTCACGGTGTTGGTCCAGATGCTCGATCAGCTTGGCAACCTTGCCCGCCTGATCGACGAAATGAACGGATTGTTCGACCTTGTCGGCGGCCTTGCCCTGGGGCGCAACCTCGACCCGGACGGGGTTCTTCAGATAGGCGTTCGACAGTTCCGCCATTGCCTTGGGCATCGTGGCCGAAAACATCATTGTCTGACGCTCGTCCGCAAGCAGCGGCGCGATCCGGCGCAGGGCGTGGATAAAGCCAAGGTCCAGCACGTGATCCGCCTCGTCCAGGACCAGAAAGCGGGTCTGGTCCAGGAACACGGCCTTGCGATCGACCAGGTCGATCAGACGTCCCGGCGTGGCGACCAGCAGGTCGGTGCCGCGTTGCAGGCGATTGACCTGCGCGTTGATCGACACGCCGCCCACAACCAGCGTCACCCGCAGGTGGCTGTCACGGGTATAGGCGGCCAGGTTGTCCGCGATCTGCTTGGCCAGTTCGCGGGTCGGCGCCAGGATCAGCCCGGCGGCGGTTTTCGGCGCGGGTTTCACCCCCGCCTTGGTCAGTGCGTGGATCAGCGGCAGACCGAAGGCGGCGGTCTTGCCGGTTCCGGTCTGGGCGATGCCCATCACGTCGCGTCCGTTCATCGCATGCGGAATCGCCTGCGTCTGGATCGGGGTCGGATCGGTTATTCCCTGTTCGGCGAGTTTCGCCACAAGGCGGGGCGCTAAAGCGTTTCGGCTTGAACCTGAATCGCGAGGGATTCCCTTGAGACCTGATCTGTGATTCATCCTGTTTGGGAGGATGGATCATGTCAGCACCTTTGCCATCTGCGCTTCGGATACGGTTTCAGAGATACATTGAAGAAGGGTTGAGCGGGCGCGCGGCGGCGTTGCGGTTGAAGCTGTCGCCTGCCACAGGCGCGCGGTGGGCGCGTCAGGTGAGGATGAAGGGTCATGCGGAACCTGCCCGGCAGGGACCGCCGCGCGGCAAGGGAAAGCTGGCTCCGCATCGGGAATTCTTTGAGGAGTTGATCGCACAAGACCCTGACATCACGCTCTTTGAGTTGCGTAATGCGCTGGCCGATGCAGAGGGTGTGCGGGTGCATCACTCCTCCATCGCCAACCTTCTGTCCCGGCTCGGCTTCACGTACAAAAAAAGTCGCTGGTCGCAACCGAGCGCCGCCGCGCCAAGGTAAGGCAGCAACGGGCCGACTGGTTCAGATACCGCTCGCCAGCCATTGCGACCTTTCCTGAGCGCGTTGTCTTTATTGACGAAACCGCAGTGAAGACAAACCTCACGCGCCTACGCGGCAGAGCCAAGCGCGGTAAGCGCCTGACGATGGATGCGCCCTTCGGAAGCTGGGGAACCCAAACCTTGATCGCGGGCCTGACCCAAGGCGCGCTGATCGCACCTTGGGTCATCAAGGGAGCGATAGATGGCCCCGCCTTCGCGGCCTACATCCGCGAAGTGCTGGTCCCCGAGATCAACCCCGGCACTGTCGTCATTCTCGACAACCTGGCAACCCACCGGAATAAGGAGGCGACGCAGGCTTTACGCAATCACGGCTGCTGGTTCCTTTACCTGCCACCGTACTCGCCCGACCTGAATCCCATCGAGCAGGCCTTCTCTAAACTGAAAGCCCATTTGCGACGGATCGGGGCCAGGTCCTTTACCCAGGTCTTCGAAGCAATCGGAGCAATCTGCGATCTCTACGACCCAGTAGAATGCTGGAACTACTTTAAGGCCGCCGGATATGTCTCAGGTTAATGTCGAAACGCTTTAGGCCCAACATGTCAAAGTCCATTGTATCTCTCTCTCGCAGGTCGCGTTAGACCTGCACAAATAATTCGTCTCGGCCGCGCAGAATTGCGCCGCCGGGTGCGTTCGGGTTCTCGCCAAGGGCTGACGGTCGGGCGGAATTGCCCGATGGCCGCTTTGGCGCTGGCCCCCATGCGTGATCTTGGGAAACTATCCTGACCGGTCGGGTGGCTGATTAGCCTCTGCTCACGCGGCAGACTGACAGGTCGTTGGGGGGCATATCGCGGCAGCGCGGCGACAAGTCAAGGGTAGAGTGTGATTTGGACCGCATTGCGGAGGCGCCGGTAACGCTGGCCGCCGGGGTGACCGCGGCCTTCATGTGCTCTGCACGCTCAGCCATCAATGATCGCGGCCAGAACCGGGTCCAGCCAGCGCCATTGGGCCGCAGCCGCCGCATTCAGAACAAGGACCGAGGGGCGGGTGAATTCGGGTGCATTCGGCAGTGCGAACAGGCGCCCGGTGGCCAGATGCGGGGCGGCGATGCGGGCGGGCAGATAGGCGGCGCCACCTTCGGCCAGCAAATGTTCCAACCCCAGCGCGGCGGTGCCGAAATTCAGCCGCGCAGTTCCGGCATCGGCATAGGCGGCGGCGTGCTGGCGGCCAAAGTCGTCGCCAGCTTCGACAAAAACATAAGCCGGGTCAAAGGTGACGGGGCTGTCTGGGCGGGTCGAGACAAGGATCAGCCGGTCAGTGATCAGCGGGCGGATGGTCTGGCCACCCTGGCTGAGCGGCCAGTAGGTCAGCGAGATATCGGTCAACCCGCGCGCCTGCCAGTCGGCCAGATCCCCCTGACCGCCGTGCCAGACCGACAGCGCCAGATCGGGTTCGGCGGCGCGGATGGCCGCGAACAGGCGTTGGCCCAGTTCAGGCCAGAGGTCCGGGTGACAGGCGATGTTGCACAGCCCGCTGGCCCCGTCGGGCAGGGCCGTTTCCTGACGCGCCTGGTGCCATAGCCCGGCAATGGTTTCCGCATAGCGGCGCAGGCACGCGCCCGCAGCGGTCAGGGTGGCGCCGGATTTCTGGCGGATGATCAGGGTCTGGCCTAACTCCTCCTCCAGCGATTTCAGGCGGGCGGTGACCGTCGATTGCGTCACGCCCAGTTGCACCGAGGCACGCACAAGGCTGCCGGTTTCGACGATGGCAAGGAAGGTGCGCAGGGCAGGCAGATTCATATGCAACTCAATTCGTGTTATTCGAATTTATTATGCAGAAAGTTTTGATTTTAGAAAGCGTAAATTTGAGCTATTCATCACCGGGAAGGAGTCTTTCATGAGCGACGTGCAGAATCTGAAAATGCTGATCGGGGGCGATTGGGTGGCGGCCAGTGATGGCGGCACGTTTGACAGTTTCGATCCCGCAAGCGGCAAGGTTTGGGCGACGGTCCCCGAGGCGACGGCGGATGACATCGACCGGGCGGTGCGCGCCGCTGATGCGGCCCTGACCGGGCCATGGGGCGCGATGACCCCGACCGAGCGTGGCAAATGCCTGCGCCGTCTGGGCGACCTGCTGGCCGAGAACTCGGAAAGCCTGGGGCGGATCGAAACCCGCGACACCGGCAAGATGTTCAAGGAAACCGCCTGGCAGGCGAAGTACATCGCCGAATTCCTGCATTTCTATGCCGGGGCTGCCGACAAGATTTCGGGAGAGACTCTGCCGATCGACAAGCCCGATATGTTTGTCTTCACGGATCGCGAACCCCTGGGCGTGATCGCAGCCGTGGTGCCGTGGAATTCGCAGCTTTTCCTGAGTGCGGTGAAGATCGGCCCGGCGCTGGCGGCGGGCAATACCATCGTGCTGAAGGCAAGCGAACACGGCCCCGCGCCACTTCTGGAATTCGGGCGTCTGATCGCCAAGGCGGGTATCCCGGACGGCGTCGTCAGCATCGTCACCGGCCACGGGGAACCCTGCGGGCGGGCGCTGACCTCGCACCCGCTGGTGGCCCGCGTGTCGTTTACCGGCGGCCCGGCCTCGGCCGCGCATGTCATCCGCAACACGGCCGAGAATTTTGCCGAGTTATCGCTGGAACTGGGCGGGAAATCCCCCTTCATCGTGTTTGATGACGCGAATATCGAAAGCGCCGTCAACGGCTCGGTCGCAGGGATATTTGCGGCGACGGGGCAAAGCTGTGTCGCGGGGTCGCGGCTGTATCTGCACGAAGATATCGCCGACGATTTCCTGGCCCGGATGGTGAAGATTGCTGAAGGGATCACGATCGGCGACCCGCAGGCCGAGGCGACAGAGATGGGGCCGCTGTGTACACAAGGGCAGCTGGATCACATCGAAGCGCAGGTGGCGCTGGCGGTTGAGGAAGGCGGCACCGTGCTGACCGGTGGGGCCCGGCCAGAGGGGCTGGAAGGTCTGTATTTTCAGCCCACGATAATCGACTGCCCGCGTCAGGACTTGACTATCGTCGATACCGAGCTGTTCGGCCCGGTCTTGTCTGTCCAGCGGTTCCGCACGGAAGACGACGTTGTGGCACTGGCCAATGATACCAAGCACGGGTTGGCGGCGGGGATATTCACTCGGGATTCCGCGCGCAGCCTGCGCATGGCCAAACGGGTCAAAGCCGGGATCGTCTGGGTGAACACCTATCGCGCGATCAGCCCGATTGCCGAATTTGGCGGCATGAAGACCAGCGGTTATGGCCGCGAAAGCGGGTTCCAGGCGATCTATGACTACACGCGCCCCAAAACCGTCTGGATGAACCTGTCCGACGATCCCATTGCCAATCCCTTCCAGCCGAGGTGAGCTCCATGAAATTCCACATCGCCATCAATCTTGAACGCATGGACGCAAGCGCCGATATGGCCGCGGTGCGCGCGCATACCGAAGACATGATCCGAATGGCCGATCAGGCCGGGTTCGAGGTTGCCTGGGCCGCCGAGCACCACGCGCTGGAAATGACCATCGCGC
Organism: Paracoccaceae bacterium; assembly: GCA_012103375.1. Lineage (NCBI taxonomy): Bacteria > Pseudomonadati > Pseudomonadota > Alphaproteobacteria > Rhodobacterales > Paracoccaceae > Paracoccaceae bacterium. The sequence goes on from WLWX01000001.1 coordinate 2,057,594, forward strand.
CCAATCCGTTCCAGATCATGACCTGGTGGGCCGGCATCACCGAGACTATCCGCCTGGGCTGCGGTGTTGCCAACGCAGCCTATTGGCACCCGATCAACATCGCCGGAGAGGCGGCGCTGGTCGATCTGCTATCGGATGGGCGGCTTGAATTCGGCCTCGGCTCGGGCGCGTATCAGCGAGAGTTCGACCGGATGCGCCCTGGGCTCGACCAGAAGGACAGCTACAAATACATGCAGGAGATGCTGCCGCTGGTGCGCAAACTGTGGCAGGGCGACGTGGAGCACGACGGAGAATTCTGGTCGTTCCCCAAGGCGACCTCCTGCCCGAAACCGGTGCAGGATGACGTGCCGGTCTGGGTCGCCGCGCGATCGCCCGTCACCTTCGACCATGCCGTGGCCAACGACTGCAACGTGATGAGCTGGCCACTGACGATGCCGTTTTCGGAGGCTGAGAAATATCGCACCCAACTGGACGAGGCGATCGCCAAGGCGGGCGGCACCTGGAACGGGCGTTTCGCGATGATGCGCCACACCAGCGTTTACGCGACCGAGGCGGACCGCGAAGCCACCATGCACGCGATCCGCAATGTGCTGGGCATGTTCGGCAATCTGATGATGAAGAAGGGTGACGTGGTGAACGGCTTCCCCGACCGGGTGCCGCTTGAGGAATTGGAGGGCAACGTCCGGGTCGATCCGGCGATGCTGGAAGAAAACCTGGTCTTCGGGTCGCCCGAAACGGTTGTCGAAAAGTTGCGTAAATACGAAGCGTTGGGTGTGGATGCGTTCATCTATTACGCCTCGATGGGCCTCGGCATGGCCGAGCAAAAACGCAGCCTTGAGCTGTTCATCAATAACGTCATGCCGGAGTTCGCCTGATGCCCGCAGAAATTCGCCGCACCCTGTTGCAGATTCAAACCACGCAGATCGAAGGTGGCCGCCCGGTGCCGGTGCCGACCAAGCTGATCGCCGCACTGGCGATCATCAAAAACCCCTGGCACGGGAGGGGGTTCGTAGAGGACCTGCGCCCGGAAATTCGTGATGTCGGCCCCGAAGTTGGCAAGCTGCTGACCGGCATGATCCTCGACGTGACCGGCGATGCCCTGGAAGGTTATGGCAAGGCCAGTGTTGTCGGGATGGGGGGTGAGATTGAGCATGCGCAGGCGCTGACCCATACGCTGTGGTTCGGCAATCAGTACCGTGATGCGGTCGGGGCCAAGACCTATCTGGCGTTCACCAACTGCAAGGGCGTCGCCGGGCAACCGATCATGATCCCGCTGATGGACAAGCATGACGCGGGGCGGCGCAGCCACTACCAGACGATCCACCTGAATGTGCCCGACGCGCCGGGACCGGATGAGATTGTGATCGCGCTGGGGGCCTCCATCGGTGGTCACCCGCATCACCGGATTGGCGACCGGTATGAGGATCTGCGCGAGATGGGGCATGACGTGGACAACCCGGCGGGTGTCTGAGGTCGCACCAGACGGCACGGCTTATGAGTTGAGCGGGCCGGAAGGCGCGCCACTTGTGGCGTTGATCCACGGGCTGGGGCTGTGCCGGGATGTCTGGGCCGGGTTGCTGCCAGAGTTTGCGGCGCATTACCGCGTGCTGAATTACGATCTGTACGGGCATGGCGCGTCTGCGCCGGTGCCGGGGGATGCCTCGCTGACGGTCTATTCCGATCAGCTGGCCGGGTTGCTGGATCATGTTGGCGCGGATCGCGCGGCGGTCGTCGGGTTTTCCATCGGCGGGATGATCAACCGGCGGTTCGCGCTGGATCACCGGGATCGGCTGACTGCGCTGGTGATCCTGAATTCGCCGCACGACCGTGGGGCCGAGGGGCAGAAGGCGGTCGAGGATCGCGCCGCGACGGTGCGCGATCAGGGGGCGTTTGCGACCTTTGACGAAGCGCTGAAGCGGTGGTTCACGCCTGGGTTTCTGGCCTCGGGCGCGGCCGCCCCGCAACTGGTCCGCGACTGGCGCGCGCAGGTTGATCCTGAAAGCTACGCTCAGGCCGCCTGGGTGCTGGCCAATGGGGTGCGCGAGCTGATCGCGCCCGACCCGGCAATCACTGCGCCGACGCTGGTGGTGACCTGTGAAAACGACAGCGGCTCAACCCCCGCGATGGCGCGCCAGATCGCCGCCGAAATCCCGGGGGCCGCGCTTGCCATCGTGCCCGCCCTGCAACATCTGGGGCTGATGGAAGCGCCGCGCGCCTTCACCGCCCCAACCCTCGAATTTCTTGAAAGGACGCTGAAATGATGCCGATGTCGGGCGGACAAGCCGCTGTTGAGGCGCTGAGGGCCGAGAAGACCAGCCATGTGTTCGGCCTGATCGGCTCGGCCACGATGGAGATGTTCGACGCGCTATATGATGCGGGTGATATCCAGCTGATCGGCGTGCATGACGAACGCACCGGCACGCATATGGCCGACGGGTTCGCGCGCGCCAGCGGGCAGGCGGGCGTGGTGCTGGCCGGGCAGAACGGACCGGGGGCGACGAACCTAGTCACTGGTCTGGCGCAGGCGATGGCGGCGTTTTCGCCGGTCGTCAGCATCGCCGGGGCGCTGTCGTCGGGCCATGTCTATCGCGATGCGTTTCAGGAGGTCGATCAGCAGGCGCTGTTCACCCCGGTCACCAAGAAGACATGGACCGCCCCCAGCACCGACCGGGTGCCGGAATTGGTGCGAGAGGCGTTTCGCACCGCGATGACGCCGCGGCGCGGGCCGGTGCAATTGAACCTGCCGCGCGACGTTCTGGCCGCGCGGGCTGAGTTTGCCCCGATGCAGACGCCTGATGCCTATCGCGCCCAGTCGGCACCCGCCGGTCAGGCGGACCAGATCAAGGCGGCGGCGAAGATGCTGGCCGGGGCTGCGCGCCCGGTCATCATCGCAGGTGGCGGGATCAAGAACACGCGCGGCGATGCGGCGGCGCTGGCGCTGGCCGAGGCGTTGAATTGCCCCATCGTGACCTCGCCCGGTCACGGCGATGCGGTGCCCTTCGGGCATCCGCTGAACGCCGGGCAGATGGGGCCGCGGGGGAATGCAGTCGCCTCTCGACTGGTGTTGGAGGCGGACGTCATTCTGGCGCTGGGGACGCGGCTGGGCTTCAATTCGACCTTCTATACATACGACAACATCAACCGCGATGCGGCGATCATTCAGGTGGAACTGGAACCGACCGCCATCGGGCGGTTCTTCCCGGTTGAGATCGGTATCTGGGCCGATGCGCCGACTGCAGCGGGTCAATTGACCGAGGCTGTGGGTCGCATCAAGGACCGCGCGCTGGCCGACGGTTGGACGGCCGGATTCAAGGCAGATCGGGCGGCGTTTCTGGCCAAGCGGGATGCGGATGCGGAGGAGAGCGATCCGACGCAACCCTCGGGCCTGTTCAAGGCATTGCGCGGGGTGCTGCCCGAGGATGCGGCGATCACGATGGACGCGGGCACGCTGTGTTTACAGGCGACCGACGCGCTGAACTATCACTGCCCCGGCAGCCTGTTCACGCCGCTGGATTTCGGCCTGGTCGGGTTCTCTTTCGCCTGTGGGCTGGGCGTGAAACTGGCGCAGCCTGAGCGGCCCGTGGTGTCCCTGATGGGCGATGGTGGATTCGGGATGACGGTGAGTGAGTTGAGCACAGCGGTGGATCACGGAATCAACACCGTGACCGTGGTGATGAACAACCAGTGCTGGGGGGCCTAGAAAGCCTATCAGCGCGATTTCTTCAACGGGCGCTATATCGGGGCGGATGTCTCTAGCCCGCCGTTCGACAAATTGGCGGAGCTTTATGGCGCTGCGGGCTTTCCCGCCGACAAGCTGGGCGATGTGGCCGGCGCCGTCGAGGCGGCGTTGGCCTGCGGTGGTGGATGTCGCGGTGGACCCCGCTGCGCTGTATTCCTTCCGCCGTGACAGTTTCAAGCACCGGGGCGGGTGACTCCAGCGCTTGACTAGGTGTAAGTCACCGCTTACACGTAAGTGATGACTTACGAGGCTGCCCTCCACGCCCTGGCCGATCCAACGCGCCGCGCAATCTTTGAATCACTGCGCCGCCACCCGTGTACGGTGACCGATCTGGCGAAATCCCAACCGGTCAGCCGACCGGCGGTCTCGCAACATCTGAAAGTCCTGCATGACGCCAGGCTGGTGCAGGCAACCCCGAAGGGCAGCCACCGGATCTATGCCGTCCGACCAGAGGGGTTGGAGGCGCTTCGCCGATACCTCGACGGGTTCTGGGACGGAACGCTGGCCGCCTTCGGGGCCGAAATTTCCAAACGAAATCAACACAGATAGGAACCGCCATGCTTGCCCCCATCGAAAAATCCATTGACGTGCCCTGCGATCAGAAAACCGCCTTTTCGGTGTTTGTTGAGGAGATGCACACTTGGTGGCCGCTGGGCAAATTCACCCTTTCGGCGATGAAGGGCGCGCCTGCCAAGACGATCCGGATTGACGCGCGCGAGGGTGGGCAGATCACCGAGGTCGGATCGGACGATACCGAAACCAGTTGGGGCCATATCGAAACCTATGACCCCTATGGTTTCGTGGCGATGCGCTTCAACATCCCCGCGCCAAATTACGATGGCGAGGGGCTGACACTGTTGGAGCTGACGTTCACGTCCATCGACACCGGCACCCGCGTCGACCTGAAGCAAAGCGACTGGGAAGCCATGGGCGACTGGGCCGAAGGCGTTCACGGCGGTTATGGTCAGGGCTGGGTGATGATCTTTGAGGGGGCTTACGCCGAGGCCTGCGCGACGAAAGCGGGCTGAACTGTCCGGGGCTTTCGTGCGGCCTCAGACCTCCATCTCGGCCAGCAGGTTTGCAAAGCTTGCGCCGTGCATGTCGCGGTCATCCACCGCACCTTGCCGGGCGGGCCGCGGGATCGAGAATTTGACCACGTTCAATTCGGGCATGTCGAAGCGTTTCATCACTGCGGGGTCGGTGCCAAGCAGTTGGGCGACGCGAGCGGATTCCAACCCCTGTGACACCTGCTGAAACACGGTCGCATCCGCGCAGAAGATATCGAGCGTCAGCCAGAAAGGCCCGGCGTTCTTTGACCGCACCTTGTCGGCCAGTTCGCCAAGTTTCACGCGCCAACCTCGATCACCGACAGGCGGAAGGCCTGCATCGGGTCGGACAGGGTCATCACGTGGTGCAGGCAAAACTCGTGGATTGCGCCGCGTGGCATTTCGGGGGGTGAGAAGGGGAAGGCGAAAGTCGGCATCGGCTCGGTCTCGGTCAGCGGGTGGTGCAGCAGGAAGGGGTTGAGGATTTTCGCGACCTCCATTGCCAGTGCCTCACTCTCGGCCGTCACGATCCCGGTCACGCCCACTTCGGAGCCTGTCTGCGCGGCGTTTTCAAGCGGCCCAAGCGTTGCATCGGCGCCGGTCACGCGCAGTTCGATGGTGAAGTCTCCGTTGGTTTCGCGCCGTGCCTTGGCCGTGCATGTTTCGGTGATATCGGCGCACCAGTCGTGGATGTTCTTGACGTAATGCGGATCGCGCACCGTGACGAGAGAGACGACCTGATACCCGGCGCGGCGCGCGCCCTCCAGCTTGACGGTATAGCGGTCCGTGGCATGCCAGGTGCTGCCCGTCACCTGCACCCGCCTGTCGTCGAGTGCGGTATATTCGGCCCCCCGAACGTCAAGATAGCCGCCCGGTTCGAAAAGGATATAGGGGTCGCTGTTTTCGTACAGCATATGGGCAGACACCGTGCGCGGGGTCGCCTGAACGCCGTCACCCATCGGGGTGATGGTAAAGCCGTCCTGATCAAATTCCGCCATGATCGTGCCGGTCGAATAATTCGTCGTCGCCATCGCGCCGCATTCGCCCACCTTGGCCCCGTGCCAGGCGGCACCGGCGTGGCAGCCCCGCGCCAGCGGCAGGGCGGCGATGATTGCGGTGTCGGTGGTGCGCCCGGCGATGATGACATCCGCGCCGGTTTCGATTGCGGCCTGCACCTGTTCCGCCCCGGCAAGGGCTACGATATTGGTGCAGTCGCGGATCACCTCTGCGGAGATGTCCGGCGCTGCGTCCAGTGGTGTGATCTGGCCTGCTTCGAACGCCTCGGCCACGGCGTCGGGCGTTTGCCCACTTTTCAGCACGGCGATTTTCAGCGCCAACCCAGCCTCGACCGCGATTTCCTGGGTGATGTCGACCAGCCAGTCGACCGCAGAATCCGCGCCGCAGGTGCCTGCGGTACCAATCACCAGCGGCACGCCAGCGGCCTGTTGCGCCTCGATCAGTTCGCGCCATTGCGCCTTGGTGGACTGGCGGGAATATTTCGACGTGCCGGTGCCGAGGTAGTGCGGGCCGCTGTCGGTGGACCCGCCGTCAATCGCGATGATATCCGGCCCTTCGGCCACGCCCCGCGCCAGCGCGGCCCGGTCATACCCAAGGCCAAGCGCGCCGCAGGGGATCAGCACCTTCACCATCAGTCAGTGACCGCCTGCGGCTTCTTCAGCAAATTGCGCAGGAACATCGGTGCGACGAACCCGGCAATCGCGGCGATCCACAGGCCGATGGCGATGGGGCTGGAGACGAGGTAGGCGACATCGCCGTCCGACAGGGTCATGGCGCGGCGCAGCGCGTCCTCCATATTCCCGCCAAGCAGAATGCCCAGGATCACCGGCACGGTGGGGATGTCCAGCTTCCTGAGGATATATCCCAGCACGCCAAAGCCGATCATCATCAGCAAATCGAAGAAGCTGCCCGAGAGCGAGAAGATCCCGACGAACGAGATCATGGTGACGCCCGGCAGCAGGATCCACGCGGGCACCATTAGCACTTTGACGAAGATCTTCACCAGCGGGACGTTCATCAACAGCAATACGACGTTGGCAATCAGGAGTGAGGCGATCAGGCCCCAGATCACCTCGGGCCGTTCGGTGAACAGGGTCGGGCCGGGCGTGATGTTCAACGTCACCAGCAGCGCCAGCAGCACCGCGGTCGTCCCCGAACCCGGCACGCCCAGCGTCAGCATCGGCACCAGCGCGCCACCGGCGGCGGCGTTGTTGCCCGCCTCGGGCGCGGCGATGCCCTTGGGCACGCCGGTGCCGAAACCGCCCTTGGGCCCGGCAATGGATTTTTCGGTCATATAGGCCATGAACGACCCCAGCGATGCCCCTGCCCCCGGCAGAATACCGGCCACGAAGCCGACGACCGAGGTGCGAAGCATCGTCCAGCGGGTCGACCAGATGTCGCGCCACGGGATCGTCACCTTGTCGAGCTTCACCCCGATCGAACTTTCCTTGCCGTGGCTTTCGATGAAGAAGAAGACCTCGGCAATGGCGAACAATCCGACGATGGCGACAAGGAAGTCGACGCCGTCATAAAGGTGCAGGTTGCCGCCGGTCAGGCGCGGCAGGCCGGACGAGGAATCCACCCCGATCATCGCAATCCCCAGCCCGATACAGGCCGCCATTGCAGATTTTGCCTGGTTGTTCGACGCCATTCCGCCCAGCGTGCAGAACGCCAGCATGTAAAGCGCGAAATACTCTGCCGGGCCGAACAGGAAGGCAACGCGGGCCAGCGATGGGGCCAGCAGCATCAGACCGATTGTGGCCAGGAACGCGCCGACGAAGGACGCCACGCCCGACAGCACCAGCGCATCGCCTGCGCGACCCGCCTTGGCCATGGGATACCCGTCGAGCGTCGTCATAAGCGCCGGTTCGTCGCCCGGAATGTTCAGCAGGATCGAGCTGATGCGCCCGCCATACATCGCGCCGTAGTAAACGGCCGTCATCAGCACCAGCGCGCTGGTCGCGTCCAAACCAAGCGTGAAGGTAATCGGGATCAGGATCGCGACGCCATTGGACGGGCCAAGGCCCGGAAGCGCGCCGATGATTGTGCCCAGAAAGCAGCCACAGACGGCCAGGAACAGCGTGTAAGGCGACAGGGCGACGCTGAAGCCCAGGGCCAGGTTTGACAGGATATCCATGGCTCAGTGCCCACCTACGAAGGGAATCAGTTGCAGGAACGCGTCACCCAGTTGGGCGGGCGTGGGAATGCGGTAAGCGACGATATTGCCCAGCTTCAGACCGAATTTGAACAGAACAAACAGCCCCAGCGACAATCCGATGCCTGCAATCGCCGCAGGTCCGGGGCGGGGCGAGATCTGATAGCTCAGGATGCCAGCAGCAATCGCCGTGGGCAGGATGAAGCCCAGCGGCTTGAGCATGACGGCATAGATCGCCAGAACGATCACGGCCAACCCCATGTTGATCCATGATCCGGCCGCAGGCCAGTCCGGTTCTGGGTCAGGACGGAACATCATGAACAGGGCGCAGATGGCAGCGACGCTGCCGATCAGCATCGGGAACAGTTTGGGCAGATATTCGCCCGAAAACAGGTTTGTCTGGATCTGGGTGGCGGCCGCGAGATACGCGACCGCCGTGATCAAAGCGACCAGACCAAATATCCGGTCCGAGGCCATTACTGGGTGACCCCAAGCTCTGCCGACATGCTTGCAATGTCGGCAACCAGACCATCAACATAGCTCTGGAAATCGCCACCGACTTTGGTGAACGGGGCCAGACCGTTTGCGGCCATCGCCTCGGCCCATTCGGGGCTGTCGGCAACCATCTGCAGCTTGTCTGCCCAGCTGTTGAAGGTGTCATCGCTGACGCCCTTGGGGACGTACAGACCGCGCCAGTTCACGGCCACAACGTCATAGCCCTGTTCCTTGGCGGTCGGGATGTCGTCAAAGCCCGGCACACGCTCGTCCGTCAACACCGCGATGACGCGGATGTCGCCATTGGCCAGGAAGCTGACAACTTCGGACATGTCGCCGGTCATCGCCTGGGTGAAGCCGCCGACCGTCTGGGTGATCGCATCCGCGCCACCGTCAACGCCGATGTATTTGACCGACGTGATGTCGGTAAATCCGGCCTCTTTCAGGATCATCAGCGGCTTGAGGTGGTCAAAGCCACCAACGGCCGAGCCACCTGCGAAGGCAACTGAACCGGGATCGGCAAGGATCGCCTCAACCAGATCGTTCAGCGACCGGTATTCGCTGTCAGCAGCCACGGCGATGATGCCGGGGTCAGCACCGATCGCACCGACAAAGCGCACTTCGTCAGCGGTGCGGCCCGCATAGGCGTTCTGCGCCAGACGGGTGGTCGTTGCGGATGAGGCTGCGACGATCAGATCGGCATCGTCGCCACGCTCATTCACCACGGTGTTATAGGCCAGGCCCCCACCGGCACCCGGCATGTTGGTGACCTGGATCGGTGCGTCAACGGCGCCGATGTCATGCATGATCTTGCCGATCTGACGGCAGGTGAAATCCCAGCCGCCGCCGGGGTTGGCCGGTGCGATACATTCGGCCGCGGACGCGATGCCAGTTGCGCCGACGGTCAGGGCCGCCGATGCGACCAGCGCCTTGAACAGACGTTTTGTCATTGTTTCCTCCCAAATTGACTCATGAGCAGAAGCCTGCCCATGTGGCAGACAAACGCGCGAACCTGACACCAACCTGTCAAGGCACAAAAAAGGCAACCGATGCGGTTCTTGTTGATCGAAGATAACGCCAAACTGGCGCGCGCCATCGTCGAGCATTTGCAGCTGGACGGTCATGCGGTGGATCACGCAGACCGGCTGGAAGTGGCCGAGAATTTTATCTCGGTCGCGGACTACGACTTGATTTTGCTGGATATTATGCTGCCAGACGGGGACGGTCGTGCCTTTCTGCAACAGCAGCGACAGCGTGAAAAACGCACGCCCGTGATCGTCACCACGGCGCGGTCTGCGGTGTCGGATCGCATCAGCTTGCTGGACCTTGGGGCGGATGATTACATCACCAAACCCTTCGACTTTGCCGAGTTGGAGGCCCGCTGCCGCGCCGTTTTGCGCCGTCAGGGCGGGGCCGCAGACAACCGGAAAAGCTTTGCCGGGGCAAGCCTTGATTCGACCACTGCCGAATTGAAATTTGCCGATCAGACCATTGATCTGCGCAACCGCGAGCTGCGATTGCTCGAGGTTTTCTTCAATGCGCCGGGGCAGGTGTTCGCGAAATCGCACCTGATGGACCGGTTGTTTTCCTTCTCGGACGAGGTGTCCGAGAACGCGATCGAGGTCTATGTCGCGCGACTGCGTAAGCGCCTTGAAGGGTCAGGCGCGCGGATCGAAACGGTGCGCGGGTTGGGCTATCGGATGGTTGCGGTGTGAATCCGCGTAATTCGATACGAGGGCGGTTGTTCCTGCAACTGGTCGGGGTCGCGGCCCTGTTGTCGCTGGCGTTTTTTCTGGTGGTGCGCGGGGTCGCCGAACGGGCGGCTGAAGGGACGCAGGATGACATCCTGCTTGCCTCGGCCACCGCGATTGCCGACAGCCTGCGCAGTGAAGATGGGCAGGTGACGCTGGATCTGCCGTATTCGGCACTGTCGATGCTGGGTACGATCAGCGATGACCGGGTTTTTTACCGCGTGGTCTCTGCCGGAAAGACGCTGACGGGGTATTCCGATTTGCCGCTGGCCGACCCGGCCCCGGCGCTGGGCCGCCCGGCGTTTTCAACCCTGACCTATCGCGGGGATGAGGTGCGAGCCGCCTCGGTCGTGCGTGCGGTCGGACCGGCAACGGACAGTCAGGCGGTTGTGGTTTCGGTTGCGCAGACCCGGCTGGGGCTGGCGGCGATTTCGCGGCGGATCACCACCACGGCGACGGGCGTCGGCATCGGGTTTTTCCTTGCCGCGACCCTGCTCAGCCTCTGGGCGTCGCATCTGGCGCTGCGGCCTATTGTGCGGATGACGGATTCGGTGGCGCGGCGCGGCCCGCAGGATTTGCGCGCCGTCCCCTCGGACCCGCCAGAGGAGCTTGCGCCGCTGGTCGAGGCGCTGAATTCCTTCATGGCGCGGCTTAGCGCGTCGCTCAGCCGGACCGAGGATTTCATTGCCGAGGCCGCGCACCGGGTCCGCACGCCGCTGGCCACGGTGCGCGCACAGGCCGAATTGACCCATCGCAAGCTGAAGAAGCCGGAACACAAACAAGCGGTGCGCGAAATGATCCGCGCCATCGACGAAAGCAGCCGGTCCGCCGGGCAGATGCTGGATCATGCCATGGTCACCTTTCGCGCCGACGCACTGGCGCAGGACGATCTGGATCTGGCCGCACTGATGGGCGAGGTCTGCGACCGGCTGGCACCGACTGCGGATCTGAAGGATATCGCAATCCGCCGCGACCTGCCCGCCGCGCCTGTGGTCTTCAAGGGCGACGGGATCCTGTTGCAGGCGGCGCTGCAAAACATCCTGGACAATGCCATCAAATACTCGCCCGACGACAGTACGATCACCGCCAGCGTCGCGGTTACAGACACGCTCGACCTGTCGATCAGCGATCAGGGGCGCGGGCTGGACGGGATCGACGTCGACGCCCTGACGACCCGGTTCAGCCGTGGCTCAAACGTCGGCGACGTGGTGGGCTCGGGCCTCGGCCTGACCATCGCGGATGAGGTCGCCCGCGCCCATGGCGGCAGACTGACCATCGCCCCGAATGACGAAGGAGTTGGCGCATGCGTCTCGCTCATCTTGCCACGCTGATCGCAGGCTTATTTCTGGCCAGCGCCGCATTGGCCTTCGAGGTCGAGGATCGCCGCCTGTTCGAGGCCAGCCCACAGCGGTCGGTCCTCAAGGTTATTTCAACCGCCGATCTGGACGTGTTCACCCCGATCATCCTGGCGTTTCAGGCGGATAATCCCGGCATTGCGGTAGATTACACCGTCACCGGCACAACCGATCTGATGCGCGCAATCCATGATGAGGGGGCACAGTTTGATCTGGCGATATCCTCGGCCATGGATTTGCAGACCAAGCTGGTCAACGATGGGTTTGCGCAGGCCTATACCGCGCCTGCCAGCGTTCTGCCGGATTGGGCGATCTGGCGCGATCACCTGTTCGCCTTTACCCAGGAACCCGCCGTGCTGGTGGTGTCAGACGCTTTTTTCGCCCCCGGAGAGGCCCCGCGAAACCGGGATGAGTTGATCACTCTGCTGCGCGAAAACCCGGACCGGTTTCAGGGGCGCATCGGCACCTACGACGTGCGCACCTCGGGCTTTGGGTATCTGGTTGCGACCCAGGACAGCCGCAACTCCGAAGCCTTCTGGCGGTTGATGGAGGTGATGGGGCGGCTGGATGCCAAGCTGTATTGCTGTTCAGGCGATATGATCCGCGATGTCGCCAGCGGCGAGCTGGCGCTGGCCTACAATGTGCTGGGCAGCTATGCGGCCTCGCAATTACAGACGACGCAGGGGTTTCGCATCGTGCGGCTGTCGGATTTCGTGAATGTCATGCTGCGCACCAGCCTGATCCCCGCCAATGCCGACAATGTCGAGGATGCGCGCGCCATGATTGATTTCCTGAGCGGGCTGAACCGGCGCGCCGATCTGGTCACGGCTTCAGGTCTGCCGGGGATTGACAGCGCGGCCTTGCAGGAAACCCCGTCGCTGCGCCCGATCCGCTTTGGTCCCGGATTGCTGGTGTTTCTGGATCAGCTGAAGCGGCAGAATTTTCTGCGCAGCTGGGAAAGCTCTCTGGTGCAGGAATAGCGCTGCGCGCGGCGTTGTTTGAATGCGGGCAAACCTGGGAACTTGTTGACACGCCCCCGCCGGTGCTATGCGCCTGACCAGCGATGCGAAGGACATGGGAACCATGGCAAAGACGATCACGATCCTGAACGGGCCGAACCTGAACCTTCTGGGTCAGCGCGAGCCCCAGAAATACGGGACCACGACCCTGGCCGAGGTTGAGGCGCAATGCGCTGCGCTGGCCAAAGATCTGGGCCTTGCGACTGAGGCGTTCCAGTCCAACCACGAAGGCGCGCTGATCGACGCGATCCACGGCGCGCGCGAAACCTCGGCCGGGATTATCATCAACCCGGCGGGGTACAGCCATACCTCGGTTGCGCTGTTTGATGCCTTGTCGGCCTTCGACGGCCCGGTGCTGGAGGTCCATATCTCGAACATCCACGCGCGGGAGGCGTTTCGCCATCACTCCTACGTGTCGGCCCGGGCGAACGGGGTGATCGCCGGGTTTGGAACTGACGGATATCTGTTTGCCCTGCGGCGCATGGCGGCATTGCTGGCGGCATGACGCTGCGCATTGCCGTTGCCGGGGCCGGTCTGATCGGTCGGCGCCATGCTGATGCGTTGGCTGTCGCCCGGGGGGTCGCCCTGTGTGCTGTCGCCGATCCGGCACCGGCGGGTGCGGAACTGGCGGCACGCTATGCGGTTAATCATCATGCAACGCTCGACGCGCTGATCGCGGCTGAGAGGCCCGATGGCGTGATCCTTGCCACGCCCAATCAGATGCACCTTGGCGGCGCGCAAAGCTGCATCGCGGCCGGAATTCCGGCGCTGATCGAAAAACCGCTGGCAACAACCGTTGCTGATGCCGAGGCGATCGTCGCCGCCGGGCACGCAGCGGGGGTGCCTCTGCTGACGGGGCATCATCGCCGCCACAATCCGCTGATCCGTCGCGCCAGAGAATTGATCGACGATGGTCAGCTTGGCCGGATCACGGCCGTTCAGGGCACCGCCTGGCTGTGCAAGCCGGACGATTACTTTGAGACGGCCTGGCGGCGTGAACCGGGCGGCGGGCCGATTTTCATCAACCTCAGCCACGACATCGATCTGCTGCGCCATCTGGTGGGCGAGGTATCCTCGGTCCATGCCATGCCCAGCAATGCGGTGCGCGGGTTCGCGCCCGAAGACACGGCGGCGATTATCCTGCGATTTGACGGCGGTGCGCTGGGCACGATCAGCCTGTCGGACACCGTGACCGCCCCGTTCAGCTGGGAGCTGACGGCGCGAGAGAATCCCGCTTATCCGGCAACCGATCAGGCCTGTTATCTGATTGGAGGAACCAATGGGTCACTGGCCCTGCCGAACCTGACGCTGTGGTCCAATCCCGGCTTGCGCGGTTGGTGGGAACCGATCAGCGCCACCCGTGTGCCGCAGGATCACGACGACCCGCTTGTCGCCCAGATCAATCAGTTTGCCGATGTGATCCGGGGCGAGGCGGCACCGCTGGTCCCGGCCCGGGACGGGTTGCAGAACCAGCGGGTGATCGCGGCGATTCTGACATCAGCGGCCAGCGGTCAGACCGTCGAGATCCCGCGCCCGGCTTGCGGATAGACCCTCGTCCATTTTATCTGCCCCAATGCCTTCGGCGCGCAACGGGCGCGGGCCATTCCAAAAGCGCGTAAGGCTCTCAGGTTGCTAACCTTTCAGCGTCGATCCAGACCATGAAACCGCCCCAGGTCCGAGGCTTCGACGGGCCGCTCCATCCGGCCCATGCCGGATTTCACTGCGCGGATCGTTCCAGGGTGGCTGGCCGCAGCCTCGGCACTGGCGGCCAGCGCTTCAACCGCGCTGATCAGACCTGGTGCGATTGGTCCGGCGGGTCCGATTGCCATCAGCGCCATTTGTTTCGACAACTGGGCGGTCGCGAAGCTGGTCCCTTCCAGTGCAACGGCCGATCCGTCGCGCGCCCCGGCGGCGACAACCCCGTGATGCGCAGCCCCGCGCCGCATCGGCATCGAGGCGCTGGGCCGGCTTTGGCCATCGATTCCAGTGCTGCTGGTCGGCCCGGGCCTGCCATCGGTGGTCTGGTGACCCGCCGATATCGCCGTCTGGTCTGATTGCCCGATGGCGTTGATCGTACCGTGCCGCCGCACCAGGTTCGAGCCATCCTGAGACCCTGTATCCACCGGATAAGCATAGCTGTCGATGGCGCGGCCCGTGTCGTCGAACCGTCGGTAATCGGGATGGTCAAAGTAACTGCGCTGGTTGATCGCCGAGATTGGCTGTTCGGTCTGATCAGTCTGGATGTTGGTGACCAGCGCCAGGGGCACGTCGGTCCGGTTGGTAAGGCCGAGGCGCCACAGCCCGGCCGGGGCGGCTGGCGCATCCTCAAAATGTTGGGTTGCGCGCGTCGCGATCACATAGCGCATGCGCCCGTCACCCGCGCCGATCACATCGCAATAGACCCGCGCAACCGGCGCGCCGTTTGCATCCTGTAGCGACGCGACCTGACCGTCCGCCGCCCCGGTGCCCAACGGGGTTTCGCCGTCAGGCGATACCAGCGCTAGGTCGAATGGCATCTGCGCGGCCTCGGGTACCGGTCTGTCAGACCAGACCTCGATAAAATTGGCGGATTGATCCTCGGGCAGGACGCGCCAGTCGAGGTTGATTTCTGCGCCGGGTTGAACCGTGATGCGGGCGTTGCCCATTTCAAGGTTTTCGTTGCCCGCAGGAATGCTCAGCTGGACAGGCCGGTAGCCGTTCGCAGCGCGGAAGGCGTTGATTCGGGACAGCGACTGCGCAATCAGGTCGCTGCCATCACGCCCGCTGGCCTGCATCCCGAAGGACAGGTTGACGATCACCGGATAGCCTTTGCTGCCCGTGGCCGCGCCAGCGTTGTTGTGGTGCCAGACCGCGTCGGCAAGCTGCACGATGCGGATCATTCCAAGAACGGCGAAAAACTCCAGAAAGCGCGCCGAATGGCCGATCAGGCGGCGCGCGGGCAGGTTGACAGCGATGATGCGCAGCGCCTCGGCCCGGGCGTGTTCGGTTGTGTCGAACCCAGCCGCCAGATCGAGGACATGCGCCCCATGCGCGGCCCGTCCGCCCAATTCTCGGTGCCCATGGAGGTTGCGAAAATCCTCGGTAAAGTAAGCGCGGTTGAAAGCCTCTTCATCGAGGGTTCCGCTGGCGCTGTGCGTTGACAGCAGGGCGTTGATGTCGGTCGCCAAAAGCTCGCGCCCGAAAGGAAGGTACATCTGCGCGCCGGCGGGTACGGCCTGCGACGGGTTCAGGTCGCTGCGCTCGGCCCCTTGTTGCCAGGCGGCCAGAATGCGCGTTTTTGCGGGCGTCATCTGGGTGCGGCGATGACCCAGCGGGATGCCCACGTCGATCACGCCGACTATCGCCGAATTGGCCGGCAGATCGAAGGCCGGATCGGGCGAGGCGCCGGGTTTAAGCGCGTCCGGCAACGGGCCATGCGCGGCCAGCCAGGCCTCATGCGCGGCGGTGTCAACGCTCCCGTCAGGGCGGGGCATTCCGGTGACCGCGTTGGGGGCCGTGGGGCGCGGTGCGTCTGCGTGGGCGAAGGTCTGGTAGTAAACCTCGGCCAGAAGGCATCGGGATCGCCTGCCGTTGCCGGATCGGTGCCCGAGGTTACGCCAAACCAATCCGGGGCACCCGAACCTGCGCCTGCGCCCGCAGCGGAGGGATCAGGCTGCATGCCGGGCCCGCCCACTTCAGCAATCCAATCGGCATAGGCCGAGCGATAATCGCGCCCGGCTGGCGCATCCTGCCAGCCGGTCCATGTGAAACGAGGCATCTTATACGATCCCCCATTCGGCCTTGACGGCGTCCGCGAAGACCGAGGCGATCATGCCTGCGTCCGGCGCGGCGGTTCCTGTGTCGGTCCAGCCGTGGGTTGGGAAATCTGACAACAGGAAGTCGTCGCCTTTGCGGAATTTGCCATCTGCGCTGCCGGATCCGGGTGCGACCTTGAAGTCGGTCTTGGTTGTATCCACGCCGAACAGAAGCCCCAGAATGGCCGTGCCGATCTGGATGCCAAGCTGCGCACCGGCGGCAGAATCGACCGGGAAATGCACGCCCGCAACGGTGCGGTTCACCGCAATGCGGTGGGCAATGCGAAACGGCATGTGCTGAGCCGCGACCGCCTGTTTCGTCGTCTGCGATGGATCCATCAGATAGCTGAGAACCGTGGCCACAGCGAAGGATTCCGCCGAATGGCCGCTGGGATAGCTTGAATGATCCGGGGTCTGGATGATCGGCTGAACGCTGTGCGAATACTCCACCGGGCGCGGTGCCCAGCAGGCGTGTTTGACCAGCAGCTCAAGGTTGTATGTCAGGCCCTGTACCGTGCCCAACAGTTCCAGAGTGTGCTTCTTCGCCCCGGCATCCAGCCGCGCGGCCAGCCCGAAGAACGAGATCTTGTCGAAGATCTGTGTGTTGATCTCGGGAATGCGATCAAAACGCAGGTCGGAATAGTTTCTAAGCCAGATCAGCTGTTCGACGAACACCTCGGCATCGGGTACGACGGTCTGATAGATCTCCTGACCGTCGAACATCACCGTGGCCTTTCCCGCGCCGCCCGCGCCGGTTGACGCATTCACGGCGAACAACCCGCTGATATCGGCGTGCAACATGTCGATGCGCCGCTGCGGGCTGACATAGCCAAGGTCGCCGTGGGACGGCGGTTTGGCCGGATCGTCCACGTCCGCCGAACCGTTCCAATAGCCGACGACCGCGTCATTGGTTACCGCCAGCGCCGCGTTCAACAGCGGAGAGCCACCACCACCGGCGTGGCCCCCGACACCGTCACCGCCGGCACCACCGCCACCAGCACCACCGCCACCAGCACCACCGCCACCAGCACCACCGCCGCCCGCGCCGCCGCCACCGGCACCGCCGCCGCCAGCGCCTCCACCGCCAGCACCACCACCGCCTGCGCCACCACCACCAGCACCGCCACCGCCTGCTCCGCCGCCCATCGCACTCATGTCGCTCTCCTATGATGTTTGGTTCAATTCAGTGAAGAGGCGGCAAGTATTAAGAAAGCGTCAACAAACCGTTAATAAATTTACGAATATTTCACGTAAAATCGCTGAAACGTTGCTCAATTCCGACCCGTGTGCTTAGATTGTTATGCAAACCTCTTTGGAGGGCGGGATGGACGGTAATGTGGACTTGGGGGGTCCGGGCATTACGATTGAATGCTTTGGGCCACTTCGGGTGACCGATTTGGTCGGCAACAGTCGGCTGCCCAAAGGGCGCAAGACTGCCGGTGTTCTTGCGCTGCTTGTGACCGACCCGCATCTGGAACGCAGCCGCAGTTTCCTGCAGGAAATGTTGTGGAGCGATCGCGGCCACGAACAGCGCGCGGCCAGTCTGCGACAGTGTCTTGCCGAATTGAAACGCGTATTCTCGGGCATACCGGACGCGCTGATTGCCAGCCGCAGCTCGATCAAGCTGAACCCCGAACGGGTGCGCGTGGTTCAGGATTGCCCGGACGGGACGACCGATGCATCGCGGTTCCTTGAAGGGCTGAGCGTGCGCGACAAGGCGTTCGAGGCCTGGTTGACGGCCGAGCGTACCATGCGCGAGCAGACGGCGCGGGCAACCTCGGGGCGCATGACCGCGGCCCGTCGCCAGCGCAGCGTCGTCGTTGTCTGTGATGGTGACCCGGGCGCAGGTGGCCACCAACTGGCCGAGGCCTTGCGCCATAACATTCTGAAGTCACTGTCAGAAACATGCACGGCCCATGCCGGTACCGCGCAGTTCGTAACGATGGAGCCTGACAGCATCGTCATCTCGGTTCAGTCCAGCAAGGGCACCGGCAGCGGCGTTGCGCTTCGGGTTCTGGTTCAAGACATGGCGCGAGAGGCTGCATTCTGGTCGGGCAGCGCCGAAGTGAACGAGGGTGATCCGGATCTGAATTCCAACGTCGCTTTCTGCCGTCTGACCGCCCAGACGGCCAGTGCGGCAATGGATGCGACATCCCAGATCGGCGCATGCGGCAGCGAAGAACCAAGCGCCAGCATGTTGGCGCAGATCGCTGTGCGCAAGATGTTCTCGATCGGCAGCAGCGATGTCGAATTCGCCCTGCGCCTGCTGCAAAAAGCCTGGGAGATAGAGCCGCGCGGCGTATTCCAGGCCTGGATCGCGCAGGCGTTGACGATCCAGTATGTCGAACGCCACATCAAGGCGGATGCTGCACTTGTGGAACGCTGCGCCGAAGCCTGCCGGTTGGCCTTGCAGGACGATCCCAGCAACTCGATCGTTCTGGCGGCGGTGGCGAACGCCCGGATCAATATCGAAAAGAACTACGAAGCGGGCATTCACCTGGCGCGGCAAAGCGTAGAGGCAAACCGCTGCAACCCGCTGGCGTGGTGGGCCGATTGTGTTGAAAAACTCCGTTTTAGGGCCTGAACGATGATTTTTCTTTCCATGCAGCCCGATCCTAAATTTTTGGCGCGGGGGTCGGCCCAAATCGCCTACATGCGCTCACGCGCAGCCATGCGCTGTCTCGTGGTCAAAGCTTTCCGACTATTTCGCTTCATAGGTTTTCGCAAGAAATCCGCGACGCTCTGATTTCGGAGTTTTTCAACACAATCGGCCTATTCAAATGCGTTGCAATGCATGGGCGAAACGCGCGCGGCTTATGTTGCAGCGCAGAACGCCAAGGCGCTGGCCGAAGGGACGCGATTGAAATTCTGGTGTGATTTCCAGGTGGCGGTCACAGCCGCACTGGCCGGTAACACGCAAGAGGCCATTTTAAACGGCGAAAGCGCCAGCGCGCTGGCCCCGGCGTTCCGCCCGCCGATCCGGTATCTTGCGGCACTTTATGCGGTTGAAGGCGAAACCGACAAGCTGACGCGCAAGGTCCGCACGCTCCAGTCGCTGGAACGCGATTTCACGATCGAACGGATGATCGGCGACGCGGATTATCCCATCGGAATGATGCGGCGTTATGGTCAGAACCTGTCAGACGGATTGCGCCTGGCCGAGATCTGATCGATCACTGCGGCCATCACAATGTTTGCGCGCGACAAATTTTCTGCGATAGTGTAAGCCCGTACATCCCACGAGGAGCGTGTCTTGGGCGAGGCGAAGATCAGGAATATGGAGGAATTCGCCGCGGTAAGTGGCATTTCCCGCCCCACGGTGTCGAAGTATTTCCATGACCCGGACAGTGTGCGTGCCTCGACCCGGACGCGGATCGAGGCGGCGTTGGAACGCTATGACTATCGCCCCAACATCTATGCGATGAACCAGAACCGGCGGCTGACCAAGAATATCGGCATCGTTGTGCCTTATCTGGCCGATCCATTTTTCGGAGAGATTGCGCGCGTGATCGAACGCCGCTGCATCGACGCGGGGTTTTCACCGACGTTGTTCAGTTCGCACGGCGAGAAGGCGCAAGAGGTGACGATTCTGGACAGTTTGCGCTCGCTCAAACCGGCGGGGGTGTTGCTGGCCCCGTTGGGACGCGAATCAGACAAGTCCGAGATCGAGAGTTTTTGCCGCGATGTCCCGACGGTGCTGTTCGACAGTAATATCGATGGCATGGGCGAGGCGTTCGTCGGGTCCGACAACTACAGTTTCGTGTCGCAGACCGTTGAATACCTGACCCGCACCGGCGAACCGCCGTGCTTTTTCGAGATGCGCAACCCCGCCAACCCGAACGCCAATAAACGCCGCCATGCCTATCTTGGGATGATGGAGCGCCTGCGTCTGGAGCCGCATGTGATCCAGGTTGATGGCACCGGCTGGGCCTTTGAAGAGATCGGGCGCAACGGCGCGCTGAGCATTCTGGAAAGCATGTCTTTGCCAACCAATACAGTGCTTTGCAGCAATGACCGCCTGGCCATCGGCTTTCTTTCGGCCTGTTATGAGATGGGCGTCAGCGTCGGGCGGGCTGAGGGGTGCCGCCTGCGCGTGGCATCCCATGACGACCACCCGTTCTCACGCTTTACCTGCCCGTCGCTGACCACCGCGGCGCATGATTATGTCTCGGTCTCGGACCATTCGGTTGAGACGTTGTTCCGCCTGATCGAAAGCGGTGGGCGGTTCGAGCAGCGCGAGGAAACGCTGTTTTCGGCCCGGTTGATCATGCGAGAGTCAGCCTGATTGATCAAAAATTTACGCGCGTAAAATTTTTAATTGACGCGCCGTTATAATTTCTCCTATGCTGCGATGGCAATTGAACATCCAATCAACAGGGAGGACTGGGATGTACTTGAAAGGCACACTTGGTGCAGCAACTGTCGTGTCGCTGATTGCGGCAAGCAGCGCATTTGCTGAAAGCCACGCAACCACGCTGACCATAGCGACCGTCAACAACGACGACATGATCCGCATGCAGGCTTTGACGCCAGACTTTGAAGCCCGCACCGGCCATTCGGTCGAGTGGGTGACACTGGAAGAAAACGTTCTGCGTCAGCGCGTGACGACCGACATCACCACCAAAGGCGGCGCTTTTGACGTGATGATGATTGGTATGTACGAAACCCCGATCTGGGCCGATTGTGTTGAAAAACTCCGTTTTAGGGCCTGAACGATGATTTTTCTTTCCATGCAGCCCGATCCTAAATTTTTGGCGCGGGGGTCGGCCCAAATCGCCTACATGCGCTCACGCGCAGCCATGCGCTGTC
Organism: Paracoccaceae bacterium; assembly: GCA_012103375.1. Lineage (NCBI taxonomy): Bacteria > Pseudomonadati > Pseudomonadota > Alphaproteobacteria > Rhodobacterales > Paracoccaceae > Paracoccaceae bacterium. The sequence continues at coordinate 2,078,774 of WLWX01000001.1, forward strand.
TCGTGGTCAAAGCTTTCCGACTATTTCGCTTCATAGGTTTTCGCAAGAAATCCGCGACGCTCTGATTTCGGAGTTTTTCAACACAATCGGCCAAAAATGGCTGGCTGGTCGCTTTGGACGACATGCCCGCACATTATGACGTTGAAGATATCCTGCCAGCTGTTCGCGGCGGCCTGTCCTACGAAGGCACGCTGTATGCGGCCCCTTTCTATGCAGAAAGCTCGATGGTTCACTATCGCACCGATCTGCTGGAAAAAGCTGGTCTTGAAATGCCTTCCGAGCCGACCTGGGACTTTATCCGGGAAGCTGCTGCGGCCATGACTGACCGCGACGCTGGCATCAACGGCATCTGCATGCGCGGTAAAGCCGGTTGGGGTGAAGGCGGAGCCATCATCACCGTTCTGGGCAACGCCTTTGGCGCTCGCTGGTTCGACGAAGACTGGAATGCCACCTTCGATTCGCCAGAGTGGAAAGCCGCTTTGGATTTCTACACCGGCATGATGGCTGAATCCGGTCCGTCGGGTTATGCCACCAACGGCTTCAACGAAAACCTGTCGCTGTTCCGTCAGGGCAAGTGCGGCATGTGGATGGACGCAACCGTTGCAGCAGGCTGGCTGGCCGAAGACGGTAAGGGCGGCACATCTGACGTTGCTGGCAACATCGGTTGGGCCGTTGCGCCGAATACCGGTCTTGGCAAAAACTCGGGCTGGCTCTGGGCCTGGGCGCTGGCAATCCCTGCCGGTACGCAGAAAGCTGATGCGGCTAAAGAGTTCATGGCCTGGGCAACCGGACCTGACTACATGCGCCTTGTTGGCTTCGAAAACGGCCACGCCGCCATTCCTCCGGGAACGCGTCAGTCGCTTTATGACAACGAGCTGTATCAGGAAGTGCCGTTCGCAGCAGCAACCCTGAGCGCGATCCTTGCGGCCGATCCGAACAACCCGACGGTTGATCCGGTTCCCTACATTGGCGTTCAGTTCGCAGCCATTCCTGAATTTGCTGGTATCGCGACGGAAGTCAGCCAGGAATTCTCGGCAGCCTATGCTGGTCAGCAGACCGTTGAAGAAGCTCTGGCAAAAGCCCAGGCCATTGCCAACGACGCAATGGAAGCCGCTGGCTACCGCTAAGCACATCTTTACCCGGGGGCGGCGTCGACCGCCCTCGGGCCCTTCACTTTAACCAACAACTAGGTCATCGTTTGAGACGGCAACAGCCCGTCAACTGAGGAGATGTGTCCAATGGCTACACAACACTCACGTTCAGCTGCCCGCCTGATGATGGCCCCCGCAGTGGTCCTGCTATTGGGATGGATGCTTGTCCCGCTGACGATGACATTGTTCTTTTCCTTCAAGAAGTACCTGCCACTTCGCGGTGACTCGCTTGAAAACGGTCTGGAATGGGTGGGTTTTGACAACTACGTCCGTTTTGTCAGCTCAAGTTCATTCTGGCCCAGCGTCATGACCACGCTTTTGATCGTCGGTGGCGTTCTGGTTATCACGATCATACTCGGAATACTTCTGGCAATCCTGCTGGATCAACCGATGTGGGGACAGGGGATCGTCCGGATCCTGGTCATCGCCCCGTTCTTCGTCATGCCGACGGTTTCGGCCCTGGTCTGGAAGAACCTTTTCATGGACTCCGAGAATGGTTTCTTCGCCCACACCTGGCGCGCCATGGGGGCGCAACCGGTCGAGTGGTTAAGCCAGGCCAGTATGCCGTCGATCATCATGATCGTAAGCTGGCAATGGCTGCCCTTTGCCACGCTGATCCTTCTGACCGCGATCCAGTCGCTGGACAGTGAGCAGCTTGAGGCCTCGGAAATGGATGGTGCGCCGGTTCTGTCACGCTTTTTCTATATCGTTCTGCCGCATCTAAGCCGGGCGATTACCATCGTGATCCTGATCCAGACGATCTTCCTTCTGTCGATCTTTGCCGAGATTTTCGTAACCACGGGCGGCGCTTTCGGGACACGGACGCTGACATACCTGATCTTCCAGCGCGTACTGGAGAGTCAGAATATCGGACTGGGGTCCGCCGGTGGTGTCTATGCAATCATTCTGGCCAATATCGTTGCGATCTTCCTGATGCGCATCGTTGGCAAGAACCTGGACGCGTGAGGAGGAGAAATCATGGCCCGCGCAGTCACAAGCAAACGCAAGGCAATCAATACGGCTGTCGCCTGGGGGATTGGTCTTTTGATCTTTTTCCCGATCCTGTGGATCTTCGTCCTTTCCTTTAAGACAGAAAGCGACGCAATCAGGACTCCAATCGAAGTGCTGACAGCCTCCTGGACATTCGAGAACTACGGGGTGGTGCAAGAAAGGTCGGACTACGGCAAGCACTTCTTCAACTCGGTCATCATCGCGGTCGGCTCGACTCTTCTTGGTCTGATCATCGCAGTTCCTGCGGCCTGGTCGATGGCTTTCGTGCCCTCGAATCGGACGAAGGACATCCTGTTGTGGATGCTGTCGACCAAGATGCTGCCGGCGGTTGGTGTGCTTTACCCGATCTATCTGCTGTTCATCAAAATGGGACTACTGGACAGCCGCGCCGGGCTGGTGATTGTGCTGATGTTGATCAACCTGCCGATCATCGTCTGGATGCTCTATACCTATTTCAGAGAGATTCCGGGCGAGATTCTGGAGGCGGCGCGCATGGATGGGGCCAACTTACGCTCGGAAATCCTCTATGTGCTGATTGTGTTGAAAAACTCCGTTTTAGGGCCTGAACGATGATTTTTCTTTCCATGCAGCCCGATCCTAAATTTTTGGCGCGGGGGTCGGCCCAAATCGCCTACATGCGCTCACGCGCAGCCATGCGCTGTCTCGTGGTCAAAGCTTTCCGACTATTTCGCTTCATAGGTTTTCGCAAGAAATCCGCGACGCTCTGATTTCGGAGTTTTTCAACACAATCGGCTGATGCCGATGGCGATCCCAGGCATGGCTTCGACGGTCTTGTTGAATGTCATTCTGGCCTGGAACGAAGCCTTTTGGACGCTGAATCTGACAGCTGCCACGGCCGCTCCGCTGACCGCCTTTATCGCCAGCTATTCCAGCCCAGAGGGTCTGTTCTATGCCAAGCTCAGCGCGGCATCGACCATGGCAATCGCGCCGATCCTGATCCTTGGCTGGTTCAGTCAGAAACAACTTGTCCGGGGTCTGACCTTCGGCGCCGTTAAGTAAGGAATAACGACATGGGACGTATTCAGCTTAAGCAGGTTCAGAAGAAATTCGGCGATGTGGAAGTCATCCCGCCGCTGGACCTTGAGATCAACGACGGTGAGTTTGTGGTGTTCGTCGGCCCCTCGGGCTGCGGTAAATCCACGCTGCTGCGCCTGATTGCGGGGCTTGAGGACACGACCTCGGGCAATATCGAGATTGACGGGGCGGATACCACCGGCCTGCCACCGGCAAAACGCGGTCTGGCGATGGTGTTCCAAAGCTATGCGCTTTACCCGCATATGTCGGTTCGCAAAAACATCGCCTTCCCGATGCGCATGGCCAAGATGGATCAGGCCGAACAGGACAAGCGGATTGAAGCTGCCGCCAAGGCACTGAACCTGACCGATTATCTGGATCGCCGTCCGGGTCAGCTTTCGGGTGGTCAGCGCCAGCGGGTCGCCATCGGTCGTGCCATTGTGCGCGAACCGGCCGCCTTCCTGTTCGATGAGCCGCTGTCGAACCTTGACGCCGCGCTTCGGGTCGGCATGCGGATGGAAATCTCCGAGCTGCACAAGAAGCTTGAGACGACGATGATCTATGTGACCCATGATCAGGTCGAAGCGATGACCATGGCCGACAAGATCGTGGTGCTTCAGGCGGGTGTGATCGAACAGGTCGGCAGCCCGCTGGAACTCTATAAGACACCGCGCAACAAATTCGTCGCGGGCTTCATCGGGTCACCCAAGATGAACCTGATCGAGGGGGCCGAGGCCGCGAAACATGACGCGGTGACCATTGGTGTGCGCCCCGAACATATCGCGGTGTCGGATTCCGGCGGGACCTGGACCGGCAAGGTCGGGGTGTCCGAACACCTCGGCTCGGACACGTTTTTTCATATCCTTGATACCGGGCTGGCCGATGTCATCACCGTGCGCGCCGGCGGAGAGGTCGGGTTCGGCTATGGTGACACGGTTCACCTGACGCCGCGGGCGGATGTGATCCATCGCTTTGACGCGCAGGGCCTGCGGATCGCGTGACACGACTGGCGGGCAAATGCGCGCTGATCACCGGCGCCGCGCGCGGTATCGGCCTGGCCTTTGCCGGGGCCTATCTGCGCGAAGGCGCGCGGGTGGCCATTGCAGATATCGACATCACGCGGGCGCGGGCGGCGGCGGCTGATCTGGGGCCCGCTGCGATCGCGGTCGAGATGGACGTGACCGATCAGGCCAGCATTGATGGTGCCGTGGCCGAGGTCGTGGATGAGTTGGGCCAGATCGACATTCTGATCAACAACGCGGCGATATTCTCGGCCGTGCCAATTGTCGAGATTGACCGCACTGATTTCGCCCGCGTCTTTGACATCAACGTCGCGGGCACTCTGTTCACTTTGCAGGCCGTCGCACGCCACATGGTCGCGCGTGGGCTGAAGGGGCGGATCATCAACATGGCGTCGCAGGCGGGGCGGCGGGGTGAACCGCTGGTTGCCGTCTATTGTGCGACCAAGGCGGCGGTCATCAGCTTGACGCAATCGGCGGGCCTGGATCTGATTCAGCATGGCATCAACGTGAACGCCATCGCGCCCGGCGTCGTGGACGGAGAGCATTGGGACGGCGTTGATGCGTTCTTTGCAAAATACGAAGGCAAAGCGCCGGGGCAGAAAAAGGCCGAGGTGGGCGCGGCGGTGCCCTATGGCCGGATGGGAACGGCGGCGGATCTGACTGGCATGGCCGTGTTTCTGGCCAGCGACGAGGCCGCGTACATCGTGGCGCAAACGTATAATGTTGATGGCGGGCAATGGATGAGCTGATGGCCGATGCTGTGGAAAAACAAGCGCTTGTGCGGTTGAGCGATGCAACGCTGGGCGATTTGCCGAAGGCGGTTCAGCGCCCGGTCTATGACCGCAGTAAATTGACGCCCGGGATTGTCCACATCGGCCTTGGCAATTTTCACCGTGGCCATCAGGCCTGGTATCTGCATCGGCTGATGCAGGCGGGCCAGGCGCATGATTGGGCGATCATCGGCGCGGGCGTGCGCCCCTATGACGCGGCGATGCGCGACCGGCTGCTGGGACAGGATTGCCTGACCACACTGATCGAGCTTGACCCCTCGGGCACCTCGGCCGAGGTGATCGGATCGATGATCGACTATCTGCCGATTGAGGCGGGCAATGGCCCGTTGATCGCCGCGATGGCTGATCCTGCGACGCGGATCGTGGCGCTGACAGTGACCGAGGGCGGGTATTACGTTGATCCGGCCAGCGCTGGCTTTGACGCGGACCACGACGACATGCGCCATGACGCCGCAAACCCGGATACCCCACGCACCGCCTTTGGTGCGATGATCGCCGCGCTGCGGCAACGGCGCGAAAGTGGTGCGGGCCCGTTCACCGGGCAAAGCTGTGACAACCTGCAAGGCAACGGGGTGATCCTGCGTCAGACGGTGGTCTCGCTGGCCCGGATGTCGGACCCCGAGCTTGCCGATTGGATCGACACGAATTGCAGCTTTCCCAACTCGATGGTCGACTGCATCGTTCCCGCCACTGGCCCGGAAGAGGTCAAACTGGCGCGCAGCCTTGGCATCGACGACGCGGCGCCGGTGACGCATGAAAACTTCCGCCAGTGGGTGCTGGAGGATGACTTCTGCGCCGGGCGGCCCGATTGGGATCGCGTCGGGGCGACCTTCACCGATCAGGTTCACGCCTATGAGCTGATGAAGATCAGGGTGCTGAACGCGGGCCATCAGGTCATCGCCAATGCCGGCGAATTGCTGGCGCTTGCCACCATCGCCGACTGCATGGCCGATGCGGATGTGCTGGGCCTGTTCAAAAAGGTACAGCGCGACGAAATCACGCCCTATGTGCCGCCTGTGCCAGAGATGTCAGCGCCCGCTTATGCCGACCTGATCGTCACGCGGTTCGCAAACCCCGAAATTCACGACACCACCCGCCGCGTGGCCTTTGACGGCTCGTCCCGTCACACCGGCTTTGTCTTGCCGATCCTGCGCGATGCGCTGGCGGCCGAAGGGTCGGTATCGGGTCTGGCGCTGGTCGAGGCGCTTTGGGCACGGATGTGTGCGGGCACGCGCGACGACGGTTCGGTGATCGAGGCGAACGATCCGTTCTGGGACCGGCTGAATGCCGCGGCGCTGAACGCGAAGACCCGCCCCGTGGCCTGGCTGGAACAGACGCAGATCTACGGCGATCTTGCAGGAAACGCCGAGTTTGCAGCGGCCTTTGATGGCTGGCTGACCCGCCTTTGGTCCGATGGCTGCCGCAAGACACTGCGCCAGTACATTGATGGCTAACCGTTAGCCGCAAGGGTTTGGCAATCCGGGTTACGGGCCTTTGCCGGTGCCACTGGTACGAAACTGTTGCGATCCGGCGGAGTTACAAGACGCCTGCCAGACCTGCAGGACCGCGCGGTTCCTGAAAGTGGCTTGGGCAAGCCAAAACGCCATCCTTAATTTCTCAATTGTTTTCGGGTTTGTCTGCGCCCGGTGCGCGCCGCAGGCGCAGGGCGCACGCCGGACCGGCCCCACCGATCTGGCGTCGGTTCGAGGTGGGCGTATCCGGGATAGTTACCGACTAACCCCTCCCGATAAATCATGCCTATGCACCGTCGCTGCGCCAGCCCGCCGGTCCGGCGCGCGCCCGGCTTCGGGCATCCTTCCAGATTAAGTGAATGATGTTCTAAAGCGTTTCGGCTTGAACCTGAATCGCGAGGGATTCCCTTGAGACCTGATCTGTGATTCATCCTGTTTGGGAGGATGGATCATGTCAGCACCTTTGCCATCTGCGCTTCGGATACGGTTTCAGAGATACATTGAAGAAGGGTTGAGCGGGCGCGCGGCGGCGTTGCGGTTGAAGCTGTCGCCTGCCACAGGCGCGCGGTGGGCGCGTCAGGTGAGGATGAAGGGTCATGCGGAACCTGCCCGGCAGGGACCGCCGCGCGGCAAGGGAAAGCTGGCTCCGCATCGGGAATTCTTTGAGGAGTTGATCGCACAAGACCCTGACATCACGCTCTTTGAGTTGCGTAATGCGCTGGCCGATGCAGAGGGTGTGCGGGTGCATCACTCCTCCATCGCCAACCTTCTGTCCCGGCTCGGCTTCACGTACAAAAAAAGTCGCTGGTCGCAACCGAGCGCCGCCGCGCCAAGGTAAGGCAGCAACGGGCCGACTGGTTCAGATACCGCTCGCCAGCCATTGCGACCTTTCCTGAGCGCGTTGTCTTTATTGACGAAACCGCAGTGAAGACAAACCTCACGCGCCTACGCGGCAGAGCCAAGCGCGGTAAGCGCCTGACGATGGATGCGCCCTTCGGAAGCTGGGGAACCCAAACCTTGATCGCGGGCCTGACCCAAGGCGCGCTGATCGCACCTTGGGTCATCAAGGGAGCGATAGATGGCCCCGCCTTCGCGGCCTACATCCGCGAAGTGCTGGTCCCCGAGATCAACCCCGGCACTGTCGTCATTCTCGACAACCTGGCAACCCACCGGAATAAGGAGGCGACGCAGGCTTTACGCAATCACGGCTGCTGGTTCCTTTACCTGCCACCGTACTCGCCCGACCTGAATCCCATCGAGCAGGCCTTCTCTAAACTGAAAGCCCATTTGCGACGGATCGGGGCCAGGTCCTTTACCCAGGTCTTCGAAGCAATCGGAGCAATCTGCGATCTCTACGACCCAGTAGAATGCTGGAACTACTTTAAGGCCGCCGGATATGTCTCAGGTTAATGTCGAAACGCTTTAACCGCATTTTTCATCTGGCTAAACCTTTTCATGGCCGTGGTTTTTTGCAAAGCTTGGCCAGACATCTTCGGATGCCCAACGGTATTGAAAGGGAAGAGAATGACAAAATTCAGGATTGGCGCGTTTGGCGCGGCCATGGTTTGTGCAACAGGTCTGGCCGCATTGCCCGTGGCTGCACAGGACAAGTCCGGCACCAACGTGGCCCCGATTGGCGAGGCCGAGGCGGGCGCGGTTTCTCAGCTTGCGATGGCGCAGGATCTGTATGCTTACGGTGTCGCGAACGGCGATGCGATTGCGGTTCTGTCGGCGGCGCGTATCACCAAGGATGTCGACATTACCGACGCGGATCGCAGCGCGACAAGTGCGGCGGATGAAACCCGCGACACGACCGAAGATGGCACCGGTGTCGACGCGCCGGCAGATGCCGAAATGATGCTGGCCAAGGCCGCCGAACTGGCGGGTGAAAACGACATGATCGCTGGGCTGGTTCAGGATGCGATGGACGAGGGGTCTCGTGGTCGGATCGGGGGCGCGTCGCGCACCCTGTCGCGCCTTCCCGCAGGCTACAACGACGATTGGGAGATCCCGTTCTTTGGTGGCCGGTTCGCCGAAATCTCGATCATTGGTGATGGTGATGCGGATCTGGACGTGATTGTCAGTGACGAAAATGGCAACACGATCTGTCTGGATGTCAGCTATTCTGATCGGTTCTATTGCGCCTTCAACCCGCTGTGGGATGGCTATTTCTATGTCCGGGTTTCGAACATGGGTCGTTTGCGCAACAGCTATTACCTGCTGACCAACTGAGCACATTTGCCAGTCATGACAACAAAGGCGCGGTCAGTTTGGTCTGGCCGCGCTTTTTTTCGTGGCGGCCGTCAGTTCTTGGTCGGTGTTATCTGGCGCGGGGCGACCCCGCCGGTCTGCGCGCCGATCTGAACGCCGCCGATGGAACGCAGGAAGCCGTTGAATTCAGGGCTGGCGTTTGTGGCCTTGCCTGCGGCGGCGATAGTCGTATCCACCTGGTCGCGTTCCAGCCGCAGGCGCGTCGGGATCACGTCGACCTGGGCGCGCGTGGCCCGGTCGAGCGAGGCAAGCGTGACCTGGCCGACAAACAGCTTCAGGTCTTTGCAATCCCATCCTTGCAGGCTTCCGCGCAGGCGCTTCACCTCGGCCTTGCTGAGGCTACAGCGATAATTCAGCAAATCGCGGTGCCAGTTGTTCAGCGTCAGGCGAAACACGTCGTAACCGGTGCGTGTGGCCGCGCTGATCGACGAATTCGCGATCGACATCGCCAGCGCCGGGCCGCCGGGGCCGGGCAGGGTTTTGGTCCAGTCGCGTTCGCCTTCGACCCCCGCGTCGGCGACCAGAAACAGCATCCGGCGCATCCGCACAGCCTCGGCCTGGGTCAGCGGGCCATAGGGGTTCTGGGCTCGCGCGCGCAGCACGCTGAGGGCGGTGGTGCCGAAGTTATCGGTGATACCCCCGTCGAGGAGCTTCACAAACTGCGCCTGATTTGGATCGCCATAGCTTTCCAACGCGCGGGCATGGGCGCGCATGGCCTGGCTTGCCTCGGGGTTGAACCGGGCCGAGGTCAGCCAGTCAGGTTCCCGGTAGGTGCAGGTTTTGCGGTGGGATTCCAGCACAATGGGCGCAAAAACCAGCGGAAAGGCGGCCGAGGCCGAGACCGCCTCGGACAGGGGCAGGCGCGACAGATCCGAACAGAGCGCGTCAAAGGTTTCGGGTGTGAACACGAACGGCACGGAATTGGCGACATCGGTGGCATTGATCCAGGTCCGGATCGAGGATCGCCGCGCCAGATCGCCGAAGGTTGCGCCCTTGAACAGTTCTTCGTCCACGAACCGCCCGAAGGAATTGCGCGAGTTCGCGCCGCCCGTCAGCCCGCGCACCAGTGTCAGCGGGTTGTAAGGCGAATTCGCCATATAGGTTTCGCCATCCTTATAAAGGAACTTGCGCATGCCGTTCAGGCCGCGCGGCCCACGCAAACCGAAATAGGCCGCCGTGACCGAACCGCCCGAAACGCCAGAGACCAGCCGGACATGTTCCAGAACGCCATTAGGGTTGTCGGGCGTCGCGGTGCGGGCGCGCAGCGCGTCAAGCATGCCCCAGGAAAACGCCGTTGCACGGGTGCCGCCGCCCGAAAATGCCAGCCCGATAAATAGGCCGTCGTCATCGCGCGAAACCTCTGACAGCAATGTGTCTGAATTCTTTGCCGATATTGGTGCGTTGATCGGCGTGTTGACCGTTGTGCAGCCGATCACAGCCGTCAACAGACCCATACGCAACAGCGCAGATATGCGACCCATACCCGTACCCGTACCCTTCTCGTCTGCCGGGATTGACCAGGCTGGCGCCCGGCATCGGCAAATCATTGATTCCGTGTCAGAGTTTAGGCCAACGGACCTCAATGGCAAAGCCACTATCGGGGGTCAGAATCTCGGTCTTGGCACCGTGGCGCGTTGCGATGGCCTGAACCAGCGTCAGCCCAAGGCCATGTCCGGGACGGTTGCGGTCCCGTGCGCCGCGGGTGAAGCGATCAAAGGCTGCTGCGCCCAGGTCGGGCGGGGCGCCGGGGCCGGTGTCGGAGATGCGGGTGATGTGGCGATTGCCAAGGGTCGTCAACAGCAAGTGGACCGCATCGCCGGGGCGGGCAAATTTCAATGCATTGTCGATCAGGTTGGACAGCAGCTGACTGACCAGATTGCGGTCACCCAGAATGCGCGCATCGGGCGTGATCTCGGCGGTGAAATCAAGGTTTCGTTCTTCGGCCAAAGGCTCGTACAGGTCAAAGACGTCCTGACAAACATCACTCAGGTCAAGCGGCGCAAGATCCGGCCCGGAGCCTTTGCCCGCTTCGTTTCCGGCGATGTCCAGAAGCGCGTCGAAGATACGCACCGTCGATTTCAGCTCATCCCGGGCGGCGCTGAGGTCTTCGCTTTCGGGCAAACGGCTGAGTTTTGCGGAGATCCGGTTCAGCGGCGTGCGCAGTTCATGTGCGATTGTGTCCGAGAGTTGTCGCGTCGCACGCTCCAGCGCCGCGATCCGGTCCAGCATCGCGTGGATATGCCGCTCTAGCAGGTGAAATTCATCCCGTGCATGTTCGCCAGCCGCCGCCAGCGCGGCCCCGTCAGAGGCGATGTTATCCGCCAGCCGGTTCAGTTGCCTGATCCGCGCCAGAACCGAGCGTGCGGCAAATGCGCCTGCCACAAGGGCGACCAGAAGGGTGCCTGCCGCCACCGCCAGAATGACCGAACGCAGCGCCGCAAGCGTGCGGTTGGGCGCAACAAGCGAGCGTCCGACCAGCATCGGAAACCCGCCGCGCAGCATGCGGGCATCAACCAGATAGGGGGTGCCGTCGATGGACAGTTCGACCGGGGTTGCCGCATCGAAACCCTGCGCAGTCTCGGCGGCGGAGATCGCAATTGCCTGGGGCCAGTGGTCGAGGTTGCCGGCCAGTGTCGTGCCATTGCGATCCTGTAGCAAATAGATCTCGCCCTCGTTTGTCTGCGCCAGGCTTCGGTATTCCATGGCCTGTCGCAGTGCGATGATCCGCCGCTGGTCATAAAGCGCCGCAAGCCCGTCCAGATCGGCCTGCAACAGCGCCACCTGCTGCCGTTCCAGCGCGCCCCGGACCAGCCAGAACTGGATCGACAACGCTGCCAGCCCGACCGCCAGAATGACCGCCGCGATTGTCAGCGTCAGGCGCAAAGTGGCCGAGCGGCGCCACATCGCGATCAGGTTGGTCCGGCTGGCATGAAGATATATCCTTCCCCGCGCGAGGTGCGAATCCATTCGCGTTCATCGACGGTTTCCATCTTGCGACGAAGCCGCCCGATATGCACGTCCACAACGTTGGTCTGCGGGTCGAAATGCAGGTTCCAGACGTTTTCCAGCAACTGCATGCGGGTCACCATCTCGCCCGCGTTGCGGGCAAAATAGGTGATCAGCTTGAATTCCTTAGGGCTGAGCGGAACATGCGTCTGGCCGACATGAACTGTGCGCGCCTTCAGGCGGATTTCAAGGTCGTCAAAGACCACAAGATCATTGTCGGTTGTTGTCATCTGGTCGCGGCGCAACAGCGCCTGAAGCCTTGCGCGCAACTCTCCGTGGTTGAAGGGCTTCGCCAGATAGTCATCGGCGCCCCGATCCAGCCCGAAAGTGCGGTCACTGCTGCGCCCCAGCGCCGATGACCCGTCCGAGCGTAGCCGGGCGATCGCGTCAATCCCGTCGCCGCCGGGCAGCATCCTGTCCAGCACGATGACGGCGAAATCCGTCAGCCCGGCAGCGGCCAGACCATCGCCGTAGCTGCCCATGATCGTCGGTGTGCACCCCAGATCGGTTGCGACACCGGCCACGAACTCGGCAGTTTCAGGATCATCCTCGACTATCAGTATGCGGCGTTGGTCAGTCACTGGCGTCCCCTTGTTCCCAAATCAAAACACTACAACGGCAAGGTCAAGCTGGTTCCCGGACAAAGACCGCAGGCGGCGCGTGTCGGTCCGGGGGTCGATCAGGATATGCGTCTCGAGACCCTGACGGGACACCCGCAGCAGCACGGGCGCGTCAAACAGCGCCGTGGGCGCCGTTGCCGGATCGAAGGGCATCCCGTTCAGGGCCATCACGCGGTCCCCTTCAGCAAGGCCGGCCTCGAACACGGCGGACCGATCCGAAAGGTCGATGACCCGCCTGTCACGGCCAAGCCGGATGCCGAGGGCGGCAAGGGTGAACGGTGCCTGCCGCGCGTCCGGTGCCGGGGGCGGGCGATCCGGCTGGGGCGATGCGGACAGATCAAGGTTCAGGGTCATCGGAGCTTTGACCCGAATGACCTCGACAAGAACCGGCGACCGGGGGTCGAGGTCATCAAGGGCGAAGGCAAGATCCCCGGATTTGCGCAGGACATGGCCATTTGCGCGGGTAAGAACGTCGCCTGCCTGTAACCCGGCACGCGCGGCAACTGTGTTGTCGCCGACATGGTCGATCAAGATGCCTGATCCTTCCTGTCTGCCGAGCGCTCTGGCAAGCCGGGGCGTCAGATCGCGCACCCGCAGGCCAAGGCGGGGCTGCGTTGCGGCGGGGGCCGCCAACATCCGGGGAATATGGCGCGCCAGGTCAGCGGCCCTGATCGCATAGGATATCCCGACGTAGTAACGCGATCCGTCGGCAATCCGGCTGTTCATCCCCAGCTGGCGACCGGCGCTATCCACCAGCGGCCCGCCGGAACTGCCCGGATTGACGGCGGCGTCGTGCTGCAACAGGCGCAGCGGTAAATTCGCCTCGACCTGGCGCGCGGGCGCCGAGATTACGCCGCCGGTGACCGAGAATCCCGCCTCCAGCGGGGCGCCGGTGGCAAAGACGACAGTGCCGGGCACCGCAGATGGTGCTGGCAAAAGACCGGGCGGCAATTCGGCACGGGTCGTCAGGATCGCAATATCGCGCAGCGGGTCAGTTGCGCGCACGCGTGCGGTTGCCTGCCGCCCGTCCAAAAAGGTCAAACGCACCTGTGCATGGTCATCCACGACATGGGCGTTGCTTAGGATCATGCCCTCAACCCCGTAGACAAAGCCGGACCCAAGGAAAGTTGCCCTGTCATCCGCAGAATGTAGAATCAGGGTGGCGGCGAGGGCGCGCTGTGGCCCATCGCCCAGACCTGCGGCATCGACCGGCCCAGGCCGGAACCCCGCTTCAGGATGCAGCGCTTTCGCGGCAATTGTTCGAAACGGGTCGTCAGGCGAATGACCCGCTGCTGATCATTGCGGCCGCGAAACTGCGAAAATCGCTGGAATTCCGGGAAACGGATCGCGCGCCCGATACTGCAACTGCTGGTGCCACGGCAGCCTCTGCCGCGCGGTTGCCCCATCTTGATGCGGACGAAATGCTGGATGTCGCCGCCACCCTTGCGGTCGAGAACGAGGTTCTGCTGGGCCTGATCGACGATGTGCGCTTTTCGACATCCAAGGGCGTCGTCGATGGGCCGCTCTATTCCATCTCGAAGCTGCGTTCGGGCGGTGCGGATACCTATCAGGCGCTGCCGTTCGAAGGCGGGACCTATGCCGACATCTATGTTGAGGGGCGCGAGGATGCGGACCTGAACCTGTATGTGTTTGACGCCCAGAACCGTCTGGTCTGTTCGGATACCGACCTCAGCGACATCGCTTATTGCGGCTGGCGTCCGCAGGCGACGGCTGACTTCACGATCAAGGTCGAAAATCAGGGCCCGTCGTTGTCGACCTATTCTCTGATCACCAACTGAGGTTCGGGATGCGCTTGGTTTATCGGTTTCTGCTATGCCTTGGGCTTGCGACCATGGTGTCTTCGCCCGCATCGGCGCGCGAAAACCACGCCTTGCTGATCGGTGTATCGACCTATGACAATCTGGAAAAGAAGTATTGGCTGCGTGGTCCGGCCAATGACATTGCGCTGGTCGAAACCTATCTGACCAGCCAGTCGCCGGTGTCCTTCGACCAGGGCAATGTCCGGGTGCTTGCCGACGGGGTTGAGGGGGCCGAGCGTCCAACGCTTGCGGCAATCCGTGCGGCTTTTGCGGATTTGGCCGCGACGGTGCAGGCGGATGATTTCATTTACCTGCATTTCTCGGGCCATGGCAGCCAGGCCCCCGCCATTGATCCATCCAGTGAACTGGACGGATTGGATGAGCTGTTTTTGCCCATCGACGTTGGCCCGTGGAGCAATCAGACAGGCAGCGTGGACCGTGCGCTGGTTGATGATGAGATCGGGCAGATGATCGGCGCGCTGCGCGCCAAAGGCGCAACCGTCTGGGCCGTATTTGACAGTTGCCATTCAGGCACCGTCACCCGCGCCGCCCCGACCGGTGCGGACGAGGTGCGCCTGCGCAAACTGGGGGCAGAGGCCCTCCATATTCCGGAAACGGCGAAGGACGCGGTCACCACCCGCGCCCTGCCCGATGCCCGCAGTCAGCCCGCCAGCCCGATTGACCTGACCGAGGGCGCGGGCATCACCTATGCGCAGCTGGGTCAGGAAATGCTGCGCAAATACACGGTGCTGAACCGCGCCCAGACGACGCCGATGTTCGAGGGCGATTTGCAGTCGCGGGTATTTGGCGGCGATGCGGTGCCCCGCGTTGCGCAATGGCCGCTGAGTATGGCTGACGGCTATGTCTCGATCCCGGCGGGACGCCTGCATGGGCTGGTTGAGGGGGCGGAACTGGCTGTTGTGGCCTCACCCGCCGATGCGACGGGGGACGCGCTGGGCCGGGTGACGGTGGATTTCGTCGACACTTTCGTGACCGAGGCGGTTGTCGCCGAAGATGGCGCGCTTGCGCTGGGCGATGTGCCGCGCGGCGCCTATTTGCGCAAGCTGTCTGAGGACGTTGATTTTTCGCTGAACGTTGCGCTGCCAGAGGCGGGGTCGGAGATTGCGGCGCGGATGCAATCCGTTGCCGATGCGCTGCGGGGGGCACCAGACGGCCCGGCGCGCGTGACATTCGTCGCTGCCGGAGCCGAGGCGGATATCCGGTTGGCGATCCTGCCTGACAGCCCGCGGCCCGATGCGATCTGGTTCCTGCCAGCCTCGGGCCTTGCTGACGAGGGGGCGTTGGAACAGATCATCTCGGTCTCGACAGATGACAAAACCGATGCGGAGCTTGGCGTCGTGATTGCGGACACTTTGGCGCGTATGTCCAAGGCGCTGAACCTGCTGAAGCTGGGGGCGGCGTTTGGGGGCAGCGATCTGGATGTAACGGCGGCGTTGTTGCGCACCGATCAGCGGCAGCGGCGGTTTACCGAACTTGACCCGGCGCAGGTGCCAAGGCTGGTGCCCGACGACGTGCTGTACCTGAAGGCAACGAACAATCTGGGGCAGCCGGTTGATGTGAATGTGCTGTATGTGGGGTCGGATTACTCGATCAGCCATATCCTTGCCATTCGCATGACGCCGGGCGACGAACTGAACGAACCGCTGGTCGCGATCGACGGGCGCGCCTATGGCCGCGACCGCGTGATTGTGGTGATGAGCCCGGCAAAACGCGGCACCGCGACCGAGGATCTGAGTTTCCTGGAACAGGCCAGTATTCCGACGCTGCGCGATATCGACGGCGGGGACGCCAGTTTCAGCGATCTGGTGGCCGAAGCCGGATTTGGTACCACGACCCGCTCGGCCACGTCGGTTGCCCGCGATACCGGCCCGAAACCGGGCATTCTGCAATTCGAGATCGACGCCGTCCGTGCCGAGTAAACCGCCCTTGTTGCGTGACCGGAGGTTGCGCGTGTTTCATTTGCGATGCCTGATCTTCTGCCTTGTAGCCCTTGCCCTGCCGGTCGCGGCGCAGGAACAGACTGCAGTGGAGTTTTTTCCCGACCTCGACACCGGTGGCCATCGCGCCGCAATCCGCGGCCTTGCGATCAGTGCCGATGGGGCAACGCTGGTAACGGCGTCAGACGACAAGACGGTGCGGGTGTGGGACTGGCAATCCGGCGAAAGTCGTACGGTTCTGCGCGGCCAGATCGGGCCGGGGAACGAAGGGTTGGTGAACGCGCTGGCGCTGTCACCGTATGGCACGCAGGTGGCGGTTGGCGGCTATTTCGGCGCGCATCTGGCAACTGAACCGCCGTTTGGAGACATCCGGATTTTCGATACCCGCTCGGGCAGGATCCTGCGGGTGCTGGCGGGGCATGCGCTGGTCGTGGATACGCTGGCCTATGACCCGATCCGTGACGAATTGGCGGCCTCGGGGCAGGGCGGGTTGGTGCATCGCTGGCAGGCGCCGTTTTCGAACGCGCCGCAGGAATTGCCGGTTCTGGACACCGGGGCGCGCCGCGTGTCCCATGTTGCTTATGCGGTGGATGGGGGCAGGTTGATCGCCACGACGTTCGATTACGGGCTGCGGATCTGGGACATGGCGTCTGCTGCAGAGGTTCCCGTTCCAGGCGCCGAGGCTTTGTGGGACACGCCCCTGACCGGGCTTGCCGTCAGCCAGGACGGTCGTCGGTTCGCGCTGTCAGGCGAAGACGGTCGGGTGGAGCTGCGCGAGGCCGCAGGCGGCGCCGTTCTGGCCACCCTCCCCGCGCAGCCGTTCCGGCCGGATGCGCTTGCCTTGGCGCTGGACGATACGGCGCTGGTCGTCGGGTGCAGCTATCGTTGCGGTGCGGATCATCGCACACAGGTTTGGGACATCGAAACGCGATCGGTGATCGCGGCGCATCGCGGGCATGATGGTGGGATTCTGGTTGCGTCGGCGCTGCCGGGTGGGGCGCGGGTTGCCTCGGCTGGCGGGCGGGGAAACTCGGTGCGGATCTGGGATGCCTCCTCGGGCGCGGGCATTCAGGTGTTGACGGGCTTGGGGCAGCCGGTTTCGACCATCGGAATTGCAACGGATGGGGCGGCAATTGCCTGGGGCAGTGCCGATCCATGCCCCGATTTGCCGATCTGTCCGGCGACATTGGGGCCGCTGGAACATGCGCTGGACCTGCCAACTGACGCGCGCAGTTTCGAAGCGCCGCGCCCGGTTGATCCTGCAATGCAGTACCAGCGTGCCCAGGTCGCGGCTGCGGAAATCTCGGTGACATTTCAACAGGCTGGCGGGTTTGCCGCCGGACAGTTGACGGTGACGGGACCGGGTGGGCAGACACAAATCCGCAAGGGGCCGACGGACGGGTATTACCACAGCGCCTTTTCGGTTCTGGACGATGGCATCCTGTCGGGTGGTGGCAACGGTATCCTGCTGGCACATGCCCAAAGCGATGGCAGCGTGGTGGGAGAGTTCGTCGGCCATACCGGGGATGTCCTGGCCCTGGCGCATGCCGCCGGGCGGTTGGTGTCGGGCAGTGCGGATCAGACGATCAAGATCTGGAACCTCGACACGCGCGGGCTGATCGCAACGCTGTTCTTTGCCGGTGATGACTGGATCATCTGGACGCCGCAGGGATATTTTCACGCGTCGCCCAATGGTGACCGGCTGATCGGCTGGCACATCAATCAGGGACAGAATGCCGAGGCACGATTCGTGCGCGCCCGCCAATTGCGTCAGCACCTACACTCGCCCGAGATTGTGCGCCGCGCCATCCTGACCGGGGACGCCGCCACAGCAGCCAGTGAGCTGCGCGGGACCGACCGTGAACTGGCCGATCTGCTGACCCGCCGCCCGCCGGAATTTGACATCCGGCTGGCCGACGAACTGCCAGCCCCGGTTGGTTTTGCCGCGGTCGAGATCACCGGCGCAAGCCTGGAGGAGATCGAGGGCTGGGGATATTCCGTACTGGTCAATGACCGCCGGGTGCCGCCGTTGCAGATGCCCGATACCTCTGATCAGGGGCGGCTGATCTATCTGGTGCCGGTCACCACGGGCGAGAATGCGATCACCGTAAGTGGTGCAAATGACTTTGGCTATGTGACCGAACGGTCGGCCACCAAGATTGCGCGCGCGGCCCCGGCGCCGAAACAGGGCAAGCTGTTCGTTGCGGTGGTCGGGGTCAATGATTATCCGAACCTGCCCAATGGCTGCAACGGCCAGTCCTGCGATCTGGCCTATCCGGTCGCTGATGCGGTCGAGTTCTTGCAGGTCGTCGCCGAACGTTCGGCCCCGCTGTTTCAGTCCATGGAGGCGTTGGTTCTGGTCAGCCCCGATGCATTGGCCGCCCAGCCGCTGCGTCGCGAGGCGCTGGCCCGGATTGTTGACCTTGATGACGTGATGACGCCCGATGCGGCAACGATCACGGACGAGCTGCTGGATTTTCTTGCCCGCCCCGGCCCGGACGACACGACGATCATTTTTGTCGCAGGCCACGGCGTGAACGTGGGTGAGCGGTATTTCTTCATCCCTGAAAACGGCCAGAAACGCGATGATCGCTGGCGCATGTCCTCGCTGGTGAACTGGCAGATCATTCAGGAGGAGATCGGTTACGCCACCGGGCGGCGCATTCTGGTTCTGGATACCTGCCGCGCCGCGAATGCCTTCAATGCCCGGCTGGAAAAAGACGCCGCAGACGCGCGCGTCGTCGTTCTGTCGGCAACCGCGGCCAATAATACCGCCGGAGAGCGCCCCGATCTGGGCCACGGGATCTTCACCTATGCGCTGCTGGAAGGGTTGCGCGGGCGGGCCGATACCTCGGGCGACGGCGTGCGGCTGCTGAACCTTGCGGATTATGTTTATCGCGAGGTTTTGCGCCTCAGTAATCGCAAGCAGGAGCCGTTCTACCATTTCTCGCAGACGGCGAATTTCCTGCTGGCGGCCCCATAACATGCGCAGGCTGTGGGGGATGATTTGGGCGATTGCCCTGCTGTCCGCGCCCGCGCTGGCACAGGTGCCCTGCCCGGAGGGCGGCGTGTCGTTTCCGCCGCATTACCTGTCAGACCGTGTGTTCCGCGATGGTCTGTCGCAAACCCGTCAGGTGCCAGCTTCGCCCAATCATGTCAGCGGTCTGATCATCCCGCATCATCTTGAGATGCCCGATCTGATTGCCGGTGGCCTGCGCCGGGCCACGGATCAGAAACCGAACCGTATCATCCTGTTGTTCCCGGACCATTTCTATCGTGCGACACGCCCGTTCGCGACAACCCGCTGGGGCTTTGACACGGTTCTGGGTCCGGTCGCGACCGATTCTGCGGCGGCCGGGGCGCTGCTGGCCGAGGCGGGGCTTGTCGAAGACTCCTGCCTGTTCGGGGCCGAACACGGGCTGCGCGCGGTGTTGCCTTTTGTGGCCGAGCTGTTTCCGGATGTGCCGGTCCTGCCGATTGCGATTGCGATCAGCGCGACCCGGCAGGATTGGGACCGGATGGCGGATCTGCTGGAGCCATTGCTGGGCGATGACACACTTCTGGTGCAGGCCACGGATTTCTCGCATTATCTGCCGCATCATCTGGCCCGGCAGCGCGATCAGCAAGTGTTGAACCTGCTTGCTGCGGGGGACCTCGACGGGTTGGCGGGGCTGGTGCAGCCGGATCATGTGGACAGTACGGGCGCGCTGTATCTGACCGCGCTGTTGCAGGCGCGCCGGTATGGGGCGGCACCAGTGGTTCTGGAAAGCCGCAATCTTCAGCAGAAGTCCGACGCCCTGATTGCCGAGACCACCAGTTACCTCGTCGCGGAATACACCGCCCCGGCGGCTGATCCCGGCCCGGTGGGCCTTGGGGAGGGGCCGGTCTATGTGCTGGGTGGCGATGTGTTTCTGGGCCGCAGTCTGCCACGTCTGCTGAGTGACGAGTTGGTGATCGAGGCGGTGAAAGACGCAGCACTGGGGGCGACACGGGGGTTGCCGCTGATTGCCAATCTAGAGGGCGTGCTGCTGCCGGACATGCCAAGCGGGCTGCCCGAACTTCTGCTGGCGATGCCCGGTGATCTGGCCATCGACTGGGCGCGGCGGCTGAACATCGTGGGCTTTGGGCTGGCCAACAATCATGCCAATGACATCGGCCCCAGCGGCCTGGCCGAAACCCATCGCGCACTGACGTCCGCCGGAATACCCTGGTTTGGCCCCGGTCAGGCGCTGCACCTGCCGGGTGTCACCATCGTCGGGCTGAGCGATCTGGACGGCGCCGCGCAGCAACGCGCGGACCGGTTGAGCGACACCGATCTGGATCATCTGATCCGGTCGGATGCCAGCGTTCCGGTGGTTGCCTTCGTGCATTGGGGGCGCGAATTCCTGACCCGGCCACGCCCGCGCGAGGTTGCTCTGGCCGACCGGATGCGCCAGCGCGGCGTGTCGGCGATCATCGGTGCGCATCCGCATGCAGCCAGCCAAGGTCTTCGGGCGATCAGCGGCGGCGATACTGTGATTCTGCACTCGCTGGGGAATTTCCTGTTCGACCAGATGCCGCCGGAAGCCTCGGGCGCGCTGGCTGAAATCAGGACCTTCCGACAGGGCACGATCTTCCTGCGTCAGCTGCCGCTGCCATCGCTTTATTCAGTCGCAAAGGTCGCAGCTGACTGAGGGCATATTCGCTGTTGTTATCAAACGATATTCGCCGATAGTCTGATGACGAACCATTCGCTGCGAGGGTTGATCATGCCGACGCCACTGCTTTCGATCTGCCGTTTGATGCCGCCTGCGGTGCTGTGCCTTGCCCTGCTGCCAACGATCGCGCTGGGCACGGAAACTGGCGAACCGCGGCCCGAGCGTCATTTGCATGTTCTGTTTGATCCGGTTGCACGACAGGTTCAGCGGCAGAATGTGGGGGTTTATGGGCCGCACCCGGACATGGCACTGGAATTCCAATGGGAGCCTCAGGCCGGAAACTGGCCCGGCGTGACGGATGCCGGGCTGGCCGACGGGCCGGGGCGCATTGTTTGGCGGGTGCCGGGGACAGCGGATTACGATCCGCGCGCGGCGCATCACTGGTATCAGGGCACACTCAGCGCCGGCCGTTTTCATGGGGCAGGTACGCTGCACTATCGCGATGGCAGTTATTATCAGGGCACCTGGGTCAAAGGTGCGCTGGCCGGTCCGGGCGTTCATCTGGATGCCAGTGGCAACCGATATGAAGGTGGGTTCGTGAACGGACAACGCTCGGGCGAGGGGGTTTTGCGCGGTCGGGATGGATCAGTCCTCACCGGCGCATTCGAGGGTGGCGAACGCCACGGCTCCGGTACGCTTAAACTTCCCGGCGTGGCGGAATTCGCGGTTGTGTTTGAGCGGGACAGAATGGTCGACAGTGCACGCCCGGATATTCTGGCAGATGCAACGCTCAAAGGGTTGTTGCGCGCCCAATCCGGCGGCGATGCGGGCAAGACGCGGATGTCCTTGGTGATCGACCAGCGGATCACGGCAGATCAGTACATGCAGTACACGCATTTCGTCGATGGGGATGAGGTGCTGATTTACCCTTCGGACCCGGAAATGCAGGCAGCCTGGGAAGGCAATGGCAAGATCTCCATGCCCTATATTATTGGCGAAACCAGCGACAGTGACTGGGACGAAACGCATGCGTTTGCACTGATCGACCTGGCAACGACCGATCAGTCGCGGGTCAAACTGGACGCGCTGGACCTGGCCGTCGTGCAGAGTGTTCCGCATCTGCGCCCGTTGCTGGATGTGGAAGGCCACGCGGGGTGCGTTGGGTTCCGTCCAAGCTTCAATTTCCGCAACTTCGGCTGGGGTGAGGTCGAAAACGCGGTTGCGCGGGTGCGGTTCAGGAACCCGAATTCCTACGATTACGAAAACCCCGACGCCGCCCGCCCGGGCACCACCTGGTTCGAGGTTCCGGTCGGAGGCTTTGAGGACGGCACCGATGTTTCGGTCCGCGATGTTCTGATCGCGGCCGGGGTCAATGTTGGCGCGCTGGAAGACCGCCGGTTCACCTGCCCCGGTGTGGACCAGCTTGATACCTGCCGGGCCGAAGCGATTGCCTCGGTCGATATGGGCGCGCTGACCGGCTTTGTGGATGGCTGGGCCGGGGTTGCGACGGATATGGAAGGTGAGCTGACCTATCAGTGGACCGACGCGTTCGGAACGCGCCATACCGAGGTTGAGACGTTCGAGAACGAAGTCATGCTGTCGGCGATTGAAACCCCGACCTCTCTGGCGGAATGCGGCGGGGCAGGGGCCTATTCGACCGAGGCACCGACATTCATCGACGTGGAATTGCCCGCGACCGGTCAGAATTATCGCATCGGGCTGCCGCAACGGGGCAACCCGAATATTTCGTCGCTGATCCAGGGCGTGAAGCTAAGCTCGGACAGGTCATCAATGCATTTGTTGCAGGCCGAGGCGCGTTTTGCGGATGGCAGCATCCGAACCACAGCACCCGTGCGCCTGTTTTTCTTTCGCCCGCGGATGTCGCGGTTCCAAAGTCAGATGACGCCAAGCGCGTGCTATCTTGATCCGGATGCGTTCGGCGGTTGTTGACGCCTGTGATCTACCCATCCGGGCAGGGGAATAACTCGGTGACCAGTCGTGCAGCGACAGCGAAGTGTTCCGGGCGGGGCGGCTAACCCGGCGCGGCGGTTCCCAGCGCATTGGACCCTGTGAGGTTGGAAAGATCTGTCACGCCGGTCTGGGCCATGGCGATGCTCATCTCATCACTCAGCACGTTCCAAAGCTGGTGCAGGCCGGCCTCTCCGGCGGCGGCCATCGCAAACTGCAGGATGCGCCCGAAAAAGACAAAACTGGCCCCGGCCACCAGCGCCTTCAGCGCATCTTCGCCCGAGCGTAGGCCGCTGTCGAAGAATATCGGAAAATCTGGCCCCAATGCGGCGCGCATCCCGGGCAGCAGCGCAAAAGGCGATGGCGCGCTGTCCAGTTGGCGCGATCCGTGGCTCGAGACCTGGATCGCGTCCACCCCGGCAGCCTTCAGGGCGATCGCATCTTCGATATCCAGAACGCCCTTGATCACCAGATTGCCGGACCAGGCGTCGCGAAGCTGTGCAAGCGTATCCCAATCTGCCCGCGCCCGGCTTTCGGTCCGATCAAAGTCGAAGCCGTCCATGTCGAAGTTCGCCATCTGCGGCTTGCCGGCCAGCAGGCTGGCGATTGACCAGCGCGGATGCAGGGCGAAGTCGATGAATTGCCGGGGTCCGATACGGAATGGCATCTTGAAGCCATGGCGCAGCTCGCGCGGGCGGCGGCCCACTTCGGGGACATCGACGGTCAGAACTAGGGTTTCATATCCGGCGGCTTTTGCCCGCTCGACCAGTTTGAATGTGCCGGTGCCGTCGCCCGAAAAATACAGCTGGAACCAGGCGTTGCCCTCGGCCACCTCGATAATCTGTTCCAGTGGTGTGGAGGCGACGGTCGAGGCGCCGTGCGGGACGGCGTATTTTGCGGCCAGACGCGCCAGCATCAGATCCGCACCCGGGGTGGACAGATTACACATCCCCATCGGCGCGATGCCGAAAGGGCGTTTTGCGGTCTTGCCAAACAGGGTGGTCGACAATGATCGCTGGCTGACGTCGCGCAGAATGCGCGGGCGCAGCGTCATGGCGTCAAGGGCGGCCCGGTTTCGCGCCGCCCCTGTTTCGTTGCCTGCTGCACCGTCAATATAGTCAAACACCATCCACGGCAGGCGCCGTCTGGCCAGACGACGGGCGTCCTCGGCGCTGTGGATGGCGCTTGCGCCCATCAGCTGGCGACGGCTTCCATGAAGCGGTGGCGAATGACGACCGGATCCAGCGTGATCACCGGCATCTTGGCGTTGCCGCTGTCGCATTTCACCACCATCACGGTGCCCTTGCTGCTGTCCAGCGCCGCTTGCAGCGCCTTGCCGGTGTAGACGTCCTGCACCTCGACCACGGTGTCGCAACCGGCGGCGCGGGCCATCCCGGCAAGGTCGGTTTTCTTGCCGGTATAAGTCGGCTGATCGCCTGTCGAACCATAGGATCCGTTGTCGATGATCATCAGGATATAGTTGTCGGGGCAGTTGTTGCCGATGGTCGGCAGCGTGCCAAGGTTGGTCAGGACCGAGCCGTCGCCGTCGATGGCAATGACGGGTTTTGGTTGCGCCAGGGCCAGCCCAAGCCCGATGGACGAGGCCAGACCCATGGTGCCCAACATGTAGAAATTGGTCGGCTGGTCGTCGATGGCGTGCAATTCCTGGGACGGGATGCCTATATTGCAGACGACAAGCTGGTCACGCAGGATCGGGGCGATTTCTTTCAGGATTTCAGAACGGATCATTGGTCGCCGTAGCCTCCCCAGAAGTTGGCGTCGGTCAGGATCGCCACGGGTTTGTTGCACATGAATGTGTACTTCAGGATGTTGTCGAATTCCTCGACATCCTTTTGCCAGTGAAAGTGGTAGGTTGGGATGTTCAACTGGGCCAGAAGCGCCTTGGTATGCACGGCCATTTCCACCTGGCAGGCGACGGGTTCGCGAAGCTCTCCGCGATAGCTGATGATCATCGGCAGTGGCATCCGGTAGAATTGCGTCAGCGTCGCCAGCGTGTTCAGCGTCACGCCAAGGGCCGTGTTCTGCATGATGATCGCGGGGCGTTTGCCGCCCATGAAGGCACCGGCGCACAGCCCCATGCCTTCGTCTTCCTTGTTGGAAGGGATGTGGAAAATGTCGTCGCGCTTGTCGATCTCGTCGATCACACCGGCCAGCTGCTTGCAGGGTACGGTGGTCACGAAAGAGACATCATTCGCAACAAGATCGTCGGCGATCTTCTTGTCGATGTTCATCTTGGGTTGGCCTTTCGAGTGATGCGCATGACGCGCGTTGAATGGGGTGCCTTGGTGCGTCTAGCCCCAGGGGTTCAGGATGATTTTGGGTGCGGCAACCTTTCCGGCGCGCAGATCCTGGAAGGCTGCAAAGCCATCCGAAAGCGCGCGGTGTTCGCACCAGTCCAGCGCGCCAAGGCGGCCGTCAAAGATGGCCTGAGCGGTGTCGCGGAAGTCTTGCGCGGTGTAGGTGTAGGTGCCGATGAACGTGACCTCCTGAAGGGTCATGCGGCGCACGTCCAGCCCGCCTGCGTCTTCGCCAAGTCCGACATGGGCCACGACGCCGCCAGGTGTCACCAACGCCGAGGCTATTGCGCGGGTCGCGGCATAGCCGACCGCGTCGATCACCAGCGGGAAACTGCCTGAGGCGTCTGCCACAGCGGTCTGACCACAGCGTGAGATCAGGAAGTCACGGCGCACATCGTTGGGTTCGGCGATTGTGATGTCGTCAATCCCCATCGCTTTGAGGGCGAGGCTGGCGGCAAGGCCGATGGCCCCGCCGCCGATGACAAGGGCGCGCCGCTCCATCGTCGGATGCAGGGCTTTGAGCGCGAGTGCTGCGGTATGCCAGCTAACCGCAAGCGGTTCGGCAAGGGCGGCCCTGTCCAGTGGGATATGGGCCGGAACCTCGACCAGATTTGCCGCAGGCATGGCGATGAACTGGGCAAAGGCCCCTTCGCGCGGCGGCATCGAGATGATCTGCCGGTCGGGGCACAGATTCTCGCGGTTTGCGCGGCAGGCCGGGCAGGTGCCGCAATTGACCAATGGATTGACCGTGACGCGGGTGCCGTCCTTCGGGCCACCCTGAATGGTGCCAGCAGCCTCGTGCCCAAGGATCAGGGGGGCGGGGCGGCGCGCGTCGTGGCCGAGATAGGCGTGCATGTCAGACCCGCAGATGCCGACAGCCTCGACCTTGATCAGATGCTCGCCAGCGCGTGGTTCCGCGTCCGGCATATCGCGGAATGCCAATTGTTCGACGCCGTCATAAACAAGTGCTTTCATTTCGCGGTGAACCCCCCATCGACCATCAGGATTTGCCCGGTCACATAGGCGGACGCCGCAGAACACAGGAACAGCAGCGGGCCATCCATGTCGTCCATCCGCCCGTTGCGACCAATGCAGGTTTGCGCCGCATTGCGTGCGGCGCGGTCGGGATCGTCAAACACCGCCTGGGTCAGTTCGGTCGGGAAGAAACCGGGGCCGATTGCGTTGGCGGTGATGCCATGGGGCGACCATGCCTCGGCCATGGCGCGGGTCAACTGACCCACGGCGCCCTTGCTGGCCCCGTAGGCGAGGCCGCCGGGAAAGGCGCGGGTTGTTTGCAACGAGGCGAAGTTGACGATCCGGCCCCAGCCCTTTTCCTTCATTGCGGGCACCAGCGCCAGGGACAGGAAGAAGGGTGCAGAAAGATTGACTGCCAGGGTTTGATCCCAGCCTTCGGGCGTCACATCATCAGCAGCCTGACGGGTGTTGAGGCCGGCGGCATGGATAACGATATCGGGCGCGCCAAATGGGGCAGCGATTTCTCCAGCCAATGCTGCGTTTCGGTCAGTAATGTTGGCGGCGACGGCTGCTGCGGCGTCGCCGATTTCTGCGCAAAGACTTTCCAGCGCATCGGCGCGGCGGGCCACACCGACAACGCGCGCGCCCGCTGCCGCAAGCGCGACGGCAGCGCGCCGCCCAAGGCCCGAACTTGCCCCGGTGACGCAAGCCACGCGCCCGGTCAGGTCGAAAAGATCACGCGGATCAGTCATTTGCGGACAGATCGAAATTCTCACCCGGGAAATACTTCGCCAGTCTGACATCAGCGGCGCGGGCGTGGCCTTCCATCCCCTCAAGCCGTGAAATCCGCGCCGTGGCTTCTGCCACACCTTTGGAGGCCGCTTTGGTCGAACGCTGCCAGGTGACGATTTTCATGTACTTATGCACGCTGAGGCCCCCGGTATAGCCCGCCGCGCCAGAGGTTGGCAGCACATGGTTCGTGCCCGCCGCCTTATCGCCATAGGAAACGGTGGTCTCTTCGCCCAGGAACAGCGACCCATAACAGGTCAACCGACCCAGCCACCAGTCGAGGTCGGCGGCCTGCACTGTCAAATGTTCGGGCGCGTAGTCGTCTGAACAGGTGGCCATCTCTTCGCGGGTGTCGCACAGGATCACTTCGGCATAGTCACGCCATGCGGCGAAGGCGTTGTCGCGGTTCAACTCGGGCAGGTCCTCGATCAGGGCGGGGACACGGGCCATCACATCCTCGGCCAGTGCGCGATCATCGGTGACCAGCCAGACGGGTGAGTTGTAGCCATGCTCGGCCTGACTGACCAGATCCGTCGCCACGATATGGGCGTCGGCGTCCTTGTCGGCCAGGATCAGGCTGTCGGTGGGTCCGGCGATCATGTCGATGCCGACGCGACCGAACAGGATGCGCTTGGCCTCGGCCACGAACTGATTGCCGGGGCCGACCAGGATGTTGGCCTTGGGCAGTCCGAACAGGCCGAAGGTCATCGCCGCGACACCCTGGACGCCGCCCATTGCCATGATCTTGTCGGCGCCGCAGATATGCGCGGCATAGACGATCGCGGGGGCCACGCCGACGCCCGGGCGCGGTGGAGAACACGCAGTGATATGGCGACAGCCTGCGACCTTGGCCGTTGTCACTGTCATGATCGCGCTGGCGATGTGGCTATAGCGCCCGCCCGGCACATAGCAACTGGCGGCATCGACGGGGATGACTTTCTGGCCTGCGACGAACCCCGGTTGGATCTCCATCTCGACATCGGTGAGGGTGGATTTCTGACATTCCGCAAAGCGGCGGACGTTGTCATGGGCAAAGCGGATATCGGCCTTGAGCTTTTCGGGGACGAGGGCGATTGCGGTTTCGATTTCCTGCGCGCTCAGAAGGATGTTGCCGTCGTACTTGTCGAACTTGGCGGCGTATTCCATAGCCTTGTCGTCGCCACCGGCTTCGATGTCGGCAAGGATGCCCTGGACGATGCCATGGGTTTTCGAGGCATCTGAATCAGGCGTGAGGGTCGCTTTTTTCAGGTATTCGCGTGTCATTGCGTGGTATTTCCTAACTGCATAGATCCGGCGGCAACGCCATGAGATGTGATTGGTGGCAGGCGTTCAGTGGTGCGGCGGCGATCCTGCCGGGAAGCGCAGGCAGGGATCAGGCAGGACCGTGAAAGACTGCGCTTGCCTGTGAATGCGGAGGTGACACTCTGGCCCGGCGCATATGATTGCGCGACATTCGCGGCATCAATTGGCGCGCTGATCATGCCAGAAGGCTGGATTTCGTTCATGCCGGGGTTATCCGATTCTGATCGATTCCGCATCATATGTAAGCGCTTGCATTTCAAATGCAAGCCTTTACATAACAGGAAAGCGCTCTAATTCTGGGATCACATGCCGCGCAGAGAGGTGCTGCGCGGCGAAGGAAGCGGACAACGGACCTGCCGTGAGAGATTTGGACTCAGCCCCCACATTGGACGATGTCGCAAACGCCGCGCAGGTGTCGACGGCGACGGTGTCGCGCTGCATCAACACGCCCGATCTGGTGTCCAAACCCACCCGCGACCGGGTGAATGCGGCGATCCTGTCTTTGGGCTATACGCCGAATTTTGCCGCCCGCTTTATGGCCGTCAAGCGCACGTTCACCATCGGCGCAATCATCCCGACGATGGAAAACGCGATTTTTGCGCGCGGGCTGCAGGCGTTTCAGGGCGCATTGCAAGAACGGGGCTTTACGATGCTTGTGGCCAGCTCGGCCTATAATGCGAAGGCGGAAGAAGAACAGATCAGAACGCTTGTTGCGCGGGGGGCGGATGGGCTGTTGCTGATCGGTCATGATCGGGATCCGGCGATCTATGATTATCTGGCGCGTCAGCAGGTTCCGTTTCTGGTTGCCTGGTCATATGACGAAACCGCCGCGGTGCCGTCCATCGGGTTCGACAACCGCGCAGCGATGCGAGCATTGTGTCAGCAGATCATCGCCATGGGCCACCGCGATATTGCCATGATCTCGGGCGTAAGCGGACAGAATGATCGGGCGCGGATGCGCATCGCCGGTGCCCGCGATGCGATGGTGGCATATGGGCTTGACCCTGACAGCCTTGCGCCGATCGAAGTGCCCTACAGCATTGCTGATGGTGCCACGGCCTTTGCCGGTTTGATGGCCCGGCAGCCCCGGCCAAGTGTCGTGTTATGTGGCAACGATGTCCTTGCGGTCGGGGCGCTGCGCGGTGCGCGACAGTTGGGCCTGACTGTTCCGGCGGACGTGTCGATCACCGGATTTGACGATATCGAACTGGCCCAGGTTGCCAGCCCCGAGCTGACGACAGTTCACGTACCGCACCGCAAGATGGGCGAAATGGCAGCAGAGGAGCTGGTCGCGATGATCGAAGAAAAACGCGGCGGTATCGCCCATTGCCTTGCCACAAGCGTGGTCAATCGGGCGTCAGTGGCAAGGATACCGACTGCGTCCGATTAAGGTCGCCAAGGGTATAGCCAACTGCGCGGTGCCATGCCAACAGCGCCTGCCTACGGATCGACGGCTGGGTTTCGGGCGTTGAAATGAAACGGTTTTTCCGTTCCAATCTCATATCCGTTGATCAACTGCTCGGCCCGGCTGCCGGTCAACCAGACCTCCAGCGTCTGGGCGGCTTGCGCGTTCACATGAGGGTGCCGGTCCGGGTTGACCGGCAGATAGGCGTATTGGTTGAACAGTGCCGGATCGCCGGAAAACAGCATGGCCAGCGTCGCTTTGTTGCCGAAATTCAGCCAGCTTGCCCGGTCTGACAGGATATAGGCATCCAGGCCGGCGGCGGTGTTCAGGCTGGCGCCCATGCCCGCACCGACGGGCTTGTACCAGTTTTTGAAACTCTGCGGATCAAGGCTGGCCGCCAGCCAGAGCGAGATTTCCTTTTTATGCGTCCCGCTTTCGTCCCCACGGCTGACGAACGCGCTTTCAGTCGTTGCAATCCGGGCAACTGCGTCCGCTGCCGATGCCGTACTCTGAACCGCTGCCGGGTCATCCTGCGGCCCGATGAGGACAAAATCGTTGTACATGATCTCGCGCCGATGCGTGGCGTGGCCGTCTGCGACGAAAGCCTCTTCCGCGGTTCTGGAATGCACCAGGATCGCATCGACATCGCCGGCCTGGCCAAGCCGAAGCGCCTGACCGGTTCCGACGACCAGCAGGTGAACCTCCAGCCCGGTATCCGCCTTGATCGCGGGCAACAGGACGTCCGACAGGCCCGAGTTATGAAAGCTGGTGGTCACCGCCAGACGCAGGGTATCGCCCGAAGCCGACGCGCCCCAAACCATGGCAACCAGGGCCAGAATGCGGATCATTCGACGATGTCCCCCTGAAAGAAGGCGCGGGTCTCAGCGCGTTTGGGTGCCGCAAAGATATCCATGGCCGCGCCGTGTTCGTGGATGCGCCCATTCAACAAAAACAACACATCGGTGGCAAGTCGGCGGGCCTGGCCCAGATCATGGGTCGACATGATGATGCGGGTGCCGCTGGCATGCGCCTCGCGCAGCAGCGCCTCAATCTCGCGGGTGGAGCGTCCGTCCAGGTTGGCGCAGGGTTCGTCCAGAAACAGGACCTGTGGCTGTCGGATCAGGGCGCGGCCCAGGGCCAGCTTTTGTTTTTCGCCGCCAGACAGGCGCGGGGCAGGGCGATCCAGCGCATCGGCCAGACCGATGCGCGCGGCCCAATCGGCGACCTTCACCGCAATCTCGGCCTTCGGGCGTTTCAGCAGTTGCAAGGGGTAGGCCAGGTTCTGACGCACGTTCCGGCGCAACATCACCGGGCTTTGGAACACATAGGCCTGCGCGCGCCGCGCCGCGTCTTCGGGAACCGACCAGTCGAGCGTGCCTTCCGACAGACGCGCGACCCCGTGCAACACCTTCAGCAGCGTCGTCTTGCCGGACCCGTTCGGCCCCAACACGATGCTGAGGCCCGCGCCGTCCAGCGTAAATGCCGCGACGTCCAGAATGGTCTTGCCGCGACGCACCACTTTTGCGTCGGTCAGGGATATTGTCATCGGGGCGGTCACCAGCGGCCCTCGCGCTCGGTCCTGGATAAGACGTGGGTCAGGTAGTTCACCAGCAAGGCTAGCGCGATCAGCACAAAGCCAAGGCCCAACGCCAACGCAAAATCACCCTTGCCGGTTTCCAGTGCTATGGCGGTGGTCAGAACGCGCGTTGCGTGGTCGATATTGCCGCCAACGATCATGATGGCGCCGACCTCGCCAATGGCGCGGCCAAACCCGGCCAGTGTTGCCGTCAGCAACGCGCGCCGGCCATCCCACAGCAGTGTTCGGATACGCTGTGACCGCGACGTGTTGAGCGAGATCAGAAGATCGTGGTATTCCGCCCAGAGTTCGCGCATCGCCTGATGGGTGATTGACGCGATCAGCGGCGTGATGATGATCACCTGGGCGATGATCATCGCCGTCGGTGTGAACAGCAGGCCGAACACGCCAAATGGCCCTGATCGTGACAGCAGCATGTAGACGATCAGTCCGACCACCACAGGCGGCAGCCCCATCAGCGCGTTCATCGTGGCGATGGTCGCTCGGCGAAAGCGGAAGCGGCGAACCGCCAGCCACGTCCCAAAGGGCAGGGCCACGCAGGCCGCGATGAGCAATGCCGAAACGCTGACCTGCAGCGACCGCAGCGTGATCTCGATCAGATCCGCGTCCGCCGTCACGATCAGCCAGAACGCCGAGGTCAACCCGGTCCAGATATCGTTCATTCGCGCGCGGTCCTGTTTCGTTCGCTGCGATCTGTCGCCTTGGCGATCCGAAGCAATGGAGTCTGCATCCCCGAAACATCGTGATCCGGGCCTGCGCCAAACAAAACATCAATCGACCCGGCTGACCAGACGTTATTGGCGCCGGTTTGCACCCCATCGCGGAGCGGGAATGCGCAAAAACCCCGGATTGTGTTGAAAAACTCCGAAATCAGAGCGTCGCGGATTTCTTGCGAAAACCTATGAAGCGAAATAGTCGGAAAGCTTTGACCACGAGACAGCGCATGGCTGCGCGTGAGCGCATGTAGGCGATTTGGGCCGACCCCCGCGCCAAAAATTTAGGATCGGGCTGCATGGAAAGAAAAATCATCGTTCAGGCCCTAAAACGGAGTTTTTCAACACAATCCCCGCCCAGGTTGGGTTCGACCAGCCCTATTGAAGCTGATACTGCTCAGTCAAACAGTGTCGGCGCCACGCCAATGCGCAGGTCCAATCCAAGGAATCGGCGCCCGCCGTGCCACGGGACGGTCTGTCGCTTTGCACACTGAACCCGGCGTTGAAACCCGGATGATCCGGTCTTTCAGTTCCTGCCTACCAATTGGCCGAGATATACTGTGTTTCCATAAACTCCAGCATGCCATCGTGGCCGCCTTCGCGTCCAAGCCCGGATTGTTTGGTGCCGCCGAAGGGGGCTGCGGGGTCAGAGACGAGGCCTCGGTTCAGGCCGACCATGCCATAGTCAAGCTGTTCGCAGACCTGCAGGGCACATTTCATGTCTTCGCTGAACACATAGGCGACCAGACCGTATTCGGTATCATTGGCGCGGCGGATGACATCGTGCTGGTCGCTGAATGTCTGGATCGCGGCGACGGGGCCGAAGATTTCATCGTGCACGCAATCGGCATCTTCAGACACGTTGCTGAGGACCGTTGGCGGGTAATAGAAACCCCTCCCCTCCGGTGCGGTGCCACCGCATTCCACCTTGGCCCCTTTGGCAACAGCGTCGGCCACGAACCTTGCCACCGTATTGCGGGTGGCGGCGTTGACCAACGGCCCGACATCGACCGAAGGGTCGGTGCCATCGCCAAGTTTGAGCGCGGACATCGCCGCCGTCAGGCGTTTGGTGAAGTCTTCGGCGACCCTCTCGTGAACATAGATCCGGTTGGCGGCAGTACAGGCCTCGCCGAGGTTGCGCATTTTGGCCAGCATCGTGCCTTCGACGGCTGTGTCCAGATCGGCATCTTCAAAAACCACGACCGGGGCGTTGCCGCCCAGTTCCATCGCGGGTTTGAGCACCTGATCGGCTGCGGATCGCAGCAGCGTGCGCCCCACCGATGTCGAACCTGTGAAGCTGACCACGCGCACCCGCGGATCGTGCAGCATGTGATCGACCAGCGCTCCGGTCTGGCGCGACGGCAACACGTTGACCAGCCCCTTTGGCACCCCCGCTTCTTCCAGCAGGGGCATCAAAGCCAGCATTGTCAGCGGTGTTTCGGATGCCGGTTTGATAATCACGCCGCAGCCTGCGGCCAGTGCCGGGGCAATCTTGCGCGTGCCCATGGCCGCCGGATAATTCCACGGCGTGATCAGCACGGCCAGCCCGGCGGGTTTGTACTGTACGATGATGCGCGCGCCGGATGCGGGTGCACGGGTAATCATCCCGTCGGCGCGCACGGCTTCCTCGGCGAACCAGCGAAAGAACTCGGCCGCATAGGTCGCCTCACCCATGGCATCCGCGCGGGCCTTGCCGTTTTCCAGCGTGATCAGCCTGGCAAAATCGTCCAGTCGGTCAGTCATCAGTTCCCACGCCCGGCGGAGCACTTCCGAGCGATGGCGCGGCGTTTGCGCGGCCCATTGCGCCATCGCCGCCTCTGCCGCGTTAAGCGCTGCATCTGCATGGGTGATCTCGGCCGAGGCGACGCTGGCCAGAACCGCTTCCGTGGCCGGGTTGATCACGTCAAAGCGGTCGGGCGTCGTGACCCATTCGCCGTTGATAAAAAGGTCGGTATGTTGCATCGGGCGGGTCCTAGACAAGATGGTAAAGCGGGTCGGCCAGACGGCGCGCAAAGCCGGTGACAAAGGCAATGGCCTGATCATCGTGAAGGTGTGCGCCGTTGAATTCAAAGGTGATCAGATAGCTATCGCCATCAGCGCCGATGCCCAATGTTGGCAGATTGGCATCGCCAATGCGCAGCGATGTCAGAAAGCCATCCGTCAGATCATGCAGTTCCAGATCTGCGGTGTCGTCAGTTTTATGGGCCGGCGCGGACAGGCGCGTGACATCCGGGTTGCGCCGCCTGACGGTGCGACCATCGCTGTCAGCCTGTTGAATGACGATTTCATTGCGCTCGGTTGCAGCGCGAAGGGCAGCCGCTGCAAAGCTGGTAAAGATGGCCTGGGCGCGGACGGTGATGTCACCATCGGTCTGCATCCAGTCGATGAACTTGTGAACGCCGTGTTTCGGGCAGCGCGCGGTTATCTGCTTTGTTGCGGCCATCACGACGGGCTGTCCGGGTGAAGTGGCTGCGCGGCGCAAAACCTCGAGATCCCCGACGTGATAAGGCATCAGGACGCCGTGATCGCCCAGATCGGCAAGGTCCAACCCTTCTTCGCTGGCCAGCCTGCGCGCCTTGGGCGAGGCGAGTATGTGCCCACCCGCAGGTGCCGCGACCGCAGCGGATCGACCAGGCGCCGGGGCGGCTTTGACGTCAGGTTCGGGCGCGGGTGTCGGCAAAGGCTCAGGCGCGGGATCTGATGCGGGATCCGGCGTGGTTTGCGCCGGGGCAACCGCATTATCCGCCGTGTCGCCGATGACGGCGATCACCTGACCGACGGGCACATCATCGCCGTCCGAGGCGCTGACGCGTGTCAGGAACCCGTCTGCCTGCGCCTCGACCTCCATCACCGATTTATCGGTTTCAACCTCGAAAAGCGGATCGCCGGTAGTGACCGGATCGCCCGGCGCTTTCAGCCATTTGACCAGCTTGCCGGTGTCCTGCGCCATGCCCAGCGCGGGCATGATGATGTCAGCCATCAAACATCTCCCCCGCCATCAATTTGCGCGCGGTGGCGATGACGCCTTCTGGTGTGGGCACCGTGATATCCTCTAGCGCGGGCGAGAATGGGATCGGCACATCCATGGCCCCCATCCGAATGACCGGGCCATCGAGGTGGTAGAAGGATTGCTCCATGATCCGCGCGGCGATTTCAGAGGTGACGCCAAAGCTTTGGTGCCCTTCGTCAATCACAATGCAGCGGCTGGTTTTACGGACCGAGGCGTTGATCGTGTCCATATCCAGCGGCACGATGGTGCGTGGGTCGATCACTTCGGCGCTGATCCCTTCCGCGGCTAGGGTTTCGGCCGCCTTTTCGGCCACCTGCACCATCGACGAGGTGCCGATCAGCGTGATGTTGGACCCTTCGCGTTTGATGTTGGCCTGCCCGAAGGGGATCAGCAATTCACCCTCGGGGACCGGGGCCTTGTCCTGATACATCAGCTTGTCTTCGAAGATCACAACCGGGTTGTCGTCGCGGATGGCGGTCTTCAGCAGGCCCTTCGCCTCGAGCGCCGAGGACGGCATGGCAATTTTTAGCCCCGGAATATGGGCCACGATAGCGTGCAAAGACTGGCTGTGTTGCGCGGCAGAACGGCGCGTCGCCCCCATGTTGGTGCGCAGGACCAGCGGCACGTTCAGTTTGCCGCCCGACATATAATGCGTCTTGGCTGCCTGATTGCACAGCTGATCCATGATCAGGAAGATGAAATCTCCGAACATCAGGTCAACGATGGGGCGGCTGCCCGTCATCGCGGCCCCGACGGCGATGCCCATGAAGCCGGGTTCGGCAATGGGCGTGTCGATCACGCGGTCGGTTCCGAATTCCTCGACCAGGCCAGAGGTGATCTTGAAAGGCGTGCCTGCCTCGGCCACGTCTTCGCCGATCAGGAAAATCGTCTCGTCCCGGCGCATTTCTTCGGCGATGGCTTCGTTGACGGCAGTGGACAGGGTGATTTCGCGCATCATGACGCCCCCGCAAAGACGTGCATGTCAACTTCGCTGACATCGGGATATTTCGCGTCCAGCGCATAGGCGACTGCGGCCTCGGCATCGGCTTTGACCGCGGCGTTGATCGCATCAAGTTCGCCCTGGTCCGCGATCCCTTCGCCGGTCAGCCAGGCGCCGAAATTTGTGATCGGGTCGCGATTGGCGTGCCAGGCCTTTTCTTCATCCTTGGAGCGGTAATAGTCGCGGTTGATATCGCCCACGTGATGGCCGTGATAGCGATAGGTTTCCAGTTCGATAAAGAACGGGCCTTCGCCCTTGCGGCAGCGCGCGACCAGTTGCTGCGCCAGATCGTTGACCGCCAGGACATCCTGCCCGTCGACTTTGAACGCCTCGATCCCGAATGCCTCGGCCCGCGCGGTGATTGATCCAGCGGCAATTTCGTCTGTTCGGGTGTATTCGGAGTACCCATTGTTTTCGCAAGCATAAATAACCGGCAGCGACCAGAGGGCGGCCATGTTCATGACTTCATACATCAGCCCCTGTGCAGTCGCCCCGTCGCCAAAAAAACAAACGGTAACGTCGTCCGTGCCCAGCCGCTTGGCCGACAGCGCGGCCCCGGTGGCGATCCCCATGGAGCCGCCGACAATGGCGTTGGCCCCAAGGTTGCCATTGGACTGATCCGCGATATGCATCGACCCGCCCTTGCCCCGGCAATAGCCTTCTTCCTTGCCCAGAAGTTCGCAGAACATCTGTTTGAATTCCGCCCCCTTGGCCACGCAATGCCCGTGACCGCGATGGGTCGAAGTGATCTTGTCCGTCACTTTCAACGCCTCGCAAATGCCGACAGCCACAGCTTCTTCGCCTGAATACATATGGGTCAGGCCGGGCATTTTGGCCGACAGATACAGCTGGTTCGCCTGATCTTCGAAATTGCGGATGCGCACCATCTGGCGGTACATCCGCAGATAGGTTTCGGTATTGGCCTGCCCCATCTTCAGTACCTGTTCGCAATTGGCAGTTCTTCCGCCGGGAACAGGCTGATCACTTCGCAGCCGGTTTCGGTGACCACGACTTCCTCCTCGATCCGGGCGGCGGAATAGCCGTCCGTGGCGGGGCAATAGGTTTCCAGCGCAAAAACCATGCCGGTCTGGATTTCAATCGGGTGATCCATGCTGACTGCGCGGCTGATGATCGGGCGCTCATGCAGCGCCAACCCCAGCCCATGCCCGAATTGCAGGCCAAAGGCCGCGTCTTCATTCGGGAAGCCAAGGCTTTCGGCAGTGGGCCAGACCGCGGCCACCTTGTCGGTCGTCACGCCCGGTTTAATCATCGCGATCGAGGCATCAATCCACTCGCGCGCTTTTACATAGGCGTCGTTCTGCGCCGGCGTTGCGCGTCCCACGTTGAAAGTGCGGTAGTAACAGGTGCGATAGCCCTGATAAGATTGAAGAATATCAAAGAACGCCTGATCGCCGGGGCGGATCAACCTGTCGGTGAAGTTATGCGGATGCGGGTTGCAGCGTTCGCCTGAGATGGCGTTGATCGCCTCAACATCGTCCGAGCCCATTTCGTAAAGCATCTTGTTGGACAGGGCGACGATATCGTTTTCGCGCACGCCCGGCTTCAGCTCTTCATAGATCATGTGATAGACGCCATCGACCATCGCGGCGGCCTGGGTCAGCAACTGGATTTCGTCCCAGTTCTTGATCTCTCGTGCGCTCAGCATAATCTGCTGGCCGTCAACGACGTTGATGCCTTCTTCTTTCAGGGCGTGAAACATCGCGGTTTCCGCATAGTCGACACCAACCGGCATGTCGGCCATCCCGGCCTCTTTGATCAGGCGCGCGATTTCCTTGGCGTATTTCTGCATCAGGCCGAATTCCGGCGGAATAGTCCCACGCATGCCCACCACGCCTGCCAGGCAATGGCTGGGTTCCAGCCAGTCCGAATGGCGCTGGTGATGCACCGCGGCTGACCCGAAATCCCAGACATAGGGGCTGTCATCGCCCGTCAGCAGGCAGAAACGGCACATCTTGTCGCGTTCCCATTCGCCGATCTTGGTCGAGGAGACATAGCGGATGTTGTTCACGTCAAACAAAAGCAGGGTCCCAGCCTCGGACGCCTGCAACGCCTGCCGGGTGCGGGCCAGCCGATAGCGACGCAAACGGTCGTGATCGACGCGCCGTTCGAAATCGACCGACATATGCCCCCAGGCCGGAAGCCGCTCGCGCCACTCCCAATTGGGTTCAAGGTCTTGCGGGGTCAGCAGATTTGGCAATAGGGCGCGGGACATGTAGGCTCCTCAGGGTGGTCGGGCCACCCTTCATTGTGATGTGATTTGGCGGCGTGCAGGGTTACTGAATGCACCAGCCGCCATCGATGTGGATCATCTGACCCGTCATGTAGTCGCTGTCGTCCGAGGCCAGGAATGACGCCGTGCCGACAATGTCCTTGGGGTAGGACACGCGCTTAATCTGCAAGGCATCACGAACGATGTCTTCGTAGGCCTGGCCTTCGCGATCCTTGATGCCGATATCAACTAGATCCTTGTCCAACTGTTCCCAAAGCGGCGTAACCACCACGCCCGGGGCGTAGCCATTGACGGTTATATTGTGCTCGGCCAGACCAACGGCGCCACAATGGGTCAGCGCAAGGCACCCATATTTGGACGTGCAATAGACGGTCACATCCTCAAGCGGTTTGCGCGACGCGATCGAGCCGACGTTGATCAGCTTATAGGGGTGATCCTCCATCGGGCCTTGGGCGATCATTTGGCGGGCGGTTTCCTGCATGCCCAGCCACATCGCCTTGGTGTTGACGTTCATGATCATGTCCCAGTTGTCTTCGTCGATATCCATGAAGAACCGGGGCTTGTTCAGGCCCGCATTGAACAGGCCGATATTTATGGAGCCGAAGGCCTCGACCGTGGCGGCCACGGCAGCGGCGTTGTCTTCGCGTTTTGTGACATCCATCCGGACAGCGATGGCCTTGCCATTTCCGGCGGTGTTGATCCGGTCGGCCACGTCCTGCGCCTGGTCGAGGTCAAGATCCCCGATGCAGACGTTGCCGCCCTGTGAGGCAAAGCTCTCTGCGTTCGCCTCGCCCATGCCGCGGGCGGCACCGGTGATCAGAATATTCTTACCGTTGAGGCGATTGGGGTCCATGGTACTCTCCCTTAGGGTCTTGTTTTCATGATGGTTTCGGCGCGTTCCTGCGCCTTGCTCAATGCGTGGCGCGGGCTGGTGATGCCGCGCAGCATGTCGTGCATTTCCTGACCGCAGATCGCGATGATGTCCGAAATTTGCGGGATCGGCGGCCGGGGCCAGAACTGCAATTCGTCGCGCCACGACATCGCGTCGACGGCTTCAAAGATCGTGGACAGGCCGCGCACCTCGGGATCGGCGCCGACCGAATATCGCGGGCTGGTCCGGCTGCCGCTTTGGACATACAGCTTCTGTGCCTCTGGCGAGGTAAATGCGATCAGCGCTTCGGCAGCAGCGGCGCGCCGTTCTTCGGGCAGGTTTGCGGGGATCCCCAGGACGTAGCCGCCCACCGGAGCGATCTGGGCACCCGACGGCCCAGCGGGGTGTGGCAGGTATCCTGTCTGCCCATGCGCCGGAGAGGCCGTGTCCAATTCAAAATAGGGGGCCAGCAGCGTGTACCCGTATGCCATCGCAACCTTGCCCGCCGCATAGGGGCGAATGCGTTCATACCACGACATCGACAGGATATCCGGCGGAGAGAATTCCAGCAGCGATTTCAGGTATTCGGCGGCTTCCAGCGCGGCAGCCGTGTCAATCGTTGGCACAAGATCGCCGCGGCTGGCGACGTCTGCATCAAACCCTCCGGCAATCGGCGCAAGATTTATCACAGGTTGCCCGCAGGCCGCGCAGGCCATCATGAATTCGTGGCCCAGGGCGGTTCCGCGCGCGGCATTCCAGGCCACGCCATATCGTCCGTGGCGCGGATCGTGCAGTTTTTCGGCGGCGGCCAGAACCTCATCCGTGGTTGTGGGCGGTTCGATCCCGGCCTCGGCGAACCAATCCTTGCGATAGAACAGCAATTCCGGCGTCGTCTGGCTGGGCACACCATAGGGGCGGCCGCCCCAATGGGCACCCTTCCAGCCTGCGGTATGAAAATCGCTTGGGTCCAGCCGTTCGGTATCCAGAACCGCGTCCAGTGGCAGCAGGATTTCCTTTTCGGCAAACTCTCCGATCCAGGGCAGATCAACGGCGATGATGTCATAGCGGCTGATCTTGCGCCCGGCATTCAGCAAGGCTTCTTCATGCAGCCGGTCGATCGAAAAGGCGCGCTGGTTGATCTTGACGCCGACGACCTGTTCGAATTGCCGCTTCAGGTTTTCCATCACCATGAACGTGGGATCGCCGTGCACCAGAATGCGCACGCCGCCGGGCAGGGCCAGTGGTTCGGCCAGGACCTGGGGCGGCTTGATCGACTGCGCCGCCAGATAGGACCCGCCGAAGTAATAGTCGCGCCCGGCCGAGGTCTTGAGGTGCTGTCCGGCCAGCCGCACGATGCGGGTCGCGAACCGATCCCAGTTTTCCAGTAGCGTGACACTGGGGTGGAGCGAGAATGTCTTGCCCGATCTGGTGCGCGGGCGCTGTTCGATCAGACCGGCATTGGTCATTTCCTCCAGCTTGCGCCGTCCCGTCGCATAAGGCACGTCCGAGGCATTAATCAGCGTCGAGGCGGTGACGACCCGGCCTTCGCCATGGCTGCGGATCAGGAACATCGCCATGTTGAGGAACGGATTGGGCATGGATGTCGACAATGCTGTGTCGACCTCGCTGGTAAAGGCTGACAGAAAGCTCAGCACATCCAGATCGCTGGCGGCAGCGATCCCGGTTCGCACCGGTTCACTTGCCTGAGGATCGGCGTTCTTCTGTATGTCCTGCATCAGCACAGATCGCTGCCCGTCCGGTTTGAGAAGTGTCTTTCCAGGGGTGAGAGAATCGCTCATCTCGGTCTCCGGGTCTAAAATGTCCAAATTGCTCAGACCCGAGTATGGGCAAGAAATCCAAATTGAACATAAAAAAAGTCATTTTGGACATTTTTGGGAGCGAAGCCATCGGGCGCATTGTCAAGTGTTGGGCAAGTCCACGAGTCGGGGCGGGTCGCGAAAAAACGGCGGCGGCGCTTCCGGTTAATTTGTTCAGTTCAATGGGAGGAAACCAAAATGAACATGACGCTAAAAACACTGATTGCAGGCACCACCGCCGCAGCTGCCCTGACAGTTGCCGGCGTTGCGGTTGCTGGCAGCCACGGCCCGATGAAGATCGGCATCACGCAGAACAACGTCGGCGTCGACAGCTATCAGACCACATATGAAAAAGCATTCATCGCAGCCTCGGACGCGAATGAGAATGTCGAGGCCGTCGTTCTTGACGCCGGTGGTGACGTGGCGCGCCAGATTGCCCAGGTGCAGGATCTGATCCAGCAGGAAGTCGACGCAATCATCATCTGGCCGACCAATGGTGAAGCTGTGATCCCTGCCGTGCGCGAAGCTCACAAGGCTGGAATTCCGGTGATCGTCACCAACTCCAACATCGCCGAAGCAGGTTTTGATTTCGTCGCGTCCTTCTCGGGCCCAGACAACATCACGCAGGGGTCGCGTTCGGCCGAAATCATGTGTGACAAGTTCAAGGACATGGGTATCGAGAACGAAGCCCAGGTTGTGCAGATCTCGGGTCAGCCGGGTTACACCACAGCCATCGAACGTCAGAAAGGCTTCGATGATCGCCTGCCCGAGGTTTGCCCGAACGTCACCATCGTTGAAACGCAGCCAGGCGACTGGAACCGCGAGAAGTCGCAAACCGTGATGGAGGCTTTCCTTGTCAAATATGATGACATCGACGGCGTATATTCCGGTGATGACAACATGGGCGTTGGCGCGCTGAATGCGGCCAAGGCGGCGGGTCGTGACGGTATCATCTTTGTGGGCGCAACCAACTTTGCGGTTGGTTATGAGGCCATGGAGCGTGGCGAATACTGGGGATCAATCTATCAGTCCCCGGTTGACGATGCCGAAGCGGCGCTGAAGACGGCGATTGATGTTCTCAACGGCGAAGAAGTTCCCTTCCTGAACTACTTCGACACGCCGAAGATCACCCAGGACAACCAGTCCGAGTATACCAAGCCGGTATTCTAAGGGTTCTCCCGATGGCGGGTGGGCCCATGTGGCCTGCCCGCTGTTTTTTACCAAGGGGAACGCGATGGGACGGTTAAGCGGACGGTCATGTATCGTCACAGGTGCGGCACAGGGCATAGGCCGCGCAATCGGGGAAGACCTGCTGGCCCACGGGGCCGATGTCTGCTTTGCCGATATCAATGCTGAAAAGATCACCGAAGTTGTTGCGGCAAATGCGGAATTGGCCGCAGCAAATGGCGGAGGGATTTTGGGGTGTACGGTTGACGTCACCAACCGCGAACAGGTCCGCGGCATGATCGCAGAAACGGTTGCGGCCTTTGGCAAGCTGGATGTGAAATTCAACAATGCGGGCGTGAACAAGCCGATGAACTTCCTCGACGTGACCGAGGAGAACTGGAAATTCATCATGGATATCAACGGCCTTGGCGTTCTGATCGGCTGTCAGGAAGCCGCGCGGCGGATGATCGCCCAAGGCACCGGCGGCAAGATCATCAACACCGCCTCGATCGCCAGCCGTCAGGGGTTTGACAATGTTGCCCCATACTGCGCGTCAAAATTCGCCGTCGTATCGCTGACCCAATCCGCGTCGCGCGACCTGGCAAAGCACAACATAACCGTGACCGGCTTCGCGCCCGGTGTGGTAGATACCGAGATGTGGGAAGAAGTAGATCGCGATCTGATGGATATCGGCGCCTCGCAGAGGCCCGGTCAGGCGATGGAGGAATTCTCGGCCGAGAACCTGAAAGGCCGTGTTGCCCAGCCTTCGGATATCACCGGTACGACGACATTTCTGGCCTCTGCGGACAGCGACTATATGACCGGACAGATCGTGATGATTGATGGGGGGATGACACTTGTCTGATGGGGCCGCAGCCACACCGCAGGATCGCAAAAAGGCGATCGGGACGTTGTTGGCGCAAAACGGGATTCTGATCGCGTTCCTACTGTTCATGATCGGATTCACCATTGCAAATCAACGGTTTCTAAGCCCCGACAATGTGCTGGGCGTGATCCGGTCTTCTGCGATTCTGGGGGTTATTGCGCTGGGCGTGACCTTTGTGGTCATCAGCGGCAATCTGGACTTGTCCGTCGGCTCGATGATGTCGTTTTCGACAATCGTGGTGCTCGATTTGCATGACAAGCTCGGCCCGGCGA
The DNA here is from genome assembly GCA_012103375.1 of Paracoccaceae bacterium. Taxonomy (NCBI): domain Bacteria; kingdom Pseudomonadati; phylum Pseudomonadota; class Alphaproteobacteria; order Rhodobacterales; family Paracoccaceae; species Paracoccaceae bacterium. Next base: position 2,121,909 of record WLWX01000001.1, read on the forward strand.
TGGCGATCCCGGTGATGTTCGCGATGACCATGGCGCTGGGCGCGCTGATCGGGTTCCTGGTGGGGTATCTGAAGCTGAATTCGCTGATCGTGACGTTGGGCATGTTATCGGCGATCCACGGTCTGACGCTGACCTATTCGGGCGGCAAGAATATGGACATCATCGATAAGGAGGGGACGTGGTTTTCCGTCTTCGGGCAGGGGGCAATCTTTGGCGTGCCGGTGCCGGTGATCATCTTCGGCACACTTGCGGTGATCCTTGCGATCCTGCTGGCGCGGACGGCATTCGGGCGCAAAGTCTATGCGGTTGGCGGCAATGGTGTGGCGTCCACCTTTTCCGGGATACCCAGGGCGCGCGTCGTGTTCCTGACCTACGTGATCTCGTCGTTTTGCGTTGCCATGGCCGGTCTTTTGCAGGCCAGCCGGTCCCTGGGCAGCCAGAACACCGTTGGGCAGGGGCTGGAACTTGACGTGCTGGCGGCGGTCATTCTTGGCGGCGCATCCCTGCTGGGCGGGTCAGGCACAGTCTTCAAGACCGTGATCGGCGTACTGATCCTTGGCTTCATCCAGAACGGCCTGCTGCTGGTCGGGCTGCAATTCTATGTCCAGTACGTTGTGACCTGGGTCATCATCGTTCTGGCGGTCTGGCTGGATGTTGCGGCCAAGCGCGGTCGCCTCTGGTCGCCGATTGCTTGAGGGAGGGGTGGGGCAAATGAACACGGAAAAATTCAGGTCGTTCATGGCCCGCGGCGCGATCTGGGGCTTTATCGTGCTGGAGCTGGTGTTCTTTTCCATCGCTGGTGAGTTTTTGTCCCTGTCGGACAAGGCCTTCATGGATTGGGACAACATGCTGCTGCTGTTCAAGCAGTCCGCCCCGATTGGCATCATCGCGCTGGGCATGACGATCATCATGATCAACGGAAACATCGACCTGTCTGTCGGTGCGACCTTTGCCCTTTGCGCAATTGTGATGCTGGACAGCATGACCTGGCCGATCTTTGCCGGATTGGGCGACTGGGTCATTCCGGTGGCCTGGCTGCTGGCATTGATGACGGGGATGTTTCTGGGCCTGATCAACGGTCTGATCGTCTGGAAAACCGGCGTTGACGCCTTCATCGTGACGCTGGGCTCGATGCTTGGGTTTCGCGGGCTGGTCTTCATGTACAATGGCGAAAACCCGACCTCGCACCTGAACTGGACCCTTGTGGACATGATCGAGGTGGATTTGCTGGGGGTCGAGGTTCCCACGATCATCTTTGTTGTCTGCGCCATCCTGATCTGGCTGTTGATGACGCGCACGGTGCATGGCCGGAACGCCTATGCCGTCGGTGACAATCGCGAAGCTGCGGTGAACGCGGGCATCAGGGTGGGGCCGCATATGGTCTGGAACTTCGTGCTGATCGGGTTCCTGGCGGCGCTGTCTTCGGTGGTGTTTTATTCGGCCAGCGGTTCGGTCAATCCAAACGATGGCACGCTCTATGAACTCTGGGTGATCACAGCCGTGGTGCTGGGCGGGACCAAACTGACCGGCGGCAGCGGCTCGGTGATCTCGACCTTCGGCGGGGTCATCGCGATCCAGTTATTGCGCAAGGGGCTTGGGCATATCGGTGCGGATACGGCCATGGTGAACCTTGTGATCGGCCTGATCCTGATTGCTGTTTTGTTTCTGGACCAACAGCTTAACCGCAAAGGTAAGGAGGCGTTGAAGGTATGACAGCTCCGGCGCTCAGACTGCAAGATATCGTCAAGACTTTTCCTGGCGTGCGGGCGCTGGATGGCGTTTCGTTTGAAGTCCTCCCGGGTGAGGTTCACGCCCTGCTTGGCGAAAACGGCGCCGGGAAATCGACGCTGATGAAAGTGCTGGGTGGTATTTACCAGCCTGACGAGGGCCAGATTTTCATTGAAGAGGGTCCGGCGCGCATGGCTTCGCCGCTGGATGCGAAATCAAAAGGCGTGGTGTTCATCCATCAGGAACTCAGCCTTGCTGATGAGCTGAGCGTCGCCGAAAACATCTATCTGGGCGAATTGCCCAAGCGAAGCTTTGGCCGCGTTGACTGGGCGACCCTGTATCGCAAATCGGCGGCAATTCTGGACCGGCTGAATTGCGGATTTACCCCGCAAACGCGTGTTGGCAGCCTGTCCATCGCCAACAAACAAATGGTCGAGATTGCCCGCGCCCTGACGGTCGAGGCGAAGGCGGTGATTTTTGATGAACCGACCGCATCCCTAACCGATGCCGAAAAGGTTGTTCTGTTCGACATCATCAACGGGCTTCGCGATCAGGGCGTCGGGATTGTCTATATCTCTCATCGTATGGACGAGATATTTACCATTTCGGATCGCATATCGGTGCTGCGCGACGGTGCTTACCGCGGCTCTCTGATTACGGCGGACACGAATGAGGATGAGGTGACGCGACTGATGATCGGGCGCAGCCTTGATCTGTCGCACAATCTGGACCCGGTAGAAGTGGGTGAGGTGGTGTTGGAAGCACAGGGCCTGTCCTGCGGGTCGCTGTTCCAGGACGTCTCGTTCCGCGTCCACAGCGGCGAGGTGGTTGGTTTCTATGGCCTTGTTGGTGCCGGACGAACCGAGATTGCCGAAACCCTGTTCGGCCTGCGCACTGCATCGGCGGGAAGCATCCGCATCCTGGGCGAGGAGGTGCGGATAAACTCCCCAATCGACGCGATCACCCACGGCATCTCGCTGGTCCCCGAAGATCGCAAGGAACAGGGCCTGGTCCTCGGCATGAGCTGCCGCGATAACATGACGCTGCCGCAGGTCGGCGCCCTGACGCGGGGTCCCTTTGTTGATGGCAGCAAAGAGATGGCGATTTTCGACACCTATCACGACAAGCTGGAAATCAAGACACCAAGCTGGAAACAGCAGGCGGGCAATCTGTCCGGGGGCAATCAGCAGAAGATCGTCATCGGAAAATGGCTGTCGATGCAGCCAAAGCTACTGATTGTCGACGAACCGATCCGCGGTATCGACGTTGGGTCAAAATCCGAAATCCACAACTTGATCCGGGATCTGGCATCCCAGGGCTATGCGGTGATCGTCATCAGCTCGGAAATGCCCGAGGTTTTGCGGGTTTCAGATCGTGTTATCGCGATGTTCCATGGCCGGATCATGCGTGAGTTCACTGCGCAGGAAGTGACCGAGGATTCCCTGGTGCAGGCGATTTCGGGCATCAGCCCCGAAAAGGTCGCGTGATGCGGGTTGGCTTTGCCGGTCTTGGCCGCATGGGCCGGCCCATGGCGCGCAACATCGCGCACGCGGGCCATGACCTTGTGCTTTGGAACCGGTCCGCGCAGGCAGCACAGGATCTGGCGGATGCGCTGGGCGGCACCCACGCAGAAACGCCGCATGCATTGGCCGACAATGTCGATGTCGTTGTCACCATGCTGGCCGATGATGCAGCGTCGGGGGATGTGCATTTCGGCCCCGATGGCCTGTTTCAGGGCGGGCGCGCAAAAACCTGCATCGAAATGGGCACGATGAGCCCGGATCACATTCACCGGCTTGCCGCAGCGGCCCCGCAGGGGGTCACAGTCATCGACGCCCCGGTTTCGGGCGCGACGCAGGCGGCGTTGGACGCGCAATTGCTGATCATGGCGGGCTGCACGCAGGATGAGGCGACGCAATTTGCACCGCTGTTCGATACAATGGGTCGCCAGACGATCGCACTGGGCCGAACCGGCGCCGGTGCTGTCATGAAACTGGCCGTCAACGCCATGCTCCACGGCATCAATCAGACCCTGGCCGAGGCAAATGGCATCGCCGCAGATCAGGCATTTGACGTCATCGAAGCCTCGGCCGCCTGCGCGCCAATGCTGAAGTATCGCCGACCCCTGTACCTCGACGAAGCTGGCCATGATGTGACGTTTACCGTTGCCCTGGCGCACAAGGATATGCGTGTCACAGCCGACTTGGCCGCCGCGCAGAACGTCGCCATGCCTCAATCCGCCGTCACCCAGTCGGTTCTGTCACAGGCCATGCAGAACGGGTTTTCCGAACGGGACATGGCCGCCATCCTGAATTACATGCGAAAGACCAAGCCATGAAGAAAGCAGCCCTTTTTGCCGGTGGCTGGGAAGGCCACGACCCCAGCGCCTTTGCCGATTGGTGCGCTGACCTTCTGCGGGCCGAGGGGTTCGCCGTCGATGTCTATGACACGCTGGCCCCGCTTGCGGACCCGGACAGCCTTGCCGATGTTGATCTGATCGTGCCGATCTGGTCCTCGGCCCGTTCGGCCCATCGGCCGGAATTCGGCAATATGACGAAGCCGGAAGAGGATGGCCTGCTGAAGCTTATCGCCGCCGGTTGCGGTATTGGCGGCTGGCATGGGCATATGGGTGACGCATTTCGTGACCGCCCGACCTATCACTTCCTGATCGGCGGCCAGTTTGTCGCGCATCCGCCGGGGTGGCCGGACAATCCTGTGCCATCGGATGATTTCATCGACTATGATGTGACCATCACAGCGCCCGACCATGAGATTGTCGCAGGCATCGATAGTTTCCGGCTGCTGTCCGAGCAATATTACATGCTGGTCGATCCCTCCAACGACGTGCTGGCGACCACGACGTTTTCGGGCGAGCATCTGTGGTGGATTGAAGGTGCCACAATCCCGGTGGTCTGGACGCGCCGTTGGGACCAGGGGCGGGTTTTCTATTGCTCAATCGGGCATACTCTGGATGATCTCAAAGTGCCGCAGGTGACCGAGATCGTGCGGCGTGGTCTGATCTGGGCGGCAAGGTAGGCGACAGCATGGCAGAACTGACAATCGTGGCCCACATTCAGGTTGATCCGGCCCATGTGGCTGACATCAAGCCGCACTTCGATGATCTGGTCGCCGGGACGAGGACCGAGGACGGTTGCATCACCTATGTTCTGCACCAGGATAACGACGACCCCGGCCACTTCATGATCTACGAAACCTGGACGAACAGGCCACTTTGGCAAGACCACATGGTCGCGCCCTGTCTGAAGACTTTTCAGGGCAGGACTGAAGGGATGATCACCTCGGCGGTGATCCATGAAATGACGGTCGCAGGGTAGCTGCGTTCTGCGCAGACGTTTCGCCAAATCGGTTCTTGAACAGCGGGCCTGAATGGGACAGCGTCGGTTTGCCCGGCATGTCGCAGCACCGCGATCCCGTAGCAGTGATCGCAGGGGCGGGGGAATGGTGGAAACCGGATGCCGCCACGTTGGCTGCCGGGGCAGATATCTACGGGGATGTGAACGATGGACAATGCGAAGCGCGGGCTGAAAACGGCGATCATCGAAATCTTCGGAACACCCTGTCCCGTCATTGATATGGACGTTGTCGAACGCAACATCGCCCGTGCCCAGAAACTGTGTGACGACGCCGGGGTGGCCAATCGCCCCCACATCAAGACGCATAAATCGCCATTGCTGGCGCAGATGCAGATTGATGCCGGGGCGCGCGGGATCACCTGCCAGAAACTGGGCGAGGCGCAGGTCATGGCCGATGCGGGTATCACCGATATCGTGATTGCAACGAATCTGCTGGGTGCGGCGCGGTCGGGAACGCTGGCCGCGCTGCAACGGCGCGTGCCGCTGAAGGTTTGCGCCGACAACCCGGTGTCACTGGCGGCCTATGCCCGCGCCGCACAGGATGCCGACCGCCCGCTGGATGTTCTGATTGAAATCGAAACCGGGCAGCTGCGTGCCGGGGTGGAAACCCCGGGTGAAGCGCTGGCGCTGGCCCGTATTATCCGGGATGATCCCTGGCTGGGCTTTGCGGGGCTGCTTTATTATCCGTAGCTGGACGGCTGGCCCAGAACCCAAGCGTTCCACGACGAAATGGTGTCGGGGCTGGCCGAACTTGGCATGAAGGCCGACATCGTCTCGACCGGGGGCACGCCGAATTTCGCCCATATCGGTAAGCTGACAGGCACAACCGAACATCGCGCTGGAACCTGCATTTTCAATGACCTGATGATGGTCGACGCTGGGTTTGCGACACTCGATGACTGCGCATTTCAGGTCTTTACCAGCGTCGTTTCGCGCGGCGGGGCGGATCGCGGTATACTGGATGCGGGCTCAAAAACCCTGACGTCAGATACCGTCGGGCTGGAGGGCTTCGGCCGGATTGTTGAGCATCCGAACGCACGTATCCACAAATTCGCCGAAGAACACGGGTTCCTCGACCTGGCGAAATGCAACGACAAACCGGAAGTGGGAGAGATCGTGCGCGTGATCCCCAACCACGTCTGTGTCGCCGTCAATATGGTGGATCAACTGGTCGCGGTGCGCGGCGAGGCGATTGAACGGGTGATCCCCGTCGCAGCACGTGGCAGACTGGTCTGATCGCACAAGCCGCGATGCCTGCGATAGCTACCGGATACCGGATCGTCCGCATGACCGGCTGACCGCGTACAGATGCAACGGCGCGATCCGACAGCCGGGCAGATTGCGCAACCGGGCCGGGCGGCAGTATAGGTCACAGGCACACCGACCCTCGGAACGTCAGCCATGATCCAGCAGATGATGCCAATCCCGCCCATCCACCGGAATTTGATCCATTGGCGGTCAGTACCGGCCCAATTATTCAGAGGCTTCCAATGACGCAATCCTTCATTGACCACATGAACGACGCACTGGGCGAGTTGAAAAATACCGGGCTTTACAAGGCCGAGCGGGTGATTTCTTTCAAACAGTCGGGCACTGTCACGCTGGCCTCGGGCAAACAGGTGATCAACCTGTGCGCCAATAACTATCTGGGCCTGTCCGATGACCCCGACCTAATTGAAACCGCACGCGCGGCTTTGGCGCGATATGGCTATGGCATGTCGTCCGTGCGCTTTATATGCGGCACCCAGGAAGAGCATAAGGCGTTGGAAGCACGTATTTCCAGCTTTCTGGGTTTCGAAGATACGATCCTCTATTCCAGTTGCTTTGATGCAAACACCGGGCTGTTTGAAACGATCCTTGGGCCCGAGGATGCGGTGATTTCGGACGCGCTGAACCATGCCTCGATCATTGACGGGGTGCGGCTGTGCAAGGCCAAGCGGTATCGCTATGCCAATTCCGACATGGCCGATCTTGAGGCACAGTTGCAGGCGGCGCAGGGGTGTCGTTTCAAACTGATTGCGACCGATGGCGTATTCTCGATGGATGGGTATTTCGCCAAGCTGGGTGAGATCTGTGATCTGGCTGAAAGCTATGGCGCCATGGTCATGGTGGATGACAGTCACGCGGTCGGGTTTGTCGGGAAAACCGGGCGTGGTAGCATCGAACATTGTAATGTCATGGGCCGTGTGGATATCGTCACCGGCACCCTGGGCAAGGCGCTTGGCGGCGCTTCGGGTGGCTATACCTCGGGCAAGGCCGAGGTTGTGGACTGGCTGCGCCAACGCTCGCGCCCGTATCTGTTTTCCAACACGCTGGCGCCGGTGATCGCGCAGACCTCGATTAAAGTTCTGGATATGATCGAGGCGTCGACCGCGCGCCGTGACCGGCTGATGGATAACGCGGCCCGGTTTCGCGACCGGATGACGGCGGCGGGCTTCGATCTTTTGCCGGGTGAGCATCCGATCATCCCGGTGATGCTGCGCGACCCGAAACTGGCGCAGGACATGGCGGCGCGACTGGACGAACAGGGTGTCTATGTTGCGCCGTTCAGCTTTCCGGTGGTGCCGCGCGGCCAGGACCGCATTCGCACCCAGATATCGGCGGCGCATTCGCGTGAAGAACTGGACCGGGCCATTGATGCGTTTATCAGGGTGGGCGGCGATATGGGGATCATTTGACATGAGCAATCAGATGAAAGCGCTGGTCAAAGCCCGGCCCGAGCCCGGCCTTTGGATGGAGCACGTTCCGGTGCCTGAACCCGGCCCGGATGAGGTTCTGATCAAAGTCAGGAAATCGGCGATCTGCGGCACCGATGTGCACATCTGGAAATGGGACGAATGGTCGGCGCGAACAGTTCCGGTGCCGATGGTCGTGGGCCATGAATTCTGCGGGGAAATCGTCGATTGCGGCAAGGCAGCATTCAAGTTCGAAATCGGACAGCGCGTTTCGGGCGAAGGCCACGTCACATGCGGATTGTGCCGCAACTGCCGCGCCGGGCGCGGTCACCTGTGCCGCGACACAATGGGCGTGGGCGTGAACCGGCCGGGGTCTTTTGCCGAATACATCTGTATTCCCGAGGCCAACGTGGTGCCGATCCCCGAAGATATCTCGGATGAGATTGCAGCGATCTTCGATCCGCTGGGCAATGCGGTCCACACGGCGCTGTCCTTTGACCTTGTGGGCGAGGACGTGTTGGTCACCGGCGCAGGCCCGATTGGCATCATGGGCGCGCTGGTGGCGCAGATGGTGGGTGCACGCAAAGTGGTGATCACCGACATTGCACCCTATCGGCTGAACCTTGCACGGGCGCTGGGCGTGCAGCACGTTGTGGATGTGTCGCAGGACACGCTGCTTGATGTGATGAACGATATCGGCATGACCGAAGGCTTCGATGTCGGGCTTGAAATGTCGGGCGCCTCGGCTGCGATGCGTCAGATGATCAGCCGGATGAACAACGGCGGCAAGATCGCGTTGTTGGGCATCGCGCCGACCGAATTCGCCGTGGACTGGAACGAGGTCATCTTCAAGATGCTGACCGTCAAGGGGATTTACGGGCGTGAGATATTCGAGACATGGTACAAAATGATCGCGCTGGTGCAGTCCGGGCTGGATTTGACCGACCTGATCACCCATCGCATCCCGATTGATGACTTCGAAGACGGTTTCGCCGCGATGATTTCGGGGCAGGCGGGTAAGGTGGTCATGGATTGGCGCGGGTAGGGCGCCGACCCCTAAAGCGTTTCGACATTAACCTGAGACATATCCGGCGGCCTTAAAGTAGTTCCAGCATTCTACTGGGTCGTAGAGATCGCAGATTGCTCCGATTGCTTCGAAGACCTGGGTAAAGGACCTGGCCCCGATCCGTCGCAAATGGGCTTTCAGTTTAGAGAAGGCCTGCTCGATGGGATTCAGGTCGGGCGAGTACGGTGGCAGGTAAAGGAACCAGCAGCCGTGATTGCGTAAAGCCTGCGTCGCCTCCTTATTCCGGTGGGTTGCCAGGTTGTCGAGAATGACGACAGTGCCGGGGTTGATCTCGGGGACCAGCACTTCGCGGATGTAGGCCGCGAAGGCGGGGCCATCTATCGCTCCCTTGATGACCCAAGGTGCGATCAGCGCGCCTTGGGTCAGGCCCGCGATCAAGGTTTGGGTTCCCCAGCTTCCGAAGGGCGCATCCATCGTCAGGCGCTTACCGCGCTTGGCTCTGCCGCGTAGGCGCGTGAGGTTTGTCTTCACTGCGGTTTCGTCAATAAAGACAACGCGCTCAGGAAAGGTCGCAATGGCTGGCGAGCGGTATCTGAACCAGTCGGCCCGTTGCTGCCTTACCTTGGCGCGGCGGCGCTCGGTGGCGACCAGCGACTTTTTTTGTACGTGAAGCCGAGCCGGGACAGAAGGTTGGCGATGGAGGAGTGATGCACCCGCACACCCTCTGCATCGGCCAGCGCATTACGCAACTCAAAGAGCGTGATGTCAGGGTCTTGTGCGATCAACTCCTCAAAGAATTCCCGATGCGGAGCCAGCTTTCCCTTGCCGCGCGGCGGTCCCTGCCGGGCAGGTTCCGCATGACCCTTCATCCTCACCTGACGCGCCCACCGCGCGCCTGTGGCAGGCGACAGCTTCAACCGCAACGCCGCCGCGCGCCCGCTCAACCCTTCTTCAATGTATCTCTGAAACCGTATCCGAAGCGCAGATGGCAAAGGTGCTGACATGATCCATCCTCCCAAACAGGATGAATCACAGATCAGGTCTCAAGGGAATCCCTCGCGATTCAGGTTCAAGCCGAAACGCTTTAGCGCGTCGTTTCGGGCGGGTATTAAACTTCTAACGCGGCCCTTTCTGCAACGGCGTTCAGGTTTTCCTGATCCATGGGGCCGATGACGACATAATCCGCGCCATTCGCACTCCACGAGATGAAGTCGAAACCGTTGATCTGCTGTTCCTTGAATTCGGGCGCGCCCTGCGGGGATTTGGCGCTGCGTTGCAGACACAGGGCCACGACCGCGCCGTCAGCATCCAGATACATCAGCTGCGCCACCGGTTTGGCATTTGCGACCAGTAAACGACCGCCCTGAAACGTCAGGCCAAAGGACGTCAGATCCGGAATATCAAAGCGCGCCCCGACGGTGTTTCCCAGCCAAGTTTCGATGTGGTCGGATTCATCCGCGCCCACTTCGACCAGATGCCGCACTTCGCTGGCATAAACCGCATGGTAATCCGCGATATCGGCCAGCCATCCCGCAGTTTGGATCGGCGTGACCGCGCCCTTGTATGCGTATCCGCCAAACCCGCCGATGGCGACCAGGACAAGACCCGCAGCCAGCGCGCCCCAGACCGGTCGCGACCGCGGCGGCTGGGTTTGTATTTGCGTGGTTTTGATCTGCTGGGCCAGGGCAAACGGCACAGGCTCATCAAGCTGGGTCGAGAATTCTTCCCGCGCAAAGGCATCTGCCTGCATCAGGGCATCAAGCTGCGCCTGAGCCTGCGGATCATCGGCCAGGCGCGCCTCGACCGCTTCGGCGGCTTTTTCATCCAACTCGCCGTCCAGATAGGCGCTCAGCTGTTCTGAGAATTCGTTCATGTCTGGCCTACAACTTCTGACGATAAACTTGATACCAACTGTTTGCGCGCCCGGTGAATGCGGCTCATCACGGTTCCGATGGGAACGCCCAGCAGGTCCGCCGCCTCGCGATAGCTATAGCCTTCGGCGCAAACCAGCAGCATCGGCTGGGACAGATCGCTCTCAAGATCGGCGACCTTCTGTCTGACCTGTCTGGCGGTCATCTGATCATCCGGGTCACCCGGCGCGCGCAATTCTGCGCTGTCATGTGCATCAACCTGGCCCTCTCCGTGGCGGACTTTCCGCTTGCGCAATTTGCTCATCCAAAGGTTGCGAAGAACGCGGAACATCCAGCGGTCAAAGGGTTGCGACGGATCGTATTGGTGCCATTTTGCCAGGGCAGCTGTGCAGGCGTCCTGCAACAGATCATCGGCGTCCGGCCCGGACCGCGTCAGGCTTAGCGCGAAACGGCGCAGGCGCGGCAACAATCCTATCATCTGGTTCTTGAACTGATCAGGCGTCATGCTTTGCGCATCAATCCGGTCGGGTTTGGGCCTTGGTTCATAGTTGTTTTTGCGCGGTTTTGACAGGTTTTTCGGGATAGGGTTTGCGCCAAGCGGCGGGGGGGCACCGCATGGCATTGCCCGTGTCGCAATTGGGACAGCAACCGACACGGGGGCAACTTCGATCAGCGGGCGATGTGCCAAACACCACCGACGCCGTCGCCGGTCGTGTCGCCGGGTGCCTGGTCAGCGGCCCAGAAATAAAGCGGCGCGCCATCCTTGGCCCATTGCATCGTGCCGTCGTCGCGCTTGATGGCCGCGAAACCATCACCCGGGGCGGTCGCCCCCTCGGCAGCCAGATAGGGCGGCCAGTTTACGGCGCAATCGCCGTTGCAGACTGATTTTCCGTCGCTGTCATTGTCGAAAGTGTAAAGCGTCATACCGTTTTCGCCGGTCAACGGGCCGTGGGCTGCGGCCAAAGTGACGACAGCGTCGTCTTCGTATGTCCCGTAATAGCCGGATTCCGCATAAGCCTGTTCGCAACCGGCAACAAATGTGGCAAGCGTGATCGCCGCGATGAGTTTCATTTCCGAATTCCTTTTCTGATGTCCCGAGCAGCATCAATCGCCGCTCTTGCCAGGATTACGCGTCAGGGCTGAAATCTATTCTCAGATCGCGGAGGAAAATCGCGATAGGGTCAAAAATTTTCTCTTAACTAGTTGTAAATAAATAATTAAATTAATTGAGCGTCACGGCCACGGAACCCGCAGATTTGCCGGTCACGCAAAATCAACCGGGCCATTCATCTTCGACGACTGTTCATTCCGAACCTTACTGTTCCTCGGGTTTCCCGGCCCTAACCGCCATTTTCTTGCAGAATCTCTTCGGCGATGCGTGGGACGTCGGCCAGGAATTCGTCAATATCCTCGCGACGGGTCCGGTGGTTGTTGAAGGCGCAACGCAGGCCATGTTTGCCCTGAATTGTTGTGTCCGATGGCACAGCCGAACCGCGTTCCTGAATTCGCAGCATGATTTCGGTGTTCAGGGATTTTGCAGCCACCTCATCCGCAGCAATATGGCGGAAACAAACGATGTTGAGGTCCACCGGCGCGACCAGTTCCAGTTGCGGATGCGCCTCAACCTGCGCGGCCATATAGCGCGCGTGGCCAATATCCTGCGAAATAAGCCGTCCGAATTTTGCCGCGCCGTGTTCCTTGAATGCCATCCAGATCTTCAGCGCGCGGAAGCCCCGGCTAAGCTCCAGGCCATAATCGGCCAGGAACTTGCCCGCGATCATCCCGCGTTCCTGAAGTTGCAAATAGGGGCCGTGCATTTCGAACGTCGAAAAATGCGCCTCTGGGTCCTTGATCAGGACGGCGCCGGCCTCGAACGGTGTGTGGAGCCATTTGTGGGGATCAACCGCGACCGAGCCCGCGCGTTCGATCCCGGCGACCAGATGGGCGTGCTGTGAGGTAAGGCGCAAGAAGCCGCCGATGCACCCGTCGACGTGGAACCAGATACCTTCCCGATCGCAAAGATCGGCGATGGCGTTCAGGTCATCAATCGCCCCAGTGTTCGTGGTGCCGGCAGTCCCGATTACGCAGACCGGCTGCTTCCCGTTCGCCCGGTCCTGCGCGATTGCCGCCGCTAACGCGTCAATCCGCATACGCTGACGATCATCGCTTTCAACCTCGACCAGCGCATTCGCGCCCAGGCCCAGAGTTTCCAGCGCTTTCTGGTGACAGCTATGCACCTGATCCGAGGCATAAAACCGCATCGGCTTTTTCAGCCCCGCAATGCCTTCCTTGCGAACGTCAAAGCCCGCAGCCAGATTGCGGGTGACCGTATGTGCCACAAGATTGGCCATCGACCCGCCGCTGGTCAGGGTGCCGCTGGCACCTTTCGGGAATCCGACGATCTCCTTCAGCCATTCGATGACCTGTTGTTCGACCTGCGCGGCCCCTGTGTTGCCGCCACCCAGGTTGCTGCCTTCCACCGCCGCAAGGAAATCCGCCAAGGCCCCGGTGAAGTTGCTGGCCCCCATATACCACCCCCAGAACCTGGGATGGACATTGCCCATGGGATAGGCGCCAACGGATTGGCGGTATTCATCATAGACCTGATCCAGCGGCATGGGATCTTCGGGCAGACCGGATTGAAACCTGGCGCGAATATCGTCGGGCATGGGGCGCCATGCGGGGCGTTCACGAACTTGCCGCAAATGGTCGACCGCATCGTCGGCAATCCGGTGCGTGAGCTTTCTGACACCTTCCCAATCGTCAGGATCGAGGGATTCCGAATTGTCGTTCATTTCGAGCACCCCTGAAAATTCTTGGCATTTCGTGCCAGAGAATCAGTTCAACTGCAAACCTGATTTGTGAGTGCTTGTGATCCCGCGTATTTGAAAGCCGAATTGGCGCCGCGTCATGAATTGGGTGAGGCGGCGTATGTGTGGTTGAGGGTTCTGTTCCGCAAGTGTCGTGCAGCCTAGTTCTTCGATGTGAGGATGAGTGCCAATACCATCGATGGGCAAGCGAGGAATTGGCGATCAGGACATTTACGGTAGATTATGAAAAAATCATTCTTTGGGCTGATTCTGTGGAAAAACAACGTGTTGCTGGCGCAGAAAGTAGCGATTTGAACATAGCGCGAGCGCCTTTCTGATCAGGCTTTGCGCGTTTGCTGCGGTGCAGGAAAGATCTTTGCCAGTTTGCGAAGGTTTTGGGCAGTGGCGGCGAGCAGGAATTCGTCATTTGCGCCGCATGGTCCACGTAATCGGAGCCGTCCCAGGCCGAGAATGCGCTTGAGGTGGGCAAAGAGCATTTCGACCTTCTTCCGGAGCTTCACCGAGATCTTGTATTGCGGCGTTTTGGCGATTGCGCGGGCGATGTCGCGAGCGTCCTCATGTTCCTCACGGGTGATCTTACGGGCGTCGGCATTCGGGCAGCACTTCGGCTTGGAAGGACAGGATTGGCAGGTGTGCTTCAGCGCTTGGTACTTGGCCACGCCCTTGCCGGTTGGGCCGCGATTGGGGTCGGAGTAGTTTCGGCGGAACTGCTTCAGAGCCTCGCCTTCCGGGCAGATGTATTGATTGTTCTCGGCATCCCATTCGAAGTCAGCTCGGGACCAGGTGCCATCGGTGCGCCCGGCTTTGTCGAAGACCGGGATGTGCGGTGCGATCTTTTCACCCACCAGCCATCCGAGCATGGGTCCCGATCCGTAGGCGGTGTCGGCGATCAGCCGTTCGGGATGAAGATCGAAGCGCTCTTTGGCCCGCTTCAGCATCGTCTTGGTTGACCCCACCTCGGCTTGACGGATCGACCGTGTCGCTTCCACGTCGACGATGACACCATGATCGGTATCGATGAGATAGTTGTCGGAGTAGGCAAAAAATGCGGGACCCTTACGCGCCGCCGTCCACTGGCTGGCTGGGTCGGAATAGGACGTGAACTTTGGCTCGACCGGTGTCGCTGCTCCGAATGCGGCCTCATCCAGAGTGTCGAGATACTCGCGGACCGCGCGGGGTGCAGCGTCTGCATCGATCCGCGCAATGTCCCATTCTTCCTTTGGCGCAGAGTACTGCTTGTTGGCATCCGCCTCGATCAAGCTGGCATCGACGGCCAGGCGCTGACCGCTGACGAGACCTTCGGCGATGCATCGCGCGACCGTGGTCTCGAAGAGATGGCGCAGCAGCTCACTCTCGCGGAACCGACCATGCCGGTTCTTTGAAAAGGTCGAGTGATCCGGCACCCGATCGGCCAGGTCGAGCCGACAAAACCACCTGTACGCGAGGTTCAAGTGTACCTCTTCACAGAGCCGCCGCTCGGACCGGATGCCGAAGCAGTAACCGACGATCAGCATCCGGATCAGCAGTTCAGGATCGATCGAAGGACGACCGGTGTGGCTGTAGAAATCGGCAAGATGGGCGCGGATGCTGCTCAGATCGACGAAACGATCAATCGATCGCAGCAGGTGATCTTGCGGGACATGGTCTTCCAGCGAGAACTCATAGAACAGCGCCGCCTGTGCTTCCTGCCTCGGTCCCATCATGGCTGATCCTCCCGCTTGTTGAGAGGATTGAATCAGCGCCATAGCCCTCGATCAAGCAGGAGTTTTTCAACAAAATTGGCTGATACTTCATTTATTTAAGTCGTCAAAGATTTAAAGCGGGAGACCCGCAAGAAGCATTCGCCGGAAGAGAAGATCAGTGTCGTACTGGACGGCCTGCGTGGCGAGGGCAACATTGCCGAACTGCGTCGCCGAATAGGCATCTCTCAGGGCATTGTCATAGGAATCCCCGACGCTGCCTACGGACCGGGCAATCGGCAGCGGGCAGCGACATTGCTGTGCACACATACCCCGTAGTTGCCGAGGTTGGCATCTCTCAGCTTCCAAATGGGGAGGTTTTTGAACGGCTTGAAGCCGCGCGTTGGGCAGATGGTGTGCCTTTGGATCTGTCCAGTCACCCGTTTCCACGACAGACCGAGGAAATAGTTATGGTTTCGGGTGCAAGTGGACATGTGACGCTTGGAAACCATGCTGAAAATTACAAGGCATCGGTGTTGTGGGACCCGCAAGGATTTGCAAACTGCAATCTCTGGCTCTCAAATCATGGGCGAACCGCATACCCGTGGAATGGGCGGTTTCGTGGATTGGGAATTGAACCGGTTTCGGCACCATTTGATTTGGGTGATGAGGTTGCCAATACAGCTTCAAACCCGTTTTGGTTTCAGCTTTACGTCATTCGCGACCGGGATTTCATCGAACGCCTGATAAAACGTGCTGAAGCAGCTGGCATCGAAACCCTGGTCGTGACGCTGGATCTGCAAATGGTGGGCCAATGCAACAAGGATATCCACAACGGATTGTCGTCGCCGCCCAAGCCAACGATCACCAATCTGCTGGACATCATGCGGCGCCCGGCTTGGTGTTATGAGATGCTGTGATTTCGGAATGTCCGTTTTGGGAAGATTCTGTGGAAAAACAACGTGTTGCGGGCGCAGAAAGTAGCGATTTGAACATAGCGCGAGCGCCTTTCTGATCAGGCTTTGCGCGTTTGCTGCGGTGCAGGAAAGATCTTTGCCAGTTTGCGAAGGTTTTGGGCAGTGGCGGCGAGCAGGAATTCGTCATTTGCGCCGCATGGTCCACGTAATCGGAGCCGTCCCAGGCCGAGAATGCGCTTGAGGTGGGCAAAGAGCATTTCGACCTTCTTCCGGAGCTTCACCGAGATCTTGTATTGCGGCGTTTTGGCGATTGCGCGGGCGATGTCGCGAGCGTCCTCATGTTCCTCACGGGTGATCTTACGGGCGTCGGCATTCGGGCAGCACTTCGGCTTGGAAGGACAGGATTGGCAGGTGTGCTTCAGCGCTTGGTACTTGGCCACGCCCTTGCCGGTTGGGCCGCGATTGGGGTCGGAGTAGTTTCGGCGGAACTGCTTCAGAGCCTCGCCTTCCGGGCAGATGTATTGATTGTTCTCGGCATCCCATTCGAAGTCAGCTCGGGACCAGGTGCCATCGGTGCGCCCGGCTTTGTCGAAGACCGGGATGTGCGGTGCGATCTTTTCACCCACCAGCCATCCGAGCATGGGTCCCGATCCGTAGGCGGTGTCGGCGATCAGCCGTTCGGGATGAAGATCGAAGCGCTCTTTGGCCCGCTTCAGCATCGTCTTGGTTGACCCCACCTCGGCTTGACGGATCGACCGTGTCGCTTCCACGTCGACGATGACACCATGATCGGTATCGATGAGATAGTTGTCGGAGTAGGCAAAAAATGCGGGACCCTTACGCGCCGCCGTCCACTGGCTGGCTGGGTCGGAATAGGACGTGAACTTTGGCTCGACCGGTGTCGCTGCTCCGAATGCGGCCTCATCCAGAGTGTCGAGATACTCGCGGACCGCGCGGGGTGCAGCGTCTGCATCGATCCGCGCAATGTCCCATTCTTCCTTTGGCGCAGAGTACTGCTTGTTGGCATCCGCCTCGATCAAGCTGGCATCGACGGCCAGGCGCTGACCGCTGACGAGACCTTCGGCGATGCATCGCGCGACCGTGGTCTCGAAGAGATGGCGCAGCAGCTCACTCTCGCGGAACCGACCATGCCGGTTCTTTGAAAAGGTCGAGTGATCCGGCACCCGATCGGCCAGGTCGAGCCGACAAAACCACCTGTACGCGAGGTTCAAGTGTACCTCTTCACAGAGCCGCCGCTCGGACCGGATGCCGAAGCAGTAACCGACGATCAGCATCCGGATCAGCAGTTCAGGATCGATCGAAGGACGACCGGTGTGGCTGTAGAAATCGGCAAGATGGGCGCGGATGCTGCTCAGATCGACGAAACGATCAATCGATCGCAGCAGGTGATCTTGCGGGACATGGTCTTCCAGCGAGAACTCATAGAACAGCGCCGCCTGTGCTTCCTGCCTCGGTCCCATCATGGCTGATCCTCCCGCTTGTTGAGAGGATTGAATCAGCGCCATAGCCCTCGATCAAGCAGGAGTTTTTCAACAAAATTGGAACTTGCAAGGTCATGTGAAGGATCTAGGTGACGGCAAAAGCCTGGCGGAATGGACCGACCAACAATTTGACCCTTCGCTGGATTGGCAAGACGTGAATAAGCTGAGAGATCGCTGGAAAGGCAAGCTGATCCTGAAAGGCATCGTTACGCCTGAAGATGCGCAAACTGCCGCCGAAATTGGGGCCGACGCGATTGTCGTTTCCAATCATGGCGGCCGCCAGTTGGATGGCGCGCCGGGAACAATTCAAGTTTTGCCAGAAATCGCGTGCAAAGTGGGTGGCAAATATGAGGTGTTCGCGGACGGTGGGTTTACGTCCGGACAGGATGTCTTTCGCGCGCTAGCCAGCGGGGCGCAGGGCGTCTTGATGGGCCGGGCAGTGCTGTTTGGCCTGGGCGCCGGCGGGCAAGCCGGTGTCGAAAAGGTGCTGGAATTTGTGGTTCACAAGTTTGAAACAACGATGGGTCTTTGCGGTGTGATATCTGTCGCTGAAATCGGACCGCATAATATCTATCAGCCTGCCTAAAGCCGTTGAATTAAGTCGAGTGTTTCGGAAATGGCGTCTGGCGTGTTAAAACACAGATCACGTCTAAGCAATTGAACTACTCAATGCGACTCACCAGTTTCTTTTTCTGAGGTGCCCCAATTTTTGTATTTACATATCCCCTTGTTGGCCGCCATGCTCCAAAGTAGGGGGTAAAGCATCCAAAACTCCAGGGGCACCGCCAAACCGCTAGAACCTGAGTTCGAATTTATCATAACCAAAGTCCTGCCAATTTATTCTGAGCGAAATGGCATGTTCGCCTGCGTAATATTTACGCGTCGTGATCGGGTGTATGGGATGCCGTCGTGTTGCCTTCAATGTTTCGTCTGGTTGTAAAGTCAACTGTTTCCATTTGAAAACCTTTGGCGCAGCCGTGTCGTTCGCTTTGCGATGATGGATCACATAATCAATAATGAGCTTTTGTGGCCGCGTGGCTGTAGAAGTGCAGGTAAATTGAAACTCCAATGCCTCTCCCAATATGACAATTGGCGTTTGAACGTGGATTTTCAGTGACTCAATTTTTGGCGGCAGAACGCCAAACACGGCCAGAGTTTGACTGTGTCCCTGCTTGATCAAACTCCGGCAGGCATGGCGGATTAGTTTTTCCCGATTTTTCGAGGCGTTCGTCATCCAGTCGCCGGCAATTTTGGAAACAAGATCAGGGTGGTCTTTTGCAATGTCATTGAGGTGGTTCGCCACCGAGCGTCTCACATACTCCGAAGGGTCATCCCGCAAGGTTTCAAGGATAGGAATTGTTTTGGTTGGATCTGCGACCAAGGCATGCAATCGCATCCCCCACGGCAAACGTGGTCGGGAGCCTTCAGTTGCCAATCGACGCACGTGTTCGTTGTTGTCGTCAGCCCATGCACGCATCGTCCTGAGCGCGCGGTCCGGATCGGCAGCAATAAAGGGGCGGACATCAAACTCTGACGTCCCCCGCATCGTGATCTCTCGAAGGGTTTCCAACGAATTATCAAACGCATCCAGCCCAGAACGCCCCACCACATCGGTAAGCGGCCAGACGCCCCAACCGCGCATGCCGTCGGCATCACTGCTTTTGTTTGCGCTAGCAAGTTTGTCGGGGTCAAGCATTCCCACAAGTATTTTGTTACGATCCAAAGTGCTTCTGGGAAGCACGTCCAGCATATGATCTGAGATCAGATTTACGCGTTCCTTAAGCTCAAGTGGAGCCAAGCGAGGGGTAATCGATGCGACGAAGGTATCCGCATCAAACCCTTCCAAAGACCTGCCAAGATGGAACGCAATTAGGCGCACCACATCGTCAGACATCAAATTTTTGAATGGTTCCAAGAGGTTTCCCTTCGTCTTATCAAACGTATCACCAAACCCGCAAATTTGCCCTTTAAGAGGCGCCAAACGAACTCACAATCGGGCAATGTTCCACACCGGCATCGTCGCTTTCTGCATCAAAACGCATCACCATGAAATACTGACCGGCCGCCTCTGGTTTTTGGGCCAGGGCAAATACGGCATCGGCTTTTTCTTGGCTTTCCCAATGGATGATGTCCAAATAGGTCCCATCTGTGCGGCGCACCAGATTGCGAGACAAGAATCCATCCTGCGCATCCAGGAATTCTGTTTGAAATGCATCAGAGGCCGATTGTGTTGAAAAACTCCGTTTTAGGGCCTGAACGATGATTTTTCTTTCCATGCAGCCCGATCCTAAATTTTTGGCGCGGGGGTCGGCCCAAATCGCCTACATGCGCTCACGCGCAGCCATGCGCTGTCTCGTGGTCAAAGCTTTCCGACTATTTCGCTTCATAGGTTTTCGCAAGAAATCCGCGACGCTCTGATTTCGGAGTTTTTCAACACAATCGGCCGAAATCAGTTCTTGTTCGGTTTTCCCGTCAGCCAATTTGATCTGTGCCAACTCGATAACTGGCTGCGTCATTCCTATCGTCCTTTGCCGATGAATCGTTGCCTGCCGACCCTATTCACAAATATGACAATAAATGGCATATTTGTTCTATGAAGGCACTGACACGCTTGGATCGACTGGATCGTCTTGAAAGTTGGCTGATTGTGTTGAAAAACTCCGAAATCAGAGCGTCGCGGATTTCTTGCGAAAACCTATGAAGCGAAATAGTCGGAAAGCTTTGACCACGAGACAGCGCATGGCTGCGCGTGAGCGCATGTAGGCGATTTGGGCCGACCCCCGCGCCAAAAATTTAGGATCGGGCTGCATGGAAAGAAAAATCATCGTTCAGGCCCTAAAACGGAGTTTTTCAACACAATCGGCTCAAATCGGATGAGTTGCTCATCCTTCGTGATGCGGCGGAAGAACTTGGCGTAAGCATCCGTACGATCAACCGCGATATCGAACTCTTGCGGGAAAGAGGAGTCCCTGTCGAGGGGGACAGGGGCCGTGGTGGCGGCGTGCGGCTTCACAGTCATTGGGGTGTCGGGCGCGTGTCTTTCACCTACAAAGAAGCAATAGACTTACTTGTCGGCATCGCCATGAGCGAACAAGCCGATCAGTCCATGCAGATGGGGCAGTCGCGGTCAATACGGCGCAAACTAATGGCGTCGTTCTCGCATGCCGATCAAGCCCGGATAAACAAGTTTCGTGAACGGATCAGAACAGGATCACCTTCGTCCGCCATATCACGGAGCACCTATGAATCCGCGACCCAACAAGTGAGTGGCCCATTGAAAGAAGCATTTTTGCTTCAGAAGAAAGCAAATATCACCTATTTCGACGCGCATGGCAGAAAAACCAATCGCAACGTTGATGTCCATTACCTCATCCTAAAGCGTTTCGACATTAACCTGAGACATATCCGGCGGCCTTAAAGTAGTTCCAGCATTCTACTGGGTCGTAGAGATCGCAGATTGCTCCGATTGCTTCGAAGACCTGGGTAAAGGACCTGGCCCCGATCCGTCGCAAATGGGCTTTCAGTTTAGAGAAGGCCTGCTCGATGGGATTCAGGTCGGGCGAGTACGGTGGCAGGTAAAGGAACCAGCAGCCGTGATTGCGTAAAGCCTGCGTCGCCTCCTTATTCCGGTGGGTTGCCAGGTTGTCGAGAATGACGACAGTGCCGGGGTTGATCTCGGGGACCAGCACTTCGCGGATGTAGGCCGCGAAGGCGGGGCCATCTATCGCTCCCTTGATGACCCAAGGTGCGATCAGCGCGCCTTGGGTCAGGCCCGCGATCAAGGTTTGGGTTCCCCAGCTTCCGAAGAGCGCATCCATCGTCAGGCGCTTACCGCGCTTGGCTCTGCCGCGTAGGCGCGTGAGGTTTGTCTTCACTGCGGTTTCGTCAATAAAGACAACGCGCTCAGGAAAGGTCGCAATGGCTGGCGAGCGGTATCTGAACCAGTCGGCCCGTTGCTGCCTTACCTTGGCGCGGCGGCGCTCGGTTGCGACCAGCGACTTTTTTTGTACGTGAAGCCGAGCCGGGACAGAAGGTTGGCGATGGAGGAGTGATGCACCCGCACACCCTCTGCATCGGCCAGCGCATTACGCAACTCAAAGAGCGTGATGTCAGGGTCTTGTGCGATCAACTCCTCAAAGAATTCCCGATGCGGAGCCAGCTTTCCCTTGCCGCGCGGCGGTCCCTGCCGGGCAGGTTCCGCATGACCCTTCATCCTCACCTGACGCGCCCACCGCGCGCCTGTGGCAGGCGACAGCTTCAACCGCAACGCCGCCGCGCGCCCGCTCAACCCTTCTTCAATGTATCTCTGAAACCGTATCCGAAGCGCAGATGGCAAAGGTGCTGACATGATCCATCCTCCCAAACAGGATGAATCACAGATCAGGTCTCAAGGGAATCCCTCGCGATTCAGGTTCAAGCCGAAACGCTTTAAACCCTCCTATCTGGTACGCAATGTGTTGGGATGACTTGCGCCAGGATATCCGGAGCTTTCGCTGTGACCGGATGCACCAAGTCGCCCTGCAACCCCAGGGATTCGAGTTGCGCCCCTGGTCAGATTTCCAAGTTTCAATGGAAGGGAACCCAACCGAGAAGATCTAGGGCCATGACCCATTAATCCTGTGGGGCTGCCAACGGCGACAGTCGTAAATTCGGATCGTTTTTGAGCTTTCGCTTGCGGTTTATGTCGTTGAAAAACTCGGTTTGTTCGGGGGCCAGATCGCCGACTTAATGACCACCTTGATGTTGGGGATTGATCATCATGCTAAAATTGGAAACCCAAAAACAGCCATGTCAATCAGCGGCGTTGCGTTCATAGCCAAACGCAAGTGACGTGCAACCGATTGGCTTGCGTTATCCAGATCTCGTCTGAATCCAGATTGTTTTTGTCTGAAGGTATTGATCCAGGGCCTCTGTGCCGTTGTCGCGGGCGAGTGAGCCGGATTGTTTGTAGCCACCGAAGGGTGTTTTGATGTCTCCTTCGGAGAAGCCGTTAACCGAGACGGTGCCACAGGGCAGTGAACGGGCCATGTGGAGGGCCTTGTCGATATCTTGTGTGAAGACCGAAGCATGCAGGCCGTAATCCGTATCACTGGCAACGGCTAAAGCCTGCTCTGTCGTGTCAAACGGCATGATGCCAAGGACAGGGCCAAAGATTTCCTCTCGTGCGATTTTCATGTCGGGCTGAACGTTTTGAAACACAGTCGGTTCGATGAAATATCCCGGCAGGCCGCTGCTACCGCCCATGACCATCTTGGCCCCTTCATCGACACCTGATTGGATGTACTCCATCACCATGGTCTTGTGGTCCTTGGTGATCATGGATCCAATATCCGTGGCCGGGTCCAAAGGATCACCCAGCGTGAAGGACTTCACCCGCTCGACAATGCGATCCGTAAACGCCTCTACCAGGGGTGCCGCAATAAGCTGGCGCATATTGGCAGAGCAGTTTTGACCGCCATTCCAAAACGCCGACATGGCGGCATGTTCGATCAGGTCATCGTCAAGTATTGCGTCGTCAAGCACGATAAACGGGCTTTTGCCGCCCATTTCCAGCCCAACGCCTTTGAGGTTGCTGTCACCGGAATAGCGCATGAACATACGGCCCACTTCGGTTGATCCAGTGAAGGACACAGTGTCGATGTCGTTGTGTAGACCAATCGCCTGGCCTGCGGTTTCACCGAAACCCGGAAGGATATTGATCACCCCGTCTGGCACGCCCGCCTCTTGCATCAACTCTGCCAAGCGAATGACGCTAAGCGGGGTTTGCTCGGCCGGTTTGATGATCGCAGAGCAGCCGACAGCAAGGGATGGCGCGATTTTCCAGGCGGCCATCACAACCGGAAAGTTCCACGGCAGGACTGCCCCCGCGATGCCTGCGGGTTCCTTGGTGATCAGTGCCAGCGCGCCGGGACCGGTTGGGGCGATTTTGCCAAAAGTCTTGTCGGCAAGTTCTGCGTACCACTGAAAGAAATTCGGAACCTCTCCGCCAATCTCATCCATGCAATCGTTGATGGTTTTCCCTGTGTCCAGACTTTCCAGTACCGCCAGTTCATGGGTGTGTTCACGTACCAAAGCGGCGATTTTCAGCAGGATTTCCTTGCGATGCTCTGGCTCTGCCCGAGACCAGGTTCCCGCGTTGAACACCCGGCGCGCAGCCGTCACGGCGCGGTCAACATCTGCCGCTTTGCAATGGGCAACGCGCGCCAGCACCTGGCCCGTTGCCGGGTTGGTCGTTTCAAAGGTTTCGCCATCAACGGCGTCACAGAAGGCGCCGTCAATAAAGGCTTGCCCGTTTGGTGTTAGCCTGGCGGCGATGGCTTGATACTCGGCGTGCGATAGCGTCATGAATTTCTCCGGTGATCTTAACGGCGCAGCGTGCGCGCGAATGTGCGAATATCGTCGAGCAGCATCTGGGGTTCCTCCATCGCGGCGAAATGACCACCACGCGGCATCTCGCTCCAATGCTGGATGTTGTAGATACGCTCGGCATAGGAACGGGGCGGCCAGCGCAACATCTCTTTGGGAAAGACGGCACAACCCGTAGGAACCTCAACACGGCGCCCTTCAGGCGACAGAATGCGCCCGCCTTCTTCGCGCCGCCCGTAATAGATCCACGAAGCGGAATTGAAGGTTCCGGTGGTGATATAGATCATGATGTTGGTAAGAAGTTCGTCCTTACTGTGCGCCTGCTCGATGCCGCCGACAGGCACGTCTGACCAGTCGTGGAACTTCTCAACCAGCCAAGCGGCGATGCCGACGGGGCTGTCCATCATCGCGTAGCTTAGGGTCTGGGGCCGTGTCGCCTGTTGCGTGCGATAGCCGTTTTGCATGATCTGATCCTGATCAAACTGGGCGTCCCACGCGGATTCCTCGGGGGTTTGCGGGCCATCAGGATGACGCATCGTCAGCACATTGATATGGATCGCAGAGCAGGCGGGCGCATGGTCATAGCCCAGCCACGAACAAATCGCCCCGCCCCAATCGCCGCCCTGAGCGAGGTAACTGTCATAGCCCAGTGTTTCGGTCATCAAGGAGTTCAAGACACCCGCCATTTTGCGCGGTCCGTAGGGGCGCGGTGGCCGACCGGAAAAGCCAAAGCCAGGCAGGGAAGGTGCGATGACGGTGAACGCGTCCTCAATATTGCCACCAAACCGTTCCGGGTGTGCAAGCGGTTCGATCAGGTCGTAAAATTCCGCGACCGAACCGGGCCAGCCATGGCTGATCATCAAAGGCATCGGGTTGGGTCCGCTGCCGTGTTCGTGGATGAAGTGCATGTCGATGCCATCCACGGGCGCGCGGAACTGCGCAAAGCTGTTGATCCGCGCTTCGGCGGCACGCCAGTCAAAACCATCGACCCAATAGGCACAAAGCGCGCGCATGTAGTCGAGGTTTGCACCATAGTCCCAGCCACCGTCGTCGGGCATCTCATGCCAAGGGTAACTGGCGACGCGCGCGCGGATTCTATCCAATACCGCGTCAGGGACGTGGAACTGGAACGAATTCACATTCGAATTGCCGTCAGATCGGTCTTTCAAAGTGTTGGCTTCCCCGAATTACGCAGCACATGGATTGGCGGGTTCTTGAATTTGATAGCGGATAAACGCGGGTTGTTGAGAGAGACAGGTGCGGCATTTCGAAGGGACAGTTCAAATCGCAGGTCCGACAATTCACGTAAGCAAGGCCTTCACTTCTTCGGCGATAATTTTGACCCCGTCCTCAAGTTTGGAGACCGGAACATAGGCAAAGCCAAGCCGGAAGCTGCGGTTGTTGTCGTAATTGACGTAATAGTCGCGCCCGCGGTCGATCAGCACGCCTTTGCGTTCCAATCGGACCGCCAATCCGGCGCCGTCAAAGCCTTCGGGCGCGGTCAGCCAAAAGGACGTTCCCCCCTCGGACGCGGTGCGTTCCAGCATGCCAAGATGCTTTGTCAGGGCCGTATCCATCGCGTGCCAGCGGGTTTTGTAGCGTCGTTCAATATTGCCCAGATGGGCGTCGTAATGGCCCAGCTGAAAAAACAGCGCGACGATTTCCTGCACAATTGTCGGCGGATGGCGCATCATCACGCCGCGCGCAACGCGGGCTTCTTTGATGATGTCGCGATGCGCAACAATAAAGCCCAACCGGATGCCCGGAGACACGGTTTTCGACAGGCTGCCGACATAGATCACGCGACCGGATTCATCCATTGAGTACATAGAGGGCGAGGATTTGGCGACATAATTCATCTCGGCCTCGTAATCATCCTCGATGATCAGAAAGTCCTTTTCGATGGCCGCATCAAGCAGTTCTTTGCGCCGCTTCTCGCTCATCGTGACCATGGTGGGGAACTGATGGCTGGGCGTCGTGAACACCAATTGAGCGGCGTCGGGAATCTCGGACGGGATGATGCCGTTGCAGTCAATTGGCACGCCCACCAAATCGCTACCAGCCATGCGAAACGCATTGCGCGCCCCAAAAAAACCGGGGTCTTCAAGCGCAACAGGTTTGCCTGTGTGGGCAAAGATCGACCCCAGAATGAACAGCGCATTTTGCGAGCCGAGGGTGATGAGGATTTCATCTTCTTCCGCGTAAATTCCCCGGACGTTCAGCAATCTCTGGCGCAATTGCTGGATCAGTTGCGGGCTGTCGCTTTCGACGGAATCGCTGGCCCAGACGGGCATGGTCTTGCGCCCCAATGCTTGCCGCGTGCATTCGCGCCAGCCATCAACGGGAAAGAGATCAGGATCGATCTGATTATAGATGAACGGATAAGGATAGGCGTTCCAGTCCAGCGGATTAACCACTGGCATAAGGTCGTTCGCAGGAAAACTGACCGGGCAGGGTTGCGATGCCCTTTTGGCCGCGCTGTCCTGGCTTTGCGCCTTTTGCAGCGCCGCCATTTGCGGATTCACGAAATAACCGGACCTGTCGCGCGATACCAGATATTCCAGATCGACCAGCCGGTTGTAGGCGGCGAATACGGTGTTTCTGGACACGCCAAACTGTTCGGCCAATTCGCGGCAGGACGGCAAAGGCCGGTCAGCGGCCAAGGACTCTGACATTATTGCCGCGCTCACAACCTCACAGATTTGGTCGCGTAGGCTAAGACCAGACGCCTCAGGCAATTTCAGGAATCTTGGCGTGGTTGATGTCAACCGACCCTCCATCACGGTGTTGTGCAAACCCTAGCGCGAACGCTTTGCAATGTGTCAGGGCAAATTCTATCTGTCCCGTACATTCGGATCATCTGTCACTTTCTTTGAAAAAACACGCGGTGAAAGATGCGGCCAAGAAAAATCCATTGAACGGGAGATGAGAGACATGAGGATAACATCCATATGCAAAGTGCTGTGCCTGGCGTCGGCCACAGCGCTGATGGCGCAGACCGCTATGGCGGAAAAAGTATTGAAACTTGGGACAGTGGGCTTCCTTGGCATGCCGATTGGCGATGCGATTGATCAGGCGCTGATCCCGACGCTGGAGGAAGTCTCGGGCGGCAAGATGACGATCGAACCGCATTACCGCAAATCGCTCTGTTCCGAGCAATCCTGTGGCGAGCAGGCCAACCAAGGCTTGCTGGCGCTCTGGACCAGCTCGACCGCGAACTTTGGTAATTTCGGCACGGCTTTGGCAATTTTCGACCTGCCTTACATCTTCAAAAGCATCGAAGACGCGGATCGCATTTCTACCGAATGGCTGGCGAAAAAGCAGTGCGATATCGCAGCTGAAGAAGCAGGCCATGTTTGCCTGACGGTATATTCAAGCGGCGGGTTCCGCCAGCTTGGCAATGCGCATGGTCCGGTGCACGAGCCCGCTGATATGGCCGGCATCAAATGGCGCGTTACCAAAAGCCCGATTGAATACACGCTGGTAAAGAACTGGGGTGCGGTGCCTGTACCTTATGACTGGTCGCAGCTCTATCAGGGTCTGCAAACCGGCGTCGTCTCTGGCCAGTATGTTGCAACGCCGTGGCAGCATGTCGCCAATTTGCACGAAGTCGCCAAATATTTCACCGAGATCGGTGGATCATGGTCTGGCAACCAATTGTCCATCGACAAACGCCAGTATGATGCGCTGAGCGATGAGGAAAAAGAGTGGCTGCACACAGCTGCCGAAGCGTTCGGTCAGAAAGTACAAGAACTTGACCGCGCCTGGGTGGAAGCTGGTGAAGCTGAAATCAAAGCTTCGATCAATGAGTGGTACGTACCGACGGAAGAAGAAATGACCAAATGGCGCGCAGGTGCCATCGATGCCTGGCTGAACGCGAAGGGCAGCTTTGATCCGATTGTGTTGAAAAACTCCGTTTTAGGGCCTGAACGATGATTTTTCTTTCCATGCAGCCCGATCCTAAATTTTTGGCGCGGGGGTCGGCCCAAATCGCCTACATGCGCTCACGCGCAGCCATGCGCTGTCTCGTGGTCAAAGCTTTCCGACTATTTCGCTTCATAGGTTTTCGCAAGAAATCCGCGACGCTCTGATTTCGGAGTTTTTCAACACAATCATCCGGCAACTGCCCGGCGGGTCTTGGAGGAGCAAGGGATGACCGGTTTCATCGCACAGCTCGAGGACGCCGGCGCCCTGTAAGCGACGCGGTAGATCAAACAAACAGGTGGCGCGGATAGGTTTCGCGCCACTTACAGCGTTTGAAGATTGCCCTAAGGCACATCCTGTATCAAAACGCGCTTTCCAGATCAGCATCAAGCTGATTTGAATGCAAAGAAGGCGGGTTCGGGCTTAACGCGAAGCGCGTCGGTGTCTTTACGGCTGATCATTCGGTCACAAACTGATAGGACTCCCCGCCCATGGAAAGCGTCATGCTTTTGATCATTCTGGTCGTGCTCATCATGATGGGGGCGCCGGTCGGGTTCACGATGATCCTGATCCCTGTGGTGTACATTCTGATCACCGATGCCGCGCCGATGATCCTGATACCAAGCCAGATGTTCAGCGCGATTGACTCGGTTCCGCTGACTGCGATCCCGTTCTTCATGTTGACGGGCGAATTGATGACAAGCGCGACGATCACGGATCGTTTGGTCGAACTAAGCCAGCGCCTGATTGGTCGGATGCGCGGATCCTTGGCGCAGGCGAATGTGCTGGTCAGCATGTTCTTTGCCGGGATGAATGGGTCAGTTGTGGCGGATACCGCAACAGTCGGATCGCTGATGATCCCTTCCATGAAAAAGGCCGGATATCCACCGGCCTTCGCGGCGGCGATCACCGCAGTGAGCTCCACAATCGGCGGCATCATCCCGCCCTCGATCATGATGATCGTTCTGGCAAACGCCGGGGGCATTTCGGTTGGCGCGCTATTCGCCGGAGGCATCGTTCCGGGCCTTCTGATCGGCCTGTTGTTGATGGTGATCAACTATATCATCGCCCGAAAGCATAATTTTGAACGCAGCGAGGAACCATTCAGCCTGAAGGCCATCGCTATCGTCGGCTATAAATCCTCGTTTGCCTTGCTGATCCCCATCGTGCTGGTCGGATCCGTTGTGTTTGGCATTGCAGGTGTGGTCGAGGCGGGCGCGTTGACTGCTACAATCGCCTTGTTGGTAGGCCTGTTTGTTTACCGCACGATCAACTGGGACAACTGCCAAAGTGCATTTGTCCGGGCTTTTCGAAATTCCGCGATGGTGTTCATCATAATTGCTGCCTCTGGCCCGTTCAGCTGGTTGCTGACCTCGCTTGGAGCGATTGGGCAACTAGAGGATTGGCTGCTTAGCTACACGGAAAACCCGTTGGTGTTTGCGCTGGTGCTGGTCTTGTTCATATGCCTGTTGGGCATGGTGATGGACTCGGCGGCCAATATCATCGTTGTTGGCCCGGTTCTCGTCGATGTGATGGTGAAAGCAGGTTACGCGGATGTACAGGCGGCACTGGTCGTGGTGGTCGGCTTTCTGATCGGGTCTGTAACGCCGCCAGTCGGTGTCGCATTCTTTACCGCCGGGGCAATTGCCAAAGTTCGGTTGGAAAAGGTCGCCGTGGCGATGCTGCCCTACCTTGTCGCATTGTTCGGGTTGCTGTTCGTGCTGATCATCGTACCGGACATCACCATGTATCTGCCGCGCGTTTTGGGGTTCTCGCAATGATGACGGATTGGAGCCTTGCTATGGACCATACGATTGCAGGGGGATCATTCTAATGCTGTCCGCCGCCGTCTTCATCGACCGACTGGTTCGCAGGATTCTGACCGCGTTCTGTGCGATCTTCCTGTTCCTCATGGTCGCCTTCACGGTCTATTCCGTCGTGATGCGCTATGTCTTTCTGAACCCGCCCGTCTGGGGCGACTTGCTGACCGTGCTCAGCAATATCTGGCTGGTTTTCCTTGCATTGGCGCTGACGGTCAGAGACCGCGACCACATCGCACTGGACCTCGTCTATACGTGGCTTCCGATCAAAGCAGCCTTCGCTGTGCAACAATTCTGGTCCATTGTGATTTTTGGGCTGGGATTGATCATGATCATCTATGGGATCGAGGCCGTGTCGACCATGGGCGGCAAATACTGGGAGATGTGGTATTTCGCCTGGGAAGACGGCGGGTTCGTGTTCAAGCCGAATTACATGCCCAAGAAATACGCGATCTCCATCGTTCCGATCTCAGGTGTGCTCGTCAGTATCGCGGCACTGGCCTCGGTTATCGAAGACTGTGTACGGTTCAAGACCGGCACATATCAAACCGCCAGTGAGTTAGACGAAAATATGGCTGGCTAACACCAAAGCAGACATCGATGCAGGCAAAGCGAAGCGGCATTAACTCATGCAACCCGGTAATTGCCGCGATTACCGCCCGCGCCGGTTCCCGGTCGAAACTGCCGTTGGTGCAGGGATCGATTAATAGATTCTGAATCCAGGCGGCACCAAATCACACCTTACGCCAAACGAGAATTCGAGCTTTGAAACACGGCTCAACCAGCCGGCAAAATTCCCATTCTTGGATATCCATCCCAAAAGGCGGGCTTACCCGACTCATCCTTCGAACCGCATCAGGTCAAACAACACACCGTGCCAATCCCACCGCGGTTGGTCGCGGCGACGATGAGCAAAAAGCTTGTAGAAGACAGAGCGGCAGGCACATATACATGCGATGTGCGACCTCGTAGCTCAACTGGATAGAGCAACGGCCTTCTAAGCCGTAGGTTCTGGGTTCAAGTCCTAGCGGGGTCGCCAATATCCTGCCGTCGTTGTTCTGATTGGCAAACAACAATGTAAATCGACCGATGCTATCCTTGGCGTGGTGGTTTGTATCAAGGTGCATGGGGACTGAATGGCCGGGCGCGGCCCGTCCGCCGGTCAGCCAGCGGAGAGGGGGCGTGACTTGAACATCCTTATCGTCCACGCCCACCCGTCCGAGCGTAGTTTCAACGCGACGCTTAAGGAGTGCGCGGCCCGTGTTTTGGGGGCGGCGGGACATCAGCTGCGCCAGATCGACCTGTGCGCGCAGGGCTTTGATCCGGTGATGGCGCGCGATGAATGGCACAGCTATTTCACCAAGCCCGAAAAGAACCGCGCCGCCGTTCAGGACCATATCGACGCCTTGATCTGGGCCGAGGCGCTGTGCCTGATCTACCCGACCTGGAATTACGGCCCGCCCGCGATCCTGAAAGGCTGGTTCGAGCGTGTCTTTCTGCCGATTGTGTTGAAAAACTCCGTTTTAGGGCCTGAACGATGATTTTTCTTTCCATGCAGCCCGATCCTAAATTTTTGGCGCGGGGGTCGGCCCAAATCGCCTACATGCGCTCACGCGCAGCCATGCGCTGTCTCGTGGTCAAAGCTTTCCGACTATTTCGCTTCATAGGTTTTCGCAAGAAATCCGCGACGCTCTGATTTCGGAGTTTTTCAACACAATCTGCCAGGCGCGGCCTTTGAGGTGCCGGACGGCAACTCGGACCGGATCAAGGGCAAGCTGACCAACATCCGCCAGTTGATTGTCATCACGACTTCGGGCTCTCCCTGGTGGTGGATGCGCCTGATCGGCGATCCGGGGCGGGCGATGATCCTTCGCGGTATGCGCGGACTGTTCCACCCGCGCTGCAAGCGGACGTGGCTGCAACTGCATTCGATGGACCGCGCCACCGAGGCCGACCGAGCCCGGTTTCTGCTGCGCGTCGAGGGCAAACTGCTGACCCTCTGAGCGGGGCTTGGGGCCTGACCCTACTCCCTCGGCGGCGCACCACCTTCGAAGGAATTGCCGCCGTGGTAATCGCAGGGGTCCTCCTGCATTTGCAGATGCAGCCCGTCGCCGGAATAGGGGTGCGCGCGCGCCAGATCCTCGTCGAAGTTGATCCCCAGTCCGGGCAGGTCCGGCGGGATCACATAACCGTCTTCCCAGCCAAAACTATGCCAGATCAGATCTCCATGGAACCCGCCGCCAGTACCGATCGTTTCGGCGATCAGCAGGTTCGGGATCGACGCGGCAAGCTGGATATTCGCCGCCCATTCCACTGGTCCGGCATAAAGATGCAGGGCCATTTCGGCGTTGAACACCTCGGCCATGGCGGCGATTTTCTTGACTTCCCAAATCCCGCCCGCGCGTCCCAGTGCCGGTTGCAGGATCTTCACCCCGCCCAGACGCAGCAACGCTCCGAATTCGGCCTTGGTGGTCAGACGCTCTCCGGTGGCCAACGGCACGGGCTGCCCGGCTGCTACGGCGGCGAATTCAATCAGATTGTCGGGCGGCACCGGTTCTTCGTACCAAAGCGGATTGTAAGGCGCGATGGCGTTGCCCAGCCGGATCGCGCCGGGCGTGGTGAACTGCCCGTGGGTGCCAAACAGCAGGTCGGCCTTGTCGCCCACAGCCGCGCGAATTGCCGCGCAGGTCGCCACTGAGATCGAGATATCGGGCATCGAGGGCTGATGCCCGCCGTGGATCGTATAAGGCCCCGCGGGGTCGAATTTCAGCGCCGTAAAGCCGTGATCCGCAACCATCTGCGCGGCCACATCGGCGTGATCCTCGGACGAGGTCCAGAAGCGTTTCAGATCCGATCCCGGCGCGGGATAGAGGTATGAATACGCCCGGATACGCTCATTCACCCGCCCGCCAAGCAGCGCATGCACCGGGCGATCCCGGTCCTTGCCGAGGATATCCCAGCAAGCAATCTCCAGCCCCGAAAACGCCCCCATCACGGTCAGATCCGGGCGTTGCGTAAAACCGCTTGAATAAACACGGCGGAACATCAGTTCGATATTCTCGGGGTTCTCGTCCAACATGTGGCGTTCGAACACATCCGCAATAACAGCACGCATCGCGTCCGGGCCAACGGAACTTGCATAGCATTCGCCATATCCAACGACGCCGGTGTCCGTAGTCAGCTTTGGAATAATCCAATAACGCCCGCCCCAGCCCGGCGCGGGGGGCGCCACGACAAAAACCTCAAGATCACGCAGTTTCATGAAGCGCCTCCCCCGGCCATCATTGACCCAAAAATATCCCCGCCGGAGGCTTCTTTCGCCGCGAAGCGGCCCCGGTCGCCGCCGAAGGCGGGGAAACCTCTAACCTTCATCAAACAGAATCACATTGCGGCGCGCGCCACCGGCTTTTGCGTCGATGATGGCGGCATTGATCCGATCCAGCGAATATGTGGCCGAAACCAACTCATCCAGTTTCAATCGCCCTTGCCCGTAAATATCAACCAGCCAGGGAATATCGCGCGACAACACAACGTCACCCATTTTCGAACCGACCATGCCCTGCCCAACAGCCGCAAAGTTGACCGGGATATAGCTGGCTTCGGCCTCGGACGCGGGCATGCCCACCATCACGATCCGTCCGCCCGCAGCCAGATAGCGCGGGGCAAGGTTATACGCCGGGATCGCACCAACCGTGACCGCCACCAGATCGGCGCCACGCCCGATGGCCGCTTTCACGTCGCTCCAGGGTGCCTCACCACTGGCCAAAACCGCGTCGGTTGCGCCAAAATCGAGTGCGGCGTCCAGCTTGTCCTCGTTCAGATCGACCGCCACAATCCGCCGCGCCCCGGCAATGCGCGCGCCCTGAATTGCGTTAAGCCCGACGCCGCCGGCCCCGATCACCACCACATCTTCGCCAGGTCGCAAACCGCCCGCATTGACCACCGCGCCAACGCCGGTGATGACCCCGCAGGCCAGCAGGCTGGCCGACGCCATCGGGATACTGTCCGGTATCACAACAACCTGCGACTGGTGCACTGTCACAGCCTCGGCAAAGGCCCCGATGGCCATGCCTTGTGACAGTGGATCGCCATTCGCAGTTTTCAACGGGCTGAGCGTTGAGGGGCTGTTGCACAGCACCGGCTTGCCACCAGCGCAGGGGGCGCAGCACCCGCAGGCGCGGATCAGGGTCGCCAGAACCGGATCGCCGATTTTCACGCCGGTAACGCCTTCACCGACGGCTGCGACATGGCCCGCGGCTTCATGGCCATAAACAGCAGGCAGATCACCATCCCAGATACCATCAGCGAAGGCGATATCGGAATGACAGATCGCGCAGGCAACAAGGTCCACCTGCACCTCGCCCGGTCCTGGCGGTGCCAGCTGAACGTATTCGATTTGCAAGGGTTGTCCGAATTCGTGGCAGACAGCAGCTTTGATGGTTCGCAATGGGGGCCTCGCTTCGTCGGAGCGCGATTTTCGCGGCGACTTTGGCGACGGGCGTGGATGGCTGCAAGTGCGAAAATCAACGGCGCATGCATTCGTTTGTGGCGCCAGATCGTCGGGCGATCATCTGCGATGCGTCGACGCAGGCAGGGCCCGCATTGGGCGCAAAACAACGACGCTGGATTTGGGCGTTACGCCTAACTCGCAGGGGTCGTTCCTGCGGGCCGGGCGCCGCGATTGATGAAGACCACGGCGCAGATCGCGATCAATACAAGTGACAGAACAAACGGTGCGCCGGGCAAATAGGGCGAGGCACCTTCGGCCGCGAAAAGATAGAACGTCTGGGTCATCAGCACCGGTGAAATGATCACCGCCAATGCGCCCGCACTGGTCAGCAGGCCCTGCAACTCTCCCTGGCTGTCGTCGGGCACACGGCGCGACATGATACCTTGCAGCGCCGGTATGGTCATCGCGCCAAGGGCCGTCAGCGGCGTCAGCATCAACGCCACCGCGCCGCTGGTCACAAGCGACATGGCCAGGAACCCGGCGCCATTCAGGGCCAGACCGATGATGACAGTCTTACGCTCTCCGAACTTCGCCAGAACGGGGCGGATCAGCACGCCCTGAACCAGCGCGATCGACACACCGAACGCGGCGAGTGAGGCGCCGATCATGCCAGGTTCCCATCCGAAACGTTCTTCCGTGAAATAGGCCCAGATCGCCGGATATACGAAGAACGCGACCTGATAGATGAAGAACATGACCGTCAGCCGTCCGATCCCGGGCAATGCGCCCAGATGGCGGAACGCGCCGAACGGATTGGCGCGTCGCATCTCAAACGGGCGGCGGATGCGGTCGGTGACGGTTTCAGGCAGAACGAAATAACCGAAGACCATGTTGGTCGCGGCCAGGGCTGCGGCGGCATAGAAGGGCGCGCGGGTTCCGAACTCTCCCAACACACCGCCGATCAGCGGGCCAAGCACGAATCCGATCCCAAACGCAGCACCAACAAGGCCAAAGCGGGCCGCCTTTTCTTCGGGTCCAGAGATGTCGGCGATATAGGCGTTGGCGGTCGATTGTGTTGCCGCCGTGATCCCGCCAACAAGCCGTCCGGCCAGCAACAGCTAGATTGTTCCCGCTACCGCCATCACCAGATAATCCAGCGCCATAACGCCAAGCGCGATCAGCAGCACCGGCCTGCGCCCGAACCGGTCGGACAGATTGCCGACCAGCGGACCGAAAAGGAACTGCATCACGGCGAAAGCCGTCGCCAACAGGCCGCCCCAAAGCGCCGCCTCGGCCAGGCTGCCACCGCGCACTTCGCGGATCAGGTCCGGCATCACCGGCATGATCAGCCCGATCCCCATCGAGTCGATGACTACGGTGATCAGAATGAATATCAAGGGCAGGCGATCGCGCATTGGTCTGACCTAGGCGGTCGCGCGGCATTTGTGAAGGGTGGCGCGGGGTTGATTTTTCGTCGAAAAATCATGCCTCCGGCGGGAGTGTTTGTGACAAGAGGAGGGTGTTTTCAGAACTTGCCTGCGCGCGCGGCGAAGGCGCGCGCCTGATCCGGGGCAGTGCCAAGCTGTGCTTGGGTGTCCGGCAGGGCGGTGCCGGGATGCGCGGCGGCGACCAACTCGGGCAGGGGGGTGCCAGATGCGCGCGCAGCAGCCGCAAGGCGCTTGATCTCGGCTTGTGCCTTTGGGCGGGACAGGGTGGTGGCAAGCGCGAAAGACAGCGCCTCGGCGTGGATCAGACCAAGCCCATCGTCGAGGTTCGCGGCCATCGCATCCACATCAGGCGCGATTGTATCGGCGAGGGATTGTGCAACCGCCAGCGCTTTGGTCGTCGTCAGGATCAATTGCGGCAGCAACAGCCACTCGGTCAGCCACGCACCACCGTCGCGCTGCTGACGATGCACCAGCGCGCCCTGCAGCCCGCTGTTCAGCGCATTGGCCGCATTCGCCAATGCGACCAGAACCGAAGGCGCCACCGGGTTCTGTTTTTGCGGCATCGTGGACGAACTGCCGGTCGCGCCGAGGCTGACCTCGGCAATGCCGGATTGCGACAGCAGGGTCAGGTCCTCACCCATCTTGCCCAGACTGCCGGTAACCAGCGTGCACCATCCAGCGAGTTCGCCGATGTGATCGCGGGTGGCATGGTGGGAGGCTTCTGTGTCCGACAGGTCTAGCGCCCTGGCCATCGCGGCCCGTACCTTTGGACCATCCGGCCCCATCGCCGACAGGGTTCCGGCCGCCCCGGCAAGGGTCACATGCAACAGGCGCGGGCGCAGGTCAGACAGCCGCTCATGGTGTCTGAGCAACGGTTCACCCCAACCTGCGACCACAGCACCAAAGGACGTGGGCGTGGCGATCTGACCGTAGGTACGGCCCGCCATTGGCGTTTCGCTGTGGGTCTTTGCCAGTGTTCCCAACGTCTTGGCGGTCGCGATCAGACGTCCCTCGGCGATCACCAGCGCCTGACGCAGGCGCAGGGTCAGGCCGGTTTCGATGATATCCTGCGACGTCGCGCCCCAATGCACAAACTGCGCGTGATCCGGGGCCTGCATCGCGGTGCGGAACGCGTCGACCAGCGCGGGGACGGGCACGGCGCTGCGCCCGGTTTCTGCCGCCAGCGCAGCGGGGTCGATAACCACCTCCATCGCGTCGCGGTGAATCGCGGCGGCGGCAGTTTCCGGGATCATCCCCAACGCGCCCTGCGCCTTGGCCAGCGCGCCTTCGACCACCAGCATGGCACGCACCTCAGCGCTGTCGGTGAATAGTTTCGCAACCTCAGCATCGCCGAACAGCTGACGATAGATGGCGCTGTCAAGCGGGCTGGCGGGCATCAGGCGGCCCTGAGCCCCAGGATCCTGCGCGCCTGTTCTGGGGTGGCAACGGGTCGGTTGTGTTTGGCGCAAAGATCGGCGGTCCGCCGGACCAGTGCGGCGTTAGACGGGGCCAGAGTGGTGCGGTCCAGCTTGATGTTATCCTCAAGCCCGGTGCGGGTGTGGCCGCCCGCCTCGATACACCATTGGTTCAGCAGGATCTGCCCGGGGCCGATTCCGGCGGCGCACCACTGGGCGTCCGGGGCCAGGCGCTTTACGGTTTTCACGTAGAAATCGAAGGTCTCCCGATCCACGGGCATGGCATTTTTCACGCCCATGACGAATTGCACATAAAGCTGCCCGACCAACCGACCGTCGCCGTGCATCTTCACGGCCTGATGGATATGCGACAGATCGAAGGCCTCGATCTCGGGCAGGACATCATAGGTGCGCATTTCACTGGCCAGCCAGTCAACCAGATCGGGCGGGTTTTCGTAGACCCGCGTCGGGAAGTTGTTTGAACCGACGGTCAAGCTGGCCATGTCTGGACGCAGAGGCAGCATCCCGCCCCGTTCCCTGCCCGCGCCCGAGCGTCCGCCGGTGGACAGCTGAACAATCATGCCGGGGCAGGCATCTTCGATGCCGCGTTTCAAGGCGGCGAATTTTTCGGGGTCTGATGTGGTGGTGCCATCGTCGTTGCGCACGTGACAATGGGCGATTGAGGCGCCCGATTCGAATGCTTCGCGGGTGCTGGCGATCTGTTCGGCAATTGTGATCGGCACGGCCGGGTTGTCGGATTTCTGCGGGACCGACCCGGTGATGGCGACGCAGATGATGCAGGGGGTGGTCATGGGGCGGCCCTTGTTCAGAGGTCGAAAAAGATTGTTTCGCGATCGCCTTGCAGGCGAATATTGAAGCGATAGGTTGACGCATCCACCTGCTCGGCGATCAGCGTCGGAATCCGGCTTTGATGTTCGATTCGTGACAGGACCGGATCGGCAGAGTTATCCTGATCCGGGAAGTACATCCGGGTCTGAAGCCCCAAATTGACCCCCCTTGCAGCGATCCAGAATGTGATGTGCGGCGATTGCATCCGGCCATCCGGGAAGGGCACAGCGCCCGGCATGACGGTGTCAAAGCGCCACTCCCCGGTCGCGTAATCACCCGCTGCGCGGCCCCAGCCGGCGAAATTCCTGTCAGCCGTGCCACGTGTTTCTGACGGGCTGTTGTACAGGCCCGCAGCATCCGCCTGCCAGACCTCGACCAACGCATCCTTCAACGGCGTGCCGGTTCCGTCGAAAATGGTGCCGGTGATGGTGATCCGCTGACCGTCTGTCTGGTCATTGACCATCCTTGCGCCAAGATCTTCCGAATAGATGCCTTTGATCCCGCAGAAATTGGGCACGCAGCCAATGTGGACATAGGGCCCTGCGGTCTGGCTGGGGCTTTCGTGCAGCCGATCAATCCGGGTCATCACGTCCCCTCCATCCGGTTTTCGAACAGGGTGGCACGCCGCCCCCTGAGGACGATGTCGAAGCGATAGGCCCGCGCATCCATCGGGATCGTCGCGGCCATGTCGAGCTTGGCGATCAGCGCCTCGACCGCTTCGCGCGCGGGGACGGTATCGACGATGGGGCACTGCCAGATCATCGGATCGCCTTCGAAATACATCTGGGTGA
The DNA here is from genome assembly GCA_012103375.1 of Paracoccaceae bacterium. Lineage (NCBI taxonomy): Bacteria > Pseudomonadati > Pseudomonadota > Alphaproteobacteria > Rhodobacterales > Paracoccaceae > Paracoccaceae bacterium. Next base: position 2,160,576 of record WLWX01000001.1, read on the forward strand.
TCAGGCGCTGCGCAAAGCCGTGACCGAAGATCGAAAAATGGATATGCGCTGGTCGCCAGTCATTGGCCCGGTTGGGCCAGGGGTAGGGGCCGGGTTGAACGGTGCGGAATTCGTATCCGCCTGCGTCGTCCGTGATCATCCGCCCGCAGCCGCCGAAATTCGGGTCCAGCGGGGCGATGTACCCTTCCTTGGCGTGGCGATACCGCCCGCCTGCGTTGGCCTGCCAGACCTCGACCAATGCGCCGGGAACGCCGCGTCCGTTTTCGTCAAGCACACGGCCATAAACGATGATCCGTGGGCCGATGGCAGCGGTTCCATCCTGCGAATAGTTCAGTATTAAATCATTATCCAGCTTGCCGAGGATGTCATGACCGAATACCGGGCCCGTAACCTCGCCCAGTGTTTGGGGCATCGACAGCAACGCCCGGCTGGGCGCGCGCGTGACGCTGGACTTATATTGCGGTGTCAGCGCGGGCGGGTGCCTGCCGGTGTCGCGCATGAAAAACCCGCCGGCGGGTCTGCGACTGGTCATTCCGCGCCCTCCATCCCGGCCAGGGTTTCCTTGACGATCTTCAGCCCATGGTTCGCCGCCGGAATCCCGGCGTAGAGCGCGACATGCAGCATCGTTTCGCGAATGTCTTCTGCGCTGGCCCCGGTGTTGGCGGTCGCGCGGACATGCATCGCCATTTCGTCCCAGTGGCCTTGGGCGGCAAGCAGCGCAATCGTCAGCATCGAACGTTCGCGACGGGTGATCGTATCGCGCGACCAGACAGACCCCCAGGCCGTTTCTGTGATAAGATTCTGAAACGGTTCATCAATTTCCGTCTTTGCAGCCTCGGCGCGATCCACATGAGCATTGCCCAGAATCTCGCGCCGCACCTTCATGCCTTTGTCGTATTTGTCAGCCATTGGCAGTCTCGACAATGAAATCCGACACCACTCGGGCAAATTCGTCTGGCGCTTCGACACAAGGCAGGTGGCCTGCACCGCGGATCAGGTGGAACCTCGATCCCGGCACCAGGGCCGCTGTTTCACGCACAAGATCGGGCGGCGTCGAACCATCTTCGGATCCGGCAATCGCAAGGGTCGGCAGCGTCAGCGCGGCGGTGGTGTTCATGAAATCCGTATGGCTGATCGCGGCAGAAACGCCCATATAGCCCTCGTCCAGTTGGCGTTCCAACATGGCCTGCCAGTCGGCACGCTCGGCTGTTTCCAGAAACGCCTTTGCGAACCAGCGCTCCATGATCGTATCGGCCAGCGCGGCAATTCCGCCTGCCTTCACAGCCGCAATCCGTTCATCCCACATCGCCCGCGTGCCAATCTTGGCGGCAGTGTTCGAGATTACCATCTGCGCGACAATATCGGGCCGTTTCACCGCCAGACCCTGCGCGATCAGCCCGCCGACACTCAGCCCGACAAACACGCAATCGCGCACGCCCAGATGATCCGCCAGGCGTTCCGCATCGCTGACCAGTTGCCCCATGTGATAGGGGGCGGCGGGCGCATCACTCAGCCCGTGGCCGCGTTTGTCATAGCGGATCAGGCGCAAGCCGTCGGGAAGCATCGGCACGATTTTGTCCCACAGCCTGAGGTCCGTCCCCAGAGAGTTGGAGAACATCACCGCCCGCCCATCCGGGTCGCCATCCTCGCGATAGTGTACGTTAAGGTCGTCCAGCCGGATCATCTGCATCAGAAGGGCAATCCCACGTATTGTTCGGCCAGAACGGTTTGTGCTGCGGCCGAGGTTTCCAGATACGCCAGCTCACTGTCCTGAATGCGTTGGTCAAAGTCATTCTGGTCCGGGAAGCGGTGCAATGTCGAGGTTATCCACCAGCTAAAGCGGATCGCCTTCCACACACGGTCCAGCGCGCGGGCCGAATATCCGTCGATCCCGGCATCGTCGCCGTCGAAATGTGCCACAAGCGCGTCATGCAGATAGACCACATCGCTGACCGCCAGGTTGAGCCCCTTCGCCCCGGTCGGCGGCACGATATGCGCCGCGTCCCCGGCCAGGCACAATCGACCCCAGCGCATCGGCTCGGCCACGAAACTGCGCAGCGGAGCGAAGGATTTTTCAACGGATGCACCCGTGACAATCGCGTCCGACACCTTGTCGGGCAAACGGCGACGAAGCTCGTCCCAGAAGGCATCGTCAGTCCAGTTTTCCGCCGCATCGTCTGCTGGAACCTGCACGTAATAGCGGCTGAGGTTTGCGTTCCTGAGTGAGCACAGCGCAAAGCCTCGGGGGTGGTTTGCATAGACGATCTCTCGGCTGACGGGTGGAGTTTCGGACAGCACGCCCAGCCAGCCGAACGGATAGACACGCTCGAACGTTTTCAGGGTGTCGGCGGGGATGCAGCTTCGGCTGACGCCGTGGAAGCCATCGCAACCGATCACCCAGTCGCAATCAATCCGGCAAGTGCTGCCGTCTTTGGAATAGGTCACATAAGGCGCGCCCGTATCCAGATCGTGGGGCTGAACGCCTGCTGCTTCGTCGATCACGACGCCTGCCATGGCATCGCGCGCGGCGTATAAGTCGGCTGTGATCTCGGTCTGGCCATAGATCATCATGCGCTTTCCGGTCAGCGCGTTGAGATCAATTCGAAAATCCCCGTGTTGAGAGGCCAGGTTCACCCCGTCATCGGCGATGCCGTCCCGGTCCATCCGCGCACCCACGCCAGCGGCCCGCAGCACCTCGACGCTGCCCCATTCCAGCAATCCGGCCCGGATGCGGCCCATGACATAGGCGCGGGATCGCGCCTCCAGCACGACAGTGTCAATGCCCGAGCGATGCAACATCTGGCTAAGCAGCAGCCCGGATGGACCGCCGCCGATAAAGCAGACCTGCGTGCGCAATGGATGCCCCTTCCTTTTTGCGCAGAATTGCGCGCCCGCGGGGGGGCTGTCAAACGCCCAGACGGCTCAGCGCATCGCCAAACAGGCCCGGATCGACGTTGCCGCCGCTGGCCACGACGATCACCGCGTCGCCCTCGACCGTATTGGGATGATACAGCGCCGCCGCCAGTGCCACGGCGCCGCCGGGTTCCAGCACGATTTTCAGGCGCAGGAAGGCATCAGCCATGGCGCGCAGGCAGTCTTTGTCGGGCACGGCGATGCCCGGCCCGCACAGACGATTCATGATCGGGAACGTGATCTGCCCCGGCGAGGGTGTGACGATGGAATCACAGATCGAGCCTGCCTGCATCGTATTCCGCTCGATCCTGCCAGAGATCAGCGAGCGTTTCACGTCGTCGAACCCATCAGGTTCAACCGGGCGGGTCCGCAGGTTAGGCGCGTGTTCCTCAAGCGCCAGCGCAATGCCCGAGGTCAGCCCGCCACCGCCGCAACAAACCAGAACGTCGGCGTCCGCAACCCCGGCCTCGGCCGCCTGTTCGGCAATCTCCAACCCCGTGGTGCCTTGCCCGGCGATCACCTGCGGTTCGTCGAACGGTTTGATCAGCGTCAGGCCACGCTGGGCGGCCAGTTCCGCTCCGATTGCGTCACGATCACCGGTTTCGCGATCATAGAGGATAACCTCAGCCCCGTAAGCGCGGGTATTGGCAATCTTCAGGGCAGGTGCATCCTCGGGCATTATGATGACCGCGGGAGCGTCATGTTGCTTTGCCGCCAGCGCCACGCCCTGCGCGTGATTGCCCGATGAAAATGCGATGACACCCATGGCGCGCTGATCGGCATCCAATGCGGACAGCGCCGACCACGCCCCGCGATACTTGAAGCTTCCGGTGTGTTGCAGGCATTCGGGTTTCACGAAAACCCGGCGCCCGGCGACCTCGTCCAGGAAGGCTGAGTTCAGCAACGGCGTTCGGCGAACGTGTCCTTGGGCGCGGGCGGCGGCGGCATGGATCATCTCGATATTCACGGCAGTTTGGCCCTCCAGTCGTGCAACGCGGCCAGCGCTTCGGGTTCATCCAGAAACGGCACATGGCCGCGATCGGGAACCTCGGCGAAAATCAGGTCAGGGCGGCGGGCGCGCATTTTGTCAGCAGTCGCCGCGCTGAGCAGGTTTGAGTTTGCGCCCCGGATCAGCGCCAGTGGCAACCCGCTCAGCGCATCAAACATCGGCCAAAGGTCGGACATCGGTTGGTCGCGCCCCGCTTCGACGGCGTCGCGCAGTCTGGGATCATAGGTGATATCCAACCCGTCGGCAGCCTCGACATAGTGAATGCGGACTTCGTCGGCCCAGCGGCTGTCCAGAACCCTGTTGAACCCCGGCATCAGGTTCGCGCGCATTGCTGCGGCTTGTTCAAACGTCTTTGCGGCGGGGCGGCGGCCAAGGTAGTCGCCGATATCGGCCAGCCCTTCGGCCATCAGCTCTGGCCCGATGTCGTTCAACGCAACGCCGGTCAGCCGGGTCTTCGCCATTGCCGCCAGACCCATCGCGATCAACCCACCGCGCGAGGTTCCCAGGATCGCGGTGCGTTCAATCCCCAAATGATCCAGCAACGCCAGTGCGTCAGCAGCCTCGGTCGGGATCGTATAGGTCCTGTAGTCCGCCCAACCCGAGCGCCCGCGCCCGCGATAATCCATCGTTATCAATCTGTTGCCGGTAAGATGCGGGGCGACATAGCCGAAATCGCGCCCGTTCCGGGTCAGCCCGGCCAGGCACAGAATGGGCGGGCCTTCGCCCTGGTCGGTGAAGTGCAGGCGCGTGCCGTCCGCTGCGGTAAAATCTGGCATCAGAACGCCGCCTCGGGTTCACTGACACGGATACCCGGATTAAGAAGTCCGCCGATCTGCAACCGCATGTCGGGTAGGGCATTCGGGCAATTGTACAGGATCGCAAGGGCGATGGGCAAAGCGACGCTCCGACACGGGATTCATCGTGACGGTCGCACAGGCGCAGGATGCGGGAAAGGGGCAATGACGCTGCCCGCCCGACAGCCGCCAGTGCGCTCAGCAGGTCAGGCGCTTTTCAGTGCCTTTACCGACGCCTGGGAGGCCAGTTTGCGCAGGCAATCCGCCAGCGACGCAAGGCTCAGCGGTTTGGCAAGGTGGTCGTTGAACCCGTCCGCTTCATATCCGGCCTCCTGATCGGGCATCGTGTTCGCGCTGAGCGCGACAACATAGAGCGGGGGCTTGCCGCATCGCGCCTCTTCCGCGCGCAGTTCTCGCAATGCCTCATCACCGTTCTTGATCGGCATCTTGATGTCGAACAGCCCGCCGTCAAATTCGTCCGTCAGCGCGGCCTCTAACGCCGCGGCCCCGTTTTCGACGAAGGTCAGGTCCACCATGGCGCCTTCCAGCATCGCGCTGAGTACGAAGCGGTTCATTGTGTTGTCTTCTGCAACCAGCAGGCGCAGCGGATGCGTCACCTCTCCAAATTCAATCGCGGGGCTGGCCTGATCCGTCTTTGTTGCGCCGGTGTCCAATGTGTGGACAAGCAGCCGAGCCTCGAAGATCGATCCGCCACCTTCGCTATCCGCAACGGTCAGCGTTCCGCCGTGCAGTTTGGCCAGGCGCCGGGCAATGGGCAGGCCCAGCCCGATGCCGGTCGCGAATTCTTCCGGGCTGTTCAGGGTTTCATATCGCTCAAAGATGGTTTGCTTGCGATCATCGGGAACACCGCAACCATTGTCGATTACACGGATGATAAGGGCCTGGCGTTCTTCTTCTTCCGGGGTGTCCGTGCCGATGGGTTCGTCGCTTTTGGCAAGCTCGACCGTGACCGCGACACTTCCCCGTTCGGTGAACTTCAGTGCGTTCGTGATCAGGTTTGTCACGATCTGGCGCAGCGCCTTGGCCGATCCGCGCACCTGAGGCAGATCGTGTTTCACACTCAGGGACAGGTCGATGCCACGCTGCGTGGCCCGAAGCCTGTGCAGGCGAACAACTGCGTCCAGTTCGGCGACAACGTCGAACTGGTCCATCTCCAACCGCATTGCGCCCGCTTCGACCCGCGATAGATCCAGCATGTCATTGGTCAGCGAAAGCAGATGCTCGCCAGATTTCTGGATCACTTCGACCATGCGCAGTTGGTCGGCCGTCATCTGGGTACGCGCCAGAACGTCCGCCATCCCAAGGATGCCATTCAGCGGATTGCGCACCTCATGGCTGATCGTGGCCAGAAACGTCGTCTTCGCGTCCGAGGCGGATTGCGCAGAATCGCGCGCTTGCTGCAACTGGGCGTTGACGTCGCGCAGCATCGATTCCGTCCGCTTGAGGTCCGTCAGATCGGTATGCGCCCCCAACAGCCGCTTGGGGGTGCCGTCGGCGTCGCGAATGGCGATCCCGCGACAGCGCACCGTAACCGTGTGCCCCTGCTTGTGGCGATATCGCACCATCTGGTCATAAGGGTGATCGGGGTCGGCACAATGGGCGGTGAAATTTGCAATCGCCGTGTCGAGGTCTTCCGGGAATATGATTTCTTGCCAGGCGTCTGCGCGGTGGGGCATTTCGTCCGGGTCATAGCCCAGCAATTCCCAGAACCGGTCACTGATCCATTCGTTTTCCTGCTTCTCAAGATCCCAATACCAAATGCCGTCCAGTGATCCGGCCTGCAAAAATTCGAACACCGAGGAATCCGACTGCACCAGGTCGTATAGTTCTTTCTGCAAGTAATTCATGGCGTCTCAACCGTCCCCGCGTCTGAAATAACGTGGGTGCAGATTGGGCTGATTAATCTGAAGGTTCCGTTAACTGCAGTCTTGCAGGAAAATCAGCCCCTTACAGGTTCTCGGGTTGCGCCATGCCCAGCACGTGGAAGCCGCCGTCAACGTTAATAACCTCGCCCGTGGTGCAAGCCCCCTGATCGCTGCTCAGGTAGACTGCCGTGCCGCCGATTGCCTCCAACGTTGCATTGGCGCGCAGGGGCGCGTTCAATTCGGTTGTCTTATAGGTCTTGTGCGCGCCACCGATGGCCGCCCCCGCCAGCGTCCGCATCGGCCCCGGAGAGATTGCGTTGACCCTGATCCCTTCGGGGCCAAGGTCATTTGCCAGATACCGGACCGAGCTTTCCAGCGCCGCCTTGGCGACCCCCATGACGTTATAAAACGGCGTCACGCGGTTGGAGCCGAGATAGGTCAGCGTGATGATCGACCCGCCATCGGTCATCAACGGTTGTGCTCGACGCGCCACATCGATCAGGGAATAACAGCTGATCGTCAGCGAATTGCGGAAATTGTCGCGGCTGGTGTTGATGAAACGCCCGGTCAATTCGGCCTTGTCCGAAAATGCGATGGCATGGATCAGGAAATCGAGCTTGCCCCATCGTTCGGAAATCTGCCCGAAGGCCGCATCCATCGAGGCATCGTCGGTCACATCCACATCGACCAGAAAATCCGACCCCAGGCTTTCGGCCAGCGGTGCGACACGCTTGCCGAATGCCTCTCCCTGATAGGAAAACGCCAGCTCGGCCCCTTCAGCGGCCAAAGATTGCGCGATGCCCCAGGCGATCGAGTGGTTGTTGGCCACACCCATCACCAGGCCGCGCTTTCCGTCCATCAAATTTGCCATGGGATCACCCGTGATACTTGCTGACACAGAGCGTGGCGTTGGTGCCGCCAAACCCGAAGCTGTTGGACAAAACCGTCTCCAATTCAGCCGAACGCGGCTCGGTCACGATCTCTTCCGGCCTCAGCGCGGGGTCCAGTTCCGTCACGTTGATCGAGGGCGTGATATAACTGCCCTGCATCATCAGCATGGAATAAATCGCCTCTTGCACGCCGGTTGCGCCCAGGCTGTGGCCGGTCATGGATTTGGTCGAACTGATTGGCGGGTGATCCTCGCCAAACACGCGCCGCACGGCCTGAACCTCGGTCACGTCGCCCGCCGGGGTCGAGGTGCCGTGCGCGTTGATATAATCCACCTTGCGGTCGCCAAGCGTGCTGATCGCCAGCTTCATCGAGCGTTCACCACCTTCACCCGAAGGCGCGACCATGTCGTGCCCGTCCGAGGTCGCGCCATAGCCCGTCACCTCACCATAGATCTTCGCGCCGCGCGCCTTGGCGTGTTCCAGTTCTTCCAGCACCACCATGCCGCCGCCGCCTGCGATGACGAACCCGTCGCGGGTGGCGTCGAACGCGCGGGAGGCCAGTTCCGGCGTGTCGTTATACTTCGATGACATCGCGCCCATCGCGTCGAACAGGCAGGAAAGCGTCCAGTCAACTTCTTCCCCGCCGCCCGCAAAGACGACATCCTGCTTGCCCATCTGGATCTGCTCGACCCCGTTGCCGATGCAATGCAGCGACGTGGAACAGGCTGAGGTAATCGAATAGTTGATGCCCTTTATCTTGAACGGTGTCGCCAGACAGGCGCTTACGGTCGAGCTCATCCCGCGTGTGACCATGAATGGCCCCATCCGCTTGGGCGCGCCTTTTTCGGTGACGATGTTATGCGCGATAAACAGGTTCGAGGTGCTGGGACCGCCCGACCCCGCAACCAGACCGGTGCGTTCGTTGCTGACCTCGGCCTCGGTCAGGCCGGAATCCGCAATCGCCTGTTCCATCGACAGATAGGCATAGGCCGCCGTAGGGCCCATGAAGCGAATGACGCGCTTGTCGATGTGATCTTCCAGCACGATATCGGGCTTACCGTGGATCTGGCTGCGAAAGCCGTGCTCGGCATAGTCCGGCGCGGCGGTGATGCCGGATTTGCCGACCCGCAGTGCCGTATCAACCGTGGCAACATCGTTGCCGATGGCCGAAATGATCCCAATTCCTGTTACAACAACCCGACGCATTTGCGTTCCCCCTCAGGCTTCTGTCGGGGCGGCAAGACCGACCCGCATGTCTTTGACGGCGCACACCAATTCGCCGTCACATTCCACTTTGCCGTCCGCCACGCCCATCTTCAGGCGGCGGTCGATGACGCGGGTGAAATCGACTGTGTATTTCACCACTTTGTTCTCGGGGCGGATCATACCGGACAGCTTGACCTCGCCCGCGCCAAGCGCAAACCCCTGACCCTGCCAGCCCCGCCAGCCCAGGTTGAACCCGGTCAATTGCCACAAGCCATCCAGCTGCAAGCAGCCCGGCATGACGTTGTTGCCGGGAAAATGGCAGGGGAAAAACCAGATTTCGGGGAACAGATCCAACTCGGCCACGATATGGCCCTTGCCGTGTTCGCCGCCGTCGGCACTGACGTCCGTAATCCGGTCCATCATCAGCATCGGCGGTTCGGGCAATTGCGCGTTGCCTTTGCCAAATAACTCTCCGCGCGCGCACTTCAACAGCGCGTCCTTGTCAAAACTGGTCGGAAAATCTGCCATCCCTCGGGTCCGCCTTTCTTTTATTGCGGGGCGTGTCAAACCCGCGTCTAGCAGAGCGGTCCGCCGACTGGCAAGCGTGCCGCAAGGGCCGGGTTTTGGGGCGATCTGGCGAAAATCCATTGAATCCAAGGGGGCGGGGCCGCTATATTGCCTGCGAACAGCGGGATGAAGCGTGATGGATGACATTTGGCAAGAACGCGGAGAGGCCTGGCTGGCCGGTGCCGGCCTGCGCCCAACGCGTCAGCGTGTCTCACTCGCCGCGCTGCTGATCGGTGACGGCAACGACCGGCATGTGACGGCAGAAAGCCTCTATGGTTCGGTTCGGGACGAGGGGGAGGCCGTGTCCCTCGCCACTGTCTATAACACCCTGCGTGCCTTCTGCGACGCCGGGCTGATGCAAGAGGTGATGGTCGACGGGGCGAAAAGCTATTTCGACACCCGCACCGACGACCACCCGCATTTCTTCTGGGAGGATGAGGCACGGCTGACCGATGCCCCTGCGGAGGAGTTGAAGATCACTGCCCTGCCAGACGCGCCCGAGGGGGCCGAGATCGCGAAGGTGGATGTGGTTATTCGGTTGCGGAAGGTTTGAGAAGCAGCGGCAGCTTTGTCCAATCGAATAGAACTATTTGCTCTGCAAAAAAGCTTGCGCCGTCATTGGCTGCTCGTATCTGCCCTATTGTTATTCGTCGGACTGTTCGCCGCATTTCTGGACCGTGAGCCTTTTGGGATGCCGGAAAAAGGCGCCGAAGAAAGTGAATTGATTGAGTGGTTGGTTGCTCGCGAGTATACGATAATTCCCGTGCACTCGGCCGCGACAAGTTACAACGCCGCGAAATCGGAACAACTTCGCGAGCCGAAATATCTAAACGAGTTTGCGAACAGAGACTCCAATGGAACTCTGTTCACAAAAAGAGCGACGTCGCTACGCAAGAGCCGTTTTTGTTGGTATACGCTTAGATTTGTGACATGGCGTTTGAACGCGCAGGAAAAGGTTGAAGAAATCCACTACTCTCGGTCGGTGTGTTTCTTTTAATTGACTGTCTGCGTCTGATGAGCGCGCGTTTGCAGCTCTAAAGCGTTTCGGCTTGAACCTGAATCGCGAGGGATTCCCTTGAGACGATTGTGTTGAAAAACTCCGTTTTAGGGCCTGAACGATGATTTTTCTTTCCATGCAGCCCGATCCTAAATTTTTGGCGCGGGGGTCGGCCCAAATCGCCTACATGCGCTCACGCGCAGCCATGCGCTGTCTCGTGGTCAAAGCTTTCCGACTATTTCGCTTCATAGGTTTTCGCAAGAAATCCGCGACGCTCTGATTTCGGAGTTTTTCAACACAATCAGACCTGATCTGTGATTCATCCTGTTTGGGAGGATGGATCATGTCAGCACCTTTGCCATCTGCGCTTCGGATACGGTTTCAGAGATACATTGAAGAAGGGTTGAGCGGGCGCGCGGCGGCGTTGCGGTTGAAGCTGTCGCCTGCCACAGGCGCGCGGTGGGCGCGTCAGGTGAGGATGAAGGGTCATGCGGAACCTGCCCGGCAGGGACCGCCGCGCGGCAAGGGAAAGCTGGCTCCGCATCGGGAATTCTTTGAGGAGTTGATCGCACAAGACCCTGACATCACGCTCTTTGAGTTGCGTAATGCGCTGGCCGATGCAGAGGGTGTGCGGGTGCATCACTCCTCCATCGCCAACCTTCTGTCCCGGCTCGGCTTCACGTACAAAAAAAGTCGCTGGTCGCAACCGAGCGCCGCCGCGCCAAGGTAAGGCAGCAACGGGCCGACTGGTTCAGATACCGCTCGCCAGCCATTGCGACCTTTCCTGAGCGCGTTGTCTTTATTGACGAAACCGCAGTGAAGACAAACCTCACGCGCCTACGCGGCAGAGCCAAGCGCGGTAAGCGCCTGACGATGGATGCGCTCTTCGGAAGCTGGGGAACCCAAACCTTGATCGCGGGCCTGACCCAAGGCGCGCTGATCGCACCTTGGGTCATCAAGGGAGCGATAGATGGCCCCGCCTTCGCGGCCTACATCCGCGAAGTGCTGGTCCCCGAGATCAACCCCGGCACTGTCGTCATTCTCGACAACCTGGCAACCCACCGGAATAAGGAGGCGACGCAGGCTTTACGCAATCACGGCTGCTGGTTCCTTTACCTGCCACCGTACTCGCCCGACCTGAATCCCATCGAGCAGGCCTTCTCTAAACTGAAAGCCCATTTGCGACGGATCGGGGCCAGGTCCTTTACCCAGGTCTTCGAAGCAATCGGAGCAATCTGCGATCTCTACGACCCAGTAGAATGCTGGAACTACTTTAAGGCCGCCGGATATGTCTCAGGTTAATGTCGAAACGCTTTAGTTACTCTCTTCGTAGTTACCAAATTTTTTTTCGTGCACGGAATCAAGGCGAAGCCGCCGTGCACTCGCCAGCCCGTCCGGGCGGGTTGGCGAATGGTGAGGTTCGCGCTTCCTTCCGAGTTGACGGGAACACGCAACCATCCAAGTGCCCCGAACTTCTGTCGAATCGCCAACCCCCGGGCTGTCAAGTGCACGGCTATCGTTGCGTTTGAAACGCTAAACGAGCCGGTTGCGCATCTTCAAAACCACTTCCCTGGCTCCATCAGTCCCAGGTCCATCAGCTGCTGGCTGGTCCAGTCGAACCGCACCGATTTCGCCCAGTGAAACCCCTCAATCTCGAACGTACTTCCGGCGTTCGCCTTCAGCGCTTTGGCGGTGCGGAAGGACGCCACCGCCGCCGTCATGTTGTTGTGCCAGGGGCAGGCGAAGGTGTTCATCTCGGCCACGCTCATCCGATGATCGGACAGCAGGCGCACGCCGGGTCCGGCGCGAAACAGGCCGATGCGGTCGATCCGGCGGCGCTTGGGGTGGGTGTGTTCCTCAAACCGCCATTTCAGACCGCCAAAAAAATCCAGCTGGCGTTCCTGAATGGCCCCTGCCGCGTCATGGCGGGCCAAAGCGTAATATCCGGCGCTGTCCAGATGCGCATCCTCCAGCGAGACCGCATTGGGCGCGGCCCCCAGATCGGCGGCGTATAGATCAACCACATAGGTCAGCATCGCGTCGCGGCGCTCCTCAACATGAAACGCCAGCATCTCAGCCACTGTGCGGCTTTCGCGGAATGGATAGAACAGATATTCGGCGTTGTAGCCGTAATAGAACCACGTTCCCGGTTTGGCCCGTGAAATCAACGGGTTCACGCCTGCCGGTGCAGCGTCCGCCGCGGCGGTGTTGTGGCCGATCACATGGACGATGTCGTCCAGGTCATCGGCAAGTTCCAGCGTTGGCGGGGCCAGAACCAGGACGCTGGCAAACCCACAGGCCAGATGGTGGCGGATGGTGCTGTCAACCTCGACCGGATCCTCGACCAGGATTACCGCGACCGGCCCTTTTTGCAGGGCCGAGGCGTGCGAGCCGAGGAATGCCGGAATATCATCGTGGCGCATGACCAAAACGTCTAACGCGCTGGTCCGGCAATGCAAGCCACGCCCGTTGCGGCGCGGCGCGCAGGCGTGTAGGACGCGACGGCCCGATCAGGATGTCTGACATGACCACGCAGAAGAAATTGTTCATCAAGACCTACGGTTGCCAGATGAACGTCTACGACAGTGAACGGATGGCGGAAACGCTGGCCGGGCAGGGGTATGAGGCGACGGATCAGGCGGCCGAGGCGGATATGATCCTGCTCAACACATGCCACATCCGCGAAAAAGCGGCTGAGAAGGTGTATTCCGAACTGGGCCGCCTGCGCCCGTTGAAAGACGCCAAGCCGGATCTGACAATCGGTGTGGCGGGCTGTGTGGCGCAGGCTGAGGGGGCCGAGATCATGGCCCGCCAGCCGCTGGTTGATCTGGTCGTCGGGCCGCAAAGCTATCACCGCCTGCCGGAATTGGAGGCCAAGGCGCGCAGCGGTGCGCCGGCGCTCGACACAGACTTCCCCGAGGAAGACAAGTTCGATCACATGCGTGGCCCGCGCGCCGCCCGTGGCCCGACCGCCTTCCTGACCGTGCAGGAAGGTTGCGACAAGTTCTGTGCCTTTTGCGTGGTCCCATACACGCGCGGGGCCGAAGCCTCCCGCCCCGCCGACAAGGTGATGGCCGAGGCTCGTGATCTGGTCACACGCGGCGTGCGTGAAATCACCCTGCTGGGTCAGAACGTGAACGCCTATGTCGATGCGGACGGGGTGAAGCTGGCAACGCTGATCCGGCGTCTGGCGAAGGTTGACGGGTTGGAGCGTATTCGCTTCACCACCAGCCACCCCAACGATATGTCCGATGATCTGATCGCCGCCCATGGCGAGGTTGAGAAGCTGATGCCCTATCTGCATTTGCCGGTTCAGTCAGGCAGCGACAAGATCCTGAAAGCGATGAACCGACGCCACACCGCCGAGCATTATATCCGCCTGATCGAACGCATCCGCGCCGCCCGCCCTGATCTGTTGCTGAGCGGTGATTTCATCACCGGCTTCCCAGGAGAGAGTGAGGCGGATTTCGCCGACACCTTGGCGCTGGTTGAAACGGTCGGCTATGGGCAAGCCTATTCATTCAAATACTCCGCCCGCCCCGGCACCCCCGCCGCTGATCGCACTGAGGTGCCCGCGGCCGAGAAGGCTGACCGCCTGGCACGCCTGCAAGCGCTGTTGGGGCGCCAGAAAAAAGAGGCGCAGGATGCGATGGTCGGGCGCGACGTGTCGGTTCTATTCGAAAAACCGGGGCGGCTGGCCGGACAGATGGTCGGCAAGTCCGAGTATCTTCACGCGGTCTTTGCGGACACAACGGCAAAGGTGGGTGACATCCGCAAATTGCGCATAACGCAAAGCTCTGCGAATTCGCTTGGCGGAGAAGTTGCAACCTAGGGTTGTATTGCGTCAAAAATGTGCTAAAGCGTTTCGACATTAACCTGAGACATATCCGGCGGCCTTAAAGTAGTTCCAGCATTCTACTGGGTCGTAGAGATCGCAGATTGCTCCGATTGCTTCGAAGACCTGGGTAAAGGACCTGACCCCGATCCGTCGCAAATGGGCTTTCAGTTTAGAGAAGGCCTGCTCGATGGGATTCAGGTCGGGCGAGTACGGTGGCAGGTAAAGGAACCAGCAGCCGTGATTGCGTAAAGCCTGCGTCGCCTCCTTATTCCGGTGGGTTGCCAGGTTGTCGAGAATGACGACAGTGCCGGGGTTGATCTCGGGGACCAGCACTTCGCGGATGTAGGCCGCGAAGGCGGGGCCATCTATCGCTCCCTTGATGACCCAAGGTGCGATCAGCGCGCCTTGGGTCAGGCCCGCGATCAAGGTTTGGGTTCCCCAGCTTCCGAAGGGCGCATCCATCGTCAGGCGCTTACCGCGCTTGGCTCTGCCGCGTAGGCGCGTGAGGTTTGTCTTCACTGCGGTTTCGTCAATAAAGACAACGCGCTCAGGAAAGGTCGCAATGGCTGGCGAGCGGTATCTGAACCAGTCGGCCCGTTGCTGCCTTACCTTGGCGCGGCGGCGCTCGGTTGCGACCAGCGACTTTTTTTGTACGTGAAGCCGAGCCGGGACAGAAGGTTGGCGATGGAGGAGTGATGCACCCGCACACCCTCTGCATCGGCCAGCGCATTACGCAACTCAAAGAGCGTGATGTCAGGGTCTTGTGCGATCAACTCCTCAAAGAATTCCCGATGCGGAGCCAGCTTTCCCTTGCCGCGCGGCGGTCCCTGCCGGGCAGGTTCCGCATGACCCTTCATCCTCACCTGACGCGCCCACCGCGCGCCTGTGGCAGGCGACAGCTTCAACCGCAACGCCGCCGCGCGCCCGCTCAACCCTTCTTCAATGTATCTCTGAAACCGTATCCGAAGCGCAGATGGCAAAGGTGCTGACATGATCCATCCTCCCAAACAGGATGAATCACAGATCAGGTCTCAAGGGAATCCCTCGCGATTCAGGTTCAAGCCGAAACGCTTTAGCGTGATTCTGGGCTTGAAATGCGCAGGCTGTCAAAGATGACAGATGATTGCAGTCGCCTCCTGGGTGGGGGCCGGACCGTGGGATGGAAACATCCCACGGTTTGTTGTTTTCGCACGTGTGACCGCGCGCCATTGCTGCGGCCTGTTGCGCGTCAAGCGCGGCGGCGGCTTTGGCCAGGGCATCTTCATACCCTGCTGAGGCGTTCTTGATCACCTCCTCGGTCACCGAACCGCCTGCGGCCAGCAGACCTTCGGCAAGCCCGCGCATCGCCTCCACCCTGGCCAGCGCAGCCCGCGCCGCACCGTCCACGGCGTTAATCTGGCGCGCACCTTCCTGGAACAGATCCATGACCCTGCCGATAATCTTTTCCGGGTCGAGGTCATAGGGACCAAAGGTCGAGGCAGCATCTTGCAGCAACTTCCTGATCGTCGCTTCGGAAAGGCCGACCAACCCTTCCAAAAGCGCGCGTTTCAATGCCGCGCGGCGCCCCGGAACACTGTGTTTGGCAACAAATTCGTCGATTGCCCGGACAACCGCGGCCGCACGTTTGTCGGCCTCCTTGGCCTCGTCAGATTTTTCTTCGGCGACCTGCGTTGATGGCCGGCCCGGCCCTATGAAGACGCTCGGCGAAAAAAATCCCAACGCCTGCATAACTGTGGCGATCGCTTCCTGACCTTTCGCGGCCTCTGAAAGTCGGGCGACGGTGGAATCGGGGCTTTCATAGGCCGTGTCCCAATCCGCTTTGGCCTTGCGTTCGCGCCGCGAAACAGAATTGGACGAGAAGGCATGGGCAAACCCCTTGCCAACCGGGCTGTCCGGCAGGTTGATCTTGGCATCGTCGCCGAAATTCCAGCCGCCAGCTTCCAATTCGCCCCGGGCCTTGGCCCTTTCCCGTTCTGCCGTGTCGAAGGCCGCCCGGGCCTGCGGATCGTTCTTGTCGCCTAAAAGCGCCAGGGCCTTGGCGCGACGATCATGATTTGCATAGCGCTGGTAGGCCCGCAGCATGCGCCCGGCTTCTTCGCGCACCACCTCCCGCTTCAGATCGCCGTTGCGGTCCACCCAGGGCGCAAGTTCCGCATTCCGCTCAGCGACCCGATCAAAAGCACGCGCATGGACGCCGCCGGGCAACCCCTCCAACGCGGCCCTGCGCGCCTGTGGCAGTTGCGCCCCGGCGGCGGCTAGGTCACCCCGCGCGGCATCAATGTCCGACTGCGCGCGCCCCAATTGCGGGCGCAGGTCGCGCACCTGGTCCTGCAGGTCGGTAATCTCGGCAGCATTGCTGCCCGTAGCCGGGGAATACTCACTCGCACCCAGCAACAATGCTGCAGGTCAGAAATGCTCATGACATCAGACAGGACTTCGAAGAAGAAAAGCGCCTTTATAGCATGACCGCGACAGTTACAAAAAACCTAGAGGATCTGCACCTGAAGCCGGGGTTCGCTTCAATGGGCGTGAATTTGATGCTGTGTTATGAAGAAATGGTCCGCATGGGCATATTCCCGAAGGACGAACTGTCATTGGTGTCCTGCTGGCTTGACGATGTTGCGCAAATGCGCGCGTCATAGGCGCGGTGGCGACTATCCGCAGAACTGGTTACGCGTCGGATTACTGAGCGGGAAGAATATCGTATTTCGATATTGGCAGATTGGATATTGGCACCGCGCATCCCTTCGCCCGGAACAAGCCCGCAAGGGCGCCGGGCGAGCGCCTGTCTGCCCGGCGGGCAGGCGCTTTCGAGATGTCGCGCAATGCGCAGAACGACAGGCCAACGCTGAACCATAAATTGCCCAACGCACCCGTATCGACGCCTGCCCACCGGTCCGGCACCCGCCCGGCTTGCACTTCGTTTAGAGCAATGTCCGCGCCAGACCTTTCGCGCCTCAGCGACCGCGGCCCAAAAGCCCGCTACCCCCGGTTCATCCGGTTCGCGATCAGATCATTCACCACTTCGGGCTCGGCCAGGGTGCTGGTATCCCCGAGTGAGCCGAAATCATTCTCGGCCACTTTTCGCAGAATCCGCCGCATGATCTTGCCGGACCGTGTCTTCGGCAGGCCGGGGGCGAACTGGATCAGGTCGGGTTTGGCGATCGGGCCGATGTCTTTGCGGACCCAGTCGGACAGCTCTTTTCGCAGCGCCTCACTGGCCTCCTCACCCCCCATCAGGGTGACATAGGCATAGATGCCCTGACCCTTGATGTCATGCGGGTACCCGACGACCGCCGCCTCGGCCACCTTGTCATGGGCGACAAGCGAGGATTCCACCTCGGCCGTGCCCATCCGGTGGCCCGAGACGTTGATGACATCGTCCACCCGGCCGGTGATCCAGTAGTAACCATCAGCGTCCCGCCGACAGCCGTCGCCGGTGAAGTAATAGCCCTTATAGTCGTCGAAATAGGTCTTCATGAAGCGCTCATGATCGCCGTAGACCGTGCGCATCTGCCCCGGCCAGCTGTCGGCAATGCACAGCACGCCTTCGGCTTCGGTCGTGGTAATCTCTTGCCCCGTGGTCGGTTCCAGGATCACCGGGCGGATGCCGAAGAACGGTTTCGTGGCCGAGCCCGGTTTCGTCGCCGTGGCGCCGGGCAGGGGGGTGATCAGGTGGCCGCCGGTCTCGGTCTGCCACCAGGTGTCGACGATCGGGCAGCGCCCGCCGCCCACAACCTCATGATACCAGTTCCAGGCCTCGGGGTTGATCGGCTCTCCGACGGTGCCCAGCAGCCGCAGCGACGACAGGTCGGCCTTCTTCACCCACTCATCCCCCTTGCCCATCAGGGCGCGGATTGCGGTGGGGGCGGTGTAGAACTGATTGACCTTGTGTTCCTCGCACACCTGCCAGAAGCGGGAGGCATCAGGATAGGTCGGCACCCCTTCGAACATCAGCGTGGTCGCGCCATTGGCCAGCGGCCCATAGACGATATAGCTGTGCCCGGTCACCCAGCCCACATCCGCGGTGCACCAATAGACATCGCCGTCGTGGTAATCGAAGGTGTATTCATGGGTCATCGCCGCATAGACGAGGTAGCCGCCCGAGGTATGCACCACGCCCTTGGGCTGCCCCGTCGAACCTGAGGTATAGAGGATGAACAGCGGATCTTCCGCGCCCATCTCCTCGGGCGGGCAATCGGCGGGAACCTCGGCGGCCATCTCGTGCAGCCAGTGGTCGCGCCCCGCCTTCCAGGCGACATCGCCGCCTGTGCGCCGGACGACCAGCATCTTGGCGTCGCCGGTGACCTTCCTGAACGCTTCATCCGCGTTGGCCTTCAGCGGCGTGTTGCGCCCGCCGCGCGGAGCCTCGTCGGCGGTGATCACCACGGCGGCGTCGCAGCCGTTGACCCGCGCGGCCAGCGCATCGGCTGAGAACCCGCCGAAGACGACCGAATGCACCGCGCCAATCCGCGCGCTCGCCAGCATCGCATAAGCCGCTTCAGGGATCATCGGCATATAGAGGATCACCCGATCCCCCTTGCCCACGCCCATCGCCTTGAGGACATTGGCGAATTTGCAAACCTCGGCGTGCAACTCGCGATAGGTGATGTGTTTTGACGCCGCATCCGGGTCATCGGGTTCCCAGATAATCGCGGTCTGATCGCCGCGGGTTTCCAGATGCCGGTCGATACAGTTGGCAGCGACGTTCAGCGTGCCGTCACCGTACCAGCTGATCGCGACCTTGCCGTGTTCGAAACTGGTGTCCTTGACCGAGGTGTAAGGCCGCATCCAGTCAACCCGCTTGCCATGCTCCCCCCAAAACGCCGCCGGATCAGCAACAGACTGCGCGTACATCTCATCGTATTTGGCGGAGTCGATATGGGCGGACCCGGCCAGAGCGTCACTGGGCGGATAGATCGGATCGGTCATGTCTGGTCCCTCATTGTTCACGGCATCGCGCCTACCTCGCGCTGGTTGCCGCTTCGCTTGGTTGGCCGCTGGCGATCAGATCGCCAGGTATTCGGCGCGCAGTTTCTCGTCTTCCAGCACATCCCTGGCCGAGCCGTCGTAAACGACCGTTCCTGTGTCAAGGATCACGGCGCGGTCGGCCAGTTTCAGGGCTGTGACGGCGTTCTGTTCGACGATGACTGTGGTGATGCCCTGATCGCGAATGATGTTCAGAGTCTTGGCGATTTCCTGAACAATAACCGGGGCGAGGCCCTCATAGGGTTCGTCCAGCAGCAGCACCTTGATGTCGCGTGCCAAGGCGCGGGCGATGGCAAGCATCTGCTGTTCGCCACCCGACAGGGTTACGCCTTCCTGTTTGCGCCGCTCTCCCAAACGCGGGAACAGATCATACAGGCGGTCCAGGGACCAACCGATGGGCGGGGCGATCTGTGCCAGTTTGAGGTTCTCTTCAACTGTCAGCCCGGCGATAATGCGGCGGTCTTCCGGGACCAGCCCGATGCCCGCTTGCGAAGCCTCATAGCTTTGCATTTTGTGCAGTGGCTTGTGATCCAGCCAAATCTCGCCCCGTTTCAGTTCCGGATTGTCCATTCTGGCGATTGCACGCAGAGTCGATGTTTTGCCTGCCCCGTTGCGCCCCAGAAGCGCAAGGATTTCCCCTTCGTGGATGTTAAAGCTTACATCCTGAACGATATAACTTTCGCCGTAAAACGCCTCAAGATTCCAGATACTCAGATAGGCTGGCGCGGTCGCTGCATTATTTGCATTTTTGTCAAAGGCAGGATTGGCGTTCATTTTCGTCCCTCATATTCGGCGCTCGTTGCGGGTGGCAATTCGCGCAATCCCTCAGACCTGCACTTCGCCCAGATAGGCTTCGCGGACTTTCGGGTGGCCCTTGATATTCTCTGGCGTGTCCTCAACCAGCGGAGTGCCCTGTGCCAGCACCGTGATCCGCTCCGCCAGGGAAAACACCACATGCATATCGTGTTCGATGATCGCCATTGTGATATCGCGCTTGTCGCGAATTTTTTTCAGAAGGTCGATCGTGTTGTTGGTGTCCGCCCGCGCCATGCCAGCAGTCGGTTCATCCAGCAGCAAAAGGCGTGGGTTTTGAACCAGGCACATTGCCATTTCCAACCGTCGCTTGTCACCACGTGACAGGCTGGCAGCGTGCATGTCCAACTTGTCGCCCATATTGACGTCTTCCAGGGCAAGGCGCGCCTTTTCGGCCAGGTCTTTTTCGGCGCTGACTGATTCAAAGGCATGCATGCGAAACGCCCCGTCGCGTTTGGCAAAACAAGGGATCATGACGTTTTCCAACACGGTCAGATCGCCAAAGATTTCAGGTGTCTGAAAAACGCGGCTGATCCCCATCTGGTTGATTTCATGGGGCTTGCGACCCAAAACTGACTGTCCGTCGAACATGACACTGCCGGTGTCCGGAATAAGTTTGCCAACCAGACAGTTGAGCAATGTCGACTTGCCCGCGCCATTCGGCCCGATGATCGCGTGAACTGTGTTCTCGACCACGTCCAGGTTTACGTCCCCCAGGGCCTGCAGCCCGCCGAAGCGTTTGTTGACGCCTTTGACTTCAAGAATTGCCATGATGACGTTCCTTACTCCGCCGGCTCAACGGCTGGTTTGGCATCTGTTTTGGGTTTGTTGCGGCGAAACAGGCGGTTGATCCGCTGGCCCAATTCGACGAGGCCCCCCGGCAGGAAGATGATGACGCCCATGAAGATCAAGCCCAGGGTCAGGTGCCAGCCCTTTCCGACGAACGGATGGACGATTGTCACCATGAAGTTTTCCATACCGTCCGGGAAAATTGCGAACCAGGAATGCAGGACGTTGTCATTGATCTTAGAGAAGATGTTCTCAAGATATTTGATAAGACCAGCGCCCAGAATTGGTCCCAGAAGCGTGCCGGTTCCGCCCAGGATTGTCATCAACACGACCTCTCCGGACGCGGTCCATTGCATCCGCTCGGCCCCGGCTAAAGGATCCATCGCCGCCATCAGACCACCCGCAAGACCGGCATACATCCCCGAGATTACGAATGCCGTCAGCGCGTATGGTCGCGCATTCAAGCCGGTGTAGTGGACACGTTGCTGATTTGACTTGATCGCCCGAAGCATGATGCCGAACGGCGACCTGAAAATCCGGATCGCCAGGTAAAACGACGCCAGCAGGATGACCGCACAGAAATAGTATCCAACACCGAAGTTGAACACCCAGGCGCCCAATTCCAGTTCATAGTTGGAGCGCATGTTCAGCCCGAACAGATTGGCAACCGGGATCGACCCATCCTCGGTGGCCGAGACACCCAGGATGCGCGGATCACGCAGTGTGATCTGCAAACCGGTTTCGCCATTTGTGATCGGCGAAAGGACCGAGAATGCCAGCGAATAGGCCATCTGCGCAAATGCCAGCGTCAGAATGGAAAAATAGATCCCTGTGCGGCGCAGTGAGACATAGCCAACCGCCAGCGAGAATATGCCGGCAATAATCACCGCGGCAATTATTGCCGGGACGACATTCATGCTGAGCAGTTTGAACATCCAGACGGCAGAATAGCTGCCGACACCAAGAAACGCCGCGTGACCGAAGCTCAGATATCCGGTCAACCCGAACAGAATGTTGAAGCCGATGGCGAATATCCCGAAAATGATGAACCGCTGCATCAGGTCAGGATAGCCAGCGTTGAATTGCGCCAGCGCCGACGCCTCGGGGAAGGGGTTCAGAATGAACGGAGCAGCCAAAGTCAGAACCGCCACGACCCAAAGCAGCTTGGTGTCTTTTTTCTCTAGACCAAACACGGGATCAATCCTCCATCACGCCGGCGCGGCCAAGCAGGCCGCGCGGCCGGACAAGTAGTACGATGACAGCAACCACATAGACGATGACCTGATTGATGCCGGGAATAATCGCCTGTGCCTGCGGCATCGAGGCAAAGCTTTCTAGGATGCCCAGCAGGAAACCCGCCAGCACCGCCCCGGGAAGGCTGCCCATGCCGCCGACCACGACCACGACAAAGCTCAGCACCAGGAAGTTCATGCCGACGTCATAGTTTGGCGGGGAAATCGGCACATACATCAATCCCGCCAGACCCGCGACGGCCGCGGCGATGCCAAATGTTATCGTGAAACGCTTGTCGATATTGATGCCCAGAAGTCCCACGGTCTCTCGGTCGGCCATGCCCGCGCGCACAACCATGCCGAAGGTGGTGAATTGCAGGAAGGCAAACACCAGCGCAATGATGATCATCGCGAACATAAAATAGGTCAGACGCCAGATGGGGTATAGAATCTGGTTGGCCTCAAACCCGATCAGCAATCCGAAATCAAAGGATCCCTTCAGCGAATCCGGTGCCGAGACGGGAATGGCATTTGCGCCATAGAAGGCTTTGACGACTTCCTGCAAAACGATTGCAAGGCCGAATGTAACCAGAATCTGATCTGCGTGCGGGCGTTTGTAAAAGTGCTTGATAAGGCCACGCTCAATCACGACGCCGACCAGGATCATGAACGGAATCGCCAGGATGATCGCCAGCGGCACCGACCAGTTTATCAGGGTGCTTCCGATGCTTTCCCCAAACCACAGCTCGACATAAGGCGTATCGACTTTCAACGGTTTTCCCAGGAAATCTTTGCGTACCGGGTCTTCGACGGTGATACCGACATTCAGCAGGCGTTGCATTGTGACCGCAACGAAGGCCCCAAGCATGTACAAGGCCCCGTGCGCAAAATTGACGACGCCCAATGTTCCGAAGATCAACGTCAGCCCAAGTGCGATGAGCGCATAGGCTGATCCCTTGTCGAGGCCGTTTATGACTTGGGTAAGGATTTCTTGCATGGTCCTACCGACTCTGGTGAAGGTCGTCGTGATCTACTTGAAAAGCAGACCTTTGACATTGACACGATACTGGGCGCGACACGCCCAAATCGCAAGAAGGTCCGGGCGGCGCATGCCGCCCGGATGTTGAAAGGTTTTAGGCGCCGGGGTTGCAGGAACCCAGATCACCACCAGCGCAATCGGGGTGATCAGCGGCGTATTCGACCTGCGCACGCGGCGTAACTTCGACAACTTCCAGAAGGTCGAAGTCGCTGTCCGGGTTCTCTTTCCCTTTCACGACCAGCACGTCTTTGAAGCACTGGTGATCTTCGGCGCGATACAGTGTCGGGCCATTGCCCATGCCATCGAACTCGAAGCCTTCCAGCGCTTCGACGACCGCGCAGGGGTTGAACGACCCGGCGCGCTGGGCCGCATCCGCATAGAGCAGCGTCTGCACATAGCAGGTGTGCGCTGCCTGGCTTGGCGGCTGACCGTATTTTTCGCCAAACGACTGCACGAATGCTGCCGATGCCGGGTCGGGCGCAACAACCTGTCCGGCCTGCGTCGTGAAGCCCTGGGCCAACGACCAGTGCCAGTTTGTCGAACCGAAGATGCCCTTGACGTTTTCACGGCCTGCACCCTGCGCCATAAGACGCGAGTAGAGCGGCACAACGATCGTGAAGTCCTTGTTGTTGGCCTGTGCATCGCGCAAGCCGAATTGCACGGCAGCGGTAAGCGAGTTCACCATGTCGCGGCCACACCGGAGGACGAGCCACCGTTGATCATCACTGCGCCGTCTTTTTCGATCATCGACTTGGCTGATGCCCGTGCAACATCCGACGACGTTGCGGTATCGCCCGTGACATACTCGACCTTCTTGCCAAGCACCCCGGTTCCGTCGAGCGCTTTTGACGAGAAGGTGTTCAGCATACCGCCGTCGCCGCCGCCGTTGATGTGCTCAACTGCAAGTTCCTGTGCGCGCAATTCGTCGGCGCCTTCGTCGGCATATGCTTTGGTCTGCGGTACGTTAAATCCGAACGTGACCGTCGAACCGGTCGGCGCGTTGGTGTAGCCTGCATGGCTTGCCGCCCAGACGGCGCCGGTAAACAGCGTCGGTGTGGCCAGTGCGGCCCCTGCGCCCGCGCCTGCTTTAAGCAGACCACGCCGCGTGAAATTCGAGTTGGACATGTGGTTCCTCCCTTGGATCCTTGCTTTCAGGTTCGCGCCCATGACGCGCCTGTACCCTTCGCCACCAACCTGATGGGCCTGAGCGTGTTCTGCCAGTTCACGTGGATAAGATGTGTCATCTCCAGCCCAGTCACGAAAAGACGACCGAAAACCATGAACGGTGTATTCGCCGAGTTTCATCCGCCGCATCAACATGGCGTAGGCCATGTTAGACATGGCTTTCCCCTCAACTTGGCCAGGAAACACGTAGTCGGATATCCGCTGTGCACTAAGGTCGTTGAGGATGGCCAGCGCTGGTTTTGACAGGGGCACGCGATGCGCAATACCCGACTTCATCCTAAAACCTGGGACGGTCCAAACGTTCGTCTCGAGGTTGAGCTCATCCCACTTGGCCTCCCGCACTTCGCCAGACCTTGCCGATGTGAGGATCAGGAATTCGAGCGCGCGGGCCGCGACGGCTTCGTGAGCGCGCAGCTTTTCTATAAAGGCAGGGACATCTTGATAGGGCATCGCAGCATGATGACCACGGGTGAGCTTGGAGCGGGCCGGAAGGACATGCCGGAGATGACCGCGCCACAATGCTGGATTCTCGCCGCTTCGCCAGCCGTGCGCCTTGGCATAGTCAAGAACGCGCTCGATGCGCCCGCGCAGACGTGAGGCAGTCTCGGGCCGTGTTTCCCAAATGGCGTTGAGGACCATCAAGACGTCATTGGTATCAATGTCGGCAACGCTCTTCTGCCGGATTGGGCCTGCGTAGGTCTCGAGTGTCATCCGCCACTGCGCGCGATGCTTGTCGTTCTTCCACTGGCCTTCCATTGATGCGATGAACTGATCGGCGCATTCGCCAAAACTGGGCACCTCGGTACGACGACGTTCCGTAAGGGGGTTACCGCCTGCCGCAACACACTCGCGGCATTCGGCAGCCAGCGCCCGTGCACGTGCAAGAGACACGTCGGGGTACCCGCCCAGGCCCATCTCGTTGCGTTTATCACCCTTACGCCAGATGTAGCTCCAGGAACGCGCGTTCGACTTCCCCACATTCAGATAAAGGCCACCACCATCACTGAAGAGCTTCGGGCCCTTCGCAGACTTGCAGCCGCGATCCGTCAGTCTGTGTATCGCCCTCGCCACCTGATCGAACCCTAACCAATTCCCTAACCTGTGTTAGGGATATTGAAGGATTCATAGGGACAGTCAAGGACGGGTATGAGGGTTTTCGCCATATTATAATGAGCAATCTGAACGATCCTGGATGCATCCGCATACTAAAGCGTTTCGACATTAACCTGAGACATATCCGGCGGCCTTAAAGTAGTTCCAGCATTCTACTGGGTCGTAGAGATCGCAGATTGCTCCGATTGCTTCGAAGACCTGGGTAAAGGACCTGGCCCCGATCCGTCGCAAATGGGCTTTCAGTTTAGAGAAGGCCTGCTCGATGGGATTCAGGTCGGGCGAGTACGGTGGCAGGTAAAGGAACCAGCAGCCGTGATTGCGTAAAGCCTGCGTCGCCTCCTTATTCCGGTGGGTTGCCAGGTTGTCGAGAATGACGACAGTGCCGGGGTTGATCTCGGGGACCAGCACTTCGCGGATGTAGGCCGCGAAGGCGGGGCCATCTATCGCTCCCTTGATGACCCAAGGTGCGATCAGCGCGCCTTGGGTCAGGCCCGCGATCAAGGTTTGGGTTCCCCAGCTTCCGAAGGGCGCATCCATCGTCAGGCGCTTACCGCGCTTGGCTCTGCCGCGTAGGCGCGTGAGGTTTGTCTTCACTGCGGTTTCGTCAATAAAGACAACGCGCTCAGGAAAGGTCGCAATGGCTGGCGAGCGGTATCTGAACCAGTCGGCCCGTTGCTGCCTTACCTTGGCGCGGCGGCGCTCGGTTGCGACCAGCGACTTTTTTTGTACGTGAAGCCGAGCCGGGACAGAAGGTTGGCGATGGAGGAGTGATGCACCCGCACACCCTCTGCATCGGCCAGCGCATTACGCAACTCAAAGAGCGTGATGTCAGGGTCTTGTGCGATCAACTCCTCAAAGAATTCCCGATGCGGAGCCAGCTTTCCCTTGCCGCGCGGCGGTCCCTGCCGGGCAGGTTCCGCATGACCCTTCATCCTCACCTGACGCGCCCACCGCGCGCCTGTGGCAGGCGACAGCTTCAACCGCAACGCCGCCGCGCG
Organism: Paracoccaceae bacterium; assembly: GCA_012103375.1. Lineage (NCBI taxonomy): Bacteria > Pseudomonadati > Pseudomonadota > Alphaproteobacteria > Rhodobacterales > Paracoccaceae > Paracoccaceae bacterium. The sequence continues at coordinate 2,186,834 of WLWX01000001.1, forward strand.
CCCGCTCAACCCTTCTTCAATGTATCTCTGAAACCGTATCCGAAGCGCAGATGGCAAAGGTGCTGACATGATCCATCCTCCCAAACAGGATGAATCACAGATCAGGTCTCAAGGGAATCCCTCGCGATTCAGGTTCAAGCCGAAACGCTTTAGTTCGACGGACTGTCTCTCCGCCACTTGCCCTCGCGAAAGCGTTCTCCCGATCCGGCTGCGGCCGGATTTTCTCGTTGTTTTCGAGGGTTATGCGGGAGGGGCTGAGCACCGGCCTATGTGCTATGAAGGCCGGAAGCGTTCTCTCGGGGCCAGTATTCTCCAGACCTCATGACTTTGCCGATTTGGTGAATTTCTTCCAACACCTTGAAAGTATGTCCAAAAAACTAGTCGGTCGATTTCTCGTTTTGCAGAGCGGACATCTTAAAATGCGACCGGGTTCCAATTCGCTCGGCTTCAGTCACCAGGGGCGCGCCGGTGATCCGAAGTTTGCGCGACCTCGACGATTACGAGGTCGCCGAACTGGTCCGCAAGAAGACCGAGGCCTGCGTGACCGCCATCGTCTTCGGGGACGACGAGGCGCAGCAGGGCATCGCACCCTCCGTCGTCGACGCGGATGGCAACCGGGTCGAGCAGTTCGAACCGGGGCTTATCGCCTATGCCCGCGGCGGAAAGGACATCCGCTTCAACCAGCCCTCGGCCACCGGCGGCTACGGCGAATACAAGCGGGCCAGCCTGCACACGATCTCGGCCGGGTTCCGGGTGCCCTATGAACTGCTGACCGGCGATCTCAGCCAGGTCAACTATTCCTCGATCCGGGCGGGGCTGGTGGAGTTTCGCCGCCAGATCGATGCCGTGCAGTGGCGGCTGTTCATCCCGATGTTCTGCGCCCCAGTCTGGCGCTGGTTCACCGAGGCCGCGTGGGCGGCGGGGCAGATCCCGACGCCGGACGTGCCGGTCGAATGGTCGCCGCCGAAGTTCGAGGCTGTCGATCCTCAAAAGGACGCGATGGCCAACCTGCTGTCGATCCGCTCCGGCACCATGACGCTGGCAGAGGTGATCGCGCGGCAGGGCCGCAATCCCGACGCCGTGCTGGCTGAAATCGCGGCGACCAATGCCAAGCTCGATACCCTCGGGCTTGTCCTGGACAGCGACCCGCGACGCGTCACCAAGACCGGCAGCGCCCAAACAAGCGACCCGGCGAACGATCCCGCCGATGACTCCGATACGGACCCGGCGCAGCCCGACCTCGACCAAAAGGACTGACCAGCATGGACACGATGATCGAACTAACGGCTCTGCGTCGGTCGGCGGAGCTTGCGCCGAACTCAGCCGATACTGACGCCCGCACCGTCGAGGTGGTTTGGTCGGCGGGCGCGCGCGTTAACCTTTGTTAATACAATGTTCTCGTTTACGCAACGTAGCGAGTCAAGCCGCGCAGGTCTTTGGCCGGTAATTCGGGGTGCTGATCGGCTGGCTGCTGGCGGGTTCCACGAACGAGCATGTGGTCCGCCTGATCATCGGCTTTGTGGGCTTGGGTTTTCTTGTCTTGCGTTGGCGTTCCCGGCTGTTTGGCATCACGGATGCGCGCGCGGCGGACGTGCCGCGCGGCATCATCTGGGGCAGCCTGTCAGGCTTTACCAGCTTCGTGTCGCATGCGGGCGGGCCGGCATATCAGGTGTACGTCCTGCCCCAGCGTCTGCCCAAGATGGTGTTCGCAGGCACCACCACGATTACATTCGCGGCCATCAACCTGATGAAAGTGCCGCCTTATCTGGCGCTGGATCTGCTCCATTGGGGCGATCTGCGGGTCGTTGCCGCGTTGGCACCGGTCGCGTTATTCGGAACCTGGTCCGGATACCGCCTGACGCGCATCATTCCGGAACGCATCTTCTTTGGTGTTATCGAGGTTGCGTTGCTCGTGATCTCGATCAGCCTGATCCGCGCTGGATTGGCGGGGATGGCCTGACGGCATTCTACGGTTCCAGGATCGTCGATCCTGTGGTGTTTCCCGCTTCCAGGGCCTGATGCGCGGCGACGATGTCCGCCAATGCCATGCGGCGATTGATGTTGGCCGTCATCACGCCGGACCCGAGCCGCGCAAACACCGCCGCGGCCGAGGCGTTAAGCTGGTCACGCGCCACGATATAATGCGCCAGTGTCGGGCGCGTGAAAAACAGTGAACCTTTGAGCTGCAGATCCTGGGGATTAACCTCAGGCGTTGGGCCTGTCGTCGCCCCAAAGGAAACGAACACCCCGCGCGTCGCAAGGCTGTTGAGCGAGGCTTCAAAGCTGGCCGCCCCGACGCTGTCATAGGCGACCTGGACACCGCGACCATCGGTCAAGGCGCGCACCCGTTCGGCCACATCGTCGGACGTTCGGTCGATTGCGTCGGCGTAACCCAGTTTCAGCGCATCAGCACAGTTCTGCGCGCCCGAGGTGACGCCGATCATATGCGCGCCCAGATCAGCACCCCATTGTCCGGCCATCTGCCCGACACCGCCCGAGGCGGCCCAGAACAGCACATCGTCGCCGGGTTGCACCGGGTACGTGCGTTCAAGCAGGTATTCGACGGTCATCCCTTTCAGCATCGCAGCGGCGGCCACCTGGTCGGAAACACTGTCCGGCAGTTTCACCATGCGCGCGGCGGGCGCATTCCGGTGGCTGGCATAGGCCCCCAGAACACCGGCATAGGCGACGCGGTCGCCAACTTTCAGGTCATCGACGCCGTCGCCGGTTGCGATGATACGCCCGGCTGCTTCAAGCCCAAGCGGGCTTGGCAGCGGCAGTGGATAAAATCCCGAGCGATGATAAACATCCATGTAGTTGAGGCCGATTGCCGTTTGTTCAAGCTGAACTTGGCCCGGTCCGGGCGGCGGCAACTCGATGGTCTTCAGTTGCATGACCTCAGGGCCGCCGGTTCCGGTGATAATAACCTGTGTCGCCTTCATGTGCCTGCCCCCAAATCAGTTTCCATATTCCGCCGTTCCCGCGTGACCTAGCCTTGCGGTTCAAGTCGCATGTGGTCCGGTATCGTCAATGGCGCGTTGGTTCCGTCCAGAAATTCGACCATGGCGAAGGACAGATCCGTATCCCCGATATTCTCGACCGAGTGCATCATGTAGTCACCCGGGCCATAGTGGAAATGCCGGGTTTCGCCCACGTAGTGTTCGCTGTCGCGGACCTCGCCGGATGAGAAGTATCCGCGCGCCTTTCCTGACGTTAGCGCGGACCAGAAATAGGGGTTCACATGTCGATGAAACCCGCAGCGTGCACCAGCGGGGATATGCAGGTGCCAGACCCGTACACGCTCGGTCTCTGACACCAGGACCGACCCGACGCAGCCATTGTCATGGGCGGCGCGCATTTCTTCGTAAAGCCCTTCGGGCCAATGGGCGAATGCCGCCGGATCCGGGTTGGTTTCGATGTGATCGGGGCCGTGGTCCTGTGCGTCGTCTCTCATGGTCGCTCCTCCGTCGGTCGTTGTCTATTCTGCGGAACTCTGCGCGCCTAGCGCATCCAGATCAGCCCGCAGGTCGGCCTGCTGCGCCGCGCTGAGTTCGACCAGCGGCGGGGCCATTCGGGTCCAGCTATCGTCACCGCTGCGCCAGGCCTCGATCTGCTTCATCGCGGGCATCAGCGGGTATTTCGCGGCCATGGTCCGCGCCGCTTTCACCGCCATCATCGCGCTATCCCGCGCTGCCCCAGCTGGTGCTTGCAGCGCCGCCTGCGCTTTGGCCCCGAACACATTGGTCGAGCCTGAGATGACCCCCGCCGCTCCAATATCCTTGCCGTCCCACAGCATCGCCTCGGACGATGGGTAGACGTCGAAATCCTGCGCCACACCGCCGCTTGCTTCGATGATCGCGCGGGATTGTTCGAAATCACCGCTGGAATCCTTCAACCCTGCAATCACAGGGCCAAAAGCCGCGCGCAGGCGCAGCACCAGCGCAGGCGACAGCGGCACAGCCGACATTTGCGGAAAATGGTAGAGGTAGATGCGCAGATCATCGCGGCCAATGCTCTCCACCAGATTGGCGTAATGGCGAAACAACCCCTCGTCCGAGGGGGCCTTGTAGTAATAGGGCGGCAGGACCAGAACATTCGTGTATCCCGCATCCACAGCCGCCCGCGTCAGCGCGACGCAATCGCCCGTGGCAGGCGCGCCGGTGCCGAAAATGACCTGATCCGGGGCAATCCCGGCCGCGGCAAAATGGCCGGGCAGGGCCAGCCGGTCTGTCATGGCGATGGAGGTGCCTTCGCCGGTGGTTCCGGTCGGCGCGACCCCGTCACACCCCCCTTCTGGCGACAGCAGATGCCGACAATAGGTAATCAGTTTCGCCGCATCCAGCGTACCGGATTGGGTAAAGGGGGAAACTGCTGCGGCATAGATGCCGCGTCGGGCCTTGGTCATCGTTCATTCCTTGTGTGCCTTGGTCGCGGCGGTATCCGCGTGCCGCTGCCTAGCACGGGCGAGGCCTTCTGGGCCAGACGTTCGCCGGACGTCGGCGCTCGCAAGTGGATGGACCAGTGGAACAAAAGCAATTCGGCCTTTGCCAATTATCGCGACGATTGGCAGGATGGGATCTGACAATCAGCCAAACAACCCATCGGGGGACTACATGAGCCAGCCACGAACCAGCATTCGTCCGGTGACGCACTGGTTTGCCCTGGGCGATGCCTGGGTGACGACGATCCTTGACGGGGCACAAATGCGCGAACCATTGCGTCCGCCATTCATGATGGACAAGGACGACGCAGCACTTCAGGAAATCGCGGCGCAGCACCGGTTGCCCTGGGACCGGTTCGAAAACAGCTACACCCCCACAGTGGTCGAGGTTGGCGGCGCCCTCGTCCTGTTTGACACCGGGTTTGGCGCAGGTGGCCGCGGCGCCGGGGCCGGGATGCTGCGCGCCCGACTGGCCAGTGTGGGGTACCAGCCCGAAGATATCTCGGTCGTTGCCTTTACCCATTGCCACCCCGATCACATCGGCGGCGTGATGGAAGGCGATGCGCTGGCCTATCCCAATGCTAGGCTGATCATGGGGCTCCCAATGCTAGGCTGATCATGGGGCGCGCAGAACACCATGCCTGGACCAGCGGTGAGGGCGTGCCAGACAACCGCGCCGGAAATCGTGAGAAGTTTCTGAAGATCTTCGGCCCGCTGACGGATCAGTTGACCCTGATCGAGGACGGGGACGAGGTTGCCCCGGGCATCGTGGCCGAGGCTGCATTCGGTCATTCTCCGGGCCATATGATGTACCGCGTGACCAGCGGTGGGTCGCAGGCGCTGATCTGGGGCGATCTGACGAACCACTATGCGTTTTCGCTGCCCCATCCCGACAGCCCGGTCGGCTTTGACGATGACAAGCTGCGGGCGATCGAAACCCGTAACCGGGTTTTGGCCCAGGTTGCGGATGCGGGAACGCTGGTGGTCGGGCACCACATGCCCTTTCCCAGCGTCGGCTATGTCCGCCGGGATGGCGACAGTTTCGCCTGGATGCCTGCGACCTATCAGCTTTGGTCTTGAAATCGCCGCGTGATATTTTCTGATACTCAGTATCAGGGATTCCGAATTTCGCCGGTGCCGCGCAATCGGCCCCGGCACGACGGTCTGTCCGCCGCGTGGCGAAGGATCTGAAATCACAGCATTTAAAGGAACACTTCGGGCATACAGTTCAATTTTTTGCGGTCATTCACATGTTCTCAGCGCATGCGCGCGGCACAGAATGCCAGCAGGACAAAGCCCATTGACGCATTCACTTCGTCCAATCAGGCTTTGGTGATATTTCACCGGGGGGCGAAAATCGTGAATTTGATACGCCACAAAGTGCTGGATCAGATCCGTCAGGACATCCTGTCCTGCGGTCTGCCGCCGGGGGCGGAACTGCGCGAGGCGGACCTGGCCGATCAATACGATGTCTCCAAATCGCCAATCCGCGATGCGCTGCAGCGGTTACAGTTTGAGGGGCTGGTTCAGACCGCGCCGCGCCGCGGTCACCGGGTCACGCCGATCTCGGTCTCGGATGCCAGCGATATTCTGGACATGCGCGAGGCGCTGGAAGTCGCGGCCGTGCAACGCATCGTGCGCGAGGCTGATGACACGACGCTGGCGGATCTGGATCAATGGCGTCAGGCCGATGTATCCAACATCCGCGCCTTTGCGACCTACAACCGGGATTTCCACATCATGCTGGCCAAGGATACTGTTGAAAAAGTCCGTTGATTGGCCGCGCACGCTCTGATTCACTTGTTTTGAGGGTGGAGGGTTCGGCGATGATGGGTCCAAGGCAAGTTGCGCAAGGCGCGCTGTTCTATGAGTTCTCGATCGAGAGTTTTGTGCCGAAGGATCATCCCGTCCGGGGAATTGATCGCTTCCTTGATCTGACAGGTGTGCGCCCCTTGCTCGCTTCATACTACAGTGCCAATGGCCGCCCTTCGATTGATCCTGAACTGATGATCCGCATGCTGTTGTTGGGCTATTGTCAGGGCATCCGTTCCGAGCGACGGCTTTGCGAAGAGGTTCATGTCAATCTGGCGTATCGTTGGTTTTGTAAGCTTGATTTGGCTGATCCAGTGCCCGACCATTCGACATTCTCTAAGAACCGGCATGGCCGTTTCCGCGAGAGCGGTTTGTTCCGACATTTGTTCGAGGTCGTTTTGCAGCGCTGCATGGATGAGGGGCTGGTTGGCGGCCACAGCTTTGGTGTTGATGCCAGTCTGATCCCCGCGAATGCAAACCAGACGCGCGGCGTTGAAAGCAAAGACGGACTGCCAGCAGATCTGACGTCCCGTGCCGTCGACGAATATCTCGAGACGCTGGATGATGTGGCCTTCGGTGCTGCGACCAAGGTCGTCCCCAAATACATCTCACCGGCTGATCCAGCAGCGCGTTGGACTGGGGCTGACGGGGGAGCCGCCTACTTTGCCTATTCCACTAACTATATGGTCGATTTGGATAATGCAGTCATCGTGGACGTCGAGCCGACGGCTCCGATCCGGCCTGCAGAGGCGCGGGCAGCAAGGGAGATGATCGATCGTGTACATGAGCGGTTTGGCATCAAACCTGACAAGCTTGTGGGTGATACGGGTTACGGATCAGCCGAGATGTTGGGCTGGCTTGTGGACGAACGTCAAATCGAACCCCACATTCCGGTCTGGGATAAGTCAAAACGAACTGACGGCACATTCTCACGCGAAGACTTTGTCTACGACCCGGCGACCGACAGCTATACTTGCCCGACCGGCAAAGCCTTGCAAACATATCGGCGGAACTTCTCAAAACCGCGAAAGCCCAATGGCAGCAAAGACGGGTTCATCAGATACCGAGCCTCAAAGCACGATTGCGACGCATGCCCTCTGAAGTCGCAATGCTGTCCGAAGGACGACGGCAGACGCCTTATGCGGTCCGTTCACGAAGCCGCCCGAGACGTCGCTCGCGATATCCGAAAAACAGATGCCTACATGACGTCGTTCATCCAAAGGCGGAAGGTTGAAATGCTCTTTGCCCACCTGAAACGATACATCGGCGTGCAGATGATGCGGCTTCGAGGACCCAAAGGCGCAACCGAACAGTTCCAACTCGCAGCAACAGCTCAAAACCTCCGGAAACTGGCGAAGTTGGTGCCAGCAACAGTGCCAACGTGAAAGAAAACGGCGCGCGGCCGCCTCTCGCTCAACAACGCGCCGACCAAAACATCGACTTCTTCAACAGTATCCAAGCTCAGCGGGAATCGGCGGCTGGCTTCGGAAATGCGGCGCCTGCTGGATGCGTATGAGCGGTTGTGCATCGTCTCGCTGGAACGGCTCAGCGCCGATAAGGGCGACATGAGCACGGCGCTGGAAGATCACCGGGCGATCATCTCGTCTATGCAGGCGCGCGATGCGCGGGCTGTGGCAAAGATCGTCAGGCGGCACGTGCGCCATTCGCGCGGCCACATCATGAAAGGGCTGGAAAACCGGCCAATCGTAGACTGACGGTTCGGTTTAAAAAGCGCATGGGGCATCATGGATGGATCAGGGACAGCCAGGCAGATGAGTGACAGCGTTCTTGGCGCCCGCAGTCTGGGCAAGACCTTCGCCAACGGCTCGGTCGTGGCCCTGGAAGAGGCGTCGTTTGATATTCGCCCCGGTTCTTTCGTCTCGCTGGTCGGGCCGTCGGGATGTGGCAAGTCAACCTTGCTGCGCCTGATTGCCGGTCTGATTGAGCGGTCATCCGGACAGGTCACCGTTCATGGCACCGAAGTGTCGGGGCCGCGCACCGATGTGGCGATGATGTTTCAGAAGGCGACGCTGCTGGATTGGCGGACAGCGATTGAGAATGTTTTGTTGCCGACCGAGATGGCGCGCACCGTCACCAAGGACGACCAGAAACACGCCGCCGAATTGCTGAAACTGGTCGGGCTAGACGAATTTCTGTTCGCTTTCCCTTCGCAATTGTCCGGCGGGATGCAGCAACGGGTTGCACTGGCGCGGCTGCTTCAGACCGGGGCGGATGTGTTGCTGTTGGACGAACCCTTCGGAGCGCTGGATGAATTCACGCGTGAACGGTTGAACGTCGAACTGATGCGCATCGTGGCCGAAGTGAAGGCGACGACGCTTTTCGTAACCCACAACATTACCGAGGCGATTTTCCTTGCCGATCAGGTCTTTGTCATGACCCCACGTCCGGGCCGGATTGCGGCCACCATCGACGTGCCATTCGAGCGTCCGCGCCCGCTGAGCTTACAAACCTCGCCCGAGTTCAACACCCTGGTGGCCGAAGTGCGCGATGTGCTGGGTGAAGATCACTGATGGCGGTCAGCGACGGCATATCCCCACCGCGCCGGATCGGCCTGACCATGCCGCGCCGCCGGCTGCTGACCCATGCGGCGATCTTTCTGACGCTGATCGCCCTGTGGGAGATTGGCAGCCGGGCAGGGTGGCTCGACCCGCTGTTCTATCCGCGCCCGTCTAACATCCTGCGGTCGTTCTGGCTGATCTATTTTGCCAACGGCAACGTCTGGTTCCACCTATATGCCACGCTGGGGCTGGTGTTTGCGGGGTTCGTGGCCGGGTCGATCCTGGGCGTCGGGCTTGGCGCGCTGGTCGGGTTCCAACCGCTGGTACGCCGCTTCATCAAACCCTATGTGATTGTGCTGGAGGCGACGCCGCGTATCGCCGTCGCGCCTTTGCTGATCGCCGCACTCGGCTTTGGCGCGCCTTCAAAAATCGCCATCATCATGCTGGTCTGCTTTTTCGCGCCGTTTATCAACACGCTGTCGGGCGTTGTGAATGTTTCAGAAGACCGGTTGGAGCTGTTCCGATCCCTCGGCGCCAGCAAGATGCAGATCCTGAAGAAACTGGTCCTGCCCGAGGCGTTGCCGGTGATCATGGCAGGTGAGCGTCTGGCCCTGACCGCCGCCCTGTCGGGCGCGCTGGTGGCCGAATTCATCCAGCGCGATCAGGGCATCGGATCGCTGATCCTGATCTACACGCGCAACCTCAACATGGCGTCGGCCTTCGCCTGTATCTTCACGCTGACGATCATCGGATTCCTGATTTTCCGGGGTATGGAATGGGTCGATAACCGCATCGCCTTCTGGAATTCCGAGGCTGGCATGTCCCGCGTCGGGGCGAAGCGGGCAAGGGCATTCGGGGGGGCAAATGGCTGATATCCCTGACGCCCCCGGCAACGGCAAATCCTTCCGCGCCACGCGACTGATCCCGCATCTGGCGCTGTTCGCAGCGATCCTGATCCTTTGGGAGGTTGCGGTGCGCACGGGGTTCATAACCTCGATCATCATCCCGATGCCCAGCAAGATCGGCGGGGCGATCTGGGACCTCTATGTCGCTGAACGCACGATCTATAAGCACTTCTTCATCACCCTGACCGAGGCTGTCGTGGGCTTTGCCATCGGTGCGGCGGTTGCCGTGACGCTGGCGGTCTGCTCGGCCCTGTCCGAGACGTTCAAACGCTATGTCGCACCCTATGCCATCGTTCTGAACGTAACCCCCGGCATCGCGCTGACCCCAATCATCATCGCCTGGTTCGGCTTTGGGATGGGGTCAAAGATCGCGCTGGCGGCTGTGATCTCGTTCTTTCCGATCTTCGTGAACACACTGACCGGGCTGATCCAGCGTGATCTGGACCGCGAAGAACTGTTCCGCTCGCTCGGCGCGTCGGAGCGCCAGATCTTCGCCAAACTGCGCATGCCTGCGGCATTGCCGCTGCTGTTTGCGGGCCTGAAGATCGGCCTCACCACGGCGCTGATCGGCGCGGTTGTGGCCGAGTTTGCACAGGCCACCGATGGCGTCGGCGTGCTGATGAGCCGGTTTTCCTTTCAGCTGAACATGGCGGCGAGCCTAGCCACGCTGCTCAGCATGACGCTGATCGGCTTGATACTGTTTTACTCGATGGAATTTCTCGACGACCGGATCGTGTTCTGGCGGCGTGAAACGCGCAGGGCGTCGATGTCCCGCGCGAAGGCCCGGCGCTGGAAGGCGCGAATGGGTGAATAGCGGATGGACAACTTCCTTGGGAGGAAAGTGAAATGAAAATGTTTAAGGCAATGATGCTGTCGACGGCGCTGGCCGTAGCGGTTCCCGGCGTTAGCTTTGCGCAGGAAACGATCACCGTTATCAAACCGACACCACGTTCGGCGGTGTTCTTCCCGCTGGTTGTGGGGGAGGCGCTTGGGTATTTCGAGGAGGAGGGCGTGACCGTCAATCTGCTGCCCTCGGACACCTCGATCCCCTATGTCGCGTTTGTTCAGAACGGGCAAGCGGATCTGTCGATGCTGGATCCGAACGAGACGATTTACGCCGTGATCGCCGGGGCGAACATTAACACGGTGTACGAGGTGATGCAGAATGCACCCGAAGGCATCGCAGTGCTGAAAGGCGGCGACTATGGCTCGATGAGCGATCTGGTCGGCACCACGGTTGGCCTGGTGTCAGACCGTGACCGCGCCTTCTTGCAGGCCGCGATGGATGTCGCCGGGCATTCCATCGACGATGTGGATACTGTCGTGCTGGGCGAAAGCGGCCCGACGCTGGCGGCTGCGATCCGTGACGGGCAGGTTTCGGCCATTTCCGGGTCGGTTTTCGATTGGGCGGCACTGGTCGCCAACGGGATCGAGATTGATACCGTCACACCCGACGAGTTGCTGGCCAGCCCGGCCAACACTTTGGCGATCAACGCCGACAAGATCGAAGAACGCCGCGACGCGATGGAAGGGTTCTTCCGCGCCTGGTCCAAGGGCATGTATGTCGGCAAGGTGAACCCTGACGCGGTCGAACTGATGCTGCGCCAGGCTGTCCCCGAAGAATGGGAGGTTGAGGCCGCAGGCAAAGGCCTGTTCGAAGGCGTCCTGCCGATGAACATCTCGACGACCGAGCGTCTGGGCGATCTGCAGGCGGACGTTTGGACCAGCGTTCAGCCGCGCATGGTCTCCTCCGGTGCGATTGAGAATGAGGTCGACGTGTCGACCTTCCTCAACGACACCTACATTGATGCGGCCAATGACTTTGACCGGGATGAAGTCGAAGCCGAAGCCAAAGCCTGGCACGACCAGAACATGTAAACGACACAATGCAAATGGCGGGCCTGACCCGTTCAAACAGCCGCCGGGCAGCGCATCTGCCCGGCGGCGCACCACCAAAATTTTCACGAACAACAGGTTTCAGCCGATTGTGTTGAAAAACTCCGAAATCAGAGCGTCGCGGATTTCTTGCGAAAACCTATGAAGCGAAATAGTCGGAAAGCTTTGACCACGAGACAGCGCATGGCTGCGCGTGAGCGCATGTAGGCGATTTGGGCCGACCCCCGCGCCAAAAATTTAGGATCGGGCTGCATGGAAAGAAAAATCATCGTTCAGGCCCTAAAACGGAGTTTTTCAACACAATCAGCCCATGACACATGCAACCATCGACACGGCCACTCTGGGCGATGCGATTAACCGATATGGACCGTCTTCGGGCAGGGCAGCGCCGACAGGGACCAACCGGCTGGACAGCAAGACTGTCGATATCCACGCCCATGTGATGATCCCTGCGGGGTTCGACTATATGGGTCCGCATATGGATGTGACCAGGATCGCGATGGTCAAGCACTCCAACCAGGAAACCCGCGACATCAACATGCAGCAGGACAAGGACCGCACCGTCGCGATGACCGATCTTGAGGATCGGATGCGGGTGCTGGACGCGCAGGGCATCGACATGCAGGTCGTGGCCCCGCCACCGTTCCAATGCTGGTATCAGTCGCCGGTCGAACATTGCGTCAAAGGCAGTGAGATTGTGAATGACGGCCTTGCCGAATGGGCGGGCCAGCGCCCCGACCGGTTTGCGGCCCTTGGAACGCTGCCGATGACCGATCCCGCCGCCGCCGTGGCCGAACTGGAACGCTGCATGGGCGAACTGGGCATGAAGGGTGTCGAGATTCTGACGAATATAGACGGCGAAGAACTCGCCTCGCCCCGGTTTGAGCCGGTGTGGAAAAAGGCCGAGGAGCTTGGCGCGCTGGTGATGATTCATCCGAACGGGTTCACGCAGGGGGATCGCTTCCACGACTATTACTTCGCCAATGTCATGGGGAACCCACTGGAAACCTCTCTCGCCGTGGCGCATCTGATTTATTCGGGCACGATGGAGCGTTGCCCGGATCTGAAGGTGCTTGCGGTGCATGGCGGTGGCTTCCTGCCGGCCTATTCCGCGCGCATTGACCACGCCTGGGGCGCCCGGAAGGACAGCAACGCCAACCTGCCGCATCCGCCGACGCATTACCTGCGCAAGATGTGGTTCGACTCGGTCGTCTTTTCGGATCACCAGCTGGAGTATCTGGTCAGCACCTATGGGGCCGACAAGATCGTTATGGGCAGCGATTACCCCTATGACATGGCTGATTATGATCCGGTCGAACATGTAGTCAGCGCGAATCTGTCGGATGGCGACAAGGCCAAGGTTGCGGGGCTGAGTGCGGCCGCATTGCTGGGCCTCTGACGCAATGACTGTCGCAATCATCGGCCTTGGTATCATGGGCAGCGCCTATGGGGCCAACCTGTTGAAGGCGGGGGTGGATGTGATCGGTGTTGATCCGGTTGCGGCGGGTCGTGACCAGCTGATCGCCGCCGGAGGGCGCGCCGAAGAAACACCCGGCGGCTGGCTGCGCGATTGTGATCTGGTGATCCTGTCGCTGGCCTCGCCCCAGGTGTTGGCCGGGGTGGTGGATGAGATCTCGGGATTGCTAAACCCGGACCAGATCGTGCTGGAAACGGGGACATTCGCGCTGGCCGACAAACAAGCAGTCCAAAAACGGCTGGCGGACGCGGGGGTGATCCTGCTGGATTGCCCGGTCAGCGGCACCGGCGCGCAGGCGGCAGTGGGTGATCTGGTGATGATGGCATCGGGACCAGCCGAGGCGGTTGCCAAGGCGAAGCCCTTCATGGCGCATTTTACGAAGTCGGTGATCGAGGCCGGGGATTTCGGTGCGGGCATCCAGCTGAAATTCGTCGCCAACCATGCGGTTGCCCTGCACAATGCGGTCGCGGGCGAGGTTCTGAACTATGCCGACGCATTGGGGCTGAACCGCGACACCGTTTACCAATTGCTCAGCAGCGGTGCCGGGCAGTCGAAAATGCTCGACCTGCGGATGCCGCTGATGATGTCGGGGGACTATGACCCGCCAACGGCCAGCCTGAAGATGTTCGAAAAAGATCTGGGCGTGATTTCAGCGGATATCAGGCGGCTGGGCGTTCAGGCGCCCTTGCTGGATATCGTGAATCGCCTTTATGAGACCGCGCGCGCGGATCTGCCGGAAACATACGACGCGGCGGCGATTTTCGAAGTCTACCGCAGTGGCAAGGCCAGATAATCCAGGATCACGCCAGCGGCGGCCCCAGAAGATCCCATTTGTTGCCAAATGGATCCGACCAGACAACAACCTGGCCATAGGGCTCATCACGCGGGTCTTCGTGCAGACGGGCCCCGGCAGATGTTAGAGCGGCCAGCGTCGCGGCAAAATCCTCGGTCCTCAGAAAGAAGCCGACGCGCCCGCCGGTCTGGTTGCCGATGGCGGCGCGCTGCTGGTCTGTGACGGCGCGGGCCAGAAGGATTTCGGTTTGCCCGCCGGGCGGTCGCAGCGTGATCCAGCGTTTGCCATTGCCCTGATCCTGGTCTGCCGTCACCTCGAACCCCAGACCGCGCGCATAATACGCCAGCCCGGCCTCATAATCCGGCACCAGAAGCGCGACCGCCGCGATATGCATCATCAGCGGGTTGGCAACGTGTCGGGCAGGTTGATGCGCGCCACCTGTTCGGCAATCGGATCGGTGCTCAGCGGATGGGTCTGCGCAGTGTGATCGCCGGGATCACCAATGCTCTGCCAGCAGCCGCCCTTATAGACTTCAAGCGCGCTGAAGCGGGCCTTGTAATCCATCTTGGGCGATCCTGGCACCCAATAGCCGAGGTAGACGTAAGGCAGCCCCGCCTCACGCGCGATGGTGATATGATCCAGGATGATCGCCGTGCCAAGGCTGTCGGCAGCGCGGTCGGGATCAAAGAAGGAATAGACCATCGACAACCCGTCATCGAGGACATCGGTCAGGCAGACAGCCGTCAACGTCCGCGTGCCATCCTTGGAACCGGAATATTCCACGACCCGGCTGCGGATCGGGGTTTCCTCGATCATTGCGGCGAATTCGAAGATATCCATATCAGCCATGCCACCGGCGGCGTGGCGACTGTCGAGGTAGGCGCGAAACAGCGCATACTGCGCCTCGGTCGCCCAGGGAGAGGTGGCTTCGCGGCGCAGATCGGCGGTGCGGCGCAGGATACGACGCTGCGATCTGGAAAAGGTGAAATCAGCCACGCGGATACGGGCGGACATGCAGGCGGTACATTCGGCGCAGGACGGGCGGTAAAGGACGTTCTGCGACCGGCGGAACCCTTGTTTTGACAGCGCATCGTTCAGCGTTTCGGCGGTGTCGCCCTGCAGCGCGGTGAACAGTTTCCGCTCCATCCGGCCCTCAAGATAGGGGCAGGGCTGCGGGGCCGTCACATAGAACTGGGGCGCAATGGGTAACGTGTGTCGCACGGTTTGGACGTTAACAAGGCCTTGGGCATCCGCCAAGGCCTTGTTTAATCGTCGTTAACGGTTCAGCGCGGACGTGCCGAGAACCATGTCGGTCAGGCTTTGATGCCGTTCCGTCATCAGGATCATAACGATCGAGATCAGCTGCAGCGGAAACACAGCGATCGAGACGAAATAGCCAATGGTGTGGAACAGCGCCGTACCGCCATCCAACGCTTGCCCTCGCCCGTCGCGAAAATGGATCGCCATCAGCCGCATTCCGGGCGTGGCCGAGCTGCGCGCCAGGCTGATCCAGCGGTAAAGGAAGCTGAGCGTTGCATAAAGGAACGGCAGGAACAGCAGCCCCAGGAACAGCGTGAAGGGCAAAACGATGGCCGTCAGAATGCCGATCAGCACAACATCCACCACCCAGGCCAGCAGGCGTTTGGTGGGAATGCTCTGATAGAACTCCGGCTGGTCGACCGGGTCGGGCAGGGGGGTGGTCTGGGTCATATACATCCGTCTATCCGATATTTCGGCCGGCCCGAAGTCATCGGGCCGGCCAGGGAGGGGTTGGGTCAGATGGTGATCGGGCCTTCGCCACGATCGTCATCACGGTTGTCACGCCGGTCTTCGTTGCGCTCGTCCGAGGCGGTCGCCTCACGGGCGCGGGCGGCACGCTCATTCATGAACTCGTCGAATTCCGACTTGTCCTTGGCTTCGCGCAGGCGTTGCAGGAATTCCTCGAAGGCTTTCTGTTCCTCTTCCAGCCGACGCAGGGTTTCGCCCTTGTAGCTGTCAAAAGCCTGGTTGCCCGAGGACTTGAACGCGGCGCGGGCCGAGTGCATGCGCCGATGTGAACAGCCCATGTCGTTCTTCTTCTTGAAGAACACCAGATAGGCAAGCAGCGCCAGGCCGACCGGCCAGAACACGACAAAGCCAAGGACCGTTGCGCCGATCCAGGCAAACTTGCCACGTTCATCCAGCCAGGTTTCAGCAGAGGCGGGCCATGTTGCGACGTTGGACATCTATGTATCTCCTGTTGAGTTGGTTGCGATGTAAATCCGTTTCACATCCCCTAGATTGGGTGTCGCGGCGGTCGGGTCAAGAGATAATGTGAATGTTTTTTACATAAACTGTGTTTATGAAATAAAATCAATATATTGCTTGCCTATCTGGCGCGCAAATTTCGCAGGAAAAACGCCAAGAACATGCCGGGTCGTACCGCCGACGGCCCAGATTTCTGCAAAATCAGCGAGTCGCGGATCGAAAATGACACCCGCTTGGGACAGGTGCCCAAGGGGAGCAACGCCACAAATGGTAAAGTTGGTTTTGCGGAGCAGTGTGGCTGAAAAAGGCGCGGACAAAACGTGCCGGTTCGCAGATGCCAGCCCAATGTGACCGTCGTTTACTCGCAACGATAGCCGTGCGCTCGCCAGCCCGTGGGGTGGCGATGCAACGGTAGTTTGGGGCAATTGGATGGTCCAGGATTCCCGTCAAATCTGAAGGGTGTGCCAACCTGACAAAGTCGCCAACCCGCCCGGACGGGCTGGCGAGCGCACGGCGGCTGCGCCTTGATTCCGTGCACGGCGCGCGCTGAAGACGGCTGCTTCATAGCGCTGGCAATCACCCCGCATGTTGCTGACCGCTTCCACTTAAGCTCCAACGCCCGCTTGACGCTTTCCCCAACCGCCCCCAAAGCTGCCCGCATGATCTTTGCCGATGAAATCACCCGTGCACCGCACGCTTTCGACACCGCCTCTGGCGACGAAGCGCTGGCGGCGGTCGCTGTTGCCGCCGCCGCACGTGACCTGATCCATGGCACGGCAGGTTCCAGCCCCTACCTCAAGACGCTGATCCACCGCTGGTCCGACTGGCTGAGCGATGCGCTGGCCCAATCGCCGGACGCGGTCATGCGTGCACTTCTGCAAGGCGTCGCCGACATCCCCGTGGCCGATCTTGGCCCCGGTCTGCGCCACGCCAAGGGCAAGGTGGCCCTTTGGACCGCGTTGGCGGATCTGGGCGGGGTCTGGACGCTGGAACAGGTGACCGGGGCGCTGACCGAATTTGCGGATGCCGCCGTTGACCGGGCGCTGCAATCACTGGTCGGTGCCGAGATCCGGCGTGGCAAGTTGCCGGGGCAGGGCGAAGACGACATTGCGGACGCCGCCGGGATGGTGGTGCTGGCGATGGGCAAAACCGGGGCGGGGGAACTCAACTATTCCTCCGACATTGACCTGATCTGCCTGTTCGATGACGACCGCTACGCCGACGACTATGCCGAGGCCCGCGCCGCCTTTATCCGCGTCACCCGCCGCATGGCCGCCCTGCTGAGTGAGCCGACCGGCGACGGATATGTCTTTCGCACCGATCTGCGCCTGCGTCCCGATCCTTCGGTCACGCCGGTCTGCCTGTCGATGGACGCCGCCGAACGCTATTACGAAAGCCTTGGCCGCCCCTGGGAGCGTGCCGCCTTCATCAAGGCCCGCGTCATGGCGGGGGATCAGGCGGCGGGGCAGGGGTTCCTCGACCGGTTGTCGCCCTTCGTCTGGCGGCGGCATCTGGACTATGCCACCATTGACGACGCCCACGACATCCGCCAGCGGATGCGCAGCGCGCGCAAGCCGGTTTCGGCGGGGCTGAACGGGCGCAATATCAAGCTGGACCCGGGCGGCATTCGCGAGATTGAGTTCTTCACCCAGACCCAGCAGTTGATCGCCGGGGGGCGCGACGAAACCCTGCGGGTGCGTGGCACAGTCGACGGGCTGGACCGGCTGGCCGGGGCCGGTTGGATCGATCGGACCACGGCGGATCAGTTGACGCAGGATTATCGTGCCCACCGCGAGGTTGAGCATCGCCTGCAAATGATTGCGGACGCCCAGACCCATATTCTGCCGAACTCGGATGAGGCCTGGGCCCGTGTGGCCGCCTTGTCGGGGTGTGATCCGCAGAACCTGAAATCTGACATCGCCGAACGCGTGGCGCGCGTCGCCACAACGACCGAGGGGTTCTTTGCGCCCAGCAAACCTGATGACACGGGCGCGGTGGTGTTGGACGAACAGGCGCAGGACGTCATGGCACGCTGGTCGACCTATCCGGCGCTGCGCTCCGCCCGGGCGGCGGATATCTTCGACCGCATCCGCCCGGCGCTTCAGGAACGGCTGGCCCAGGCGGCAGACCCGGCGCAGGCCGTGCTGCATCTGGATGGATTCCTCGCCCGGTTACCGGCAGGTGTGCAGCTGTTCTCGCTGTTCGAGGCGAACCCACAGCTACTGGACCTGATTATCGACATTGCCGACACGGCCCCGGATCTTGCCCTTTATCTGTCCCAGAATGCGGGCGTTCTGGACGCGGTGATCGGCGGGGATTTCTTTGCGCCCTGGCCGGGGCGCGCAGCGTTGCAGGATGATCTGACCACCGCGCTGGCCAGGCTGAATGATTATGAGCTGTGTCTGGATGCCACCCGCCGCTGGTTCAAGGAATGGCACTTTCGCATCGGCGTGCACCATCTGCGCGGGCTGATCGAACCCGGCGACGCCGCAACACAATACGCCGATCTGGCGCAGGCCATCGTCGCAGCGCTTTGGCCAGTGGTCCTGGAGGAGTTTGCCCGACGACACGGACGGATCGAAGGCGCGGGAAGCTGTATCCTCGCCATGGGCTCACTCGGGGCCGGGGCGCTGCACGCGGGGTCGGACCTCGACATGATCGTGATCTACGACGCGCCCGATGGTGCGGAATCCGACGGCAAGCGCTGTCTTCCGGCCCGGACCTATTTCGCGCGCGCCACCCAGGCGATGGTCACGGCGCTGTCGGCACCAACGGCAGAAGGGCGGCTTTATGAGGTCGACATGCGTCTGCGCCCCTCGGGGAAACAGGGGCCGGTGGCGACCGCCCTGCCGGCCTTTGCCGAATATCAACGGCAAGAGGCCTGGACCTGGGAACACATCGCGCTGATGCGTGCGCGACCCATCGCCGGGGATGACGCCACCTGCCAGGCGGTGGCCGGGGTGCGCCACGAAGTTCTGACCAAGGCGCATGATGCTGCGCAGGTAAAGGCGGACCTGGCCGAGATGCGGCGGCGCATCGACGCGGCGCGCACCAGCCCCGGCGGGCTTGCACTGAAAGACGGGGCCGGGCGGATGCAAGATATTGAACTTGTCGCTGCCGCCGCCGCCTTGCTGACCAATACGGACGCGCAGGCACCGGGCGCGCAGCTTGCCGGGGCGGCCGCGGCGGGGTTGATTGCCGCGCAGGATGCCAAGGTGCTGGGCGATACCCATGCGCTGTTTCAGCAGGTCCGCCTTGCCGCGCAGCTGATCTATGGAGCGGGCGCGATTGAACCCGGGCGCGGCGACCGCCTGCTGCTGACCGGAACCGGCGCGCAGGATTTCGCAGCCCTTTCGGTCGCGCTGGACGCCCGCGCCGACAAGGCCGCCGATGCCATCGCCCGCTTTCTGGCGTGACCGCGCAGCCACCGGCACTTTTTTCTTGGCGTGCCGCGCAGAATGGCGCAAAGCTGCGCCCGTTCGACCCGCAATATGAAGGCGAGCCGCCCATGCCGACCAAACCCAAAGACCCGCTGGACCCGCGCGGCCTGATCCACGAAAGCTATGTGATCGAGGGGATCAGCGAAGCTGAGTGCCGCTCGATCTTCCTCGACTGGGCGCTGGGGCTGGCTTTGGATGCCGATCAGCCGGCCCTGCTGCGTGCCCTGCTGGATCGCCATGCGCCAAATCACGGCGATCACCCGATGACCAAGGTGCTGCGCGAGGCACTGCAACCCGCCGCCACACCCCGCCGCCGGGGCGGACGGGCGGCGCGCAGCGGCACTCCGCAGGCCGAGGCTGCGGCGCAGGGGGTGCCATCCGGGACAGACCCGTGACAGGCCCCGCACGGTTCGACCTGCTGGCATCGGACCGCGCGCGCGACTGGATCGACGTGTTTCGCGCCCTCGCGATCGCGCAGGTCGTCGTGTTTCACGTTCTGTTTGCCGTCGCGCGGTTTGCCCCGGAGGCGACTTTGCCGGGCTTTGTCGACCGGCTGCCATGGGTGATGAACCTGTTCTGGGAACCCGCCGGGGTTGACGTGATCTTCGTCGTCTCGGCCTTTCTGCTGTCCTATGGCCTGCTGTCAGACACCGACACCAGCCTGCGCAGCTTTGCGATCAAACGCCTCAGCCGCATCTTGCCGCTCTACTACGTTGCAATCGCATTCTACGGTCTGCTGGAAGGGTACAGCTGGCAGACGATCCTGCTGTCGGCCGTGTTTCTGGGGTACACGGTTGCGGATTCCAACGTCATTCCCGTCGGATGGTCGATGGAGGTCATGGTGCTGGTCTATCTGGCCCTGCATTTCCTGATGCGCTGGCTGACGGGGGTGCGCAGACCCCTTGTCTGGTTGACCGGCGTGTTGATCCTGACCGTCGCTGTACGCTTTGTCGCCATTGCAATGGACGACAGCGATCTGACCCTGTTCTTCGCCCGGATCGTCGCAACCGGAGACGTGCCGCCGATCGCGTTCGAGCTTTACTACCGCCCATGGTTTCGCCTGACCCCGTTTGTGATCGGCATTGCGCTGGCGTTTGTCCTTGCCCCGCAACGCCCGTGGCTGACCGTTCTGCGCCGGAACCAGGCGCTGCGGCTGGCGCTGGTTGGCGGCGGGCTGGCGCTGTTCTTCGCCCTGAACTGGCTGCCGACCCAGCGGCCCGAAAGCGATTGGAACCAGACCCGATTTACCGGATTCGCAGAATTCTACCTGGGCGGAGGCTATGCCTTGGCATCCATGGCCGTGGCGATGGTTCTGGCAGGCCTGATTGCGTCGCCCTCGACACGCCGAGGTCTGGGCCAGCTGTGTGTCTTCACCATCCTGTCGCGCAATATATTCGCGATCTATCTGTTCCATTTCCCCTGCATCCTGATCGCCGCAATCCTGGTTTTTGCCACGACCGATCGTACCGCGTTGGAAATCGCCTTCGGAGACGCCGGAGTTTTCAGGATCGCAGCAATCTCTGCGCTTGCACTGATCATCTCAGCCCTGATCGCCCGACCAATCACGCGTTATCTGGAAATCGCCCCCCAAAACTGGCTGCGCCGACGCTTCTTGTGACGCACACGCCCCAAGCTGATCCGCCAGATGCCGCCGGTTTCTGGTGCGGGGGAATTGGCGCGCTATCTGAGCATGAGGATCGGATTGTGCAGTGGCCGGGCACTATGGAAACATCAGCTGTGAACTGTTCCCTAAATTCCGCAGGGTAGCTGCGTTGCCGCGAAGTTCCTACCGCATGCGCAAGGTAATGCTGCGTCAGCGAAGTTGGAAAATCCAATGACGGTTCTGTCCGGATACTGTTGAAAAAGTCCGTTGATTGGCCGCGCACGCTCTGATTCACTTGTTTTGAGGGTGGAGGGTTCGGCGATGATGGGTCCAAGGCAAGTTGCGCAAGGCGCGCTGTTCTATGAGTTCTCGATCGAGAGTTTTGTGCCGAAGGATCATCCCGTCCGGGGAATTGATCGCTTCCTTGATCTGACAGGTGTGCGCCCCTTGCTCGCTTCATACTACAGTGCCAATGGCCGCCCTTCGATTGATCCTGAACTGATGATCCGCATGCTGTTGTTGGGCTATTGTCAGGGCATCCGTTCCGAGCGACGGCTTTGCGAAGAGGTTCATGTCAATCTGGCGTATCGTTGGTTTTGTAAGCTTGATTTGGCTGATCCAGTGCCCGACCATTCGACATTCTCTAAGAACCGGCATGGCCGTTTCCGCGAGAGCGGTTTGTTCCGACATTTGTTCGAGGTCGTTTTGCAGCGCTGCATGGATGAGGGGCTGGTTGGCGGCCACAGCTTTGGTGTTGATGCCAGTCTGATCCCCGCGAATGCAAACCAGACGCGCGGCGTTGAAAGCAAAGACGGACTGCCAGCAGATCTGACGTCCCGTGCCGTCGACGAATATCTCGAGACGCTGGATGATGTGGCCTTCGGTGCTGCGACCAAGGTCGTCCCCAAATACATCTCACCGGCTGATCCAGCAGCGCGTTGGACTGGGGCTGACGGGGGAGCCGCCTACTTTGCCTATTCCACTAACTATATGGTCGATTTGGATAATGCAGTCATCGTGGACGTCGAGCCGACGGCTCCGATCCGGCCTGCAGAGGCGCGGGCAGCAAGGGAGATGATCGATCGTGTACATGAGCGGTTTGGCATCAAACCTGACAAGCTTGTGGGTGATACGGGTTACGGATCAGCCGAGATGTTGGGCTGGCTTGTGGACGAACGTCAAATCGAACCCCACATTCCGGTCTGGGATAAGTCAAAACGAACTGACGGCACATTCTCACGCGAAGACTTTGTCTACGACCCGGCGACCGACAGCTATACTTGCCCGACCGGCAAAGCCTTGCAAACATATCGGCGGAACTTCTCAAAACCGCGAAAGCCCAATGGCAGCAAAGACGGGTTCATCAGATACCGAGCCTCAAAGCACGATTGCGACGCATGCCCTCTGAAGTCGCAATGCTGTCCGAAGGACGACGGCAGACGCCTTATGCGGTCCGTTCACGAAGCCGCCCGAGACGTCGCTCGCGATATCCGAAAAACAGATGCCTACATGACGTCGTTCATCCAAAGGCGGAAGGTTGAAATGCTCTTTGCCCACCTGAAACGATACATCGGCGTGCAGATGATGCGGCTTCGAGGACCCAAAGGCGCAACCGAACAGTTCCAACTCGCAGCAACAGCTCAAAACCTCCGGAAACTGGCGAAGTTGGTGCCAGCAACAGTGCCAACGTGAAAGAAAACGGCGCGCGGCCGCCTCTCGCTCAACAACGCGCCGACCAAAACATCGACTTCTTCAACAGTATCTCCGCTTAGCTGGCCTCTGCATCCAAATTCGCGAATGTCTGCAATCCGGCGGCAACACGCCAACCCAGCGCAGCTACCCGTTCAATATGCGCAATAGCGTATCGCCACCAATCAGCTCGCCATTCTTTGCCTGCAAAGCCATCATCCTGATTTCTTCCGAGACTACGTAGTTTGGTTGTTCAACGCCCATAGCTGCTAGCAATCCCACTTCGTCCAGCTATTCGTTTGCAAGCATTTCAAAAGCCAATCCCACCACGTCGCCCGTACCAGCTTTTGGCACTTCAGTAGGCTTCTTCATGTTGCGGCCGCTATGAAGGTCCGCGTTCATCGTCGGGCTGATTTTGCTGTAGTGTTTGTCAATCATTGCAGTGCTGTTGCCAACCTGCTTGGCAATTAAGTGCGAGCTTACTCCGCGCCCCAAATCTCGTGTCACATAGTAATGTCTTAAGCTGTAGAGCGTTCGGGTTTTTCCGTCCGCACCCGTTTTCAGTTTCAGATTGCCCAAAAGCGCGTTGAAGGCCCGGTTCAAACTGGCGATATTGGCAACTTCGCCAAGGCGCGTCGTGAACACATACTCGTCGTTGCCCGCTGAGACGAGCTCGTCGAAGCTGTCGTAGCTGATAGACGGGTTCAGCTTGCTTTGCCTATCCAAATACTCGGCAACAGTGTCTCGGGCGACTGAGGTGCGATAACCCGTTTTCCCGTCAACATTCACGACTAAGTAACGCTCGCCATCCTTTTCGTTCCATTCAATGTTGTTCCAGCGCAGCCTTAGAGCTTCCGTTCCGTGACGTACGCCCGTGTTTGCAAGGAACAAAACATAGTTCCGCAAGGTTTCGCGCGTCGCTGCCGCTTTCTTGTTGTCTGTTTTTTCGTGCCACTTGCGCAGCGCAGTGTAGATCTTCCTATATTCCGCTTCTGTGAAACTGCCTCGACTTTCGCTTTTCACCCCTTTGTTCAAGAGAGTAGGGCGCATAGATTTTACAATCCAACCATTCAGCTCGGCTTCGTCCAACACCCTGTTGAGTGCAGCGTTGTGGTTGTTAATACCGCTTTGTGTGAAGGCTTTTCGATGCGTCTGTGTGCGCCATCCGTCAAATTCTACCAGTGCGCGCAGGTCGATCTTGTCGATATCCGTGTTGCCAAAATATGGGATCAGCCATCGCTGTAGCGCAGAGATGTAATCTTTGAACGCCTGCTTGCCGTGGCCATCATCTAGTTGGGCCTGCATGCGTTTGATTGCATGTTCAGCGACATGTTTGAATTTGCGAGTTTGAGCCGGGAGTTTGTTGTCTATGCGGGCCTGAGTCTCATAATAGAGTTTGAGCGCGCGTTCCTTGGCTTGCTCAAAGTCTTCGGTTTTAGCGCTGCGTACAATGCGCTTGCCGTTGTCGAGTGTCAGACGTGCATACCAATTTGAACTGTTTTTTCGTTTATCGAGCTTCAGTTTTTTGTGCACAGTTATTGTTTTGACGTCGTAGCTCATCTTGAGCAAAATCCATAAGTGTCTGTTGCAACAGACATTACTTCAAAATTGCGAAAACATCGACACAAAACTGCACGCGGACTGTGTACGAATTGTGTACAAAAATGCAGAAACTATATCTTGTGTTTTCTTGTTAAATTATGTGGAAAATACACAAGATAGTGGAGGCGAGTATGAGAATCGAACTCATGTACACGGATTTGCAATCCGCTGCGTAACCACTCCGCCAACTCGCCTCGGGTTGTGGTGGGGGCCTTCTACGGGCGTTTTGTGGTTGCTGCAAGACCGTGACGGTGGCCGTGGTGAAGGGCGACGGGTTGGGCCGGTGAAGCGGCGATTGATGCGGAATTGACATGCCCTGTGCGGCACTGTCTGCTGCGGGTCGGGGAATGATTGCGGGGGAGGCGGGGTATTGGCATCCGGGGACGGCATTGTGCCGTACGGTGTTGCGTGTTTCGCGCGGCTGGATGGTTGGCAGGATCGGCCCTTGCTGGCCAATGGCCCGCGCGCGCTTTCCGCCCAGCAGATCGCCCGGCAAGCGGCATCCATCGCGCAGTATCTGCGTGATGCGGGTGTTCAAGAAGGCGATGTCGGGCTGATCTGCCTGCGCGATCCCATCGACACGATTCTGGCGTTCCTTGCGCATTGGTATCTTGGGGCCAGCCCGCTGGTGCTGGATTTTCGCCTGCGCCAGTTCCGTGCCTCGGGTGCACGGATTGCGCTGGTTGATCCGCGCGCGCCGGGCCGCGATCTGATGTCCACGCTCGCGTTTTCACCCGATATGCTCCATGGTCCTGCGCCGCGTGACGGGCCGACGATGTCGCGGGTTGCGGCGGCGGCGCCGGCGATGATGCTCGCCTCGTCCGGGACGACCGGATCGCCGAAAATCTATGCTGTGGATTTTCACGTGATGAAGGCCTGGGGGGCGGCGCGGGAGGTTGACTTGCCATTGCCACAGGGGCTGGCGCTATGCGCGCTTCCGCTTCAATATGTGGCGTCGCTGATGCTGGTTTTGCGCAACCTTCTTGAGGGGTTGCCGGTCCGCTTTCACCCCGTTCTGTCGGGCCATTCCGAGATTACCGAGGCGCTGCTGCAGCACCCGGTGGTGCATACCGCGCTGCCGCCCAGCGTGATCCGGCGCATGGCCGCAGAGGTCGGGCCGCGCGATGTTCCGTTGCTAAATCACGTCCAGTCGCTTCGTTCGTCGGGCGGGCCTGCCTTGCCCGATGACAAGATCGCGGCCTTTCACAACCTGTCGAATGGATACAACATGTCCTTCGGGTCGGGCCTGTCCGGCTTTGTTTCCCTGCTGGCGGGGCAGGATGTGCTGGAGCGGCCCGAAACCTCGGGGCGCATCCATGCCGCAACACCTGTCGAGATCATTGGCCCCGACGGGCATGCGGTGCCTGCAGGAGAGTCCGGCGCGCTGCGCATCCATACCCGAACGCTCAGCCGGATCGTGGCGTCCGACCAGTCGACCAGTGAGCTTTTGGGCGATGGCTGGTGCATGACGGGCGACGTTGCGATGGTCGACGGCGACGGTTTTCTGACCATCCTGGGGCGTTCATCCGATATGATCCTGCGCGGCGGTGTCAGCATCTCGGCGACCGAACTGGAAGCGGTTATCGCCGCCCTTGATGGTGTGCGAGAGGTTGCGGTGATCGGTGTGGATGACCCCGACCTTGGGCAAGAGGTTGGCGCGGTCGTGGTGGCACCAGGGCTGGAATTTCAGGCGCTGAGGCGGCATTGCGTTGAGCAGATTTCGCCTGACAAGCGGCCACGCCGCTTTGCGCTGGTCGACAGCCTGCCTTACAGCGCCAATGGCAAGTTGCTGCGGCGCAATATTGACGCGGCGATCTTTGGTTCGGGTTAGGCCTCATTGGTCCGGTATCCCGATTTCGACAGATTTTGTGTCGGGCAAGGTTAGTCGCAGAGGGCGCACCCCACTATAGCGTCAGCCAGAACACCGGACTCGCTTTCGATATGTCCTACGCTTGGCCAAGGGCGCACGTTCGCGCCGCGTATCCCGCGCCGGAAACGTCAGAGTTTTCCCATCCACCTCTGGACGCGGTCACACCATCGGTTAGCATCCGCGCGACACCATCAAAGGACCCCGAGTATGAAACGAACCCGGATCAACGACATCATGGCCGCCGCGGACGAGATGATCCGCCACTACGGCTTTGTCCTTCCGCCCTTCGCCTATTGGTCCCCGGATGAGTTCCGCGCGCGCCGATAAGGACCGGATCTTCGCGTCCCGCATGGGCTGGGACATCACCGACTATGGTGAGGGGCGCTTTGACCAGCTGGGGCTGTTCCTGTTCACGCTCAGAAACGGTGATCTGGCCGACCTGCAGCGCGGCGGCGGCATGTGTTACGCCGAAAAGCTGCTGATCAGCCGCCAGGATCAGCTGAGCCCGATGCACACCCATGTGATCAAGGCCGAAGACATCATCAACCGGGGCGGGGCGACGCTGGCGATCCAGTTGTTCGGGTCCAACGACGATGGCAGCTGTTCCGACGACCGCGGCGGGCGGGTGATCTGCGACGGCATCCCGCGCGATTACGGTCCCGGAGAAGTGCTGAAATTCGCCCCCGGCGAAAGTGTCACCCTGATGCCCGGCGACTGGCACGCTTTCTGGGGTGAGGGTGGCGATGTGTTGATCGGAGAGGTTTCCACCGTCAACGACGACGTCACCGACAACCTCTTCCGCGAACCCATCGGCCGCTTTTCACAAATCGACGAAGACGTGGCCCCGACGCATCTGCTGGTCAGCGATTACGACCGCTGGCTGTGATCCGGGCAACTGTTCAGCTGATCGGTGTGGCGCTGGTCTGTGCGCCGCTGGTCTGTGCGCCGCCGCTGCATGCGTCCGAAGGGCCGTGCGACAATCGCCATTTCTGTACCGTGGTCGAGGATGACGCCAGCGGAGCGCGTCTGGTGGGCGAGAATTTGAACCCGGTTGCGCCGGTGACCGTCAAGCTTTGGCCCCAGGCGCAGGGGGATGACCTGCGCAAAGACCGCCGCGACCACGCCTTGCCGACCGTGGTGATTGATGCCGGAACGCGCAAAGTGCTGATGCCGCTCAGGCGTGATGCCGACGGTGTGGTCGAAGATCTGCCGCAGGTCGACTGGACCTTCGGCGACTATCGCGCCACGCCCGACCCGGACAAGCCGCACCTGCTGCCATGGCCCCAGAACGTGCTCTTTGGCAAGCTGCGCTATTTCGTTTCGCAAGGCTGTGATGAGGCGTTCAGCCATAACGGCAACCGCGCCAACGCCACTGATTTTTCGATGCCCGAAGGCGCGCGTATCGCCGCCGCACGTGGTGGCGTGGTGTTAGAGGTAGAGGAGCATTTCGACAAGGGCGGCGAGGATGAGGCGCTGGTGGACGCGGCAAATGTGGTTCAGATCCTGCACGAAGACGGCTCAATCAGTATGTATGCGCATTTGCAAAAAGACGGTGCGCTGGTGGATGAAGGTGACCACGTGATCGCTGGCGATGTGATCGGGCTTGCCGGAAACACCGGATTCTCGACCGGTCCGCATCTGCATTTCGAACGCTATATCGCGGGCGAAGACGGTTTCATCCTGTCGCTACCCACCCGGTTCCGCCATTGGGGAGGGGAGGTTTCCTGCCCCAAGACCGGGTCGAGCCTGGGCGCGAAATAGCGCGGTCGGGACAATTCGGCGCGCGCCGTCGCCGGGGTTGCCCGTGGTGCCAACAGAAAATTTCGTTACCGGGCCTGACCCTCTGGCAATGGACGCCCGGATTCTGATACACGGGGCTAACGACGCTGATGGCGCGACGCCCAAGGCGGCTGCGAGACGGAAAGAAGGTTGCAGGCATGATGGACGGCAATTTCGATGACGCGCTGACCGGCGAACAGAAAATCCGCAACTTCAACATCAACTTCGGCCCGCAACACCCTGCGGCGCATGGGGTTTTGCGTCTGGTGCTGGAGCTGGACGGAGAGATTGTCGAACGCTGCGACCCCCACATCGGCCTGCTGCACCGTGGCACCGAAAAGCTGATGGAATCGCGGACCTATTTGCAGAACCTGCCGTATTTCGACCGGTTGGATTACGTCGCGCCGATGAATCAGGAACATGCCTGGTGTCTGGCCATCGAAAAACTGACCGGAACGCCGGTGCCGCGCCGGGCCAGCTTGATCCGGGTGCTTTATTCCGAAATTGGCCGTATTCTCAATCACTTGCTGA
Source organism: Paracoccaceae bacterium (assembly GCA_012103375.1). NCBI lineage: Bacteria > Pseudomonadati > Pseudomonadota > Alphaproteobacteria > Rhodobacterales > Paracoccaceae > Paracoccaceae bacterium. The sequence continues at coordinate 2,215,438 of WLWX01000001.1, forward strand.
ACGTGACGACCCAGGCGATGGACGTCGGCGCGTTGACACCGCCGCTGTGGGGGTTCGAGGAGCGCGAAAAACTGATGGTGTTCTATGAACGTGCCTGCGGGGCGCGGCTTCACGCCGCCTATTTCCGCCCCGGCGGCGTGCATCAGGACCTGCCGCCCGAGCTGATCGACGATATCGAGGCTTGGGGCAAAGAGTTCCCTAAGGCGCTGAATGACATCGACGGGCTGCTGACCGAAAACCGGATATTCAAACAGCGCAACTGCGACATCGGCGTGGTGAGCGAGCAGGAGATCCTCGACTGGGGCTTCTCAGGCGTGATGGTGCGCGGATCGGGCCTGGCCTGGGATCTGCGGCGCAGCCAGCCGTATGAGCTTTATGACGAATTCGAATTTCAGATCCCGGTGGGCAAGAACGGCGATTGTTATGATCGCTATCTGTGCCGCATGGCCGAGATGCGGGAAAGCCTGAAGATCATCCAGCAGACCATTGATAAACTGCGCGATTGTCCGGGGCCGGTGATGACCCGTGGCAAGATTTCCCCGCCTGATCGGGGCGAAATGAAAACCTCGATGGAGGCGCTGATCCATCACTTCAAGCTTTACACCGAAGGCTTCCACGTCCCGGCCGGCGAGGTGTATGCCGCCGTCGAAGCCCCGAAGGGCGAATTCGGCGTCTATCTGGTCGCCGACGGCACCAACAAACCCTACCGCGCCAAACTCCGCGCGCCGGGGTTCCTGCACCTGCAGGCGATGGATCACGTCGCGACCGGGCATCAGCTGGCGGATGTGAGCGCGATTATCGGGACGATGGATATCGTGTTCGGAGAAGTGGATCGGTGAGCAGGCTGCGGATTGGCCTACTGTTTCTCATCCTCGCCGTAGGCGCTTTGATCGCGACCCCATTTATGCGCGGGACAACCACGCTCTATGAGGTTTCAGTCACCTGTAACATCTCCATGGAAGCGCTTGACCAACCTAGTGCTGCACTTACCCACGAAAATTCTGTATGTTTCACGAAAGAGTTGGCGGATGAATGGCGCTACATTATTGGTGAATACGGCTGGTTCAGCGGCACAACCGTTATCTCGGATTCATTTCGGCCGGACGATCTGTTCGTGGCCATCGCAAATAGCCAAACACGCCTGAGTCCTGGTTATGCGCGTTTTTGCAGTGAGATGATTCAGTCTGCTTTGGCAAATCAATCCGCTGAACTTGTTAATATTGCAAGATTGGACCCGCGTGGTGCGGCTTCATTGACGTGCCCATCCGAGGAGTCCAAAGGTGCCACGTAGCCATGTCTCAGATCAGCTTGATGACTTAATATTCGTTCGCTCCCAATTGGTACTTCGTCGAGACGCGGGTAACTTTGTTGCTAACAGCCTGTCGGGCCAACACAATCCTAGGGACCTCGGGTATCTTCCACCGAGCACCGTTTCGATTGCTGTATTGACGGCATGACCCTCCTCGTCACCCTCTGCGGGATCGTCACGATCCTGATCCTCGGCTACATGGCTTTCTTGTTCTGGCGCGACCCAGAGGACGGGTTGGCGCAGACCACTCATCGGGTTGAATTGCTGCCCCGCGTGATGGCCGACCGATACACGGCCTTCGCGATCCTCGCGGTGGTTCTGACGCTTTACGGCAACCTCTGGCTTATGGCGGCGCTGTTTGGTGTTTGCGCCTTCATGGGATTTGCGGATGGTCTGATCTACAAGCGGGCCGGGGTGGCGCATATGAAGCACACCGCCTCGGGCATCTTGTCGGCGGGGGCTTTGGGGGTCACATTGATCGCGATTGCGCTGGGTTGAGGCGCCGCAGATGTTGACACCGCCGCCGCTAGGGGCGACACGGATTATCAACAAGAAAGACACGCTTTCCGGAGCCCGCCCATGCTGCGCCGCCTTGCTGCTGAACAACCTGCTGCCTTTGCCTTCACGCCTGCGAACCAGAAATGGGCCGAAGCGCAGATCACCAAGTTTCCCGAAGGCCGCCAGGCCAGCGCGATCATCCCGCTTTTCTGGCGCGCGCAGGAGCAGGAGGGCTGGCTGTCCCGTCCGGCGATCGAGCATATCTCGGACATGCTGGGGTTGGCCCATATCCGGGGGCTGGAGGTTGCAACCTTTTACTTCATGTTCCAGCTGCATCTGGTTGGTTCTGTGGCAAATATCCAGATTTGCGGCACAACCTCGTGCATGATCTGCGGGGCCGAGGATCTGGTCGCCGTCTGTCAGGACAAGATTGCCGCCAAGCCGCATACATTGTCGGCGGATGGCAAGTTTTCCTGGGAAGAGGTTGAGTGTCTGGGCGCCTGCGCAAATGCGCCGATGGCGCAGATCGGCAAGGATTATTACGAAGACCTGACCGCCGCCCGGTTGGGAGAGATCATTGACGAACTCGGCGCCGGGAAGGTTCCCGTTCCGGGACCGCAAAACGGGCGCTATGCGGCGGAACCCCTGTCGGGGCTGACCAGCCTGAAGGATCACGCGGCAGGTCGGGCGCAATATAACGCCTCGGTCCAGCGGGCGGTGGATCTGGGCGAAACGGTCAAGCGCATTGACGGAACCGAAGAACCGTTCCGCGCGCCCTGGCAGGGTGGGGCAGAACAGAAAACGCCAAAACACGCCGCGCGTGAACGTGGCGAGGGCGTGACCCGGGCCGAAGCGGATACCCTGGAAACCGCAAGGCCAACCGAAGGCAACGTCGCACCAGCACCCAAGACCAGTGCCGCGCGCCCGAAACCGACACCGGCCAGCGCGCCGCAGGCAAGCGCGTCCTCACCCGGGACAAAGCCTGAGATGCTCAGCGAATCGCGCGGTGGAGACGCCGATAACCTCAAACATATCAAAGGGGTCGGACCGAAACTTGAAGCGTTGCTTCATCGCCTCGGCGTGTTCCATTTCGACCAGATCGCCGGTTGGTCGGCAGACGAAGTCGCCTGGGTGGATGACAACCTGGAAGGGTTCAAGGGCCGGGTTGAACGCGACAATTGGGTCTCACAGGCGAAAATCCTTGCCGATGGAGGCGAGACAGAATTCTCCGCACGCGCTAAGTAAGGGTGCTAAGGTATCACCCGGGCGTCTGAATTTCGGATACCTGACAGGGAGAGGACGGAGTTCAACATGGAAGATGAGAATACCCGCAGATTGGTAATCCCGGTTGGTGTAGGCATCGTGGTGTTTCTGCTGCTTTGGCTGCTTGGAATATTTGGGTTCTGGGGATCGCTGGCGATCGGTGCGCTGGTCGCATTGCTGATCCTGGCCTATCAGCGCTTCAGCGCGGCCGATGACGCTGGCGGAATGGGCGCAAGTTCCGGTGGCGCGATGACGCCGCAGTCCGAAGCCCCGCCCACAAGCGCCGCACCCAAGCCATCCGAACCGACCGAGCCGAACCCGGCCCCCGCACCGCCGCCCAAACCCGAGGCCCCTGCGCCCGAGCCCAAGCCAATGCCAGAACCCGATCCCGCGCCCGCCGCCCCGTCGTCTGGTGAGGCGGATCGCCCTGCGGCGCTGAGCGAGGCCCGCGCTGGCGGTGCCGACGATCTGACCAAGATCAAGGGTGTCGGTCCGAAGATGAACGCGATGCTGAACGGCATGGGGTTCTATCACTTCGACCAGATCGCCGCCTGGACCGAAAAGGAAGTCGCCTGGGTGGATGATAACCTGGCAGGGTTCAAAGGCCGCGTCTCCCGTGACAAATGGGTCGAACAGGCCCGCGAACTGGCCAAGTAAGTCTTGGCCGATGATCGCCAGCTTGCGACTGCCCGGCGGGCGCGCACGGTAAGTCTGGTGATTGCCGGCACGATGCTGCTATGGCTTGCAGCACAGTGGATCGGCCCGGCGGCAGGGATGCCGGGGCGGTTCGCATTTCTGATCGACCTGGCGGCGCTGGCCGCGTTTAGCTGGGCGATAGTGAACATCTATTGGATCTGGCGGGAACGTCAGAAGGACAGCTGAAAGTTAACGGCAATGCTCGACGATAAAGACCGCATCTTTACAAACATCTACGGGATGCACGACCGGACCCTGGCGGGCGCGAAGGCGCGCGGGCATTGGGACGGCACTGCGGGTCTGATCCAGAAGGGTCGCGACTGGATCGTGGAACAGATGAAGGCCTCGGGCTTGCGTGGTCGTGGCGGGGCAGGGTTTCCAACCGGCCTGAAGTGGAGCTTCATGCCCAAGGAAAGTGACGGCCGCCCGGCGTATCTGGTGGTCAATGCCGACGAATCCGAACCCGGCACCTGCAAAGACCGCGAAATCATGCGCCACGATCCGCACACGCTGGTCGAAGGCTGCCTGATCGCCAGTTTCGCGATGAATGCGCACGCCTGCTATATCTACATTCGCGGAGAATACATCCGCGAGAAGGAAGCGCTTCAGACAGCAATTGACGAGGCGTATGACGCAGGGCTGGTTGGCAAGAACGCCTGTGGCAGCGGATGGGATTTCGACATCTATCTGACCCACGGCGCGGGCGCCTATATCTGTGGTGAGGAAACCGCGCTTCTGGAAAGTCTTGAAGGCAAGAAAGGCATGCCGCGGATGAAGCCTCCGTTCCCAGCCGGGGCCGGGCTTTATGGGTGCCCGACGACTGTGAATAATGTGGAATCGATTGCCGTGGTGCCGACGATCCTGCGGCGCGGACCGGAATGGTTCGCAGGCTTTGGCCGCCCCAACAACGCCGGCACCAAGCTGTTCGCGATCAGCGGTCACGTGAACAACCCCTGCGTCGTTGAAGAGGCGATGAGTATCAGTTTCGAGGAATTGATCGAAAAGCATTGCGGCGGCATTCGCGGTGGCTGGGACAACCTGAAAGCGGTGATCCCCGGCGGATCATCGGTCCCCTGTATTCGCGGTGAGCATATGCGCGAGGCGATCATGGATTTCGATTACCTGCGTGAACAGCGCAGCGGCCTTGGGACGGCTGCGGTGATCGTGATGGACAACGACACCGACATCATCAAGGCGATCTGGCGGTTGGCGAAGTTCTACAAGCACGAGTCATGCGGCCAGTGCACGCCGTGCCGTGAAGGCACCGGCTGGATGATGCGGGTCATGGACCGGCTGGTCACCGGAGAGGCCGAGGTCGAGGAAATCGACATGCTGCTGGACGTGACCAAACAGGTCGAAGGCCACACGATCTGCGCGCTAGGTGACGCAGCGGCCTGGCCGATCCAGGGCCTGATCCGCAACTTCCGCGATGAAATCGAAGATCGCATCAAGCACAAGCGCACCGGACGGATGAGTGCGATTGCGGCGGAATAGGAAACCGGGTCGCCGACCGGTTTGATCCCGGCTGACCACGGGGTGCATCAGCAGTTGATAATCTCGTCCAGCGGGCTTCCCGGCGGCGCAGTCGAGCCTGAGATTTTGTGCCACAGGTGAAGTGCGTCTGTGCGTGGTGTTGTCAGATCCGCGATACAAAGCTCGGGATCGCTCAGCTGGACAGCATGCTGACAGTAGAGTGGATAGAAGCGATCGATCTTGGACACTTCCGTCCACAGATCCAGACGTTTGACCAGATGCGTAATCAAATGCGGCCCCCAGATACCCCAGCCAAGCGCCTCGACGCTGACCTTTTTGCCGAAGATGCGAGCGCGTTTCATCCTTCGCTGCCTTGATTCACGAAACCAGGGCGGGATGAAGTGATAATTTTGGGTCGCCTCACGCAGGAGTTCGGAAAACGGGCTGTTTGGTGGGTAGTTCAGAATGGCTCCGTTGACAAAATTCTCTCGCTCGGCCCCCATGATATAGGGCGTTTCCGTGATCGGACGCAGGCAAAATATGTCACAGTCCGCATAGGTGCCAAATCCTTCCGCGATAAGCCGATACCGGTAACGGTCTGATCCCAGCCACCCCGTCCGGCAGGTCGGCGGGGCGTTCGTAGCAATGCATCGTAACGGCGTGCCCGTGGCGCAGGAAGGATCGCACGCAGGCTGCGTGGATGGGGCCGATTGTGTTGAAAAACTCCGTTTTAGGGCCTGAACGATGATTTTTCTTTCCATGCAGCCCGATCCTAAATTTTTGGCGCGGGGGTCGGCCCAAATCGCCTACATGCGCTCACGCGCAGCCATGCGCTGTCTCGTGGTCAAAGCTTTCCGACTATTTCGCTTCATAGGTTTTCGCAAGAAATCCGCGACGCTCTGATTTCGGAGTTTTTCAACACAATCGGCCCAAAACAGACCCGTGCCAGAACATATTGATATCGGCGGGCATAAATCTCTCAAACAAAACTGACGCGACCGACTAACAACAAGCGTCGGGCCGAAGTGCAAGGGCATTCTGCTGCGCCCAGGTCTGCGGTTTCGGTGCATTTGTGGCGGATTGGCGTGAAAGATTTTGCGCAGAAGGCCGCGCGTACGAAATACCGGGGTGCGAAACCGCTGGTCTTCGCATTGTCGTCAGGTGACATTGTGGTTTAACCACACCAATCGGACGACACAGAACGCGAACAGTCATGAAAAAACTCCGCAACCTTTGGGATTCCATCCTGTCGTTCATTGCCGCGATCCTGACGGGGGTGATCTGTTTCGTGCCGGTCTGGGCGTCTTACCGGGCGATTGACGACGGGTTGGTGCCAATCTGGGTTTGGGGGGCGATCATTGCGCTGGGTCTGGTTGGTCTGGTGATGATCGCGGCGTTCCTGAGGAAGGCGCGCGACGGGGTGTCGCCGTTGCGCGACAGAAAGCGAAGGTAATGATGAAATCGAAAATTCTTGCGGGGGCCGCGCTGGTGGCGCCCATACTGGCCGGTCAGGTGCAGGTTGACAGCCATCTGCCGGAGGCCCCGGAGTATTATCTTGAAACGGTGATCGGTGTGTCGCTGGCCGAGCAGTATGTCTGGCATTGCCCGGACTTGCGCGTGAACGCAGAGGCGTTCGGCGCGGCCTATGCCGTCGTGTTGGAGCGGCTGGCAGAGATCGGCGTGCCATCGGATGCGCCGCACGAGCACATGCTTTTGCCACCAGCCGAGGAAACCGACGCTGTCATCCGCGACATGCTGGCGCGGAACGAAGACGCGGATGATCCGGGTGCGGCCTTTTGCGCCGAGGCCCGTGCAGAAATGGCCGCCAGTTCCGTGGTCGGCACATTCTTGGCCGAGGGCGAATGAAACAGCCTGCTGGACATCATCTGGCGCAGCTGAACGTCGGGCGTCTGGTTGCGCCGACAAACGATCCGCGTGTTGCCGAATTCATGGCGAACCTCGATCGGATCAACGGCTTGGGCAAGCGGATGCCGGGGTTTGTCTGGATCATGGAGGGCTCGGGCGAGCCCGGGACCGGCAACACCGAGACGGGGCTGGATGGCGATCCGCAGTTCGTGGCCAATCTGACGGTGTGGGAGTCGCTCGCAGCGCTGGAAACCTTCGTTTTCAACACGCTCCACTTCAAGTTCTTTGAGCGCCGAAAGGCGTGGTTTGAACCGTCGGATGGGATGCATTTCGTCATGTGGTGGGTGCCGGAAGGCCATCGCCCGACGCTGGACGAAGCCCGCGCGCGGCTGGCGCATCGGGCGGAACATGGCGACAGCGATCACGCCTTTGGCTGGGATTGGGGTGCTGATTAGGCGGTGTGGTAAGCGGTCAATACGCTTGGGCCTGAAACGAACCTGCCCGATCACAGTGCCGAGGGTCACAGCCATCCGGAGACGGATCGCTCAGGCGCGCAAGTGCGCCGGGCCCTGGCCTTAAGCAATCGCGCGCCCATGAACGAAATTGTCATTGCCCTTCGGTTTCGCCATTCGATAGATTGGGCACGTTGTTGATGTGCCAGTATTATTTGTTCGGAGTGACCCCATGCGTCCCTTTATCCTGTCGACCTGTCTTGCCGCCTGTATTGCCTTGCCTTTGTCGGCACAGGACCGTCCGGGCCTGGAATTCGAGGCGGAGATTGATAACTCGCTGCTGATCGTGATGACGGCCGATCTGATCCGCAAGAATTGCGAGGCGATTGATGCCCGCAAGATCAAGGCAGTTTTGTATATCAAGGGGATCGAACGGCGGGCGCGCGCGCTCGGGTATTCGAAGAAAGAGATCGAGCATCACGTTGAAGATGAAGACCAGAAGGCGCGCCTGAAGAAGATCGCGCTTGGGTATCTTGGCTCCAAGGGGTTGGTGGCGGACGATCCGGCGAGTTATTGCGCGGTCGGACGCTCTGAAATCTCGGCAAAAAGCACTGTTGGCAGGCTGCTGAAAGGTGGCTGAGTGGACGCGCCGGACAAAACGACCGAGATCGCGCAGATCAACGTCGCCCGGTTGCTGCACCCCTGGGGCGACGCGCGGGTTTCGGGGTTTACCAATGCGCTGATTGTGTTGAAAAACTCCGTTTTAGGGCCTGAACGATGATTTTTCTTTCCATGCAGCCCGATCCTAAATTTTTGGCGCGGGGGTCGGCCCAAATCGCCTACATGCGCTCACGCGCAGCCATGCGCTGTCTCGTGGTCAAAGCTTTCCGACTATTTCGCTTCATAGGTTTTCGCAAGAAATCCGCGACGCTCTGATTTCGGAGTTTTTCAACACAATCCGCTGAACCGGGTCAGCCGGGTGGCGCATCGCTCGCCGGGGTTCGTGTGGCAGCTTGAGGTCGGTCAATCGGCCCGCCCTGACAATGATCCCGATCAGGTGTTTGGGGTGGACCCATGTTTGGCTGTGACCCTGTCAGTCTGGAAAACGGCTGCGGACTTGCGGCGTTTTGTCGAGGATACCGTGCATGGCACATTCACAAAGCGCCGTGCAGAGTGGTTTGTGGCGTCAAACGGGCCGGCCTACGCGCTGTGGCCGGTAGCGGCTGGGCGTCGCCCGATGCTGGCCGAGGGCAAGGCGCGGCTAGAGGATCTGGCAAAGAACGGCTCAACCGCGCGCGCGTTTGATTTTGAATGGGTTGAGCGTGCCGACGTGTTGCTGGGTTAGGTTTCTGCTGGGCATCGAGAACCGGATTTACGTGACCGAAGCCGGGCAGGGGCCTGCCTGGCGGCTTTCTGTCACTGGAATGGTGCCGCCTGAACGCGCCCTACGTCCCAAACCGCGCCTGAAACGCTTCGCGATCCGCGCCGCTCAGCGCACGCAGCGGCGGGCGCATGGTTGTCCAACCGGGATCGCCGCTTTGTGCCATCAGGGCCGTTTTCAGCGCCGGGATGACCGGGTGGGCGACGATGAAGTCGACGTCGGCGCTGAGCGCCGCATCCTCAGCCTGCGTTTCAAACAGCGTTTGCATCCGCCGGGGGTAGATATTCGCCATGCCACAGATTGACCCGGCACCGCCAAGTGCGGCGGCTTTGTGCAACAACCGCTCATCCCCGACCAGAACCGGGATCGTGCGGCTTTCCAGCAGGGTGCGCGTGAAATCCCACTGACCGGCGCTGTCTTTCAGGGCGATGATCCGGTCGGGGAATGCCTCGAACAGGCGTGCGACCAGCTTGGGCGACAGTGGCACCTGCGTGACCTGGGGGATGTGGTACAGGATGAACCGGGCCTGCGGTGGGGCTGCGTCAAACACCGATTTGTGCCAGTCAAACAGCGCCGCATCGCCCGGATCCTTGAAATAGAACGGCGGCAGAAGCAGGAAATCCGTGATCCCAAAGCTGACCGCCTGCTGCACCTGCGCGAGTGTGTCGGCCACAGCGGATGCACACAGGCCGATGGTCATCACATCGGGCGACACGCCGCTGTCGATCATGGCTGCAATCGTCCGGGCGCGTTCGTCAAATCCGATGGATGCGCCTTCGCCTGTGGTTCCGAACAGCGTCACTCCATTGGCTCCGCTTTCCAGCATCGTCTTCGCGTGGCTGCAAAACAGGGGCAGATTCAGGCTGAAATCTGCATGAAACGGGGTCAGAAGCGCGGCTGAGAGTCCGAAATGTGCGATGTTGGTCCCCGTTCGATCATATTGAAGGATAAGTGAAATCTGCGCGTCATGCTATTGGCTGCGGGCGCGAGGTCAACGTATCATATTGGCATGGAATGCTGCGCCCATGCGCGGCCTCATGCGGGGATCACCATTATGCAAAGGGTCATTTGCGCCGGATTGATTGCCGCTGACCTTGTGTTTGATGTGGATGCGTTCCCTGTGAAAGGGTCGAAACACCGCGCGGGTGGGGCGCGGTTGATCACCGGTGGCGGGGCGCTGAATGCAGCCTCGGCAATTGCAGCACTTGGAGGGGTGGCCAGTCTGGCCGGGGTGGTCGGCGACGATATGTTCGGGGACTTCCTGCGCCGGGCGATCCATGATCGCGGGATTGACGACCGGTATCTGACCACCGTGACCGGGGCGGGCACGTCGTGTTCGGCCAATCTGATCTCGCCCGATGAGGATCGGACCATCATCAATCATCGTGATGGCAGTCTGACGCCAGATCTTGCGGATCTGCCAGCGAATTTCCCGTTCGATGCCGCATTGGTCGACACCCGCTGGGCGGAAGGGGCCGCGCATGTTGTCGCTGCGGCGCGCAAGGCGGGTAAGCCTGCCGTTGTGGACGCCGAGGCACCGGTGGCCCTTGCCCGCACAGCGTTAGAGGGTGCGAGCCATGTCGTCTTCTCTGAGCAGGGGTTGGCGGATTTTGCTGGGGCCTGCGACGGCGCGGCCCTGGCGCGCGCGACGACCCAACTGTCGGGTTGGTGCGCCGTCACCCGTGGTGGCGCGCCGGTCCTGAGCCATGACGGGCAGCGCTTGAGCCAGCATCCGGTGTTCCCGGCGGTTGCGCTGAATACGCTTGGGGCCGGTGATGTCTGGCACGGCGCATTCGCCCTGGCGCTGGCACGTCAGATGCCAGAACCTGACGCGGTGCGCTTTGCAAATGCCGCCGCATCGTTGAAAGTGCGGCGTCCGGTTGATGATGAGACTTGGCCCGGCGCAGCGGAAGTTGCGGCCCTGATTGAAGGATGATCCCACAATGCAAACGCCCGCGCAGGTGTTGACGCTGAAAGGCGCGCCCGTTCCGACCCAACAGGTGGGGGCGTTGCGTGATGCAGATCCGGGTGGCGATCTGGATCAGCAACTTACCACTGACAGCTACCTGCTTTTGCGGGGTGCCCATGACCCGGTCGAGGTTGAGGCCGCACGCCAGGAAGTGCTGCACCGGCTGGACGAGGTTGGCGAAGTGGCCGCGCCCGTGGAGCAGGGTATCGCGTCGGGCGTTTCCACGCGCCGCGCGCAGTATCCGACGACACAGGAACTGGGCGCGTTCTGGCGATCTGTCAGCGAAGGTGACGCACTGCGCCGGGTCATAAACGGGCCGCGCATCACGGGGCTGATGGACAGGCTGTTCGCAACCCCCTCCAAACCATTCGATTTTGCCTGGCTGCGCGCCATGACCGCCGGGCGGGCCAGCCCGTTGCATGTGGATCACCCCTATATGAACCGGGGCACCGTCCGTCTGGTCACTTGCTGGACGCCGTTGACACCGATCACCCCGAAGGACGGTCCGCTGTATGTTCTTGAGGGGTCGCACAACTGGGCAGACATCCGCCAGCAATTTGAAGGCCACGATGTGGATCGCGACCCATCCCGCCCCGGCCATATTGAGGGCGATGCGATCGCCCTGACCTCAGCCCGGCGCAGCCGGTTTCTGACCACCGAATTCGCGCAAGGCGATTGCCTGATCTTTGGCATGTTCACCGTGCACGGTTCCTTTGACAACAACTCAGCAAATAACCGGATCCGGTTGTCCTGCGATACCCGCTTCCAACCCGCAGACGCGCCAATGGACGAACGATTTGCGGGGCCGGATCCCTCAGCGCATGGCGGTCTGGGATATGGGTGCCTGTCAGCATCATTGCCGCTGAGCGAAGCCAGCACGGCGCGCTGAGGTGGCGAATGCAGTGATGAGGGGCATTGTCCCCAGCCTAAACACCGCGTTCCTGGGTGATGGCAGCGTCGATCTGACCTCAATGCGCCGATTGGTCCATCACACGGTTGCGGCAGGCTGTGGCGGCATGCTGGGTCTTGCGGTCGCGGGCGAGCATGCGACCCTGTCCATGGATGAGAAGTTGCAGATCATCGACGCTGTAAGCGACGCCAATGCGCAGCGCATCGCCTTCATCGTCAGTGTGACAGCGCCGGATATGGCGGACAGCATCGCGTTGTCGCAGGCAGCCCGCACCGCTGGCGCCGATGGGATCTGCGTTCAGATGCCCGACGGGCTTGACCGCGCCGGGATGCTGGGCTTCCTGCGCGAACTGGCCCCTCACGGGCCGGACACCCTTATGGTGCAGGATCTGGACTGGGTGGGGGGCGGTCTGTCGGTGGAAGACATCGTCTTTCTGTTCGAAAACGTCGCGCAGTTTTCCTGGCTGAAGATTGAAACGGCGCAGGCCGGTGCCAAATACTCGGCCGTGCTGAAGGCGACGGGCGGGGCGCTGAACGTCTGTGGCGGCTGGGCGGTGACCCAATTGATGGATGCAATGGCCCGGGGCGTGCATGCCTTCATCCCGACCGGGTTGGAAAGCATCTATGTCGAGATTTTCGACCGCTACCACAGCGGAGACCCCGAAGCGGCGCGCCAATTGTTCGAGCGTGTCTTGCCGATCCTCAACTTCTCGAACCAGCATATCGGCACTTCGATCCGGTTCTTCAAACAGCTGCGTAAGGCTGAAGGTCTGTTTGAACACGACGTCTGCCGGTCAAAGGATGCCCGGTTTGATGCGGTTCAGGAGGTCGAGGGGCGCCATGCCCTTGGATTGGCGCTGGACCTGCTGCGCCGGACCTGACCTGCGCAAGCCGGGCCTGCGTTCCGGGCCTGTGGCCATGCGGTGGCCGCATGGAACCGGATCGGACCCCGAACTGGGGCAGAATTCGACAACAATGGCCCCGAGTTCATTGCCGAAGCGATGCAAGACTGGTTGAGAAGGGTCGGCATCAAGCCGATCGGTATTTACCCGCGATCGTCATGGGAAAACGGATACAACGAGAGGTTCAATGGAACCCTGCGCCGGGAGGTTCTCAGTGCGGAGTGGTTCACTACAACGAAGCAGGCCCAGATCGTCATCAATCACTGGCTCAGGCAGTACAATCACACGCGCCCTCACCAAGCGCTCAACATCCGACCTCCAATGCCAGAAACTCTTGTCTGACGTCAGCGCCTACCGGACAGATTTAGGTGTTTGATCAACGGAGGATTTCTGGTTCATCGAAGCCATTATGGAGCGAAGATGAAACAGAAATCCGGAACATCGAAAGACGCCGCTGACAAGTTGGTCAGGGGTATCAAGCGGAAGACCCGCAAACACTATTCAGCAGAAGAGAAGATCAGGGTCGTGCTGGCCGGCCTGCGCGGCGAGGAGAGCATTGCCGCATTGTGCCGCCGCGAGGGCATCGCTGAGAGCCTATACTATTCGTGGTCGAAGGAGTTCCTGGAAGCGGGAAAGAACCGCTTGGCGGGCGACACGGCACTCCAAGCGACGTCTCCCGAAGTCAAAGAGCTACGGTCGGAATCTGCCGCCCTGAAGGAGGTAGTCGCCGAACTGACGCTGGAGAACCGCCTGCTCAAAAAAAGCATGCTCGGGGATGGGGAGGCCGACGCATGAGGTATCCCGCATCCGAGAAGTTTGAAATCATCCGCACGGTGGAGGCATCCCATCTGCCTACGCGTCAAACCCTGAAGATGCTCGGCATTCCCAGCAGCACCTATTACGACTGGTACGCGCGTTGGAGCGATGGCGGCCTCGATGGCCTAGCCGATCGTTCTCCCAAACCTGCGTCGGTCTGGAACCGCATCCCGGACACGGTTCGCGACGATGTCGTCGACTTTGCCCTGGAGCACGAAGACCTGACACCGCGCGAGTTGGCGGTCAAATACACCGATGAGAAGCGCTACTTTGTGTCTGAGTCGTCTGTCTATCGCATCCTCAGCGCGGAGGATCTGATCACGGCACCAGCCCATGTGGTAATCCGGGCCGCGGATGAGTTCAGGGACAAGACAGTCCGACCGAACGAACTGTGGCAAACCGACTTCACCTATCTCAAGGTCATCGGCTGGGGCTGGTTCTATCTCAGCACCATCCTTGACGATTACAGCCGGTACATCATCGCCTGGAAGCTCTGCACGACGATGAAGGCCCAGGATGTCACCGACACGCTGGAGCTGGCGTTGGAAGCCTCAGGCTGCGACAACGCTACGGTCGTGCACAAGCCAAGCTCGGCACGCTCGACAAGCAGATCGAGGGCGTGCTGGAGCGGGTTCTCGGGGCCACCAATGCCACCGTGATCGGAACCTATGAGAAAAAGATCGGCGACCTCGAAAAGGAAAAGGCACGCCTTGGCGATATGCTCGACCAACAAGGCGAACCCGGCGGCAGCTTCGAGGAAAAACTAGAACCCGTGCTCGCATTCCTCGCAAACCCCTGGAAACTCTGGGAAACAGGGCAAACTAACCTGCGTAGACTGGTCCTGAAACTGACCTTTCCGGGGCGTATTCACTACTGCCGAAATAAGGGTGCTAGAACCCCGGAAATAGCGTTACCGTTCAAACTGTTAGAAGGGTTTCCAGACCAACGAGTCTGGTTTGGTGCGGGCGGTGGGACTCGAACCCACACGGGGTTACCCCCTTCAGATTTTAAGTCTGATATGTCTACCATTCCATCACGCCCGCACGGCGGCAGATGCATGATTAGTGCAAGATGTTCGGATGGGAAACCACAGAGGTGCGGATTTGGCCGATTGTGTTGAAAAACTCCGTTTTAGGGCCTGAACGATGATTTTTCTTTCCATGCAGCCCGATCCTAAATTTTTGGCGCGGGGGTCGGCCCAAATCGCCTACATGCGCTCACGCGCAGCCATGCGCTGTCTCGTGGTCAAAGCTTTCCGACTATTTCGCTTCATAGGTTTTCGCAAGAAATCCGCGACGCTCTGATTTCGGAGTTTTTCAACACAATCGGCCCGATGCAGACGTTGGCAGCGCGCATTCTTGCGTGCACAAGAAGGCCGAAGCTGCGGCCCCCCCTTTCAGTTCGGCGGGCGCACGGCTGCTGAGGGTGCGCAGGGTCGGTTTTCGCTGCAGGCCGAAGCCCTTGCCGTTCGATCAGGTGCCTTCGCCGACAAACGCCTTTTCGACCACGTATTCCGCCGGGTCGCTGTTGGCGCCTTCGCGCAGGCCGAACCCTTCTAGGATCTCTTTCAGCTCGGTGTTCAGCGCCATTGATCCGCATACCATGGCGCGGTCGGTTTCGCGGCTGATTTGCGGCAGGCCCAGATCGGCGAAGATTTCGCCAGAGCGGAGCCTGTCGGTGACGCGGCCCATGACCGGGCTTTGTTCGCGGGTGGTTGTCGGATAATACGTCAGCTTGTCACCGACAAATTCGCCGATCAGCGGGTCATCGGCCAGACCCTCGACCAGTTGCTTGCCGTATTCCAGCTCGGCCACCTCGCGGCAAGTGTGGCACAGGATGACGCGCTCATAATTCTCATAGGTCTCGGGTTCGCGCACCAGGCTGGCGAAGGGTGCGATTCCGGTGCCGGTGGCGAAGAACCACAGCGTCTTGCCCGGCAGCAAGGCATCGTGCACCAGCGTACCGACGGGCTTGGGGCGCAGGATAATTTGATCGCCCACCTCGATATGCTGCAACCGGCTGGTCAGCGGTCCATCGGGCACCTTGATCGAGTAGAACTCCAACTCATCATCCCAACTGGGCGAGGCGATGGAATAGGCCCTGAGCAGCGGCCGGCCGTTATCGCCCATAAGGCCGATCATCACGAACTCACCCGAGCGGAAGCGCAAGGATTGCGGGCGCGTCACCCGGAACGAGAACAGCCGGTCCGTCCAGTGACGCACCTGCGTCACGGTCTGGGCGTCGGGCAATACGGGGGCGGCCACAGGCTGGGCAGCGGAATCATTCACGGGCGTCTGGTCCGTCATTGTTCAGGTCTTTCCGGGTTCTAGGGCAGTCAGGCGCTGACCGAAAGGGCAGCAAGGCGTGATTGATAATCGCGGGCGGGTCCTGCGGGTGCGGGCGCGCGGGCGATCCACTGGGCTTCAGGCTGGCGGGACAGGATCTGTGGCGTCGGTTCGACTTCATCAAATCCAGACTTGCGGGCCAGGGGGTATTGATCGGCGATCAGCGGCCCGGCGGCGCGCAGGCGCACTTGAAAACCAAGGCGGCGCAATTGCCGCGCCAGCGTAAAGCCGCGCCCGTCCGCAAAACCGGAAAACCAGATGCGGATGAACCTTGCATCCATATTGTCCTTCAACGCCGCAGCGTCACTGTCGCCCGGGACGTCCAGCGCGATCGAGGCTGGATGCGCTTCGTCCAGCGGGACAACAGGACCGTGGAAATCATCCACGTGGAAGCCATCGTCACGAACGATGGTGGCAGGGTGTGTCATGGTATCAGCTCCGGAGTTACTCAGGCCGCGCCGGGACGGATCGCCCCGTCAGCGTCAAAATGTATGCCGCATTCGGTTTTCGCCTTGCCGCGCCAACGGCCTGCGCGCGCGTCTTCATGGTCGCGCACCCGCGTGGTGCAGGGGTCGCAGCCGATGGATTTGAAACCCTTGTCGACCAGCGGATGTTTCGGCAGCCCGTTGCGGCGCATGTAGGTGGTGATTTCGGCAGGGCTCCACGCCGTTAGCGGGTTGATCTTCAGGCGGTTGCCGTCAGCTTCGTAAACCGGCAGATCGACGCGCCTGCCGCCGTGGATACGTTTGCGTCCGGTGATCCAGGCTTCGAACGGTTCCAGCGCACGGGCCAGCGGGCGGGTTTTGCGCAGGTCGCAGCAGGCATCAGGATTATTGCGATGAAGCTGTGCGTCCGGGTCGTTCAAAAACAGCTCTTCCCGATCCGGTTCGATCACGCGCAAATCAGTCAGGCGCAGCTTTGCGGCGACGCTGCGCTGATAGTCGCGGGTTTCGCGGAACAGGAACCCGGTGTTGAGGAAGATCACCGGCGTGGTGCGGTCGATCCGTGCCACCATATGCAGCAGGACGATGGATTCGGCCCCGAATGAGCTGACCAGCGCGGTGGTACCGATCTCGGCTGAATCGAGCGCATAGGCCAGCACGTCTTCCGCCGTATCCGCGCCCCAGCGGGCGGTCAGATCGGCGGCGCGTTCCCTGATCGGAAGCGGCGTGTATTCAAGCGGCATTGGCTTTCTCCTCTGGATAAAGCGCGGCTTTGAAGGGCGCGTGGCCAAGACGGGTCAACACTTGCAGGAAGGTTTCATCGTCGCTGGCGCGCAGGTCGAGGTAGGCGAAGATCAGGCGTTCGATGGCTGGCACGATCTGGTCGCCGGGAAAGCCGGGGCCAGATCGGGTGCCAATCGCGGCGGTTTCGGTGTGATCGCCGCCCAGCGTGATCTGGTAGTTCTCGACGCCCGCACGATCCAACCCCAGAATGCCGATATGCCCGACATGATGATGCCCGCAGGCGTTGATGCAGCCAGAGATCTTGATCTTCAGCGGGCCAACCTCGTGCTCGATCTTCAGCACCTCGATCCGCTCGGCAATTTCCTGTGCGACAGGGATCGAGCGCGCGGTGGCCAGCGCGCAGTAATCCATGCCGGGGCAGGCGATGATGTCGCTGGCCAACCCGATGTTCGCCGTCGCCAGCCCGGCCAGCGCGAGGGCAGCATGGAGCGCGGGCAGGTCGTTTCTGTGAACATGGGGCAGGATGACGTTTTGTTCGTGGCTGATCCGTAATTCACCGAAAGAATAGGCTTCAGCCGCATCTGCCAGCGCACGCATCTGCGCGGCAGTGGCATCGCCGGGAACGCCGCCGTGGGGTTTCAGACTGACGGTGGCGATCATATGATCGGCCTGTTTGTGGTCGGTCAGGTTGGTGTCGCACCACGACCGGAACACCGGGTCCGAGGCATAGAAGGCAGCAAAACCATCCGTCGGGGCGGATTTGTAATCGGGCGCGGCGAAGTGGCGTTTGATCTGGGCTAGGATCGCCCGATCTGCGCCCTGCCATTCGGCGCGCAACTGGGCAAAACGTGCCTCGATCTGGGCGGTCAGGGCATCGGCCCCCGTCTCGCGCAGCAGGATCTTGATGCGGGCCTTGTATTTATTGTCGCGCCGTCCGTGCTGGTTGTAGACGGACAGGATCGCCTCGACATAGGGCAGCAATTCGGCTTCGGGCAGGAAGGGTTTGATGACCGTGCCGATGACCGGCGTGCGGCCAAGGCCGCCGCCGACGATAACCTCGAAGCCAGACTCGCCATCCTGCTCGACCATCCTGAGGCCGATGTCATGGGCGCGGGTGACGGCGCGGTCGTTGGGCGACCCGGTCACGGCGATCTTGAACTTGCGCGGCAGGAACTGGAATTCCGGATGGTCTGTGGACCACTGGCGCAACAACTCGGCATAGGGGCGCGGGTCGGCGATTTCATCTGCTGCGGCCCCGGCGAAATGATCCGCAGTGACGTTCCTGACGGTGTTGCCGCTGGTCTGGATCGCGTGCATTTCGACGTCTGCCAGGGCTTGCAGCATGTCCGGCACATCAGCCAGCTTGGGCCAGTTGAACTGAATGTTCTGGCGGGTGGTGAAATGGCCATAGCCGCGATCCCATTTTTCCGAGATCGTCGCTAGCGCGCGCATCTGGGTGCTGTTCAGCGTGCCATAAGGGATCGCCACCCGCAGCATGTAGGCGTGCAGTTGCAAGTAAAGACCGTTCATCAGGCGGAACGGCTTGAACTCATCCTCGGTGATCGAACCATCCAGTCGGCGCGCGACCTGGGTGCGGAATGTCTGGACCCGGTCGGCGACGGCGGTTTTGTCGAAGTCGTTGTAATGATACATGAGTTTCCTCCTCAGACGCCGTAGGGCACGGTCGGACCCGTGGCGCGGATGCGTTCACGGATGTGGCTTGCGGCGGGTCCGGTGGGGGTGGGTTCTGCGTCGGCCAGATAGGCGCCGACGATGGCGTCAGGCTGACTTTCGGCGAACAGCAGGCGCAGTTGACCATGGGCTTCGTCCTCGATCAACTCGGCCTCGGCAATGTCGCGGGTCCAGCGGTCATCCTCGGTCAGCCAGATCGGGTCGCCCTCGATCAGGGCATTGGCGGTGATGACTTTCGCGGTGTAGGGGCGTGGCATCAGGCGGTCCTCTGATTTGCGGTTTCCAAGCGCCGGGCAAGGCCCAGCATGATGACGGCGGGGCCGGTCAGATTGGCGGCGTTCAGGGTGCCGGGCAGGGCGGCCAATGTGGTCGAGATGACCCGTTCGTCGGGACGAGAGGCGTTTTCCACAATCCCCACGGGCGTTGCCGGGTCCGCGCCGTGCATCAGCAAACGCCCCTGCACAAACCGTGCGGCGCGCTTGCCCATATAGATCGCGGCAACCTCACCGGGGCGGGCCAGCGCGCGCCAGTCCTGTTCGGCGTAGCCCTTGGTGTCATGCGCGGTGATCAGTCGGGCGGCAGAGTTACGCCCCCGTTGCGTCAGGCTTTGACCCATGGTCGCGGCAGCGGCCGAGGCGGCGGTAAGGCCGGAAATGATCGAGAAGGCGATGCCTGCGGCGGTCAGCGCTTCGATTTCTTCATCCAGACGTCCGAAAACGGCGGGGTCACCGGACTTCAGGCGCACGACCTCCAAGCCTTTCGCGGCGTTTTCCACCATCGCGGCGTTGATGTCGCCCTGCGGGGTGGATTTGCCAAATCCGGTCTTGCCGACGGCGATCAGGGTCGCCTCACGCCGGGCAAGCTCCAGTATTTCGGGCGCGACAAGCCCGTCGTGGATCACCACATCGGCGCGGTCCAGCGCTGTGCGGGCCTTCAGCGTCAGCAGTTCGGGGTCACCGGGGCCTGCGCCGACAAAGATCACGTGGCCGTCGCGGGCTTCGGTGTTCAGATGCGCGTTCAACAACTCCGGCAGCGCGTCCGCGGCGGCGACCTCACCCTGTTCCAGCGCCCTTGGCCCGGTGCGGAAAAAATAGTCTGCCCAGAAATCGCGGCGCGCCCGACCAAACGGAAGCGCCATCGCGGCCTGGCGGAACGCCTGCCCGATCTGCGTCAGACGGCCCAGTGAGGGCGGCAGGCGTTCTTCCAGATCGGCCTTGATCGCCCGGGCCAGAACCGGGGCCGCACCTTCGGTCCCGATGGCGACGGTCACCGGGTCACGATCCACGATTGCGGGGGTGATGAACTGACTGTCCGCCAGGTTGTCCACCATGTTGACCAGCGCGCCTTCGGCCCGGGCAATCGCGGCAGTGCGGGCATCTTCGCCATCATCCTCACTGGCGGCATAGAACAGCGCGGCTCCGATGACGTCGCCAGCGACCAGTGCGCGCCTGGTCAGCACCAGACGCCCTTCGGCGGCCCACTGCGTGATCTGCGGGTCGGGTGATTTGGCGAAAACCTCGATCTGCGCTTCGGTTTTCAGCAGCAGGCGCAGCTTGGCCAGCGCGGCCTCGGAACCGCCGGCCAGCACGATGCGCTGGCCCGCGACGTTCAGGAAGATCGGAAAATGCTTCATGGCGCGGCCTTTCGATTTCTTCCCTCCAATCTAGGATATTGTTCCGTTTTTACGCTAGTAGCGCTTGCGAATAAGAACAATTGTTCTATAAATGCGGTCAGAAGAACTGTTTTCACCGGAAAAGAGGGTTTGGCAGAATGGCTGTTCGGATTGATGAGACGGACAGGAAAATCCTGTCCGAGCTGCAGCGGGATGCCGGGCAGTCCCTGGACGAGATTGCTAGAAAAGTCGGGTCATCAAAGACGCCGGTGTGGAACCGGATTCGCAAGCTGCGCGAAGGCGGGGTTGTCGGCGCCACAACCGTTCTGCTGGATGCCGAGGCGTTGGGGTTTGATGCGTGTTTCTTCGTGCTTGTCCGCACCAGCGAGCATGAGGCTGACTGGCAGGCCAAATTCCTCAAGGCGCTGCGGGACCGACCCGAGGTGATGGAAGCGCACCGGCTGGCGGGCGATATCGACTATATCCTGAAGGTCCGGGTGGCGAACGCGCGCGCCTATGACGAATTCTATCAGGCGCTGATCGCCGAAGTGCGGATATTCAACGTCACTGCACTGCTGAGCATGGAGGAGTTGAAATTCACCACCGCCCTACCGATTGTGGAAAAGGGGTAGGGGCCAGGGGCGGCTGACCCGTTGATCCCTGTGGTGTGAAAATATTGGCGTTTTGCGCGCAGTTGGTCGGACTTCGTGGCGGTTGCACTGCGCGCGTTTCAGCCCACCTCCGCAAGACGGGCCGTTGCGCCGGTCACTTGATCGCCCAGCCCGATTCCAGTTTTTCGATGGCGGCGATACGTTCGGCCGTTTTTGGATGGCTCAGCAACCACGCCGGGGTCGCGGCACCGCGTGCGCCGGTCAGTTTTTCCAGCTTCTGAAACAGTGATTTCTGCGGCCCGGTTCCGATACCCGCCTTGACCAGCAGCGCACTGGCATAGGCGTCCGCCTCATACTCATCACCGCGTGACAGACGTGCCGCCAGAAGCGTGCCAAGGAAATTGGCAATCATCACCCCAAAGCCCGGAATGAACCGGCCCAGCACCATCGCCAGCGCGGTTCTGAGGGCGTTTTGTCCCGAAAAATCGATCATCCGGCGGCGTGAATGCCCCAGCGCGACGTGACCGAGTTCATGGGCAATCACACTCGCCATTTCATCGGCGGTCACATCACCGTTGCGGTATTTGTTGAAGAACCCCCGCGTGATGAAGATCCGCCCATCAGGTGCGGCCAGGCCGTTCACCGGCTCAATCTCGTAAATGTGAACCCGGATGCGTTTCAGATCCAGGGCTTCGGCCATCCGATCCGTCAGCACTTTCAGCATCGGATCGGCCAGTTCGGTCGACTGTTCATCCAGTTGCTTGCCCATCCGCCAGGCGGAAAAGCGATACATCACAACGGCATAAAGGATTGCCAGCAGGATTGGGGTAAACTTGAGCATATCTGCTATATGGGGGCGGGGGTGGCGTTTGTCACGTCTGCTTTAGGATAGCTTTTTCATCCCGCGCGCCAACCCGTCCAGAGTCAGCGGCACCATGCGGTCCGCGCCCCACAGTTCCTGCACCATGGCGATGCTTTGGGTATAGCGCCAGTGATCCTCGGCCACCGGATTGATCCACAGGTGGCGGGGCCAGTGTTCCGCTGCACGGGTCAGCCAGGTGCTGCCCGCTTCGGCGTTCCAATGTTCGTTTGCGCCGCCTTTCACGGCAATTTCATAAGGGCTCATCGAGGCATCGCCGACGAAAATCGCGGTCCAGTCGGATCCGTATTTGTGCAGCAGGTCCGTGGTCGGAGTCTGGGCGTTCCAGCGGCGGTGGTTGTCGCGCCACACGCCCTCATAAAGGCAGTTGTGGAAATAGAACGCCTCAAGATGTTTGAATTCGCTGCGTGCTGCGCTGAACAGGTCTTCGACCATCCGGACATGCGGATCCATTGACCCACCGACGTCCAGAAACAGCAGGACGCGCACCGCGTTGCGTCGTTCAATGCGGGTTTTGACGTCCAGAAACCCCTCGCGCGCGGTGGCGCGGATGGTGCGGTCCAGGTCCAGTTCCTGATGCGCGCCCTCACGCGCCCAGCGGCGCAGGCGCTTCAGGGCGATTTTCATGGTCCGCGTGCCAAGTTCACGGGTGTCGTCCAGATTTGCAAACTCTCGCCGGTCCCAGACTTTGACGGCGCGCTGATGGCGGCTTTCGTCCTGTCCGATCCGCACGCCTTCGGGGTTGTAGCCATAGGCCCCGAACGGCGATGTCCCGGCGGTCCCCACCCATTTGGAGCCGCCCTGATGCCGGCCCTTCTGTTCCTCCAGCCGTTTCTTCAACGTTTCCATCAGCTTATCGAAACCGCCGAGCGCCTCAACCTCCGCCCGTTCTTCGGCCGTCAGGTGCTTCTCGGCGAGTTTTTCCAACCAGTCGGTGGGCAGATCCAATGCGTCGATCACCGCCTCGGGCGTGATGTCCGCCAGCCCCTTGAACGCATCCGAAAAGGCGCGGTCAAAGCGGTCGATCTTGGTTTCGTCTTTCACCAGCGTGGCACGGGCAAGGTAATAGAACGCGTCAACGTCATAGGTCGCCAGCCCGGCGTCCATGGCTTCCAGAAAGACCAGGTATTCGCGCGGTGTGACCGGAACGCCGGTGCGGCGCAGCGTGTCGAAGAAATGGCCGAACATCGTCAGGCCACCCGGCTATAGCAGGCGGTCGATGAACAGCGTAAGGAACAGCGCGACGATCCCGAAGGCGATGCCATAGGCGGCGGCGTATTGCGCCATATCCTTGCGATTGCCCTTGGCGCGTCGCGCCTGCGTTGCGCCAAAGACAGCGCCGATGATCAGGCCGGCGATGATAATCATAACGGCACCCGGCCACGGCGTGGCGACAGGGCCGCGATTTCGGATACGCGCGCGCGGACGACGCGGTCGGCTCCAAAGCCATATCGCGCCCAGCCCAATGCCTCGGTCCGCACGACGCGGGCTTCGGCAGCACGTTCGGTCAGGTCCAGCGCCTCGGCCTTGACCATCAGCAGCGTTGCCAGAAGGGCCGCATTCTCGGACCGCTCAACAACAGGGGCGTTGGCATCAACGATGCTGATCGCCGCTTCTGCGTCTCCCGCAGACAGGGCAAAGGCCGCCAGTTGCATGGATACATGGGCCGCATGCAGATGGGTTTCGCTGCGCGCGGCATAGATCGAGCCGGAATGCAGGAAGGAGGCGAGCGCCAGATCGGGATCCGACGACAGCGTCAGCCGGCCAAGCGCGAACAGGCTGAAGGCCAGACGGTTGTCGTTCCAGCCCTCGCGTTTGGCAATTGCGACCGCGCGTTTGGCCGCCGCGCGCCGCCCACTGCTTGAAATGCTGGGCCCCAAAGCGCTTTCGATGGCATCAATCCAATCGCGATTGGTATCGGCGCGCACGGCGCGGCGCTTGTTCTGGCCAGCGGGATTGATCCGCGCAAGCACGGCGGGCAGCTTGGCGGCAACTTCGGCGCGCGTCATGCCTGACCGCAACTCGGGCGCATAGAATGCGCGCAGGATCAGCATGTCAAAACCGGTCAGAACGGTGTGGAAATTGTCGCCATTGAAGACGCTGTCGCTGAGGCGATAGAGGTCGTTGAGGGGCCCGAGTGACTGTGCAACCTCTTCATGCAGGCAATCGCGGACCTCTTGCGGGGCGACGTCGCCGGGGATGAATATCGCCATCCGTTCGCGCACTTGCAGGGTGGTCCAATCGGTCAGCGCGCCGCGCCGGTTGCGGCGGAATTCGTCCCAGCTGCTGATACGCGGCACGACGAAACAGGCGGCTTGCGGGACTGCGCGTTGCAGCTTGCCACGGGGCACAACCTCGACCGTGATGTTTGCAGCGGTGCCGGGGCTGACCTGAGTGATGTCGATCCCCGCCTCGCTGCGCAGCCGCGCCAGCAGTTTGCCCAGATCGCGGTTCAATCCGGCAGGCGGGCGCCCCGTGACGCGGATCGTAACCGGCCCTTCGAACCGGGTCAGCACCGGCAGGGTACGACCACTTTCCAACATGAACGCAAGATCCAGGAAGTCTTTGGCCAGCGCTGTATTTGAACGCGCGGGTCGCGCCGGGCGGGCCGTTGCGAATGTTTTCATCGCCGGAAGGGTCGAGGGGGAGGTATCGCGCCGCCCCGCAAAATCACTCAGCGGCAGGGTCACATCTGCGCAGGCGGTCATGGCCACCAGGGCGAAAAGGGCGAAAATCCGTGTCATGCCGGGCGGTTATAGCGGATAAATGGCGTAAGACAGCCGACGCGGTCATAAAGTCTGCGTGCTGTGGCATTAAAGTCCTGCGTCAGCCAGTAAACCGACGGGCATCCGGCAGCATCCGCAGCAGCATAGACGGCTTCGATCAGTGCGCGGCCCGCGCCGGTTCCGCGCACTGACGGATCGGTATAGAGATCTTGCAGATAACACACATTTTCCACTTTCCAGGCGTGGCGGTGAAACAGGTAGTGGGTAAGCCCGACAGGCACCCCGTCAACCTCAGCAATCAATCCGTGGAAATCCTGCGGGTCGTCGCCCAGAAGGTGCGCGAAAGTGGTCTGATACACCTCCTCAGTCACCGATGATTCGTAGTATTCCAGGTATCCGGTCCAGAGGCGGCGCCAATCGGCTTCGTCGGCAGCGGTCAGGGGGCGAATATGGATCATCGGGGTTTCGTCTTGGCTGCAAGAGGATTGGTTCGCTTTGACTATCGCAATCGCGCGCGGATGGCCATTCAATCGGGTTTTGCCTGCCGCATTTCACTTACGTCGAAAACCGTGCGGTAAAATTGAGGGGCCTGCGCGACCTAACGCCCCGATCGAGCCATGAAGGCCAGACGTTCAAACAGTGCCACGTCCTGTTCGTTCTTCAGCAGCGCGCCATGCAGGCGGGGCAGGGCGTCCCTGGCATCCCCGCGCAGGTCTTCGGGGGCCAGATCCTCGGCCAGCAGCAGTTTCAGCCAGTCCAACACCTCAGAGGTTGAGGGTTTCTTTTTCAGCCCCGGCGTCTCGCGCACCTCATAAAATTGCGTCAGCGCGGCGGTCAGCAGGCGGTCTTTCAGGCCCGGAAAATGTACCTCGACAATGCGTTTCATCGTCTCCATTTCCGGAAAGCGGATGTAATGGAAGAAGCAGCGGCGCAGGAACGCGTCAGGCAGTTCCTTTTCGTTGTTCGAAGTGATGATGACCACCGGGCGCTGGCGCGCGGTAACGGTTTCGCCGGTTTCGTAGACGTGGAATTCCATCCGGTCGAGTTCTTGCAGCAGGTCATTCGGAAACTCGATATCGGCCTTGTCGATCTCGTCAATCAGCAGCACAACGCGATTGTCTGCGGCGAAGGCCTGCCACAGCTTGCCGCGTTTGATGTAGTTGGCGACATCATGCACGCGGTCTTCGCCCAACTGGCTGTCGCGCAACCGGCTGACAGCATCGTATTCATAAAGGCCTTGCTGCGCGCGTGTGGTGGATTTGACGTGCCACTCGATCAGCTCCATCCCCAGGGCACCCGCCACCTGGCGCGCAAGCTCGGTTTTGCCGGTGCCCGGTTCGCCCTTGACCAGCAGCGGGCGTTCCAGCGTAACGGCCGCATTCACCACGACAGTCAGGTCATCGGTCGCGACATAAGCATCGGTGCCAGTGAATTTCATATGGGTTTTCCGTGGTTTCACGCCATTTTCCGGCGCCATTCCTATCGCGGCAATCACGAAGCGGCAACCACCCCCAAAGGGGGCGTGACAAGCCGCGCGCCATCCGGTATGC
This sequence comes from Paracoccaceae bacterium, assembly GCA_012103375.1. Lineage (NCBI taxonomy): Bacteria > Pseudomonadati > Pseudomonadota > Alphaproteobacteria > Rhodobacterales > Paracoccaceae > Paracoccaceae bacterium. The sequence goes on from WLWX01000001.1 coordinate 2,241,575, forward strand.
CCCGCCCAAAGCGACTGCCGCAGCGATCTGCCGGGCCGCCGTTGGCCCTCGGGACCGCCTGCCAATTAAAGTAAGGGGAAGCCATGAAGGCCGAGGTTTTTTTACCGGAAGATTATCGTCCTGCCGAGGATGAGCCCTTCATGAACGACCGCCAGACTGAATATTTCCGCCGCAAACTGATGGCCTGGAAAGAAGAGCTTCTGGATGACAGCCGCAACACGCTGGAAGGGTTGCAGGATACCACGCGAAATATCGCCGACGTTGCCGACCGTGCCAGCGAAGAGACGGATCGCTCGCTCGAGCTGCGGACCCGTGATCGTCAGCGCAAGCTGGTGTCGAAAATCGACAGCGCGCTGCGACGGATTGATCAGGGCGAATACGGCTATTGCGAAGATACCGGAGAGCCGATTTCGCTCAAGCGGCTGGATGCGCGTCCCATCGCGACGCTGTCGCTAGAGGCGCAGGAACGTCATGAGCGGCGCGAAAAAGTCCACCGCGACGACTGATCCCAGCGTCATGCGATAGGTCAGGGCATCGGTGCAACGCGCGGGTGCCTTTCGTTTTTGCAGGCTTTGCATGGGCCGGGCGCGGCGGTATGACCAGATGACATGAAGTTGAATAATCGCAAGATTGCCGTTTTGGGCGCGGGTGTTGCCGGATTGGCGACGGCGCGGGCGCTTGCCCTGCTTGGGGCGCGCCCGATCGTTGTGGAACAGGCACCCGACCTTATCGAAATCGGGGCCGGGTTGCAGATCACCCCCAACGGCATGGCGGTTCTGGATGCGCTTGGCCTGGGCACACGCGCACGCGATGCGGGTTTGCCGCTGGACGATGTCAGCCTGCACGACCACCGCAAGGGCGCGTCGGTGCTGCGACTGGGGCTGAGTAAAAACCCGTCTGCGGGCAATTGGCTGGCGATCCCGCGCACCGATCTGATCCGCATCATGCGCGAAGGTGTCGAACGGGTCGGGGCCGAAGTGCGCACTGGTGCGCGCGTTGTCCGTATCGAAACCCGGCCCCAGAAAACCATCCTCAACACAGCGGACGGGCGCACGATTGAAGCGGCAATCGTGATAGCGGCGGACGGGTTGCACTCGCTCGGGCGGCAGACGCTGGGCGGCGCGGCGACGCCGTTTTTCACCGGCCAGGTCGCCTGGCGCGCGTTGATCAGGGATGACGGTGACGCGCCCGCCGTCGCGCAGGTTTTCATGGCCCCGGGGCGGCATCTGGTCAGTTATCCCTTGCCCGGCGGGCGGCGCAACATCGTCGCGGTTGATGAGCGTGAAGACTGGGCCGAGGAAAGCTGGACCGCCAGCGGCGACCCCGACCAGATGCGCCGGGCGTTCAATCACTTCGGCGGGCCGGTGCCGGGTTGGCTTGCCAAGGTCGACAAGGCCCATTTGTGGGGGTTGTTCCGGCACGAGGTTCCGGCGCGCTGGCATGGCGGATCGCTGGTTCTGGTCGGCGACGCGGCACATCCGACGCTTCCGTTTCTGGCGCAGGGGGCAAATCTGGCGCTGGAAGATGCCTGGGTTCTGGCCGACACGCTGGCCGACGCGCCGGGCGTTTCGGCGGCCCTGACCACGTTTCAGGAACGCAGGGTCGAACGCGTCAAACGCGCGATCCGTGCCGCCAATGCAAATGCGCGCAATTATCATCTGCGCAATCCGCTTCTGCGGTTCGCGGCCCACAATGGGCTGCGGCTGGGCAGCCTGTTCAGCCCCCGCGCGGCACTGGGCCGGTTTGACTGGCTGTACCGCCACGATGTGACCGCGGCGGCAGCGGACAAGCCGCAACATGTCTCGGTCCCCGAGGTGCCGCCGCTGGCTGTCGCGGGGGCGCCGGAAGAACCCAAACGCACACCCAAACCGGTGATCCCGCGCGCCAAGCCTGCGGTCGGGTCGCGGCTCAAGACCTCTCGGATCACGTTCGGGCGGACGGCGGGCGCGGAAGGGGCCGCGCAGGGAGCCGAGGCCGCAAAGCCTGCACCGCCCGAGCCTGCACCGCCTAGGCCAGAGCCGCAACGGCCCCTGACATTAACCACGCCCGTGCCGCCGTTGGCAGCGCGGCCTGCGCCCGAAGCCGAAAAGCCCGCATTTCCCAAAGCCCCGAAATCCGCGGCACCCCGGCCAGATGGGATCATCGGCGCGCCGATTGCGCGGGAATCCGGCCCGGCCCACTCGGTCAAGCCAGTGACAGCGCCCCCGGCAAGGCATCCGACAGACGACCCCGACAAATCCGGGCAACCCGCAGGTTCAGCCACGGCGGGGAGTGGTCCGGCGATGCCGAAAGCTCAGGTACCGCCAAATTCACCACCCCCGGCCAAGGCCGCACCCGCGCCCAAAGCGCCGCCACCGCGCATGCGGCCCTATGGCGATGATACGGCGGCGTCTCCGCGTAGGGCTGCTGGCAGCACCGCGCCGAAACGGGCCGATGTGGCGGATGCGGCGAGACCTGCCGCCAGGCCGACAGCGGCGACCACTGCGCGCGTGAAACCTGCAGCCGGAAAAGCCCCGCCTGTTGCCAAAGCAGAACCGGCCGGGAAACCTCGCGCCGCGAAAGCGCCCGCTGCTGGGATTGCGGATGCAAAGACGGCGCCATCCGCGGAACCGGCGACAAAGACCGCTCAGGCGAAGAAACCCGCGGTCAAAAAACCGGCAGCGAAGAAGCCAGCGGAAAATAAGGCGGCTGCGAAGAAATCCCCAGCGAAGAAAACGACGGCAAAGACGACGAAGGCAAAGCCGGCGAAGAAGTCGCCCGCGAAAAAGCCTGCCGCAAAGGCAACCGGAAATGCAGCCGATGCTGCAAACAAACCTGGCAAGAAGGTCGCGAAAAAGAAAACGCCAAAGCCGGACGACAAGCCCGCTTAGCTGCACAATCCTGAAAACCTGAATCTCTTCAGGAATTCCCTGCGCCCTGTGCGCGCCAAAGGCGCGAGGCGCGCACGCCGGACCGGCCCCACCGGTCTGGCGCCGGTTCGAGGTGGTCACATCCGGGATAGTTGACGGCTAACACCTCCCCATAAATCATGCCCGTCAACCGTCGCTGCGCCAGCCCGCCGGTCCGGCGCGCGCCCTGCTAAGATCGGGCGATTGTCCTCGAACATTTTCGCCGATCAAATTGATGGCGCACTAGCTGCGCTCGCGTCCCGCAAACCTTGGCAGCATTGCCGAGAAATCGCGCCCGGCGCCGCCCTCGGCCTCGACGAATTGCGCATATAGGTCACGCGCGGCGGCCCCAAGGGGGGTGTCGGCGTCGACCCCTTCGGCAGCCTCCTGCGACAGGCGCAGATCCTTCAGCATCAGATCGGCAGCAAAGCCGGGTTGATACCCGTTGTCGGCGGGCGAGGTTGGGCCGACGCCGGGGGCCGGGCAGTAGGTATTCATCGACCAGCTTTGCCCGGAAGAGGTTGAAACCACGTCGAACATCGCCTGATTGTCAAGGCCCAACTTGTCGGCGAGCGCGAATGCCTCGCACGTTGCGATCATCGTCACACCCAGGATCATGTTGTTGCAGATCTTTGCGGCCTGTCCGTTGCCCGCCGGGCCGCAATGTACCGCCCTCTGACCCATCACATCGAACAGCGGACGGACGGTTGCGAATGCCGCATCAGACCCGCCCACCATGAAAGTCAGCGTCCCAGCCGAGGCCCCGCCGGTGCCCCCGGACACGGGCGCATCCAAGGCATCGACGCCAAAATCCGCCGCCTGCGCCGCGACGTCGCGCGCGCTTGTCACATCAACGGTCGAGCAATCCAGATGCACCGCCCCCCGCGCCATCGACGGTAATATTTCGTCGGCCACGGTGCGCAGGATCGCGCCGTTCGGCAGCATGGTTATGACCACCTCGGCATCCCTGGCTGCATTCGCGGCGCTCTCAGCAGGCGACACGCCCGCTGGGCAGGGGGCGGCGGTGTCGAACCCGCTGACCTGATGCCCGGCCGCCGCAAGGTTGGCCGCCATCGGTGCGCCCATGTTACCAAGCCCGATAAAGCCGATCTTCATGTCTGACCCCCTTCGAATGTCAGCCCGGTATCGCGCAGCGGCTGCATCATGGCCGCGACCTCGGCCATTTTCACGTCCCGCCAGGAGGCATGCCGCCACATCGGCGTGTCGTCCCGGTCGATGATCTTGGCGCGGATGCCTTCGATGAAGTCGCCATGTTCCATGGATCGCGCCGTGATGCGAAATTCCTGTTCCAGCGGATTGTGTTGAAAAACTCCGTTTTAGGGCCTGAACGATGATTTTTCTTTCCATGCAGCCCGATCCTAAATTTTTGGCGCGGGGGTCGGCCCAAATCGCCTACATGCGCTCACGCGCAGCCATGCGCTGTCTCGTGGTCAAAGCTTTCCGACTATTTCGCTTCATAGGTTTTCGCAAGAAATCCGCGACGCTCTGATTTCGGAGTTTTTCAACACAATCAGCGCATAGCGGATCTGGGGCCGTACGCGCACGCGGTGGATCAACTGCGTTGCGCAGAACAGCGACAGCGGTGCGATCCGTGCCAGTTTTCCGCGCGTTTGGCGGCTGAAATCGCCGTCGTCTGTTTCAAGCGAGCGCATGATGTCGCCAAAGGTCTCTCCGCCGAAATGGGTGTCGATGGCGGGCTGCATGGCGGCCAGGTTCGACGCGCCGGGGTCCGTCGCCACCGCGTCCACCGCTGTCCAGTCGCCGGTGTCGACAAGCGCGGCCTTCAACGCGTCCCAGCGGTCCTGGGGCACGACATAATCCGCGAACCCGGCGTGCACCGCATCCGCTGGCCCCATCCGGTCTGCCGTCAGCCCCAGATACTCGCCGCAGCGCCCGGGTGCCTGCGCCAGCAGGAGGGAGCCGCCGACGTCCGGCACAAGCCCGATGCCAACCTCTGGTATCGCGATCTTCGAGGTTTCGGCGACGATCCGGTGTGAGGCATGGCACCCGACCCCAACGCCGCCGCCCATGGTGAAGCCTTGCAAGAAGCTGGCGACGGGCTTCGGAAACTCGAACAGCCGCGCGTTCATCCGGTATTCATCGCGCCAGAACCGCTGGCCATAGGTGAAATCGCTCGCCAACCCGGCGCGATACATCTCGGTGATGTCGCCGCCCGCACAGAAGCTGCGGCCTTCGCCCTCGATCAGCAGCATCCTGATGTTTGGATCGTCGGCCCAGCCGACAAGCGCGGCGTCGATGTCCAGACACATCTGATGGGTCAGCGCATTCAGCGCATCAGGGCGGTTCAGCGTGATGCGGCCAAGCGCACCGTCGCGGCGGATGTGAATGTCACTCATCGTTCTACCATCCCCCGCGCCACGATCAGGCACATGATTTCGTTCGTGGTTTTCACGTTCTTATCCACCTTGAGGTCGCGGACGATCTATTCGATGCCAAAACTGGCGAGGTCCATGGCCGCATTGTCACTGCGCCGCATGCGGATGCAAGAGGGTAGGGCGCGAGGCACCGAAACCCGGTTCGGGGCGGAAACATCACCACCCTGCGCCGGGTTCGATGGCATGGGAGCATCCGCAGTACCGTCAGTTTGTTATCAGCTCGGGCCCCATGAAATACGTCGGCAGGAAGGTCGAGATGATGGGCACATAGGTCACCAGGATCAGGAAGACGAACAGCACCGCCAGGAACGGCAGGGCGGCGCGCACGACGGCCATCATCGACATGCCCGCAACGCCAGAGGTGACAAACAGGTTCAGCCCAACCGGCGGCGTGATCATACCAATCTCCATGTTCACCACCATGATGATGCCCAGGTGGATCGGATCGATGCCCAGTTCGATGGCAATCGGAAACACCAGCGGAGCGACGATCACCAACAGGCCTGATGGTTCCATGAATTGCCCGCCGATCAGCAGGATCACATTGACCATGATCAGGAACATCACCGGACCAAACCCGGCCGACAGCATGGCCTGCGCAATGTGCTGGGGGATCTGCTCGTCCGTCAGAACGTGTTTCAGGATCAACGCATTGGCAATCACGAAAAGCAGCGTGACGGTCAGGCGTCCGGCGTCGAACAACGCCCGCCTGGTGTCGCGGTGAAAAAACGACGGCACCAGATAGATCACCGCATCCAGCGCCATCCGCGGCAGCATAGCAACCGCTGCCCCCGGAGAGCCGGGAACAGGCCGATCCGTCAGCGGCCCCATGTCGCGATAGACGAAGGTCGCCACGAAGAAGGCATAGACGCTGGCGACGGCGGCAGCCTCGGTCGGGGTGAAAATGCCGCCATAGATGCCGCCCAGAATGATCACGATCAGGAACAGGCCAAAGAAGGCGCTGGCCCCGGATGCGGCAATCTCGGTCCAGCCGCGCCATTCGCCCTTGGGCAGGTTCCTGATCTTGGCGATGGCATAGATCGTCACCATCAGCATCAGCCCCGCCAGCAGCCCCGACAACACCCCGGCCAGGAACATCCGACCGACCGAGACCTCGACCGCTGCCGCATAAACCACCATGACGATGGACGGCGGGATCAGGATGCCCAGCGTACCCGCGTTGCAGATCACCCCGGCCGCGAATTCCTTGGAATACCCGACCTGTCGCATGCCCGCGATCACGATCGAACCGATGGCCACAACGGTTGCGGGCGACGACCCGGACAATGCTGCAAACAGCATGCAGGCAAACACCCCGGCAATGGCCAGCCCACCGGGCAGATGCCCGACACAGGCAATGGAAAACCGGATGATCCGCTGCGCGACGCCGCCGGTCGTCATGAAGGACGACGCCAGGATGAAGAACGGAATGGCCAGAAGGGTGAAGTGCCCCTCGAACGCTTCGAACAGCGTCTGCGCGATCGAGGCCAGCGACGTGTCCGAGAACATCAGCAGGAACAGAGTCGAGCTTAGCCCCAGGCTGACCGCGATGGGCACACCGATCATCAGCAGGCCGATGACCAGTGCGAACAGAAATACGACCTCCATCGCTCAGACGTCCTTTGTTGCGGCGCGCTGCGCCGCTTCGATATCGTCGTCTTCAACTTCGTGGCTGGCGACGATCCGGTCGATATCTCCGCGCCAGATCGCGATGGCTGCCTGGAAGAAACGCAGCATCAGCAGCGCGGCGGACAGCGGCAGGATGAAATAGGGCACGACCTTTGGCAGCTTTTCATATGCTTCGCCATAGTTGATCGCGCCTTCCAGGAAGCCGAAAATGCCGATCATTGGTATGTCGTCTACTTCGTAAAAACTCTGGCTGCGGAACTTGTCTTCAAAGCCGGTGGGGAACCAGCGCCCGCTGGTCGGGGGCAGATCGGCAAAGACCGACCAATAGTCATAGGCCCCTTTCAGCAGCAATACCGAGAAGATCATGCAGGCCACGACCGAGATCAGGCCCAATGCACGACGCGCCGCTGGCGGCAACAGGTTGACGATCGCATCCACGCCCAGATGCGCGCCCTTCTTGACCGCATAGGGTGCGCCCAGAAGTACCAGCCAGCCGAACAGGAACACAGTGGTTTCCAGCGCCCAGAGGATATTGGAGTTAAAGAAATACCGCGCCAAGACATTGGCGAATGTGATGGCCACCATCAGCCCCAGGATGCCGACGATCAGCGTTTCCTCCAGCTGGTCCACAAAGCCGGAGCTTTCATGCGTCTGCATGCCGTCCCCCCCGATTGCCCCTGTCGTTATTTTTGATGCGGGCCTGCCAAATGACCGGCAGGCCCGCTGTTTTGGTTCAGCTTCCGGCGTTGAAGCTTTGGGCCGCGTCGATCATGTCCTGACCAACGTCACCGGCGAACTTGTCCCAAACCGGCTTCATCGCTTCGACCCAGGCCGCGCGCTGTGCGTCGTCCAGCTGGCGAATGACGCCACCGGCGTCCAGGATCGACTGTTTGGCGGCCTCGTTCACGGCGAAAGCCTCTCCGTTGCGAAGCTCGGTCACTTCGTTAAGGATGGTGGTGAACTGGTCACGCACCGCCGGATCAAGACTGTCCAGCCAGTCAACGCTGGCTACCACCAGATAGTCGATGATGCCGTGGTTGGTTTCGGTCACGCCGTCCTGAACTTCGAAGAACTTGCGTCCGAAGATGTTCGACCAGGTGTTTTCCTGCCCGTCCACAACGCCCTGCTGCAACGCGCCGTAAACTTCCGAGAACGCCATTTTCTGCGGCGACCCGCCAATGGCTTCCATCTGCGCGACCAGCACGTCCGAGGATTGCACGCGGAACTTCAGGCCGTTGGCGTCGGTGGGCAGAACCAGCGGCACATTGGCCGACATTTGCTTCATACCGTTGTGCCAGAACGCCATGCCCTGCAGGCCACGGCGCTGCATGCTGTCCTTCATCGCCTGACCGGCATCCGAGGCCTGAAATCCGTCGACCGCTTCGATGTCCTTGAACATGAACGGCAGGTCGAACAGGCGGAATTGCTTGGTGAACTTCTCGAACTTCGACAAGCTGGGTGCGGCCAGCTGAACGTCGCCCTGAAGCATCGCCTCAAGCACTTTGTCGTCGTTGTAGAGGGTCGAGTTCGGGAACACCTCCATACAGGCGGTGCCGTCCATTTCGGTGTTCACACGTTCCATCAGAAGGGTCGCGGCGATGCCCTTTGGATGCTTGTCGGTGTTGGTGACGTGGCTGAATTTGATGACAATTTCACCGTCGTCGCATCCGCCCGCATGGCTGGCAGCATGCGCGGCACCGGCACTGGCAGCCAGTGCTGCGGCAGCAACTGTGTGAATGATGTGTTTCATGTCGGTATTCTCCCATGGTTGGTCGTCCCCGTTTGGCCGGGGTGATGCGTTTTTTTATCTGACAGGCGCGGGTATTGATATGGAAATCTTGCGGGCGATTGCCCGGGCACATGAAATGCGTGTGCTTTGCGTTCCGAGCCCTTGCATTAGTTAACACAAGCAGGTCACTTTGGCGCCGGGATGAAACACATTCAGCAAGATCCGACCGATCCGGCATTCGTGCAGGATCCTTATCCGTTCTATGAACGCGCCCGCAGCCTGGGCGATGTTGTGTTCTGGGACGACTACGACATGCCCGTCGCCCTTGGTCTTGGGGCCGTCAACGCGATTTTCAAAGCCCGAACAATGGGGCGCGAACCGCCCAAGCGCCCGCCCGCGCAGGCCCATCTGGCCGACTTCGACCGGGTCGAGGCCTATTCCCTGCTGGAGTTGGAGCCGCCCGACCACACCCGGTTGCGCCGCATGGTCCAACATGCGTTTTCGACCCGGCGGATCGCGGCGATGTCGCTCGATATCTCGGTTCTGACCTACACCATGATCGACAGGTTGCCGTGGGCCGAGGATTTTGACCTGATCGACTGCTTTGCGGGGCCTCTGCCGGTATTGGTTATCACGCGTCTGATGGGGTTGCCCGACGAAGATGCGCCCCAGTTGCAGGCTTGGTCGAACGCCATGGTGGCGATGTATCAGGCGCGGCGCGACCGCGCTGTTGAAGACGCCGCCTCGGCCGCGGCCGCAGCGTTTGAGGATTACCTGCGCCACGCCATTGCCGCCAAACGCTCGGACCTGGGCGAAGACCTGATCAGCGATCTGATCCGGGTGCGCGAAAAGGATGACAGCCTCAGCGACGGCGAAATGATCTCGACCTGTGTGCTTTTGCTGAACGCGGGGCACGAGGCGACCGTGCACACCATCGCCAACGGCGTGAAGACGCTGCTAGAGCGCAAAACCCCGGTGGCCGCGCTGGAACCGACATCCATTGAAGGCACGGTTGAGGAGATTTTGCGTTTCGATCCGCCGCTGCACAAGTTCACCAGATATGTCTACGAAGCCACCACGGTTTCGGGCGTTGAACTGAAGGCAGGTTCCGAGGTTGGTTGTTTGCTGGCAGCCGCCAACCGGGATCCCACAGTCTGGCCCGGTGCGCGCCTGTTTGACCCCACGCGCAAAGTCACCAAAAACGCCAGTTTCGGTGCTGGCATCCACTTTTGCCTTGGTGCGGCGCTGGCAAGGTTGGAAATGCAGATTGCCCTGCCGGCCCTGTTCACCCGCTGCCCGAACCTGAAACTGGCCGGGGCGCCCGAATACGCGGACACCTATCATTTTCACGGGCTGAAACGGCTGATGGTGACGCGCTGAAGCGCCATGCGGACCATCAGAAATGCTGTTGGAATGGCCTCCGCCCGGCGCGCGCTACAACAGCCCCGGCAGCCACAGCACAATCGCCGGGAAGGCGATCAGCACGCCGACCGTCACCACGTCGGCAATGAAGAAGGGTGAGGCACCGCGGAACACGTCCTGCACCGATATATCCATCTTCGCGTCCTGCGACACGCCCGCCACCACGAAACAGTTCAGGCCGATGGGTGGCGTAATCAGACAGAGCTCGGCCATTTTCACCACGATGATCCCGAACCAGATCGCGCATTCCTCGGCCGTTATGCCAAGCGCCGAGTCGGCCCGCAGCACGTCTGCGCCCCCGTTCAGCGCGATGACCGCCGGAAAAGTAATCGGCAGCGTCAGGATCAGCATGCCGATGGCGTCCATGAACATCCCCAGGATGACATAGGCCCCAAGGATCAACAGCAGGGTCACCAGCGCCGGTTGCTCCAGCCCCGCGATCCAGTCGGCGAAGGCGTTTGGCAGCTTGGCGAAGCCCAGAAAACGCACATAGATCAGCACCCCCCAGATCATCGTGAAGATCATCACGGTCAGCTTGGCGGCTTCCATCAGCGCGCCTTTCAACTGACCCCAGCGCATGCCCTGCCACAACGCCATTGCCAGCACGACGCCTGCGCCCAGGGCCCCAGCCTCGGTCGGGGTCGCCCAGCCGAAATAGATCGAATAGACGATGATGAAGACGACCAGCAGGATCGGCATCGCGCCGGGCAGGGCGGTGAACCGCTGTTTCCAGGTGAACCCCCCGACGGGCGGGCCAAGGCTGGGGCGAAACCGCGCCATGCCGGTGATCAGCCCGGCATAGATCAACGCCGAGACGACGCCCGGAATGAAGCCCGCCAGCAACAGCTTGCCGACGCTTTCCTCAACGATAATGGCATAGATCACCAGGATCGCCGAGGGCGGGATCAGCGAGGCAAGCGTCCCACCGGCGGCGACAACCCCGGCAGCGAAGCGTTTGTCATAGCCGACTTTCAGCATCTCAGGGATGGCGATGCGCGCGAATACGGCCGAGGTTGCGACGGATGCGCCAGACACAGCGGCAAACCCGGCGGTGGCAAAGACCGTGGCAACGCCAAGCCCGCCCGGCAGCCATCCGACCCAGCGTTTTGCGGCCTCAAACAGATACCCGGTCAGCCCGGCGTAATAGGCAAGGTAACCGATCAGAATGAATGTCGGAATCAGGCTAAGCGCATAGGTCGTCGATTTCGAATGCGGCACTTGCCCGGCAAGCTTCATCGCCGTGATCAGGCCTTTGTCAAACCCCTGTTTCTGCATGAAAAACAGACAAAGACCCAGAAAGCCGATGAACGCCGTCGCAAAGGCCACCCGCACCCCGATGATGACAAGAACCAGCATCGCCCCCGTCAGCCAGAGCGAGACGGTAAAGATATCCATCCCCGCCAGCAGCACCTTCATGTCGACAAGGTTATCCATCACGCGAAGCCTTCCGAAATACGGCAGCGCAAGCCGTGCACTCGCCAATCCGTCGGGGCGACCGTCGAGCAACCGACAAATCCAGCCTTCGGTGCGTCCATGGAAAATGCCGCGTTATCCATCGGCACCAACTACAGACTCCGCTTCCTTATTGGCCTGCGTCGCCGGATCCTCGATCAGCGGCACCGCCACGGGCACATCGGCATCGTCGCGCAGCGCCCGCCCAAACCCCCAGAGTTGTAGCGCAAGCCGCACCCACAGCACCGCCATCGAAAACGGCACGATCAGCTTGGCGGGCCAGAGCGGCAGGGCGATGTCGATCGAACTGTCGGTGGACCAGTTTGGCGCGCCCCAGTCGAACGAGCGCAGGAAATGGAAGAACGTGCCATAGATCAACGCCGTGGTCAGCAGCAGTATGAACAGAATCGACAACCACTCGGCCAGCCACAGCGGTCGGCGGCGCAACCGGCCGACGACGATATCCATGCGGATATGACCACCTTCCCGCTGGCAGAACGCCAGCCCAAGGAAGGCGAAAGCGGCCATGAATTGCTCGGTCCAGTCGACGTAGCCGGGCACAGGAATGTTCAGAAATTTGCGCCCCAGAACATTGGTGATCGCCAATAGCACCAGCATGAAGATCACCACGCCGGACAGCAGATTCAATCCGCTTTCCAGCTTCAACCAGCCACGATCCGCCCGTGACAGGATAGTATCATCGCTTTGAACGGAAGAGGTGCTCATACAGGGGTCAGGTCAGATCGAGGCCCCGGAATGCACCGGGGCCACAATCATCAACCGTTTGGCTCAGTTCGCCATCCGGGTTTTTTCCAGGGTCGAGATCACAAGGTCATACAACTCCTGACCCGGCAGGCCCTGTGCGGTCATGTCGTCGATCCACTGCTGGTGGATCGGCAGGCTGGCCTCGCGGAACTTGGCAATCTCGGCCTCGTCCACGGTGACCTTGGTGACGTTCTTCTCGGCCAGAATGCTCTCCCACTTCTGAAGAAGTTCGCCATAGTTGGTCAGATAATGGTCGATGCTTTCGCCGACAGCCGCATCCAATGCGGCGCGATGCTCATCACTCAGCGCCTCATAGGCGTCGGTGTTCACAACCACCGGGCAGTTCACCGTGCCGGGGTTCAGGTTTTCGGTCCACCAATCAGCAATGTCGATAGTGCGGAACGACAGGTGGGCGTGCTGCGCAAAGGCCACCGTATCCACTACGCCGCTTTCCATGGCGTTATAGGCTTCGGTCGCGGTGACCGAGGTCGGCACCCCGCCCACGGATTCAAACGCCTGACCCAGGCCACCGGTGGCGCGCACGCGCATGCCATCGAATTCCGACAGCTCATCACGCGGATCGCCGGTGCCAACCAGATTGTACTGCGGCATCGGGCTGGTCATCAGCAGTTTCGCGTTCCACTGCGCCATTTCTTCCTGCACGGCGGGGTGCGCGTAAACTGCGGCTGAAACGGCGACCTCCTCGTCCAGGTTCGCTACGCCCAGGAACGGCAGTTCCAGCACGGTGATCGCGCGGTTCTTGTCGCGGTGATAGCCGGCACAGAACTGCGCCATCTCGAAAGCCCCGATCGAGATCCCGTCCAGATTCTCGCGGTTCATGGACAGCCCGCCATAGCTGACGTTCATGGTGAAATCGCCGCCGGTCTTCTCGCTGACCAGTTCAGCCATCTTTTCGATATGCTCGGTAAAGGCGCGCCGCTTGCCCCAGACGCTGACATTCCATTCGACAGCGACGGCTTCGCCTGCAAACGCGGCGACGATCCCGGCCAGTGCCAGGCGTGAAAGTGTTGTGTTCATGATGTCCTCCCAGACGTTACGGGTTTCAGTCCCGCTGACACCGTGCATCGTAACGGCACGAGTTGGGAGCGCCAACACCAAATCGACCCGAACACCACGACCAGCGCCGGGGCAGGCTTTCAGGCAAACACCCTTCGGATTTACCGATTGTCTTTTCGCCGAAAATACTCCGGGGAGGTCTGGAGGGGCTGGCCCCTCCAGCCATCGCTCGCAGCCACGTACCGCACGATTTCATATCGTGCGGCCCCTCCCAATGGAACGGACCGGATCAGGCTTCGTCGATCAGCATCGCCTTGGCTTCGGCCATCATGGCGACCATCTGCGCGCGGATATCGGCTTCCGAGGCTTTGTCCCCAAGATCGCCGGACAGCTTGCGATAGACGTCTTCGTCGCCAGCCTCTTCAAAATCCGCCTTGACCACCTCGGACGCATAGGCCGCGGCGGCGTCGCCGGTTTTTCCCAGCAATCCGGCTGCCCATAGACCCAGCAGCTTGTTCCTGCGCGCTTCGGCCTTGAACTGCATATCCGCGTCATGGGCAAATTTGGCTTCGAATGCGGTTTCGCGGTCGTCGAATGTGGACATGGGGGTCGCCTCTGATTGATCTCGGTTCCCTTTCATATGCCCACGCCGCGGCCAATTGCCAAGAGGGTGTTCTTGCCGCCCCAGCGCCTTTGCCCTATGGGGAAGGCCAAAGTGGCGGGAACTCTGCCAAAACGGGGGGGCGGGACGGCATGGCGCGACGCAAGAAGGTGTACGAGGGCAAGGCAAAGATCCTCTATGAAGGTCCTGAGCCCGGCACATTGGTGCAATATTTCAAGGATGACGCCACTGCGTTCAACGCCCAGAAAAAGGCGGTGATCGACGGCAAGGGCGTGCTGAACAACCGCCTCAGCGAATATTTCATGACCGGTCTTGGCCAGATCGGCATTCCGACCCATTTCATCCGCCGCCTGAATATGCGCGAACAGCTGATCCGCCAGGTCGAGATCATTCCGCTGGAGGTCATCGTTCGCAATTTCGCAGCCGGAACATTGTCCGAACGGCTCGCCATAGAGGAGGGGACGCCGCTGCCCCGTCCGATTGTCGAATTCTGCCTGAAAGATGACAAGCTGGGCGACCCGCTGGTGACGGAGGAACACATCAGCGCCTTCGGCTGGGCCAGCCAGCAGGATCTGGATGACATGGTCTCGATGGCGCTACGCGTCAACGATTTCATGTCCGGTCTGATGCTGGGGATCGGGATCAAACTGATCGATTTCAAGATCGAGATTGGCCGCGTCTGGGACGGCGATTTTCAGCGCCTGATTCTGGCTGATGAGATCAGCCCGGATTCGTGCCGCCTGTGGGACATGGAAACCGGCGACAAGCTGGATAAGGACGTTTTCCGCCGCGATTTGGGCGATCTGGCCGATGCCTATCGTGAAGTCGCCAAACGATTGGGCGTGCTGCCGTCAAACGTGACACACGCGGTGAAACCGACGCTGATCAACTAGCGGCGGATTGCGGGGGCAAGGGTCGGAATTGAGTATTTGGGAAAAGAAGACGGTGAGGGGTCGCACATGAAGGCACGGGTGCATGTGATGCTGAAGGATGGCGTGCTCGACCCGCAGGGTGAAGCGGTGCGCCATGCGCTGAGCACGCTGGGGTTTGAGGGCGTCAACGGGGTCCGGCAGGGCAAGGTGATCGAGCTGGACTTGGATGCCCCAGACAAAGCGGGTGCCGAGGCGCAGGTCGACGCGATGTGTCAAAAGCTGCTCGCCAATACGGTCATCGAACGCTACGACGTGGAAATCCTGACATGAAGGCGGCGGTTCTGGTCTTTCCGGGGTCCAACTGCGACCGCGACCTGGCCGAAGGGTTTCGCAGCATCGGGGCCGAGGTGTCGATGGTCTGGCACAAGGATACCTCGCTGCCCGAGGGGGTGGATATCGTCGGGGTGCCGGGCGGTTTTTCGTTCGGGGATTACCTGCGCTGCGGCGCGATTGCGGCGCAGTCGCCGATCACCAGGGCGCTGGTCGCCCATGCCGGGCGCGGCGGCTATGTTTTGGGCATCTGCAACGGGTTTCAGGTGCTGACCGAAACCGGCCT
The DNA here is from genome assembly GCA_012103375.1 of Paracoccaceae bacterium. Taxonomy (NCBI): domain Bacteria; kingdom Pseudomonadati; phylum Pseudomonadota; class Alphaproteobacteria; order Rhodobacterales; family Paracoccaceae; species Paracoccaceae bacterium. Next base: position 2,257,004 of record WLWX01000001.1, read on the forward strand.
GCTGCCAGGCGCCCTGATGCGCAACGGCGCACTGAAATTCGTCTGTCGCACTGTCGGGTTACGGGTCGAAACGTCCGAAAGCGCGTTTACGGAAACCTACGGCAAGGGCGCGCAAATCCGCCTGCCGGTGGCGCATCACGATGGCAATTATGTCGCTGACGACGAGACCCTGACCCGGCTCAACGCCGAGGCGCGTGTCGCCTTGCGCTACACCGAACAGGTGAACGGCTCGGTCGAGGATATCGCCGGTGTCCTCAGCGAAAATCGCCGGGTTCTGGGGCTGATGCCGCATCCGGAACGTGCGATCGAGGCCGTGCAGGGCAACACCGATGGCGCGGCGATGTTCACCAGCCTGACGGGTGCGCTGGCACTGGTCTGAACGCGCGCCGCTTGAGTGATCCGGGCGCAGGCCCTATCTTGCACCGACATGGCTGAAACCAGCGCCCCCGCCCGGTCAGAGGCTGCGCCCAAGCGCGCGGCCCGCCGCAAATCGCTCCGCAAGGGGCTCAGCTGGCGTGCGCGGGCGGCTTTCCTGATTGTTGTGGTCATGGCGATCGCGGTGGTCTGGTTCACAAATTCACTGCTGACCGAACGCTTTACCGAAAACACGCGGTCACGCGCGCACGTCCGGCTGGCGCTCTATTCCGGCAACATGCTGAGTGAGCTTCAGCGCGCCTCGATCGTACCACTGCTGCTGTCGCGCGATCCGTCGCTGATCGGGGCGCTGAACTCGGCAGATTATTCGCAATCGACCCAGCGCCTGATTTCGTACCGAGAGGAGATTGAGGCCGCATCGCTGATGCTTCTGGATGCGTCTGGCCGGGTCGTGGCGGCGACGGACCGCACGTTGCTAGGATCCCTCCACCGCAGCGCGCCCTACTTTATTGAGGCTTTGCGCGCCTCGGGCACAGTTTTCACGACTTTCAAACAGGACAGCGGCGCACGCGTGTTCAGCTATACCCGCAAGATCGAAGCGGGCGGGGAAACCGCAGGTGTCATCGTCGTCGGGGTGGATCTGGCCAAGTTTGAATCGTCCTGGGCCGGGTTCTCGGACGCGGTTCTGGTGACCGATAGTGAAGGCGAGATCATTCTGGCCACTGAAAGCCGCTGGCGCGGCCTGACCGAGGAGGACGCGCTGGCCGTGCGCTCGGCCCCATCGGCCATTCAGCGCGCGATCCAGGCTACCGCCGAATGGGCGGCCTTGCCCATCGGGGCCTATCTTCAGGGTGATTCGGTGATGCGCCAGGAAGCGCGCATTCCGTTCCAGGGCTGGCGGATGGCCAGCTTCACCACCTATGCGGGCGTGCGCGAACGCGTGAACGGTGTCATCGCGCTAGAGATTATGGGATTTGCCATCCTGCTGGCACTGGCGCTGTACCTGACGACCCGCAAAGCGGTGCTGCGATCGCGGTTTTTCCAGCGCGAGTCGGCAGAGCTTCGCCAGTTGAACCAGGCCCTACAGCGGGAAGTTGCCGAGCGGCAGCGGGCGGAAAAGCACCTGGAAGTGGCCGAACAGACGGTGGCGCAAACCTCAAAACTCGCCGCTTTGGGCGAGATGTCGGCGGCTGTCAGTCACGAGTTGAACCAGCCACTGGCGGCGATGAAGACCTATATCGCCGGCGCCAAGCTGTTGTTGAACCGCAAGCGCCCGGAAGAGGCGATGTCATCCTTCAACCGGGTCGATGATCTGATTGAACGCATGGGCGCAATCACCAAGCAGTTGAAGAGCTATGCGCGCAAGGGCGAAGAGGCGGTCGAGCCTTTGGATGCAAGGGCTTCTGTCAGTACGGCGGTCTCGCTGATGGAACCGCAGCTTAGGAAACGCGACATTGCGATCACCACCACTTTGCCGCGTGAAGCGGTGATGGTGATGGCGGATCGTATCCGGTTGGAACAAGTGCTCATCAACCTCTTGCGCAATGCGCTGGACGCCACCAAATCCATAGACACGCCCGAAATTCATGTGCTTTTGAATGCCGGGGAAGATGCGGTTTTGACAGTGCGCGATAACGGCGGCGGAATCGAGGATCTGGAAGCCCTGTTCGAGCCATTTTACACTACCAAGGCCCCCGGCGACGGCGTCGGTCTGGGGCTTGCCATCTCCTCGTCTATCGTGAACGACTTGGGTGGAAGGCTGACAGCAAGAAACGGTCGGGACGGTGGGGCAGTGTTCGAGGTCAGATTGCCGCTTCTGGATCGTGTTCAGGTCGCGGCCGAGTAGAATTCTTAACGGAGGGACCAATGGGTCAAGCCATGAAAATCGCCATCGTCGATGACGAACAGGATATGCGCCAGTCGATCAGCCAGTGGCTGGCCCTCAGCGGGTTCGACACGGTGACCTACGCCAGCGCCGAAGATGCGTTGAAGAACGTCGGGCAGGATTGGCCCGGTGTCGTGGTCAGCGATATCCGCATGCCCGGCATGGACGGCATGGCCTTCCTGAAACGCCTGATGAGTGTTGATTCAGCGCTGCCCGTCATCATGATCACCGGCCACGGCGACGTGCCCATGGCGGTCGAGGCGATGCGCGTCGGCGCCTATGATTTCCTCGAAAAGCCATTCAACCCGGATCGGATGACCGAACTGGCCAAGAAGGCGACGTCGAACCGCCGCTTGACGCTGGATAACCGTGCGCTGCGTCGCGAACTGTCCGATGGCACCGGGCTGATGAAAAAGCTGGTTGGTTCGTCGCCGGTGATGGAGCGGTTGCGCGAAGACATTCTTGATCTGGGGCAGGCCGATGGCCACGTACTGATCGAGGGTGAGACCGGCACCGGCAAGACCCTGGTGGCCCATGCGCTGCATGCAGTCGGGGCGAAGTCCGGTAAGAAGTTCGTGATATTCTCCTGCGCGTCCATGGACGAGGCTGATCTGTCCGCCCGCCTGTTCGGCCCGATGGAAAATGGCGAAGCGCAGCCGCTGCTGGAAGAAGCCCGTGGCGGAACGCTGGTGCTGGAAGACATTGACGCGCTGCCCAAGGCGCTGCAGGCGCGGCTGCTGACCTGGATCAACGATCAGGGCACCCCGGCCGAAACCCGCATTGTCGGCATCAGCAACCTGCAGGAACAGGGCAAAAGCAGCGAAGATGTGCTGCGGCCGGACCTCTACTATCGCCTGGCCGCGATGAAGATCGTGCTGCCGCCGCTACGCTCGCGCGGGGAAGACGTGCTGACGCTGTTCACCCGGTTTTCCGAACAGTTCAGCGAAGAATACGGCTGTGATGCGCCCGAGGTTTCGGCGCAGGAGGCGGCGCAGCTGTTGCAGGCCCCGTGGCCCGGCAATATCCGCCAGCTGGTCAATGTGGCCGAACGTGCTGTGCTGCAAAACCGGCGTGGCAGCGGCACAATCGCCAGCCTGCTGATGGCCGAAAGCGACGACTCTGAACCGGCAATGACGACCGAGGGCAAACCGCTGAAAGAATACGTCGAAGCGTTCGAGCGGATGCTGATCGACAACACGATGCGGCGCCACAAGGGATCCATCGTCGGCGTGATGGAAGAATTATGCCTGCCGCGCCGTACCTTGAACGAGAAGATGGCCAAATACGGATTGATGCGCGGCGACTACCTATAGCCGCGACAGGCGTCGCCCGGAGTCCCTTAAACCGGGCGCCGGGCGCGCGCCAGCGCCCGGTCTGGGCTGTAACTTCATCCGTCTTCGTCGCTTTCCCCATTGTCATTTGACGTCAGCCCCCATTATGGTCCGCCTATCAGGTTTCGGCCTGAGTTTGGTTTCGCTGTATTTGAGGATGTGCCGGGCATAGCGCCCCACTGGCTCAGAACAGAAAGATCGGCCGCAAGGCCAAATACGAACGCCCGCGGCTGGCAACTGTCACTGTGGGATTGGAAATCGACGCTGTGCCAATCCGGTTCGCGTCGGGAAAGAAACGCAATGAAACGCGACGCGTCGATCACACAGAGGGGGGTGGCCACAGATGCCGCCGGGCCCCGCGTGACGACCCAGCGCATTGCCCGAAACAGACACCTTACCCGTTCCTGCGCCCCCCGGGGGCCGGATTGCGGCGAAGGTGCATTGGAATATCATGGCAAAGAAGATGCTTATTGACGCCACCCATGCGGAGGAAACCCGCGTCGTGGTGGTTGACGGAAACAAGGTCGAAGAATTCGACTTTGAATCGGAAAACAAACGCCAGCTTGCTGGCAACATCTACCTCGCAAAAGTAACGCGCGTCGAACCGTCGCTTCAGGCGGCATTCGTCGACTATGGCGGCAACCGCCACGGTTTCCTTGCGTTCAGCGAAATCCACCCGGATTACTATCAGATCCCTGTCGCGGATCGCGAGGCCCTGCTGGCCGAGGAAATGGAGTTTGCCAAAGAGCAGGCGGAAGAAGACGAAAAGCCCAAAAAGGCCACGCGCTCGCGCCGGGGCAGGGGGCGCGGCAAGGCTGCTGCGGCCAAGACCGATGACGCCGTTGTCACGGCCGAGGTTGAGGAACCCGCAAACGACGACACGAATGCCGAAGGCAATGACGTCGCCGAAGCCGTCGCACCCGCAACAGACGCCCAATCCGAAGCGGATGAGATGGCAAAGGCGCAAACCGCCGAAGTCATCGCCGACATCCCTGGCATGGACGTCGTCGATCTGGAAGGCGAGGCTGCACCAGAAGACGATACCGCCGATGATGCCTCCGAAAATGACGGCACCGAAGCACCTGACGAAGACGAACCCGTCAATGCCGCCGCCCGTGACGAGAATGTCGAAAGCGTCGGTGATGACGTCACCGAAGAGGTCCGCGCCCCGCGCCGACAGCGCGCCCGCAAATACAAGATTCAAGAGGTTATCAAGGTCCGCCAGATCCTGCTGGTTCAGGTCGTCAAGGAAGAACGCGGCAACAAGGGCGCGGCGCTGACAACCTACCTCAGCCTTGCCGGTCGCTACTGCGTGCTGATGCCCAACACCGCGCGCGGCGGCGGGATTTCCCGCAAGATCACCAACGCCCCCGACCGCAAGAAACTCAAAGAAATCGCCAGCGAAATTGACGTGCCCAAGGGCGCGGGGCTGATCATTCGTACGGCGGGGTCGCAACGCACCCGGACCGAGATCAAACGCGATTATGAATACCTGCAACGCCTGTGGGAGCAGATCCGCGAACTGACCCTGAAATCGACGGCGCCGACGCAGATTTACGAAGAAGGCAACCTGATCAAACGCTCGATCCGCGACCTCTATAATCGTGAGATTGACGAGGTTCTGGTCGAAGGGGCCGAAGGCTATAAGATGGCCAAGGACTTCATGAAGATGATCATGCCGTCCCACGCCAAGAACGTGAAACTCTACGCCGATCCGCAGCCGCTGTTTGCGCGCTATCAAGTCGAAACCTACCTGGGTGCGATGTTCAACCCGACGGTGCAGCTGCCCTCGGGCGGGTATATTGTGATTGGGGTGACCGAAGCGCTGGTGGCGATTGACGTCAACTCGGGCAGGGCGACCAAGGAAGGGTCGATTGAGCAGACCGCGCTCAAGACCAACCTGGAAGCTTCGGACGAAGTGGCGCGCCAGTTGCGCCTGCGTGACCTCGCCGGGCTGATCGTCATCGACTATATCGACATGGACGAGCGTAAGAATAACACCGCCGTCGAAAAGCGTTTCAAGGACAAGCTCAAGACCGACCGCGCCCGCATTCAGGTGGGCCGGATCAGCGCCTTTGGCCTGCTTGAGATGTCGCGCCAGCGTCTGCGCCCCGGCATGATCGAGGCGACAACCCAGCCCTGTTCGCATTGCCACGGCACCGGGTTGCTGCGCAGTGACGACAGCCTGTCGCTGGCCATCCTGCGCCAGCTTGAAGAAGAAGGCGTGCGCCGTCGTTCGCGCGAGGTACTGGTCAAAGCACCGGTCGCCTTCGCCAACTATCTGATGAACCAGAAGCGCGAGCATGTGGCCCAGATCGAAGTCCGTTATGGCATGGCCGTTCGCATCGAAGGCGACCCGGCGCTGGTCAGCCCGGATTTCTCGGTCGAGAAGTTCAAGACCGCAACGCGCAATGTCAAAGCGGTCAGCGCGGCGGTTGTGTCGGTCGATGCCTCGCTGATGGATGACTTCGACGATGCGGTCGACCTGGTCGCCGACGAAGCCTCCGCAGCGCCTGGTGCGCCCGATGAACCGTCAGCCGAAGAAGGCCAGCCCAAGAAACGCCGCCGCCGTCGGCGCCGGGGACGCGGCCGTGGCAACTCGGGCGAGAACCGGGATGGTGACGCTTCAGGCAATGACAACCGTGACAGCAACGCCCGCCAACAGGCCGGGGATGCGGCGCAGTCAGCCGACGGCGATGCCAAACCCGCCGAAGCTGCGGAGGGTGCAGAAGGCGGCGATGCGCCCGCTGACGAAGCGCCCAAGAAGCGCACGGCGACACGCAGCCGGTCGCGCGCCGCAAAGCCAAAAGCCAACGGAGCGGCGGCGGCTGATGTAACCCAGGGTGATGGCGACATCGCTGTGGCCGCGCCATCCGAAGCCCCCGCAGCGGAAACCCCTGAAGCGGAAGCCCCCGCGCCGGAAGCAGACGTGGCCGAGAAGCCCAAGCGCAAGACCCGCAGCCGTGCCAAGAAGGCAGCGGAGCCCGAAGTTACGGCAGACGCGGCAGATGCGGCCGCCACGGAACAAGCCGCCGAAGTCGCCGCAGCACCGGTGGCCAAGGTTGCCGCCGACGACTCCAAACCCAAGCGCAAGGGCTGGTGGTCGCTGGGGCGCTAAGCCCTCAGCCGGATTTCCGTATGAAGAAGGTGTTGATCGTCCCCTCGGGGACGGTCGCAATCAAGGCATGCCCGGCTTCGGCACAGAAATGCGGCACGTCAATCACCGCCGCCGGATCATCCGATTGCAGACGCAGCACCGAACGCGGCGCCATTGCGCCAAGACGTTTGCGTGCACGCAGAACGGGCAGGGGGCACAGCAGGCCAATCGCATCGCAGGTGTCGTCATAATCCATTGCATTCCCATATCGCAGGGCACCGCCGAACCATACCCCCCCAAACACATCCCGGCGTCGTGATGTTACAACACCGCCACCGCATCGTGACAATGCGTTGAGTGACGCGGCGGCCACCCTGTCATATGTCTCGGGCAGGCCAATCCGGGGACCGTATCATGTTCGGTATAGAAATCATCGACGCCTCACTTCTGCCCGCCATGCTGGTGGCGCTTGTGGCGGGGCTGCTGAGTTTCCTCAGCCCATGCGTGCTGCCCATCGTGCCGCCCTATCTGGCCTATATGGGCGGGATCAGCCTGAACGAGATGCAGGCCGAAGGGTCGGGCCGACGCAAGGCCATCACCTCGGCCGTGTTCTTTGTTCTTGGCCTGTCGACGGTGTTCTTACTGCTGGGCTTTACGGCGTCGGCGTTCGGGGCGTTCTTTTTGCAGAATCAGGTCTGGTTTTCCCGCGCCTCGGGCGTGGTCATCATCATTTTCGGGCTGCATTTCCTGTCGATCTGGCGGATCGGCTTTCTGGATCGTGAGGCTCGTCTGGATGCAGGCAACCGGGGCGGATCGTCTTTCGGGGCCTATGTCCTGGGCCTGGCCTTCGCCTTCGGGTGGACGCCCTGCATCGGGCCGCAACTGGGCGCGATCCTGTCGCTTGCGGCGAGCGAGCAAAACGTCACGCGCGGCACTGCCCTATTGGCGGTCTATGCGCTTGGCCTGGGCATCCCGTTCCTGCTGGCAGCCATGTTCATCCAGCGCGCCATGGGCGTGATGAACCGCCTGAAACGCCACATGGGAACGATCGAAAAGGCCATGGGCGCATTGCTGATCCTTGTCGGCATCGCTTTGCTGACCGGGGCATTCACCCGGTTCAGCTGGTGGCTGTTGGAGGTGTTCCCGGCGCTGAGTTATCTGGGCTAACGCACGATCCTGACTATCCAAAATGGAACCGGAAGTGCGCGGGGGGGGGCGAGGTGGGCGCATTTGCGCAAGTTGACGGCAAACGCCCCCCGATAAATGGCACACTTACACGGGGTGCCTCGCCCGCCCGCCGGACTGCTGATCAGCGATTGCGCCCTTGGGCAAAGCGCCCGGCCTCGGCCGCGGCGCGGCGGATTGCCTGGCTTTTGTTGACGGTTTCCTGAAACTCCGCCTCGGGGTCGCTGTCCCAGACCACGCCGCCACCGGCCTGGATGTACAATGTCTCGTCCTGCACCACTGCTGTACGCAGCGCGATACACATATCCATATCGCCACCGGCGCTGAAATAGCCGACGCCGCCGCCGTAAACGCCGCGCTTTTCGGGCTCCAGTTCGTCGATGATCTGCATCGCCCTGACCTTGGGTGCGCCCGAAACGGTGCCCGCAGGCAGACCGGCAAGCAAGGCGGACAGGGCGTCGTGGTCTTCCGAAAGCTCTCCGACGACGTTACTGACGATGTGCATGACATGAGAGTATCGTTCGACGATAAATTCCTCGGTCGGGTGAACAGTGCCGATTTTTGCCACCCGGCCCACATCATTGCGCCCCAGATCCAGCAGCATCAGGTGTTCGGCCAGCTCTTTTTCATCCGACAACAGGTCGGCTTCCAGGGCGCGGTCTTCTTCCGGGGTGGCGCCGCGCTTGCGGGTGCCGGCGATGGGGCGGATCGTCACCTCGCCATCCATGGTGCGCACCAGAATCTCGGGGCTGGCCCCGATGACCTGAAAGCCGCCGAAATTGAAGTAGAACATGAAAGGTGACGGGTTCGTGCGGCGTAACGAACGATAGAGCGTGAACGGCGGCAGGCTGAAGTCCTGCGCCCAGCGTTGGGACGGGACCACCTGAAAGATATCACCGGCGCGGATATAGTCCCGCGCCTTGTCCACAGCGGCCAGGTAATCGGGTTTGGCAAAATTTGACACCGGCGCGGCTTCGGCTGCGGCCTGACCCAGATCCCGCGTTTCGGTGAAAGCGGCGCGTTCCAGATCGCGCACCGCGTCCATCACCCGTTCCGCGGCCTGCGCATAAGCCGAACGCGCCGACAACCCGCCCGAGGCCCAGGCCGGGGCGACGACGATAACCTCGCCCTTTACGCCGTCCAGCACCGCAATGACCGACGGGCGCAGCATGATCGCATCGGGCAGGCCCAGCGGATCAGGGTTCACATCAGGCAGATGTTCAACCAGCCGGATCATGTCATAGCCAAGATATCCGAACAGGCCCGCGCTGGCAGGTGGCAGACCTTCGGGAATGTCGATCCGGCTTTCCGCGATCAGGGCGCGCAGGGCGGTCAGGGGGTCGTCGTCGCAATCCTGCCACTGGTCACGTTCGAACCGGGCCTGCCGGTTGATGCGGCTTTCGGTGCCGCGACATTCCCAGACCAGATCGGGTTTCATGCCGATGATCGAATAGCGCCCGCGCACTTCGCCGCCGGTGACACTTTCCAGGATGAACGAGTCCGCGCGCGCCTCGGCCAGTTTCAGCATCAGCGATACCGGCGTGTCGAGGTCGGCCGCCAGCCGGGTCCAGACCAACTGGTTCGCGCCGGTTTTCCAGGCGGCCTCAAAATCCTCGAAACTGGGGGTCAGGGCCATCGGCGGTCAGGGAAACTGAGCGTGAACAGCGCTGATGGCATGCTGGTTGATCGTGATGCCGGCCTGGTTCTGCACCGAATTGGTGAAGGCCGTCAGCATGTCGATGGCCATTGATTCCGCCGTCTGCCGGGCAAAGCCATCTTTCAGCGCAGTCGCCTCGACGTCTGCGTCGTCGGGTTCCTTGATCGCGTCCAGACGCACCGCAATGACGGTGCCGTCGCCCGAAGGGATGCTGACCACGTCGCCCGGCACCTCCATCGAAAAGACGGTTTCGACCAGCGCGGTGCTGCCGCCTTCGATGAAACCATCGCGCAGAAGATCGGTTTCGGGGGTTGAAGAGGCACCAAACGGCCCGGCGTCGCCCAATTCTTCAGAACCGCCACCGCCAACCCGGTTGATCGCAGGCAGATCATCAACAGCGGGGGCAACCGGCAGGTTGGCAATCTGCTCTGCCAGGCGTTTTTCGGTTTCGGCGTTTTCCCAATCCTGAATGACCTGTTCTTTCACCTCATCCAGCGGGCGCAGGGTGGGGGGGATCAGGGCGTCCAGGCGTAGGGCGAACAGGCTGCCGTCGGGGGCCTGGATCACCTCGGGGAAGTCGCCCTCCTGCACGGCGGCCGCGGCTTCGCGGAATTCGGCAAAGGCGGCGATGTCGTCGCTGGACGCGGGCGTCCAGTCGAGTGTGCCAAGCTCCATCTTCGCTTCGGCGGCCAGTTCTTCCAGCGTCGCGCCCCCGGCCAGCAGATCGTCGATCGGGTCAACCTCATCCTCGATCTGGCGGCGGGCGGTGTCGATGGCATATTCGTCCAGCAGGTCCTGGCGCACATCCTCGAACGTGGTTTCCTGCGCGGTCAGGATGGCGTTCACCCGGAACAGGGCTGGGCCAAGATCGGTGTCGACCGGCCCGGCAATACCAGGATTGTCGAGTGCGAATACAACCGCGCCCGCGTTGCCGAGTTCGTCTTCTGAGGGGTCGCCGAAATCGACGTCATCCAGTTCCAGGCCGCGTTCGGCCACAAGATCTTCAAACTCCGCCTCGCCCGCGTCCAGCCGGGCGCGAGCCGCGTCTGCGGCGCCCTGATCGGGATAGACCAGACGTTCGACAAGCCGGCGTTCCGGGCGGACGTACTCTTCGATCCGATCATCATACATGGCGCGCAGGGCGTCTTCGTCGGCTGCAATCGTATCCACCAGCATATCCGGCGACAGCCACACATAGGTCAGCTGTTTGGTTTCCGGGTTGGTATAGTCTTCCGGGTTCGCCTCGTAATGTGCCAGAAGATCCGCGTCGGAGGGTTCGGCAACGGGGGCGGTCAGATCAGCTGCGCCAAGCCTTGCCCAGGTGAAATCGCGACGCTCGCGCGCATAGGAAAACAACGTGTCGGTAAAGGTCGCGGGCGTTTGTGCTCCGCCCAGCACGGCGCTTTGTAGGATCGCGCGCGACGCCTCGGCGCGGATGATGTCTTCAAACTCGCTTACGCTGGAACCGTTCTGGCGCAGGCGCGCCTCATAGGTTGTGCGGTCGAATGCCCCGTCGAGACCTTGAAACCCCGGAATTTCGCGCACCCGGCGACCCACTTCGGTGTCGCCAACTGACAGGCCGATGGCGCTGGCCTCGTTGTCGATGGCAGCGTCGGCCACCAGCCGCTGTAAGACCCGCCGGTCGATGCCGAATGCCTGTGCCTGAGCCATTGGAAAGACCTGACCGGTCTGCGATTGCAGCACGTTCAATTCGCTTTGCAAGGCGCGGGCATAGTCGTTCACGGTGATCTCGGATTCACCGACTTTGCCAACCGCCTGGTTCGAGCCGCCAAAGTTCGTCACGCTGAAACCGGCCAGACCGACGATCAGCAGAATGAGGATGATCCAGACGACGATATTGCTCGCCTTTTTGCCTGCGGATTTTGCCATGCGGTGCGCTGCCTTCTGCGGTGGTTTTGTCGTCCGGGGACGGGGCTGTCTAAGCCAGCAGGATCAGGGGGGCAAGGCCGCGCAGGCCTCAGCCGGTCACAGATTGAAGCCGGTCCATCAGCGTCGATATTCCGGCGCGGTCGATGTTGGCAAACGCGATGCGCATTTCGCGCGCGCCTGCGGGGTCATCGGCGGGGCGAAACATGGTTCCCGGCAGGGCCAAGATGCCCGCGTCGCGGACCAGCCGTTTCGCAAGCGCGTCGGATCGGTCGTCAAACGGGTGTTCGGCATAGGCGAAATAGGCGCCGCAGCCCTTCAGCGTCCAGCCCGACAGGCGTGGGAAATTTTCTGCGATCGCGGCGCGCCGGTCCAGGATTTCCGCCCGTTCCCCGGCCAGCCATTGCGTCAGGTTCCGCATCCCCCAAAGCGCTGCACGCTGGCCCAGTTGCGGCGGGCAGATCGCCACAGTGTCGAGGAATTTTTCAACCTCGCCCAAGCGCGCACGAGAGGCGACCATCGCCCCGACCCGGTGGCCCGTCAGACGGTACGCCTTGGAGAAGGAATAGAGCTGGATCAGCGTGTCATCCCAATCGGGATCGCGGAACAGATCATGCGGCGCGCCGCTGCGGCTGTCAAAATCGCGGTAGGTTTCATCGACGATCAGCGCTAGACCATGCGCACGCGCCAGATCGCGAAACGCGTTCAGCGTGTCGGCTGGATATTCCGCACCCGTTGGGTTGTTCGGCGTCACCAGAACGATCGCGCGGGTGCGATCGCTGATCAGCGCGGCGGCAGAGGTCGCATCCGGCACCATATTCGCGCCGCAGGGCAGCGGCACAGCGCGCACCCCGGCCATGTCGCACCACATTTTGTGATTGAAATACCAAGGGGTTGGCAGGATCACCTCGTCCCCGGCGGCGGCCAGTGTCGCAAGTGCTGCGCAGAACGCCTGATTACAGCCCGAGGTTATGGCGACGTTCTCGGCATGCAGGTCCCCGCCATAGGCCGCAGACCATTGGCTGGCGACCTCTGCGCGCAAATCGGGCAGGCCCAGAACCGGCCCATAGAGGTGCGCGGACGCATCGGTCAGGATCGCGTCGGCCATTGCGGCGCGCAGCGGTTCGGGCGGCGGGTCAACCGGGGCGGCCTGGCTGACGTTCAGCAGGGGGCGTTCGGGCGGAAAAGTTGCACCGTCCAGCCAGCGCCGCGCCTCCATCACAGGGGGCGGGTCAGTGGCGGCAAGGGCGGGGGCAAGCGGGCGTGTCATGCTGCGCGAGATTAGTTATTTTCGCAGGCGTGTCGATTGCGAATATCGCGGTCTGACTCTCCATGCGGCAGGGGTGGGCATTTGAAGTGATCCAAACGCAAACCGGTCGCCTTACTGGCTTCAATTCAGGCGGTTAAGCCACGCGATCTAACGTTCCTCGCAGCCCATAAAGTCATCGCATCGCCGGATTGCGCAGGCATCAGTAGGGCCATTCGGTCGGAAGGGTGATGTTGTGCACAACGCCCTCCTCCTGCGCGGTGCACGACAGGCCGCCGATGCTGCTGACCCTGGCTGATTGTGTTGAAAAACTCCGAAATCAGAGCGTCGCGGATTTCTTGCGAAAACCTATGAAGCGAAATAGTCGGAAAGCTTTGACCACGAGACAGCGCATGGCTGCGCGTGAGCGCATGTAGGCGATTTGGGCCGACCCCCGCGCCAAAAATTTAGGATCGGGCTGCATGGAAAGAAAAATCATCGTTCAGGCCCTAAAACGGAGTTTTTCAACACAATCGGCCGAAAGCCGCATCTTGCCGCCAAAATACAGCCCCATCCAGTCGGCCTTGTAGATGCCCACACGCGGTCCGGCGGTCTGATACTTGTTCCATTCCTTGATCATCCAGGGAAACCCGTACCAGTTCACTTGCAGCGACGTTGCGATGGTCACGCTTTCGCCGGGTGCCATCGCGACGTCCAGCGGGAAGGACGCGCCCTTATACAGCGATCCGATCACATCCTGCGCTGGCAGATCAATCGAACGCGCTGGCTGGGTGCCGATCCACCAACGCTGGGCCGGAAATGACTTGCTGACAGAGTTCGCGATACTCAGCCCGCATTGCCCGTCCCAATAAAGGTGTTCCGGGCGCGGTGCGACATTGGTGCGGGTCACCTTGACCTGCACATAGGGCAAGGTGGTTTCTGCCCCCGGCGCCGGGCGCGCAATGACCGTGGGCGGCAGGCACAACGGTTCAGACCCGTGGCGATGCGCCTCCTTCTCGTCGACGCAGCCGGGCATATCGCTGGTGCGCTTCAACTCGTCAGCGAAATGCGACAACCCGGCGCGCAGGGCGTCTTCGCAGGGACCGATGCAGGGCACGCCGGTGCGAGATTCGATTTCCGCGACCGCCAGTTCAACGGCATAGTCGACGCCCTTGTCTATCAACTCGTTGTAATTCGGGATCGTTGGCGGCAGGCCTAGGGCCGAGGCTCCGGCGGCAACGGCCACGTCGGCCACGCCTTCGCAGAACGCCTCGATATCGCTTTCATTGGCCAGTTCGGCCAGCGCTTTGCATTGCAGCCCGAAGGGCGTGTAATCCATGATGATATCGCTGGCCAGTTCCAGCAACGATTCATAAGCCCCGCCCAGCCAGTCAAAGCTGTCCAGCGCCCAGTTGGCGAAGTCTTCCAGGCTTTCGACGCGGGTTCCCTCGCCGCGATATGGTGCCGGGCAGAACTCCTTCCCGATCGGGTACAGGTCTTTCCCGATCGGGTACAGGTCTTTGTGAATGTCGCTGATGAACGGGCTGACGCCTTCGAATTTGTGCCCGGCGACCACGACGCAGCCCCAGCGACCTTCGTCATAGAAATCGGGAAGTTTGAAATCCGTGATCTCGACCTCGAACAGGTCCAGAGGGCTGGTGTCGAATTCGATGAAGGTGAAGTCAGGCGGGGCCGGTTCGTTTGCGCCGTACAGCACCTGAATCGGATTGGTGGGCAACGCGCCGAAATCCGAGCCGATCAATTGGCGCAGCGGGATTACCCGGACATAGACGTTCGACAGGTAATCGAAGGGCGAGTTTGCCACCGCCGCGTCCAGATCGACGCGGAAAGTCTGCTTACCGCCGGACACCAGGCCAAAGTCCAGCAATCCGGTGAATTTTGCGTCATTGGCGTTGCCCTGAAACGCCGGAAAGGGGCGGTCGCTGACCTGCCACATGCCCGCCTTGGCCCAGGGAATGGCCGTCAGATTGGACAGAAACTGTTCGGACTTGGCGTTGCCGGGCGTTACCTTCATCGGCGCGTCCGTGGCGACATCACAGCCCGAGGTCTGGCACCAGAACAGCTCCGCCCCTTTGGCGAAGAATTTCAGCGGAATGATCGGCACAAACGGTTCGTCCGCGGGCTTGCTGCCGGGACTGACCACGCTGACCAGCGGGCGCGGCGCGGGCCGCGGAGAGGTCGTGGGCGCGGTCTTCGGGGCCTGCGGCGAGGGGGTCTCGGCCTGTTGCGGCGCAGGCACCTTTGGAATGGGTTTGGGCGTCGGTTGTGGCTGCGGGGCGGGGGCCGGTTGCGGGGCGGGGGCCGGTTGCGGCGCGGGTTCCGCGACACGCTTGACGCAAAGGATCGACCCGAAGGCTTGGCACTGCGGTCCGTTGCACAGCATCCCGTCACCGAAAATCACCGATTGCACGCCGCGCGCCCCGGCGCGGGGGTCGTGCTGGAATGTCTGGGCCCGGTCAAATCCGTTCTGGGTACAAAATAGATCGGCGGCTGGCTGGCCGCAGGGGCCGTTTTGATGTTTGCACCAGTTCAGCGTCACACCGCGCACGGTCGGCGGCTGGAAATTTCGGGGCTCGGTGGCGGCGATTGCCAGGGTCGGGACCAGCAGAATCCCAAGCGTTAGGGCGGTCAGAAAGCGGCTGAGTGGGGGCATGGCGATACTCTCGCGTTGTTTTGGGTGCTGCCTGTATGTCTGCAACCATACCACAATCGTTCAATTTTCAGAAGGTTGCGCCCCTGGGTGACCGGGGGTGGTCCGGGAATGACCCGGATAGCCCGGGGAATCGCGCCCGAATGGCCGGCGTCGGGGCCGCCCCTGACCCCACACATCGCGCGTGACTTGACAGGACACGGGCATGGCGGCGACCTTGGTGGCAGAACCGCGCGAAAGGAATGCCACATGCTCGTCCGCCAGATTCTGAATGCCAAGCCTGAAGGAAACGTCCTGACCCTGCCGCCCGGCACCAGTGTGCCCGATGCTGTGGCCCTGCTGTCATCGAAAAAGATCGGTGCCGTCATCATCTCTCCGGATGGGGAACAAGCGCTGGGGATCCTGTCTGAACGCGACATCGTGCGCGAGTTGGGCAAACGCGGCACCGGCTGTCTGACAGACACGGTGGACGATCTGATGACCCGAAACCTGCAAAGCTGTACCAGCAGTTCGACCGCTGACGAGGTTCTGGCCCAGATGACAGACGGGCGTTTCCGCCACCTGCCGGTGATCGAAGATGGCAAGATGATCGGGCTTATTTCGATCGGGGACGTGGTCAAGGCCCGCCTGAGTGAGCTTTCCATGGAACGCGATGCGCTGGCCGATATGGTGATGGGCCACTAGGGCTTGCAAATCGCGGTGCGATCAGGTTGCGTCACGCCCACCTGAAACGCGCCGAAAGGGACGCCCATGCGCATCGGCCTATACCCCGGCACGTTCGACCCGATCACGCTTGGGCACCTCGATATCATTCACCGCGCATCCACACTGGTGGACCGGTTGGTCATCGGGGTGGCGATCAACGAAGACAAGGGACCATTGTTCAACCTGGATGAACGGGTGGCCATGGTGCAGGCGGAATGCAAACGCATCACCGCTCAGACCGGGATGGAATGCCAGGTACACCCGTTCGACAATCTGCTGATCGATTGCGCCCGCGATGTCGGGGCCAGCATGATCGTGCGCGGCCTGCGCGCTGTGGCGGACTTCGAATACGAATACCAGATGGTCGGGATGAACCGCGCGCTGGATGACGGGATCGAGACGGTGTTTCTGATGGCGGACGCCGAATATCAGGCGATCGCCTCGAAACTGGTGAAAGAGATTGCGCGGCTGGGCGGCGATGTGTCCAAATTTGTGACAACGGACGTGCGCGCCGCACTGCATGCGAAATTGGTCAGCGGTTGATGCGCCGCCTCGTCCTGTCGAGCGACCACGCCGCAATTGACCTGCGCCAAGCCATCGCCGCCCACTGCACCGCGCTGGGGTGGCAGGTTGCGGATATCGGCCCAACCTCCGCCGAAAGCACACATTACCCGGCCCATGGCGAAGCTGCCGCGCGGCGTGTCGCCTCGGGCGATTGCCAATTGGGCATCATCCTGTGCGGCACCGGGCAGGGGATCATGATGGCGGCGAACAAGGTCCGGGGCATCCGCTACGGCGTCTGCGCCGACACGTTCTCGGCCCGGATGATCCGCCAGCACAATGACGCCAACATGCTGGCGCTTGGTGCGCGCGTCATCGGCGAAGGACTGGCGCTTGATATTGTCGAGGCGTTCCTGAGCGCCGATTTCGAAGGCGGACGGCACGCAACCCGGGTGGACATGATCGCCGCGCTGGAAGGCTGAGCGCGATTCGGATTGCATGACGCGCGCGGTCGGTCGTGCAAAGCCGCATCTGGGGATGACAAAGGCTCCACTACCGTGAAGATCCGGCCCGTCGCACACCGTGCCCGCACCAAAAGACACTCGCCCCAGGATGTGAAAACGGCGCCCTGAAGATTCCAGGACGCCGTCAAATATCGGATCATTCGCGCCTGATCACGCCCCTTCGGGGATGACCCTGCGCCGCCCGTTACATCAGTTTGCCCATGGCAACCGCCGTATCGGACATCCGGTTCGAGAAGCCCCATTCATTGTCATACCAGGTCAGAATACGCACGAAATTGCCCGGCAGCACTTTGGTTTGTTCGCTCGCGAAGTTCGAGCTTTCGGGATCGTGGTTGAAGTCGCTGGAAACCAGCGGTTCATTGGTATACCCCAGAACGCCCTTCAGACGCCCCTCCGACGCCTCTTTCATCGCGTTGTTCACATCGTCCACGGTGACCGATTTCTTCAGCACCACCTTCAGATCGACGCAGGAAACATTTGGCGTCGGCACCCGCACGGAGGCACCATCAAGGATACCGTCAAGTTCCGGCAGCACCAGACCCAGCGCACGGGCCGCCCCGGTCGAGGTCGGGATCATGTTCGCCGCCGCTGCGCGCGCGCGATAGAGGTCCTTGTGCATCGTATCCAGCGTTGGCTGATCGCCGGTATAGCTGTGGATCGTGGTCATGAAGCCGGTGGTGATCCCGAATTCGTTGTTCAGAACCTGCGCAACCGGGGCCAGACAGTTGGTGGTGCAGGACCCGTTCGAAACGACAAGATCGTCACCCGTCAGCGTGTCGTCATTGACGCCGAATACGATGGTCTTGTCCGCACCCGCTCCGGGGGCCGAGATCAGCACCCGGCTGGCGCCGTTTTCCAGATGCACCGCTGCCTTGTCGCGCGCCGTGAAAATGCCGGTGCATTCCAGCACGATATCGACATGGCCCCAGGGCAGCTCGGTGGGGTTGCGGATCGCGGAGACCTCCATCGGGCCACGGCCCACGTCGATTGTCGTCTCGGTCGTGGTGACGGTTGCGGGGAACCGCCCGTGAACCGAGTCGTAACGCAGAAGATGCGCATTGGTTTCCACCGGGCCAAGGTCGTTGATCGCGACCACCTCGATATCCTTGCGACCGTTTTCGATGATGGCACGCAGCACATTGCGGCCAATACGGCCAAATCCGTTGATGGCGACTTTGACGGCCATGGGAAGACTCCTTCGTTGATGCTTGGCAATGCGATACCGCCACGCCGGGGGGAAAGGCAACCGCCGCTATCGCCAGAAGGCGACCCATTCGATCAAAGCCAGGAATTGGCGGGCCAGAAACAGGGTCGCGCCATAGCCCATGACATAGTCAAGGATCAGCGCAAGCAGGATCAGAAGTGCAAGCCATATGGCGACGCGGTTGGTCAGGGGTCTGCCTTTCGATTTCGGGCAAGTTTGCCATGACCGCCGGGCCTGCGCCAGCGGACGAAACGAAAGTTTTGAACCATTCGCACCGTCATCACGACAAGCAGTCACGCACGCAGCTTTGCGGGCGCCTTAACCAGTCAAGGAGACTTACCAGTGAAGACGTTTACCCTCCCCGCAGTATCAGCAATCGGTCTTGTGGCATCGCAGCTTGCGCCAACTCAGGCTGCGGCCTTCGACACATTCGGCTGTTACGCCGACATTCACGATCAGTGTTACCTTCAGGAACCCAATTGCACGCCCGAGGAATACAATGACTTCCTCGCATGGTGCGACAACCCCGGTGTGGAAAACACAGGCCGTGGCATCGACGCCAAGGCGATGCCCGGTGGGCGCACACCGGCAACAAAGCGCATTGTCGCCACCAAGAACTTCCTGCTGAAGAAGCACGCGAAGTAAGGGCGGGGTCGGGGGCGGGCGAAAATCCGCCCCCCAGCATCATGGGGCCAGTGTCAGATTGAACGCAGCGGGCGGCCGACGCGACCAATTTCATACTGAGAGTGCCTGTAACGATTGATTGAAAAGGACCGTTCCCATGAAACTTCTGTCTCTGACCACCGCCTTAACCCTTGGCCTGACCGTCTTGGCAACCGCACCGACCCGCGCAGCACCTGATTCCCAGTTCGAATGCTATGTCGTCGTTCACGAAGGCTGCTTCAACGCGCAGGACGGCGAACCGCCGTGCTCCCAGGAAACATATGAGGCGTTCCTCGATGGCTGCGACGCCGAGGCGGAAGAGGCGAAATCCGCCGCCGTCAAAGGCTTCGGGCTTAGCACCCCGCGCGGATTGTCGCCTGACCAGCGCAGCAAATTTGCCAAGGTCAAACAGTTCATGATGCGCAAGGGGCATTTCAAAACCCAAAGGTAGAACCGACAGAGAACGACACATTCGCGCAAGCCCGCCGGGGTGCGGGCCTGCGCCTTGCCCCTGCGAACCCCCCGTGCACCCCCCCGCGCAATCCGCTGTTCTTTTCAGCGCAGCGGGCTAAATCCGTTCCCATGACCGATTTCATCACCTTCGTGGGGCGTTTTCTGTTGGCCGCCCTGTTTATCGGTGGGGCGGTGCAGAAAGCGCTCGACCCCATCCCGGCACAGGACTTGCTGGCGATGCAGGGCTGGCCCGTCTGGCTGATCTGGCCCGCGCTACTTTTCAACGCGGCGGGCGCGCTGGCGTTGATCCTGGGTGTCGCCCTCAGACCCGCCGCCGCGCTGGCGGCTTACTGCGCAGTGACCAGCCTGTTTCATTTCATTCCGGACGATCCCTGGCAGATGACGATCTTCGTCAAGAACTGGGCCATTTCCGGCGGCCTGCTGGTGCTGGCCGCGCAGGGCGGGGGCAGGTGGCAGTTGCGCTGATTGAACCGTCGCGCCGCGCCGCGCGACCAACGATTGCAAGACCCCATTGCCACAATGCGAACCGGAGGACTTCAGATGAAACCGCTTACCGCCATTCTTTGCCTCGGCCTTGGTGCCACGCTGGCCGGGCCCGCCACCGCCGTCCCTAGCGGCGGGACGCAGATCGAATGCTACTCTGATGTGCACGACGGCTGTTACCTGACCAAGCCCCATTGCACGCCCGATGAATACGAGGGCTTTCTGGACGACTGCGATGCGTTGGTCGACGCCGGCAGCATCGACAAGGCCCCGCCGCGCCCCGGCGTTGCCTATACCAACGGCACTGGCTTGCCGCGCATGGTGGCGCTGCAACTGAAACGCAAGCTGGTGCGCAAGTACCGCACCCGAGCGACTTTCGGCAACTGAGCTGCCAAAACGCGAAAGGCCGCGCCGCGATGAAACCGGCGCGGCCTTCTGGATCACAGAAAACCCTGGCGTGACCGGGGCTTACAGCAACCCGGTCACCTTCTGCGTTACCGCTTCGGCGGTGATCCCGAACTTCTCGAACAGCACGTCTGACGGGGCCGAAGCGCCGAAGCCTTCCATCCCGACAAAACCGGCCTTGGCCTCGCGCCCGCGCTCACCCAGCAGCCAGCGATCCCAGCCTTGCTGAACGCCAGCCTCGATCGCGACCCGCACAGCGCCTGCGGGCAGAACCCGGCGGCGAATGGTCTCATCCTGCTGGGCGAACAGCTCCATGCAGGGAACAGACACGACGCGGGTGCCGATGCCTTGTGCCTGCAACATGTCCCGCGCCTCCAGCGCGACCGAAACCTCGGACCCGGTCGCCATCAGAATGGCCTGCCGCTTGCCTTCGGATTCCGCCAGCACATAGGCGCCCTGCGCCGTCAGGTTGCGGGTCTTGTGGGCGACGCGAACGGTCGGCAGGCTTTGGCGCGACAGGGCCAGAACCGAAGGCGTGTCCTGCGCGGTCAGCGCCAGCTCCCATGCCTCGGCCGTTTCCACGGTGTCGGCGGGGCGGAAGACGTTCATGTTCGGTGTTGCGCGCAGCATTGCCAGATGTTCGACCGGCTGGTGCGTCGGCCCATCCTCGCCCAGGCCAATGGAATCATGCGTCATCACATAGACCACCGGCACGCCCATCAGCGATGACAGCCGCATCGCCCCGCGCGCATAATCCGTGAAGCACATGAACGTACCGCCATAGGCGCGGATCTGGCCGTGCAGCGCCATCCCGTTCTTCGCTGCTGCCATGCCATGTTCGCGCACACCGTAATGCAGATAGCGCCCCTTGCGGTTGTTCGGGTCAAACACGCCCAGATCCGAGGTCTTGGTATTGTTTGACCCCGTCAGATCGGCCGAGCCGCCGACGGTTTCGGGCATGATCGGGTTCACAACCTCCAGCACCATTTCGCTGGATTTGCGCGTTGCGACCTTCGGGCGATTCTCACTGGCCTGCTTTTTCAGTGCCCGGATCGTGCCCGACAGGCGCTTTGGCGCTTCCCCCGACAGGGTTCTGGCGAATTCCCGCTGACGGCCCGGCGACAGGGCATCGTGGCGGTCCTGCCACGCGGCGCGTGCCTCGGCACCGCGCGCGCCGATGGTTTCCCACCAGGATTTGATGTCATCCGGCACCTCGTAGGGGCCTGCCGTCCAGCCATAGGCGTCCTTGGTATCCTGCACGACCTTGGGGTCGGTCAGCGCGCCGTGGCCCTTGCCGGTATCCTGCGCCGCAGACCCCAGCGCGATATGCGTCTTGCACGCAATCATCGATGGTTTTCCAGCACCCTTGGCCGCGGTAATGGCCCGGTCGATATCTTCCGGATCGTGGCCGTCGCAGGCTTCGACATGCCAGCCCGCGGCGGCAAAACGTTTCTGCTGATCGGTGATGTCAGAGAGTGCGACGTTACCGTCAATCGTGATGCCATTGTCGTCGAACAGAACGATCAGCTTGCCCAGTTTCTGCATGCCCGCCAGGGCGATGGCCTCGTGGCTGATGCCTTCCATCAGGCAGCCATCACCGGCGATGCAATATGTGTGGTGATCCACGACTTTCTTGCCATATCGGGCGCGCAAAACCTCTTCCGCCATGGCGAAACCGACGGCGTTCGCGATGCCCTGACCCAGCGGCCCGGTGGTGGTTTCGATCCCCGACGCATGGCCAAATTCCGGGTGCCCGGCAGTGCGCGCGCCCCATTGGCGGAAATCCCGGATCTGCTGGATCGGCATTTCGCCATAGCCCGTCAGATGCAGCAGCGAATAGAGCAGCATCGAGCCGTGCCCCGCACTCAGAATAAACCGATCCCGGTCGGGCCAGTCCGGTCCGGCGGCGTCAAATTTCAGATGTTTTTCGAACAGCACCGTAGCCACATCGGCCATGCCCATCGGCATCCCGGAATGCCCGGAATTCGCGACCGCGACCGCGTCGAGGGTCAGCGCACGAATCGCCGCTGCGCGCATCCAGTGGTCCGGGTGCGTCTTTCTGAGGGTCTCTATGTCCATTGCGGGGCACTTCCTTTGGTCGGGGTGGCTTTTGGGGCTTGATAGCAGGCCAATGGGTGAGATCAAGCGCGCCTCATAAGCCTTTGTTCGCCAACAGGGGCTGCAATCCCGGCGTACTGCGATAAAATCGCCAAAACCCCGGTTGCACACGATTCGCAACTCGGTGCAAAAGCGGGGGGCAAAATTGTGGGGACAGCACAGATGGACGATATCCTGGCGCTCGAGGGCCGCATCACGGCGGCACTGGACCGGATCAAGCAAGGACTTCACACAGTCGATGGTTCTGCCATGCGTCAGCTGGAGGCGGCGCTGGAAGGTGAACGCGCCGCCAAGGAAGAGCTTGAGAACCGCCTGCGTGACATGCGCGGGTCGCAAGACAGCCGTGTCGATGACCTGCAGGAAGAATTGGAACGTCAGAAAAAGATGTTCGATACCGAGGTGGAGCGCCTGAAAGGCGTCATCGCCAAGCGGGAAGATGCGATTGATGCCGTGAAAGGCGACATGTCGGCGCTGCGCGATTCGGCGGCGCAACAGGATGCCGGGTCCGGCGCGCTGCGTGAAGAACTCGTGACCATGCAGAAAGAGCTTCAGCAGCAGGAAAACATCGCCGGAGAGCTTCGCGCCGAGATCGACAACCGCGACAATCAGCTGGCCAAGCTGCAAAAGCGCATCGACACGCGCGATGAAAAGCTGATCCAGGCGCATGATGAAATCCAGGCGCGCGAAGAGAAAATGGTCCGCATGGCCCAAGACCTCGAATCCCGCGAAGCCAGCGTTGTATCGTTGACCGAACGTCTGGCCACACGCGACGGGGAATTGTCGCGCCTTACCGCAGAGATCGAAGATAAGGATGGTAAGGGCGGGGAATTGCAGACAATTCTTGCATCTCGTGAGGCCGAGTTAGAGCATCTTCGGACCGAAAGTTCGGAACGCAGCGATGAACTTGGCGAACTGAAGGGCAAACTGGCAGCGCATGAACGTGAAAGCGGTCAGATGCGGGAAGCGCTTATTGCGCTGGACGGCGAACAGGAACGCCTGCGCGCGGTGATCGGAGCGCGTGATGCGCAGATCGGCCGGCTGAGCGACGGCGCCGGGTCAGCAGACGACGATGCCGAACTGCGGGCCGCGCTGGAGGCGCGCGACGCCGAGATTGCCGAGCTTAAGAAAGCCCGCGAAGCAGACCGCGCCGAAATGGACGCGGTCATGGAAGAACTTTCATCCCTGATCGGAGATACCGCCTGATGCCCGAAATTCAGATCATCATCGGCGGCCGCGAATTCGAAGTCGCCTGCCAGGAAGGTGAAGAACACTATCTGGAATCCGCCGCCCAGTTGCTGGACGGCGAAGCCTCGGTTCTGGCCAGCCAGATCGGCCGGATGCCTGAAAGCCGCATGTTGCTGATGGCCGGGCTGATGCTGGCTGACAAAACCGCCGGCATGGACGAACAGCTGCGCCAGGCCGAAGCGCGCCTGGGCGAGCAGGAGGCCGAGCTTGAAAACCTGCGCGGCCTGGCCGAGCAAGAGCCCGAACAAGTGGAAGTGCCCGTGGTGCCGCCCGAAGTCGTCTCTGGCCTGTCGCAGATTGCGGCGCGGACCGAAGAGCTTGCCGAAGCGATCGAGGCACGCGCCGCACAATAGCAACCTTCAGGAAGGCTGCTTCCGATCCCTGTGTAACGCGGACGCTGCATTTCACGTCGAAAACGGTCGGCGCGCGCGATGTAAAATCGCGCGGTACGTGGCTGCGAGCGATAGCTGGAGGGGCCAGCCCCTCCAGACCACCCCGGAGTATTTTCGGCGAAAAGACGGGCAAAAGCGCAGCTGAGACGACGACCGGCCCGGATTGGTTGCGACGCTTTGTTGTGCTGGTACGGGGTGACGCTCAGCTGTTGCTTTCGCGGATCTTGTCGGCGGCGTCCTTGTTATAGGCGACACCCTTGTCGTCGAACATCTGGTCCAGTTCACCCGACAGGGTCATCTCGGTGATGATGTCGCAGCCGCCGATGAATTCGCCCTTGACGTAAAGCTGTGGGACGGTGGGCCAGTCTGAATAATCCTTGATGCCCTGGCGCAACGCCTCATCCGCCAGAACATTCACATCGGCAAACTGAACGTCCATGTAGTTCAGAACACCCGCCACGCGGGACGAGAACCCGCATTGCGGCATTTCCTTGGTGCCCTTCATGAACAACACAACGTCGTTGCTGGTCACGGTCTCTTTGATCTGTGCTTCGGTTGTCATGTCTGTCTCCGTTTCCAGTCGCGGCGGCGCATTGAGCGTTCAATCCGCCAGTATCTGGGTCCGTATTTCAACAATTGCGGCGATGTGCAAAACACAATTCGCAGCGTTTCGATTGCATGCCCGAAAAGGTTCCACAATCGCAGCAGCGCCGAGGTTGGCAGATCGTCAATCATCCCCGCTTATCGCTGCCCCCTAGTCGAGAGAGTATCAATAACCCCCAGATCACTCAGGCACCTTTGTTGTCAGCGCCAGCGCGTGAAGCTCTCCGTTGGAGCCATCCATCTTGCCTTTCATCGCGGCATAGACGGCGCGCTGTTGCTGGACCCGGTTCTGGCCGCGAAAGCTTTCGTCGACCACCTCGGCGGCATAGTGGTTGCCGTCACCCGCCAGGTCGGTGATGGTGATCTGTGCGTCCGGGAAGGTTTCGCGCAGCAGGTCTTCGATATCGCGGGCGGCCATGGCCATGGGCGGGTCTCCTCAATGGTTCAGATTTAGGGGCGTTGGCCGTCTTCGGCAAGGTTCCGTTCGCTGAACAGGCAGGCCATTCGGATCAGATCGACCCGTTCGCCCGCATGGCTGCGCACGGCCTGACGCAGGCAGCCTTCTTCGACGAAGCCAAGTCGGCGGTAAAACGCAATTGCGCGCGCGTTGCCGGAGTAGACTTCAGTTTCGACCCGGAACATCCCGAATTTGTTGAACATCTCGTCAAGAACGGACTGTGCGAACGCCGATCCCAGGCCCTGGCCGGTGGGGAAGGTTCCGAATTTGCGCAACTCGGCAAAGAAGTGGCGGCGCGTTTCCAATGCCAGCATCGCCATGCCGCAGATGGCGCCGCCGATGTCCCAGACCAACAGGGCGCGTTCCGCATGGGCGATCATCTTGTCATAGCTGTCGGCGCTGACGGGGTTGAAACCGTCCAGCATGCCCGGCGCACTCTGCAATTCCATCAGGGCAGGGATGTCGCCCGAGGTTGCGTGCCGCAGCATCAGGCCACAGCGTCGGCAAACGCGCTTCGGTACAGGGCCGCCAGTTCGGACAGCGGCGCGCTGCTGCGTCCAAAGGTGACGGCGTCACCGCCGAACCTGCCAACGCAAGCGATCGGCACCCTGGCCTGCGCGGCAGCCGCCATCAGCGCCTCGGCCGCGTCGAAATCACAGGCCAGCAGGTAACGCGCCTGATCTTCGCCAAACAAGGTCGGGATGTCGGCGGCGTCCAGGGCGACGCCGATCCCTGAGGCTTCGGCCATTTCGAAAGCGGCCAATGCCAATCCGCCATCGGACAGGTCGGTCGCGCCGCCAATCCAGCCTCGATTGTTGCGCACAAACTCTCCGTTGCGTCGCTCGGCCGTCAGATCAACCGGCGGTGGCGCACCGTCGCGCCGCCCCCAGGCTTCGGCCAGCAGTGCGGAACAGCCCAGGTGGCCGACGGTTTCTCCAACCAGCAGCACCATCTGCCCGGCCTGCGCCGTGCCGCCAATCGGCGCTTCACCAGCCCCGATCAGGCCCACGGCCCCGATCGTCGGGGTCGGCAGAATGCCGGTGCCGTCGGTTTCGTTATAAAGGCTGACATTGCCCGACACGATCGGCATATCCAGCGCCGCGCAACCCGCACCGATGCCTTTGATCGCGCCGACCAACTGGCCCATGATCTGTGGTTTTTCCGGATTTCCGAAGTTCAGATTATCCGTCGATGCCAGAGGCTTGGCACCCACTGCTGAGAGGTTGCGATAAGCCTCGACCACGGCCTGCGCGCCGCCAACCTCGGGATTCGCCACCACATAGCGCGGCGTCACGTCCGAGGTGAAGGCCAGCGCCTTGTCGGTGCCATGCACCCGCACGATCCCGGCGCCCTGACCGGGGGTGCGCAGCGTGTCGGCCATCACCTGACTGTCGTATTGGTCCCAGACCCACTGCTTGGCGGCGTAATTCGGCGATCCGACCAGCGTGCGCAGCGCATCAACCGGGTCAATCGCGGGCACATCCCCCAACGCTGCCGGGGCCGGGGTTTCGACCCATTTGCGGTCATATTCCGGCGCGGTCGAGGCGAGTTTTGACAGCGGCAGATCGGCCATGACGGTGTCGCCGTGGACGATCAGAAAGCGATCCTCGGCAATGGTTTCGCCAACGACCGCGAAATCGAGGTCCCATTTGTCGAACACTGCCCGCGCGATGTCTTCCTTGTCGGGGTCCAGCACCATCAGCATCCGTTCCTGGGATTCCGACAGCATCATTTCATAGGCGGTCATATTCTCTTCACGCACCGGCACCGCGTCGAGGGTCAGCCGCACGCCCAAGCCGCCCTTGTCGCCCATTTCGACCGCAGAACAGGTCAGCCCCGCCGCCCCCATGTCCTGAATTGAAACGACCGCGCCGGTCTGCATCAGCTCCAGACAAGCCTCCAGCAGGCGCTTTTCGGTGAACGGGTCGCCGACCTGAACGGTTGGGCGCTTGTCCTCGATGGTGTCGTCGAATTCCGCACTGGCCATTGTGGCACCGCCGACCCCGTCGCGCCCTGTCTTTGCGCCCAGATAGACGACGGGACGGCCCACGCCAGAAGCGGCGGAATAGAAGATCGCATCTGCATCGGCCAATCCGGCGGCAAAGGCGTTGACCAGACAATTGCCGTCATAAGAGGCATCAAACCGAACCTCTCCGCCAACCGTCGGCACCCCGAAGGCATTGCCATACCCGCCGACGCCTTCCACGACACCCGCCACCAGAGACCGGGTCTTGGGATGCTCGGGCCGCCCGAACGACAGCGAGTTGATCGCCGCAATGGGGCGCGCGCCCATCGTGAAGACATCGCGCAGAATGCCGCCAACACCTGTGGCCGCGCCCTGATAGGGTTCGATATAGCTCGGGTGGTTGTGGCTTTCCATTTTGAAAACAACGGCTTGCCCGTCTCCGATGTCGACGACGCCGGCGTTTTCGCCGGGTCCGCAAATCACCTGCGGCCCTTCGGTCGGCAGCGTTCGCAGCCATTTTTTCGAGGATTTATAGGAACAATGCTCGTTCCACATGGCCGAAAAAATGCCGAGCTCCGTGAACGTCGGTTCCCGGTTCAGCAGCCGAATGATCTCGGCGTATTCGTCGTGCTTCAGCCCATGTGCGGCAATCAGCTCGTCAGTGATTTCTGGTTCCTGCATCGCGTCCCCCCGCCCGTCGTGCGTCTTCTAGGCGAAGGCGTCGCGCTGGAAAAGGGTGCCATTGCCGCAGGCACCTGCCTGCGTACCAGGCGAACATACAGGTTCCGCGCGCCCCTGGGGGTGGGGCGCGCGGCGTCACGACTACTGCGGTGGCGTCAGCCGGCCGAGGCTTCCAGTCGCGAGACGAATTCCGCCGCCGTCATCGGCAGCGTGATTGAGCCTGAGGCCGCGGCATCCGCCGACATCCGCAGGGTCACGGTGCGCGGGTCAACGCCCAGCCCGCCGTTCACGCTGAGGCGCACATCAATCATGCCGTTTGGTGCGGCGCTCACCGAGCGGATGGTGCCTGCAACAGCGGCATCCGCCGTCGCAATGGTTTCGCCCACAAGTGCCTGCGCGTCACTGACTGCGGCGTCGGCGGCGTTGGCAGCCGCACCTGCGGCGCTGGCGACATTGCCGCCCTCGGCATTGGCCGAAGCGCTAAAGCGTTTCGGCTTGAACCTGAATCGCGAGGGATTCCCTTGAGACCTGATCTGTGATTCATCCTGTTTGGGAGGATGGATCATGTCAGCACCTTTGCCATCTGCGCTTCGGATACGGTTTCAGAGATACATTGAAGAAGGGTTGAGCGGGCGCGCGGCGGCGTTGCGGTTGAAGCTGTCGCCTGCCACAGGCGCGCGGTGGGCGCGTCAGGTGAGGATGAAGGGTCATGCGGAACCTGCCCGGCAGGGACCGCCGCGCGGCAAGGGAAAGCTGGCTCCGCATCGGGAATTCTTTGAGGAGTTGATCGCACAAGACCCTGACATCACGCTCTTTGAGTTGCGTAATGCGCTGGCCGATGCAGAGGGTGTGCGGGTGCATCACTCCTCCATCGCCAACCTTCTGTCCCGGCTCGGCTTCACGTACAAAAAAAGTCGCTGGTCGCAACCGAGCGCCGCCGCGCCAAGGTAAGGCAGCAACGGGCCGACTGGTTCAGATACCGCTCGCCAGCCATTGCGACCTTTCCTGAGCGCGTTGTCTTTATTGACGAAACCGCAGTGAAGACAAACCTCACGCGCCTACGCGGCAGAGCCAAGCGCGGTAAGCGCCTGACGATGGATGCGCCCTTCGGAAGCTGGGGAACCCAAACCTTGATCGCGGGCCTGACCCAAGGCGCGCTGATCGCACCTTGGGTCATCAAGGGAGCGATAGATGGCCCCGCCTTCGCGGCCTACATCCGCGAAGTGCTGGTCCCCGAGATCAACCCCGGCACTGTCGTCATTCTCGACAACCTGGCAACCCACCGGAATAAGGAGGCGACGCAGGCTTTACGCAATCACGGCTGCTGGTTCCTTTACCTGCCACCGTACTCGCCCGACCTGAATCCCATCGAGCAGGCCTTCTCTAAACTGAAAGCCCATTTGCGACGGATCGGGGCCAGGTCCTTTACCCAGGTCTTCGAAGCAATCGGAGCAATCTGCGATCTCTACGACCCAGTAGAATGCTGGAACTACTTTAAGGCCGCCGGATATGTCTCAGGTTAATGTCGAAACGCTTTAGCGAGCGTGGCGTGATGATTTCGGTCTGCGACGACCGCGGCGCCCCGGCATCAAGCGGCGACATTTCGACCGTGTCCAGCGAATGCTCGACCTCGGAATTATAGGTCAGCGCGACACGCAGCGCGATCTCGGGCTTTTCATAGGCCGCGCCGACGACATAACCGACGCCCCAGTCCGGTGAGCCGACGACATCATAACCGAACACCGGGTCTATAAACGGAATGTTGGCCGTTGCCTCGACCTCTTGCAGGCGCAGGCCGCCGAAGACGCTGATGTTGGATGGCAGATTGTATTGCAGCACCCCGGTCAGGGCCTGCGACGAAAACTCGGCCACGGCGTCGGCCGCAAAATAGAAGGGCGAGGCATCTGAATAATCCACCGCTGCGCCGAAAGGCTGATCATAGATCAGCGCATAGGACAGCGTTTCGTTCAGGTCCGCCTTATAGGCAGCGCCGAAATTCGCAAAATGGGGTGAGACTGAACCGGATTCAAACCCGGCACCCGGCCCAAGCAGCGGACCGGCAACGCCCGAGACGTTCGGGTCAACACCGCCGAACGAAAGTTTCGCATATCGACCCTGTTCGAACAGCACCGCCAGGCTTTGCCCGCTGCGGTCCAATCCGCCCGCATTGGCAACGGTTGCAGTTGCAACAAACACTGTCGCTGCAGTTCTGAACATGTTCATTACTCGATATCCTGTGAAACCGCTCGTTTAAGACATCAGGTTACGGCGCTGCGCGACTTGCACAAATGTAACCTTCACGTCACGGGGGCAGATCGGGGCCGGACCGTCACTTATTTGGCACAGATCGGGCCTCGCGCCAGATATTTAGGTAGTTCGCGCCGAATATGATGGCCGCGCCAATTAGCACCATCGGGTCGAGCGATTCGTTGTAAAGCCACACGCCGATCAGCGCGATGACCGGCAAGCGGGCGAAATCGACCGGCATGACAACGGCGGCAGGGGCCAGTGACAGGGCGCGCGTCAGGCAGAAATGCGCCAGCAATCCGCCAAGCGCGACCAGCACCACCCAGGGCCATATCAGGGCCGATGGCCAGGCAATATCGCCATCAAAGCCTGCCGTGATCACGCCAAAGGTGGCCTGCATTGCGGTCAGCCAGAACAGGATCGTGGTGATGCTGATGCTGCGCGCCAGCAGCCGGGTAAGCACCATAGAGATCGCGAAACCCACCGCGGCCAGCGCGCCGGCGATGACACCCCAGCCGATGGGGTTAATCCAGGGACGGGTCACGATCAGAATACCGACAAATCCGGCAATCAGAGTGGCGGCGCGAAAGCCGGTGATCCGCTCGCCCAGAATGAACACGGCCAGAAGCGTTGCCCAAAGCGGGCCGGTGAATTCCAGCGCAAAAACCTGCGCCAGCGGGATAAGTGTGATCGCAAAGAACCACAGGTTCTGGCCTGTGAAATGGCCGATGTTGCGGATCAGGTGAAGCCCGAAATGCCGGGTCGAAATCTGCCCTAGCGTCCCGACCCAGCCGCCCACCGCAAGCACGATCGCCAGCCCGATGAAGGATCGGTACATCATCAGCTCGAACGTATCGAGTTCCGGCGCAATCGCCCGCCCGGCGACGGCCATGGACGAAAACGAGACAATCGCCCCGATCATCCAGAACGCCGCCCGAACGGGGTTTTGGTCAGTGGGCATCCGCGCGCGTCATTCCCATTCGATCGTGCCCGGCGGTTTTGACGTGATGTCATAGGTCACGCGGTTGATGCCCGGAACCTCGGCCACGATGCGGGTTGAGGTTTCCATCAGGAAGTCGTGCGTGAACGGATAGACATCCGCCGTCATCCCGTCGACCGAGGTGACGGCGCGCAGGGCGCAGGCGAAATCATAGGTGCGCCCGTCGCCCATGACGCCAACGGTGCGGACCGGCAGGATGGCGACGAAGGCTTGCCAGATCTCGTCATATAGACCGTGTTTGCGGATCTGGTCGATATAGACGGCATCGGCGCGGCGCAGGATGTTGAGTTTCTCGCGCGTGATCTCTCCGGGGCAGCGGATGGCAAGGCCGGGGCCGGGGAAAGGGTGGCGGCCGATAAAGCTGGCGGGCAGGCCCAGTTCGCGGCCCAGGGCGCGCACCTCGTCCTTGAACAGCTCTCGCAGGGGTTCGACCAGCTTCAGACCCATCTTTTCGGGCAGGCCGCCGACGTTGTGGTGGCTTTTGATCGTGACGGATGGCCCGCCGGAAAAGCTGACGCTTTCGATCACGTCGGGGTAGAGCGTGCCCTGGGCGAGGAACTTTGCGCCGCCCACTTCGCCTGCGTGTTTCTGGAACACGTCGATGAACAGGCGGCCAATGATCTTGCGTTTGGTTTCGGGGTCGGATTGGCCGTCGAGTTCTGACAGAAACAACTCCTGCTCGTCCGCGTGGATCAACGGGATGTTGTAGGTGTCGCGGAACATGCCGACGACCTCGTCCACCTCACCCTGTCTGAGCAGCCCGTGGTCAACGAACACGCAGGTCAACTGATCGCCGATGGCTTCGTGGATCAGGACGGCGGCGACCGAGGAATCCACACCGCCCGACAGCCCGCAGATCACCTTGGCGTCACCGACCTGTTCGCGGATTTTCGCGATAGCCTCGGCCCGGTAGGCGCCCATGGTCCAGTCGCCGGTGAAGCCTGCAAGGCGGATGAAATTCTCATAGAGTTTCGCACCGTTCGGGGTGTGGTGCACCTCGGGGTGGAACTGGACAGCAAAGAAATTGCGGGCTGGGTCGGCGACGACAGCATAGGGCGCGTTGGGGGAGGTGGCGAAAACCTCGAACCCCGGGGCGATTTTTGAGACGTGGTCGCCGTGGCTCATCCAGACTTGTTCGCGGTCGGTGTCGTCGGCGAACCAACCTTCCAGAAGGCCCAGGTGGTTGACCGAGGGCGCGACATAGGCGCGGCCAAACTCGGCAGTTCCGGCGCCGCGTTCGACCTGGCCGCCCAGCATCTGCATCATCACCTGCTGGCCATAGCATATGCCAAGGACCGGAACGCCAAGGGCGAAGACGCTTTCGGGTGGACGCGGGGAGCCTTCGTCAATCACGCTGCACGGACCGCCTGACAGGATAACGGCCTTGGGCGCGAAGTCAGACAGGAAGGCGTCGGTCACAGCCTGGTAGGGATGGATTTCGCAATAGACATTCAACTCTCGCAGGCGGCGCGCGATCAGCTGCGTTACCTGGCTGCCGAAGTCGATGATAAGCAGGCGGTCATGTTGGGTCATGAGGTTGGGATATGCGCGCGGGCAAGGGGCGGCAAGGGGGAATGCGGTTGCAGTTCTGATTCCGTGCACGGGGTGGGGTGTCGGTCTTTCGTGGCGTGCCACTTCCCAACTGGTGCGGAGTATTCAGGCGGTCAGATCCCCGGCTGGACGCTTGCGCGTTACCGCCCCCGGATCCTGGGATCCAGCGCGTCGCGCAATCCGTCGCCGATGTAATTCACGCTGAGCACGGCGAGCGAGATGAACACGCCCGGCCAGACGACACGTTCGGGATACTGCTGTAGGTAGTCGGTGCCGTCGAACAGCAGGCGACCCCAGGTCGGGAAATCGCTTGGGAAACCAAGGCCAAGGAAACTGAGCGCGCTTTCGGTGATGATCGCGTTGGCGATCCCGAGGGTGGCCGAGACCATGATCGGGCTCATCACGTTGGGCAGGATGTGGCGGGTCACCATGCGGCGGCTTGGGGTGCCGATGGAGCGGGCGGCCAAAACGAACTCGCGCTCTTTCAGCGCCAGCACGTCGCCGCGCACGATGCGGGCGGTTTGCATCCAGCTGGTGATGCCGATGACGAAGACGATCAGGATGAATATCCCCTCGGCCGGGCCAAAGGCGGCGCGCAGCGGGTCGCGAAACAGCATGATGATGACCAGCAGCAGCGGCAGCAGCGGCAGGGCCAGGAACAGGTCGGTGAACCGCATCAGCAGCCCGTCGAGGCGTTTGAAGTATCCCGCCATGACACCGATTCCGGTGCCCACGATCAGCGCCAGCGCCATGGCCGTCATCCCCACCGCCAGACTGACCTGCCCGCCAGAGATCATGCGCGCCAGGATATCGCGGCCCAGTTGATCGGTGCCCAGTGGATGTGCCCAGCTGACCTTGAGCCCCTCAGCCTCGGACGGGTTCGCAAAACAGCTCAGGATCGCACTCCAATCCTGGCCAAAACAGGCGACAATGTGGCGTGTGTTCTTGGCGCGAATGTCGATGAATGTCGCATCCAGCGACCACAGGAACGGCCCCAGCACCACAAGTGCGACAATCAGCAGAAAGCAGGCGAGGCCCAGCAGAGCGCCGCGATGTGTGCGGAATTGATCCCAGACGTCCCACCATTGGTTGCGGGCCGTTCGGCGGGCCTGGACCGGGGCCTCGGCCAGTGTTTCGGGCGTGGTGGGGGGGATGTCGATGGCCGGATCAGTCATAGCGGATCCTCGGGTCGAGAACGCCGTAGAGGACATCGGCAATCAGATTGAACAGTACGATCAGCACGGCGAAGATGAAGGTCAGTGTTTGCACCATCGGCAGGTCGTTGGCCTGAATGGCGGTGATCAGCAGTTGGCCAAGGCCGTTCACCTTGAACACCTGCTCGGTAATGATGGCCCCGCCGAAGACCTGCGGCACGCCCAGCGCGATGACGGTGACGACCGGGATCATCGAGTTTCTGAGCACATGCATCAGCACCACGACCTTTTCGGTCATGCCCTTGGCGCGCGCGGTGCGCACATAATCCTGGTTGAGGTTGTCCAGCATGCTGGCGCGCATGAAACGGCTGATTTGTGCGGCGTTGAACAGCGCCAGCACCAAGACCGGCATGATCATCTGCTTCATCTGGAACACGAAGCTGCCCCAGTCGTTGACCACATGCGTCGTGTCATAGATCGACGGGAACCAGCCCAGATTGACCGAGAATATGACGATCAGCAGCACGCCAGTAAAGAAGGTCGGGACCGAAAAGCCGATCATGCTGACGAAGGTGCCGATCTGGTCGAAGATCGAATATTGCTTGTAGGCCGAGATGACGCCGATCGGCAGCGCAATAAGAACCCCGATCACATAGGACATGCCGACAACCCACAGCGTCTGGGGAATGCGCTGCACGACGATGTCCATCACCGGGCTGCGGGTCTGCCAGCTGATCACACGCAGCTTGCCCTCGGCGAAGGTCGTGCCGAACATGTGGTCGATCAGGTTCTGCGGCTCGACCCAGAAAAACTGGATCATCCATTTCACGAAGCGGATGTGCCAGGGTTCGCCCAGGCCAAGCGCCTCGCGCATCCGCTCTTTCACTTCGGGCGGTACGGTCAGCGGGACGTTGGCCATCGGGTCACCGGGGGCCAGTTCCAGCAGCATGAAGATGACCAGCGAGATGAAAATCAGCACCGGGACAGAAAGCAGAAGTCGTCTGATCGTGAAATTCAGCATCGACGCCTCGTTTATGGTCCGGTTTCAGGGAAGCGGCCCCCGCCGGGAATGGCAGGGGCCGCAGAGGTTCAGTTTATCGGATTACATTTCGACCCGGTGCCAATCGGCAGCGTTCCAGATCTCGGAATCCCAGACGTTCATGATGACGCCGCCAAGGGTGTTTCCGTGGGCGGCGTTACGACCACGGTGCACCAGCGGAATAATCACGTATTCCTGCATCAGCATGTCGTTCATTGCTTTTGCCAGGCGTGCCCGTTCTGCGATGTCGCCGGTGGTCGCCATCTCGGCAACCAGGGCGTCATATTCGGCCGAACAGAAGCGCGGCATGTTGTTGCCCTGCCACTGGGTTTCCGGCCGTGGTGCCTGATCACAGGACCAGTTGGCCATATAGGCCTCTGGATCCGTGCCATCGAAGTTGTTGGTGTACATTTCGATGTCGGCAAAGAACTTCTGGAACGTATCCGGCGAACCGGGGTCCGAGCCGAAGAACACCGATGCGTCGATGTTGCGCAATTCGGTTTCAACACCGATCTCGCTCCACCACTGCTTGATCAGCGCCTGGAAATCCTGGCGCACGGCATTGGTCGACGTCTGGTACAGGACCGACAGACGAACGCCGTCTTTTTCGCGGATCCCGTCAGAACCTGCGACCCAGCCATTGCTTTCCAGCAATGCCTTGGCACCTTCGATGTCCTGAGTGAGGCAGGCATCGTTGGCAGCAGAGGCAAAGACAGCCGGGGCTGGCAGAACGTTACAGGTTAGTCGGCCAAAGTCACCATAACCAACCTCGACCAGCAACTCACGGTCGATTGCCATCGACAGTGCCTGGCGGACGCTCTTGTCGGTCAGGAATGGATGCGGATGTGCGGCAGTGCCACGCTCATCACCCAGATCCGGGTTCACGTCCGTCAGGTTGACCATGATCCGTTCAACCGAGGTGCCGAACGAGACGATGTTCTTGCCCTTACCGGCAGCTTCCATCTGGGTCAGAACTTCCGGTGCAAGCTGCAGGTTCCAGGCATAGTCAAACTCGCCAGTTTCCAGAACCGCACGACCAGCAGCAGCAGCGTCGCCACCCCCTTTGAAGGTCACCGTCGCAAATGCCGGCTTGCTGGGATCGCGGTAGTTTTCATTCGCGGCCAGCGTGATCACGTCATTGGGACGGAATTCGGTCACGGTGAAAGGACCGGTGCCGATCGGATTGAAGTTCTCCTCGGTGCATTCCGGCGCTTTGGCACCCAGGCAATCGGCAAACTGCGCCGCCTGAATGATCGGGGCCTGGGCACCGACGAACGGACCGTATGGGAACGGCTTGGCGATGCCGAAGGTCACCACAGCGGTCAGATCGTCCGGCGTGTCAACCGACACAACGTCGAGGTATTTTTCAGACTGCGCGCAGCCGCCACCCTCGGTGGTGCAGTATTCCCAGCTGAATTTGACATCAGCCGAAGTGACCGCAGTGCCGTCAGACCACAACAGGCCTTCGCTCAGCTTCCAGGTGATGGTTTTCAGGTCTTCCGATACGCCACCGTTTGCGACGGTTGGCACTTCGTCGACCAGCCATGGCACGATATTGCCGTCTTGGTCGTAGCGCGCCAAAGGCTCAATCACCAGCGAGGCTGCTTCCAGCTCTTTGGTGCCGCCCGACAGATACGGGTTCATGATTGACGGCGCTTGCCAGTAGATAATCTTCAACTCACCGTCACGTCCGCGTTCGCCCGCGTGGGACGCCGCGAACGCAGCAGGTGCGATGGCGGTCATCGCGGCTGCGCCCAGAAGGGCATATTTGAGTTTCATTTTGGTTCTCCTAGTTGGTCGCTCTGGGTTGCCTCAGTCGCAGCCGCCGTTTCGGGGGCGGTCTTGTTGGTTGTCTGGTTGTACAGATGGCATGCCGCATAGCGGCCCGGATGGATTTCGCGAAAATCGGGGTCGATCTGGCGGCAGATGTCCATGACCTTGGGGCATCGCGTCGAAAAATTGCAGCCTTTTGGCGGGTTTGCCGGGCTGGGCACGTCGCCTTGCAGAATAATCCGCTCAACCTTCGCCTCAAGGCTGGGATCGGGTTCGGGGACGGCGGACAGCAGCGCCTCGGTATAGGGGTGCAGGGGGTCGGAGTAGAGCGCGTCACGCGGCGCAAGCTCGACCACTTTGCCCAGGTACATCACCGCCACACGGTCGGCGATATGGCGCACCATCGACAGGTCGTGGCTGATGAACAGATAGGTCAGGCCCAGTTTTTCCTGCAAGTCCTCCAGCAGGTTCACCACTTGCGCTTGAATGGACACGTCGAGTGCCGCAATCGGTTCGTCGCAGACGATGAACTTGGGGTTCAGGGCCAGCGCGCGGGCGATCCCGATGCGCTGACGCTGACCACCGGAAAACTCATGCGGATAGCGGTCGGCGAAATCACGGTTCAATCCGACAGCGTCCATCAGGTCATAGACACGTTCCAGTCGATCCGCCTTGGACTTGCCCGAATGCTCCATCAGCGGCTCACCAATGATGGCGGCCACGGTCATGCGCGGGTTGAGGCTGGCTTGCGGGTCCTGGAACACCATCTGCATGGTCGGACGCAGGCGGCGCAGTTCTTCGTTCGACGCGTCGGCGATATTTGCGCCGTCGATCTTCACCACCCCATCGGTCAGTTCATAAAGGCGCAGGATCGCGCGCCCGCAGGTCGACTTGCCGCAGCCGGATTCGCCCACAAGGCCCAGCGTTTCGCCCTCGAATATGTCGAAGGTCACCCCGTCGACCGCTTTGACCGCCCCGACCTGCCGCCGCAAAATCCCGCCATGGATCGGGAAATGCATTTTGAGGTTATCAACCTCGACCAGTTTGCGGGCGGGCACGGCGTCAAGCATTCAGCGGTGCTCCTGTCGAGAAATCCCAGTGACAGGCGACATCGTGGCGCTGACCAACATCGCGTCGCAGCGGATTTTCGCTGTTGCAACGGTCGAACCGTTGCGGGCAGCGGTCGCGGAAGGGGCAGGCCACGGGCGCGGCGCCAAGGATCGGCGGCTGGCCCTGGATGACCTGAAGGCGGCTGGCGCGTTCGCCGCGCACGCTTGGCACGGTTTCCAGCAGCATTCGGGTGTAGGGGTGTTGCGGATTGCCAAACAGCTCTTTCACCGGGGCGTGTTCGACCACCTGACCGCCGTACATCACCAACACGCGGTCAGCGATGCCCGCGATCACGCCCAGATCATGGGTGATCCAGACGATCGCCATGCCAAGTTTCTGGCGAAGCTCTTTCACCAGTTCGAGGATCTGCGCCTGAATGGTCACGTCCAGCGCGGTCGTCGGCTCATCCGCGATCAGCACTTTGGGGTCGCAGGCCAGCGCGATGGCAATCATTACCCGCTGACGCATGCCGCCGGAAAACTGGTGCGGATAATCCTTCAGGCGGCGTGTCGCATCCGGGATGCCGACCAGGTCCAGCAATTCGGCCGCCCGTTTGCGCGCCGCTGCCTTCTTCAGGCCCATGTGCTTTTTCAGCGGCTCCATGATCTGGAAACCGACGGTGAAGACCGGGTTGAGGCTGGTCATCGGGTCCTGAAAGATGAAGCCGATATCGCCGCCACGGATGTCGCGCAACGTCTCGGCGTCCGTTTTCAGCAGATCCTGACCGTTGAACGTCACGGTGCCATTGCGCACCTCGGCCGGGGGCGAGGGCAGCAGGCCGATCAGCGACATCATGGTGACGGATTTTCCCGACCCGCTTTCGCCGACGACGCCCAGCAATTCTCCGGGGCTGAGTTCGAAACTGACCGAGTTTACGGCATGAACCTCACCCCCGCGGGTGCGGAACACGGTTTTCAAATTGTGAACGTCCAGAACGGGCGTTGCCCCATCGGGCATACGGGTGCCTCCCCAGGCGATTATTGTCTTTTTCCGATGCGTCTGCGGCTTCGGTTGGCAGGCACCGTAGCAAATTAAAAAGTTCCGGCAACATCTAACTCGTTGACGTGACGAAACTTGAGCGTGATTTGCACGGCCTTGACCATATCGGTCCGAAGGCTCAGGTTTCGCGCAATTAAATTGGCAGGGGGACCGATGGGTCAGCAACTATCTGCGCGCGAGATTCTCGAAAAACTGGTGAGTTTTCCGACGGTCAGCCGCGACAGCAACCTGGATCTGATCGACTGGGTGGAATCGTACCTGATGGGATTCGGGGTCCAGGCGACGCGGGTGTATAATCCGGAAGGCACCAAAGCGGCGCTTTATGCCAATGTCGGGCCGGTGGTTGACGGGGGGGTCGTCTTTTCCGGCCATACTGATGTTGTGCCTGTCGACGGGCAGGATTGGAGCACCGATCCCTTTGTTGTGACTGAAAAAGACGGCAAGCTTTATGGTCGCGGCACCTGTGACATGAAGGGCTTCGATGCCATCGCACTGGCCGCTGTGCCGCTGGCACTGGAACGCGGCGTGAAGCGCCCGCTTCAGATCGCACTCAGCTATGATGAGGAGGTCGGCTGCACCGGCGCGCCGCCGATGATCGACGAGATGGTCAAGCACCTGCCGCGTGCCGAATGCGCCATTATTGGTGAGCCTTCGACCATGCAGGTCGTCACTGGCCACAAGGGTGGGGCCGGGTTTCTGGTGCATATCAAAGGGTTCGAAGTGCATTCGTCGCTTATGAACACAGGCGTCAACGCGATCATGGAGGCCGCCAAGATCATTGATTGGGGCAACCAGCAAAACGCGGCGAACCGGGCCAAGACAGCGGCGCCCATGGATGCAATATTCGACCCACCCTGGACCACGCTGCACACCGGCCAGATTTCCGGCGGCACCGCGCATAACATCACCGCTGGCGATTGCCATTTCGGGTTCGATTTCCGCTGTGTGCCGGGCGAGGATCTTGAGGCTTGGAAAGCCGCATTGCTCGACAAGGTCGCCGAGGTGGAGGCAGGCATGAAAGCGGTCCGCCCGGAGGCGTCGATCACGGCGAGGAAACGCTTTCAGATCCCGGCCCTCGTGCCCGAGGATGACGGGGCTGCCGAACGCCTTGCGCGGCGTCTGACCGGGGATAACGGGACGCATGTGGTCAGCTATGGGACCGAGGCCGGGCAATTTCAGGAACGCGGGTATTCCGCCGTGGTCTGTGGCCCCGGCGACATCGCCCAGGCGCATCAGGCGGATGAGTTCATCGAGGTCGCTGAATTCGAAGCGGGGCAGAGGTTTGCGGCGAAAGTTGTGGAGTATTTGTGTGAATAGGGCTGAGCGCACAACTGATTAGACGGAATATAACTACAGTTGTGATTTACAGTCATGTGCACGGAATCAAGGCGCAGCCGCCGTGCACTCGCCAGCCCGTCCGGGCGGGTTGGCGATGGGTGAGGTAAGCGCTTCCTTCAGATTTGACGGGATCACGCAGCCATCCAAGTGCCCCGCACGACTGTTGGTTCGCCAACCCACGGGCTGGCAAGTGCACGGCTTGTACATTGGAGGCGGCGAAGGCAGTTTGGCAGCGCAATAATCGTCGACCGCGATGCCGAATTCACATATTCTCAGGACCCGCCATGCCCATCAAAAACCGCTTCGCTGACCTGCTGCCCGAAATCACCGAATGGCGGCGCGATCTGCACGAACATCCTGAGATCCTGTTCGAAACGCACCGCACCGCAGCCATCGTCGCAGACAAGCTGCGTGAATTTGGGTGTGACGAGGTGGTGACCGGCATCGCGCGCACCGGGGTTGTGGGGATCATCCGGGGCAAGGCCGACACTTCGGGCCGCACAGTGGGCCTGCGTGCGGATATGGACGCGCTGCCGATAGAAGAGGCAACGGGCGTGCCCTATGCCAGCAAAACCCCCGGCGCGATGCATGCCTGCGGCCATGACGGTCATACCGCGATGTTGCTGGGGGCGGCGAAATACCTGGCCGAGACGGGCAACTTCGACGGCACCGTCGCGGTGATCTTCCAGCCCGCCGAAGAAGGCGGCGGTGGTGGGCAGTTGATGGTGGACGAGGGGGTGTTCGACCGTTTCGCCATCGACGAGGTCTATGGCATGCATAACCAGCCAAACCTGGACATCGGCGCGTTCCGCATTCGCCCCGGCGCGTTCTATGCCTCGGCTGATATCTTCGACATTACGGTCACGGGGCAGGGCGGTCATGCCGCGAAACCGCATGAGGTGATCGACCCGATCCTTGTCGCCTCGCATATTGTGGTTGCCTTGCAGAGCATTGTTGCGCGCAACCTCCACCCCGACGACAAATGTGTCGTGTCGATCACCGCGTTCGAACCCGACAACGACGCTTACAACGTCATCGCGCAGACCGTCACGTTGCGGGGAACCGTTCGTACCATGACGCCCGCAACCCGCGATCTGGCCGAGGCGCGGCTGGGTCAGATCGCGCGGTCAACGGCGCAGGCCTTTGGTGCAACTGCCGAGGTTGCCTATACGCGAAAATACCCAGCGATGGTCAATTCTGAAACCGAAACCGATTATGCCGCTGCTGCTGCGCGCGCGGTTTCCGGGGATTGCGATACAGATGCAAAAATCACCATGGGCGGGGAGGATTTCGCCTGCATGCTGGAGGTTCGACCCGGTGCCTATATCGAGGTTGGCAACGGCCCGGGCGCCGGCGTGCACCACCCGGAATACAACTTTAACGACGAGGCGATCCCGCACGGCTGTTCCTATTGGGCGACCCTGGTGGAACAGCGACTTCCTGCCGCCTGATTTTGTCGGGTAACCCCCGGGGATCGTTGCCATAAAAATTATCGGATATGGCCGGACCCGGATCAGCCGATTGTGTTGAAAAACTCCGTTTTAGGGCCTGAACGATGATTTTTCTTTCCATGCAGCCCGATCCTAAATTTTTGGCGCGGGGGTCGGCCCAAATCGCCTACATGCGCTCACGCGCAGCCATGCGCTGTCTCGTGGTCAAAGCTTTCCGACTATTTCGCTTCATAGGTTTTCGCAAGAAATCCGCGACGCTCTGATTTCGGAGTTTTTCAACACAATCAGCCCAAAATGCCCCTTGCCCCGGCTTCCAAATGCGACCAAAGGCGTCGCGTCTGACCGAGCGCTGAGTCGTTTTTCGCGTTAGGCGCGTAAGCATTCGACTAAGGAATTCGGGCCATGTTTCAGGTACTCGGCAGCGCTTGGGCACTTTTGCTTGGCATGCTTTTGCTGATGATGGGCAACGGCCTGCAAGGCACATTGCTGGGCTTGCGCGGCGCGATCGAAGGGTTCACGACGATCGAGCTGTCGGTCATAATGTCGTCCTATTTCGTCGGGTTCCTTGGCGGATCGCGGGTTGCCCCGCTGATGATCCGCCGTGTCGGGCATGTGCGGGTTTTTGCGGCGCTCGGCTCGACCATCTCGGCGATTCTGGTGCTGTATCCGATGCTGGCCGATCCGGCCGCATGGAGCTTTCTGCGCATCATCTTCGGTTTCTGCTTTTCGGGCGTCTATGTGACGGCGGAAAGCTGGCTGAACAATGCGACGACCAATGACAATCGCGGCAAGGCGCTGTCGGCTTATATGATCGTGCAGATGGCCGGGATCACCATCGCGCAGGCGATCATCACGCTGGGCGATCCATCGGGGTATGAGCTGTTCATCATCCCGTCGATCCTGGTGTCACTCAGCTTCATGCCGATCCTGCTGAGCATCAATCCGACGCCCGCGTTCGACACCACCAAGCCGATGACATTGCGGCAGCTTTGGCAGGTCTCTCCGACCGGGTGTGTCGGCATGTTCCTGATGGGCGGTGTGTTTTCAACGCAGTTCGGGATGTCTGCGGTCTATGGCTCGCTTGCGGGTCTGAGCGTCACGCAGATTTCGACCTTTGTGGCGGCGATTTACATCGGCGGGCTGGTGTTGCAATATCCGATCGGCTGGATGTCGGACCGGATGGATCGCAGGCAGCTGATTGCGCTGACGGCGGTTGCGGGGATCGTCGTGTCGATCCTGGGTGCATTTTTGGGCGGGTTCTTCCCGGTGCTGCTGGTTGCGGCATTCTTTATCGGCGGGCTGGCCAATCCGCTGTATGCGCTGCTGATCGCCTATACCAACGATTATCTGGAACACGAAGACATGGCCGCGGCCTCGGGCGGGATGGTGTTCATCAACGGGGTCGGCGCGATTTCGGGCCCGTTGATCGTCGGCTGGATGATGGGGCAGGTGGGGCCGGTCGGCTTCTGGGTGTTCCTTGGCATCCTGATGGCTGCGCTTGCGGCGTATTCGCTGTGGCGGATGACACAGCGCCCCTCCACCCCGATTGATGAGACCGCAAGCTATACGCCGGTTCTGCCAAGTGCGACTCCACTTGCGGTTGAGCTGGCACAGGAATTTGATATCGAGACCGCGCTAGAGGAAGAAAGAATTGACGAAATCGAACCAGACCCTGTTGCCAAGTCTTAGCGGATTTGCAACGCTTCGACTCGTCTGGCGGGAAACGTAACTGACAACGACGGAGCATGTCGTATGACTACCCCTGACGAGGTTCTGGCTTATTGGCTGGACGAGAAAGGCCCCCCGGCGTGGTATGCAGGCGGGGACGATCTGGACGCTGATATCCGCGACAAATTTTTGGACACCTGGCAGCGTGCTGCTGATGGCGGTTTGTCGCTTTGGCTGACGCATGCGGCGGGGACGCTGGCATATATCATCATAACCGATCAGTTTTCGCGCAACATGCATCGCGGGTCTGGGTTGTCGTTCGCGACCGACCGGGCCGCGCGTTCGGCGGCGAAGATGGCGATCAAGCGGGAATGGGATATGCGGATCGACGAACCGGCGCGCCAGTTTTTCTATATGCCGCTGATGCATTCCGAATGCCTGTCCGATCAGGACCGTGCCGTGCGTCTGGTGAAGACGCGCATGCCAAAAACCGGGGCCGACAACATTGATCACGCCCGCGCCCACCGTGAGATCATTCGCATGTTCGGGCGTTTTCCGTTCCGGAACGCCGCTTTGGGCCGCAACTCCAGCCCGGAAGAGGACGCCTTCATGTCCGAAGGTGGCTATCGCGGGATCATGGACAAGCTGCAAAAGAAGGCAGCTTAGGGCGGTCACGTAGGACGACGCCACTGCAGCCGTGCGTTTGGCAGGGCTGAAGCATCATCCATTTGATCCGCAACGATGCCCGAAGATGAACGCCCGTCCTTAGCAGGGCGCGCGGCGGACCGGCGGGCTGGCGCAGGTAATTCCTGTGGCGATTCAGAGATTTAGGACGGGCCGCCTTTGGCGCGGCGCGGGCTGACGAATTCTCGGCGGCCCCGGATACTGTTGAAAAAGTCCGTTGATTGGCCGCGCACGCTCTGATTCACTTGTTTTGAGGGTGGAGGGTTCGGCGATGATGGGTCCAAGGCAAGTTGCGCAAGGCGCGCTGTTCTATGAGTTCTCGATCGAGAGTTTTGTGCCGAAGGATCATCCCGTCCGGGGAATTGATCGCTTCCTTGATCTGACAGGTGTGCGCCCCTTGCTCGCTTCATACTACAGTGCCAATGGCCGCCCTTCGATTGATCCTGAACTGATGATCCGCATGCTGTTGTTGGGCTATTGTCAGGGCATCCGTTCCGAGCGACGGCTTTGCGAAGAGGTTCATGTCAATCTGGCGTATCGTTGGTTTTGTAAGCTTGATTTGGCTGATCCAGTGCCCGACCATTCGACATTCTCTAAGAACCGGCATGGCCGTTTCCGCGAGAGCGG
Source organism: Paracoccaceae bacterium (assembly GCA_012103375.1). Classification (NCBI taxonomy): domain Bacteria; kingdom Pseudomonadati; phylum Pseudomonadota; class Alphaproteobacteria; order Rhodobacterales; family Paracoccaceae; species Paracoccaceae bacterium. The sequence continues at coordinate 2,301,400 of WLWX01000001.1, forward strand.
TTTGTTCCGACATTTGTTCGAGGTCGTTTTGCAGCGCTGCATGGATGAGGGGCTGGTTGGCGGCCACAGCTTTGGTGTTGATGCCAGTCTGATCCCCGCGAATGCAAACCAGACGCGCGGCGTTGAAAGCAAAGACGGACTGCCAGCAGATCTGACGTCCCGTGCCGTCGACGAATATCTCGAGACGCTGGATGATGTGGCCTTCGGTGCTGCGACCAAGGTCGTCCCCAAATACATCTCACCGGCTGATCCAGCAGCGCGTTGGACTGGGGCTGACGGGGGAGCCGCCTACTTTGCCTATTCCACTAACTATATGGTCGATTTGGATAATGCAGTCATCGTGGACGTCGAGCCGACGGCTCCGATCCGGCCTGCAGAGGCGCGGGCAGCAAGGGAGATGATCGATCGTGTACATGAGCGGTTTGGCATCAAACCTGACAAGCTTGTGGGTGATACGGGTTACGGATCAGCCGAGATGTTGGGCTGGCTTGTGGACGAACGTCAAATCGAACCCCACATTCCGGTCTGGGATAAGTCAAAACGAACTGACGGCACATTCTCACGCGAAGACTTTGTCTACGACCCGGCGACCGACAGCTATACTTGCCCGACCGGCAAAGCCTTGCAAACATATCGGCGGAACTTCTCAAAACCGCGAAAGCCCAATGGCAGCAAAGACGGGTTCATCAGATACCGAGCCTCAAAGCACGATTGCGACGCATGCCCTCTGAAGTCGCAATGCTGTCCGAAGGACGACGGCAGACGCCTTATGCGGTCCGTTCACGAAGCCGCCCGAGACGTCGCTCGCGATATCCGAAAAACAGATGCCTACATGACGTCGTTCATCCAAAGGCGGAAGGTTGAAATGCTCTTTGCCCACCTGAAACGATACATCGGCGTGCAGATGATGCGGCTTCGAGGACCCAAAGGCGCAACCGAACAGTTCCAACTCGCAGCAACAGCTCAAAACCTCCGGAAACTGGCGAAGTTGGTGCCAGCAACAGTGCCAACGTGAAAGAAAACGGCGCGCGGCCGCCTCTCGCTCAACAACGCGCCGACCAAAACATCGACTTCTTCAACAGTATCCCCGCTTTGGTTCCGTGCACAATGGGGGGCTGGCGCCTGACTGCGTCAGACGGGCTTGGCCCTGCACAAGTTGGCGCATGAAAAAAAACCCCCGGTGTCCGGGGGCCTTTGGTGTTTTCAGTGCTTTGACGTTTTGTCAGTCAAGCTCCTCCGGCAGGATCAGGTTCAGCACGATCGCGATGACCGCTGCGGGCAGCAGGCCCGAGGTCAGCAGGATCTTCATCGTGGTCCCAAGGAAGGCCATCGCGTCCGGCACCTGTTGCAGCCCAAGGCCGATCGACAGCGAGATCGCGAAGATGATCATGTTGCGCCGGTTCCAGTTCACGTCCGACAGCATGTTGATGCCTGCCGCTGCGACCATGCCGAACATGACGATGACGCCGCCGCCCAGAACCTGGATCGGGATCGTATTGACGATCGCCCCGACTTTGGGAACCAGCCCGGCCCCGATCAGGAACAACGCCCCAATGGTGACCACATGACGGCTCATCACGCCGGTCATGGCGATCAGACCGACGTTCTGGCTGAACGAGGTGTTGGGCAGGCCGCCGAAGATGCCGGCGACGGCTGTTCCGACGCCGTCTGCGAAGGTTGCACCCTGAACCTCTTCATCCGTTGCTTCACGGTCCGCGCCACCCTTGGTGATGCCCGAGGTGTCGCCGACCGTTTCAATGGCCGAGATGAAGGCCATCAGGCACATACCGATGACGATGGCTCCGTTGATTTCGAAGCCGAAGGCGAAGGGCTGGGGCAGGGCAAACCACGAAGCGTTGCCGATGCTGCCAAAGCTGACATCGCCCATCACGAAGGCCAGGATGTAACCGGCGATCAGACCGATCAGGACGGCTGCGACAGAGAGGAAGCCTTTGGCATAGAACTTGATGCCAAGGGTCACCACGATCACCACCAGCGCCTGCGTCCAGTTTCCGATGCCGCCCCATGTTTCCTTGCTGCGGTTGAAGTCTCCGGCACCGCCTGCGGCGTATTCAATACCGACCTTGATCAGCGCCAGACCGATCATCAGCACGATCAGCCCGGTGATCAGCGGCGGCAGCGCAAAGCGGATACGCTTGATGAACAAGCCGATGATGAAGTGGAAGATGCCGCCAATGATGACGCCGCCCATCAGCCCGGCAAGCCCGGCGGTGCCAGCCCCCACCATGGCCGGGATCATCACCGGCAGGAAAGCGAAGGACGTGCCCTGAACGATGGGCAGCTTGGCCCCGACCGGGCCGATGCCGATGGTCTGGATCAATGTGGCGATGCCCGCAAAGAACATCGACATCTGGATCATGTAGATCAGCGTGCCGACATCGGGTGAACCAAATCCAAAGCCCGCGACACCCGCGATGATGATCGCCGGTGTAACGTTGGAAACGAACATTGCCAGCACATGCTGGATGCCCAGCGGGATCGCCTGTCCCATTGGAGGTGTATAGTTTGGATCGCGCAGCTGCTCTGGCGTTCCGATCGATGCGTCGGCCATGTCTGTCCCTTTGGTTGTGCCCGCAAAGCGGCCAGGTTTTTGTGCGGCTACACGAATAGGTCGCGTGCCAACATCTCGTTGTCGGCGAAAACTAGCCGACTATATAGGGCTTTGGGAAGTAAAATTCTTCCAGATTGTCGCCTGTACCGATCCGGTCGATAACCGCAAACAGGCCCGGCGCATGCAGCGGGGTCAGGACGCCGTGCCAGGTGCCCCGGTGGAAATTGATCCCGGTGTGGGGCGGAACCTCGAACGCGCTGGGGCGACCGGGCTGTCCGCCGATGTCTTCGGCGACGATCACCAGCCAGGGATGTTCCGACATGGGCACGAACGCCTGAGAGCCTTCCGGATGCCGCTCGACCAGGTCCTGCGCAAAGGGCACGGCGCGCGCAACTGCCCGGAACAGACTGATCCCGGCGCGCCCTTCCGCAAAGTCGAGCGTTGCCAGATCATGCCAGCGCCCACATTTGCCCTGATTGATGATTTTCGTAGGCTCGCCAGTGGCTTGCAGGATGTCGCCAAAGGGCGCGAACGCCTTTGACGTCAGCGGCTCGATGGCGATCTTCGTCACGGCAGCAGGTCCATCAGACGGAACTCGGCAATGCGTTCGACCTGTCGGCAAGCCTCGGCGAATTCGGTGTCGCGGGTGTTGTTGATACGGCGCTCGAATGCGGCGAGGATGCCCGCCTTGTCGTGGTCGCGCACGGCAATGATGAAGGGGAAGCCGAACTTTTCTGTGTAGGCGGTGTTGAGGCGGGTAAAGGTGGCGTGTTCGTCCGCCGTCAGCGCATCAAGGCCGGCGCTGGCCTGTTCCGAGGTGGATTCATCCGTCAGCCTTTTTGCCGCCGCCAGTTTGCCAGCAAGATCCGGATGGGCGGTCAGGACGCCCAGACGTTCGCCCTGATTCGCGGTTCGGAATGCCCGGCAGAGGACGTTGTGCAGGCCCGTCGCGCTGTCATGGGCCGGGCCGAGTTCTAGCGCATGGGCCCGTTCGGCAACCCAGGGCGAGTGTTCGAAGATGCCGCCATAGGCAGCGACGAAGGCATCCTTATCCATTTGGGACGGGCTGGATTGGGGCTGATAGGGGTGGGTTGCGCGCCAGTGGTCCGCAACCTCAAGCCGGGTCGGGAACCAGACGTCGGCGTGGCCCAGCGCATAGTCGATGAACCGTTGCACCGCCGCAGCCCGACCTGGTCGCCCGGCCAGGCGGCAATGCAGGCCGATGGACATCATCTTGGCCGATCCGGCCTGTCCTTCGGCATAGAGCACATCAAAGCTGTCCTTGAGGTAGGCATAGAACTGATCGCCCGAGTTGAACCCCTGCGGCGTGGCAAAGCGCATATCGTTGGCGTCCAGCGTATAGGGAACGATCAGAGCGGGTTGATCGCCAAAGTTAATCCAATACGGAAGCTCATCCGCGTAACTGTCTGCCAGGTAATCAAACCCCGCCTCGGCCCCCAGGCGGACGGTGTTCGTCGAGGCACGGCCTTGGTAGAACCCGCGCGGGCGTTCCCCGACGACTTCGGTGTGCAGCGCGATGGCTTTCGCAATGTGGTCGCGTTCGTCCGCTTCGGAAAAATCCTTGTATTCGATCCACTTAAGCCCGTGGGTCGCAATCTCCCACTCTGCTGCCTTCATCGCGGCAACCTGTTCCGGCCCGCGCGCCAGCGCCGTCGCGACGGCAAAGACCGTCGGGCGAATCCCGGCAGTGGTGAACATCCGGTGCAAACGCCAGAAACCGGCGCGCGCGCCGAAGTCATAGATCGTCTCCATGTTCCAGTGGCGCTGACCGGGCCAGGCGGCGGCGCCGACGATTTCGGACAAAAAAGCCTCGGACGCAGCATCGCCATGGGCAATGGAGTTTTCGCCACCTTCTTCATAATTTACAACGAATTGCACGGCGATCTTCGCGCCATTTGGCCACTTCGGATCGGTTGAATTTGGCCCGTGGCCGCGAAAATCTCTGTCGTAACGCATGTATCTATCCATCTTGACGCGCCCCCATGGGGTGATAGCCCTTTCTTAGATGTGCAAAGCGGAGGCGTCCATGACCGGTTATCTTACCACCCACGTGCTGGACACGGCGAACGGCTGCCCAGCCGAGGGGATTACGATCACGCTCTACCGGGTCACGGGCAACAGCCACCGGAAGATCGGTGAAGCGGTGACAAATGCCGATGGCCGGACGGACGTGCCGATTCTGCCGGAAGATAAATTTGAGACAGGCACTTACGAGCTGTTCTTCAACTGCGCTGACTACCTCAACAAGGTTGGAACACCGCCCGAAGATCCCCGTTTCCTGTCCGAGATCCCGATCCGTTTCGGCATGTCCGAGGCCGACCACTACCACGTGCCGCTGCTGCTTTCGCCGTTCGGTTATTCGACGTATCGGGGCAGCTGATGCGTTTGGCTCGTTTCGGTGCCGCTACGATCGTTCTGGTTACCGTAATACTGGCCATTCTATTTCTCATGGATGATGAGAATTTGCGGTCTGAGGAGCCGGCGCCTCAGACGCTGAACTTTGGTCAAGTGATCTATGTTGATGACGGGTTTTGCGACGGTTGGCGTGTGCGTGAAGTGACCGGAGCCACACCAACCACGGAACGAACGAGGCGCTGCGTGGAATATCCGTGGGTCAAGCTGATGTCGCATCGGTTTGTTCACGGGACAGAAGCGCGTTTCGGCAGAATGTACGCTCTGCTAGTGATAATTGGTTCAGTCGCAGGAGGATTGGCTGCGATCGGGTCTGTTTGGAAGTTTTTGAGATCGTTCGGCAAACGGACTTAGACAAGCGCGGGAGGCTGGGACAAAAAATGCAGGACCTTGCAATCATGTGGGAATGGCTGGCCTTTGCGGTTCGCTGGATCCACGTCATCACGGCGATCGCCTGGATCGGGTCGTCGTTCTATTTCATCGCATTGGATCTTGGCCTGAACCGGTCCATCCCCGGCCCGGCAGATGGCGAGGAATGGCAGGTTCACGGGGGTGGGTTCTACCACATCCAGAAATACCTCGTCGCGCCCGAAGCCATGCCCGAGCATCTGACCTGGTTCAAATGGGAAAGCTATGCCACCTGGTTATCCGGGGCGGCGATGCTGGCGGTGGTGTACTGGGTCGGTGCCGAGATGTTCCTGATCGACCCTGCGGTTGCCGATCTGGCACTGTGGCAGGCGATCCTGATTTCCGCAGGCTCTTTGGCTGTCGGCTGGATCATCTATGATTTCCTTTGCAAGTCGCCGCTGGGTGAAAGCCCGACAACTCTGATGGTTCTGCTGTTCGTTCTTTTGACCGTGATGTCATGGGGTTACACGCAGGTCTTCACCGGGCGCGCGGCGCTGTTGCACCTGGGTGCCTTCACCGCGACGATCATGTCCGCAAACGTCTTTTTCATCATAATGCCGAACCAGAGGATCGTCGTGGCGGACCTGCAGGCGGGGCGGGAACCGGATGCCAAATACGGCAAGATCGCCAAGCTACGTTCGACCCACAACAACTATCTGACGCTGCCGGTCATCTTCCTGATGCTGTCCACGCATTACCCGCTGGCCTTTGCGACCGACTTCAACTGGATCATCGCCAGTCTGGTGTTTCTGATGGGTGTGACGATCCGGCACTGGTTCAACACGCATCACGCAAAGAAGGGGAACCCGCATTGGACGTGGTTCGTGACGGCAGCTTTGTTCCTTGCAATCATGTGGTTATCGACCGCGCCGATGGCAGAGGAGGAGGATCGCGCGCCAACAGCCTCGGAAACAGCGTTTATGCAGGTCGACAGCTGGGAGGATGCGCGCAATATCGTGCAGGGGCGCTGTTCGATGTGTCACGCGGCCGAACCGTCCTGGGACGGGCTGCACCGTGCCCCGAAGGCTGTGCATCTAGAAACTGATTTGCAGATCGCGGCGGCTGCGAAAGAGATCTATCTGCAGGCTGCCGTCACCCATGCGATGCCGCCCGCCAACCTGTCGTTCATCGAACCCGAGGAACGGGCGCTGTTGCGGCAGTGGTATCGCGATGGTGCGGGCGTTTGGGGCAAACAGCTTGCGCTGGGGGGCTGAGGCGCCATCGTGACCGACTGAACGTTATCGGAAAAGCTTACGCCCGGTGCGCGCCCTGTTTTGGGCAGGCGTTCGCGTAATGTCGCCAGTAAAGGACGCGGTGCGCGCAACAAAAAAGGGCCACCCAATCGGGCGGCCCCTGTTCTGATCAGTCGTCCCGGTGTCAGACGACGATAACCTTGGTGCCGATCGCGGTCCGGTCATACAGATGCGTCACATGCTCGTTGATCATGCGGATGCAGCCGTTTGACACGGAAGTTCCGATCGAGCGTGGCACGGTCGTGCCGTGGATGCGGAAGAAGGTGTCGGCGCCGTTCTGGAACAGGTACAGCGCGCGCGCGCCCAGCGGGTTCTTCGGGCCACCGGGCATGCCATCGGCCCATTGGGCGTAATTCTCAGGCTCACGTCGGATCATGTCCTGGGTCGGGGTCCAGCTGGGCCATTCTTTCTTGGCGCCGATCACGGCCGTCCCTTTGAATTCAAGTCCGGCGCGTCCAACACCGACGCCATAGCGTACGGCTTTGCCCGGCTTTTCGCCGACGTGATAAAGGAAATGCTTACCTGTCACGATGATGATCGTGTTGGTCGCGATATCCTTGTCGACGCGCACTTCGCGCGGATTGAACTTCTCGGGCAGTTTGAAAGCTGACTGGGCAGTGGCTGATCCAGCCGTGGCGGCAACAAGCCCGGCCGCCCCTGACGCGACAAGCGCCTCTCTACGTGTAAACATCTTCTACGTCTCCTGTTTCGCAGGTTTGCTGTCACAACTGCTGTCTTGGCCGGCGGCGCTGCGCATCCGTTTCGGGTATCCCCACACCGCTTTTACTGATTTCCCGAACTTATGCAGCGTCTAAATGCGCAAAAACATGCCTGTGTTGCGCAGTTGCCAAAGTCTTCACGCAGTGTTGATGCGCAGTGCGCGGCGCTTGATCGGGGTAGGGCGGCAGGCAAAACATTGTTTCCGGTTCGGGGACAATCATCACCGAACTGCTGAATTTACCTTCTATTTCAACGCGCTATGGGGTCTTCTGCGGGTGTCACTGCATCGCGATGGCCACCCTGCGGTGCCTGTTTTGCGCATGTTGGCGGGAAAATTGCCGCCAAGCCGTGTCAGAGGCTTCTGCACGCCGCGATAATAGGGGATAGAGTGAACCGGAACGCCATCACGGCGACCCATAGGGGGCGCCACATAAGAGAGTTGGAAACCTGATGTATCGACTGTTTGCCGCTTTATTCGTAACGATTCTTGCAATTGCGCCGGTGCATGCACAATCGCTGACCACGGAAGATGTGAAGCGGTTGGTTCTGGAAACAATACTCGAAAATCCGGAAATCGTGATGGAAGCGGTGGCGATCCTGCAACAGCGCGAACAGGCCGAACAGGCCGCAAGTGCCGCGGCCGCGCTGGTCGAGAATGAAGAGCTGTTGTTCAATGATCCGCAGGCAGAGGTTCTTGGAAACCCGGACGGAGACGTCACGGTTGTCGAATTCTTCGACTACAATTGTCACTTCTGCCGTGAATCCAGCGAGGCGGTCGCCAGCTTGCTTGAAAGCGACCCGAACGTTCGGTTGGTCATGCGCGAGTTTCCGATCCTCAGCGAAGGGTCGGTCGAGGCCGCGCGCGTGGCGCTGGCGGCGCGCAATCAGGACGGGTACGAGGCGTTTCACTGGGCGCTGATGTCGATGAAGGGGCAGGCGCAACTGGCCAGCGTCTTAAAGCTGGCCCGCGATAACGGCCTGGACGTTGATCAGCTGCGCGTGGACATGAATGCGCCCGAAATAGATGAGCACATCGAAAATTCGCGTGCGCTTGCGGCGGCGCTTGGCATCAGCGGTACGCCCAGTTTCGTTGTCGGCAACACGCTGGTTCCGGGCGCGGTGCCGCTGGAGCAATTGCAGCAGATCATCGCGCAGGAACGTGAAAACTGATAGGCGCGGACCCTGCAAATCCAGCGGCGTTCGATTGCCGCTCGTGTCGCCGCGCTGTTGCGGTGGGGCCGGGATTAGTTAACCGGAGTTTTCAGCGGGGCTTGCGCGACCGGCGTTCCTGACGGAAAGTCACTGCGAAACAGGGGTGCAGGGGTTTTCGCACAATGCCAACCGCCGCAAAGCTTATCGGGGCCGCCGCATTTGCAGTGCTGGCGTGGCTTGTGTCCGATATGGTCATGGGCGTGCTGCCGGAAGGGACACCGGCCAAGTGGCTGCACGAGGTTAACACTGCGTTCGGATTTCTGATGGGTTGGCGTATCATGGGGCCGCGTTCCGGTGACGGGGTGGTGCGGGCCGTTGGCGTCGGCCTCAGCACGGTGCTGGCGACGCTGTTCTGGTGCCTGCTGGCCTGGGGTGGCTATCAGATGACCCTGAATTCGACGCGAATGCGGTATGGCGGCCCGGTCGAGGCCTTGCAGGATATGGTTGCTTTGATGGTGGAATATCTGTTCATGATTGCGACCGCGCCGATCATTGGCGCCATTCTCTTGGGCGGAATGTTCTGTGGTTTCCTGGCCGAAATGGCAGCGAAGCGCTGGTCCTGATGGGGCGTCGGACGTGGGCAGAGCATGAATGGATCGCCAGACCAGCGGGGCCGGTCTTGCGCGCGCTTTTGGCGCGCACCGGGCGCAGGCGATTTCGATAGCGGATCAGGTGTTCCGAATAGCGCTTTAGAAGAAATCGTCCCATGTGGTGTCGAACAGGATCAGCGCCTCGGCGTTCAGGGCGGTGATCTGGACACTTTGTGTCCCGTCGATCCAAACCGTCTCAAACGAAAATGCCGATCCGGTGTTGGTGCCGGCCAGATGTGCCGCAAGCGCGGGGGCAAGGCTGTTGGTTCTGTCGCTGTTGAAGATGAACTCGTCCCCTTCGTCTAGGTTGAAATCGCGAACGATATTGCGGCCTTGCGTGGCCACGAATGTATCGGCACCCGTGCCGCCGATCAGATCGTCCTGGCCATTCCCGCCGACCAGGACGTCATCGCCAGGGCCACCAACCAGTGAATCGTTGCCATCGCCGCCCAACAGAACATCATCACCCATCAGCCCGACCAGACGATCATTTCCGCCCGCGCCCTCGATCCGGTTTGCGCCGGAATTCCCGAGGGCGTGGTTACGCAGGTCGTTGCCGAAAATGTCCAGATCATCCCCACCCAGCAGGGCGATTGCATTCAGTTTGTCACCCATCTGCGAAGATGTGCCGACCCAGATCCGTTCCCAGCCATTGCCGCCGGTGACGTGTGCCAGCCCGGCTCCGCCGGTGTCGACCCAGCTTTCCAGCGCATGTGCCGATCTGGTTTCAACGCTGGCGAAGCCGAATGTCTTGTCGTCGAAGACGACCCATTCAAACTCGCTAAGGCGGGTTCGGGCCGACCCGGTTTCCACGATCAGCGTCGCGCCCTCCCACCGGGTGGCATAGGCGTTGAGGCTGGCTGCGAAAATCGCGGTACCCTCGCCCGGCCCGCCGATCAGGCTGTCGTAGCCGACCGAGGTTCGCGCGGTATCATCGCCAGCGCCCAGATCGACATAATCATTTCCAGGCCCGGTGATCGCCGTGTCAGGGCCGCCTTTGAGGTGCAGGGTCGCGCCGTATTCATGGGCGGTGACCGTTTCCGCCCGAATGGTGCCGTCCACAATGCGAAAGGTGACGAGGTTGGCGGCGGCCTCGGTCGGGGCGCCATAGTTGGTGCCCTCGTTCACGAAGAGTGTTGGGGCGAGGTAGCCCTCCTCAGGGCCCGAACGGATTGAGCTGTCGACGACCACGGTATTGTGCTGGTCCCGCCCGCCGTGGAAGTTGATATCCCGGTTGGTTTTGGCGACGTGGAGGTCGTTGCCGGTGGCCGAGGTATAGCTGGCAAAGGTGACCGCATGGCGCATGTCCATGATCGTAAGGTCGCGAAAGCTGCTGTCCTGAACATCGCGGATCCACAGGCCATAGCCGTTGCCGCCAATGCCCTTGTTCACGGCCCCGTCGATGGTGATGTCGCGCGCTGTCAGCCCAGTGCTGTCCGCCACCGTGATCCCGTGTGAGGCGGCATCCTGGATCGAGATATCGAACAGCGTTGCGTTTGCCGTTCCGCCGATCATGATCATCGTACTGCCCATCGCCTGTGGCGCGGTGTTGGAAAAATCCGAAGCCTCGGCGGTGCCCCAGCCGCCGCGGATTGTAATCCCGCTGAGCGTGTTGCCGTCGATGATTTGGCGATCTTCAACCGTCGTATAGGCGGGGTCGAAATCGAAGGCCAGCGGGGTTTCAAACTCGACCCGGTTGCCCTGAACGACTGTTACTTTGGTCAATGTGGTGCGCAGGTTCTTGTCCTGCTGCCAGACCTGATCGCCGATTTCGGCAAAGAAGGCGGCGGTGTTTTCCTGGGTGAAATAGAGGTAATCGCCCACCTGCGCCCCGTGGCCCTGACCCAACACCGCCGCAGTCGCACCGGCCCTTGCAGGGGCTGCCAGTTCATAGGTGTCGCCGATTTGCGGGTGATGCAGGGCGTGGCCAAGCTGGATCGCGGGCGCGTTGCCGAGCGTGGGGTGGGCGATGATCGTCGTCTGCGCGCTGCCGGCCCCGACCAGCGAGATATCGTCGCGATCAATGACCACGGTTCTGTTGAAGACAAAGGTGCCCGCTGCCAGATGGATCGTGGTTTCACCGACCGCCGCGTCGATGATGCCCTGCAACGTCGCCGCGTCTGTGTTCGGGTCTACAAAAACGTCCTGCATGTCCGCCTCGGTCGGGAAATCTACCCTAAGTTGTATCAAATCCCCCGAGGCAGCCCGAGTCAGATAAATCCCTATCTGCAGGAATCCCCGCAGGCGAGTTTTGGCTTAGATTTTGTGGGAGGTTGGCCCGGTAACTGGGACAGTGCGGCCGACATTACCCGCAGATGACGTCGCGCTTGCGGTTTCTTGGCGACACAAAGAAAAGCGTGGAAAAATGAAGCCTTACGACAGGTTACAGAGGATGCATCATGCCTGTTTTTCAGCACGCGCGACGTTGGCCTTAACGGCTGCAAAGACATCGGGAGTGACCGAGATGGAATCAATTCCGTAGTCGACCAGCAGTTTGGCAAACTCAGGATCGTTGCTTGGTGCCTGACCGCAGAGGCCGACTTTTGCGCCAGCTGCGTGCGCCCGCGTGATCACTTCGCGGATCATCCATTGCACGGCCGGGTCACGTTCCTGAAACAGTTGGGCCAGTTGCTCGGAATCCCGGTCCACGCCCAGGGTCAGCTGCGTCAGATCGTTAGAGCCGATCGAAAACCCGTCGAAGCGTTCGGCAAATTGTTTGGCCAGAATGACGTTCGAGGGCACTTCGCACATGACGTAGACCTCCAGCCCGTCTTTGCCCCGCTCCAATCCGTTTTCGGCCATGACCTCCAGCACATTGTCGGCTTCTTCTACGGTGCGGCAGAAGGGGATCATCACCACCACGTTGGTAAAGCCCAGCCGCCCCCGGAGGCGTTGAATGGCGCGGCATTCCAATGCGAAGCCATCCTTGTAAGCGTCTGAGTAATAACGGGAGGCACCGCGAAAACCGATCATCGGGTTTTCTTCGTCCGGTTCGAATGCGCGCCCGCCCAGAAGGTCAGCATACTCGTTGGACTTAAAGTCGCTCATCCGGACGATGACAGGCTTGGGGAACTGTACGGCGGCGATCCGCGACAGGCCCATGGCCAATGTCTCGACGAAGTAATCGGCGCGGTTGCCGTACCCTTTGGTCAGATCATCAATCTGTTGACGCTCGGCCGGGTCTGTCAACTGATCGAAACGCGTCAGGGCCAGCGGATGCACCCGGATTGTGTTGCCGATCACGAACTCCATCCGCGCCAAGCCGACGCCATCGGCGGGCAGTCGCCACCACCGCGCCGCCGCTGCCGGATTGGCCATGTTGAGCATGATCGCTGTGCGCGTGTCGGGCATCTGGCCGAGGTCGATGTCTGCAACCTCGACCTCGGCGATGCCAGCGTAAACATGGCCTTCTTCACCCTCAGCGCAGGAAACGGTGACGTCTTGCTGGTCATGCAGCACATGCGTTGCATCGCCGGTTCCGACGATGGCCGTCAGGCCGAGTTCGCGACTGACGATTGCAGCATGCGAGGTGCGCCCGCCGTGGTCAGTGATGATCGCCGAGGCGCGCTTCATGATCGGAACCCAGTCGGGATCGGTGATGGCAGTCACCAAGACTGATCCATCGATAAACTGGTCGATGTCACGCGGCGATTCCAACATGCAGACCTGTCCGGTGGACACTGCACTGCCAACGCTGAGCCCGGTCAGCAAGCGCTTGCCGGTGGAAGTCAGCGTATAGGATTTCAGGGCCGACACGTCAGCGCGTGACTGCACAGTTTCCGGACGGGCCTGTACGATGAAAAGCTTGCCGGTGTCGCCGTCGCGCGCCCATTCCATGTCCATGGGCCGACCGTAGTGGTCCTCGATCGTTTTTGCCTGACGGGCCAGCGCCAGGATCTCATCCTCGCTCAGTACAAAAGCGGCGCGCTCGGACTTCGATGTCGGGACGTTCTTGGTTTGCTGCGTACCGCGCCCATAGATCATCTTGATTTTCTTGGCGCCCATGCTTCGTTCAATGATCGGCACCAGGTTCGGATCATCGAGGAAGGGCTTGTAGACCATGTATTCATCAGGGCTGACCGCGCCCTGTACGACGTTCTCGCCAAGTCCCCAGGCGGCGTTGATCAGTACCACCTTGTCAAAGCCGGATTCGGTATCGATGGAAAACATCACCCCTGACCCGCCAGTATCGGCGCGCACCATCTGTTGGATGCCGACCGACAGTGCCACCTTCTGGTGGTCAAAGCCGTGCAGCGTGCGATAGGTGATGGCCCGGTCGGTGAAAAGTGAGGCATAGCAACGCTTGCAGGCGGCAAGCAGATCAGCCGCACCGACGACGTTCAGAAAGGTTTCCTGCTGGCCGGCGAAGCTGGCGTCAGGCAGGTCTTCGGCTGTCGCGGACGAGCGCACGGCCACCGACGGAGCCTTGCTGCGGATACGCTGGCCCAACTCGGCGTATGCAGCGCGGATGTCATCCTCAAGCTCTTTCGGCCAGGCAGCACCGATGATCATCTTTCGGATGCGTGCACCTGTATCCTGAAGCGTCTGGTTTCCGGTGTCGTGGTCGTCCAGCGCCGCTTTGATCCGGTCGAACAGGGCATTCTGGGCAATAAACTGGCGGTAGGCCCCGGCCGTGGTGGCAAATCCCGCCGGGACGCTGATGCCCTTGGGCTCCAGATTGGCCACCATTTCACCTAACGAGGCGTTTTTGCCGCCGACCAGCGCAACATCGCCCTTCCCGAGCGATTCAAACCACAAGACGTTCTTTCCCATCGCCCCACTCCGAAAATCCTCATCACGAGGGCAGAGTAGGTGGCGAAAAACAGCGGCGGATTGATCCGGATCATCTTTTGCGCGGTGACTTGGGTGATCTTCACCACGACCCGAGACACCCGATGAACGGAGAGCTGACAATGACCAAAAGTGACCTTGAAGCTCTGGCAGAAGAAATCGAACGCTTGCCCGAGTATGACCCAGCCCTGACCCGACGCGCGTTTGATCTGGTCGAGATCGCCATGCCGCAGGTTGATCGGCAATTGATCGAAGCCGATGCTTTGGGAACCGTCGATGCGGTGGTCTTGCTGATCGACCATGAATTCCCTGGCTGGTCGCTGCGCATGGATGGCATTGCCAACGAAAGGAATGGCCACTGGCATTGCACGCTACGCAGATCGACGACACGCGACAACGACGCCTTCATCGGCATCGGCAAGGGACCGAAGCTTTCAAACGCATTGATCGGGGCGTTGCTGAAATCCCTGGCGCGCAAGGCAAAGGCAGCAACCTCAATTTGATCCACGAAGTGGTTGTTGGGCAATGCGTGACTTCAATGAGTGACGGCATTGGCCAAACCAGGTCATACGTCTGAAGGTGCACGGGGCAGACAGTTCATCGCCCGCTGACGAATACGACCAGATATCTGGTGCGCGACCCAGTGCCGTGGATCTGCGCAATTCTGTGATGCGCATCAACTATGCAGCGGGTCGCACCACTCACGCGGGCGCCGAGACGATTATTGCCTATGTCGATGCGCAAGGTCTGTCGCCGGAGCGGCGGATCGAAACAGACCCACGGGCGGCTATTTCGACTTGATTTCGATTTTCTGAGTCGTCGATTTCGCTTCTGCGGGTTTTCCAATTTTAATTCGCAGAACGCCGTCGGCGAATTTCGCGTCGATTGCGTCGCCCTCGGGGTCAAAGCCAAGGTTGACCCGGCGACTGAAACTGCCGTAGCGCCGTTCGACCAGGTGGTAATCTTTTTCGTCTTCCCGACGGTCGCTGCTTTTTTCGCCTTTGATCGTCAGGACGCCGCCCGTCACCGAGACGTCCAGATCGGATTCTTTCGCGCCTGGAATTTCGGCCGTCATCTCCACCATCTCGTCAGATTCAGCGACGTCCAGCGCAGGCATGAGCGGCATGTTCGACGGCCAGCCATAAGCTTCGTCGCCGTCGGTTGAGTGATGGCGAAGGCGATCGAAGACGTTGTCGAATTCATTCTGAAGTGTCTGAAAGATGGAATACCGCGACGGTTCGGTCGTTGGTGTTGTGCGAATTGAATTGCGTGCCATTTGTGCCTCCGGAATGAAAGGGCGCCGGTTTGGGCGGCGCGGTTGATCTTATCACGAAAATAGCTGTTGCGATTGCACCGTGATTGATCCGCATCAAAATTTTTCGACCAACTTGCGATAATTCTGTGCCGAGTGAACTCGCAGGAGGGGGACATGACGGGCAAATGCGTTTTATTCGGTTTGGTGGCGCTTTGGCTTACCGCGACCGCCGCGGTCGCCGATAGCGTTTCCAATAGCCATGGCGGTGACGACTACGTCGCAGGCAGTGGAATCAATGAGACATTTCAGGGCAGTCGGGATATTTTTGCGGCCGGAAATTCGGTTGCCGTAAAAGGGACATCCGGCAGCGATGCGCATGTCGTCGGCTTCGATGTGGATATCGATGCAACGACCGGAGCAGACCTGTACGCAGCAGGTGGTGCGGTGACTGTGCGCGGTACAGTGGGCGAAGATCTGACCGTCAGCGGGTTCTCGGTCCGAACTGCAGAAGGCGCTGTAACCAGCGGAAATGCCAGGCTATTTGGCGGCACGCTGACGATTGACGGACCCGTCGAAGGGGCGCTGACCGCGATGGGCGGCGAGGTGATCCTGAACGCGCGCATAGCGGGCGATGCCTGGTTGGTCGCGGATACCATTCGATTTGGCCCTGATGCGGAAGTCCTGGGACAGCTACGATATTCTTCGGACGCGCAGATTGACGTGCCTGGGGACGTCGCCGCACCGGACCGGGTCCAATTCACGCAATTGAAAAAGCTGGATCTGGTCAGCGATATTCACGGCGGCTGGGCACGGCCCGAATTTCCGATCTTGCCTTCGTTCATTTCGCTTTTCTCGGGGTTTTTGATCACGTTGCTTTTGATGGTTGTCATTGGCGCGATCCTTCTGTCATTCGCGCCGAAACTGGTTGAGCGTACGCGCGCCCCAATTGCGCAAAGCCCCGGGCGCGCGTTTCTGATCGGCATTATCGGTTTGTCCATGCTGTTTGGTCTGGTGCCGATCACGGCGCTTACGATTGTAGGATTGCCATTGGTGCCTATTCTAATTCTGGCAATCATCCTTGCGTGGATGCTGGGGTATCTGCTGGGAATTTATGCGATTGCAATAAAGGCATTGCACGTATTTGGGCAAAAGACGGATCTGTCGAACATCGCCCGACTGGCCGCTTTGGCCGTCGCGATTGTCGTAATTACCATTCTCAATTTCATTCCGTTTGTCGGGTGGGTGGTCAATTACACGGTCGTCCTGCTGGGGCTGGGTGGTATGACGACGGTTTTGTTCAATCGAATACTGGGCAAACCGGGATTGGCCCGTGACGTCGATATGAAACCGATCGAAGACGAGTGAGGAAGGGCAAAGCCATGTCTGCCAAGGGATTGGAAGTGATCGACCACACCGTGCAGCAAACCCACGAATGGGTAAATGAGCTGATCGAGCGGTTGGACTGGATCAGTCACCGGGACGCATTGCGTTTGTTGCGGGTGACGCTGCATGGAATTCGCGATCATCTGAAACTGGATGAAACCGCGCAATTCGCAGCACAGCTGCCGTTATTGATCCGGGGGATGTTTTTTGAAGGCTGGGTGCCAAAGAATACGCCGGTCAAACAGCGCCATGCGGTGGATTTCGTAGCGGCAATTGAATCTCAGGTGGGTGACGTATTGGATTATCGTGGTGCCGAAGACATCGCCACGGTTTTCAAATTATTGAACGCCAAAATCTCGCGCGGTGAAGTGGCGGACGTGCGGGCGAGTCTGCCGGGTGAAATCCGCGCAATGTGGCCGGAGGCTTGATATGGAGCGCGATGATATTGAGCTGAACATCAGTTCAGAATACATGCGACGGCTGATCGAGAAATTGCGGGCCGTGATGGGGCGCGAGGCAGAGGTTACGCCGAACCTGGGCGGCAACGAAAGCGATGATGAGGTTCCCGCGACATTGCAGGAAACGCCCGGAGATCTGCTGTTGGATGAGTTGCGCGATGAGATTGAAGCGCTCGACGTCGATGAACGCCACGAGCTGGTCGCGCTGATGTGGGTGGGGCGGGGCGACTTTAGCGCCGCGGAATGGCCCGAAGCGTTGGCCCTGGCCGAAGAACGCCATGATCGGCCAACCTCGGACTACCTGATGTCTCATCCCCGGGTTGCCGATCAGATCGCCAGCGGGCTGGAGGATCTGGGCCACGATCATATCCTGCAGGATGGCCTGTACTGAGCGATCAAGCGTCGTTCCGTGCGCTGGTCGGCAGGTTGTTGAGGCCACCGGACAGATATTCAGAGCAGCGTCAGCGCCTATGCTGGACGAAGTGAAGGCCGTGCGGGATGAAAAGTGCAAAGCCCTGCGGTGGCTGAAGCTGAAAAGATCCTCAGCCGACGAACGATTGAACGGCGGCACCTGTTGCGTAGGCGATGGTTGCCGCGATGGTTCCGATTCCGGCGGTTTCAAGTCCCGAGCGCCACCAAGGCGCCAGCGACCAGCGGCTTTTTGCGGTGCCGATGGCAAAAAACACCAACCCGGTGACCGCGATTGAGATCGGGAATGCCTGCGTCAACTCAAACAGATAGGGCACCAGCGGCACAAGACCGGCCAGCAGGAATGCGATGAAGGTGGCCAGGGCTGCGGGAAGCGGGCGCGGACTGGCCGGAGGCAGGCCGTATTCATCCACCAGCATCAGGTCGATCCAATTGTCGTGATCCCTGGCAATGGCCGTGGCAGCGGCGTCCAGCACCGGACCGCTCAGCCCTTTGAGGGCCAGAATATGGCGCAGCTCGGCCAATTCTCCTTCGGGGTTGTCGGCGATCTGCTGCGCTTCGATCTGCCGCAAACGGCGTCGATCATCTGAATCGGCCTTGGTGCCTGAATAATTCGCCG
This sequence comes from Paracoccaceae bacterium, assembly GCA_012103375.1. NCBI lineage: Bacteria > Pseudomonadati > Pseudomonadota > Alphaproteobacteria > Rhodobacterales > Paracoccaceae > Paracoccaceae bacterium. Next base: position 2,319,523 of record WLWX01000001.1, read on the forward strand.
CCGCCATGGAAAATCCGTCAGCAAGCACATTGGCCAGACCAAGCGTGACGATGATTGTCGGCGAAAGCCCGGCGCCCTGCACGCCCGAAACCAGCGCAAAAGTCGTGACGGCCCCGTCGATTGCGCCGTAGATCATGTCGCGCAGATGGCCGGGGCGTTGCGGAACCGACAGGCGGTCCGCGACCTCGGCAGGGGAATGGCCATGGGTCATGGGTGCCTCCGAAAGCTCAGAGGTGATTTTGGTCCCAGGGCCCGCCTTTTGGTTGATGCAGATCAAGGCACAAAACGAATTGGCGATGATGCTTGCATGCCAAACCGCAAAAGGGGGCTATAATCATGGCTGACCAACAGACATCATCCCAAACCGGCGAAGACCGCGATCCGGACGCCGTGTCACAGACAATCGCCAGCGTTGAAGAGGCGGGTCTTGGGCCACTGGCCTGGCTGGAATTCCTGAGTGATTTCAACAGTGAGGTTTTGAGCTTTCTGGCGGAAAGGGTCAGGGAGGACGTTAAGACCCAACATGCGATCCTGCACAGCAAAGACCCCGAAGATATGCGCCATCTTCAGGCCGAGTTTCTGCAAACAGCCATCGACCAATACACCGCGGAAACCGGTAAGCTTGTCGAGATGGGTCAGGATGCGATCGCGCGGGCGCAGAAGACGCCGACCAACTGACACTTGGGTTAGCGGCTGATCACAATTCCCGGCGATCAATGATCTCGATGCCGGGCAGCATCCGGTCACTTGGGTGCAGAACGACCTGTTCACCGACCGACAGGCCCGACAAAACCTCAGCCACTTGATTGTTGCGCTGGCCGATTTCGACTGCGCGCATCGCCGCGATGCCGTCTTGGGCGACATAGACTGCCCAGCCGGTATCATTCTTGAACAGCGCACTGACCGGCAGGCGCAGCGCGTCATCAGCTTGCCATTCGATTATGCGAAGAAAGACCGAGAAGCCCGCCCCCAGACCGGGGCGTTCTTCGACTGGCGTTGTCAATGCGAAGACCGCATCAACGCGCTGTTCTTCAATTCCCAAAGCCGAGATTTTTGTGTGTGCGGTCGGTTCGATCCGCTTCAGCCGGGCCGCAAGCGGGGTGTTCCCGCCCCAGCGTTTGACTTTGGCGTTCGCATTGGGGGCGATGCGCACCGCGTCGCTGGATAGAAGATCAACGGTCAGTTCGAGATCGGCCGGGTCGCCGATGCGCAGCAGGTTTGCACCGGCCGTCACAGGGCGTTCACTGATCATCGCAATCGACAGAACCAGACCGTCGGCCGGGGCCAGCAACTGGACGCAACAGCTTTGCCCGACCTCGCCAGAGCCATTTGGTTCGATCAGCGCTGCGCGCGCGCGTTCTAACGTGCCCTCGGCCATCGCCACCCGCGCCTGTGCCGCTGCAACGCCCGCGTCTGCCGCATTCAGTTGCAGGGCCGTCGCTTCTAACTGTGTGAACGCGGCAACCGCCCTTTCGACCAGCTTCTTGGTGCGTTCGTGCTGGTTCAGCGCATAGGCCGCATCGTCCGTTGCTTTGCGCAGTTCCGTCTGGGCAACGTTCAAGGCCGCTTCCGCCTCATGTGTGGCGGCTTCGGCTTGCACGCGGCTTCGTGTATCCAGCAGGCCCGGCGCGGTGGGTTCAACAATGGCAACAATGGTTTCACCGGCCACAACCGGATCGCCGACCGCCACCGGCGACCGCATTGCCGTCCCGGTGAATGGGGCGGCAACTTCGAAGATTTCGCGAATGCGGGTTTTGCCATCAGCATCGATGGTGACCTGCATCGGGCCCCGGGTAACTTCGGCCAGGTCAACCGGGACCGGGTCGGTCTGAAAGGAAGTGTAGGCCAACCCAAGCAGAACCGCTGCGCCAACCCCGGCCAAACCAATGGTTCGTGGTTTCAATGACATGGCATCACTCCCTTGTTTTCATGACGGCCACCAGATCCAGCCGGTCCAGACGCCGCCGCACGATCAGGACAGAAGCGACCGTTGCGGCCAGCACAACCAGGCTTGCGTTAGAGTATGTCGCCGGTTTCAGCACCAGCGGAATGGAATACAGATCGCTGGTGAAGCCATCGGCCATCGCCTTGGATATCCAGGCGCCGAACAGCCAGCCAAGCGGTTGTGCCAAAAGGGCCAGCAATAGCGTCTCTCCCATCAGGATGTAAGAGACCTCGCCGCGTGTGAACCCGAGGATGCGCAGACTGGCGAGTTCCCGCGCGCGTTCCGACAGCTGTATCCGCGCGCCGTTATAGGCAACGCCGACAGTGATCAGGACCGCGATGGTGATATATATCGTGTTCATGATCACGATGTTCTCTTCGATGGTCTCGTTGAATGACCGTCTGGTGTCGGACAGCATCACCAGCCCGGCCAGTTTGGGGATATCTTTCAAGGCGCGATGCAACGCGTCAGTGCGGGTTTCGTCGAGCGCAACATTCGCAACCGAGATGCGCGGGGCTTGCCGGAACAGCGCGTTGAGGTATTCCAGATCCATATAGGCGCCGAGGCCGAAGTATTGATTGACGGTGCCTGTGACCGTCAAGGCAAAGGTTTCGCGCCGCCCCGTCAGGAATTCTGCCTCGATCACGTCGCCAGCGGTGACCCGCAATTGGTCTGCCAGCCGCTCGGACAGGACAATTCCGCCTGGTGGGGCGTTTACGATCCGGCCCTTGGCGTCGACCACGCGGCTGAGATCGGGGTTTGGCAGGCGGGCCTCGATCGCAACGTTCTTTTGGTGTGATCCGTGGTGCAGAACGGCCGAGTGGAGTTGCTGGCCTTCGACCTGAAGCGCACCTGGCAGGCGCCGCACATCTTCCAGCGTGGCAAGCGGCATGTCCTGGGCAAACAGCAGCATCACGTCCTGCCGGTTCGAGGCGTAGAACGCGTTGTCGACGATGGAGTCCAATGCGTCATTGAAGAAGGTTGATGCCACGACTGCCGCGACCGCCATGGCCAGCCCCAACGCCGTCATCAAACTGCGCAGTGGCCAACGAAGAAAACTGCGCAGGATCATGATCGTGGGCTGCGACAGGCGGGCCGAAGCCATCGCCACGTCGATTGCCGAGCGTTTGAAGTTGGGCGGGGCGGGGGGCTGCATGGCAATGGCCGGTGCCAGTCGGGCAGCAGCGAGGGCAGCGCGGGTTGCCCCCAGCACGGTAGCCAACAGGGCGGCCAGACCCGCCATGGCATAGATCCAGGGCGAGATGTTGTAGATCAGAAAGGGAAATTCGTAGAACTCGGCGAATTGGCGTGCCAGATTTCGGGCCAGCCAGGCACCGGTGCCCCAACCGATGAGAATGCCAACCACGGCAATCAACCCGGCCAGCATCAGGTAGTGCAGGCAGACCTCGACGTTGGAATAGCCGAGCGCCTTCAACAGGCCAATCTCGCTGCGTTCCAGCGCGATCACCCGTCCCATGACCATGCTGACAAGGAAGGCAGAGATGCCGAAGAAAATCGGCGGCAATATCGACGCCATGCTGCGCAGCTGGGTGATCTCGGCGCTGAGGAACGCGTCAGACGGGTGCTGCGAGCGATCATGCGCGCCCAGCCCGCCGTAGGGTTCCAGCAGCGTGTCGATCGCGTCGATCACGGGTTGCGGCTGTACGCCGCTTGTCAGTTTGACGGACAGAGAATTGAACGCCCCGGCCATATCAAACGCCGCAGCAGCGGCCCGTCGCGGCATCCAGATGATCGCATAGCCGGCGTTGTCGGGCAGCAGTGCACCGGGACCGATGGTATAGATGAACTCGGGCGATTGCACCGTGCCGACAATGCGCAACTGCCGTTTCTGGCCGTTCAGATTGATCGCAAAGCTGTCACCGGGCCGGTAGGCATGGGCGCGCGCGAAGGGTTCATTCACCAGAACGTCGAAACGGGCGGTGGCATCTGGATACTGGCCCGTCTGAAGGATCGGAACGTTCAGCAGGTGCGCGTTGTCATCAGGCAGCGCAATGATGTGCCCAACGGCAGTCACAACCCGGTCAGGCAAATCAAGGATCGCATCGCCGACGATGCCGGGTTCCAGCGACATGATACCGGGTATCGCGCGCAGCTCGGGCAGCAGGCTGTCGGGCACGCGGCGGGCCTGAACGAAGACGTCGGCGAAGCGGTTACGCTCGTAATAGGCGCGCCGGGTTTCGTCCAGGGCGCGGTACATGCCAAAGGCGGTCAGCAAGATCGCAACGCCGCAGGCCAGCACCAGCGCAATCGCCAGGGCCTGCACCCAAAGACGCCTGAAATCGCGTAACAGTTTCTTATCCAGCGCCTGCATCGCCATCACCACACGATCTCGGACGGGGCCAGAAGGGTGTCGTTTTCCTCAATTCGGCTGATTTTGCCATCCTGAAAATAGATCACCCGATGCGCCATCCGGCGAATCTCGGCGTTGTGGGTAATCACGACGGTTGTGGTGCCGAAACGGTCGTTGATGTCGCGCAGCGCCTCAAGCACCTGGACGCCTGTTGTGCTGTCCAGCGCGCCGGTCGGTTCGTCGCACAAAAGGATCTCGGGGCGTTTGGCGATGGCGCGGGCAATGGCCCCGCGCTGTTGTTCCCCGCCCGACAATTCGGACGGGAAATGGTCCATCCGTGTGCTCAATCCGACCAGTTCCAACGCTTCGGCGGCAGGCATCGGGTCGGGGGCGACATCGGTGACAAGCTGGACATTCTCGCGCGCGGTCAGGCTGGGTACCAGGTTGTAGTACTGAAAAACGAAACCGACATGATCACGCCGATAGCGGGTCAGCTGGCGGTCGGACATATCTGTTAAATCCAGATCGCGAAACCAGACCTGACCGTCAGTCACGTGATCCAGACCGCCCAGAATGTTCAGAAGCGTCGACTTTCCGCTGCCCGATGGACCCAGAAGCACCGTCAGTTCGCCACTGAACAGCGACAGATCGACCCCGGCCAGGGCAAAGACCTTCACCTCGCCAGTGTCATAGACCTTTGTGACGCCCTTGGTTCTGAAAACGGTTTCGGGCAAACGCGCGCTCCCTTTTTGCGCCAACGGGATGCCATTTTCGGCGCGGCGCGGGATTGATTTTCCTCAACCAGACCGAATTGGCCGATTTCAAAATTTGATCAGGATCAAGGTCTGCCAGCCCTGTATGTGCATTCTGGCGTTGGTTCGAAGGGGAAAGGCTCGACATGGATAAGCGTCATCAGTGGGGCCGCGGTCATCCGGCCATCCATGGGTTATCGGCAAGCATCGTGCAAAGGCTGGAGGCGACAGCCGGGCAAATCTGGGCGCGCGCAAATTCGGAATTGACTGGTTTCGGCGCAGAGGGCGCGATGCTGTTGTTGCTTAGATCAGGGCGCGTGCGTGTCCATGAAGCGGCCCATGTCGGCCCGCGGATCCGATACTACGGCGCGCAAGCCGAGGTTTCGACCATGTTGACCAATGGCTGCCTGATCGGGCAATCGCCAAAAACCGCGCGCATCTTTGCCGATACGGACATTGAGGCCACCACGATAGCGCGGGACACATTCGAACAACTGGTCGAAAGTTCGGCCGATTTTCGTGCCCTGCTGCATTGCTCTTGCAGGCAACGTCTTGCGGATCTGAGGCAACGCGGCAGCGAGCTCCAATTAAAAAACTATTCCGAACGTCGGACGCAAACACTGAAAAATCTCATCTGAGAGAGGAGAGAGATCATGTCACCGAATGTTGGAAATATCGACCGCGCAATCCGGGCGCTGCTGGGCATCGCGCTGATCACTGCGCCGCTGATCAACTTCATGCAGGTCTGGTCAAGCTCGTGGCTTAGCTATGGCACAATGGCTGTTGGCGTTATCCTGATCCTGACCGCAGCCTTCTCATTTTGTCCGGTCTATCGGCTGTTCGGCAAGCACGACATCGAAGTCTGAACCGGCACTGGCGGTCCGGCGGGCATCTGCCGGGCCACCCTAAGCACGTCGCAAAACGCAGCCCCTGGGGCCGTGAACAGCAGGCCTTTGCCTGCACCCCAGAAAGGCTTTCACCCCTGCGCAATGAAAGGATACACGATGCCGATATTTGCCAAATGCCTGCCAGTTCTTGCAGCCGCAGCACTGACCACAATGGCGGCGACCACTGTGGCCGCAGCCTTTACCGCCTGTCAGGTCACCGATACCGGCGGCATTGACGACAACAGCTTCAACCAGACCGCCTGGAAAGGCGTGCAGGATGCCCAGGCCACCTTGGGGATCAATGGTCGGTTCCTCGAATCCCAGGCCGAAACAGACTATGAAGCCAACCTGAATTCACTGGTTGGTGGTGACTGCGATGTCATCATAACGGTCGGGTTCCTGCTGGGCGATGCAACCAAAGAAGCCGCCGAAGCAAATCCGGACCAGAAATTCTCGATCGTCGACTTCGCCTATGATCCTGTGGTTCCGAACGTGCTGGGGCAAGTGTATGCAACTGATCAGGCGGCGTTCCTGGCCGGCTATCTGGCTGCCGGAATGACCAAGACTGATATCGTCGGCACGTTCGGCGGCATCAACATCCCGCCCGTGACGATCTTCATGGATGGGTTCGTGCGCGGCGTGAACCATCACAATGCCCAGAAAGGCACATCGGTCAGCGTCCTGGGTTGGGACGTTGAGAACCGCGAGGGGCTGTTCACCAACAACTTCGACAGCCTCGATGATGGGCGTGCTTTTGCACAGAACCTGTTTGACGAGGGCGCCGACATCGTTTTGCCGGTCGCCGGGCCGGTTGGCCTGGGTTCCGCAGCCCTTGCCGATGAGTTGGGCACCGATGCGCTAAAGATCATCGGGGTGGATGCGGATCTGTATTTTACTGATCCCGAAAAGCAGCACGTCTATCTGACGTCGATCACCAAGCGGATGGATGCAACTGTTCTGGCGGTGATTGAGGCGGCGATGAACGACACGTTCGAAGGCGGCCTGATTGTCGGCACATTGGAAAACGGCGGCGTCGATCTGGCCCCGTTTCATGACATGGAAGATGTGGTTCCTGACGCGTTGAAGGCCGAGCTTGACGCCCTGCGCGCTGCGATCATCGACGGTTCTGTCGACGTCAGCATGTAGGCGGCAGGGCAGGGCGCGCATCATGGAAGTCCAGCTTCGCGGCATCACCAAGCGGTTCGGTCAGGTCGTCGCCAACGAAGGTGTCGATCTGACCATCCGCGCGGGTGAGGTTCTGGGCCTGCTGGGCGAGAATGGTGCCGGAAAATCGACGCTGATGAACGTGCTCTGCGGTTTGTACGGCGCCGACGAAGGTGAGATTCTGATCGACGGTGTTCCGACCGTTTTTGACGGGCCCGGCGACGCGATCCGCGCAGGGATCGGGATGGTGCATCAGCATTTCATGCTGGTCCCGGTGTTTACAGTCGCCGAGAATGTTGTGTTGGGCGTTGAACCGACCGGACGTCTGGATCACCTCGACCTGGATCGCGCGCGAGCCGAGGTCCGTCGGATCAGCGAAATCTATGGGCTGGCTGTTGATCCTGACGAGAAAATCGAAACCCTGCCGGTCGGCGTGCAACAGCGGGTCGAGATCATCAAGGTCTTGTTCCGATCCGCCGATATACTGATCCTGGACGAACCCACGGCCGTTCTGACCCCGCAAGAAGTGAAGGATTTCTTTCGCATCGTTAATGCCTTGCGCGATGACGGCAAGGCCATCGTTTTCATCACCCACAAGCTGAACGAAATCCTCGACATCGCGGATCGGATCAGCGTGATCCGGGGCGGAAAAATAGCTGGCGAAGGCATGCCGAAGGAAATGACCCGCAAGGGTCTTGCCGAGATGATGGTCGGCCGCCCGGTCAATTTCGACGTGGTCAAGCAGCCATTTGAACCGGGTGAGGTGTTGCTCGACGTTCGGGGCGTGACGGTGTTGCGCGACAATGATGAACTGGCGGTGGACAGTGTCGATCTGCAAGTCCGCTCGGGCGAGGTTGTTGGCATCGCCGGGGTGCAGGGCAACGGCCAATCTGCGCTGATCGAGGCGCTGACCGGGTTGCGCCGGGTTGCCAGCGGAACGATCACGCTTGAGGGCGCGGATATCACCCGTGCCTCGGCCCGTGCTCGTCATCGCCTGGGCGTGGCGCATATCCCGGAAGATCGCCAGACCGCCGGTTTGATCGGCGCGTTCACGGTAGCCGAGAACATGGTGCTCGATACCTATTACGATGACCGCTATTCGCGTGGCCCCCAGATCAACTGGAGCGCGGTAAACCGACAGGCGGCGCAGTTTGTCGCCGATTTCGATGTGCGAACGCCCTCAGTCCAGAAGGCTGCCGGGCACTTGTCAGGCGGTAACCAGCAGAAGCTTGTGGTCGCACGCGAACTCTCGCGCGAAATACGTCTGGTTGTTGCCGGACAACCGACGCGCGGGCTGGATGTCGGGTCCATCGAGTATATCCACAAGCGCCTGATCGAGGCGCGCGACAGCGGCGACGGCGTGCTGATCATCTCGTCCGAGCTGGACGAGATCCTTGCGCTGTCCGACCGCATTCTGGTGATGTTCAATGGCCGTTTCGTGGCCGAATTCGACGCCAATGCCGGGCTGGTCGACAAGTCCGCCGTCGGGTTGGCGATGCCCGAGGGGGCCGTAGGCGAGGTGGCGGCATGAGCGACACCAGCATTCAGGACCTGATGCAGCGCCGCCTGCTTGGGCGGAGTGAATTGGAAGATCTGATCGTCGTGCCGATTTTCGCGGTCTTTGCCGCTTTGGTTCTGGGTGCGCTGACAATGCTGGCCACGAATGTCGAACTGGCCACCATCGGACTGTTCAACATCGGGGCCGAGGGTCAGGTTCTGATGGGTGGTATGGCCGCGGTCGTGGTCGGCTTCAGTTTTTCCGATCTTCCCGCGGTGATCCTGTTGCCAATGTCATTGCTGGCGGGTGCTCTGGCGGGCGCTTTCTACGCCTCGCTCGCGGGGTGGCTGAAGGCCGTAACCGGTGCGCATGAAGTAATCTCGACCATCATGCTGAACCTGATCTCGTACAGGTTGCTGGACTTCATGCTGCGGATGCCATTCGTGCAGAAAGAGGGGCGCGCCGACCCAATCTCAAAATCCGTGCCCGAGGCGGCGGAATTGCCGCGTTTGCTGACCTTCATTGATGTGAATTTGCGGGTGCACGCGGGCATATTTCTGGCCATCGCTGCGGTCGCCGTCGTCTATTGGATCCTGTTCAAATCGAAGATCGGGTTCGAGTTTCGTGCCAGCGGCGCCAATGCCGAAGCCGCGCGGTTTGCGGGCATCCACTCGGGCGTGATCATCGTTGCGGCAATGGCGACGGCTGGCGCATTGGCGGGCCTTGCAGGCGCCAATCAGGTCTTGGGTGTGCTGGGGCGCGCCACACCGGGGTTTTCCGCCGGGATCGGTTTTACCGCGATTGCTGTGGCGCTGCTGGGTCGGTCACACCCTGTCGGCGTGCTGTTCGCCGGGCTGCTGTTTGGCGCGCTGGAGGCTGGCGGGCGACAGATGCAGGTCGACGCAGGTGTCAGCATTGACCTGATCGGGATCATTCAGGCGTTGATAATCGTCTTTATCGCCGCACCCCTGCTGGTCCGCGCGATCTTCCCGTGGGGCTTTGCGCGCCGAAACCGCGAAGGACCCCCGCCATGCCTGCAATCGCCGACACCACTGCACCAGTCCGGGTCGACAGCGGCAAAAAGCGGCAGGCCCGGATCACCGGGATTGTTCTGCTGGGTTGTGCGGTTCTGGTGGCGCTGGTCTTCCTGCCCGAGACCACCGGCGATGCGACCTTCCGACTATCGCGCCCGACCGATCGGTTTGCGATTGGAAACCTTGTCGTTCCGGGCGGGCCATTCCTCTATGCTGCCACAGCAATTCTGGCGTTCCTGGGCGCACGTCAGTTCTTGCGCGGCGGCACAAGCTGGACATCCCTTTCGCTGGGCGTCGGGCTGGCGATCCTGGTCGCGGCGTTTCTGGTCTGGGCGACGGCGGGCAAGGCATTTTCCCTAACCGGGATGTTGCAGGCGACCATGGTCCGCGCCGTGCCGATTGCGCTTGGCGGTCTTGCAGGTGTGCTGTCCGAGCGGGTCGCGGTGGTCATTATCGCCATCGAAGGGATGCTGCTGGCCGGGGCATTCACCGGGGCCCTGGTTGGATCATTGCTCGGTGGGTTTGGCGGCTTGTTCGCAGCGGTCGCGATTGGCGGGCTGTTCGGGTTCATCCTGGCGGCCTTGGTCGTTACGTATCGGGTGGATCAGATCATCGCCGGTGTCGTGATTAACCTGTTTGTGCTTGGGCTGACCAGCTATGTCAGTTCCCAGGTCTTTGCCGAGCATCGATACCTCAACAATGCGCCGGTGTTCCGCGCCTATAAGGTTCCGTTGCTGGGGGATATCCCGGTGATCGGGCCGATGTTCTTTCACCAGAACCTGTTCGTCTATGGCGCGCTGATCATGGTGGGTGTTGCGACCTATTACCTGTTTCACACCCGCATGGGCCTGCGCGCCCGCGCCGTTGGCGAACACCCACGTGCCGCCGATACGCTGGGCATCAAGGTCTATCGCACACGGTATATCAATGTGACACTTGCGGGCATGGTCGCGGGGTTTGGCGGGGCCTGGTTCACGCTCGGTTCGGTCGGGCGCTTTGACGAAGGCATGACTGGCGGGCGCGGTTATATCGGGCTGGCGGCGATGATCTTTGGGCGCTGGCATCCGGTTGGGGCACTGGCCGCCGCACTGGTGTTCGGCTTTGCCGACTCGTTGCAGCAAAAGCTGGCGCTGTTGAACACGCCGATCCCGTCTGAATTCCTGGCGATGTCGCCTTATATCGCGACGATCATCGTGGTGGCCGGATTGGTGGGCCGGGCGCGCGCGCCTGCGGCGGACGGCCAGCCATACGTCAAGGAATGACCGGCAGGGCAGGCGCATGACACCGCTGATGATGGGGATCCTTGGCAGCCTTGGGGCCGGGTTGATGACGACCATCGGGGCGCTGCCGATATTGTTCGGACAATCGGTTTCGGCCCGCACGAATGACGTCCTGTTGGGCTTTGCTGCCGGCGTGATGCTGGCGGCCTCGTTCTTTTCGCTGATCCTGCCGAGCCTGGCCGCGTCCGAGGCACTCTTTGGTCCTGGTTAGATGCCTGCGGCAATCGCCGTACTGGGCCTTCTGATCGGAGCGGCGTTGATCTATTCCATCGACCGGGTGCTGCCGCACCAGCATTTCGTGTCCGGTAAGGAGGGTCCGGCAAGCGAACGGTTGCAAAAGATCTGGTTGTTCGTGATCGCGATCACCATTCACAACGCACCCGAGGGGCTGGCGGTCGGGATCGGCTTTAGCGGCGGCGATGTGGCCGCCGGAACTTCACTGGCCATTGGCATCGGGTTGCAGAACCTGCCCGAAGGACTGGCCGTTGCGGTCGCCCTTCGGGGTGAAGCCTATAGCAAATCCACCGCATTTCTGATCGCCGCGGCGACCGGCCTGATCGAGCCTGTTGCCGGTCTGATCGGTGCAGCGGCGGTTGGTATCTCGGCGATGGCGCTGCCTTGGGGTCTGGTGCTGGCGGCCGGGGCAATGATCTATGTCATCAGCCACGAGATCATTCCCGAAACCCACCGCCACGGCCATCAGGACGGTGCGACGGCGGGCCTGATGATCGGGCTTGTGGTGATGCTGTTTCTGGATGTGTCGCTGGGCTGAGATCGGCGGCTGAGGGAAGTGGCTTCGGCCCGTCAACAAGGCCCTGCCAGGTCGGCGGCGCGACCCGTCAACGTGTGCACGTCGCCGCATCGGTCAGATATGCGCCACCCCGACCAGGTAGTTTTCACCGTAGGCCTTCGAACAGCTGGGGCACGTCGTGTACATGAAGTAGACCTCTTTGGCTTCCTTGCCTTGTGCCTTTGCGGCGTCGCGCATCTCACGCTCCCAGTCCTTGGCCTTCTGGTAGGGGCCTTCGAAGACGCGGGTGATAAAATCGCCCGATAATGTGACCATTTCTTCGCCCTCAACATCTTTGCTGACCGCGAAGAAATGCTCGGCTTTCCACGGCGACATGTCCCGGCTGAGGATGAACGTGTCATCAGTCGTCATCGCCGCGCTGTCTTCCATGTGTTCGGCGACACGGCCAAAAACATGGCTCATGTTCAGCGGTATGTGCATGGCGCTTTTGGTTACGGCGCGCAGGAACTTTTTGTCTTCGAAATGCAGTTTCTGATCGTCCCAGCCTTCCGGGTTGAATTTGGGGCAGCACCCGGTGGTGTTGTGGCTTTGATCATAGATCGGGGTTTCATTGGTTTTCATCGGCTGGCTCCCTTCGGGCGCAGAGTAGTCATGGAAACCGGCTGGCACATTGATCTGGCTCAACAGATCAGCGGGTCACGGCTGTAATGACGGGTCATGAAGCTGGCCAGCGAAACCGATGCAGCGATCCTGACCGTGACCATGAACCCGGCGGTTGACGTCGCGACCTCGGTTCCGCGACTTCTGCCTGGCGTCAAACTGCGCTGCGACACGGCGCAAACCGACCCCGGTGGTGGCGGTGTCAACGTCGCGCGGGTCGTCACGCGGCTGGGCGGGCGCTGCCGTGCGCTGGTCGTTGCCGGTGGAGCGATGGGTGAGCAATTGCTTTCGCTGATGGCGGCCGAGGGGGTCGCCGCAATCCCTTTCCGGATCGCGCAGCAAACACGTCAGAATTTCGCCGTGACCGAATCCGACACCGGCCAGCAATACCGCTTCATCCTGCCGGGGCCGGTGGTTGACGATGTCGAGGGTGATCGCATCCTGGCAGAAATCGCAGACCGGGCGTCGGACCTCGGGCCAGCCTGTTTCGTTGTGCTGAGCGGTAGTTTTCCGCCCGGATTGGCCCCGGATTTTGTCGCGCAATGTGTGACGCGCCTGCATCCGCAAGGCCATCGCCTGTGTCTGGATACGTCAGGCGATGCGCTGCGTCACCTGGTCGGGCACCCGACCGACCCGCCATATCTGTTGCGGATGGACCAGCAAGAGGCCGAGCAATTGCGTGGGACCACCCTGAGTGGTGTGGCGGAAACGGCGGACTATGCGGCGGAACTGGTCCGACGCGGCGTGGCCGAAGTTGTGGTGCTGGGCTGCGGTGCCGATGGGTCAGTCATGGCGACGGCGGATGCGCGGTACCTGTGCCGTGCCGCAAAAGTTCCAGTTGTCAGCACCACGGGTGCGGGCGACAGTTTCATGGGCGCATTGGTGCTGGCGCTGGCCCGGGGTGAGGCCCCGGAGCAGGCACTTCGCTGGGGTGTCGCGGCGGCGAGTGCTGCCGTCATGACCCACGGAACCGAGCTGTGCGAGTCCGGCGCGGTAGCCGATTTGCTGGAACAATGCGAGGTCGCCGCGATCTGAGCACGCAATTAAAGCTTCAGATGGCGCAGACGTAATGCGTTGGTAATAACGGACACGGATGACAGGCTCATCGCTGCTGCTGCGAGCATCGGTGACAGCAGCACGCCAAAGACCGGATAGAGAACCCCTGCGGCAATCGGAACGCCAATTCCGTTGTAGCCAAACGCGAAAAACAGGTTCTGTTTAATGTTGAGCAGGGTCGCCTTTGCCAGTTTCCGGGCCCGAAGGATTCCCATCAGGTCGCCACTCAACAGCGTGATTCCGGCGCTTTCCATCGCTACGTCGGCCCCGGAACCCATGGCGATGCCCACATCCGCCGCAACCAGTGCCGGGGCGTCGTTCACGCCATCGCCCGCCATGGCGACAACCCGTCCTTCGGCACGCAAGGCATCAACCAGTTTCTTTTTGTCGCCGGGCAAAACCCCGGCGCGGACGTCCGCGATCCCAAGCTTGCGGGCAACGGCTGACGCCGTGCGTTCGTTGTCACCGGTTGCCATGATCACGTTGAGGCCCTGCCGTCGCAACTCTGAAATCGCGACAGCGCTGTCGCGCTTGATCGGATCGGCGACAGCAAGCAGCCCGATTATCGCCCCGTCAGTGGCCAGATACATCACCGTTTTGCCTTCGGCGCGGAACTGGTCCGCTGTCGCCCCAAAGGCTGATGTATCTGCCCCAATGTCGCGCATCATTGCGTCATTGCCCAAGACGGTCTCTGTGTCGCCAACGCAGCCGCGCACGCCTTTGCCGATGACGGCTTCGAAGTCAGTTGCGCAGGGCAGGGCGATGTTGCGATAGCGCGCCTCGGCCAGGATCGCTTCGGCCAGTGGGTGCTCGCTTGGCTTTTCCAGCGCTGCGGCGCGGGCCAGAACCTCACGCTCATCCATGCCATCCGCCGCGTGCAGGTCTGTCAGGGCGGGTCTGCCCTCGGTCAGAGTGCCTGTTTTGTCGACAATCAGCGTATCGACCGCGGCCATCCGCTCCAGCGCTTCCGCATCCTTGATCAGGACACCCATCTGCGCGCCGCGTCCGGCAGCGGTTGTGATCGAGATGGGAGTCGCCAGGCCAAGGGCGCATGGACAAGCAATGATCAGCACGGACACCGCCGCCGCGGTCGAGAAGACAAACGCCGGATCCGGACCCCAAACCAACCACCCAACAAACGCGGCAACGGCGACCAGCACCACAGCCGGCACGAACAATGCCGAAACCTTGTCGGCCAGCCCCTGAATCGGCGCCCGCGACCGCCGCGCCTGGGAAACCATGTCGACAATCTGGGACAGTACCATGTCGGCGCCGACGTTTTGGGCCTCTATCGCGATGGTGCCGTTCTTGTTGATCGTCCCGCCGGTTACCCTGTCATCGCGCGATTTTTCGACAGGCAGCAGTTCACCTGTCAGCAGGCTTTCGTCGATGGACGTGTGGCCTTCACGCACGATTCCATCCACCGGAACAGCTTCACCCGGGCGCACCCGCAAGCGGTCGCCGGGCAACAGGTTTTCCAGAGGTGCGTCGTATTCCGTCCCGTCTGGAAGGATCCGGCGGGCGGTTTTCGGGGCCAGGTCAAGCAGCGCGCGGATTGCGTCACCTGTGCGCTCGCGGGCATTTAGCTCCAGCACCTGCCCAAAGAAGATCAGCGCGACAATGACAACGGCAGATTCAAAATATGTCCCCACAACACCGTGTGTCTTGTAGGCGTCAGGAAACACGCCGGGCAGGAATGTCGCCACGACCGAGTATCCATAGGCCGCCCCGACGCCCAGCGATATCAGCGTCCACATGTTGGGGCTGCGATTGAGGATCGAAGACCAGCCGCGGTGGAAAAACGGCAGCGCAATCCAAAAAACGATTGGGGTCGCCAGCAGGAATTCAAGATAGACGGCGTTCTGATGACCGACCCAATCGCGCAGCGGGATGCCAACCATGCCGGACATGGTCAGGACCATCAGAGGGATTGCGGCGGCGATGCTAACCCAAAGACGACGGGTGAAATCGACCAATTCGTGCGGGGTTTCGCCGGTCGGTTCGGCAGGTTCCAGGGCCATGCCGCAGATCGGGCAGGCGCCTGGCGTATCTTGCTGGACGTCGGGGTGCATCGGGCAGGAATAGACTGCGAGGGCGGCCGCAACAGGCTGTGCCCGCGCGGAATTGCCAGACAGGTAGAACCAGGGATCCAGATCAAATTTCTGCTGGCAGCGGTCAGAACAGAAAAAGTGGCTCTGATCGCTGAACGTCGATGCAGGTGTTCCCTGGGCTATCCGCAGGTCCATGCCGCAAACCGGATCAACGGCCGTTTCCGCCTGAAGATCCGGTGATCCGGCCGGGTTGTCGGGTTCGTGGCGCGGTGTATCGGGCATTTGCTGCATCCCTGTGGGTTTCGCCTGGCAACAGGTCAGGCGTTCCGGGCCAGCTCGGGCAGATCATAGGGGCCGGGCCAACGGTGTATCATTGATGCAGATCAACACCTGTGGGCCGTGCCGTGATCATGTTGGCGGCGTCAGATTCACATCGAAGGAGTTGCTGGCAAATGACCGATGTAAGTGCGCGAAAACGCCAGCTTGTGAAACGTCAGTCCGAATTGGATGCGCGGTTGCACGAAATCGACGACAGTCTAGATGAGATGCCCAGCAAAGACTGGGAAGATCGCGCGAGCGAGCGTGAAGACGACGAGGTCCTCGAACAGGTGGGCCTGTCGGGCCAGAAAGAACTGCAGATGATATCGGCGGCGCTGGCCAGGATCGAAGCGGGCACCTACGGGTATTGCACGCAGTGCGGCGCGCAGATCCGTGAAGATCGGCTTGATCTGATGCCCTCCACACCATTCTGCCGCAACTGCGCAATATGAATGATGCGGGCACATCTTTGGCAGCGGATGAACCACGACCCGCGTTGATCCGCGCAATCTCGTTGCCGTTGCTGGTGCTCTACGGGCTTGGTGTGACCATCGGCGCGGGCCTCTATGTGCTGATCGGCTCGGCCGTTGCGCAGGCCGGAAGCTTTGCGCCCAGTTCATTCCTGCTGGCGGCCATCGTCATGGGCTTCACCGCGGGCAGTTTTGCCGAACTGACCGGACGGTTTCCCAAAAGCGCGGGCGAGGCGATCTATGTCGATGCCGGTTTTGCCTGGCCCTGGCTGACCCGCGCGACCGGCGGCTTCATCATTCTGTCGGCCATCGTCGCCGCGGCGGCGATTACGTTGGGTGGGGCGGGGTATGTCGTGTCGATCATCGACCTGCCAAAGCCGTGGGTTGTCGCTGGCATCGTGGTGATCATGGGCACAGTCGCGGCCTGGGGAGTGTTGGAATCCGTCACCTTCGCCGCGATCTTCACGGTGCTTGAAATTGTCGGCCTTATGATCATCGTCATTGCCGGATTATGGACGCACCCGGACATTGTTCTGCGCCTGCCAGAGGTTTTGCCGCCGTTGTCCGACACCGTGGCGCTGAGCGCTGTTTTCACCACCAGCCTGATCGCTTTTTTTGCCTTCATCGGCTTTGATGATGTGGTCAATCTGGTCGAGGAAACCAAGTCACCCAAAAGGGACATGCCGCGGGCGATTATCTGGACACTGCTGGCGGCCACGCTGATTTATTTCCTGGTCGTCTCGGTCGCGGTGCTGACCGTGCCGCACGAGCAATTGACCGGCACAGACGCACCAATAAGCGTGTTGTTTGAACGGCTGACCGGACTGTCGCCGCTGGCCATAACCCTGATCGCCATCGCCGCGACGCTGAACGGTGTCGTGATACAGATCATCATGGCGTCCCGGGTCCTCTATGGGTTGGGCAATGCGGGGCGGATCCCGGGTGTGTTTGCGCGGGTGAATCCGGTGACGCACACGCCTTTGATTTCGACCGTGATCGTGTCGGTGCTGGTGCTGGCGTTGTTTCTGCCTATCGAACGGCTGGCCGAGACCACGACGCAGATCATCCTTGTCGTGTTTGTTCTGGTGAACCTGTCGCTGGTGCGGATCAAACTGCGTGGCGATCCGGCGCCAGAGGGCGTCTTCGTCGCGCCGATCTGGGTGCCGGTTCTGGGCGTGGTGACGTGCCTTGGCCTGCTGGCAGGCCCGGTGGTTATCTGACGTTAGGAAGCCAAACTCGGGCCACCGCCTCGTGAGTCTTATCTTTCGGCGCGGCGAGGTCGTGGAACGGCATCGGAACATGGGGGGTAGGCAGCCACTGACGCGGGGATATATCGCCCGGTTCAACATCCTTCGCGACGGTTCTAAAAGCCGGGGCCGCATCGCTGCCATCCGCGCCCGGGGCGACGATATCGCATTCCGCGCACCCGGTTTTTGCCAGCAGCTGCCCACGCGCGGCATCTGCCGCCAACGCCGGTTGCGAAAGGCTTATCGGCCCGATTGCAACTACCGTTTTACGCATGCCGCGCTGGGCTTGCGTTGTCAGGATCAGGATCGGCAGTTGCTGCAAGGACAGGCGTCGCAGCGAATTGATCTGGCGCAAGGTCAGACCTGCGCCGATTGTGTTGAAAAACTCCGAAATCAGAGCGTCGCGGATTTCTTGCGAAAACCTATGAAGCGAAATAGTCGGAAAGCTTTGACCACGAGACAGCGCATGGCTGCGCGTGAGCGCATGTAGGCGATTTGGGCCGACCCCCGCGCCAAAAATTTAGGATCGGGCTGCATGGAAAGAAAAATCATCGTTCAGGCCCTAAAACGGAGTTTTTCAACACAATCCGCCCTTGTGGTCTTTTGGCGTGGTATGAACCGAAGGCGCAGGCATGCCCGAGCAACCGACCGGTCCGAAGAAACAACCTTCGATCCAGCCGAGCACTCTGATGCTGATGGCGGCGATTGTCATGGGCACCTACTCCGTAGTGGCAGTTCTGTCCGAATCTGGCGGATCTGCGGTTCAGACCGTCGCCTATAGCGACCTGAAAGCGATGATCCGCGAAGGCGAAGTTGCTTCGGCCCTGCTGGAAGAGCACTCGGTGACCCTGACGATTGGCGATGCCGAACTGGGAACTGTCGAGCGGTTTCGTGCCACAACGCCGACCCAGGGGCCGACCCAGGGCGATCCTGATCTGTTGCCGATGCTCGAAGCCCATGGCGTGACTGTTTCGGCCCGTGCCCCACAGGGGGTGTCCATGCTCAGCTATGTATTGCCCTGGATATTGATCCTTGGGTTCTATCTTTGGTTGCAGCGCCGGATGATGGGCAGAATGTCGGGCGGGCTGGGGGCAGGGGGGCTTGGCGGTATCTTCAGTGGTCGGTTCGCCAAACCTGTCCAGCCCAAGCAGCGCATTACCTTCGACGACGTCGCCGGGCAGGATCAGGCGAAAAAAGAAGTGTCCGAACTGGTCGAGTTCCTGCGCGATCCCGATAGGTTTTCGCGTGTTGGTGCCGAAGTACCCCATGGGGTTCTTCTGATGGGACCGCCCGGAACCGGCAAAACGCTGCTGGCCAGGGCATTGGCGGGTGAGGCCGACGTGCCGTTCTTTTCCACCTCGGGGTCCGAATTCATCGAGGTCTTCGTAGGGGTCGGTGCGGGCCGGGTGCGCAAGATGTTCGAGGCCGCACGCAAAGTCGCACCTGCCATCGTCTTCATTGACGAATTGGACAGTATCGGCCGCACGCGGGGCACCGGGCTGGGCGGCGGCCATGATGAGCGCGAGCAGACGCTGAACCAGATCCTGGCCGAACTCGACGGGTTTGATGGGCAAGAAGCGGTGGTTGTGCTGGCTGCAACAAATCGTCCCGACGTGCTGGATCCGGCATTGTTGCGGCCTGGGCGGTTCGACCGTCATGTGACGCTGAACCTGCCCGACAAGGATGACCGCCGCGCGATCCTGGATATCCATGCCCGCAATCTGCCACTGGCTGATCCGGCTGACCTGGACCTTATCGCCGCAGGTACGCCGGGGTTTTCCGGGGCAGATCTGGAAAACCTGTTGAATGAGGCGGCCATCGGTGCTGCGCGGCGTAGCGCTGCCACCATCCTGCGTGGTGATCTGGAGGAGGCGCGCGACAAGGTGATGATGGGCACTGTGCGAACGCTGGCAATCCAGCCAGACGAAAAACACCGATTGGCGGTTCACGAAGCTGGCCACACGGCGGCGGCGTACTATGCGCCTGGGGCCGATCCCATCTACAAAGTCACGATCATACCGCGCGGGCGCAGTCTGGGCGGCACCCATATGCTGCCCGCGCATGAACGCCATACCCTATCGGAAGAATACCTTCGCGGTCAGTTGGTCACCCTGCTGGCCGGACGCGCCGCCGAGAAACTGCTGATCGGCACGGTCAGTTCGGGCGCTGACGATGATATCAAGCGAGCCACGGTACTGGCGCGATCCATGGTGGCGCGCTGGGGGATGGACGATGATATCGGACCAATGGACCTGCGTGAGAGTGAGGATCACCCGTTCCTTGGCCAATCCATCGCAAAGCCGCGCAGCTTTGCCGAAGGCACGGCCGTCCGGGTGGACGAAGCCGTGATGGAGCTTTTGAATATCGCCAGCGCCGATGCCACCAGAATTCTGAAACAACACCGCAAAGCCGTTGCGCAACTGGTGGCCGAATTGGAGCGCGCCGAGACGCTGGATCTGGCCGCGATTCAACGCTGTCTTGGGGGTGATGATCGGTGCGCAGATGTCGCGCATTCCTGACCTGAACCTGTTTTCTGCATAAAGATGTCGAGTGTCATTCCGATCGTAGATCGATCGCCTGCATTGCGAGGTTCACCGTCGCCTCGATTGTGCCCGTCGCGCAGACCGCAACCCAGCCAAAGGGAATGTCTGCATGCGCATACTGCTGCCTGACAATCGCACCATCTGCATCCGATGCATCGCCAATACGTGCCTGAACGCGCTCAATCAGCGTCGGCAAAGGCGCGTCCAGCCAGAGCGATCGAGACGCGACGCCGGATTTCAATTCAAGCTTCTTCGCTGCGGCGCGCATCGGTTCATCAAGAAAGGTGGCATCGATCAGAACCGAATGACCCGCTGCAAGAATGCGGCCTGCCCGGGAAAACAGCCGGTCATAGACGGCATGCCGCGCGTCCGGCGCGTAGGCTTCGCCATCAAGGCGTTGTTCGGGTGCCGTGTCGCGCATGGATTTGCGTTCCAGATCGCTGCGCAGATGCACCGCGCCGGGGCAGGTTCCAATCAGCGGCGCAAGCGCGCGCGAAACGGTCGTCTTGCCGGCCCCCGACAGGCCGCCAAGCAGCACCAGGACCGGGGCTGCTGGCCGCAGGAACGAAACCGCATCGTCAAGGAACCCGACCGCTTCGCCATCAGCCGGCGCGCCCGTCGCGGCGGCGGTTTGTACCGTGACCATGGCCCGGATGGCCGCGCGTACCGACAGGAACAGCGGCAGTGCGGCCAGACCGGAATCCTCGTCGCCCGCAGCGGCCAGAAGATAGGCATTGAGCGTGATGTTCGCAGCCCGGTCCAGACCATGGTGGCGCAGGTCCATCAGCAGAAAGGCCAGATCATAAAGGACATCGCAGGTGCCCAGAATTTCGTCGAATTCCAGCGCGTCGAAAGGCACTGGTCTGCCGTCGATCAGAACCAGATTGCGCAGGTGCAGATCACCATGGCCGCGCCGAACGTGACCAGCCTTGCCCCGCTGCCGTAGCAAGGGTGCGATGGTTTCCAGTGTGGCGCGGCTGTAGCGTTCGAACCGCGCAATCCGATCTGGCCCCAACTCGGCCCTCATATCGGCGAAGACCCGGGCCAGTTCATCCAGAATATCCGCGATCAGCTTGGCACCATCGCACGCTCGCATGGGGGTTTGCGCGTGAAAGGCGTGCACCTCTCGGCCCAGATCGTCCGCCAACGCGTCGCTGATGCCGTTCGATTTCGCGATCACCGAAAGCTCATGCGCGGCCGGGAAACGCTTCATGCGCAGCACCCATTCGACCGGCCTGCCGGTACCGTTTAATTCCAGCTTGCCGCCCGGCTGCGCGGTCACGGGGACCACGTCCCGATAGATTTGCGGCGCGACAGGCTGGTTTAACTCCAGCTCGCGCCGCAGCATCGCCTCGCGCTGTGTCAGCGTCCTCAGATCCATATAATCATAGTGTACCGCGCGTTTGATCTTCAACGCGACCTCACCAGCCAGAAAGACCAGCGCGCCATGGGTCTGCACCACTTCTACCTGGTCGCCGCCCGGATGCCCGGCGGCAGAGCTGAGGAAAGAGATGACCTTGTCCTGCATGGTGGCGGACCCTCAACAGTGGATCGGATACGGTGACCAAGCATCTTGCAGCTATCCTATTAGGTGGCGCGGCCAGCAATATTGAGCGTGATCAATCCGGGTCCGTCGCGTTCTTCGTAAGCTGATCAAACACCTTCGAAGCACTCACACAATCGCAGCTGCCTAGAACAAGGGTCCCGCGATGATGATTGACCACGGCCTTTTGATCACATTGGGATTGTTGTTCCTTGCGGGCCTATTGGCCGACCAGATCGGCCGACGCTCGGCAATTCCGCGTGTCACGCTGCTGCTGCTGTGCGGGCTGTTGGTCGGGGGGTCCGGACTGGATGTCGTCCCGATGCAAGTGACCGCGCTTTATCCGATCCTTTCGGTCATCGCCCTGACCATGGTTGCCTTCCTGTTGGGTGGGGCACTGAAGGCGGCAACGTTGCGCGCGCAGGGGGCGACCATCCTGCTGATCTCGGTCGCGATTGTGTTGGCGACGCTGTTGATCGTCACGGTTGGGCTGTCCCTTGTCGGGCTGCCAATCGGCCTGGCAATGTTGCTGGCGTCGATTGCGACGGCAACGGCCCCGGCGGCGACGAATGATGTGATACGCCAGTCGGGGGTGGACAACGATTTTACCCGCGCGCTGAGTGGTATTGTCGCCATTGATGACGCCTGGGGTCTGATCGCCTTCAGCCTGGTGGTCACTATCGTTGCGCAACTGCCTGGCCCCTCGGCTGAGGTAGAGGTGTTGAACGCCGGATGGGAGATCGGCGGCGCCCTTGTTCTGGGGCTGATCATCGGCTGCCCGGCTGCCTATCTGACGGGCCGCCTTAGCGGTGGTGAACCGTTGCAGGTCGAGGCTTTGGGCCTGGTCTTCCTGACCGCTGGCCTGGCGATCTGGTCAGAAGTGTCCTTTCTGATTGCCGGGATGGTTGCCGGAGCCATCATCGTCAATTTCGCCTCCCACCACGTCCGGGCCTTTCACGAGATCGAGCACATTCAATGGCCTTTCATGGTGATTTTCTTCATCCTGGCCGGGGCATCACTTGAAATGGCAACCGCCATCGAGTTGGGCGGCGTCGGCCTTGCATTTGTTGGATTGCGGTTTGTGTCGCGGATCATCGGCGGCTGGCTGGGCGGAACGCTGGCAAAAGTACCGCTGGCCGACCGTGCCATGTACGGCGCAGCATTGTTGCCGCAAGCCGGAGTGGCCATCGGCATGGCGCTTGTGGCCGCGCAGCAATTTCCACTGTGGTCCGCGCAGATCATGGCGCTGACGGTGGGCAGCACCGTGATCTTTGAATTGCTCGGCCCGGTGGTCTGCGCCTATGCGATCCGCAGATCCACCCTAAAAGACCCGGCGACCTAGCGGCACTCGTCGCTTAGGGGCGTGTCAGGTCCGAGATGTCAATTTCGGTGCTCTGGCCCAGATCCTCAAGGCTGTCGTAAAGCAGCTGCAAGGCATAGTGCGGGTTGTGGGCGTATATCGCAGGTTCTTTGGCAATCAATTGATAGTTATAGGCCGCCTTCAACAGCCGAGGTGTCCAGCTTTGATACCGGTTGGGGAATATCGCCTCGCTTGCTGAGGCCGTTCCGTCACCGTCACTGTCGGCAAAGAAATAAGGAAACGCATGGGCTGAATAGACCACTGGCGCGCTGGATACCTCGGCCGCGTATTGCATGATCGCGGCTTCCAGCCGGGCGTGCAGCCTTTGTATCGGGTCCGAGATCCCCTCACCCGTGTCGCCATCGCCATCAAAATCCGTGGGCGAGGTACGGATGTCGGCAAAGGTTTCCGCACCGCTGTGGCAAGTCGTGCAGGAAGCGATCTCGACTTCCAGCGAGTGCGGGTTGTGGCAGTCGGTGCAGGTGCTGAGGTTGGGCACATGGGTGAACTGCCCTTTGTAATCCTTGCCCGGGTATTCAAAGCCGCCGCGGGCAACGCCGCCCATCAGCGACGCGGCCGATGGTGCATAATGCACGTTGATGAATCCAAGATCGCCAGCGATGACGTCGTCATCCAAACCCGCAGTTGCCGTTTCGACCCTGACGGTCGAGGCCCGGCCCTGATGGCAGACGGTACAGATCGCCGAAGACCCCAGTGACCCGACCGAGGTGCCGGACGGGAACGGCACCGCGCCAAGCGCTGTGGCGGCGGGATTGTGGCAGGCTGCGCAATCCACCGATGTTCCGATGCCGACCGAATGCTCGATCACGCCGGGCAGGGACATGGGTCCGCTCAGGTAATCAATGACCCCGGTGCTGGAATGGCATACCGCGCAGGTGCCGGGAATCTCACCATCTTCGTCCCAATGGGTGAAGGATTCCGAGGTGCCATTTGCATGGGGCGAGGCGAGCCATGCCTCGGTGATTTCGGCAATCGTTGGCTTGGTTTCCGCGTCACTTTGCGCACCAGCCTGAACGCCGATCAGTGCACTCGAAATCAATATCATCGCGCCCAAGCGGCGCTTTGCGAGATGTGCCATGCCAATTTCCCGTTTGGTGCTGATTGCCCCAGTTTTGCCTAAACGGCGGGCAGGCCAATTGACCAAGATCAATCACCCTGACGTCGCGCACACCTAAGTCTTTGTGCGCGCCACCTCGGTACGCGGATCATCAACAGGCCAAGCTCAGTGAAGCATTTCGACATAAAAAAAGGAGCGTGGCCAACAAACGGCCACCCGCCGGTACAGCAGATTGCCGAGGCGATCAGACCGCGATCCGTTGCGCTGTTGGGCACTGATTTTCCGAACCTGCGACCCAGGTTTGCAGTGCAACCCGGCGATGCGGTCACAACCGGGCAAGCGCTTTTTCATGACCGCAGACACCCGGATATTGCCTTTGTGTCGCCGGTCAATGGCACGGTGACAGATCTGTCGTACGGGCCGCGCAGAACCTTGTCGGCCTGCATTGTTGAGGTTGGCAAGCAGGGTTCCGATCACCCCGCAATGCCAAAACCAGACGAAGCAGACGATGGCGCAATCCGCGCGACGCTGTTGAAACGCGGCTTCTGGCCCGCATTTCGGACCCGTCCCTTTGGGCTGACACCGGCCCCCACAGCCACCCCAAGTGCGATTTTCGTCAATGCCACCCAGCCCTCATCCCACGCGGCAGATCCGGCGCTGGTTCTGGAAGGGCGGCAGGACGATTTCCAGCGTGGTGTGAACACTCTCACTGAATTGACGCAAGGCGTGGTCCATATCTGCCAAAGCCGGGGGCCGGCCTTTGGTGCGCAAAGCGATCGGGTCGAGGTGGCGATATTCAGCGGCTCACATGCGGCTGGGCTGTCAGGCACCCATATCGACAGGTTGCACAGGGTTGGCGCGGATCGACAGGTCTGGACGATTGGCTATCAGGACGTCATCGCCATCGGCCATCTTTTCCTATCCGGTCGGTACGATGCCGACCGCGTGGTATCTGTCACCGGCTCTGCGGCCGTAAACCCACGGCTGGTGCGCAGCGTACTGGGCGCCGACCTTGCAAGCCTTTGCGAAAATGCGCCTGTGCGGTGCTTGTCGGGCGATCACCTCAGCGGTCGGGACGCTCGATTTCTTGGTCGTTTCCACGATCAGGTGACTTTGAACGACCCGGCCCAATCAACAGTCCCTGTAACCTGGCTGGCAAGGATGCTCGGCACCCAGGGCGCATTGGTCCCGAGCGCGGCGTTGGAAAACGCGCTGGCGCCAGACATCTTGCCGGTGCCGCTGATGCGCGCACTCAGCATCGGTGATTGCGAAGCTGCCGAGCGTTCGGGATGCCTGGCGCTGGTGGAAGAAGATGTCGCGATGTTGTCGCGAAACTGCACCAGCGGTGCGGATTATGGTGCGTTGCTGCGTCAAGTGCTCGACAGCTTGAAGGAACAGGCGGCGTGAACATGCCGTGGTATTTCCTGCCACGCAGCATGGCCGGAGTCTGTCTGGCAACCTGGGCGGCCCTGGCGTTGCCGGTCGTCGTGATGGCCGAAGTGGGATCGGCCCGGTTGATCATTTTGATTGCAATTGCTGCCGCCACCGCGCTGGCCTGGGAGTTTGCGTTTTCCGCGCTTCGTAACCGACCGCCAGGCCTGCACGGGATCGCGACGGGCCTGATCGTCGTTATTCTGTCTCCGGCTGATATTGCGATCTGGCAGCTGGTTTTGATGCTTTCGCTGGGGGTTTTGCTGGCAGATCTGGTTTTTGGCGGGCGCGGTTTTGGGTTCCTCAGCCCGGCGACTGTGACGCTGGCACTGGTCGCATTTTCCTTTCCGCAACTCGATCTCATGTCACCGCAACAGACACTCGCCCAGGCGTCGATCCCGGGTATGGTCCTGCTTGTCGCGCTTGGGCTGATTTCGTGGCGGGTACTTCTTGGAACCGCGCTGGGTTTCGCGGCGGCGGTTGCCGCGCTGGGGCAGGCTGTTGACCCGGTGGGTGCAGTCACGGCGTTGGCCTTCGGGCCGACCTTTCTGGTGGCCGATCCGTTGGCCGCCGCCGCAACCAACCTTGGTCGCCTGATCTATGGCGCGCTGGCCGGAGCACTTTGCGTGGTTCTGACCGGCGGGGCGGTTGTCACGACCGAGGCCGTGGTCTTTGCCGCCCTTTTGGCCACCATTTTTGCGCCGCTGATCGACCATTTGGTGGTGCTTGCCCATGCAAGGCGACGCGCTGTGCACCATGGCTAACCTGCTGACCCTTTGGCACAACTTTTTGGCAAGGCCCAATGATGACCGGATCAAGACATTCGGTGTTGCGCTGCTGGTGGCGCTGTTCAGCGCCGTGGTGGTGTCGATCGCATCGGTCAGCCTGAAACCCTTGCAAATGGCCCATCTTGAAGCCGAACGCGCCGCCCGCATGGACCGCATGCTCGACACCTTGCCCGGCATGCGCGACCTGATGGAGGACGCCGGTGTCGACGCCCTTGAAACCCGACTGGTTGATCTGGACGCCGGGGTGTTCGCGCTTGGTGGCGACCTAGCGGGTTATGACGTCATCGCCGCCGCGACTGACCCGGATCAGAGCGTTGAAATCCCTGCGGATGATGATCTTGCCCGATTAGGGCGACGCCCCCGGCTGGTGCCGGTACATCTGCTGGAACGGGATGGGGATTTGCTGCTGGTTTTGCTGCCGGTCAGTGGTGTCGCGTATCAATCCACGATCCGCGCGATGCTGGCGCTGGAACCTGATCTGACCACAATTGCCGCACTGACCATCACCGAACAAGGCGAAACCCCGGGATTGGGTGCGCGGATCGAAGATGCG
This sequence comes from Paracoccaceae bacterium, assembly GCA_012103375.1. NCBI lineage: Bacteria > Pseudomonadati > Pseudomonadota > Alphaproteobacteria > Rhodobacterales > Paracoccaceae > Paracoccaceae bacterium. The sequence continues at coordinate 2,346,243 of WLWX01000001.1, forward strand.
GACTGGCAGGATCTTTGGGCGGGCAAGCAGGTCGCCGATGCGTCGGGGCGGATCGTGATCTCGGTCGTGCGGGGGCAGGCCACGCAGCCTTACGAGGTTGACGGGATCACCGGCGCGACCATCACCGGCAACGGGGTGACCAGCATGCTGCGGTATTGGCTGGGCGACCACGGATTTGGCCCGTTCCTTGCGCGGCTGCGTGCGGAGGGCGTGTAGGATGCCGTCGGCGCTGCGCCATATCACCGCGCCGTTGATCGGCAACAACCCGATCACGCTGCAAATTCTTGGCATTTGCTCGGCTTTGGCGGTGACGACCACCCTGACGACGGCGCTGGTGATGTCGGCGGCCCTGACGGTGGTGCTGTGCCTGGCATCGGCCAGCATCAGCCTGATCCGCCACCATATTCCAACTGTAATCCGACTGATCGTGCAGATCGTGATCATCGCCTCGCTGGTCATCGTCATCGACGAGTTCCTGAAGGCCTTCGCCTTTGAGGTCAGCCGCCAACAGTCGATCTTTGTCGGCCTGATCGTGACCAACTGCCTTGTGCTGGGTCGCGCAGAAACCTTCGCCATGCGCAATCCGGTTCTTCCAAGCGTGCTCGACGGGTTGGGCAATGGGTTGGGCTATAGTCTGATCCTGATCATTGTCGGCGCGATCCGCGAGCTTCTGGGAACCGGTGCGCTGCTGGGGCAAACGGTGCTTTTGCCTGTGTCCGAGGGTGGCTGGTTCCAACCAATTGGCCTGATGCAGCTGGCCCCGGCTGCGTTCTTCATCATCGGCCTGCTGATCTGGGCAATCCGCAGCCGCTGGACCGGGCAGGTCGAGCCGGCGAAATTTGCGCTTAGAACCCGGCGGTTGGGCCAATGATCGAGCTTTTGATCAATGCCATCTTTTCACAGAATCTGGCGCTGACCTCGTTCCTGGGAATCTGCACCTTCCTGGCGGTGTCCGAACGGTTCGAAACCGCTGTTGGCCTTGGGCTGGCAATCACAGTGGTGCAGACGGTCACCGTTCCGGTCAACAATCTGATCTACAGCGGGTTTTTACTTGAAGGCGCCTGGGCATGGCTGGGTCTGCCCGAGGTTGATTTGACGTTTCTGAAGCTGATCGCCTTCATCGGGGTGATCGCGGCGATGGTGCAGATCCTTGAAATGACACTCGACCGATACGCCCCGGTTCTGTATCGCGCCCTGGGGATTTTTCTGCCGCTTATCACGGTGAATTGCGCCGTTCTGGGTGGCAGCCTGTTCATGGTCGAACGCCGCTATGACGCGGCGGAGGCTTTGGTCTACGGCTTTGGCAGCGGCGCAGGCTGGGCGTTGGCGATCGTGACATTCGCCGCAATCCGCGAACGCCTCAGGTACAGCGACATTCCGGCTGGCTTGCGGGGGCTTGGCAGCGCTTTTCTGGTGACCGGGCTGATGTCGCTGGGTTTCTCGGCCTTCGCAGGGGTCGGCCAATGATCCAGATCGCCGTCGGAACCCTGTTTCTGGTGCTTCTACTGCTGCTTTTGACGGGTATGGTTGTCATTGCCCGTGCGCTTTTGATGCCTGAACAGCCAGCCCGCCTGACAATAAACGGCCAGACTGAGGTTGCGGCTGTCACGGGGCGCAAACTGCTTGCGACGTTGAACGACAATGGCGTTCTGATCCCATCGGCTTGCGCCGGGGCGGGCACCTGCGGGCTGTGTCGCGTCAAGGTGGTCAGCGGAGGCCCGCAGAGCTTGCCGATCGAAGCGGCGCGTTTCACACCGGCCGAGTTGCGCGACGGATTGCACCTGGCCTGTCAGGTCGTCCTGCGCGGCGATATGTCGGTTGAAGTTCCGGAAGATCTGCTGGGCGCGGAATCTTTCACCTGTGAGGTCCGATCAACCCGCCAACTCACCCCGCTGATCCGCGAGGTCACCCTTCAACTGCCTGAGCGCCTGCGCCCGGAGGTCGAGGCCGGGTCCTTTGTGCAACTGACGGCGCCGCCGTTTTCACTGGATTACAGCGATATTGATGTGCCGCCCGCGTTTGCAGCGCACTGGCAATCCTTGCGCGCCCTGTCCGTGCGCAGCGATGCCGAGGTTACCCGCGCCTATTCTGTCTCCAACCGCCCAGAGGATACCGCGGCTGGCCGATTGGTTCTGAACATCCGCCTTGCCCTGCCACCGCCCACGGTCGAGGACGCCCCGCCGGGCATCGTGTCTTCCTGGCTGTTCTCACTGCGCGACGGCGACCCGGTGCAGACCTCGGGGCCATTCGGTGCTTTCCGCGTGCAGAAAACCGGGCGAGAGATGGTGTTCATCGGTGGCGGTGTCGGTATTGCGCCGCTGCGGGCCATGATATTTGATCAGTTGGAGCGGGTTGGCACGTCGCGCAAGATCAGTTTCTGGTACGGCGCGCGCAACATGGACGATCTGCTTTACGATGAAGAACTCGACGCGCTGGCCGCGCGGCACGACAATTTCGACTGGACGGTCGCCTTGTCCGATCCTGACGCTGCTGGCGGCTGGTCCGGCGCAACCGGGTTTGTGCATGCGGTTGCATTTGAACGATATCTTGCGACGCATCCTGCGCCGGAAGACTGCGAATATTACCTGTGCGGTCCGCCCCTGATGATCCGCGCCGTACTGGCGATGCTGGATGATCTGGGTGTCGATAACACGGCGATTTTTAACGATGATTTCGGAGTATAGGGCAATGCACATCAACAGGCGCAGCATGATCGCAGGACTGGCGGCAATCGGCGTCAGCTATGCTGGTAAGGCCATCGCCGGAGCGCAATCCATCGCCGGGCAGGCCTTCGGGTCAAGCTGGCGGATCGTTTTGCCCGTCGACGCCAATACTGCGGAGATCAGGGCCGAGGTCGACAAGATTGTTGCAAAGATCAATCGCCAGATGTCGCCGTATCTAGCGTCTTCGGATCTGTCGCGCTTTAACCGTTCGGACAGCGACGATTGGCAGCCCATGCCAGCGCCATTGTGCAAAGTCGCGGCAGAGGCCTTGCACATCGCCCGGTTGACGCATGGCGCCTTCGACCCGACCGTCGGACCTGTTGTCGCAAAATTCGGATATGGCCCGATCCGGGGTGGGTCGGGTCAGTATTCGGACATCACCGTCGGCAAAGACGCCATCCGCAAGGCTGATCCGCAGCTGACGCTCGACCTCTGCGGGATCGCCAAGGGTTTCGCATTGGGGGACATCGCCGCAGCGCTAAATCAGATGGATGTCGCAGACGCGCTGGTCGAAATCGGCGGAGAGGTGCGTGCCCTTGGCGTTCATCCCGAAGGCCGCGTTTGGCAGGTCGCCGTTTCGGATCCGACTGCGACCGATTTTCGTGCATTTCACGTCGTATCACCGGGGCAATTCGCCCTGGCGACCTCGGGCCATGCCGCAAATGGATTGCGCGCACCAATCAGCACAAGCCACATCATTGATCCGCACCGCAACCGACCCGCGCAATCATCGCTTGCCTCGGTTTCGGTTCTGGCAAACAGCGCGACAGAGGCCGACGCCCTGGCCACAGCATTCTGCGCCGCCGGGCCCGTCCGCGGGCCAGAGCTTGCGCGGCGGCTGGATGTTGCGGCCCTGTTCATCTTCGCCGAAACAGACGCGCCGCGCGAAATCATCACCGGGGCATTTGCCCGCCACATCCTGATCTGAGGTCGCACCATGCAAACCCTCATACTCGCGTTTATCATCATTCTTCTGGCCGTCATCGGCCTTGCCACCGGCACGCTATTGGGACGCGGCCCGATCAAGGGCTCTTGTGGCAGGCTGGCCTGTGTGAAGAACCTCGACTGTGGCGCTTGCAAGGCAAAGCGGGAACGGGGTTCATCATGACGCGGATCGCGACCGTCGCCGACTATATGACCCGCGATCTGATCCGCCTGTCACCAGATATGGAGATCAATCGCGCCATGAAACTTCTTCTCGACAATCGGATTTCGGGCGCGCCGGTGGTGGACGCGGCCGGACAGTTGGTTGGCGTGCTGTCCAAGAAAGATTGCCTGAAGGCGGCGATTGACGCGAGCTATTACCGTGATTGGGGGGCAATGGTCGCAACCCATATGACCAAGGACGTACAAACCCTGGACGCAGGGACAGATATTCTGGCGGCGGCGAACAGCTTCCTGAGCAGCCCCTTTCGCAGGTTTCCGGTTCTGCTGGATGGGCAGCTTGTCGGTCAGATCAGCCGCGCTGACGCGTTGAAGGCGATGCTGGACAATTGGGGATAGTCGGGTCGAAGGACAATGCGCAGAAAGACCACAACCCCGGCATTTGCCACGGCCCAATCGGTGAATTCCCGCATGCCACGGTTCAAGTCGCTTGTACGGCCATCCAGAACGACACGCTGCACGATCTGGCCTTCGCGGTCCCCATGGCCATCGCTATGAACCCGGATCAGATCAATCATCCAGTTCCGCGCAGATGACCCCGATAGTTCCCGCCGGGTGCGTCATTTTTTGGTCTGTCCACATGAAACTGCGGCAAATCGATGCCTTACGCGATCAGCAAAGGCCGATCAGTCACGCGTTCGGTCAACCTGCGGTATTCTCGGCGATCATTGAGATCATTTCGAACATCACCGCTGCTGCGGTCAGTGCGGTGATCTGGTTGGGGCTGTCCTTGGTGGGCATCATGCAGACGATATCGCCGCCGACAATGTTCAGGCCCCGGACCGCGTGCAGGATCGACACCGCCTCGTCGATGTCGAAGCCCTTTTCACCGGCTTCGATGTTCGACACCCCAGGCGCAATCGTGGGGTCAAGACAGTCCAGATCGAAGGTGATGTAGACCGGCTTGCCCGAAAGAACCTCGCGCGCCTGAGCGACCACATCCGCAACCCCGCGTTTGCGAAATTCTTTCATGGTAACGACATTATAGCCGTAGTCATAAGACGGTTGCAGCCAATCCAATGTGCGCGCATGCCCGCGCAGGCCGATCTGCATGGAATGGCTTGGGTCCACATGGCCCTGATCCGCCAGATAAGCCCCCCAATGCGCCGCGGATTTCTTGGCCCCGAGGAAATGATCCACCTTGGTGAACACGTCCGTATGCGCATCCAGATGCAGGAAACACACCGGCTCTCCACCCGCGATTTGCCCTCGGCCAAGGGCCTGGACGATCCCGCCGGTTATAGAGTGATCGCCGCCAACAGAAATCGGGCGCGCCCCGGCGGCGTCGATTTCTGTAAAAAAGCGGGTGATCTGGTCGATGCAATGTTCGTTGTCATTGGCGCGCGGGAAGGGGACATCGCCCACATCCACGATTTTGGCCGCTTCCCAGGGGTTCAACTGAAAGCCGCCGTGCATCCGCCGCGACACAGCCGAGACATTGCGCAACGCGCGCGGGCCTAAGTGTTGGTCCCGCTCGGTCGTCCCGTTCCCGGCGGAGTGCGGCACACCGACAAGGGCGATGTCCTTGCCCTCCGGTCCTTCGTTCGGGCACCGGAATAGCGTCGGAATACCCCACCAATAGAGGTTTTCCATCATGGAAGTTTCGTAGGGGTCGCTCATCAAAAACCTCGGCGAAACCCGGTGAAGATCACCGGGTTTCCTTTCACATCAGATTTTCTCGTCTTCGCGGCGAAAGGCGCCCTGAACGATCCGGTCCAACACCATTGCCACGAAGAGGATAGCAAAGCCGCCCAGAAGGCCCGGTCCCTTGGCGGCGTATTGCAGTGCCTCAAGAATCTCCTTGCCAAGACCGCCACCGCCAATCAGCGAGATGATGACAACCATCGACAGACACATCAGGATCGTCTGGTTCACACCGGTCATGATCGAGGGCAGGGCAAGCGGTATTTCCACGTCCTTCAGAAGTTGCCACCGCGACGCACCAAACGCCACCGCCGCTTCCTTGATGCTTTCAGGCACACCACGCATGCCCAGTGCGGTCAGGCGGATCACGGGGGGCATGCCAAAGATGATCGTTGCCAGAATGCCCGGCGGATTGCCGGTGCCAAAAAAGGCGATGATCGGGATCAGATAGACGAAGGCTGGCAAGGTTTGCATCAGGTCCAACACCGGCTCGGCGAAGTTATAGGCGCGGCGCGACTTGCCGAACCAGATGCCAAGCGGAATGCCGAAGACCACGCAAAGGATCACCGCCGCGCCCACAAGGGCGACGGTCTCCATCGCGACCGCCCAATAGCCGAGCATCGCGACATAAGCCAGCGAGGCGATCGTGAAGATCGCCACGCGCGGCCCCGCCGCCCGCCACGCCGTCACGACGATCACAAGCATGACCACGGGCCAGGGTGACCCGTTGAGCGCCAGTGTCAGCGCATCAAGAACCGTCCGTACCCCGCTGACGATCCCATCAAAGACGTCACCACCGGCTGCGGCGGCCCCGTCGATCTTGTCCTCAAGCCACGAGGCGATCGCCGAAAACAGCGTGCCGCCGCCTTCGCCCAGAAACACCTCTGAGACTCTGTCTTCCGGGAACTCGTCCAACAGGGGAAGCGAGGACGCGACCGTGAATTTATAGACGATCAATGGTCCAATCGCTGCGGCCAGAACCGCGCCAAGAACGGCGTTCGGTGTCTTGCGCCCGTTTTCTGTGTTGTCAGGGTCTACGCGCCAGCGGGTATATTGCCGCTCATAGACCTGGTTTGCATAGAAACCCTGGATCAGTTTGAAAACAAGCAACAGTGCAAGACCCATGAACAAGATACTGCCGGCTTCGGCCTGGGCCGCTGCCGCATTTTCAAGACTTGTGTCGGCGGCTTTCTGAATGTTGGCGGCAAGTTTTGTGAAGCGATCTATGTCGGCCTGTTCGGTCGCATCCGCCGCACGCTGAAGCAGCTCATTGGCGCGCGCCAACTGCCGTTCGGCACGTTCGGCGATCTCGGCACCGGGATTGCCCCAGGCGCCCCGGCCGATCTGAACCCAGGCGATGATTTCCAGGATGAGGAACGTCCAGAACATCCCCCAAATCGCGCGCGACGCTGTCCAAAGCGGGCCAAGAACGGCGGCCCGGATGTTGAACGTGCTGGGCATTGCGTTCGTTGTATCGTGAATTTTATGGAAGCTCTGGACATAGTAATCGCCGTTCTCTCCGGCGAATTCCTTGATCGAGGCATCCAGCGCGTCGCGATCAACCTCGATGTCCGAGGCGGCCGTGACTTTCACTTCTGTGGTTGCATCAGTCATCTTTGCCCCCCTGAATTCCGCGCAACAATGTTGGCTTGGTTACAACCCCGATGTCGGCACCACCGTCGGTGATGACCACCGGATGGTCCGTTCCGACCGCGATGTCGATCAGTTGATCCAGGTCGGCGCCATGATCAGCACGTGGCGCACCGTCGAGCGATTTTTGATAGCTCTCAATCGGCTCCATAATGGAATGGGCCTTCACCAGTTTCAGCTTGGAAATGCCCTGGACAAATTCGCGGACATAATCGTCGGCGGGGTTCATGACGATATCTTCCGGCGTTCCGATCTGCACAATCACTCCGTCCTTCATGATGGCGATGCGGTGCCCGATGCGAATAGCCTCATCAAGGTCGTGGGTGATGAATAGCGTTGTCTTTTGAAGCTGCGCGACCAGCGCTTTAAACTGATCCTGCAATTGCAGCCGGATCAACGGGTCAAGCGCCGAGAACGGTTCGTCCATCAACAGGATTTCCGGATCGGATGCCAGCGCGCGCGCGATCCCAACCCGTTGCTGCATACCGCCCGACAGTTCCTTTGGCAGCCGGTCTTCATAGCCCGTAAGATCAACAAGCCCAAGCGCATGGTCCGAGACAGCCCAACGTTTGGATTTTGAGATTTTTCGGATCTCGAGCGGATAGGCGACATTGTCGCGCACGGACCGGTGCGGCATCAGCGCCATGTGCTGAAACACCATTCCGATCTGCTGTGCCCGGATGCGCCGCAGCTCTTTTTCGCTGATTGATGAGACATCCTGCCCAAGGATTTCGATGCGGCCCGCCGTCGGTTCGATCAGCCGGTTGATATGGCGGACCAGGGTTGACTTGCCGGACCCCGACAGCCCCATGATGCAGAAGATCTCTCCCTTCGGTACTTCAAAACTCGCGCCTTGCACCCCGACCACGCATTGATATCTGGCAAGAACTTCGGGCTTCCCGATCCCCTCGCTTTTTACGGCGGACATTGCTTCTTCGGCGCGCACGCCAAAGATTTTCCAAACGTCCGTCAGCTTAACGACAGCTTCCGTCATTCACCGCCCCCCAATCCAAAAAGAAAAGGCCGCCGGCAACCCGGCGACCCTTAAAAGTTTCAAGCCATTCCAGCCACGCTCAATTGCTGAGCCAGCCTAGCACCTTGTCTTCGTTGCTCGCCACCCACGCTTCGGCATAGGCAAGCGGTTCTTGTTCGTCGATGACAAGTGCGAAGGTCATCGCCGATATCTCATCAGCGGTCAGCGCCATGTTGGCCAGCATCGCCGCAACCTCGGGGTGCGTGGTTTCAAGCTCTTTGGCGAAATGCACGTGGAGGTAGGCACTGTCCCAGGCCACGGCTGCGTCCGACTTGGCAAGCCAATCCGGATCGTCCGTCGGCTGAATGACCGTCCATTTTGCCGGGTCATGGGCCGGTTCTTCAAGGATCACGACATCATGCAGCGCGAAAAGATAGTGCGGCGCATAGCAGAAACCGACCCATGGGTCGCCTGCTTCGATGGCATTGGCAAGGCTGGCATAGGCCACAGTCTCGTCAATTTCGGTCAGATCAAGTGTCGCGTCGTATCCGTATGATTTTGCGCGAATCTTCTCGACATTTGTCGAAGCCCAACCTGGCGCACCGATCCAGACCTCACCGCGGCCATCGCCGTTTGAGTCAAACAGATTGGCGATGTCAGGGTTCGTCAGATCATCAATCGAGACGATGCCGTTTGCGTCGGCAGAAGCCTTGTCGACACACATGCCCTGAAAGGCCTCGGCGCCGTTCGTGTTTATGACAACGGTGCCTTTGTCTTTCACGAACGTGTCGTGCAGGTTTTGCTGGTTCGGCAGCCAGACTTCGGGATGAACATGCATCGCGCCCGAATCCATCGCCTCGAATACGATTGGGTTCGAACCGTTCTGAAGTTCGACCTCAAGGCCAAGGTTCTGTTCGATTGCCACCTTCATGATATGTGCGGTCGCATTGACGGACGGCCAGTTCGGAACGCCGATTACAACATCGGCGGCCATTACTGGTCCGGCCATCAACATTGCCGACCCAGCGGCAATAGATGTGATTTTTCCCATTTCTCTCTCCTTGTTGACTTACAAAGGCAATTCCTTGCCCGTTCTTGATTCTATTTTGGACGATGTTTTCGCACCGTTCATCCTTCGAGGCAAAGGCTGCAGCTTCTCGAAGAACATCTGGGCGTCGAGCTGTTCAACCATTCCCGTCGACCGATGGTCCTGACACCGAAGGGGCGGGTGTTCTTGCGCAACATCGACGACGCGCTGCTTTCCATTCGAAAGGCAAAAGCCGAAGCCTCGGCCGGGAATATCTCAGAGGCGAGTTATCTTCGGTTGGGCACGATTGAGGATTTCGACAGCGATATCACGCCCGAGCTGGCAGTTTTCCTGTCGGAAGCCATGCCGTCCTGCGAATTCCTATACTTGACCGATTCCAGTCATACGGTCCTGGAGATGCTCCGCAATCGCCAATTGGATCTGGGCATTACGGCCGCGCCGGAAGGCAGGCTTGGCGATCTTCAGGACCGCCCTTTGCTGCTTGACCCTTTCGTGGTCGTGTTGCCCCGCCTCAGCGAATTGTCACTGTCTGATGTTGTCGGGAACCGAACAAAACTGCCGTTCTTACACTTTTCCAGCAACCTGATGATTGCGCGCCAGATCGAATCCCAATTGCGCCGCATCGGGATCAAATCGACCCGCACTTTCGAATGCAGCAACAATCAGACGCTGATGGCGATGGTTTCGGCGGGCGCGGACTGGACGATCACGACGCCGCTGCTGTTTTCGCGTGCCAAGCGTTTCCAGCCCAAGCTGAAGATGCACCCGTTTCCGGGCAAGAGTTTTGCCCGCACGCTGGCCATTGTTGCAACGCCCGATTGTTCGCGCTCAGTGATCGAACTGGTCGACACCAGAGTTCGCAGCCTGATCCACGAACACGCGATCGTACCCATAGGTCAAAATCATCCCTGGCTTGCGGACAGTTTCAAACTGCTTGCCTGAGTTTGCTCCGCTGGTTCAGATGATATTGAAACGCCTGCGGATTTCCTTGTCCTGTGCATCCGACAGATAGTTGGGTTGATGGTCGCGCAGGATTGCCTGGGCACTCTGCCGGGCGCGGCTCCAGGAATCCTGCGCTCCCTTTTCGGCCCAGGTCCGAGGTTCATCTCGGTCAGCAAGCGATGGATAGAAATAATCCCGCTCCATCGCGGCAAAAGTATGCTCGGACCCCAGAAAATGGCCCGCGCCCAAAACACTGTCGCGAATGGCGTCAAATGCCAGATTGTCTTGGGTCACCTCGATACCGCGTAAGGCGCGATAGGTGTTCGAATGCATTTCGTCATCCAGAATGAACGCCTCAAAGCTGACGCCCAGCAGCGACGCCGTCATGCCCGAGCTTTCGTAGATCAGATTGCCACCGGCAAGCGCGGCAGCCATCGATGTCAGGCCTTTCTCCATCCCGTATTGCGCATCAATCGCCTTGGCATCCGTCATCGAGCACGCAACCCCGGACGGCAGACCCAACCAGTTTGAAAGCTGGGCAGAAGCGGCATTCAACACGGCGGTTTCGCCGCTGCCGCCGGAAAAGGCCCCGGTTCGCAAATCGATCACCAGCGGCCAGTTCGAAAACACCATCGGAAACCCTGGTTGAATGGCGTGGACCATGACCAGACTGGCCAGAGTTTCGGCAAGCGATTGCGCCAAAAATCCCGCCAGTGTTGCAGGCGCGGTTGCTCCAGCCTGTGCAGCCGTGATGCAGGACATCGGGATGTTGTGGCGGATGCACTCGTATACAACCGCGACCGCGTTGTCGCCGAACCGCATAGGAGAGATCACCGGGCTGATATGTGCCTTCATGAAAGGCCGCTTTGAAAACGCCCCCGGTCCGCCTGCTGCGATGTCCAACATCTCGACAATGGGCGTCACATGTTCCGCCAGTGTGAAGGACGTTGCGGTCGGTTTGGTGGTATTCTTCAAAAGCGCATAGGCGGTGTTCACATCCAGATCGAAACTGTCAGCGACATCCGTCGCCACGCAGCAGCGGGTGAACCAGCTGATATTGGCAAGCGTATCTTGCAGCCTGGTAAAGTCATGCAAGTCGGCCAGGGTAGACGGGCGATATGCGCCACTTTCGATATCAAGCGTCTGCACCGCAGCGCCGCCGGTGCCAAAATGAACGGTGTTGCCACCAACCTCGATTGACCGGTTCGGGTCGCGCCCGTGCAACACAAAGGTCTTGGCCGCCTGATCCACCGCGTTTTGAACCAGAACCGGCGGAAACAGAACTCGACCGGACCCATTGTCGATTGCGCCCGCGGCCAGCAGGTCAGTATGCAGGCGGGACGGGACTTCGCCCATGCCCAACTGCTCAAGAAGGTCCAGCGCCGTGTCGTGGATGCGGCGCAAGTCGGACTCGGACAAGGGCTTATAGCTGCCGCCAATCTGGCCAGGGGGGCAGGGATCAACCTCGGGTCTTGCAGCACGTTTCGCAAGCTTTCCCCGTCGGCCTGTTCGCTTTCCGCGCTGCATTGATGTGCTCACCTGCTCGCTGCCTTTGTATTGATCCGGTCAGGAAGGGCTGATCGCAACGGATGCATCGTTATTATCAATTAATCGATTATAGATTTCGATACATTGAGAAATACAAAGAACCGTTTGCGAAAGCTGGCCGGTTTGACCCTTGATGCGCCCAAATCCCTTCCGAGGTGTCGTGAATGAAATCCAGAACCAAAGTCGCTGTGATCGGGGGCGGGATCGCCGGATGTTCGACGTTGTACCATCTTGTTGAAGAGGGTTGGACCGACGTGGTTCTGATCGAACGGGACGAGTTGACCAGTGGTACGACATGGCACTCGGCCGCGCAGGTGACAAATTTTGGAATGAACCAGACGATGGTCGGGCTGAAGACCAATTCCATCAATCTTTACAAGAAGCTGCGCGATGATCCCGAGTATCCCGTCGGCTATCACCATGGCGACGGCGGTATTCGTCTGGCGAACACCGAAGCGCAGATGCAGGGCTATCGCCACTTTGCTTCTATGGCGCGCGGCATGGGGGTGACGTTCGAGGTGATCGACGCCGAAGAATGCGCGCGCCGTCACCCGCTGATTTCGACAGAAAACCTGCTGGGCGGGCTTTGGGACGGCGAGGATGGTGACATTGACCCGGCGCAACTGTGCCAGGCGCTGGCCTTTCATGCGCGAAAGGCTGGTGCCGAGGTATACCGCCATACAGCCGTCACCGGACTGACCCAGCACAAGGATGATACCTGGACGGTCGAGACCGACAAGGGCAACATCGACGCCGATATCGTGGTGAACGCCGGTGGCTACCGGGTGAATGAGGTTGGTGCGATGATGGGCGTGCAGCATCCCGTCGCCTCGATGGAGCATCAGTATTTCGTCACCGAGGATATCCCCGCAATTGCCGAGGCGGGGCACCGGATGCCGCTGCTGCGCTGCCCGATCAGCGATTATTACTCGCGCCAGGAAAAGGACGGCCTGCTGGTCGGTTTCTATGAACAGGGTTGCAAGACCTGGGGGCTGGACGGGATCAGCCCAAGCTTTGCCAACGATCTTTGCCCCGACGATCTGGAACGTGTGATGGATGTGCTGGAAGGCGCGTTTGAACGGATGCCTGTATTGGCCGACGTGGGCATCAAGCGGATCGTCAACGGGCCGATCACCTATACGATTGACGGCGCGCCACTGGTTGGGCCGATCCCGGGCAAGCGGAATGCGTTTTGTATCATAGGTCTGCGCGCTGGCATCGGCGAAGGTGGCGGCCACGGTTGGCTGTTGGCGCAGCAGATCGTTCATGGCGAGGCATGCTATGACAGCTGGGTGATTGATCCGCGCCGCTTCACGGGCCACGCCAATGTGGAATTGACGGCGCTGAAGGCCATCGAGGATTATCAGAACGAATTCCGCTTCCATTTCCCGCACGAACACCGCCCCGCAGCGCGCCCGGCGAAGACCACGCCTCTGACGCCGGTACTGGCTGCCGAGGGGGCCGAGCTCACGGTCGTCAACGGGTGGGAGCGGATGGAATACCTCAAGCCCGCGCCCGACTTTCATCCGACGCACAGCTTCATGTTTGACGAGGCTTTCGATGTCGTCGCGACCGAGGTCCGAAACGTTCAGAACAATGTCGGCCTTTGCGAAGTCAACGGTTTCAACCGGTTCGAGATTACCGGAGCAGACCGTCACAGTTTCCTCGACCGGATGTTCTGCGGTGCTGTCACCAAGCGCGACGGACGGGTCGGGCTATCTTCTGAACCATCAGGGCATGGTCAAGGGCGAAGCGACGGTGGCAAATCTGCCCGCGTCGGATCGCGGGCCTCAGCGGGTCTGGTACGGCTCGGCGGCGGCGGCGGAATACCACGACATGGATTGGCTGAACGCCCACCTGAAGGCCGATGAAGACGTGCAAATCCGCAGCCTGACCAACGACCAGACCATTCTGGTTCTGGCCGGACCCAAGGCCCGCGACGTGCTGTCGGCCTGCGCGCGCGGCGACTGGTCGAAAGAGGCTTTCCCATGGCTTTCGGTGCGCGAATGTATCGTCGGATTCGCACCCGCCACGGTGCTGGGCATCAGTTTCTCGGGCGAATTGGCCTATGAGATCCACGTTCCCAATGCCTCGCTCTATGCTGTCTATCTGGCGCTGCGTGCGGCGGGCCAGGCCCATGGCTTACAGCTGTTCGGCGCGCGCGCGGTGGAGTCGATGCGGATGGAAATGGGGTTCCTGCACTGGAAGGCCGATATCCTGACCGAGTTCGATCCGCTTGAAACTGGATTGGACCGGTTCGTGAAGCCCGAAAAACCCGACTTCATCGGCAAGGCGGCCCTGATGGGTCGGATATCGGAAGGGCTGCGGAAGAAACTGGTGACGCTCAAACTGGAATGCACCCACGCGCCTGCCCACGGCGGCGCTTCGGTGATGCAGGGTGACGCGGTGGTCGGCACCGTCACATCAGGCGACTGGGGCCACCGCACCGGCTTGAACCTGGCCTATGCCTTCGTCGATCCGGCGCTGTCGGATGCCGGTACGGCCCTGCACGTCGATCTCTGCGGTGATCTTGTACCCGTCGAGGTCATTGTCCCGGCACCCTATGATCCAATGCTTCAGAACATGCGGTCTTGAAATAGGCGGCATCTGCGCAAGACGCACATCTGGACCGGTTCTATCGCCGCGTGGCAACGCGGCTGACCAGGTACGTGCGGCTACTACCAGCGGCGCGTGCGCATGAACTACCTGTTCAAACAACCAATGTGCCCGCTGTTTTGCGATGCTTTGACGACTGCCTTCGCCAACTAAATTTGACAGATTAGGACAAGCGTCCTATTTTTGGCTTTGGCAACTGTCCGGAGGCCCCCTGTGTCACAATCAGCGACCCGCGAACGCATCGAAGAAAAGGCCGATGCGTTGTTCTATGAGGCTGGATTCGAGGCGACATCCTTTGCAGATATTGCTGATGCTGTTGGCATCTCTCGCGGCAACTTCTACCACCATTTCAAATCCAAGGACGACATTCTTGACGCCGTGATCAACCGACGTTTGACTGCGACCCGGCGCATGCTTGCGACCTGGGAAGTCGATGCTACGCCCAAAGATCGCATCCTGTCCTTCATCCGCATCCTTATCACCAACCGGACCAGGATAATGGCCTTCGGGTGCCCGGTGGGGACGCTCACGACGGAAATGGCGAAGCTGGATCATGCCGCACAAGACCGCGCCGCAGAGGTTTTCGGGCTATTTCGTGATTGGCTTGCCCAGCAGTTCAGGGCGCTTGGGCGTTGCGACGATGCCGAACCTCTGGCGCTGCATCTTCTGGGGCGCTCGCAAGGCATCGCAGTGATGGCCTCGGCGCTCAAGGATGAAACGTTTTTGAGGTCGGAAGTTGCTGAATTGGAAGCATGGCTCGACCGGCTTTGCAACCAATCGCCAGTGAAGGGATAGGGACCGTGTTCATCGTCTATCTCAGGTTTTCGGCCAACAAGTCCGCTGCCTCCGATCTGATGGCCGCGCATAACGAATGGATCGCGCAGGGTTTCAGCGATGGCATCTTTCAATGCGTGGGTTCGCTGAAACCCGAAGGTGGCGGGGCGATCCTAGCCATCGGAGAAAGCCGCGAGGAGATCATGAGCCGGGTCAACCTGGACCCATTCGTGGAACACGATGTCGTGGTCGCGGAAGTTACCGAAGTTGAGGTTAAGCGAACTGCGCCTGCGCTTGACGTATTGAAATCCTGAGCGATGGAAAAACTCTTCACCGGACCCGATGGTAAGCCCCGCTGCCTGTGGTCTGGCGCCGCGCCAGAATTCCTCGACTATCACGACAAGGAATGGGGCAATCCGGTTGTCGACGATATCCGCCTGTTCGAGAAGCTGTGCCTTGAAAGCTTTCAATCCGGGTTGAGTTGGCGCACGATTCTGGCCAAGCGGGAAAATTTCAGAAACGCGTTCTACGGGTTCGACTATACCAAGATCGCCGAATTCGGTGACGCGGACCGCGCGCGGCCGATTGTGTTGAAAAACTCCGTTTTAGGGCCTGAACGATGATTTTTCTTTCCATGCAGCCCGATCCTAAATTTTTGGCGCGGGGGTCGGCCCAAATCGCCTACATGCGCTCACGCGCAGCCATGCGCTGTCTCGTGGTCAAAGCTTTCCGACTATTTCGCTTCATAGGTTTTCGCAAGAAATCCGCGACGCTCTGATTTCGGAGTTTTTCAACACAATCGGCTGATGGCGGACACCGGGATCGTCCGAAACAAAGCCAAGATCGAGGCCACGATCAACAACGCGCAACGCATGGTGGAATTGGTCGAGGCTGAAGGGTCGCTCGCCAATTTTGTCTGGAGCTTTGAGCCGACACCCGACGCGCTGGCCGAGCCGCAGACGGTCTCCACTTCGAACGCGTCGCTGGCGCTTTCGAAAGAGTTGAAGAAACGCGGTTGGAAATTCCTTGGGCCGACAACGGTATTTGCCTTCATGCAGGCGATGGGCCTGATCAATGACCATGCCAATGGGTGTACCGTCAGAGAAAGCGTCGAGCGGGCGAGGTCAGGGTTCGCGCGACCGGGCCGTTAGCAACTACAAAGCTGGCCTTCGCGCAGCCGCAGCGAATGGCAACCCGCCCGTTTTTGTGGCGCCCGAGCACGCCACAGCCGATAACTGCTTTGGGGAGATTGTGTTGAAAAACTCCGAAATCAGAGCGTCGCGGATTTCTTGCGAAAACCTATGAAGCGAAATAGTCGGAAAGCTTTGACCACGAGACAGCGCATGGCTGCGCGTGAGCGCATGTAGGCGATTTGGGCCGACCCCCGCGCCAAAAATTTAGGATCGGGCTGCATGGAAAGAAAAATCATCGTTCAGGCCCTAAAACGGAGTTTTTCAACACAATCGGGACATCCCGACTTTTGCGCGTGCGTCTGGTTCAGACGTCCCTCATCAACCATGGTCTTCGCCATCAGGATGCGCCTTGGCCAAAAACGCGCTGAACTCACCGTCGGCGATTGGCACGCAATGCTCGGGTTCAGGATAGCCTCCTGCGTCGACATCGGCTTTGAATTCCCTGAACGCGGCAATGCGTTCGTTTTGCAGTCGCGCCAGTTCAGGTGCGAAATTGCGATAAACCTTGCCGTGGCGCGGTTTATGGTTCTTGCCATAGCCGAACCACTTATCGAGTGGCACAAGCCCTTCGGCGCCGTAGTTCACCTCGAAATACTTATGGTGCAGATAATGGGCGTAGGCGTGGCTATCGAGCGCCGCTTCGTCCGTGATCTCCAGCTTGTCGAACCCGATGTGGCCGTTGATCGCGCCAAAGCCCGTGCTGTTCAGCTGGAACATCATCACGACTGGGTTGGAAGGGATCAGCACATGCCAGAATACCTCGGCGAAATAGAGCGCACCCTCAACCGGGTGCATGGACAGCGACGACCACGGGCTGGGATTGATCGAATTGTGGTGGACCGAATGCACCCGTTTATAAAGCCACGGCGTATGAATGAGCCGGTGAATGAAGAAGAAGTGCACCTCGTGAATTGCCGGAACCAGAAGCGTCACCAAGATCAGCCAGGGCCAGTGAGTGTCCCACTCCACCCAGTTGCCCCAACTGTTCGCCCAGGCCCAGAGCACCAGCACCTGACACAGCGTCCACAGTGGGATCGACGACAGATAGGTGCGCAGGAAGTTGTCGAGGTTTTGCCGCTTGAACCAGAACACATCGGATGGATGTTCAGACGGAAACTTCGCGTTGTACTTGAACCGCGTGTCCTGCTTGCGCTTGACGTAATAGAAGAACTCGACCGCGCCGAATAACACGAAGATGCCGATGGCGTTGGCTGCGAACAGCCGCAACGCCCAGCCCCAGCCAAGGGTTTGCATCGTCTCAATGTCGGGGATCAGGAAAACCCAGTAGAGCAGTGCCGTCGCCATATGGAACGCATTCCATGGCCAGAGGTATTCGATCAGGAAGGCGCCCATCTTTGACCAACGCCCTGACCAGAAGGGGGCAATGTCCAGCACCGCGTCGGGCGACCAGTTACCGCGCTTGTCGCGAAAGCCGAACTTCAGATCATCCATCGCCCAGCCTCCCCCCTTTGCTGCCGCGCGCCCTGCCGGGCCGCCCCAATGTCGCGCCAACTGTTGACGGATTGACATAAAACAAATCAAGATGGCATGAAGCGATCACGCATTTTCATGCCAAAACACCTCAGAAAGCGGGCAAAATGAAACGAATTGAAACGACTGAGGCGCAATGAAGCGCCCGACGATCCCCGATTTGGCAGAAGCTGCGGGCGTCTCAGTCTCGACAGTGAACCGGGTTCTGAACAACGCCAGCTCTGTTCGCCAACTCACCCGCGACCGCGTGCAGGCTGTTGCGGAAGAGATTGGGTTCTACGCGCTGGGCACGATCCAGCACTCGGGGCGCAAAACGCGAGAGGTCCATCATCTTGGCATCCTGCTCCAGCAAGGCGGTCGCCCGTTTTACCGCAATCTGGGCGAGTTTCTTGAGCGCGAGGCGCGACGCCGTCACGATGGCACGGTCGATTTGACGCTGGAATACCTTGACGATCTGTCGCCCGAGCAGGTCGCGGCACGATTGGTCGCCCTGGGCGAGCGGTGCGAGTCTGTCGCCGTCGTGGCCGCCCAGCACCCGGTGGTTGCCGATGCAATCGACACGGTCATCGGAAACGGCGTTCCTGTGGCCGGGCTTATCGCGCCGCTATCAGCGCGCGGCAATGTCAGCTTCGTAGGCCTCGACAGTTGGAAGGTTGGGCGCACCGCTGCCTGGGCGTTTGACAGGATGGTGCGTGAGCCCGGGAAGATCGGAGTTCTGCTTGGAAACCCGCGCTACAGGAACCAGGAATTGAACGAGAGTGGATTCCGTTCGTACTTTCGTGAACACAACAGTGACTTCACGCTTCTTGAGCCACAGCCAACATACGAATCCGCCGCTGCCGCACGGGATCTGGTTGAGAACCTGCTGACCGAGCACCCTGATCTCTGCGGTCTTTTCGTTTCCGGCGGCGGGACCAGCGGCGCAATTTCTGCGCTGCGTGACACACCAAAGCGCGATGATTTCGTGGCTGTCGGATACGAGCTTTTCGATGCAACACGTTCCGCCTTGATTGACGGGACGCTGACCATGGTAATTTCACACCCGATGGAATCCTTCGCGCGGCAAACCATTGACGCAATGATACGGGCAAAAAGGCCGGACCAGACGCTGGCGCACAGCGCGTAGCGCTCGACTTTGAAATATATACTTCGGAAAATGTCTGAATGAACGATTGGATCGTGCCTGGACAAAACGCACCTGGCCAGCGTGGCATTTCGACTGCCGAAATTGCCACCTATCCAGTAGAACTTCACTTTTGCGGGGCCGTGTTTCTCAAGCCTTTATCGCAAGCCACATCTGGCTTTTTTTGGTTAGATAAGATGACAGCATCATAAGGCGAGTGTCGCACTTTGTCTCACACTCGACAGATCAGCCGCGAACCCATTGATTTAGAGCATGGTCCATTTAATCTGCAACATATCCGGCAGCCTTGAAGAGGTTTCTGCATTCTTCTGGTGGAAAGAGGTCGCAGGTTTGTGCGACGGATTGGAACAGCGCGTCGAAGGTACGTGCTTTCAGCCGTCGCAGATGTGCTTTGAGCTTGGCGTATGCCATTTCGATAGGGTTCAGGTCGGGGCTGTAGGGCGGCAGGAAGAGGAGCCAGCTTCCCTGCGCTTTCAGGATGGCCTGTGCCTTTGCGGATTTGTGGGACGACAGGTTGTCAGCGATCACGACGTCACCTGGCTGCAAGGTCGGAACCAATTGGGTTTCAATGTATATGTCGAAGGCGGCGCGGTTCATGGGGCCGTCCAGAACCCAGGGTGCGCTGAGTTCATCCATCCGCAGCCCGGCGATGAAGGTTTGCGTGCGCCAGTGGCCGAAGGGCGCGTCCGCCTCAAGCCGAGTCCCCCGGAGGGATCGGCCCCGCAGGCGTGTCATCTTGGTGGTGACGGCGGTTTCGTCGATAAACACCAGCCTATGCGGCTCACGGCGCATCCTCGGCATCCGACGCCGCCACTCGTATCGCGCGGCGCGAACCCGTTTGCGCAGCCTTTCCGTTGCGATCAGCTATTTTTTTATATGTGAACCCAAGGCGATGAAGCAAGTGACGCGAGAGCATCGCCGGTGTGGCGATTAGGTCATGCTCCTGCTTCAACGCTTCGGCCAGCTCCGGCATGGTGATGTCCGGTTCAGCTTGCACGCGTAATTTCAACCACTCGGACGCCGCGTCCAACTTGCTGCGTCGAGGCCGTCCTTGAGGCGCAGCTTTCACGCCGCCGGTTCGCCTTTTGCGCTGCATGATCCGCACCGCGCTCGCGACCGATATCCGCAAACGCCGGGCCGCCTCATGGCAGGAAAGTCCTTCATCTACCAGCGCGACGACGCGCTCTCGAATGTCCAAAGACAGTGATTTCCCCATGATCCACCTCCACATTCGGTGAATCACAAAATCAGACCTCTGGGAATCCCATCGATTCAGATTTCAAGGACGGCGCTCTAGCGATGTCAGGCTGGAAATCCGTCAAATCCGAAGGACGTCAAATCCACTTCATCTCAGCGGTTCAGGCCGCTTCAAAAGTGAACCACACTTCCCTGCGCGTCCCAAACCACTGATATTTCGCGGATTTGGCGCCAGCGGTGTCGGATTAATGGGTCCTGACCCTAGCCCACTGGTCAGCGCAATACGCACCGAATCTTGGCGGAATTCCTCCGTCCGTTTCAGTCCCATAGCCAGTCTCCTTTGTTGCAGTAAATGCTATCAAAGGAGCGGCATCAAACCGCGACAGGTCCACAGTGGTTCGTAGTTTTTCCTGGCGCACGGACTACCAACCAGCCAAACGCTACCCAAATGATACCCACAGCAAAACGCGCAGCACGACGAGCCACCTGAAAGCACGTAAGTCTTTGTTTTTATTTAATAGAAGTGGTGCCCGGGGGCGGAATCGAACCACCGACACGAGGATTTTCAATCCACTGCTCTACCCCTGAGCTACCCGGGCACGGGTGAACGGGCGGGCCGTTCGGGTCGCGGTGTTCTAGTCGCGCGTCCGGGCGGTGTCCAGTGGCCAGACGGGCATTTTTTCAATGGGTTTTTGGCGGGCTATGGGCGGGCATTCCGGCCGCCTGCCGCTGTGCTTCGTCGAGGTCGTCCGGGTCGTCCGATGGGACTGCATAACCGCCTGTCAGCCAGCGCCCAAGATCCACATCAGCGCAGCGGCGCGAGCAGAACGGGCGGTAGGTGTCGTGGTGGGCCTTGTCGCAGATCGGGCAACTCATCGCAGGGCTTTCAGCAGGTCGGTTACGGGTTGGCGTTCGCGTTTGCGCTGCAGCTCATAATGGCCCAGTGGGGTCCATCCGGCCAGGGCCGTTTCCACCGGATCGGCGCGCAGTGCGGCGCGCAGGCTTTGTTCGAAAACGGCGCGATCGCGTTTCGGCATCGGCGCAAGATCCAGCGTGATCTGCCCCCCCAGGCCCCGGCAACGCAGCGCGCGGGGCAGGGCGCGGGCCAGCGCGATGTTGGCTTTCAGACCCGCGGCGAGCGAGCTGTCGCTGCCGGTATTCACATCCACCGCGACCAGCGCGCGGGTCGGCTCCACAAACGCTGACGCGCCACCGGGCAGGGGCAGTCGCGGACTGCGCAAACCTTCGATCGCATCCAGAACACCATGATCTTCCAACGCATCCGGGCCATCGGCAAGCACATCGGGTGCCGCCCAGTCGCGCCAGGCCAACCTGTGTGCATCGGGCGCATCGACCAGCAATTCGGGCGCATCGCCACTGGCATCGCCCATCACAGCCGTTGCCAGATCGCGCATCGCGGCGATGTCGTCCAGAACCTCTTCCGAAACGGCACCTTCGCTATTCGAGCGTACGATCAACCCGAAGTCGGACCCTTCCATCGCCTCGGCCGCCAGAATGCGCAGCGCACCGCGCGCTTCCTCGTCCCGGATCGCCCGAGAGATATTCAGCCCCGGCGCGTCGGGCGTGACAATCGCAAAGCGGCTTTTGAACAGCACCCGTGTGGTGACCGGCACGGCCTTGCCATCCTCGGCCTGGCCGCTGACCTGCACCAACAGCGCCTGACCCGGCGCGATGCCCTTGCTGCCGCGCAGCCAGCCGCGCCCGTCCGGCAGGCGCAAGGTCAGCCCGCCTTGGCCCTTTATCGGGCGTTCGGCGATGCCGCGATAAATCGCGCCAATACCGTGCGGCGCGTCGTCGCCCGGATCAAACAGCAGATCGTCCAGCTGGCCGTCGATCATCCGCGCAGCCAGATTGCGCCCGCCGACCTGGCCAAGTGCAACGACGCTGCCCTTCATCGGATCACCCCGGCGGTGCGCAGCATGATCGCAGCCTCATGCACCGGCAATCCGACGACGCCGGTGAAGCTGCCTTGCAGCCAGGGAACAAAGGCACCCGCTGGCCCCTGAATGCCATAGCCGCCGGCCTTGCCCTGCCAGTCGCCGCTGTTCAGGTAGCCTTCGATCTCGGAGGGTTCCAGCCGCTTGAACCTGAGCGTTGTGACGCTGTCTTTCAACGCCAGGTGGTCGGCGGTGCGCAGGGCAACGGCGGTGATGACCTTGTGGCGGCGCCCCGACAACAGGCGCAGGAACGCCTCGGCCTCGGCCCGATCCGTCGGCTTGCCCAGAATGCGGCGTCCGACGGCGACTGTCGTGCCGGCGGCCAGGATCGCCTCATCCGCCGCGCAATCGCCGATCAGCGCCTTTTCGCGCGCCATCCGCAGGCAATAGTGGCGGGGCAGTTCGGCCTTGTCGGGGGTTTCGTCAATATCCGCCGGGCGTACCGCGTCCGGCGTCACACCGATCTGCGCCAACAGTTCCAGCCGCCGCGGACTGGCCGAGGCGAGCGTTAGTCGGCGCAAAACCACTGGTTACGCGCTATTTGAAGCGATAGTTGATCCGACCCTTGGTCAGATCATAGGGCGTCATTTCCACTTGCACCTTGTCGCCAGCCAGAACGCGGATGCGGTTCTTGCGCATCTTGCCTGCCGTGTGCGCGATGATCTCATGGCCGTTTTCCAGCTCGACCCGGAATGTCGCGTTCGGCAGGAGTTCCTTCACGACGCCGGGAAATTCGAGCAGTTCTTCCTTGGCCATGTTCTCTCCATCATTATCCGCCCTGTGTGGGCTGGCCCTAAATGGAGGCGTTCCGGGTGATTTACAAGGGGTTATCGTTGCTGGTGCGGTTGCAGTCCGTTGGATCGAAATTCCGCCGGTTCCGGGCCTGTGGCGATGACTGGGGGGCGGCCCCCAGTCCCGCCCCGAAGAATATTTGGACTGATAATTCAAGGGTTTTGGTTATCTGATGTGCCGAGGTGTCGGTTGTCGCGGAGTCCCCCGGCAAAATTCAGGGCGACGGGGGATAAACGGGGGGTTAACGGCGGATTAACCTGCATCGTCTGTCGTTGGTGCGCCAAAGCGCGCCAGAATCCGGTCGCGGATCTGGTCACGGGCCTGACGGTAGCTGACGAGTTGTTGGTCGCGGCCCTCGCCCAGGCCGGTCGGGTCCAGAATCGGCCAGTATTCAACGTCGAGGTGGTAATACCGCGTCAGATCAAGCGCGCGGCGCTGGCTGGCCGGCAACAGGGCGACGATCAGTTCGAATCCGCCCAGATCATCGCCCCATTCCTGCATTTCATCGAAGCTACGGGACCGGTGGCGATGAAGCTCGATCCCCAGTTCGGCGCAGACGGCGACGGAAAATCCGTCTATTTCCATGTCGTTATAGACACCGGCGGATTGAACATAGGTTGTTTGCCCATAGAAATGCTTCATCATTCCTTCGGCCATTGGGGATCGGACTGCATTGTGGTCGCAGCAGAACAGAACCGACTGGGGCAGGGAAGTTGGCCCCGGTTTTGCAGGGCCCTCAGCCACCAAAATGCAGCACGCAGACCAGGGTGAACAGGCGGCGCGCCGTGTCGATGTCAACCTCGGCCTTGCCGTCCAGCCGCTCCATCAGCACCCGCGCGCCTTCGTTGTGGATGCCGCGCCGGGCCATGTCGATGGTTTCGATCTGGCTGGGCGGCATGGTCTTCACCGCTTCGAAATAGCTTTCGCAGATCTGGAAATAATCTTTCACGACCTGCCGGAACGGACCCAGCGACAGGTGGAATTCCGCCGCAGGTGTTTCATTTTCCTGTTTCAGATCAAAGACCAGGCGGCGATCCTTGATTGAAAGGATCAGGTGATAAGGTCCATCCGGTGCATCGTCACGCGGCAGGGCAAAGCTGTTGTCTTCCAACAGATCGAAGACGGCGACCTTGCGTTCCTGTTCAATCTCGGGCGTAGGCGGGGCCAGCGCGGAATCGTCGATCTCGATATGGGACAGGCGTGCCGTCATTCCGGGGGCCTGTTCAGCCGTTCCAGCCGCGCGCCGACGCTGAGGCCGTGTGCCTCCAGGCTTTCCGAGCGGGCCAGCCGTTCGGCCGCGGGTCCGATGACGCGCATCGCTTCGGGGGTCAGTTCGGTCATTGTGGTGCGCTTCATGAAGTCTAGAACCCCAAGCCCGGATGAGAACCGCGCCGAACGGGCCGTGGGCAATACGTGGTTCGGACCGGCGATATAGTCGCCAATCGCCTCGGGCGTCCATTTGCCCAGGAAGATCGCACCCGCGTGCCGGATGTTGGCGGCCAGCGCGCGCGGTTCTTCGACGCACAGTTGCAGGTGTTCCGGCGCGATCCGGTCGCTGAGCGCGGCAGCCTCGCCCCAGTCACGCACCGTGATGATCGCGCCGTTGTCAGCCCAACTGGCCGCGGCGATGTCGCGGCGTTCCAGCGTGGTCAGAAGGTGCTCAACAGCCCCACCAGCTTCGCCCGATAACCGTTTGTTATTCGTTATCAAAATGGATTGAGCGCTTGCATCATGTTCGGCCTGGCTGAGCAAATCCAGCGCGATCCAGTCCGGGTTGTTGTGCTTGTCGGCGATCACCAAAATCTCGGACGGGCCAGCGATCATGTCGATGCCAACGCGCCCAAAGACGCGGCGTTTGGCGGCGGCGACATAAGCGTTGCCGGGGCCGGTGATCGTATCGACGGGGCGGATCGTTTCAGTGCCATAGGCCAGCGCGGCAATCGCCTGCGCGCCGCCGATGCGATAGATCGTGTCGACCCCGGCCAGCCGCGCCGCCAGCAGGACCAGCGGGTTCACCTGACCATTGGGTGTTGGCACCGCGATAACCAGCCGCCTGACCCCGGCGACCTGGGCCGGAATCGCGTTCATCAATACCGACGAGGGGTAGGTGGCCAGCCCGCCCGGCACATACAGGCCCGCCGCATCCACAGCCGTCCAGCGCCAGCCAAGGCGCGCGCCAGCCTCGTCCTTCCAGCTTGCGTCTTCCGGCAACTGGCGTTCGTGATAGGCGCGAATGCGCGCGGCGGCCAGGTTCAGTGCGGCGCGATCTTCGTCCGAGACCTGCGCGCATGCGGCCTCAACCTCACTTTCAGAAAATGCCACGTTATCAGATGTTAGCGAGATATTGTCGAAGCGTTCCGTTAACTCAAACACAGCTGCATCGCCGCGGTCGCGCACGTCAGCGATGATCGCGGCGACCGCGTCATCCACATCGACCGCGTCTTCGCGTTTGGCGGCCAGCAGGGCGCGGAATTCACCCTCGAAATCCGCATCTTCAGTGCTTAGTCGGCGAACCATCGGCGTTAATCCGGGTGCGACGGGCGCGCGCCCGTGTTGGCGGCATAGGCGCGGGTGACGTCCGACAGGGTGACCTCCAACGCTTCGACGTCCAGCGCGACCGCACCGTCACCCGCCAGCGTCAGGACCAGTTGCCCGGTGCCATCCGCGCCCGGTTCGAACTCCAGCGCCAGCAGCGACAGGACCGTATCGGTGTCGCGCATATCCGGGCCCTGGGTGCGGGCGTTCTGCACATCCTCGACACTCAGCACGGATTGCACGCGCTCGGCGGGGCGGTCGGTTTTTTCCTCCCAGCGGAACCGGTTGATCAACATCGCGAAACGCCGCTTTGTCTTGTCGAACCGCATTTCGGAGGCTGGAAAAACCGCATCCTGAACCAGTGCCGAGATCACTTGCAGATCATCGGCGTCAAACGCCCTCAGCCGCAGCGGTGGCGGGCCCGCGTCTTCGAAACGCGCATCGCTCATGCAGCGATCCGTTCGATCTGTGCACCGCAGGCAGAGAGTTTCTTTTCAACATGTTCGTATCCGCGATCCAGATGATAGACCCGGCTGACCACGGTTTCCCCTTCGGCTGCCAGTCCGGCAAGGATCAGCGAGACCGAGGCACGCAGGTCCGTCGCCATCACCGGCGCACCTTTCAGGCGCTTGACCCCGGTTACCGTCGCGGTGCCGCCGTGGACGTCGATATCGGCCCCCATGCGCATCAGTTCGGGCGCGTGCATAAAGCGGTTTTCAAAGATGTTTTCTTCCAGAACCGAGGTTCCGTCGGCAGTACACATCAGGGCCATCATCTGTGCCTGAAGGTCGGTGGGGAAGCCCGGAAAGGGTTCGGTCGCGACGTCCACGGCCCGCACCCGGCCATTCCTGCGCGCCACTTTCAGCCCGCGTTTGGTTTCCGTGACCTCGATCCCCGCGTCGTTCAGCTTTTCGGCGAAGGCCCCGACCAGGTCCAGCGACCCGCCCAGGCATTCCACTTCTCCGCCGGTGATCGCGGGGGCCAGCATATAGGTGCCAAGTTCGATCCGGTCGGTGACCACGCGGTGGGTCGCACCGCCCAGGCGGTCGACGCCCTGGATCGTGATTGTGGATGTTCCCTCGCCTTCGATCTGCGCACCCATCGCGCGCAGGCATCGGGCCAGATCGACAATCTCGGGCTCGCGCGCGGCATTGTCCAATACGGTCGTCCCCTTGGCCAGCGTTGCCGCCATCAGGGCGTTTTCCGTGGCCCCGACCGACGCGAAGGCAAAGCGGAACTGCGCACCGCGCAGCCCCTGCGGGGCCGTCGCATGGACATAGCCATCGCGCAGGTCCAGCTTGGCGCCCATCGCCTCCAACGCTTTCAGATGCAGGTCAACCGGGCGCGCGCCGATCGCGCATCCGCCGGGAAGCGAGACCTCAGCCTCGCCAAATCGGGCCAACAACGGGCCAAGCACCAGGATCGAGGCGCGCATCTTGCGCACAATCTCGTAATCCGCGTGTTGGCTGGTCAGGGCGTGGCTGGACAGGGCCAGAACCTTGCCGTCCTGCATGGCCGTCGCCTCGGCCCCCAGGGATCGCAGAAGATCGCTCATCGTGGCGATGTCGGACAGGCGGGGCGCGTTCGTCAGGGTCAGCGGTTCTTCGCTGAGCAGGGTCGCAGGCATCAGCGTCAGACAGGCGTTCTTGGCCCCTGCAATCGGGATTTCACCGTTCAGCGGTTGCCCGCCACGCACCAGAATCGAATCCATGTCAGCTGCCCTCGGTCTTGTCGCGCGCCCTTGCCTGGGCTTTGCGTCGTTTCAGATTCTCGCGCAGCGCCGCCTTCAGCTTGGCGGACCGGTCTTTCGCCGGTTTCTTCGGTTTGGCGCGGGGTTGGTCATTCATCGCGGGCTTGTTACCGCAGGTGGGGCGGCGGGTCCAGATTGGTTGATGGGGGGCAATGGCGCGCAAGCTGGGCGGGCGCGTGTCTGCGGGGAGGCGCAGCAACGTGGATGCGGGCACTTTATGGTGCCGCGTTAACTCTGACCCCGGTGGTGATCGCAACGTCGCAGAAGCGCCTGCCCGGGGGGGCAGACAGGCGCTCACCCGGCGCCCTTCGGGCTTGATTCCGGGCGCATATAGTCGCCCCGCCAAGCGCCTGCCGACAACGTGTTTTGGCCTGCGCCGCGATTACGCTATCCTCGCGCGACACTGCTTCGGAGTTCATCCATGTTGCGCATCGCCCTGTTCTGCCTTCTTGCCCTGCCTGCCGCCGCGCAGGAAGCGCCGCCCTTCGCCGCATTCGATCTGGCAAGTGAGGCGGTTCTGAACGACCCGCACGACCTGGCCTTCGGCCCGGACGGGCGGCTTTACGTGGCCGATAAATTCGCCAGCCGGGTCGCCGTGTTCGATCCCGAAACGCTGGAACTGGTCGAGGTTCTGGGCGAGGGTGCCTTTCCCGGCATCCACGACATTGCTTTCGGTCCTGACGGCCGGGTCGCCATCGCCGTCACCGGGACAAGCGTTGTCGCCGTGTTCGACGATGTGACCGGCCTGAACGGCCCGCCTGACGCGCTGTATCCCGCGCCGCGCACCGAAGGGGCGGCGATCCACCCCGATGGGCGCATTCTGGCCATGGCCGGCGGGGTCGGCGCATTGGCGGCCTTTGCTGCGGGAGAGGAACCATCGGTCGCCCAGGGCGGCCATTTCGGGGCGCATGACGTGGCCGTCGATCTGAACGGCGATATCTGGGTAGCCGACAATGCGGCGCGCCGTCTGGTACGGTATTCGCCGACACTGGAACGGCTGCAGGATCTGGATGCGGCGAAATATGGCTTCGTCGGGCCGCGCTATCTGGATGTGACGGATTTCGGGTATTTGGTCGTTGCCGATCAGGATGCGCACCGCGTGCTGCTGATCGACCCCGCCGG
Organism: Paracoccaceae bacterium; assembly: GCA_012103375.1. Classification (NCBI taxonomy): domain Bacteria; kingdom Pseudomonadati; phylum Pseudomonadota; class Alphaproteobacteria; order Rhodobacterales; family Paracoccaceae; species Paracoccaceae bacterium. The sequence goes on from WLWX01000001.1 coordinate 2,374,507, forward strand.
CCCCGAGGGTGGCACTCTGCTGGGGGTTATCGGCGACGGATCACCGGGAATCGGCGCGAATAAATTCGACGACCCTGAGGGCGTCGTGGTCCGTGGCAGCCGGTTCTGGATATCCGACAGCGACAACAATCGCATTGTGCGCTACTCGGTCGTGATCAACTGAGAAATTCGCCCGCCTTGCCCCTTGCGCGGGCGCGCGTATCCGTCTAATCACGCCGCGCCCGGGCAAGCCATTTAGCCGCCCGGTCGGATGCTGTGGTAGCTCAGTGGTAGAGCACACCCTTGGTAAGGGTGAGGTCGAGAGTTCAATCCTCTCTCACAGCACCATCCCGCTTTTTGATTCCGAAATTCCCCCTAAATATTTGAAAGGGAATGATAATTCGGGAGTTCCATACACACCATTTAAGCCGTACCTTAATGGCTCTGCAAATGCCAATCTGAGCACAGTTTGGCGCATGGCGTAATCACCATTTTTATAAATATTCCAAGGACTTGATAGGAAACGCAGTGAGAGTTCCATACATTCCTCCAGCCGTCCCTTGTCGGGCACGGCGGTATCAATCTTTTCTTGAAGAAGGATCTTATCGCGTTCGAGCTTGTCGATGCGCGCTTCATAGGCGCTGACGACAGACGCGTTGCTTGCTTCGACAATGTCTGTCGTCAGGGTTTTTCGGACTTCGCGGGCCGTTTCGTAACGGAGGCTCTGGTTCGGTTTCTGTTTGAGTTTAGGCGGCGGCAGTTTGGTGCTGCAACCGACGTTTTCGGATTGTCTTCTTCTTGATCTCCTCTCTCATCTTTAGGATCTTCGCGCCTCGGCCGTGATAGACGTCGGCGGGTGTCAGGTATGGGCATCCAGAATGCCAATGGCAGCGCCCTGTTTCACAAGCTCCCACATCACCAGATAGCTTTCGGTCAACAGCGGAAAATTGGCTTCGGTCAAGCCCAGCCCAAGGCTATTGAGCGGTTTGATCATGCCGCCGGAGTGGTCGATGCTGACGAAATCAGCGTGTCGCAGGTCATAGGGTGTTTTGGGGTGCCCTAAAGCGTTTCGGCTTGAACCTGAATCGCGAGGGATTCCCTTGAGACCTGATCTGTGATTCATCCTGTTTGGGAGGATGGATCATGTCAGCACCTTTGCCATCTGCGCTTCGGATACGGTTTCAGAGATACATTGAAGAAGGGTTGAGCGGGCGCGCGGCGGCGTTGCGGTTGAAGCTGTCGCCTGCCACAGGCGCGCGGTGGGCGCGTCAGGTGAGGATGAAGGGTCATGCGGAACCTGCCCGGCAGGGACCGCCGCGCGGCAAGGGAAAGCTGGCTCCGCATCGGGAATTCTTTGAGGAGTTGATCGCACAAGACCCTGACATCACGCTCTTTGAGTTGCGTAATGCGCTGGCCGATGCAGAGGGTGTGCGGGTGCATCACTCCTCCATCGCCAACCTTCTGTCCCGGCTCGGCTTCACGTACAAAAAAAGTCGCTGGTCGCAACCGAGCGCCGCCGCGCCAAGGTAAGGCAGCAACGGGCCGACTGGTTCAGATACCGCTCGCCAGCCATTGCGACCTTTCCTGAGCGCGTTGTCTTTATTGACGAAACCGCAGTGAAGACAAACCTCACGCGCCTACGCGGCAGAGCCAAGCGCGGTAAGCGCCTGACGATGGATGCGCCCTTCGGAAGCTGGGGAACCCAAACCTTGATCGCGGGCCTGACCCAAGGCGCGCTGATCGCACCTTGGGTCATCAAGGGAGCGATAGATGGCCCCGCCTTCGCGGCCTACATCCGCGAAGTGCTGGTCCCCGAGATCAACCCCGGCACTGTCGTCATTCTCGACAACCTGGCAACCCACCGGAATAAGGAGGCGACGCAGGCTTTACGCAATCACGGCTGCTGGTTCCTTTACCTGCCACCGTACTCGCCCGACCTGAATCCCATCGAGCAGGCCTTCTCTAAACTGAAAGCCCATTTGCGACGGATCGGGGTCAGGTCCTTTACCCAGGTCTTCGAAGCAATCGGAGCAATCTGCGATCTCTACGACCCAGTAGAATGCTGGAACTACTTTAAGGCCGCCGGATATGTCTCAGGTTAATGTCGAAACGCTTTAGCTTTTCAACGTAGCTAGGTGCTGCATAAAGGATCGCATCGGCCGTACCGATCTTTTTGGCAATCAAGTCGGGTTCCGTGGGGCGGAAATTGCGGATCGCGATGTCGGCCTCACGCCGCAAAAGATCACTGGCGCGGTTTGAGACCACGATTTCGACATGGATGCCGGGTTCTTCGACGCGCAGTTTCGTGACGATGGGCGGCAGCAAGACAGCGGCATAGATTTCACTAGCGGAAATGCTGATGCTACCTTCCAGCGCTTGGCTTTGGCCAGCCGCGGCAAGTGAAACCCGCCCTGCGGCTTCGCCCATGCCCCGCACATGCTCTAGCAATTCCATGCCGCTTGGGGTCAGGGTCAGACCCCGGCCAACGCGTTCAAATAGGACAACTCCTAGTTCCTGTTCCAAACCGTCAACCTGACGGCCAAGCGTCGGCTGCGCCATGCCCAAGGCGCGTGCAGCGGCAGAAAGCGAGCCTTCCTCAGCCGTCACCAAAAAGGCGCGGGCTTTGTTCCAGTCAAATTTCACGGCACGCCAATCCATGCAAAAATGCATATCAAAAATAGAAAATTGGTCAATTCGCATGGGCGGTACGTCGGTGTAAATCCAAGCGTCAAAGCGAAAGGACACACAATGACGGACATTTCGAAAGTTCATTGGGACTCCCATGCTGCCCGAGGGCGCTCGGCAAACTGCCGGGAGCATCGCCATGATCCTGAAAGCCAAAGAACGCGGTGATGCTGGTCAGCTTGCGCGATACTTGTTGGCAACGCGTGACAACGAGCATGTCGAACTTCATGAAGTCTCGGGCTTCATGAGTGACGAGTTGATTGAGGCCTTTCACGAGGCCGATGCCATCGCCAGAGGAACGCGCTGCAAGAACAATCTGTTTGTCTGACGTCAGCGCCTACCGGACAGATTTAGGTGTTTGATCAACGGAGGATTTCTGGTTCATCGAAGCCATTATGGAGCGAAGATGAAACAGAAATCCGGAACATCGAAAGACGCCGCTGACAAGTTGGTCAGGGGTATCAAGCGGAAGACCCGCAAACACTATTCAGCAGAAGAGAAGATCAGGGTCGTGCTGGCCGGCCTGCGCGGCGAGGAGAGCATTGCCGCATTGTGCCGCCGCGAGGGCATCGCTGAGAGCCTATACTATTCGTGGTCGAAGGAGTTCCTGGAAGCGGGAAAGAACCGCTTGGCGGGCGACACGGCACTCCAAGCGACGTCTCCCGAAGTCAAAGAGCTACGGTCGGAATCTGCCGCCCTGAAGGAGGTAGTCGCCGAACTGACGCTGGAGAACCGCCTGCTCAAAAAAAGCATGCTCGGGGATGGGGAGGCCGACGCATGAGGTATCCCGCATCCGAGAAGTTTGAAATCATCCGCACGGTGGAGGCATCCCATCTGCCTACGCGTCAAACCCTGAAGATGCTCGGCATTCCCAGCAGCACCTATTACGACTGGTACGCGCGTTGGAGCGATGGCGGCCTCGATGGCCTAGCCGATCGTTCTCCCAAACCTGCGTCGGTCTGGAACCGCATCCCGGACACGGTTCGCGACGATGTCGTCGACTTTGCCCTGGAGCACGAAGACCTGACACCGCGCGAGTTGGCGGTCAAATACACCGATGAGAAGCGCTACTTTGTGTCTGAGTCGTCTGTCTATCGCATCCTCAGCGCGGAGGATCTGATCACGGCACCAGCCCATGTGGTAATCCGGGCCGCGGATGAGTTCAGGGACAAGACAGTCCGACCGAACGAACTGTGGCAAAACACGTCACAGGAAAATATGCATGAAGGGCTTCACGTGCGGATCGTTGACGACGCAATATGGCAGTTGGTTCAAACGATGGGTCCAAGATCTGCGTGTAGGGAAAAGCGCCCTCCATTCGGCAATTTACTGAATGACAATGTTTGCGCGATGGGATGGTCAGCCGCATCCGCCCGCTTGCCTTGCTTGCGCCGGATATCTCGATGTCGATCCTTGAAGGTCGTCAGCCGCCACATCTTATACTCAGCTCCCTTCGCGATCTTCCCGATCTGCCGCTGGATCGGGTGCGGCAGCGCCAGGTTCTTGCTTCCCTCCGCACCCTGGCTCGCGTCGAGTAGTTCAAGACCTTGCAAGAAAATGCCCCGCCGAGATATTCCCACAAACGGCTTCGATATCGCTGAGATCAGTGACCATTCATAAGGTCTCTGGAGGGTGATCTTCTCGTAACCCACGGAAAAAATCGGCGCTATTTCACGAGTGTGTATGGCCGACGGTTCGAGAAAGAGAAAATGGTGGGCGACCCTGGAATCGAACCAGGCGTGCGTCTCCGCGAGGGAGTTACAGTCCCCTGCCACACCTTGCGGCCTGTCGCCCACTGCCATGTCGGGGCAAGCCCGTCGTGACGTCGCGCCGGGATAATCTTACACCTTTGACCCGTCAACCGGAAATTCATCGCTTCGCGGGGTTGATCGCGGCGGGCAGGCAGCGCAGTAGCTTGGCACAGCAGGGGGCAAGGCCATGAAGAAACCAACCTGGGTGATCGACAAGGAACGTGCGCGCCGCGCAGCGGCGTCTGTAACGTTCTGGCTGTTCGGCATTCACGCGGTTGCTGACGCGTTGATGAATCCGGCACGTGTGAAACAGCGGCTGGTGGTCACGCAGAATGCGCGTGACCGGCTGGGTGATGCGATCGCTGCCAGCGCCATGACGCCCGAAGTTGCCGATCCGCGTAAGTTTCCGGTGCCGCTGGACCCAGGCTCGGTCCATCAGGGGGCCGCTGTCGAGGTTCGGCCGCTGGCCTGGGGTGCGGTGGCTGATCACATCGCTGGCCCGGATGCGGGGCAGGGGCCGTTCGTGATGCTGGACAGGGTCAGTGACCCGCACAACGTTGGCGCGATCCTGCGCAGTGCCGAGGTTTTCGGTGCGCGGGCCGTGGTCGCCCCGGCGCGCCATTCCGCCCCCGAAACCGGGGCGCTGGCGAAAGCGGCCTCCGGCGCACTGGAACGCCAGCCGTACTTGCGGATCGGCAACCTCAGCAATGCAATGCGCGAGGTGCAGAATGCCGGGATCGCTTGTATCGGCCTGGCAGGTGAAGGCGACGTGACACTGGCCGAGGCATTGGACAAGCTGGGCAATCGACCTGTCGCATTGGTCCTTGGGGCCGAAGGTCCTGGGCTGCGGGAAAAGACCCGCGAAACCTGCGACGTGATCGCCCGGATCCCGTTCGCGGCCGAGTTCGGGTCGCTGAATGTCTCAAACGCCGCCGCCGTGGCGCTGTATGAGGTCGCGCGCCGGGGGTAGTGGCCTTGGGCGGACGTTGGCAATGCACCACAAGCAGGGCGCGCACCGGACCGGTGGGCTGGCGCTGCGCCGTTGAGTTTGCATGATTTTTGGCTCTGGTTTGGCCGTCAACTCGCTTGGACGCGCCACGTTCAAACCAGCGCCTTGCGGCGCGCACCGGGCGCGGGGACAAACTGCAAATGTCCGCTTCAGACCAATTCGCGACACGTCAGATAAGCATTAATCTGGTCGTCCCCTGAAACATTCGAACCAATTCCAATACCTCTGGCCCGCCATTCCTGACACAAATCACGCTATTCCCACACATCCGTTCACGGACGCGCCAGCCCCCTTTCGCGCCGATGCCCATTTGCGCATGTTCTGCCCGTAACACCCCGATCTTGACCCGTAGGAGGATCCCCAATGACAACCCGCCGCGCCGTACTGGCCCTGTTTGCAACCCTTCCCGCCGTCGCCCTGACCATGCAGGCCGCCCATGCGGCTGAACCGATGGTGTTTTCGGACGATGGCGCCGCAATCCGCGGCACTGACCCGGTCGCCTATTTCACCCAAGGTGAGGCTGTAGAGGGCAGCGCCGAATTCTCCAGCCAGCACGACGGCGCGACCTGGCATTTCGCCAGTGCAGAAAACAAAGCGATGTTTGATGCCGATCCGGCGAAATATGCACCGCAATACGGTGGCTACTGCGCCTATGCCGTCAGCCAGGGGTATACGGCGTCGACCGACCCGGATGCCTGGAGCATCGAGGGTGGCAAACTGTACCTGAACTTCTCGCAATCCGTGCGCCGCCGCTGGCTGCGGGATGTACCGGGGCATATTGCCTCGGGCGATGCCAACTGGCCATCCGTACTGGGCAGCTGATCGGGGCTGGACGCCGGTGCCCGCCCGTGGCACCGATCACATATGTTTGAGCGTCCCTTTAACCCGGCGGTTGCCCGCCTAGATATGAATGGTGAGGCCGTAGACCGGAACTCTGCAGCCTCCCTTCACTGTCCCTCGTTCCGACACTGGCGCCCGGAGTCCGCTCCGGGCGCTTTTTTCGTTTGATGTCAGAGTATTCCGATATTTCGCTGCGCAGCATTCTGGCGCGGGTAAGCTCCATCGCCATGGTCGGCGTGTCGCCCAATCCGGTGCGGCCCAGCCATTATGTGGCACGGTATATGTCGCTGCGTGGCTATCGCGTTTACCCGGTCAATCCGGGGCATGCGGGTAAAATGCTGTTCGGGCGCACCGTATTGGAAAGGCTGAGCGACGTGCCGGAACCGGTTGATATGGTGGATATATTCCGAAAGTCAGACGCCGTACCTGCCATCGTAGATGATGCGCTGAAGCTGTTCCCGGATCTGGACGTCATCTGGATGCAGATCGGCGTGGAACACGCCGAAGCGGCGGCGAAAGCCGAGGCGCGCGGCGTCACCGTGATTCAGAACCGCTGCCCCAAACTCGAACACCAGCGCCTGTTCGGAGAGCTGCGCAAAGGCGGGTTTGCGACCGGGGTGATCTCCTCCAGGCTTCGGTGAGCGTGGGCAGTGCCGGAGCCTCCGGCGGGGATATTTGGAACAAGAAGATTTGGTTTTGTCAGTTACTTACGAGAATTTTTTTCTGTGATGCCTGAAGTATTCTGACGACGGTCGAGTTCTGCCAGTACATCGGACAACGGCACATCCCGCGCAGCCAGCATGACCAGCAGGTGATAGAGGACGTCGGCAGCTTCGGCCATCAGCGCGGCGCGGTCGCCTTTGACGGCTTCGATGATCGCCTCAACGGCTTCCTCACCGAATTTTTCGGCGCATTTTTCCGGGCCTTTGGCCAGCAAGGCGGCGGTCCAGCTGGATTCCGGGTCGGCGGATTTGCGGGCCTCGATTGTGGCGGCGAGGGTTTCCAGAATACTCATGCCATCCTCATCGCGATTCCGGCGGCGGCCATATGGGCCTTGGCCTGCCCAATGGTGAATTCGCCGAAGTGAAAAATCGAGGCCGCCAGAACCGCGCTCGCCCCGCCTTGGGTCACGCCTTCGACCAGATGATCCAGCGTTCCGACCCCGCCCGAGGCGATGACCGGCACGCCGACCGCGTCGGAAATCGCGCGGGTTAGGGGCAGGTTGAAACCGCTGCGGGTGCCGTCACGGTCCATGCTGGTCAGCAGGATTTCCCCGGCCCCTTTGGCGGTGACGGTGCGGGCAAAATCAACCGCGTCGATGCCGGTTTCGCGGCGGCCGCCATGAGTGAAGATCTCCCATTTGCCGGGGGCCACGGTTTTGGCGTCGATGGCCACGACGATGCATTGGCTGCCGAAGCGTTCGGCGGACCTTGCGATCACATCGGGATCGGCGACGGCGGCGGAATTGAAGCTGACCTTGTCAGCCCCGGCCAGCAGCAGCGCGCGCACATCATCGGGCGTGCGCACACCGCCACCCACGGTCAGTGGCATGAAGCAATGTTCCGCCGTCCGGCGCGCCAGATCGAACAAAGTGCCGCGATTTTCGTGGGTTGCATTGATGTCGAGGAAGCACAGCTCGTCCGCGCCGGCGGCGTCATAGGCGATCGCCGCCTCAACCGGATCGCCCGCGTCGATCAGATCGACGAAGTTCACGCCTTTCACGACACGGCCATCGGCCACGTCCAGACACGGGATGATGCGGGTCTTCAGCATGCCAGCGCTGTAGCGCGCCGGGCGCGCGGAAGGCAAGCCTCAGAAACCTCAGTAGTCCGAGGTTTCGCCGGTTCGGATCGCCCGGTCCAGCGTTTTCCAGACCCAGCTGTCCTGATCGGTGATGGCCGCACGGTCCGCGCGCGCAAGATCCAGATTGCCAGCCTCGACATGGGCCTGTCCGCGATAGCTGCGCGCCAGGATGTTGCCGGGGTTCATGTCCAGCGCTTTTGCGTAGAAGGTCATGCCCTGTTCTACATCGCCGGATTTGCGATGAATGAATCCCAGATAGGTGAAGGCGCGGTCGTCCTGGGGCATCGCCGCGACAACGCGCAACGCCTCGTCATAGCGCCCGGCGTAGGCGAGTTCGCGCACGGCACTATAAAGCGTGTCTGGCGACAGGCGGGAATCTTCGGTGTCACCTTCGGGATCGACGCAAACTTCAGCCTCTTCATCCCAGACCTGGCCGTCAGTGCAATCTGTGGTGGTTGGCGTCGGGGTGGGCGGTTCGCTGCTGTCACTGCCCACAGCAAACACCGCACCGGGCATTGCCAGTGCGGCGGCAATCACGAAAAGGCGCATCAGATCAGCCGGTTACGACAGGAACGCAGGCTTCCAGAGCGCTGTCCCACTGTGTGCCATCCATGCAATTCGATGCGGTTTCGGTCTTGTGACCATAACCGCTGCACCCCATGGCTGCGGCCATGGATGGGGCCATGATGATCGAGATGACTGCCAGAATACTCGCGCGCTTCATTGGGCTTCGCCCTCCTGCTTGCCAAGAACACGAGAACCCTAGCATGGAATCAGCGACCGCCGTTGTCACGCATACGTGAGGTCGCCGAAGACCCGCGCGAAGATCGTTTCGACATGTTTGGTGTGATACCCAAGATCGAAGTGTTCCGCGATGCCATCTTTTCCAAGTACAGCAACAACTTCCTGGTCGCATTGCAATTCTTCCATGAAGTCTGCGCCCTGTTCCCAGACCTTCATCGCGTTGCGCTGAACCAGCTTATAGCTGTCTTCGCGGCTGACACCGGCCTGGGTCAGTGCCAGCAATACACGTTGTGAATGAACAAGGCCCCGGAACTGGTTGAGATTGCGCATCATATTTTCTGGATAGATCACCAACTTATCGATCAGCCCGGTCAAACGCCCCAGTGCAAAATCCAGCGTGATCGTTGCGTCGGGGCCGATGTTCCTTTCCACGGACGAATGCGAAATATCGCGTTCGTGCCACAGCGCCACGTTTTCCATCGCGGGCACCACGACCATGCGGACCAAACGGGCCAGGCCGGTCAGATTCTCGCTCAGCACCGGGTTGCGTTTGTGGGGCATCGCGGAGGATCCCTTTTGCCCTTTGGAGAAAAACTCCTCCGCTTCAAGCACTTCGGTACGTTGCAGGTGGCGGACCTCGGTTGCAATATTCTCGATGGAACTGGCGATGACGCCAAGGGTGGCGAAGAAGGCGGCGTGGCGGTCGCGCGGGATGACCTGAGTGGAGATCGGCTCGGGCGTCAGGCCCAGTTTTTCGCAGACATGCGCCTCGACCGCCGGGGCGATATTGGCGAAGGTGCCGACCGCGCCGGACACCGCTCCGGTGGCGATTTCTTCCCGGGCCGTCCGCAGGCGGGTGCGTCCGCGATCCATCTCGGCATAGAACCGCGCGAATTTCAGACCCATGGTGACGGGTTCGGCGTGGATGCCGTGGCTGCGCCCGATGCAGACGTCCATTTTGTGTTCCAGCGCGCGGCGCTTTAAAGCGTCCAGCAGCGTATCCATATCGGCCAGCAGCAGGTCGGCGGCGCGCACCAGTTGGACGTTGAAGCAGGTGTCCAGAACGTCCGAACTGGTCATGCCCTGGTGGACAAAACGCGCCTCATCCGCACCGACGTGTTCGGCCAGGTGGGTCAGGAATGCGATGACGTCATGTTTGGTGACGGCCTCAATCTCGTCAATCCGGGCCACGTCGAAGTCCACGTCCTTGGCCTTCCATACCGCTGCGGCATTTTCGCGCGGAATCACCCCAAGGTCGGCCTGGGCGTCGCAGGCGTGGGCCTCGATCTCGTACCAGATGCGGAATTTGGTTTCGGGGGACCAGATCGCCACCATGTCGGGGCGGGAATAACGCGGGATCATGTCGCGGCCTTTTGAATTGAGGGCTGTTTGGCGCGGTCATAGACTGGGGCGCGACAGTCTACAAGTTGGGGCAGGGCGATGCGGGCAGCAATACTCGTGATACTGATGGCAGCACCGGCAGTGGCGCAGGAGTGGGCGCCGATGACCGGTGATCAGATTCAGGCAGCGTTGGAGGATCGCAAACTGTATTACGACGGCGCCGAACAGGAATTTCATGCCTCGGGCCAGACAACCTATGTCGCGGGTCGTCCCAGCCTGGGCAGTTGGGCGGTGCGGGCAGATCAGTATTGCAGCCAATGGCCCCCGAACGACCAGTGGGAATGTTATGACATGGAAAGCGCGACCGGCGCGGTGCGGTTTCTGGACGCCTATGGCAATATCACCGAAGGGCGCTACGACAAGTGAGGCATCTGGCAGATTTTGCCGGCGACTGGCTGTTAGAGCGTCGGATCGAGGATCATCGCGCAGGCGAAACCGGCGCCTTCACCGGAACAGCGACGCTTAATGAAACGCCGGACTGCTGGATCTGGGCCGAGCATGGGCAGCTTTCCATGGCCGGACGCGCGCCGGTATCGGCCGTGCGGCGGTATCGCTGGGCCGAACCGGAACCCGGCCGGATTGAGGTCAGTTTTGCGGACGGCAGGCCGTTTCACCGCATTCTGGACACGGCCCGCCATGATTGCGCGCCCGATACCTATGATGTGACGTATGAGTTTGCCGACTGGCCGGTCTGGCAGGCCATCTGGCGGGTCCGCGGTCCGCGCAAGGACTATTTGATGTCCACCCGGCATCGCCGCCCGGGCTGAGGCTGGCACTTGCGCCCCCTCGCGCGCTGCGGCACAACCGTGCAAAATTACTGACAGTGAAAGGCAAAGGGCATGAACGACAGAGTTTTGGCCGAGGCGATCGGCCCGGCAAGCGGCACACAGTTGCGGATCAAACAGGTGGTTCTGGTGGTGCTTGGCATCGCTGCGCTGGCGATTGCCGCAAAAATCCGGGTGCCGATGTGGCCGGTGCCAATCACCATGGGCACCTTCGCGGTGCTGACGGTTGGCGCGACCTATGGCGCGCGCCTGGGGCTTGTGACGATCCTTGGGTACATGCTGATCGGCGCGCTTGGCTTTGATGTCTTCGCCGGTTCCTCGGCCGAGAAATTTGGTCTGTCCTATATGATGGGCGGCACCGGGGGCTATCTGGTCGGATATGTGCTGGCGGTTGCCGCGCTTGGTGCGCTGGCGCGGGCCGGATGGGATCGCTCGGTCGGCAAGATGGCTGCCGCACTGCTGATCGGCAATGTGCTGATCTATGTCCCGGGCATCCTGTGGCTGGGCCAGTTGTTTGGCTGGGATCAGCCGATCCTGGCCTGGGGTCTGTGGCCGTTCCTGATCGGCGACGCGGTGAAACTGGTGCTGGCAGCATTGCTGGTGCCCGCGCTGTGGAAACTGGTCGGCGACGCCCGTACCTGACCTGCCTGCAACGGATTGAACTTAGCGAGGCGCGCCACTGGCGCGCCTCGTTTCGTTTTGGGCAAGCTATGTTGCAGTTTGCCCCTGCGCCCGGTACGCGCCGTAAGGCGCAGGGCGCGCGCCGGACCGGTCCCGCCGGTCAGGCGCTGGTCTGATCTTGGCGCTTCCAAGCGCGTTGACGGCCAAACCTGAGCCATAAATCATGCAAACTCTACGGTGCAGCGCCGTATCGCCATTGTCCACGCCAAGCCACCAACGACGCACAACTCAAAAATTCTTACCGCACGCCCTAAGCCAACGACGTCTTCACATGGCTTGCTCTTTCCAATGTCCGGTGCACCGGGCATTTGTCGGCAATTTCCAGCAGCTTGTTGCGCTGTTCGCCCGTCAGATCGCCGCTCAGCGTGATTTTGCGTGTGAACGTGTCGACCTTGGTATCGCCCGTCTCGGCGTCCTGCGCGTGGACCTTGTCATGGGTCACATCAACGCTGATGTGGTCCAGCGGCCAGTTCTTGCGCCGGGCATACATCCGAATCGTCATCGAGGTGCAGGCCCCAAGACCGGCGGCAAGAAACCCATAGGGTGTCAGGCCGCGATTGGTGCCGCCATATGCTTCGGGCTCGTCGGCCAGAACGTGGTGCGCCGGACCGGCGTTCACGTCTTGCAGGAACCCCGCCGGGTCGGACTCGGCGACGCGGACCACGCCTTCGGGCGCGCCGGGCGGCGGCGCGGGCGGTGTCAGATTCAGATACCGCCCGACCCAGGCGGCAATCACCTCGGCGGCGTATTCGGCGTCTTCGGGTCGGGTGATCAGATGATCGGCTTCGTCCAGCGTTACAAAGCTTTTGGGATGTTTGGCGGCCATGAAAATATCGCTGGCATTCTCGATCCCGACGATGCGGTCCTTGGGCGCATGCAAAACCAGAAGCGCACGGTGCAGGGCCGCGATATCGGGTCCGAGGGATTCGGCGCTGACATCCTCAACAAAGTCGCGGCCAATGGTCACCGGTCGCCCGCCCAGGTTGACCTCGGCCTTGCCATCGCGACGGATTTGATCAAGTGCGTGGCCAAAGTTGTGGGTGACATGGGCCGGTTCGAACGGTGCGCCGATGGTGGCGACGGCCTTGACGCTGTCGATCTGTCCGGCAGCTTTCAGCACCGCCGCACCGCCCAGCGAATGACCGATCAGCAGGTCGGGCGCGTGGCCCATGGATTTCAGATGCTGCGCAGCGGAGGTCAGATCGCCAACATTGCCGGTGAATGTGGTGTTGCCGAATTCGCCGCCCGAATGGCCTAGACCGGTGAAATCAAACCGCAACACCGCAATGCCCATGCCGGCCAGGCGCGCCGAAATGCGGCGTGCGGCGGGGATGTTCTTGGAACAGGTGAAGCAATGCGCAAACAGCGCTGTTGCCAGATGCGGCCCCTCTGGCAGGTCGAACCGCGCGGCCAGTTCGTCGCCACCATGGCCGGTAAATGTAATGCGTTCGGTTGGCATGCTGTCCCCTTGATGTCTTGCCCCGCGGCGAAAGTGATCCCACCAGCGCCCCCGGACAAGGGCGGAACCGGGCAGGTCACGGCAAGGTGACGCCCTGCGAGGTGGTCTGTGCACCCGTACCGCCACCCCGCGACCCGGAGGCGCGCGATGGCGCAACACTCGGTTTACCAATACCGCAGATCACCCGCCGCCGTTGACCGGGCCCCCTTACGCCGTGGGTACGGGCTGAAACGGGGGTGAGATGTCCGAACAACTGACCGATTCTGAGATTGCGCCCTTCCGGGAATTGCTGGTGCATCGCGATGGGCTGAATGTAATTGCCGAATTGCGCCCCCATATCGACCAGCTGAAGGCCGAGGCGGAATACCGCGCCGCGCGCCGTCTGGTGCTGCAAACCTGGCGCCGGGCAGTGATCTTTCTGGGCGGCTTTATCGCAGCCCTGATCGTGCTGAAGGATTATCTGCGTGAAATCACACGGTGGATCGCCTCATGAAAATACGCGATTTGCTGAAAGTGTCGCGCCGGACCGAGCTTTGGGTGCTGGCGTTTGCGATACTCGTGCTGGTGCCCGAATTCTGGACCCGCTGGTACGAAGCACGGTTTTTCCCGGTCATCACGCGGCTGGAGGTGACCGGCATCCTTGCCGAACCTGAGGGCAGCGTGATCATCGGGCGGGCGCGCCGCCTGCGCAATTGCAACTGGGTCGAAACCCGCTGGTGGCTGGGGCGGCGCGGTGAACAGCGGGTGCCTGTGGTTGTGGAGTTCCGCGATCCGCCGCAGATAAGATCCGAAGGCGAAACCGGCTGGGTCGGGATGGTTGTCCAGGGCATGCTGCCCGATCAGGTTTTGCGCAACTCACACTCTGACGTGGTCTACCGCTGCTATGGCGGGCCCTGGTCGGGGTTGGAAACGATCGTGCCGTTCTACGACGGCGTCGGCCAGGACATCGGCCTGCTAGAGGCGGATCGCCAACAACAGCTTCTTGATGCGGTCGAAGGATTGCGCAACCGCGTGGATGAGGTCGCCCCCTGACCACACGAATCCCACAGATTTGGATTTCGAGGGTCCCGACCTGACATCTGACCGGAACCAACCTTGGCGGTCCTCGCCGAGGATTTCGCCAAAGATCCCAGCAAAACAATGAAATACAAGTCGGAATGCCGGGGGGTGGTAGGCCCGGAGGGACTCGAACCCCCAACCAAAGCGTTATGAGCGCTCTGCTCTAACCAATTGAGCTACAGGCCCGCCTGACAGATGGGCTACCAGACGCGGGGGCGTGGTCAAGTGCTGTGGTGCGTGGCGAAGACAAAAACGCCCGGCAGAGCTGGGCTGCCGGGCGCGTGTTTGTGCAAATCCGCCCCCCGAAAGGGCCGCAGGTTTGCTTAGCTTTCCGCTTCCATCATGGAGTCGTCCATCATCATGGAATCATCCATCATATCGTCGCCATGGGGTTCACAGGCAGCAAGGCCAAGAACCATGGCGGCGGCGGCGATCAGTTTCAGTGTCATGTCACATCTCCCTCGTTGACAAGGGCGATGGTCGATTTTTCTCAATATTTGTCAATGCTTAGCGCCTGACGTGTGCGTGAAGGGTCTGACGAAACCGTGATGGCGGCGTGATCGAAGCGTCAGGGGCGCAGGTTCACGGAGCGGGGATTCAGCCGCTTGACGGTCAACTCCGCGCACCGCAGTCAAGCAATCAATGATCCTGATCTCATCGCGCGGCATAGGCGTTCATGAGGGTCTGAAGCGCTTCATAAGACTCCGGGTATCTTGCATAGCTGTGCACGGCGGGCACATTGGCCCATGGGATCTTCTCATCGGTCATCACCTCGACGAAGGGGTCAAACGATGCCGCATCGTCCAGTACCGATGTCCGCAGGTTGATCCGCTGCGGGGCGCCCTCAATCTGCGAATAGACAAAATTCAGGCAGGATTTGCAGAAATAGTGCGCCCGTCCGCCTGTCCCAAGGCCGCCTTTGATCACCGCTCCGGTGCAAGAAAACGCATCACGCGGAAACATCGTGGTCAGTGAAAACGCGCTCGCCGTCAATTTCTGACAGCCGCGACAGTGGCACGCCAAAGTCAAAAGCGGCGCCGCTGTCAATGTGACCTGCACGGCCCCGCAGAGGCAGGCACCAGTAATGGGTGGGTCAGGATGCTCCATCATGGATCTTTCGTTCTTTTGAGGTTTCTGGGACGGATAACAGGGGCGTTTTGCAACGGGCCAATGGGCAGGGTCATCCGCATCGCCTGATCAGTTGCACCGCCGCGGCGAACCCGGTAACCCCGCGCACAGACCAGCGGGGGACGACAGATGACAAAACCGGGGCTGAGTTACGCCAACGCAGGTGTCAGTATTGACGCCGGAAACGAACTTGTCGAGCGGATCAAGCCCGCCGCCAAGCGCACGACGCGTCCCGGTGTCATGGCGGGCCTTGGCGGGTTCGGGGCGCTGTTCGATCTGAAGGCCGCAGGCTACGATGATCCGGTTCTGGTGGCCGCCACGGACGGCGTTGGCACCAAACTGCGGATCGCGATTGACACCGGAGAGGTCGGTAACGTCGGCATTGATCTGGTCGCCATGTGCGTCAACGATCTGGTCTGCCAAGGGGCCGAGCCGCTGTTTTTCCTCGATTATTTCGCCACCGGCGCGTTGGATGTCGACGCTGCCGCGCAGGTGATCGAAGGGATTGCCACGGGCTGTGAGCGCGCCGGATGCGCCCTGATCGGCGGTGAAACGGCCGAGATGCCAGGCATGTATGAGGGCGCGGATTTCGACCTCGCCGGGTTTGCCGTGGGGGCGATGGAACGCGGCACAGACCTGCCCGCAGGGGTGGCCGTTGGCGATATGATCCTTGGGCTCGCCTCGGACGGGGTGCATTCCAACGGGTTTTCGCTGGTGCGCAAGGTCGTCGAACACGCCGGGCTGGCATGGGGCGATCCAGCGCCCTTTGCGCAATCCAGCGTGGCGCAGGCGCTGCTGACGCCGACGCGCCTTTACGTGCGCCAGACGCTGGCGGCGATCCGGGGCGGCGGTGTCCACGCGCTGGCCCATATCACCGGCGGCGGATTGTCCGAAAACCTGCCGCGTGTGCTGCCCGACGGACTTGGCGCACGGATCGACCTGGAGGCATGGAGCCTGCCGCCGGTTTTCCGATGGATGGCTGAAGTCGGCGGCCTCGACCAGGCCGAAATGTTGCGCACCTTCAATTCGGGTATCGGGATGGTCCTGGTCGTTGCAAAAGATCGCGCGCGCGATGTAATCGCGCTGCTTCAGCGCGAAGGCGACACCGTCGCTGCCCTTGGCGAGGTTATCGAAGGCGACGGCGTGGAGTTTTTCGGGAACCTGTTGTGACCAAGCGCGTCGCGATGCTGATTTCGGGTAGCGGTTCCAACATGGTGGCGCTGGCCGACAGCATGACCGGCGATCATCCGGGGCGGCCTGTGCTGGTGCTGTCGAATGTGCCGGGGGCAGGGGGGCTGACTAAGGCACAGGCGCGCGGGATCGACACAGCAACCGTACCGCACGGCAAATTTCCTGACCGCGCCGCCTTCGAATCCGCCCTGACCGCGCGCCTTGATAGTGCCGCGCCCGATGTCATCTGCCTGGCCGGGTTCATGCGCATCCTGACGCCGGACTTCACCGACCGCTGGGCCGGGCGCGTGCTGAACATCCACCCCTCGCTGCTGCCCAAATACCCCGGCCTGAACACCCACGCCCGCGCGATCGCGGCAGGCGACACCGAAGCGGGCGCCAGCGTGCATCTGGTGACCGGGGACCTCGACGCAGGCCCCATTCTGGGACAGGCGCGCGTGCCCGTGCATTGCGGTGACACGCCCGAGTCCCTTGCCGACCGGGTGCTTGGCATCGAACATCAGCTTTACCCCGCAGTGCTGCGCCGGTTCCTTTGCGGACAAACCGATCGGCTGGACCTCTGACGCCTTCCAATTGCCGCGATTTGCGCCTATCACGCCGCGAAACAAAATTTCCGGACCCTGTATGATCACAATTACCACCACCCAGGCGCTGGCCGAATTCTGTACCCGCGCCGCCCGGCATGACTATGTCACCGTCGATACCGAATTCCTGCGAGAGCGGACATATTACGCCAAGCTGTGCCTGATCCAGCTGGCGTTCCGGGGCGATGGAACGGATGACGCTGTTCTGGTCGACCCGCTGGTCGACGGGCTGTCGCTGGACCCGCTTTATGATCTGTTCCGCGACCCGTCGGTTGTCAAAGTGTTCCACGCCGCCCGCCAGGATCTGGAGATCTTCGCGGTTGAGGCTGACGTCATTCCGACGCCGCTGTTTGACACCCAGGTTGCCGCCATGGTTGCAGGCTTCGGGGATCAGGCCGGGTATGAAACGCTGGTGCGCAAGATTGCCAAAGCCTCGGTCGATAAATCATCGCGTTTTACCGACTGGTCGCGCCGCCCGCTGAGCGAGGCCCAGCAAACCTATGCCATCGGCGACGTGACGCATCTGCGCGACATTTACGAATTTCTGTCCGTCGAACTTGACCGCACCGACCGCCGTGACTGGGTCGAAGAAGAACTGCGCGTGCTGACCGATTTCGCCACCTACCGGATTGAACCTGAAGATGCCTGGAAACGGGTTAAAACGCGTACAAATTCTGGCAAATTCCTCGCCATCGTGCGCGAATTGGCGCAATTCCGCGAAGAGTATGCCCAGAAGAAAAACGTGCCTCGCAACCGGGTCTATAAAGATGATGCGATGCTTGAACTGGCATCCACAAAGCCCTCGAATGAAAAAGAATTGGGAAGATCGCGCCTGTTGCTGCGCGACGCGCGGCGCGGTGACATCGCCGAAGGCATCCTTGCCGCAGTCAAGGCCGGGCTAGAGGTTCCGCGCGAACAATGGCCCGAACCCGACCGCAGCCGCGAAAACCTGCAGGTGAATCCGGCACTGGCCGATTTGCTTCGCGTCTTGCTGAAGGCAAAATCCGAACAGGCGGGCGTGGCGCAAAAGCTGCTGGCAAATGTTGCCGAACTGGACGCAATTGCCGCCGGAGAGCGTGAACTTCCGTCGTTAAAGGGTTGGCGTGGCAAGGTTTTCGGGAAAGATGCTTTACGGTTGTGCAACGGGGAAATCGCGTTGACGGCAAAAGGCAGCGCCGTCAAAATTGTCGAGTTGTAAGCGCCCACTGGACCAAACCCGGCGCGCCCCATATCACTTGGTCGTGGGGGAAGAATGGCCGACAAGACGATCCGCATCGACAAGCTGACAGAACCGCAGGCGGCGGCGGAACTCGCCCGGCTGGCGGATGTATTAGGGCGTGCCAATGCGGCCTATCACACAAATGACGCCCCTGATATCGACGATGCCACCTACGACGCGCTGAAACGGCGCAACTCGGCGATCGAGGCGCAGTTTCCGGCCCTGAAACGCGCCGACAGCCCAACAGATCAGGTCGGCGCGCCGGTGTCTGACGCCTTTGAAAAAGTCACCCACGCGCAGCGGATGTTGTCGCTGGGGAATGCGTTCTCGGACGAAAATGTGCGCGACTTCGACACCTCGGTCCGCAAATTTCTGGGGCTGGGCGACGCAACGGTGGCCTATACCGCCGAACCGAAGATCGACGGGCTGTCGCTGTCGTTGCGATATGAGTGTGGCAAGCTGGTTCAGGCCGCCACGCGGGGCGACGGTGCGGTGGGCGAAAACGTCACCGCCAACGCCCGCACCATCACGGACATCCCCGAAGTGCTGACCGGCGCACCCGATGTGTTGGAGGTTCGTGGAGAGGTCTATATGGCCCACGCGGATTTCGAAGCGCTGAACGAACGGCAATCGGCGTCCGGCGGCAGGACCTTCGCAAACCCGCGCAACGCCGCCGCCGGATCGCTGCGCCAGCTGGATACCCGCATCACCCGCGCGCGCCCGCTGCGGTTCTTTGCCTATGCCTGGGGTGAGGTCAGTGAACCCTTATCCGATACGCAAAGTCGGGCCTTGAAAGTACTGGGAAAGCTTGGATTTTCCATAAACGATCAAACCGAACGCTGTGCCGATGTGGACGCCATGCTGACACATTATGCACTGATCGAACAACAGCGCGCGACCCTTGGGTATGACATCGACGGAGTGGTCTACAAAGTCGACGATCTGGCGCTTCAGGCGCGCCTTGGGATGCGCTCGACCACGCCCCGCTGGGCCATTGCGCATAAATTCGCGGCCGAACTTGCCTGGACCCGGCTGGAAGCGATCGACATTCAGGTCGGGCGCACTGGCGCCCTGTCGCCCGTGGCACGGCTGACGCCGGTGACGGTGGGCGGTGTTTCGGTCAGCAACGCGACCCTGCACAATGAGGATTACATCGCCGGGAAAGACTCCAAAGGGGGCGAGATTCGGGGTGGTAAGGATATCCGGGTCGGTGACTGGGTGCAGGTTTACCGCGCTGGCGATGTGATCCCGAAAGTGGCGGATGTTGATTTAAGTCAACGCCCGAAGAACGCGACAGAACCTTATGAATTTCCGACGAAATGCCCGATTTGCGATAGTGAGGCGATCCGCGAACCGGGCGACGCTGTGCGCCGCTGCACCGGCGGGCTGATTTGTGCGGCACAGGCGGTTGAAAAGCTCAAGCATTTCGTCAGCCGCGCCGCTTTTGATATCGACGGATTGGGCGCAAAACTGGTCGAGGAGTTCTACAACGACGGCTGGGTCCAGGAACCCGCCGACATCTTCACGTTGGAGGATCGTTTCCGCAGCGGTATCAAACAGTTACAGAACCGCGAAGGCTGGGGAGAGACCAGCGCAAACAACCTGTTCGCCGCCATTCGGGAACGCAGAACCATCCCCTTCGACCGCCTGCTGTTCGGCCTTGGCATCCGCCACGTGGGCGAGGCCGCCGCCCGCCTTATCGCGCGCCATTATGGCAGTTGGAACGCCTTCATCACCGCTGTAGATACCGCAGCGCCAGATAGCCCCGCCTGGGACGACCTGATGGGGATCGACGGCGTGGGCGAAGTTATGGCGCGCTCGTTACTGGCCGCATTTGCCGCCCCGGCAGAGCGTGCCGCCATCGACCGCCTGACCGCGCATCTTCAGATCCAGGACGCCGCAAAACCAACATCGGACAGCCCGGTCGCGGGCAAAACCGTCGTCTTCACCGGCACGCTGGAAAAAATGACCCGCGCCGAAGCCAAGGCCCGGGCCGAGGCGTTGGGGGCCAAGGTCTCGGGCTCGGTCTCGGCCAAGACCGATATTCTGGTGGCCGGTCCGGGGGCCGGATCAAAGGCGAAGAAGGCGGCCGATCTGGGTATTGAAACGCTGGACGAAGATGGCTGGCTGGCGCTGATCGGCGGATGAGCGGTCGCCCCGAAATCCTTTGGCCGCTGTTTGGCGATCTGGAAAAGCTGCCCGGAGTTGGCCCAAAATCAGCGAGCAATTTCAAACACCTGCATGTCGAAAAACCTCGCGATCTGATCTTCACGCTGCCCTCGGGCGGGATTGATCGCCGACCCGTCACATCCATCCGCGATGTCACGCCGCCATGTGTCGTTACCGTTGAAATCGAAGTCGGTCGCCATCATCCGCCCGCCGTTCGGGGCCGCCCCTACAGGGTGTTCGTGCGGGACGCCAAGACCGAATTCACGCTGATTTTCTTTCACGCCCATGCCGACTGGCTGAAGAAAAACCTGCCGACAGGGCAGCGGCGCATCATCTCGGGGAAGGTCGAATTGTTCGACGGAATGGCGCAGATGCCGCACCCCGATCACATCCTTCTGCCTGCAGAATCAGATCAGATCCCCCCGTTTGAGCCGGTCTATCCGCTGACCGCTGGCATCACCGCAAAGATGATGACCAAGGCGGTGGATGGCGCGCTGGCCCTAGCCCCGGATTTGCCGGAATGGATTGATAACTCGCTGAAAAAGCAAGAAAAATGGCCGGGTTGGCGTGATGCCCTGCGGGCGGCGCATGGCCCGGTCGGCGCTGGCGATTTATCGGCCGAGGCTCCGGCCAGAAGGCGTTTGGCCTATGACGAATTGCTGGCCCATCAATTGACCCTGGCGATTGCGCGATCTGAACGGCGGGCAAAAAAGGGCGTATCCTCATGCGGTGATGGAACGTTGCATGACAAGATCTTCGCATCATTACCATACTCACCAACGGGCGCCCAGACCCGCGCGATTGCCGAAATCGCCGCCGATATGGGGTCGACAACCCGGATGAGCCGCCTTTTGCAAGGCGATGTCGGGTCCGGAAAAACCCTGGTCGCGCTGGCCGCGCTGCTGGTCGCGGTCGAGGCTGGCGGGCAGGGCGCGATGATGGCACCGACCGAAATTCTGGCGCGGCAGCATCTGTCGAACCTGCAACCGCTGGCCGAAAGCGCGGGCGTGGTGCTGGAAATTCTGACCGGGCGCGACAAGGGCAAGGAACGCGCCGCGAAATTGGCCGCGCTGGCGTCGGGCAGGATTCATATTCTTGTCGGTACTCATGCGTTGTTCCAAAAAGACGTTGAGTTTCAGGACCTTCGCCTGGCCATCATCGACGAACAACACCGGTTTGGCGTGGCAGAGCGGATGCAGCTGGGCGGTAAGGGGCGCGCGGTTGACGTGCTGGTGATGACCGCCACGCCGATCCCGCGCAGCCTGGAACTGACGATGTATGGCGAGATGGAGGTCTCGATCCTCGACGAAAAACCGCCCGGTCGAACGCCGGTCACCACGGCCCTGGTCAGCGCCGGGCGGATGGATCAGGTCGTCGACCGGCTGCGAAATGCCGTGGCCGAGGAGCGGCAGGCCTATTGGGTTTGCCCGCTGGTTGAGGAGAGCGAGGTCAGCGATATGACCGCCGCCGTCGAACGTTTCAAACGCCTGCGTGCGGCCCTGGGGGAAGGTGTCGTCGGACTGGTCCACGGCCAGATGCTGCCTGCCGAGAAGGACGCCGCGATGGCGGATTTCGTCGCCGGTAAGACGCAGGTTCTGGTCGCGACCACGGTGATCGAGGTTGGGGTGGATGTCCCCAATGCCTCGATCATGGTGATCGAACACGCTGATCGGTTCGGGCTGGCACAGCTGCACCAGCTGCGGGGCCGGGTCGGGCGCGGGGCGGCCGCCTCTACTTGCCTGCTGATGTACTCCGCGCCGCTGTCCCAGGGCGGGCGGCGGCGGCTGGAAACGCTGCGCGAAACCGACGACGGCTTCAAGATCGCCGAGGCGGATCTGGAGATGCGCGGTGCCGGCGACCTGATCGGCACCGCGCAGTCCGGGCTGCCCCGGTTTCAGGTCGCCGATGCCGAACGACAGGCCGCGCTGATGGCGGTCGCGCACCAAGACGCGCGCGCCTTGCTGACGACCGATCCCGACCTGAATTCCGACCGGGGACTGGCCGCGCGGGTGCTGCTGTATCTTATGGAACGTGATCAGGCGATTCGTTTGTTGTCAGTTGGTTAACACTCCCGTTTGTGTAATGTTCGCAAATGTTCTCAAAAAGTTCTTTACGAATCCTTTCCAGCATGAGAACAAATAAGCAACAAGAAACGGAGCAGACTGATGCAGGATATCAAAGACGCCTTCTTTCGCAGCCAGGGAACGCTGGCGCAGGACGCCGCCGGGGCGCTGGCGCTGGTGGTGATACTGATGGGCTGCCTCTATCTGCCCGGATTGCACTGAATTCACACCGAACTGCCTGCGCTCTGACCTGATCGGCCACGTGCTGTTGTCCCCAACACAGCCTTCGTGACCCTGTCCCAAAACGGTCCAATCCCCGGGTCGATCATGCCCAACAGATGCGCCACTTGCCGCCGCCTTCCACCCGGATGTGCGGCGGTTTTTTTACGCGCAGGCGGTGCCGTCTTCGGCTTGCCGCAGCGCTTCGGCAGTGGCTTCCACTGCCAACAGGATCGAGGCATGGCGGTTCTTGAAATCCCGCGCCGGTTCCAGAACCTTGAAATCATCGAACGGCGGGGCAGGGACCGGCCCGCCCGACTTCAGCATTGCGGTCAATTCATCGCGCAGCGATTCCACTTCTGCCCGCGTCATGCCCACGACATGCCCGGCCAGCACAGACGCCGACGCCTGGCCAAGCGCGCAAGCCTTCACATCCTGCCCGAACGCAGAAATCCGGCCGTTTTCGACACAGATATCCACCGTCACTGTCGACCCGCACAGCGGCGAACGGCGCATGACCGTCGCGTCCGGCGCGCTCAGCCGTTCAGTCAGCGGGATCGTCGCGGCCAGTTCCAGAATGCGTCCGGAATAGAGTTTGATCAGATCCTGTTCAGCCATAGCGGCGGTCTTTCGCTTTGCATCTCAACCCCCTAGATAGGCAGTCTGATCGACCAAGGAAACCCGCCATGCCGTTTGACCCCGCAAGTTTGAAATATGACGACAGGGGCCTGTTGCCCGCCATCGCGCAGGATGCCGAAACGGGCGAGGTTCTGATGCTGGCCTGGATGAATGCCGAGGCGGTCGCGCGAACACTGGTGACCGGGCGGGTGACCTATTGGTCCCGCTCGCGCGCCGAATTCTGGGAAAAGGGCGCGACCAGCGGTCATACGCAGAAGTTGGTCGGCATGCGCCTGGATTGCGACCGCGATTGCCTGCTGCTGAGCGTGCGTCAGACCGGTCCGGCCTGCCATACCGGGCGGCGGAGCTGTTTTTTCACCGCAGTGCGCGACGGGGGCGAGGTCGCCGACTAAAGGCCCACCATGCGGCGGATATCGTTGGGTGAGCGGCCCTGGCTGCGGTACAGCGACAGTGCGCGCGCGTCGTCCCGCTTGGCCAATCTTTTGCCATCATCATCCCGAATAAGGTTGTGATGGTAATATCTTGGCGTCGGTATCTCCAGCAATGCTTGAAGAAGAACATGGATCGGAGTCGCCTCGAACAGATCCGCGCCGCGCACAACCTCGGTAATGTCCTGGGCGGCGTCATCAACAACGACGGACAGGTGGTAAGAGGTCGCCATGTCGCGCCGCGCCAGAACCACATCGCCGACGGTGGTTTGCATCGCTGCTGCATCAACACGGTGTGACGAAGGGCCGTGGACAGGTCCGACTTCCTCGAAACCGGTATCAACATCAATTAGTTGCGCAGCCTTCTTAATATCCAGCCTCAAGGCAACGCCGGAAGGCATTGACCCACCTCGTGCATTCCCCCGGCACGTGCCAGGATAAATCACGCCATCCGGGCCCGACACTGGCGCGCCCTCCTGCGGTGCGCTTGCCGCCTCGGCAATATCACGGCGGGTGCAGGTGCAGGGATAGAGCAACCCGGCATCCCAAAGCTGTTGCAAGGCCGCGCGATAGGCGTTCAGCCGATCGCTTTGGCGCATCACCGGCTTTGGCCAAGTCAGTCCCAGCCAGCGCAGATCGTCATATATCGCCGCCTCCCACTCTGACCGGGCGCGGGATTGGTCGATGTCTTCGATACGCAGCAGAAACTCACCCCCCGCCGCCTGCGCCCGATCCCAGGCGACCAGTGCGGAATACGCATGCCCCAGGTGCAGCGGCCCCGTGGGGGATGGCGCAAATCTTGTCCGGTAATTATTGTTTTTCAAGGATATAGACGACCGACTTCATGTTGCGCGCGGGCAGATGTGGCCCGTACTCACGATGGCGGATTTTCACCTGTCCGGCAAGGAAAGCATCGTTCACGCGTGCTTCGAACCTCGGATCTTCGAGCGTGTGATCGTTATAGGAAAACACGAACAACCCGCCGGGCCCAAGCGCGTTGAACAGCTGGTCAAAGACCTCCACCGGTGCGGCCCCTGCGCCGATAACCCCGACGGCTGCGATAACCTGATAGGCACCGCGCCGGATCGGTGGCGCGTCATCGGCATTGATGACCGTCAGGGTTCGATAAATGTCTTTGGCGCGCGCCTGTTCCAACATCTGTGCCGACAGGTCCATCCCATGCATGTTGGTGAACCCGGCGTCATGAAATGCCTGCCCGGACAGCCCGGTTCCGCAACCGAAATCAAGCAGCTCAACATCCCGCTGTGCAATCAGCGACAGCGTCTTCGCACAACGCGCCGGAGTGGCATAGCCGTTATCGGCAGCTTCGGCATCATAGCTGTCTGCCCAGGTTTCATAAAACCGCCGCACATCGTCCGAGCCTTCGATTTCGTAGACTTTATCGAGGAATTTTTCGCCCATAGGTTGAACTTAACGCAGCGTCAGGCAGCGTCCAGCCCTTCATTCCCCAGCCAGCCCAACCAATCGGCCTTGGCGCGGTCGGTGTAGGCGCGATATCGCGCCGGGCGGTTTTTGCGTCCGCCCTTCAGATCGACCGGCGGGAACAGCCCGAAGTTCACGTTCATCGGCTGGAACGTCTTCGCATCCGCGCCGCCGGTGATATGCGTCACCAGCGCACCGGTTGCGGTTGTCGCCGGTACCGCCGGCAGGGCACGGCCCGCCATTTCGGCCACCGCCAGCCGCGCCGCCAACAGCCCCATCGCCGCACTTTCGACGTAGCCCTCAACCCCGGTGATCTGCCCGGCAAAGCGAATGTTGGGCCGCGATTTCAGCCGCATCTGATCGTCCAGCAATGTCGGAGAGTTCAGGAATGTATTGCGGTGGATACCACCCAGCCGCGCAAAACGCGCATCCTGAAGCCCGGGAATCATCCGCAAAACATCACCTTGCGCGCCGTACTTCATCTTTGTCTGGAAGCCGACGATGTTGAACAGCGTCCCCAACGCATTGTCGCGACGCAGCTGCACCACCGCATAGGGTTTCACCTCGGGCGCATGCGGATTGGTCAGCCCGACCGGCTTCATCGGGCCAAAGCGCAGCGTCTCACGGCCCCGTTGGGCCATCACCTCGATCGGCAAGCAGCCGTCGAAGTATTTCGCCGTTTCGCCTTCGTGAAATTCGGTTTTGTCAGAGGCGATCAGCGCATCGATGAACGCCTCATAAGTATCGCGATCCATCGGGCAGTTGATATAGGCAGTGCGCTGCGCCTCGGTCTCGCCCTTGTCGTATCGTGACTGCATCCAGGCCTGCGACATGTCGATGGACTCGGCATGGACGATGGGGGCAATCGCGTCGAAGAAGGCAAGTGCATCGGTCCCGGTCTCAGTACGGATCGCCTCGGCCAGGTTGCCCGAGGTCAGCGGGCCGGTTGCGATAATCCAGTGGCCGTCATCGGGCAGGGCGGTGACCTCTCCGGACCGGATCGTGATCAGCGGATGCTCGGCCAGGCGGTCGGTGACCATCTGGCTGAACGGTTCGCGGTCAACGGCAAGCGCGCCACCTGCGGGAACGGAATGCTGATCCGCCGCGGCCATGATCAGCCCCCCGGCAGCGCGCATTTCCCAGTGCAACAGGCCGACGGCGTTCTGTTCATCGTCATCGCTGCGGAAGGAATTCGAACACACCATCTCGGCCAGTTTTCCGGTCTTGTGGGCGAAGGTGCCAACCTTGGGGCGCATTTCGTGGATCACGACCGGCACGCCAGCCTCGGCCGCCTGCCAGGCCGCTTCGGCACCCGCCATGCCGCCGCCGATGATATTGAGGGGGTCTGAAAATGTCATGCGCCCGATCTAGAAGACCGGGCGCAGGAAGGGAAGTGCTGTGATGAACCAGAACGCCGCAGCGGACCGCATTTGTCCGGGTTAATCCTTAGAAGCCAAGGCCATAGCCGACAGCGTCATAGATGTCGCGATAGCTGTTGTTTACGCGCTGTTCAACCCGCTTGGATTTGCCGATTTGGTAGGTGAGGTTGAGCGTGAAGATGTCACCATCCGTGGCATCGTTGTCGTATACGCCATACGCAGCTTCCAGCCAGGTATTCTCGGCAACTTTGTAGCCACCGCCAATCGCGACGATGCTGGAATCAAAGCCGTTGTCCGATGCGGCACCAACCGCGCCAAAGATGCGTGTGCGATCATTGAGATGATGATCCAGGTACAGCAATGCACCGACGTAGTCGTCGTCGTCAGCTTCAATGACGATGTTAGCCTTCGTCGCACCAAAGCTGTGGCCAAGGTTCACGGTTACGAAATCGTCGTCATCGTCGTGGTACCATTGCCCATAGACGCTGGTATGCGGGCTGAACATGTATTCACCGCTGACAATCACGTAATTGTCGCCAAATTCAGGAATATTGTACGAAAGGGCAACTGCGCCATTGGCACCTTCATACTGGGCAAACGCCGAATAATCGAGCTCTGACCCAGAGAAGTGGTAGTAGTTGAGCTGTGCACCGACAAGCACGTTTGGTGTGACATAGTACCCGGCACCCAATTCGATGAACTGGCCATCGAAGAAATCATTGTGCTCAAATCCGACGGCGCCAAAGGCCAGGATGTTGTCATACTGCCGTTCGGCTTCGACGTCACCGTAGAACCTGACGAGTTCATTGTCGAAGATCGGGGCATCATAGAAGATCGGGGCATCATAGAAGATCGGGGCATCATAGAAGATCGGGGCATCATAGTTGTGTTCGAGGTAGTATCCCAGAGTCGCCCGGAAATAGTCAGGCTCGACCTGATAGGGTTCAACGACATCAAAACCTGCCGCGGAAACAGCAATGCCTGAGACCAGGAACGGTGCGGCAAGAAGCGTGCGGTGGGTGAAACGCAATTTGGGTTCCTTCATGGATTATTTTGGTGCCGCATTCACGGCGAGATTTCGAATTACCCAAAAAACTATCATGAATTTACCACGGGTCAATTTCGCGAAGGCGGGTTTTGGTGACAAGGCTGACATCTGTTGCCGGAAGGCAACGATTTATCAACCTTTGCGTGTCTTCGGTCGCCATTGCCGCCCGCATCAACGCTTAGAATGCTAATTCAGTGGGCCGAATAGCCGTGTTCGACCCAGAAAGCGCAGACCGTCGCGCCCGGCCCGAAACGGCCAGATCGGCGCGGTTCTGGACCGCCATTTATCAGAATGCGGATGCCCCCCGGATCCGCGAACTTGATCAGGTGGTCCTTAATCCCGCACTATTGCAGATTTTGCGTGACCTGCTGTTAGGGGTCAGGCGTCACCTTCTTCACCTTCATCCTCACCCTGATCGGCGATCCATGCGACCGAGACGACGTGCTCACCCTTGGCGGTGTCGAAGACCTTGACGCCCCCGGCGCTGCGCGAGCGGAAGCTGATGCCGTCGACCGGGACGCGGATGGATTGGCCGGTGGATGTGGCCAGCATGATCTGGTCGCCAGCTTCGACCGGGAAGCCTGCGACCAGCGGGCCGCCGCGCATGGCCTTGTCCATCGCCATAACGCCCTGTCCGCCGCGACCGCGCACGGGATAATCGTGGCTGGACGATAGTTTACCGGACCCTTTTGAGGTGATGGTTAAAAGCAGGTCTTCCGCAGCCGACATCCGTGCATATTGTTCCTGGGTGAAGTCCCCGGCCTCGACAGTTTCTTCGTCGTCGGCCTCGGGTTCCTCGGTTACACCCGCCACGGCGCGGCGCATCTTGAGGTTGGCGGCGCGGTCGGCCGGTGTTGCCTCATAGTGACGGATGACCGCCATCGAAACAACCTCGTCGCCTTTGGCCAGTTTGATGCCGCGCACGCCGGTACTGTCGCGGCCCTTGAAGACGCGGACAGCGGTGGTCGGGAAGCGGATCGCGCGGCCGAGCGCGGTCAGCAGCAGCACGTCGTCATCCTCGGTCGCGATGCGGGCGTTCACCAGGCTGATGCCCTCGGGCAGTTTCATGGCGATCTTGCCGTTGCGCATAACGTTGGTGAAATCGCTCAGCGCGTTGCGGCGTACATCACCTTCGCTGGTGGCAAAGACGATTTGCAGCTGGTCCCATTCGTCTTCGGGTCGATCGACCGGCATAATGGCGGCAATAGATGTTTCTTTTGCAATGCCTTCGATGACGTTCTTGATGTCACGCCCACGTGTCGTCCTGGAACCCACTGGAAGTTGCCAGGTTTTCAGCTTGTAAACCATGCCGCCGGTGGTGAAGAACAGCAGCGGCGTATGGGTGTTGGCGACGAACAGGGTGGTGACCACGTCATCGTCCTTGGTCGCCATCGAGCTGAGGCCCTTGCCGCCCCGACGCTGCGCGCGGAAATCGGCCAATGCCGTGCGCTTGATATAGCCGCCCGCGGTGACGGTGACGACCATATCCTCACGCTCGATCAGGTCTTCGTCCATCACGTCGCCGGACCAATCCACAATCTCGGTCCGCCGGGGGACGGCGAAGGCGTCGCGAACCTCGGTCAGCTCGGTCGCGATGATCTCCATAATCCGGTCGCGGGATCGCAGGATTGCCAAATAATCCTTTATGCTTGCGGCCAGTTGTTCAAGTTCGTCCGTAACTTCCTTGACGCCGATCTGGGTCAGGCGTTGCAGGCGCAAATCCAGGATGGCGCGCGCCTGCGTTTCCGACAGATTGTAGGTCCCGTCGTCGTTCATCGTGTGGCTAGGATCGTCGATCAGCCGGATGTAGTCGGCGATGTCGGCGGCGGGCCAGGCGCGTTCCATCAGACGCTGGCGGGCCTCGGGCGCGTCGGCGCTGGAGCGGATGGTGGCGACAACCTCGTCCACATTCGACACGGCGACCGCCAGACCGCACAGGATGTGGCTACGCTCGCGCGCTTTGCGCAATTCGAACGCGGTGCGGCGGGCGACAACCTCTTCCCGGAAAGCCAGGAAATAGGTCAGGAAATCGCGCAGGGTCAGCTGTTCGGGCCGACCGCCGTTCAGGGCCAGCATGTTGCAGCCGAAAGAGGTTTGCAGGTTGGTGTTCCGATACAGCTGGTTCAGTACCACGTCGGCAGTGGCGTCGCGCTTCAACTCGATCACAACACGCACACCCACACGATCACTTTCGTCCTGTATGTGGCTGATACCTTCCAGTTTTTTGTCACGCACCAGTTCGGCGATTTTCTCGATCATGGTGGCTTTGTTGACCTGATACGGGATCTCATCAACGATGATCGCTTCGCGGTCCTTGCGGATCTGCTCGATCCGGGTTTTGGCGCGGATGATGACGCTGCCGCGCCCTTCGATATAGGCTTTGCGCGCGCCTGCACGGCCCAGAATGGTGCCGCCGGTCGGGAAATCGGGGGCCGGGACGTATTGCATCAGCTGTTCGCTGGTCAGGTCCGCGTCTTCGATCAGCGCCAGGCAGGCGTCGATGACCTCGCCCAGGTTGTGGGGCGGGATGTTGGTGGCCATGCCGACGGCGATGCCGCCCGCGCCATTGACCAGCATGTTCGGAAAGCGTGCCGGCAGGACCGAGGGTTCGCGGTCTTTGCCGTCGTAGTTGTCCTGATAATCGACGGTGTCTTTTTCGATGTCCGCCAGCAGGCTGGCCGCAGGCTTGTCCATCCGCACTTCGGTATAGCGCATGGCGGCCGGGTTATCGCCGTCCATCGAACCGAAGTTGCCTTGCCCGTCCAGTAGTGGAAGCGACATGGAAAATGGCTGTGCCATCCGCACCAGCGCGTCATAGATCGCGCCATCCCCGTGGGGGTGGTATTTGCCCATGGTGTCGCCCACCGGCCGGGCCGATTTGCGATAGCTTTTGTCGTGCGTATTGCCGGTTTCGTGCATCGCGAACAGGATACGGCGATGTACTGGTTTAAGTCCGTCGCGCAAGTCCGGGATTGCACGGGAAATAATCACCGACATGGCATAATCGAGGAAAGAGGTCGTCATCTCGTCAGAGATCGAGATGGTCGGGCCGTCGTGCTTGGGCCCCGGAGCCGAGGAATCCTCGTCCATTTCAGGGGGTTCGGGAGTGTCGGTCATGCTGTGCGCCTGCTGGGCCTTTGGCCGCTATATCTTGTTGGTGCGACCCTATCACTGGGCGCATGTGGGGGCAACGGTGTGCGCCAGGATTTTTGGCTTGGCGCGGGTTGGGCGAATCAGGGTTTTTTCAGCCAGTTCTTTAGCCTGAAGGGCACCGTGCAAGCGCCTGTCCGTGGGGCAGACAGGCACGTGCCCGGCTTGTGTATTAACTCCGCCGCAAGGCCATCAACCAGACGACCACCAGTCCAAAGCTGAAGATCGCGTTCCATCCTGCCATCGAAATGCCCACGAAGGCCCAGCTGACCTCATCACACATGACGACCTTGTCGTTGACGTCCGTGTTCAGCAGGTCAGCGCCGGACAGCCCTGCAAGGCCGGTGTCCCCACCGCTGCAACTGCTGGGGCCGGGCCAGAATTTCAGCTCGACACCGGCATGATAAACGCCGATGGCACCGGTCACCAGCGCGGCCAGCGCGCCTGCGGCGATCCACAGTGCCCAGCCGGTCAGCAGGGCCAGCGCGCCTGCGCCGATGGCAACACCGTGGGGCCAGCGCTGCCAATAGCACATCTTGCAGGGCGCATAGCCCATTGCCTGAAACACAAATGCCCCGCCCAGAAGTGCGGCGGAGCCGAGCGTGGCCAGAAGAATCAGATTGCGCCGTGTCATGAACACCTCAGAGGAACCTCAGCACCAGAAATCCGCCCAATAATAGCGCCACGAAGGCGGTGAAGAACAGGCCCAGGCGGCGTTCGATCAGATCACGAATGGGTGCGCCGAATTTCCACAGCAAGGCGGCGACCACGAAGAAGCGCAACCCCCGGGCGACGATGCTGGCGACAATGAACACCGGGATCGACAGGCCGGTCCAGCCCGACATGATGGTGATGACCTTATAGGGGAACGGCGTGACACCAGCGATCAGCACCGCCCATGCGCCCCATTCGTTGAAGGTGGCGTTGAATTCCTCGGCCGCGTGGCCCTTGCCCAATGCCTCTAGTATCGGCTGGCCAATCCCCTCGAACGCCAGCGCGCCAATGGCATAGCCAAGCAGCCCCCCCAGAACCGAGGCGACCAGCGCCACCAGCGCGATCAGCCAGGCCCGTGAGGGCCGCGCCAGGATCATCGGGATCATCAGCACGTCTGGCGGAATCGGAAAGACGCTGCTTTCCACGAACGCCACAATCGCCAGCGCCCACAGTGCATGCGGGCCGTCAGCCAGCGCCATTGTGCGATCATAAAGCCTGCGGATCATTGCCCTTGCCCCTCGATTTATGCCTCAATGCGCAGGTGCCGGGACAAGGTCAAGGCGCGGGCGAACAGTAAGGGGTGTAATGCGATGAAATGGCGAGGGCGGCGTGGAAGCCGGAATATTGTAGACAGACGGCGTGCCGGTGGCGCGGGGCGCGCGGCGGGGTTGCCGGTGATCGGCGTTCTGGCCATCGTTGCGGTCGGGTATTTCCTTGGCATCGACGTGACGCCTTTGTTGCAGGACGGCGCGATCGGTGGTGGGCAGGGCAACGGCCAGCCGGTTGAGGTGACCGAAGCTGACGAACGCGCGGCCCAATTTGTTTCGGTCACGCTGGCCGATACGGAGGAGATCTGGCGCGAGGTCTTTCGCCAGCAGGCCGATGGCGACTATGTGGAGCCAAAGCTGGTTCTGTTCAAAGGCGCGACCCAAAGTGCGTGCGGTGGGGCCTCGGCCGCGTCAGGGCCGTTTTACTGCCCCGGCGATAATCAGATCTATTTGGATACCGATTTTTTCACCACGATGGAACAACGGCTGGGCGCAAAGGGCGATTTCGCCGCCGCCTATGTTGTCGCCCACGAGGTTGCGCACCACGTGCAGAATGTTGTCGGCACGCTGGGGCAGGCGAATGCGCGGCGCCAGCAGGTCAGCGAGCGCGAAAGCAATGCGATTTCGGTCCGGGTAGAGTTGCAGGCCGATTGCTATGCCGGGATCTGGGCGCGCCAGGCAGAACGCACCTTCGGGTCCATCGAACCCGGCGACATTGCAGAGGCGGTGAATGCCGCCCGCCAGATTGGCGACGACACGCTGCAGCGCAATGCCGGGCGCACGGTGCAGCCGCATACGTTTACGCATGGAACCTCGCAACAGCGTATGCGGTGGTTCAAGACCGGCTAAGTCAGCGGCCAGATGCGCGATTGCGACACCTTCGCGGGCTGAGGTCGGTGGCCGATTGGCCAAAAAAAGGCCCGCCTAGAGTCAGGCGGGCTTTCTTCATGTGGTTGGCTTTTGTGGTGCGCCGGAACCTTCGGTCTGTATCAGCAACGCAGCATCAAAAAGATGCCGTGTGACCGACCGTTCAGGTCGGGATACGTCTGCGGATCGAGATTTTGTCGGCCGTCAATGCCGAAAGATTCTGCGCTTTGATCGCGGCGGGTTTGGTGTAGGTTTTCTTCATGATGTATATTCCATTCCAATTCGTTAACGGTTGTTAACCGGACGTTGGGTCATCACGCAAGGTATCGTTTCCAGCTTTTTCGCGGTGTCACGCCACTGGCACATATTCAGACGGGAAAGAGCTGCGGATCACACATGCAATGGTTGCGAACAGATGCCGTTGACGCGCCAGAAACACAGCGATAGACCCGGCGCCGGTGCGCCCGAGTGGCGGAATGGTAGACGCAGGGGATTCAAAATCCCCCGATGGCAACATCGTGAGAGTTCGAGTCTCTCCTCGGGCACCAAAGTCGTATAACGAAGAAATGCGACGACGACCCTCAAAGCCTTGCGATGGGCAGCCGTCGCTCCGCCGAACTGGCGATTCAACGCAAAACCGGGCCGGGCATTGTGGGCGGAAAGCTCCTTACCCTGTGCAACCGGTTGCACCTGTGCCCGCGCAGCGCGTAGCATACCGCATCGGCGCATCATTGGCGCCCCGGCAATCACGGGTAGGGCCAGGTGGCAGTAACGTTGAAGGATGTGGCCGAAAAGGCGGGCGTTTCGCGCTCGGCAGTGTCACGCACCTTTACCGAGGGCGCGTCGGTTTCCACCAAGACACGTTCCAAGGTCGAGCGTGCTGCAAGCAGCCTGGGGTATCGGCCCAACTTTCTGGCAAGCAGCCTGACGACCCGGCGCACCAAGCTGATCGGATTGGTCAGTGACAACTTTCACAACCCGATCTTCCTGGAGGTTTTCGACCTGTTCACCCGGTCGTTGCAGGATCGCGGTTTGCGGCCGCTGCTGGTGAACCTGTCGAGTTCAACCGAACCGGAAAAATCGGCACAGATGTTGCAGCAATATTCGGTCGATGGGGTGGTGCTTGCGTCCTCGACCCTGCCACCGGCCTTTGCCGAGGCGTTTCGCAAGTCCGACGCGCCGATTGTGCATTCGTTCGGTCGCTATACGGATGCGCCGCAGGTGCATGTGGTCGGGATCGACAACCGGCAGGGCGGGCAGTTGGCCGCGCAGGCGCTTCTGGATCGCGGTTACCGGCGGATCGGCCTGATGGGGGGGCCGAAGGATGCAACCTCGACCCAAGACCGTGCCGAAGGGTTCATGGAGGTATTGCGCAACGCGCCGGGTGTCGACGTCTCGATCAGCTATGCGGAGGCCTATTCCTTCCGCGCCGGTCGCGCCGAGATGACCCGCCTGGTCGCGGAAGGCCCCGCCGAGGCTTATTTTTGCGGCGACGATGTGCTGGCCATCGGCGCGATGAGTGCGATTGAAAGTGCCGGGCTGAGTGTTCCGGGCGACATCGGGTTGATCGGTCTGAACGATATGGAAATGGCGGGCTGGGAAAACATCAACCTGACAACGATTTTTCAGCCGGTCGAACAGATTATCAAAACCAGTATCGAATTGATCGTTGCAATGATTGAAGACCCGGATCAGGCCCCCAAATCGCAACTGTTCCAGTGCCGCCTGATTGAACGTGGCACGTTGCGCCCGATATCGGGGCCGGGGGAGCCAGGTTCGGGCGTGTAGGGCGGCTGACGCCTGACGGGCGCTCAGAATGCGGCGTCGCAGATACCCAGCAACTCGTCCCAGATCACCGGGGTGGCGGCGATGACGCGTCCGCCGTTGACGATTGCAGCGTCGGCGTCCTGTTCTTCGACACGGCCGCCCGCCTCGTGCACCAGAAGTTGCCCTGCCAGGTAATCCCAGGCGTTCATGTGATCTTCGGCATAGGCCAGCAGCCGCCCGGCGGCCACCATGGCCAGGGATGCGGCCCCCGATGCGTTGCGATAGAACAACCCGCCGCGCGCATCAATTTCGCGGATCAATGCGTGGATGGCACCGGGTTTGGACCGCCCTGAATAGCCCACGCCAATGGTCCCGTCGTGAAACCCTTCGGATGTGGCGACCCGCAGGGGTGCGGCGTTGCAGAAGGCGCCGCCGCCGCGCTTTGCCCAGAACATCTCGGCATGGACAGGGTCATGGACAACGCCAACCTCAGTTCGGCCCTGATGCACGCAGGCAAGAACCACGGTCCAGACCGGAATTCCGGCCACAAAGTTGGCGGTGCCGTCAATCGGGTCAATGACCCAGGTGTATCCCGACGTGCCCGGCGTCGGCGCGTGTTCTTCGCCCACGATGGTGTCACCTGGAAAGGCGGCGGCAAGGGCGGCGCGGATCTCCAGCTCGACATTCCGATCCGCCTCGGACACCAGATCCTGATGGCCTTTGCGCTCTATCGTAAGCTCACCCAGGGCGCGAAAATAGGCGAGTGCCGTTTCGCCGCTGCGCTGGCAGATATCCTTGGCAACGTTCAGCCGTTCGGTGATTGGGTCGGACATGTGGCATCTTTCCTGGCGGTATTCCGTGACACAGACGCATCCTTTTTGCCGACAGTCAAATTCCCGTTGCCAGATGCCTGGGACGGCTTGCAATTCGCCGCGTTGCAGCGTTCGATACGCGCCCATGCTAGGCCGCCTGATCCTTCTATGCCATCTGCTGGCCCTTCCGCTGCGCGCCGCCGACGCGGCCGAGGTTACGGTGGCCGTTGCCGCCAATTTCCTGACCACGGCCAAGGCGTTGGCGCAGCAGTTCGAGGGCACTTCGGCGCACCGATTGCTGTTGGTCGGCGGTTCGACCGGGCGGCTGGCCGCGCAGATCGACGCGGGTGCGCCGTTTGACGTGTTCCTGTCCGCAGATACCGCGCGGCCTCAGGCGCTGCTGGCATCGGGCAGGGCGGTCCAGGTCGGCCCCTATGCCGTCGGGCGGCTGGTGCTGGCCGGGCCGGTCGGCATGCCGGACACCTGGGCCGCAGCGTTGGCCGACGCGTCCAACGCCCCGCTGGCGTTGGCGAACCCCGATCTTGCCCCATACGGCGCGGCGGCGATGGCGGCGTTGCAGGCCCAGGCGCTGACACCGACCGCGCTGATCACCGGTGACAGCGTCGGGCAGGTGGCAGCCTTTCTGGCGACCGGGAATGTGGAATACGGCCTTCTTGCGCTGGCGCAGGTGCGCGACGCGCTGGACCAAGACCCCCGATTTGCATTTGTTGAGGCGCCGGACAGTGGCGCAGTTCTGCTGCAATCGGCCGCCTTGCTGCGCGATACGGTTGGGGCGCGGGCCTTTTTTGACTGGATCGTCGGACCTGACGCCGCCAAAGTTATCGAGGCCGCAGGCTATCACCTACCGGCGGACGGGCGATGAGCGGCGCAATCTTCCTGACGCTGCAACTTGCCGCGGTGACGACCGTGTTGCTGCTGATCCTGTCGATGCCGCTGGCCTGGTGGCTGGCCACAACCCGCAATCGTCTGCGCCCGGTTGTCGAGGCGGTGACCGCGTTGCCGCTGGTGCTGCCGCCGACCGTGCTGGGGTTCTATCTGCTGGTGCTGATGTCCCCGGACACTCCGTTGGGGGCGGCCTGGGTTCAGGTGACCGGCAGCACGCTGGCATTTTCCTTCGCGGGGCTGGTGGTCGCGTCTGTGATCTATTCCCTGCCGTTCGCCGTGCAGCCGATGCAGGCGGCGTTTCAATCCGTTGACCGGCAGATGACCGAGGCTGCGGCGACGCTGGGCGCAACGCGCGGTGACGTGTTCCGAAACGTGGTCTTACCGCTGTCGCGGCGTGGCGTGCTGACGGCAGCTGTGCTGAGTTTTGCCCACACGATCGGCGAATTCGGCGTCGTTCTGATGGTGGGCGGCAATATTCCGGGGCGCACGCGCACCGTTTCAATCGAGGTGTTTACCGCGGTCGAGACTTTGGACTGGGCGACGGCGCATCGGTTGTCGCTGGGGCTGCTGGTATTCTCGCTGATCGTGCTGATCGGGGTCTATGCGCTGAACCGGCGCGGGGCAGGGCGGCTTGGATAGGGTGCTGGACATCGACGTGGCGTTGGACCTGCCGGATTTCCGGTTTGCCCTGCGCGAACAGGTGCCGTTGCAGGGGATCACTGCCGTGATGGGGCCATCGGGAAGCGGCAAAACCACCTTCCTGCGCGTCCTTGCCGGGCTTGAACCGGGGGCCACCGGAGCCCTGCGTTTTGCGGGCGAGGTCTGGCAGGACGCGACGACCCATCGTCCCGCCCACGCCCGGCGGGTCGGCGTGGTCTTTCAGG
Organism: Paracoccaceae bacterium; assembly: GCA_012103375.1. NCBI lineage: Bacteria > Pseudomonadati > Pseudomonadota > Alphaproteobacteria > Rhodobacterales > Paracoccaceae > Paracoccaceae bacterium. The sequence continues at coordinate 2,411,861 of WLWX01000001.1, forward strand.
ATGCGCGGCTGTTTCCGCATCTGGACGTTGCGGGCAACCTTGCCTTTGGGGCGCGGCGGCGCGGTGTTGCTTCTGATCAGGTTGCCCGCGTGGCCGAAGCACTTCAGATCACGCCGCTGTTGGGTCGCCGGATTGACCGGCTGTCGGGAGGAGAGGCGCGCCGGGTCGCGGTGGCGCGCGCCCTGTCGGCGGCGCCAAGGCTGCTGTTGTTGGATGAACCGCTCAGCGGGTTGGACGCCGATCTGCGTGACACAACCCTGCGGGTAATTGCCGAGGCTGTTCGCGCGCTGGCGATCCCTGCGATTTACGTCAGCCATTCCCGGTCCGAAGTGTCGGCGTTGGCCGATCGCACCCTGGCGTTTGCCGGTGGCGGCAGCACGGGTTGGCAGGCCGCGCCCGTGGTGCTGACAGCGCAGGCAAAGGCGCGCGATGACCGGGTCATTCTGCAACTGGGCGACGTTGAAATCCCGGCCCCGCCGGGCACGGATGCGAACGCACCTGTCGCCCTGGCTGTTGCGCCCGACGACCTGTTCGTTTCCGAGCGTGATCCGGGCAGAAGCTCGGCCAAGTTCAGCATTTGCGCTACGGTCGACGAGGTCTCCCCCGACCAGATCACGCTGCATGCAGGCGGGCAGATGGTGACCGTACCGGTCAGAGGAATGCTGAAAACAGCGCCACCCGCGCCGGGTGATCGCCGGTGGCTGTCGGTGCGAAAATTCTGGCTTCGGGCGGGCGATTGATACCCTGTTGAGGCGCGCGAATGCGTCATGATTTTGCTGTAGCGCCTTCAGCGCCGCAAGATGCCCGCGCGAATCAGCGTGACGTTCACGTCACTTGCCGATGCATTTGTTACCCGCCCGAAGGCGATGCGCATCAAATTGGTACAAATTTGGATTGAATTTTTATCGATTTTTCCACTTTTTGCCGTGGTTGGTCCATTTTTATTTCACGGTTTGGTCGCAGTGGGCTAATAGACCCACAAGATGTTGCGCGATGTGCGTGCAGTTGCAGGTTTAACGAGTATTGGAATTCACGCATGTCCGCCGACGCCCAAGCCGACGCCCATTTGGAACACCCGCAAGGGTCTTCGCAGTCTGGCGCGCCACTTGCCGAACATCCTGAAATTGACCGATCCTTCGAACCGATTGCGCGCAACGTCGGGTCCGTCGGGGCGCCACAGACTCAGGTTGTTCCGATCCGGGCCATTCCGGGTGTCAACGTGCTTGGCCTGCGCCGCTTTGTGGAGTTTTCCAGCGTCGCGGACGCCACGCTTGTCGAAACAGACAAAGGCGCGCGACCGGCGCGTGAACTGAAGCCCGGTGATCTGGTGCAGACGCTGGACAATGGGTTGCAGCCGCTGGTCTGGACCAGCATGCGCGCCAGTCCCGCAACACAGCCGGGCGACGACGCAACACCGGTTCGCATCGTGGGCAATGCCCTTGGCAATGACCGACCAACCCGGCCCGTGGTCGTGGCACCGGATCAGAAGTTGCTGATAGATTGCCCGCAGTGCGAAGCGCTGCTGGGCCACCGGCGCATTCTGGTTGCTGCGCGCAATCTGCTGCATCTGGACGGCGTGGACCGCGCCCTTGTTGCCGATCAGCCAATGGTCCATCTGATGCGCGCCGCGCGTGAGGTTTTGAACATCGGCGGCATCTGGGTGGACAGCTTTAGCCCCATAGATCCGCAGCTGAACGGCCTGTGTGATGACCAGCGCCGCGATTTGCTGGCGACCTGTCCGCGCCTGCAGTTTGCAGCCGGTCAGGCCGCATTTGTCATGTCGCTGCCAACCCTCAACGCGTCAGAGGCTGCGACGCTGCTGTAAGCGGACGCTCTGCGCGGGTCCAAGGCCTCGGCTTCTCAACCAACGCCGCGCACTCAGCCACGACCGGCGCGCCATGCCTCCCATGCCTCGGGCGTGTCGAGGTCCAGCGTTGCGTGCGCGCCCGGCAAGGGGACGGGGGTTATGTCTTCGCCCTGCAACAACGCGCGCGCGCCGGTATCCCCGACAAGGGTTCTCAGGCCATCAAAGCAGAGGCGCGGGAAAATCACCGGATGTCCGGGGCTGCCATCTGCGCCCATGCCCCGCGCAATACGGCCCGGCGCGCGCAAGAATGCCTGGATGACTGCGCCGATATCCGCCCCGTCAATCAGGGGCATATCCGCAGGCAGCACCATGATCCCGGTCAGTGCGGCCCCATCTCCAAGTGTCATCGCCGCCGCAGTTCCCCGCGCCAGCGAGGCGGACATGCCGCTGGCGGCATCAGGGACCGGAATGGTCATCAGGCGCGGATCCGCCAGTTTCGCCAGCACCTCCATCCGCCTGGGTGAACCCGCTGGATCATAGGTGACGCCCACGCATGCGCCCGCCGACAAGGCGACACGCGCCTGACGCGCCAACAGCGCCGCTCCGTCAATGTCTTCAAGCAGCTTGTCGCGCCCACGCATTCGGGTCGAGGCGCCCGCCGCCGGGATCAGGATAAAGACCTTTCCCGGCGCGCCGGTCATTTTTCGGGGATCAGACCGCGCGGGCTGAAGCGCAGAACGACCAGCAGGATCACACCCATCGTCAGCAGCCGCATATGCGCCGCACTTTCGATAAGGCGTTCGCCCAGCGCGGATCCTTCGGGCAACAGGCTGGTTATCCCGCTCATCACGGTCAGCCCGATGGGTTCGACCTGCACCCAGAGGAACCAGATCAGGAAACCGCCCAGCACCGCGCCCCAGTTGTTGCCGGACCCGCCGACAATCACCATGACCCAGACCAGGAAGGTAAATCGCAGCGGCTGATAGGCCCCCGGCGTCAGCTGACCATCGAGCGAGGTCATCATCGCCCCCGCCAACCCGCAAATCGCGGAGCCCAGGATAAATACCTGCAAATGGCGCGCGGTGACGTCCTTGCCCATCGCCTCGGCCGAAACCTCATTATCGCGGATCGCCCGCATCATCCGCCCCCAGGGAGAGTTCAGCGCCGCCTGCGTCAGCCAGATCAGCGCCAGCAGAACGACCGTGAACAGCAGCGAATACCCCAGCTTGACGGTGATCGACGAGGCCGTGATCGGATCAAGGCCCCAGTCCTGCGCGAGGGCCAGGAAGCTTTCGGATTTTTGCAGATCAACTTCATATGGCACCGGATAGGGGCGCGGCATGCCGATGACGTTCTTGACGCCCCGGCTCAGCCAATCTTCGTTCTTCAGTACGGCGATGATGATCTCGGCAATGCCCAGCGTCGCAATGGCGAGGTAGTCCGAGCGTAGCCCCAAAGCCGTCTTGCCGATGATCCACGCGGCCCCTGCCGCCAGCAGCCCGCCGATGGGCCAGGCGACGATAATCGGCAAGCCCAGCCCGCCGAGGTATCCGGTCGCCGCCGGGTTGACGTCTTCGATCGCCTCGACCGCGGGGTCAAAGATGGCGCGATAGACGATGAAACCACCGACCAGCACCGCAAGGATCGCAAACACGCGGGCGCGGCCTGTCAGCCGTTTCTGGGTGAACGCGGCCAGCGCAATGGTTGCCGCCCCGGCCAGCAGACCGATGATGACGCGAACACCGCCTGCGGCCCAAGCCTCATTCGTGGGGGGCATCGACACCAGCACCGCGCCCAACCCGCCAAGGGCCACAAACCCCATGACCCCGACGTTGAACAGCCCGGCGTATCCCCACTGGATATTCACCCCCAGCGCCATGATTGCCGAGATCAGGCCGAAGTTCAGGATCAGCAGGGCCGTGTTCCAGCTTTGGATAAAGCCGGTGGCGATCATCAGACCGGCGACAATCCCGAACAGGATGACTGGATGAATACGCCCGCTCATACAGCTTGCCCCTTGAACAGTCCGGTCGGCCGGAACAGCAGCACAATGATCAGCAGCACGAAACTGACCGCGAATTTATAGTCGGTGGACAGCAGCTGAACCAGGCTGTCGGGCGCCAGCGAGTCCGGCAGCAGATAGCCAAGCACCTTTTTCAGCGGATAGGTCACCGTCACTTCGGCAAAAGCGATGATGAACCCCCCGGCAATCGCGCCCAACGGGTTGCCCAGTCCGCCGACAATAGCCGAGGCGAAGATCGGCAGCAGAAGCTGGAAATAGGTGAAAGGCTTGAAAGATTTATCGAGGCCGTAGAGCACGCCCGCAATCGTCGCCAGTGTCGCAACAAGCATCCAGGTGATCATCACGACCCGTTCGGGGTTGATACCACTCAACAGGGCCAGATCTTCGTTGTCCGAAAACGCCCGCATCGATTTGCCGGTGCGGGTGCGGTTCAGGAACCAGAACAGGGCGATGACTACGAACACTGCGGTGACCAGCGTGATGCCTTGGGTGGTTTTGATGGACAACCCCTCGGCCAGGCCCGTCATCGCTTTGAACTCGCGCGCGCTGATGATGAAGCGCTCGCCGTCCAGGAAGTTCTGATCATCGGGGCCGATCACGAAGCGGACGAGGCCGTTCATTATGAACATCACACCCATCGAGACGATCACAAGGATCACTGGCGCGGCCTTCTGCGCGCGGTAAAAGCGATAGATGGTTCGGTCGGTGAACAGCAGTAGCAGCATCGTCATCGCGATACCGAAGGGCAGGGCCAGCAGGGCCGTGGGCAGCGGTCCGAAGGACACGCCCGCACCCTGAAGCGCCCAGGTCACAAGGATTGTCGACATCGCCCCGAAGGCCATCGTGTCGCCATGCGCGAAGTTCGAGAATCTGAGGATGCCATAGATCAGCGTCACCCCCAGCGCGCCCAGCGCCAGCTGGCTGCCATAAGCGATCCCCGGCACGATCACGAAATTCCCCAGCACGACCAGGGCATTCAGAAAGTCTGTCATCCAATGAACTCCACACAGCGCCCGTACTGGACGATTGGTGTCAGGCGCCCGGAACTGTCGAGGGCAGGGGTTACGATCATCGCGGTGCCGACCGGGGGCAGGTTGCCACCGGCAGCCGCCATCGCGTCGAGGTCGAGCGTTAGGGTCTGCGGCCCGCGATCAGGCAGATAGGTATAAAGCGTCGCCAGCGGGTCGCCGTCGGCACGGCGCAGGAAGGCGGCAACGGTGCCCTTGCCGTCTTCGGTCCAGACAAAATCATCGCCACGCTCGGACAGGATGACCTGGCGGCCTTGCTCAAAAGCGCAGCGCAGGAACGGATCGTCGCGACCCTCGGCGAGGGTTGCGGTGGGGAGAAGGGCGAGGAGTAGCATGAGCCGGGCGAGCGCCCGACCGGGGGTAGGCAGCGGGACATAGGTGACAGGCAATTTATAGAGTAGCAATAACTCTGACCTCTCAAGGATGAGACCGCTCACGAAAGCGCCTGCCCGGGGGGCAGACAGGCGCTCACCCGGCGCCCTTCGGGCTTGATTCCGGGCGAAAAGAGCGTGCGAGATCCTCATCCGCCTAGGAAACTCCGCCGGACTTCGTCATTGGCCAGCAGCGCCTTGCCGGTGTCGGTAAACGCGTTGCTACCCTGCACCAGCACATAACCTTTGTCGGCAATTGCCAGCGCCTGGCGCGCGTTCTGTTCCACCATCAGGATCGAGATTCCGGTGCGCGCAACCTCGATAATCCTGTCAAAGAGCTCATCCATGACAATCGGGCTGACCCCGGCGGTCGGTTCGTCCAGCATCAGAACCTGCGGCTGGGTCATCAGGGCGCGACCCACGGCGACCTGTTGGCGCTGCCCACCGGACAGCTCTCCAGCCGCCTGACGGCGTTTGTCGCGCAGGATCGGGAACAGGTCATAGACCTGCTCGATCGTCTTGCGGATATCGTCGCGGCGCAGGAAGGCGCCCATTTCCAGGTTCTCTTCCACCGTCAGCGAGGTGAAGATGTTGCTGGTCTGCGGCACGAAGGCCATGCCCTTGGCGACACGTGCCTGCGGGGTCAGATGGGTGATATCCTCACCCCCGATCCGCACCGCGCCTTGCCGCAGGTTCAGCATCCCGAACACCGCCTTCATCGCGGTCGACTTGCCAGCCCCGTTCGGGCCGACGATCACGGCAATCTCTCCGGGGTTCACGGCCACCGTGCAGTCATGCAGGATATCCGCCCCGGTGCCATAGCCGCCGGTCATCTGATCCCCGATCAAAAAAGGCTCGGTCGATGCATTCTCAACCGGTTGCGCCGTGTTATTCATTCTTCACCCAAGGTTTCATTCCACAACGCAAACGCCGCCTGATACCCATCGCAATTGCCCAGATAGCGTGTGCGGTTGGCATCTGTCGGATTGGCATAGATCATCCCCAGCGCCCCATCGAGGCGCAGCTGCCCGATCAGCACTTCGCCGGTGGGGCTGGGGTTGCTGATGATCGCCACGGCGCCGGGCATCTCGGCATGGCCGGTTTCGACCATGGCTGTGAAAACCTGGCCGGATTCGAGGAATTTCAGAACCAGCGACAGGCCACCTGTCGAGGTTACGTCAAACGTTACGAGGTTGCGTTGTGCATCCACCATCTGACAGGTCATCAGCGGCGCGTCCTGCGCAAACCCCGGCCCGGCAAGCGCCAGAAGGAGGGGGGCAGCGGCCAGCCTCATGCAACTGCCTCCTTGTTCTTCAGGCCGGTGCCCAGATAGGCCTCGATCACGTGTTCGTTGGCCTTGATTTCGTCCAGCGTGCCTTCGGCCAGCACCTTGCCCTCGGCCATGCAGATCACCGGGTCGCACAGGCGGCCGATGAAATCCATGTCATGCTCGATCACAACGAAGGTATAGCCGCGTTCCTTGTTGAGCCGGATGATCGCGTCGCCGATGGTGTTGAGCAGGGTGCGGTTCACACCCGCGCCAACCTCATCCAGAAACACGATCTTGGCGTCGACCATCATGGTGCGGCCCAGTTCCAGCAGCTTCTTCTGCCCGCCGCTTAGGTTACCAGCGCGTTCATCGGCGAGGTGCGAGATGGTCAGAAACTCCAGCACTTCGTCCGCTTTTTTGGCCAGCGCGCGTTCTTCTTCGGCAATCTGGCCGCGCCGCAGCCACGAATTCAAAATATGCTCACCCGACTGATCACCCGGCACCATCATCAGGTTTTCGCGCACCGTCATCGAGCCGAATTCATGCGCGATCTGGAACGTGCGCAGCAGGCCCTTTTGGAACAGCGTGTGTGGCGGCAGGCCGGTGATATCTTCGCCATCCATCGTCACCCGCCCACTCGTGGGGGGCAGGTTCCCGGCGATCACGTTGAACAGGGTGGTCTTGCCTGCGCCATTGGGCCCGATCAGCCCGGTGATCGAGCCCTGATCAATCGTCAGCGTCGCGCCATCGACGGCGTGAAAGCCGCCAAAGTGCTTGTGAATGTCATGGACTTCGATCATGCGGCCGCTCCCCCTTTTATCATCATGTGCAAAATATCCGCGCGCGGCGCAACGACTGAGCGCGCGTTTTGTGCTATTTTACAGCCATCCGGCACGCTGTGTTGCCATGGTATCGCGAAAAACACCCGCCCTTGGCGACACAATCGCGCGAAGTCCGGCGTTTTTTTTGAACCCTGGCCGCTGGTGTCACGACGCATGCACATCAAAACCAGATACACATCGGAGCGACCAATCATGACGACCCTGAAATCCATCACAATGACGCTGGCGATTGCCGCGACGGCCCTGACCGCCATGGCACCCCTTGCCCAGGCCGCCGGGCAGCCCAACCTGAAGCCCGCATTCAGCACCAAGACCGGCAAGGTCACGGTCAAGAACGTCGGTGGCGGCGATGCCGGGCGATCCCTTGCCACGGTTCATTGTCAGAAAGTCGGCGGCGGCGGTTGTGCCGATCCGACGCCCGCCCAGATCGCGCCTTACGAAAACCCCGCCTATCCGAACAAGGCGGTCATCAAGTTCGGACCGGTTCCGGGAAACAGCAAGAAGTCGCACACCTTCCCGTTCTACGCCGGGCTGACCTGGGATTCGGGCAACTACATCTTCACGGTCTGTGTTGATGCGGGCGATCATGTCGCTGAAAGCAATGAGCGTGACAACTGCAAGCGCTACCGGATGCGGGTCAAGCCCAACAGCGTTACGCCGCCGCGTCGGCTGAACCTGAAAAGCGGGTCGTAAACGCCGCTTTTATTCAAACCGAGAGGCGCGCAGCCTGCGCGCCTCTTTCGCGGTAAGGGGTCGTGTTGTAATGCGCCCGGTAGCATTTTGAGAAATGCGAAGGGCTGGCAAAACCGCAGGCAAGCGCGACATTGATCACCGACATATCCGTCTGCATCAGCAGATTGCGCGCCTTTTGCAGCCTGAGCTCCATGTAATACCGCTTCGGTGACCGGTTGAGGTAACGCCGGAACAGACGCTCCAGCTGGCGCGTGCTCATCGAGACGTCTTTGGCCAGTATCGACGGGCTGATCGGTTCTTCAATGTTGTTTTCCATGATCTGGATCACGGTGCTGAGTTTTGGGTGCCGCACACCGATGCGGGTTGGTACGCTTAACCGCTGTGTGTCCTGATCGGTTCGGATCGAGGAATAGATCAACTGATCGGCCACTGCCCCGGCCAGGGGCTCACCGTGGTCATCGGCGATCAGCTTCAGCATCAGGTCGATGGAACTGGTGCCGCCTGCCGTGGTGATCCGGTTGCCGTCGACGACGAAGACCGATTTGGTCAGGGTAACATCCTCGAATTCCTCGACAAAACTGTCCTGATTTTCCCAGTGAATGGTCGCCTTCTTGCCATCCAGAAGCCCCGCCTTGGCCAGCGTGAACCCGGCGGTGCACAGGCCGCCAATCACAGGGCCGCGCCGGGCTTCGCGGCGCAACCAGCCGATCACGCGTTTTGTCGTCGCGCGGGCGACATCAATGCCGCCGCAGATCAGGATCGTGTCATCGCGCCCGGTTTCCAGCAGGTCACTGTCGGGATGAAACGCGGTACCGGCAGAGCAGCGCACGACATCGCCATCCTCGGCCATGATGCTCCAGGAATACAATTGTTGGCCGGACATCCGATTGGCGATCCGCAGGCTTTCGATGGCGGCGGAAAAGCAAAGCAGGGTGAAATTATCCAGCAACACAAAGACAAACCGGCGCTGTTTGGCCTCGTCAACTTCGACCGTTGTTTCCAGCTTGTCGTTCACCGGGCACCTGCTGCGCAATTTTCCGCACGGAACCGAAACAGGATTCGGAACCTTTAACAAGGCATGCTGACGCATTTTGCACATTTGCAACCGCAGCATCCGGCGTTATAACGCATCGGTCGATTTTGACCCCTGAAGCACGGAGAGACGATATGGCCGAGTGGCAGAAAACCGGATGGCGCAGCAAGCCCAGGGTTCAGATGCCCGAGTATACCGACGCCGCGGCCCTGAATGCGGTCGAGGCGCAGCTTGGCAAATACCCTCCGCTGGTCTTCGCGGGTGAGGCGCGCCGCCTGAAATCCGATCTGGCCAAAGCGTCGCGTGGCGAGGCGTTTTTGCTGCAAGGTGGCGATTGCGCCGAAAGCTTTTCCGAGTTCTCGGCCGATAATTTACGCGACACGTTTAAAGTCATGCTTCAAATGGCCATGGTGCTGACCTACGGGGCCAAAGTGCCCGTGGTGAAGGTTGGCCGGGTCGCCGGACAATTCGCCAAGCCGCGAAGTGCGCCGACCGAGGTTGTGGATGGTGTGGAGCTGCCCTCGTTCCGCGGTGACATCATCAACGATCTGCCCTTCACCGCCGAAGCGCGGATCCCGAACCCGGCGAAAATGTTGCAGGCCTATACCCAGGCTGCCGCCTCGCTGAACCTGATCCGGGCGTTTTCGACCGGCGGTTACGCGGATGTGCATCACGTGCATTCCTGGACGCTTGGGTTTACCGACCGCGACGAGGCCGAGAAATACCGCGACATCGCAAACCGCATTCAGGACACGCTGGATTTCATTTCCGCTGCTGGCATGACGGCGGAAACCACGCATGAACTGTCGACCGTCGATTTCTACACCAGCCACGAAGCGCTGTTGCTGGAATACGAAGAGGCGCTGGCCCGCGTGGATTCCACCACCGGCAAGTGGCTGGCCGGGTCCGGGCACATGATCTGGATCGGCGATCGGACGCGGCAGCCGGACGGTGCGCATGTCGAATTCGCGCGCGGTGTGCAGAACCCCATCGGCTTCAAATGCGGCCCCTCGATCAGCACCGATGACCTGAAATCGCTGATCTCGATCCTCAACCCCGAGAATGAGGCGGGCCGGATCACCCTGATCAACCGCTTTGGCGCAGGCAGCGTGGGCGACCACCTGCCCAAACTGATCCGCGCGGTCGAAGAAGAAGGCTTCAACGTCCTGTGGTCCTGCGATCCGATGCACGGCAACACGATCAAATCCTCGACTGGGTACAAGACCCGCCCGTTCGAGTCGGTCCTGCGCGAGGTGCGCGAATTTTTCGAGATCCACAACGCCGAAGGCAGCATCCCCGGCGGTGTGCATTTCGAGATGACGGGCCAGGACGTGACCGAATGCACCGGAGGCGTGCGCGCTGTGACGGATGAAGATCTGTCGGATCGTTATCACACCGCCTGCGATCCGCGTCTGAACGCCTCGCAATCGCTGGAACTGGCGTTTCTGGTGGCTGAAGCGCTGTCAGAGCGCCGCACGCCGCGCCGTGCCGAAGCGGTCTGACGTCGGTTCGTGGTCGCACTCCGGTCCGGGCTGACGACGCGCGCGTCGCAATAAAGCGGGCCTGCGCCGTCTGGCGCGGCCCACCGGCGTTTCAGTCGGCCTTGTCATCGTCCGATACCACAAGCCGCAGATGCGGCCGCCCGGCCCTGCGGGGCGGGGTCGGCGATCTGGGTGCGAAGGGCGCGCTGTCTTCGGCAAATCCGGATACGGCGGGCGGGGTGTCGCGGCGGGGCACGGCAATTGGTGCGGCGGATGTATCGGCAAATCCGGTAAGGGTCCGGCGTTCTTCGGCCACAATGCGAAAATCACGCGGCGGCTTGCCGATCATTCCGTCAAACACCAGACAGCCAAGTGCCCGCGTCACATCCCCCAGATCACTGCGCAGCGGCATCAGTACCATTGCGCCGTGCAGGGCCGGTGCCTCGGACGTGGTCGGGGCGTGCAATGTCAGATGTACGATGGCGGGTTCTGCGAAGACCGCTTCGAGCGATTCTGACAGGCTGACGTAATCGCGTTTGTCGAAAAACGCCGAGATTGGCATGCTGCGGGTTTCCATGCCTTTGAGATCATTCAGACGCATGCCCGCAACACGCAGGCGGGCGAACCCGTTGATCAGACGTTCCAGAATGAACGCGTTGTCCATGGCCGCACCCAGACCACGGGCCAGAACCTCGCCCCGGTTGGGCATCAGGCGGCCATTGCGCAGACCTTCCCAATAAGCCTCGACCATCTTGATGGGCGCACGCCCTGACATCTGTGGATCGCTCATCTCGTCACCCGCGCGCTGGCAAAAACTTCCCGCAACATGTTGCCCATTCGACACCTTCACCCACTGCATCCGGGGCACGTTGTGACGCTGGAAACGGTCTGTTAACGATTGCCGCAGAAAGATTACTCAAACGTTAATACCACGACCGGCGCCCTGCGTCCGCCAAAAAGGAAACGAAGGTTAATGGCATGACGCATTCGATGACCGGTTTTGCCGCCGCAACAGGGCAACAGGACGATTGGCATTGGAGTTGGGAACTGCGGTCCGTCAACGGGCGCGGCCTTGATCTGCGGCTGCGCATTCCGGACTGGATCGAAGGGCTGGAACCGGCGCTGCGTAGCACGTTGCAGAAGGCGATTGCGCGCGGCTCTGTCAGCCTGAGCCTTCGGGTCACGAGAGAGGTCGGCAGCGACGATGCGGCGATTTCGCCCGACGGGCTGGACCGTGCATTGCGCCAGATTGAGGCGGTAGAAACCGCCGCCATGGACCGGGGCATGACCCTGAAGCCCGCCACCGCCGCCGATATTCTGGCGCTGCGCGGCGTGCAGGAGGTTGGCGGCGAACGTGACGGCGATGTGCCGGCACTAAAATCCGCGCTTTTGGCGGCCCTGCCGGACTTGCTGTCGGCGTTTAACGCAGCCCGCGCCAGCGAAGGTGCAGCCCTGGTCGGGGTGCTGGACGGACAGTTGGCTTCGGTTGAAACACTGGTGAAACAGGCCGCGAAGCAGGCGGCTGAACGCACCGAATCTGCGGCCGACCGGCTGCGCGCCAATGTGGCGCGGGTGATGGAGGCCGCCGATGGTCTGGATGAAGCCCGTCTGACGCAGGAAATCGCCCTTCTGGCCGTAAAATCCGACATCACCGAAGAAATCGACCGCCTTCGGGCCCATGTTACTGCCGGGCGCGATCTGCTGGGCGGGCAGGGGCCGGTTGGGCGCAAGCTGGACTTCCTGATTCAGGAGTTCAATCGAGAGGCAAACACCCTGTGTTCCAAGGCACAATCCGCCGCGCTAACCGCCACCGGGCTTGACCTGAAGTGGGTCATAGACCAGATGCGCGAGCAGGTGCAGAACCTGGAGTGACCCCATGGACCGACGCGGCCTTCTGATCATCCTTTCTTCGCCCTCTGGCGCGGGAAAATCCACACTGGCGCGGCGGTTGCGCAACTGGGATGCCACGATCCGGTTCTCCGTAAGTGCTACGACCCGCGCGGCGCGCGCGGGTGAGGTTGACGGCACAGATTACCACTTTGTCGATGAATCTGCGTTCAAAGGCATGGTGAATGATGGTGAGATGCTGGAATATGCTCATGTTTTCGGTAACTTCTATGGCTCTCCTAAAGCGCCAGTTGAAGCGGCGATCAATGACGGGCAGGACGTGTTGTTCGACATCGACTGGCAGGGTGCACAGCAGATCAACGGCTCGGATCTGAACAAACACGTGCTGTCGATTTTTCTGCTGCCGCCCTCAATCTCGGAACTGAAAAACCGGCTGGAATCGCGCGGGCAGGACACCGCAGAAACCATCGAACGGCGGATGCTAAAAAGCTGGGACGAGATCAGCCATTGGGACGCCTATGATTATGTGTTGGTGAACGATGATCTGGCCGCGACCGAGGCGCGCCTGATCAACATTGTCACCAGCGAACGCATGCGCCGCAGCCAGCAGCCGGGGCTGGTCGATCATGTCCGCGCGTTGCAGGCGGAATTTGAGGATCGGCAGTGACACTCTATTCTTTTGAAGGGGTTACACCGCATATTGAAGGCAATACCTGGATTGCGCCGGATGCGAATGTCATCGGCAATGTGCGTGTTCATGCCGGGGCATCCATATGGTTCGGTTCAACCCTGCGCGGCGACAACGAACCCATCGTGGTGGGGCCGGGATCGAACGTTCAGGAGGGGTGCATCTTTCACACCGACCCGGGATTTCCGCTGACCATCGGGGCGAATTGCACGGTCGGTCACGGGGTGATCCTGCATGGCTGTACGCTGGGCGATCTGGTGCTGGTCGGCATGGGCGCGACGGTGATGAATGGCGCGGTGATTGGCGCGGGCTCTCTGATCGGGGCGGGGGCGTTGGTGACCGAAGGGACCGAGGTTCCACCAAATTCACTGGTGCTGGGCGCACCGGGCAAGGTGGTGCGCAGCTTTGATTACTCCGCGATGAACCTGTCGTCTGCCAAAGGGTATCAGGACAAATCCGCGCGGTTCAGGGATGGCATGAAGGTGGTCGGGTAACCCATGACAGATAAACCGGAACTTACACGTCGACCCGCATGGCCACAAAGCTCCAGCCGCCCGGTCGTGACGCCGCTGCAACCCTCGGTCGCGATGGCGATCCGGCCTGAATCCCGGATGATCCTGGTCGAGACGGTGTCGAACCCGACGCTGCGCGTGGCCGATATTGCCGGCATCGCGGCACTGTGCCGCGAAAACGGGCTGCTTCTGGCCATCGACAATACCTTTCCCACGCCGCGCGCGTTTCGGCCGTTTGATCACGGCGCGGATATCGTCATCCACTCGGTCACCAAGCTGCTGGCCGGGCATTCGGATGCGATGCTGGGTTATGTCGCCGCGCGCGATGGCGTTGCGCGAACGTCTGTATGACGCCGCGACGACCTGGGGCCTGTCACCCAGCCCGTTTGATTGCTGGCTGGCCGAGCGCGGGTTGATGAGCTTTGAGCTGCGATATGACCGGGCCGAGGCGACGGCGGCGCTGCTGGCCGATGAATTGACCGGGATGCGTGGCGTGACGCGGGTGCTCTATCCGACGCGGCGCGACCACCCGGACCACAACCGGGCCATCGCGATGTTGGGCGGGCGCGGGTCGTATATGGTCAGTTTCGAGGTTGCCGGGGGCAGGGCGGCGGCGAATGCCTTGGTGCGTGCGGCCGAGGGGATCAATTTTGCCCCGACCCTTGGGGACATCGGCACAACGCTTAGCCATGCGGCCACATCCTCACACCGCAAGATGACGGCTGAGGAACGTGCGGCACTGGGAATGGGCGAGGGGTTCTTCCGCGTTTCTGTGGGGTGCGAAGATGCTGAAGCGCTGATCGCGCGGTTCCGCGATGCCGTTGCGGCAGCGGCCTTGGTTCGGGAATGATGGCCCGACCGCCCGCGTCATCCCTTGTCTTAGCCATGCCGCGAAACTATCTGAGAATTCAGCGGAAAACCGCCGTTCGATCGGCGGAAAATGTGGCGATATCGCCATAATTCAGCGTGACGTTAGCGGCAAAAAGGCCAAACGGCAGCGAATCATTAACCACACTCTATCCGGGGGGATTCGCGCAGCATTGATGTCAGAACCTCTGCACGCCGACGGGCTGGCGCATATAAAGCCCCTTGGCACAGTTGCAATTCAGATCGCGCGCAGCTTTTGTTCTGTCGGCATTTCAAGGATGTCGAAGTCCAGTCCGGGACACATGGTGCGGATTTCATTGCGCACGATCGCCGGATCTGGAAGCACGCGTGCCATCGCCCGGAATTGTCCGCGAAACCCGCTCATGTACAGGGCCTGGGCCAGGTCGATGCAGTCGAATCCCTTTGCCAATAAGGGCGAAGCGACCAATTCAGGCTCCATCGTCTCAATCAGTTCGCGCGAAATTTCGACGAACTCGACAAAGGCCATACGGTTGCCGGTGGGCAGAGCATTGCCGCCTTCGCGCCATGCGTCGACGTCGCCGACGGCCAGCACATTCGGCTTCTGGTCGGTGGACGCAACTACCCGAAGGTGTGCCCGATTGTTCAGCCCTTCGGCCATTAGCAGCAGTCCCTTAACTGGGGGCGTAAAACACAACGCCGACACGAACTCTTACCGACCAATGCAATAATAGGATGCGCGATCCGTTTCGCAATCCGTTCTAAGCTTGAACTGTGACATCGACGTGGCAAGGATTTGGTTAACAATAGCCACAATATGTGATGAAAGTTTCGCAGCGGTCGGCGGTAGCCCCGGACGGGAAGAGCGGCAGGATGAATGATCTAAGGGCGACTCTGGCGGCATTGCCGATCCCGGTTCTGGCCATTGATCCGTCGGGGCGGATCTGTGCGGCGAACACGCGGGCCGCTGATCTTCTGGGCAATGACATGACGGGGCGGCACTTTGCAACGGCCCTGCGCCAGCCCGCAATCATCGTGGCGATCGAGGCGGCGCAATCAGGCGCGGGCGGGCAAGAAGCCCCCTTCGTCAGCAGTGATCATGGCGTCGAAATGCAATGGCGCGCAATGATCAGCAAGGCGGCGCTGTCGGACGAAGTCGTAATCGTCAGCTTTCTTGACGAAACCTCGCAAGCTGATGCCGATACCATGCGCCGGGAATTTGTGGCCAATGTCAGCCATGAATTAAAGACACCGCTGACCGCTTTGCTGGGGTTCATCGAAACGCTGCAGGGACCGGCGCGGAACGATCCGACGGCGCGCGACACGTTCTTGGAGATCATGGCCCGTGAGGCGGGGCGAATGGATCGGCTGACGCAGGATCTGCTGTCCCTTAGCCGGGTTGAGCGGGACGAACGTCGCCGCCCGGACGGACGGGTCCCGTTGGGGGCTTTGGTTGCCACATCCGTGCAGGCCATGACCCCGGTGGCCGACGGGTATGGGGTGACAATCGAAATCCAAGAACAGCGCGGGTTGGACGATATCCCCGGCGACGCCGATCAACTGGCGCAGGTGCTGTCGAACCTGATCGAGAACGCGATCAAATACGGGCGCAAGGACGTGGCGAAAAACGGGGCGAAGAACGGTCGGAACGGCGGGGTGATCTCGGTCACTTTGTCTGTCAGTGACAGTGACCCGCGTTTGCAATGCCCGGTTCAGCGGGTCGACGTGACCGATCAGGGTGAGGGGATCGAGGCGCATCATCTGGCGCGATTGACGGAGCGGTTTTATCGCGTCGATTCGCATCGCTCTCGCGCAGTGGGTGGCACGGGGCTGGGGCTGGCCATCGCAAAACACATCGTGAATCGCCATCGCGGCCGGTTAGGGGTTGCCAGTACGCCGGGTGAAGGCAGCAGATTTTCCATAATACTGCCAGCGCGTTAGCGGATTTTCACGCGTCCGTTGTCGCCTGTCATGCGGCTGTTACACAAGCGTCACAAAACCATTGCCAACCGGGCATAGGCAGGCCGCAGGGTGCGGACTGCTTCGCACCTGAACCGAATTCAGGAGACTTGTGATGACATTCACCAAACTGACCGTAACCGCGCTGAGCCTTGCTGTCGCAGCGACGGGTGCCTTTGCCCAGTCACGCGATGAAATCCGCATCGTCGGATCATCGACCGTATTCCCGTTCTCGACCGCTGTGGCCGAACAATTCGGGCGCTCGACCGATTTCGCGACGCCGGTTGTGGAAAGCACCGGGTCGGGCGGGGGCCTCAAGCTGTTTTGTGCCGGTGTCGGCACCCAACACCCCGACATCACCAATTCGTCGCGCCGCATCAAGGAAAGCGAGCTGAAGCTGTGCATGGACAATGGCGTCACCGAAGTCACCGAGGCGATGATCGGCTTTGACGGGATTGTCGTTGCAAACGCGAAAGATGGTGAAACCTTCGAACTGACGCGCGAGATGCTGGTTTTGGCGCTGGCCGAACAGGGCGACAAGCCGATGACCTGGGACGAGGTTGATCCCGGCCTGCCGCCGGTGAAGATCGAAGTTCTGGGTCCGCCACCGTCATCTGGCACGCGCGACGCCTTCGAAGAATTGGTGATGCACGAAGGCTGCGAAGGCGCGTTCATTGAATGCGAGGGGATCTCGATCCGGCAGGACGGTGTCTGGGTTGATGCGGGTGAGAATGACAACCTTATCGTCAGCAAGCTGGAGGCGAACCCCGGTGCGCTTGGCGTCTTCGGCTTTTCGTTCCTTGATCAGAACGCTGACGCCCTGAAAGGGGCGATTGTTGACGGGGTCGAGCCGACGTTCGACAATATCGCCGACGGGGCCTATCCGGTGTCGCGTTCGCTGTTCTTCTATATCAAGAACGCCCATGTGGACGTTGTGCCGGGCATCCAGGAATACGCGACCGAGTTTCTTTCGGACGCCGCCACCGGCGAGGACGGGTATCTGGTCGATTTTGGCCTGATCCCGGCACCGGAAGATCAGCACGACGCGATCAAGGCAGCAGTCGAGGGGCTGAGCCCGCTGAGCCTTGATGATCTGAAGTAAGACCAGAATGAACCGGCGGGGCCACGTCTGGCCCCGCTGACCCTTGTTTGGATAGCCAACCATGATCGCCACCACGTTCCTTGCCGTGTTCGCCATTGCAGCGCTGGCATTTCTGGTCAGTCGGCGCCGCGCCGTGATGATTGGCGGCGACACGCCCGCGCAGTTGCATTCGCGCCCCTCGCAGCACGGATCGTTGGCCGCGATGTGGGTGTTGATCGCCGGATGGGGGGTGCTGATCCTGGGGATCACGCTGTGGGTTGCGGTTGAAAATGCGACCCTTGCCGGGTTGATCAGCGACCGCGCGCCAGAGCTGAACGCCATCGAACGAGAGTTAGTGTTGTCGGATGCCCGTGCCCTGGCATCAGGCGGGATCACCAGCCGCAGCGGTGATTTGCGCACCGAGGTTGCGGCCGCCGTTGTCGCCCAGGAAACCCTCCGGGTGCGCACGACAGTTGTATTGGCGCTGGTTCTGTCGATGCTCGCAGGATGGAACATCTATCGCCAGATCGCCAAGCCGTTCCGGGCGCGCAACCGGTCTGAACGGCTGATCACCTATGTCCTGATGGCCGCTGCCGCAGTGGCCATCGTGACCACAATCGGCATCGTGCTGAGCCTGATTTCCGAGACGCTGGGCTTCTTCGCCAACCTCGATTGGCGGATCGACAAGTTTCTGTTCGGGGCAAACTGGACCCCGCTGTCCGGCATTCATGATGGCGTCATCGACCCGGATCGTGTCGGCGCGCTGCCGCTGTTTATCGGAACCCTGCTGATCACGTTGATTGCAATGCTGGTGGCGGTGCCTGTTGGGCTGTTCTCGGCAATCTACCTGTCGGATTTTGCCGAACCGCGATTGCGGGCGACGGCGAAACCGATGCTGGAAATCCTCGCCGGGATTCCAACGGTGGTCTATGGCTTCTTCGCCGCCATCACCGTTGCCCCGTGGCTGCGGCGGATCGGGGAAGCGACAGGGATCGACATTGCTTCGGAAAGTGCGCTGGCGGCGGGGATCGTGATGGGGATTATGATTATTCCGTTCATCAGTTCGTTGTCGGACGACGTGATCAACGCGGTGCCCCAGTCGCTGCGCGACGGATCCTATGCGCTTGGCGCGACAAAGGCCGAGACTGTGCGCCAGGTGGTGCTGCCCGCAGCGCTGCCCGGCATTGTGTCGGCGGTTCTGCTGGGGATCAGCCGCGCGGTGGGTGAGACGATGATCGTCGTCATGGCCGCCGGGCAGGGCGCGAACCTGACGGTGAACCCGTTAGAGGCGGTTACAACAGTAACCGTGCAGATCGTCATGCTGATCACCGGCGATACCGAAGCGACGGTGGCCGCTGGTCCCGCATTCGCGCTTGGCTTTTCACTGTTCTGCATGACGCTGGGCATGAACATCATCGCGCAGCGTGTGGTGCGCAAATATCGGGAACAATATGACTGACGCTGTCGCTTCCAACGGGTTTGCCGGGTCCGATCCCGCCCGCCTGAAACGCCGCCACCGCGCCGAGTTGCGCCTGCGCGCCTATGGGATCGCGGCGCTGGTGTTCGCCGGGCTGTCGCTGATCGCGCTGATGGGCTCGGTCGTCCTCAGCGCCAGTGAGGCATTGCGCGAAACCTATGTCACGCTGCCCGTCGAATTGTCGGCCGAGGTTATTGATCCGGATGGCACGGGCGACCCCAACATCATCCGGCGCGCCGATTTCAATGGCCTGACCCGTGATGCCCTGCGCACGCGCTTTCCCAATGCAACGGGCCGCACCGAACGCCGGGCATTGAACGAATTGCTCTCGGTCGGGGCGAGTTTTGAACTGGCCGATCAGGCAGCGGCAAACCCGTCGATGATCGGGCAGACCTTGCCGGTTCGGATGCTGGCGTCGGACACGTTGGACCTGTACCTCAAAGGGGCGTTCGGCGGGCTGGACAGCCGGCAGGTGGACGGAACTCTCAGCCTTGCGGTTGACGATGACACGGCGGTCCTGACCTCGGACGCCGATGATTTTGCAAGCCTTCTGGCGCAGGCGCGATCATCGCTGCGGACGCAATCCGACGAACTGCGCCATCAGGCCAACCTGCAAAACAACGGCGTCGAAGAATTTGCGCACCGTGCTGAAGCTGCCGAGAATGAGGGCGCGAAGACGCGCGCGCTCAAGCAGGTTGAAGCGCGGACCGCCAAGCGGGACGGGCTGCTGGCCGAAGCGGACGCCTTGCTGGCGCGCGCGGACAGCACCGAAGGCTCTGAACCGTTGGGTGAAAACAACGCCTCGGCCCTGATCCGGGCCGGTGGTGGCTGGTTCAAACTGACCGAAGTTGCGCGCGACCGCGTGAGCGCGGATATCCTGGTCGCACCGACCGGGGAAGTTTCGGACTGGTCACTGCTGATCAACGAAACGCCCGAGGCGAACCGCAAACTGACCGACACTCAGATCGTCTGGGCCGAGGATCTGCGCGATGCTGGTGAACTGGAAACAGTGTTCAACACGCGCTTTTTCACGGCATCAGACAGCCGCGAACCGGAACTTGCCGGCATCTGGGGCGCGGCGGTCGGATCGTTCTGGACCATGCTGGTGACCTTTGCGCTGGCGTTCCCGATTGGCGTCCTCAGCGCGATCTATCTTGAGGAATTTGCCCCCAAGAACCGCCTGACGGCTTTGATCGAGGTGAACATCAACAATCTGGCCGCCGTGCCGTCGATCATCTTCGGCCTGCTTGGGCTGGCGGTCATCATTGGCTTTTTCGGTGTGCCACGCTCGGCCCCGATGGCGGGGGGGATTGTGCTGGCGCTGATGACCCTGCCGACGATCATCATCGCCTCGCGCGTGTCAATCGCTGCCGTGCCGCCATCGATCCGCGAAGCGGCCCTGGGGGTCGGTGCCTCGCGCCTGCAGGTGGCGTTTCACCATGTGCTGCCGCTGTCGATGCCCGGCATCCTGACCGGCGCGATCATCGGCATGGCGCGCGCGCTTGGCGAAACCGCGCCGTTGATCATGATCGGCATGGTGGCCTTCATCGTCGACGTGCCCGACGGCGTCACCGATAACGCCACCGTTCTGCCGGTGCAGGTGTTCCGCTGGGCCGACTTCCCCGAACGTGCGTTTGAATCCCGAACCGCGCTGGCGATCTGCGTGCTGCTGGTCTTCCTGATCGTGATGAACGCTCTGGCGGTTTTCCTGCGCAAACGGTTCGAGCGGCGCTGGTAAGAAAGGTCTGATATGAATGATGTAACGATGATGGAGCGCCCGGTGACTGAGGCTGCTGAAATGACCAAACCGCCGAAGATTTCGGCCAGCGACGTGCAGGTCTATTATGGCGACAACCACGCCATCAAGGATGTGAACGTCGAGATCGAGGATCACACCGTGACGGCCTTCATCGGCCCGTCAGGCTGTGGCAAGTCAACGTTCCTGCGCTGTATCAACCGGATGAACGACACGATTGATATCGCCCGGATGGAAGGCACGATCCTGATTGACGGTCACGACATCTATGCCCGCGATGTCGATCCGGTGCAGCTGCGCGCCCGTGTCGGGATGGTGTTTCAAAAGCCGAACCCGTTTCCGAAGTCGATTTATGACAACGTCGCCTATGGCCCCCGGATCCACGGGCTGGCCAAGACCAAGGCCGATCTGGATGTGATCGTGGAAAAATCTCTGCGCCGTGGCGCGATCTGGGATGAGGTCAAGGACCGCCTGCATGCGCCGGGCACCGGGTTGTCGGGCGGTCAGCAGCAGCGACTGTGCATCGCACGGGCCGTTGCGACCGAGCCTGAGGTTCTGTTGATGGATGAACCCTGCAGCGCGCTGGACCCGATCGCGACCGAGATGATCGAGAACCTGATCAGTGAGTTACGAGCGAATTTCGCGGTCATCATCGTGACGCACTCGATGCAGCAGGCGGCGCGGGTCAGTCAGAAGACGGCCTATTTCCATCTGGGCAATCTGGTGGAGTATGATGACACCGACCGGATTTTCACCAATCCGCAAGACCCGCGGACGGAAAACTATATCACCGGACGGATCGGGTAGGGGACGGACATGAATGACACGCATATATCGAATGCCTTTGACCGTGACCTTGAGGGGATTCAGGCGCTGGTTATGAAGATGGGTGGCCTGGTCGAGGCCGCGATTCACGGCGCCAGCCGCGCGTTGGAAGACGGGGATGAGGATCGCGCTGCCACCATCAAGGCTGCCGACAAGGCGATTGATGCGCTGGAAGAACAGATCAACACAGAAGCGGCGCGGCTGATTGCGCTGCGCGCACCCGCGGCAAGCGATCTGCGCACGGTGCTGACGGTGATGAAGATCTCGGGCAATCTGGAACGCTGCGGCGACTATGCCAAGAACCTGGCCAAGCGGACCAGCGTGCTGGTGCAGATGCCCCCCGTCGATGATTCCGCCGCCAGCCTGCGCCGGATGGCGCGCGAGGTGGAGTTGATGCTGAAAGATGCGCTCGACAGTTATGTCCGTCGCGACATTGCGCTGGCCGAAAGTGTGCGGCAGCGCGATGAGGACGTGGACAACATGTATAACGGGCTGTTCCGCGAGTTTCTGACCCACATGATGGAAGACCCGCGCACGATCACCGCCTGCATCCACATGCATTTCATCGCCAAGAACATCGAAAGGATGGGCGATCACGTAACCTCGATCGCGGATCAGGTGATTTATCTGGTGACCGGCTCGATGCCAGATGAGTCCCGGCCCAAAAGCGACAAAACACCCTATGTCGCAGAAAGTGAGCTGGGCTGATGGCGGCGCGCGTTCTGCTGGTTGAAGATGAACCGGCGCAGCGCGAAGTCCTGGCCTATAACCTGGCGGCCGAGGGGTACGCGGTGGACCAGGCCCCCGACGGGGACGAGGCGCTGCTGCTGGTTGCCGAGGGGGCGCCCGATATCATCGTGCTGGATTGGATGCTGCCGGGTGTGTCAGGGATCGAAATCTGCCGCCGCCTGAAATCAAGTGTCGAAACCCGCGCGATCCCGATCATCATGCTGTCGGCGCGTGCTGAGGAGGTTGACCGCGTCAGGGGGTTGGAAACCGGGGCGGATGATTATGTCATCAAACCCTATTCGGTGTTAGAATTGATGGCGCGGGTGCGCACGCAATTGCGCCGGGTTCGACCCGCCTCGGTCGGTGAACGGCTGCAATTTGAAGACGTAGTCATGGATTCCGAAACCCACCGCGTGACCCGTGGAGGCACCGTCGTTCAATTGGGCCCGACCGAGTTCCGTCTGCTGGCCACCTTTCTGGAACGCCCCGGCCGAGTCTGGAGCCGTGAGCATTTGCTATCGCGGGTCTGGGATCGCGACACGGATCTGGATACGCGAACCGTTGACGTGCATGTCGGTCGATTGCGAAAAGCCCTTGGTGGCCCCGATCTGATCCGCACGGTGCGCGGTGCCGGGTATGCGTTGGGCTAGTGCGATCTGGCCGATAATCGCACAGCCTGTTCCACGTAACTCGCAAAATACCGCCGAACATCCGGGATCGTTTCCAGCAATCAAACGTTCCGCCACATGATCCGCTAAAGCGTTTCGACATTAACCTGAGACATATCCGGCGGCCTTAAAGTAGTTCCAGCATTCTACTGGGTCGTAGAGATCGCAGATTGCTCCGATTGCTTCGAAGACCTGGGTAAAGGACCTGGCCCCGATCCGTCGCAAATGGGCTTTCAGTTTAGAGAAGGCCTGCTCGATGGGATTCAGGTCGGGCGAGTACGGTGGCAGGTAAAGGAACCAGCAGCCGTGATTGCGTAAAGCCTGCGTCGCCTCCTTATTCCGGTGGGTTGCCAGGTTGTCGAGAATGACGACAGTGCCGGGGTTGATCTCGGGGACCAGCACTTCGCGGATGTAGGCCGCGAAGGCGGGGCCATCTATCGCTCCCTTGATGACCCAAGGTGCGATCAGCGCGCCTTGGGTCAGGCCCGCGATCAAGGTTTGGGTTCCCCAGCTTCCGAAGGGCGCATCCATCGTCAGGCGCTTACCGCGCTTGGCTCTGCCGCGTAGGCGCGTGAGGTTTGTCTTCACTGCGGTTTCGTCAATAAAGACAACGCGCTCAGGAAAGGTCGCAATGGCTGGCGAGCGGTATCTGAACCAGTCGGCCCGTTGCTGCCTTACCTTGGCGCGGCGGCGCTCGGTTGCGACCAGCGACTTTTTTTGTACGTGAAGCCGAGCCGGGACAGAAGGTTGGCGATGGAGGAGTGATGCACCCGCACACCCTCTGCATCGGCCAGCGCATTACGCAACTCAAAGAGCGTGATGTCAGGGTCTTGTGCGATCAACTCCTCAAAGAATTCCCGATGCGGAGCCAGCTTTCCCTTGCCGCGCGGCGGTCCCTGCCGGGCAGGTTCCGCATGACCCTTCATCCTCACCTGACGCGCCCACCGCGCGCCTGTGGCAGGCGACAGCTTCAACCGCAACGCCGCCGCGCGCCCGCTCAACCCTTCTTCAATGTATCTCTGAAACCGTATCCGAAGCGCAGATGGCAAAGGTGCTGACATGATCCATCCTCCCAAACAGGATGAATCACAGATCAGGTCTCAAGGGAATCCCTCGCGATTCAGGTTCAAGACGAAACGCTTTAGGGACTGCGTTGACAGTGTGTGTCGCGGCGGGATCAGGGAAAACATGGCAGGACCATGCTTTGTTGACTTGCCGGTCAAAACACGGCGAGGGACATAAATGGTGATACTGGGGTGGGACAGCTCAAAACCGCTGGAAGTTCTGGTTCTGGACCGGAACCCGATTCTGGGCGTTGGGCTTTGCAGGTTGCTGTCCGAGGACAGTGATCTTGTGGCCACGTCACGTAGTGCGATTACGACGGCCGAACTTGGGCTGCAACGCGCCGAGAGGCCGGACGTCATCGTTATTGACCCTGAACAGGTTGAATTGCTTGCCAGTGATCTGGTATCGCGCCTGACATTTGGTCATGAGGGCGTGACCCTGATCGGATATTCCGCCAGCACATCCATCGAATTGGCCCGCGCCTGTTTCAAGGCCGGATTTCGCGGCTTTCTGCCAAAGACCACAAATATCGAAACCATGCGGCGGGCCATTCTGGTTATTGCAAATGGCGGCGTCTATCTGGATGACGCATATGCGGTTGCGATGTCGGGTGCGAAGGACGCCAAACGCACCGAGTCTGACGGCACGTTGTCCAATCGGGAATTATATGTTTTGAAATTGGTGGCGCATGGAAAAACGCTGAAAGAAATTGCCAGCGAAATGAATCTTAGCGCGAAAACTGTCGATACTTATAAATCGCGCGGTGCGTCAAAATTGAATTTGGGAAGCCGCCAGGAAATTGTTCAATATGCAATCAAGCACGGTTGGATGCAGTTGCAGCATTAAAGCGTTTCGACATTAACCTGAGACATATCCGGCGGCCTTAAAGTAGTTCCAGCATTCTACTGGGTCGTAGAGATCGCAGATTGCTCCGATTGCTTCGAAGACCTGGGTAAAGGACCTGGCCCCGATCCGTCGCAAATGGGCTTTCAGTTTAGAGAAGGCCTGCTCGATGGGATTCAGGTCGGGCGAGTACGGTGGCAGGTAAAGGAACCAGCAGCCGTGATTGCGTAAAGCCTGCGTCGCCTCCTTATTCCGGTGGGTTGCCAGGTTGTCGAGAATGACGACAGTGCCGGGGTTGATCTCGGGGACCAGCACTTCGCGGATGTAGGCCGCGAAGGCGGGGCCATCTATCGCTCCCTTGATGACCCAAGGTGCGATCAGCGCGCCTTGGGTCAGGCCCGCGATCAAGGTTTGGGTTCCCCAGCTTCCGAAGGGCGCATCCATCGTCAGGCGCTTACCGCGCTTGGCTCTGCCGCGTAGGCGCGTGAGGTTTGTCTTCACTGCGGTTTCGTCAATAAAGACAACGCGCTCAGGAAAGGTCGCAATGGCTGGCGAGCGGTATCTGAACCAGTCGGCCCGTTGCTGCCTTACCTTGGCGCGGCGGCGCTCGGTGGCGACCAGCGACTTTTTTTGTACGTGAAGCCGAGCCGGGACAGAAGGTTGGCGATGGAGGAGTGATGCACCCGCACACCCTCTGCATCGGCCAGCGCATTACGCAACTCAAAGAGCGTGATGTCAGGGTCTTGTGCGATCAACTCCTCAAAGAATTCCCGATGCGGAGCCAGCTTTCCCTTGCCGCGCGGCGGTCCCTGCCGGGCAGGTTCCGCATGACCCTTCATCCTCACCTGACGCGCCCACCGCGCGCCTGTGGCAGGCGACAGCTTCAACCGCAACGCCGCCGCGCGCCCGCTCAACCCTTCTTCAATGTATCTCTGAAACCGTATCCGAAGCGCAGATGGCAAAGGTGCTGACATGATCCATCCTCCCAAACAGGATGAATCACAGATCAGGTCTCAAGGGAATCCCTCGCGATTCAGGTTCAAGCCGAAACGCTTTAGGCCTGCAATTGGACAAATCTATGACGTCTGAGGGGGGGTGTCTAGCCCCCAAGTTCTGGGCCATTTCTGATTAGAGTTTCTGGCATTGGTGGTCGCATGTTCAGAGCCTGGTGCGGACGTGTGTGGTTGTACTGCTTAAGCCAATGATTGATGACGATCTGTGCCTGTTTCGTTGTTGTGAACCATTCAGCGTTGAGGATCTCGTGCCGGAGAGTGCCGTTGAACCTCTCGTTGTATCCGTTTTCCCAAGGGGACCCCGGATAGATTCTAATTGGTCGAACACCAACGCGAACCAACCACTCCTGCATCGCCTTGGCTACGAACTCTGGGCCGTTGTCGGAGCGGATATACTCCGGCGTGCCATGGCAGAGGAGCAGCGGATATAGCGCCTCCAGAACATCTTCGGCGCCCATCCTGCTGCGAACTTCCACGGCCAGGGCCTGCCGGGTGTACTCATCCAGAACGGTCAGCATCTTGTAGCTCCGGCCATTGCTGAGCTTGTCGTGAACGAAGTCGATGCTCCAGATGTGGTTCGGATGCGTCGGCCTGAGGCGAATGATCGAGCTGTCCTTGTGATAAAGCCGTCTGCGCTTCCTGTGCCGCTGCGGGAGTTGCAGTCCTTCTTCCTGCCAGAGACGCTCAACCTTCTTATGATTGACCCGCCAGCCCTCGATGCGCAGGAGTTCCGAAACTTTACGATAGCCGTAGCGCCCATATTGCTTGGCCAGGCGGATCAAAGCGAGCCGTAGAGCATCATCGTCTTTTGGCGCGGGTCGATATTGCAGAGAGTTTCGCGCCAGACCGACGACCCGGCAGGTCCTCCGCTCCGAGGTCGCGAGCTTTTGGCGCGTATGAATAACGGCCTGACGGAGCTCCCCAGTCGTCAGGCCCTGGGCTTTAAGTAGTTCAGGCTTTCTTTGAGGATCAGCTTGTCCAATTCAAGCTCAGCGACGATCTTCTTGAGACGCCCATTCTCCTTTTCCAGGCTGCGCATCTCCGACAACTGCGACCGTCCCATACCACCAAACCGTTTCCGCCAGTTGTAATATGTCGCATCGCTGATGCCGACGCTACGACACGCCGATGCAACGTCACTTCCTCCCGTCAGCTTCAGCTCAATCTCACGCAGCAGCTTCAATACATCTTCGTCCGAATGCCGTTTCCGTGCCATTACATATTCCCCTCTCAAGACCAATGTAGTGGCCCAGTTTTAGGGGGGAAGGACAGGGGCGAGCGTGCGAGAGATCACGCGGCTTGCCGCGAGCACCCTCCGGGCGGTGACAGTTACATCAACGCTGCTCGCTTGACGTCAGGGTGAACAGGAACGTGCTTAGAAACGCGGCCCGCCAGACCACGTGGATGATGAAATAGCCGATCACGCTGCCGCCTTGATCAGAGAACCCGAACACCAGCGCCAGCGCACCGGCAATGGCCGAGATCACGACCACCATGGCGGCCCCGGCCAACACCCGCCTGCGGCGCAGCATCGTTACCAGCAACAGCGCCGCAGCCCCGGCACAGGCCCCCGCAAGCGCCAACGCGACCGAGGCGTTGCGCACCCCGAAATCATTCGCCAGGCTATAGACCTGCGCGGCCAGCATCACGGCCATGTAATAAATCAGCGGAGCGGCCAGGATCATCAGTGATGCCCAGACCGGCCCGAACCCGCCATAACGCCGCCCCAGCCAGGCCATTGTCACCCCGAAGACGACGCCGACCGGGATCACCATGATCAGGATTTCAAGAATACTGCTGGCACCGGTCAGCGGCAAAAGCGCCTGAAACAGCGCCGTGCCAACTGCGCCCGAGATGACCCCGGCCAGAATTGCTACCCTTGACGCACCCGTATTGTCGGGAACACTCGTTACACTTTCGGCCATCTGCTCACCTGAAAATCCCGCCCCGCCCTATGATTAACGGCGCGCGCCCACAAGGCAAGAAAAAGCGCATTGATCCGGGCCGGTGCAAACGGCGCGCCTGGCGGCTGCGCCGGTCGCAAACCTCAAACCCCCAGACACCAACGCATAATCGCTTTCTGCGCATGCAGGCGGTTTTCCGCCTCGTCAAATATCACCGATTGGGGGCCGTCCATCACCGCGTCGGTGACCTCGTCGCCGCGGTGGGCGGGCAGACAGTGCATGAACAGGGCCTGCGGCCCCGCGGCGGCCATCAAGGCTTCGTCAACACGGTAGGGCGACAGCTGGTTGTGCCGCCGCTCGGCCACATTGGGCGCGTCATGCATTGAGACCCAGGTGTCAGCCACCACCAGATCGGCCCCTGCGACGGCACGCGCCGCGTTGCGTTCGATGGTCACCGTCGCGCCTTCGCCGCGGGCCTGTTCGACAAATGCGGGGTCCGGATCCAGGGTCTCCGGGCCGGTGAAGGTCAGGTCGAACCCGAAGCGCCCGGCGGCATGCAGGAAACTGGCGCAGACATTGTTGCCATCCCCGGCCCAGACCACCTTCTTGCCCCGGATCGGGCCGCGATGTTCCTCGAACGTTTGAATGTCGGCCATGATCTGGCAGGGATGCGTGCGATCCGTCAGCCCGTTGATGACCGGCACGGTGGCGTGTTCGGCCAATTCCAGCAGTTTGCATTCCTCAAACGTGCGGATCATGATCAGATCGACAAAGCGGGACAGAACCCGCGCGGTGTCAGCGATGCTTTCGCCATGACCAAGCTGGATTTCCGAGCCGTTCAGCACCAGCACCTGCCCGCCCATCTGCCGCACACCGACATCAAAACTGACCCGTGTTCTGGTCGAAGGCTTTTCGAAGATCAGCGCGACCATCTGCCCGGCCAGCGGCTGGTCGTCGTCAAGGGTGCCCTTGGGACGGGCCGCGCGCGCGGTTTTCATCGCCGCTGCCTGGTCGATGATGCCCCGCAGCGCGTCAGGTGCGGTTTTGTGGATGTCGAGGAAGTCAGGCATGGCTGTGTTCTTTCGTTGCTCGGTGGCGGGGGCTGTCTGCCCCCCTTGGCCTGACGGCCAAATCCCCCCCCGAGGATATTTGGGACAAGAAGATGCAGGAAGAGGGTTCGCGTCTAATGCGGGCAGTATTCCATCACCAGAACCGGATCGCCGTCTTCGCAAGGGACGGTTTTGACACGTCGGAACCCGGCGGCAGAATAGGCGGCGATGGCGCGTTTATTGCGCGGATCAGGATCAACGAAAACGCCGCCCGCGCCGCCGGCAATCAACTCGCGCGCGCGCTGGCGCAGATAGGCTTTGGCGTGGCCCTGACCCAGATAGGCCGGATCGCCCAGAAAGGTGTCGAGTGCGCGCGCCGCGTGGGGCGCATCGGCGTATTGCGGCGCATCATAGGCCTGAACCGGATAATCCTGCACAAAGGCGAATGGCGCGGCATTCGGCCCCGTCGTCCAGACAATCCGCATATCCGTCGGGCCGCCGTCAATCTCTTCATCGATCAGCACGATCTCACGATCCGTGTCACCCCACCAACCGGCCAGATGCGGCTCACTCAGCCAGTGCTCCAGCATGTCCAGATCGTCGCGCTTGGCGCGTTGAAAGCGGTATTCACGCAGCATCGGCACCTGCCAGTGTTGTCGCGGCGGAGTCGAGGCGCAAGACCGCCTCGGCGATTTCATCGTCACTGATCGTCAGCGCGGGCAGCAGGCGGATCACATTCTCGGCTGCCGGAACCGTCAGGACATGCGCGCCGTATCCGGCCTGAACCACGTCCGTGTTCGGCGCGACGCATTCCAGCCCCAGCATCAGGCCGGTCCCGCGCACAGCGGCAAAGACCGAAGGGTGGGCGGCGACCAGCCCTTCCAGCTTCTGGCGCAGCAGGCCGGATTTGCGCCGCACCTCGGCCAGGAAATCCTCATCCGCGACGATGTCCATCACCGCACTTGCGACCGCACAGCCAAGCGGGTTGCCGCCATAGGTCGACCCGTGGGTGCCTGCGACCATGCCCTGTGCGGCGTTTTCGGTCGCCAGCAGGGCCCCGATCGGGAACCCCCCACCCAGGCCCTTGGCCACCATCATGATATCAGGGCTGACCCCCGCCCATTCATGGGCAAACAGCCGCCCGGTGCGGCCCATGCCGCATTGCACTTCGTCCAGGATCATCAGCGCGCCGGTTTCGTCACACAGGTCACGCAAGCCTTTCAGGCAGGCATCGGGCAGCACCTTGATGCCGCCTTCGCCCAGCACCGGTTCCACAATCACCGCCGCCGTGCGGTCGCTGATCGCCGCGCGCAATGCGTCGTGGTCCCCGAACGGCAGATGCGTGAAACCGGGCAGCATCGGGCCGAACCCATCGGTCATCTTCGCCGACCCGGCAGCAGATATCGCCGCCGTTGAACGCCCATGGAACGCCCCGCCAAAAGCGATGATCTCAACCCGGTCCGGATCTCCCTTTGCCGCCCAGTATTTCCGCGCCATCTTGACGGCCAGTTCTGCCGCCTCGGTCCCTGAATTCGTGAAGAACGCCGTGTCGGCAAAGGTCGCCTCGACCAGTTGATCCGCCAGCTTCTGCTGCTCGGGGATCTGATAGAGGTTCGAGGTATGCCACAACGCCCCCGCCTGATCCGTCAGCGCCTTGACCAGCGCCGGATGCGCATGGCCCAGCGCGGTCACCGCAATCCCGGCGCCAAGATCCAGATATCGCGTCCCGTCCGCCGCGATCAGCCAGGCGCCTTCGCCTTTTTCGAAGCTGAGGTTGGCGCGGTTGTAGGTCGGCAGGATTGACGGGATCATGATAGTATTCCTCGGCAGGACGCCCTCAAATCGTGCCAGCGGCAGAGGGGCGAAGTCAAATCAACAGATAGGAGAAGCGCAAATGCGCAGGATCGGACGCGTCTGGTCCGCTTCGGCCTCAGCGTCGGAGGCGTCGGTATTTGGTGCGCGTTGTCATGGCGGAGTTGGGTATCACCTCCGGCGAATATTGCAAGAGGGGCCGGCGTGGCTATTTGCGCTTCGCGTTGAGTTTGAGTGGCCGGGGATCAGAAATCGTATTCGAAATTGGCAATTTGCTGATTGAAAGCCTAAGAACGCATCAGGGTTTGATTTCAATCCGGGTGCGCGGACCACAAAGCGAGTCTGCGTGCGACGCATTGGGCGTGCCACTGAAGCAGGCCTGATAGAGATGTCGCCCGGATCTGTTGCCTGGCAGGTTCACGTGCATCCCATGCGCCTGTCCGCTTTGAATGCGGGGCAGCGCAATGCGCGATAACCTCGAAGGAGTGTTGCTTGCGGGCGGGTACAGCCAAATCGTCACCTCTGCACCGGGCCACGACGCCGTACTGGAATTGTTCACGACACTGGTGCTGAGCGTAAATGCCTGTTTGGCCCGGATGCGCTGTGTCACCTGCCAAAGGCGCGCGACTTCCCAGCCCGCATTCGGGTCTCTAGGCGCGACACGTACGCGGTGCACCTCGCAATCCAGCTTTGCATTCGGCGGGCACAGCCCGGCAGTGACCATTATCGGACCCGGGTTGGCCCGGTCTTTTTCGAGGACCGGCGCACGAAACTGGAATGTTATGTTCCGCGAAACCGAGCACAGCTGTTCTCCGACGCGGGTTTTTCGCTGTTCTGTGCCGCTGTGCAATGCCTCGGGGAAGCGATTGCCGACCATGTGACGCAGGCTCATGTCATAAGGCTGCACGGCGCTGCAAAAATCACCGCCGAGCGATTCTTTGGAGCAAAGCGGGTGCACTTCAAAGGTCATGCGAGACGCTTCGCCCGCTTCCAGGACGCGGTTGGGAGCCGAGGATACCGGCCTGAACAGAATATCATTTACCTGACGCCGTCCCAGAATTTCCCCCGAAAAAATTGCGGCCAATCGCGCGGCCAGGACCGAACCGTCGCAATCATTGGTGAACACGTAAATCTGTGCATCGGCGCGGCCCGGCGCACCGGTTCCCAGGGCAATCAGCAGCGACATAACAATGGCCAGGCGCTTCATGAAATCCTCCGAGTGAAAATATTAGCCGAGCACGACCGATGCCCCCACGTCAAGCCCACAGGCCCTGAGGGTGCGCGCGCCGGTGCAACGGACAGCGGTGGTTTGGCCAACAATCAGCCACGTGTTAGACTGCCAGCCATCAGACCTTGCCGCTGAAAAGGAGCCCCCATGAAAACCCCTTGGCATTTCTGGCTTATCGCAATCCTGTCACTGCTCTGGAACGCCATGGGCGCGTTCGACTATTCCGCGACACAATTGCGTTGGACCCCCTATATGTCCAATTTCACGCCCGAGCAGTTGGACTACTTCAATACCTTCCCCACCTGGGTCGTGGCCTGCTGGGCCATCGCGGTCTGGTTCGCTGTTGCGGGCTCTCTGTTGTTGGTATTCAGATCCCGCCTTGCCGTGCTGCTGTTCTGGATTTCGCTGTTCTGCATCGTCGCCACTGCCGTGCACAATTTCTTGCTGGCCGATGTCTCGATGAGTGATCTAATGGGTCCCGAAGCGGCCATCTTCTCGGCTGCGATCCTGCTGGTCGGTGCGTTTCTGGCCGTCTATGCCCGCCGCATGGCGGTCCGCGGGGTGTTGCGCTGAACCGGATCCTGTTTGTCTGCCTGGGCAATATCTGCCGCTCGCCCACGGCCGAAGGAGTTGCGCGTGCGCTTGCGGCCCGGCGCGGCCAGAAGATCGACGTGGACAGCGCCGGAACCAGTGACTGGCATATCGGGGCGCCGCCCCATCCGCCCGCCGTCGCTGCGGCGGCGCAGCGGGGCGTTGACCTGAGTTCCCTCAGCGCCCGCCAGTTCACCGCCGGTGATTTCTTCGAATTCGACCTGATCATCGCCATGGATCGGGACAATGCGGCGCGGATCGAAACCCTGCGCCCGACGGATTGCACCACACCCGTCTGCCTGATGCTGGACTTCGTGGCCGGAACGGGCCGCGTCGACGTGCCTGACCCCTATTACACCGGCGATTATCAGCAGGCGCTGAACCTGATCGAGGGCGCCGCCACCGGACTTCTGGATCAGCTGGCGCAGAACGCCTTGGCCAGGGCCGAGAATTCCTTGTAGCGCTCCCAGAATTCACCATGGCCACGCTGCTTCGATTGCCGGATTTCCTGCGCGCGATGCGGGTCCGCAAAGAAACTGGCGGCCAGTGCTTGGCCTGATGGGTCAAGGGTGGCATCCGCGGCGATCTGGATGCACTTGCACAGACGTGGCGCGGCCGCCTGCCGTTCGGACGCAAGACAGGCGCGGCGCACAGCCTCAGCAGTGCTGAGGGTGGGGGCCAGGATCAGAAAAGAAGACAGGATCAGAAGGGGTCGCATCGTACTCTCAGCCAAACCGGCGCACATCCGGGGCGCTGTATGGCAGGATTGATCGGCGCGCGCAATTCACCTTGCTGCGACAACAATCCCCGGTTGCAGCGATCATAGCTTGGTGATCACCCCGCCGCCCCCATGGACAATCGCCCCCCGCTGCGTCCTGACTGGCCGCGCAACGAAAAGGGACCGCTGATGAATACGCCAGGATGGATTGCCGCCAATGCCGCCGGACTGGCCATCGCCAACGCGTCGGTCCCCGCGATCTTCCGCCTGACATGGCAGGCCGGGGCCGCCGACACGATGATCGCGATCTGGGTCGGCCTGTGGTGGGCGCTGCGGCCACGCCGAGGCTTGCTGTGGGTGCTGGCCACGATGCTGGTCCTGGCGCTGGGCTGGCTGTGGACGGTGACCCTGCGGTCGACAGACATCCTCGGCACTGCAACGCTACTGTCCCAGGCCCGTGACGCCGCCATCTTCGGGGCCGCCATCGGCGCCGCAATCGGGGTGCTGCAATGGCCGGGCGCAAAGCCCAACGCGCCGGACTGGATCCTGCGCAGCACCCTCGGCTGGATCCTCGCCATGGTGGCCCTGAACCTGGGCGAGGCACTGGTCGGCCCGACCGAGGGCACCGCGCATATCGCCATGCGGCTGGGTTTGGGCGCAATCGGCGGCGCAATGCTGGGCGCGGTGACGGCGGTGCTGCGGGGGTAGAGGGTGGTGGGGTGAGCCCCGCCCTACGATGGCAAGGCGTTTACGATTTGCAGCCTCATACTACGCAGGTGGTTGCGATGCTCAAATTCATGACGCCTTTTGAATTGGAACCAAATCAAAGCACAATTCAGATTATCTGAATCGCTACAGGGATGGGTTGCGCCCGGAGCGCGCCGCAGGCGCAGGGCGCACGCCGGACCGGCCCCACCGGTCTGGCGTCGGTTCGAGGTGGGCAGATCCGGGATAGTTGACGACTAAAGCGTTTCGGCTTGAACCTGAATCGCGAGGGATTCCCTTGAGACCTGATCTGTGATTCATCCTGTTTGGGAGGATGGATCATGTCAGCACCTTTGCCATCTGCGCTTCGGATACGGTTTCAGAGATACATTGAAGAAGGGTTGAGCGGGCGCGCGGCGGCGTTGCGGTTGAAGCTGTCGCCTGCCACAGGCGCGCGGTGGGCGCGTCAGGTGAGGATGAAGGGTCATGCGGAACCTGCCCGGCAGGGACCGCCGCGCGGCAAGGGAAAGCTGGCTCCGCATCGGGAATTCTTTGAGGAGTTGATCGCACAAGACCCTGACATCACGCTCTTTGAGTTGCGTAATGCGCTGGCCGATGCAGAGGGTGTGCGGGTGCATCACTCCTCCATCGCCAACCTTCTGTCCCGGCTCGGCTTCACGTACAAAAAAAGTCGCTGGTCGCAACCGAGCGCCGCCGCGCCAAGGTAAGGCAGCAACGGGCCGACTGGTTCAGATACCGCTCGCCAGCCATTGCGACCTTTCCTGAGCGCGTTGTCTTTATTGACGAAACCGCAGTGAAGACAAACCTCACGCGCCTACGCGGCAGAGCCAAGCGCGGTAAGCGCCTGACGATGGATGCGCCCTTCGGAAGCTGGGGAACCCAAACCTTGATCGCGGGCCTGACCCAAGGCGCGCTGATCGCACCTTGGGTCATCAAGGGAGCGATAGATGGCCCCGCCTTCGCGGCCTACATCCGCGAAGTGCTGGTCCCCGAGATCAACCCCGGCACTGTCGTCATTCTCGACAACCTGGCAACCCACCGGAATAAGGAGGCGACGCAGGCTTTACGCAATCACGGCTGCTGGTTCCTTTACCTGCCACCGTACTCGCCCGACCTGAATCCCATCGAGCAGGCCTTCTCTAAACTGAAAGCCCATTTGCGACGGATCGGGGCCAGGTCCTTTACCCAGGTCTTCGAAGCAATCGGAGCAATCTGCGATCTCTACGACCCAGTAGAATGCTGGAACTACTTTAAGGCCGCCGGATATGTCTCAGGTTAATGTCGAAACGCTTTAGCGGCGACAATTCGCCGAATTGCACAAATCCAATCGGCGTAAAACACCCGCATAGGGCGATCAACTTCTCTGAAAAACCCTACAACATATCCCGAAATTCAGTTGAAATGCGACGTAATCGCCAGTTTTGCTGACAGCTCTGTACCGATCCCCTACACCGCCTGCGGGTAATTCTGACTTCCAAGTCTGGTCGCGAAAACATTACCGTTCTGCAACAACCGGGCGCAACTCGTGATCCGGAAAAATAAAAGCGGGACATTTGCGGGATGGCGAAAATATCGGTTTTTGGAATTGGCTACGTCGGCGTGGTTTCAGCGGCATGCCTGGCGCGTGACGGGCACGACGTTATTGCGGTGGATATTGATCCCTTTCGGGTTCAGGCGCTGAATAATTGCCTGTCTCCGATTGTGGAAAATGGGCTTGATGAACTGATTTCGGAAACGGTTGAAAACGGTCGGTTGAAGGCAACCACCGATGCGAAGCAGGCGGTTATGGACACCGAGGCTTCGTTTATTTGCGTCGGAACACCCAGTGAACCGGATGGTTCAGTGGGATTGAAATACGTCACCGCAGTTTGTGACGATATCGGCAATGCCATTCGCGATAAATCCGAGTATCATTCGGTTATTGTCCGGTCCACAATTGTGCCGGGAACGATGGAGCAGATCTGCATTCCAACGTTGGAGGCCGCATCTGATCTGATCGCGGGTCTTGATTTCGGTGTCGGCTATTACCCCGAGTTTTTGCGCGAAAGCACAGCAATCGCGGATTATTATGATCCGGGGCTGATTGTTTTTGGTGCATTGGAAGAACGTACCCAAAAACTGCTGTCAGACCTTAATTCCGATCTTCCGTGCCAAATTCACAAAGTCGATCTGCGCACGGCAGAAATGGTGAAATACACCTCTAATTCCTGGCGTGCGGTCAAGGTTACTTTCGCCAATGAGATTGGAAATATCGCAAAGGCCAATGGGTTGGATGGGCAATTGGTCATGGGTATTCTGTGTTCGGATCAGAAGGTCAATATCTCATCCCATTTCATGCGCCCTGGCTTTGCCTTTGGCGGCTCATGCCTGCCCAAGGACGTGCGCGCATTGCGCCAGGTGGCGCGGGCCAAGGACGTCGCATCGCCCATGCTGGACGCCGTGATCGAGGCAAACCGTGCCCAGATTGAACGTGCCGAGGCCATGGTGGAAATGACCGATGCCGCAACTGTCGGAATGGTTGGGATCAGTTTCAAACCGGGCACCGATGACCTGCGTGAAAGTCCGTTGGCGGAATTGGCATCGCGGCTGATTGGGCGTGGAATTGACGTGCGGGTTTATGACCCCTTCGTGAATTCCGCCTATGCCAAAGATCAGGCGGCGGCGGGGCGTGGGAACGATTTTGTCCCCGATCTGCAAAGCCGGTTGGAACCGACAATTGAAGGGCTGATTGACCGTTCTGAAATTCTGTTGGTCGGCAATAGATACTCGGAAACGCTGGCGCCCCTCAATGCCGCGATTGGCAGTCGCAAGCTGATCGATCTGGCGCGGCTGGACCCCAATCTGACCAGCAATGGCCAGTACCAGGGGATCTGCTGGTGATCACAGTCGCCCAACATGCGGCCTATCTGGCGGTCTGTGCGATGCTGGCGTTCAGCCTGCCGCATTCGGCACTTGGCAATGCGCAGGGTGTGCTGGTGGTGGTCGGGGTGATTGGTATCTGGCGCTATGGCTGGGCTGCGACGAATTTTCTGCGCGCGGCGTTGTTTCTGAACATGGTCTATCCGCGCCGCCGCGCCCGGGCCGAGGGGGCATATAACGCGCGGACCCATCCGGCGCATGCCTATTTCCTGACCACCAGTTATAAGATCGAGGCGGAAACAACGCGCCGCGTCTATCGGTCGATATTTCAGGCGGCGCTGAACTCTCCCGGTGGGGCGACCATTGTTGCCTCGGTGGTCGAAACGGCAGATGCGCGGCTGATCCAGCGGATATTCGACACGATGCCGATGGACGGGTCGGGGGTGACGCTGATCCTGGATCAGATACCGGGGACGGGTAAGCGCGATGCGCTGGCACGTTCGCTCCGCCTGATTTTGCGCCAATCGCCGTCGCGCCGCGACGTGGTGATTTTCGTCGATGGCGACAGCTGTGTGCCAGAGGACATCGTGGCGCGCACTGCCCCGTTCTTCACCGACCCGCGCGTCGGCGCACTGACCACGGACGAGCGGGTCGAGATTGCGAACGCCCCGATGTTCCGCGACTGGTTCGCGCTGCGCTTCACCCAGCGGCAGATGATGATGTTGTCGATGGGCTTGTCCGAGCGCGTCTTGACCCTGACGGGCCGGATGTCCGTCTTCCGCGCCGATCTGGCGACCACGCCGGACTTCATCCGCCTGATCCAGCACGATTTCATCGAACATTGGCGTTTGGGTCGCGTCGATTTCCTGACCGGAGACGACAAGTCAACCTGGTTCTGGCTGCTGCGCGCGGGCTATCGGATGGTGTACCTGCCCGATGTCGCCTCGGTCTCGATGGAGACTCAGCCGCGGCCCGGGTTCGTGGACAGCGCCGTCACCCTGATGATCCGCTGGTTTGGCAACATGCTGCGCACCAACGGGCGGGCATTGGCGCTTCCGGCGCGCGATATCGGCTATTTCACCTGGTGGTCGCTGATGGATCAGCGACTGGCGATCTGGACCACGCTGGCCGGGCCGATTGGTGTTCTGCTGACGGCACTGTTCATCGAACCCTGGGTGCTGCCGGCCTATGCGGCCTGGGTGATGTTCACCCGCTATGTGTTCTGCGCGGTGCTGTCGCTGTTCCGTGGCGGCGGCTTTCCGATCACCTATCCGTTCCTGCTGTATTTCGGTCAGATCGTCGGGGCCAGCGTCAAAAGCTATGTGCTGTTCCGCCTGGATCGCCAGCGTTGGACGCGCCAGTCAGGCGGGCGTTCCGGCGGCTTTGCGACCGCGATCGGGGCGCGCATGCGCGGGGCATCGTCGCTGTTTGCGCATTGCCTGGCGCTTGGCTGGCTGACCTTCGGGATCTTCTTTCTCACCGGCATTCTGTGACGACCAATCGAGGGACAAAAGAATGGACAAATCCACATCAACCGCCGCGCAGCAGCCGCCCGATCTGGGGGCCGCGAATGACCACCCGATGTTCGACATTCCATTCACGGCGGATGTTGACGGGCGCAGGTTTCAGGGCACCGGGATATCACTGGTCGAGGCCTTTGCCACCGGCCTGCTGGATCCCCAGCTTGCCGGGGAAAGCCGGTTGGTCAAACTGGCTTTCGCGTTTTCGGGCTTCAGCGTCGGCCTTCTGGTCAATGCCACGGTCAGCGAGGCGGACGGGGGCCAGGGCAAGGTGCGGATCGCGTTCGCGGACCCAACGGGAGAGCATCTGCCGCAGCTGCGCCATATCCTGAATTCTTATGTCGCGGGCGATCTGATCTCGCTTGGGGGCACGATTGGTGTGGCGTCGACGGCGGGCAGCGGTGACAAGCCCGCCTCGGCCGCGAACCCGGCGGCGGCGCGAAAGCACAAGCAACTGGGCACCGCCGCCACCATCGCGGCCAGCGTCGCGCTGGTCATCGGGGCGACCAGCCTGCTGTATCAACGCGCCTATTCCATCGCGGTGCCGACCCCGGCCTATGTGATGCAATCGGGCGAGACGTTGCGCGCAGTCAGCTCCGGGCAGATCGACTACCTCAACCTCGCCGCCGCCGCCGCCGCCGGAGAGATTGCTTTTGCGATCCGCGCAACCTCGGGCGAGACGCTGAGCATTGCGATGCCGTGCGATTGTGCGGCGACCCTCGCGGGGGTCGAAAAGGGTTCGACCGTGTTGGCGGGGGAGCCGGTGTTGTATCTGGCGCAGGATGTGGAAGACATCGCGGTCGGGGCCAATGTCCCGCCGGAACTGCTGTATGATCTGGCCGCTGCGCATCATATCGAATTGACGTTGGCCAACGGCGACTCGCTGCGCGCAATGCTGGACACGAACCAGCAGCATGATGTGGCGGGCGAGGGCGACAAAGCCCTGATCCCGGTGACGCTGACGCCTGACACCACCCTTGATCCCGATCAGGTCGGGCAGGTCGTCCGGCTTCGGATCCATAAACCGGCGCCATGGATTTTTGCGCCGTTCCAGGCGGTTGCAGGTCTGGTGCACCGGATGCGCACGGGGGCCGCCACATGATCGGCGATCTGCCGCGGGTCGCGGCCAATGACCGGCCCCGGATCTATCCGCTGGTACTGTGCGGCGGCATGGGGTCGCGCCTGTGGCCGCTCAGCCGGGTCGAACAGCCCAAGCAGTTTCAGCCCACGGCGGGCAAGGACAGCCTGAGTTACTTTCAGGCGACGATCCAGCGCCATCGTGGGGCACAGTTCTGTGCGCCCATCGTGGTGACCAGCGCGCGTCATGTCACGATTGTGCGGCGCCAGTTGGAGCAGCTTCAGATCGACGGCCATGTGATTGCCGAACCCGTGGGGCGCAATACCGGCCCGGCGGTTCTGGCCGCCGCGCTGAGTGTGATCAGGCATGATCCCGAAGCGCAACTTCTGGTGCTGCCTTCAGATCACGTCATCAAGGGCGATCTGAACAGCACGGTCACGGCGATGTCGCAGGCAGCCGACGACGGGCGGATCATCACCTTCGGGATCATGCCGCGTTATGCCGAAACCGGCTATGGCTATATCACCGACGGGGGCAGTTTTGATGTCTATCCCGGTCTGCACCGGGTGTTGCAATTCGTCGAAAAACCCCCCTTGTCCGAGGCCGAGGCCCTGCTGTCCGCCGGGGGTGCATATTGGGCGTCGGGCATCAGCCTGTTCCGCGCCGACACCCTGATCGGAGAGTTTGCGCGCCTTGAGCCTGAGAGCTTTGTCGCCGTCTCTCGTGCGGTTTCATCAGCTGAACAGTGCGACGATCACATTCTTCTGGACGAAGCCACATTCACCCAAGCCCGCGCCGAACCGACCGAGCGGCTGGTCTTTGAACGCTCGGACGCCGTGGCGCTGGCGCCGGTCTGTCATATCGACTGGAACGACGTCGGGGCCTGGACCTCGGTCCATGCAATCTCGGACAAATGTGGTGATGGGAATGTCACCAATGGCGATGTGATTTCGCTCAACACGAAGAACTCTCTGATCCATGGCGATGATCGTCTGGTGGCTGTGGTGGGGATGGAGGATGTGATCGTTGTGGACACGCCGGATGCGGTTCTGGTGACCAATCAGCAGAACGCGCAGATGGTGAAATCCATCGTTGACCGGCTGAAGGATCAAAATCGCTGCGAGGTGACCACACACAAGCTGCGCGATCTAAGCTGGGGCAGTATCGAGGCGCTGTCCTCGGCCGATGAGTATCGGATGAAGATGGTCACGGTGCGCCCCGACGCGACGA
Source organism: Paracoccaceae bacterium (assembly GCA_012103375.1). Classification (NCBI taxonomy): domain Bacteria; kingdom Pseudomonadati; phylum Pseudomonadota; class Alphaproteobacteria; order Rhodobacterales; family Paracoccaceae; species Paracoccaceae bacterium. The sequence goes on from WLWX01000001.1 coordinate 2,452,434, forward strand.
TGATGCTGAATGGCACCGGAGAGGGGCCAAGCCTGCTGGCGGTGATCTCGGGGCAGGGCGCGTATCAAGAGGGTGGGGCGGAAAAATCGATCTCATCCGGGGATACGATCAGCGTGGCCGCCGATCTGTGCCTGCCATTGCGCAACGCCTCGACCCAGCCGTTTCAGGCGATCCTGCTGACGATTCTGAATGGCGTGGTTCCAACCGGGCCGGTGTTGGCGCATGCGTAAAGCGCGCGCCCTTTGGGTGCCGCTGGCGCTGATGCTGTCCGGCGCGGCGGCGGTGGCCGGGCCTGATCTGGGCGCGGCGCGGGCCGGGTTGGTTGCGATGGCTGACGAAAGGCCAGAGGTGCTGGCGCAGCGGCTGGGCGAGATGCGCACCGTGTTCGGCCTGGATGCGCCGAAACGCCCGGCTGCGGGTGTGGCCAAAATGGTGCCGCTTGCCGGAACACCCCAGGTTTCATCCCTGAACCTGCGGGTCGCGCTGGCAAAACTGGCGATCTATGCGGGCGCAAACCAGCAATTGGCGGTGATCGCGGCGCAAAACGGCCAGACTGACGCGGTGATCCTGCGCGCCGGGTCGGCGACACTGGATCAGGTTGTCGCGATGGCCGATGCAGCGGGTGCGCCGGGTATCCTTGCAGATGGCAATCACGTCACCCTGACCCGCCCGTTGATCGTCTGGGAAGATGCCGAGCTGATCCTGCCCGACGGGGCCGAGGTTCAGATGACCTCGGAAAGTGGTGCGTTTTTGCTGAATTTCGGGCGGATGCGCATCGGCGCCGCCCGGATCTGGGCGAGTGATCCGTGGGTGGATGCGCCGGACGCCTTTCGCCCCTTCGTCCTGACCGCCGGAACCGGCAGTATGCAGGTGACGGGGGCCCAGATGCACGGCCTTGGATCGGCAGATGCTGGGCCTTACAGCGGGTTGAGCGTCGTCAACGGCGGGCTGTTTCGCACGCAGAGTGCCTCCTCCATTCGCGATACGACGATCCGCGATTCCGGGCCGGTCAGCCTGATCCGCACCAGCAACAGCCAGGTGATCGGCAACCGTATCCTTGGCAGTCGTGGCGTCGGGTTGTTCGTGGCCGAGGCGCAGAGCCCGGTGATTGCCGACAACCGGATCACCGGGACGCGCGGGCTTCAGGCGCTGCGGATCACGGCGAATTCCACCGGCGCGCTCGTCGCTGGTAACCTGTTGGCACAAGGCGCAAATTCAGGCGCGCTGATCGACCGAAACAGCGCCGATCTGACCTTTGCCGACAATACGATTGCGTTGAACGGCGCCGGGGCCATGCGCATTCAGCGCGGTGCCTGCATTGCCATATCCGGCAACCTGATCGTCGCCAACGGCGGCCCCGGTATCGGGCTGGACCGGGTGGTGAACGCAACGCTGGTTGACAATATCATCGCCTTCAACCGCGCCGCCGGCCTGAGCATTGCCGGGCAGGAAGCCGGCTGGCAGACAGACGTAACCCGCAATCTGATCGCCGATAACGGAGAAAGGGTTCGCGGCGCCACCGCCGGGCGGTTGCAGATGACCGGCAACCGGCTGGAGGCGCAATACCCGCGCCTGTTCTCAGGCGATCTGGGCGTTCACACGGTCGGCTATCTGACGGCGCGCCAGCAGGGCGGGCAGGATGGCTATCTTATCGCCCCGGCGGATTTTGCCGCGCAACCGGAATGCGGGGGCGTCTGATGGTCTTTTCCTCTGAAAGCTTTCTGTTCCTGTTCCTGCCGCTGTTCCTGGCGCTGTACTACCTGACGCCAACGCGGTGGAAATCGGCGACGATCCTGCTGGGGTCTTACACCTTCTACGGCTGGTGGCGCGTGGATTTCCTGGGCCTGCTGATCCTGACGACTTTGTGGACTTATGGCTGCGGGCTGCTGATCCGCCGCAATCTGGACGGGCCGCGGGCGCGGCTTTATTGTGGGATCGGGGTCGCCGGGTGCCTGGCGGTGCTGGGCGTCTTCAAATACCTCAATTTCTTTGTCGACAGCCTTGCCGCACTGGTTGGAACCGACGCGAGCGGCCTTGGCATCCACTGGCGGTTGATCCTGCCCATCGGCATTTCGTTCTATGTCTTTCAGTCGATTAGCTATCTCGTCGATGTCTATCGAAAAGACGTCAAAGCGACGGTTAGCTTCCTTGATTTCGCTGCGTTCATCGCGCTGTTCCCGCAGCTGATCGCCGGGCCGATCCTGCGGTTCAAGGATCTGGCCCACCAGTTCGAGGCGCGGACCCATTCTGCGCAGATGTTCACTGACGGGGCGAGGCGCTTTGCCATCGGGCTGGCCAAGAAAGTGATCCTGGCGGATGCCGTCGCACCTTTGGCGGACCTGGCATTCTCAACCACCGATCCGTCTATGCCTTTGGCCTGGATTGGCGCGGTTGCCTATATGCTACAGCTTTACTTCGATTTCTCGGGCTATTCCGACATGGCCATCGGCCTTGGCATGATGATGGGGTTCAGGTTCACCGAGAACTTCAACCGCCCCTACATCAGCCGCTCGATCACCGAGTTCTGGCGGCGCTGGCATATCAGCCTGTCAGTCTGGCTGCGCGACTACCTTTACATCCCGCTGGGCGGCAACCGGCTGGGCACCACGCGGACCTATGTGAACCTGATGACCGTGATGCTGCTGGGCGGGTTCTGGCACGGGGCGAATTGGACGTTTCTGGTCTGGGGTGCATGGCACGGTGGATGGCTGGCGTTGGAGCGTGCGACGGGCCGCGACAAGGGCAGCGGTGCAATGGCGCTGATCTCGACTTTGCTGGTCGTGCTGATCGGCTGGGTTGTGTTCCGTGCGGAAACGCTTGGAATTGCGTTCGGCGTTTATTCCGGAATGCTGGGTTTCAATGGCGGCGGCATTCCGGTGGAAATCGCAATGCAGATAACGCGTGAAAGCCTGCTGTTTGTTGGCATCGGCATATTGGTCGTCATCGCAGAGTCGTGGGTTCATCCACCTGCACGCAGCCAGATTGCGCCGGATGGCACACTGACGCTTGCCAATACGTTGGTGCCGTCTGTCGCAATAACCGGGATTGCGACATTCACCATCATGAAACTGGCCGAGCAGAATTTCTCGCCATTTCTGTATTTCCAGTTCTAGGGGCGGCGCGATGCAAAGGTTTCTGAAACTCTGTCGGTTTTTATTGCCCGCAACATTCCTTGGCTATTCGCTGATTGCGAATATCAATTTCCTGCAAACCGGAGATCTTCGGGTCGATCTTGATCAGGTGGCGTTCCTGAAAGGGCGCGTCGCCAGCGAAATTGACACCGCATATGTGGATAGCCTGCCGCACCGCGAAATCTCGGTCGGGTTAATTGGCGCGGCACGCTATGTGCTGATTGGTGAGGGGCGCAGCGGCGTCATCACCGGTGACAATGGCTGGTTGTTCACACAAGAAGAAGCCGGGCCTTTCGGGGGCGATCTTGACACCGCAGCGGCAGAAATAAACACGATTGGTCAGCGCCTTAGGCAACACGGCACGCAGCTGATCCTGGTGCCGGTTCCGGGCAAGCTGGACGTGTACAGCAGGTTCAGCGGCGATCTATCCCCGGAAATTCGCGGCGTTTATGATGGCTTTCTGGCCGCGTTGGATCGTCAAGCCATTGCGCACATCGATATCCGTCCGGTATTACTTCAAGGGAATTCCACTCAGCAGACCTTCCTTTCTACTGACACGCATTGGACGCCGTTCGGGGCCACAGCAGTTGCAAGGGCAATTGCGAACGCCGAGCTGATCCCACAGGGCGACGCCGATTATTTCAGACGCGCACAAGTCGAAAAAACTTTGACCGGCGATTTGGTTTCATTCGTGACTTCGGACGTATTGGCCCCGATTGTGGGATTGCGGCCCGAGGTTATTATTCCGTTTGACGCGGTGTCCAAACCGGATGCCAATATCAGCATTTTCGGTGCGGACAGTATTGATACAGTCCTGATCGGAACCTCCTACAGCGCGAATACGGATTGGAGTTTTGCCGAGGCCTTGAAACTGTTGTTGTCGCGTGATGTGCTCAATCTGGCGACCGAAGGGCAGGGGCCGGTTGCGCCAATGCGCGCCTATTTGAACAGCCCCGAATTGGCCGCATCCGCACCACGCTATGTGATTTGGGAATTCCCGGTACGCTATTTGTCCGACCCGGATCTTTGGCAATCCCACGACGCGCAGAGGGATGTCTGATATGCGGCGCATTCTGTTGCTTACAATTTTATCCCTGACATTACCGGGCTGTGCGGGCACGAATATATTCGGCCAGATCACCGGTCAGAAGATAGAAACCGCCCCGGTGGCGGAGGTGGTTACACCCGAAGAAGCGCTGGCACTGGAACTGAAAGACATCCGCGCCCGCATGGTCGCGCGTGCGGATGTGAGCGATGCGGATCTGGTGAAACTCGCAGGGTCGGGCGACGGGCTTGCGGCCTATAATTATGCCGGCAGGCTGAGCGGGCGAGGTGATGAGGCGGCGTTGCGATACTTCGTACAGGCGGCGAATGACGGGCTGGATTATGCCTATCTGCCCATAACGAAGTTCCTGCGCCGCGATGACGTCACGTTTTCGGAACAGACCTTGGCCATTGCCCGTAACGCATTGAATACACGCGCACAAAGCGACACGCAGATGGCGCTGATTATGGCTGAATTCTATGAGGGTGGCCAGCCGTTTGGCCAAGATCCGGCGGAATCGCGGCGCTATCTGACCATCGCCGCCAACAATCAGAATGCCGGGGCGGCCCTGAAACTGGCGACGCATTTCCTGCTGGACGGCGAGGATCGCGAACAGGGGTTCCCGGCGGCGCGAAAGTATCTGGGAATTGCCGTCGCCAGCGATGATTTGGCCGCCCGGGTAACTGCCGAAAACCTGTTGCGCAGCCTTGGACCGGCGCCTGCCACGCTCGCCCAGACAACACCCAAGATAGAAGAGGAGGAGCAGGCATGAACCGATTTTGCACCCGGGCAATTGCCCCGCTTATCGGCCTGACGCTAAGCGCCTGCGCGGCCAGTGCCAGCAATTTTGCATGCAGCGGGCATGAGTTTTCCAACACGATGCCGTCGATCGAAGGGCGGGACGGGTTCTTCTTTCGCACTTTCGCCGATCTGCGCATGCAGCATCCGCTGACCGATCAGGTTGCAGATCAGCTGCAACGTCTGTCCCGTGAATTGGCCGCGGGGGGGACGACATTAATTTACGTCACCATCCCGTCCAAAAGTCAGGCGATGCCGGATTACCTGCCGCCGCGGTCGGCTGAATACAGCTATGACGTTAATTCGGCCGGTGCGGTTTATCAGGATATCATCGCGCGCCTTCGCTCGCGTGGCGTCGCCGCGCCCGATATCCAAACGGCCCTGCAGGGGGCAGGGGCCGACAATCCTCCGTTCTTTCGTGCGGATTTCCACTGGACGCCCGAAGGTGCAAGGCTGGCAGCAGAAGAAATTGCCAAAACAATTGTGGCCGATCCGAATTACGCGAACACCACCCCGAAGAATTTCGAGACCATCGAACGGGGGCGCGAGGTTGCGTTTTCCGGCATGCGGCGTGCGTTGCAGGTTTTCTGTCGCGATGAATTGCCGCCAGTTGCGACAATGTCTTTCCTGACCCGGGAAGTGGCGGCGCAAACGGATGGAGATTCGCAATCACTGGATATATTCGGATCAGATCAAGCCGCGCCCCAGGCGGTGTTGGTCGGGACATCTTTTTCGGATTCCGATATCAATAATTTCGCTGGCTTCCTTTCGGAATACTCGGGCCTGAACATCGTCAACTACGCAATCACTGGCGGTAATCAATTCGGTGCCATTACATCCTATCTGACGTCGACCGAATTCGCCGAGAGCCGCCCGCAATTCCTGATCTGGGAAAACCCGATCTATAATAACCTCGCGCAATACGGCCCGGGCCATATTGAAGAGCTGATTGTGTTGAAAAACTCCGAAATCAGAGCGTCGCGGATTTCTTGCGAAAACCTATGAAGCGAAATAGTCGGAAAGCTTTGACCACGAGACAGCGCATGGCTGCGCGTGAGCGCATGTAGGCGATTTGGGCCGACCCCCGCGCCAAAAATTTAGGATCGGGCTGCATGGAAAGAAAAATCATCGTTCAGGCCCTAAAACGGAGTTTTTCAACACAATCAGCTGATTGCCGCAGCCTCGGGCCGGTGTGACCAACCGCTTGTCACGACGTCGGACGGCGGCACGACACTGCGGGCCGAACTGGCGGATATCCGGCTTCGTCCAGAGGATGTGATCTTTGCCAATCTGGGTCAGGACGGTGCGCGCCGGGCCGAATTCAGCTTCGTCCAATCCTCGGGCGTGCGGCGCCGCGCCGTCATGCAGCGGGGCGACCGGCTGCGCGCCACGGGCCGTTTCTATCAACCACTTCTGTCGCTCTGGTCTGATGACATTGCCGAGGTTCAGGTCACGTTTGACCGCCCCGTCAGCGATGTTGCCAGCCTGTCTATCTGTCGAACAACAAAGGACGATCCGTCATGAAATCTGCGAAATTCACCCTGCCGTGCGCCACAGCACTCCTGTTTCTGGCGACCCCCGGTCTGACCCAGGATGGCGGTCTTTATGAGGATGTGGCAGACCCAAACGCCGCCTTCGTGCGCGTGATTGCGACGGGTGAAACCGTCGCCGTGGTGCAATCGGTGGCGTTCCGCGATGTCGAAGACGGGATCACCCCATACGTCGTGACCGACCCCGGAGAGGTCAAGATCGTCGCCGCCGGAACCGAAGTCGCCGAGATGGTCGAACCCGCCACATTCTATACCTATCTTGTCGGGCCGGACGGGACCGGATCGCTGATCGAGGATGATCTGACCGGCAATCCCGCGCAGGCCGATGTGACGTTTTACAACCTTTCAGATGTGGAGGCTGTGGATCTGTTCGTGCCCCAGGCGAACGCCGTCGCAATCCCCGCGGTATCCACGAACTCTGCCGCAACGGTTGCCTTGAAGGCGCCATTGACGCTCGATTTTCAGATGCAGTCGGGTGACGAAATGTTGGCACAGGTTGATGCCGTCGATTTAAAGCGGCGCGCCGGGATCACCATCATCTTCAGCGGGGCGGGGGGAGTTATTCCGCCTCGGTCACGGACAATCGTTACGTCAATTGACGCAATGGCGCGGCGGAATATTCGGAGACAGTAGATGAGCCACCACATGCACAGGATTACGGCAGCCGCACTTGCGTTGTCGGTGTTATTGGCCGCGCCGCAATCCGGCAATGCGGCGACTTCGGATATCGTGTTCGATCCGCCGATCCTGGATGTCGATCCGATCTGCGTGACCCGCTCCGGCGATCAGATGATCATTGCGGAATGGTCAAAGTGGGATGGAAAATCCTTGCCGGATCGCGCGCCCGAATTGATCAAACGGGATATTCGCCGATTGCGGGAGATCGACGCACGCGCCTGGTCGGACACCATTGAACAGATGATCGAATTGCTGCCGACAATTGATCCGCATTTTTCGGAATCGACGAAGATCGTCGCCATGATTGATCTGCTGGTGGCAAGCGGGCGGCTGGACCAGATACGCAATCAGCGTCTTGTCGAACAATTGATGCAGGCGGATCTGTCAACCTCGCCTCGGTTGCAGGCATTGGTTGCGGGATATCTGATTGATGGCATCGGAATTGATCGCGACGAAGAACGCGGGTTGGAATTGATGATCGCCGCAGGCTACAGCGGTAATGCCGACGCTTTGCTGGAATTGTCCCGCCGCAGCCTGGCGGGGGCCGCGCCGGATGGCTGGGATCTGCCGCCTGATCTGGCGATCACAATGGCCTTTGGCGCGCTGGTCGGGCAATTGAACCCAATGATTTGCGACCGTGTCACGCGGATCGCGCGCGAATTCCGCAATGGTGACATTGTCACGCAGAACTATGACCTGTCGGAAAAATGGTTCCGCTTTGCCGCTGATCTGGGCGATGCGAATGCGGCCTGGAATGTGGCCGAATACCACATGCGATCGGAAGAGGTCGCCAAGGACAACGACGTTCTGCTGAAATACCTGAGTTTGGCCGCTGACGGAGGCCTGCCTTATGCGGAACTGGCCTTGGGTCGTTTGTACGAGGTTGGCGCATTGCTCGACCAGGATATGGATCATGCGCTGGCGCTGTATCAACGCGCGGCTGACGGGTCAGAACGCGCCGGGCTGATCCGCTTGTCGCTGTTTCTGGAACAGCAAAGCAAGATTGATCCCGCCCTGCATCCGCAACTGATCGAAACGCTTGAGGCGCTGGCCGAACTGCCTGACGCGCCGGGCTGGACCTATACCAAGCTGGCGCAGAATGTGCTGGAACGTGATGGCCGTTGGGCTGGTGAGGCCGAGGCCGAGCGTCTGCTGGAACGCGCCGCCGCCCTGGAGGAGGGGGAGGCGATCCAGGCGCTGTCCGCGATCCGCATGCGCCACGCAGAAACGGACGCCGATTTCTATCGGATCGTTGACGACCTGATCTATACGATTAGCCAACTGGGCATGATCGACCCGATGGCCGATCTGCGCCGCTTTGCAATCTGCAAGGCCCCCAGCGGTCCGAACCTGGTCGAGGCTGAATACTGGCGTGGGATCGAGGCCGCGACAGGCACCCAGACCCTGTCGTTCAAGCCCGAGGAGATGGCCGATCTGGCCGAAGATACCGACGAACTGACTTTCGCAATCCTTCAGACCCAGGCACTTTATGGTCGCCCGACCGCGCTGGCTTCGTTCATGGAGCTGCTAGAACGCAATGGCGCCGAAGAAACTCAGGTTGCGTTCTGGGATGCCTACGCGGACCGCTATGACCGGGTGTTGCAGTCACGTGGCAATCTGCTGCTTAAGCTGGCCCTATCGCCCGAAGAACGCGCCCGCGCCGTGCGGTATTACCGGGACGCATTGGCGGGCGGCGAACACGAGGCGGGGCTGTACCTGGCCGATGTTCTGCTGTCCGGGCCCGATGTCACGCTGGAGGACCGTGTCCTTCCCCCCTAAAACTGGGCCACTACATTGGTCTTGAGAGGGGAATATGTAATGGCACGGAAACGGCATTCGGACGAAGATGTATTGAAGCTGCTGCGTGAGATTGAGCTGAAGCTGACGGGAGGAAGTGACGTTGCATCGGCGTGTCGTAGCGTCGGCATCAGCGATGCGACATATTACAACTGGCGGAAACGGTTTGGTGGTATGGGACGGTCGCAGTTGTCGGAGATGCGCAGCCTGGAAAAGGAGAATGGGCGTCTCAAGAAGATCGTCGCTGAGCTTGAATTGGACAAGCTGATCCTCAAAGAAAGCCTGAACTACTTAAAGCCCAGGGCCTGACGACTGGGGAGCTCCGTCAGGCCGTTATTCATACGCGCCAAAAGCTCGCGACCTCGGAGCGGAGTGTCTAGCCCCCAAGTTCTGGGCCATTTCTGATTAGAGTTTCTGGCATTGGTGGTCGCATGTTCAGAGCCTGGTGCGGACGTGTGTGGTTGTACTGCTTAAGCCAATGATTGATGACGATCTGTGCCTGTTTCGTTGTTGTGAACCATTCAGCGTTGAGGATCTCGTGCCGGAGAGTGCCGTTGAACCTCTCGTTGTATCCGTTTTCCCAAGGGGACCCCGGATAGATTCTAATTGGTCGAACACCAACGCGAACCAACCACTCCTGCATCGCCTTGGCTACGAACTCTGGGCCGTTGTCGGAGCGGATATACTCCGGCGTGCCATGGCAGAGGAGCAGCGGATATAGCGCCTCCAGAACATCTTCGGCGCCCATCCTGCTGCGAACTTCCACGGCCAGGGCCTGCCGGGTGTACTCATCCAGAACGGTCAGCATCTTGTAGCTCCGGCCATTGCTGAGCTTGTCGTGAACGAAGTCGATGCTCCAGATGTGGTTCGGATGCGTCGGCCTGAGGCGAATGATCGAGCTGTCCTTGTGATAAAGCCGTCTGCGCTTCCTGTGCCGCTGCGGGAGTTGCAGTCCTTCTTCCTGCCAGAGACGCTCAACCTTCTTATGATTGACCCGCCAGCCCTCGATGCGCAGGAGTTCCGAAACTTTACGATAGCCGTAGCGCCCATATTGCTTGGCCAGGCGGATCAAAGCGAGCCGTAGAGCATCATCGTCTTTTGGCGCGGGTCGATATTGCAGAGAGTTTCGCGCCAGACCGACGACCCGGCAGGTCCTCCGCTCCGAGGTCGCGAGCTTTTGGCGCGTATGAATAACGGCCTGACGGAGCTCCCCAGTCGTCAGGCCCTGGGCTTTAAGTAGTTCAGGCTTTCTTTGAGGATCAGCTTGTCCAATTCAAGCTCAGCGACGATCTTCTTGAGACGCCCATTCTCCTTTTCCAGGCTGCGCATCTCCGACAACTGCGACCGTCCCATACCACCAAACCGTTTCCGCCAGTTGTAATATGTCGCATCGCTGATGCCGACGCTACGACACGCCGATGCAACGTCACTTCCTCCCGTCAGCTTCAGCTCAATCTCACGCAGCAGCTTCAATACATCTTCGTCCGAATGCCGTTTCCGTGCCATTACATATTCCCCTCTCAAGACCAATGTAGTGGCCCAGTTTTAGGGGGGAAGGACAGCCGGGTCGTCGGTCTGGCGCGAAACTCTCTGCAATATCGACCCGCGCCAAAAGACGATGATGCTCTACGGCTCGCTTTGATCCGCCTGGCCAAGCAATATGGGCGCTACGGCTATCGTAAAGTTTCGGAACTCCTGCGCATCGAGGGCTGGCGGGTCAATCATAAGAAGGTTGAGCGTCTCTGGCAGGAAGAAGGACTGCAACTCCCGCAGCGGCACAGGAAGCGCAGACGGCTTTATCACAAGGACAGCTCGATCATTCGCCTCAGGCCGACGCATCCGAACCACATCTGGAGCATCGACTTCGTTCACGACAAGCTCAGCAATGGCCGGAGCTACAAGATGCTGACCGTTCTGGATGAGTACACCCGGCAGGCCCTGGCCGTGGAAGTTCGCAGCAGGATGGGCGCCGAAGATGTTCTGGAGGCGCTATATCCGCTGCTCCTCTGCCATGGCACGCCGGAGTATATCCGCTCCGACAACGGCCCAGAGTTCGTAGCCAAGGCGATGCAGGAGTGGTTGGTTCGCGTTGGTGTTCGACCAATTAGAATCTATCCGGGGTCCCCTTGGGAAAACGGATACAACGAGAGGTTCAACGGCACTCTCCGGCACGAGATCCTCAACGCTGAATGGTTCACAACAACGAAACAGGCACAGATCGTCATCAATCATTGGCTTAAGCAGTACAACCACACACGTCCGCACCAGGCTCTGAACATGCGACCACCAATGCCAGAAACTCTAATCAGAAATGGCCCAGAACTTGGGGGCTAGACAACCGGGCCGAGGCATTGGAACTGCTGATGCCGCTGGCCGGACGGGGCAGGGGCGAAGCCATCGCCTTGCTCCACCGCGCCGACCCAACCGGCCTTGGCACCGCAAAGGACGTATTCGAACTGCACCGAGAGATAATCGAGGCGCGCGGTGATTTCTGGGCGCTGACCCTGGCATTGCGCCACCTTGAGGACGCAGCAAAGATTAAGGACTACAAGCGCCGGATCATCGCCGTCATGGATTGCGACTTCAAACAGGCGATCCACTATGCCTCGGTACTGGGCGAGATTGGGCACAATGACGATTTCTATCGCTGGATCGAGGTCGCCAAGATTTTGGGAGAGGACAACGGCTGGCGCAACGTGCTGATCGGCGACCATCTGCGCCGCCACGGCGCACCGGGCGATGCCGAGGCTGCGATGGCGCATTATGAAACGGCGCATGCGGGCGGGAACCTGACCTCGATCAGCCGATTGCTGAATGTCTATGCCAATTCACGCGGCGCGGGCTTTGACGCGGGCCGCGCAGCGGACCTGTTTGTCGAGCTGATCGTGAAATCAAACCTGCCCGATGTGCCGCACGCATTGGCGCGGCTGGCGCTGGAAGAACCGGAAATCAGGATGCTGGCCGCCGAACAGATCGACGTGCGCGCGCTGTATGAAAAGTCGGCGCTTACCGGGCATCCGGTGGCGATGCGCGAACTGGCGTGGATCATGCGGACGGATGCGGGATCGGCAACCGATGTGGCCGCTTCGACCGAATGGTTTGCACGGGCCGCAGAGCTGGGCGATGTGCCTGCGATGGTGGATTTGGCGCAGGCGCTGGCCTTCGGGATCGGAACCGACCCGTCGCGCGAAGAAGCCCAGACCTGGCTGGCCCGCGCCGCCGACGCTGGCGACGAAACCGCGCAGATGCTGACGCAGTCGCTGGCGCTGCGCCCCGAGGTGACGCAATGAACACGCGGGCAGGGGGCCTGACCATCGCCGCCCTTGGCGCATGCCTCTGCGCCAGCCCGGCGATTGCGTCGGTCGAATGTTTCGTGATCCCCGAACCGGTCGTGTCGCTGGACCACGGCAGCCGCTATACCGATGACAGCCGCACACGATCAGACATCGACCCGGCCAGCAACGCGGGCGTCAATGCGGCGCTGAATCCTGTCGACGCCTTCATCTCGGCCCTGGCGAAAGCCTCTAACATGGCGTTGAAAGAACCGGCTGAGGCGTCTGCGCATGCGGCTTGTGTCGGTGATGCGCTGGCGGAATGGGCGCAGGCGGATGCCCTTAGCGCGCTGGAAACGCCCAATGCGCATATGTCGTCGCCCAGCCGCATCGCCGGGATGGCGTTTGCCTATGCCTCGGTCCGCTCGATGCTAAGCGATGATGCGCAGAGAGGCGCAATCGATGCCTGGTTGCGGCGCCGGGCCGACCAGATGATCGCTTATTGGGATCGCGATGCACCGCCCAAGGCCAGCCGCAACAACCTGCGCGCCTGGGCCGCAGTCGCCGTTGCGCGGATCGGGCTGACGCTGGGGGCCGAGGATCTGCAACATTGGGCCGCCTGGTCGGCGCTGCGCGTGGCCTGCGATGCAGCACCCGACGGCAGCCTGCCGCGCGAAATGGAACGCGGACCGCTGGCGCTGCATTATCAGTTGCATGCAATCGGCCCTCTGGTGGTGACGGCCGCCTTGCTGCACGACGCGGGGTTTGAACTGTTCGAGGCTTGCGAACGCGCGATACCACGCGCCGTGGATTTCACCGTAGCCGCCATCGACAATCCGGATCTGGTGACGACCCACGCGGGTGCGCTGCAAAGCTATTCCACGGGTGACGAGACTCTGCGCGCCTTCGAAGTCGCCTGGGCGGTGGCCTATTTGTCGTTCATCGAAAACCCGGACCTGCGCCGCCTGGTGTCAGATTTCGACACCCTCGGCCATTCAAAACTCGGCGGCCTGCAAACGCTGCTGTGGGGTGCAAAGGGGTGACGCCATCTGGGGCGGCGTTTGTGGATTGAGGGGTGTCGTTGTTATCTTCCAGACATGCCACTGGGTGAGCAAAGCAGAAGTGTCGCCAAATGCGTCGACGGTAACGATAGCTGACAAGGGCGAATATTTCACTGATCGCAGCTTTGGCTGCCTTTGCGGGGCAGGGGAAGCGATCCTTTAGGCCAATGGCGGCGAAGGTGTCAAAAGAGCCCAATGTTTCAATTGTTGCGAGGTTTGCGATGGTCCGCTCTAACGTCGTTTCGTTACCCAGCTGCGACAGAATGCCTTTGGCCGATTGTGTTGAAAAACTCCGTTTTAGGGCCTGAACGATGATTTTTCTTTCCATGCAGCCCGATCCTAAATTTTTGGCGCGGGGGTCGGCCCAAATCGCCTACATGCGCTCACGCGCAGCCATGCGCTGTCTCGTGGTCAAAGCTTTCCGACTATTTCGCTTCATAGGTTTTCGCAAGAAATCCGCGACGCTCTGATTTCGGAGTTTTTCAACACAATCGGCTCAGTAGCAATTATTCGAGCTACACGAAATCTGAGATAGTGTTACTGATCATCATGGCTTGACAACATTTCTCGTGACTTTGCGGCTTCTACTTGTTAACTAAAGAGTCCAAAGAAATAGAAATTTCGTCCGGGCTGTTTTCGAGACCACTTTATAGTTAAGAGCTTATGACCTATTTGAATTGTTCGTGTATTGATGGGGGCTTCCTTGAGTAGTATTTTTCGCCATTTTCTTACTTTGATTTTTTTCTTTTACGCCTATGCAAGCGTCGCGCAGTCGGACCGGGACATCGAAGCTGAAGCTTCACTACCTACAGGAATGTCGTCAATAGGAAATGTGCTCCTTTTAGGAGACTACAGGGATGAAATCCGAGCATTAGAAGGAGAACTACTCCGTGTTCGCCCAAAGAAGAATACATTAACTAAAGCGTTTCGACATTAACCTGAGACATATCCGGCGGCCTTAAAGTAGTTCCAGCATTCTACTGGGTCGTAGAGATCGCAGATTGCTCCGATTGCTTCGAAGACCTGGGTAAAGGACCTGGCCCCGATCCGTCGCAAATGGGCTTTCAGTTTAGAGAAGGCCTGCTCGATGGGATTCAGGTCGGGCGAGTACGGTGGCAGGTAAAGGAACCAGCAGCCGTGATTGCGTAAAGCCTGCGTCGCCTCCTTATTCCGGTGGGTTGCCAGGTTGTCGAGAATGACGACAGTGCCGGGGTTGATCTCGGGGACCAGCACTTCGCGGATGTAGGCCGCGAAGGCGGGGCCATCTATCGCTCCCTTGATGACCCAAGGTGCGATCAGCGCGCCTTGGGTCAGGCCCGCGATCAAGGTTTGGGTTCCCCAGCTTCCGAAGGGCGCATCCATCGTCAGGCGCTTACCGCGCTTGGCTCTGCCGCGTAGGCGCGTGAGGTTTGTCTTCACTGCGGTTTCGTCAATAAAGACAACGCGCTCAGGAAAGGTCGCAATGGCTGGCGAGCGGTATCTGAACCAGTCGGCCCGTTGCTGCCTTACCTTGGCGCGGCGGCGCTCGGTTGCGACCAGCGACTTTTTTTGTACGTGAAGCCGAGCCGGGACAGAAGGTTGGCGATGGAGGAGTGATGCACCCGCACACCCTCTGCATCGGCCAGCGCATTACGCAACTCAAAGAGCGTGATGTCAGGGTCTTGTGCGATCAACTCCTCAAAGAATTCCCGATGCGGAGCCAGCTTTCCCTTGCCGCGCGGCGGTCCCTGCCGGGCAGGTTCCGCATGACCCTTCATCCTCACCTGACGCGCCCACCGCGCGCCTGTGGCAGGCGACAGCTTCAACCGCAACGCCGCCGCGCGCCCGCTCAACCCTTCTTCAATGTATCTCTGAAACCGTATCCGAAGCGCAGATGGCAAAGGTGCTGACATGATCCATCCTCCCAAACAGGATGAATCACAGATCAGGTCTCAAGGGAATCCCTCGCGATTCAGGTTCAAGCCGAAACGCTTTAGGCCAACACCTTTTGGCATCAAAGGAAAGATCTGGATCTCCATTCAGGGTCGTGAGCGCAGATGGATTGCGCGAAGAGCAAAGTTGCGGCGATGCATCCGAGGTCCGGAAGCAGCCGATTGTGTTGAAAAACTCCGTTTTAGGGCCTGAACGATGATTTTTCTTTCCATGCAGCCCGATCCTAAATTTTTGGCGCGGGGGTCGGCCCAAATCGCCTACATGCGCTCACGCGCAGCCATGCGCTGTCTCGTGGTCAAAGCTTTCCGACTATTTCGCTTCATAGGTTTTCGCAAGAAATCCGCGACGCTCTGATTTCGGAGTTTTTCAACACAATCAGCCAGAATATGGTTTCCAGTAACGGAGCAAAGAAAGGTCGCAATCGAGGTCAAGGAACCTCGAATAGGACCGCCTAAATAAAGGCATGAAACGATCAGCCATGCCTCGTTGGTGGTTAAGCAGCGGTCAATGGGCGCCTTCACAAGTTCTGCGGCAAGGTCGCAACCGACAAGCCTACCGCGCCGACGATCAGAATCGATGCGATCAAACGGTTGACCCAAACTCCGGCCTTTTCGGATGGAACTGCGCGACCAAGCAGGTAGCCAAGCGTCGAATAAATGCTGTGCGCAATAAACGACATTGCGGACGCGGCGATTACCAGAACCAACAATTGCGGCATCGCTGGGCGCGAAACATCCACTGCTTGAGGAACGACCACCGCAACAAAGATCATCGCTTTGGGGTTCGTAAGAGAAATCAGTACACCTTGAGTCAAAATCCGCCAAAAACTCGGTTTTGGGACATTCCTTGCGGTTGAACCTGCTCCCGGCGCGTTCCAGATCCTGAGTGCAAGCCAGATCAAGTAGGCCACGCCGACCCAGCGCATGATCGCTAGAAATTGACCAAACCACTGTGATATTAAGCCCAGCCCGAAGGCTACAATAAGGGCGTAAACAACGATGCCAGTCACGAAACCGGCTGCACAGGCGAGCCCTGCACGAAATCCATACCGACTTGAGATGGAGACGGTGAAGGCAACATTGGCGCCAGGAGTCATCGCGGCAGCCAGCCATATGGTGCAAAACCCAAACAAAATGGTTGGCGAAACGATCTCGAACATCGGAGGCTCCTATAGGCCGAACAAAGTGGTTATACGCCCTAAGAAACAGACGGTACGATGGGAATAGGTGAAATCCCTAGGGTAATTACACTTCGAAGAGAGACCGCCGACGGAGCGCAACTCGGCAACCATCTTCGCGCTCTACCGTTGGCGTTTTCGACGGTGCCTTTCTGCCAGGGTGGAGTAGATGTAGTGCTAATTCGTCTCCTGGCAGACTCGCTGCTTGGCGCCTTCGATGATCGTCCAGTTGCCGATCTGCGCAGGCGTCCACCCATGAGCCGGGTGATCAAATTCGCCATAACTCCCGAGAGATTATCAATCTGCGGCACATCAGAAGTCGCACTTAAGGGTAGTGTGCTCCTCTTGATGGCTCCATTATCGCATAATCAGTATTATGTTAACAATAGTGAAGTGTATCCGTTAAGAAACGAACCTCCTGCACCCATTCAGACGCAGGAGGTTTCTGAGCAGCCAATCAGAAATCAACAAGCCGACGGAATGGCGCTGCACCAGATGTACCACCGCACATGTTTGCGGCCCGATGTGCCGTGAAACTGTTCCATGGGCCTTGAATATTGCCATCCAGCGAAAACGACATGCCTTCACCGGCAGAGCGATGCGCGGGTGACGTCCGATAGATCATTGTGTCAACGGGTTCGCCGGCGCTGATGACGGCGGCGCCTGCGGCGCACCAATAGTCGACGCGCGCGAAATTGTGGTTGAACTCCACGTCAATTGTGTTGCCAACCAGCGTAGCAGCACTTGCGGTGCCGGTCGTTGCTGCCAATGCAGCCAGAAAAGCAAGAGTAAGTCGGGTCATTGGTCTTCTCCGTTTGGGTTTTGGCGAAAGGCGTTTGTGCCTTGCCTGCCTGTAAGTCGGCCATGAACGGATTGGGTTCACCGAGGGTTCAGATTCGGCGAATTGCCGCCACCCGGGCATGAAACCGCCAATCAAACGAGAAATGGCCCGGGGAGTTACCCGAGCCATTTCATTAAGTTACTGGACGAAGCGTATTTATCAGTCGAAGATAGAGATTATCGTGTTGAGGAAACCTCCACCTTCGTAATCGTCGCCATATTCGCGCCGCTCTTCGTCGTTCTGTCCGTTGCCCTCATGGCACATGTTCGCCGCAGCATATGCCGGGAACGCGTTCCAGGGACCGGTGCTGCCGCCGTCGAGCGTGAAGGACATGCCCTGCCCGGCGGACCTGTGCATCGGTGACGTCCGGTAGATCATCGTCGTCACGGGAAACCCGTTTCTGATCACCTCCTGGCCGACGGCACACCAATAGTGGAATCGGCCGAAATTGCCGTTGAACGGGACGTCGAAAGATTGAGCAATGGACGCGCCTGGTGTTGATATCATGGCGGCCAATGCGACTGCTGCAAATTTATTCATGGGAACTCTCCTTTTCCTTGAACTATGCGCGGTTGACCCGCGCCCACGGAAAATTAGTCGTGTTAACGATTGTTAAGGTTCAAAGGTTTTTGTGCAAAACGCGCTGACGTAGGGGCATGATTTGTGCGGAAATTAGCTTGTTTTCTGTGCTGCCAGTGCACGAAGCTGCCTGCGCAGCTTCTCGCCATCCTCGCCGCTTAGGCCGGTAAGCAACCGCGCATCGTAATCCCGGGCCTGCCGTTCCAGATCGGCAAAAGCCCTTTGCCCAAGCGGCGACAACGTCAGTGTTTCGCGCCGCCGGTCTGCCGTGTCCTGGGCGCGCAGCAGCATCCGTTTACCCTCCAACCGTTGAACGGCGCGGCTGATTTTGGTTTTGTGAACATTGGCGCGGGCGCCGACGTCGCTTGCCGTCATCGCCCCGTAACGCCCCAGATGGAACAGCACCCGCCAATCCGTGCGCAACAGGTCATACCGGTCGCGGTAGTATTGCTGAAACTCGCGACTTGTCGCCTCGGCCGCCTGGTTCAGCAGATAAGGCAGGAAATTCTGTAAATCGAAATCGTCCATAGGGTCAGGTAGCGCTTGTTAGTTACAAACGCAACTATTAGGACGGGGCAAACCCCGGAGGATCCGATGAAAGATCAACCTGACGCCCCTGCCCTGACAATTGCCCCGCACCATGCAGGCACCCTGCCCGGTTATATGCCGGGTTTCGGCAATGATTTCGAGACCGAGGCTTTGCCGGGCGCCCTGCCGCAGGGACGAAATTCGCCGCAAAAATGCGCCTATGGGCTTTACGCAGAACAACTGTCCGGTACGCCATTCACCGCCCCAAGGGGCGAGAATGAGCGGACCTGGTGTTACCGCATCCGCCCATCGGTGCGTCATGTGGGGCGGTTTTCGCGTATCGATCTGCCGTATTGGGCGACCGCGCCGCATGTGGACCCTGATGCAGCCTCGCTGGGCCAATATCGCTGGGATCCGGTGCCTCATTCGGACGAAAAGCTGACGTTCCTGACCGGAATGCGCACGATGACCACTGCGGGGGATGTGAACACCCAGGTCGGCATGGCGGCGCATATCTATCTGATCAACGCGTCGATGGTGGATGAGTATTTCTATAGCACTGATAGTGAGTTACTGATCGTTCCTCAGGAAGGACGTTTACGGTTCTGCACGGAAATGGGTGTCATCGATCTGGACCCGCAGGAAATTGCAGTGCTGCCCCGTGGCATGCTGTTTCGGGTCGAACTGGTCGACGGGCCGGCACGTGGCTTCGTTTGCGAAAACTATGGCGCGAAGTTTGATCTGCCGAACCGTGGCCCGATTGGGGCTAACTGCCTTGCAAATCCCCGCGACTTCAAAACGCCAGTGGCCGCGTTCGAGGACTGCGACGCCCCATCCCGCGTGGTCATCAAATGGTGCGGGCAATTTCACGAGACACAGATCGGGCATTCTCCGCTGGATGTTGTGGCGTGGCATGGCAACTACGCGCCCTGCAAATACGATCTGAAGACCTTCAGCCCGGTCGGGGCGATCCTGTTCGATCACCCGGATCCGTCGATTTTCACCGTTCTGACGGCACCCTCTGGCGTAGAGGGGACCGCGAACATCGACTTCGTGCTGTTCCGCGACCGCTGGATGGTGGCCGAGGATACGTTCCGCCCGCCGTGGTATCACAAGAACATCATGTCGGAACTTATGGGAAACATTCACGGAATCTATGATGCCAAGCCCGAAGGCTTCGTTCCGGGCGGCATGTCGTTGCACAATATGATGCTGCCCCACGGCCCGGACGGACCGGCATTTGAAAAAGCCTCGAACGAGCCGATGGAACCCGCCTTCCTGGCCAATACCATGTCCTTCATGTTCGAGACGAGGTTTCCACAACATCTCACTGAATTTGCAGCGAAAGGTGCCCCCATGCAGGACGATTATGTGGATTGCTGGGCGGGGCTTGGCAAGAAATTTGACGGCACAAAGGACCCCAAATGAGTTTGATCGAAAGTTGGGTGCCCGGCGCGAATGATCCCGACGGCCCGTTTCCGCTGAACAATCTGCCCTATGGGTCCTTCGTCAGCGCCCAGGGCGACCTGCGCTGCGGCGTGGCCATTGGCGATTGCATTCTGGACGTTTCCGCGCTGGAGGCGGATTGGCTTCTGGAACTGCCCGAGGTCCTGATCTTCGTTGATGGATTATGGAATGATTTCATGGGGTTAGGGCCGGATGTCTGGGCGAACTTCCGGGCATTTCTGATCGCTGCGCTTTCCACCGGCTCTGCAATGCAGCCGGAATTGGAAAGCTATCTGGTGCCGTGCCATGGCGCCCGGCTGGCGATGCCCTTCGCGGTTAGCGAGTTCACGGATTTCTACGCCAGCCGGAACCATGCCACCAATGTCGGCACGATGTTTCGGGGTGCCGAAAACGCCCTGCCCCCGAACTGGCTGCATATCCCGATCGGGTATAACGGACGTGCCTCGACAGTGGTGGTCAGCGGAACGGATATTCACCGCCCGCTTGGGCAAAGGAAACCGGCCGGTGAAGACATGCCGGTTTTCGGCCCCAGCCGCCGCCTGGATATCGAACTGGAAATGGGTGCCATCGTTGGCACGCCCAACCGCATGGGACAGCCCGTCACCGTGGCCCAGGCGGCTGCGATGATCTTTGGCTATGTCCTGCTGAACGACTGGTCGGCGCGCGATATTCAGGCGTGGGAGTATCAGCCGCTCGGCCCGTTTCAGGCCAAGGCATTTGCAACCTCGATCAGCCCCTGGATTGTCACCGCCGCCGCGTTGGAACCGTTTCGCACACCCACGCCCCAGCGTGAAACACCACTTCTGCCGCATCTGCGCGAAACGGCGCCGATGCTGTATGATATTGATTTATCTGTCACAATACAGACCGAAGGCGGCCAGCCGCAGGTGATCAGCCGCACGAACTATGCCACGATGTATTATTCCGCCGCGCAGCAACTGGCGCATCACGCGTCGTCTGGCTGTGCGATGAACGTGGGCGATCTGCTGGGGTCCGGGACGATTTCGGGGACAACCCCGGACAGTTTCGGATCGCTGCTGGAGGTGACCTGGGGCGGCCAAAACCCGATCACGCTGGGCGACGAAACCCGTACCTTCATCGAAGACGGCGACACGCTGTCGCTGCGCGGGCATGCGCAGGGCGATGGGTTCCGCATTGGCTTTGGCGATTGCTCCGGCACGATATTGCCCGCCGTGGAGTTTGAGGGCTGATGCGCTACGACTACCCAGAATTTGAATTCACGCTGCCGCCCGGATTGTCGGGGCCCGAACCCCGGCATCAGGTCGCCATCATCGGGGCCGGACCGATTGGTCTGGCCATGGCGATTGATCTTGCGACACGGGGGGTGCCCTCGGTCGTGCTGGACGATAACAACGTCATCTCGGTCGGGTCGCGCGCGATCTGCTGGGCCAAACGCACGCTCGAGATTTTCGACCGCCTTGGCGTGGGGGAACGCATGCTGGCCAAGGGCGTGACCTGGCAGGTGGGGCGCGTGTTTCATGGGCGCAGGCAGGTTTATGAGTTCGATTTGCTGCCGGAATCAGGGCACAAATATCCCGCCTTCATCAATCTTCAGCAATATTACGTCGAACAATATCTGGTCGAACGCGCGGGCGAATTTCCAGATCTGATCGACCTGCGATTCCTGAACAAGGTGACGGATCATCAAGACCTGACTGATCACGTAAAGTTATGCATCGAAACCCCTGATGGAGAATATGAAATTGAGGCTGCCTATGCCCTTGCATGTGACGGGGCGCCCTCACCCACGCGGCGGCGCGTGGATCTGCCTTTTGTCGGGCAGGAATTCGATGAGAACTTCCTGATCGTCGACGTCGAAATGGCGCAATCACCGTTTGAAACCGACGCGCCCGAACGCTGGTTCTGGTTCGAACCGGATTTCCACAACGGTCAGTCGGCGCTGCTGCACAAGCAGCCCGACAACATCTATCGCATTGATCTGCAACTGGGCCCGGACGCCGACGTGAAGGCGGAACTGGCCGACGACAAAGTCTTGCCCCGCATCCGCGCCGTGGTCGGTGATGTGCCGTTCACGCTCGACTGGAAAAGCATCTATCGGTTCCGCTGTGCCAGGCTGGACCGGTTCGTCCATGGCCGCGTGATATTCGTCGGCGACAGCGCCCATGTGGTCAGCCCGTTCGGCGCGCGTGGCGGCAATGGCGGCATTCAGGATGTCGACAACCTGGGATGGAAGCTGGCGGCCGTCCTGAACGGTGGCAATCCGGCGCTGATCGAAAGCTACAACACCGAACGGGTGCAGGCCGCGGATGAGAATATCTTGAACTCGGCCCGCACGACCAACTTCATGACCCCGAAATCCGCAACCGAGGCCACTTTCCGCAACGAGGTTTTGCGCCTTGCCAAATCCCATCCATTCGCGCGCCGCCTGATCAACGCAGGCCGCTTGTCGCTGCCGTGCACACTCGACAGCGCGCTGACCACACCGGGCGAGGCCCCGGTGCATCCGGGTGCCGCGATGGTTGATGCGCCCCACCAAGGCGGCTGGCTGATCGAGGCGGCGCAGGGCGAATTCACCCGGCTAAGCGTCGGCGGCGCGCGCCCCGTCACGCTGGGTAACCTGCGCAGCATTCACGCAACCGACCCGACATCAATCACGCGTTACGGCGACGGCTTGACCTATCTGCTGCGCCCCGACGGGCATGTTGCCGCCGCTTTTCGCGACCCGAAACCGGCGCAGATTACCCAGGCCCTGGCCCGCGCTGAAGGAGCGATGACATGACCAATGCCCCCCTGGGTGCGCGCAGTGACGATGTTTACCAGGCGCTGATGGATGCCCATACCGACCGATCCGATGCCGAAAGCGCGGCGCTGAACGCGCGTCTGGTTCTGATGCTTGCAAACGAGGTGGGCAATGCGGATCGGGTCATTTCGGTGATCGCGGAAGCTGCGACGATGGATGAGTGATGTCATCCTATACGATTACGCGCGCAGCTCGGCGGCGTACCGGGTTCGCATTGCCCTGAACCTTGCGGGCATCGCGTATCGCCGTATTCCGGTGGATCTGACCCGCGCCGAGCACAAGTCGCCCGAGCATCTTGGCCGCAATCCGCAAGGCCTGGTGCCGGTTCTGGACATCGACGGCATTCGCCTCACTCAATCATTGGCGACAATCGAATATCTTGCTGAGGTACGCGGCTTGAAGGCGCTTCCGGGTGATGCAGAAACCCGGGCCAGAATACGCGCGGCGGCAATGATCATCGCGATCGATATTCACCCGGTCTGCAACCTCAGCGTGGCCAACCGCGCCTGTCGGGGTGCGGATGATCAGGATGCTGCCAAACGGCATTGGATGACCGAGGGCATCACGCCGGGACTGGCCGCGTTCGAAAGCCTGTTAAGTGCCTTCGAACAAACCCCCTATTGTTGCGGCAACACACCAACATTGGCCGATATCTGCCTGATCCCACAGCTATATAACGCCGACCGGTGGGGCATCGATACCACCGCCCTCTCACGTATCCAGGCTGCGCGGAACGCCTGCGCCCGACACCCGGCTTTCGCCGCTGCAGCGCCAGAGGCTGCGAGCCCCTGATAGCCATCATTGACCCATAAATATCCCCGCCGGAGGCATTCTTCCTTATCACGCAAACAGCAAACGACGCGGCCCCCGATGGGTGCGCGCCGCCTGCCTGCCGCTTATGCGCGTTCAGCCTTTGATGCCCTCGATGGGTGTCATGCAGTTCATCTTGTAGACTTCACGGTCCGAGATGAAGATCGGCGCGGTGCCGGCGATCTGAACCCAACCGACATCTAGGCCCGGGGCGTTCGGAATCTCCCAATGGTCGGTCAGAATGGCGATCTTGTTGCCTTCGGTCTTGGCCGTTTTCACAGCGCTTTTATGGCCATAGCTGTCGACCACGACATATTTCAGCCAGGTGTTTGGCTTGCTGGTGCGCACAACCGTCTTGGCGACCACCTTGCAGGTGCCGTCACCGGTCGCAACCGGCGTCAGTTCGGTGTTGACGAAGACGACTTTGGAGTTCGAGGCGCCATTGCCGGGGATCAGGTCGAACCCGGCCTGTGCGGTGGGGGCGGTCGCTGATGAAATTGCAGCGGCAACGACGAGAGAGAGGATGCGGGACATTGGGTGGCTCCGGTAAGTTTCAGGTTTCGATTGCCTGTACGTCGGAGCGGGCGGCGGGATGGTTCAAAAAACTTCAGGCCGGGGCCTTGGGATATGAAATCCCAAGGATCCTTGCCGGGGGCGGTGGCTGGGGCATTCTGCCCCAGACCCCTGAGGATATTTTCAACGAGAAGAGGTGTTGGGTGCGAAAAAAAAGGCGCGGAACCTTTCGGGCCGCGCCTTTCCTCTGAGATTTTTTCGCGTCTTCAGCCCTTGTTCAGAGCGGCAACTTCGGCCGCGAAATCATCGGCTTCTTTCTCGATCCCTTCGCCAACGACCATGCGGACGAAGCCGGTGACGGTGATACCGGCGTCTTTGGCGGCAGCCTCGACCGTCAGGTCAGGGTTCACAACGAACGCCTGCCCCAGAAGCGTGTTCTCGGCGTAGAATTTCTTCATCCGCCCGTCGATCATCTTTTCGATTACTGCTTCGGGCTTGCCGCTTTCACGGGCCTGCTCGGTCAGGACCTGGCGTTCGCGGGCAACGAAATCTGCGTCCAGTGCCGCCTCATCCAGGGCTGCCGGGTTGGCGGCAGCAACATGCATCGCGATCTGGCGTGCCACGCCGGTGTCGTCGCCGTCGAAGGCCACAAGGACACCGATCCCGCCCATGCCGCCGGTGGCCGCGTTGTGGACATAGCTGACGACTTTGCCGCCGCCGATCTTCTGCATCCGACGCAGGCTGAGGTTTTCGCCGATGGTGGCGATCTTGTCGGTGATCATCTCGGACACCGGTTTGCCGTTGCCGACGTCGGTTCCGGAGAGCGCTTCGACCGAGTCCACGTTCATGGCCAGCCCAGCGATGGTGCCGACCATCTGCTGAAACTCAGCGTTCTTGGCCACGAAGTCGGTTTCCGAGTTCACCTCGACCGCGACGCCGGTGCCGCCGTCGGTTTTGACCGCGACCAGCCCTTCGGCTGCGGTGCGGCCCGATTTCTTGGCCGCCTTGGCCAGGCCCTTGGTGCGCAGCCAGTCAACGGCGGCGTCCATGTCCCCGTCATTTTCGGTCAGCGCCTTCTTGGCGTCCATCATGCCCGCGCCTGTGCTGTCGCGGAGTTCTTTTACCTGTGCAGCAGTGATCGCCATGGGATCATCCTCCTGTTAAAAATCAAAAGCGGTCGGGTGCGCGTTTGCGCACCCGAAATTGTCAGCCGGGCCGTTGGGCCGATCAGGCCTTGGCGTCTGCCTCGGCGGGGGCGTCTTCGGCCTTGGGGGCGTCTTCGCCGGAAGCTTCCGCAGCGGGGGCTTCTTCTGCCGGGGCTTCAGCCGCCGCCGCATTGTCAGCCGCCGCCGCGTCTTCTGCAGCCGCTTCTTCCATGGCGGCGTCTTCCAACGCACCAACGTCAACGCCTGCGGCACCCAATTGCGCGCTCATCCCGTCAAGGGCGGCGCGGGCCACCAGATCGCAGTAAAGCGCGATAGCGCGGGCTGCGTCGTCGTTGCCCGGAATGATGTGATCCACGCCATCGGGCGAACAGTTGGTATCGACCACCGCAATCACCGGGATGCCCAGCTTCTTGGCTTCCAGAACGGCCAGGTCTTCTTTGTTCACGTCGATCACGAACAACAGGTCCGGCACGCCGCCCATTTCGCGAATGCCACCCAGCGAGGCTTGCAGTTTCGCCTGCTCACGCTCCATGCCCAGACGCTCACGCTTGGTGAGGCCTTCAACGCCTTCGGCCATTTGCTCGTCATAGGACTTGAGGCGCGCGATCGACTGGGAAACGGTTTTCCAGTTGGTCAGCGTGCCACCCAGCCAGCGGTGGTTCATATAGTATTGCGCGCATTTCTCAGCCGCTTCTGCGACCGGGCGCTGTGCCTGACGCTTGGTACCGACGAACAGAACGCGCCCGCCCTTGGCGACCGTGTCACGTACCACGTTCAGCGCGGTGTCCAGAAGCGGAACGGTTTGCGTCAGGTCGAGGATGTGGATGCCGTTGCGGTCGCCGTAAATGAACTCGCCCATGCGGGGGTTCCAGCGCTGCGTCTGGTGTCCAAAGTGAACGCCAGCTTCAAGAAGCTGACGCATGGAAAAATCAGGGAGGCCCATGCCAATATCCTTTCCGGTTTCTACCTCGGCGGGGGTTTTGAGACTTGCGCCCAACCGGCGGACCTTTGGGGATGTCTCCCCCATCGGCCCAACCCCGCCTGTGATGTGAGGCGGCGTTTAGACCGACCCCCGGGGGATTGCAAGCCCTTGCGGTACGGGCATGACGGCACAGAATTCGCCTTCTTATGCTTCTAGATAATCATCACAGATATTCTTTTGGCGAGGTCCTGAGTGGCAGCGACCTCTGGCCATTGCCCGCGGCCACGAACCGTCCGATATTCAATCGGGTGGCCCTGCCCCGGATCAGGGTAACTCGTGTACCCAGCCAATCAATGGCATCAGGGCGCGCGTGACATCCATCGCCCAGTCGGTGGCCCCTGCCCCCTGAATGACGGAGGGGTCCGCGCCGTCGCCCATGGTGCGGGCAACCATGCCCTTGTGGCGCAGCAGCTCGGCGCGGCGGCCTTCCGCTTCGAACCCCTTCGGAACCCGCGCCAATGCCGGATCATCCGTCGTGCAGCCAACGGTGGCCGCCTGATCCAACGCGGCGATCAACTCGTCGCCATCGGCCTTTTTGACGATGCGGTTGCGATAGCTTGTCAGAGTGGCCCCATCGAAGCCCCAGCGCCCAGCCCCGTATCCAACCGAGTCCGGGTGCAACACAAAATGCATGCCCGCAGACCGGTCCGGGTGATCCCCGGCCCAGAATATCATGTGCAGGCTGGGGCTATAGGGGGTCTTGTCCTTTGAAAACCTTGTGTCGCGGTTGATGCGCCTTAGCGAACCGTTCAGCTTCGGTTCTGCCTTCAATTTCGGCGTCAGCTTCGACATCGGGTCCGCCTGTGCGGCAATGAAATCCAGCGCAGGGGCGCGCCAGTGCGCTTCATACCTGTCGCGGTTATCTTCGAACCAGTCGCGGGTGTTGTTGGCTTGCAGGTCTGCCAGAAAGGCGAATGTGTCTGGTGTGAATCCGGTCATGGGGTGCCTCCGAACTGAGGGGGCGATCTTCGCACGCGCACCGCGGTTCGCAAAGGACCCCTCCTGACAGAATGTGTCAGCAGATGTCAGTCCCGCCGCATCAGAATCCACGCACCATGCGCGGTGGTCCAGCCGTCCGTGGCCACGGCGGGCCTTCGCGCAACGTCATGAAACCCCAGCCGTTGATAAAGCGCCCTTTCCCTTGTGTTGCCGCTGGCGGCGATCAGGCTTTGGGCCTTCCCGGCACAACGTTGCCCGGCAGCAGCCATCAGCGCTGTGCCCAACCCGATGCCGCGAAACGCCGGGTAGGTCGCCAGAACGTTGATATAGAGTGTGCCGGGCGCGAGGTTCTCTAACTCGATCAGCGGGCGGAACATCGCCGGGGTATCGTCGTCCAACGGTTCGGGTTGGGTGACATAAGCCACCAGCGCTGCGGCCACGTGGCCATCTACTTCGGCAATCAGCGCATTGCGCCAGGAGAACCCGCCGTCATCACGGGCCGCGCGCGCGGCCCCGGTTTTCCAGACATCACCGCCCGGTCCGGTCATGCCGGACCAGATGGTCAGGGGCATCCCCTCGCCCGCGATATTCACAAGCTGGGCCAGATGCGGGGCGTCGGCGCGGGTGGCTGGGCGTATTGTCGGCATTATTGCCTCCTGTGTTCGGCGTAAGTGCCGGGCGCGGCGCGCGCGCCCGGCGATTGCTCAGTAGTCCTTCGAGTCCGCGGCTGTGCCGGCGATCACGGCGATCTCCATCGTTGCTTGCGCACCCATATGCTCGTTGAACCCGATCAGAGTCTGATGCAGCACACCGTCATGGTCCATGAAGTTGCCGGTTGCGCCGGTGATTGCGCGGGCAACGGCAACGCCCTGATCGACGAGTTCCGGCCCTTGCGAGATGAACAGCCCCCCGTCGCCAAAGTCATAGACCTGACGGCTGATAAGCCATGCGCCGGTTTCGGCATGCGCGCCGTCACCGACAAACCAGCCATCGCAGGTCCAGGTGCCCAGCACCTTGTCGGGGAACGCCGGGCTGCCATCTTCCAGCGTGCCGCTGACGCCTTCGGACAGGGTCCCTGCAGGATAGATATAGCCCTGCGTGACAAACGGGTTGCCGTGGGCGGGCATGCCGTCGTCGAACACCGGGGCGGGTGCAAAGGCAAAGCGGGTGTGATCCTCGGCCACCTCGAAGGTGCTGATGGCCGGGGCTGCGAAGGCAGCGGTTGATAGGGCGGTCGCCAGGATTGGCGCCGCAAGCTGCAACAGTTTCATGGGTTTTCCGTTTTGTTTTAGGGGTTTGGTCGTTTTGGGGTGGGCCGGATGTCTGGGGACACCCGGCCCGGTTCGTGCGGCCCGTTCGGCCAAAGGCCGACTGGGGTTCGGGCCGCGCGTCTGGTTTCGCGTCAGTCGTGGGTCAGCCGACCTCAGGCGGCCTGACGCTTGTGCAGGTGGTGGCTGACGCATCCGACGTGACGCGCATCCGATCCGCAGCAACCGCCGATCACCCGCAGGTTGGGCAGCATGGTCGCCAGTTCGGCGTGCAGGTCCCCGAACTCGGTCGGGTTGCCGTCGTCCAGTTCCACACAGACGTCCAGTTCTGCGTGCGACAGGCGCGAGGCATTGGCCCGCAGGCCGCCGATGCGGTTCACCCAGCCCTCGCCCTTGGTCAGCGCGTCGCGGAAGTGATCCGGGTGGGCACAGTTGATCATGTAATAGATCGGTGCATTGCCGGTTTCATCATCCGTGCGTTCAATCGCCTCGGCCAGTTTTTCACCCGAGGGTAAACGCCCGTCGGTTTCCACCGTGTAAGAGATCACGACCGGCATCCCGGCGGCCTGTGCGGCACGCACAATACCGATGCCTTCGCCGGTGTGGGTGATGGTCAGCGCGCCGATGAAGTCCGCGCCCGATTTCGCAAGCTGGTTGATTTGCGGAGCGTGGATCAGCTGGGCCGCCTCGGGCGTCAGCATGGTGTCGGGTGCATAGCCGTCGCCTGCCGGGCCAATGCAGCCGTTGATGGCGATATTGGGCACGCGTGCGGCCCATTTGTCGCGCGTCTGCGCGGCAAAGGCCACGGCGTCCCGGTTCAGGCGAATTTTGTTGAAAAACTCCTGCTTGATCGAGGGCTATGGCGCTGATTCAATCCTCTCAACAAGCGGGAGGATCAGCCATGATGGGACCGAGGCAGGAAGCACAGGCGGCGCTGTTCTATGAGTTCTCGCTGGAAGACCATGTCCCGCAAGATCACCTGCTGCGATCGATTGATCGTTTCGTCGATCTGAGCAGCATCCGCGCCCATCTTGCCGATTTCTACAGCCACACCGGTCGTCCTTCGATCGATCCTGAACTGCTGATCCGGATGCTGATCGTCGGTTACTGCTTCGGCATCCGGTCCGAGCGGCGGCTCTGTGAAGAGGTACACTTGAACCTCGCGTACAGGTGGTTTTGTCGGCTCGACCTGGCCGATCGGGTGCCGGATCACTCGACCTTTTCAAAGAACCGGCATGGTCGGTTCCGCGAGAGTGAGCTGCTGCGCCATCTCTTCGAGACCACGGTCGCGCGATGCATCGCCGAAGGTCTCGTCAGCGGTCAGCGCCTGGCCGTCGATGCCAGCTTGATCGAGGCGGATGCCAACAAGCAGTACTCTGCGCCAAAGGAAGAATGGGACATTGCGCGGATCGATGCAGACGCTGCACCCCGCGCGGTCCGCGAGTATCTCGACACTCTGGATGAGGCCGCATTCGGAGCAGCGACACCGGTCGAGCCAAAGTTCACGTCCTATTCCGACCCAGCCAGCCAGTGGACGGCGGCGCGTAAGGGTCCCGCATTTTTTGCCTACTCCGACAACTATCTCATCGATACCGATCATGGTGTCATCGTCGACGTGGAAGCGACACGGTCGATCCGTCAAGCCGAGGTGGGGTCAACCAAGACGATGCTGAAGCGGGCCAAAGAGCGCTTCGATCTTCATCCCGAACGGCTGATCGCCGACACCGCCTACGGATCGGGACCCATGCTCGGATGGCTGGTGGGTGAAAAGATCGCACCGCACATCCCGGTCTTCGACAAAGCCGGGCGCACCGATGGCACCTGGTCCCGAGCTGACTTCGAATGGGATGCCGAGAACAATCAATACATCTGCCCGGAAGGCGAGGCTCTGAAGCAGTTCCGCCGAAACTACTCCGACCCCAATCGCGGCCCAACCGGCAAGGGCGTGGCCAAGTACCAAGCGCTGAAGCACACCTGCCAATCCTGTCCTTCCAAGCCGAAGTGCTGCCCGAATGCCGACGCCCGTAAGATCACCCGTGAGGAACATGAGGACGCTCGCGACATCGCCCGCGCAATCGCCAAAACGCCGCAATACAAGATCTCGGTGAAGCTCCGGAAGAAGGTCGAAATGCTCTTTGCCCACCTCAAGCGCATTCTCGGCCTGGGACGGCTCCGATTACGTGGACCATGCGGCGCAAATGACGAATTCCTGCTCGCCGCCACTGCCCAAAACCTTCGCAAACTGGCAAAGATCTTTCCTGCACCGCAGCAAACGCGCAAAGCCTGATCAGAAAGGCGCTCGCGCTATGTTCAAATCGCTACTTTCTGCGCCCGCAACACGTTGTTTTTCCACAGAATCGGCGCAGCATGTCAGCTTCGCTGCGACCCAGTTCCGCGCCCCAATGCGGCGCCCCGCGCCAGGTGTTGGTGTCCAGCACAAAGCCAGTCCCGGCGTCCGCAGCCATGGTCAGAAAACGGTCGAAATAAGCGGTCATTTTCAGCCGAGCCTGGGCATTGTCCAGAAGGACGATGGCCGCAAAGCTGGGCAGGTCGAACCCTTCGATGAACAGCATCGTGGTTTCAAAGCCGCCGTCTGTCAGCCAGGGGCGGGTGGTGGATTTCAGCGCGTCAATCGTAGTTGAGGTTTTCATGAGGTATCTCCGATGAATTGATGCGGCAATGCATGCCAGAATTCGGGCCGACCGGAACAGTCGCCCTGTGGTACAGTCGGGGGTCGGCCGGTATCGTTCATAAATTGTTGGGGTTTCACGACGGCGGGCCTTTGCCGCCCGGGCTTGTCAGGCTGGAAACTGGACTCGTGGTACAGTAAATCAGCCACATGGCGCGCATATCAAACACCCGCACCCGGATTCTGGATATCGCCCAATCGGCGGTTCTGGCCAAGGGATTCGACGCCACCTCGATCGAGGAGATTGTGGCCGAGGCCGAGATCTCGAAAGGTGGGTTCTTTTATCATTTCCCCGACAAGAACGCTTTGGCGCAGGCGTTGATCGAACGCTACATTGATGAGGAAGACAGCCTGTTCGACAATCTGTTCGGGCGCGCGCGCGAGCTTAGCGATGATCCGTTGCAGGTGTTTCTGATCGGCCTGAAGCTGCTGGCCGAGCTGTTGGAGGATATCCCCGGCGGCCATCCCGGTTGTCTGGTGGCAACGGCGGCGTATCAGGATCGGTTGTTCGATGCCGGCGTGCGACAGCGCAACAAGGATGGCGCAACCGCCTGGCGCGCGCGTTTCAAGGGCTATCTTGAGGAGATCGTCGAACAATACCCGCCGCGCGATGCGGTCGACCTTGACGATCTGGCAGACATGGTCACCGGCGTGTCCGAGGGGGGGATCATCCTCAACAAAATATTCGGCGATCCGACCCATGTGGTGCGCCAGATCATGCTGTTCCGTTCCTATATTAAGTTGCTGTTCAGCCCCGGCGCGAACTGAGGCGATGGACACCCGCATAGAGATCCTGAAGCACGCCATGCAGATGGTGCTGAGCGAGGGGTTTGACCGCACCACCATCAACCGGGTCGCCGAACAGGCGGGTGTCTCGCGCAGTGGTGTCTTTTATCACTTCGCCGACAAGACCGCATTGGCCGAAGGTCTGATGCATATGTTCATGGACGAGAATAACGCCGTCTTCGACCGTATTTTCGCAGAGGCGCGTCACCTCAGCGATGATCCGTTGCACGCGTTTCTGATCGGTCTGAAGATGTTGCAGGATGTCTTTACCGACCTGCCCGATGTGCATCCGGGGTGTCTGGTGGCGATGACGGTCTATTAGGAGCGTCTGTATGAAGCCCGGGTTCACAGCCTGACGCGCCGATCCTCAGAAAGCTGGCGCCGCCGGTTCCGCCACATTCTCGATGAGATCGCAGAGGTCTATCCGCCGAACACGCAGGTCGATCTTGACGATCTGGCCGATATGCTGGGCGTATGTATCGACGGGGGTATCATCCTGTCCAAAGCGCATCAGGCGCCAGAGTTGATCGCGGCACAGATCGGGATGTATCGCTCGGTCATAAAGCTGATGTTCGCGGCTGGGCGTGGTTAGGTCGGGACCGAATAATTCGGCACAGCTGGTTCGACGGATACGCAGCCTGTCATCGTCGCCCGACTTTAGCCGGGCGCGCGCCGGACCGGCGGACTGGCGCTGCAACGGGGATAGGCATGATTTATGGGGAGGTGTTAGCCGTCAACTAACCGGGATGTGACCACCTCAAACCGACGCCTGACCGGTGGGGCCGGTCCGGCGTGCGCCCTGCGCCTTTGGCGCGCACCGGGCGCAGGCAATTCCTATAGCGTTTCGGTCTCACTGTTCTTACAGCCCCATCCTTGTCAGACAGACCATCATTCAAACCAGACATGCCGGATCAGTGGTCCGGCGCGCGCCCTGACCATTGGTGCAACGCCCGTCTTGCACCTCGCCCTGCCCCAGCCGATAAGCGGGGACATGACAGACAGCCCCATCACAAACCCGCCCGACATTCTGTGCATTGGTTCTGTCCTGTGGGACATCATCGGGCGTTCGGCCAGTCATATGACCGTGGGCGCAGATCGCCCGGGGCGAATTACCCGGCTGCCGGGCGGTGTGGCGCTGAATATTGCGATGCAACTGGCACGACAGGGGATGCGCCGTGTCCTGATGACAGCCGTGGGGCGCGACGCTGAGGGGACCGAGCTGATCGGGCAATGTCAGCGCATGGGGCTGGTGACGGAATTTGCCTATCTCTCGGACGACCTGCCCACGGATCGCTATATGGCGGTTGAGGGCGCGAACGGGCTGATTGCGGCGGTCGCCGATGCACACTCGCTAGAGGCAGCGGGCGACAAGATCCTGCGGCCCCTGTCAGACGGGCGGTTGGGAGGTGCAGACGCCCCCTACCCCGGCCCGATTGCGCTGGATGGAAACCTGACCGAGGATCTGCTGGCCCGGATTGCCGAAAGCCCGCTGTTTGCCGCGGCTGATTTGCGCATTGCGCCTGCCTCTCCGGGGAAAGTGGAACGGCTGCAACCGCTGCTGAAGCACCCGCGCGCCACACTCTACGTGAACCTGGAAGAGGCCGGGTTGCTGTGCCACACAGATTTTGACGGGTCCGAGGGTGCCGCCGCGGCCCTGATCGCACGCGGTGCGCAGCGTGTCGTGGTCACCGCCGGGGGCGATCCGGCGACATTCGCCCAAAGCGATGGCGCAAGTGCTACCGCCCGCCCGCGGCAGGTCATGGTCACGCGTGTTACTGGCGCAGGCGATACCTTCATGGCCGCCCATATCGTTGCCGAACGTCGCGGCGCAAACGCCCAAGACGCCCTGGACCGCGCACTGCGCATCGCTGCTGATTACGTATCCGGAGAAACCCCACTGTGACCCCAACCATCCGCTATTCCCCCGAGGTCGAAGCTGCACGCGCCGCCTGTTCGCCGCTGGTCGCGCTGGAAAGCACGATCATCACCCACGGCATGCCCTGGCCGCAAAACGTTGACACTGCACGCGCGGTCGAGACCGAAGTGCGCGCCCATGGTGCGGTTCCTGCCACGATGGCTGTGATCGACGGGGCATTGCATGTCGGGATCACCGACGATCAGCTTGTGGCGCTGGCGCAGGCCAAGGATGTCGCGAAACTGTCCCGCGCCGATTTCGCCGCGTGCCTTGCCACTGGCGGCACCGGGGCAACCACCGTGGCCGCAACGATGATCGCGGCCCGGCTGGCCGGGATCGAGGTGTTTGCGACTGGCGGTGTCGGCGGGGTGCACCGCGGGGCTGAACAGTCGTTCGATATCTCAGCAGACCTGCGCGAGCTGTCCGAGACGCCGGTGACTGTGGTCTGTGCAGGTGCGAAGGCAATCCTGGATTTGCCAAAAACGCTCGAGGTTCTGGAGACACTCGGCGTGCCGGTCATTGCGTATCAACAGGCGGCCCTGCCGGCCTTCTGGTCGCGGGACGCGGGGCTGACCGCGCCGCTGCGGATGGACAGCGCCGCGCAGATTGCCGCCGCGCACCGGATGCGAGCGGCCATGGGCCTGCCGGGTGGGCAGCTGGTCACCAATCCGATACCCCCGGCGGATGAGATCGCCCGCGACCAGATCATGCCGGTGATCGAACAGGCGCTGGCCGATGCAGCCGCCGAAGGCATCGCCGCCAAAGCCGTCACGCCGTTTCTGCTGGACCGGATTTTTACGCTGACGCAAGGCCGCTCTCTGACGGCGAATATCGCGCTGGTCCTCAACAACGCCCGGCTGGCCGCTGGCATCGCCAAGGAACTGGCGGCGATTTAGACGCTTAAGCTGGCGAAAGAACATAGTCCAGACCTGATCTCTCCCCGTTGACAGGTAAGCGTCTGTTGCGGAACGTATTTTTTACACCAATGCGCAAATGAATACCGCGTAACGGCGGGACACAGCACAGTCGGCTCGCTACGCTGCGGTTCAGCGACGCAAACCACGAGATTTGATATGCCTGATACCGACCCGTTTTTCTGCATCAGGCGCTGATCGGTGAGTACGGCAAATTCTGGCGCGTCGGCAGTGTCTTGCGGGTCTCGTTCACGAATGGGACCGCCGCCCAGCAGGATCGCGTTCTGGTCGCTGCCCGGGCATGGTCGAAATATGCGAATATCCATTTCGAGAAGGTGTCAGACGGGCCTTCAGAGATCAGGATCATATTCGACCACAAAAAGAATTCATCCGTAATTGGCACGGACGCTGACCTGCCGACTTTCTTCGGGGTTGCCTCGATGCATTATCGCGGGTTCCGCCCAGGCCCGGACGTGATTGCGCATGAATTCGGGCATGCGCTTGGGCTGCACCACGAACACCAGCACCCGGGCCTGACGATCGACTGGAATCGCGAAGTTGTTTACGCCTTCGCCGAGGCCGAATTCGGCATGTCACGCTTCGATGTCGAACGAAATATTTTCGACCGACATGGTTGGAGTGGCAAGTCAGTCGGGCGGTTCGACCGCGACTCGATCATGATCTACGAAATTCCGGCGGACTGGACCAATGACGGATTCTCGATCGGGAACACTCCGGTGTTGTCATGGCGGGATCGGTCCGACATTGGCGACTTCTATCCATATCAGGGCGCCGTTCAGGCGACTTATTGGAACGATGGCCGCTATACGCTTTTGTCGCGCGGGCTGCACCAAAAGATGCTGTCGAAAACCTGGGACGGAAACGCCTGGAACGTGGCAGATGATTTTGACACGGCGCTTTAAAGCGTTTCGACATTAACCTGAGACATATCCGGCGGCCTTAAAGTAGTTCCAGCATTCTACTGGGTCGTAGAGATCGCAGATTGCTCCGATTGCTTCGAAGACCTGGGTAAAGGACCTGGCCCCGATCCGTCGCAAATGGGCTTTCAGTTTAGAGAAGGCCTGCTCGATGGGATTCAGGTCGGGCGAGTACGGTGGCAGGTAAAGGAACCAGCAGCCGTGATTGCGTAAAGCCTGCGTCGCCTCCTTATTCCGGTGGGTTGCCAGGTTGTCGAGAATGACGACAGTGCCGGGGTTGATCTCGGGGACCAGCACTTCGCGGATGTAGGCCGCGAAGGCGGGGCCATCTATCGCTCCCTTGATGACCCAAGGTGCGATCAGCGCGCCTTGGGTCAGGCCCGCGATCAAGGTTTGGGTTCCCCAGCTTCCGAAGGGCGCATCCATCGTCAGGCGCTTACCGCGCTTGGCTCTGCCGCGTAGGCGCGTGAGGTTTGTCTTCACTGCGGTTTCGTCAATAAAGACAACGCGCTCAGGAAAGGTCGCAATGGCTGGCGAGCGGTATCTGAACCAGTCGGCCCGTTGCTGCCTTACCTTGGCGCGGCGGCGCTCGGTTGCGACCAGCGACTTTTTTTGTACGTGAAGCCGAGCCGGGACAGAAGGTTGGCGATGGAGGAGTGATGCACCCGCACACCCTCTGCATCGGCCAGCGCATTACGCAACTCAAAGAGCGTGATGTCAGGGTCTTGTGCGATCAACTCCTCAAAGAATTCCCGATGCGGAGCCAGCTTTCCCTTGCCGCGCGGCGGTCCCTGCCGGGCAGGTTCCGCATGACCCTTCATCCTCACCTGACGCGCCCACCGCGCGCCTGTGGCAGGCGACAGCTTCAACCGCAACGCCGCCGCGCGCCCGCTCAACCCTTCTTCAATGTATCTCTGAAACCGTATCCGAAGCGCAGATGGCAAAGGTGCTGACATGATCCATCCTCCCAAACAGGATGAATCACAGATCAGGTCTCAAGGGAATCCCTCGCGATTCAGGTTCAAGACGAAACGCTTTAGGGCACGATTTCGGGCGCGCCGGGGATTGCTTATCGCAGCGCCTCGAACGGGACAATTGCGACCGTCGCACGCCGCCGAGACGATCACGCGCCAGTTGCGGCCTTGTTCCGGGATGGCAAGTGGTCTGATTGGCAGTCCCTGGGCGGGACAATCACCACGACTCCAACGGTGATCTGGCGGCAGGGACGTATCTGGGCCTTTGTGCGGGGCACAAGCGGGCGCGCGTTCTACAAGATCCAGAATCCGGATCTAAGCTGGGACACCGCCGCTTCGGGTTGGGATCTTCTGGGAGGTCCGGTCATCGGGCGCATCACGGCCGACAGCGCCGGAGACTATGTGGCAATCGCGGCCGCCAGCCCCAAAGGCGAGCCGCTGTTGAAGTATCACGATGGCACGGTCTGGCAGCCTGGAAACACAGACTGGATGACCGTTGGTATGCATTCGACGTCTTCGCCGCCTGTGGTGCGGATAGTGGACGGCAAGGCGCATCTGGTGATCCGCACCAATTACCTCAACAACGACTATCTGGCGATATTGTACCACGCGATTGTCGACCTGAAGACCGGCAATCTGGAGCAGGACTGGCAGGAACTGGGGCGCGAGGTTCTGGGTGATCCCTGCCTGATCGACGGGTTTGATGGCCGCCTGCATCTGTTTGTTCGCGGGACAAGCCGGCGGATCTTCCGAAAGATCCGGGAAAACGGCACCTGGACGGCGGAATGGGAAAACCTGGGTGGTGAAGCGATCGACAGCCCAACTGCGCTTGCGATACCGGGGCAGATCAACTCTGACCCCGAAATCCACCTGTTCTGCACCGGCACGACGCGGCGCGCATTCCGCAAGCGCTGGACCGGGTCCAAATGGGTCGAGGGGCAGCTGGGTTGGGAAAATCTGGGGGCGGAACTGGACTGTTCTTACTGAGGTATCCGGCGCACGGGCGGTGCGCTCGACAGCGGATGAAACGCCAATTCTCAATATGGCGCGTTGTTGTTTGCCCCGTCTCATACTAAATCAAGCATGATACCACTGCGGAGCCGTGATGACGTCACCCATTTCCCCCGAACCGCCTGAGCGGAAGCGGCGCGGCCTGTTCGCAGGCTTTCGCGCCAGCTTTCTGACGGGTCTGGTGGTCATCGCGCCGATCAGCCTGACGTTCTGGCTGATCTGGACGGTTGTGGGCTGGATCGACGGCGTTGTGCTTCCGTTCGTGCCGCGCCAGTGGCAGCCGAACCAATACGTCGGCTTCGATTTGCGCGGCATCGGCGTGATCATCTTCCTGATTTTCACGATACTGGTGGGCTGGATCGCCAAGGGCGTCATCGGGCGTGGGATTCTGCGTTGGGCGGAAAGCCTGGTTGACGGGGTGCCTGTCGTCCGTTCGATCTACAACGGGTTGAAGCAGATCGCCGAAACGGTTTTTGCGCAGACCGACACCAGTTTCGACAAGGCCTGTCTGGTTGAATACCCAAGGAAAGGCATCTGGGCGATTGCCTTCGTGTCAACCTCTGGCAAGGGAGAGATCCGGTCAGGCATCAATCAGGGCGATATCGTTTCGGTCTTCCTGCCGACCACGCCGAACCCGACGTCCGGTTTCCTGCTGTTCGTGCCGATAGTCGACGTGATCTTGCTGGAGATGTCGGTCGAGGATGCGGCGAAACTCGTGATCTCGGCCGGGCTGGTCTATCCCAACGGCAAGGATCCGACGGTGCCGCCGGATGAGGGCACGGGCTGAGCCGATTGTGTTGAAAAACTCCGAAATCAGAGCGTCGCGGATTTCTTGCGAAAACCTATGAAGCGAAATAGTCGGAAAGCTTTGACCACGAGACAGCGCATGGCTGCGCGTGAGCGCATGTAGGCGATTTGGGCCGACCCCCGCGCCAAAAATTTAGGATCGGGCTGCATGGAAAGAAAAATCATCGTTCAGGCCCTAAAACGGAGTTTTTCAACACAATCAGCTGAAACTCTGGCCGCCTGAACGAGGTGGCGGATCAGGTGTTTCGGTCAGGCGCTTTCGTGCGTGCGTAAAAGGCGCAGTCGCCCCGTGGCACGCGCCAACCTATGTGCCGCCATCCGTGGCAGATAGGTCACAGCCCCGGCCCAAATGACCCCCACAACCGCTACATCGCCGTCCAGCCGCCATCGGAACTGATGGTCGTGCCGGTGATCTGGGCAGCCGATTCTGTGCACAGGAAGACAGCGATTCCCCCAACTTGTTCGATGGTGGTGAATTCATGGCTGGGCTGGCGCTTCAGAATGACGTCGCGCAACGCCGTCTCGCGGTCCATCCCGTATTCTTTCATCGTCTCGGGGATTTGCGCCTCGATCAGTGGGGTCAGCACATAGCCGGGGCAGATGGCGTTGGCGGTAATCGCCTCCTCAGCGGTTTCCAGCGCGACCACTTTGGTCATCCCCACCACACCATGTTTTGCCGTCACATAGGCCGATTTGAAGGGTGACGCCCGAAGCCCGTGGGCCGAGGCGATGTTGATCACCCTGCCCCAACCCGCCTCGCGCATCATCGGCAGCGCAACGGCTGTTGTGTGAAACGGGGCGTTCAGCATGATCGAGATGATCTGATCCCACTTCTCGGGGGGGAACTCGGCCACAGGGGCCACATGTTGTAGGCCCGCATTGTTCACCAGGATGTCACAGACGCCCGCATCGGCGATCAATCGCCGGGCGGCATCCCCGTCCGACAGGTCGGCGGCGATATATCGCGCAGTGATTCCATGCTCACGCGACAGTGATTCGGCAAGCGCGTGATCCTCATCCCGGTCGGTGAACGAGTTCAGGACAACATCCGCCCCGGCCTTCGCCATTTCATGCGCAATCCCCAGCCCGATCCCTGAATTCGATCCGGTGATAACCGCCGTCTTGCCTGCCAGACTCATGCCCGATCCCTTTAACAATGGTGAATTTGGCGGCACTTTATCGCTGCTGCTCAGCGCATGAAACCGGCGAATTTCGGCCCGCTTGCGCGCCAGACCGACGCACAAAAAAACGCCCGCACAAGGCGGGCGCTAAGTTATTGAGGCAGGTTTCATACAGGCAAGAAACCTATCGAGCAGTAAGGTGCTTATACGCCTAAGTGTGGTCGTGGCCAAGGGAAAAGTTTGAATCACCCGCGCGCCACCCCTAGGCTGTGGGTCAAGCCAACCCGCCATGAACAGGATTCGCATCGCTATGACCTCGCCCCTTATTCGCGCATTCGTCGGCAGTCTCCTCGCGGCCTGCCTTGTCGGCGGTGCCAGCGCCGAACCACAACACGGTATCGCCATGTACGGCCAGCCGGCACAGGGTACCGATTTCACCGCCTTTCCATATGTGAACCCCGACGCGCCCAAGGGCGGGCGAATCGTGTTGGGCGAATCCGGCGCGTTTGATTCCCTGAACCCCTATATCGAAAAAGGCCGCGCGCCCTACGGCATCCGCGCCTATGCCTTCGAATCGCTGATGGTGCGCAGTTGGGACGAACCCTTCACCCTTTACGGGTTGCTGGCCGAAACGATCGAGACGAACCCCGAACGCACCTGGGTCGAATTCCACCTGCGCCCGGAAGCCGTGTTCTCGGATGGCAATCCGGTGACGGCCGAGGATGTGATCTGGAGTTTTGAGAAACTCGGGACCGAGGGCAGCGGGCGATACCGGAATTCCTGGGCCAAGATCGCCAGCGCCGAAAAGGTCGGCGAGCGTGGTGTGCGGTTCACCTTCAACGACGATGTTGATGACCGGGAACTGCCGCTGATCATGGGCCTGCGCCCGATCCTGCAAAAGGCGCAGTTCGAAGGGCGCGATTTCACAGAAAGCGGCGTTGATCTGATCCCCGTCGGGTCCGGCCCCTACATGATCGGAGAGTTCGAACCGACGCGCTTCATCTCTCTGGTGCGGAACCCGGATTATTGGGGCGCCGATGTTCCCGGCCAGCGCGGGCAACATAACCTCGACGAAATCCGCTATGAGTATTTCGGTGACGGCGACGTTGCGTTTGAGGCGTTCAAGGGCGGCGTCACCACGATGTTCCGCGAAGGCAGCGCCGCCAAATGGGCCGAACAGTACAATTTCCCGGCGGTGCAATCGGGCGATGTTGTCCAGTCCGAGATTGCGCACCAGCGCCCGACCGGCATCTGGGGCTTCGTAATGAACACCCGCAACCCGGTGTTCGCCGACTGGCGGGTGCGTCAGGCGCTGACCCATGCATTCAACTTCGAATTCATCAACCAGACGCTGAACGGCGCCGAGCAGCCGCGCATCACCTCATACTTCTCAAACTCGGTGTTGGGCATGGATACCGGCCCAGCGGAGGGGCGCGTGCGGGAATTGCTGGAACCCTTCGCAGATGAACTGCTTCCCGGCGCGCTGGAGGGTTATGCCCCACCCGAAGGTGACGGTACCGAGCGTAACCGGGCGGGCATCCGCGCCGCACTTGATCTGATGGAGCAAGCTGGCTGGACCGTTCAGGACGGCGTCATGGCCAATGCCAACGGTGAGGCATTTACCTTCGACATCCTGTTGAACCAGGGCACAACCTCGCACCAGCAGATCACTGATCTTTATGTCTCGGGCCTGGAGCGGTTGGGGATTACCCCGACGGTCACGGCCATCGATGCGGCGCAACTGCGTGAGCGGACCAACGCGTTCGATTTTG
The DNA here is from genome assembly GCA_012103375.1 of Paracoccaceae bacterium. Classification (NCBI taxonomy): domain Bacteria; kingdom Pseudomonadati; phylum Pseudomonadota; class Alphaproteobacteria; order Rhodobacterales; family Paracoccaceae; species Paracoccaceae bacterium. The sequence goes on from WLWX01000001.1 coordinate 2,493,677, forward strand.
ACATGGCGGTCTACCGGCGATCCTTGTCGCTGAGCCCGGGGAACGAGCAGAATTTCTATTGGTCGGCCAAGGCGGCGGATGAAGATGGGTCGCGCAACTGGATGGGAATGAAGTCACCGGCGGCGGAAGCGATGATCAATGCAATCCTCGCCGCGCCCAGCCAGGATGATTTCGTCTCCGCAACCCGCGCGCTGGACCGGGTGCTGACCAGCGGACGCTATGTGATCCCGTTCTGGCATTCGCCGGTGTCGCGGCTGGCCCATGTGAAAGAGCTGAGAAAGCCCGAGACCACACAGATCTACGGCGACTGGATCGGCTTCATGCCGGATGTGTGGTGGTTTGAGGAGTAATACCCGGCGGGCCACTAACCACACGTGTTGCCTGAAATGACGATTGAAATGTTCGCTTCTGCCCGGAATCAAGCCTGAAAGGCGCCGGGCAGGCGCTTGCCCGGATAGCACTTCAACAGGCCCGTTCGGAGTCCGGCTAGATTGTGGAACAAACCCCGGCGTGAACTTGCATTTCACCCACCCCGGGCTTAGCCGAGCCACATGGCCGTGAACCCAACCTTTCCCTGCCCGGCACCATTCAACCTGGCCGCCTATGTCCTTGCCGGATCGGGTGCGCCCGACGACAGGATCGCGTTGGAGCTGCTTGGCGATACCACGGAACGCTGGGATTACGGCAGACTGCAGCGCACGATTCTTGGATCTGCCGGGGGCCTCGCTTCGCTCGGCGCACCGCGCGGGGCGCGGGTGTTGTTGCGGCTGGACAATACGGTGGATTTCCCGGTGGCTTATCTGGCCGCGATTGCGGCGGGATTGGTGCCGGTGCCAACCTCAGCCGCGCTGACAGTGCCCGAGGTTTCCGAAATCGCGCAGGATCTGCGCCCGGCCCTGATCCTGTCGGCGCCTGGTGTTGCCTTGCCGGAGCCGCTGCCTTGCCCGGTTCTGCCGCTTGGTGATCTGCGCGCCATGGCGTCCTCTAAGCCGCTGGACCCGGAGACGGGCGAACCGGAGCGTCCGGCCTATATCGTCTATACCTCGGGCACAGGCGGGCAGGCGCGGGGTGTGGTGCATGCGCATCGCGCGATCTGGGCGCGTCGGATGATGTGGGATGGCTGGTATGGGCTGCGCGGTGACGACCGGCTGTTGCATGCGGGCGCGTTCAACTGGACCTATACGCTGGGCACCGGTCTGCTGGACCCCTGGGCGGCGGGGGCGACCGCGTTGATCCCGGCGCCCGGAACCCCCGCCACGGCGCTGCCTGATCTGCTGGCCAGCCACCGCGCGACGATCTTTGCTGCCGCACCGGGTGTCTATCGCCAAATGTTGCGCGCAGCTGTCCCGCCCCTGCCCGCCCTGCGTCACGGGCTAAGTGCGGGCGAAAAGCTGCCCGATGCGACACGCGCGCAGTGGCAGACCGCGACGGGAACCGCGGTGCATGAGGCGTTCGGCATGTCCGAATGTTCGACCTTCATCTCGGGAAGCCCGACGCATCCGGCCCCGCCCGGCACGTTGGGGTTTGCGCAGCACGGGCGGCGGGTGGCTATCCTGAGGGATGGGCAGCCTGCCCCGCCCGACACCCCCGGGACCATCGCCATTCACCGCGACGATCCGGGGCTGATGCTGGGATATCTTGGCGACGATGCATTGAGTGGCGACTGGTTCGAAACCGGGGACATGGGCGCGATGGACGATTGCGGCGCGGTGACCTATCTGGGCCGCGCTGACGACATGCTGAACGCCGGCGGTTTCCGCGTCAGCCCGCTGGAGGTTGAGGCCGCCCTGACCACCCACCCCGAGATTGCCGAGGCCGCCGCCGTCGCCCTGCGGCCCAAGCCGGACACGACGCTGATCGGGGCATTCTATGTCTCGACTTCGCCGCTGGACGAGGCCACTCTGACCGCTCATGCCGCTGCACGTCTGGCGCGCTATAAATGTCCGCGCATCTGGGTGCATATGGATGCCCTGCCGCGCGGGGCCAACAACAAGCTGCTGCGCCGCGCGCTGCGCGACCAATATGAGGCCGAGAATGGTTAAGCTCGACATCCTATCTGATCCGATCTGCCCCTGGTGCTATATCGGCAAGGCCAATCTGGATGCCGCGATTCAGGCGCACCCGGATCACCCCTTCACGATTGAATGGCATCCCTTCCAGCTGAACCCGGACATGCCCGAGGGTGGCATGGACCGGCGAGACTATCTGGAGACAAAGTTCGGCGGCAAGGAGAATGCCGTGAAGGTCTATTCCCGGATCGAAGAGGCGGCGAAGGCGGCGGGCCTGGAGATTGACTTTGCCGCGATGCAGCGCACGCCCAACACCATCGATGCGCATCGTCTGATCCACTGGTCGGGGCTGGAAGGTCGGCAAACGGCCGCTGTCGCCGCGCTGTTCCGCGCCTATTTTGCGGAAGGCAAGGACATCGGTGATCGCGCCATCCTGTTGGATATCACCGAGGCGATCGGCATGGACCGCGCCATGACCGAGCGCCTGTTGGACAGCGATGCGGACCTTGACGACATCCGCGCCCGCGATGCGCATGCGCGCAAGAAGGGCGTGACCGGGGTGCCAACATTCATCGTGGCCAATCAGCACGTGTTGCCGGGCGCGCAGCCGCCGGACCTTTGGGCGCGGGTGATCGAGGATATTGCAAAGCAAGCATCCGAGGCGTCGGGTGATGACCCTGCGGCTTGAGTATCGTTCGATCCGCTGGTCGGTGGATGATTGGAAAGGCTGGAGGGGCCAGCCCCTCCAGACCTCCCCGGGATATTTTTGGGTCAATGATGGGGTGCGTTTTGTGTTTGCGATGAGGGGTTTGGGTCGGGTTGGTGGCGGGGTGTCGGAAGTGCGGGCGGGCAGATGATTACGGCGCATCTTCCGGCGGGGTATGTGGCGGCGCGGTTGGGCCGGGTGGAGGCCCGCGGTCCGTTCCGGGCGCTTATCTTCGCGTCGATCCTGCCGGATTTTGACTTGATCTGGTTCTATTTCGTTGATGATCGCGCGTTTCATCATCACCACTATTGGGTGCATATTCCCGGGTTCTGGTTGATCGTGGCGGCAGTTGTTCTGCCGATACTTCGGACGTTGCGCCCTGACTGGTTGCCCGCGGCTTATGCGTTTTTTGCCGGTATCCTGCTGCATCTGGTGCTTGATACCATCGCCGGATCCGTCGCCTGGGCCTGGCCATTCGATCCTCAACTCTATCAATTCGTGACAGTTCCGGCGGCGTACCCCCATTGGATTCTGTCATTTCTTCTGCATTGGACCTTTGCGATTGAGCTTGCCATTTGGTTTGCGGCCATCGCTTTGATCCTGGGCGCGCGTCGTGCCAGGGCTGCGTCAGGCGGATGAGCAGCGGGTTGACGCTTGGCATCGGTGCGTCGCTGATCTGGGTGGCAATCCTGTTCTGGTCCGAACGTTACCCAAACCGCCGCCTTTGGCCGCCGCATCACGGTGGCTGGATCACGGCGATCTGGGCCTGGGGGCTGACGGCTTTGATCTATGTCGGGTTGATCCGGGTCTGCGCGGCGGATTGGAACGTGCTGGCCTTGCCGACGTGGATCCGCTGGACATTGGGCGGCGGCCTGTCGACCTGGGGATCGGTGATCCAGTCACAGGGCATTGCCGCGCTGGGGCTGAAGGGCCCCAGCGGTTGGAATGTCGGGCTGGTGACCCGGGGCGCATATGCGCGGCGGCGGCATCCGCAGTATCTGGGCCAGATCGCAACGCTGATCGGGATCGCCTTGTTCGCGGGCAGCGCGCTTGGCTGGGTGGTGGTGGTTGTGGGCACGGGCGCATTGCTCTATGCCGCTGTGGTCGAGGACCGCTTCTGGGCGCGCCGCGATCCCGAATTTTCAAATTACGCCAAGCGGGTCGGTCTGGCCCCGATTTCTGGACGCCCGCAATCGTGACACGCCACCGCCTGCCCTATGCTGAATTCGTCGCATTGATGGCGATGCTGGCCGCGACGGTGGCGTTTTCGATCGACTCGATGCTGCCCGCGCTGCCCGAGATTGCGGTCGAGCTTACGCCGCACGCGCCGAACGTCGCGCAGGGCATCATCATCAGTTTTGTAATTGGCCTGGGGGCCGGGACGCTGGTGGCCGGGCCGCTTTCGGATGCCTTCGGGCGCAAGACTGTCATGCTGACCGGGACGGCGATCTATATCGTGGCGGCGTTGCTGGCGTGGCGGGCCGAGGGGTTAGAGATGATGTTTGCCGCCCGCGCCTTGCAGGGTCTTGGCGCGGCGGGTCCACGGGTTGCGGCAATGGCGATGGTGCGCGACCTGTATTCCGGGCGGGATATGGCGCGGCTGATCAGTTTCGTGATGATCGTATTCACGCTTGTTCCGGCAATCGCACCGACAATTGGTGCCGGCATCATCGCGTTCACCGGGTGGCGCGGGATCTTCGTCGCTTTCGTTGTCTTCTCGTCAATATCGGCGATTTGGCTGGGGCTTCGCCAGGCCGAAACCCGTTTGCCGGAAAACCGGGTGCCGTTTCGACCTGGTCGTCTGAGGCATGCGTTGGTCGAGGTTCTTCGTAACCGGCAGGTCATGGCGACCACAGGGGTTCAGGCGCTGTGTTTTGCTATGCTGTTTGCGATTTTGGTCAGCGCGCAGCCGATATTCGACATTACTTTCGGGCTGAACGCGCAGTTCCCGCTGTATTTCGGCGCGATTGCACTGTTGGCGGGCAGCGGTGCGTTCCTGAACGCGCGGTTTGTCGGGCGATTGGGCATGCGCTGGCTGGTGCGCGCAACGCTGGCGGGGCAGATCGCCGTCAGCGCCGTGATGGTTCTGGCCACGATCCTTTTGCCGCTGGATAACTTGCTGTACTTCTGGCTGACGCTGTTGTGGATTACCGGGATTTTCTTTCAGGCCGGGCTGACCATCGGCAATCTGAACGCGTTGGCGATGGAGCCGATGGGGCATATCGCGGGCATGGCTGCGTCGGTTGTGTCGGCGACCTCGACCATCGTGGGCAGCCTGATGGCGGTTCCGCTGGGCCTGGCGTTCAGCGGGTCGCCGATGCCGGTGGCCGCCGGGGTGCTTGCCTATGCCGTTGCGGCGCTGGTCCTGATGAGGGCCGTTCCGAAGGAGCGCGCCTGATCGCAGGGCTGCCTGTGCGCCAAATGCTTAGGCGGCAGCGGTGTCGGCTGTTGCACGCGCGATATTGTCGAGCGCTTCATCCAACACCTCCAGCCCCGCATCCGGGCGGGCTGCGCCTTCGGACAGGGTGCGCCGCCAACCGCGCGCGCCGGGGATCCCGTGGAACAGCCCCAACATATGCCGCGTGATCGAATGCAAGCGACCGCCAGCGGCCAGATGGGCCGAGATATGCGGGCGCATCCCATTGGCAACCGTCAGCCGCGTCGGGGAAGGCGTCGTACTGCCAAAGATCGCGCGATCCGCGTCCAGCAGGACATCCGCAGGGGTGTGATATGCCGCGCGCCCGATCATGACCCCCGCCATGCCTTGGTCAAGGAACGCCCGCGCCTGCGCCAGCGAGGTGATGCCGCCGTTGATCGTCAATTCCAGATCTGAAAACCGCGCGGCCATCGCCAGCACCAGCGGATAGTCCAGCGGCGGCACAACCCGGTTCTGCTTGGGCGACAGGCCCTGCAACCAGGCCTTGCGCGCATGAACGGCCACCCGCCGCACGCCCGCATCGCGCATGCGCATCAGGAAATCCGGAAGCACCTGACCCGGATCCTGATCATCCACGCCGATGCGGCATTTGACCGTCACCTCGGCATCTGACGCCTCGGCCATGGCACGCACGCAGCGCACAACCAGTGCGGGCTGTTCCATCAGGACGGCACCAAAACAACCCGATTGCACCCGGTCCGACGGGCAGCCGATGTTCACGTTCACCTCGCCATACCCCGCCGCAGCGGCTAATGCCGTCGCCTCGGCCAATTCCCCCGGATCGGACCCGCCGAGTTGGATTGCGACCGGGTGTTCGGCCGGTTCATGGTCAAGCAGATGCCGCGCCCCACCCCGGATCAGCGCTGCCGAGGTGATCATCTCGGTATATAGCAACGCCTGCTTCGTCATCTGGCGATGGAACAGACGGCAATGGCTGTCGGTCCAATCCATCATCGGGGCGACGGATAAGCGGGACGCCTCAGCGGCTGCGTTGTAGGGCATCACTAATTCTCCGACGGTCCGCGATCCGGTTTTCGGGACCATTTTGCACACATACTGCACAGGAATTGGCGCAGTCCAGTCATCCGAGGGTTTCATTCGCCCTGTTCAGGCCGCAGTGGGCTGGCCTGACAGTGTGGGAAAACGCAATCCGCTCAACGGAGGGCCTTAACTTTGGCGGAGTTAAACCGGATGCGCGCAAACCGAGGGGATCAGGTCAGACCTTGGGCCTATGTCGCGGTGGTTCTGATGCCGTCTTTTGAGGCGTCGGTTGGCACCAGGGCCACCACCAGGTCAGACATCGTCAAATGGCCGATCTGCGTGTCCCCCTTCATCACCTGATACACCGCTTTGGTGTTGCCCCCGGACTTTGACAGGACGGATTCCAGCGTTGCGTCGGCGTCAACTTGCCCGCTGACCTCGCCCAGGTCTTCGGCATCGCCGGTCCGCATGACGGATCGGGCGCGCAGCACGCGGGCGCGATTTATGTCACTGATGAAGTCCACGATGTAGGGATCGTTGGGATGCAGCAGGATTTCCTGAGGCTCCCCTTGCAGGACCACCGCCCCGTCTTTCAAGATAACAAGATGATCGGCCAGTTTCATCGCCTCATCCAGATCGTGACTGATGAAGACGATGGTTTTGTGCAGCTCTGTCTGAAGTTCCAGAAGAAGGTTCTGCATATCCGTGCGAATAAGCGGGTCGAGTGCGGAAAACGCCTCATCCATCAACATGATCGGCGCATTTGACGTCAGCGCCCGCGCGATACCAACACGCTGTTGCATTCCGCCCGACAACTGGTGTGGAAACTGATGACCTTGCCCGCCCAGACCGACGCGGTCCAGCCAGGTTGCCGCGTCTTTTTCGTAGTCACTTTTGCCAACTCCACGCACAGCCTGAGCCATGCCGGCGTTGTCCAGAACCGAGCGGTGCGGCAATAGCGCGAAGTGCTGGAAGACCATCGACATGCGGGTTCGGCGCATCTTGCGAAGGCGGTCTTCGTCATAGGCCAGTACATTTTCGCCATCGATTATGATTTCGCCCGCGGTCGGTTCGATCAAGCGATTGAAATGGCGGATCAGTGTCGACTTTCCGGACCCGGAAAGCCCCATGATTACGGTGATTTCACTGCCCTGCATATCGACGTTGATATTCCTGAGGCCAAGAACCTGCTTGTGCCTGGCCATAAGCTCGGTCTTTCCCATGCCAGCGCGGACATGGTCCAGTGCTTGCTGCGGGTTTGCCCCGAAAATCTTGTAAAGCTCCCGGACGGAGATGCTCGCCTCTTTGGTCATCGCCCGGTCCTTTAGTGTCGCTGAACGGAGTTGGCTGCATTCACACGCGCCAGGGCTTCTTTGGTGACGCGATCCAGCATGATCGCAATCAGGACGATGCCCATACCGGCGACCAGACCAACCCCAAGTTCCAAATTCCGAATGCCGCGAAGGACCAGAACACCAAGACCCGGCGCAGACACGAGCGATGCGATGACGACCAATGCAAGGGCCATCATGATCGTTTGGTTCACACCTGCCATGATGTTGGGCAGGGCAAGCGGGATCTGCACCCCGAAGAGTTTTTGCCGCTTTGTCATGCCGAAGGCGTCTGCGGCCTCGATCACTTCGCGGTCAACCAATCGAATGCCCAAATCAGTCAGGCGAATGACGGGCACGATTGCGTAAAGAATGATCGCAATCCCATAGAGCTTGGATTCTGTGACCGAGAACAGGAAAATCAGCGGGATCAGATACACAAATGTCGGCAGCGTTTGCAGCATATCCAGGATCGGGATGATGATCTTTTGCAACCTGTCATTGCGCGACATGGCAATGCCAATCGGCACACCAAACAGAACGCACAGCGCGGCGCAGACAAAGATTATCGACAAGGTCTGCATGGCAAAATCGAAGTGATCGATGATGGTCAGAAAAAACAGAATTGCAGCCACACGGGACACAAGACGCCAGGACCGAGACGCCCAGAACACCACCAGCGACAGCACTATGATTGTGACCCACCAAGGCGTCGCCTCGGCCAGGGCCAGCGCACCATCAAGAAGCCAGCTTAGCGGCTGAGTCATTGGGTCCAAAACGACATTCAGCGGGTCTTTGCCCGCGATAAAGCCGTATTCCACCGCTTCGGTCATGTCACGGGTGCGCGCTATGGCCGGGCAAGCCTCGTTCAGATTGTCCAAAGAGGGCGGCGGAACATTCCAAACATCACCAAGGCTGAGGCCCGCACCGGCATCAACGGTGGTCTTTTTGCCCCCTGCCAGCAGCTCTGCCATGGTCATGGGGGCGCTACCGGTGTCGCGGGCACCGCACCAGTCCCTCAGGCCCAGCCAATCAAAGATAAAATCGTAGGTCGCCATAGGTTGATTTTGCCCGCCCTGGGTAAGAGGGGCGATCCGCTTGGGATCGCCCCGCCTTGTTTTGGTTTAGTTGAACAGGGTGCCAAGCTTTTCAGCCGCACTTTCATTCACCCAACCCATCCATGTGTCCTTGTTCTGGGTCAGGAAATACACGGCGGCCTCTTCATATGACGCGCTGTTTTCTTCCTGCCAGGCCAACAGGCGGCTGACGTCATTTGACGTGAAGCTGATGTTTTTGACCAGCTCATAAACGTCGGGCTTATTGGTCGCAAAGTCAGTTGTCACAACGGTCAGAACCGGCGCTGATGGGTAGGCCGAGATGCCGGGCGTCGCGCAGTCAGCCGTCTGGTTGCAGGCGTGGATGTCGGCGTTGTACGGACCCATATCGACGGCAACCATGTTATAGCGTCCCAGAACAGCGGACGGACCATATTGATACCCAAAGAACGGTTCTTTCGCTTCATAGGCTGACGCCATCGCAGCGGCGAGCGTTTCGCCAGAGCCGTGGTTGAAAACCTCCATGCCCTTGCCTTCGAAATCAAAGGCCTGCACCAGGTTATCATTCGCAGTCCGACATCCCCAGCCGTCCGGGCAATTGTGGAAACGTCCGCCGACCAGTTCTGGGTTGGCCAGAATGCCCTCGATCGTCGCAAGCTCCGGGTGCGCTTCGACCAGGTAATCCGGCACCCACCAATTTTCTACGCCGCCGTCTGAAAAGACGTTGGCGGCGACCTGGGCCTTTCCTTCGGCTTCCAGTTTCAGGAACAGAGGTGCAGAGTTGACCCACAATTCCGGCACGACGTCAGGTTCATTTTTTTCCGCAAGCGATGCGACCGAGGTTGTCGTGGCCGAAGGCACAAGTGTCACGTCACAACCATAGCCCTGAACCATCAGAAATTCGGTAATCCGGGTGATGATTGCCCCGGATGCCCAGTTCATATCGGCGACGGAAACGTCACCACATTCGTCTGCCATCGCGACGCCTGGGGCGAGCATTGTGCAAAGCGCGCCTGCTAATAGTGCGTTCTTCATGGTATTCTCCTGTTGGTAAACGTGGGGCAGCAGCTGCCCTTTTTTGGTTGGATGTTCGGCTACAGCACTCTGAATCCTTCGATGTCGATGCCCTACGGAGTTGCTTGATGTCATCGAGTTTGAATGTGAGTCAGAATCCGCTGTTGATTATCTATTCAAGCGACCGTACATCAAGCAATCGAATACTATTGAAAGAAATTTCAGGTTTTCTGAAGTGATGGCCGTATGATAAAACTGGACCTTCTTCGCGCATTCGTTGTGATCAGCCGCCATGGCGGTCTGAAAGATGCCGCCGAAGAACTTGGGCGCACTCAATCCGCGCTGTCGATGAAACTTGCGCAGCTTGAAGGCCAGTTGGGCGGTGCCCTGTTTGAGACGGATCGAAAGAAGGAACTTACAAATCTGGGTCGATATGTGCGCGACCGGGCCGAGGAGTTGTTGCGGGAAAACGATCGGCTTCAGGAGCTTATCTCTGACTACGCCAAGGGCTATTCCGGGCGGTTGCGGATTGCGTCGGTCCCATCTGTCGCAGCGTTGATTTTACCAAATCTGTTGCGCGATTTCATGGCGCGACATCACAGTGCTGAGGTTGAGGTGACAGACAGCGACAGCGTGAGTGTCCATAAAATGATCGAACGCGGGCATTCTGATCTGGGAATCGCCGGACCGGCGCCTTCGGAACAAGCGCTGCAAAAAACGGCGCTTTTTAAGGATCGATTGCATGTCGTGTGTCTTTCAAGTTCGCGTCTGGCGTCAAGTGACGGGCCATTGCGCTGGAAAGATCTGGACGGATCAGAACTGATCGCCAATGAAACGCTCAAAGACATAGACTCTCCGATGGCTCAGGCGTTGCATGCTGACAGCAAGCTTTCTGCGCGAAATGTCTCGTCTTTGTTTGCCATGGTTCAGTCAGGGTTGGGGTACACAGTCTTGCCCGGGCTGGCGACGCGCCAATTGGCGGAACCTCTGGTGGCGATTCCGATGGAGCACAGGACCTGTGACAGGGAAATCAGCCTGCTGATGCATGGGGGCCGGACACACAGCCCAATCGTCAGGGAATTCCAGGGTTTTCTTTTGGCGCATCTGCCCGATGTCGCGTCAAAGCTGGGGTTGGCGGTCGTAGAGAAATAGCATTGCAGGTCATGTCTGAGCGACCATGCGGATACGGGACAATCTCGTGCATCAATTTCAGCGCTGGCACGGTCCCCTCACTGGCTACGCGCGGCCTGCGGTTGTGTTTCAGACGGCGACGGCGTGGCGTGCCGCGCCTTCGGCCAGATAAGCATCGAATGTTGCCGCGACGACACGCACGACCGGCAATCCCAGCGGGGTAACGGTGATCTGGTCGTTGCGTCGGGTGATCAGGCCGTCACGCTCAAATTCGGCCAGCTTTGCTTCATGGATGCGATACCAGTTGCCGGGTGCCTCGAACCGACGGGCGGCCTGGGCCAGGTCCACCGCGCCCGAACACATCAGTTGTTCGATGACATAACCGCGCAGACGATCCTGCCCTGTCAGGGCGATGCCCTTTCCGACCGGCAATCGGCCCATCGTAACGGCGCGCGCCCAGGCACCGGTTTCCGACAGGTTCTGGACATAGCCCGACGGCGTCTGCCCGATTGACGTTGCCCCGACACCCAGCATGGTTTCGGCCCGGTCGGTGGTATAGCCCTGGAAATTGCGCCTCAGATGACCGGCCTTGGCGGCCTTGGCCATTGCGTCCGATGGAAGGGCAAAGTGATCCAGCCCGATGGCGACATATCCGGCCTGTTTCAGCGCCTCGGCGGCGGCATTGGCCTGGGCAAGGCGTGCGCTTGGGCCGGGCAAGGCGGCTTCGTCAATCAGCCGTTGTTTCTTGGCCATCCAGGGCACATGCGCATAGCCGAACAGGGCAATCCGGTCAGGCCGCATGCCAGCGCAGATGTTGATTGTTCCCAGCAGGGTTTCAACGCTCTGATACGGCAAGCCATAGATCAGGTCGAAGTTGATGCCCCCGACCCCGGCGGCGCGCAGACCGTCGACGGATTTCTGCACCATCGCGGGCGGTTGGATCCGGTTGATCGCCTTCTGTACCCGTGGATCGAATTCCTGCACGCCAAAGCTTGCGCGAGTGAAGCCCAACTGCCCAATCCGGCTGATCATGGCGCTGGTCAGGGTGCGCGGGTCACTTTCGATGGCAAGCTCCGCATCGGGCAGAACCCGGAACCGGCGGTGCACCGCGTCCATGGCCCGCGCCAGATCCTCGGGCACCAGCGCCGTGGGCGTGCCACCGCCCCAATGCAGGTGCGAGATGGTCATCCGTCCGGGCAAGTGCCACGCCAGCAGGTCAACCTCCTGCACAAGCGTGCGGGCGTATTGCGCAACCGGGGCGTCGCGTTTTGCCAGCTTCATATTGCAGCCACAGTACCAGCAAAGCTGTCGACAAAACGGAACATGGAGGTAGAGGGATATCGCCGCGTCCACGTCCAGATCCGCCAGCCACGCCGCGTAATCCCGGTCGCCGACCGATTGGGAAAAATGCGGTGCGGTCGGATAGCTGGTATAGCGGGGAACGTTGCGGCCCAGGTAGGAATGGTATCTGTCGGTCATTGCCGTCCCAAAATCTGTCCGCCGTCGATCTGATCAACGGCGTGTTAGTTGTTTATCGCAAGCCCCCTACCCGCACCGCGATCCCGCGTGTGCAGCAGGAGGCCCCGTTCATAGGCCACTTGTGACCCAGAGATGCCATAGGGCAGTTGATCCAGATCAGGCCCGGACGCGGCCCCTTTGGCATCACGCAAGCTGTTGGTGGGGTCTGCCATTGCCCGCCCCGGCCTCAGTCGGACCCTTGCAGGAAATGGCCCGGACCCAGCGTGCAATCCAGATCGCGCAGCAGCCCGTCTTTCAGCCGATTGTGTTGAAAAACTCCGTTTTAGGGCCTGAACGATGATTTTTCTTTCCATGCAGCCCGATCCTAAATTTTTGGCGCGGGGGTCGGCCCAAATCGCCTACATGCGCTCACGCGCAGCCATGCGCTGTCTCGTGGTCAAAGCTTTCCGACTATTTCGCTTCATAGGTTTTCGCAAGAAATCCGCGACGCTCTGATTTCGGAGTTTTTCAACACAATCAGCCCATAGATCAACCCGTGAACCCGAATGCCGACGCCGTTTTGCCAGGCACGCTGAATAATCGGTGTTTCGGCAACGCGGCGCACCCCTTCGGCGACGTTGAGTTCGGCAAGCCGGTCGCGCAGCGCCTCTTCCGTATCCGTCCGCGCAAGGTCGAGTGCATAGGCCCGCGCAAGCCGTCGGATCGGCTCCAGCCAATGATCCGCCAGCCCATGCGGCAGGTCCTGCGTTGCTGCGGCAACTCCGCCACAGCCATAGTGTCCGCATACGATGATTTCACGGATACTCAGCGCATCGACGGCAAATTCCAGCGCCGACAGCATGTTCATGTCGCTTGAATGGATCACGTTGGCGACGTTGCGATGTACGAAGACCTCACCGGGGTCGAGGCCCGCGACGACATTGGCCGGAACGCGGCTGTCCGAACAGCCGATCCAGAAGAACTCGGGCGATTGGCGGGTTGCCAGCCGGGCGAAATACCCCGGTTCCTGCGCGTTCCTGTTTGCGGACCACTGCGCGTTTCGGGCCAGAATGTCGGCTAACACCGGGATGCCGCACGCATTGGATCGAGGGGGTGGCGGGTCGGCAATTGAAACCGAACGGCTGCATGACCCGCGCCATTTGGGCGGGTGTTCGCAATCCGCGGGGCAAGCGCGTTTTCCAGAATAACGCCTTCAGATGAACCAACCGGCCCGGTCAGCGCCAATCGCTTTATTTCCTGTGCCATGGTCAAGGTCCCCCCATGCTCAGGCGATGTTGAAATCGGCGCCTTGAATATCCGCCGCCCCGATCAATCGGTCGACAAAGGCGCGCGCGGTTTTGGCCGATTGTGTTGAAAAACTCCGAAATCAGAGCGTCGCGGATTTCTTGCGAAAACCTATGAAGCGAAATAGTCGGAAAGCTTTGACCACGAGACAGCGCATGGCTGCGCGTGAGCGCATGTAGGCGATTTGGGCCGACCCCCGCGCCAAAAATTTAGGATCGGGCTGCATGGAAAGAAAAATCATCGTTCAGGCCCTAAAACGGAGTTTTTCAACACAATCGGCCCATGTGGCCTTTTCCATGGCTTCAGCAATCCTGGGGCGAACAGCCTCGAACGTCAGGACCCTGCCTTGCGCAAGCGCATCCAGCCGGATGACGTGATAGCCATGGCGGGTCAAAACCGGCTCGGCCGTGATGTCGCCCTCTGTCAGGCTGCGCAATGCGGCTTCGAACTCGGGCACTGTATCACCGGGGCCAAGCTGCCCAAGCGCGCCGCCCGACGACTTGGAACCGCAATCGCTTTCGCGTGCTGCCAATGTCGCGAATCCCTTGGGATCATTCGCGGCCATGCCAGCAATGGTTTTGGCCCGGATCAGCGCTTTGTCACGCCCGGCGTCATCGCGCGGATCGCAGGCGCACAGGATATGCGAAACCTCCCACAAGGGTGGCGTGCGAAAGCGTGTTGGATCGCGCGCCCACTCAGCCCGGATATCAGAGTCGGGCGGTTGCGCGACCGCGACCTCCTGTTCCAGCAGGCCCCGGATCAGCGCCTCTTCTTCTGTTTCAAAGCGGCCCGGGGCAACCTCCTGACACTGGGGGACCAATCCGCGCGAACGGGATTCCTGCAACAGAAGCGTGCGGATCGCGACCGCGTTCGCGGCCTTGCGCCAGGCAATGCCGGGTTTGCCTTTGGGCGCTTCGTGGTTCTGCGTTTCGGCGGCGACCTGGTCATGGGGCACCACCTCTCCGTTGATGATGAGGTCGGGGAACAAACCTGCGTGCATGGCGATCACTCCGCTGGTGTGGTTTTGGGATCGCGCCGCTTGGGCAGCGCCGTTTGCCGGCGCGAGCGGACCACCTGATAGCCCGGGCGCAGCAGGAACCGGAACGGTGCTGCAAAGCCCGAGATCATGTGTACCAGCCGCGTGAACGGGAACAGCATGGTGATCAGCAGGCCCAGAAAGATGTGCGTTTTGTAAAGCCAGTGCACATCCACGACCATCGCCCAGGCATTCAGGTTCAGCACGATCACGCTTTGCGACCAGGTCATGAAGCGGACCATTTCCGCGCCGTCCATATGCTGCAACGTCAGGAAGATCGTCCCTAGGCCAATCAGAAGTTGCAGCCAGATCAGCACCAGAATGCCGATGTCCGCAAAGCTGGTGTGCCGCCAGATGCGTGGATCGAACACGCGGCGGTGGATCAGCATCGTGGCCCCGATCAGTGCGATGATCCCCGCCGTGCCGCCCAGAACCACGGCCATCCATTGTTTCAGGGTATGGGGGATGCCAAGCGCGTCAAGCACGGCAATCGGTGTGAACAGGCCGATCAGATGGCCCCCGAACACCGTGATAATCCCGACATGAAACAGGATCGAGCCCCAGACCAGTTGCTTGCGGCGCAACAGCTGACTGGACGAGGATTTCCAGGTGAACGGATCACGCTCATACCGCGCAATGCTGCCGACAATCAGCACGGTCAGCGCGATGTAGGGCATGATCCCGAAGATGAAATAGTCAATGTCGAAGTTCCAGAACATGTCTTTTCCTTCTCTTATTCTGCGGCGTGTTGGGGTGCGGGGGTGACGGGGATATCCATCTGCGACAGCATCTCACGCACCTGCGGGCATCCGGCGTTTGGATCAGGACCGAACAGCACTTCGCAATCCTCCCAGACCTCATCCAGTGCCTCCAGGTCGGTTGGATCGTCGTCGGGCTACGCCAGCATCTCGGCGACAGCCTCCTTGTCGGGTCTGGCCCCGGCGAGTTGTAAAAGGCTGGCAAACACGGCCCCATAGCTGCTTTCGCGGCGGGTCAACCGCGTTTTCAGCGCATCAAAGATATGGGCCGCATCTGCCAGAGTTTCCTGTGCCTCGCCAAATGGCCGGGTTGCCAGAAATTCCAGCAGCACCGGCAGATGATCCGGCAGTTCCGAGGTGGCCGGATCAAACCCACCTGCCCTGTAGGTTTCCACCAGCGACACCATCGCGCCGCCGCGGTCCCGGCTTTCGCCATGCACATGTTCGAACAGGTTCAGCGACAGGGTGCGCGACCGATCAAACAGCATGACATAGGTTTCCTGCAACGCATAAATGTCGCGCTGCGCCAGATCATCGACCAGCGGGCGCAGCGCCCGCCGGGCCGCTGCCGTCAACCGGCTGTCTGACACCAGAACGGCGCCGATCTCGGGCATCGCGTGCTGCAACTCGCGAGTCGGATAGCTGAGGATCAGCGATAGCGATTTGAGGGTGCGGTCCATGCTATTGTACCTCCGTCGGCATCTTGAGCGGTTTGCTGGAGCCACCGAACAGCGACCCTTTGGAGGTGCCGGTGGAACAACCGTTACTATCGGTGAAGCCGCAGCCGCCCCGCAGGTCATAGGCGTCTTCCACCTGTTCGCGGTGCGTCGTCGGGATCACGAAACGGTCTTCGTAATCCGCAAGGGCCATGATTTTGTACATGTCCTCGATCACCCGGCCCGACAGCCCGACGCGGGCCGCAATGCCTTCGTCGATCACGCCTTCGACCGTTTTGGAGCGCATGTAGGATCGCATCGCCAGCATTCGTTCCAGCGCGCTGATCACCGGCGCTTCGTCCCCCGCCGTCAGCATATTGGCAAGGTAACGAACCGGTATGCGCAGGTTCCTGACGTCGGGCATCCCGGCCTCGGTCCCGATCGCGCCCGCCTCGGCGGCGTTCTGGATCGGTGACAGCGGCGGGATGTACCAGACCATCGGTAGGGTGCGGTATTCCGGGTGCAGCGGGAAGGCGACTTTCCATTCCATCGCCATCTTCCAGATCGGGCTTTCCTGCGCGCCCTTAATCCAGTCTTCGGGAATGCCATCGGCTCGCGCGGTTTCGATCACCACCGGATCATTGGGATCAAGGAACACGCCCAGCTGCGCGTCATAGAGGTCTTGCGTGTCCTCCATATTGGCGGCTTCTTCGATCTTGTCGGCATCGTAGAGCATGACGCCCAGATAGCGGATGCGCCCGACGCAGGTTTCCGAACAGACGGTGGGATTGCCGCTTTCGATCCGGGGGTAACACAGGGTGCATTTCTCGGATTTACCGGTCGACCAGTTGTAATAGACCTTCTTGTAAGGGCAGCCGCTGACGCACATCCGCCAGCCGCGGCATTTTTCCTGGTCGATCAGCACGATGCCGTCTTCTTCGCGCTTATAAATCGCGCCGGACGGGCAGGACGAGACGCATGTTGGATTGAGGCAGTGTTCGCACAGCCGGGGCAGATACATCATGAAGGTGTTTTCGTATTCCCCGTAGATCTGCTTTTCGATCCCCTCAAAATTGTAGTCCTCTGAACGTTTGGAGAATTCGCCGCCCAGAATCTCCTCCCAGTTGGGGCCCTTTTCGATCTTCTGAATCCGCTCTCCGGTGATTTTTGAGCGTGGGCGCGCCGTCGGGAACGCCTCCAGTTCGGGCGCGGATTTCAGATGGTCATAGTCGAAATCGAAGGGTTCATAATAATCGTCGATCTCGGGCATGTTGGGGTTGGCGAAGATGTTGGACAGGATGCGCCATTTTGCGCCCTGCCGGGGTTGGAGCTTGCCGGATTTCGTCCGCTCCCACCCGCCTTTCCAGCGCGCCTGGTTTTCCCAATCGGTCGGATACCCGGTGCCGGGTTTGGTTTCGACGTTGTTGAACCATGCGTATTCGACGCCGTCCCGGCTGGTCCAGACGTTCTTGCAGGTGACAGAACAGGTGTGGCAGCCGATACATTTGTCGAGGTTCAGCACCATGCCGATTTGCGCGCGGATTCTCATGTCGCTGCCTCCTCTTTGGTGGGTTGCCAGGCCTTTTCGGCATCAAGCCAATCGACCTTGTTCATTTTTCGAACGACGACGAATTCGTCCCGGTTCGACCCGACGGTTCCGTAATAGTTGAAGCCGTAAGATTGCTGCGCATAGCCGCCGATCATATGCGTCGGCTTCAGCGTTGCGCGGGTGACCGAGTTGTGGATGCCGCCCCGGTTTCCGGTCTTTTCGGACCCCGGCGTATTCACGATCTTTTCCTGCGCGTGATACATGAAGACGGTGCCATCCTTGATCCGCTGGCTGACCACAGCCCGCGCAGTCAGCGCACCGTTGATGTTATAGGCTTCGACCCAGTCATTGTCGGCGATGCCGACGGATTTGGCGTCATTCTCACTCAACCAGACCACAGGGCCGCCCCGGTTCAGCGTCAGCATCAGCAGGTTGTCGGTATAGGTCGAATGGATGCCCCATTTCTGGTGCGGGGTTATGAAGTTCAGGACCAGGGTATCGCCCGCATCCTGCACATCCGCCGTGATCGTCTTGAGGTCGACCGGCGGGCGATACGACATGAGGCCTTCGCCAAACGCACGCATCCAAAGGTGATCCTGATAAAGCTGTTGCCGCCCCGTCAGCGTGCGCCAAGGGATCAGCTCGTGCACGTTGGTATAGCCGGCGTTATAGCTGACCTTGTCACTTTCGATGCCCGACCATGTCGGCGACGAGATGATTTTGCGCGGCTGGGCGGCGATGTCGTGGAAGCGGATCTTGTTACCATGCTCACCCTCGGCCAGATGCGCGTGATCGCGTCCGGTGGCTTTCTCCAGCGCTTCCCAGGCTTTCACGGCCACGTTGCCGTTGGTTTCGGGCGCCAGCATCAGGATCACTTCGCAGGCATCAATCGCGGTTTCGATCTTCGGCCTGCCCGCCGCCGCCCCGTCCAGTTGAACGCCATTCAGTGCTGCAAGATTGTCAATCTCGTCCTGGGTGTTCCAGGTGATCCCCTTGCCGCCATTGCCCAGCTTGTCCAGCATCGGCCCAAGGGCCGTGAACCGGTCATAGATCGCGGAATAGTCCCGTTCGACCGCCACAAAGGCCGGGGCGGTCTTGCCGGGGATCAGATCGCATTCACCCTTCTTCCAGTCCTTGACCTGATCCTGAGCAATCTCGGCAGGGGTGTCATGCAGGATCGGAAGCGCGACAATGTCGGTTTCCTTGCCCAGATACCCCGGAGCGATCTCTTGAAACTTCTTCGCGATCGCCTTGAAGATTTCCCAGTCCGATTTGCTTTCATAAGCCGGATCAACCGCCGCCTGTAACGGGTGGATGAACGGGTGCATGTCGGACGTGTTCATGTCGTCCTTTTCGTACCAACTGGCCGTTGGCAGAACGATGTCCGAATAAACCGCTGTGGTGGACATGCGAAAGTCGATGGTCACCAGCAGATCAAGCTTTCCGCGTGGCGCCTCATCATGCCACCTGGCCTCTTTGGGCAATTGTCCGCCGTCTTCGCCCAGATCCTTGCCCATGACGCCATGATCGGTGCCCAGCAGATGCTTGAGGAAGTATTCATGCCCCTTGCCCGATGATCCCAGCAGGTTCGAGCGCCACACAAACAGGTTGCGCGGCCAGTTGGCCGGGTTGTCCGGGTCTTCGCAGGCCATTTCCAGATCACCTGATTTCAGATTTTCGGCCACATAGGCCGGAACCTCTTTGCCCGCATCTGCGGCGGCCTTTGCGACGTCCAACGGGTTGGTTTTCAGCTGCGGCGCCGAGGGCAGCCAGCCCATGCGTTCGGCCCGGATGTTATAGTCTATCAGGCTGATGTCCCAATCGCCCTCGGGCGCAGTTGGTGACAGAATCTCGTCTGCCTTCAGCGTCTCGTAACGCCACTGATCCGTATGTGCATACCAGGCGGAGGTTGAGTTCATGTGCCGTGGCGGGCGGTTCCAGTCCAGCGCGAAGGCCAGCGGTTGCCAGCCGGTTTGCGGGCGCAGCTTTTCCTGCCCCACGTAATGCGCCCAGCCGCCGCCCGATTGCCCGACGCAGCCGCACATCACCAGCATGTTGATGACACCGCGATAGTTCATATCCATGTGGAACCAGTGGTTCATCGCCGCACCGATGATGATCATCGACTTGCCTTTGGTCTTTTCGGCGTTGTCGGCAAATCCGCGCGCGACGTGGATGATCTTGTCCGCAGGAACCCCGGTGATCTTTTCCGCCCAGGCGGGCGTTCCGGGCATGTCGTCGGAATAATCGCTGGTCACCCAGTCGCCGCCCAATCCCCGGTCCAGCCCATAGTTGGCGCAGAACAGGTCAAATACCGTCGCGACTGCAATCTCACCCCCGGCGGTTTTGATTTTCTTGACCGGGACGCTGCGGGTCAGAATGTCGGGGTGCGTGGCGTCGGTCTTGAACTGCCCGACCGCCTCGCCACCGAAATAGGGGAAATCGACGCCGATGACCGAGTCCTGATCTTCTTCCAGAACCAGCGACATCTTCAGCCGGGTCGTGGAATCGCAGGCGCGTTCCTCCAGGTTCCACTCTCCGTCTTCGCCCCAGCGGTAGCCGATTGATCCGTTCGGCGCGACCAGGCTGTCCGAAAGCTCATCATAGGCGACGGTCTTCCATTCCGGGTTATTCGCCTCGCCCAGTTTGTCGTCCAGATCATCGGCGCGCAGGAACCGGCCCGGCACAAAGCGCCCGTCCTTTTCGTCCAGTCGCACCAGCATCGGAAAATCTGAGTACTTGCGGGTGTAATCCTCAAAATACTCGGCCTGCCGATCCAGATGAAATTCGCGCAGGATCACGTGGCCGAAGGCCATCGCCAGCGCTGCATCCGTGCCCTGTTTTGCATTCAGCCAGACATCGCCGAATTTCGCGGCCTCGGAATAATCCGGGCAGATGACGGCGGATCTTGTGCCTTTATAGCGTGCCTCGGTATAGAAATGCGCGTCGGGGGTCCGTGTCTGCGGCACGTTTGACCCCCACAACAACAGATAGCCCGAGTTGTACCAGTCGGCGCTTTCGGGAACATCCGTTTGCTCGCCCCATGTCATCGGGGACGCTGGCGGCAGATCGCAGTACCAATCATAGAATGACATGCAGACACCGCCCATCAGGCTTAGGTAGCGCGACCCGGCGGCATAGCTGACCATCGACATGGCCGGGATCGGCGAAAAGCCGAACACCCGGTCAGGACCATAGGTTTTTGCGGTATAGGCATTGGCGGCGGCGGTGATCTCGGTCGCTTCGTCCCAGGTTGCGCGCACGAAGCCGCCTTTGCCGCGGGTTTCAACATAGGACGCGCGCAGGATCGGGTCAGATTGCAGCTTGGTCCAGGCCTCGATCGGCTCCAACGTCTCGCGCAGTTTGCGCCAGACTTTCATCAGCCGCCCCCGTACCAGCGGGTTCTTCACCCGGTTCGCACTGTAAAGGTACCAACTGTAGCTCGCGCCTCGCGCACAGCCGCGCGGTTCATGGTTCGGCAGGTCGGCGCGGGTGCGCGGGTAATCCGTTTGCTGGGTTTCCCAGGTCACGATCCCGGATTTGACGTAGATCTTCCAACTGCAAGAGCCTGTGCAGTTTACCCCATGGGTCGAACGGACAACTTTATCGTGCCGCCAGCGATTGCGATAAGTGTCTTCCCAATCGCGGTTTTCACGGGTCACGTGCCCATGCCCGTCCGAGAATGTTTCCAGTTCGTTTGACTGGAGGAAGTTCAATCTGTCGAGGAGGTGGCTCATGTCAGTGTCTCCGGGTGAAAATGCCCTGCCCCGGCGCCGATTGGCCGGGACAGGCTGGCGTCTGGATCAGGGGTTTTTCACGTAGGCATTGGGCCGCAGGTAGAACCACCAGTTGATGGCGATGCAGACCGCATAGAAGATCGCAAACCCGTAAAGCGCGTATTCGGGGTGGCCTGCCTTCAGCTGTTCGCCGAACACCTTCGGGATGATGAACGCGCCATAAGCCGCAACCGCCGCAGTCCAGCCCAGGGCGGGGCCCGCCTGTTCCTTGTCAAACACCACGGCGATGGTGCGGAAGGTCGATCCGTTGCCGATTCCGGTGGCGGCGAACAGGATCAGGAACAGCCCGAGGAATGGATAGAAATACTGCTCGGGCGTGGCCGAGGCATAGGCCGCCTGGATGAAGTAGGCGACGCCAAGGGCCGAGGCGACCATCACGATAGAGATCCATTGCGTGACCCTTGCTCCGCCCAGCTTGTCCGCCATCATGCCGCCAATCGGGCGGATCAGGGCGCCGATGAATGGCCCCATCCAAGCGAACATCAGGGCCGATGGCCCGTTCGGATTGACCATATCGTGGGTCATGACGCCCTCAACCGGGACATGGCTGAAGCCGAATACGACCTTGATGGTCAGCGCCAGTGCCGCCGAATAGCCGATGAACGACCCGAAGGTCATGGTATAGATCACCGTCATCGCCCAGGTGTGTTTGTTGCCGAAGATCCGGTACTGACGGCCCAGGTTCTGCCCGACGGCGCCGGGGATCATCTTCAGGCCCAGCACGGTCAGCGCGATGACGATGGGCAACACGATCCATTTCGACAGACCGATGCCCGAGGTTGGGAGCCCGGAAGCCGTTGTCGGCAAAAGCAACCACAAGCCAATCGCCGCCGTGACAAAGCCGATTAGCAGCATCCCGGTGATCGTTGCGAACGCTCCGATCGGGTTCGGGATATTGGGCGAGACATGTTCATCCCGGATATTGTTCATGCCGAACCAGCCGATGATGGCCAGCGGGATCAGGAACACCAGCCAGATCAGGCCCGCGTTCTGAATATAGGTCTCGGTTCCCGCGGGGATTTTCCCGATCAATGTGCCAGAGGTGTTGACCAGCGTACGGCTTTCGCCGCCAAACAGGCCGAATGTCATCACCAGCGGGATCAGGATCTGCATGGTGGTCACGCCGAAGTTGCCCAGACCCGCGTTCATCCCCAGCGCATAGCCCTGGATTTTCTTCGGGTAGAAGAAACTGATGTTCGACATCGAGGATGAGAAATTGCCCCCGCCGATCCCCGACAGGAACGCCAGGATCTGGAAATACCACAGCGGCGTATCCGGGTCCTGCAACGCAAGCCCCGCGCCAGCCGCTGGAATGATCAGCAGGGCGGTGGTGAAGACGATGGTATTGCGCCCGCCCGCGATGCGGATGAAGAAGGTCGAGGGGATGCGCAAAGTTGCCCCGGTCAAACCCGCGATGGCGCCCAGCGTGAACAGATCGGATTTCTCGAACGCGAAGCCGAGGTTCAGCATCTGGACGGTGATGATCCCCCAGTACAGCCAGACCGCAAATCCGCACAGCAGCGACGGGATCGAAATCCACAGGTTGCGCGTTGCAATCGCCCGCCCGGTCGATGACCAATAGGCGTCATCCTCGATGTTCCAGTTCCTCAGATCTTGTCCCACACGCATTCTCCTGGATGAGGGTTGTGGCGGGCCGGGCTGGCCCGCCGATATGTCATTCAGCCGGTTTTGCGCTGCCGTCCCTTGCCGAGATCGCCGACAGCCCTTCTTCCAGCGCGGCATTGGCCTTGGCTGCGCGCGCGCAAAGTCTCGATATTGGCGGCGGCGAAATTCGCGCGCTCCTCGTCTTCCTGACGGGTCGAGAACCGGACGAAGAAGGCCAGGAACGACGCGCAGGTGACGACGACGCCAAGGATCAGGAACGCGTCGGACCAGTCGATGACGTTCTTGAACAGGAAACCGGCCAGAACCGCGCCAGCGTTTCCGCCCGCCCCGACCACGCCCGCAACGGCGCCCAGGGCCTTCTTGTTGATGAACGGCACGACGGAATAGGTCGCCCCCTCGGCCATCTGGGTGAACAGTGAAAAGACGATCAGCGATGGCAGCGCCAGGAACAGCACCTGCATCTGGCTGAACAGCATCAGCGCGCAGCCTTCAAAGAACAGGCAGATAAACAACCAGAATGCCCGCCCCTTCAAACCCCAGAGCGAACCGAAGTTGTCGCCAAAGATGCCGCCCAATGTGCGCGCAAACAGGTTCATCAGCCCGAAAGAGGCCGCAACGAACCCCGCCGTCACCAGCGTCAGGTCGAAGTAGTCCATGAAATAGAGGGCCGCGACGTTGTTGACCGTCAGTTCGATCCCGAAACACGCGCCGTAGATCACGAACAGAACCCAAACCCTTGGGTCCTTCAAGGCGTGCATGTAGTTTCCGGTGACGTTCTTCTTTTCCTCCATGCGCCCCTGCGCGCGCAGGTCGTCAAAATTGCCGTCGGGCGCATCCTGCGTCAGGAAGTAGTATCCGATGCCGGTCAGGAAGATGATCACCCCGACCACGACCATCGACAGGCGCCAGCCGATCGCCTCGGAAAAGCCGAAGCCCACGACCATGACCGAAAACAGCAGCGGCATGACGAATTGCGTAACACCACCACCCAGATTGCCCCAACCGGCCGAGGTGGCGTTGGCCTGCCCGACCACGTTGGGCGCGAACATCACCGACGTATGGTATTGAGTGATGACGAAAGACGCGCCGATACAGCCGATCAGAACCCGGAACAGCAGGAAGGTTTCGAACGTCTGAGCCAGACCAATGCCCATCACCGGCAGCGACCCGAGGATCAGCAGCCAGGTATAGGATTTGCGGGGTCCGATCCGGTCACACAGCCAGCCAATGAACAGCCGCGCGAAAATCGTCATCGAAACCGATCCGATGATGGCCCAGCCGATCTGATCGGGCGTCAGGTTCAGTTCGTTTCGCACAACACTCATCAGGGGGGCGATGCCGAACCAGGCAAAAAAGCACGAAAAGAACGCAAACCACGTCATGTGGAAGGTTCTGATCTGCACCATCTTCACGTTCAGGAAATTTGACCACAGCACTGTGGCCTTGTTCTGATGCTCCATCGCGGTCCCTCCGACAGTTTGCAGCCTTGGGGCGGCTGCTTTCGTGTTGGAATGGATGTGCGTCCGGCGACCGAAGGGCCGGTTGATCTGAATCAATTGATCGGAAAAAATGCAGCAAAATAAACGGGTTACAAACATATGTCAGGCGGCGCGTTGGCGGACGTCAAATCCGATGACCCCATCGGTCAATCAGCCACTTGACAATTATCAAGCCGCCCGTGATGGTTTTTCCCAACCAAGGGGAAGGTGCGGCCCGACAGATGACCGAGTCGTACAGACACGACCTGCGCGACCTCGACCTGTTTCGCGGCATGGAACCCGCGAACTTCGAGGCGCTGATGCGCGGGTCCTATGTGCAGAATTTTCCGCCGCGCATTGACCTGATCAGCGAAGCCGAAACCCCCGATTTCCTGCATATCGTCGTGTCAGGTTCGGTCGATCTGTTTTCATCCTGGAACGGGCGGGAAACCAGCCTTGCGACGGTGCGCGCCGTATCTACGTTCATTCTTGCCGCCACGATCAGAAACGCGCCCTATCTGATGTCTGCGCGCACGCTGGAAAAAAGCCGCATTGTCCTGCTGCCTTCCGAAGACGTACGCCACGTCTTTGACCAGGACACCCAATTCGCCCGGTCCATCGTGGCGGAGCTGTCGCAATGCTATCGCTCCGTCGTCAAGAACACGAAGGATCTGAAACTGCGCACCTCGCGTGAGCGGCTGGCAAACTATCTTCTGCGGCAATGGAAAGCCGCCGGATCGGACGCCTTCGAACTGACCATGGAAAAGCGCCGCCTGGCCTCGGTCCTGGGTATGACCCCGGAAAACTTGAGCCGCGCGTTCAAGGGGTTGGAGCCGCATGGGATCAAGGTTGTTGGCACTTTGATCGA
The DNA here is from genome assembly GCA_012103375.1 of Paracoccaceae bacterium. NCBI lineage: Bacteria > Pseudomonadati > Pseudomonadota > Alphaproteobacteria > Rhodobacterales > Paracoccaceae > Paracoccaceae bacterium. Next base: position 2,518,872 of record WLWX01000001.1, read on the forward strand.
GATTCGGAACCCCGAAGATCTGATCCGCTTTGCCAAACCAACGGCGCTGATTGACGACCGAGGGTTCTAGAGCGCCGTCCTTGAAATCTGAATCGATGGGATTCCCAGAGGTCTGATTTTGTGATTCACCGAATGTGGAGGTGGATCATGGGGAAATCACTGTCTTTGGACATTCGAGAGCGCGTCGTCGCGCTGGTAGATGAAGGACTTTCCTGCCATGAGGCGGCCCGGCGTTTGCGGATATCGGTCGCGAGCGCGGTGCGGATCATGCAGCGCAAAAGGCGAACCGGCGGCGTGAAAGCTGCGCCTCAAGGACGGCCTCGACGCAGCAAGTTGGACGCGGCGTCCGAGTGGTTGAAATTACGCGTGCAAGCTGAACCGGACATCACCATGCCGGAGCTGGCCGAAGCGTTGAAGCAGGAGCATGACCTAATCGCCACACCGGCGATGCTCTCGCGTCACTTGCTTCATCGCCTTGGGTTCACATATAAAAAAATAGCTGATCGCAACGGAAAGGCTGCGCAAACGGGTTCGCGCCGCGCGATACGAGTGGCGGCGTCGGATGCCGAGGATGCGCCGTGAGCCGCATAGGCTGGTGTTTATCGACGAAACCGCCGTCACCACCAAGATGACACGCCTGCGGGGCCGATCCCTCCGGGGGACTCGGCTTGAGGCGGACGCGCCCTTCGGCCACTGGCGCACGCAAACCTTCATCGCCGGGCTGCGGATGGATGAACTCAGCGCACCCTGGGTTCTGGACGGCCCCATGAACCGCGCCGCCTTCGACATATACATTGAAACCCAATTGGTTCCGACCTTGCAGCCAGGTGACGTCGTGATCGCTGACAACCTGTCGTCCCACAAATCCGCAAAGGCACAGGCCATCCTGAAAGCGCAGGGAAGCTGGCTCCTCTTCCTGCCGCCCTACAGCCCCGACCTGAACCCTATCGAAATGGCATACGCCAAGCTCAAAGCACATCTGCGACGGCTGAAAGCACGTACCTTCGACGCGCTGTTCCAATCCGTCGCACAAACCTGCGACCTCTTTCCACCAGAAGAATGCAGAAACCTCTTCAAGGCTGCCGGATATGTTGCAGATTAAATGGACCATGCTCTAGGGCCTGTTCGCTTCGCGGGCGCCTTCGCCTGAAATCGCGCCCGCGCCATGTGATGTTCTGGCCATACCGGATATTCCCGGACGGGCAGATATTGCGCTGCCCGAACCAATGGCCGACACTTGTGCGAAGATTGTGTTGAAAAACTCCGTTTTAGGGCCTGAACGATGATTTTTCTTTCCATGCAGCCCGATCCTAAATTTTTGGCGCGGGGGTCGGCCCAAATCGCCTACATGCGCTCACGCGCAGCCATGCGCTGTCTCGTGGTCAAAGCTTTCCGACTATTTCGCTTCATAGGTTTTCGCAAGAAATCCGCGACGCTCTGATTTCGGAGTTTTTCAACACAATCCGAACATATCGGACATCCCAAACCATCAAAGGACATATCATGTCGACCTGGCTTCCATCGCTGATTACCGAAACGCCGCAGGACGGCTATGACCTGGCGGTCAAACTGTCCCGGATGGGTGTCAAGCTTACCCAGCCCGATGCCGAGGCACGCGACCGGATGCGACCGATCTATTCCGAGGACGCAGATGCGCTGATCCAGGTCAGCCAGGTCGTGGCGACTCATTTTGCCACCGTCGCGGCCGCCAATGGCTATTGGAACGGGGCTGTGTGACGATCGTTGCCGACGGATCAAAAACGGCGGCAAAAGTACCGCTGTGATGGCATGACCGGGACTGGTGAAACCGTAGATCCTCGGCACAAAAACGGCCCAATGCCGACGGGGATTTTAGCATCAGGGAACACCGCTTGAATATTCTGTTCATCATGTACGACCAGCTGCGCTTTGACTATCTGTCCTGCGCAGGGCATCCGCATCTGGATACGCCGAACTTCGACCGCGTGGCAGCAATGGGCGTGCGGTTTTCCAATGCCTATGTGCAGTCGCCGATCTGTGGCGCATCGCGGATGTGTTTCTATACCGGACGCTATGCCTCCAGCCATGGGGCGCAGTGGAACGGGTTTCCCTTGCGCGTGGGTGAACAGACGCTGGGCGACCATCTGCGCCGCGCTGGGATGGAGTGCTGGCTGATCGGCAAGACCCACATGAAAGCCGATGCAGAAGGCATGGCGCGCCTGGGCCTGTCGCCCGACAGCCAGATCGGCGCGCGCCAGTCCGAATGTGGCTTTGACACATGGGTTCGCGACGATGGTCTTTGGGCCGAAGGGCCGGATGGGTTTTATGACGAACGCCGATCCCCGTACAACGAATACCTCAAGCAGAAGGGCTATCCATCCGAAAACCCCTGGGCGGATTTTGCAAATGCCGGGATCGCGGAGGATGGCGATGTTGCCAGCGGCTGGATGTTCAAGAACGCTGACAAACCGGCCAACATCCGCGAAGAGGACAGCGAAACACCCTGGCTGACGCGCAAGACCATCGAATTTATTGTCCAGGCCGATGCCCCGTGGTGCGCGCACGTCAGCTATATCAAACCGCATTGGCCCTATATCGTCCCGGCCCCTTATCACAACATGTTCGGGGCCAACCACGTCCCGGCCCCCAACCGCCACGATGTCGAACGTGACAACCCGCATCCGGTCTTTGGCGCCTATATGGACAACAGCATTGCGCAAGCCTTTCAGCGCGACGAGGTGCGCCAGAAAGTAATCCCGGCCTATATGGGCCTGATCAAGCAATGCGACGACCAGTTGGGCGTGCTGCTGGACCATCTGAAGACCACCGGACGGTTGGACGACACGATGATCGTACTGACCTCGGACCACGGCGACTATCTGGGCGATCACTGGCTGGGAGAGAAGGATCTGTTCCACGATCCATCGGTCCGAATTCCGATGATCGTCTATGACCCCCGCCCCGAGGCCGACGCGACACGCGGCACCATCTGCCGGGCGCTGGTTGAATCCATTGATCTGGCCGCCACTTTTGTCGAGGCCGCCGGCAGCGACGTCCCGGATCACATTATCGAAGGGCGCTCACTTGTGCCCTGGCTGCGTGGTGAGGATCCGCAGTGGCGGGACTACGTGATCAGCGAATATGACTATTCCGCGACGCCGCAGGCCGCGAAACTGGGCATCGCGCCGCGTGATGCGCGCCTGTTCATGGTCTTTGATGGCCGCTTCAAGCTGATGCATGCCGAAGGCGGGTTCCGCCCGATGCTGTTTGATCTTGAAACCGACCCCGAGGAATTCCACGACCTTGCCAAAGACGATACGCATGGGGCCGTGGTTGACAGGCTTTACGGACACCTCGCCGAATGGGGCCGCCGGATGAGCCAGCGTGTCACCCGGTCTGAGGCCGAGATTCTCGCAATGCGCGGCAGATCGCTGCGCCGGGGCGTCATGCCATTCCTGTTCGACGGGTCCGAAGTGCCCGAAGAGCTGACCCAGAAATACCGCGGCCCCGCCCCCAAACGCTATACCGATGATTAGGGGCAGTCCGCGCAGTTTTGCGCCATCATAAACCTTGGTCGCGGGTGCCAACCGCCGACACACCGCCGACAAACCGCATGAGGATGCGCCAGATGGCCAAATTGGGTGACGACATCATCGGCGCAAGCAGCCTCGCGCCGTTCTTCGCGGTTTCCAACGCCGAAGCGATGGGCCTGTCCGCCCCGGAAATCCGCAAGGGCGACGCCCTGCGAACCTGGGTGCGCGCCCTGTCTGGGTTCCAGAAAGAGGCGCTGGTCACCTCGGCGCGCAGCGGGCGCACGTGGCGGCTGGTCTCGGACGAGGGGGCGTACCTTAACGGGTATGATGCCGCGCCCTGCCCGCTGTCCTTCCTGTCCTGTGGCATGGTCGCCAGCTTCATGAACGAGATTACATCACTTGCCGAACAACGCGGCGTGGTCATTCGCAAGCTGCGCCTGGTTCAGGACAATTACTACACCATGAAGGGGTCAATGCAGCGCCGCACCATGGTCGGCGGCGCCGAGAATATCGACCTGCGGGTCGAGGTTGACTGCGACCTATCCGATGCTGCGCTGCACGACTTTCTGCGTGATGCCACCTATGCCTCGCCGCTGAACGGGTTGATGCGCGGGCAAACCGACAGCCTGTTTCGGCTGAACCGGAACGGGGCGGCGCTGGCCACCGCGAAGGCGAAACCAATGACCTCGACCGCGCAGGGCGATCCGGGTGCTGGATTTGCGGCGGCGCGTCCGGTTGAAGGCACCTTGCCGCTGGTCGCGCCAGACGGCCTGACCCCGAAAAAAGAAGTCGCGCAAGGAACAGCCGCTGGTGGTTCATCCCTAAGCGATGATCAGAACCGGCGACTGAACATCGGTGCGATTGCTGAAATGCGCGACGACGGCATCAAGGCGATCCGCCACATGCAGTATTCGCCCCATGGCACCGCCTTTCAGTTCCTCAGCTCGGAAGATGGCCGCGCACCCGATGCGGTCTCTTTGATCAGCGCAGGCATCGGGTTCTGCTTTATGACCCAGTTCGGTCGCTTTGTGTCGATGCTGAACCTGGACCTGCCGGAATACCGCATCGTCCAGGACACCCACTTCAGCCTTGGCGGGGCGTCGGGCCACACCGGCGTCGCCGGAAGCGCCGACCCAATCGAAACCCATGTGTTCTTGCAGACCAGCGAAAGCGAAGAAACCGCGCAGGAAATGCTGGATATCTCGGAACAGACCTGCTTTTTGCACGCATTCTGCCGCACCGACCTGAAGACGCGGCTGAAGATCGTGCGGATCTGACCGCGCCGCCCTTGCAAGCCGGGCGACACGGTGGTCCCCTGCGCCACGACGCGAAAAAGGCACCCGATGTCCGAGTTATCCCACCAGAACGATCCACGCACCGCCGATCGCCAGGACTGGCTTGCGGCCCATGGCATCACCGCAGTCGCCGACCCGCTGCCCGCCGATGCCTCACCACGGCGATATTTCCGCCTGAAAGGGTCCGGCCAGTTGCTGGTTCAAGTGCCCCCCGGCGATCCCGATCAACCCGTCTTCACCCGCGTTGCAGACCACCTGAACCGCCTTTGCCTGTCGGCCCCGCACACCCACCAGTCCGATCCCGATGCCGGATTCTATCTGGCCGAAGATTTCGGCCACCGCACCTACAGCACAGAACTGCTGGCTGGCCGGTCCGAAGCAGAGCTTTACACCGCCGCCATCGACACTATCATCCACCTGCACAAAGCGGCGGATGCGACCGATATCGCCCTGCCCGACTATGATGGCGCGTTCCTGTTGTCCGAAACACTGATCTTCGCCGACTGGTTCGCTCCCCGCGTCAACCCAGCACCCGACACCGACAGTTTTCGCGACGCATTCGCACGCCTCTGGGCCGAGGCCCTGCACGAGGTCGCCGATGACCGCAGCGCCCTGGTGCTGCGCGATTTCCACCTCGACAACTTGATCCACCTGCCCGCGCGCGATGGCCTGCAAAGCTGTGGTCTGATCGACGTTCAGGGCGCGCGGATCGGGGCGCCGGAATATGATCTGGCCTCGCTGCTACAGGACGCGCGGCGGGATCTGGCCCCGGGCCTGGAGGAAGCGATACTAAAGCGCTACCTCAGCGCGATCCCCCAGGACGATACCGCGTTCCGCACGCGCTATGCGCTTCTGGCGGCACAGCGCCACACCAAAATCGCGGGCCTGTTCATCCGGCTGGCGGAACGTGACGGAAAACCGGCCTACCTGCGCCACCTGCCCCGCGTCCTTCGCCACCTCGACACCGCCTTAACCACCGCGGGCCTTACCGATATCCGTGCCCTGCTGAACCAGCATTTGCCGGGCTGGCAGACAGCGGATTTTTCGCGCTGACCCGCCCATCATTGACCCCCAAATATCCCCGCCGGAGGCTCCCACCCCCTCAGAACCCACCCAGCGGAGCGATGGCGCGATACAGTTCCCGAAAACTGCCCAACCGCGCCTGGTGACGCGTCGCCTGCGAAGCATCCGGCGTGAACACCCGTGCCACAGGCGGTTCATCTGCCAGCCGCGTGGGCGCAACGGCCCCGGCCGCCACCGACGCCAGACGCGCGGCCCCCGCCGCTGGTCCCAATGCGGCGCCTTCGGGTCTGCGGATCGGCACGCCCAGCACATCGGCCAATGTCTGCAAGACCAGATCGCTCTGCGCGCCGCCGCCTGTCACCAGCGGGGACAATCCATCCAACCCGCCAAGCGCCTGGGCCCCGTCGGCAAAGCTGTAGGCGATGCCATCAACCACCGCGCGGGCCATCTCTGCCCCGCTGGCACCATCGGCAAGCCCCAGGAATCCGGCCCGAATAGCGCTGTCGCCGTGGGGTGTCCGTTCTCCAGTCAGATAAGGCAGAAACAGCGGCACTCGGGTCAGCTCGGCACGCCCGGCGGCGGTTAACAAATCAGGGACAGATTGCGCCGTCGCCCCGGCATACCACGCCAATGGCCGCGCCCCGTTCAGCATCGCGGCCATGCGAAACCAGACCCCGTCAAGCGTATGCGCATAGGCATGAACATGTCCCTTGGCACGCGGCGCGTGCCGGTCATCGCACAGAAACACCTGGCCTGAGGTTCCAAGCGACATGACCGCCCGCCCGGCCTGCACCACGCCGACACCAACCGCACCGGCAACGGTATCCCCCGCCCCCACGGCAACCGGCAGTCCGACGCGCAGACCCAAGTGCCGGGCCGCGTCTTCAAGCAATCCCCCAGCGACCGCATCGCCCGCGCGGACCACAGGCAGCCAGCCAGGATCGACCTGCGCCGCCTTGCAAAGCCCAGCGTGCCAGCCCCGCGCGCCCTGATCAAACAGATGCGTTCCGGCGGCATCTGACGGATCGCACAGCATCTGCCCATGCAGCCGCATTCCGATCCAGTCTTTTGGCATCAGCGCATGGCGGATGCGTGCATGAAGCGCGGGGCGCTCGCGCGCAATCCACAGCAGTTTCGGGGCGGCAAACCCCGGCAATGCGGCAACCCCGGCAATGTCGGCAATCGCTGGCACGGCTGCATTCAGCGCGTCACTTTCGGCCACGGCGCGGGTGTCGTTCCACAGCATGACGGGGGCCAGAACCGCCCTGTCCGCATCCAGCAGCACGGCACCATGCATCTGCCCCGACAGCCCGATGCCCGCGATGTCGCGCCAACGGTCACCGGCAACGTCGCGCGCGCGCGCCACGGCCAGCAACAGCGCCGCCCACCAATCTTCGGGATCCTGCTCGGACCAGCCGGGTTGCGGTGATGCGGTCGTCAGCGGGGCCGACCCATCCGCCACAACACAGCCATCGCTGTCGGCCACCAACGCCTTGACGGCCGAGGTTCCGACATCCAGCCCCAGCCACAATGGTTCAGCCATATCGCCTATATCTTTTTATCCAAAACACCCCTGACAGAGGCGTTGTTCCCGGTCCCTGCCCCATCAACCCGGACGGCGCACGGTGATCTGCGTGACATCGCAAATCCCGGTCTGAAACGCCGCCGCGCAACTGGTCAGATAGAAATTCCACATCCGCCGGAATTGGTCATCGAATCCAAGGGCCGCAACCTCATCCCAGCGGTCATTGAAGGTTCCGTGCCAGCGACGCAAGGTCTGCGAATAGCTTTCGCCAAACTCGATCGAGCGTGCAACCATCAGCCCGGCCTTCTCGACTTCGGCCTTCAGAATGCTGGGGGCGGGCAGCATGCCGCCGGGGAATATGTACTTCTGGATGAAGTCCACACCCTTGCGGTACACATCCCAGCGTTTGTCCTGAATGGTGATGATCTGAAGTGTCGCCGCCTTGCCCGGCCGCAAACACTGGCGGACCGCGTTGAAATAGGTGGGCCAGTATTTCTGGCCTACGGCCTCGAACATCTCGATGCTGGCAATGCCGTCATAGGTGCCACGTTCGTCGCGATAGTCCTGCATCTTGATCTCGACCCTGTCGGACAGACCGGCGCGCTTTATCCGCGCCACCGCATAGTCGTGCTGTTCCCAGCTGATCGTCAGGCCGGTGACCTTCAGCCCACGCTCGGCCGCCGCATATTCGGCAAATCCACCCCAGCCACAGCCGATTTCCAGCACATGGTCGCCCGGTTCGACGCCCATCTGGTCAACCATGCTGGCGTATTTTGCGGTCTGCGCATTTTCAAGGCTTTCCTGCCCACTGTCGAATTTTGCCGATGAATAGGTCATCGTGTCATCCAGCCACAGACTGTAGAACTTGTTGCCCAGATCGTAATGCGCCGAGATATTTTTGCGCGCCTGCTTTTTGGTGTTCGAGTGCAGCCAGAAGCGAAACATCTCATACGCGCGGACAAGTTTTATGCCGGGAAACCCGTCGTAGATCTCGTCATTCCCGGCGTGCATCAGATCCATGAAGGCCTGAAGGTCAGGCGTCGACCAGCCCCCCGTCAGATAACTTTCCGAGAATCCCAGATCACCCTCTCGGATCAGGCGGGCAAAGATATCCGGGTCGCTGACGTGCAGCTCGGCCACCGGGCCGGGCGCGGCCCCTTCGGCGCGAAACACCCGGCCATCGGGCAGGTGAAAGTCCAATCTGCCCACGGCCATCCGGCTGGCCATATCGAAAACCTGGCTGAAGTACCGCAGCAGTCCCGACTGCCCTTGCGTTGTCGTCAATATCGTCATGGCGCGACCCCATCCCCTTGGTCAAACGTCAATTATCTCGACAGGTTAACGGCTTGGCGGGCGCGCGTCACCTGTTGCCTTTGCGTCGCCGCGGCGATTTTCCGCCCCATTGGGTCACCCGCGCAACACCTGATAAGCCTCAAGCGCGCGCGTGCGCCCCTCGGCCAGCGTTATTGCGGGTTCTGGATAGGCGTCGTCAGGCGACCAGTTCCACCGCTTTGGGATCGCCTTGAAATAGGCGAGGGCGTCGGCGTGCGGTGTGCCCCGCGTTTCGGCGATCCAGCGATCCTGATAGAGGTTTTCGCGATCAAACTTGCCTGCCTGAGTCTCAGGATTGAAAATCCGAAAGAAAGGTGCCGCATCCGGGCCGGAACCGGCCACCCATTGCCAGCCCATCGCATTAGCCGCCGGATCCCAATCGGTCAGGCAATCCGCGAACCAGTCTAGTCCGATTTTCCAGTGCGTCATCAGATGCTTGGTCAGATAAGAGGCGACGATCATCCGCGCCCGATTGTGCATCGTTCCGGTCACATACATCTGTCGCATCGCGGCATCGACGACGGGGACGCCGGTGCGCCCCTGCTGCCAGCGCGCTGACTCCTCAGAGGCGTCGCGCCAGGGGAACCGATCCCACTGATCGCGCCAGTTCTGGGCCGCAAGTGCCGGAAAATGCCACATCAGGTGATAGGCAAATTCGCGCCAGACCAATTCTGACAGGAACTTGCCCGCACCCGGATTACCCTCATCCAATGCCCCTTGCCCGACCAGCCAGCACGTGCGCGGCGAAACCTCGCCACAGGTCAGGTTTTCGGACAGGCCCGAGGTGACATCCGCGCCGGGAAAATCGCGCAAATCCTTGTAGCGCGCCATTTTGTCGGCTGCGAAACCATGCAGACGGTCCAGGGCGGCGCGCTCGCCCACGCAGGCAAAACGCGCCACGATGGACGCGCCGCACCGCATTGCGGCCCCCATCTTCAGGTCATCGGGTGCCAGACTATCGGGCCAATCATCGGGTGCAGCCAGTGCCTCAACGCGCGGCGCGGGTGGTCCCACATCGCGGCCCCGCACTGCCTTCCAATAGGGCGAGTAAACCCGGTACGGCCCTCCCTGCCCTGTCTTCACGCTCCAGGGTTCAAACAGCAGGTGGCCGGGGTGGCTGCGCGCGTCGATCCCGTCACGCTCCAGCGCGGCTTTCACGCGCTTGTCGCGCGCGACCGAGGGCGGGTCATAGGCGCGGCTCCACCAGACTGTGTCGGCGCCTGTTTCGGTGATCAGCTTGCGAAGTTCGTCCAGCGCGTCACCGCGCCGCAGGATCAGCTGCGACCCGATTACACTCAACGCCTCGGAAAAGGCGCTGACAGCTTGTCCCAACCGCCAGCGCGGTGCCGCCCCTTGTGCGCGCAAAACCTCATCGTCGATGAACACCGGGATCACCGGGCGACCCGTTTGGGACGCCGCCGCCAGACCCGGATGGTCGCTTAGGCGCACGTCGCGGCGCAGGATAAACAGGATCGGTTTTGTCATCCCCGGCAACTTAGGTGTCAGCGGCCTGACGTCCAGCGCCAAACCCCTGCCCGTCTTGAAAAGCGATCCTTGTTGAAGGTCACTCCTCGATTTTCAGGATCAGCGGAGTTTCGGTCTTTGCGGCCACGTCGAATGTCGAGCGTCCGGTGTAATTCAGATGACGGCCATAGGTGTGCAGCGAAACCGCCACGCGGTCACCGTTGTTGGTGACGCTGTGAATATCCTCAGGGTGGCAGCAGACGGCGGTTCCCGGATAAAGCGTTTCTTCGCGGGTCGCTTTCAGATCAGCAAAGCCCGGCTCGGACCCATCGTCGAGGCGCTGATAATTCGTCTCATGCTCTTGCCCTTCGATACCGGAAACCACGGCCCATGTTTTATGGTTGTGGGCGTCAACCCCCCGTCCGGGTGCCCAGGCGATGGCAAAGACCGCAAGGTCGTGGTTTTCTTCTTCGTGCAACAGATGCAGGCCAACACCCTGATCGGGGTCGGTGTAGCGGTATTTGTCTTCAAACCAACCCGGGTCCGAGGCAAGCTTCAACGCCAGCGGTTTGATCCGATCGGTGATCGCTTCGACTTCGGATTCCGTCGCGACGATTGCGCGGATGTCCTTGACGTAATCCTCAACGGAATATCCGTTCATGTTCGATGCCTCCTGTCTTGCCGTTTCAGATTAACGAGGATTCGGGAAAACTCCAAAGCCGACGTTGATCTTTTTCCCGGCCTTGCTTGCCTGGCCCGGATCCGGCGTCTGCCTTGTACTGGCGCCCCGACGCCCTAGGGTGGCAGAATGAAAGAACGCCAGCTTGAAGCCTTTCGCGCGGTGATGACATACGGCGGCGTTGGACGTGCCGCCGAAGTTTTGAATATCACGCAACCTGCCGTCAGCCGACTGATCTCAAGCCTGGAACAGGACGTCGGGTTTGCCTTGTTCGAGCGTGCCGGACGCGGCCTTGCACCGACACCCGAGGCAGAGTTGTTCAAGCGAGAGATTGACACATTCTTCATGGGGATCGACCGCGTTCGCACCGCGGCGGTGGCGATCCGGGAATCCCGGCGCGCGCAATTGCGGATGACCGTCATGCCCGCCGTGGCCCTGTCTGTCGGCCCGCAGATCGTCGAGGCGATCCTGTCACGCTATCCAACCGCTGAAATCGCCCTTGATGTGCATACCGCGCCAAGGATCGCCGACCTCGTCGGTGCGGGGCAGTATGATCTGGGCATCTCGCACCACGACCGGCCACGCGCGGATATCGAGGAACTGGGCCATTGGTTCATGGAATGCGTCTGCGTCATGGCGCGTGACCATCCCCTTGCAGGCAAGGCGCGGCTGACGCCCAAGGATTTTGCGGGCCAGCCCGTTGTTTTGCTGTCCTATCAGACCAGCACCGCGCAAAAGATCGAGCAGATGTTTGTTGCCGCCAACGTGCGCCCGCAAATCCGGGTCGAGGCGCAGCCGTCTTATGCCGCGTTTGCACTTGCCGCGCGCGGGCTTGGCATTGCGATCATCGACAAATCGACCGCCTGCACGCTGGCCTCGGACGCGGTTGCGATCTTACCACTGCATCCCGAAATATCGTTTGACATCAAACTGATCCGCCCCACGGGTCAGCGCCCCGCCATGCTCGCCGCGCACTCGGCCGAGATTGCCCGAGAGATGCTGACTCAAGAGTTTCATAACAAAACGGCATGAAACACGCAGTAATAGGCATTTTTGATTAAGCTTCCGCAGGCCTATGCTTTCGGGGAATCAGATCAACGGAAGGGGTTTTCAAATGCACTATACCAAAGCAGTAACCGGCGGGATTCTGGCAAGTCTTCTTATCGCAGGCAGTGCAAGCGCGCAGGATATCACCATGCGCCTGCACACGCTGGTGCAGGATCCGCACCCCTACAACGACATGGCCGCCTTCATGGCGGATGAGATTTCGGCCCGTACCAATGGCGCGGTTGCCATCAAGCTGTTTGATGCCGGTCAGCTGGGCAAGGACGATGCCGTGATCGGTGAAATGGGGCTGGGGACGATTGATATGATGATCTCGTCCACCAACAACGCCGCATCGCTGGTGCCGGAGTTCCAGGCATTCTCGATCCCCTATCTGTTCACCGGCTTCGACGACCTGCTGGCGCGGGTTGGCCCCGGAACCACGGGTGAGGCTTATTATCAGGGTGTCGTCGCGGATCGGGGGCTGAACATTCACCTTCTGGCGCTTGGCGGATCTGGGTCGCGCAACATGTCGAACTCCATCGGTCCTGTGAACGAATTGGCCGACATTCAGGGGATTAAGATGCGCACGCCCCCCTCGCCCATGATTTCAAAAACATGGGAGGCTTTGGGCACCCTACCCGTCACCGTCGCCTGGGGAGAGCTTTACGCAGGCGTTCAGACCGGCGTGGCACAGGGTCTGGAAAGCTCGATCCCAGGCAATTCCGGCTCCAAATTGTACGAGGTTGCGCCCTATCTGGCGATGACCGCGCACACGATTCAGGTCAACCATGTCTCGATCAGTGATCGGGCGTGGAACAAACTGGATGACGGTCAACAACAGACCTTCCGCGATGTCGCGGCCGAGGCCAGCAAGCTGGGCGTCGAACGCGCGCAATTTTACGAGGCTGAGCTTGTGAAAACGCTGGAAAGCGATCACGGCGTGACGGTCACCTACCCGGATGTCTCGGAATTTCAGGACAAGCTTGGATCGCTTCAGGATGAACTGGCCGTTGAAATGTCGCTGGAACCGGCCCTTGCGGCATTGGCGAACTGATAAGGAACTGCCCTTCCACCTTCGGGCCATGGGGTCCGAAGGTGGGGACAGGCCGGAATGCTTCACATGCTGACACGACTGAACAACACCTTTGAAAAAGGGGCGTCCTGGCTGTTGGCCGTGCTCTTTGCGGCCCTGATCGCGGTCGTGCTTGGCCAGGTGCTTGCGCGGAACGTGTTTCAGACGCCACTTATCTGGAGCCTGGATCTGGCACAGTTGCTGTTTTCATGGTGCATCTTCCTTGGTGCGGGCATCGCCTATCGCAAGGGCGGCCATTACGAGGTTAACCTGTGGCCCCGCTCTGGCCCGGCGGCGTTCATCCCCCGGCTGGCGGCAATCCTGGCGGCGGCCTGTGTGGTCTATGTCCTGGTCTGGCACGGCTATTTGATGAGTGTGATCAGCTGGACGCGTGAGAACCAGTCGCTGGGAATATCCGGGATGTGGTTCTTTCTGCCCATCCCGCTGGGTGGTGCGCAAATCGGTTTTGCTGTGCTGGAACAGGTGATGACTGCACTTGGCAAGGGCGACAAACAATGAATCCGCTGGTCCTTCTGATCGGGGGCTTTTTCGTACTGGTCGCGTTTCGTGTGAATATCGGTTTTGCGCTGATTGTGTTGAAAAACTCCGAAATCAGAGCGTCGCGGATTTCTTGCGAAAACCTATGAAGCGAAATAGTCGGAAAGCTTTGACCACGAGACAGCGCATGGCTGCGCGTGAGCGCATGTAGGCGATTTGGGCCGACCCCCGCGCCAAAAATTTAGGATCGGGCTGCATGGAAAGAAAAATCATCGTTCAGGCCCTAAAACGGAGTTTTTCAACACAATCCGCTGATCCTGTCATCGGTTGTTGTGTTGCTGAGTGAGGATTTGCCCCTAACCTCGGTCATCAACCAGATGTATTCCAACATCGACAGTTTCACCCTGCTGGCGGTGCCGTTTTTCATGTTGCTGGGCCGCATCCTGAATGCAGGCTCGATCACCGCGCGCCTTCTGACGCTGTCGAACGCCTCGGTCGGGCATGTGCGGGGCGGCCTTGGGCATGTGAACGTCTTCGTCTCGATGGTGTTTGCCTCACTTTCAGGATCGGCGGCGGCGGATACGGCGTCTGTCGGTTCGATCCTGATCCCTGCGATGAAAAAGGCGGGGTATTCCCCGGCGTTTGCGGTGGCGCTGACGGCGGCATCCTCGACCCTGGGTGTGATCATTCCGCCCTCGATCATACTGATCGTCTATGGGGCGTTTGGCGGTGTTTCCATCGGGGCGCTGTTTATGGGCGGCGTTGTGCCGGGGTTGTTCATTGGGCTGGCGATGATGGGCTATACCTATGTGATGGCGCTGCGCGAGGGCTATCCGGCCAATCCCTTCCCCGGCCTGCACGCCCTGGGCAGGGCGTTCTGGCGCGGCGGCGCGGCGATGCTGATCCCGGTCTTTGTGCTAGGCGGCGTCGTGGCGGGCCTGATGACCCCGACCGAGGCCGCCATCAGCGCCGTGATCTGGGCCCTTTGCCTGACCTTCATCATCTATCGCGATGTGCCGCTGAGGCAGTTGCCGAACCTGCTGATCCAGGCGGTTCTGGATTTTTCCGTCCCCCTGTTCACCGTGGCGGGGGCCGGCATTTTCGGCTGGCTGATCGCCTATCTTGGCGCGGCCGAGATCGTGGTGAACTTCATCACCGCCCAGACCAGCAGCCCGGTGGGGATCATGCTGCTGCTGATCGGGTTCCTGTTGCTGGTCGGCACCGTGCTCAACCCCATATCGGCGGTTCTGATTTTCCTGCCGATCATTCAGGCACTGGGCGATATGGCGGGCATGGACCCGGTGCATATGGGCGTTCTGTCAACGATTGTCCTGTCCGTCGGACTGATCACGCCGCCCTACGGGATTTGCCTGCTGATCGCCGCGCAGATCGGCGATGTGCCACTGGGGCGCGCGATGATCGCGGTTACCCCGATCGTCGGGCTGACCATCTCCATCGCGATTCTGTCGATCTTTATCCCCGATATCATCCTTGGTCTGCCCCGGCTGGCCTTCCCAAACATCATTCCGTGAAGCAGGAGAGCGAGAAAAATGGCTCATATCAAACCGACCGGCAGTTTCGTGGCACTGGTCACGCCGATGAACGACGATGGCAGCATCGACTATGAAGGGTTCCGCGACCTGCTGGGGTTTCACAAGGAAAACGGCACCCGCGCAGTTCTGATCATGGGCTCAACCGGCGAGGTTTCGATGCTGGCCCCTGATGAAAAGCGCAAGATCATCTCGGAAACGGTGAAAATGCGCCCGGATGGCATTCAGATGTATTACGGCTGTTCGGGCAACAACACCCAAAGCGCGATTGAGCTGGTGCAATATGCCGAAGGCGAAGGCGCAGATGGCGCGATTGTCGCCGCCCCATCCTATATCTGTGCGCCCGGCGACGATATTGTGGAGTATGTCGAAGAGATCTGCGATTCCACCGACATGGGCATCGGTTTTTACAACAATCCGCCCCGCGTCAGCACCGATCTGCACTGGGATCATATGCTGCGGCTGGCCAAACATCCCAATATGGTCGTGTTGAAGGAAAGCACCACGCGCGTCGGACAAGTCGCCCAGATGTGCGCCGCCAAACCGGACCTGTCGATCATGTGCTGCTGTTCGCCCAACCTTGGGCTGGTGGTGCCGACCATGTCGCTGGGCGGGCATGGCACGGCCAATATGACCGGCAACATCATCCCGCGCGAATTCGCCGTCATCTCGAAACCATGGGAGGACGACGGCGATGCCAGAAATTTCAGCAATGCCTATCTGCGCAATCTGGACATGCTGCATTTCGCCTATTCAGCGGTCAATCCCGTCGCCATCAAGACGCTGATGCGCGCCGTGGGTCTGCCATCCGGGCCGATGCGCAAACCCCTGAAACCCCTAGACGAAGCGGGGCTGCGCCGGGGGCTGGATATCGTGGCAAGGCTGGATCTGGACCAAAGCTATGGCTATAAGCTGAACACCGATATGACGGCCTGATCGTGGCCCGTGTCACGCTGATCACCGGCGCGTCCAGCGGCATCGGGGCCGCAACCGCGCGCCGCATTTCGGCGCCGGGCGAAAGCCTCGTTATCTCGGCCCGTGGCGGCAAAGCGGGTGAGAAGGTGGCAGCGCTTGAGGGTGTCGCCGATGACTGCCGCGCCGCCGGGGCCGAGGTTCTGGTGTTGCGCGCCGATCTGTCAGAACCCGGCGCGGCGCGCGATCTGGCGCGGCAGGCCATCGCGCATTTTGGCGCGCTGGATCGCTTCGTTTCCAACGCAGGTTTTGCGCTGGCAGGCACGACCGCGGACACAACGCCCGCAGATTATGCCCACGCGCATCAGGTGATCTTCAATGCCTTCGTCGACTTGACGACCGAGGCGTTGCCAAGCCTAAGCACCTCGCCCAGCGGACGTATTGTCGCGGTCAGCTCTTTCGTCACCGATCAGGCACCGGGCGGGCGCCTGTTCCCAAGCACCGCCGCCGCCAAGGGTGCGATGGAAGCACTGTCGCGCACGATGGCCGTCGACCTGGCCCCCAAGGGCATCACAGTCAATTGCGTGGCACCCGGGTTTACCGAAAAAGAAAGCGCCGGACACTCGGCCCTGTCCGGTTCCGCGTGGGAGGCCGCCGCCGCAATGACCCCCAACCGCCGCCTTGCCAAACCCCAGGACATCGCCGCTGCGATTGCATTCTTCCTTGGCGACGAGGCTGCGCATATCACCGGCCAGACGCTTCGGGTTGACGGTGGCCTCTCTCTCATCTGAAAGGAAATCTCCATGCCTATCGTTCGTGTCACCATGGCCGAAGGCCGCTCTGCCAGCCAGAAGGCCGCATTTGCGCGCGAGGTGACGGACAGCCTTGTGCGTCATTGCGGTGCCCATGCCGAACATGTCTATGTTCTGTTCGATGACGTGCCTCCCGATGAATGGCTGGTCGGCGGTGAAACCATAACCGAGCGCAAGCGCAAGCGCGGGGAAAGCTGAACCAATGCCCAAACGCCCCGTCAGTCTGACCCACTGGGGCGCGTTCGAGGCCGAGGTTAAAGACGGCGTTCTGCTTCGGGCTCTGCCCTGGGCCGACAGTGACGCAGACGCCTGCATGATCGGTGCGATCCCCGAGCTGGTGTATTCCGACACCCGGGTCCGGCATCCCCATGTGCGCGAAAGCTGGCTGAAGCACGGCCACCGGGCGGGCGGATCGGGCCGCGGGACTGAACCGATGGTGCCCGTGTCCTGGGATACCGCGCTCGATCTGGTTGCTGCGGACATCGCGCGCGTGCGCGACACTTATGGTCACACCGCACTGTTCGCAGGGTCTTACGGCTGGTCAAGCGCAGGCCGCTTTCACCACGCAAGGTCACAGATCCGACGGTTCTATGGGGCCGTGGGCGGGTTCACCGACCAGACCGGCAATTACAGCTGGGGGGCCGCACAGATCATTCTGCAACATGTTCTGGGCAGTGCCGAGGCTGTCAGCGGCGCGGCCACCAGTTGGGAGTCGATCTGCGAAAACACGGATACCTTCGTCGCATTCGGCGGGCTGAACCCGAAGAACTGGCATGTCACCTCGGGCGGGGCCGGGCACCATCACATGCCCGATCACGTGCGCCGCGCGGCCCGGAATGTCACCCATTTCGTGGTGGTCAGCCCCAGCAGGGATGACATCCCCGATGGTAGTGAGGCAGACTGGATCGCAACACGCCCCGGCGCGGACACAGCCATCATTCTGGCGCTGACCCAGGCGATGGTCGCACGCGGACGCGCCGATCTGGGGTTTCTGGGGCGTTATTGCACCGGCGCGGACCAGTTGCTGGACTATCTCGATGGGCGCAATGACGGGCAGCCAAAGACACTCGAATGGGCCGCCGCGCTGGCCGATGTACCGCTAAAGCAGCTTCAGGCGCTGGCGGACCGGATTGCCAAGGGCCGGGTGATGCTGACCGCGACATGGTCGCTGCAACGCGCGCAACATGGCGAGATGACGTATTGGTCGCTGATCGCACTCGCCTGCGTGTTGGGACAGATCGGCCTGCCCGGCGGTGGCTTCGGCTTCGGCTATGGCTCTTTGAATGCAGTGGGGCATGGGGCAACCAAAGGGCTGGTGCCGCAATTGCCGGGGCTGGGCAATGCAAACGGCACCGCGATCCCGGTCGCGCGGCTGGCCGATATGCTGGAGCATCCCAACACCCAGATTCCGTTCAATGGGGAAATGGTGCAGCTGCCCGAAGTGAAGCTGATCCATTGGGCGGGCGGCAACCCGTTTCACCATGCGCAGGATCTGTTCCGTCTTGAAAAGCTCTGGCAGCGCCCCGAAACCATTATCGTTAATGAGCAATTCTGGACCGCAACCGCCCGGCGCGCCGATATCGTTCTGCCCGCAACCACCAGTGTTGAGCGTAACGACATCGGCGGTACCTCGCGCGATCCGCATGTCTTTTTCATGCCCCAACTGATCGCCCCCGTTGGCCAGGCAAAGTCGGATTACGCGATCTTCACGGGTCTCGCCCAGCGGCTGGGCCACGATGACGCCTATACGCAAGGGCTGGACGAAGACGCTTGGTTGCAAACCCTGTGGGCCGATTGTGTTGAAAAACTCCGTTTTAGGGCCTGAACGATGATTTTTCTTTCCATGCAGCCCGATCCTAAATTTTTGGCGCGGGGGTCGGCCCAAATCGCCTACATGCGCTCACGCGCAGCCATGCGCTGTCTCGTGGTCAAAGCTTTCCGACTATTTCGCTTCATAGGTTTTCGCAAGAAATCCGCGACGCTCTGATTTCGGAGTTTTTCAACACAATCGGCCCAAAGCAGCGATGCCGCCGCGCGATTGGGCATTGATGCGCCTGATTTTGATACCCTACGCGCCATGAACGTCTGGTCTGTTCCGCGCCCGGATCACCCTGAAATCCTGCTGGCGCAATATCGCGAGGCCCCGTCGCGCCACCCGCTGAACACGGCCTCCGGCAGGATCGAGCTTTATTGCGAACGCATCGCGTCCTATGGGCTGCCGGATGTCCCGCCCCACCCGGCGTGGTCCGCGCGCGGCGAATGGACCGGTGATGCGGCGGCGGGAACTTACGCGCTTCTGACGCCTCAACCCCAGGAATACCTGCACAGCCAATTGGCACAGACAGGTCTGGCCCGCCCGGCCGAGGTGGTGATGAACGCCGACGATGCAAGCGCCGCAGGGTTGCAGGACGGTGATCAGGTCCAGGTCTCCTCACCCCGGGGGGGGCTGCAAGGCCGTCGTGCGATTGACGCAGGGCTGTCGCAGCGGCGTGGTCTGCATGGCAACCGGCCCGTGGTTTCAGGGCGGCGCAGGCATGGACGCCGCCGGGAACCCAAACGCGCTGACCTCGGACATGCCAACCTCAACCCTGTCACAGGGGTCGGCGGCGCAATCCTGCCTGGTGACAATCGCGAAACTTTAAAGCGTTTCGGCTTGAACCTGAATCGCGAGGGATTCCCTTGAGACCTGATCTGTGATTCATCCTGTTTGGGAGGATGGATCATGTCAGCACCTTTGCCATCTGCGCTTCGGATACGGTTTCAGAGATACATTGAAGAAGGGTTGAGCGGGCGCGCGGCGGCGTTGCGGTTGAAGCTGTCGCCTGCCACAGGCGCGCGGTGGGCGCGTCAGGTGAGGATGAAGGGTCATGCGGAACCTGCCCGGCAGGGACCGCCGCGCGGCAAGGGAAAGCTGGCTCCGCATCGGGAATTCTTTGAGGAGTTGATCGCACAAGACCCTGACATCACGCTCTTTGAGTTGCGTAATGCGCTGGCCGATGCAGAGGGTGTGCGGGTGCATCACTCCTCCATCGCCAACCTTCTGTCCCGGCTCGGCTTCACGTACAAAAAAAGTCGCTGGTCGCAACCGAGCGCCGCCGCGCCAAGGTAAGGCAGCAACGGGCCGACTGGTTCAGATACCGCTCGCCAGCCATTGCGACCTTTCCTGAGCGCGTTGTCTTTATTGACGAAACCGCAGTGAAGACAAACCTCACGCGCCTACGCGGCAGAGCCAAGCGCGGTAAGCGCCTGACGATGGATGCGCCCTTCGGAAGCTGGGGAACCCAAACCTTGATCGCGGGCCTGACCCAAGGCGCGCTGATCGCACCTTGGGTCATCAAGGGAGCGATAGATGGCCCCGCCTTCGCGGCCTACATCCGCGAAGTGCTGGTCCCCGAGATCAACCCCGGCACTGTCGTCATTCTCGACAACCTGGCAACCCACCGGAATAAGGAGGCGACGCAGGCTTTACGCAATCACGGCTGCTGGTTCCTTTACCTGCCACCGTACTCGCCCGACCTGAATCCCATCGAGCAGGCCTTCTCTAAACTGAAAGCCCATTTGCGACGGATCGGGGTCAGGTCCTTTACCCAGGTCTTCGAAGCAATCGGAGCAATCTGCGATCTCTACGACCCAGTAGAATGCTGGAACTACTTTAAGGCCGCCGGATATGTCTCAGGTTAATGTCGAAACGCTTTAGCGGTTTCCTAATGGAAATCCTTGTGTTAGCTTTCAAAGCTGAGGCTGGGCTCTAAGACCCGGTGATAGAGGCAGAATAGGCGGGCGTCGTGCTTTCACGCTCTGGACAGTGGGCCCTTCGGGGGCTTTCCATTATCGTACTTTTGTGCGTTGCAATTTCCATTGGCGGACCGGCCCGTGCGGCCCCCTATGCCGCGATGGTGATGGATGCGCGCACCGGCGAGGTGCTGCATTCGCGCAATGCGGATACGCGTCTGCACCCGGCATCCCTGACCAAGATGATGACCCTCTACATCGCGTTCGAAGCGATTCGGCGTTGTGAAATCAGCCTTGATACCCGGGTGAAGATCTCCAAGAAGGCCGCGAACGAACCGCCTTCGAAGCTGGGCCTGAAATCGGGGCAGAAAATCCAGTTCCGCTATCTGATCCGTGCGGCGGCCGTGAAATCCGCCAATGACGCTGCCACCGCCATTGCCGAGGCGATTTCGGGCTCCGAGGCGGCCTTCGCCCGCCGGATGAACCGCACCGCCAAGGCAATCGGGATGAGCCGGACAACCTTTAAGAACGCCCACGGTCTGACCGAAAGCGGACATATGTCGACGGCGCGCGACATGACCCTTCTGGGGCGGCGCCTGTTCTATGATCACCCGAAATACTACAACCTCTTCTCGCGCAAGACGGCCGACGCGGGCGTGCGCCAGGTGGCCAATACCAACCGGCGCTTTCTGAACGCCTATCGCGGCGCGGACGGAATCAAGACCGGATATACCCGCGCTGCGGGTTTCAATCTGGTGGCCAGTGCGCAGCACGGGCAGGAACGCATCATCGCGACAGTCTTTGGCGGGCGATCTTCTGCCTGGCGCAATACCAAGATGGGCGAGTTGATGGATCTGGGTTTCCGCCGCGCGCCGTCGCGCGCCAAAACCCGCAAACCCAAACCCCTGACCTATCAGGCGCCCGAGGTCATCGCCTCCAAAGCGGCGCCGGGGCATGTGCCGGGCACCGCCGGCAAGACCATTCGCCTGATCCGCGCGCCCAAGAAAAGTATCCGCCCCATGGCCCGCCCGACGCAAGCCCCGGACGAAGAGGTGCTGGTCGCCATGGCCGAAGGCATCGAGGGCGCCGTGGCCGAGGTTGGCGCCGAAGCACAGGCCCCCGACAGCGCACAGACCGACGCCGCCGTGACCGCCGCGCTGACCGATGGCGCAATTGAAAAGACTGCAAATCCGGCGGCAGAGGACGAAGCGGTGGAAGCACCCGCACTTGTCGCTGCCGCGGTTCTGCCAAAGATACGTCCCAAGGCCCGCGTCCTGCGGCCCGCCGCCGAACCGGAACCGCCGGTGGTTGCCGCTGTTGCCCAGCCCGCCACCGAACCCGTCACTGTACCCGTCACCAAACCCGCCGCACGTGCAGCCCAGGCAGTTCAGCCCGCCGCGCCTGCCCCGGTTGTCCTGACCAGCATTGCCCCGACCAAACCGGCGCCCGCCTTGCCAGCGACCAAAGACGCTGCTGCCGAAGATATCGCACTGGAGGTCGTCACCCGGCTTTCCACGTCAGGCGGGCGCGGCTGGGGCATCAATGTCGGGCGCTATGGCTCACGCTATCAGGCCGAGCGTGTGCTGCTGAAAACCGCCTTGCTTGAGATTGAGACGCTTGATGAGGCGCTGCGCAAGGTCGTGGCCCGAAAAGCGGGGCACGAGGCGAACTTCGTCGGGATGAGCGAATTTGACGCGCAGCTTGCCTGCCGCCGCCTGACCGCGCGCGGCGTGGAGTGTTCGACCATCAGTCCGACAGGATAACTGTCTGAGCCGATGTCAGCCTGCGGCAGAACAACCGGTCATCGTCGATCTGTTCTGCGATCCTGATTGCGACATCCGCTTCAACGGCGATGGCACCAGCGGCAGCTTCGATCGCTTCGGCATGGGGCAGCAGGCGTCTGGCAATCTGCGTCTGGCGGTAACCCGTGGCGCTTCTAATCGCCTGATATGGTCAGGAAAAAAAGTGGGCCGGTGGCGTAATTGCCACCGACCCGGTCAGTGATGCCACGTATGGGCCGGCCCATTGAGCGTCGCGGGGAGATTGCCTCGCACGAACCGGATGGCACCACTGAAGGGACCTCGCGGTTGGCTCAGCGGCGCGGCTGGGCCAGGAATTCTGCGAAGCTGGTGGCATCGACATCGGCCTGGGTCAGTCCCATGTCGCGCAGCATATGCGGTTCCAGCGATTTGAACCGGCGGAAGCTGGCGTAGGCGTGAAAGACGTTGCGCAGCTTCTTGGCAGGGCGGTTTGCGGTCTGGAAATTGCGGTTGGCGATGTTGATGATCGTGGTCATTGGTGTCCCCTGTCTGTGGTGTCCCCTGTCTGTTGTCCCAACCGACGATGTGTCGGCCTTGAACACAGGTTTGAACCAATTGGCGCGCCTGTTCTGTGAAGCAGTTCACACAACCGAAAGAATCTCTAATAAAAAGTTTCAGACGCTGCGGTTCGCCTGTCGCAGATCCGCGACCTCGGCCCGCAGGGCACGCACTTCGGCCAGTATGGCCGAGGTTTCGGCGGCCATCGCCTCACGCTCATCATGGGCTTCGGCATTGTGCTGGGTCTGCATCGCATCGACGATCACACCGATAAACAGGTTCAGAACTGCGAAGGCCGTGACGATGATAAACGGCACGAACAGCATCCAGGCCCAGGGGAAAGCCTCCATGACCGGGCGGACAATGCCCATGGACCAGCTTTCCAGGGTCATGACCTGAAACAATGTGTAGGCCGATGCACCAAGGGTGCCGAACCAGTCCGGGAATGCCGCGGCAAACAGCTTGGTCGAGATCACCGAGAAGACGAAGAAGATCATCCCCAGCAGCATAATGATCGCCCCCATCCCCGGCAGGGCCGCCAGCAACCCGGCCACCACCCGACGCATTGCCGGCACAGCCGAGACCAGCCGCAGAACCCGCAGGATTCTGAACGCCCGCAACACCGCAAGCGGCCCGGTGGCGGGGATCAGGGCAATCGCCACGACGCCGAAATCAAACAACCGCCAGGGATCGCGCCAGAACCCGCGAAAATCGGCGATCAGACGGGCGGCAATCTCGGCCACAAAAATCCCCAGGATCAGCCTGTCCAGAACTTCCAGCACCGGGCCGATCGCCGCCATGACGCGCGGCGATGTCTCCATCGCCAGAATCACCGCATTGATCAGAATCAGTGCAATGATGACCCGCTCGAACACGGGGTGGTTCACGATGCGCGATATTTGCGGGCGAAACATTCTGTCAGATTCCTGTGTCATGTCGTGCAGCACAAATGGAGGATTCTTTCGCAGATGCAAGCACCTGCGCCCTTGGGCCGCAGGCCCGCAATACCTTTGGCTGACCGGGCGGCGGCTTGCAGCCCCCTGCTGGCGGGCGGATACGCGGCGCACCTTGAATTTCCTGATCCGAAAGATTCATATCACCACAGGAAACCCAATTCAGCGCAGGATACTCACCCAATGCCCGCCAATACCGCACACCCGTCCCAATTGTCGCAGGACCCCCATCGCCTGAGCGACCCGCGCGAAAATGTGCTGGAAGTGGCGATTGGTCGCGAATTGCGCGCGTTTCGACGCAGTCAGGGGCTGACGGTCGCGGATCTGGCGCGCAACACCGGGCTTTCCATCGGCATGGTGTCGAAGATCGAAAACGGCAATACCTCGCCCTCGCTCACGACGTTGCGGACGCTGGCAAACTCTCTCAGTGTGCCGCTATCGGCGTTCTTCCATGGGTTTGAAGAACACCGCGACGTTGTCCACACAAAGGCCGGTGAAGCCGTCGAGACCGAGCGTGCAGGCACACGCGCGGGCCATCAGTACGACCTGTTGGGTCATATCGGCGAAAACTCCAGCGGCGTTGTGGTGGAACCCTATCTGATCACCCTGACTGCCGAGTCCGACGTGTTTCCGACGTTCCAGCATGACGGGATCGAGCTCCTCTATATGCTGGAAGGGCAAGTCGACTATCGCCATGGCGAACAGGTCTTCACCCTGCGCCCCGGCGACACGCTGTTTTTCGACGCCGATGCACCGCACGGCCCCGAGCGTCTGATCTCTCTGCCAGCCAGGTATCTGTCGATCATTTCCTACCCGCGATCCCGTTAGGGCGAGGTCAGGCCACGCTGGCCGCGATCCTTTGTGGCGAGCAGACCAAAATTGTACCAATATATCAAAAACTAATCGATTTTCGTCGCAAACTCGGCGATTTCGCGCTGCTCGCAAACTGAACCAATAGTAATCCAAAAAACCGACTTTTTGTAATTCTGTTTAATTACAGCAGCTTATCGACTCAACTTGGAAATTGACAGGCGGCAACTTCACCGGGCATTTTTCCGTTCAAGGAAACGAATATTCCGCTGAGGGGCAAACTGGCCCCCAAACAAGAGGGAGACGGACAGTTGGAAGGCAATCTTAACGCTCTGACGACAGTGTTTACTGAGTTCTATTATTGGGTCACCGTGGTTTTCATGTTCCTGATTCACGTCGGGTTCTGCATGTATGAAGTCGCGGCCAGCCGAAATCGAAACCACATGCACACGCTGATGAAGAACGTAATGATCATCCCGCTGGTCACCGTGACATTCTTCTTCTTTGGCTGGTGGATTTATTGGGCATTCCCCAATTTCCCGATACTTGGCGGCATCAGCTTCGAATCCGGCGCGCCCTACACCCCATGGTCGGAAAACATGGGTACCCATCTGGGTGACCGGATCACCGGCGTGTTCTGGGCAGCATTCCTGCTGTTTTCCTGGACGGCGGCCTCGATCGTTTCGGGTGCTGTAATCGAGCGTATCCGTTCCTCTGCGCTTTGGGTTCATGCGGTGCTGATCGGCTCGGTCTTCTGGATCATCGACGCGGCCTGGGGCTGGCACTGGGATGGCTGGATGGTCAAGCTGCTGGGCTATCACGATGCTTATGCCTCCGGCGTTATCCACGCGATTGCAGGGGGCTATGCGTTGGGTGTGATCCTGGTTCTGGGACCACGCATCGGCAAGTTCGCGCCCGATGGTACGCCGCGCGATATCCCGCCGCATAACCCCTGGCTGCTGACGATCGGGCTGTTCCTGATCTACACCGGCTTCTGGGGCTTCTATGCGGCCTGTAACGTGCCGATCATCGCGCCCGAGGTTATCGACGGTCAGATCGTCGGGACAACCTGGGTCACGACAAACATTTACCTGGCTCCGACGACGCTGTCGGCGATCACTTTCAACTTCCTGATGTCACTGTCGGGCGGTCTGATGGCGGCCTATGTCGTTTCGAAAGGGGACGCGTTCTGGACCTTCTCGGGCGGTCTTGCCGGGATCATCACGGCCTCGGCCGGCAATGACCTCTACCATCCGATCCAGGCGATGATCATCGGGGCCGTCGGTGTCGTGATCGTCTACAAGCTGCACTACTGGGTCGAACGCAAGTTCAAGATCGACGACGCGGTCGGCGCCGTGGCGGTCCACGGTTACGCAGGCGTCGTGGGTCTGATCATCGCTGGCTTCGTTCTGTGGGGCGCGCCGTCGTCACCCTACGAAGGCTATGCGACCATCAGCCCCTGGGGCCAGACTATCGGTGCGGTCATCATGTTCTTCGTCCTCGGGTTTTTGCCGGCGTATATCGTCAGCAAGATCCAGGCGAGCTTGGGCATTCTGCGCATCCCGGAAGTGGTGGAAATCCAGGGTTTGGACTACGCCGATCATCAATCCTATGAAGATGCCAAGGCTGCGATCACCGAAGCCCACAAAGCGCATCTTGCAGAAAAAGCCTGAGGAGGGCCTGATATGTCTACAATAGGACTCGACAGCTGGGCCGTTGATCTGGCCGAAGTGGGGGCGGTTTACCCCCTGCAAGGCTGGGAATTTCCGATGGTCATCATCGGCGTCGCCTTCTGGCTGGGCTGGCATGTGATCCAGATGAAGCGCGAGAAAGAGCATCTGGCCAAAGCCGAAGCCATGGGCGTGGATGAAAGCGTTCACAAAGCGCTCGACCGGTACTGACCGGGCGAAAACCAACAGGCGGGCGTCCGGTCAAACGGGCGCCCGTTTTTGTGTCAACAGCGCGGCTCACCGCAGACCCGCTGGAAGGACTCCGGATGTTTCGCTGACGCAGACTGCGAAACCGGGCTTGCGAAATGATTTCTGTTGTGAATAATTGTTTCATCTGCGTTTTCGTGCGGATGATTTGATTCCCGTGGCGGCACCCCCGCCCGACAGCTGAAAGGGGCGGCCATGTGTGGCATCGTCGGATTGTTCCTGAAAGACGCAGCGCTGCAACCGCGGCTGGGTGAAATGCTGACCGATATGCTGGTCACCATGTCGGACCGCGGGCCCGACAGCGCAGGCATCGCGATCTACGGGCCTGACGGCGCGAATGGGAAGTTGACCGTTCAATCTGAATCGCCCGACGCGGATTTCGCGACCCTGGCCGCTGATCTGGGAACCGCCATCGACGCCACGATCACGCTGCGCCGCAAGGATACCCATGCGGTCCTGGAAATGCCCGCCGACAAGATCAGCGCCGCACGGCAAGCCCTGGGCGAACTGAACCCGGCTCTGCGCGTGATGAGCGCCGGGGACACCATCGAGATTTACAAAGAGGTCGGCCTGCCCAAGGACGTGGCCAACCGTTTCGCGGTATCGGCGATGACCGGCACCCACGGCATCGGCCACACCCGCATGGCCACCGAAAGCGCGGTCACGACGCTTGGCGCGCACCCTTTTTCGACCGGCGCGGATCAATGCCTGGTCCACAACGGCAGCCTGTCGAACCACAACTCGCTGCGCCGCCACCTGCGCCGCGAGGGGCTGACGTTCGAGACCGACAACGACACCGAGGTCGGGGCCGCCTATCTGACCTGGAAAATGCAGACCGGCAGCACGCTGGGTGAAGCCTTGGAAAGCAGTCTGGAAGACCTCGACGGGTTCTTCACGTTTCTGGTCGGCACCAAGGATGGTTTCGGCGTCGTCCGCGACCCCATCGCCTGCAAACCCGCCGTGATGGCCGAGACGGATCAATACGTCGCCTTCGGCAGCGAATACCGCGCGCTGGTCAATCTGCCGGGGATCGAGGACGCGCGCGTCTGGGAACCCGAACCCGCCACCGTTTATTTCTGGACCCACTGAGATGCAGACATTCGATCTGGCCGAACAGGGCCTGCGCGCCCTGAACCAAACGCTCCATGCGCAAACAGGCGACACCAACCAGACGGTGTGGGAGGTGGTGAACGCCAAAGGCAGCCACGCGATCGCCGTCGGCCTGGACGCACCGATCGAGGTGCGTGTGAAGGGCTCCACCGGGTATTACTGCGGCGGCATGAACAAGCAGGCGACGGTGCATATCCACGGCTCGGCCGGGCCGGGCGTGGGCGAAAACATGATGTCGGGCACGATCATCGTTGAAGGCGACGCCAGCCAATATGCCGGGGCCACCGGGCGTGGCGGGCTGCTGGTGATCAAGGGCAATGCCTCGTCCCGTTGCGGGATTTCGATGAAGGGGATCGATATCGTTGTGCATGGCTCCATCGGCCATATGAGCGCGTTCATGGCGCAATCGGGCAACCTGGTGGTGCTGGGCGATGCCAGCGATGCGCTGGGGGATTCGCTGTACGAAGCGCGATTGTTCGTGCGTGGTTCGGTCAAATCGCTGGGCGCCGATTGCGTGAAGAAAGAGATGCGGGCCGAACATCTGGAGATTCTGGCCGACCTGCTGGAACGCTCTGGCGCGGATGCGAAACCGGAAGAGTTCACGCGCTATGGCTCGGCCCGGCAGCTATATAATTTCAACATCGACAATGCGTCGGCTTACTGAGGGCGGAACGATGGACGAAACACCAAACACCCTGCCCCGCCAGTCGGCCACCTTCACAAACGAGATCAATTCCGAGATCCGCCGCGCGGCGGCGACCGGCATCTATGACATTCGCGGCGGCGGCGCAAAACGCCGAGTACCGCATTTCGACGATCTGCTGTTCCTCGGCGCCTCGATCAGCCGCTATCCGCTAGAGGGGTATCGCGAGACCTGCGACACCAGCGTCACGTTGGGCACGCGCTTCGCCAGCAAGCCGATCAAGCTGGATATTCCGGTGACCATCGCGGGGATGAGCTTTGGCGCCCTGTCCGGCCCCGCGAAAGAGGCGCTGGGGCGCGGCGCGACGCTGTCGGGAACTTCGACCACCACGGGCGACGGTGGCATGACGGAAGAAGAACGCGGCCATTCCAAGATCCTGGTCTATCAGTATCTGCCCAGCCGCTATGGCATGAACCCGGACGATCTGCGCCGCGCCGATGCGATTGAAATCGTCGTCGGCCAGGGTGCAAAGCCCGGCGGCGGCGGCATGCTGCTGGGTCAGAAGATATCCGACCGGGTTGCCGAAATGCGCAACCTCCCCAAGGGTATCGACCAACGCTCGGCCTGTCGTCACCCGGACTGGACCGGGCCGGACGATCTGGAAATCAAGATCCTGGAACTGCGAGAGATCACAAATTGGGAAAAGCCGATCTATATCAAGATCGGCGGTGCGCGGCCCTATTTCGATACCACGCTGGCGATCAAGGCCGGGGCTGATGTTGTGGTGCTGGACGGGATGCAGGGCGGCACGGCGGCGACACAGGATGTCTTCATCGAACATGTCGGTCAGCCAACCCTCGCCTGTATCCGCCCCGCCGTACAGGCGCTGCAAGATCTGGGCATGCACCGGCAGGTACAACTGGTCGTCTCGGGCGGGATCCGCCACGGGGCCGATGTGGCCAAGGCGCTGGCATTGGGCGCGGATGCTGTGGCCATCGGCACCGCCGCACTGGTGGCCCTTGGCGACAATGATCCCCGGTGGGAAGATGAGTACCAAAAGCTTGGCACCACAACCGGGGCCTATGACGACTGGCACGAAGGGCGCGACCCGGCGGGCATCACCACGCAAGACCCGGAGCTTGCCGCTCGCTTTGATCCCATCGCGGGCGGACGGCGGCTGGCGAATTACCTGAAGGTGATGACATTGGAAGCGCAGACAATCGCACGCGCCTGTGGCAAGAACCATTTGCATAACCTGGAACCCGAAGACCTGTGTGCGCTGACGCTGGAGGCGTCGGCGATGACGGGCGTACCTTTGACCGGCACCAACTGGGTGCCCGGCCAAGGTGGGTTCTGAACGATAATGAGGGAGAGAGACTGATGCCAAAAGACCTGGCCGCATGGGGCAAGAAGAACGGGGTTAAATACTTCATGATGTCTTTCACCGATCTGTTCGGTGGGCAGCGCGCCAAGCTGGTGCCAACGCAAGCCATCAAGGACATGCAGGAAGACGGCGCAGGCTTTGCAGGTTTCGCCACATGGCTGGATATGACACCTGCGCACCCCGATATGCTGGCCGTGCCCGACCCGGACTCGGTAATCCAACTGCCATGGAAACCCGATGTTGCCTGGGTTGCCGCCAATTGCGTGATGGAAGGCGAAGATGTCGCCCAGGCCCCCCGCAACGTTCTGCGTCGCCTGATCGACGAGGCCGCCGCCGAGGGCATGCGCGTCAAGACCGGGATCGAGGCGGAATTCTTCCTTCTGACCCCGGATGGCAGCGCGATTTCGGATGAATACGATACCGCCGCCAAGCCCTGCTATGACCAGCAGGCGGTGATGCGCCGCTATGACGTGATCGCCGAGATCTGCGACCATATGCTCGCCCTGGGCTGGGGCCCGTACCAGAACGACCATGAAGACGCGAATGGCCAGTTCGAGATGAACTTCGAATTCGACGACGCGCTGGCGACCGCCGACAAGCATTCATTCTTCAAGTTCATGACCAAGTCGATTGCCGAAAAGCACGGGCTGCGCGCGACCTTCATGCCCAAACCGGTCGAAGGCCTGACGGGCAATGGTTGCCATGCCCATATCTCGGTCTGGGACAAGACGGGCAAGAAAAACGTCTTTGCCACGAAGAAGGGCAAAGGCCAAACCGGAGAGCTGGGTCTGTCCGAAAAAGGCGCAAACTTCCTTGGCGGCATCATGAAACACGCCAGCGCGCTGGCGGCGATCACCAACCCGACGGTGAACTCCTACAAGCGGATCAACGCACCAAGGACGACCTCGGGCGCGACATGGGCGCCCAATACGGTGACATGGACCGGCAACAACCGCACGCATATGGTGCGCGTACCCGGGCCGGGGCGGTTTGAATTGCGCCTGCCGGACGGGGCGGTGAACCCCTATCTGTTGCAGGCCGTGATCATCGCGGCGGGCCTGGACGGGGTACGGACCAAGGCCGATCCGGGCAAACGGCACGACATCGACATGTATGCCGAAGGCCACAAGGTGAAGGGCGCCCCGCGCCTGCCGCTCAACATGCTGGACGCCCTGCGCCTTTATGAGAAGGACAAGGGGCTGATGACGGCGATGGGGGACGAGTTCTCGGCTGCCTACCTGAAGCTGAAGCATGCCGAGTGGAATGACTTCACCGCGCATTTCAGCGATTGGGAAAAAGCGAACACGCTGGACATCTAGGGCCGCACGGCCCCAGATGCGCTGCATGACGGACGCGATTCATTCCCTGCGCGCCACGGCCCGGACGATGTTCGAAGCGGCGGTGAATGCTGCCGATCCGGCACCGGCTTTGCGGCGCCATCTGATCGCGGATCCGCTGCCGCCGCTTGCCAGCGGGCGCTATCTGCTGGTCGCCGTGGGCAAAGCCGCAGGCGCAATGATGGCCGAGGCGCTGAGCCATCTGCCGCCCGGTGCTGCGCACTCAGCGCTTGTCGTTACCAATTATGAAAACGCGCAGGACATTCCCGGCTGCACCGTTATGGCGGCCGGTCACCCGGTGCCGGACGACAATGGCGCGGCAGCTGGGAAGGCCGTCATCGCAATGCTCAGCGCGGCGACAGCGGACGACCGGGTCATTGCGCTGATTTCGGGCGGCGGGCCGGCGCTGCTGCCTGCCCCAACCGATGGCGTCACGCTTGCTGAAAAGGCCGAGGTCAGTCGGATCCTGCTGGGCGCTGGCGTCGACATCGTGCAGATGAATGCGGTGCGCCAGCATCTGTCGCACCTGAAAGGCGGCGGCTTTGCGCAGCTGGCGCATCCCGCACCGGTCAGCGCCTATATTCTGTCGGACGTCATTGGCGATGACCTGCGCGCCATCGCCTCTGGACCAACGGTCGGTCCGATCATGCCCAGGGCCGAGGTACGCGCACTCCTTAAAGCGCGCGGACTGCTGGCGCAGATGCCAGCGTCGGTCCGCCGTATTCTAGGCGCGCCTGAACGCGGTGGCGCAGACGGCGTTAACGCAACCAACAGGTTGATCGCCTCGAACCGGCAAAGCCTAGATGCCGCCCTTGCCGCCAGCGCGCTGCCCGCGCGGATTGTCGATGACCACCTGACCGGCGATGTGGCCGACGCCGCGCAGAAAATCCTGACCACTGTATCGCAAAACCCCGCCCCCTGCGCCCTGATTTTTGGAGGCGAGACGACCGTTTCGCTGACCGGAACCGGCGCGGGCGGGCGCAATCAGGAACTGGCGTTGCGCGTCGCCCTGGGCGTTTCTGTCCGGCGGCACCGACGGACGCGATGGCCCGACCCAGGCGGCGGGCGGCCTGGTTGATCCCGGAACCGCCGCGCGGATCGGCCCCGCCGCCGCCGGTCTGTTGGCCAACAATGACAGCAACGCCGCACTGGCGCGAGCCGATGATCTGCTGATCACCGGGGCCACCGGCACCAACGTCGCTGACGTGTAGATATTTCTGAAAGGCTGAGATGGGCGAACTGATCCTTATCCGGCACGGCCAGGCGAATACCGAGGCGCGGGATGAAGCCTCCTACGACCAACTCAGCACGCTTGGCCATCAGCAGGCCGTTTGGCTGGGCCAGCATTTCCGCGACCATGGCGAGGTGTTTGACAGTGTCCTGTGCGGCAGTCTGAACCGGCACCGCGAAACACTGGCCGGGATGGGCGATCTTGGCGTCGACGCCGACGTTGACGCGCGCCTGAACGAGCTGGATTACTTCAATCTTGCCCGCGCGTTAGAAGATGACCACGCCGTCCCCATGCCGGAAACTTCGGAAGATTTCGCAGCGCATCTGCCTCAAGTGATGGCCGCCTGGCACCGGGCCGAGATTCGTGGCAACGAACATTTCGCCGAATTCGAAGCGCGGATCGGGGCGATCCTGAACGCCGTCTCGCAAGAAGGAAAGCGGGTGCTGTGCGTCACCTCGGGCGGGGTGATCGCGATGGCAATCCGGTTACTGCTAAGGTTGGATACCGACGGGTTCTCGGCCGTGCTGCTGCCGATACGGAACACCTCGGTGCATCGGGTGATGGTCCGGCCTGGTGGGAATATTCTGTTGGGATTCAACGAGATACCGCATCTGAACGCGCCAGATCGGGCGCATGCGCGCACCACGGTCTAATCCGGGTCAGACCGGCCCAATGGCAGTGGCGCTTCGTCGTCCGGGGCTAATTCTTCGAAATCGAAGTTGTCCAAACGGTCAGCGCGTTTTCCGGCGCGGGTCGCCGCTGTCAACACGCCGGACACGTCGTCGCCAGCCTGGCGCAGGTGGGTTTCCAGTTTTCCGGCACGCTCTCCGATAATCTCAACATCGCGGTGCAGCTGCTTCAGCGCCTTTCGAATTGCGCCCGCCTGTTCGCGCATCCGGGCATCTTTCAGGATCGCGCGCATGGTGTTCAGCGTCGCCATGCAGGTGGTGGGCGAGACGATCCAGACCCGCGCGGCAAAGCCGTCGTGCACAACCTCGGGCAGGCGCGCATGGAGTTCTGCATAGACCGCTTCAGAGGGCAGGAACATCAGGGCGCCGTCGGCGGTTTCACCTTCAATCAAGTAACTTTCCGAGATCTTCTTGATGTGCACCCGTACCGCGGCGCCAAGCGCCTTCAAGGCGCGGGCCTGATCCTCTCGGGTTTCAGATTTCACAAGCAACTCATAGGATTCCAGCGGGAATTTCGCGTCAATGACAATTGGCCCCGGCGGGTTCGGCAGATCAATCAGACAGTCGGCGCGGGTGCCGTTCGATAGCGTCGTCTGGAAAGAATAGCTGTCCGAAGGCAGCGCCTTGGAAACGATGTCATTCAGCTGGATTTCCCCGAACGCGCCGCGTGTCTGTTTGTTCGACAGAATGTCCTGAAGGCTGAGGACATCGCCCGACAGCTTCTCAATATTGGTCTGCGCCCGATCAATGGTGGCCAGCCGTTCCTGCAACTCGGTCAGGGATTTGGTGGTCTTCTCGGACGACCCGTGCAGCGTTTCCTTCATCCCCACCTGCATATCCGACAGCGCGCGCGCGGCCTTCACCGCATTGTCGGCCAGGCGGTCGCTGACCTGTTGGCGCATCTCGGCCAGGCGGGTTTCCATCTGCTGCATCACCTGGGTCTGACCGGTGGTCTGAGCGTCCGAGACTGAGCGCAGCCCGCCGAACAACTGTTCCTGCCCCTGACCCAGGGTTTGAACGCTTTGCCCCAGCATTCCGACCTGACTGGCGACCTGTTGCACCATTTCGGCCGAACGCCCGGCCCGGCGCACGGCGGTGATCAACAGCACCAGAACCAGCAACACAACAATGGCGCCGATCAGTGCGGCGATAACGCCCG
The DNA here is from genome assembly GCA_012103375.1 of Paracoccaceae bacterium. Lineage (NCBI taxonomy): Bacteria > Pseudomonadati > Pseudomonadota > Alphaproteobacteria > Rhodobacterales > Paracoccaceae > Paracoccaceae bacterium. The sequence continues at coordinate 2,552,896 of WLWX01000001.1, forward strand.
GATCGCTCAACCCGTAGTCCTGGTCGCCAATCCGGATCATCGCCGCCCGAACAGCCGTTCAATGTCTGCCAGCTTCAATTCGACGTAGGTGGGGCGCCCGTGGTTGCACTGGCCGGAACGAGGCGTGACCTCCATCTCGCGCAGAAGGGCGTTCATTTCTTCACCCGTCATGCGACGGCCCGACCGGATCGACCCATGGCAGGCCATGCGGGACAACACGGCGTCGATGCGGGATTTCAGCGTGTCGGTTGTTTCGGCCTCGGCCAATTCGTCGAGGATATCTGCGATCAACGCCTTCGAATCGACCAGCCCCAGGATTGCCGGTGACGCACGCACCGCGATTGCGCCCGGGCCGAAGGGGTCAATCTCAACACCCAGGGAGGCGAGGTCTTCGGCCACGTCAAGCAGCTGCGCGGCCTCGGCCTCTCCCACCTCGACAACATCGGGGATCAGAAGCGCCTGTGCGGCAATACCGTTGCGGGCGGCCTGGGCTTTCAGGCGTTCATAGACCAACCGCTCATGGGCGGCGTGCTGGTCAACGATGACAATCCCGTCGGACGTTTGCGCGACGATCCAGTTTTCGTGCAGCTGCGCACGGGCCGCGCCCAATGGTCCTTGCGCGGCGGCCTCGGGAACCGGTGCAGCCGCTTCGACGCGCGCGGTGGGCTGGGCGGCTTCGGCGAAACCAGATTGCGCGGGCATCGGCGCGCGGGCCGGGCGATCCATCTGATAGATGCGCGGGCTGTCCGGTTCGGCGCGGAAGGCGCCAAGGGCGTCGCCGGATACTGTGGTGGCGCTGCGATGACCCGCCTCAGCTAGTGCGTGACGCAGGCCCGAAACGATCAGGCCGCGCGCAATGCCGGGGTCGCGAAACCGGACCTCGGATTTCGCGGGATGGACGTTGACGTCCACCAGCGTGGGATCGCAGTCGATGAACAGGGCGGCGACGGGATGACGATCCCGCGCAAGGACGTCCATGTAACCGGCACGCAGCGCACCCAGCAGCAGGCGGTCACGCACCGGACGGCCATTGACGAACAGGTATTGCGCCGTGGCCGATCCTTTGGAGAAGGTCGGAAGTGCCGCGAAACCCGTCAGATGCAGCCCGTCCCTGACCGTGTCGAGCGCGATGGCATTGTCAGCAAATTCGCGGCCCATGACCTGTGACAAACGCCCCTTCAGCGCCGCAACCGGATCGCCGGATTGCGCATCGGCGCGGAAGATCAACCGCCCCTCGCCACCGTGTTTGGTCGGATCACTGGCGTCGCGCAGGGTGAAGGCAACGAAGGGGTCGGCCATGGCAAGGCGTTTGACAACGTCCGCGACGGCCTGCGCTTCGGCCCGGTCGGTGCGCAGGAACTTCAGGCGCGCGGGGGTAGCGTAAAACAGATCGCGCAGGTTGACGATGGTGCCCTGCCCCAGGGCGGCGGGGCGAACCGCGCCCATGCGGCCGCCTTCAACGCTGATCTGGTGCGCCGCTTCTGTCGGGGTGCGCGAGGTTATGGTCAGGCGGCCAACCGCGCCAAGGCTGGGCAGCGCCTCACCCCGGAAACCGAAGGTGTGGATGTTCAGCAGATCGCTGCCGTCGATCTTCGATGTCGCATGCCGCGCCAGCGCCAGCGGCAGCTCTTCCGCCGTTATGCCGCAACCGTCATCGGCGACCCGGATCAGCGTCTTGCCGCCGTCGGCGATGGTCACATCAATGCGACCTGCGCCTGCATCCAGCGCGTTTTCCACCAGCTCTTTCACCGCCGAGGCGGGACGCTCCACAACCTCGCCCGCCGCGATGCGGTTGACGGCGGCTTCGTCCAGTTGCCGGATCGCCGGGCGCGGATCAGCGCTTATGTTGGGGTCTGCAAGGGCCATGCCACAACAGGTAGCATGGGTTCAGGGTGATTCGTAATGGGGTTTCACCCGTTCTGCGACCGATCCAGCGGCTAAGAACATTATCCGTCAAATCTGCAACGATGCGCACAGACGAACACCCACGCTTAGCCGGGACGCGCGCCCCGCGCAGGCAGTTCCGATAACGAATCGGAGCGCTTTCCTAGTTCACCTCATCCAGACCGACCGGCTTACCTACCACAACGAAATGCAGATCCTCGGGGCGGTAAATCCGCTTTACCACCCGCGCGATATCTTCCAGCGTTACGGCGCTGACCTTGTCATTGCGGGTCGCGATATAGTCGATGCCCAGATCGTCCATCTGCATGCCCGCCAGAATGCGCGCGATGGTGGCATTGCCGTCAAAGCGCAGCGGGTAGGCACCGGTCAGGAATTTCACGGCGGCGTCAAGCTCTTCCTGCGTCACGCCAGCCTCGGAAATCCGCCGCCATTCGTCGCGCACAACCTCGATTGTCTCGGCCATCCGCTCATTCGCGGTGGCCGCCTGGCCCAGCACCATCTGCGCTTGGTCGAGGCCGACCATGAAGCTGCCGATGCCATAGGTCAGGCCGCGTTTCTCGCGGACCTCCTCGGTCAGGCGCGATCCAAAGCCCGAGCCGCCGAAAATCTCGTTCGCAACGAAAGCGGCGAAGAAGTCGGGGTCGTCGCGTTTGATGCCGCTGTGGCCGAAATAGGCGATGGATTGGGGGGTGTCGAAGTCGATGACGGTGACACCTTCGGATAGGGCGAAATTCGCTTCGGGAACTGCGGCGTCGCTGGTCGCGGGCAGATCGCCCAGCAGGTCATCAAGCAGGCTGCCAAGGGCCTCGGGCGTGATGTCCCCGACCGCGCCGATCACCAGACGATCGCGCGTCAAAAGGCGCGCGTGGGCTTCGGTCAGATCATCGCGGGTCAACGCGGCGACCGACTCGGCAGTGCCGGAACGATCCGCACCATAGGGGTGATCGCCAAAGGCCAGCGCGTCGAACGTGCTGGACGCAATGTGACCGGGATCAGTGCTGTCAGATGCAATGCCCGACAGCACCTGGGCACGCACCCGTTCGATGGCATCGGGGTCAAATCTTGGCGCGACCAAAGCCGCACGCAGCAGGGCGATAGCCTCATCGCGATTCTCGGTCAGGAAACGGGCCGAGATTGCCATCGAGTCATCATAAACGTCGAAACCGTAACTGGCGGCCAGCGATTCGCGCGCTTTGGCGAAGGCCTGCGCGTCCATGTTGGCAGCGCCTTCTTCCAGCAGGCCGGTCATCAGGTTGATCGCACCACGTTTTCCGGGTGCTTCAAGCGAGGCCCCACCTTTGAAGCGCAGCTCCAGCGCGGTGAAGGGGATCGAATGTTCCTCGACCAGCCAGGCCTTGAGCCCCCCGGGAGAGGTCACCTCGACAATATCCACGGCAGCGCGCGCCGGGACCGAGGCCGCCAGCAGAACGGCGAGTGTCAGGGCAAAGCGGATCATTGGGAAACCTCCCCGGTTGCGCTGGCCGGTGTCGCATCGGGCGCCTTCAGCCAGCCGGTGACGGATTGCTTGAGGTCGAACACCTCTCGTGCGGCTTCGATGATCTGGTCGCCGGTGACCGCCTGCAAGATGTCGGGCCAGGCCTCGATATCCGCGATGGTCAGGCCCTGCGTCAGGCCCGCGCCATAGCGCCGCGCCAGCCCGTCGATGTTGTCTTCGCCATAGATCTGGCTGGCACGCAGCTGGAACTTGATGCGATCCAGCTGTTCGGGGTCAACGCCGTCCTCAATGAACGCGGCGACGGTGGCATCCAGCGCGTCTTCGGCTTCGGCAAGTGACACGCCTTCGGACGGCACGATGATCAGGCCGAATGTCGTGTCGTCCAGCGATTGGCCGGAATAAAACGCCGAGGCATAGACAGCAGTTTGCGTTTCAAACTGCAGCTTCTGACCTAAAACCGATGTTGCAGCCGATCCACCCAGCACTTCGGCCAGCATCGTCAGGGCGGCGGCATTTTCCTGCGCGCCGGCATCGCGTTCCGGTGCCAGGTAGGTGCGCACCACATAGGGCTGCGCGACGCGCGGGTCTTCGAAGGTCAGCCGACGCGCGGCAGTCTGGGGTGGTTCATCCACGCGGTCGCGTTCCCCGACCTGCGGATTGGCCGGGATTGGGGCGTAATGTTCCTCGGCCAGCGCGCGCACCTCCTCCGGGTCCACATCGCCAGAGATTACCAGCACCGCGTTATTGGGTGCATAATGCAGCGGATAGAAATCAAGCGCGTCTTCCAGCGTCAGCGCGGAAACTTCGTGCTTCCAGCCGATGATCGGGATTGAATAGGGGTGGTTCAGGTACTGTGCCGCCGTGCGTTGTTCACCGAACAGCGCGCCGGGGTTGTTTTCGGTGCGTTGATTGCGTTCCTCCAGCACCACGTCCAGTTCCGGCGCGGCCAGTTCCTCGGTCAGGATCAGGCCGGTCATCCGGTCGGCCTCCATCTCCATGATCAGATCCAGACGGTCCGAGGCGACCCGCTGGATATAACCAGTGTAATCCTGGCTGGTGAAGGCGTTGTCGGTGCCGCCATTGGCCGCCACCACGTCGGAAAACTCCCCCGGCCCGTATTTCGCGGTGCCCTTGAACATCAGATGTTCCAGGTAATGCGCGATGCCTGACTTGCCGCGCGGTTCATCGGCTGATCCGACCTTATACCAAAGTGTCTGCACCACGACCGGGGCGCGGTGATCTTCCAGCACGACGACCTGAAGCCCGTTGTCGAGCGTGAAATCAGTGATCTCAGCCGCGAATGCGGGAACGGCTGTTGCCAGGGGCAGAACAAAAGCAAGGGGGCGCAGCATGGGCAAACCTTTTTGCGGAACACGAAAAACCTTGGGGGGAACCTACGCTGTTCGCGGCGCGCTTCAAGGACGCCCTCGCAGATGTGAGCGGGGCGTGTGGTGGTATGCTGCGGTTTATCGGCGCTTGTCAGGCCGGGCGGCGCTGCTCTGACAGGTGGTCTTGGGGGCATGGTCGATTAACCAGGTATTTCTGGCGCACTTCGGATGAGACGGATCTTGCCTGTAATCGCAAGCGGTCGCTGAACCAAAACGTCATTTACCTGATCAGCGATGATGCCTGAAGACGAACGCCCTTACCAAGCAGGGCGCGCGCCGGACCGGCGGGCTGGCGTGGCAACGCTGATGGGCATGATTTATGGTGCCGTGTTAGCCGTCAACTCGATCCGGAGTGCCACCTCGAACCGACGCCAGACCGGTGGGGCCGGTCCGGCGTGCGCCCTGCGCCTTTGGCGCACACCGGGCGCAGGGAAGTCCGAAAGCGTTTCAGATGTTCCAGATGGCGCTTTTGCACCACTGTTCCTACAGCCCGAATCCTTGCCAGAAAGAAAATCTGTCAAACCGGCGGTGTCGGATTGATGGGGCTGGGCCCTAGTTGAACTGTTCGGGCGGGGCCGCCGGGGTTGCGACACCGGCGCGGCGGAAACGCTCCAATTCGCGGTGCTGGTCCAGTTCCATCTTGCGATAGGCCTTGAAATAGACATTCACGTCGAAGGCTTTTTCCAGCAAGCGCCCGCCATTCCGCTTGCGCCAGGCCAAGTCGTCGCGCGCCAGCGTCGGGCGAATGCTGGGATCGACACCCAGCCGGGTGACATAGGCGGTCAACGACGGATCGTTCACGCCTGCCTGCGGATTTCCGCCGAGCGCAATGATCGCCTGCGCGCGCGGGTTCTGATCGGTCAGGTTCGATCCACCCGGAGTCGGCTCCGGCAGGCCCGCATAGCTTTCGGGCTGAACCAGCGGCCGATTGGGCAAAACCCCGAATTCGTCCGGTCCGCTGCCGGCTTTGCCACTGGTCAACAGGTCCGGAGTGCCTGAAGAACAAGCCCCAAGCGCCACAACAGCGGCCAACGCGCAACAGGTCATCCGATAAGACATCAACAGCTCCAGCAAACGTGCGGATTTCATATATCGCGTTCGCGCGGGCACGTCACGGGGTCTTTCGCCCCTCGGGCTTTCCATGCGGCAAAAGCAGCAGCCCGATCGCCCCGGCAAAGATCGCGATATCGGCGACGTTAAAGGCATAAGGGTTGCTGATGCCGCAGCAGGACATGTTGAGGAAATCGGCAACCGCGCCGTAAACCAGCCGGTCAATCACATTGCCCAGCGCGCCGCCGACGAGCAATCCGGCGGCGATCTGCAGGTTCCGCCCCGGTTTGTCCCGCGCCATCCAGCGCAATACCCAGCCACTGACGGCCAGGGCCACGGCAATCAGCACCCAGCGCATCACGGCGGCATCATTGGCAAACAGGCCGAAATTGACGCCCCGGTTCCAGGCCATGCGGAAATTCAGATAGGGCGGCAGCACGTCGATTGCGCGCACCGTCATCAGATCCAGCCAGACCACCACGTAAAACTTGGTCAGCTGATCGGCCAGAAAGGCCGCAACGGCGGTAAGGAACGTTGTGCGCATGATCAGTGCCGGAAATGCCGCTGGCCGGTAAACACCATCGCCAGCCCAAGTGCATCTGCCGCCGCAATGACCGTGTCGTCACGCATCGACCCTCCGGGCTGGATCACCGCTTTTGCGCCAGCTTCGGCCAGCGCTTCAACCCCGTCAGCGAAGGGGAAGAACGCGTCCGAGGCAACAGCGGCCCCCTGCGTCAGCGGGGCGGGCAGGCCCATAACCTCGGCCATGTCGGCGGATTTGCGCGCCGCGATGCGGGTCGAATCCACGCGACTCATCTGACCCGCGCCGACGCCGACGGTCGCGCCGTCGCGCGCAAAAACGATGGCGTTGGATTTGACGTGTTTGGCAACGCGCCAGGCGAACAGCATGTCGGAAAGCTCGGCATCTGTTGGCGCGCGTTTGGTGACAATCTTCAGATCATCGCGGGCGATCATGCCGACGTCCTTGTCCTGCACAAGCATCCCGCCCGCGACCTGTTTGTAAGCCGTTACAGGCGTGCGCGCATCCGGCAGACCGTCTGTCGTCAGCAGCCGCAGATTCTTCTTTTCGGCAAAAACGGCCTTGGCGGCCTTGCTGGCGCCAGGGGCGATTACAACCTCGGTGAAAATTTCGAGGATGGCGCGCGCCGTCGCCTCATCCAATGGCTGATTCAGGGCGATGATGCCGCCAAACGCGCTGGTGCGGTCACAATCGAAGGCGCGGGCGTAGGCCTCGGCCAGGGTGTCCCCCGTGGCAACCCCGCAGGGGTTGGCGTGTTTGACGATAACGCAGGCGGGTCCATCCTCGGGTGCGAATTCGGCCATCAATTCAAATGCCGCATCCGTGTCGTTGATGTTGTTATAGCTCAGCTCCTTGCCCTGATGCTGGGTCGCCGTGGCCACGCCGGGCCGGGCTGAGCCATCCAGATAGAACGCCGCGCGCTGATGCGGGTTTTCACCGTAGCGCAAATTCTGCGCCAGCTTGCCCGCCACGGTTTTGCGGCGCGGTGTCACATCGCCAATTTGCCCGGCCATCCAGCCGGACACCGCCGCGTCATAGGCCGCCGTGCGCGCATAGGCCGTTGCCGCCAGCGACTGGCGCAAGCCGTATGGCAGCCCGTCTTTGACCAGCGCGTCCAGCACCGGGGCGTAATCCTCGGGGTCCACGACCACCGCCACATGTGCGTGGTTCTTGGCCGCCGCTCGGATCATCGCCGGACCGCCGATATCGATGTTCTCCACCGCCTCGTCATAACCTGCGCCGCGCGCCACGGTCGCCTCGAACGGGTAGAGGTTGACCACCAGCAGGTCGATTGGCGCGATCTCATGCGCCTCCATTGCGGCCAGATGATCGGCGTCATCGCGCAGCGCCAGCAGGCCGCCGTGCACCGCCGGGTGCAGGGTCTTGACCCGCCCGTCCATCATTTCAGGGTATCCAGTCAGATCGGCCACATCCGTGACTGTCAGCCCAGCGTCGCGAAGTGTGCTGGCGGTGCCGCCGGTCGAGACCAGATCGACCCCAAGCCCCGCCAACGCGGTTGCAAAGTCCACAATTCCGGTCTTGTCCGAAACGCTCAGCAATGCGCGCCGCACCTTGATTGTCTGGCTCATCTGGTGGATCCCCGGCTGGTTTCAGTCGTCTGACACGACCTCATCCATGACAAGATCGCGAATGCCGCTGGGGGTATCCTGTGGCTTCGCCAAGGTCCAGTCGATCCGGGTGGCAAAATCGACGGCACAATCCTTGAGCACGATCTGCCGCGTACCACGCGGCGCCAGACGGCCCTTTTCAAGATAGACGCTGGGTTCCAGCGAAATCGACGCGCGCCCGGCCGCGCGGAACACCCAGATTTCGCCACTGCGCAGCGCGAGTGAGACGGCTTTGCCACCCATGTTCAACTCGGCCTCGACATCCGGGTGCAGGTGGAAGCGGATCGAAAATGGCACACCCTGCATGCGCGAATGATCAAAAACGTGGTTGAACTGCGCCTCGCCCGCGTCCGACAACGCGGCCAGCGTATCTTCGCCTTTGATCGTGCGACCATCTACGCCCAGCTTTAGGGTGCGCACATGGGTCAAACCGTGGGTTTTCGTGTACCCGTCATGACCCGCGATCAGCGTGTCAAAATCCTCATCACTGCGCCGCTGAACCCTGACATCGCGGGGCGCATCGACCAGCAACTCGTTCTTGCGCCCGCCGATCATGCCGACAACGCCCAACCTGGCCGAGGAAAACCCCTCGATCCCCAGGGTCGAATGACTGGGGGTCGCGCGACCGGCCCGACGCCATTTCTCACCAAAGCTGGCACCAGACCCACAGTTGACGATCATCGGGCGGCGCCCCGATGTGACTTCGAACGCCAGGGTCGAGGCATGGGCGCGCCCGGACAACTCGGTCGCAGGTGGTGGCGCGGCGTCGATCAGGATCGAGGTGCGCCCATGCGACATCCGCGCAAACCCCATGGCCAGGCTGGCGTCGGGCATCTTGCGCACCCCGGCGACGGCCAAAGCCGCGTCCAGCCGTCCCGCCTGCCCGCGCCCGCCGCCGTGAAACCGCGCCAGAGCGCCGTCTGCATGGCGCAACGCGCGGAGTGTCGGCGCAATCCGGGCCAGCGCCTTGCGGTGATCGGGCGCAATCTCGTGCCCATGCTCACGCAGGGTTTCCGAGGCCCAGGTCAGCAAGGTGAACACCTCAAGCAGCTCTTCCGGGTTTCGCGACGGGATACCGCCTTCGCCGCCGATCCGCTGCGCGCATTCGCGCCCCAACGCACGGGCGGCGGGGGCGATGCGGCGCTCCATCCCCTCGATAGACAGGGTCGCGCACAACAACCCGACCAGCGCTTCGAACCGTGGCAGACCGGGATCGGCGGCGGACCAGCGGCGTGCCAGAAACGCGGTCTGACGTGACAGTGAGGCGAAGAAAGCCGCCTGCTGCGTCGCGTCCTGCGCGTTCAGAAGCGCGACCGAGTTGCTGATCCAGCGCAACACACGCCGCCCCGTCAGGTCCGGTGTCCAGCCCTGCCCGGTGCCGCGCCCGAAACGCTCGATCCACTCAAACGTCCAGCTGCGCGCGCGTTCGAAGGCCGAATAATCGCCCAGTGCGGCCAGATCGTCGATCCAACCGAAGCCATGAAGCTCTCCGGTAAATGCCGCATCCGGGGCCGGCAGGTCCCACAGGTCAAGGCCGGGCGCTTCGACCAGATGCCCGGCGAACTGGAAATTCCCGGCAACGATCTGACGGCCCCGCGCGACCCGTCCGATGGTCCGGGGCTCGGGCGTGGTCGTGAATCCGGTTGCTGCACGCGACAGCCCGCTGGTCCGGGCATGCAGCCGGTTCAGATAATGCGCCTTGCGCGCGCGCCAGGTTGCCGGTCCGTCCACGCCGATGTGCCTTCTTTGCGTGACCGCCAGGCGATCACATTGTCAGCCAAGGAATAATCCAGTTTGGCGCGCCTGTCAGGTGCCCGTGATCCTGCACCGCATCACTCGGCAGCGCCACGCCTGAGGCAGACCATGTAAAACCCGTCCATACCGCCGGACTCTGCCATGAAATCAGGGCGCAGACGCGCACCACCAGCGGCGTCGATCCACGCCGGGTCCAGCCCCGGGATCGCCAGTGCCGCGCGGTCGACCCGCAGATCAGGATGCCGCTCCAATGCGTCTTTCAGCTGTTCCTCGCCTTCGTCGAATAGCAGCGAGCAGGTGCAATAAACCAGCCGCCCACCGGGCTTCAGCCAAGCCAGCGCCCGGTCGATCAACGCCAGTTGCAGCTTGAACAACTCAGGAAAGTCCTCGCCCGTCTTGGCACAGGGCAGATCGGGGTGGCGGCGGATGGTGCCGGTTGCCGAACAGGGCGCGTCCAGCAGGATTGCATCAAACCGCGCCTCGGTCTGCCAATCCAGCGCGTCTGCGACGACCATATCGGCCACCAGCCCGGTGCGCGCCAGGTTCTCACGCACCCGCGCCAAGCGTTTTTCTGACGAATCAACCGCCGTCACCGCCGCGCTCGTCGCGGCCAATTGCATCGTCTTGCCACCCGGGGCGGCGCAGAGGTCCAGCACCGCCTCGCCCGGTTGCGCCGCCAGCACCCGCGCCGGAAACGCCGCTGCCGCATCCTGAACCCACCATTCGCCCGCGTCGTAACCAACCAGCGCCGACACCTGCGACCGCGCCGACACCCGCACCGACCCACCTGGAAGCGCCGCGCCGTCCAGCCGCGCCGCCAGGCCTGCCGCATCCCCATCTTTCGGCGTCAGATCCAGCGGGGCGCCCGCCGCATGCGCTGCCTCGAACCCCTCAACCACGGCGCGGCCATAATCGGCCAGCAAAGGTTTCCTCAGCCACTTGGGCAGGCGCGGCACCGGAAGCCCGGCCCAGCCCGCCGGCCCGGCCTGGGCGATCTTGCGCAGAACCGCGTTCACAAGCCCGGATTGCCGCTTTGTCTCGGCCGAAGCATTGGCCAGATCGACCGCGTCCGAGACGATGCCGTGCGCCCCGCCCGGATCATGGGCAAGTTCCACCGCTCCAAGGCGCAGGATGTTCAGCGCCCGATCCGTCGGGCGGCTGCGCAGGTAAGGTCCCAACGCACGATCCGCGCGGTCCATCCAGCGCAAAGTGTCGCTCGCCAGCCGCTGGGCGCGGGCGCGATCCGCATCGGGCAGATGCTCCACCGCCTTGGGCAGCATCTCGGGCAACAGGCGCCCATGATCGGTCACACCCGAAATCAGGCTCAGCGCCGCAGCGCGCGCAGGCAAACCGGCAGAGGGCATGGCACTTCCCGTCAATTGTCAGTGGCGTCGCAGCCGCCTATATCAAGGCCATGACCCAAGACAAGCAACCCGACCCGCAACACGATCCTTCATCCGACCTGCCAGAAGCCGCCAAACGCGCCCTGGCCGAGGCGGACGCGCGCCGCAAATCAGCCGCCGCACCCGAAACCGCCCCCGAATTCGGCGGCCGCAACGTCCCCGAACCCACGCGCTATGGCGATTGGGAAAAGAAAGGCATCGCTGTCGATTTCTGATCGCGACTCAAGACACCATCATTGACCCACAAATATCCCGGGGGGTCTGGGGGGCAGGCCCCCCAGCCACCGCCCGCGGCCACGATCCGACGGATTTTATATCCGGAGGCCCCGCTCAGCCAAGCGCAAGCACGTCCATCATGTCGTACTCGCCGGGCTTCTGGTCCTGCCCCCACAGCGCGGCCTTCAACGCGCCGCGCGCAAAGATGGCGCGGTCGGTTGCCAGATGGCGCAGAACGATGCGCTCTCCGTCGGCGGCAAATATCACGTCATGCTCGCCCACCACATCGCCGCCCCGGATCGCGGTGAACCCGATGGCACCATCGCGGCGTGGGCCGGTAATCCCATCACGGCCCCGGTCGGCGACGTTTTCCAGCGCCACACCGCGGCCTTCTGCAGCGGCTTCGCCCAGCATCAGCGCGGTGCCGGACGGCGCGTCGACCTTGTGGCGATGATGCGCCTCGACAACCTCGATATCGAAATCGGTGTCCAGCGCGGCCGCAACCCGGCGGGTCAAGCCGACCAGCAGGTTGACGCCAAGGCTCATGTTGCCGGCACGAATGATCACCGCGTGACGCGCGGCGGGCTTTAGCTTGGCAATATCTTCGGGCTGCAACCCGGTTGTGCCGATCACATGAACCGCGCGGGCCTGAGCGGCGAGTGCGGCAAATTCAACACTGGCCGCAGGTGCGGTGAAGTCGATGACGGCCTGGGCCTTCGCGAAAGCCTCGACCGGGTCGTCACTGACGATGATCCCGTTTTCGGCCCCACCCATCGCGGCCCCAAGATCGCGCCCGATCCAGTCGTGACCGGGCCGTTCCAGCGCGCCGACCAGACGCGCCCTGTCGCTGGCCAAAACAGTCTGGACCAGCATCTGGCCCATCCGGCCACTGACGCCTGTTATCACGATGCCTGGCAAATCACTCATCTTCACATCCTCCGCTGTCCTTCCCCTACCCTTGGCTTACGCGAATGGCAAAGGTTGCAGTGGCGCGCGCGCGGGCTTAGATCGCGAGGATGGCAAAGAACCGATACTCCGACCAATCCGGCCCGACCCAGCGCCAGCTGCGCGTGGGAGAGCTGGTGCGCCGTCGCCTCGCCGAAGTGCTCAGCCGGGGTGAGGTGCATGATCCCGAGCTGAACGCGATCCCGATCACCGTGGGCGAGGTGCGCACCACGCCTGACCTGAAGGTCGCCACCGCGCATGTCCTGCCGCTTGGCGGCGACAACAGGGACGAAGCGCTCAGCATCCTGCGCCGCAACCGGGTCGAGATCCGTCGCGCTGTCAGCAAAGGGCTGAACCTGAAATTCGCACCCGAGGTCCGATTCGAGATTGACGAGACATTCGACCGCATGGACGCCACCCGGCGCCTGTTCGGCCAGGACAACGTCAAACGCGATCTGACGGGCGACGAGGATGCGTAACGGCATCCTGGCTGGCGTTGCCTTGGCCCTGAGCGCCGGGGCCGCCGATGCTGGATGCGAAAGCCATGACTTCGAAGGCACGCCAATCACCGCCTGCATCGTTGACCCCGTCGCCGACGATCTGCGCCTGTTTCTGAACGATGCAGGTGGCACCCCCTTCGGCAGCTTCGATGCGCTGAATGACGCGCTTGACGCGCAGGGGCTGCAACTGGATATCGCGATGAATGGCGGCATGTTTCACGCCGACCGCGCGCCGGTGGGCCACTATGTCGAAGACCGGGTCGAGGTTGTGCCGGTCATCACGTCGGAAGGGCCGGGCAATTTCGGGCTTCTTCCGAACGGCGTTTTTTGCCTGGCAGACGGGCAGGCTTCGATCACCGAAAGCCGCGCATTTGCGGCGAACCGCCCGGAGTGCCGTTTCGCCACTCAATCCGGGCCAATGCTGGTTATCGACGGCGCGTTGCATCCGAAATTTTTGGCGGATTCGCAGTCGCAGAAAATTCGCAATGGCGTCGGGGTCCGCGCCGATGGGATCGTGGTTTTCGCAATCTCGGATCGAACGATCAACTTCCATTCCTTCGCGCGGTTCTTTCGCGACCGGATGAACACGCCTGATGCGTTGTTCCTGGATGGCAGCGTATCGCGGCTGTTCGACCGGGCCACTGGGCGGTCGGACTTCGGATCGCGCCTTGGGCCAATCATCGCGACGGTGTCATCGGCCGATTGACCTCTGCCGGGTCGCGGGCTAGGGCCGGGCCGCGAAAACAGGCGGACAAATCATGGCAAGACGCAAAAAGGGGCGGGATATTTCCGGCTGGCTGGTGGTAGACAAACCCGCCGGCCCAACCTCGACCGCTGTTGTCAACAAGGTGCGCTGGGCGCTGGACGCCAAGAAAGCGGGTCATGCGGGCACGCTGGACCCTGCCGCAACCGGCGTTCTTGCGGTGGCCCTGGGTGAGGCGACGAAAACCGTTCCGTTCATCACCGAGGCGCTGAAATGCTATCGATTTCAGGTGCGGTTCGGGCAGGCAACGAACACGGATGACGCGGAAGGCGCGGTGATCGACACCTCGGAAACGCGCCCAACGGATGATCAGATTACCGAGGCGCTAACCGCATTCAAAGGCCAGATCGAACAGGTCCCACCCCAGTTTTCGGCCGTGAAAGTCGACGGCGAGCGCGCCTATGCCCTGGCCCGTGCGGGCGAAGACCTTGACCTGGCGGCGCGGCCATTGTGGGTTGACAGCCTCGACCTGGTCGCGCGCACGGATGCGGATCATGCGGTGCTGGAAATGGTCTGCGGCAAAGGCGGCTATGTCCGCGCGATCGCCCGCGATCTGGGCGCGGCCCTGGGGTGTTTCGGGCACGTTACATGGCTGCGTCGCACCAGGTCCGGCCCCTTTGAAGCCGAGGGCGCGATCACGCTGGAACAGGTCGAAGACCTGGCGCGGACCGAGGCGCTGGACTCTCATCTTTTGCCGCTTGAGATCGGCCTCGACGATCTGCCAGAGGTCCGCGTTGTTGCCGAAAGTGCGTCGCGGCTGCGCAATGGCAACCCCGGATCGGTCTTCGCGCCTGCGGGTGTCGGCTATGGCGATACGGTCTGGGCCTCGGATCAGGGGCGCGCCGTGGCGGTGGGGATCTATCGCGGCGGAGAGCTGCACCCGAACCGGGTCTTTGTGGGGGACTGAGCGATGATCGAACGCAGCCACCAAAAAGGCGATGCCGCCAGCGTGGCGCTTTATTCTGAGTGCGAGCGCTACCGCTATGCCCTGACGCGGATCTGGGACGCGGGCGGCCAGCGGGCACTGTTCATCATGCTCAACCCCTCAACCGCGACCGAGGTGCAGAACGACCCGACCGTGGAGCGCTGCGAGCGCCGCGCCCGCGCGCTGGGCTTTGGGGCGTTCCGGGTCTGCAACATTTTCGCCTGGCGCGACACGGATCCGCGGGCAATGCGGGCCGCCGAAGATCCCGTCGGGCCCGGCAATGATGCCGCGATCCTTGAGGGGTGCGACTGGGCCGACCGCATCATCTGTGCCTGGGGCACCCACGGGGCGCATCTGGATCGCGGCCCGGCAGTTGCATCGCTGCTGCACGCGACTGACAAGCCGCTGTGGCACCTGGGGCTGAGCAAGGCTGGGCACCCGAAACACCCGCTCTATATAAGTTATTCCATGCAGCCGGTGGAGTGGGCGGAATAGGTTGATGCCTCCGGCGGGAGTATTTTCTGCGAAAAGACGAGTCAGGAGATTGGCCCTTCCCAAGCCCGAACATATCCCCTATACGCCCGCATCCGCATCTCGCGGATACCCTCCAAGGGCCTTGCTGGACGACATCCCGGCCTGCGCCATAACCCTTAACCAAGGAGACCCCGATGTCGATCACACCCGAGGCGAAAGCCCAGATTATCAAAGATTTCGGCACCAAAGACGGCGACACCGGTTCGCCCGAAGTGCAGGTTGCGATCCTGTCCAGCCGGATTGCCACGCTGACCGAGCACTTCAAGACCCACAAAAAAGACAATCACGGTCGCCGTGGCCTGCTGAAAATGGTCGCCCTGCGCCGCAAGCTGCTGGATTACACCCGCGCCAAGGACGAGGCCCGCTATCAGGACCTGATCAAGCGGCTGGGTCTGCGCCGCTAACCTGCGCTCCGCCAAAGAGAGAATTCGAAACGCCCGCCACCCGGTGGGCGTTTTTTCTTGCCCGGCCCATTCGTCACGATCCCTCGGCGCGGACGCACCGATTGACGCGACAAGTCCGCAGGCAACGACATAATCGTCGGGCATTGGGTCCGGGGCCGGAACCTTAATTCAAGAAATCTTCGAATTCGACGTTGTCGATTTCGGCCTGCGTAACACCGACATCCTGCATCAGATAGGGGTCGAGTTGCTTGAACTTGCGGAACCGCTCATAGGCTCTGAAATATTCGCCCAGTCGAAACGGCGCGGTGAATGCGTTCTTGAAGACTTGGGTGCTGATTGAGATTACTGCGGCTGTCATGGTGGTATCCTTCCCGGTGTTGGCGGCCGATCCGACGTCAGCCTTGAACACAGGAATGCCACCGGGTGCCGCGCCGGTCTGTGAACTTGGTCACACAGGCGTCAGATAATGTCCGAATTCGTCAGATCGCGCAGTGCGACACGGTCTTTGACCGTGATCCGACCGCGCCCAAGTTCCACAATTCCGGCATTGCGCCAATCCGACAGCGTCTTGGACACGGCTTCGCGGGTGACACCGACATAATCGGCAAGCTGCGCCTGCGACATGCGGACCTCGTTGCTGTCGCCGACCAGATAGAGAAGCCGCGCGGCCAGCCTCGTGGGTTGTGACAGAAACACCTGCTGTTCCAGTTGCAGGCTCATCCAGCGCAGACGCCGCCCGGCGATCTGCACCAATTCAAACGCCAGGTCGGGTGCCGCGTTGATCGCGCCCATCAAAGCCGGACACCGGATCGAGCGCAGCTGGCAATGCTCCAACGCCTCAACCCGCGCGGTACGCGGGCCGGGATCAAACAGCGCGATCTCTCCGAAAATATCGCCGGGGCGCAGCAGGTTCAGCGACAATTTGCGCCCCTGCGCGGCCAGAACGCTGACTTCAAGCAGACCCTGATCAAGGACATAGAGGCGATCATCCTCATCCCCCTGATCGAACAGCGCCTGACCACGGGCCAGTTTGAGCGGGGTGAACACATCGCCAAGCAATGCCAGCAGGCGCGGCGACGCCCCCGCCAGCAGCGGAGATTGCGCAAGGTTATGATCCGGTTCCGACACAAGGCGCAGGCTATGCCACGGCGCGCGCGCCGCCAAGGCGCAGACGGCGGATTTCACCCGGTGGTTTTGGCATTAGGCGGGCGGATTGCCACAGGGCGGTCAATCGGTCGGGGCGGTCAGGAAATCAGTCAGGGTCATCGCAAGCGCGCCCCAGTCGGTGAATTCATGATCACCTTTGGTCGGGTCATAGTCGCGGTCCCCCAACACCACATGGCGCACCACCTGAGAGGCAAAATAGTCATAGCTGCCGGTCTTGACCGCACCAGCGACCAGCGCGTCGCCGGTTGGCGTGAATCCCGTGCGCATTTCCATCTCGGTCAGGTAATCGCGCGCTTCTTCAAGCCCGTCCGCGAATGCGGCACTCAGGCTGATCGACAGCAGCAGCGTCTGACGGTCGCCAAGAATGTCCCGGTGGCCGGTAAGGAACACCTCAAACGGTTCGGGGTGGCGCCGTTCATGCACCGGCGCGGCCAGCACGATCTTTTCAAAGCCATCGAAATCCACAATTGCCATCTTGTTTCCGACGTCAACAAGTTCGGGTTCATGGCCCGCCGCCGTCGCCTGATCACGAAGGAACGCGGCAACCTTCCCGGTCTGGCCTTCGATCGTCGCGTATAGGATCAGAACTTTCATACTCACTCCGCAATCTGGCACCCAGCTTGAAGCACGCGAAATTGTCCGCGCCTTCACGAAACCGGCCCTTTGGCATCAGTGTGGGGGAGGCTTGCAATCGCAAAATTGATCGGAATCAATTCACAGCATCCTGGCCGCGCCGCCCAAAGCCCTGATGGCATGGGTTTTGCGCGATTCGCACGCTCCACGACCCCCCTTCCCAAACGCCGCAAAACCCTCTAAACGCGGCAAATCTGAGACGTGGCGCCCTGACCCCGGCGCCCGGATAAGGACAGGGGTTGGCGGCAATGGGGCCGCAATCAACGGAAGACCCGGGGTTCGCCCGGGAGAGCTTCCACATAGGAAACGATACATGTTCAAAGAAACGAAAAAATCCATCCAGTGGGGTGAAGAAACCCTGACTCTGGAAACCGGCAAAGTCGCCCGTCAGGCTGACGGCAGCGTTATCGCCACCTACGGCGAAACCAGCGTCATGGCCAACGTGACCTTCGCGAAAAGCCAGAAACCGGGGCAGGACTTCTTCCCGCTGACGGTTCACTACAATGAAAAATACTATGCCGCGGGCAAGGTTCCCGGCGGCTTCTTCAAGCGCGAGGCGCGCCCGACCGAAAAAGAAACCCTGACCAGCCGCCTGATCGACCGTCCGATCCGCCCGCTGTTCGTCGAGGGATTCAAGAACGAAGTTCTGGTGATCTGCACCGTGCTGTCCCACGATCTGGTCAACGACCCCGACATCGTCGCACTGATCGCAGCCTCTGCCGCGCTGACCATTTCCGGCGCGCCGTTCATGGGGCCGATCGCGGCCTGCCGTGTCGGATTCGAGGGCGGCGATTATGTGCTGAACCCCGAACTCGACGACATGCACGACTTGAAAAACAAGCCCGAACAGCGGCTTGACCTGGTGGTCGCGGGCACAAAAGACGCCGTGATGATGGTTGAATCGGAAGCTTATGAGCTGTCCGAGGCCGAAATGCTGGGCGCCGTGAACTTCGCGCACGAGCAGATTCAGCCCGTCATCGACATGATCATCGACCTGGCCGAAGACTGCGCCAAGGAGCCGTTCGACTTTGCCGCACCGGATTACAGCGACCTTTATAAAGCTGTGAAAAAGGCTGGTGAGAAGGACATGCGCAAAGCCTTCGCGATCACTGACAAGCAGGAACGCACCGGCGCCGTTGCCGCCGCGCGTGAAACGGTGAAGGCCGCGCTCAGCGATGAGCAGCTTGAGGATGCGAACCTTGGGTCCGCCATGAAGAAGCTGGAAGCCAGCATTCTGCGCGGCGATGTGGTCAAGACCGGCAAGCGGATCGACGGTCGCGCAACCGACACCATCCGCCCGATTGTTGCAGAAACCGGTCTGCTGCCACGGACCCACGGTTCGGCGCTGTTTACACGCGGTGAGACGCAGGGTCTGGTCGTGACCACGCTGGGCACCGGCGACGACGAACAGATGGTCGACGCGCTGCACGGCACCTACAAATCCAACTTTATGCTGCACTACAACTTCCCGCCCTATTCGGTCGGCGAAGTTGGCCGCTTTGGCTTCACCGGACGCCGTGAAATCGGCCACGGCAAACTGGCATGGCGCGCGCTTCAGGCGGTTCTGCCTGCGGCGACGGACTTCCCCTACACGGTTCGGGTTGTGTCCGAGATCACTGAATCCAACGGCTCATCCTCGATGGCGTCGGTCTGTGGTGGTTCCTTGTCGATGATGGACGCGGGCGTTCCGCTGAAGGCCCCGGTGGCCGGTGTGGCCATGGGTCTGATCCTGGAAGACAGCGGCGATTACGCCATCCTGTCGGACATTCTGGGTGACGAAGACCACCTGGGCGACATGGACTTCAAGGTCGCTGGCACCGAAAACGGCATCACGTCGTTGCAGATGGACATCAAGATCGCCGGCATCACGCCCGAGATCATGGAGAAAGCACTGGCGCAAGCCAAAGAGGGTCGTCTGCACATCCTGGGTGAGATGAACAAGGCGCTGTCCTCGACCTCCGAATTCTCGGTCCACGCGCCGCGCATCGAAACGATGCAGGTGCCGACCGATAAAATCCGCGAAGTCATCGGCACCGGCGGCAAGGTCATCCGCGAGATCGTGGAAGTCTCGGGCGCCAAGGTCGACATCAATGACGACGGCATCATCAAGATCGCCAGCCCCAACGGTGACGCGATCAAGAAGGCTTACGAGATGATCCACTCGATCGTCGCCGAGCCGGAAGAGGGCGTGATCTATAAAGGCACGGTCGTGAAGATCGTCGACTTCGGCGCCTTCGTGAACTTCTTTGGCAAGCGCGACGGTCTGGTCCATGTCAGCCAGATCGAAAACCGCCGCCTGAACCATCCTTCGGACGTTCTGAAGGAAGGTCAGGAGGTTTGGGTCAAGCTGCTTGGCTTTGACGATCGCGGCAAGGTGCGCCTGGCCATGAAGATGGTCGATCAGGCCACCGGTGAAGAGCTCAAGAAAGAAGAAGCCGCTGAATAAGCGCTTCTGATCGATCACCAACCATGGGCCCCGGTGGAAACGCCGGGGCCTTTCATATTTCGGCCTCGGCTTGGTTTTCATCACGCGCCGCTCTGGTTACACTCGACACCGGCGCGCCTGCGATTTCATCGCCTAACAGACTGCTGACACCGTGACAGACCCAAGCGTAATCTTGCAGGTTATCAACCTGGATCGCAGCCCGGACCGGCTGGACTGGATGACGACCGCCCTGGGGCAACAGGGCATCGCCTTCAGCCGCTTGCCTGCGGTCGACGGAAAAGACCGCCCGCCCGAGGCACTGGGCGACTATGATCCCGAACGCTCACGCAAGTTATTCGGCCGCGAATTGCTGACGGGCGAGGTTGGCTGCTTTCAAAGCCACCTCAACGCGGCGCGGGCGTTTCTTGACGGTTCGCACGACATCGGGCTGGTGCTGGAAGACGACGTGAACGTCCCCGATGGCTTTGCAGGTATGATCGAAACCCTGCAACGACTGGCGGGGCAGATCGGGCTGGAAAACTGGGATGTCATGCAGATTGGCCGCCCGACGACGAAGTTTTTCACACCGTTGCAGATCACCGGGTTGCCCGAGGGGTTTCCCGCACCGCTTCGCGCAAGCTATCTGCCGGTGACCACCCATGCGATTGTCTGGTCACGTCAGGGCGCACAGCGGTTTCTGGACAAACGCTCCTGCATCATCATGCCGGTGGACAACACGCTGAAATCGCATATCTGCCGGGTCGGCGGCGGGATCGGCTTTGACAAGGCGCTGGTGCGGCCCTTGAATCAGGGCAGCCTGATCAACGATGGCGATCCACGCGCGCGCAAAGGGCGGCGCAGCAAAATCAGCCGGTTCCACGTCATCTCGACCCGGCGCAGATTTGTGAATTACTGGCTGGCGGCCCGGCAGAATCGTCGCGCGACCGGGTGACGTGTCACCCATTGCGCCGTCCCAATTATCTGAACCGCATCGGAGTTACCTGCGCCCGGTGCGCGCCGCAGGCGCAGGGCGCACGCCGGACCGGCCCCACCGGTCTGGCATCGGTTTGAGGTGGGCACATCCGGGATAGGTGACGGCTAACACCTCACCATAAATCATGCCCCTCAACCGTTGCTGCGCCAGCCCGCCGGTCCGGCGCGCGCCCCGCTAAAGGCGGGCGCTTGTTTTCGGGCGCCGTTGCAGACTAAATGGATGATGCTTTCGCCGGGTCGATATGGCCCCAGCGCGCCATATCCGCAATCGCATCCCGGATCATGACACGCGGATCGCCATAGTCGATACCAAGCGCGCGCTGACTTTTCGTGTTGTCCAGCTTCGGCATCCGCCCCAGATGCGTGCGCAGATAACTGCCCGACCCCTTGGGCTGGGTATGGCTGACCAGTTTGATCAACGACGTGGCCAGCCCGCCTGACAGGTTCAGGCGGCGCATGTTTGCGCCGTACCCAAGGTCCGCAATGATCTCGCATACTTCGGACATCGGGATCGGTTGGGCGGCGAGGATGTGGCGGCCCTCGGCCTCGGGACGCCGCATCGCCTCGACATGGGCGTCGGCAACACTGCGCACATCGACGAACCCCCAGGCCAGATCCAGTATGCCGGGAAAACCACCATTCACGATCCGCGCCAGAATGGCGTTCGACGGGTTGAGCGTCGCCGTATGCGATGGTCCGATCACGATGAACGGATTCAACACCACCAGATCGAAGTTCCGCGCCCCGGCTGACATGAAGTCCCATGCTGCCCGCTCAGCAAGCGTTTTCGCATAGTAATACGGATTTCGGGTCAGCGACGAACTGGTGTTCCAGGTATCTTCCGAGATCACCTGATCGCCGGGTTCGTCCATGATCGCCGCCATGGAGGATGTCAGCACAACCCTGCGCACACGCGGGTTGCCAGCAGCAGCGCGCATCATGGCAAGGGTGCCGTCAACCGCCGGATCAACCAGATCGCGCTGCGGGTCATCTACATCTACGGCAAACGGAGTGGCCATGTGGAAAATGACGTCGACATCCGCATGCGTAGTGAACGGGTCGGGCGCGTCAAGGTCCGCCGCGACCAGCGACAATCGCGCCCCGGCCCCTGGCATTGCCCGCAAGGGGGCGGTCTTGGCCGCATCGTCGGGGTCGCGCACCGTGCCGACAACAATGTGACCGGCGGCCAGCAGACGCTTGATCGTATGCATCGCGATAAAGCCGGCGGCACCGCTGATCAGGATTTTTTCCGGCACGGGTTGCCCCTGTTCAAATCGTTACAATACTCGGCTGCCAGCGCCCGAATTCAGGCGCTGGCGGATCGAAGGTCAGCTGCGGTTTCGCCGCCGGTTTATCCCGGCTGCTTCGTCGTTCTGAGGTAGGGCAGCTTCTTGTCAAACCCGCCAAAGCGCGCCTTGGCGTCTTCATCGCTGACGGCGGCGGTGACGATCACATCCTCGCCCTGTTGCCAGCCCGCCGGGGTCGCAACCTGATGCTGCGCGGTCAGCCGGATCGAGTCCAGCGCGCGCAGAATTTCATCAAAATTCCGACCCGTGGTCATTGGATAGGTCAGGTTCAGCTTCACCTTCTTGTCGGGCCCGACAATGAAGACCGTGCGCACGGTCTGATTGTCCGCCGGCGTGCGGCCTTCGGTACGGGTCTCTTCTGCGGGCATCATTCCGTAAAGCTTGGCGACTTTCATCTCGGGATCGCCAATCATCGGATAGCCGACGGCGTTGCCCGTATAGGCCTTGATGTCATCCTTCCAGCGATGGTGATCTTCGACCGGATCAACCGAGATGCCGATGATCTTGGCATCGCGCGCGGCGAATTCGTCGGCCATCCCGGCCATCATCCCCAGTTCGGTCGTGCAGACCGGCGTGAAATCCTTGGGGTGGCTGAACAAAACGGCATAGCCATCGCCAACCCAATCGTGGAAGCTGATCGGGCCATCGGTCGTGTCAGCGGTGAAATCAGGGGCTGTGTCATTAATGCGTAGGGACATGCGGTATCTCCATTTTCCTGCGAAGCGCCAGTATAAGCGGATGTCGTCAGACAGGAAGAGGTGGCTTTAGGTTCTGTTGATCCAGGCCAGGTGCTGTCCGATTGGTGCGGTTTCGCAAATTTCTATGCCATCTGTGCGTTTTTGCGGGATTACCCTGTGGATCAACAGGTCTAGGTAACACTCGTGTACAAAAACGGAGACACCCATGTTGACCCAGATCAAAGGCCTGCACCACGTCACCTCGCTTGCGAGCAGTGCGCAGGCGAACAATGCATTCTTCACCGGCGCGATGGGGCTGCGGCGGGTCAAGAAGACCGTGAACTTCGATGCGCCGGATGTGTATCACCTGTATTATGGCGACGGTGCGGGCACGCCGGGGTCGGTGATGACCTATTTCCCGTTTCCCAACGCGGCACGCGGCAAGCGTGGTGTGGGCGAGGTGTCGCGCACCGCCTTTGCGGTGCCCCAAGGTAGCCTTGATCACTGGGCGGCACGACTGGACGCACGTGCAGCAACGCAGCTTGCCAAAGACAGCTATTTCGGGGCGCCACGGCTGCGTTTTGCGGGGCCGGACGGCGATGAATTCGCCCTGATCGAGGGTGAGGACACGCGCGCGCCCTGGGCCGATGGTGATGTCGACGAAGGCATGGCCGTGCGGGGATTCCATTCCGCAGCGATGCGCCTGGCCGACGGTGGCGCAACGGCCGAGGTGCTGCGCTTCATGGGCTATGAGGCGTCTGACCGCGATGGCGACACCCAGCGTTTCATCTTGCCCGGCGGCAATGGGGCCGACGCGATTGATGTCGAAACGATCCCCGGTGCAGATGCCGCCACGCAAGGGGCTGGCTCGGTCCACCATATTGCCTTCGCGGTCGAAAACCGAGAGGCGCAACTGGAAGTTCGCAAGACATTGCTAGAGACCGGCCATCAGGTTACCCCGGTGATCAACCGCGATTATTTCTGGGCCATCTATTTCCGCACTCCGGGTGGTGTGTTGTTCGAAGTTGCCACGAATGAGCCGGGATTCGACGTGGATGAGGATACCGCCCATCTGGGCGAGGCCCTGAAGCTGCCCAAGCAGCACGCGCATCTGCGCGACCGGTTAGAGGCGACGTTGGAGCCAATCGGCTAGCGCATGCAGTTTTTTTTCAACCCGTAGTTGGTCTGACGAGGACGTTTGCGCTCCTAACCCAAGCAGGGCGCGCGCCGGACCGGTGGGCTGGCGCTGCACCAGTGCATTGGCATGATTTATTCTTCAGGTTTGGCCGTCAACTCGGTTGAAGGCGCGTGGCTCTGACCAGCGCCTGACCGGCCGGACCGGTCTGGCGCGCGCCCTGCGCCTTGCGGCGCGCATCGGGCGCAAGGAAGGCCGCCAACTTCCACTCCCGGCCAGAACCGACGCGGGTGGCGCGACCTGTCCAACATAACACGTTCAGAACGGACATGGCGCGGTAATTGACACCCCCTGCCCGCCATCGGGGTGCCGCACCCGCAGGTTCTGCGCGTGCAGCATCATCCGGGAATGCGTGGCACAGGTCTCGGGCGCGTAAAGCGGATCGCCAAGGATCGGATGGCCCAATTCCAGCATATGCACGCGAAGCTGATGGCTGCGCCCGGTTTTCGGCATCAAACGCACGCGGCTTTCCACCTCCGACGCGCGCAATACCCGCCAATCGGTCAACGCCTCGCGCCCATTCTCAGCATCGACATGCTGGCGGGGCCTGTTCGGCCAATCGACGGCCAGCGGCAGATCAACTGTCCCGCTGGCCGGTTCCAACCGCCCCGCCACCCGTGCGACATATGTTTTCTTGGTCTGCCGCTTCTCGAACTGAAGCCCCAAGTGCCGCTGCGCATGGGGCGTCAGCCCGAAGACTATCACGCCCGAAGTGTCGCGGTCCAGGCGATGCACCAGCAGCGCCTGCGGAAATACCGCCTGCACCCGCGCGATCAGACAATCAGCCAGATCCGGGGTCTTGCCGGGAACACTCAGCAGTCCTGCGGGTTTGGCCACGAACAGCAACTCGTGGTCATCATGCAGGATGTCCAGCGGGTCGTCTGGGGGATCATAGGCGGATTGGGTCAGACCTTCACCCGCTCACTTTTCGGATCATACATCGGCTTCAACGACGCTGTCGCCGCGACCCGCGTTCCGGCCACGTCGATCTCATAGCGCGACGCCAGAATCGCCGCCGCGTCCTCGCCCTTGCACGGCACCCAGCCCAGGCCGACCGCCGCACCCAACGTATGGCCGTAGCTGCCGGTGCAAAGATACCCGACCGTCTGTCCGTCCCGCAGAATCGGTTCGTTATGATAAAGCAGCGGTTCGGGGTCGTTCAGCAGGAACTGCACCAAACGTTGCTCCATCCCCGATGCGCGTTTGGCGGCCACGGCGTCAGCACCGATATATCCCGTCTTGTCCTTCGGAGCCGCGAAACCCAGCCCGGCCTCAATCACGTGATCCTCGGGCGTGATGTCATGGCCGAAATGGCGGAAGGCCTTTTCGGTCCGGCACGTATCCATCGCATGCAGCCCGCAAAGCTGCAATCCGTGATCCGCCCCCGCCTCGATCAGAACTTCGGCCACATGGGCGGCCATGTCCGAGGGGATGCAAACCTCCCACCCCAATTCGCCGACATAGGAAATGCGGTGAACCCAGGCCAGGCCCATGCCAACCTCAACCTCACGCGCCGACCCGAAGGGCATCGCCGCGTTCGAGAAATCATCGGGTGAGACTGCCTGCATCAGATCGCGCGCCTTAGGTCCCATCACGGCCAGGATCGCCTCTCCGGCGGTGACATCGGTGATCACCGCGCGGTCATCGCCCAGATGACGGCGCAGATGCGCTTCGACCATGACGCGGGCCGCGCCGCCGGTGGTCACCAGGAATGCGGTTTCCGAATGACGGATCACGGTCACGTCCGCCTCGATCCCGCCGCGCGCGTTCAGGAACTGCGTATAGATGATCCGCCCCGGAGGTACGTCGATCTGGTTGGCCGCGACCCGGTTCAGGAAGGCGCAGGCATCCGGGCCTTCGACGCGAATTTTCCCGAAGCTGGACATGTCGTACATGCCCACCCCGGTGCGCATGGCGGTATGTTCGCGTGCGACATTGTCGAACCAAGGCTGGCGCGGCCAGCCAACGGGATAGTCGCGGCTGGCCCCCGTCTCCGCGAACCAGTTCGCCCGTTCCCACCCGCCCGCTTCGCCAAAGACCGCGCCATGCGCTTCCAGCACGTGATGCACCGGGCTGCGGCGTACACCGCGCGCGGTCGCCTTCTGGCGGAACGGAAAGTGGTCTGCATAAAGTAGGCCAAGACTTTCAGACACGCGGGTTTGCAGATAGTGGCGATTGCGCTGAAACGGCTCGACCCGCGCGATGTCGACATCGCCCAGATCGAAGGGCATCAGCCCCTCTTTCATCCACTGCGCCAGCGCCATCCCGGCACCACCCGCCGATTGAATGCCGATGGAGTTGAACCCGGCGGCGACCCACAGGTTATCGCACTCCGGCTGGGGCCCGAGGTAATAGGCGTTGTCAGGCGTGAAGCTTTCAGGGCCGTTGAAGAATGTGTGAATCCCCGCCTCGGCCAGCATCGGCATGCGTTCAATGGCGCGTTCCAGAATCGGTTCGAAATGGTCGAAATCGGCCGGAAGCTGGTCGAATTCAAAATCCGCCGGAATGCCATCCATGGCCCAGGGTTTCGAGTTCGGTTCGAACGCACCCAGCAGGATTTTCCCGGCATCTTCCTTGTAATAGGCGCATTCATCGGGCACGCGCAGCACCGGCAGGGCGGTCAGATCGGGGATCGCCTCGGTCACGATATAGAAGTGTTCGCAGGCGTGCAGCGGCACAGTGACACCCGCCATCCGGCCAATATCACGCGCCCACATGCCACCGCAGTTGACCACATGGTCGGCGGCGATATGGCCGGTTGCGCCATCCTCGGCCTGCCAATCCACCCCGGTGACGCGCCGCCCGTCCCGCGCGATGCCGGTCACCGCCACGCCTTCACGGATCGTCGCGCCATTCATCCGCGCGCCCTTGGCCAGCGCCAGCGCGATGTTCGCCGGATCACCTTGCCCGTCCTTGGCAAGGTAGACCCCACCCAGAACATCCTCGGTATTCAGGTGGTCGTATTTGGCCTTGATCTCGTCCGGGCTGATTTCTTCAACCTCAACGTCAAACGCGCTGGCCATTGCCGCCTGCCGGCGCAGCTCTTCATGGCGCGCCTCGGTCAGGGCGACGGTCATCGACCCGTTGCGGCGCATCCCCGTCGCCACCCCGGTTTCCGCCTCAAGCCCGTAGTAAAGCTCCTGCGAGTATTTCGCGAGCCGGGTCATGTTGGACGAGGGGCGCAGCTGCGCGATCAGCCCGGCGGCGTGCCAGGTGGTGCCGCTGGTCAGGCGTTTGCGTTCCAGCAGGACGATATCTTTCCAGCCCTGTTTGGCCAGATGATAGGCGGTGGAACAGCCGATGATACCGCCGCCGATGATGACGACGCGGGCGTGGGTGGGCAGAGTCATGGATAGATCCCAGTATATTTCTGTTGGTAAATGGCGATCATTTCAGCCTCGGTCGCGCCGTCGTCATAGGGCGGCGTGGACAGGGGCAGACAGCGGGTCACGTCGATTTGAACAAGCGCCTTGATCCGGTCGGCAAGGCCGCCCCAGGTGGTGTGCCAACGCGGCCAGAGGGCATCGAATTCGGTGCTGTCGCGCGCCAGGATACGCGCGCTGCCAGCCAGCCGCGCGCCCTTGCGGGTGAACGGATCGACGAAATTAACCTCGACCGCCGGGTTCGCGGCCAAGTTGGCCAGTGTGCCGGGCGAGCGGATGTCGCCGAACCCGATTGTCCTGTCATCAATCACCAGAAACGTCCCCTTGGGTGAGGCTGCCGGCGCACCCTCTGGCGTGACGGTGGCCACGATCCCAAGCGGGAAATTGGCGATCAGGGTTTTCGTGCTTTCAGGGATCATGTCGGCCCCTTTGAGCTCTGTTCAAGACACGCACGGGGACCACGCTGACCTCCGCGCGATAATATCGGTCCCAAATCGGCACCCACCCCGGCCCCGGCAGAGCCCGCCAAGCCAGGCGACCGGTTCAGATTGCGCGCAGCTGTCACGCCCGTATCCGTTCGTTCGCCGGATCCCACAACGGCTGATCGGCCTGCACGACGGCGCGGCACCGCTGGCCGAAGATATCAACCTCAACCTCGGTGCCTTCAACCGCCAGATCAGCCCGGATCATGCCCAGCGCGATGGAGGCACCGACCCGGTGGCCATAAGCGCCCGATGTCGTCTCGCCCACAACCTGCCCATCGTGCCAGATCGTCGCCATATAGGGCGCGTCCTGATCGCCTGCCTCGACGATCAGCGTGGCGAAGCGCTTCGTCACGCCCTGCTGTTTTTCAGCCAATGTGGCGGCCTTGCCGGGGAAATCCTGCGGCTTGTCGAGCTTGACGAACCGGTCCAACCCGCCTTGCAGCAACGTGTAGTCGGTGGACAGATCACCCTTCCACGCGCGATAGCCCTTTTCGATCCGAAGACTGTTCAGCGCGTACATCCCGAACGGCGTGGCCCCCGCGCCGGACACTGCGTCCCAGATCGCCGGCGCATCATCGATGCCGCAATGGAGTTCCCACCCCAGTTCGCCTGCAAACGACACCCGCAGCAACGCGCAGTCCTTCCCGGCGACCTTGGTATCAAGCTGCGTCGTCAGCCAGCCTTTGGACAGATCGCCATCGGTCAGCGGCGCCAGGATGTCGCGCGCCTTGGGGCCGGTGACCAGCAGGCATTCCGCGTCCCTGGTGTGATCGGTGACGGTGATCCCTTCGGGTGCGTTGCGCCACAGATGCTCGGCGTCGTGCCATTGCGCCGTGGCGGCGGTGATCAACCCGACCTCGTCGGGGCCATGCACCATGCAAGACATTTCGGTCACGATCCGGCCCCGGTCATCTGCGAAATAGACGAGGCCGATCCGGCCCTCGCCGGGAAGGCGCGACGCGCTGAGCCCGTCAACGAAATCCCGCGCGCCCGGCCCTTCGACCTTCAGCCGGGTGAACCCGGTGATCGCCAGCACACCGCAATGGTCGCGCACAGCTTCGCATTCTTCGCGGATCCGCGCCTCCCACGGGCCAACGCGGTCCCATGTCTGGGTCGCTTCATGCCCGGTGTCGTCACCCGGTTTGGCGAACCAGTTTGCCCGCTCCCAGCCGTTGTAGGCACCGAACACGGCACCGGCATCCTTCAGGCGGCTGTGCAGCGGCGACAGCTTGCGGTCGCGCCCGGCGGGCCATTCGTGGTGCGGGAAATGCATGGCGTATTCGTGGCCGTAGACCTCGACCGCCTTGTCGATGCAATACTGCTGGTCAGTGTAATCGGTATAACGCTGCGGATCGACCGCCCACATGTCCCATTCCGTCTGGCCTTCGGTGACCCATTCGGCCAGCACCTTGCCAGCCCCGCCGCCCTGGGTGATCCCAAACGTGAACACGCAAGCCTCATAGGCGTTTTTCACCCCCGGCATCGGCCCGATCAGAGGCAGACCATCGGGCGCATAGGGGATCGGGCCATTGATGACCTTGCCAACTCCGGCGGTGCCAAGGATCGGCACACGTGCCATGGCGTCTTCCATGTACCACTCCAACCGCTCCAGATCGTCGGGGTAGAGCTGAAAGGAAAAATCCTCAGGCATCTGATCGTCGGGCGTGATCCAATGCGCCTTACAGTTCCGCTCATACGGGCCAAGGTTCAGGCCGTATTTTTCCTGCCGCAGGTAATAGGACGAGTCCACGTCACGCAGCAGCGGCAGCTTGGCGTCGTTCTCATCCGACCATTGCTTCAGCTCTGGAATTTCATCGGTCAGGAAATACTGGTGGCTCATCACCGCCATCGGCACGGTGCGCCCGCCGTAGGGCTTGAACCATTCGCCGACACGCTGCGCGTAGTATCCGGCGGCGTTCACCACTTTCTCACACCGGATATCGCCTTTGTCGGTGTTGACGATCCATTCGTCGCCCTCGCGCGACACTCCGGTCGCCGGGCAGAACCTTTCGATCCGCGCACCCATTTGCCGTGCGCCCTTGGCCAGCGCCTGGGTCAGCTGCGCCGGGTCAATGTCGCCGTCATCGGGATCATAAAGCGCGCCTGCCAGATCATGGGTTTCGATGAACGGATAGCGCGCCTTGATGTCATCGACAGCCATCATTTCCAGATCAAGGCCCTGATACCGGCCCATGCCGCGGGCACGCTCAAACTCCTGCATGCGCTGTTTCGAATGCGCCAGCCGGACCGACCCGGTAACGTGGTAGTTCATCGGATAGTCGACCTCTTCGGCCAGGCCGCGATACAGCTCCAGTGAGTAACGCTGCATGTTCATCACCGCCCAGCTGGTCGAGAATGACGGGCAGTTCCCGGCGGCGTGCCAGGTGGATCCGGCCGTCAGCTCGTTCTTTTCCAGCAGAACGCAATCAGTCCAGCCCGCCTTGGCCAGATGATAGAGGCACGAGGCCCCAACCGCGCCGCCACCGATGATGACCACGCGGGCCGTTGTTGGGAAGTCAGCCATTTGAATGCTCCGTCAGTCAAGGATCAGGCGCGCCGCAAGGCCGCCGAAAAGGATTGCTGTGAGTTTGTTGAGGATGCGCACGCGGCTTCGCAGAAGGTCGGCGAACAGGCCCGCCGCCGCGCCCAGGCACATCGCGAAGATGAAGCCGTTGAACGTGAAGATCGCGCCAAGGATCAGGATCTGTACCCAGACCGGGCCGATGGCCGGATCGGTGAATTGCGGGATGAAGGCAAAGATGAACAGGGCGGTTTTCGGGTTCAGGACGTTGGTGATGAAGCCCCGCCGGATCGCCGCGCGCACGCCGGGCGCAGCGCGCCCTTCGGCCAGATCACCGCTGGCGCGCCACATCTGGACCGCCAGCCACAGCAGATAGGCAGCGCCTGCGAAGCGGATCACGTCATAGGCCGCAGGCGCCGCAAGCAGAAAGGCCGACACCCCGACGGCGGCGGCAACGACATGAACGACGACACCACACAGCACGCCAATCCCCGCCGCCATGCCAATGCGGGGGCCACCGGCAATGCCGCTGGCGGTGATAAAGACGAAATCCGCACCGGGGGTGAAGTTCAGCAACAGCCCCGCGACGACAAACGCCGCCAGTACGGCAGGGTCGAATCCGGTCAGAACCTCCCACAGCATCAGGAACGCCTCACCTGGGGTAGCCCGTCAGCGATGTCATAGTAATCGCCCTTGTCGGCAACGAAGATATGGCGCTCCAACTGCAACCCGGTTGGCCCGTCAATCGCCCCAAGCGCGAAACTTATGGTGCTTTCGCTGTGGGCCTTCCAGAACAGGAATGACCCGCAATTCGGGCAGAACCCACGCACCGCCTCGGCACTGGCGGCGAACCATTTCACCGGCCCCTCGATCGTCAGCGCCTGCGCATCCACCTGGGCCGAAGCCCAGATATGTCCGGATTGCTTGCGGCATTGCGTGCAATGGCAGACCGACGCCCCTTTGGGCGCGCCAGAAGCGGCAAAAGTCGTCGCCCCGCACAAACATGACCCGGTCAACATCAGCGAGCCTCCATATTCGGTTGCGACAGGCCCAGCGCCAGACCGTAAAGAATGAAGCACACGGCCATGCACCGGCGCAGCCAGACGTTGAACACCACCCCAAGGGCGCTGCGCCCAAGCCCGGCACCCAGCGCCGTATAGGTCACGTAACTCAGCCCGGTCAGGGTCAGCGCGGTTGGCACGATCACCTGCATCTGGGTCCAGATCGGCACACCCGGCTGCACGAATTGCGAAAATGCGGCCAGGTAACCGGCAACGGTCTTGGCGTTGAACACCGCGATCAGAAACGCCCGCATGTAGATCCTGCCCCCGCCCACCGGCGACGGGTTCACTGGGCGACGTGCGTTCATCCAGCCGCGAATGCCCAGCCAGATCAGAAACCCGGCCCCGGCCAGTTTCACCCAGAAAAACAGCCCAGGAACAGCAGCGCCTGGGTCAGAATACCCTACACCCCCCAAAGCGAGCGGCGAAACCCATAGGTCATCCCGTTGGCAATGCAGTTCACCGCATTCGGCCCCGGCGTGGTGACAAACAGTGCCCAGAAGGCGGCGAATATCAGCCAGGCTTGTAAGGACATCGCGCTAATACACCGGCGGGGCGATGACCCAGATCACCACGGCCGGATCGTCATAGGGGTTTGCCCAGGCATGCGCCTCTCCCCGGATGCGGAAACTGTCTCCGGCGCCAAGATTGTGACACGTCCCGGCGATGGTCAGGTCCAGCTTGCCGCTGACGACATAGCCGACCTCCTGCGTGGCGCGGACGACCGGTTGGCCGATCGCGGATCCGGGTGCGAAGGTGGAATGCACCACCTCAAAATCATCTGTCAGGTCGGGGGAAAGCAGCTCTTCGACCAGACCCGCCTCGCCCGAGCCGATGGCCCGGCGCGCACCGGCGCGAACGATAAAGCCATCCTCATGCGCCGGGGCTTCGGGCTGCCCGAACAGCGTCGACAGCGGAACGTCGAACAGCGCTGCAATCTGGCGCAAGTCGTCGATACCGGGGGCCGAAAGGTCGCGTTCAACCTGACTGGCCCAACCAACCGAACGGCCAAGCCGGGCGGCCACATCCGTCAGCGTCAAACCACGTGCGCGGCGCAAGGCGCGGATATCTGCGCCAAGGGTACGTGTGGTTGCTGGGTCGTGGTGCATGTCAGGCGGTTCGTGAAATTCTTGCGTCGAATTTCATGGTTGCACGGTTTTTTCCACATGGCAACTGGGAAAGTCGCGCGGCGGATGATGAGTATACCAAGTAGAAGCGGGCAGACGCGTCGTATCAAAGCTTGCGCCTATCCCGCCGCGGCAAATTCGTTTTCGCAGCCGGTGGATGCGAAAACATCGCAGGCGTTCCAGCGGCGCGCCACAGGTCTTTGTCTGTCCGCGCGGCTGCTTTCCGGATGCCTAAAGCGTTTCGGCTTGAACCTGAATCGCGAGGGATTCCCTTGAGACCTGATCTGTGATTCATCCTGTTTGGGAGGATGGATCATGTCAGCACCTTTGCCATCTGCGCTTCGGATACGGTTTCAGAGATACATTGAAGAAGGGTTGAGCGGGCGCGCGGCGGCGTTGCGGTTGAAGCTGTCGCCTGCCACAGGCGCGCGGTGGGCGCGTCAGGTGAGGATGAAGGGTCATGCGGAACCTGCCCGGCAGGGACCGCCGCGCGGCAAGGGAAAGCTGGCTCCGCATCGGGAATTCTTTGAGGAGTTGATCGCACAAGACCCTGACATCACGCTCTTTGAGTTGCGTAATGCGCTGGCCGATGCAGAGGGTGTGCGGGTGCATCACTCCTCCATCGCCAACCTTCTGTCCCGGCTCGGCTTCACGTACAAAAAAAGTCGCTGGTCGCAACCGAGCGCCGCCGCGCCAAGGTAAGGCAGCAACGGGCCGACTGGTTCAGATACCGCTCGCCAGCCATTGCGACCTTTCCTGAGCGCGTTGTCTTTATTGACGAAACCGCAGTGAAGACAAACCTCACGCGCCTACGCGGCAGAGCCAAGCGCGGTAAGCGCCTGACGATGGATGCGCTCTTCGGAAGCTGGGGAACCCAAACCTTGATCGCGGGCCTGACCCAAGGCGCGCTGATCGCACCTTGGGTCATCAAGGGAGCGATAGATGGCCCCGCCTTCGCGGCCTACATCCGCGAAGTGCTGGTCCCCGAGATCAACCCCGGCACTGTCGTCATTCTCGACAACCTGGCAACCCACCGGAATAAGGAGGCGACGCAGGCTTTACGCAATCACGGCTGCTGGTTCCTTTACCTGCCACCGTACTCGCCCGACCTGAATCCCATCGAGCAGGCCTTCTCTAAACTGAAAGCCCATTTGCGACGGATCGGGGCCAGGTCCTTTACCCAGGTCTTCGAAGCAATCGGAGCAATCTGCGATCTCTACGACCCAGTAGAATGCTGGAACTACTTTAAGGCCGCCGGATATGTCTCAGGTTAATGTCGAAACGCTTTAGCGAAAGATTGGTCGCGTTCATGCCAGCAGAATTCAGCATTTAGGCGACATGGGGCTTAGAGGCAAACGAGGTATTGAAAAACTCCCCAAGGGACACGAAGCCTGCCCATTGGTCCGAGGATTGAGAGGGCACGTCTTATCCCAACAGCGAGATGCCGAATAATTTCGCCCCCAAAGGACATGACCAATGACCAGGTGCGCGAGATCAACGCCATGGTCCATGTGATGAACGAGATCGTCGATGAAGCCATCGGCAACGTTTTGCCGGTTCGCGAAAGTGAAGCGTGAGAGTTCATTATTTGCGAATGGGAACAAGAACATAACGGCAAGACCATTGCGCTGACCTCGATCGTGACCAGGGACTTCATTTGCACCTGCTGCGACATCACCAACAAATACCCCGATGGCACCGGTGAGCTTTACAGCTATGCCGATGACCCTTTGCAAATGCGCAACCTCTGGGACAACGACGTCTACCTGTTGGTGCGCGACCGTTTGCTGAAAACACTGGATGACAACATGCCGCCCCGGCGCGCGGAAAGACTGACCCGCGCGTTCGGAGCTTGATCAATAAGGGAGAAAGACATGAAACACATCACTGGAACACTTACCGCATTTTTGCTGAGTGCAGGAGCAGCCCATGCAGGCTGCGCCTTCGAAAACACGATCCCGACGTCCTATCTGGGCAACTCATTTGCCGCCGTCAAAGCCGAAGCAGCGGCGATGGAGGAATGCGGCAATGTGACCGCTGAACTGAATTCGGACTTCCAAGACAAGATCAACGAAGCCCTGAAGGCAGATCCGGCGTTTTATCAGATCGTGATGGTCACCAATGGCGGCATCGTTTCGCTGTTGAACGACGGCACGCTGCGCCCCTTGAACGATCTGGTCGAATAATTCGGCGGATCCCTGGGGGGCAATCAGTTCGTCGCCAATGACGGCCAGATCATGGCGATCGCCACGCGGGTGAACAACCAGCACTTGATGTACAGAAAAGACATTCTGGCCGATCTGGGCATTGACGTACCCAAGCCCTATGACGAGGTTCTGGCCGCGGCTGAAAAGATCAAGGCTGCTGGCGTGGTCGACTATCCCTTGGGTGGCACCTTCAAGTCGGGTTGGAACGTTGCCGAGGAATTCGTGAATATGTACCTTGGCTTCAAAGGTGACTTCATCGACGACGCCTATATGCCGACGATCAACAATGAAACCGGTGTGGCAGCGTTGGAGACCATGAAGGCGCTGGCGGCGTATGTGGATCCCGAATACCTGATCTCGGACTCCACCTATGTTCAGCAACAGTTCCAGCAGGGCAAGATCGCTATGGCGAACCTCTGTGCGACGCGGGCTGCGGCAATGGATGACGACGCTGAAAGCCAGGTCGTCGGCAAGGTCGGGATGGCGGGCGCGTCGGTGCCTGTCGATGGCGGCATTCCCGCGTCTTCCAACTGGTGGGGTGGCTGGGCCATCGCCAAGAACATCAGCGACGAAGCCGCCGAGGCCGCGTTCAAGATCGCCATGGAAGGGACCGACACCGAGATGGTGCAGGCCAACAACGACATGGCAGTCTGCCTTGTCGATGGCTATGTGCCTGGCGACGCGGCCCAGGGCGTGGTCGAGACTATGGAGGGTGGTGCCGTCTTCTATCCGGCCAGCCAGGCCATGGGCATCATGCACTCGGAACTTGGCAACGGCATTCCCGCCTTCCTTAAAGGCGAGAAAACGGCCGAAGAGGCACTTGCCGATATCGAGGCTGCCTATCTGGTTTCGGCCAAGAAAAAGGGACTGGTAAACTAACCGGTTCTGACTGCCCGCATGCGTAACTTCCGGGCACATCAAAAGGGATAGAAAGCCATGAAGTTCAAGCTATTTGCGGCCTTCGTAGCGCCTTCGATCTTCATGATGCTGATATTCATCGCCTTTCCGCTGATCTCGGTAATCGAGCAAAGATTTCACGTCACCCAAACCGTCTATGAGTCGGTCAAGGTCGGAAGCTGCACGCCGGCCCCGTTCGGGGCCAAGCAATGCACCACGGAAACGAAAACCCAACCTTTGCGCAGCGCCAATGGCTCACCCGTAACGCGGACCGAATATGTCGGGCTGCAATCCAATCGCAATGTTCTGGAACTGGACCGTCTGTCCGCCGCCCTGATTGGCGGCGCCAGCCGCCGTCAGCGCGTGCAGTTCATCGTCATTCCGCACCTGATGCCACTGATCATTTTTGTGTCACTGATAAACCTGATGGATACCCACCGCGTCTTCGAAGAGATCGTCGGATTTTCCAGCCAGGCGCATGTGATTTCACTGCAATGGCTGACCTATGATTTCCTGCAGCCAGATGACGCCGGAAACCGCTCCATCAGGCGCGCCTCGGCCAGTGCCATGCTCACCATGATGGGGATCGTCGTGCTGCTGATTCCATTGCTCAAGCGCACTTGGCGCGACCACCGGGATACAATGACTTTCTGGTCACGTCGCTTTTGCTGGACTCGCAGAACCAGCCCATGGTTCCGGCCATCGCAAATATGTTCAACCGCGAGACAACGACCACCGATCAGGTCGTCGCTGTCGCCGCAGCGGTCTCAATCACGGCCCCACTTTTTTGTGCTGGTGATGTTCTTCCAAAAACAGATCGTAAGTGGCCTCACCGCTGGCGCTGTGAAGGGATAGCAGATTCAACAGCTGCAGCGCGGGACCTCAGGGTCGGAACTGCTGCATCTGTGATCGTCATCAGGTTACAAGCCGCCATATGCCACGCCTGAAAGGGATGACATATCCTTTTTCCAGGTCGTCAGATCATCCGGATTGAACTTTGACAGGTGGTCGTGCCCGCACGCCCGCGCCATGACCTGCATCAAGCCAACAGAGGCCTCGAAGAAATTGGCAAGCTGTTTCGCAGATTTATCTGCAACCAGACGGCTTACCAAATGGGGCTTCTGGGTGGCAATTCCAACCGGGCAATTGTTGGTGTGGCACGCGCGCATCGCCAGGCAGCCAATCGCCTGCATAGCCGCGTTAGAGACTGCGATTGCATCCGCACCGAGGGCCAGCGCCTTGATGAAATCCGCCGGTTTGCGCAGACCGCCAGTGATGACGAGTGTCACGTCTCTGCGCCCCAACTTGTCCAGATGGCGCCGCGCGCGGGCCAATGCTGGAATAGTCGGGACCGAGATATTGTCGCGGAAAATGATCGGCGCGGCCCCCGTGCCACCGCCCCGGCCATCAAGGATGATATAGTCGACGCCAACCGCAAGCGCCGCGTCGATGTCCTTCTCGATATGTTGGGCCGAAAGCTTGTACCCGACGGGGATACCACCAGTACGGTCACGCACTTCATCGGCGAATTCCTTGATCTGGCTGACCTCGGTCCAGTCCGGAAAACGCGGAGGCGACACAGCCGCCGTTCCGGGCTCCAATCCACGAACGGCGGCGATTTTGCCTTGCACCTTGGCACCCGGCAGATGGCCGCCGGTTCCGGTTTTCGCGCCTTGCCCGCCTTTGAAATGGAACGCCTGAACTTTGTCCATCTTGTCCCAGCTAAACCCAAACCGGCCCGAGGCCAGTTCGTAGAAATAGCGGCTATTCTCGGCCTGCTCTTCGGGCAACATGCCTCCCTCGCCAGAACAAATGCCGGTTCCGGCCGATTGTGTTGAAAAACTCCGTTTTAGGGCCTGAACGATGATTTTTCTTTCCATGCAGCCCGATCCTAAATTTTTGGCGCGGGGGTCGGCCCAAATCGCCTACATGCGCTCACGCGCAGCCATGCGCTGTCTCGTGGTCAAAGCTTTCCGACTATTTCGCTTCATAGGTTTTCGCAAGAAATCCGCGACGCTCTGATTTCGGAGTTTTTCAACACAATCGGCCAATTCAGCCCCCCGGGCCAGCGCGACTTTGGCGGATTCGGACAAGGCCCCGAAACTCATGTCGGATACGAACAGCGGGATCTTCAGGCGCAAGGGTTTCTGTGCATTGGGGCCAATTACAACGTCGGTCCCGACGTCATCATCGTCCAACAGCGGCGGCGTCGCCAACTGGGCCGTCAAAAGCTGGATGTCGTCCCAATCGGGCAACTCAGCGCGCGGCACGCCCATCGAGTCGACCGCCCCGTGATGGCCGGTTTTGCTGAGCCCGCTTTTGGCATAGCGCTGTATCAGATCATTGTAGGGTTCTTCGGTCGCGCCGTGGCTGGGATCAGCATAAAGCCCCAAATAGGCATTGCGGCTATAGGGTTGCGGGTTGTCATGCCCCCAGGCGTTGATCTCATCCGCATCCACGCAAATATCATCTCCGTCGACCCAGGATTTGAACTTCGGCAACGCCTCATCATTGGCATAGGCCGACACACCGCTGTCGAGGCGATAGTCCCAGAAATGGACGCCACAGATCAGGTTGCGACCGCGCACAAATCCATCGGCCATCAAGGCACCACGGTGCAGGCAACGCCCATAGAAGACCGAAATGTCTTCATCAAAGTGCACGACCACCAGGTCGACCTCACCAACAATGGCGTATTGAGGTTTGCGGTCCTCCAGCTCGGATAGTTTGTAGATTGCGGTCTTGTTCATGACGTGTCCTCTATTTCGGTACGGGCCGCTGACGAGTGTGATGACAATGGCGCCAACCGCGTTTTTGGGCAATCGCCCATTCGGGTGGCGAAGCGCGCGAACCCTCTGGTCAGTTGCGTGGCCGAGGTTCCGTAATACAGCCGGCTGATCCAGACGGCGATTCCTGCACTTATTGGTCCCACAAACGCTGACGCCAGACACCGCCTATTTTTGATAGAATTTGATCCAGAGCCGCCGATGATATGTACCTCGGATCTCCGGAAACTCTGACACTGGACATATCGGCCACCCGCGCCGGAAAGCATCGTTCCAGTGGACCACAGGCCGACGATGCACTAACAAATTCCGGCTGGCGCCGGTGGAATCGGCGATGTGATTTTCGCGGTTCGGATGTAGATATGAACGGACTCTCGGGACACTTCCTGTAAATTCCCTGATTTGGGATGGAGGAAGTATTCATGACGAACGAAGAACGCGACATTCAGCGTAAGCTTAGAGTGCTCCAACACGCCGAGAAGATCGGCCATGCCCGTAAAGCCTGTCGGTATTTTGGGATCGGCAGGTCTAGCTTTTATAGATGTAGGGTTGCCTATCAAAAGCATGGTGAGGCCGGTTTGAAGAACGCCAAGTCAATTCCGAAAAACCCCGCCAATCAAACGCCTGCTGAGATCGTCGAGAAAGTTCTGTATCTACGCCGCAAGTATCACCTCGGGCCAATTAGGATCGTTTGGTATTTGGCGCGCTATCACGGCATCAAAATCTCGGATGCTGGGGTTTATCGCATTCTCAAACGCAACGGTCTCAACCGACTTCCCAGAGGCACGCGGATGCGGAAATTGCACACCAAACGCTATCAGAAACAGGTTCCGGGCCATCATATCCAAGTGGATGTTAAGTTTCTGACATTCAAAGGAAAAGGCGGCGAAAAGATCCGCCGGTTTCAATATACGGCGATCGACGACGCGACCAGAGTTCGAGCCCTCAAGGTCTATGAGAAACACACGCAGGCAAACGCGATCAGCTTCATTGACCACATCATTGAAAGGTTTCCATTCCGCATTCGGGAAGTGCGTACAGATAATGGTCACGAGTTCCAGGCCAAATTCCATTGGCATGTTGAAGATCTTGGGATCAGGCACGCCCATATCAAGCGCGGCACGCCCCAACTCAATGGAAAAGTGGAACGCTCACACCGATCCGATCAGCAGGAGTTCTACCAGCTGCTCAGTTACAAAGGCGACGTCGATTTAGAGGTCAAACTCGACGAATGGGAACGGTTCTACAACTTCGCCAGACCGCACGGCGCACACAACGGCCAGACCCCTTACGAAGCTCTCAGAGACAAGCTACAGTAACAGCATAAGTGTCCCGCGGGTCCATCTATGCTACCCCGCTTCAGTCTTCAGATTCCCGTGCCACTCAGCCATCACCGTATTGGATGTCTGGCGGCACGAACGCGGCGATTTGGTCATTTGCTTCAAATCGCTCAATGGCGACCAGGCAGCTATGCGCGATCGGCCCCTGCGCCAATGAGGAAGTGCCACCGTCACGCGTAACAAGGTTTGGGTTCCCGTGGCGGCAAAATAGCGTGCCATCGCTTTGGAGAATGGAATCCAACCAGGCGCCGGTGCTCATTTGCACAACGCCCATCATCAAATCGGGGCACAATCTTGCGGTTGCAAGGCAGGCACCTCTGGAATTGAATACCCTGACACAGGACCAATCTGATATGCCCATGCGCCGGGCATCTTCCGGGTTTACCATCAAGGGTGCACGATTATTCGCCTTTGCGGACCGACTGGTTCGCCCGTGATCCAGTTGCGAATGAAGTTTGTCGGCCGGCTGGGAAGAGATCAGATGAAACGGATGTTTTGCCCCCTTTTTCCCTAGCCATTCGGTCGGTTCGTACCAGGCCGGGTGCGGCAAAACAGTTGCTTCGCCAAAGGCGGCAATCACTGTCGACGTGATTTCGATCTTGCCACTTGGCGTCCTGAGCGGGCGCGCGACCGGATCATTTCGAAAGTCGGTGAACGCATCCATTGGCTCGGTCGGCAGCTCTGTCTCGTGCCATCCAGCCTCAAGAAAATGATCATATTCCGGCAAATCAATTCCAGCGTCGCTGGCCAGGGCGCGGCTTTCCTCAAAGAGCCATCGCAACCACTCGGCACTGGTTTTTTTGCCTGTGAACTTGTCTTCAACGCCCATTTGCGCGGCGACGGCGCGCAGAATGTCGTGATCGTTACGGGCCTCTCCGATGGGAGGGATCGCCGCCTTCATCGCGACGACAAAGCGATCGCGGGGCGTGATCATGATATCGTCGCGCTCAAGGGGCGTCGTGCAGGGAAGAACAATGTCGGCCCGTTTGGCCAGCGCATTCCAGCAGTAATCCTGAACGATCACCGTTTCCGGCCTTTGCCAGGCATCCGACAGGCGGGTCAGATCCTGGTGGTGATGAAAGGGATTGCCTCCGGCCCAATAGACCAGGCGGATATCGGGGTATCGACGGGTTTCGCCATTGAAGCGGTACGTGGCGCCCGGGTTTAGCAACATGTCAGAAATCCGGGCGACCGGGATGAATTCGTCGATCGGGTTTTTCAGTTGCGGCAGGGCGGCATATCGGGCGCGCTTGCGTTCACTGCCCATGGAATTTGCCGCGCCATAGCCAAAGGCGACGCCGCCACCGGGCAGGCCGATCTGGCCCAGCATGGCGGCGAGCGTTGTTGCCATCCAAAACGGCTGCTCGCCGTTTTCCTGCCGGGTCAGGGACCAACTGGTAGATATCATCGTGCGCCCATGGGCCATTCGTTTGGCGAGCGCCTGGATCTCCGCTTCGGGGACCGCCGAAAGGGTTGCGGCCCAGGCCGCTGATTTGGCGATGCCATCCGACTTGCCCGTCAGATAGCCAACAAACTGGTCAAATCCGCTGGTAAAACGCTTCAGGAAATCAACATCGTGCCAGCCGTTGCGGTGAATCTCGTGCGCCAATCCCAGCATCAACGCCACATCGCTTCCGGGGCGGAGGGGCAGCCACGCAGCGCCCAGCGCAGGCGGCATGTCGCTTCGGTTGGGAGAGACGTTGACGAACGACACGCCAGCCTCTTTGGCCTGCCTCAGCCCTTCTTCGGTCCTGTGGTATCCCGTGCCGCCGGCGCTGATCTGGCTATTGCGTGTCGGAATGCCGCCGAAAGCCACCAAGAGTTCGGTATGTTCCACAATCCACTGCCAGGATTGCGGCGCATGGATGAACGCAGCGGCATCGCCAAGGACATGGGACAGGATCACCTCGCCCGCGGCAAGGGAATAGGAATTGACCGACCGGGTGTAGCCGCCGATGCAGTTGAGGAACCGGTGAAGCTGGCTTTGCGCATGGTGGAAGCGGCCCGCCGAAGCCCAACCGTAAGAACCGCCATAGATCGCCTGATTGCCGTGGTCACGGCGCACCCTGTCCAACTCTCCAGCCACCAGTTTCGAGGCGTCGTCCCATGTCACGCTGACAAATGTGTCTTGACCGCTGCGCTGCTGCCCTTCGCCGCGTTCGCTTTCCAGCCAGGCTTTGCGCACCATCGGTGTTTTGATCCGCAACGGGCCATCCAACGCGTCCAGATAGCCCCGCCCGATGGGTGAAGGCGCAGGATCACGTTCAAACGGGTGTAGTGCCGTCAACTGGCCGTTTTGCACTTCGGCCCTGTAGACACCCCAATGGGTCGCCGTCAGCGGCAGATGGGTGCGATCGGGCACCTAGGTCAGGCGGCGTTGAAGCGTTCGATCATTCCGTCCCACACGGGCACGTGGTCCAAAAGCCCGTCCCAGAACGACTGATCCCGGCGGGGATCAAAGTCTTCC
Organism: Paracoccaceae bacterium; assembly: GCA_012103375.1. Taxonomy (NCBI): domain Bacteria; kingdom Pseudomonadati; phylum Pseudomonadota; class Alphaproteobacteria; order Rhodobacterales; family Paracoccaceae; species Paracoccaceae bacterium. The sequence goes on from WLWX01000001.1 coordinate 2,594,980, forward strand.
AGTGCCGTGCCTTGTTGTTCGACCCAGGTGTAGTAACCAAGGTTGAAGATGCGGTCGCGGTCGCGACGGGTAAGTTCGATCATGTGATCAGTCGAAGCACCAAGGACCGAACGGCCGAAGATTTCGGCGGCCTTCACCGTGTCGAGGCCATTGCTACCGAGTTTCTTCTCGGCAATCTGCAATTCCGTTTCGTACATGGCGGCGCCATCGGTTGCGACGGTCATAACCACGTCGTCCGGCCCAAGGTTCATGTATTTGGCGTATTTGATCGCGCCGGTGATATTGGTAAGCGACGACAGGCCAAAATGCGCAAGGCCCGCGATTTCTTCCTGTGTCACCCCGCGATAGTTCGCAAGGTAGTCGCGGCCCGCGGTCGTGTTCGCCACCATGTTCAGCCCGTCCGAGGCCCGGTCCGACACACCGATCACGAAGTCGGTGTTCATGACGTTATGGATCAGCGGCACGTGCTTGTCGCCGATGCCCTGGATGTTGTGCTCGCCATAGCCATTGTACAGAAGCGTCGGGCATTCAAGCGCTTCTATTGCGCCGATTTGGGTGCCCAGCGTCGCCTTCAGATGATCCCCCGCCGCGATGGTGCCGGCCGAACCGGTGGCCGAAACGAAGACGCGGGGCGTCAGATTACCGCCTGCATTCATATGGTTGAAAATACGCTCCATCGCCGGGCCGGTCACCGCGCGGTGGATGATATAGTTGCCGTATTCGGCGAACTGGTTGAGGATCAGGTTTTCCGGGCTTTTGGCCAGCGTGTGACAGGCATCATAGATTTCCTTGACGTTGCTTTCAGTCCCCGGCGTCCGATAAATGTCGTTCGGATCCGACAGCCAGCGGTTTAGCCAATCAAAGCGTTCACGGCTCATACCCTCGGGCAGAACAGCGACCGACCGGCAGCCCAAAAGGTTCGAGATTGCCACGCCGCCCCGGCAATAGTTGCCAGTCGAAGGCCAGACGGCCCGGTGACGTGTGGTATCGAAAACGCCCGACATCAGGCGCGGGATAAGACAGCCATAGGCGGCCAGTACCTTGTGGCAGTCGATCATCGGGAAGCGATCGCCAAGGGCCACGACAATCTTTGCCTTCACCCCGGTAATATTTTCGCCCAGCACGATGTGTTCGGGCACCTCTGCAAGGCCCTTCCGGTCCTGGGCGTTGTGCCAGTGGACGCGGAACAGGTTCCGCGGATCGGCGGCATCCGGGTCCGCGCTGCCCACGTCGTCCATCTTGCCTGTGATGCGGGCCACCGGGTCGGAAAGCTCGGCAATGCGGGGCAGAATGACGCCTGCCGTATGCAACCGCTCTACATTGCGGTCATAGGCGTCCTGATCGACGATCTCGGTTTCCAATCCGGGCGTCATGGCGCTCCCCCCTCAGTTAAGCCGTGCACTTCTGCGCTAAGAATAGTGGCTTTTGAAGAGGCCGGATCGCAAAGACTGGTCGCTATGCGATGAAAAAGATCGCAAGTTCCGTAGTTTCCCGAATTTTTACATCACCCGAGCATGGCGGCGTTCTTGGGGTCATAAAAAGGGGTAAGGCCGACTTCGGCGCCGATGTCCTTGCCCTCGATCCGGATGGCCCAGGTTCCCGAATGCGCTGTTTCACGGCCCGATGCGTCGGTCGGCGGTGATATCAGGCAGAGGCCGATGGCGCACCCCGCCGTCGCCGAATAAGCACCGCTGGTCACATAGCCCACGATCTTGCCGCCTAGCATGACCGGCTCGTTATGGTGAAGCAAAGGGCCGGGATCACGAAGTCTGACCGAGGCCAGGAATGGACCGCGCCCATCGGCCTTTCGCTCCAGATAGGCGTCGCGCCCAATGAAGGGCGTGGCCTTATTCGGCTTGCAGGTGAAATTCAGACCCATCTGATGCGGCGCCTCGGAATAGGCCATTTCGTGGCCCCAGTGGACAAAACCTTTTTCGATGCGAAGCGCGTTCAACGCCTCGCCGCCGACCAGCTTCAGGCCGAACCTGCGGCCCGCGTCGCAAAGGGTATCAAAGACATGCTCGGCAAAATCAGGGGTGACGAAAACCTCCCAACCAAGTTCGCCGGTATAGGACAGCCGTTGCGCAAAGACAGGCGCGTGTCCGATGTGGAAATGTTGCAGGCTATTGAACGGGAAGGCGGAATTGGACATGTCGATATCGGTGACAGCCGCCAGAAGATCGCGCGACTTCGGGCCAGCAATGGCCAGAACGCCGTAATACGCTGTGACGTCGCGCAGGCGCACATCCTCGCCTGGCCGGATATGGCCCCGCAGATAGTCGCGGTCGCGGCGGGTGTGCGAGATCGAGCTCATCACCATGAAACTGTCCGCACCATGGCGCGCGATGGTCACATCGCTTTCGATGCCGCCCCGTTCGTTCAGCATCAACGTATAGGCGACGCGGCCCGGCGCCAGCGCCATATCGTTGGTACACAGGCGCTGCAGGAAAGCTTCGGCATCCGCGCCTTCGACGATCAGCTTGCCCAGCATGGTGTAGTCGATCATGCCGACGGCTTCGCGCACGGCTTTCTGTTCGGCCAGTGCGGCGTCGAACCAGTTCTGGCGACCAAAGCTGTATTCGATCTTCGGCTCCAGTCCATCGGTGGCGAAGAACAGCGGACGCTCCCAGCCCTGAACCTCACCAAAGCAGGCCCCGTGGGCCTTCATCGCGTGGTAGAACGGTGATTTCCTCAGGTTGCGGGCAGTATGTCGCTGGCGGTTTGGCCAGTGCATCGCATAGGTCAGCACCAGCGTTTCGGGGCAGCGTTCACGCAGGTATGGGTCGCGGGCCTGAAACTCTTCGCAGCGGGCCGGGTCCATTTCTGACAGATCCATCGGCGGATGGCCCTTCATGATCCAATCGGCAAGCGCCTTGCCTGCGCCCGACCCTGATTGAATGCCCGTGGAGTTCACCCCGGCCAGAACGAAATATCCTTTCAGATCAGGAGCTTCCCCAAGGGTGAAACGCCCGTCGTAGGAATAGCTTTCCGGCCCGTTGAAGAAGGTGCGAATACCGCAGTCAAGCGGTACGCGGTTCATCGCCAGTTCCAGCACCTCCATCACGTCGTCCTCGACAAAGGGCAGGCTGTCGAATTCGAAAGCTTCGGGGATGCCGCCCGTGGCCCAGGGCTTCGCCTGAAAATGCGCAAATCCGAACAGCAGTTTTCCGGCGTCTTCCTTCCAATAGGTGCCGTCGCAATAGGACCGCAGGACGGGCAGATCGCTGGGAAGATCCGGGATCGGTTCGGTGACCAGATAGTAATGCTCGCAGGCGTGCAAGGGCACGCCGACGCCGTTTCGCTGACCCAGCTCTCGCGCCCACATGCCACCGCAGTTTACGACAAAATCGGCGGTGATGGTGCCCTGATCGGTGCACACGCCGGTGACGCGGCCACCCTCGGTAAGTACCTGCTCGACAATCACGTTTTCGCGGATTGTGGCCCCGTGCATCCGCGCGCCCTTCGCAAGCGCCTGGGTCAGGTCAATCGGATTGGCGGACCCGTCGGACGGCATGTGGATGCCACCCAGAACGCCCTCGGCATTCATCAGGGGCCAGCGTTCGGCAATCTCGGGCGTGGAAAGATAATGCGCCTCAACATCGAAGAGTGCGGCGAAATCGGCCTTGCGCCGCAGTTCTGCCAGCCGTTCTTCGTTCACCGCGATGGAGATCGATCCGGATTGCCGAAAACCGGGGTTCTGGCCGGTTTCGGCCTCGATATCGTGCAACAACTCCACGCCGTATTTCGCGAAAGCGGTGGTAGAATGGCTGCCCTGCAACTGGCCGACCAGCCCGGCGGCGTGCCATGTGGTGCCCGAGGTCAGCTGCTTGCGTTCCAACAAAACCACATCCGACCAGCCTTCGCGCGCAAGGTGATAGGCCACGGAACACCCGTGGATGCCGCCGCCAATGATGACGACCTGCGCCTTGGCAGGAAGAGCCTTTGCCATTGTCGTTCCTTTGAGTTCAGGCAGCGCCGGGCGCCAGTTTTTTCTGAAACAGCCGTCCTGCGCTGGCGATCTCATCCTCGATCCCCGCAAGGCGCAACAGATGCCAGGCCAGCGCGTGGTTGCTGGCCGTTACCGGTTTGCCAAGGGCCTGTTCGGCCTCGGCAATGATGCCCGATGCGCGCAGGCTGGTGCAGGAAACGAAGACACCGTCCACATCATCGGAACGGCCAACCGCCTTTGTTGCCTCAAGAATCGACGCCTGATCGATCCGCCCGACGACCGCGTCGCTGTTTTCATAGAACGAGCCAACCAGCGTGACCGGAAACCCCGCCGCAATGAATTTCGCCTGCATCGCGGTCGTCACCTCGGGCGTGTAGGGCGTGAGAAGCCCCAATCGTTTCACGCCCAGCGCGGCCAGTGCGGCCTTGGCCGCGGTCAGCGGGTTAGTCGAGGGGATGCCAGGATGCACACCGGCTATGATCTCGGCGACGCGGTTTTCGCCAATGATCGTCGAGGCCGAGGTGCACCCGTAACCGATGGCATTCAGTCCCAGATAGTCGGGCAACAGGCCGGCGGCGATGGGAATCTCATCAGCCATCCTGGCCAGAGTGTCGGGCGTGACGGTCACATCATTGGCCAGTCGCGCGTGATAGACTGCGACGCCCGGCAGATCGGTCAACGCGCGGAATTCCCATTCCATCGTGTGATCGGATTCCAGCACCAGAAGCCCGATCTTGGCCCGCGCGCCGGCGCCATCATCAACCGAAAACGTCAATCGCTCGATCCGGGCACCGTCCATTTCGTTCTCTCCCCGCATCGGTCAGCCAGCCTCTTGTTGTGCAAAAAACGATGTGCCCTTGGGCACTTCGGGCAATTGCATCTGGTACGTCGAACACCGCACCCGCCCCGACGCTTGGCCGCGCACCAGTTCGTGGGTGAAGCGGCTGGGCAGATGGTTCGGGCTAAGCTCAATCGCATCTTCTGCGTAATAGGTCGTGATGTACAATGTGCGCGGGCTCTCCGAAAGGTTGGGGGCAGATCCGTGCAGCAGGTTCGCATGCATCAGGCAGACCGATCCGGCCTTGCCGGTGCATTTGACGACCTCATCTTCGCGCCCTTCCATCACCTCGTCGGCCACCGCACCGGTGAAGACGCCGCCATGCCAGTGGGAATGGATTGGGCCTTTATGAGAACCGGGGATGACCTCTAACGGGCCGTTTTCAAGCGTGACGTCATCGATGAACAAAAGGCAGGTGATCATGTCGTCGTTTGTCATCGGCTCAAACGGGAAGTCCTGATGCCATTTGACCTTGGTCGCGGTGCCGGGAAGTTTGGAGTTGACCTTGCCGTGATGAAACCGAAGCCCCGGCCCGATCAGCTCGGCACACAGATCGACGGTGCGGGCGTTGCGCATCGCATCGGCATAGACCTCGGACACTTCTTCGGGTGACTGCACACGGCGGAGGCCCGGAACCTCGGCACTGTGGCCCGGTTGCAGGTCGAACCGGGGGCGACCGTCGAGGGTTTCGCCATAATCGGCAGCATGGGCGCGGCTTTCTTCGACCCAACTGGCGAACACCTGACGCAGCGCGCCAAGCTGATCGGCTGTTACCGCGTCTTCAACCACAAGAACACCATCGCGCCAGAACTGATCGTTCTGATCTTTTGTCAGTTGCGCCATGGCCGTCCCCCTCGTCTTTTCGGGTTGGTATATACCAACGTTTTTTCTGGTCTATACCAGCAAGCGTGATACACAAAGCAAAACTTATCGAAGAGCCGCGAAAATTGTCCCTGACGAAATCCAGCACGCCCCGTTTCAGGCAGATCGTCGACGCATTGCGTCAGGACATCGTCGGCGGCAGCTTGCCGCAGCACGCGCCGCTGCCTTCGGAACGGGTTGTTGCCGAACAGCACGACGTCAGCCGGATGACGGCTCGGCGGGCGCTGGAAACCCTGGAACTTGAAGGGCTTGCCTATAACGAGCAGCGTCGCGGGCGGTTCGTTTCGCCGCCACGCCTGACCTATGACATCAGCCGCATGGTCAGCTTTGCCGCCGATGCCCAATCATCCGGGGTGGACCTAGAGATCGAGGTGATCGCCTCAGGCACCTGCCAGGCGACCGAACGGCTGGCGCAATTGCTCGGCATCCCCGAGGGCGAAGAGCTCTTTGAATACACGCGGCTGTTCCGAACCGGCGGGCATGCGATCCTCATCGAAACCGAATATGTGATCGCCAGCCGCTGCCCCGATCTGTTGCAGCACGATCTGCGGCAGTCGACAACGAAGCTGTTAGAGCAGCACTATCAAACCCGTGCCCGCGACGGTGACATCACGATCCGTATGCGCGGCATGAATGCGGCAGAGGCGGAAAGACTTGGCCTGCCGCAGAACCACGCGGGCATCGAGCTTGAGCAGGTGGTCCGCGATGTGAACGGCGATCCGTTCTGCGTCGGCCGCCAGATGTGGCGTGGCGAGTTGGCCGAATTTTCCGCACGCGCAATCGTCAACGCGATGCCCTGATGTGGTCCGACACTGAAAGAAAGGATGCCTGACTTGGAACGTGGATTTTCGAACGCCGAATTCGAAGCGCGCACAGCAAAGGCGCAAACCTTGATGGCGCAAGGCGGATTGGCCGGGCTGTTGCTGATGAACGAACCGGATGTGCGGTATTTCAGCGGGTTTCATACGCTTTTCTGGCAAAGCCCGACTCGGCCCTGGTTTCTGTTCGTCCCGGCCAGCGGCAAGCCCATCGCCGTGATCCCCGAAATCGGGGCCGAGCTGATGCGCCAGACATGGCTGGACGACATCCGCACCTGGAGCGCACCCGCCCCGCAGGACGATGGAATCAGCCTGTTGACCGATCTTCTGTCGCCCTTCGCCGCGCGGGGCGACACCATCGGTCTGATGAAAGGGCACGAAAGCGCCTTGCGCATGCCACTGGGCGATTGGGAGCGGTTGATGACGGCGCTGCCGGGATTGCAAATTGGCGATGCCACGGGGCTGGTTCAGGGCCTCCGGATGGTCAAATCCGAAGCCGAGATCGCAAAACTGTCCCATATCTGCGCCATCGGATCGGCGGCTTTTGCGCGGGTGCCCAGGATTGTCACCGAAGGCATGGCGCTGGACGAGGCATTCCGCCAGTTCCGCCGCGAGGCTTTGGCGCAAGGTGCTGACGATGCGCCCTATGTTGTGGGCGGGGCGGCGCCGGGCGGTTACTCTGATGTGATCTCTCCCCCCTCAGGTCGAAAGTTGGTCAGGGGCGACGTTCTGATGATCGACACCGGCTGCACATGGGATGGTTATTTCTGCGACTTCGACCGCAACTGGGCGATTGGCGCGGGCGACGATCTGGCGCGGCGGGCCTATGATGTGCTTTGGCGGGCGACCGAGGCGGGTATCGCCGCTGCACGCCCCGGCAATACCTGCCGCGATCTGTTCCGCGCCATGTCCACCGTTATCGCCGAAATGGACGACAGCGGCGGCGATATCGGGCGCTTGGGTCACGGGCTGGGCATGCAACTGACCGAGCAGCCGTCCCATGCTGCTTTCGATACGACCGAGTTGAAGGACAATATGGTCCTGACGCTTGAGCCTTCGTTATCTTACGGCGACGGGCTGATGATGGTGCACGAGGAAGACATCGTCGTAACACCCCAGGGCGGTCGCCTGCTGACCGTGCGCGCCGCGCCCGAACTACCGATTATCTGAGGAGGTGACATGCACAAGTACCAACCCGGAGACGACGTCGGCAAGTTAGAGTTCTGGCCATTCGACAACCCCGCCAGCGACTATCGTGTGACGCGGGGCGCGCCCAAGACCTATGGCCGGATTGATCAGGGCGGGCCGGGGCACACCACCCGCTTTGGCATCTGGCGCTGCACCGAAGGCGCGGTTGACTGCACCGAACAGGGCGACGAATTGATGACTGTCCTTTCCGGGCGCTGCCGTATCATCCGCCACGATGACGGCGCGATCCGCGATCTTGGCCCGGGCGACACGCTATTCGTGCAGGACGGCAGCCGGGTCACCTGGGACGTATCCGAGGATGTGACCAAAGTCTTCTTCGGCCACAAGGCAGACGGGTATTAACTGGTGTCTGGGACTTTGCGGATATTGCTGAATTTATTTGAATGTCAGCTTTGGACGACGTTTTCGGAGGGTGCGCGACTTCACCATCAGCTCTTTTCGTGGGTAAAGTTTACGCCAGATCGATTCCCTGAACCACGAAGCGTGCACGCATATCTGACGTAGTATTACCACTTGGGTAATCGACATCCGGCAAGGGCAAACCCAACCAATCACACAATGGACCCCAGCCATCGCCAAGATTATGCACCAAAAGCCGTTCAGGCGAGACGGTCGCAATCACATCAGCGACGTTTTTATTATAAACCTCAATCGCATGCTCGCGATCTGCGTACCGCCCATCAAAGACTTGCTGAGCTACGAGCAAGTGGGACAGGCCCTGCGGGTCGTCGCCACTTTGAAGATACTTCAAAAGGGTTGCTTCAAAACTCTTCCACCAACTCTCCGCTGAGCGCATGGTCAGGATGACCTTTGCCTCGGGATAAACATTGATCAATGTGCGCCAATAGAACGCGGAGGGCCAATCAACACATGCGCTGTAACCTTCGAACAGTTTTTCCCAATCGGGCTTACCACCTTTTGCCAGATCGAGCCAAAGAGGGCGCAGCGGGGAGTCTTCGCCAAGTTCGAACATGTGGTGCGTTGGCCCAACACCCAAAATATTCAGAGCATTGCGCATTGATTCTGTGCCAGTTCTTCCAAACCCGGTTCCAATAACTTTCAATGCCATTTGACTGTCCAATCCAGTAATGAATATACCCATGGCACCAAACGTTTTACGGAAACTCTAGTCAACTAGAAGCCGGCATAGGCCTGACATTTGATTGGTTCTTTTGATGGCTGCGGACATTGGTTGCATCGCAGAATTAGGCGTTGCTTTGATCTCAATCCCGTCATCCGAATTTTCAAGCCAAGCCTCTTAAACCGCCTCTTTGACCGCGCTCAGGAATTGTTGTGTGCGCTCTTTCTGTGGGTTGCCAAAGAGGTCTGCGGGCGCGCCCTGTTCTTCGATCTTGCCATCGTAGAAGAAACACACCCGGTCCGAAATATCGCGCGCAAAACCCATCTGGTGGGTGACCATCAGCATGGTCAGATTATGCTCGGCCACCAGCTTACGGATGACGTTGGTAACCTCGCCAATAACCTCAGGGTCGAGGGCCGAGGTGACTTCGTCAAACAGCATGACTTTGGGGCGCATGGCCAAAGCGCGGGCGATGGCGACGCGCTGTTGCTGCCCACCCGACAGGCGCGACGGGTGTTGGTCCTTCTTGTCGATCATCCCGACCAGTTCCAGCAACTCTTCCGAGCGGTCGCGCGCTTCGGCCTTGGACAGGCCCAGCACCTGCACCGGTCCTTCCATGCAATTCTGCAACGCGGTCATATGCGGAAACAGGTTGAAATGCTGGAAACACATTCCGATGTCCACGCGCCGTTTGCGCAGATGGCGTTGGTTCGCCTCGACCAGCGTGCTGCCTTTGGGCATATGGGTCAGCGGATTGCCGTCAACGTAGATGACGCCACCGTTGATCTGTTCCAGCGTCATCAGCATCCTGAGCACGGTTGTCTTGCCCGAACCGGATGGCCCGATGACCGTGACCATCTCGCCCGCAGCAACGTCAAGGTCGAGGTTGTCCAGCACAACCAGATCGCCGTAGGCCTTCTTGACCTTCCTGAAGCTGACCATGGGCACGTCGGTGCCGGTAAGTTCCTGCGGATAGGCGGACATGTCTTCCATTCAATTCATTCCCAGTTTGCGGCGGACGAAACCTTCGAAGGCGCGGATAAGACCAGCGGCGGGCAGGGACAGCGCCAGGAAGATGATGCCCACCAGTGTATATGCTTCCAGATACCGCCATGTTTCCGATCCGATTGCGTTGGCGGTGTGGATCAATTCGGCGACGCCGATCACGGACAACATCGGCGTGTCCTTGAAGATGCCCACCAGATAGTTGCCCATGCCCGGAATAGCGGGCGGAACGGCCTGGGGGATGATCAGCCGCCGGTAAGTCTGCATCGTTGTCATGTTCAGTGCGGTCGCCGCTTCCCATTGTCCTTTGGGCACACTTTCGATGCCACCACGATAGACTTCGGAAAGATAGCAGGAATAGTGCAACCCAATCGCGATCATGCCCGACACCCAGGGGCTAAGCGTGATGCCGAATTGAGGGCCGACATAGAAGATGAAGAAGATCTGCAACAGAAGCGGAGTCGAACGCACGAATTCCACGAACTCGCGCACCACGAAGGTCAACAAACGATTGCCACTGCGCTGTGCAAGGGCCAGGACCAGGCCCACCACCAGCGCAATTGCGTAACCCGCAGCAGCGGCGATCAGCGTGTTGAGCGTCGCCTCGACAAGTCGGGGCAGGATTTCCCAGGTAAAATCCCATCGCCAGTCGAATTTCGGAAACCACTTTTCCGCGAAGAGCCAGTCAAACATGGATCAGGCCCTCCCCAGTTTGCGCGCCATGAAGGCTTCAAGCCAGCGCATGAACGGTGTCAGCAGGAAGCGGGCGAGGATGTAATAGATAAGCAGTGCGGTGCCGAATATCTGGGCCGAAAGATAGGTGCTGGCGTTGATTTGCTTGGCCTCGAACATCAGGTCCGTGACCGAGATAAGCGATACCAGCGCAGTCCCCTTCAGAACCTCGATCATCAGATTGCCCCAGGGTGGCAGCATATTGACCAGCGCTTGCGGCAGGATAATCCGCCACATGCGTTTTGCCGGGCTCATGTTGATGGCGGTCGCCGCTTCCCATTGGCCTTTGGGCACCGCCAGAATGCCGCCCCGAACCAGTTCAGCGCCATATGCGCCCGTGTTCAAAGCAATGGCCACATAGCCTGCGGTGAATTTTTCCAGCGTAACGCCGAACAGTGGCAGTACGAAGAAAATCCAGTAGAGCTGGACAAGCAACGACGTGCCGCGAAAAATCTCGATATAGGTGACGGCGACGCCTTTCACCAATCGGTTGGGTGACATTTTCATCAACCCGAAGGCCAACGCAAAAATGACGGCGAAGATCGCAGAGAGGAAGAACTGAGCTACCGTGATGCCGGTGCCCGACAACAGCCGAGGCCAGTAGACGTCAATGAATTCAAGAAAGCTCATGTCCCCGCCCCAGTTCGCTGATACTCAAAGAGCGTGGCAGGCCAATCGGCCTGCCACAAGTCCTTGGTCGTATGTTGCCCTAGCGGTTGGCGCAGGCCCATTCGGTTGTGACATCACCGGGGAGGTGAACGCTTGAGTATTCGTGATCCTCAACCTTGGCCATCATCTCTTCCGAGCCGACGTAGTCCTTGAGCGCTGCGTTGAAGGCCACAAGGAAGTCCTTGTCTTCATGACGGAAGCCGATGGCCGCAAAGTTCTTGCTCCACTCTTCCATCTGCGACGCATCGCCAAGTTCGATTTCTTCATGGTCCGCCGCAAGATGCTGGGCTTCGAAATCAGTCAGGATTGCTGCATCTGCACGGCCGGCCTTCATTGCCGCAACCATTTCGGTCGGACCAGGCACCTGCATGATGTTATCGTCTGCAATTCCCAGTTTCTTTGCCGCCTCAACAGTGTTGTAACCAGCGCCGGTCACCATGGTATGGCCACCGTCCAGCACGTCGGTGTAGCTGTTGATGCCCTTCGGGTTGCCCGTTGCAACCAGAATGCCATCGCCGGATCTGGCAACAGGTTCCGAGAAGGATACATTCTCGCAGCGCGAGCCAAGAACATACATGCCGCCGGTGATCAGGTCGAAACGCTCTGCTTTCAATCCCGGGATCAACCCGCCCCAGTCGGTGACGACCGGTTCAATGTTCGTCAGACCCATTTTGGCCAGAGTTTCGATGGCAATGTCGTTGGTAAACCCATCTGCGTTGCCGTCTTCATCCGGGTAACCCCAAAGCGGAATGTTCGCAAATCCGATGCGGATCGTCTCTCCCGCGTCGATGCGATCCTGTAGCGGGCCGGCAGTGGCCGATACTGCCGTTGTCGCCAGTGCGAAACCCGCAGCAATCAGCGTCTTAGTGAATTTTGTTGGCATGGTGTCCTCCGTGTCGTTTTCCGATTTTCCCTGCACAATTCTGCACAGCGCCGAGGGAGGGGTGTGGCGTTGCATACACACGCCAAATTCTGATGGTTCGATCCCCTCAGTGTGAAAACCATCCTATCGGGCAATTGTGATTTTTTTCGTCATTATTCCAGAAATCCTGACGAAATACGTTGCCATGCGCGGAAACACGGTTATCACTCGCGTCATGGATGACAAAGATCAAGAAATACTTCGCCTTGTGCAGTCAAACTCTCGATTGACCGCAGATGCCATCGGACACGAGATTGGCCTGTCGCCGCCTGCTGTTCAAAAACGCCTGAAAAGACTGCGCGAAACCGGTGTGATCGAAAGCGAAATTGCGGTGCTTTGCCCGGCCAAGGTGGGCCGCGAAATGACTGTGATCGTGCAAGTCATGCTGGAACGGGAAAGCCGCCTGCATCTGGACAGTTTCAAACGCCGCATGAAGATCGCGCCCGGTGTACAGCAATGCTATTACACGACTGGCGAGGCGGATTTCATATTGGTTGTGATTGTAGAGAACATCAAAGCCTATGAGGCCTTCACCCAGGAATATTTCTTCGACGAATCCAACGTAAGCAAGTTCACCTCTTCAATCGTGATGGACCGCGTCAAGGTTTCCCTTGATATCCTCTGATGTCTTGAGGCGCCCGGTAAGGTATCGCCATGGTTGGTCGAAAACATCGCGCTTTGTCCGGCACGCTCAGACGTCGCACCCCAACCGCCCATCTGGGGTTCAACCATCGCATAACGGCGCCCCGTATCCGGGTGGTTGCCTGCAATGACGGTGCCAAAAATGCTGGCGAAATGCCCGGCGGGCAATTTGCCGGGCATCGCCTGCGCCATACAGTGCCACAGCATATCGATCAGCTTCATCCGCGTCTCAAAGTAATAGGCGTGGGCCGCAGTGGGTCTGCATGGAAAACCGTGCCGGGTGTGGTCAGGACCTCCAACGGGGCAAAAGACCCCGCATTGGTGAACCGTTCAGGATCGGTCATCGGTTATGGTGATGAATGCCTCCCAGGCGCAGCCATCGTCCTGTGGTTCCTCAATAGAGAAGGTGCCTTTCGGCAAGCTTTTTAGCCCTGCTCGGGCGCGCCGCTCTCCGGTTTCGCGGGCCGAGGCTATCGCGGCTGCAAGCGCGCCAGACCCATAGCGCTGACACAAACCGCGAATAATCGATGCCGCACGCCGCCCGGCAGAGACTTGCGCCCAAAGGTCGCCCTGCACAAAGTCGGGCAGGCGCGAATTGGTGCGGATGATGTCAAACACAGCCTCGTTTCGCGCGCCACCATCAAACAGGCGCACGATGGGCAGGCGCAGCCCTTCGGCAATGATCTCGGTCGACATCGACCCCGGCGTGTGCCCGCCAATATCGCCCCAATGCGCGATCGAGGCGACCCAGGCGACGATATTCCCTTCAAAGAACACAGGCTCGGCCATGACATCGAGAGTGAACTGGTCAGTCATGGATCGTACTAAGATCGCGTGGAAGACCGGACAGGATTTCAGGGCCGTCCGCGCGCAAGATCACAATGTCTTCCAGCCGGATACCAAAGCGGCCCGGCAGGTAGATGCCGGGTTCGATTGAAAACACCATACCTTCCTCCAACACCGTCTGCGAAGCCGCTGTGATATAGGGCGTTTCATGCACTTCGATGCCCATGCCATGACCGGTGCGGTGCATGAAGTATTCACCATATCCCGCGTCTGTAATCACGCCGCGCGCCGCGTCGTCGACGACATGCGCGCGCACGCCCGGTTTCGCCGCCGCCATCGCTGCCTGCACGGCGCGCTCCACAATCTCATGCACCTCGCTGTAGCCGTCCGGTGCAGCCCCCATCACCGCCATGCGGGTAATATCGCTGGAATAGCCCTGCATCCCGCCGCCGATATCCATCACGACGGCATCGCCTGCTTTCAGGATAGTTTCGCCCGTTTGATGGTGCGGGAACGCGCCGTTGCCACCGGCGCCGACAATACAGAACAAGGGTGCCGCACCCTGATCTTTGAACGTTTCGCGCACCACTTCCGCGACCTCACTCTCGCTCATACCAACGCGCATCGCAGCCCACGCCGCCTTCATGGCGGTATCTGCGATCAGGGCATTGCGCTTGAGCTTGTCATATTCATCCGTGTCCTTGCGCATCCGCAGCGCGCCGATCGTGCTGGCGGTGAACTGGCGTTTCGCATCCGGCAAAGCGTCCTGCACCAAGGCCGCAAAATCCGCGCGCATGGTTTCATCCAGCACGATGCTTTTGGCACGCGCCGCATCCGCTTCCTTCAAGAGCGCTGCAAAGGCTGCGTCCGGCCCCTGATCATCAGCCCATGGGTGGAATGGCAGGTCGGTATGCTGACGCGCACTTTCCGCCTCTAGCGATGGCATCAAAAGGCCCGCGTAGTCTTGCGTGACACACATAAGCAACGGGCGTTCATCCGCATGCGGGCGCAAGCCGGTCAGCCACGCCAGATGCGCGCCAGCGCCAAGGGCCACCAGATCCACGTCCTGGGCGCGCATCGCCCCTCGCAATCTCTCCAGTCGGGTCATATGCCATATACCTTTGCTACACGTTCCGGCGTCACATAGCCGTTTTTGATATCCATCTGCATCGCCTCTGGCGCGCGGTTTTTCGGATCACCATAGCACGCCCCGCATGAGGTGATCACGCGGATCACATCATCGGATGTGACGTCAAATCCTGATACGAATGCGGTGCGCTGTGTCTCTCCATCCGCCATGTCGATCTCGACAAAGTTACCAGAACCATCCGCGCGCCCTTCAAGCGACCAGGGTTTGACCAGGGATCGTGTATAGCCCGCTGTCAGAAACCCCTGATCCGTTTCGAAATAGAACCCGATGGCCCCGCGTTTTTGGGCATGAAACACCAAGCCTTCGCGCGTCAAAACCTTCAGCGGGCGGAACGAGCCATCATTGGCAGGCGTGTCAGGATCGGTGAGCGATTTGAACACCATCTGCGCACAAACGATGGTGCCGTTGCGGCAGATATTGGTCGGGCCATCATCCTGATCAGGATTGTCGCGCAAATCGACCAGGAATTCGTCATCCGTGATCGTCACTTTGACATTGTAGGTGCGCCCGTCGTCCTGCGGCTCGGACAGTTCAAACGTGCCTTTGGACAGCTTTCCCAGCTCGGCCAGCGCTGTTCTTTCGCCAAACTCCATGAAGCTGACCATGGTGCGCTTGAAGGTTGGCACACCATATTTGACGGCCATACCTTCCAGCCGCTTGGCGCCGACCCAATCACAGGCATCGCCAGCACCAGATCGTTCAGATGTGTCACCCCACCGTGCCACGGATCATTGGTGATAAAGATGTCGCCAGGCTTTACGTCCGCACCGAATTTCCCAAGGATGAACTGCGCACTTTTTTCGAGCACGCCAACAAAAGCGGGGATACCCGCACCTGAGGACGCAATGCGTCGTTCTGAATCCGTGATGCAGGTGCCCATTTCGAGCACCTCGTAGATGATCGAGGACATCGCAGTGTTGCGCATCGCGGCAAACATCTCATCCGCGGCGGCTTGCAATAAATTCTGGATGATCTCCAGCGTGATGGGATCGTCGCTCATTTGCTGGCCTCCAATTCAATATAAATGTTGCGATATGCATCGAGCGTGACACGATTGCCCGGATGGATCACGATGGTGGTGCCGGGATCTTCGACAACCGCAGGCCCGTCGAATGTCATGCCAGGCATCAGCTTTTCACCATCATAGATTGTGGCGTCGTGTTTGCCTTCCAAAGCGTAATCGGCCTGTCGCATGCCCTTTTTGGCCGCGCCGGCATCTGCATCACCCAAAGCAGCAGGCACCATTTCCAGTTTGCCAACTTCAACACGCGCGACCAGATGGTTACCGACCATCTCAACCAGGGCGTCCAGGCGGTAGGTATATTCCTGCTCATACGCGTTGTGGAAATCCTCGATGATCTTGGTCAGCCCCGCCTCAGTTACGCCGCCTTCCAACAGCACTTCGGTTGTGTGCTCCTGATTCTGATAGCGGAACTTGCCGTAGCGCAGGAAACCGATGCTGCCGGTATCGACACCTTCGCCTTCAAACGTGGCACGGGCGTTGGCTTCGGCCGCTGCAAAGACACGCTCAATCCGCCCGGCTGATCCTGCGCACCACTTTCCACCATCGTGATCGGCACCGCAGATGTCGCCGCCAGGCTGTCCACACCGCAGTTGCTTTGCATGATATAGGGGCTTTGCTTAAGGCCCTGATTTTTCAATCCCTCGTCCAGCTTGCCCAAATATCGTGCCGCAACTGGCTGCACATAAGCGTTCAGAACGGCCGTATTGGTGCGCTCGTATTCGCGCCATTCGCGGGTGATCTGGTGGCTGGCAACGGTCGAAACCTCGGGCCACAGGCGATTGATTTCAGCCAGAACAGCCTCTTCATGGGCGGTATTTGCATAAGAATGCAGCAAGCAGATCGCCACCGCCTGAACGCCCACGAACTTGAAGCCATCCAGCACCGCAGGCAAGCCGGACAGGTCCAACGGCTCACGCTCGGCACCTTGATAGGTCATTCGCCCCGGCACTTCGGCCCGCAGATAGCGCGGCACAAACGGCGCGGGCTTTTCATAATGCAGGTTAAAGAAATCAGGGCGGTTGCCGCGCGCAATCTCAAGCGTGTCGCGGAAACCCTTGGTGGTGATCAGGCCGACGTTGACGCCTTTGCGTTCGGTCAGCGCGTTGATGACCACGGTTGTCCCATGCACCATGAAATCCACGGCAGCCGGTTCAATCCCGCCCTTGTTCATCACGTTCAGAACACCATTTTCAAAATCCGGCGGCGTGGTGTCGGCTTTTGCTGTGGTGATCTTCAGCCCGTCAGGGCCGCTTTCAATAGCGACCAGATCGGTGAACGTGCCGCCCACGTCGGTGGCGATGCGCGTCGTATTGCCCATGATCAGCCTCTCCTTTTGAGATTTTCATTCAGCAGGAACGCGATCGCGCCCGCCTGTTTCAGAGTTTCGGCTGCCGCGACCCGCTCCGGCGTGAAATGCCCCGCCACGTTGAGGCAGTTGAGCGTGCCCATCACCTTCCCCGCCACGACAATCGGCACATTCATGCAGCTTTCGCACCCCAGCGACTGGATCAGCGGATAGTCGGGAAACACTTCCGCAATCTCTTCGATGGAATTTGCCACAATGGTCTGATGCGCGCCCTGAACGTGATCGGTCCAACGGTCATGCTGCATCGGTTTTTCGCCGCTTACAGGGTAGGCCTCAGGCATATTCGTGAAATTGCGCCGCGCCACGCCCTTGTCGTGATCAATCTCCATCAGCGTGAACAGGGTCACGCCCACAGTGTCATTCACCAACCGCTCCAGCGCCATCGCGATCATCACGCGCTGGTTCATCCCGCCCGATAGCCGGAAGGCGTAAGAGGCAAGCACCCGCGCAGGATCAGGGATGGCAATATCTGCAAGCAGTTGTGCGGCGCGGGCCTCTGCCTCAGCGCGGGGCAGCTTAGGATCTCGGCGGCGCAGGACTTCGGTGACCTGACGGGCGATGGTGAAGACCGGGTTCAGCGAGGATGTGGGGTTTTGTAAATCATCGACATATCGGTGCCGCACGGTCCTTGCGCTTCATGGCACCTATGTCGCGCGCGTCGAAAATCACCTCACCGCTGATCCGCGCGCAAAGATCGCCGCGAAGTCGATCAATACCACAAGGATCAGGCCCAGCAGCAACAGCGGATCGCCCGCCAGAATGCGCAAAGCCCGGATCATGCGCCGCTGCCCCGCGTTGAATAGCGGATGCGCGGGTTAAGCAGCACAATCAGCAAATCAACGATGATGTTCACTATCAAAAAGGTGATCGCGATGATCACGACCGCACCCATGATCGCGCTCAAGTCCTTGCGCAGGATCACAGCGCCGCCATAACGGCTGAGGCCGGGCCACGCAAACACCGCCTCGACCAGAAACGCATTGCCGAGCATCGCTGCAAAATCCAGCCCGATGATGGTGAGCCGCCGCAACAGAAGGCGAAAGATGGCCGTCATCACACCGCTTTCAAATGGAGGAGAAAACCGGGGGCCAGGATCATCCGGCCCCCAATATCAGCGGATGCCGATTATTCGGTCATTTCCATCAGACGGAAGGTAAAGCCCATACCATCCAGACCAAAGGCCTTTGCAGGGTCGCTGAGGGCCGGCACCTTGACCCGGTTTGATGCCGCGAAAACAGACTGGCAGCCATAGCCGTATACTGTTGGCGCAATCTCCATCAAGCGGGCGTTCAGTGCTGAATACGCGGCCTCACTTTCAGCCTCGGTGCTGGCAGAACGCCCCGCGTCCAGATATTCGTCCACTTTTGCATCGCTCAGATAGTCCGGCGACTGCCATGTGCCGGGCGTCGAGGAATGATACATGCCATAAAGCAGCGTATCAGGATCACCTGTCACCGCGTTCACGAACAACTGGCTGATGTGCGGCGTGTTTTCCGGCTTGTTGACCTGATCGGCGAACAGCGCCCAGGGAAGCTTCTTGATCTCGGACTTCACGCCCAACTGCGAAAGATTGGATTGGAACAACAGCGCAAAGCGTTCTTCGATCGGCACCTCGGCGATCCAGCTGACTTCGATATTCATATCTGCCGCATCATATTTGCAATCAGCCAGATATTGCTTGGCTTTGTCCATGTCCTGCACCAGCGCGCTGTCAAGCCCGTTTGAACCGAACATGCCGACCGGAATCGCACCGGTTGCCGGGCTGCCTGTGGGCACGTCATCCGTCACAGCGATCATTTGAATCGCTGTTCCATAGTCGAATGCATGGCGCATCGCCAACCGGCAATTCACATCATCAAGCGGCGCTTTGGTTGTGTTCATCTTGAGGTAGAAGCCACCAGATCCGCTTTCGGTCAGCAGCTGCGCGCCGTCTTCGGCCAAGGCCTTGATCACCTCGGGCGGCAACCACTGGCTTGCAATATCATGCTCTCCCTGCGCGATCAGCGTGCGCACGGTGGCGGCTTCAAGGCCATAGCGCAGGCGTACAGTATCTGGCGCGCTGTCTGCGACACCAAGGAAATAGTCGCCCCATTTCGACATCACCGTCTCTTCTTGCGGGTTGTGCGACTTAACGGAATAGGCCCCAGAACCGGCCGATGTGCCCGACAGGAACTCTTCGCCCCGGTATCTGATCGGTTCACCGCGAAAACCCGGCGGCTCATGCACATTGACCGAATGGCGTTGTGAGACTGCGAATGTGGTTGAAAGACGCTCGTAAGATATTTTCGCACCGGCAACAGAATACGCAGCCCGGCTTGATTTGTGGGTTGCAGAATTCATTTGTTTTAGTTGCTGCAATAACGCGCCGAGCGGCGTTTGCAACACTTCGGCAACAGCGCCCAATTCGCTGGAAACATTGCCTTCAGAATTTTCGCTCTTATTTTTGCACGACTAAAAAGATGGCCGCAATATTGGCGGCTGTCAGCATTTTTAATATTACTATATTTCTAACCGTTATCGAGAGTTTGCGCATGGATGACACGCGGCTTCGCAGGCGTCGGCAAAGCGGGTGCTTTGTCCGGCAGCCGAATAGGATAACATGGTAAGATCAACCACTCTTGGCTAATGTCGCAAGGGGCCGATTGTGTTGAAAAACTCCGAAATCAGAGCGTCGCGGATTTCTTGCGAAAACCTATGAAGCGAAATAGTCGGAAAGCTTTGACCACGAGACAGCGCATGGCTGCGCGTGAGCGCATGTAGGCGATTTGGGCCGACCCCCGCGCCAAAAATTTAGGATCGGGCTGCATGGAAAGAAAAATCATCGTTCAGGCCCTAAAACGGAGTTTTTCAACACAATCGGCCCAAAAGCGTTCGTGTCGACCATCTACGGATTCTTGATGGTGGCGAGAATTTGTAAGACGATGAATTTTCGCGCATTTCGCTTCGTCTTGCACATTCCAGAAGCGAATCCCGGTCAGGCTCCGGGATATCGCTTGAAATATGGGCGCGACAGTTTTTAATGGGCGTCGGAACTGGCTGCGGGGGGTCATGGACTGGATTGCTGTTGGATTGTGCGCCGATGTGCCCGCGCGCACGGTTGTGCCCCGACGTGTTCTGAACACTGATCTTGCGATCTGGTGCAGCACGGCTGGTGTTTTCCACGCATGGGGGGATCGCTGTCCGCACCGCGGGATGCGGTTGTCACATGGGTTTGTACGTGGCGAAACCTTGTCATGTATCTATCACGGATGGACCTATGACGGCGACGGGGCCTGCGTATCGATCCCCGCACACCCCGATCTGGTGCCACCGAAAAGCATCTGTGCGGCCCAATATGACTGTCAGGTCGCGGACGAGTTGATTTGGGTTGCATTGCAACCAACCCAAGCCCCCGTCCCTGACCTTGGTGCGCGTCGTGCGATCCGGTCCATAGATGTCGCACTGCCCGCTCAAACCGTAGCTGCGAAACTCAATCAGCCGTTCGCGCCTGTGATCGCACTGGGTGGGGTGCATGATTTATCACTTGCACTGCAGCCCAGTACCGATGCCGATTGCCTGCTGCACGCGTTTGCGGCCCCGGACCAGGACCGCAAAACGGTGTCGCACGCTTTGGAGCATATGCGCAACGAACTGGAGGCTGCGGCATGAGCCAATCCATCAAGGATTACTGGTATCCTGTCGGGCTTTTGTCTGCCATCGATGCGCCGCACCAAACCCTGTTGCTGGGCGCAGATATTACGGTCGGCCGCAAGGGCGGGTCGTTTTGGATCAAAGACGCCGCTGACAACGCACTACCGACGATTGAACGGTTCGGCCATCTGTGGACATGCCCGGGCACGCCAAACGGGGATCTGTTTACAATCCCCGAGGCCGGTAACCCAGGCCGGCAGCTGGTTGATGTCGGCTCTGTGCGCGTCAAATGCTCGCCTTTGCGGGCGGTGGAAAACTTTCTTGATATTGCGCATTTCCCCTTTGTGCACACGGATATCCTGGGGGCAGAGCCGCATACCGAAGTCGAACGCTACAATGTCAATATCCGCGAAGACGCGAACGAGGTTTGGGCAACGAAAGTGAAGTTTTTCCAGCCGCAAGCCGCGAAATCTGCGGAAGGCGGGATCACGACAGAATACATGTACCGCGTGGCCTCACCAACCTGTGCGGTGCTTTATAAAACATGCCCGCCGCGTCCGGGTGAATGGGATGTCATCACGCTGTTCGTGCAACCTCTGAACGAGGAATGGTGCGAGGTTTGGCCGTGGATGGCACTCTACGACGATGATTCTACAATGGCTGAGATGGTGAGTTTCCAGCAGTTGATCTTTATGCAGGACCGCTCAATCCTTGAAAATCAGATCCCAGCGAAACTGCCCTTGGATCCGGGGATGGAGGCACCGACCCAGGCGGATTTGACGTCGGTTGTGTATCGCAGGTGGCTTAAGAAAATCGGATACTTCTACGGCGCGCAATTGGTGGCGGCATGATCCTGTATGATTACGTGCTGAGCGCGAGCTGCTATAAAGTGCGCCTGATGGCGGCACTTCTTGGTCAGCCTTTGACGCCGAGGGCGGTGAATTTTCACCCCGCACGTGAACACAAATCGCCGGACATGCTGAAGCTCAACCCAAATGGCACGCTGCCAGTGCTGCAAGACGGGGACGACATTCTGACCGAGAGTGTTGATATGCTGCGGCATCTGACAGCGGATCACCCTTCATGGCGGGGGGATGATGATCGCTGGCTTGCGCTTGCCGCAGACCTGAACAACAGTCTTGGTATGGCGCGCCTGCATGATATTTTGCAATACGACGTAGATATCGACGCCGCGCGTGCCGCAGGCATCAAACAATTGCGCGTGCTAGAGGCGCATCTGACCGATCAGCGCTTTGATGGTCACATTTTCCTGACAGGTGATCGCCCGACAATTGCGGATATCGCCTGTTTCCCGAACACAGCGCTTGCACCTGACGGTGGGGTCAGCCTTGACACATACCCCTCAATCCGGCTGTGGATGCGGGCGATCCGGTCATTGCCGGGATTTATTGAAATGCCGGGCATCCACCGCCTGCACGAGCTTGAGTTTGCCACTTGACCGCTGTTTTGTTTGAAAACTGCACGGCGATCGTGACGTCCGCCCATGATCCGGTTCTTTGGGGCCAGGATATCCTGGCCGAAGACGGCGCGATAACGGCCGTTGGCCCGGACCTGCGCAGGACCGCGCCTGCGGGGGTCGAGGTTATCGATGGGGATGGGATGTTCATCTATCCCGGCCTCGTCAACACGCATCATCACTTTTTTCAATGCTTCGTGCGCAACCGGGCCGAGCTTGATTGGACCCGATTTTCGGTTATCGAATGGCTTGACCGGATTTATCTGATCTTTGCACGGCTGACCGAGGATTGCTTTTACCACAGCTCGGTTGTGGCCATGGCCGAGTTGATCAAACATGGCTGCACGACCGCGTTTGATCACCAGTATTGCTTTCCACGTCATGCGGGCTCTCGCATCATTGATCGCCAGTTTGAGGCGGCCGAGATGATGGGGATGCGGTTCCATGCGGGACGGGGCGGCAATACTTTGCCAAAGTCCGAAGGCAGCACGATCCCTGACGAGATGCTGGAAACCACTGACGGGTTCATCGCAGATTGTGAGCGCGCGATTGATACCTTCCATGATGCCAGCCCGCTTGCGATGCGGCGCGTCAGTGTCGCGCCCTGCCAACCTGTGAATTGCTACCGCGAGACGTTTGAGCAATCCGTTGCACTTGCGCGCGACAAAGGCGTGATCCTGCACAGCCATGTTGGCGAAGGTGAAAGCCCGGTGATCGAACAGGTTCATGGGATACGCACAGTGGATTATTGCGAAAGCCTCGGCTTTGCAGGGCCTGACGTGTTTTATGCCCATTGCTGGGAGCTGACCCGCGATGAACTGCGCAAGCTTGCGGCCTCTGGCACCGGTGTGTCGCATTGTTCCGAACCTGTGTATCTGGTCGGGGCCGAGATCACAGACATCCCCGCGATGGACGCTTTGGGCGTGCGCGTCGGGCTTGGGTGTGACGGGGCCGCCTCAAACGATAATTCGAACCTGATGCACTGCATCCATTCGTCATACATGCTGCAATGTCTTGCCGCTGGATCACGCGAGGATCCGGTGCCCAAGCCCGCCGTATTCCTTAGCTATGCGACCGAAGGCGGTGCTGCGTTGCTGGGCCGCGACGATATCGGCGCATTGCGCCCCGGCATGGCGGCGGACCTGTTTGCCATTGATACGCGGCGCCTGGACTATGTTGGCACCCGCCATGACCCGGTAAGCCTGCTGGCCAAAGTTGGGATCGGCACAACGGTGGACCTGACCATGATCAACGGGCGCATCGTCTGGCGCAACGGGGCATTTCCACATTTGGACGAAACGGCGCTTTTTGCGGCCGCAGAACAAACACTTCAAACGATACTACCACACCAATCAGGGGGAATATAATGTCAGATACCGTAAAACGCCGTAGCTTTCTCAAAGGGGCGCTGGCCGCCAGCACCGCCGTCGCGCTGCCGATGCGCGCTATGGCCCAGGATGCGTTGAAGATGGGGGTGGTGCTGCCATCACCAGAGGCTGACGTCGGTTGGTCGCACACCTTGATGGAAGGCGTGCGCAGTGTGCAAGCGGCCTACGGCGATCAGTTGGAAGTCACAGTTCTGGAAAACATCGCAGAAGGCCCGGACGCAGATCGCATCGCCAATGGGCTGGTCGCCGAAGGGCACAATGTGCTTCTGCTGGGGTCCTTTGGCTATCAAAACGGCGGCATTCAAATTGCGCAACGCCGCCGCGATGTGTCGATCATTCATGCCTCTGGCTACCTGACCGAGCCGAATTTTGCGCCATTCACTGCCAAATACTGGCAAGGCACCTATCTGATGGGCATGGCTGCCGCATCCTTGAGCAAGTCCAAAAAGATCGGCTGCGTCGGTGCCTTTGCAATCCCCGAGCTGATCACGTCAATCAACGCGTTCCAGTTGGGTGCGCAATCGATTGATCCCGACATCGAGCTGAGCGTCGTTTGGGTCAACAGCTGGTTCGATCCCGCGTCCGAACAGGAAGCCGCCAAGGCGCTGATCTCGCAGGGTGTTGATGTGATCTTCTCGAACGCGCAAGACACGCCATCTGTCATCGCGGTGGCCGAGGAAGCTGGCGTCTATTCCTGGAACCTCAACTCTTCGATGAAAACCTATGCGCCTGCGAAATACCTTGGCGTTGTGGGCACCAATTGGGGACCGCACTTCAAGCGTTTGGTTGATGCCCATGTGGCTGGCGATTTCCCCGGAGAGAACTTCTGGCTCGGCATGGAAGATGGCATTGTTTACACCGCCGATTGGAACCCGGACATACCGGCTGAGATTGTAAGCCAGATCGAAGCCCGTCAGGCCGCGATTCTGGATGGGTCTTTTATTGTGTTCCAGGGCCCGATCGTTGACCAGGCTGGCACAGAGCGTGTGGCTGATGGCGTAGCAATGACAGATGGCGAAATCATCGGTATGGACTGGCACGTCGCGGGTGTGACCACGCCTTTGCCTTCATGAAAAAGCCGGCACTTTTGACCTTGTCGGGCGTGTCAAAACGCTACGGCAAGGTTCAGGCCAACAGCGCGATTGATCTTGAGGTACACTCAGGGTCAATCCACGCCGTATTGGGCGAAAACGGCGCGGGGAAATCCACGCTGATGAAGTTGATCTATGGGGTTGAGCGGCCCGACGAAGGCACGATTGTCTGGAACGGCACACCGGTAAGTTTCAACCGGCCCTCTGATGCGCAGGCACTGGGGATTGGCATGGTGTTCCAGCACTTTTCGCTGTTTGAAACGCTGAACGTTGTGCAAAATGTCTCACTGATGATCCCTGGCCGCCAGCAAGACCTGGCGCGCAAGATTACGGATCTCGGCGAAAAGTTCGGCCTGACGGTCGATCCGCACGCAATGATTCACACCCTGTCAGTCGGCGAACGTCAGCGGGTTGAAATCATTCGCTGCCTTTTGCTTGACCCAAAGCTGCTTATTCTGGATGAGCCTACATCGGTCCTGCCGCCGCAAAGCGTGCAATTGTTGTTTGAGACGTTGCGCAAACTGCAGGCGGCTGGCACGGCGATCTTGTTTATCTCCCACAAGCTCGAAGAAATTCGCGCGTTATGCGACGAGGCGACGGTGCTTCGCGGCGGTGCCGTGACCGGCCGCGTGGATCCGCGCGCGCAAGACGCACGTGCATTGGCGCAAATGATGATTGGCCATGAGATGCCAAAAGTCGATGCAGCACGCGCGGTGACGCCGGGTTCTGTTCGCCTGGCGCTTAAGGGGTTGAGCCATCCGCGGGCGTCACGTTTTGGCACGACCCTGACAGACATCAATCTTGACCTGCGGGCAGGGCAAATCATTGGAATCGCGGGTATTTCCGGCAACGGACAGCAGGAATTGGCTGCGCTGATTTCGGGTGAAACCCGTGCACAGCGCAAAGACTTGGTGCAGATCATGGGTCAGAACGCTGGCCTGCTCGACGCGCAGAAACGCCGCCAACTTGGCTTTTCTTTCGTGCCAGAGGAACGTCTGGGGCGCGGTGCAGTTCCCGAAATGTCATTGGCGGACAACAGCCTGCTTACCGGGCACCGACAGGGGATGTTGAAAGGCGGGTTTATCAGGCGACAGGTCGAACGCGACTATACGCGCCGCTGCATTGAAGACTTCGACGTCCGCACACCCGGCCCCGATGCCGAAGCGGGGGCCATGTCCGGTGGCAACCTGCAGAAATTCATCCTTGGTCGCGAGATCATGCTGAATCCAGACGTCATGCTTGTCTCACAGCCGACTTGGGGCGTGGATATTGGTGCGGCAACCGCGATCCGCCGCCGCCTGGTTGAAATGCGTGCGCAGGGTGCTGCGATCCTCGTGATCTCGGAAGAGTTGGAAGAGCTCTTTGAAATTTGTGACAGTCTGCATGTGCTGCACGAAGGCCGTCTTTCAAAGGCCCTGACAGTGGCAGACACGTCAGCCGAAGAGGTGGGCGCATATATGATTGGTGCATCGGAATGAAACTGCGCCTTATCCGCCGCGATGCGGCCTCGCGAATGGCGATGTTTGGTGCGCCCGTATTGGCGCTGCTCTTGACCTGCCTCACCAGCCTGATCTTGTTTGCCGCCCTTGGCATCCCGGCTGACAAAGCCTTGCACGCGCTTTTACTCAAACCCTTCCTCAGCTGGTACAGCTTCGCCGAAATCTTGTTGAAAATGGCGCCATTGCTGCTGATAGCCCAAGGGCTTGCCATCGGGTTCCGCGCCAATGTGTTTAACATCGGTGCCGAAGGGCAGTTCATTATCGGGGCAATCTGTGCCTCGGCCTTTCCGGTCTATTATCCGGAGGGGAATTTCCCGGCGATGCTGCCTGCGATGATCTTTGCCGGTGGCCTGGGCGGGATGGCGTTCGCGTCTATTGCTGCGGGCTTGCGCACCAGGTTTGGCGCGTCAGAGATCCTTGTGACCCTGATGCTAAGCCTGATTGCCGTGCAAATCCTGAACTACCTGCTGCTGGGCCCGTGGAAAGACCCGCGTGGGTTCAATTTCCCGCAGTCCGTCAGGTTCCCTGAGAATGCGCAGCTGCCGTTGTTGTTTGAAAATGTGCGCCCGAATGTGTCGTTGCTGTTCGCCTTTATCGGGAGCCTTTTCGCCTATCTGATGATGGAAAGACACTTTCGCGGCTATCAGTTGCGCACCGCAGGGCTTGCGCCCAAGGCCGCACTCTATGCAGGTTTCAGCGCGCCGCGCATGATCTGGTTAAGCCTTGCCCTGGGCGGCATTGCTGCCGGGATCGCTGGCGCAAGCGAAGTTGCGGGCCCCCTGGGGCAACTGCAGCGGTCTGTGTCCAGCGGCTATGGTTATGCGGCGATTATCGTTGCCTATGTTGGCGGTCTGCGGCCTTTGGGCATCATCGCGTCCAGCTTTCTGATCTCGGTGCTTTATATTGGCGGTGACAGCGCCACCGTCTCGGCCGGTTTGCCGGTGGCGGCGGTTGAGGTGTTCCAGGGCATGCTGTTGTCGTTCTATCTGCTCACCTTCACGCTCATCCGTTTTCGTCTGCAAATCGAGCGTGGAGTCCCGGCATGAGCGCGCTTGAATTCCTGCTGGCCGGCACGCTCGCCGCCGCTTTGCCGCTGATGCTTGCCGCACTTGGCGAGATGGTGGTCGAGAAGACCGGCCTGTTGAACCTTGGGCTGGAGGGTATGATGGCAATTGGCGCAGCCATCGCGTTCATCTGCGTCTACCATTCTGGCAGCCATAGTCTTGGCTTCCTTGCCGCCGCGCTTGTTAGTACCGCGCTGGCGCTGATCTTCGCGTTCCTGGTGATTGTTGTCCAAGCCAATCAGGTCGCTGCGGGTCTTGCCGTGGGCGTGCTAGGGCTGGGCCTTTCAGCACTTTTTGGGAAGACCTATGAAAGCCTGACCATATCGGGTTTGCAGGAAATCGGGTTTCCTGTGCTGTCGCAGATCCCGGTGATTGGCCCGACAGTTATGACACAAGACATTGTGGTTTGGCTGACCCTGATCGGCACCGTTGCGCTTTGGTATGTCTTGAACAAGACTAAGCTGGGGCTGATCAGCGCGGCGGTTGGTGAAAACGCAGACGCGGCGCGTGCTATTGGCTATCCCGTTGGGTTGATCCGCACAGTTGCAGTGGCCTTTGGTGGGGCAATGTGTGGTCTTGCCGGGGCCTATGCGTCAACCGTCTATACCCCACTTTGGGCCGATGGCATGATCGCCGGGCGTGGCTGGATCGCCCTTGCGCTGGTTGTTTTTGGCACCTGGCGCACAGGCCGCGTGGTCTTTGGCGCGATGCTTTTCGTGGTGTTATCGCTGGGTGAACTTACAGCGCAAGCCGTGGGCGTGGCAATTCCATCGCAGGTTCTGGCAAGCTTGCCTTACGTTGTCACAATCCTGATGCTGGTGGCCATCTCGCGTCATCAGCGACATGTTTCGTAGCCTCAAAAACCGTTAACCTGCGCGAACAAGAATGGCTCCGACGACGATGAGCGCCATCAGGCGTATGCGTCTGGGTCCCACAGTCTCCTTAAGGAACAACACACCGATCAAAGCTGAGAACAAGACGGAGGTTTCGCGCAAGACCACCGCAATCCCGACGCTGTCCAATCGTGTGGCCATCATAATGCAGCCAAAACTAAGAGGGGCCAGAACGCCGCCTGCGATCCCCCTTGCAACCAACGGAGGAAGTGCAGGAACCGAAAGCTTCCATTGCCTGACCCAAAAGAACACGAAGATCGGAATCGTAATGGAATCAACAGCGAAGAACCAAAAAACAAAACTCAGCGGGTCGGGCATCTGGCGAATGCCGTAGGCGTCAAAGGTGGTGTAGGCCGCGACCATGATGCCGGTCAGCGCTGCCAATCCCAACGCCGGCAGCAGCGTTTCACGACCGGTTTGCAGTTTCCGCCAGCTATTGATCCCAAGCCCGAATATCCCAAGTACCAGCGCGGCAATCCCGGACCATTGCCAGACCGAATAAACCTCTTGAAACACGATGCCCGATACGATCACCGTCGCCAGAACGCTGGATCCGCGCACCACCGGGTAAACGACTGTGTAGGCCCCGCGCGCATATGTCATGCCCTGAAACGCCTTATAGACGTTGTGGATGACGAACACCCCTACGAATAGCCAGATATGTTCTGCTTTTGGCCATGGGACCAGAAACAGGGCGACGGGCCATGCCAGCAGAAACAGGGCAATATCAATTGCGGCACGACTGATCCACGGGTTATCGCGGCCATTCTGCAGCGCGCCGAAACTGGCATGAAAAACCGCGGCCAAAAGCGCCAATATCATCGCCAGCTTCGGGGCGAAATCAGTTCCCTCAATTGAAAGCAGCCAGGCGGACAGATCACCCAGCACTTACAATGCCCCGGTATCGGTCGAGGTCAAAGAGGATCGCATCTGTCACGCGGCTGATCAGCCGATGTCTTGCTTTAAGGCGGCCGTCACTTCAAGCAATACCGGGGCGTATCGCGGCAGGCTTTTTACGCCAAGAACAGACCTAGAATGTCGTCCGCGTGGTCCAAGAACTTCAATTAACCTGCCCGATGCGGCATCGGCAACCTGCGAGATTTCGGCAAAGCCGTCGCCATGTGCGACAAAACATTTCGCCCTGAGGATACTGTCAATGTTGGCCAGGCCGCCGGCGCAATGATCCAGCCACGCCAGCGACTGATCGGCACATATCGTCGCGGCGCGCTGCGCCTGTGCCAAATCCACCTCGACCCCGACAATACCCCTGACCGCCAATTCGCCCGCTTCCTTGGGAATTTGCCCCGCCAGATATGCGTATTTTCCATGAACGGTGATTGGATCATAGTTGAATACCGTCGGTTCAGGCGTGGGCAATACGACCGCTGAGAAATCATGGGAATTGTTATTGGCAATGCTGCGTTCGTTTGTCATTTCATGTGCCTCCTGCACTTAACCGCCGCTCATAAGGTTTGGAAGAAAGGTCACAATACTCGGGAACGCGATCAGGACTGCGACGGTCAGAACATCGGCCACAAAGAACGGAATACACCCGCGAAAGACGTCTTGAACCTTGATTTTCGGAACCACCGCACTGACCACAAAACAATTCAAGCCAATCGGCGGGGTGATCAGGCAAAGCTCGACCATTTTCACCACGATGATACCGAACCAGATCGTATCAAATCCCAATTCGACGATCGCCGGATGCACCACTGGCAAGGTCAACAAAAGCATGCCAATCGCATCCATGAACATGCCCAGAATGGCATAGGCCAGAAGGATGAATATCAAGATCGTCATCGGCGAATACTCAAGCGTGCCGATCCAATTGGCAAAGGCAACGGGCAGACCCGCAAACCCCAGGAACCGGACATAAATCAGAACGCCCCAGATCATCGTAAAGATCATCGCCGTCAGCTTGGCAGTTTCCAAAAGCGCGTCTTTCAATGCGCCGGCGGGCATGCGCCGGATCATCGCCAATACGAAGACGACAAATGCACCAAGTGCGCCAGCTTCTGTCGGGGTCGCCCAGCCGAAATACATCGACCCGAAAATAATGAAGATCACCGCAAATATCGGAAAAGTCCCAGGCAGAGATCTTACTTTTTCCTGAAGCGAGAAGACCCGGGTTTTCGGTCCGATTTCGGGTTTCAACATCACCGAAATCACGATGATCCCTACATAAATAAACGCCGAGACGATCCCCGGCAGGAAACCCGCCAGCAGTAGCTGACCGACAGATTCCTCGACGATGATGGCATAGATAACCAGAATGGCACTTGGCGGGATAAGCGTGGCCAAAGTGCCGCCAGCGGCGACCACCCCGGCTGCAAGGCGTTGGTTATACCCCTCGTTCAGCATTTCGGGAATTGCGATACGTGAAAACACTGCCGCCGTCGCAGTGCTTGCGCCCGACACGGCTGCAAAGCCCGCAGTCGCAAATACTGTGGCAACCGCCAACCCACCGGGCAGTCGGCCCAGCCAGCGCCTTGATGCCTCAAACAGGGCTTTGGTTATCCCTGCGTGAAATGCCAGAAACCCGATCAGGATGAACATTGGCAAAACAGACAGCGCATAAGTCACTGTTTTGGAATGCGGAATTGTTCCAGCCATGCCAAATGCGATGGGGATGGCTTTTGCAAACCCGACCTTCTGGGTGAAAATGGCCACCAACCCCAGTGTCCCGGCCAGTGCGGCTGCGAATGCCACGCGCATGCCGCCCAGAACACAGACCAGCATGAAACCCGTAAAGATAAGCCCGATTTCCAAACTTGTCATTTGTGGACATTCCTTGTGGTGACCTGCTCGGCCTCGATACTGGCTTGTTTGGCCACGTCGGCGATAAGGGGGACCCCAACCGGAACCGCGTTGGGATGAAGAAACAGGCGCACAAATCCCGCCAGTTGCAAAGCAAGGCGAACCGACAGCACGCCCAGTGCGATTGCCACCAGTAATTTGAATGGCCAAATAGGCAGGTTAATGTCGATCGTGCTGTCACCATTTACCCAAGCGCGCAGAAAATGGTCAAAACTGTACCGGCACAGAACCAGAATAATGGCGAGGGCTGCCAATGTCGTGATAGCTTCGAACAGCCACAGAACCCTTCCCTTTGGAAGTTTGTCGAGCACCAGTTCCATGCGCACATGCCCGCCCAGACGCTGGCAATAAGCCACGCCCAAGAAGGCGAAGATCGCAATGGATTGTTCTGCATAATCGATATAGCCGGGTATCAGTACGTTCAGCAGTTTTCGGCTGAACACCTGAATGGTGGCCAAAAACATCAGGAAAAATATGAACCCTGCGGCGGTCAGGTTCAGGGCGTTTTCCAGCTTTCGGTAATGTTGATCGAGCACCCCGATCAATGCCCCGCCGTGACTGTCAGCCGTCATGATCCTGCCCAGTATTTTGGAAAGCGTTGCGCATAGGATAATCCTTCTGCGATGTGCCCCACCCCTGTTTCAGCAAGGGTGGGAGCCATCAAAGATGCGCCTATTTGGTCGCTTCGGCAGCTGTTGCCAGCACCAGATCAAGAAGCTCTTGCGCCGGAACACCGGCTGCTGATTGCTCTTCAATCCACGCGGCCCAGACCGGTACGGCGGCCTTGGCCTGAAACTCGGCCAGATCCTCATCGCTGTAGGTGATTTTTTCGATGCCTTGTTCGTCGGCAATCGGTTCGTATTTGGCAATTGAAGACCCATAGGCATCCTTCAAAGCGGCATAGGCAACGTCGACAGCCTCATCCAGCAACGTGCGGTGGTCGTCCGAAAGGGCATTGTAGGCGTCGATATTCACGACAGCCGGGCAATTCACGGAACCCGGCGTCAGGTTCGTTGTGCGCCAGGTCGACACCTCGTTCACCTTATAGGAGAAGTGCGAATAGAACGCGAAGGCCGCCGCATCAACCGTTCCGCTTTCAATCGCCGCATAGGTTTCGGGCGCCGTTACCGTCGTCGGGACTGCCCCAATCGCCTCCATCGCCTTGCCAATTCCGCCCAGTGCGCGCACGCGCATTCCTTCAAAATCCGACAGTTTCGTCGGGGCAGGTCCGCGACCCATGAATTCATACTGTGGAAGGATTGTGTTGAAAAACTCCGAAATCAGAGCGTCGCGGATTTCTTGCGAAAACCTATGAAGCGAAATAGTCGGAAAGCTTTGACCACGAGACAGCGCATGGCTGCGCGTGAGCGCATGTAGGCGATTTGGGCCGACCCCCGCGCCAAAAATTTAGGATCGGGCTGCATGGAAAGAAAAATCATCGTTCAGGCCCTAAAACGGAGTTTTTCAACACAATCGAAGTGCCGCAGACATCAGAAGCTTTGCGTTCCATTTGGCCAGTTCTTCTTGCACGTAAGGGTGCCTGTAAATCGCAAGATCGACCGCCTTTTGAACCTCGGCGTTCGGGATCGGCAACATGGGCAGTTCCAAAACGGTGACAGACCGGTTCTTGTCAGGGTGGTAGGACGCACAGAATGCAGCCATTTCAAACGCACCCAGTGCAATGCCATCCAGGTTTTCGCGCGGCTTGGACAGCGTGCCGCCATAGTTGACCGTGATGGTAAATTCCCCACCCGATTTTTCTGCGACATAGGCGGCCATTGCTTCAAAGCCTTCGGTGAAGGCGCGGCGTTTGCCCCAGTGTGAGACGCTCCAGTTCACTTGCTCGGCCACTGCTGCAGTTGGTGTACCAATGGTCCCGATGGACGCACCTGCGGCAATCAACGAAATGCCGAGTGCCGATTTGATCGACGACTTGAAGTTCATCCTCATTTGGTCTTCCTCCCAAAAAATGTGGCCCAAGCTTCGCAATGGATCTCAGGCTGAAGCAAGCCGAGTTTTCGCGTTTTCTAATAAATTAGTGCTACTTATATGGAATCGTTATGAGTTCGGAGGATCTTCCTATAGCTCCCAGCGTGGCTTGAGCACGTCTTTGAGTTGCTCGGAAAAAGCCTCGGCCGCGGGGGATAGCGATCTGTTGGGGCGCGTCACCAGTGCAATTTCACGAAACAGCGGCGGATCAACCAAGGTACGGAAAACAAGGCCATTTTCGTCTTTCGCCAAGGCCAGATGCGGCAAGGCCCCAATCCCGATATTTGCTCGAAGCATTGCAAGAACAGGGCCGATATTTGCCGCTTCGATCAAGGGCTTCCTGATATTTTCCGGCCGCTCCCTGACGGTTTCAAACAGCGGGCGCAATCCTGTATCCAAACCGAAGGAAATGAACTGATACGCTGCCAGTTCAGACCAGGCGACAGGTCCGGTGGTCTGCGCCAGTTCATGTTCGGGATGGGCAGAAGTGGCTCGAACATCAGATCTGCGTCGCCATCGACATGGCCAGCAACGCCCAAATCAACCTCTCCGTTGCGGACTTGCTGACAAATTGCTTTGGTATTGTCATCTCTGACCGAGATTCGAATGTTGGGGTATTTCGCCGCAAAACTCGCAACCGTGTCAGGCAAAACATTTGTCGCAATCGAATGAAGCACCGCCAGCGAAACCCGACCTCTCCTTCGCTCGGCCGTTGCCAACAGATCTTGCAACGCCGCGTCCAGATCTTCGTTCAAACGCTCGATCGTCGGCAGAAAATTCGCGGCTTCAGCGGTCAAATGGAGTTCTTTGGTCGTGCGGTCGAAAAGTTTCAGACCAAGCGCGGTCTCCAGCTGTTTGATCAAAAGACTGATTGACGGCTGTGAGGTCGCAAGCGCTTCTGCTGCCCTGGTAAACGACCGTTCCCTCGCAACCGCTACAAATGCCCTTAACTGATTTAGGGTAATATTCATCAAGCATATCCAGGTTCACAGACAAGCCTAGGTTAGTTCGGCCCGGAACATAAGTTCAATCTGCCCGGCGGATCGGCGGAGGTATGAAGCAAACACCCCCACCGGGTGTTAAGTCCCGGCATTGGGTGGGTTGCTGGTGTTGGGTTTCTGTGTTCGTCGTCAGGGTTTTTGGCCCCAAGTGCGGCCTAAACAAAGAGAGAGATTGGCTCATCTGGTTGTCTAGCCCCCAAGTTCTGGGCCATTTCTGATTAGAGTTTCTGGCATTGGTGGTCGCATGTTCAGAGCCTGGTGCGGACGTGTGTGGTTGTACTGCTTAAGCCAATGATTGATGACGATCTGTGCCTGTTTCGTTGTTGTGAACCATTCAGCGTTGAGGATCTCGTGCCGGAGAGTGCCGTTGAACCTCTCGTTGTATCCGTTTTCCCAAGGGGACCCCGGATAGATTCTAATTGGTCGAACACCAACGCGAACCAACCACTCCTGCATCGCCTTGGCTACGAACTCTGGGCCGTTGTCGGAGCGGATATACTCCGGCGTGCCATGGCAGAGGAGCAGCGGATATAGCGCCTCCAGAACATCTTCGGCGCCCATCCTGCTGCGAACTTCCACGGCCAGGGCCTGCCGGGTGTACTCATCCAGAACGGTCAGCATCTTGTAGCTCCGGCCATTGCTGAGCTTGTCGTGAACGAAGTCGATGCTCCAGATGTGGTTCGGATGCGTCGGCCTGAGGCGAATGATCGAGCTGTCCTTGTGATAAAGCCGTCTGCGCTTCCTGTGCCGCTGCGGGAGTTGCAGTCCTTCTTCCTGCCAGAGACGCTCAACCTTCTTATGATTGACCCGCCAGCCCTCGATGCGCAGGAGTTCCGAAACTTTACGATAGCCGTAGCGCCCATATTGCTTGGCCAGGCGGATCAAAGCGAGCCGTAGAGCATCATCGTCTTTTGGCGCGGGTCGATATTGCAGAGAGTTTCGCGCCAGACCGACGACCCGGCAGGTCCTCCGCTCCGAGGTCGCGAGCTTTTGGCGCGTATGAATAACGGCCTGACGGAGCTCCCCAGTCGTCAGGCCCTGGGCTTTAAGTAGTTCAGGCTTTCTTTGAGGATCAGCTTGTCCAATTCAAGCTCAGCGACGATCTTCTTGAGACGCCCATTCTCCTTTTCCAGGCTGCGCATCTCCGACAACTGCGACCGTCCCATACCACCAAACCGTTTCCGCCAGTTGTAATATGTCGCATCGCTGATGCCGACGCTACGACACGCCGATGCAACGTCACTTCCTCCCGTCAGCTTCAGCTCAATCTCACGCAGCAGCTTCAATACATCTTCGTCCGAATGCCGTTTCCGTGCCATTACATATTCCCCTCTCAAGACCAATGTAGTGGCCCAGTTTTAGGGGGGAAGGACACTGGCGGTGATGCTCGCGCCGCGTTTCGAGTGTCTTTCGTTTGATCTTTTCCCTTTTTTGTAGAATGGCTTTATCCCGTCCGAAGGAGACGTCTGCGGCCGTGACGTTGTTCAGGTTCTCGTGGCATCGCCGGTGATTGTAGTGGTCGACGAAGGCTTCGATCTGGGCTTCGAGATCACCCGGCAGGAAGTAGTTCTCCAGCAAGATGCGGTTCTTCAAGGTCTGATGCCACCGCTCTATCTTACCTAGGGTTTGCGGGTGATCTGGACGCAAGGCGGATAACAAACCGCTGCCTGTCCCGTACGGTCTGTCTGGCCGTACCGAATACCCGACCATTGTCGAAAGTCGCCGCAGCCGCCTATGGCATTGTGCGCCAGGCCATGGTGCAAGAGGTTGAGAACGGAAACTGGCGCGGCGGCCGGATCCTGAGCGGGCAGGAAGATGCATTGACACAGACCGGGTAATAGCAAATCTACATGATAAAGATCGCCAATCAGAATTGGCGTGCTCTAGTTCAACGCTATAATTCCGGCCACGACCTTTTGGCGCGAAACTGGTGTGATATTTTGGACCTTCCTTTCCCTGTTTCCCCTTGGATTGACGCTGAGTTGTCGATGTTGTCGGACATGTGTGTTCAGTTTTACGCGCGCGAGTGTGCGCCTTTTTATGCGGAGTGGGAGGCGCAGGGATCTTTCAGTCGGGATTTTTGGCTGAAGGCCGGGGAAATGGGTTTGCTTGGGGCTGAGGTGCCCGAGGAATATGGCGGGTTGGGCGGGAGTTTTGCCCATGATGCCGTGATCGCCTATCAGGGCAATCTTGCGGGGATTGATGGCTGGGGGGGTGGTTTGCACAACTCCATCGTGATCCCGTATCTGATCCACTACGGATCGCAAGATCAGAAACACAGCATATTGCCGCGGATGATTTCGGGCGATCTGATCGGGGCCATCGCGATGACCGAACCGGGGGCCGGATCGGATCTTCAGGGCATCCGGACGACGGCGGTGAAAGACGGCAACCACTATCGGATCAGCGGCTCGAAGACCTTCATCACCAACGGGGCGCTGGCGAATATGATCATCGTCGCGGCCAAGACGGACCCGAAGGCAGGCGGGCGCGGCATCTCGTTGTTTCTTGTTGAAACCGACGGGCTGGACGGGTTCCGGCGCGGGCGCAATCTGGACAAGCTGGGCATGAAGTCGAACGACACGTCCGAGTTGTTCTTTGACGATATGCGCGTTCCGGCCTCGGCCCTGCTCGGGCCAGATGAGGGTCAGGGTTTTGTGCAGATGATGCAGCAATTGCCGCAGGAACGGCTGTTGATCGGGGTCTATGCGGTTGCGCGGATGGAACGCGCCCTGCGTCACACGGTGGACTATGTGAAAGAGCGTTCGGCCTTCGGCCAGAAGCTTGCCGATTTCCAGAACACACAGTTTGTCCTGGCCGAATGCGTGACCGAAGCCACGATTGCCAAGACCTTCCTCGATGCCTGTATCTCGGAACATCTGGAAGGCAATCTGACGACCGAAAAAGCCTCGATGGCGAAATACTGGCTGACCGATCTGCAAGCGAAGATCATCGACCGGTGCCTGCAATTGTTCGGCGGCTACGGTGTCATGTCCGAATACCCGATCGAGCGGATGTACCGCGACAACCGGATCGAACGGATTTATGCCGGAACCAACGAGATCATGAAGCTGGTGATCGCGCGCGGGCTTTTGAAGGACTGAGTGATGAGCGACGATATCCTCCTTGAACGCCGCGAGGGCAGCGTCGCCCGGCTGGTGCTGAACCGTCCGGATGCGCGCAATGCCCTGTCGCTGGCGATGCTGGATGGCCTGACCGGGGCGGTGACCCGGCTGGGCGCGGACAAAGGCGTGCATGTGATCGTCATTGCCGCCAACGGGCCGGGGTTTTGTGCAGGCCACGATCTGAAGGAACTGACCGCGGCCCGGGAAAAGGCGGACAGGGGCCGCGCCTTTTTTGAGAGGACGATGAAAAGCTGCGCCGAGGCGATGGTGTCGATTGTGCGCTGCCCGAAACCGGTGATCGGCGAAGTGCATGGGGTGGCGACGGCGGCGGGCTGCCAGCTGGTGGCCAGTTGCGATCTGGCCGTGGCCGCCAGGGACGCGCGTTTTGCAACACCGGGTGTGAATATCGGGCTGTTCTGCTCAACCCCGATGGTGGCGCTGTCGCGCAATCTGGGGCGCAAGGCTGCGATGCGCATGCTGCTGACGGGCGACATGGTCGGCGCCGAGGAGGCGCATAAAATGGGCTTGATCAGCGATATCGCCGAGGCGAGCAATCTGACCGAAACCACCATGGCCCTGGCCACCCGGATTGCCGAAAAGTCACCCGCGACGCTGAAGATCGGCAAGGAAGCCTTTTACCAGCAGGTCGAGATGGACCTGCCCGAGGCCTATCGGTTTGCCGCAAACGTCATGGTGATGAACATGCTGGAACCGGACGCCGAAGAGGGTATCGGCGCCTTCATCGAAAAACGCGCGCCAAGCTGGAAACCACTATGAGAGGGATCACCTGATGGAGTGTTGTGGACCGGGCTATGCCTCTCCGGCGGAGGCGATCAAGGCCCCGCGCGAAAAGCTGCTTTATACCATCGCGATCTATACCGGGACGGGCATTCAGAAGCCCGACTACCTTGCCAAAGTCGATGTCGGGGTCGACGTCGACGTCGACCCCGACAGCCCGACCTATTCCCAGGGACAACCAGTTCTATGCTGAAATCCGCGAACAGGGCGGCGTGATGGTGATGATCGACTGCGATCCGGTCAATGGCGGCATGACGCTGAACCCGGACTTCATCGTCAACTTCGGGCAGGAACCAAATGGCCCGTCGCGCTGTCACGAGGCCCGCTATCCCGGCGGCGATAGCACAAGTGATATCTGGCTGTGACGATCCTGTGATTTGTTCCGCCGTTCGCACAAACGCGCATCGGACATCAGATCGCCCTGCGCCACGACCCGCTTCTGCAACCCCGTAAGGTATCGCTTGCCCATCTGGCGCCCGCATATCCGCGTCGAAAATCCCGGACACACGCAACAGACATCAACGAAACCCTGCTCACTTCAGGCCCGCGCGCGGCCATGTCGTGCGCGCTTACGCTAAAACACCCCTGCCAAGATCATGTTCAGCCTGTCTGCATCCGTCTGATCAAACGCGGCAGGTTGATCGCTGTCGATGTCGAACACTGCGATCACCTCCCCCGCGCCGCCGTACACCGGGATCACCAATTCTGACCGGGTCGAGCTTGCGCAGGCGATATGGTCCGGGAAGGCATCGACATCGGCCACCAACTGCACTTGCCCGGTCCGCGCCGCCGCGCCACAGACGCCGCGATCAAACGGGATCACAAGGCAGCCGTGGCCGCCCTGATAGGGACCGATCTTCAGCAAACCCTGCGCAACAACACGGTAAAACCCGGTCCAGTCGAAGCGGTCGTCTGAATGGTGCACCTCGCAGGCAATCGCCGCCATCAAAGCAATCGGGTCATCCTCACCCTCGGTCAGACTGACAATCGTTGCTGCCAATACGTCGTAATCCACCCTCATGGACGCTCGATGGCAATTGCCGTCCCCTCGCCACCTCCGATGCAAATCGCGGCAACGCCGCGCTTTTGCCCGCGCGCCTCCAGCGCGTTCAGCAGCGTCACGATGATCCGCGCGCCCGAGGCGCCAATCGGGTGCCCCAACGCACAGGCCCCGCCGTTGATATTCAGACTGTCATGGCTGACACTCAACTCCGCCATGAAGGCCATCGGGACGACGGCGAAAGCCTCGTTCACTTCCCACAGGTCAACATCCTCGACCGACCAGCCGACCAGCTTCAGCAGTTTCTGCGCCGCCGGAACCGGTGCGGTGGTGAACCAACCGGGGGCCTGCGCATGGGTTGCATGGCCCAAAACCCGCGCCCGCACCGGCAGGCCCGCATCGGCGCGCGCCAGAACCAGCGCCGCGGCCCCGTCCGAAATACTGCTGGAGTTGGCCGCCGTCACCGTGCCGCCATCGCGGAACGCAGGTTTCAGATGCGGGATCTTCTCGGGCCGGGCTTTGCCGGGTTGTTCGTCCCGGTTCACGACTGTTTCGCCGCCACGGCCTTTGACAGTGACCGGCGCGATCTCGGCCCCGAACGCGCCACTGGAAATCGCCGCCTGCGCGCGCTCCAGCGAAGCCAGCGCATAACCATCCTGCGCCTCGCGCGTGAACTGATATTTCCCGGCGCAATCCTCGGCATAGGTGCCCATCAGGCGACCCGGCTCATAGGCATCTTCCAACCCGTCGAGGAACATCGAATCCACCACCTGCCCATGCCCGATCCGCGCCCCGCCGCGCATCTTGGGCAGCAGGTAGGGCGCATTCGACATGCTTTCCATGCCCCCCGCGATGGCAACCCGTTGATGGCCCAATGCCAGCGTATCGGCGGCGTCCATCACGCATTTCATGCCCGAACCGCACATCTTGTTGACACTGGTGGCGGGAACATCGTCGCCCAGTCCAGCCGCATATCCCGCTTGCCGCGCCGGGGCCTGGCCCTGCCCCGCAGGCAAAACAACCCCCATCGCAACCGAATCTGCCGTCGCAACGCCTGCCTGTTCAAGGGCCGCATGAATTGCCACGCCCCCCAGACCGGGTGCCTCAATCATGGCCAAATCGCCCTGAAATCCGCCCATCGGTGTGCGCGCCGCGCCTGATATCACCACCTCCGACATTCTTAATTCTCCGTATTTTCTTAGGAAATCATTATAGATTGCGGCCCGAACCCGTCCAGTCGGGGTTATCATTAGGATTGGCCCGTTTTGCCCCGAAATTGCCCACCTGCAACCTAACCGCGAACAGATTGGGCCGCGATAACCGGGATTGTAGCTGGTAAGTTACCCTCGGCGCTGTGCGAAATAGCCCCCACCCAGAGCGCGGCGTCGAGGATCTTACCGGCTTCAAACCTCTCCCTCCCAGAATCGAAGCGTTTCCACTCGACACCAATGCGTCGCGGCTTAGGGTGTTGATGGTCGATGCAATTGTGGAAAGACCAGGGAATTGCGAGATTTTCAACTTCCGGGCCGCTCGCCGGTCATGGCCATGAACGGCATCTGCGCGACATCCAATCCGCTGGCCGCGAAAGTGGCGGTCGAAATGCTGGAAAGCGGCGGCAACGCCGTTGACGCGGCCATCGCCGCCGCCGTGCTGCTGGGAATAACCGAGCCGCAGTCGACCGGCATTGGCGGCGACTGCTTTGCGCTGATTTCCGAACCCGGCAAGCCGGTCCGGGCGTTGAACGCATCCGGGCGCGCACCTGCGGGGCTGGATGCCGATGCGTTGCGCGCCAAAGGGCCGGTGATGGAAGAATTCAGCGCCGACGCCGTAACCCTGCCCGGCGCTGTTGACGGGTTTGTAACCCTGTCCGAAGCCTTCGGCCGCAAGGGCATTGACGCCTGCCTTGCCCCGGCTATCTGCCATGCCGAAGACGGTATCCCGGTTGGTGCGCGCACCGCCTTTGACTGGGACATTGCGCAAGGCACGCTGCGCGGGGATGCCCGGCGCTTTCTTCTGGCGAATGATCGTCCCTATCGGTTTGGCCAGATCTACCGCGCCCCGATGCAGGCCGACGTTCTGCGCCGCATCGCGCGTCAGGGGCGCGCAGGCTTCTATGAAGGTGAGGTTGCCGACGACATGGTCGCCTCGCTCAACGCCTTGGGTGGCTGTCACACCCACGCCGATTTCGCCGCCGTGAAGGCAGACTGGACCGATCCGATTGTCGGCGAATACCGGGGCGTGGATCTGATCGAACATCCGCCAAACGGTCAGGGGGCCACGGCGATCCTGATCGCGAATATCCTGTCGCACTTCGATAT
Source organism: Paracoccaceae bacterium (assembly GCA_012103375.1). Lineage (NCBI taxonomy): Bacteria > Pseudomonadati > Pseudomonadota > Alphaproteobacteria > Rhodobacterales > Paracoccaceae > Paracoccaceae bacterium. The sequence goes on from WLWX01000001.1 coordinate 2,636,146, forward strand.
ATCCTCGCTGGATCCAACCGGCCCGGCGCGCACCCATCTGCAGGCCGAGGCTGCGAAACTGGCCTATGATGCACGCGACAGGTTTGTCGCGGACCCAGACCATGCGACACGCATCGGCCATATGATCGCAGACGAAACCGCTGCGGCACTGGCGGCATTGATCGATCCGAAACGGGCAATGGTCAGCGCGGCACGCGCCAGCGAGGCGATCCACAAGGACACGGTTCTGGTCACCGTCATCGACAAGGACAGGATGGCCGTTTCGCTGATCTATTCGATATTCGAATCCTTCGGGTCCGGGCTTGCCTCGGCGAAATTTGGTATCAACTTCCACAATCGCGGCGCCGGGTTCACCCTGCAACCGGGCCACCCGAACGAGGCAGGGCCCCGCAAGCGCCCCCTGCACACCATCATCCCCGCACTGCTTGGGCGCAACGGCCAGATCTTCGGTGCATTCGGCGTGATGGGCGGGCAGTTTCAACCCGTCGGGCACGCTCAGATCCTGTCCAATCTGACGGATTACGACATGGATCCGCAAGAGGCGCTGGATGCGCCCCGCAGTTTCCCGGAGAACGGGGAACTACGGGTCGAGCGTGGCTACAGCGCGGCAACACGGGCGGCCCTAACGGACATGGGTCACAAGGTGGTCACACCCCTGAAACCACATGGCGGCGGGCAGGTGATCCTGATTGATCCGGATACCGGTGCGCTGGTCGCGGGTTCGGATCCGCGCAAGGACGGCTGCGCGCTTGGCTACTAAGTGGACCAAGCCCACATCATTGACCCAAAAATATCCCCGCCGGAGGCCCTTTTCCAAGGACGCAACGCCTCAGTTCATTTGAAAATGCAGCGGGTAATGCCCATCGGTGAAATCACCGAACAGATCGTGCAGATCGGGGTGGTCAATCGGTTCGCCGGATGTGTCCAGCAGCAGGTTCTGTTCCGAGACATAGGCCACGTAATAGCTCTGATCGTTCTCGGCCAGAAGGTGATAGAACGGCTGATCCTTGGCGGGGCGCGCCTCCTCCGGGATCGCCTCATACCATTCATCAGAATTTGAAAACATCGCATCGACATCAAAAACCACGCCGCGAAACGGATGTTTGCGGTGGCGGACAATCTGCCCCAGGTGATATTTCGCTTGCGTGTTTTTCGTCATCGGTCCGGCCTTCTTGGCGCACACCTAGCCCGCAGATCATGCCCTGTCCATCCGCAGCGGCCAAACTGCAGGAAACAGACTGTGAGCGCTGGCCTGACAGACTTTCGCCTGACGGGAGCGATCCGCGGACCACTCACTCATAGATGGAAATTACCGAACGGCGCGTTGTTGCCACCCTGTCCGAACAGGGTCGCTGAACAGATTCCGCAATATTTCCAAAATCGAATAACTCTGCTAGAAGCGCAAAAAACAAAAACGTGTAAGAGGCAGAATGAGACATTCAAGATGGGCCATGGCCCTGCTGTTGCTTGCTGGCGGTTGCGGCATGCTTGGCGGCGGCGGCGGCGCGCAGCCCCCGAAGAACCTGGACGACGCCTGCTCGATCGTCTCGCAACGACCCAATTATCTGAATGCTATGCGCGCGTCAGAACGCCGCTGGGGCATTCCGGTATCGGTGCAGATGGCGACGATTCATCAGGAAAGTAAATTCGACGGCGACGCGCGCACGCCTTTGCGCTATGCGCTGGGTATCATTCCGATGGGCCGGCAATCCTCGGCCTATGGCTATTCGCAGGCGCTGGATGGCACCTGGGATGAATATGTCGCCGGCCCCGGTCGGCGGCGCGCCAAGCGCGACAATATCGAGGATGCGACCGACTTCATGGGTTGGTACATGCATGAATCCTACGAACGCCTGGGCATTTCAAAGCGCGATGCCAAGAACCAGTATCTGGCCTATCACGAAGGGCGCACCGGCTATAAGCGCGGCAGCTATAACCGCAAACAATGGCTGGTCGAGGTGTCAGACCGGGTCGCAACGCGGGCCGCAAACTACGAAGGTCAGCTTCGGGGATGCGGGCGGATCTGATCCGCCCGCCCAAGCGCTGGCGGCATCAGCCGCCGCGCTTTGCCGTTTCCGCCTGAATGCTGAACAGGTTCGGCGGCAGGTTGATCCCGTTGGCCAGTTTTCCCAGCACAACCGTGGTCTGAATTCCCGCCCCGTCGGTGATGATCCACTGGCGCAGTTCCACCGGGTTGTCGGTGAACTTCAGCTCGATATGGCCATACTCGGGGTGCTCAGGATCCTGCGCGCGCACAGTCGTGGCTGTGCCGTCAAAAGTGTGGCCGGTGACCATGTTGCGGCGCGCCAGATTGACGTTCCGCTCAAGAATAATGCTCAGCGGTGTGCGCTTCAGCGGATATTGCTCGGGCTTGCCAGTGTTCGAGCGTCCGTCGAAAATCCCCACCGTGCTGGCCCCGGCCATGACCAATAGGTCCTCGGGTGGGGCATATTCAAACCGGATACGACCGGGCCGCTTGATCAGGATTTTCCCGACCGAGATCGTGCCATCATCGTTGATCTGCGTGAAATCAGCCCCCGCCGATTTGATCGTGTTCAGATAGGCCGAGATTGCGTTCAGCGACAAAGGCTCGGCAAAGGCGGGCACAGCAGTGGCCAAAAGCAACGCAGGGGCGGCCAGTAACATACGACGTCTGTTCATTTTAACCTCATGGGGCCGCGGTCGCGACCTGTGACGCACATCTGCGAATACACATAACCACTTCGCGCCACGGTTCCACCCCGCGCACGATCAATTGGCGTTGATGCGCCGATCCGCATAATAGTGTGGCGGACCGAATTGGCGCAGCATCCAGGCAGACCAAGCCGGCTGGCCAAAGAAGTGTTTGGCAAACGCAGGAAAATTATTTACCGTATGGTAAAAATCAGGGAACCCCGCATGCTCGACATCGTTGTCAGACACGCCAATCTGCCGGACGGGCGGGGCCCGCTTGATATCGCGATCAAAGGCGACCGGATCGTTGAAATCGCCCCCCGGATCGACGCCGAAGCACGTCAAGAGGTCGACGCCACGGGCCGCCTGGTGTCGCCGCCGTTCACGGATCCGCATTTTCACATGGATGCGACACTCAGCCTTGGCCTGCCACGCATGAACGTCTCGGGCACGCTTCTGGAAGGCATCGCCCTTTGGGGAGAGTTGAAGAAACAGCTGACCCCGGACGCGGTGATCGACCGCGCGCTGCGCTATTGCGACCTTGCGGTATCGCAGGGGCTGCTGGCGATCCGCACCCATGTGGACGTGTCGACCGCGCCGCTTGTCGGGGTCGAAGCCCTGCTGGAGGTCCGCAGGACAGTTGCCCCCTACATCGACCTGCAACTGGTCGCCTTCCCGCAAGACGGGTTGTTCCGTGCCGAACAGGCTGAAGAAAACCTGATCCGATCGCTCGACATGGGCGTCGACGTCGTGGGGGGCATCCCCCATTTCGAACGCACCATGGCCGAGGGCGCGCGCTCGGTCACGCGCCTGACCGAGATTGCGACCGACAGGGATCTGATGCTGGACCTGCATTGCGATGAAAGCGACGACCCGATGTCGCGCCACGTGGAAACGCTGGCTTATGAGGCGACGCGCCTGGGGCTGGGCGGGCCACGGCCAGCCATATCACCGCGATGCATTCCTATGACAATTATTATGCCACGAAACTGATCCCGCTGATCGCGGAAAGTGGGATCAACGTGATCCCCAACCCGCTGATCAACATCACCCTTCAGGGCCGTTCCGACAGCTATCCCCGCCGCCGCGGCCTGACCCGCGTGCCGGAATTGCGCGCCGCAGGCGTCAACGTGGCTTTCGGACAGGATTGCACCATGGACCCGTGGTATTCGCTCGGCTCCGCCGATATGCTCGAAGTTGCGCATATGGGCGTGCATGCGGTGCCCATGACCTCGCGCGAGGCGATGAACTGGTCCTTCACCTCGGTGACGCAAAACGGGGCGCGGGCCATGGGCCTGCCCGATCCGACACTCCGCGAAGGCGGCCCGGCCAGCATGGTCATACTGCAGGCCCGCAATCCGATCGAGGCTGTGCGGATGAAAGCAACCCGTCTGGCTGTGATCCGGCACGGCAAAATCCTGTCACGCACCGCACCAAGGGTCGCGACCCTCGACCTTCCGGACCGGCCCACAACACTGGATCCGGCAGACTACGCACCTGTATCGGCCGAACCCGCAGAATAACCAAACCTGAAAAACCCAACCGAGAGGATACTTCCATGAAACTCACCACAACCCGCCGCCAATTGATGGTCGGGGCTGCCGCCACGCTGGCACTGCCCGCCTACATCCGCCGCGCCAATGCGCAATCGGCAATCCGCATCGCGGGCGTCCATATGTCGCCCGTCGAAAACGCCTGGAACAGCCGCATCCACCTTGCCATGCAAGAGGCCGCAGCCGAGGGCCTGATCGAGTATGAATTCTCGGAAGGTGTCGCACCCACAGACTATCCCCGCGCGATGCGCGAATATGCCGAAGATGGCGCGAATATCATCTGGGGTGAATCCTATGCTGTGGAACGCGAAGCGCGCGAAGTTGCCGGCGACTACCCGGAAACTGCCTTCCTGATGGGATCTTCGGGCGGGCCCGAGGGCGACAATTTCGGCGTGTTCGGCACCCGTAACCACGAAGCGGCATATCTGGCCGGAATGCTTGCCGGGCAGATGTCCGAAAGCAACGTTTTCGGATCGGTCGGCGGCTACCCGATCCCCGAGGTGAACTTGCTGATCAACGCCTTCCGCATGGGTGTGCGCGAAACCAACGCAGACGCGACCTTCCTGAACGGCTTCATCGGCGCCTGGTTCGATCCGGCCCGCGCGCAGGAAGCGGCAATCGCCCAGATCGACGCGGGTGCGGATGTCCTGTTCGGGGAACGCATCGGCACCGCGGACGCAGCACAGGCCCGCGACGTGAAGGCCATCGGGTCGCTGATCGACTATACCCCCCGTTATCCGGGCACGGTATTTGCCAACGCGATCTGGAACTACGGCCCCACCATTGCTGCGATCGTGGCCGATGTGCAGGCCGGGAACGCCACCGGGCGGAACTACACCGAATACTCGTTCATGGCCCATGGCGGTAACGAGTTGATCTATGTCGCGGACGAGGTTCCCGCAGATGCGATCCCGGTGATGGAGGCCAAACAGGCGGCGATCCAGTCCGGCGAATGGGACGTTCCCATTGACGAGAGTGAGCCTGCCTGATCGCCGGTCTCTGATGTGACCGACGCCACGGCCCTCGCGGCCGCCATTGCCACCGGGCAGGTCTCTGCCCACGAGGTGATGGCGGCAAGCCTTGCCGCCTGCGACGCGCAGGCGCGACTGGGGGCCGTGGTTCACCTGGATGAAGACCTGGCCCACGCCGGTGCCAAGGCGGCAGAGGCCATGCCACCCGACCGGCGCGGCCCATTTCATGGCGTGCCGTTCCTGGTAAAGGACCTCGGCGGTTTTGCCGCCGGGTTACCAACGGCTGCGGGATCGGCAGCGATCCGTGCGCAGGCGGCGACGCCCGACGCAGACAGCGATCTTCTGGTTGGCCTGCGGCAATCCGGTCTGATCCCCTTTGGCCTGACTGCAACCCCGCCCTTTGGGCTGTCGCTGTCGTGTGAACCCAAAGACCTGCCACCCGCCCGCAATCCCTGGCACCCCGATCTGACGCCGGGCGGATCCTCCGGCGGTGCCGCCGCTGCGGTTGCTGGCGGGCTCGTCGCGCTGGCCCATGCGACGGATGCGGCCGGATCCATCCGGGTGCCCGCCGCCTGTTGCGGCCTCACCGGGTTGAAACCCTCACGCGGGGCGGTTCCCGGCGGGCCGGATTTTTCAAATCACCTGATGGGCATCGCGTCTGAACTGGTCCTGGCACGCTCGGTCCGTGATGCAAGAACCGCCTTTAACGCGGTGCGTCGGTCACCGCCCCCCACACCCCTGGCCGGACAGCCGCGCATCGCGCTGGCGCTGCCCGAACGCTGCGACCCGGCCCAGCAGATGGCCGCGCAGGCGGCAAGCGCGGCTTTGCGCGACGCGGGCTGCACAGTGCAGGAAATCCCCGCCCCCGATCAATGGGGGGCCGAGGCCCACGCCATCGCCCGCACCATCCTATCCGTGTCGTTGGCGGAATGGCTGGACGCCTTGCAGATCGACGACGCCGCCGTGCCACCACTGGCCGCCGCAGTCGCCGCCGAAGGGCGCGCAACACCCGCGACTGCACTTTTCGCCGCCACGCGTCAGATGGCCCGGCTGAGTGACGACTGCCAGAAACTCTTTGCCGGGGCAGACGTGGTACTGATGCCGGTTCTTGCCACGACCCCGCCGCCTGTCGGCGCATTCGACCTTTCGGGCGCGGATCCGACTTCGCATTTCGCGCAGATGGAAGGCTTCGCCCCGAACGCCACGCTGGCGAATGTCGCAGGCCTGCCCGCGCTGGCACTTCCCTTCGGCCTGTCAGATGGCCTGCCACTGGGTGTGCAGCTGATCGGCCCGCGCGGCGGCGACGACGCCGTGCTCGACCTGGGTGCGCTGATCGAGGCGCGCGCACCCGCCCTTGCTTTCCCCTTTCCAATCGCAGGCATGCCGACATGACCAAGGTTCTGGAACTCGACCGTATCACCAAGCGGTTCGGCGCGCTGACGGCCAACGACGATGTGACGCTGACGCTGGATCAGGGCGAAATCCTTGCGCTGCTGGGCGAAAACGGCGCGGGCAAGACCACGCTGATGAATATTCTGTTCGGCCACTACGCCGCCGACGAAGGCAGCGTCCGGGTTTTTGGCAAGCATCTGCCGCCCGGCAAGCCCCGCGCCGCAATCGAAGCCGGCGTCGGCATGGTGCATCAGCATTTCACCCTGGCTGGCAACCTGACCGTGCTGGACAACATAATGCTGGGAAGTGAGCCTTTGACCCGGCCAAAATCGGCCCGCGCAGAAGCCCGCGCCAAACTTCTGCACATTGCCGACCGCTTTGGCCTGCCGGTCGAACCCGACGCGAAGATCAGCACGCTTTCGGTCGGCGAACGCCAGCGGGTCGAAATCCTCAAGGCGCTTTACCGCGACGCCCGCGTCCTGATCCTGGACGAACCCACCGCCGTCCTGGCCCGGCCCGAGGCGATGCGCCTGTTCGAAACCCTGCGCGACATGACGGGCGAGGGGCTGTCCCTGATCTTCATCAGCCACAAACTGCACGAGGTTATGGCCGCATCCGACCGGGTGGCGGTTCTGCGGGCGGGCCGGATGGTGGCCGAGCGTGAAACCAGCAAGACCAGCCCCGGCGAATTGGCCGAACTGATGGTCGGCCGCAAAGTGGAACGCCCGGTCCGCGAAAAGCACCAGATCGGCGCGCCGGTCCTGATCGCCGAAAAGGTGCGCCTGGAAGACAATGGCGAGGCGCGCCTGGATGACGTGTCCTTCACCGTTCACGCCGGAGAGATCCTCGGGATTGTCGGCGTATCGGGCAACGGGCAGGCATCGCTTGGCGCACTGCTGTCGGGGCTGGCGCACCCGACATTTGGGCGGGTGACGCTGGCCGGGCAGGATGCGGGCCAGCTTGGGCCGCGCGGCATGATCCGCGCAGGTGCCGGGCGCGTGCCCGAAGACCGGAACGCCGAGGGCGTCGTGGGGGAGCTTTGCCTGTGGGAAAACGCCGTGCTGGAACGGCTGCGCACGCCTGAGTATTCACGCAAGGGCTTCGTGCGCCAGCGCGCCGCACGCGACCATACCGCCGATCTGATCGAGCGGTTCGACATTCGCGGCGCAACCCCGGACACCCGCACCCGGCTGCTTTCGGGTGGCAACATGCAAAAGCTGATCCTGGGCCGTGTCCTGTCCAACAACCCGCGCTTCGTGCTCGCCAATCAGCCGACGCGGGGCCTCGACGAAGGCGCCATTGCCGCCGTTCACGCCAAGCTTCTGGCGGCGCGGGCGGATGGCGCGGCAATCCTGCTGATCTCGGAAGAACTGGAGGAAGCTGTGGCCCTGTCCGACCGCATTCAGGCCATCGTCAAGGGCCGCCTGTCCGCACCTATTTCCGCCGACGATGCCGATCCGCAACGCCTTGGCCTGATGATGGCAGGCGTCTGGGAGGAGGACGAACATGCAGCTTGAACGCCGCCCGCAGGTTCCGCTGCATCTGGTTGTCATCGCGCCGCTGGCGGCGGTGTTTGCCGCGCTGTTGCTGGCGGCAGGGCTGATCGCGGCGGCAGGGGTCAACCCGCTGACCGCTTATGGTGAGATGTTGAACGGCGCGCTGGGTTCGCGCCTGTCGATCACCGAAATGCTGACCCGCACCACGCCGCTGATCCTGACCGGCCTTGCCGCCGCCGTCGCCTTCCGCGCACGGCTGTGGAACATCGGAGGAGAGGGGCAATTCTTCGTCGGCGCGCTGATCACCGCCGGGATTGGCCATGCCATCGGCGTTCCGGGCTGGCTGGGCATTCCGCTTTTGATGCTGGCAGGAATGGCCGCGGGCGCGCTGCTTCTGGCCGGGCCTGCCTTCCTCAGGCTGCGGTTCGGCGTGGACGAGGTGGTGACGACGCTGCTGCTGAACTTCATCGTGATCCTGTTTGTCGGGTTGATGATCGAAGGCCCGATGCGCGATCCGCTGGCCTTCGGCTGGCCATCATCGGTGCCGGTAGATGGCGATTTTCGCCTGCCCGAACTGGTGCCGCGCACAAGGCTGCATATCGGGTTTCTGTTTGCCATCGCTGCCGCCGGGGCGGTCTGGCTGGTGCTGGCCCGCACCGTGTTCGGCGCCGAAACGCGCGCCGCGGGCCTGAACGCCGAAGCGGCCGCCTTTGCCGGTATCTCACTGCCGCGCACGATCATGGGCGTGGCCTTGCTGTCGGGTGCCCTCGCCGGATTGGCCGGCTCGGTCGAAGTTATGGGCGTCACCGCAGGCGTCACCACAACCATGAGCCCCGGTTTCGGCTATGCCGGTATCGTCGTCGCGATGCTGGCGGCCCTGCATCCCGCAGGCGTCGTCGCCGCCGCAATCTTTGTTGCGACCGTCTTTGTCGGCGCCGACGCGATGAGCCGCGCAACCGGCGTCCCCAGTTTCATCGCCGACGTGATCGTGGCGCTGTGCCTGCTGACCATGATCGTGGCCCTTTTGTTCACAACCTACAGGGTGCGCCGATGACCGATGCGATTGATCTGCTGCTGAACACCAGCCTTTGGGCTGCGGTCCTGCGCATCGCGACACCGCTGATCTTCGGGGTGCTCGGCGCGCTACTTTGCGAACGCTCCGGAGTGCTGAACCTGGGGATCGAGGGCATCATGACGATGGGCGCGATGACCGGCTGGCTGGCGGTCTACATGGGTGCGCCCTTGCTGGTGGGCCTGCTGATCGCTGCGCTGTGCGGGGCGTTGATGGGGCTACTGCATGCCGCGCTGACGGTACCACTTGGCCTGTCGCAACATGTCTCGGGGCTGGGCATCACGCTTTTTGCCTCGGCCTTGGCGTATTACCTCTACCGCCTGCTGGTCGAGGTCGGCAACCTGCCCCCCACGATCGAGGCCTTCCAGCCCATCGACATCCCGGTCCTTTCCGACATTCCGATCCTCGGGCCGGTTCTGTTTTCCCAGGCCCTGCCAACCTATCTGGCGCTGCTTGCCGTGGCCGTCATCGCCTATGTTCTGGCCCGCACCCCGCTGGGCCTGGCCATTCGCATGACCGGAGAGAACCCCCACGCGGTTGAGGCTCAGGGCCTGAACCCCATCCGCATTCGCATCGGCGCCGTCGTGGCCGGATCGGCGCTGATGGCGGTCGGCGGCGCCTTCCTGACCACCGCCGCCTTCAACAGCTTCTTTCCCGGCATGGTGCAAGGTCGCGGCTGGATCTGCATTGCCCTGGTTGTCTTCGCCAGCTGGCGGCCCGGAAAGGCCCTGATCGGCGCGCTTCTGTTCGCCTTTTTCGACGCCTACCAGCTGCGGTTGCAGACAGCGATTGACGGGGTTCCTTATCAGCTATTCCTGATGGCCCCCTACGTGCTGTCCATCGCCGCCCTGATCCTTGTCGCCCGCCGGGCCGAGGTTCCGGCGGCCCTGATGGCCCCCTATCGACGCGGCGAACGCTGAACGCCGGACCTTGCCCACCCTTAGCAGGGCGCGCGCCGGACCGGCGGGCTGGCGTAGCAACGTTGGATGGGCATGATTTATGGAGAGGTGTTAGCCGTCAACTCGAACCGGCGTGCCCACCTCGAACCGACGCCAGACCGGTGGGGCCGGTCCGGCGCGCGCCCTGCGCCTTTGGCGCGCACCGGGCGCAAGTAATTCCGATAGCAATTCAGATGTTCCGGTTGTCAGGCGACCGAGCCTGTCAGCGGATCAAACGCCGCCGCCATCAGCGCGCGGGTATAGGCCGACTTTGGTGCATCGAATACATCCGCGGCGTCGCCAGCCTCGACCACGTCGCCCTGTTTCATCACGATGATCTTGTGACTCAACGCGCGCACGACCTTCAGGTCATGGCTGATGAACAGATAGGCCAGCCCATGCTTCTTTTGCAGATCACGCAGCAGCTCCACAATCTGCACCTGCACGGTCATATCCAGCGCGCTGGTCGGTTCATCCAGAACCACCAGCCGGGGCCGCAGGATCATCGCGCGGGCAATTGCGATCCGCTGCCGCTGCCCGCCCGAAAATTCATGCGGATAGCGGTGCATCGTTAGCGGGTCGAGGCCCACTTCCACCATGATTTCGGCCACCATCTCACGCCGGTCGCGGGTCGGGTCGATGGCATGGATCGTCAGCCCTTCGGCAATGATCTCCTCCACCGTCATCCGGGGGGACAGGCTGCCATAGGGGTCCTGAAACACGATCTGCATATCCGCCCGCAGTGGCCGCAGTTGCCTGGACTTCCAGCGCTGAATATCGTCGCCCATGAACACAATCGGCCCCTGGGAGGAGATCAGCCGCATGATCGCCAGCGCCAGCGTCGTCTTGCCCGAGCCTGACTCGCCCACGATCCCCAACGTCTCTCCCGCGCGCACGGAAATGCTCGCCGCGTTCACCGCCTTGACGTGTCCGGCGGTGCGCTTCAGCAGACCCTTATAGATCGGAAACCAGATGCGCAGGTCTTCGGTGCTGACGATCTCCTCTGCGCCCGCAGGCACCGGGTCGGGCACGCCTGTGGAATGCGCCGACAGCAGCATCTGCGTATAAGGATGCTTCGGGTTCGCGAATATCTCTTCAGTCGGACCGGCCTCAACAATCTCGCCATCCTTCATCACGCAAACCCGATCGGCGATCTTGCGCACGATGCCAAGGTCATGGGTGATGAACAGCATCGACATGCCCATCTTGGATTTGAGGTCCGCCAGCAGGTCAAGAATCTGCGCCTGAATGGTCACGTCCAGCGCCGTCGTCGGTTCGTCCGCAACCAGAAGGTCCGGCCCATTGGCCAGCGCCATGGCGATCATCACCCGCTGACGCTGCCCGCCCGACAGCTCGTGCGGATAGGCACTCAACCTGCTTTCAGGATCGTTGATCCCCACCTGCGTCAACAGGTCGATAATCCGCCCCCGCGCCGCATCCCCGGCAACGCCCTGATGCAACGCCAGACTTTCGCCCAACTGCTTTTCGATCGTATGCAGCGGGTTGAGGCTGGTCATCGGTTCCTGGAAAATGAAACTGATGTCGTTGCCGCGCACCTTGCGCAGCAGTTTGTCATCCGCGCCAACCATTTCCTGCCCGAGGTATGTGATCGACCCGGTGGTCCGCGCAGAATCCGGCAACAGATCGACACTTGACAACGCCGTCACCGACTTGCCCGACCCGGACTCCCCAACCAGCGCAACGGTCTCGCCCTTTTCAACCACGAAACTGACATTCTTCACCGCGTCCGTTTCCGCCCCATCCTGACGGAATCTGACCGACAGGTCGCGCACTTCAAGAACCGCACTCACTGGAATGTCTTCCTGGGATCGAAGGCATCGCGCACACCCTCAAAAATGAAGACCAACAAGCTTAGCATGATCGCGAAGGTGAAAAAGGCAGTGAACCCCAGCCAAGGTGCCTGCAGGTTCTGCTTGGCCTGCAAGGTCAGCTCTCCCAATGACGGCGCCGACGATGGCAGTCCAAAGCCAAGGAAATCGAGGCCCGCAAGGGTCGAGATTGTGCCCGTGATGATGAACGGCAGCATGGTGACCGTGGCAACCATCGCATTGGGCAGCATATGGCGGAACATGATCGTCCAGTTCGATACGCCCAGCGCGCGCGCCGCCCGGACATATTCGAAATTCCGCGCCCGAAGGAACTCGGCGCGGACAATCCCGACCAATGCGGGCCAGCCGAACAGCACGGTGATGAACACCAGCAACCAGAAACTTCGTCCCAGAATGGCAAACAGGATGATGATGACGAACAACGACGGGGTAGAGCTCCAGATTTCAAGGATCCGCTGAAAGATCAGGTCGATCCAGCCGCCAAAGAACCCCTGCACCGCGCCCGCAATGATCCCGACGACCGAGGCGATAACCGTCACGATCAGCGTGAACAGGATCGAAAGGCGGAACCCGTATAGCACACGCGCCGCCACATCCCGCTTGGTGTCATCGGTGCCCAGCCAGTTCTGACTGTCCGGCGGTCCGGGTGCGGCACCGGGTTTGTCGACGATGGTCTGGAAATCATACGGGATCGGCGGCCAGATCATCCAGCCGCTTTCAATCGCCTCTCCGTCGACGGTTCCGGTTTCGGCCTGCGCGATCACCCCTTCGGGGTCGTCAAAACAAGCCTCCAACCCGCCCGACCGGATCAGGCACTGGACCTCGACATCGCCGTACACAGCTTCGGTCCGAAAATCCCCGCCATAGGCGGTTTCCGGGTAAAACTGGAATATCGGCATCCGGTACTCGCCGCGATAGTTGACCAGGATCGGTTTGTCGTTGGCCAGAAACTCGGCAAACAGAGACAGTGTGAAGATCGCCATAAAGATAATCAGCGACCAGAACGCGCGGCGGTTGCGGCGGAAATTGCGCCAGCGGCGCTGGTTCAGCGGCGACAACCACATCCGCTTCTTCTTCGGCACGACGACCTCGGCGGGCGCGGTATCGGCGATATCGGGCATGGCCATGGCTCAGCCCTCGCGCGTTTCAAAGTCGATGCGCGGATCGACGAAAACATACATCAGGTCGGACAGGATCCCGACGACCAGCCCGATCAGGCCAAAGAAGTACAGCGTGCCGAAGATCACCGGATAATCCCGCGCCACGGCGGCCTCGAACCCCAGCCGCCCAAGACCGTCGAGCGAGAAGATCGTCTCGATAATCAGCGAACCACCAAAGAACACGCCAATAAATACGCTCGGGAATCCGGCGATCACGATCAGCATCGCGTTGCGGAACACATGGCCATAAAGAACGCGCGACTCCGCCAGCCCTTTGGCCCGCGCCGTCACCACATATTGCTTGCGGATCTCATCCAGGAACGAGTTCTTCGTCAGCAGCGTCAGCGTCGCAAAGGCCGAGATGGTCGAGGCGATAACCGGCAGCGCGATATGCCAGAAGTAATCCAGCACCTTGCCGATCAGGCTCAGCTCACTCCAGTTGTCGGAGGTCAGCCCCCGCAGCGGGAAAATCTGCCAATAGGACCCGCCCGCGAAAAGCACCAGCAGCAGGATCGCGAACAGGAAACCTGGGATCGCATAGGCGATGATGATCATCCCGCTGGTCCAGGTATCAAACGCCGACCCGTCGCGCACCGCCTTGCGGATGCCCAGCGGGATCGACACCAGATAGGCGATGACCGTCGACCACAGCCCCAGCGTGATCGACACCGGCATCTTCTCCCAAACCAAATCCAGCACCCCGATGGAGCGGAAATAGCTTTCGCCGAAATCGAACCGCAAATAGTTGCCCATCATCGTCAGAAAGCGTTCCAGCGGCGGCTTGTCGAAGCCGAATTCGCGCTCCAACTCTGCGATGAATTCCGCCGGAAGCCCCCGCGCGCCGACATAGCCGCTGGTGTCGGCACCACCGCCCGCCTGGCTTTCCAGCACCTCGGACCCGCCGCCCGATATCCCTTCGAACACATCGCCCTGCCCTTCCATCTGGGCCAGGATCTGTTCGATCGGCCCGCCCGGAACGAACTGGGTCAGCGTGAAGTTGATGATCATGATCCCCAGCAATGTGGGAATGATCAGCAACAACCGTCTAAGGATATAGGCGCCCATTGCTCAGGCCTTAGCGCAGCGCACCGGACGCGCGCAGCTCTGCCGCTGCCGCGGCGTCATACCACCAGAAATCGACCACCCCCAGCGCCAGCGGCGGAAGTTCTTCAGGGTGGCGGTACTGATCCCAATAGGCGACCCAGTGGGAGGTATTTTCCCACTGCGGCAACCAGAACCCATGGGCGCGCAGCACCCGGTCCAGCGCCCGCGTGCCGGTCTTCATCGCCTCCAGCGTTTCCGCCTCGATCACCACGTCGATCAACCGGTCAATCGCCGGGTCTTCCAGTGCCATCAGGTTGCGGCTGGAATCTTCGGCCGTGGACGAATGGAACCACTGTTTCAGACCCAGACTCGGCTCAAACCCCTGGCCCGGATTCTGGTTTGTCAGGTCCCAGTCGCCTCGACGGCGACGTTCGATATATTGTGCGGTGTCGATCCGCTCTAACGAGGCATTGATCCCGGCCAGTCGCAGGTTTTCCACGAAGGGATTCACGATCCGGTCAAACAACGGACTGCGCTGGATGATCACCAGGTCAAGCGTTTCGCCCGCCGCGTTGCGGCGCAATCCATCGTCGCCAACCTCCCAGCCCTCACCATCCAGCAGACGGTTGGCGGCGCGCAATATGCTGCGCGACGGGTTGTTCTTGGCCGCGTCGTTGACCGGCGGCACCCAAGCTTCATCGCTCAGGATCGACGCATCCAGCAAACCGTCGTCGACCAGCCCCTGCAACAACGCCGCCTCGTCACCCGCTGGCACGCCTTCGGCGGCCAGGTCCGAGTTTCCCCAAAATGAATAGGGCCGCTGGTAAAGGCCGTAAAACAGGCTTTCGTTCGACCATTCGAAGTTGAACAGCATCGTTACCATTTCGCGCACTTGCGGGTTCTTCCAGCGTTCGCGCCGCAGGTTGAATATGAACCCGGCGGCGGCACTGATACTGCCGTCCGGCAGGGTCTCCTGAATCACATGACCATCATTCAGCGCCGGGAAATCATAACTTGTCGCCCAGTCTTTCGACGAAGACTCGATCCGGAACAGATACTCACCCGCCTTGAACGCCTCAAAAGCAGCGGCTGAATCCGCAAAATACTCGGTCCGCACCTCGTCAAAGTTGAATCGGCCCTTGTTGACCGGCAGGTCCGCGCCCCACCAATCGGGGTTTTTCTTGTATGTGATCGAGCGCCCGATATCGACATCGCCGACAACATAAGGCCCGGTGCCCATGAAGGGGACAGATGCACTTTCGTCCAGCCGAACGCCGTTATCCTCAAACCATTTTTTCGAGAATGGATTCCACAGGCCGACCAGCCCCATCCGGTCACGCAATGGGGCCGCTTCATTGAATTCGAACCGCACCTGATGCGTGCCCGTCACCTCGATCGACTTGAAGAACCCGTCCAATAAGCTGCGAAATTCGGTAATGCCCTGTTCCAGAAACAGATCGATGGTGAACTTCAGGTCCTCAGCCGTCATCGGCGTGCCGTCCGAAAACCGCACATCTTCGCGCAGGTTAATCACCACCCAGTCGAGGCCTTCAGGGTATTCGACCGTGGTGCATAGGTTGCAGTAATATCCGTAAGGATCATCGGCAAAGGCGATCATCAGGTCTTCGTACATCAGATCAGTATTCGCCACCGGCACGCCCTTGCGGGTGTACAGATTGAAACTGTCGAAATTCCCCTGCGCCCACAGCGACAATTGCCCGCCCTTGGGGGCGTCAGGATTGACATAATTCAGATGCGGAAAGTCTGCCGGATACTTCAATTCGCCGAAATTGGTGTACCCATGGCTAACCGTGACACCGTGGCTTTCCGCCATAGCACCCGCAGGCAATGTGGCAATCAGCGTGGCCAGGGCAACCTGGCGAGGGGCGAATAGCGTCATGGGCAGAATCCTCCGTCAACAACCTGTGAAGCGTACATAGCGTTCATTTTGCAACTTACGCCAATTTTTACAAAGTCGAACGCTCAAGTTGAGAATCCGTGAGATTTGGTGATCGAACCGCGCGCAGCCCTGCGCATTCCGGCAACATCAGACACTTCAGACATGAAAAAGCCGCCCATATGCGGACGGCTTTGTAACAATTCTGAACGCGGGATGTAGGATCAGTTTGTCAGCGTGGCAAGATATGCGACCAGATTGGCCCGATCATCCAGTTTGCGCACGGCAAGGTTCATCTTGGTCCCCGGCGCATAGGTTTTAGGTGCCTCAAGGAACAGGTTGAGGGCCGAAGCCTCCCAGTCGCCGGGCAATCCAATCAGCGCGTCTGTATACCCAAAGCCCCCGACCGAGGCTATGTCGCGGTCAACAACACCGTGCAGCGTCGGCCCGGTGCCATTGGCGCCCGGTTCCTTGTGGCAGGCCTTGCATTTGCCATAGACCTTTTCGCCCTTGGCAATGTCTGCCGCCGCAACCAGCGCTGCGAAATCAATTTCGGGCGCGTCGGGCGCGTCCGTTGAATCTGTCGCGTCGGCACTGGCCACTTCAATCGTATAGGCTTGCGCGGCCTCGCCGCCATGGCCGTCGCCGTGACCATCCGCGCCGACGTGATACATCGTCTCGGCAGCCCAGTTGCCCAGCAGGAACACCAGAAAGGCGCCGCACAGCCCGGCAGCTACTTTGGTCATCGTCATCGTGTCGAACATGTCGTGTTCCGCCTTGTCCTTGCCTTCGCGGCTATCTATCCGTTTCCGGCAGGGGCTTTCAAGCGTTGTTAGGCGCGACGAAACGCCCCTGCAACGACGACAGGACAGGGGGCCGCCATGACCGGACGTATCGCATTCCAGGGAGAGCTTGGCGCCTATGGCCATCAGGTCTGCGCCCAGGCCCGCCCCGAGATGGAGCCGATGCCCTGCCAGACCTTTCAGGATTCGGTCGCCGCCGTGCGCAATGGCAACGCTGACCTGGCGATGCTTGCGGTAGAAAACTCGACATATGGACGGGTTGCAGATGTCCACACCCTGCTGCCCGAAAGCGGGCTGCATATCGTCGACGAAGCCTTCGTGCGCGTCCACATCAATCTGCTGGCAGTGCCGGGAACCCCGCTTGGGGCGATCACCTCAGCGATGAGCCATACTGTGTTGTTGGGCCAGTGCCGCAAATTCCTGACCCAGCACAACATCCGCCCGGTCACCGGCGCCGACACAGCAGGCTCAGCCCAGCACGTGGCCGAGGTTGGCGATCCGGCGCAGGCCGCGCTGGCCTCGGAGCTGGCAGGCGAGATCTATGGCCTCGACGTTGTGGCGCGCCATATCGAGGATCTGGACAACAACACCACAAGGTTCCTGGTGATGTCACCGACGCTGGACACAACGCGGCGTGGTGAAGGCAAGATGATCACCAGCTTCGTATTCCGCGTCCGCAATATCCCCGCCGCGCTCTACAAGGCGATGGGCGGCTTTGCGACCAATGGTGTCAACATGACCAAGCTGGAAAGCTATATGGTCGGCGGCCAGTTCACTGCGACGCAATTCTATGCAGATATCGAGGGGCACCCAGATGACCCCAACGTTGTGCTGGCCATGGAAGAGCTGGCCTATTTCACCGACCACCTGCACGTGCTTGGCGTCTATCCCGCAGACCTGGCCAGCAATCGCGCCTGATCCAAGCCTTCGCGGCCCGCAGGTTTGACCCGGCAGGCTGGGGGCCAACGCCCCCCAGACACGAGACGGCTGGGGGCCAGCCCCCAGACCCCCGAGGTATTTATGGACTGATAATGCCTGAATGTGCGGATCCGTTGCTGCGCTTGGCGATCAGGTTTTTGATGTATAGCGCGATGGTGTTTCGTACCCCGTGCCGCGCCTGACCTGGCGGCGCCAGTCAACCTCGATCCGGCGCGCAAAGGCCGCCGCGCGCCTTGCAATACGCCGTTTCACGCGGCCGCGAACCAGACGCAGAGATTGCATCACGATCTTGCCGGACACCGATTTC
Source organism: Paracoccaceae bacterium (assembly GCA_012103375.1). NCBI lineage: Bacteria > Pseudomonadati > Pseudomonadota > Alphaproteobacteria > Rhodobacterales > Paracoccaceae > Paracoccaceae bacterium. Next base: position 2,654,241 of record WLWX01000001.1, read on the forward strand.
GCCTGCACGTTGAATTTGGTCACCATGCGGGTGGTATTCGGATCCGTTTCGGACAGTTTCAACGTGATCACTGCATCCAGACCACCGCTTCGGGAATGCGCGACAAACCCGCTCGGCGCATCAAACCGACGCATCCGGACATCCGCTGTCCGCCTGCGCCCACGCAGACGAAAGCCTATAGTCCAGGACATCCCCGGACCCGGTGCCGCCAGATCGTCGGTGCGTTCGACCGAGATGTCCCGGTTCCGTGCCAGCCGGGTGAATGTCTCAAACGCGGTGCAAGCGCGGAACACATCTGCCAGCGGCGCCTTCACTATTTCATCCGAGGTAAATTTCATCGTCCGCGCATTTCGCTGCCTGAATTTTCTGACTGTCCTGTGAGATCAATCCAGCCGATCTGCAAGCCAATGCCCGATCAGGAAATGCGCGATCGACCCTTTGCGCGCGGCACTGATATTCGGGTTCCGCCCGGCGTAGATCTCGGCCATCTCTTCGCGCGTGACCCAGATCGCATCGTCCAGTTCCGCCGGGTCCAGCGTGATCGCCTCGCTCGTCGCTTCGGCCAGACAGCCGAACATCAGCGAAGACGGGAATGGCCAGGGTTGTGAGGCGAGGTAGCTGACCGGCCCACAGGTCACGCCGGTTTCTTCCAAAACCTCGCGGCGCACCGCCCCCTCCAGCGTCTCACCCGGTTCGACGAAGCCTGCCAGCAGGGAATACATGCCCTCGGGCCAATGCGGCGAGCGCCCGATCAGCAGGCTGTTGGCGCGCACAATCAGCATAATGACAACCGGATCGGTGCGCGGGAAGTGATGCCCGCCGCAGACCGGGCAATCCCGTTGCCAGCCGCCCATCGCCATCACGCTTTCCGCCCCGCAAATCGCGCAGAACCTGTGCGAGCGATGCCAGCCCAGTACTGCTTTGGCGGTCACGATCAACTCGGCAGCGCGCGGTGACAAGGCCGCCATCGCACCGCGCAATTCCGCAAAACGCACGCCGCTTGGCAGGTCGGGATGGCGCTGTTCAGTCGGGTCGAAGAACACATCCTGTTCTTCGGGCTGATCGACAGGTTGCCAATCCGAAACATCCTGCGCAAACTGCGGCACGCCATCACCGACGCTGTCGTCAATGCCAAGGAACACGGGCGTGCGGCCATCCCGCAGAACCGGATGGCCCGGCTTCAGCCACCCCGGTTCGACAGGGTCAGTGCCCGAAAACAGCGGCTTGCCCCGCCAGATCGGCAGCACTCGCGCCGCCGGATCGCCCAGCATCCGGGCCAGCGCATCCGCATCACCGCGCAGCTCTGCCGCCCGGTTCAGACCCGAGCCGCCAAATGTCACCGTTTCCGCCAGTCGCATCTCTGCCCTGCCCATCGCTGCCAAACCCGCCCTACCTGCCAGCGCACCGCGTCCATGGCAACGGGTTGCGCGCCGGATGGCCGCACGCTCGCCCCGTGCGGGAATTGACGGGCGCGTCAACACCCCATAGGGTTTCGGCATATTCCTGCCGATTGCATCGTATCTATTGGATATCCCGTGTTAGCGTTCATTGTCTGCCAATCGCTTTTCAGGAGAATCCCATGCAACGCTTGCCGTCTGCCCCCATGAGCCGCCGCACCTTCCTTGCCGCCACCACGGCCGGTGCATCGCTGACGATCCTGCACCCGTTCTCAGCCCGCGCCGCCGCCGGTCAGGCGCATCTGCGGCTGATGGAGACGACCGATCTGCACGTGCATGTCTTCCCCTATGATTATTACTCCGACAAGCCGGTCGACACCGTCGGCCTGGCCCGCACCGCCGCCCATGTCGCCGACATCCGGGCCGAGGCGACAAATTCGGTGCTGCTGGACAACGGCGACCTGATTCAGGGCAACCCGATGGGCGACTACATCGCGTATGAGCGGGGCATGAAAGACGGCGACATGCACCCGATCATCACCGCAATGAATACGGTCGGCTTTGACGCCGCCACCATCGGCAATCACGAGTTCAACTATGGCCTCGACTTCCTGATGAAGAGCATGGCCGGGGCCGATTTCCAGGTGGTGCTGTCCAACATCGCGACCGAGGCTGGGGCCTCCCCCACCGCCGACACGACCCTGTTCAAGCCCTACGTCATCCTCGACCGGATGGTCACCGATGGCGCGGGTGAGGAACACGCCCTGAAACTCGGCATCATCGGCTTCACCCCGCCACAGGTGATGAACTGGGACCGCCGCCACCTGGAAGGCAACGTGGTGGCTCGCGACATTGTCGAAACCGCGCGGGCCTACGTGCCCGAGATGAAAGAGGCCGGGGCCGACATCATCATCGCGCTCAGCCACTCCGGGATCGGTGCGGACCAGCACAGCGACGGGATGGAAAACGCGAGCGTTCCGCTGGCCGCCGTGGACGGCATCGACGCGATTATGACCGGCCACCACCACCTCGTCTTCCCCGGCCCGAAATACGAGGCCACCGACGCCGTCGATCCCGAGGCCGGAACGCTCCACGGCAAACCCGCCGTCATGGGCGGCTTCTGGGGCAGCGACCTCGGCGTCATCGACCTGATGCTGGAAGTGTCGGGCGGAGATTGGAAAGTCGCAGGCTTCGAAACCTCGACCCGTCCGATTTCAAAACGCAACGAGGATCGTTCGATCACCGCGCTGGTGGAAAGCCAGCCCGAGGTCCTCGCCGCCGTTCAGGCCGAGCACGACGAAACCCTCGCCTACGTCCGCCGCGCCGTCGGCAAGACCGCCGCGCCGCTGCACAGCTATTTCGCGTTGGTCGCAGATGACCCCTCGGTCCAGATCGTCTCCATCGCGCAGAAATGGTATATTGAGGAAATGATGAAAGGGACCGAACATGAAGGCCTCCCCATCCTCTCTGCCGCAGCGCCATTCAAAGCCGGGGGCCGGGGCGGGCCGGAGTATTATACCGACGTCCCCGCAGGCGACGTCGCGATCAAAAACGTCGCCGACCTCTATCTCTATCCCAACACCGCGCGGGCGGTGCGGGTGACGGGGGCCGAGGTGCGCGACTGGCTGGAACGCAGCGCCGGGATGTTCAACCAGATCACCCCGGGACAGGCGGATCAGGTCCTGCTGAACCCCGAATTCCCGTCCTACAACTTCGACGTGATCGACGACGTCACCTATCAGATCGACCTGTCTCAGCCGTCAAAATTCACCCCAAAAGGCGAACCCCTGAACCCCGACGCCAACCGCATCGTGGGCCTGATGTACAACGGCGCGCCGGTCACTGACGACATGGAGTTCATCATCGCCACCAACAACTACCGCGCCTCAGGCGGCGGGTCGTTCCCCGGAGCCATGGGCGACACCATCATCTTCGAAGGCCCCGACGCCAACTGGAGCTTCGCCCCCCTGCCCGGAACCAGCGTGCTGTTCGACACGGGGCCGAAAGCGGTGGATTACGCCGACCAGGTGCCGGGCGTGACGATTGCCCCTGCGGGGGATGGGCCAGACGGGTTTGCGCGGTTTCGGATTGAGTTGTGAGGGGTGTGAGGGCGTAGGGCGGGCATTTGCCCGCCACGCGCGGTGGCCAGAAACGTGGCAGAACTGACCTGGTTTTGGCTGGGGTTAGTGCCAGGCTCAAGCCATTGATACGCTGTTGGGCCGCTTGCGTTGGTCAAAATCGATCGTTTTTTGGGCGAGCCTTCAATTGTTGCCACATCCTGAAGTTGTAGTCGGAAAGGAATTCAGGAGGGTTTGCGATGAATTCTACTCGGAAGCCTTCGGTTCGGGCAAGATACGGCGAAAAAATGGGAGCGATCCTGCCCTGACAGCCTAAATTATTGTGTTCCCGTTTGGATTGAGTAGGTGCTCGGGTGTATTGGCGCCTCAGATCTGACAACAGGCTTGACTGCGAGGGTGAACAAGCATCCAATTACGATCTGTCCGCACGAAATGCTGAGGTCACCTGGGAGGATTGTCATGAAAACGCTGCTGCTCGCGACCGTGGCGATGGCTTGCTCTGTCGTTGCAGCCAAGGCCGAGGATGGGTTTTCTTTCGGGCTCTATGGTGGAGCTACGCTGGAAACTGAAACTGACCACCAGCTTTTTGGTCCGAATGGAGGTAACTCAGCAACATCATCGCTAGGTGAAGGTACCTGGGCCGGCATGGATTTTCGATACCACAGCAATGGTGTTTTTTTGGATTGGGGATAGAAAGCATCAACATCGATCAAAGTATACAATGGAACGGTTCAGGCACACCATCTGGTGCGGGCATAGGCGCAACGATATTCGATTTAGAATATGGTCGTCCTGTGAATGACAATGGGTACTGGACCGTAGGTCTGCGCCATATGAAATTGGATTTGACCTCCAAGTTTTTCTCCAGCGGCAACGGCCCACTTCATGCATTTGAAGGCACTGAGGTGCGCATTGGGTACGAAGGCAAGCAAGACAACGCCATAGGCGGGGTGTCACTTTTGGGTGGTGCCGGACTTTCAGTGCTTGATGGTGTTATCAAGACACACGACACTGACTTTTGGATTTGCGACGACTGTACGCCAACCGAAACGACTGCGGTGGGCATTGATGCAAGGATCAGTGCAGCTATTCAGACTTCTGAATCGGGATCGATTGTCGTCGGATATCAGGCGCAACATTGGAAAGACGTCACTGTGGAAATATCGGATGATAGTGGCTTCGGGCTAAATCTCGGCACGTCAGACATTCTGGTTCATGGACCGTTCATTGGCTTCAACACCACGTTTTGAGTTTTACGCTCAATCGACATTATGGCCCAAGTCTGCACAATGGGATTAATTCTTACCAGGCGGCTGAACGTGCAATCGCCGGTGACAGATGGGTTCCTTTTGGAAGATGGCGGACCCTGTGCGGCGTGCACACGATAACGACCAAAACACAACACACATAATCGCCCCCAATATCTCCCCAATTGAACCTTCACCCCCCACCCCACGACCCACCTGTAGTCGACGCTCACCCCACGCCGAACTCAGGAAGGTCACAGCATGTACAAGTCACTCGTTCTCTCGGTCACCCTCGCCGCCCTTACCCTCACCGCGCCCGCGGCCAGCGCCGCCTCCAAGGTGCCGGTTGAAATCGACGGCAAGACGACGGCGCTCTCGCCCGGCCAGATGCGCGCTGATCACCCCAAGATGTACACCGCCTATCGCAAGGCCCAGCGCGCCGGAAACGCCTTCGCCGCGAACCCGGACGGCCCCGTCCCCCTCGGCTGCGTCCGCTTCCCTTTCATGATTGTCTGCAACCACGCCGGATACTGGTGCGCCGTCGGCTGGTCGGGCGGCGAGTTGAAGTTCAATTGCGGCGGAGACGGTAACAGCTCGCGACCTTCATCGCGCAGCTTCCGCTCTAACTGAGCCACTCCGAACGCCCAACGCGCCTGCACAACATCGCCTTGCCCGGTCACACCGACTGGGCGGGCCATTGGCCCGCCCTGCGCTCACTCTGGGTCGGGCGGTGTCTCCTTGTACCACGACCAGCCCTCCATCATCTCGGTGATCCTGTCCTGCCCGTGGTTGTGCAGCAGGTCCGCGAACACCTCATGTTCCCGCTGGACCTGACCAATCTGCATCTGGGCATAGGTCGCCAGCACCCGGTTCATCCGCGCCTGATACCCCTTGCACATCGCGCGATAGAACCTCGCCACTGACTGGTCGAGCCGGATGGTGATCTTCACCTTCGGCTCCTCGCACGGGATATCCTCGGCGATCGTCGCCCAGGCCTCGGGCACCAGCTGCTGGACGCTGTAGTAAATGCCGTCCTCGTCCCCCAACCCCGACATCAGATAGCCTAAAGCGTTTCGACATTAACCTGAGACATATCCGGCGGCCTTAAAGTAGTTCCAGCATTCTACTGGGTCGTAGAGATCGCAGATTGCTCCGATTGCTTCGAAGACCTGGGTAAAGGACCTGGCCCCGATCCGTCGCAAATGGGCTTTCAGTTTAGAGAAGGCCTGCTCGATGGGATTCAGGTCGGGCGAGTACGGTGGCAGGTAAAGGAACCAGCAGCCGTGATTGCGTAAAGCCTGCGTCGCCTCCTTATTCCGGTGGGTTGCCAGGTTGTCGAGAATGACGACAGTGCCGGGGTTGATCTCGGGGACCAGCACTTCGCGGATGTAGGCCGCGAAGGCGGGGCCATCTATCGCTCCCTTGATGACCCAAGGTGCGATCAGCGCGCCTTGGGTCAGGCCCGCGATCAAGGTTTGGGTTCCCCAGCTTCCGAAGGGCGCATCCATCGTCAGGCGCTTACCGCGCTTGGCTCTGCCGCGTAGGCGCGTGAGGTTTGTCTTCACTGCGGTTTCGTCAATAAAGACAACGCGCTCAGGAAAGGTCGCAATGGCTGGCGAGCGGTATCTGAACCAGTCGGCCCGTTGCTGCCTTACCTTGGCGCGGCGGCGCTCGGTGGCGACCAGCGACTTTTTTTGTACGTGAAGCCGAGCCGGGACAGAAGGTTGGCGATGGAGGAGTGATGCACCCGCACACCCTCTGCATCGGCCAGCGCATTACGCAACTCAAAGAGCGTGATGTCAGGGTCTTGTGCGATCAACTCCTCAAAGAATTCCCGATGCGGAGCCAGCTTTCCCTTGTCGCGCGGCGGTCCCTGCCGGGCAGGTTCCGCATGACCCTTCATCCTCACCTGACGCGCCCACCGCGCGCCTGTGGCAGGCGACAGCTTCAACCGCAACGCCGCCGCGCGCCCGCTCAACCCTTCTTCAATGTATCTCTGAAACCGTATCCGAAGCGCAGATGGCAAAGGTGCTGACATGATCCATCCTCCCAAACAGGATGAATCACAGATCAGGTCTCAAGGGAATCCCTCGCGATTCAGGTTCAAGACGAAACGCTTTAGCAAATCGGTTTCGCGTGTGCCGGGCGCGCCGCCCATGATGTGGACAGCCGCAAGAAACGGGGCATCGGACGTCAGCACCGTCACGCCAGTCTTGATCACATCATCCTGCGCCTGCCCGACCAGAAGGCCGGGCACATCGGTGATCAGATTGCGTGCACCGGTCGGCATCAGATCCGTGGCTTTGGCGCGGCGGTGGCAGCGTCGCCGGTGTTGGGGACGCCACGGGGTTCGATCAACAATACCTTGGCTTCACGCAGCGCGCGTGGTCGATGGACCTTGCCGCGCGGCACCACGGCAAGCTCTCCGGGGCCGAGGGTCAGGGTATTGTCTTCGACATCCAGCAAGATCTCGCCCTCGATCACCAGAAAGAAATCGTCTGTGTCGGGGTGGCTGTGGAAGGGGAATTCGCCCTGAAACTTCACCACCATCACCTCATTGTCGTTGTAATCGGCCACGACATGCGGATCCCAGTGGCTGTCGAACTGGGCCAGTTTCTCGGCCAGGTTTACTTTCTGCATCACGCCCCCCTTTTCGCGTCCGATCAAGCGATATCACGCGGGCAAGCGCAAGGGCGGGATTGCGCGGTGCATTGGGTTGGGCTAGCAGTTTGGCGGGCCTGGGCGATGGCGTCGCCCCGCGTGTCCCGCGCGCCCAAAAGCGGCCCTGAACGCCGGGGTCTGTTTTGAACGACAGGGAGCACCCCAATGACCGATACCCGCACCGAATTCTTCCGCTTTCACAACGGCGAAAAGGCCCCGCTGCCGTTTTCGCCCGAGGAATATGGCGACCGTCTTGCCGGGCTGCGAAAAGTGATGGAGGCGTCCGGCGTGGACGTTGTCGTCCTGACCTCGATGCAGAACATCGCCTATTACTCAGGCTTTCTCTATTGCGCATTTGGGCGGCCCTATGGGCTGGTGGTGACGGCGGGTCAGGACGTGGTGATTTCCGCCGGGATCGACGCGGGCCAGCCGTGGCGGCGCTGTGTCGGCGATGCGATCACCTATACCGATTGGCAGCGGGACAATTTCTGGCGCGCGGTGGCGCATGTCGCCGGTGAGGGGCAGCGTGTCGGGATCGAGGCCGATCACATGACGCTGGAACGCCGCGCCCAGCATGATGCGTTTCTGAAACCCGCCAGCGTGGTCGATATCGCGCCGGCAACGATGAAACAACGCATGAAGAAGTCCGTGGCCGAGATTGCGTTGATCCGCGAAGGCGCGCGGATTGCTGATGTCGGCGGTTATGCGATCAAGGATGCGATCAAGGTTGGGGTGCGCGAGATCGACGTGGCCATGGCAGGCCGCGACGCGATGGAGGCCGAGATTGCCCGCGCTTTCCCCCACGCCGAATACCGCGACTCCTGGGTCTGGTTTCAGTCCGGCCTGAACACCGATGGCGCACATAACCCGGTGACCGCGCGGGAGTTGGAACACGGCGATATCCTGTCGCTGAACACCTTCCCGATGATCAGCGGCTATTACACGGCGCTAGAACGGACGTTGTTCGTGGGGGAGGTAGACGATGCCTCGGCGAAAATCTGGGAGGCGAATGTCGGCGCCCATGAACTGGGCATCAGCCTGATCCGGCCCGGAACTTCCTGCGCCGAGATCACCCACAAGATCAACGATTTCTTCGCCGAGCGCGACCTGCTGCAATACCGCAGCTTCGGCTATGGTCACTCGTTCGGGGTGCTCAGCCACTATTACGGGCGAGAGGCGGGGCTGGAACTGCGCGAGGATATCGACACGGTGCTGGAACCCGGCATGGTGGTTAGCATGGAGCCGATGCTGACGATCCCGAACGGGCAGGCGGGGGCCGGTGGGTACCGCGAACATGATATTCTGGTGGTCGGCGAAGCGGGGGCCGAGAATATCACTGGCTATCCCTATGGGCCGGGGTTCAACGTGGTGGGGAAACCGCCGTAGAAAAGATGCCTCCGGCGGGGATATTTAGGGGTCAATGATGGACAGGTCGAATGATCCGATGAACCCGCCGGAGTCGCGAATCCAGATGACGCGCGTCTGGAAAACGCCTAAATTCATCCCTAGGTAACAGCCAGTTGATCATAAATGCGAGGGATAGATGGCCGATTTGGACGCGCAGATTAAAGAAAGTCAGGCCGAAGTGGCCGAAGCCCAGGCGAAGATTGCCGAGGTGACCAGCCGGATCGAGGCCGCGCGCCAGAAGATGGCCACGGGCGATGATATTGCCGTGGATATCGAAAATGCCTCGCTGGATGATGTCCACGCGCATACGGCCGCGATGAACGCCAATATCGCCGAGCTGATTATGGGTTTGGACGATGTAACGGCCGGATTTTCCCAGGATTTCAACGAGATGCGCACCAAGACGGGAATGGAGTCCTTCATTGGCATCTTCTCGCAAGGCAAAGCGGATTCGATGCGTCAGGAACGCATGCGCACCGCGTCCATCGACGACAAGTTGCAGGATCTGATTTCGAAATCTGACACCATCGTGACGCTTTTGCAGGGCCAGTTGGAGGAGTTGAACAGCCAGAAGGTCAAGGTTGAGAACCAGCTGGGCGAAACCCTGACCGAGCGGGAAACCACGGTCGCCACATTGGAAGATGCGCGCGCGGAAATCACCGCGATGGACCCCAAGATCATCGAGTTGGAAAACAAGATCTCCGTCGAACAGGACGCCGCCGCGCGCACCCGGCTGGAAACGGAACTGGCTGGATTGAACGCGACCTATAACGCGCTTGTGCAGGACGAGCAGGTCAAGCTGGCCAAATCGCAGACGCTGGAACGGTATATCGAAAAGGGCAAAAGCTGGGTGGATTCCCTGCAGAACCAGGCGGCGACGCAGATGGTTCTGATCAACAAGCTGCAGACGGATACCAAGCAACGGGTGGTGCTGTATGATGCGCTGACCAAATCGCTGAAGACGGCCCAGCAGCAGGACGTCGCCCACCGGATCAACGAGATCGGGGTGGAGACGGATCAGGAAGCCCAGGCCGCAATGTCGGCGATTGGCTCGGCCACCAACACCCGCATGGCCGAGATGATGGAGGCGCATGAGGATCACATGGTCTTTGCGCGGAAAGTGCTGGAGCAGAAAGCGAAAGCGGACGAGCGGTTCGCGCGGCGGTTCCAGGAGATCGTCGAGAAGCACGACAAGAACCTGTATGGAGCGTGATGCGCCGCGCGATCTCCATTACATTTGCCTCTGCCGGAATTCTGTTGGCTGCCAATAGTTTCTGGCTCTTGTTCGTTCCATCGGCGACATTTGGTATGCCCGGTGCCGCGGCGGGGCCGCTCTTAGGAATTTGCCTCATGCTCTTAGCGCTTTCAGGGACGTTTCTAGCCGTTTCCGTGAAGCTTTGGGCGAAGCGAGAAAAATTTGAAACTGAGAGCTAATAGATTGCCGATGTAGTCAATATGACTACAATGTAGTTCTACAATATTGCGAAGGCCCTGCTATGCCCAACCCCTTCTCTGTCCGGCTCGACCCAGACCTGAAAGCCTCGCTCGAATCCGAGGCGAAGCGTGAGCACGTGACGCCGTCACAACTTGCCACCCAGGCGATCCGTTCGCTGGTGGAAGGGCGCGCCGCCAAGCGGGCGATGATCGATGCGGCATTGGCCGAGGCGGAACAGGGGCGCTTCATCTCACAAGAAGCGATGACGGCCTGGGTCGACAGTTGGGGCACGGATGATGAACTGCCGATGCCGGATGCCGACATTGCGCAATGACAATCATTTTCCTGCCCTCGGCCGCGCGCGATCTGGCGTGGTTCCGACAGTATTACTCGGCGGTCTTCCCGCAGGGCGATCAGTCGTCCAGGGCGCGGTATGCCGCGGTCCTGAAGTTGCTGGCCGCGAACCCCTATATCGGACACCCGACGCCCGGGCGCGAAAACGTGCGAGAGCTACATATATCCCGCACACCGTTCACGCTGATCTATCGGGTGACCGAAACACGGATAGAAGTGCTGCGCCTTTGGGACACCCGACAGGGTGGCGCGCCATGAGGGGACCGCATGACTGACGCCAAAGAAACCCTGACCCGCGATCACGCGCCGATCACCGACGCCTTCGCGGCGCGGCGATATTTTGCCAAGTTCGAGGCGATCACCGGGCATCTGGGCCGCGTCGCGGCGGAATTGGAGAGCGAGGGTGAATTGGCGCGTGACGAGGTCGAGATCCTCGGGTCGTACATCCGCAACCTTGCCCACACCTTCCGGGCGCTGTCGAACAAATACCTGATGACGGGGCGGGAAACCGGTTCGCACTTCGGCAGCCTGGCTTTTGACAAGCACGAAAGCGGCTTTCCGGTGCACAGTGAATTGCTGACCATGGCCAATGACGCCCAGCAGGCTGAACGCCATCTGGATGGCATGGCCAGTGCGGCGCGGATCAAGGATGATATGGTGCGCCAGATCGTCGGCGATCTGACGATCCCGACCAAGCTGCAATTCGCGATGTCGCAGCGGCTGTATTATGAACAGCTGATGCAGGGAGAGTTGTTCTGGCCGCAGATGCACCCACAGGCCTATTGGTTGAGCGGCACGGGTGATCGCCGTCGCTATATGATCCATTGGGCGGTCTATGACAGCCAGATCAACCTGCCGACGATCTATCTGATGGAAGCCGAGGATACCGGGCGGACCTCCTTGGTCAAAGATGACAGGCGCTGGCCTGCCGTGCAGCAGCACTTGATTGCGCAGAGCATGGGCGGGCTGAAACTGCTGACCATCGCCAAGGGGTTCGATCAGGATTTCGACGACCTGCACCCCAAGCGCCTGCGCCGGATCCACCTTGGGCCGATGTATTCCTCGGCGTTTACATTGCAGAGCGGGCCAATCGCCAAGGTGCTGGCCGACGCGAAGGCGCCGCAGGGCCAGGACTGGGCGCTGGCCTGGACGGCGGAGGAGCTGATTTCCGAGCGGGTGGAGCAGGAAAAGAAAGGCTGGTTTGGCACCGTGGACCGAGAGATTTTTGCGCTCGACCCATTCTCGGGCCGGGGTGTCGATACCGGGGCAACGCGGACCGAACGCTCGATTATCCTGCCGCAACGCCCCTATCAGGTACTGGCCGAGGCGAACCCGCCGGGGTTTCGCGATGTGCGGAAGTTTGTGGTCAGCCCGGGTGGGCGCGTGGTGACGATGCGATGAGCGAAGGTCCGCGAAAAATCCTGCCAAGGTCTCGCTATGCCTTGCTCGCTTTTGGTGTCATATTAATTGGCTGCATTTGGATGGTGTCGACGCGTGAATTCCCATCTGAGCGTATAAGAGCATTAGTTTCCAAGGAACTGACCAGCGGATTTACGTTGCGCGACTTGAATGACTTCTTGGACGAGCGCGATTTTTCGGCACTGTCTGACGCACGAATTTTCCCCGGATCTTTTGAGCATCCAGAATGGATCACCGCCAAAGAAACTGAGTTGTATTGTTGGGATCGCCTGCGACAGGCCAAAAGCACCCAAGCCATATCAGACATCGTCTGTGCATCGCAGAATATTGAAGGCGCGGTAGATAATTTCGCGGTGGGTGAAGTTGACTGGCCAGGACAGGCGGGAACATGGGTCGGACGAATTTTCTATGAAGATTATGGTTCAGGTTATCGCGGAATCGAACTGGTTCTTCAAAATCTTGAGGAAGACGAAAAATGAGCACACCAGCCGATCAGATGGAACTGCGCGAGGCGGATATCGTCAAACATTACGAGGCTGCGCTGGGCCTGCTCGACGGGTTCGATCATACGCCTCGGGTGGCGAAACCGGGGGCGGCCCCGGCAGAGAAATCCAGCGGCATCGGCACGCGGCGGCGGTTCCGGTCGACCACGCCGGGGATGGTGACGCGATCCACTGCCCGGCCCGAAGGCGTGCGACTGATTGAACGGGTTGAGGGTGTGGGCGAAGATGACCTGCCGACCGCGCTTCAGGCGGGCGTGTTGCAGGGGTTGCGCCGGGCGCTGGCGATTGCGCTGGCGGTGGCCGAACAGTTTGGTGAACGGACCGGGCTGGATGCGCTGAAGCGGGACAATCTGGCCGGTGGTCTGGCGGCGGGCAAGAAAACAGAATTTTCCGAACTTCTGGCGGCTGAGGCGCTGATATCCCTCTATGTCTTCGGCAATGCGGCGGCGTTTTTGCTGGCCGCCCACGCGTCCGAGGTTTCGGTTGAGATTGGCGAGGTTGAGGAGCTGTTGACCGACAACGCCCCACTGGCCCTGCAGGGCGCGCTATGGGAGTTGGATCAGGATCTGGAGGCCCATGCCTCGGACGAGCCGCGGACGGTGGCGACGGTTTTGGCCTTCGCCGAACAGTTGATGGAAAAGGTGGCGCTGCGGGCCAGCACCGCCCCCCGGCTGGAGGCATTCACCGCATCCAACTGGAAGGTCGAGGCGGACGAATTCGCCGTTTCCGGCTTCACCCCCGCGCGGCGGGGCAAGTCGGCGTCTTTGGTGATGAGCTTCAAGAAACCGAACGAGGTTGTCGGCAACCATATCGCCAAATATCAGGCGATGAAGCTGTCGAAAATGCTGATGGCCTATGATTTTGAGCGTCGGTTGAACCCGTTTGCGGAACTCGGCGGGTTCATCTTTACCTTTATGGGCGACGGCAAACCGGGGACGGGCAAGACGACGCTGATCCAGATGATGGCGGGGCTGGTCGACACCTATTGCAAGAATGCCGACTACCCGTTCCGCTATCAGAACTTCTCGATCGATCAGATCGACAGCTATCAGGGCAAGTCGGGGCAGAACGCCAAGGCCTTCATTGACAATGTGATGGACCCCAGCGTCATCGGGTTCGGCACGGTGGACGACATCGACCAGATCGCAGGCAAGCGCGGTGACCGGCAGTCAAGCGCGGGCCAGCAAGAGGTGACGGCGGTTTTGATGGAAGCGTTTTCGGGCGCGGGCACGGTAGTGCGGGGGAATTGCACCTTTGGCATGTTTTCAAACTACCCCGAAAACGTCGATGACGCCCTGCGCCAGCGGGCCGGGGCACGGTTTCTGGTGGACGGGCCGCAGACGCGCGAAGACTACATCGACATCCTGCATCTGCTGCTGGGCAAGAACCACGATATCCCTGTGGGAGAGCATGATCTGTTCTCGGCTCAAGAAATCAAGAAAGCGGTCAGTGCAAGTTTCGAAAGCCATGGAAAACCGCATGAAGAGGGCCTGCTGAAGGTCTGGCAAGAGGTCGAGGAACAGACCGGGCGGCTGGATACGATTGCCAAGATGGGCGCCTATCTGAGTGCGATCAAAGAGGCGGACGATCGCTTCACCGGCCGCGCGATCAAGAACATCACCGATGCGGTGAAGGTGCGCGCGCTGGACGTGGAACTGCCGGACGAATGGATGGAAGACCCGGAGATCTTTCTGTTCAAACCCTATAACGAAAAACTGGGGATGATCCGCGAAATGACGGTGCCGATCACCATCGACATGGTGATACAGGAGATCAACCGCTATGCGGACAGCGAATTCCGCTATGCCGACAAATCTGACGAGGTCGCGATTGCCAATGCGGTGCGTGACATGGGGCGGATGGAAGAAGCCAAGCGGCGGTATCTGGAGGGGAAGGGGTGATCCGCCTGACCGGATATGCGGCGCTGATGCTGGATCTGACGGCGGCGACCTCTATCGGTGTCGCGCAGGTGCACAGGCGTCCGGCATGAGTGTTTTGGGCGGCATTATCCCGGTTCTGGCGCTGGTCCTGCTGTCGGTCTGGGTGCCCCGGGCGCTGGGCCGTGCATTGCCCGAAGGCGTCGGGTGGTTGTTTGTGAACGGGGTGACCGCAGCGGTGATCCTGTGGGCCGTTTCGGCGGGGTATTTCGCCGGTGCCTATGCGATGCAGGCGGATGCGCTCAGCCGGTTGTTGGGGATCGATCCTGTCGGCACCATGGGTCACTTCGCCTGGCTGGGCCTGCTGGCCGGGATGATCTGGCTGCCGATTGGGTTGCTGGCGCTGGCGAGCGTGCCGAAACGGTGGACGGAGGTGGTTTGGTGAATAGCCGGTCAATTTCCCAAATTAGAGAATTTGCACTAAGGATCGCGCCCGACCGCCGGGTGGGGGCATCGCCCCCGCCCGTGGGGGGCGGGCGGGTGCGATCCGGGGCTGCCGCTCCGGGTAACCAGCCATCTGGGAAGCGGCACATATGAAACGCCTCATCGAAAAAGGCCTGATGTTCGGGAACCTCATCGAGGTGTCCTCGCCTGCATTGGTCGAACGCTACAACCGTGCGCTGCTGCATCTGGCGGGTAAGCAGACCGCGTTGTCGGAATTCCACATCGACATCTCTGGTTTCTCGCCTCAGATCGGGCATGAGTTGGGCGATCCGCAATACCTCAACCCCAATGGCTGCAACCGCCAGTTCATTCTGCTGACCACGGAACAGCGCTCTGCCCCGCTGCTGAACATGCAGTTTTCCACCTCGCGCGAGATCATGCGCCAGTTCATCGAAGCGAATGAGGCAGCGTTGTTTGCCCTGACCGCGCGGGATGCGGTGGCGGGAGAGTTGGCGAATACCGTGTTCGAAGTCTCGACCCCTGAACGCCTGCTGGCAATCCGGCGGATCACGGTCGAGGCGGATACGACCGGCGCCCATGTCGCTGACGCGCGCGAACTCAACACCAAGATCGAGCAGTTTCGCGAAGAAGACGACGCCTGGTTCGATGATGTGCTGATTGCCGAAATGATTGGGTTGGCCAAGAAGACCGGGGATGTGACCCGCAACCCGGTCGTGCTGCCCCGGATGGAATTCGAAACCCCGAATTTCTGGACGCGGCATTTCGGCGGGCTTTATGTGTTCCGCTCACCCGAAACGACCGGCGTGATCCATATGGCCGAGGATGACGACCCGTTCGAGGATTTGCCCGTCGACAAGGTGATCGGGCGCGACGATGCCAATAAGATCGCGCGGTTCCTGAGCGATAATGAGCTGGTCGAGCCGATTGTGAAAGCGCGCGGCGCGGACGCGGCCGCCATCCTGCGCCAGAAGATGGATTTCATGCTGGTCGATGTGGCGGCGACGCTTGGGCAGGATCTGAAGGGCGCGACCCGGCGCGATCTGCGCAATATCGCGCGCCAGTTGGGCAGCGCCCTGCCGCCGGCGTTCCATGGGTTGGGCGACCTGTTGCGCTGGGTCGAAACCGGTGGCAAGTGGCCCCGGATCACGTCCGAGCATCCGGCGTTCTTCTACACGCTGCGGGCCACGCCCGGGCCGACGCGCGATCTGGTCAATATGCTGCTGGCCGAACTGACGCCGCTGGACATCCGCCAGTTGTTCATCTGCCATAAAGAGCTGTTCTATGGCCTTTACGCCGGGTGGACGGATGCCAAGAAGTCCTATGTGGCGGATTTTCTGGAAGCCGAGTATCAGGTGGATAAGGCGGGCGCGCGGGCGGCGCTGTTCGGGCCCGAACCCGGGATGGAGGAGGCGCCGGACGCGCCCTCACCCTGGGACAGGCCCAGGCGGCGGGCGCGCCAGATTGATCTTGTCGGCCCATGGGGCGCTGTGAGGAAGGAGCGGGACTGATGTTGGGAATGATCCGTCTTGGAGTGATCCTGTTCGTGATCCTGACTGCGTTCTATTGGGCGCTGTCGTGGTATTTCCGCTCACTCGCGCGCGGGGCGTTGGAGCGTGAGTGGGACGAGGAAATTCGTCAGGGGGACCGCGACGCGTTCATCACGCAGGGCATGGCGGATTATGACATTTCGCTGAAGAAAAAGCTGGTCTGGGGCGTCTATATCGTTCCGATCGTCGTGGTGATCGCGCTGGTCTACCTGACGAATTACGCCTGAGGAGGGCGATCTGATGCGCTATTTCCGTTGGACGATCTTCTTGCTGGTGTTGCTGCTGGCATTCAGCTTCTTCCACTATAACCTGCCCCAGCGCGATATCGTGCGCGTCACCTCGACCGAGGTGATCCGCGCCGATTTTACCGGCTTCAACCGGTTCTTTTATGCGCAGGCGGATAGCGGCAATACGGAACTGGCCAATCGGGATCTGCGGCTGATCAACGCCGCGCGCACCAATGGGCGCGTGACCGTGTATCGTAACGAGGATACCGGCTTTGGCTGGCCGCCCTATTTCAAGCTGGACAGTTCGAACCTGCAGGCCGAAGCGGCTGATCTGATCTCGACCAGGGCCGAGCCGATCTGGGTGGCGATCACGCATTACGGCTGGCGCAATGAATTCCTGTCGATCTATCCAAACGCGATTGCGGTGCGCGAAGTGTCGGGGCCGGATGTGACGCTGATCCCTTGGGTCAATATCGCGATCTTTGGGATGCTGTTCGTGGCGATCTTCCTGATCTGGCGGATGCTGCGCCGGTTCCGGCGCCGCGCGATCGAGCCGTTTCTGGACCGCGCTGACGATCAGCTTGACCTGGCCAAGGCGCGCTATGCCGGGGTCACGGGCGGGATACGGGCCTGGCTGGATAGCTGGCGGAAAAAACCGCCCCGGCTGAAGTAGATCCGGCGCTGGCGCGCCGGACCGGCAGGGGGCGCTGCCCCCTCTTGGCCTTTGGCCAATTCACCCCCGAGGTATTTTCAGACTGGTAATGGGCAAGGTTTGGGCGGGATTATTCGCCGTAAGGCACCCAGATCGTTTTGACCTCGGTTGCGGCGGCAAGGAAGGATTTGCCTTCGCCGTCTGCCCCCAACCAATCGCGGGATTTGCCGTGGTTCACCCAAGCGCGTTTGAGGTTGCCTGCGGCTTCGCGCTCGATCGTGGCGGAGAGGTCGGCGGAGGAGAAACTCCATACCGCATCCACGTCCATGTGGCCCGCCAATTGCGGGGCTAGTTCGGCGTGGTCGCCGGTCAGAATGTTGACGACCCCGGCGGGAACGTCGCTGGTTTCCAGGATCTGGTAGAAATCGGTGGCGGCCAGCGGGAAGGGGTTTGACGCGACGAGGATGGTTCGGTTGCCCATCGCGATTGCGGGCGCCATCGCCGAGATCAGCCCGAGGAGTGGCGCCTCATCAGGGCAGAACGCGCCGATCACGCCGACGGGTTCGTGCATCGCCAGCGCGACGCCGCGCAGGGGCACGGGTTTGGCCGCGCCGTCGTATTTGTCGGCCCAGGCGGCATAGGTGAACAGGCGGTTGATGGAGGCGGCAACCTCGGCCTCGGCGGATTTCGCGCCGGTTCCGGTGAGGTCACGGATGCGGGTTGCGAATTCATCCGCGCGGGCCGATAGGTTTTCGCCGATGTAGTAAAGGATTTGGGCGCGCAGGTGGGCGGTGGTCTTGGACCAGCCTGCCGCGGCGCGCGCAGCTTCGACCGCGTTGCGGATGTCTTTGCGGTTGCCCAGCCCGGCATGACCCAGCAACCGGCCATTTTGTGACCAGACTGCGCGGGAATAATTGCCGTCAGGGCGGGCCTGCTTGCCGCCGATGTAGAATTTCGCCGTGCGATCCAGACCGCTGACCTTGGGGTTTTCCGGTTCCGGCACGGATGCCAGTTTGGTGATATCCTTCAACTTCCGGCGCGGTTTGGTGTAGGCCAGCAGCCCTTCCCAGCCGCCTTCGCGCCCAAAGCCACTTTCGCGCACCCCGCCGAACCCGGCGGCGGCGTCGAACAGGTTGGTGGCGTTGACCCAGACCACCCCGGCGACCAGTTTCGGTGCGATGTCGAGCGCCAGGTTGACGTTTTCGGTCCAGACCGTCGCGGCCAGCCCAAAGCGGGTGTTGTTGGCCAGTTCCACCGCCTCGGCAGGGGTGCGGAAGGTCATGCCGACAAGGACGGGGCCGAAGACCTCCTCCTGCATCAGGCGGTCGGCGGTGCCGAGGCCGGTGATCAGGGTCGGGCGGTAGTAGCACCCTTGCGCGGGCAGGGGGGTGTCGGCGTGGTAAACATCGCCGCCGGAGGCATCGACCATCTCGGTGATTGTGGCCAGTTGCACCGGATCCACCACCGCGCCGATGTCGATGGCCTTGTCGAGCGGGTCGCCCAGGCGCAGCCCGTCCATCCGGCGTTTCAGGCGGGTGTAGAAATCCGTCGCGATGCCCTCCTGCACCAACAGGCGCGATCCGGCACAGCAGACCTGGCCCTGGTTGAACCAGATGGCGTCGACCAGTCCTTCGATGGCGCTGTCGATATCGGCGTCATCGAAGACGATGTAGGGGGATTTGCCGCCGAGTTCGAGCGTTAGCGATTTGCCTGTGCCCGCCGTCGCCTTGCGAATTGCGGGGCCCACAGGGGTCGATCCTGTGAAGGCGATCTTGTTGATATCCGGGTGGTCAACGATGGCCTGCCCGGTCGCGCCGTCGCCAGTGATGATGTTGACGACGCCGGGGGGGACGCCAGCCTCCTGACAGATGCGCCCGAACAGCAGCGCGGTGAGTGAGGTGTACTCGGCGGGTTTCAGCACGCAGGTGTTGCCCATGGCAATCGCGGGCGCGATTTTCCACGACAGCATCAACAGCGGGAAGTTCCACGGGATGATCTGACCGCAGACGCCCAGCGCCTCTCGATCAGGCAGCTCGCTGTCCTGCAGCTGCGCCATGCCGGCGTGGTAGTAGAAATGGCGCGTTGCCAAGGGCACGTCGATGTCGCGGGATTCGCGGATCGGTTTGCCGTTGTCGAGCGACTCCAGCACCGCGAACAGGCGCGCATGTTTTTGCAGCAGGCGGGCGAGCGCATAGAGGACCTTGGCCCGTTCATGCCCCGGCAGTGCCGCCCATTTCGGTTGCGCCTTGCGGGCCGCTGCGACGGCTGTGTCGACGTCTTTCGCCGTGCCTTGCGTGACCCGTGCCAGCGTGTCCGTCGTGGCCGGATTTCGGCTGTCGAACCCCTTGCCGGGTTTGGTAAAAGCGCCGTTAATAAAATGGCCGAACTTGCGGTCGTGGCTGGAAAGCCAGGCCAGCGCTTCGCCCGAATCTTCCGGGGCTGGTCCATAATCCATGGTTTCGAAGATTTCCTTGATCGTCATGGCGTACCCTTGGCAGAAAGGGCGGCCCCCGGCCGCGGGTGGGGGTGAAGCCCCCGCCCGGGGGGGCGGTCGGGGGGCGCCCGGCGTGCCGCCGGGCGGAACAATTCAATCTGCACCGTCATCCCATCGCGTGACGGTGGATGGCCGAATAGCGGCCCGTGACGTGGTGTTCCAACTGCCGTTCGAAATCACCCAGCAGCGAGGATGCGCCGAAGCGGAACAGGTCGGGTTGCAGCCAGCGGTCGCCCAGCTCATCCTTCATCATCGCTAGATAAGTGATGGCGTCTTTGGACTTCGAGATACCTCCGGCGGGCTTATAACCAATGCGATACCCGGTGCGCGCATGGAAATCGCGGATTGCGCGGATCATCACCAGGGTGACCGGCAGGGTGGCGTTGACGCTTTCTTTCCCGGTTGAGGTTTTGAGGAAATCCGACCCGGCCATCATCGCCACGTAACTGGCGCGGGCGACGTTGCGCAGGCTGCCAAGCTCACCCGTGGCCAGGATCGCTTTCATATGCGCCTCACCACAGGCTTCGCGCATGGCTTTGGTCTCGTCATAGAGCGCCTGCCAGTTGCCGGTCAGCACGTGGCGGCGCGAGATGACGATGTCGATCTCCTCAGCCCCGGCCTTGACGCTTTCGCGGATTTCTTCGATCCGCAGATGCAGCGGTGACAGACCCGCCGGAAAACCGGTCGAGACGGCCGCAACCGGGATGCCGGTGCCGTCCAGCGCGCGCACGGCGGTTTCGATCATGTCGTGATAGACGCTGACCGCGCCGGTGGTGATCTGGTCGATCCCGAGCGCGTCAAGGATATCGCGGCGCACCGGGTTGGCGGCCTTGGCACACAGGCGGCGCACGCGCCCCTCGGTATCGTCGCCAGCCAGCGTCGTCAGATCGATGCAGGTGATCGCGCGCAGCAGCCAGGCGGCCTGAAAGTCCTTCTTGACCGACCGCCGCCCCGGCAGGCTGGCTGCGCGGCGTTCGATGGCCGAGGTGTTGGCCTGAACCGAGGCGACCCAGTCAAGGTCAAGCGCCATCCCCGGATTGCGCGGTTCGGCGACCTGCGGCAGCTGCGCAGATTTGGTCGGGTTCGGGGCAAGGACTTGATTGGTCACGGGCAGCATTGATCCGGCAAGAAAACGGGCGTGGTCACAGTGCCACAAGCGCGCGCATCGCACAAGATTGACCATTTGGTCAAATATTTTCTTCGCAACGCCAAAGGTGGCGTGCTGCCCGCAACCGCGTTAGGAAACCGAAATCTCATGCGGGGGACCCCTAAATGCCGTTCGATCGTAGTTTAAAAATTGCTCCGTCCATTCTGGCCGCCGATTTTGCCGCCTTCGGGGCAGAATGCGCAGCTGTCGAAGGGCAGGGGGCCGATTGGATCCATGTTGATGTGATGGATGGGCATTTCGTGCCGAACATCACCTTTGGTCCCGCCACCTGCGCCGCGATTCGCCCGCATATCAAGACGGTCATGGACGTGCATCTGATGATCGCGCCAGTGGATCCGTATATCGAGGCGTTTGCAAAGGCCGGGGCCGATATCATCACCGCCCATGTCGAGGCGGGTCCGCATATCCACCGCACGCTTCAGGCGATCAGGGGCGCCGGTGCAAAGGCCGGCGTTGCGCTGAACCCCGGCACACCGGCCAGCGCGGTGGCGCCACTGCTGGATCTGGTCGATCTGGTTTGCGTGATGACGGTGAACCCCGGTTTTGGCGGGCAGAAATTCATACACTCCTGCGTTGAGAAGAGCCGCGATATCCGCGCCATGATCGGCGACCGGCCTGTTCATATCGAAATTGACGGCGGCGTTGATCCGACGACTGCTCCGCTGGTTGCAGCTGCCGGGGCGGATGTTCTGGTGGCGGGGTCTGCGGTGTTCAAGGGCGGGTCTGTCAGTAACCCGGCCCCCTACGGCACCAATATCCGGGCAATCCGGGACTCGGTGGCAACCTGACAGCGACACATTGATCGGGGCTTTTGCCTGCGTATCGGGCAGCGTGGCTGGCGCCAGATCCGAAGGGCGCGGCGAAAACAGGATATCGCCGACCACTCAGAATCGCGGTGCAGGCCCAAGCGGCAGGAACCCGAAGGAAACCAGCCCATTTTTGAACGTCAGTGGCGCGGTCAGCACCTCGGGCGTTCCGTCCGCCGCCGCCATCGATTGGAACAGCGCGTCCAGCGTCGGCACGTATTGCGGCTGGATCATCCCGGAATCCGCGATCATCCGCGCCACGTCGCGCCATTGCGCAGATTCAAGCGTGATATCCCCGACGGGCAGGCGATCCGCCCCGATGGTGAGGGTGCCTGTCGCCGCGATCTTCACGCCGCCCCAGACAAGTGCGGCGTCGTTGAGGACGAACCGCTCGACCTGTGGCGCCGGTCCGCCATTGAATGCATGGCGATCAATGGCGCGGTCAAAGCCAAGGGTTGCATCAACCCGCAGGACCTCAAGCACCTCCGGCAATGCCCCGCCGGGATCGTAGGTGTCGCGCAGCGCCTTGGGCAACGCGATCTTTGATGCGGCGATGCCGACGTCATGGACCAGCGCCTCGCCATTTTGCCGGGTCGCGAAGCGGGCATCCTTCAGCGCAATCGCCCAGCCAAGGGTCGAGGTGACGTTTGCGGTTTCGGCAACAAAGGTCGCACGGTCCAGCGCCAGGGCGGTGCCCGGTTCGACCACCAGCGAGGCGCGCATGCGCGTGCTGTCCACCTGCAGGGTCTGACCGGGAAAGTCGAATGACTGACTGTCAGGCAACGCCGCGATCACGTGGTTCGGCTTGTAGCTAAGGGCCAGCACCTGGAAGAAAGGTGCGGTCCAGGCAAACCCGCCCAGTGGATCGGCCAGTTTCACCCCGGTGGCGGTCGTGTCGAACCGGTTTGGAAAACCGCGTGTGCCGACATCGGCAACCTCGACCTGCCAGCCCTGCGCGTGCAGATTGTCCAGCACGGCCTGCGCGCCACGTTCGACCGCTGTTGCGCCGACGAACCAGTAACCTGACCAAAGCGCGGCCAGAACCAGGATCAGAACCAGCAGTTTGCGCATCTGTCCCCTTTCGTCTGACCTACAGCAGGCTATGTAGGGGGCGGACAGCGAAAGGGCCAGCATGATGACGGCGGACAATCTGACCCCGCTTTGGGTATTCGGCTATGGCTCGCTTCTGTGGAACCCCGGATTCGAGGTTGCCGAGGCGGTGATCGCGCGGCTGCCCGGCTATCACCGCAGCTTCTGCATGCGCTCGATCCATCATCGCGGCACAATTGCCGATCCCGGGCTGGTTCTGGCGCTGGATGTCGATGCCGGGTCGGCCTGTGACGGGCTGGCCCTGCGTGCCGCGCCCGGAACCGAGGCTGCGACGTTGGAGTATCTGCGCGAGCGCGAGTTGATTTCCGCCGCCTACGTCGAACAGGTGCTGCCGCTTGACCTGAGCGATGGGCGCAATGTCCGCTCGGTCGCCTATGTCATCGACCCGGATCACGACCAGTATTGCGGCGGTCTGCCGTTCGAGGATCAGGCGCAGATCATTGCCACAGCGGTCGGCGGGCGCGGTCCGAACCACGAATATCTGACCAATACGGTGGCGCATCTGATCGAGCTTGGCATCGAAGATACCGACCTTGCGCGACTTTCCGCGCGGGTAGCGGCTTTGCGAAGTGGATAATATCTGCTTTGGTAGGCGCTGAGGGGACGCGTGTGCGCGTACCAACAGGCAGGAACTGACACAGATGGTTCAGACCCAGGCAGAGGTTCAGGCGCATTTCACCGCCCCGGTGCGGCAACTGATCACCATGATCGTCGTGCTGGGCCTTGTTGCGGGCGGAAGCTATGTGGCCTGGCCCAGCGTGTCGCCGGTGTTCCTGGCCAATCCCTGGCTGAACGGCTTCATCGCGCTGGTTTTCGTGATCGGGGTGCTCGCCTGTTTCTGGCAGGTGATCCAGCTGTTCAATTCGGTCAGCTGGGTCGAGGGGTTCGCCCAATCGCGACCGGGTCACGAGATCACGCGCGCCCCGCGCCTGCTGGCCCCGCTGGCGGCCTTGCTGCGCGCGCGGGGGGCAAAGACGACCATCGGCTCCAGCTCGTCCCGGTCGATCCTCGATTCCGTTGCAACCCGGATCGACGAGGCGCGTGATATCACGCGATATATCGTCAACTTGCTGATTTTCCTCGGCCTTCTGGGCACATTCTATGGGTTAACCACCACCGTCCCGGCGGTGGTCGAAACGATCCGCTCCCTCGCCCCGCAGGAAGGCGAAGGCGGGATCAACGTATTTTCGCGCCTGATGGACGGGTTGGAGGCGCAGTTGGGCGGCATGGGCGTTGCGTTCTCATCCTCGTTGCTGGGGTTGGCGGGATCGCTGGTGGTTGGGTTGCTGGAACTGTTCGCAAGCCACGGCCAGAACCGGTTTTACCGCGAGTTGGAGGAATGGCTGTCGTCGATCACCCGGCTTGGGTTCGGCGGCAGCGAAGACGCCAGCGGAGAGGCCGCGACCCCCACCACCATCCTGACCCATTTGGTGCACCAGATGGAGGCGCTTCAGGCACTGTTCATGGACAGCGATGCCAGCCGCGCCCAGGTTGACGAAGGCTTGGGGCGGGTCGTCACCTCGATGGAGACGCTGACCGACAAGATCGACTCCGGGCAGACCGCAAGCGATGCGGCCAATGACACGATCGTCGCGCTTGAACGGATCGCCGGTGGGCAGGAAAAGCTGCTGGAAGCGCTGGCCCATAAGGAAAAACCGCCCGTTGATGCCCCGGCCCATGACGCCGAAAGCCGGATGCACCTACGCTCCATCGATCTGCATCTGCTGCGCCTGCTGGAAGAGATGTCGGCGGGTCGTCAGGAATTTGCGCAGTGAACTCAGCCAGTTGATCAAAGCGGTGCGTGAAGCGAATGGCACCGAGCAAACCGTCCTGAAACCCGCCCTGTTCGGGCATAAGCAGAGCTAGGCCATGGCCCTGAACCGACGCGCCACGCAACGGATGTCAGGCTCGATCTGGCCGGGGTTTGTGGACGCGATGACGGCGCTGTTGCTGGTGCTGATGTTCGTGCTGACGATCTTCATGATCGTGCAATATATATTGCGCGAGACGATCACCGGGCAGGAAGACGCGCTGAGCCAGCTGAACCGCGAAAATTCCTCGTTGGAGCAGGCGAATGCGGGGCTGTCGGGCGCACTGACCAATGCGCGGGCCGAGACTGAGGCGCAGCGCGCGCTGGTGGACCTGCTGACCACGCAGACCCAGGAACAGGGCGCGGAACTGGATGCCCGCGCCGCAATGATCACCGAATTCGAAAGCAAGGTTGCCAGCCTGCTGGGCGAACGCGATGCCGCGCTGAGCGAAAGCGCCAATCTGTCGGATGCGATCATCGAGCTGGACGCGGAAAACCAGTCGATTGCCCAGCAACGGGATGCGCTGGAACTCGCGCTGGCCCGGGCCCGGACCGAGATTGACCGCGAGGCCGAGGCCGCGCGACTGGCCGCCGCGCGGCGCGAAGCGCTGGCGGCGCTGACGGCTGATCTGCGCCAACGGATTGAAGCCCGCGATCTGTCCTTGTCAGCGGCACTGGCAGAATTGTCGGAAACGCAGGACGAAGACAGTGGCCAGAACGCCGAAATCCGCGAACTGACCAATGCGCTGGCCGAGGAGGAGGCCGCACGCCTGCGCGAAGCCGCCGCCGCCGAGGCGCTGCGCGCCCGGTTGGAAGATGCTGATACCGAACTGACCGCCATGACCCTGCGCCTGGAAGAAGAACGTCGCCGGGCCGAAGAAACCCTGACCCTACTGGCGGCGGCCGAGGCCGAAGCCGATCAGTCGCTGGATGAACGCACCGCGCAGCAGCGCGAGACGGTTCGCCAGAAACGCCTTCTGGCGCTGGCGCAGGAACGCTTGAGCGAAGAAGAAGCCGTCAGCGCCGAGGCCAAACGCCAGCAGCAGTTGCTGAACGCGCAGGTGCGCGAATTGCGTGGTGAGTTAAACCGCCTGCAAGGGTTGCTGGACTTGGCCAAGGCAGAAGATGCCGCCGCACAGGTGCGGATCGAAACGCTTGGCGCAGACCTCAACCAGGCGCTGGCACGGGTGGCGGCGGAACAGACCAAGCGCGCAGAACTGGAAGAGGCGGAGCGAAAGCGTCTGGAGCGTTATCAGTCAGAGTTCTTCGGGCAGTTGCGTGACCTTTTGGGCGACCGCGAAGGGGTGCGGATCGTTGGGGACCGCTTCGTGTTCTCGTCCGAGGTTCTGTTTGATTCCGGCTCGGCAGACCTGTCGGATGAGGGGCGCGCCCAGATCGCGCGTGTGGCGCAAATCCTGTCGGACGTGTCGGGCGACATCCCGGATAATATCGACTGGGTGGTGCGGGTCGACGGGCACACGGATAACCGGCCCATCGTCAACGCCTCGACCTATGCCAACAACTGGGAGCTGAGCCAGGCGCGGGCGCTGTCTGTGGTTCTGTTCATGATCGGGGATCTGGGATTTCCGACCCGTCGGTTGGCCGCCACAGGTTTCGGAGAGTTTCAGCCGGTGGCAGAAGGCGACAGCGCCGCCGCACGGGCGCAAAACCGGCGAATCGAGCTGAAGCTGACCGAGCGATAGAAAAGATAAATGCCTCCGGCGGGGATATTTTCGACGAAAAGACGACTCAAGATCATCTTCTTTTCTTAAATACTCCCGCCGGAGGCACTTTACGTTATTCTGCCGTCAGCAACGGCGGCTTTTTGGTCGACAGGCGCGGGGCTTGCGGAGGCTCGATCTTCAGATCCAGCGTGCCGCCCTTGATGCCGACCTTGACGTTGCCGCCCTTGGCCAGCTTGCCGAACAGCAGTTCTTCGGCCAGCGGTTTCTTGATGTGTTCCTGAATGGTGCGCGCAAGGGGGCGCGCGCCCATCCGGTCATCATAGCCTTTGTCGGCCAGCCATTGCGCAGCGGGTGTGGACAGTTCGATGGTCACACCACGATCCATCAGCTGAACCTCCAGCTGCAACACGAACTTCTCGACCACTTGCAGGATCGTGTCTTTGTCGAGCGCGCCGAACGAGATCACCGCATCCAGACGGTTGCGGAATTCCGGCGTGAAGGTGCGTTCGATGGCGGCGGTATCTTCGCCTTCGCGCCGGTCGCGGCCAAATCCGATGGCGGCTTTCGCCATTTCACTGGCCCCGGCGTTCGAGGTCATGATCAGCACGACATTGCGGAAATCCACAGTGCGACCGTTGTGGTCGGTCAGTTTGCCGTGGTCCATCACCTGCAACAGGATGTTATAGACGTCGGGGTGGGCCTTCTCCATCTCGTCCAGCAGCAGCACGCAATGGGGATGCTGATCGACGCCGTCGGTCAGCATGCCGCCCTGATCAAACCCGACATAGCCCGGAGGCGCGCCGATCAGGCGGCTGACGGCGTGTTTTTCCATGTATTCGGACATGTCGAAGCGCAGCATTTCCACGCCAAGAATATCGGCGAGCTGTTTGGCAACCTCGGTCTTGCCGACGCCCGTGGGACCGGCGAACAGATAGTTGCCGATGGGCTTTTCAGGCTCGCGCAGACCGGCACGGGCCAGTTTGATGGCGGACGCCAGCGCCTCGATGGCCGTATCCTGGCCGAAGACGACGCGTTTCAGCGATTTTTCAAGATCACGCAGCACTTCCGAATCGTCCTTAGAGACGGTTTTCGGTGGGATGCGGGCGATCTTGGCCACAACGGCTTCAATCTCTTTCACGCCGATGGTTTTGCGCCGCTTGCTTTCGATCACCAGATGCTGGGCCGCGCCCGCTTCGTCGATCACGTCAATTGCGCTGTCGGGCAATTTGCGGTCGTTGATATAACGCGCGCTGAGTTCGACGGCGGTTTTCACCGCATCGGCCGTGTAGCGGATATCGTGGTGATCTTCGAAATAGGGTTTCAGCCCTTTCAGGATCTTCACCGCATCATCGACCGAGGGTTCGTTCACGTCGATCTTCTGGAACCGGCGCGACAGGGCGCGGTCCTTTTCGAAATGCTGGCGGAATTCCTTATAGGTGGTGGATCCCATGCAGCGCAGCTTGCCGCCCTGCAACGCGGGCTTCAGCAGGTTGGAGGCGTCCATCGCCCCGCCTGACGTGGCCCCGGCGCCGATCACGGTGTGAATCTCGTCAATGAACAGCACCGCGTCGTCGTGATCTTCCATCTCGGTCATCACGGCCTTCAGGCGTTCTTCGAAATCGCCGCGATAGCGGGTGCCGGCGAGCAGCGCGCCCATGTCGAGGCTGAAGATCGTGGTCCCCGACAGGACTTCGGGTGTTTCACCATTCTCGATCTTGCGGGCCAGCCCTTCGGCAATGGCGGTTTTCCCCACACCGGGGTCACCCACCAGCAGCGGGTTGTTCTTGCGGCGGCGGCACAGGACCTGCACGCAGCGCTCAACCTCGTGCTCGCGCCCGATCAGCGGGTCGACGTCGCCGTCACGCGCCTTGGCGTTCAGATCGACGCAGTATTTCGCCAGCGCGCTTTCCTTGGCCTCACCCTCGCCAGCCTCAGCAGCTTCGCCTTCGAATTCCGAGGCCCCCTGAACCGTCCGGGCTTCGCCAAAGGACGGGTCCTTGGCGACACCATGGGCGATATAGTTGACCGCATCGTAACGGGTCATGTCCTGTTCCTGCAGGAAATAGGCGGCGTTGCTTTCCCGTTCGGCAAAAATCGCCACCAGAACATTCGCGCCCGTCACCTCGGTCCGGCCCGAGCTTTGGACGTGGATCGCGGCGCGCTGGATTACGCGCTGAAAGGCCGCCGTCGGAACAGCCTCGGACCCATCAACATCCGTGACCAGCGTGGACAGGTCATCGTCGATGAAATCAACCAGCGTTTCCTTCAGCGCGGCGATATCGACCGAGCAGGCCTGCATGACGCGGGCCGCATCAGGTTCGTCAATCAACGCCAGCAGCAGATGCTCCAGCGTGGCCAGTTCGTGTTTGCGTTCATTCGCCAGCGCCAGCGCTGCGTGAATGGACTGTTCGAGCGATGTCGAAAATGATGGCACGTTGCGTGCTCCTTAACAGTGGTCCGGGGCGGGCTGCCACCGACCGGACCGTGGCCTCATAGTGTTAGAGTTTGGTTTTTATCGCGCCGCTTCAAGTGTTTTTCTTCATCTGGCCTTCACATTTCATCGCAGCGTTGCACGGATTGGTGTTCAAAAAGCGTCCTTGCGGCGGCGAATCTCGGCGAAAACTTGAGCATTTGTTGCGTTTTCCATCCCAATCGCTGCTTTCAGCGCGGCGATGCCTGCGCGCAGGAACGGATTGGTGGCCAGCTCCTCTGACAAGGTTGAGGGGACAGTGGGGGTTCCGGCTGAAGTTGCCGCCTCAACAGCGGCAGCCCTAGAGATAAGGTCGCGGTTTCCCGGTTCAATGGTCAAGGCAAAGCGCGCATTTGTCCGGGTGTATTCGTGACCCGAACAAATCACCGTTTCGGGCGGCAGGGCGGCCAGTTTGGACAGACTCTCCCACATTTGATCGAAGGTGCCTTCGAAAACGCGTCCGCAGCCCAGCGCCATCAGGCTGTCAGCGGTGAAGACGTGATCGCAGCCAGGCATGTGAAAGGCGATGTGGTTGATGGTATGGCCCGAGACGTCCAGAACCCTGGTCGCCTGACCTGCGACGGCAATCTCATCACCATCCGCGACGGCCAGGTCCAGTGCGGGCAAGCGGTGCGCATCTGCCCCGCAGCCGATGACGCGGGGGGCATAGGTGTCGCGCAGCGGGCCAAGGCCCTGGGTGTGGTCGTCATGATGGTGGGTGATCAGCACATCGCTGAGGGTCCAGCTGCGGGCCGTCAAAGCGGCCTTGATCGGGGCGGCTTCAGGCGCATCGACCAGCGCGGTTTCGCCGCTGTCGGCATTATGGATCAGGAACGCATAATTGTCCGACAGGCAGGGGACGGTCACAATCTCGACGGGCATGGCGTTTCCTTTCGTGGGCAGTATGCTTTGAGCGAGTGTTTCCGATCTGTGGCGGGGCTGCAATGCACCTTGATGTGCTTGATCTGCGCAATTTCTATTATCGCACCAGATTGGGGCGCACGGCGCAGCGCGCCATTCGCGACCAGGTTACCGCCCTCTGGCCCGAGGCGGATCGTCAAACCGTCGTTGGTTACGGATTTGCGGTTCCGATGTTGCGCCCCTATCTGGCCAAGGCCCGGCGCGTGATCGCTTTGATGCCGGGACCACAGGGCGTCATGCATTGGCCGGCCGGGGACAAGAATGTTTCGGTCCTGTGTCAGGAAACGCTCTGGCCGTTGGAAACCGGGCACGCGGACCGGCTGGTAGTGATGCACGGGCTGGAAACCAGCGATCACCCCGGCGCCTTGCTGGAGGAATGCTGGCGCGTTCTTGGCCCCGGCGGGCGGGCGTTGTTCATTGTGCCGAACCGGGCGGGCCTGTGGGCGCGGGGTGACCGGACGCCGTTTGGATTTGGCCGCCCCTATTCCACTGGTCAGCTGGAAGGATTGCTGCGACAGCACGGTTTCGTTCCCGAGCGTCACGTCGCGGCCCTTTACATGCCGCCCACGCAACGGCGGTTCTGGCTGCGCTCTGGCGCGTTCTGGGAAAAGCTGGGCAGCCGGATTTCGACCCGGATCGCCGGCGGCGTGCTTCTGGTCGAGGTAACCAAGCGTGTCGCCGCCCCGACCGGCCCCGCCACGCCCGAGCCTGCGCGCCGTCCGTTGCGGGTGCTTGACGGGCTGGCCAAACCGAGTGTCAAACCCGCCTGAGCGGTCGGATTCGCCCCGATATTCGTTGCCAATGTGGCACATTCGGTCGCAGTTAAACTCAACCCTCTGAAATCAAACGGAAACCGCCTGAAGAAAGGCGGCGTAAGACGGTTGCGGGGCGTATAACGCTCTGCTACATCGACGCTGATTTTGGATGTTGCGCCCGTGAAACGGCCCGTCCTGCCAGTTAGAACCGAGGCCCCCAACGTCCCGAAGGACGCTGCACGGGGCCTTATCATGCGGAAGGGGTGTGCGTGTCAGATTCAGCTTCTATGTCTTCCGGTATTGCCGCCCGCTATGCGACCGCGATGTTCGAACTTGCCCGCGATGCAAAGTCCATTGACGCGGTCGAGGGCGATCTGGATGCCCTTGAAGGCGCGTTGAACATCAGCGATGACCTGAGTGTTCTTATCCGCTCTCCGTTGTATTCGCGCGACGCCCAGGGCAGCGCGATTGACGCGATTGCCACCAAAATGGGCCTTGGCGATCTGGTCGGCAATACCCTGCGCCTGATGGCGGCCAAGCGCCGCCTGTTTGTCCTGCCTCAGCTGATTACCGCCCTGCGCGGGTTGATCGCTTACGAAAAGGGCGAAGTCACAGCCGATGTGCGCAGCGCCAAGGAACTCAAGCCTGCGCAACGTGACGCGCTGGCCGCCAAGCTGAAAGCCAGCATTGGCAAAGATGTTAAGATCAACACGACCGTGGATGAAAACCTCATCGGCGGTCTTGTCGTCAAAGTGGGATCGAAAATGATCGACACGTCGATCCGATCCAAACTCGCAGCCCTTCAGAACACCATGAAAGAGGTCGGATAATGGCAATCCAGGCAGCCGAGATTTCGGCGATCCTCAAGGACCAGATCAAGAATTTCGGACAAGAAGCCGAGGTGGCCGAAGTTGGCCGCGTGCTGTCCGTTGGCGACGGGATCGCCCGGGTTTATGGCCTTGATAACGTACAGGCCGGTGAAATGGTCGAATTTCCCGGTGGCATTCAGGGCATGGCCCTGAACCTGGAAAGCGACAACGTCGGTATCGTGATCTTCGGTTCTGACCAGGACATCAAGGAAGGCGACACCGTCAAGCGCACGAACTCGATCGTGGACGTGCCTGCCGGTGACGAACTGCTTGGTCGCGTCGTTGACGGCCTGGGCAACCCGATTGACGGCAAAGGCCCGATCAACACGAAAGAGCGTCGCCTGGCCGAACAAAAGGCCCCCGGCATCATCCCGCGTAAATCGGTGCATGAACCGATGGCGACCGGCCTGAAGGCCATCGACGCAATGATCCCGATTGGCCGTGGCCAGCGCGAACTGATCATCGGCGACCGTCAGACCGGCAAAACCGCCGTGGCGCTCGACACGATCCTGAACCAGAAGTCTTATAACGAGGCGGCTGGCGACGACGAAGACAAGAAGCTTTACTGCATCTATGTCGCCATCGGGCAAAAGCGTTCGACCGTGGCGCAGCTGGTGAAGAAACTGGAAGAATCCGGCGCGATTGACTATACCATTGTTGTCGCTGCGACCGCCTCGGATCCGGCCCCGCTGCAGTTCCTGGCGCCTTATTCCGCCACCGCAATGGCCGAGCATTTCCGTGACAATGGCCGCCACGCGCTGATCATCTATGATGACCTGTCCAAACAGGCCGTGTCTTACCGTCAGATGTCGCTGTTGCTGCGTCGTCCGCCGGGGCGTGAAGCCTATCCGGGTGACGTGTTCTATCTGCACTCGCGCCTGTTGGAGCGGTCTGCCAAGCTGAACGAAGACAACGGCGGCGGATCCCTGACGGCACTGCCGATCATCGAAACCCAGGGCGGCGACGTGTCGGCGTTTATTCCCACCAACGTGATTTCGATCACCGATGGTCAGATCTTCCTGGAGACCGAGCTGTTCTATCAAGGTATCCGCCCGGCTGTGAACACCGGTCTGTCGGTGTCGCGTGTGGGGTCATCCGCCCAGACCAACGCGATGAAATCCGTCGCTGGACCGGTCAAGCTGGAACTGGCGCAGTACCGCGAAATGGCCGCTTTTGCGCAGTTCGGGTCCGACCTGGACGCCGCCACCCAGCGCCTGCTGAACCGTGGTGCGCGCCTGACCGAGCTGATGAAACAGCCGCAGTATTCGCCGCTGACCAATGCCGAGATTGTGGCCGTCATCTATGCCGGTACACACGGGTATCTTGATGATCTGCCACTGGGTGATGTTGGCCGCTTCGAGGCTGGATTGCTCAACCACCTGCGTGGCAATGCCTCGGATGTGCTGGACATGATCACCAACGATGATCCCAAGATCAAAGGCGATGCCGAAGACAAACTGAAAGCCGCCATCGACGCATTCGCCGGCGACTTTTCGTAAGGGGGCGGGCAGATGCCAAACCTCAAGGACCTGAAAAACCGGATCGACACGGTCAAGTCGACCCGCAAGATCACCAAGGCGATGCAAATGGTCGCCGCGGCGAAACTGCGCCGCGCGCAGGAGGCTGCCGAAATGGCACGCCCCTATGCCGAGCGTATGTCGGCCGTGATGGGTGGTCTGACACAATCGGTCGGCGATTCGGATTCGGCCCCCAAGCTGTTGGCCGGAACCGGCAGCGATCAGACCCATCTGATCGTTGTTCTGACGGCCGAGCGTGGTCTGGCAGGTGGCTTCAACAGCTCGATCGCGAAACTGGCGCGCCTGCGGATTGAAAAACTGCTCGCCGCCGGGAAAACCGTTAAAATTCTGACGGTTGGCAAGAAGGGCCGGGAACAGCTGCGCCGCGATTATGGCGAGATGTTCGTGCATCACGTTGACCTGAGCGAGGTCAAGCGCGTCGGTTACGCCAACGCGCGCGAGATTGCGCAGGACATCCTTGGCCGGTTTGAGGCTGGTGAATTTGACGTCGCCACGATGTTCTTCAACACCTTCCAGAACGTCGTGACGCAAATCCCGACCGAAACCCAGATCATCCCCGCGGTGTTCGAGGGTGAGGCCGACACAACCGTCTATGATTACGAACCCGGCGAGGGTGAGATTCTGTCCGACCTTCTGCCGCGTGGCGTTGCCACGCAGCTGTTCACCGCGCTGCTGGAAAACGGCGCGTCCGAACAAGGGGCCCGGATGAGCGCGATGGACAACGCAACCCGCAACGCGGGCGAGATGATCGACAAGCTGACGATCCAGTACAACCGGACCCGTCAGGCTGTCATCACCAACGAACTGATCGAGATTATTTCGGGCGCGGAAGCGCTCTGACGAACCGGAGAACAACGACATGGCTAACACCGGAAAAATCACCCAGGTCATCGGCGCCGTCGTCGACGTACAGTTCGACGGCGATCTGCCGGCGATTCTGAACGCGCTGGAAACCGACAATCAGGGCAAGCGCCTGATACTGGAAGTGGCTCAGCACCTGGGCGAAAACACCGTGCGTTCGATCGCGATGGATGCGACCGAAGGTCTGGTGCGTGGTGGTTCGGTTTCTGACACCGGCGCACCGATCTCGATGCCCGTTGGCAGTGCAACCCTGGGACGTATCCTGAACGTCGTGGGTGAGCCTGTGGACGAAAAAGGCGACGTGAAAGCGACCGAACGGCGCGGCATTCACGGCAAGGCGCCGGAATTCTCCGACCAGTCGACCGAAACCGAGATTCTGACCACGGGCATCAAGGTTATCGACCTGCTGGCCCCCTATACCAAGGGCGGCAAGATCGGCCTGTTCGGCGGTGCCGGCGTGGGCAAAACGGTTCTGATCATGGAACTGATCAACAACATCGCCAAAGTGCACTCGGGCGTGTCGGTTTTCGCCGGCGTGGGTGAGCGGACGCGGGAAGGCAACGACCTGTATCACGAGATGATCGAGGGCGGCGTTATCGTTCCCGACAACCTCGAAGAATCTAAGATCGCGCTGGTTTACGGTCAGATGAACGAGCCTCCGGGTGCACGGATGCGGGTGGCCCTGTCGGGCCTGACCCTGGCCGAGCAGTTCCGCGATGACACCGGGTCGGACGTGCTGTTCTTTGTCGACAACATTTTCCGCTTTACCCAGGCCGGTTCCGAAGTTTCGGCACTTCTGGGCCGTATCCCGTCGGCCGTGGGCTATCAGCCGACGCTGGCCACCGACATGGGTGCGATGCAGGAACGAATCTCGTCCACCAAATCGGGGTCCATCACCTCGGTGCAGGCCGTCTATGTGCCTGCGGATGACCTGACCGACCCCGCACCTGCAACGTCTTTCGCGCACCTTGACGCGACCACGGTTCTGGACCGGGCAATCTCGGAAAAAGGCATCTACCCGGCGGTGGAC
This sequence comes from Paracoccaceae bacterium, assembly GCA_012103375.1. Lineage (NCBI taxonomy): Bacteria > Pseudomonadati > Pseudomonadota > Alphaproteobacteria > Rhodobacterales > Paracoccaceae > Paracoccaceae bacterium. Next base: position 2,689,027 of record WLWX01000001.1, read on the forward strand.
CCACTGGGATCAACCTCGCGTCTGCTGGACCCGCTGGTCATCGGGGAAGAGCATTACAAGGTTGCCACCGACGTGCAGCAGGTGCTTCAGCGCTATAAATCACTGCAGGACATCATCGCCATCCTCGGCATGGACGAACTCAGCGAAGAAGACAAATTGGCCGTGGCGCGCGCCCGCAAGATCGAGCGTTTCCTCAGCCAGCCGTTCGACGTCGCGCAGGTCTTCACCGGTTCGCCCGGCATCCAGGTGCCGCTGGAAGACACCATCGCCTCGTTCAAGGCGGTTGTGGCGGGTGAATACGACCACCTGCCGGAAGCGGCCTTCTATATGGTTGGCGGTATCGAGGATGTGAAAGCCAAGGCCGAGAAACTGGCCGCCGACGCGGCTTGATCGACTGAATAGGAGAGGCCGCAATGGCTGACACGATGCAATTCGATCTGGTCTCGCCCGAGCGTCTTCTGGCCTCGGTGCAGGCCACGGCGGTGCGTATTCCGGGGTCCGAAGGTGACTTTACCGCCTTGCCCCTGCACGCACCGACCATCACGACCTTGCGGCCCGGCATCCTGTCGGTGGACAGCGCCGAGGGGACCGAGGATTTCGTGGTCACCGGCGGATTTGCCGAGATCACCGCCGAAAGCTGCTCGGTCCTGGCCGAAAATGCGGTGAAACGGGCGGATGCGACGGCAGAGTTTCTGGAAGCGGCGCTGGAACAGGCGCGGGCAAGTCAGAGCGGCGCTGAAGGTGCAGCTGCTGATGCGGCCAACAAACTGGTCGCGGACCTGGAGGCGATCAACGCTTCGGCCTGATAGCCCACACTTGAACAGTACGAAACGGCGGGGCAATGCCCCGCCGTTTTCGTTTGTTTGGAGTAGTGGGAAGGGGTTGCTGGTCAGTCGGTTTTTTTCGGATCGGAGCGGACGTTGGCGATCAAACGACAAGCCGGGTGAGCGCCTGACCGGGGGTAGGCGATGCAACTTGCTTGTGTGGCAATTTATGGTTCAGCGGTAACTTTAAGATACGAAGGTTTCGCGACCCATCGAAATCGCCTGCCCGCGGGACGGTCAGGCGATCGCCCGGCGCCCTTGCGGGCTTGATTCCGGGCGCAGAAGTGGGCGGTGCCAACATCCACTTCAGGCCAAAACCTTCAATGCCCGTTGTAAAGGCCCTCGTAAATCGGACCCAGCGCGGCGTGGTCGAACAGGGAGCTGACCGATGTGCCGCTCCAGGTGTTCAGGATCGCCTGTGCGAACATCGGCGCCGTTGGCACAATGCGGATGTTGGGGGCTTTCAGCACCGGCTCGGTCGGCTCATTCGTGTCGGTGATCACAAGGTACTTCATCACCGAGTTTGATACCCTCTCAACCGCAGGGCCGCTCAGCACGCCGTGGGTGATATAGGAATGCACTTCAAAGGCGCCGTTTTCGACCAGAACCTCGGCAGCTTTGCAAAGCGTACCGGCGGTATCGACGATATCGTCCACGATGATGCAGGTGCGGTCCTTGACGTCACCGATCACCGTCATCTCGGCAATCTCGCCGGGTTTGCCGCGCCGCTTGTCGACAATGGACAGCGGTGCGCCGATCCGCTGCGCCAGATCGCGCGCGCGGGCCACGCCGCCAACATCGGGCGAGACGACCATCACCTCGTCCAGACGCCCTTTGAAGTGGTGCAGAACATCCAGCGCAAACACCGGCGCGGCATAAAGGTTATCAACCGGGATATCGAAGAACCCCTGGATCTGCGTGGCGTGCAGGTCGAGGGTCAGGATCCGCTCAATCCCCGCTTCGACCATCATGTTTGCGACCAGCTTGGCGGTGATCGGCGTGCGCGCCTTGGAACGGCGATCCTGTCGCGCGTAACCGAAATAGGGGATCACGGCTGTGATCCGCGCCGCCGATGATCGGCGCAGCGCGTCTGCGATAATCAGCAGTTCCATCAGGTTGTCATTGGCCGGGTTCGACGTTGACTGGATCACATACATGTCTTCGCCGCGCACATTCTCGTAGACTTCGACGAAAATCTCACCATCGTTGAACCGTTCGACCCGCGCGTCGACCAGGTTGACGGCCATGCCGCGATGCATCGACATCCGGCGCGCCACGGCGGTGGCAAGCGGTCGGTTGGCGTTTCCGGAAATAAGCTTGGGTTCGGTCAGGCTGGGCATCAGGTCAGGGTCCCTGGCATAGGTCCGATTCTACGTCACGTCACCCGTGACGTTGACACCGCTTATCATGTGGATACGGTCACGCAAACCAAAACGGGCGAGTGTTTTCAGATGTCACATATCGACTACTATTTCTCACCGATTTCGCCGTTCACATATCTTGCGGGACCGCGCTTTCAGGCGGTGGTGGACCGGCACGGCGTAGATGTAACGTACAGACCGCTCGACATCGGGGCCCTGTTCGCGCGCACCGGCGGCACCGCCCCGGCTGAGCGGCATGAAAGCCGCAAGGAATACCGCCTGCAAGAGCTTCGCCGACAGGCGATCGTTGCCGGCCTGCCATTGACCCCGATGCCCGCGCATTTTCCTACCAATCAGGCGCCTGCGTCCTATGCGATCATCGCAGCACAAGCGGCGGGCGGCGGCGATCTGGGCGGGTTGGTGCATGGGCTGGGCCGGGCTTGCTGGGCCGAAGACAAGGACATTGCCGATGATGCGGTGATCCGCGCGGCCTTGTCTGACGCGGGTTTTGCGCCGTCGTTGGCAGACAGCGGGCTTCTGGCCGGGGCCGAGGCCTACGCCCGAAACCTGGAAGATGCCGTCAGCGCCGGTGCATTCGGCGCACCGTTTTGGATCACCGACACGGATCAACGGTTCTGGGGCCAGGACCGTATCGCCGATCTGGACGCGCATCTGTCGGGCAAGCTCTAGCCGCAGCGCTTCACCCGGTATTGACCCGGCGCGGCGCGTCATTCCGGGGCGATGATTTCGTGCAGCGCCGGGCTTGCCTATCTGTTGCGCCTTGTGACAGCTTGGCCAGAACAGGAGGCACCTTCATGACCTGCGTATTTGTTCAACTGCGTTGCAATCCCGGCAAGACCTATGAGGTCGCGCAGGAAATATACCTGCGCGAGATTGTGTCCGAACTGTATTCAACATCCGGCGATTTCGACCTGCTGGCGAAAATCTACATCCCCGAGGGCGAGGATGTCGGCGTGTTCATCAACCAGCGGCTGCTGGACGTGCCCGGTATTGCGCGGTCCCTGACGACGATGACTTTCAAGGCGCTACACAGCGGTTAGGGCCCCCTCCCTCCCGGTCGGTCAAGGCCTGCGCAACATTCGGCCAGCTAATCCAGCGACGGGCAAAGCCCGGCTTCGGTGCCGCAGGGAACCGCGCTGCACAGCGACAATTTGCGGCGGCAGAGCCGTTTCGCCTTAGGTTCGATTCTGGAAATCCGTTGCCCAAGCGCCACGGCAGGCGATTCACCACCTATCCAAGGCGGGCATGGTGTTTCTCAGCCCCGGTTGCTGCGCTATTGCTTGTCTCAGCAGGCTTTTCTTGGGGGCCATTGGTGAGAATTCTGGGCCGAACTGGCATTTTTCGGACGTTGTCCCGCGTTTGCGCGGCATCTGTCGTGCCTGTTCTTGTGGTTTTTTTCGCCGTCATGACCACGACAGCCGCTTCTGCGCAGCAGGATATCGGCGCAGTTGCTGCGGGCGATCTTCTGGATATTCCGCTTGATCCCCCTGCCGGAGAGCTGGCGGCAGAGGTGGATGGCATCGATGTGTCGGACGCGCTGCGTGTGGATGGCGGCAATCTGTCGCTTCGCCTGTTCACGCCGTTGGAGCCGGGCACGCATGAGCTGGTGATCTATTCGATCAGCGGTCAGGATTTTCTGATTGTCGGTACATTCACATTCCGCAGCTTCGGCGTTTCGGAATGGGACGGCAGCGGATTGGCCGTCTCGGCCGAGCACAAGATCGGTGTGCGCACGCTGAACGACGACACAACCGAATTCGCCGAAAGCGCGGGTGAGTTTCAGTATTCGACGGTCAACGGGGGTCTGCGTGTCGGTGCGGATTATCTGGCGACGACGGTGGTCGAGGATCAGCTGACCGACAATGCCGTCGATATCGGCGAATATTATGTTGAGCTGCATCGCCCCGGCGACATGTTCGATATGACCGCGCGCATCGGCCATCAGAGCCTGGATTTCGATGATGTCGCGGTGTCAGACATCGCGCGCCGGGGGTTGGGCGTATATCTGGCCACGCCGGGCGATCGCTTTTCGCTGGGTGTTTTTGCGACGCAATCGATCGAAAGCCTGGGCGTCGATAATTTTCTGGGACTTGATGAGGAAGACGACCGCATGTTCGGGGCGACCGCCTCGCTCCGGCCGTTTTCAAGCAATGATTTCCGGATCAGCGTGACCGGTGCCGAGGCGCGTGGCACAGCCGAAGGCGGGCTGACCGTCGGGGCGGGGGATGCGGTCTCACTGTCCGCGGACGGGTCGTTCAATGACGGGCGCGGGCGCTTTGCCTTTGGTGGCGGCATCGCAAACTGGGACGAAGATGCCGAAGGCGGCCTGTTCACCGAAGACACCGGAGAGGCGATCCTAGCCAGCCTCGACTATGACATTCTGGATGGGACCGAGGGGTCGTCGCTGACAGCCGGGATATACTATGACCGGGTCGAACAGGGCTTTTTCACCCTGACCAATCCCAGCATGCCCAGTGGTCAGGAAAACATCATTCTGAGCACCGATTATGCGGGCGAGGCTTTGCAGCTGACCACCTCGCTTGAACAACAGACAACGAACGTCGGCGGGCTGCCGACGGTCGAGGTTGAAGAATACACGACGCTGGATATCTCGGGCTCTTACGGCACGGGCGAGGTTGGCGCCGCCGACTTCAGCTTTGGCGTGATTGGAATCACCAAACGCCGGGTGCCAACGCCGCTGGTTGCAGCGCTGCCAGAAGATTTTGACAGCGTCGAAGCCTATGTCGGTGTCGATCTTCCGGGCGAGCATTTCAGCTGGGGGCTGACCTATGCCTATCTTGGCATCGACGATCTGTCGGTGCTGAACGATGATCTGACGACACATTCCGTGGAAGCCCGCGCCGCACTTCTGGGGGATGGCGGCGGCAGTGCGGATGCGACTGTGATCGTCACCCAGACAGATGACCTGTTTGGTGAATTCGTCGATGCCGAGGCGATTCTGGGCTTCACCGCACCCATCGGGGACAGCGACTGGACGCTGACCGGCGAAGCGGCCTGGCAGGATTTCGGCGACCCGTCGCTGGAAGATGGCGCCTTGCTTAGCGCTGATCTGGCATGGGCATTCCGTCCGTCAGCGGAAATGGTGTTTTCTGTCGGTTATTCCACCGGTTCGCTGGCAACCGAGACAACCGACGACGAAGAATGGTATGTTGGGTTCATGTTGAGGGCGCGTACAGATGTTTTCAGATAGATCGGGACTAGTGAACCGGGTGCTGGCCGCCCTTATCGCCTGCGTCGCGATGCTGTCATTTGCGACACTGGCCCAGGCTGACGTCACCCAGGTGAACGCCAACCCGGACACGGTGCGCATCAACACGTCGGGCACCGCGCTCGTCTCGGTGCGCTGGGATGTCGAGATTGACTATCTTCCGGCAGGTCCGGTGACGGTGTCATCCTCAGCCGGGACACTTGTCGTCGATGGTATGACCGTCCCGGCACCCGGTGGCGTGCTGTCTCGCACGGTGAACTATTCAGGCTCTGGTCCGCTGGTGATTACCTTCCGTGACCGGTTCCGGATCAGCCGGACCCATGCCAAACAGATCGGCGATGGCGCGCCCGCTGAATACAGCCGCACATTCGTCGATATGTCGGCCTATCCTGGCGGCGATGATGTGGACATTGTTGCGCGGGGCGGCGGCGGCGCAATCTCGCTGCGTGATATCTCGTTGCTGTTCGATGATGACACGCAGTTCCGCAGCATCCCGCAAAACGCCTCGATCACCGCACGGGCGGTTGCCTCGACCGCAGGCGAAGGGCGCATTGATGCCAGCTGGGAGGTCGCAGGCCCAGACGGCGGCCAGTTCCGCCCGATCGCGCGGGTGCGTCAGGTGCTGGCCGGATCGCGCCGCACGGTCTTTGAAAGCCCGCCCCTGCCGACCAGCCGGGCGGGCAACTACATCGTGCGTTTTGCCACGCAGCAGAATTTTTCCGGCACGGCCGACATTGATGAGATCCGCTATGTCGTCACACCGGGCGGGGCCGCGGTTCCGCTGACGCTGATCACCCCAAGGGCAGGTGAAAGCGCCAGCGCCGGTACGCCGTTCCGCTGGAGCCAGGTTGCCGGTGCCGCGTCGTATCGCGTGGAATTCCGCGAAGGCGGGGCCGGGGGCGTCGGAAATGGTGCGCGTATCGCGGCCGTTGATCTGCGCGCGACGCAAACCCGCCTGAAGCCATTCACGCTGGCGCGCATTCGCGACCGCACCCCGGTGTTCTGGCGTGTGGTGGCCTTTGACGGCGACGGTAATGTCCTGTCCGCATCACCTGCACGCCAGCTTGGTGGCGGCTCCAGATCTCAGAGCAACAACTAGGCATGGGCACAATGGCCGTCGATCACAGCTTTCTGCTTGAACAGATCGCCGGTGGCGACCAGGCGGCCTATACCGCGTTTTACCGTGACCTGGAAAAACCTGTTTTTCGATTTATCCGCTCGAAATTGAACGATCAGCACGAAGCCAGCGACAAACTTCACGAGGTTTTCATGGAAGTCTGGCGCTCGGCAGGAAAATTCGAGGGCCGCAGTTCCGTCAAGACCTGGTTGTTTGGAATCGCCTACAGGAAGACGATGGATGCATTCAGGAAGAAAGGACGGCTCGATCTGATGAGCGAGCCGCCCGAACAGGCGGATGAAGGTCCCGACGCGGCTGCATGTCTTGCGGCCAGTCAGGAAGCGGCACATGTGCGTGACTGCCTTGAAGAACTCAAGCCCGCGCATCGCGCGGCGGTTCAGATGGCCTTCTATGACGATATGACCTACGGTCAGATCGCCGAAGTACAGGAGGTGCCGGAAGGCACCATCAAGACCCGGGTATTTCACGCCAAGAAACTGTTGCTCAGCTGTCTTCAGGGCCGCATCGGAAGGGCTGCATAATGGCTGAGACAGGATTGAACGAACGAGACGAGGTTGAGGCGCTTCTGCCCTTCCTTGCCAATGACACGCTTGACGGAGAAGAGCGTGCCCGGGTCGAGGCCGCCGTGGCCGCCGATGCAGAACTGGCCGTGCAATTGCGCGCCCTGCGCAGGATCAGATCTGAGGTAAAGGCCGAGGCACTCGACTGGTCCCCCGGAGAGATGGGTCTGGCGAAACTTCTGCGAGAGATCGACGCCCAGGCGTCGGACGCGGTGCCGCAAGCGGACCAGACGTCTGATGACTCCCGGCCCCCGCGGCTGACGCTGCACGACGCGGTATCAGGCCCGACGTCATCGACGGTCACGTAAACCCGGGCAGCGCCGGCACCGGCCAACACAAACACGCGCCTGCGGATCTGGCAGGTCGCGGCGGCGGTGGCCATAGCCGCTTTCGCGGCGCAATCGCTGTTCGTCTGGACCGGAAGCGGCACAGGCCCGGATGTTGAACTGGCCAGCGGCGATGCAACAGCCGTGGTTGGCGAGGGCCGCCTGCGGGTTGCCTTCCAGCCAACCGCCCCGGAAGCCGAGATCCGTGCGCTGCTGCTGGATAAGAATCTGGTGATTGTCGACGGACCGTCGGCGCTGGGCCTCTATACACTCGCCGTAGAGGACGCAGCGGTCGATGATGCGCTTGCGGTGTTGTTGTCCAGCCAATCCCTGGTCGAAACAGTGAGTGTAGGACAATGAACAAGCTGCTGCGGTCGCTGGTGATCCTGGGCGCGATGGCCCTGCCGCATCTGGCCGAGGCGCAGAACACCACGACCTATCCGAATAACTATGGCGCGACGCGGTGCATCCGCCCCGGCGGGACGGTGACCTTCACGGGCAATTTCACCCCGTCACAGCAGGGGCAGATCGTGATCGGCACCCAGCCGCGCCCGCGGGCGCTGACAATCCTAAGCTGGCGGTCAAATCGGGTCCGGGCGCGGATTCCGACGCAGGGCGTCAACCCCGGCGATCAGTATCTGGTGCAATGGATCAATAACCAGCAGGTGCAGGGCACCATGGGGCTTGCCAGCATTTGCCGCGCCGGGGCCGAACGTGGCGATCCGGCTTCGGGTCAGACCGCAACGCCCAACGGCCCGCGTGAGCGTGCAGCCCGCGACGAGGTTCCGGCGCCTGATGGCTATCCTGAATATGTGGTGTCGGTGCCGCAGGGCCAGGCCAATGCTGCGGCCAACGCACTTCAGCAGGCAGGTGCCGCATTGCTGCGCACCCGCGCCTTGCCGTCACTCGGGCGCAGCCTTCTGATCTTGCAGTTGCCGCCGGGCATGGGGCAGGCTGGCGCACAGGGCATTTTGGATCAGGCCGCCCCGGCGGCGCGTATCGACACTCATATGGTCTATGGTTTTGCGCAGGGCGCGCGGACTTTTGCACCGCAGTTGATCGGTGATCCGGTGGGGGCGCGGTGCAATCTTGGCCGTGCGGTTCGGGTCGGCGTGATTGATGGCCCGATTAATCCCGGCGCACTTGGCGGCGCATCGGTGACCAGCCACACCACCCTTATCGCAGGGGAAAAGGGCGTCGGATCCGAGCATGGCACAGCCGTTGCGGCCCTGATTGCCGCCCCAAGCGGCGGCTTTGCCCCGGGCGCGCGCCTTCTGGCGGTCAACGCGTTCTCGCGCGAGACGCGTGGCGAAGGCGGGCGGCTTGAGAATATCGCCGCCGGGCTGGACTGGCTGGCAGATCAAAACGCCGAGGTGGTGAACATGAGTTTTGCCGGTCGCACCAACGCGGCCTTTTCCGACGTTCTGGGGGCCTCATCCCGGCAGGGAATGGTGCTGATCGCGGCAGTTGGAAACACCGGCAAGATGACTAACGCCTATCCCGCAGCCGCTGGGCCTGTGATCGCCGTCACCGCAGTGGATGCGGCCAGCAGGCTGTACCGCAGCGCCAGCACGGGCGGGCATGTTGAATTGTCGGCACCGGGCGTCGATGTCTTCGCCGCTGGCGGGTTCCGCACCGGCACCAGCTTTGCTGCCCCCATCGTGACCGCCCTCGCCGCGCGGCTTCGGGCACGCGGCGAGGGCGCAGGCGCAATTCGCGGCCAATTGCGTCAGGGCGTCACAGATCTGGGCGCGTCCGGGCGCGATGCGAAATTCGGCTTTGGATTGGTCCGCTCACCCGGTTGCTGAAGCGTGCGTGAGCGGGCGGTATCGGGACGCCTCTGCAATCGTCCAACAGACCAAATCCCGCTAGACCGCAGCCTGTTTCAGCCCGTCGCAGAACAGGACGCTGCCGCTATCCACGGATCACCGCGACGAAGCGGTCAATCTGCTGCGGGTCGCTGGACCAGTCACAGACGATCCGGCAGCCAAGCGGCGTTTCATCGGGCACCGCCGATGGATCGCCGTGAACCTCGTAAATCGCGCCCGCAGCCAGCGCCCGGCGATGCAGGGCCGCTGGCATGGTTGCGAAGATCATATTCGCCTGCGGCTCCGGGTTGAATGTGACACCGGGAACGCCTGACAACCCCTCGACAAGCCGGGCTGCCGCGCCATTGGCCCGGCGCGCCAGGTCCAGCCAAAGGTCATCACCCAGATACGTCAGCATCTGCGCGGCCATAAACCGGCTTTTGGAGGCCAGAATCCCGGCGCGCTTTCGGCGCAACTCAAACTCCCAGGCGTGTTTGGGGTCGAAGAAGACGGTGGCTTCGACGCCCAGACAACCGTTTTTTGTACCCCCGAGGCTTAGCGCATCAACGCCAGCCCGCCAGGTCATCTGTGCGGGCGTACAGCCAAGCGCCACCAGGGCATTGGCAAACCGCGCGCCGTCCATGTGCAGTGGCTGGCCGAAATCGCGCGCCACGGCAGAAATTTCGGCGATCTGGTCCAGCGCATAGACCCGCCCCAGATCGGTGACCTGCGTGATCGAGACCGGGCCTTGCTGTGCATTGTGATGGCCGTGCGGGGCGGCATTCTCCATCACATTGCGCAGGGCAACAGGGTCCAGAAAATCGCCCGCATTCACCTTGGTAATCCGCGCCCCGCCGGTGAAATGCTCGACCGCGTTGCATTCATCTTCGCGGATATGGGAATGCTCGGCGGCGTAGATCTCTTGCCAGGGGTCGGACAACGTCGCCAGGATAAGCGCGTTTGCTGCGGTGCCGGTGGGGACAAGGAAAATGATCGCCTCGGGCGCCTCGAAAATGTCGCGTATCCGGTCCTGCAACTGTCCGCTCAGCGGATCACTGCCGTAGGAGGGCATATATCCCGTGTTCGCATTTGCCAGCGCGTCGATAATTGCCGGATGCGCCGGGCCGGTGTGGTCGGATGCAAAGTTCATGTTCCGGGCTCCTCAATCACATAGTCTTCCCAATCGTCTTCGGGCACGTCGAATTCACTGACGGTGATGCCCTGTACCGAGACGCCGGCATCATGGACGGTCTGCGGGTCGCCCGAGATCAGCGGGTGCCAGTCGGGCAGTGCCTTACCTTCGTGCAGCAGGCGATAGGCGCAGGCCTGCGGCATCCAATAGGCGCTTTCGCCGATGTTCTGGGGCGTCAGAACAACGCATTCCGACACGAAGACCTTGCGCTGTTCATAATGCGCGCAGCGGCAAGTGGTGTCATCCAGCAGGCGGCAGGCGACGCGGGTGAAAGCCACTTCGGCGGTGTCTTCGTCTTCCAGCTTGTTCAGGCAGCATTTGCCACAGCCATCGCACAGCGCCTCCCACTCGCGTGGGGAGAGGTTTTGCAGGGGAACACGCTCCCAAAATCGGTCACGCAGGCCGTCGCGGTGGATCGGATCGGTCATCGGGTGAGTGCGGCGCGTGCCGCTGCGCTGTCGGCGTCCATCTGCGCGATCAGGGCGGGCAGGTCATCGAACCTGGCTTCGGGGCGGAGGTATCTGACCAGCCCGACCGAGATCTGGGCGCCATAGAGGTCACCCGAGAAATCGAAGATGAAGGTTTCCAAATTCGGCACATCGCCGTCGAACATCGGGCGGATGCCCAACGAGGCGACGCCGTCGTATTCACCGCTGTGGGGACCGTCGAAAACCTCGACCCAAACGGCGTAGACGCCGAATTTCGGCGGGTGCAGCCCGGCGATCGAGATGTTGGCGGTGGGGTATCCCAATTCGCGCCCGCGCTTTTCGCCGTGCAGCACCGGGCCTTCGATGCGGTGGATGTGGCCCAGCATTTCCGTGGCAACCTCGGGGTGACCATCGCTCAGCGCGCGGCGAATACGGGTCGAGCTGACTTCGCCTGTTTCGGTGGACAGCAGCGGGGCGATGGTGACGTCGATGCCTGCCGCGTGGCACAGGCGGTTAAGGTCGGCAGCGGTGCCAAGGCGGCCCTTGCCAAAGCAGAAATCCGCACCGACCACGACGTGCGACAGGCCAAGGCCGTCGGCCAGAACTTCGGCCACGAAACGTTCAGGCGTCAGTTCCGTGATGCTTGCATCGAACGGCAATTCAAACAGGACGTCGACGCCAAGTTTCTCAAGCCGGTGCGCCCGTGCGGCGGCATTCATCAGGCGGAATGGCGGGGCGTCGGGGGCGAAGAATTCGCGCGGGTGCGGCTCGAACGTCAGAACGCCCAGTGGGGCGTCGGTGTTGCGCGCAAGGTCCAGCACCGACTGGTGGCCCAGATGCACGCCGTCGAAATTGCCGATGGCAATGCTCGCCCCCCGGTGGGATGGGTCAACTTGATCTAAGGCCCGGACAATCCGCATTCGCTTCGGATATGCGCAGGCCCGTTGGGGTGCAAGCGGTCAGTCGAACTTGGCCGAGGGGGCCAGCACCAGCGCTTCGCCCTTCAGGACCGGTTTGCCATCGACCAGACAGACACATTCCAGTGTCACGCGACGCCGTGCATAGTTGATGTCGGCCACTGTGACGGTCGTGTGGACCATGTCGCCGGGGCGCACCGGGGCGAGGAATTTCAGCGATTGGCCCAGATAGACCGCACCATGACCGGGGAGTTGTTCGCCGATCACTGCCGAAATCAGCGCCGCCGTCAGCATCCCATGCGCGATGCGGCCCTGAAAAATCGTGTCCTGCGCATAGTCATCGTCCATATGCACCGGATTACGGTCGGTCGAGACCTCTGCAAACAGCTCAATATCGCGGTCGGTGACGACCTTTTCGAGGAAACGGCTCATGCCGATTTCCATATCTTCGATGCAGATCGTCTGAGCGGGCATATTGTCGAGCATGATGCGAATCTCTGAGTCGGGACAGTAATTTAAGTGCGTAGTGTGGATAATATGTAAAATTTAATTACTTTGCAAGCGCAGAAAAGAATGGCGCAAGATTGTTGCTGCAATTAAGAAAAGCGCGGTTTGCGCCAATACAGGTTTAGAAGACTTGATGGGTGGAGAGGGCCTGAAGCGGACGTTGGCGATGCGCAGAACAAGTCGGGCGATCGCCTGACCGGGGGTAGGCGATGCAACGGAGGTGTGTGGCAATTTATGGTTCAGCGATAACTCCAATACACGAAGGTTCCACTGCACATCGAAATCGCCTGCCCGCGGGACGGTCAGGCGATCGCCCGGCGCCCTCACGGGCTTGACTCCGGGCGAAAAACTGGACGGTTCAAAGGTCCGTTTCAGGCTGATTCTGTTGAAAAACAACGTGTTTCGGTCGCAGAAAGAGGCCCTCAGAACTCAGTGTAAGTGCCTTTCTGCTCAGGCATTTCTTGGATGCTGCGGTGCAGGAAAGAGCTTGGCCAGTTTGCGGAGGTTCTGGGCAGTTGCGGCGAGGATGAATTCGTCATTTGCGCCACAGGGGCCACGTAATCGGAGCCGCCCCAGACCGAGAATGCGTTTGAGGTGGGCGAAGAGCATCTCGACCTTCTTCCTGAGCTTCACCGAGACCTTGTACTGGGGTGTCTTGGCGATGGCAGGTGCGACATCCCGGGCGTCTTCATGTTCTTCGCGGGTGATCTTGCGGGCATCGCAGTGACACGCCCTGGCGTCTGGCCTATGTCTGAACGCGCCCGAGCGGGGACACATGTCGGAAAGTCGTTGGCCATTGCGCAAGATCATGAACACGTCGCAACGCTTCGATCCAAGCCTTCCGGCCCTTGGCGCTGCACTGGCCGTCGTCTGCGCAGCAGCTTGGATCCGGATGAACGGCACATGATGTTTGTCGTCACAGGGATGCTCGAACGTTGGGGCAACGCGGATGTCAGCAGCCTTGGCCTGTTTGAGCTTTGGTTTTCGGCTGATTGTGTTGAAAAACTCCGTTTTAGGGCCTGAACGATGATTTTTCTTTCCATGCAGCCCGATCCTAAATTTTTGGCGCGGGGGTCGGCCCAAATCGCCTACATGCGCTCACGCGCAGCCATGCGCTGTCTCGTGGTCAAAGCTTTCCGACTATTTCGCTTCATAGGTTTTCGCAAGAAATCCGCGACGCTCTGATTTCGGAGTTTTTCAACACAATCGGCTGAAACCTCGCCGTTGAATCCGCGCCAGAGCGACGGATTCTATGTTTATGGCGAAGCGCCGGTTCTATTCGTCGCGTTGGTGTCGCGCATTGTCGGCGCCTCAGATTGGCAGGAGATCCTTATCCTTGCGCGGACGATGACGGCAATTCTGGATGCTTCCACGGTGCTTGCTGTTTTCATGCTAGGCTGGTCCTTGGTCAGGTCCGTTCCAGCCGCACTTGCCGCGGCGATCCTTTATGCGGCAGCGCCTACGGCATTGCAGCTTTCGAATTTCTTCACAGTCGATGCGTGGTTGACCGCGACTGTCGCATGGTCCCTGTTTGCCCTGGACAGGCTTGCCGGTCAGGCAGACATCCGAAAGGCCTCGCTTGCTGGTGCGACTGTGGGCGCTGCCGTTGCCATGAAGGCAACCGCAGCAGTCATGCTTGCACCCGCAGTGGTTACCATTGCGCTCGTTTCAGCCCGGATCGGCTATCGTGCCGCTGCCCGCGTTGCCCTGATACTGGCCATCTGCGCCTTCCTGGCATTCAGGGTGTTCAATCCCTTCGCTTTCGCCGGGCCTGGACCGCTGGGGCTGGCGATGTCCGAGGCGTTCCTCGGCAATTTTCTGGAACTTGTGGCCATAACACTGGATCCGCACCATCCCCCGAATTGGAGCTGGCTGCATCTGTACAGCAGTCTGGATTTCTTGCGCGACTTCGCGGTCTTCGGTTCCGGGCCGCTGCTAGCTATGGCAATACTCCTGTTATCCTGCCAGGTGATGCGCGGCACATTGGGGAAAGCGGCATTCACCCAGCTTCTTGTTCCGGCGACGGCCGCCATCGCATTCATCACCACAACGATCGCCGCCGAAGTGGCCCCGCTGCGTTATGCTGCCCCAGCCATTCCGGTAATGGCCGTCCTGGTGACTGTTTCCCTGGCTAGGATGCGAGCCCCCGTGGTTTTGGGTGCAGTGCTTCTGGCTGTATGGTGGGGTGCGGGAACGGTTGCCCTGCATGACGGCAACCATCCCCGCATCAAAGCTGCCCACTGGCTTTGGCTACTTCCGCGCGGCACGGCCATCGCAAACGAAACGGCCTGGGACGAGGAATTGCCAGTCATCATCCGTCTGCCCGGTGAAAGTTTCGCTCGCTGGCCGACGTACGATGGCCACTTCGAGCTGATCAAGCTCGACATTCTCGATCCGGACGCCCGTGAAAAGGCAACCAGACTGGCTCGCGCACTTTCCGGGGCGGACTATGTCGCGGTCTCGTCCGGGCGCCAACGTGAGGTCATCCCTCATATGACCGAAACCTACCCGATGACAGCCGCATACTATCGAATTCTGAGCGATGGCATAGGCGCCGCTAAAGCGTTTCGTCTTGAACCTGAATCGCGAGGGATTCCCTTGAGACCTGATCTGTGATTCATCCTGTTTGGGAGGATGGATCATGTCAGCACCTTTGCCATCTGCGCTTCGGATACGGTTTCAGAGATACATTGAAGAAGGGTTGAGCGGGCGCGCGGCGGCGTTGCGGTTGAAGCTGTCGCCTGCCACAGGCGCGCGGTGGGCGCGTCAGGTGAGGATGAAGGGTCATGCGGAACCTGCCCGGCAGGGACCGCCGCGCGGCAAGGGAAAGCTGGCTCCGCATCGGGAATTCTTTGAGGAGTTGATCGCACAAGACCCTGACATCACGCTCTTTGAGTTGCGTAATGCGCTGGCCGATGCAGAGGGTGTGCGGGTGCATCACTCCTCCATCGCCAACCTTCTGTCCCGGCTCGGCTTCACGTACAAAAAAAGTCGCTGGTCGCAACCGAGCGCCGCCGCGCCAAGGTAAGGCAGCAACGGGCCGACTGGTTCAGATACCGCTCGCCAGCCATTGCGACCTTTCCTGAGCGCGTTGTCTTTATTGACGAAACCGCAGTGAAGACAAACCTCACGCGCCTACGCGGCAGAGCCAAGCGCGGTAAGCGCCTGACGATGGATGCGCCCTTCGGAAGCTGGGGAACCCAAACCTTGATCGCGGGCCTGACCCAAGGCGCGCTGATCGCACCTTGGGTCATCAAGGGAGCGATAGATGGCCCCGCCTTCGCGGCCTACATCCGCGAAGTGCTGGTCCCCGAGATCAACCCCGGCACTGTCGTCATTCTCGACAACCTGGCAACCCACCGGAATAAGGAGGCGACGCAGGCTTTACGCAATCACGGCTGCTGGTTCCTTTACCTGCCACCGTACTCGCCCGACCTGAATCCCATCGAGCAGGCCTTCTCTAAACTGAAAGCCCATTTGCGACGGATCGGGGCCAGGTCCTTTACCCAGGTCTTCGAAGCAATCGGAGCAATCTGCGATCTCTACGACCCAGTAGAATGCTGGAACTACTTTAAGGCCGCCGGATATGTCTCAGGTTAATGTCGAAACGCTTTAGGGTCACCATCAGCAGCGCTGTTGCCAATGGAAAAACTGTCAGATGCATGAACTCGAATGTTCCAGGGCTGGTGGCGATGGTGGCCGCAAGAATGATAATCCGGGCAAGGTTGAAAGCCTGAATCGCAACCACCCCTGCAAGTAACCATCGGATTGCTGCCCTGGTAGGGCGCGGACCTTTCCAGACCATCGCCAGTACGAGCCACGCCGCCAATAGCCCATGGCCGTCGCAGACCTCGGTCACCTTAACCGCCAATGGCCATCAATGGCGCGCAGTTCGGCGCCGGATCGCAAGACGTCAAGACCGCCAATCGTCAAAAATTGGCCGGCGAAAAAGGCCAACGCGGACGCAAGTGCTTCGAAAGCGATCTGCGAGGGCCCATTGGAAACCAATACGAGCAAAATCGCCAAAACAACGAAAGACCAGAGCATTGATCTGCTTGTAGTGCGGGCCAGGTTCAACGGCTAGAACCTGAAGTGTACCTGCGCGCGTGCATCGTATCCCGCGCGCCCGTCTTCGTTGAAGTTCGCGCCAATACCCGCTTCGATTTCGTGACTGGGCCCCGATAAAGCTACCCCGAATCCAAGACGCAGGTGTGTTTCCTCCTGGTCGGGATCAAAGACACCGGGTGGCAACAGGCTTTCACCGCTGAAATCATGGCGCAGATCGGCCTCGATAAATGGCGAACCACCATTCATGGTGTCAGTGAAATCGGTCCGGCTTGCCAGAACCAAAGATGAGGATTCAAAGGACGACGCTGCCACCGCTCCGCCGCCGTTTTCTACATAGCCGTCATTGTCTTGCTTAACATGCCGCAGGCCAAACCCAAGTGTTGTTTGCGTAGATGCGCCATGCAGAAGTGCTTCCACGGTAAGGTCGGCGAAGATGCGCTCGGCACCGAAGGAGCCTGTTATTGCGCCCGCACTACGCGAAAAGTCGTAATCTAGATCCAACCGTCCAAGAACCAGCGTTACATAGACATCATCGGCAAGCTGATGGTCAAAGCCCAGCGTGAAGCCGCGGCCTTCGGATTCCAGCGTGCCGCTGTTGAAGGGTGTTGTACCGTCACCGTCCTCGAAGATCAGACCACCGAATATCTGCGATCCGGGCGCGGTCCGATAGGTCAGCACCAGCGCGCCCGCCGCCATGTCGTAATCCAGATCGTCGGTATCCTCGATTGCGCGGAAACTTGCATCTGCAAATACCGAGAAGGTTGGCCCAACAGCTGATCCGGAAAGACCGGTCAGATCCCCCTGCCCATCATTTCTGGTTACCCCGGGGCTGAATGAGAATTCTGACGCTGGTTCACGATCGTCCGGGCGAAGCTTGCGCAATGCGCTTTTTACATCGCGCACCAGAATATCGGTCGACGCCTCGGAGAGTTCATCCGTCACCGACGTTGTTGAACCCGGCACGTTGCGCGCCTCGGCCGGAAGGGATGCAACAACAATGAAAGCGGCGATCAGCGCGGAAAAAAACCACCCGGAGCTGCTGCGCAGCAATTGCCAATAAGTCTGCATCTCGCGTCCCATCTCGTGCGACCCTACTCGAACCCGTGCGCATATCAATGAGATTTGCCGATTTTACCGATTCTGCGGCGCAGATCGAACAGGTCTGTCACAGCATGAGCACAAAAAACAGTCAGACGCGGTACATTGAGGGTCGAAGTGCCAGATTCGCGCTTTAGGTGAGTCACCGTCACCTCACGGGTTACGTGGGGGAAGTTCCGCAGCATGATCAGGGCAATTAGAACCGACGGAATCCAGCAGTTCTGCCTGATCAGCGGCTTGAAACGGTTCCAGGCGCTGCGCCTGACCAGCTTATAAGGGACGCCTGCGTCGCGTGGCGCTGCCGAAAACATCAGACCTATTAACAACCGCATCAGCCGGGTTATGACTAGCCTGTGGGCTGGATCTTGTCGCGGCTTCCGTATGCCGAGCAGGGCATCCAACCCGTCGTTTTGGAAGCTGGTCAGATGGTTCCCGAATTCGTCCAGTCGGATCTGCCGATCACTATCAAGCAGCAGAAAAATCTCGCCCACGGCCTCCTGAAGCCCGCGCATGACAGCAGCACCGTGGCCGCTGTTTTCCTGGCTGACAACGCGCACGCGCGAATCTTTTGCTGCAATCCCGGCAAGCAGTTCTGCGGTCGCATCTGTCGACCCATCGTCGATGACCAGCAGTTCGACCGAAGGCTGGGCCGCAAAGATATGCTGTTTCACATCTACAACGGCCCCGACAATACTGCCTTCTTCATTGTATGCAGGCATGATCACCGATAGCAGAACCCGCCTATCCCGGCGTCGCAGAGGTGAATTCTCTGTCAATGTGTCTGCTCCGATCCTGACTTACTCACGTGCCGTTTGATTCACGTGCCGCGCCAAGCGAATGGTCGCGTTGTCTTCTACTAGATGAAGACGTCTACTTTAGGTTAGCGCATGGGTCCATGGTTCGGCCTAGTCCATTCCCGCAGGCCGCTGTCTAGACCTGCATCGTACATCTGATGCTTCATTCCTTGAACTTTTGCGCCTAGAAGGACTGCAAGGCCGTCGCTGTCAATCTGCGCGCGTTTTGCGCGGCCGCAACCGCTGATCAGGCCGCTGCCCAGATCGATGCGTTTGAGAAAAAATGGGCCGGGAAACGCGTTTCGATTGGGCCGGCATTGCGGCGAGCATGGCAAGAAGTTATCCCTTTCTTTGCCTTCGATCCAGCAATCCCAAAGATCGTCCGTACGACCAACGCCGTGAAATAAAATGGGAAATCCGCAAATCGATCAAGACCCGGAATTCGTCACCACCGACGACCTGGCAACCAAGCTTATCTGCCTCGCAATCTGCAACTTTTTTAAAGGATCGACGGAATGTCCGAGTGTGGCATGCTGCCCGCAACCAATCTGCTATCGGTTTCGAGGAGCGCTTCTGTGCGTGAATCCATCTGAAACCCGAAAGGTCAGGGCCAGAAACACAGACTTCATGACACTCCCCAAAGGCGGCGTTGTGCTGACGACGGTCCTGAGGCGGCGCAGAATGATTGCTGGACCTAATTTTCTTTATTGCCCGCTGATTACCTCACAGCCTTCCTGCTACACGTCTGCAGCGAACTTCCGTTTCCGCCCGAGGTATTTTCCGCCGCAAGTGCAGCCTTGTAAAAGCAGACATTGGATGAAAAATCTCCAAGGTCGGCTCCGTCCGGATAGTGTTGAAAAAGTCGGTGTTTGAGCGTCTGGTGGTCGAAGCCCGAAGAGTCTTGGCTATCTCTTTCAGCCTGTTGGTTGCGGTTCTGGGATAAGTTTGGCGATCTTTCTGAGGTTTTGAGCTGTGGCTGCGAGCTGGAACTGTTCGTATGCGCCTTTTGGTCCTCTCAGCCGCATCGTCGGCACGCCAATGTATCGTTTCAGATGAGCGAAGAGCATCTCGACTTTCCGCCTTTGGATGAACGAGGTAATGTATGCGGATGTCGCGGGCGACATCTCGGGCCGCTTCGTGGACGGATCGCATCACGCGTCGCCCCGGATCACCTGGGCAGCATTGCGGTTTGATCGGGCACGCATCGCAATCGTGTTTTGATGCGCGGTATCTGATGAACCCGTCTTTGCCACCGTTGGGCCTTCGCGGTTTGGAGAAGTTCCGGCGATATGTTCGCAGTTCTTTGTTGCCAGGGCATGTGTAGCTGTCAGTTGTCGGGTCGTACCTAAAGTCTTCGCGTGAGAATGTGCCGTCCGTCCGCTTGGATTTATCCCACACCGGGATGTGCGGAGCTATGCCGCGCTCTTCGACCAACCAGCCCAGCATCTCCGCTGATCCGTAACCCGTATCGCCAACCAGCTTATCTGGTGTCATATCAAAGCGATCCGTAATCCGGTCGATCATACGCCGCGCGGCAAAAGCCTCAGCAGTTCGGATCGGCAAGGCTGGCATCGACGCCGAAGCTCTCCCCGCCAACCAAGCCCTCATCAATGCAGCGCTGCAATACTGTCTCGAAGAGCTGCCGGAACAAACCGCTCTCCCGGAAACGCCCGTGGCGGTTCTTCGAGAAGGTTGAATGGTCCGGCACCGGGTCGGTCAGATCAAGGCGGCAGAACCACCGATACGCCAGATTGACATGAACTTCCTCACAAAGTCGCCGTTCGGACCGAATGCCTTGGCAATAGCCCAACAACAACATCCGGATCATCAGCTCAGGGTCAATCGAAGGGCGACCGTGAGAGCTGTAGGTGGGTGCCAAAAGCGGACGGACATCCGACAAATCGAGGAAGCAATCAATGCTGCGCAACGCATGATCCGCAGGCACAAACTCTTCAATCGAGAACTCGTAAAACAGCGCGCCCTGCGCCACCTGCTTCGGTCCCATCATTGCCGCACCTCCACTCTTAAAACGAGTGAATCAGCGCCAGACCAACCAAGCAACGGACTTTTTCAACACTATCCGGACGAAGCAGACACGGAGCCGCGCAAACAGGCCGGACACATGACTGCTTCTGACAAATGCACAAATCAGATCAAAAATGTCTTGCTATGCAGGAGCCATCCACACAGGTCATTCGCTGCGGCTGCATCAATGGCTGCTATTGAAGACGCTTGTGTTCCTTACTTCTCTGCAATGGCGTCAATTTCCAAAAGCCAACCATCTTCAAACATCCCGGCCAAGACAACCGTCAACGCAAAGGTGTGCCCCCCGAGCATCTCCATCCGAACGTCACGATTCTCATTCCGGTACTTGCGGTCCACAAGGAAAGTGGTGGCCTTAACGATGTTCTCCGCGTCCATATCAGCAGCACGCAGTTGGGCAAGAATGTTCTTCCATACGGCTTCAGCCTGTCCTCTAAATGTGTCAGGAAGCGTCCCGTCAGCGCGAACCGGGGCTTGACCGCTCACATAGACCCGCCTCAACGTATCCTTGACTTCAAGTGCCTGAACATAAGCGCCGAAGACACCTGCTCCATCTTCTGCATTAATCCGTTTGATCGCCATGTTCGGTTGCGCTCCTTGCTTCAAAACTCGTGTGTTTGGACATTCATGTTCCGCGCAGCATTTGTCAAAGTGGGCTCAATGTCGCCGTCAGTCTCTGCAATAAACTGCTACGTCTTTGGCCTTCTGCGTGGATGGGCTGAGGTTTTTCTTTTATCAATTTCGGGCATCTGCTGTCTTGCCGTCAGACGTCAAACGTCAGAACCCATGCAGTTGGCGGGCCGGACAGAAAAATAGGATACTGTTTGGCCACGAAAAAACAGGCTCCGGCATTGGTTCCGCTCTCTATCAGACCGGATTTAAACCTGCATATGTTGCGCCCCGGGCGCAGGAAATTGTTTCCGCTTATGTTCTCGCCATCTGCGAACAGATGGGATCCGGGTGACAACAATCGCTTCTTGCAGGAAATGACGCGGCGCAATGCAAGCCTCGTGAATGCTCGCATTTGGCCGCCCCAGAATGAATTGACTCGCGCCACAACCGGCCCTTATCGTTTGCATACGAATGATATGCGCGGATCGAGGTGGGACTTCAGGGTGTCCATCGCCCGGCGCACACCGAAACCCTGCATTGCGATCAAGGGTAAGACCATTGACCGAAACGGCCCGCGCAAAACCTGAGAAGATCCGCTGCGATGCATGCCCTGTGTTGTGCTACATCGCGCCGGGCCGCTCGGGCGCGTGTGACCGCTATGCCAATCATGACGGCGCCCTTGTCCGGCTGGATCCCCTGACGATTATCGAAAACGCGATCGGGAATGGCGCCAGCGCGGTGCCGTTCATGAAGGGAACCGGTGGCAACGACTGGGACGGTGATATTGTGCAGGCAAACCGGCCATTCATCACCGCGGTCGGCGCCGGAACGACCTATCCCGATTACAAACCCGCGCCCTTCATCGTCAGCCAGACGGTCGAAGACGCCGATATGGTCACCGTCGTGACCGAGGGTATTTTCAGTTATTGCGGCGTGAAGGTGAAGATCGACACCGATCGTTTCATCGGCCACGAACGTGCCATCGTGCGCTGCCAGGATGAACCGGTTGGTCATGTCATGACCAGCGAATATGGCTCGAAAATGCTGTCGTTGGGCGGGGTCGAACATCTGACCGGCGGCACCAAGAAAGAGGGCCGCGTCACCTGCGACACGCTATTGAAACTCTGCAATTGCCAGGCCGTGGACCTGACCATCGACGAAGGCGCCAGCATTGTGGTGCAGGCCGGAAAAGCGCCCATCATCAACGGGGCTGAAGAACATTTGATGCGTGTGGGCTGTGGATCTGCCGCCATCGGCATGTTCGCATCCGCCTGGGCATCCCATGTGGACGAAGTGGTCGTCGTCGACGATCACATCACTGGCCTGTTGTCCGAACATCAGGCGGGCAAGCTGCTGGACGTTCCACCCACCGGGATCAAGATCAAGGGCCGCAGATCGACGCCGGGGCGCTATTTCCAGGTGGCCGAACCGGGCACAGGCTGGGGCGGCACAGACGTTGAAGACCCGCTGAGCATTCTGAAACCCGCCAACCCAGATGTGGCATGGCCGGGGCTGCGGCTGCTGATGGTGTCCACGACCGGAGAACAGCACGCCTATTTCGAGTTGGACGCCGAACTAAACCCCCAGCCAGCCGCCCTGCCCGCGGATTTGCGGGCCTCGGTCGATCTGATCGCCGAGAATTGCGAACCCTCGTTATGTTCGGTCCTGTTCATGGGGGGCGCGGGCGGTTCGCTGCGCGCCGGGGTGACCACGAACCCGGTCAAGCTGACCCGCTCGGTGAAAGACTCGCTGACGCATGTGTCCTGCGGTGGGGCCAACGCCTATGTCTGGCCTGGCGGCGGGATCACGGTGATCGCGGATGTGCTGGATATGCCGTCGAACTCCTTCGGCTATGTTCCGACCCCGGCGCTAGTCGCGCCGATCGAGTTCACCATGCGGATGACGGACTACGTGGCCCTTGGCGGCCATTCCGACAATGTCCGTCCAATCGAAGACGTCATCACCCGGGATGTTCGCCGCGTGGACCGGATAGACCCCGAAGCTGACCCCGTGGCCCGGCACAATTTCCGCTGGAAACCGGAAGGCTGAGATTGGAATGAACGGACCTGTCGCGGCATATCTGGATGGCGGGAAGCGGCTGCATTTGCAGCACGGCCCCATCGACCTGATCATCAGCGCAGATGCCGAAAGCCCGGAATTGCGGGACATTGCGTTCGCTGCCGCATCGGACTGTTTTGCGACCCTGCTTGACGGACTGGTCGCCGGGCTGGTCCGGCATCGGTGCGCACTTGCCCCCGACACAGCCCTGCCCGCTGATCCGGTTGCGCGCCGCATGTACATTGCCGCGCACCCCTTCTGCACCACCCATTTTCTGACCCCGATGATTGCTGTCGCCGGATCCGTGGCGGACGCCGTTCTGGCGGCAATGCTGCGGGCGGTTCCGCTGACCCGCGCCTATGTAAACAATGGCGGCGACATCGCCGTGCATCTTGGAACGGGTGCAGAATTTGCCATCGCCATGGCCGCGCCCAACGGGGCGGATCTGGGCCGCGTGCGGTTCGATGCCAAAAGCGGCATCGGCGGTATTGCCACCAGCGGGGCAATGGGGCGCAGCCTGTCGCTGGGGATCGCCGACAGTGTCACCGTGCTGGCCCGCGATGCGGCGACCGCAGATGTGGCGGCAACGCTGATTGCCAACGCGGTCGATCTGCCGGATCATCCCGGCGTGATCCGGCAAGCAGCCTCGGCACTGGACCCGGACAGTGATCTGGGTGACCGGCGCGTCGTGACCACCGTCCCGTCGCTGAACGCGGCCGAATGCGACCGCGCACTTGCTGCGGGTCGGGCCTGTGCTGCACAAATGCAAGACTCGGGCCTGGTTCTTGGCGCGGCACTGTTTTTACAAGGACAATCTGCGCTTGCCGGGACCGGCTTCTGCGAGCCTGGCCCCGCAAAGGAGGTCGCACATGCCTGAACTGGATATCCGCAAACGGATCCTGACAATCGAAGAGATTTTCCACGAGGGCGGCCCGGCCCCCGACACGCCGCGCCTGCGCGGAGCGATATTCACGGTGCTGACCAACCCCTTCGCCGGGCGTTATGAGCCGCAGATCCAAGGCTTCATGGAAGACCTCAAGCCCATGGGATATGACATGGCACAGCAGCTGGCCACAGCGCTTGGCGGGGCCGACAAGGTCGATGGCTACGGCAAAGCCTCATTGGTTGGCGCCGCCGGAGAGCTTGAGCACGGCGCCCTGTGGCACGCACCGGGCGGCTATGCCATGCGCGAGGTTCTGGGCGAAGCCAGGGCAATTGTCCCGTCGTCAAAGAAGGTCGGCGGGATCGGAGCGCGGCTGGACGTGCCAATCACCCATATCAACGCCTCCTATGTGCGCAGCCACTTCGATTCGATGGAAATCGGGCTAAGCGATGCGCCCCGCGCCGATGAATTGCTGTTTGCGCTGGTCATGACCAGCGGTCCGCGCATCCATTCCCGCTCGGGCGGGTTGGAAGCCAGCGACATCAAGGAAAAGGATGGATTGAGATGAGCGCCAAGATCAGGAAAATCGTGACCTGGGTTGAAGAAACCCACACCGAAATGGGCCGCCCGATTGCACCGCCAACGCGCAAGGCCGTCGCCGCCGCCGTGATCGAAAACCCCTTTGCCGGCCAATATGTTGAGGATCTGAGCGACCTGATGGACATCGGCGCCGAACTGGGCGGTCTGCTGGGCGCGCGGGCAGTGGCCGCACTTGGCATCGAACCGGCGCAGGCCGAAAGCTATGGCAAGGCGGCGATGGTCGGCGAAAATGGCGAATTAGAACACGCCGCCGCGATCCTGCACCCGAAACTGGGCGCGCCTTTGCGCAATGCAGTGGAAAAGGGTGCCGCGCTGGTGCCCTCGTCCAAGAAACGCGGCGGGCCGGGCCAGGATCTGGACGTCCCGCTTGGCCACAAGGATGCGGCCTATGTGCGGTCGCATTTCGACGGGGTCGAGGTTCGGCTGAACGATGCGCCGCGGGCGGGTGAAATACTTGTCGCCGTCGCGGTGACCGACAGCGGCCGCCCCCTGCCCCGCGTCGGCGGGCTGACCCATGCCGAGGCTGAAGGCAAGGACGGCCTGCGATAGGCGCACGGCGATCCGCAACGCCAAAGCCGCGCGGTCACCTTGATCCTGATCAAATCTTCTGGCGGCCCCCCATGCCAATATTGTCGGCATCAGCGGAGGGCTCCTATGGAAGATCTAGTCAGGCTTGGTCAGGAATTCGTGCAGGCGATGCGGAATGGGCGCGGCATCGTGCATGTCGACGACATATATGCCGAGAGCGCCGAATCCGTCGAAACCGTTGTGCCGCCCGGGCGCGATGTCCGCATTGCCAAGGGCCGCAGCGCGATCAAGGCGAAGCGGGCGGATTGGGTGGCCGCGCATGACATTCTAAAGCTTGAAGCCGACGGTCCCTTCGTGCACCCGCCCAACCGCTTCGCTGTGCGCTTCCAGGTCGAGGTGACGCAAAAGGCCACGGGTCGGCAGATGACCATGGGCGAAATCGCCGTCTACACGGTCGAAGATGGCAAGATCGTGCGCGAGGAATTCTTCATGTCGCCCAGATAGCCGGCGTTCATCGCACGCCGGAATGACATTTGCTGGCGGCCTTTGCATCAGCGCGCCCATTTCAGCCCGCTAGAAATGCCCGATAGTCATCGCAGACGGCGCGCGCCGCAGCCCCGAGCAACGCATGCCCGTGTTCCCCCTTTGCCAGTGCCGAATGTGACCCCACGCGTCCGTCCGGGAACTCCGCTTTGTGGCGATCGGGCGATCCATGATTGTCGCCCGCCCGCGCCTTCATTTCATCGGGCTCCAGCCTACGCGGCGGCGCGGCTGCAACGCCTGGCGCAACGGACCGGTACAGCGCTTGCGTTATCGAGATTTCGGACGGTGTGGCATGCATCCCTTCCCACCCGCCATAGAATTCCTGGCGCAGCAGGTTGACGGCATCAAAATCCCACCAGCTTCGGATCCTGACCCGGCTTTCACCAAGGGCGTCAGCGCTTCGCCGCATCGGGGCAATATTCGCACCATGTGCGTTCAACACATAGATCTTCGTGAATCCGTGATGCGCCAGACTGCCAAGAACCTCGGTGAAGATCGCTTCGAACAGGCTTTCGGGGATCGAAATGGTGCCCGGGAACCCCATGTTGAACGCAGCCGGGGTGTATCGCAAAGCCGGCGCGACAATCGAACCGGCCAATTCGGCGGCGCTGTCCGCAATCGCTTCGGCGCAGAGGCTGTCGGTGCCAATCAACCCCATCGGCCCGTGTTGCTCGGTTGATCCAACGGGCAGAATGATGCCTGCGCTGCGCGTCAGATAGGCCTCGACCTCGGGCCATGTCATGTGATCCAGCTTCATGGCACAGCCACAAAAAAGGGCCGCACGTTCTGCGCGGCCCTGTTCATACGTATCGCCAAACTCAGTTCAAAGACCCCAGGTGTCGCGGACACCGTCAAAGAAGCCCTGCGCCTGCTTCACCTTGATCCAGTTGTTCACATAATTGATCCAGACCTGATCATCCTGCGGCAACAACATCGCAATGGGCGACGGCGAACGCGGTTCGGTGTTGGCAACGCGCACCACCGGGAATTTGGTCACCAGCGTAGACCCTTCGATGTTCGACGTGATGAACACATCGGCGCGCCCGGCGATCACCTCCTGAAAGCCGCGTGCGGGGGCTTCGACCACCTTGATCTCGGCATTCGGGAACCACTCTTTCGCCAACCCCTCGAAGGTGGTGCCAAGCGTCGTAGCAACGGTCACACCCGGCTGGTTGATCGAGTCATATCCGTCGAAATCGCCCGCCTTGTCGGTATGGGTGAAGGGATAAATCTCGACCGCGATATAGCTTTCCGAGAATCCGGCAACCTTCATGCGCGGCGGCGAGATCGAGGCCGACCCGGTCATGTGGTACTGACCGGCCACCACGCCGTTCACCAGCGTTTTCCAATCCGTCGGCACAAACTCAACCTCGACGCCCAGATCGGCGGCAAGCTGCGTCATGACGTCGATGTCAAAACCCTTGTAACTGTTCGAGGCCGGGTCGCGAACCGACATCGGGTTCCAGTCGCCGGTTGTGCCAACCTTCAGTACGCCGCCGTCAAGTATATCGTTCAACGCCGACTGCGCCTGCGCCGTTGCCGTCATTGTCATCGCCACAGCCGCGGCTGCAGTCGCGGTCATAAGGTGTTTCATTCGTGATCTCCTGTGTGTTGCCATTGGATTTCGGCGCTTTCATATCAGATGCGTCTTGAACTAACGAACATTCCCCCGCTAACCTCAAGCAAATAAATCCCTGCGGGGACCATCCCCCGAAGGGAACGAACATGTCGCAATATGCGATCGAAATGGTCGATGTCGACAAATGGTTCGGAGAGTTTCAGGCCCTGAAAGGCGTCAACCTGACCGTATCTGCGGGCGAACGGGTGGTCGTCTGCGGGCCGTCCGGGTCAGGAAAATCAACCGTTGTGCGCTGTATTAACCAGTTGGAACAGCACCAATCCGGCACGATCCGGGTGAATGGAGTCGATGTCGGAAGTGATGCAGGATCAACCGCCGCAATCCGGGCCGAAGTGGGCATGGTCTTCCAACAATTCAACCTGTTCCCTCACCTAAGCGTGATGCAAAATCTGACGCTGGGGCCAATGAAAGCGCGCGGCTTGTCGCGCGCAGACGCCGAAGCCCGGGCGCAAAAATACCTTGCGCGTGTGCGCATCCCCGAACAGGCCGATAAACGCCCCGGTCAATTATCCGGTGGCCAGCAGCAGCGCGTGGCAATCGCACGCAGCCTGTGCATGGAACCCAAGGTCTTGCTGTTCGACGAACCAACCTCGGCACTGGACCCTGAAATGATCTCGGAAGTGCTGGACGTCATGGTCGAGCTTGCCGAAGAAGGCATGACCATGGTCGTCGTCACCCATGAAATGGGCTTCGCGCGGCGGGTTGCCGACAAAATGGTGTTCATGGACGCGGGCGAAATTGTCGAGGTCGGGCCGCCGCAGCAGTTTTTCGAGGCGCCGAAATCACAGCGCTGCCGCACCTTCCTTGGCCAGATATTGCAACATTAGGGGCGTGTGATGATCCGTATCCTGGCACTGCTGTCGTCTCTGCTCTTGCTGGCGGGCTGTTCGTCTTCGTCGACCTGGGGCTGGTACGTCATCAACCCGTTGACCCCGCAGGGCTGGGTCAACGTCAAATTCCTGATCAACGGCATGGGCAACACGATCCTGATCTCGTTGATTGCCGCTGTCATTTCGATCGCCCTGGGCCTGATCGTCGCCCTGCCCGCCCTTGCTGAGCGTCGCTGGCTGCGGATCATCAACCGGATCTACGTGGAATTCGTCCGCTCGATCCCACTGCTGCCAATGCTGTTCTGGGTGTTCTACGGCCTGCCGATCATCTTCAAGTCCATCGGCCTTGATATCCCGATCGAGCCATTCTGGGGCGCAATCATCACGCTGGCCATCTCGGACAGTGCCTTCACGGCCGAGATTTTTCGCGGCGGAATCCAATCCATCGCACGCGGCCAGACCGAGGCCGCGCAGACCGTCGGCCTGAACTACATTCAGACGATGCGCTATGTGATCATGCCCCAGGCGATCCGCCGCATCCTGCCGCCACTGGCCAACCAGTTCATCTATATCGTGAAGATGAGCGCCTTCGCCTCGGTCATCGGCATGCAGGAACTGACGCGCCGCGCGAACGAGTTGGTGGTCACCGAATATCGCCCGCTGGAAATCTATTCACTGCTGATTGTTGAATACCTTGTTCTGGTGCTGATCATCAGTGCGGGCGTCCGCTGGTTGGAACGGCGCATGGGTTCGGACGAAAGGGGACGCTGATGAACTGGGAAGCCTTCATCGATGACACCGTGGCCAATATCACCACGCTGTCGTCCGAAATCCCCGATACCGCCGCCGCGTTCAACCGTATGGGGGCAGCGGCCAAGAAACCCGGCGCGCTTGACGAAAAGACCAAGGAAATCATGGCCCTTGGCATCGCAATCGCCACCCGCTGCGACAGTTGCATCGGCTTTCACGTCAAATCGCTGATCCGCCTGGGCACCACCCGGGCCGAACTTTGCGAGGCTTTGGCGATGGCAACCTATATGGGCGGCGGCCCCTCTTTTGCGTTTTCGGCCAAGGCGTTACGAGCGTTTGACACGTTCAGCGCCAAGGGCTGACGACTGACGCCACAAGGCGTTGCACCCGAAAGATGCGCGGGATCGCGCGCCGGATCCGCCTGCAAACACAGCTTCGCGGTGACTGCATCGCACCACATTTTCCCATGCTTACCAAATTGTAAACTTGCGGACGACCGCAGGTAAGGTCGCCCCCCTACTTCTGTGTCATCGCAAGGCAAAACAGCCTTCATCAACACAGAGAAAAGGAAAACGACATGAACAAGAAACTTATCGCAGGCGCCGCACTGACAGGTCTGGTTCTGACGGGTGGGATCACCGGAATGGTCTCGGCACAGACAGCGGCCAGCGCGACGGGGCTAAGCGAAGCGCAGATCGTCGAGATTGCCCTGCTGGAAGTCCCCGGCGAAGTGACCGAGGTTGAGCAGGAGAACGAGGACGGCAAACAGATCTTCGAAGTCGAAATCCTGACGGCCGAGGGCGTCGAGATGGAGGTCGAAATCGCGGCAGACACCGGCGAGATCCTGGAAGTCAGCGCTGACGGCGAAGATGATGACGATGATGACGATGATGATGACGAGGGCTGCGAAAAAGACGGCGGCCACGACACCTGATCCAATCGGTTTTCGTCGACGGAAAAATCACGATAGGCTGCCAGACATGGTGGCCTATCTTCGTTGCCCCTGCTGAAACAAGGACCGTGATGCGCATTCTGCTTCTGGAAGACGATGGCCAGCTTGGGCCCTGGATCGCAAACGGCCTGCGTGAAGAAGGCCATGTTGTCGATCATTTCGAGAACGGCAAGGATGCCCTGATGGCGGCCATGGGGCAGGAATTCGACCTGCTGATACTCGACCGGATGGTGCCCGATCTGGATGGTCTGGCGGTTCTGAAGTCGCTGCGCGCCTCGCGCGATACAACCCCGGCGCTGTTCCTCAGCGCTTTGGGCGAAGTGGATTCGCGCATTGAAGGGTTTGACGCGGGTGGCGACGATTATCTGACGAAACCCTTCGCATTTGCGGAACTGTCGGCCCGTGTCGGCGCATTGGGGCGCAGGCGTGACGCCGGCGACACCCGACAAGCCAATGACACCACGCTGCGCCATGGCGACCTGTCGCTGGACCTGCTGGCGCGGCGCTGCCAGCGCGGTGGGCAGACCATTGATCTGATGGCCAAAGAATTCAAACTACTTGAGTATTTCATGCGCCGTCCCGGTCGGCTGGTGACGCGCACGATGCTGCTCGAACAGGTCTGGGACATGAGCTTTGATCCCACCACCAGCGTGGTCGAGACCCACATCAGCCGCCTGCGCGCCAAGATCGACAAACCGTTTGAAACGGCGATGCTGCGAACCCGCCGGGGTGAGGGCTATGTTTTTGGTGCCTAGCATAACTGCCAGACTGGGCTGGCTGCGCCGCTCATCCTCGTTGCGGCTTTCGCTGTTGCTGTCGGCGATATTCGCGGTGGGCTTTGCCGTTGCGATCTATGTCGCGTTGACGCTTGGGCAGCGGGCGATTGAACGGCGGGTCGATACAACGCTGGGCGCGCTTGCGCAGGCCGCAATCGTCGATGACAGGCGTGAAGACAGTGCGGCGATGATCCTGCGCAGACGGGATGATCTGGCCGGGCTGCCCGCGCCATTTGCGCGCGCGGTCGCGCGCGGGGGAGGCACAATATACCTTGATGATGATCTGATGCGCTCCGAAAGGTGGCGCGTTTCCGTCGCGCAGGATGCGCGCGGCACGCCAGTGATGGTCGCCGTTCCCCTGGATGACAGTGAACGGGCGCAGGAACTGCTGTCAGAAATCCTCTGGACCACAGCGGCCATCGTGATCGCAGGAACGCTGGCCATTGGGCTGGGGGCAGGCCTGTTGGCGCAACGCCGGCTGGCGCGGATCAACGATACCCTCGGCAGGCTGGCGATGGGCGATCTGACGGCACGGACCAGCACCAGCCGAACGCGCGACGATCTGGATGACATCGCCGCCCAACTTGATCTGACTGCGGCCGAGCTTGAGCGCCTCGTGACCCAGACCCGCCATCTGAGCGCTAGCATCGCCCATGATCTCCGCACCCCACTGGCCCGATTGCGCGCGCAGCTTGAAGGGGTGCCGGAGGGTGCGGAACGCGATGCGGCCCTGGACGAAGCCGCCCGGCTGTCCGACATTTTCGACACGATCATGCGGGTCGCACGGATCGAAGCGCAGCATGGCCGCGACGGGTTCAAGGCGGTCCCGCTGGACGCACTTGCCAGCGACCTTGGCGAAACGTTCGGCCCTGTTGTGGAAGATGGCGGCAAGACGCTGGACCTGAACATCGGTCCCTGCGCCACCATTCAGGGCGATCAGGGCATGCTTGTTCAGGCGCTGGCAAACCTCATCCAGAACGCGATCGTGCACGGTGGTCAGCGGATCACACTGTTTGCCCACGGGCGGACCATTGGCGTTTCGGACGATGGCGCGGGCGTGGACCCGTCGCAGTTCGCCGAGATCATCAAACCGATGGTGCGCCTTGATACGGCGCGCACGACGCAGGGGTCGGGGCTGGGCCTGGCGCTGGTCAAAGCGGTGGCCGACCGGCACGGCGCGCGCCTGATCCTGGATCGGCAAGACCCTCAGGGGCTGAGTGTCGCACTGGAGTTTGCACAATTGTAAACTTCGCTTCAGGCGACCGTATATCCCGCACTCCATATCAGGATCATCGAAACAACAGATGATACAGGAGACCCCAAAATGTACACGCTGATCGAAATGTCCGTTTCTGCCATATGCGGCATCGTGCTGTTTGCCGCCGCCTGCGCCATGGTCGGACTTGGATTTGCCGTCATCGGCATGCTGGCACTGGCCACCCTTGTCGCCATTGGTGTGGCCGTACTGATTGCGCCATTCGCGGCGCGCTTTCACACCGGTCCCGACGACACCATGGACGTTGAAACGTGATCTGCCCCCGCCTTCGCCAGCCTCGCTGTGAAAACGCTAACAATCGCCGGGCAAGGCCGACCACTCATCTGTGCATGGCGATCAGCCTGTGGATTTCAGGATGAACCGACAATCGCTGCCGGTCGCGCAGAGCTCGCCTGAATTCGGAGGGTGTCACATCAAACTGCGACCGGAACGTGCGCGAAAACGCCGCAGGATATGAAAACCCGCAGGTGGTGGCGACGTCGTTGATCGTGTGTTCTTCGTAAAACAGATAGTTGCGCGCCACCTGCAACCTGATGCGCAGATAAAGACGCATCGGCGATACGTGAAACTTGTCCGCGCTCATCCGCGCCAGGCTGCGTTTGGAGGCTTTCAAAGCCTCGGCCAATTCCGCAAACTGTCCTTCCCCCCTAAAACTGGGCCACTACATTGGTCTTGAGAGGGGAATATGTAATGGCACGGAAACGGCATTCGGACGAAGATGTATTGAAGCTGCTGCGTGAGATTGAGCTGAAGCTGACGGGAGGAAGTGACGTTGCATCGGCGTGTCGTAGCGTCGGCATCAGCGATGCGACATATTACAACTGGCGGAAACGGTTTGGTGGTATGGGACGGTCGCAGTTGTCGGAGATGCGCAGCCTGGAAAAGGAGAATGGGCGTCTCAAGAAGATCGTCGCTGAGCTTGAATTGGACAAGCTGATCCTCAAAGAAAGCCTGAACTACTTAAAGCCCAGGGCCTGACGACTGGGGAGCTCCGTCAGGCCGTTATTCATACGCGCCAAAAGCTCGCGACCTCGGAGCGGAGGACCTGCCGGGTCGTCGGTATGGCGCGAAGCTCTCTGCAATATCGACCCGCGCCAAAAGACGATGATGCTCTACGGCTCGCTTTGATCCGCCTGGCCAAGCAATATGGGCGCTACGGCTATCGTAAAGTTTCGGAACTCCTGCGCATCGAGGGCTGGCGGGTCAATCATAAGAAGGTTGAGCGTCTCTGGCAGGAAGAAGGACTGCAACTCCCGCAGCGGCACAGGAAGCGCAGACGGCTTTATCACAAGGACAGCTCGATCATTCGCCTCAGGCCGACGCATCCGAACCACATCTGGAGCATCGACTTCGTTCACGACAAGCTCAGCAATGGCCGGAGCTACAAGATGCTGACCGTTCTGGATGAGTACACCCGGCAGGCCCTGGCCGTGGAAGTTCGCAGCAGGATGGGCGCCGAAGATGTTCTGGAGGCGCTATATCCGCTGCTCCTCTGCCATGGCACGCCGGAGTATATCCGCTCCGACAACGGCCCAGAGTTCGTAGCCAAGGCGATGCAGGAGTGGTTGGTTCGCGTTGGTGTTCGACCAATTAGAATCTATCCGGGGTCCCCTTGGGAAAACGGATACAACGAGAGGTTCAACGGCACTCTCCGGCACGAGATCCTCAACGCTGAATGGTTCACAACAACGAAACAGGCACAGATCGTCATCAATCATTGGCTTAAGCAGTACAACCACACACGTCCGCACCAGGCTCTGAACATGCGACCACCAATGCCAGAAACTCTAATCAGAAATGGCCCAGAACTTGGGGGCTAGACAAGGTTACCATGAAATGATTGCATGTCGAGTCGTTTTAAAATCAGCGTAGCGTTCAACCCGGTTTGACAGGCGAAAATCGCGACAGTTTCTCAGTCTGGGCAGCAAAACGCGACGCCGTCCTCAGGCGGCTGCGCCACCACCCACAGCCCTGCCACTTACGCACCATGCGGGTCATCGATCCGCGGCCAGATATCGCGATCCAGGTGCTGATAGGGGTTGGTCTCGGGGTCATTCGGATAAGGGCCGCTGACGGCCGCATACAGAATCTCGGGCGCGACGCGCGAAAACGCATCATGGAAATGGTTGGTCGATTTCACGACCAGAATTTTCTTTGCCGCCGGATCAATCCCGAAGTTGGAAAACACATCCGGGTTGAACACCTGGCTGCGGACCGAGTTCAGGATAACATCAATGCCACCGATGCGGATCCAAGCGGCATCGCCCAGCGGAACGACGCTTTCGCCAAAGGATTGCACCGCACCGCGCATGACGCGCACAACCTCGACCACGGCATCAATCGGCGCGCCGCCGTCAGGCGACATCTTGGCCCCGAAACGCAACATCAGTTGCGCACCCTCGCCCGCAGAAAAACAAGTGCGCACCGCAATCGGATCCCAAATCGAGGCGAGCGCGGCATCGCTCAGCCCTATGTCCATCATATGGCGCAGGATCGTCGTGGAATCGCCCGGCACACCGCCCCCCGGATTATCCCAGACATCGGCAATCACAACCGGGCCTTTTGCGGCGGCGTTCGCGTATTTCAATGCGGCCTCCGGAGTCTGGAACTCGGGCCGGGTGGTGCCGCGCAGGGCGAACAGGTCCAGACCCAACGCCCGCGCCAGCCGGTCGCCCGCCGCCTGATCGTCATCCGTTATGACAATCAGCCGCGAACCCATTGCCGGCACGTCGCCTGCCATGAAGCCGTGAATGACCGAGATCGACAGAACGCCCCCTGCCCCCTCCATCGCCTTGATCCGGTCCACAAAGCCGCGCATCGGCTGGCGGCTGGTCGGGAAAATCTCGATCATACGGCAATCAAATGTGCTGATCTTCGGAGTGATCTTTCCGATCGAGGTGCGATGCACCAGATCAACCAGATCCTCGGCTGTGGTCACGAAATCGGTGTGCGGGAATTCCTTGAACACGGTCAGAACGTCGGCATTGTTCACGCGGGCCTCGGTCAGGTGGCTGTGCGGATCAAAACTCGCGCCGACAACCACATCGGGGCCGACGGTTGCGCGAACCTTTGCCAGCAACTCGCCTTCGCAATCCAGGCAATCCTGCGCCACCATCGCCCCGTGCAGACCCAGCAGAACAATATCGACGGGCATCGCGGCGCGCAGTTCAGACAGAAGCTGGTCGCGCAGAAACTCCCATGTTTTCTGGTTCACCATGCCGCCGGGTTCCGCCCAACTGGCCGTGCCTTCGATGATTTGCCAGTTGAGCTCCGCCGCCCGTGCCCGCGCGGCCGGATACACCGCACTGCACAGGGTTGGCGTGACCGGATGATGCCCGGCAGGGGCGTAAAAACTGTCGCGGAAATCCTGCAAATCCGTTCGCAGCGGCGAAAACGTGTTGGTTTCCGTCGCAATGGACCCAATGAAAACGCGCTTGGCCGCCGCCATCACGCCGCCCCCGCCCGCTGGGCCACACGAGGGATCGCCGACAGAAGTTTGCGCGTATAGGCGTGGGCCGGATCTTCGAATATCTGCATCTTCGTTCCGACCTCGACAATCTTTCCGGCCAGCATCACCGCCACCCTATCGCTGATATGGCGCACAACGCCCAGATCGTGACTGATGAACAGCATCGCCACCCCGCTGTCGCGTTGCAGCCGCTTGATCAGGTTCAGCACCTGCGCCTGGATCGAGACATCGAGCGCCGAAACAGCCTCATCCGCGATTACCAGTTTGGGTTTCAGGATCATCACGCGGGCGATCCCGATCCGCTGGCGTTGCCCGCCCGAGAATTCATGCGGATGGCGCGACATCACCTTCGGGTCCATGCCCACCAGTTCCAGCGTTTCGGCGATCATCCTGTTGGCGTCCGCCCAGGACGATGCAAGGCCGTGGATGAACAAAGTCTCTCCCAATGTCTGGGCAATCGTCAATCGCGGGTTGAGGCTGGCAAACGGGTCCTGAAAGATCATCTGGATATCCCGGCGCAGCGGGCGGAACGCGCCGGGGCTGAGGTCCAAAATCTCGCGCCCCTCGAACAAGGCCGAGCCTGAAGTGGATTTTTCCAGCCGTGTCAGCGTCCGCCCCACGGTGGACTTTCCGCAGCCGCTTTCCCCGACAAGGCTGAGGACCTCACCCGGTGCGATATCGAACGAAATGCCGTCCACCGCGCGGATCACCTTTTTCACAGCACGCAGCCCCGGCTGGCGGGTGGTGAAATGGGTGCACAGATCGCGCACCTGCAGCAAGGGATCACTCATGTCACGACCTTTTCGGCAAAGTGGCATTCGACCCGGTGCGCGGGCGCGATCTGCTGCGGTTCGGGCGCGGTTTGCGAACACAGATCGGTTGCCAGCGGACAACGCGGATGAAACGCGCAGCCGGTCAGCTGTTCGTCAATCGTCGGCACCCGGCCCGGGATCGCCTCGAGCCACTCAACATCGTGGTCCACCACCGGGATCGAGTTCAGAAGACCCCGCGTATAAGGATGCGCGAGGCGGGCAAACAACTCGGCCGTCGGCGCAGCCTCGGCCACGCGGCCCCGGTACATGACCGAGACCTTGTCGCAGGTTTCCGCGATCACCCCCAGATCGTGGCTGATCAGAACAATCGCCGTACCCATGCGCTTTTGCAGATCGGCCATCAGGTCCAGAACCTCTTTTTGAACGGTCACATCCAGCGCGGTCGTCGGTTCATCCGCGATCAGCAGCTTTGGATCACAGGACAGCGCCATGGCGATCATCACCCGCTGCCGCTGGCCACCCGACATCTGGTGCGGGAAACTGTCCACCCGCTGGCCCGGGTCCGGGATGCGCACCAGGTCGAGCAATTCCACCGCCCGGTCCCGCGCCGCCCGCTTGGACAGATCACGATGCTGGTGCAGATTCTCGACGATCTGATCGCCGACCCGGTAGACGGGGTTCAGGCTGGTCATCGGTTCCTGAAAGATCATCGCCATCCGGTTGCCCATGATGGCGCGGCGTTCCTTGGGCGACAATGCGCCAAGATCCATCCCGTCGAACCGGATCGATCCGCCGGTGATCCGCACCGCCGTCCCGTCCAGCAGCCCCATGATCGCCAGCGAGGTCAGGCTTTTGCCGCACCCGCTTTCGCCGACAATGCCCAACGTCTCGTCCGCGTCCACGCTGAACGAAACACCCTGCACCACGGGCAACAAAACACGGCCCTTGGCCACGGCGATCTGAAGATCTTCAACATCCAGCAAAGCCATGATCAGACCCCCGCAATATCGTCTTTGAACCGCGGGTCGATGGCATCGCGCATGGCGTCCCCAACAAGGTTCATGGAAAAGACCGACAGGATGATCAGCACGCCGGGATAGATCAGCAGCCAGGGCGCGCGGGTGACATAGATGCGTTCCTCCGACAGCATGTTGCCCCAACTGGCAACCTCAGCCGGCAGGCCCAGCCCCAGGAAATCAAGCGCGGCGGCCTGAAGTTGCGCGAAAGCGAAAATGAAGCTCGCCTGTACCAGAAGCGGAGAGATTAGGTTCGGCAAGATATGCCGGAACAGGATCGAGCCGTGGCCCGCGCCTGAACAGATGGCCGCATCAACGAAAACCTCTCCCTTCAGTTTCAGCGTCATACCGAACAGGATGCGCGCGGTAGTGGTGGCATAGACGATGCCGATCACCAGCACGGTGTTGACGACGCTACGCTCCAACAGGGTGATCAGGACCAGCGCCAGCAACAGCGCCGGGAAGGCCATCAGCACGTCGATGCCGCGCATCAGGACTGCCCCCAGTCGCGGGAAATAGGCCGACAGCATGCCAATCAACCCGCCGGTCAGCAGCGCCACGATCACGCTGCCAGCGCCGATCACCACGGTCATCCGCGCGCCATAGATCGCGCGGGAAAACGTATCGCGTCCGAAGTGGTCCGTGCCGAAGAGGTACGGCAGACCGGGTTCGGACAGGCGCGCGACGGGGTCAATCTCATACGGGTCAAACGGGGCCAGCAGCGGCGCGAAGATCGCAGCCAGCGCGACAAGGCACAGCCAGATGAGCCCGATGGTGGCCAGCTTGCGGCCTCCGAAAGTGCTGCGGATATACGTTGCGAGTTTCATTTCAACGACACCCTCGGGTCCAGCCGTGCATAGGCCAGATCGACCGCCAGATTGATCAGCGTGTAAAGCACGACAATCACCAGAATGACGCCCTGAATGACGGGATAATCGCGCCGCAGGATCGACTGGACGACGAGCCGCCCGATCCCGGGCAGGGAAAAGACCGTTTCAGTCACCACAGCCTCGGACACCAGCGCCGCAAAAGTGAAACCGAAGGCGGCGGCGACGGCGATCAGCGCGTTGCGGAAGATATGGCGCACAGCCACCGTGGCCGGGTGCAACCCCTTGGCACGGGCTGTGCGCACATGATCTTCGCGCGCGACATCCAGCATCGAGGCACGCACCAGCCGCACGATCAATGCCGCATTCGGGGCAGCCAGCGTCAGGCTGGGCAGCAGAAGGTATCGCAAGTTGGTCACGCCGCCCTCATCCGCCAGCGACGGAAAGCCCGAGCTTGGGAACCAGCCCAGCCAGACCGAGAATATCAGGATCAGATACAGACCCAGCCAGAATGTCGGAACCGAAGCAAACAGCATCGCGCCACCGGACGTGACCTGATCGACCCAACGCCCCTGATAGCTTGCCGAAAGAACCCCGATTGGAATGCCGAACACAACAATCCACACCATCGTCATCGTCGCCAGCAGGATCGAGGTTTCGGCCCCGCGACCGATGACGGTCAGCACAGGTTCGCCGAAAAACACCGAGTTGCCGAAATCGCCCTGCAACACATTGCTCAGCCACAGGGCATATTGAACCGGCAGCGGCTGATCAAAACCCATCTCGGCGGATAGGGCGGCGATCTCCTCGGGTGTTGCACTGTCGCCCAGCAGGATCGCGGCAGGGTCGCCGGGGATCAGGTGGATGAACAAAAACACCAGGATCGAAGCCGCCAGCAACGTCGGGATCAATGTCAGCAGGCGTTTTGCCGTGTAGACAAGCATGGCATTTCCGATGTGCGCGGGGTGGATTTGGTGGCCCCGCCGCAGGGTGCGGCGAGGCCCGAGAGAACGCTTATTTGCTGACGTTCCAGAAGTGCGGCCAGATCAGAGTGGCCTCGCCCAGACCTTTCAACGCCGGAGAGGCGATGTTGTAAGTATAGACGTCGCCGGTCTTCATCGTCGGCACCTGGTCATAGATCAGCGCCTGAATCTCGGACCAGATCGCCTTACGCTCCTCAGGGTCCGAGGACGCGGTGAAACGATCCTTCAGCGCGGCCTTTTCCGGCGTCGTCCACCAGCCGGGATAGCTGTCGTTCATCACCGAAATCAGGATCGGATCGGGCACGAAACCATGGTGGGTGAAGAACAGGTCCCACTGATCGGGCTGTGCGCGCTTTTCGATCAGCGTCGCCCAGTCATAGACCTGCAGGTCGATGTTGAACCCGGCCTGCGCCAACTGCTTGGTATAGACAATCGCGCTGTCATAGTGGAACGGATAGTTGGTCGAGACCATGAACTTGATCGGCTGACCATCATACCCGGCCTCAGCCGCCATCGACTTGGCCTTTTCAGCGGCGCCCATCGAGAAATTGTCGGCACCGGAATCCGTGTACCAGGTATTGCCTTCGGGCAGGAATGAGCCGATTGTGTTGAAAAACTCCGTTTTAGGGCCTGAACGATGATTTTTCTTTCCATGCAGCCCGATCCTAAATTTTTGGCGCGGGGGTCGGCCCAAATCGCCTACATGCGCTCACGCGCAGCCATGCGCTGTCTCGTGGTCAAAGCTTTCCGACTATTTCGCTTCATAGGTTTTCGCAAGAAATCCGCGACGCTCTGATTTCGGAGTTTTTCAACACAATCGGCCATTGGCACGCCACAGTCCTTCGGGACCAATCGCCACCTGCAAGGCCGGAACCTTGTCGATTGCGGTCTGAATCGCACGACGCAGGGCAAAGTTTTCCTGCAACGGACCGTCCTTGGAGTTCATGAACACCAGACCAAAGATCGGGCCACCGTTCAGGATCGTGGTAACGCCCGCGTCCGCGTCCAGATCTGCGAACAGATCGCCGGGGATGCTTTCGGCGTAATCATAATCGCCGGCACGAATGCCTGCGACACGGGTGCCAACGTCAGGCACCGGATAGAACTCCAATGCGTCGAATTCGGCCACACGCGCGCCGCCATACCCGTCAGCCGCACCATCGGGCGAGGCATAGTCGTCAAAACGGGTCAGTGTGATCTTGCGGTTCGGATCCCAACTCTCGAATTTGTAGGGGCCGGTGCCGATGTAATTATCTGTCGAAATCGGCTCTTTCGTGGCGCCCTCCATGACCGAGGCCGGATAGATCGCCGGGCCACCGTTGATGAAGGCCATCAGGTTTTTCCAGGGGCCGAACGGCTGGGTCAGCTTGATCGTGACCTCATAATCGCCGGTCGCCTCGACGCTGTCGACATTGGCAAAGATCAGCCCGCCGCGCGATCCGAATTCGCCCCAGCGGTTCAGCGAGGCGACCACGTCGGCCGACGTCATGTCCTGCCCGTTGTGAAACTTCACCCCTTCGCGCAGCGAAATCACGATGGTCTTGCCATCGTTGGAAACCGTATCGCCCGACGCCAGCAAAGGCACCGGCGCGTTCGAGGCATCGAATGTATATAGCCCCTCGAACATATGATGCGCGATGGTCGTCGCCAGATCCGAGGTGATGACCTGCTGGTCAAGGCTGGGCGGTTCACCCACTGTTGCATAGCGCAACGTTCCTTCGGCATAGGCCGCACCGGCAAGGGCGGCAAACACCCCCGCCGTCACAGCCGACCGCAATAGATTCTTCAGCTTCATGACGATATCCTCCACTGTCATATCGCGCGCAGGCAGCACGCATTGATGTAAGTAAATTACAAATTGACCGGATATGTCAATTTTATTTTGCCGATCTTCCGCAAATATGCGATGAATATGAAACTTACTTACGCAATCAGGAGTCACCATGATCACCGAACCAACTGGAATCACTCGATTTGAAACCGCCGATCTTGCCGCCGGGGGCACGCCAAGGCCCTTTGCCAAGGCCGTGCGCGCAGGCGACTTTGTCTATGTTTCGGGCCAGGTTCCCACGGTTGCGGGCGAAGTTGTCAGCGGGGGAATCATCGCCCAGACCGAAGCGGTCATGGCCAATATCATTGACGTGTTGCGCATGGCGGATTGCGGACTTGAACATGTCGTCAAAGTCAGCGTCTGGCTGGATGATCCGCGAGATTTCACCAGTTTCAACTCGGTCTTCGAAAAACACTTCCTGGCGCACCCGCCTGCGCGTTCGACCGTGCAATCGGCCCTGATGATCGACGCCAAGGTCGAAATGGATGTAATAGCCTACAAACCTGTCTGAACGATTGCGACTGCGCTGATGGAAAAAATCATCGACCTGATCTCGACCATGCGGGCGCTTGAGGACGGATTGCCCAAGCGCGAACAGCAAGTCGCGGCGGTGGTGCTGGGCAATCTGGAACAGACCGCCTTCATGTCCCAGCAAGAGATTGCGCAAGCCGCCGATGTCTCGGTCGCGACGGTCAACCGTTTCTGCGTCAGCCTGGGGTGCGAAGGGTTCCGCGACTTCAAGATCCGGCTTGCCCAAAGTGTGGC
The DNA here is from genome assembly GCA_012103375.1 of Paracoccaceae bacterium. NCBI lineage: Bacteria > Pseudomonadati > Pseudomonadota > Alphaproteobacteria > Rhodobacterales > Paracoccaceae > Paracoccaceae bacterium. The sequence goes on from WLWX01000001.1 coordinate 2,730,452, forward strand.
CGTCAGCCTGCAGTATCTGGACAGCAACGCCGCCGACACTTCGCAATCCGGCCAGCTTGTCACGCAGGTGTTCGGCACGCTGGTGGAAACGCTGGTCATCGCGCGCACCCAACTGGAAGGCCAGCCGATCGAGGCGGCAATTGATCGCCTGACCACCGCAAGGCGCATCGTGTTTCTGGGCGTCGGCGGCGGCTCGGCCAATGTCGCCCGCGAGGGCGCGAACCGCTTCTTCCGCCTTGGCATCCCGTCCGAGGCATGCTCGGACGGCTACCTGCAACGCATGGTCGCCTCAACCCTCAGCAAGGGCGATCTGATCTTCGCGATCTCTTCCAGCGGACAACCTGCCGAACTGCTGGACAGCGTGGCAATCGCGAAACAATACGGGGCCGGAACCCTCAGCCTGACGCGCACCGGGTCCGATCTGGCATCCCTGTGCGACACCTCGATCCAGATCGACCTGCCCGAGGATCAGGACATCTACAAACCCTCGGCATCGCGGCTGGTCTACACAGCGGTGATCGATGTCCTGGCGGCGGGCGCCGCACGCAAACGGCCCGATGAGGTCCGCGAGAACCTGCGCCGGATCCGAACTTCTCTGCTGCCCTTGTCCAAAGACGCCGGGCCGAAACCGATTGGCGATTGATCGGTCTTTGGCGTCAGGCCCTAACCTTCGGCCAACAGCACCGGCCCGATCCCGGCCAACCCGACGGTCACCTTGCTGCCAACATCCAGCGGCGCGTCCACATCTTCGCTGACCGCGAACAACGTCGCAAACGGTGCCGTCAGCGTGTATTCCATGCGGCTGCCGACATATGTCGCTTTTTCAACCTCCATCGCCAACCCTTCGGATGCGCCCAGAACCAGACGCGTCGGCCGCACCGCCAGTTGCGCCGCGCCAACCGGCAATCCGCGCGCGGGCAGATTGTGGCGAAAGCCCGCGATTTCTATCGTGGCGACATCACCGTTCAGCGATACGATCTCGCAAGGGATGATATTCGCCTCTCCGATGAAATCGGCCACAAACCGGTCTGCCGGGGCATCATAAAGGTCGCGAGGGCTGCCGATCTGCGCGATCGCCGCATTGCGCATCACCACGATTTCGTCTGAAACGGCCAGCGCTTCTTCCTGATCATGGGTCACGTAAACCACCGTCAGGCCGAGGTTTTGCTGAATATCGCGGATATCTTCGCGCACTTGTCGGCGCAGCTTGGCATCAAGGTTTGAAAGCGGTTCATCGAACAGCAGAACCTGCGGTTCCAGCACCAGCGCGCGAGCCACGGCGACCCGCTGTTGCTGCCCGCCCGACAGTTCGGATGGCAGGCGGTCGCCATACCCCTTCAGCCCCACCAGATCGAGGCCCTGTCGCGCCCGATCCCGCGTTTCGGATTTGTCAAAACCTGAAAACCCAAGCCCGTAGGAGACGTTTTCCATCACACTCATATGCGGAAACAGCGCGTAGGACTGAAACACCATCGACACGTCCCTATCGGTCGCAGGCAGAACCGTCACATCCCGGTCGCCGATAAAGATCGCGCCCTTGGTCGCCATCTCTAACCCCGCGATCATCCGCAGCGTTGTCGTCTTGCCGCAGCCCGATGGCCCCAACAAGGTGACCAGCTTGCCCGCCTCGATCTCTAGATTGATGTCGTCCACGGCAACGACATCCTTGCCGTAGACCTTGGTCACATTGCGAAAGCTGACCGGCGCCGCCTTGGAGTTGATTTTCATCGGTTCTTCCCCTCAGACATTCGTTCGTGACTGGCTCATCCGGCGGCCAATCTCGGTCCGGCCCACGATCAGCTGCATCGCGCCAACGGCGGCCAGCATCACGAAGATCAGCGTGGTGGAATAGGCGATAGCAAGGCCATAGTCGTTATTTTCAACCCGCCCGATAATGTAACTGGTTGCCATGTCGTATTCTGCCGAAACCAGGAAAATCACCGCCGAAATCGCGGTCATCGCGCGCACGAAACTGTAGACCAGCGCGGCAAGGATCGCCGGGCGCAGCAGCGGCAGGATGATCCGCCGAAACGTCTGCCAGGAATTCGCGCCCAGCGTCAGGCTGCTTTCATCCAGGGACTTATCAAGCTGGGACATACTGGCGATCCCGGCGCGCACGCCGACCGGCATGTTGCGGAAGATGAAGCTGACGACAAGGATGATGCCGGTGCCGGTAATCTCGATCAGGGGGACGTTGAAGGCCAGGATATAGCTGACGCCAATGACAGTACCGGGGATCGCAAAGGACAGCATGGTGCCGAACTCAAAGGCGTTCTTTCCGGCAAATGTCTGCCGCGTCAGCAGATAGGCGGTGATCAGGCCGACAATCGCGGTCAGCGGGGCGGCAATCGCGGCGATCTTCAGCGTCGTCCAGAAGCTGTTCCAGGCCGCGCCTGACCAGCGGATGCCCGCATCCTCGATCCGGAAGGAAAACGCCGTGACATAATGCTTGAACGTCAGGGTATTGTTGACGCCCCAAAGCTCGACCACCGAACCGTAGAAGATCATGGCATAGACCAGCACGGTGAAGCCCGCCCAGATCATCGCCAGCGCCAGAACCGGGATCGACAGGGCGCGCGGCATATGCGGATGCACGCCGCTATAGCCCTTACCCGAAACGGTCGTGTAATTTTTCTTGCCCAGCCAGAACCGCTGCGCATAAAACGCGCCCAGCGTAAAGCACAGCAGCACCATGGCCAGCACGGCGGCCTTGCCCTGGTCATATTGCGCGCCGACGATGGCAAAGAAAATCTCGGTACTCAGCACGTCGAAATTACCGCCCAACACCAGCGGATTGCCGAAATCGGCCATGCTTTCGATGAAGCCCAGCAGGAAAGCGTTGGCCAGGCCCGGGCGCATCAGCGGCAGGCTGACGGTTTTGAATACCTGCCATTTGCTGGCCCGCAGGGTCTGCGCCGCTTCCTCCATTGAGGGCGAGACACCTTCGACCACGCCAATCAGGACCAGGAAGGCGATGGGCGTGAAGGCCAGCGTTTGCGCGATCAGGATGCCGGGCAACCCATATAGCCAGCGCGTCGGCTGAACGCCGAAGACGTCCGGATACTGTTGAAGAAGTCGATGTTTTGGTCGGCGCGTTGTTGAGCGAGAGGCGGCCGCGCGCCGTTTTCTTTCACGTTGGCACTGTTGCTGGCACCAACTTCGCCAGTTTCCGGAGGTTTTGAGCTGTTGCTGCGAGTTGGAACTGTTCGGTTGCGCCTTTGGGTCCTCGAAGCCGCATCATCTGCACGCCGATGTATCGTTTCAGGTGGGCAAAGAGCATTTCAACCTTCCGCCTTTGGATGAACGACGTCATGTAGGCATCTGTTTTTCGGATATCGCGAGCGACGTCTCGGGCGGCTTCGTGAACGGACCGCATAAGGCGTCTGCCGTCGTCCTTCGGACAGCATTGCGACTTCAGAGGGCATGCGTCGCAATCGTGCTTTGAGGCTCGGTATCTGATGAACCCGTCTTTGCTGCCATTGGGCTTTCGCGGTTTTGAGAAGTTCCGCCGATATGTTTGCAAGGCTTTGCCGGTCGGGCAAGTATAGCTGTCGGTCGCCGGGTCGTAGACAAAGTCTTCGCGTGAGAATGTGCCGTCAGTTCGTTTTGACTTATCCCAGACCGGAATGTGGGGTTCGATTTGACGTTCGTCCACAAGCCAGCCCAACATCTCGGCTGATCCGTAACCCGTATCACCCACAAGCTTGTCAGGTTTGATGCCAAACCGCTCATGTACACGATCGATCATCTCCCTTGCTGCCCGCGCCTCTGCAGGCCGGATCGGAGCCGTCGGCTCGACGTCCACGATGACTGCATTATCCAAATCGACCATATAGTTAGTGGAATAGGCAAAGTAGGCGGCTCCCCCGTCAGCCCCAGTCCAACGCGCTGCTGGATCAGCCGGTGAGATGTATTTGGGGACGACCTTGGTCGCAGCACCGAAGGCCACATCATCCAGCGTCTCGAGATATTCGTCGACGGCACGGGACGTCAGATCTGCTGGCAGTCCGTCTTTGCTTTCAACGCCGCGCGTCTGGTTTGCATTCGCGGGGATCAGACTGGCATCAACACCAAAGCTGTGGCCGCCAACCAGCCCCTCATCCATGCAGCGCTGCAAAACGACCTCGAACAAATGTCGGAACAAACCGCTCTCGCGGAAACGGCCATGCCGGTTCTTAGAGAATGTCGAATGGTCGGGCACTGGATCAGCCAAATCAAGCTTACAAAACCAACGATACGCCAGATTGACATGAACCTCTTCGCAAAGCCGTCGCTCGGAACGGATGCCCTGACAATAGCCCAACAACAGCATGCGGATCATCAGTTCAGGATCAATCGAAGGGCGGCCATTGGCACTGTAGTATGAAGCGAGCAAGGGGCGCACACCTGTCAGATCAAGGAAGCGATCAATTCCCCGGACGGGATGATCCTTCGGCACAAAACTCTCGATCGAGAACTCATAGAACAGCGCGCCTTGCGCAACTTGCCTTGGACCCATCATCGCCGAACCCTCCACCCTCAAAACAAGTGAATCAGAGCGTGCGCGGCCAATCAACGGACTTTTTCAACAGTATCTCCGCGAAAAATACCGTGACCGACCCAGAAAGGCCGAACAGCAGGATCAGCGCAAGGCCGATCACGAATGGCGGTGTGATGATCGGCAGAACGGTCAGCGCCCGAAGCGCCCGTTTGTGCCGAAAGCCCGAGCGTGTGACCACAAGCGCAAAGATCAACCCCAGCACCGTGGTAATCAGCCCGACCAGCACGGCCAGGAACAGCGAATTCCAGGCAACCCCACAACGCGCGCCGCTCAGACAGCCCAGCCCCCAAAGCCGGTCATCGAAGAATTTTGAGGCGAATACGCCGATGGAATAGCCGCCATCCTCGGTTATGAACGCCGCCGTCAGCATCTTGGCGATGGGGAAGAAGACAAAAGCGGTGACGATGAAGATGACGCCGCCGATGGAGCTGACGACAAACACATCGCCGTTGATCGCACCCCGCGCGGCGAGGCCTTGGGTGAACAGGAACAGGAAGGCAGCAGCGCAAAGCAATGCGCCATAGCCCATGCCGAATTGGCGGTCGTCCAGCTCTCCGAACAGCGCCTTCAGCCAATCCGCGTTAAAGCCGCGAATGCCAATGGCGAAGCCCTGGATGGTCAGCCAGCCCAGACCAAGCACCCCGGACAGGATCAGAATGGTCCCAAAGGCCGGATGGGTTTTCGGTTTGCCCAGCGCGAACAGCGACAGCACCAGCGGAATGATCAGCGGCGCCAGCCACAGCTTTTCACCCTGTGCGATAAGGAAACCCGCAGGCGCGTAATCTTCGTCAAACGGATAGCCATCGACCAGCCATTCAAACGCAAAAAACTCCTCGATCCCGTACCAGGGGAGGAGGAGGTATCCCACCCACCCGGCGACGATCCAGAAGATCAGAACCGGTTGGGTGGTGTTTTCAGAAGTCAGTTGACGCACGTTGCGCGCTGCTTACTGCGGCAACGTCGAAACGTCGTCGTCCCACTTCTTCAACAGGCGCTTGCGCGTCTCGGACGAACCATAGGTCTTGAAGTCATAGTCGATCAGCTTGATCGAACTCATATCCGGGGCCGCAGGCGACGTTTCAGCACCCATGTTTGACGGCACCTGGAACGCATTCACCTGAAGCGCCAGGTTCTGCGCATCAGCACTCAGCGCCCAGTCATAGAACTTCTTGGCTTCGTCCATGTTGCGCGCACCGTCGATGATCGACATCGAACCGATCTCAAAGCCCGTACCTTCGCACGGAGCCACAACTTCAACGGGGAAACCCGCAACCGCCTGCTTAACCGCATCATGCATGAATACGATGCCAACAGTGGTTTCTCCGCGACCCGCTGCCTTGATCGGGGCCGAACCTGATTTCGTATACTGATTGATATTGGCGTGCAGGCCCTTCATAAATTCGAAACCATCTTCTTCACCGAAGATTTGAACCATCGAGGCCAGTGTGGTGTATGCAGTGCCCGAAGAATTCGGATTTGCCATTTGCACATGACCTTTGAACACTGGCTTCAAGAGGTCGTTCCAGCAACTTGGTGCCGGTAAGTTGTTGGCTGCAAGCAATTCGCTGTTGTAGCCATAGCCCAACGCGCCGGTATATACCCCTATCGTTTTGTTCCCCGAACTTTCGGCTTGTGAGATTGCCCAAGGGTGCAATTGATCGCGCATAGGAGAGATGTATTCCGCCGTCAGCCCTTCTTCAGCTGCCTGTAGGTGTGGGTCACCCGTGCCGCCCCACCAGACATCGCCCTTGGGATTGTTACTCTCGGCCTTGATCTGCGCAAATGTCTCACCCGACGATTTGGTTGTCATTGACACATCAATGCCCGTTTGGTCCTCAAAACTGTTAGCTATCAACTGGCACCAGTCTTCCTGCGCACTGCAATAAAGCGTCAGCTTGTCGGCCTGCGCGGCACCGGCTGCCGTCATCATCACAGCAGATGCGCCAAGCATCAGTTTGAATTTTATCATGGTGATCCCTCCCAAGTCTTTTTGTAACAGTTTTGTGACAGCAGCGTAGGTTGGGCCGCAGGGGCTGGCAATAGATAAAGCTTGGCGCCACCGGTTTCGCACGCAGCGGAACAGACGTCCCCTGTTGGACGACATGCAACGCGTCAGTTGAACATCGTGTTGGGCAGGATAAGCGCAATTTGCGGGAAGGCGATCAGCACCAGCAATGTCAGCAGCATCGCCAGCCAAAACGGCATAACCCCCCGAAATATATCGGCGAGTGAGACATTGGGCGCGACCGATTTGACGATGAACACGTTGATTCCTACTGGCGGAGAGATCAGCCCCATTTCCAGCGTCAGGACCACCAGCACCCCGAACCAGATCGGGTCGATCCCCAGTTCCAGAACCACGGGAAAGAAGATCGGCAGCGTCAGAACCAGCATCGCGAAGCCGTCCAGAAAACACCCCAAAACCAGATAAACCAGCATGATCAAAAGCAGGGTGCCCAGAACCGGGATGTCCAGCGCAATCAAAATCTCGCCGATAAGCGCGGGAATATGGCTCAGCGCCAGGAACGGATTGATCATATGCGCCGAGATCAGGATCAGCATAACCGTCGCCGTGGTCACCACCGAACTGCGCGCCGCCGCCCAGAACGCGACCAGCGACAGTTGCCCCGACAGCGCGCCAAACAGTATCACCAGCGCCGCACCGACGCCTGCCGCCTCTACCGGAGAGAACAGGCCGCCATAGATCCCGCCGATGGTGACGGCGATCACCCCGACGATTGGCAACGCCCCGCCCAGGGCGCGCCGCTTTTCGGCCCAGGTTGTGCGCGGACCGGCCTCGGGGCGAAACCAGCAAATGATCGACACCGTGACCACAAAGGCCACCAGCAGCAGCAATCCCGGAAACACGCCTGCAAGGAACAGCCGCCCGATGGATTGCTCGGTCAGGATTGCGAAGATCACGAAACCGGTTGATGGCGGGATCAGGATTCCCAGCGTGCCACCAGCGGCCACAACCCCGGTGGACAGGCGCGGATCATACTCGAACCGCTCCATTTCCGACAGCGACACCCGCCCCATGGTCAGCGCTGAGGCAACCGACGACCCCGACAGCGCCGCAAACCCGCCGCAGCCCACTACCGTGGCCGAGGCCAGCCCGCCCCGCACATGGCCGATCGCCGCATAGGCAGCATTGTACAACTGACGGCTCATCCCCGTGGCCGAGGCGACGTTGCCCATCAGGATAAACAGCGGCAGCACCACCAGCTCGGGCGAGGATGCCAATGTGAACGTCTCGGACCCCAGCAACCCCATCGCCGCATTCCAGCCGTTCAACCACCAGATGCCCAGAAACCCGACCAGAAACATCGAAAACGCCACCGGCACCCGCAAAAGCAAAAGGACCAGCAGTGATGCAATACCGGCCAACCCGGCGACTTCGACGCTCATATCGGGATGTCCGCCTCGGATCGTGTGTCGCGCCCGGACAACAGCAATTCGGCACTGCGCAGCAACATCCCCGCCGCCGTCAGAACCGCAAAGCCCGCCAGCGCCCATTGAAACCACGCCTTGGGCAGTTCCAGCAGATTGGTTGACAGGTTGAGCATCACACTCAGCCGGGCACTGTCGATGATCGCCCAGGCAATCATCGCAAATATCACCGCGCCCAGCAGGGCCGACAGTATATCGATGGCCCGGTTCAGCGTCGCAGAAAAACGAGGTTGCAGCAGGTCCACCGCGATGTGACCGCCGTTGCGATCACACAACGCCATACCACCGAACACCAGAATGATCATGAACATGGTAATCATATCCTGCGACCCGAACAGCGGGCGGCCAAAGCTGCGCCCGGTGACATCGACGACGATCACGCCAACCTCGACCAGCAGCCCAAGCGCACCGATGTTCGCGGCCAGGCCAATCAGCCTGTCCGCAATGTTGCGTAGTCGTTCCAGCAATCGTCAGTTGCCCTGCATCGCAGCCAACGCAGCCTCTCCGCCGACCGAGGCGACATAGTCATCCCGCACCGCCGATACCGCCTCGGAAAAGGCGGCTGCTTCGGCCTCGGTCAGGTCAACAACCTCAATATTGTCATTGGCGCGCGCGCCCTCCAGAACTGTGGCTGCCTTGGCAAACCATGCGCCTTCTGCGTTCTGCGACAGGCCGAGGCCCGTGGCCGCGTCAACCGCCGCCTTTTCGTCGTCCGACAGCGCGTCATAAGCCTGCTGCCCCATCACCACATAGAAGGTCAGAAGGCCCAGGTTCGCCCCGGTCGTAACGCTGCCGGCAACCTCAGCGATCTTGAAGTCCTTCAACACGGTCGAACCGGTGATCACCCCGTCAATCAGCCCGGTATCCAGGCTGCTGTAAACCTGATTGATCGGCATCTGCACCGGGGTCGCGCCCAGCGCCTCGGCCACTTTGGCTGCTGTCGCGCCTGCGACCCGGTTTTTCAGGCCCGACAAGTCCGACGGCATGCGCACGACCTTGTTTTTCATGATCAGCAGGTTCGGCTCGGACGTCCAGATCGCCAGCGGTTTGGTGCCGGGAAACTCGCCAGCTAGATGATCGTCATAGGCGGCCCAGATCGCTGCCGAGCCGCTATCATCCAGCCCCAGCGTGTCAGGCAATTCTGCGATCATCGTCTTCTGGAATTGTGACGAGGTATAGCCCGGCAGGCCCCAGGTAATCTCGGCCACGCCCTGCACGGCACGAACGTATTGCTCAACCGGTCCCTTGCCCATCTCTCCTCCATGGTATCCGCGCACAGTCAATTCGCCGCCCGTGGCCGCCGAAAGATCCGCGTTCAGCTTTTCGATGACCGCGGCATTCACCGTGTGGAACGGCGGTGTGAAATTGGCGAATTTAAGCTCGGCGGCGATTGCGGGCGCCGCTGCCATGACCATTGCAGCTGCAACTGCGGTCATTTTGCTGAGTTTCATGTCTTATCCTCCCTGATACGAAATGAGTTATCCGTCATTGCCCACCACATTGCGCGGCACGCAGTCATTTGCCAAGCCTTCAGACCCTGGATCCCTAACATTCCACCTATTTACGCACGGCAACAGGGCGCGTGACGCCGCCACATCGGTCAGAGGGTTTCAGCGACGAAAGCAGGCAAACAGCAACGGGTGTGGCCGGGGCAAAAACGTCATCCTTAAAACCGGAATTGCTGTCGGATCTGCCTGCGCCCGGTGCGCGCGGAAGGCGCACGCCGGACCGGTCAAATCCGAGGGGCACGGGACATGCCGGAACACTGGCCCTCGACCTTAGTTGCCGCGGCCGAATAATTCACCCAGCACATCATTCAATGCCCGTTCGATCGGATTATCGCGCTGGCGCTGCTGCTGTCGGGGGCGTTCTTCCACCCGGGGCAATTCGCGGGCGGGATTGCGGTGCACCTCGCCCGGCGGCGGGTCGAGCGGTGTCAGCTGCTGGTCGAACGCCACCAGGCGCGGACCCGGTCGATGGGTTGGCAAGGGCGATATCGGCAGGCCTTCGTGCACCCGTTCCATCGTCTCGCGCCAGATCTCGGCAGGCAGCCCGCCGCCCGTCACACCGGTCAGCGGCGTGTTGTCATCGTTGCCCATCCACACGCCGGTCACATAATCCGCCGTGAAGCCCAGAAACCAGGCGTCGCGCGCCTCCTGCGTGGTGCCGGTCTTGCCAGCCGCAGGCCGATCACCCAGACGCGCCCGCGTGCCCGTCCCCGCGTCGATCACGCGGCTCATCATATAGACCAGCTGCCCGGCGGCTTCGGGGGAAATCACCCGCTCCTGAATGCCGCCCTCTTGACCGATCATTGGCTCACTATCGCCCTTCAGGCGCAATTCGATCAGCCCATAGGGGTTCACTGCCGATCCGCCGTTCAGGAACCCCGCATAAGCGCCCGTCATCTCGATCAGAGAGCTTTCGGAGGCCCCAAGCGCCAGCGCCGGGCCATTGGCAAGATCGCTGACAATGCCGAAACGCTCGGCCACTTCGCGCACATTATCGCGCCCGACCGCCTCGCTGACCTTGACCGCCGGAATGTTGCGCGATTGTGCCAGCGCTTCTGTGAAGGTGATGCGCCCGACGAACTTGTGATCATAGTTCTCGGGGCTCCACTTCCCAGAGCCGGGAATGTCGATGGTCAATGGCCGGTCGACAACGGCGTCATCCTCGCGCGCGCCAAGGTCAAGCGCGGCGGCATAGACGAATGGCTTGAACGCCGATCCGGTCTGGCGTTTTGCCATCACCGCGCGGTTGAATTGCCCGGTCACACTGCGGAATTGCCGCCCGCCGACCATGGCGCGCACCGCACCATCCGCACTCATCACCACGATTGCGGCCTGCGCGACCGAATCTTCCTTGACGCGAGTGTCGAACACCGCCTGCAGGGCATCTTCGGCAGCTTGTTGGATCGCCGGGTCCATCGTCGTGCGGATCACCACATCCTCGGTGGTTTCGTCAGTCAGGAAATCCGGCCCGGCGTCCATCACCCAATCTGCAAAATACCCGCCCGCCCGCGCCTCGGCGGCCGGGGACAACACCGCCGGATTGTCGCGCGAGGCTAGCATTTCACCGGTGCTGATATAGCCCTGATCCTCCATCAATCCCAAGACAAGCGACGCGCGCTCTTGCGAGCGTTCAAGGTTTCGCGTCGGCGCATAATAGGACGGCGCAACCAGCAGCCCGGCCAGCATCGCGGATTTCGCCGCATTCAGATCCTTGGACGATTTGCCGAAATAACGCGCACTGGCCGCTTCGAAGCCGCGCGCACCCGCGCCCAGATAGGCACGGTTCAGATAGATCGTCAGGATATCTTCCTTGGAATAGCGCGCCTCCATCGCCATCGAGAACGGGATTTCCTTGATCTTCCGCACCAGCGTGGTGCGACGGCAATCCGCCTCATATTCGGCCTCGCTCATCCCGGCGCCGGGATCGAAGGGATTGCCAAGGCAGATCAGCTTGGCAACCTGCTGGGTGATGGTCGACCCGCCATGACCCTGAAGCGGCCCGCGCCCTTCCCGCATATTCACCCGGATCGCACTGGCAATGCCGCGCGGAGATATGCCGAAATGCCGATAGAACCGCTTGTCCTCGGTCGCAACGACCGCATTGCGCAGATGGGCCGAGACATTGGCCGCCGACACATGCCCGCCGAACTGTTCACCGCGCCATGCGAACACCTGGTCATAGCGGTCGCGCAACTCGACCGAGCCGCGCGCGCGCCCGTCCACAAGCGCCGCAACAGACGGCATTGTCGTGAAATAATAACCCGTTACAGCCAGAAGAACCAGCCCGACCACCACCGCGCCGCGCCAGATCAGCCCGATTGTCAGGCGGAATACCCAGCGAAAGAACGCACCGATAAACCCGCCCCTGCGAACCGGTTTTCGCGCCGATCTGCGCCGTTTTGTCGATTTTCCAACCGTCTTGCGCGGATGCCTTGCGTCCGCCCTTAACGGCGGTTTTCTGCTTCGCGAACCACTCATAACACTGCCACCACTACTGCCTCAGGCCATGGTAGATAAGCGTAAAGCGATGAAATGTGGAGGGGGGATGTTCATCGGCGGCGTTTCGCCGCCACCCGGCATCTTTCCGGCAATTCCCGCGCATCTGACAGATGCGCGGCCCGCAGGTTTCATTCGGCCACCGCCTGATACCCGTGCGTGGGTACGGCGCCCAAGCCGCTGCCCGGTCAGGGCAACAAGATGGCCTTGCGTTCAAACGTCACCTCATCGGTGCCGCCATCGTCATACAGCAGTTGCACGGTAACAGTTTCCACACTGCCCGGCGGCAGCGTGACATAGGGCAGATGCGTGTCCGCCTTGATCGCTGCCGGGGCGGCGGTATCGACATAACAGGGCTCAGCCTCGAACAGTTGATCGGGCGCGGCCCCGTTCAGACCATAGCGGATTTCCCACAACCCGCAGCGCCAGGCCAGAAGATGGGTGAAATACAGCAGATCCTGCCCGTTGTAATCACGCACGGCGATCCAGCTTCCCCGGGTCGCATCCAGGATCGGGCGCACCTCGCCCGCAGTCAGGAATTTCCCGGTCGGGGTCTGATCTTCGGGTGCGCGCGCCGCGCCTGTTTCATTTGCCCCGACGTCCGAAGGCGCAACAGCGGCCGCAGCAGGGGCCCGCACCATGGCTGCGAAATTCGGCTCGGTCGAACCGATGCCAAAACCCACCAGTGCCAGAAAAATCATCTCGATCATCGCAATTCCCCAAGGTTTCGCTTTTCGCAGCTGTCCTGCGCCCCCTATACCCCGGGGCGGTTCCATGTGACAGGTTCGCTGACAATGCCCGCACCGACGAAACAGGCCAACGCCTTTAACATCGTCACAATCGCACAAGCCGGGCGGTTACAGTACGAGGCTGTGCTGCTGGCCGCCAGTCTGCGCCAGTCCGACCCAGATTTCGCCGGCCGCCTGTTCATCGCCCAGCCCAACCCCGGCCCGCTTTGGCCCAATGACCCCGGCATCGACGACCCCGCAGTCCTGCAAGCGCTGCACGATCTGGGGGCCGACGTTATCGGCTTTGACAACCAGGTTTTCGGGCACAGCTATCCCTATGGCAACAAGGCCGAAGCCCTGTCCGCCTTGCCAGAAGGGCAGCCGTTCCTGTTCCTGGACACTGATACGCTGATCACCGGCCCGATCAGCGCCCTGCCGATCGCAACCGCGCCGCCCGCTGCCAGCATGCGGCGCACCAACACCTGGCCAACGATCGAGCTTTATGGCCCCGGCTACGCCGAGACCTGGAAGTCGCTCTACGACAAGTTCGGCCTGGATTTCGACAGCAGCCTCGACCCCGATCAGCCGGACGAATACTGGCAGAGATACCTTTATTTCAACGCCGGATGGTTCTTCGGCCCCTGCCCGGTCACGTTCGGTGACAGGCTGGTCGAGACCATGCGCGCCATCCGCGACGAGCCAACACCGCAGATCGTCTGCCAGTCCATGGACCCCTGGCTGGACCAGATCGCCCTGCCGCTGGTGATCCATGGCTTTGGCGGCGGGCGCCCCGGCAAAGACCTCGATGGATTGGACGGGGACATCACCTGCCACTACCGCGCCCTGCCCCTGCTTTATGCGCGCGAAAGCGATCATGTGGTCGAGGTGTTGGAGGCCGTCACCGCCCCCAACAAGATCAAGAAAGTCCTGAAGGCCTATGACCCGTTCAAACGCATGATCTTCCAGGGTCGCGGCCAAAAAGTCCGCGCCCTGTTCGACCGCAACAACCTGCCCCGTCGCGAACGCGCCATCCGCAACCGGATCAAACGCGAAGGCTTCTGGATGCGCTGAGTGTTAATGCAGTTTTCAAAAATGCTACCGTCGACACTTGGTCGCTATTCCAATCCGCCATCCGCGATCGCAAGCCATTCGGAATAATTCGGCAATGCGGCTCCGTTGCGCTGTCGCGCAGCCCCGTGATCACCAAACGTCCAAGTAAAGCCAAGCGCGACATGTTCTTCGATGACATAATCACTTTCGGCCGGATCGTCATAACTTGATCGACGCGCTTCGATAAACGCGCTCATGTTCGGATCGGCGAAGCTGTGCGTGGCGCTCAGCCGCCACTCATGCAACCGGCCGGGATTGGGAACGTCATCAACGTTGCCGTAACCGACCGTGGCACCAACGCCGATCGCCCAGCGATCCGAAACTGCATATGTCAGATCAATCGACGCATGATCGAATTCGTGAAAGGCATCGCCATTGCTTCCCGACGTCGTTGTGTCCCCGTCGATCCGCCCCAGCAACCCGTCGATGCGCAGTTGATCGCTGGCTTTCAAACTGGCCGCAACAGCCAGAAACTGACGCTCAATCTCCGGATCGCCAGGTCCGTCGTTGTCACCTGAAACGGCACTTACCGTTCCAAGAATACCCTCGACTGAATAGGTGCCCATGTTCCGCCGATTGTGTTGAAAAACTCCGTTTTAGGGCCTGAACGATGATTTTTCTTTCCATGCAGCCCGATCCTAAATTTTTGGCGCGGGGGTCGGCCCAAATCGCCTACATGCGCTCACGCGCAGCCATGCGCTGTCTCGTGGTCAAAGCTTTCCGACTATTTCGCTTCATAGGTTTTCGCAAGAAATCCGCGACGCTCTGATTTCGGAGTTTTTCAACACAATCCGCCCAAACCGGAACGCAGCCAACTGCCCCTCGCGCAGGCCGTTATTGCTTCCCGGGTCCGTCAGCGATGATGCGCGTTTCACCCGAACCTCACCCTCGACAAAAGCCCCGTTTCCAAATGCCGTCCCGACATAGCCTTCAAGCGTCGCCAGATCACCCGTACCTTCGTCATCACCAGTATCATCCACTGAATACTGACCAAACGAGAATTCAGCGCCACCAAACATGCCCTCAGCGAGCAATGCCGAGGGCACTGTTGCCAACGAAAACGCAACCAGACAGGTGACTTTGAACATGTGGAATTCCTTAGCGAACAACACGAGATTCAGGCGGTAATTCACAGGAACGGGAATCGGGTAAATAATGGGTTAAGGGCAGCGACCAGCAATACAATTGACTGTACTTGCCGCACAGACACCACAACACCAACCTGAAGTTTCGTGCCACCCGGAAGTCAAAGCCATTGTCCGTCAGTCGCGCGGCAGATAGACCCTTCCGTTAAGACTTGTTTCAGGGAAGGGACACCACCATGGCCGACAACACATACGGATTCGACACGCTGCAGATTCACGCCGGGGCGGTTCCCGATCCGGCGACCGGGGCGCGGCAGACGCCAATCTATCAAACCACGGCCTATGTGTTCCGCGATGCCGATCACGCCGCCGCGCTGTTTAACCTGCAAGAGGTTGGCTACATCTACTCCCGCCTGACCAACCCCACGGTTGCCGTCCTGCAGGAACGCATCGCGACGCTGGAAGGCGGCGTCGGGGCGGTCTGTTGTTCCTCGGGCCACGCCGCCCAGATCATGGCGCTGTTCCCGCTGATGGGTCCGGGCAAGAACGTCGTCGTCTCGACCCGCCTTTACGGCGGCACCGTCACCCAGATGAGCAACACCATCAAACGTTTCGGATGGGAGGCGAAATTCGTCGACATCGACGACGCAGATGCCGTCGCCGCCGCAATCGACGACAACACCCGTGCCGTCTTCTGCGAAACCATCGCCAACCCGGGCGGCCATATCGCCGACCTCTCCTCGCTGGCCAAAGTGGCCGACAAGGCAGGCGTTCCGCTGATCGTCGACAACACATCTGCCACGCCCTACCTCTGCCGCCCGATCGAACATGGCGCGACGCTCGTCGTCCATTCGACCACCAAGTACCTGACCGGCAATGGAACCGTCACCGGCGGCTGCGTGGTGGATTCCGGTCAGTTTGACTGGTCCGCCAGCGACAAGTTCCCCTCGCTCAGCGCGCCGGAACCGGCATATCACGGGCTGAAGTTCCACGAGGTGCTTGGCCCGATGGCCTTCACCTTCCACAGCATCGCTGTTGGCCTGCGCGACCTGGGCATGACGATGAACCCGCAAGGCGCGCACTACACGTTGATGGGTATCGAAACCCTGTCCCTGCGCATGCAGCGCCACGTCGAGAACGCGGTCGAGCTTGCCGAATGGCTCGAAAAAGACGACCGCATCGAATTTGTCACTTATGCGGGGCTGGAAAGCTCCCCCTACCACGGGCTGATCGAAAAGGTCTGCCCGCGCGGCGCCGGGGCTCTGTTCACCTTTGCGGTCAAGGGCGGCTATGACGCTTGCGTCAAGCTGATCGACTCTGTGGAAATCTTCAGCCACGTCGCCAACCTCGGCGATACCCGCTCGCTGATCATCCACTCGGCCTCAACCACGCACCGCCAGTTGACCGCCGATCAGCAGGAAGCCGCAGGCGCCGCCCCCAACGTAGTGCGCGTGTCGATCGGGATCGAGGATATCGCGGACCTGAAAGCCGACCTCGATCAGGCCCTCAGCAAGGCGGTCAGCTAACGCCCAAACCCCGGGTCCGGTCCGCAGTCCTGCGTGATACGGCCCGGGGCACGCGCTGCCCACCCGTCTTTTCGCCAAAAATACTCTCAGGGGTCTGGGGCAGAATGCCCCAGCCACCGCCCCCGGCAAGGAACCGCGCGATTTTACATCGCGCGGCTGCCCTCACTGTTCAATTTCGAACACCACGTTGACGCGCGCCGCAATCGCAACCTCGCCCTCGGCCACCGGAACGGCATCTGCGGCCATGCTTTCCATCCGCGCCATCATCACCGGCCCGCACCCTTGCTGCACCTCGTCCAGCGACACGATCGCCCCAATCGAAACACCCGCAGCTTGTGCAAAGACCTCGGCCTTGCGCCGGGCATCCGCAACCGCGCGGTGGCGCGCCTCGTCCATCAGTTCGCCGTCCTCGGCGACTGAGAACTGCAGGTTATGAAACGTGTTGGCCCCGTCCGAAACGGCGATATCCAGAATCGAACCCAGCGTCGAAAGATCCCGCACCCGCACCGTGATCTGATTCGAGACGACATAGGCAACGATCCGCTGACCACCATCGGGCAACGTGTTGCGATGATCCCAGCGCGGCTGCAGCGATAACCCGCTGGTCTGCAGATCACGCGGCGCAATCCCGCGCGCCTTCAACCGATCCAGAACGGCGGTCATGTTCGAATTGTTGGCCGTCAACGCCTCGGCGGCTGTCTTCGCCTCGCTGGTCACACCCAAGGAAATCAAGGCCATATCGGGCGAGATTGCCACGCTACCTTCACCGCTGACGGTCATCCGGCCCGCTGTGACCTCCTGCGCGACGGCCGGTGAAGCCACTGCCAAAACGACGAACAATAACACTCTGAACATGATGCATTTCCTTTTGTTGATCACTCTACATTGTCTACGACGCGCGCCACCGCCGGGTCCTTGGTACAGACTTTTCCTTTTTGGCAGCTTCGTCTAGTCTGTCGCCTCAGCAGACTTGGGGGTCTGCCCGTCACTAACATGAGAGATTGAGCCTTGGCCCAGACCATGAACCCGACCTTCGCGCTGGAAATCGCACCCGACACGCTGACGCTGTCACATCGACGGTTCGGGGCCTGGCACTCGCTTGGCACGGTACGCCGCGATGATCCCCGCTGCCCACAGCGCATGGACGAGCTTCGCCGCACCGCCGATTGGCTGGAGCCGAACTCGATCCGCACCGCCGTTGTCGTCGCCTCCAGCCAGGTGATGTTCCTGACCGTCGCGCTGCCCTCCAACAGCCGTGGCAACAAGCGGCGCGAAATTCGCGAAGCACTGAAAACCGCGACCCCATTCCCGGTTGAAGATATCGAATTTGATTTCGTCTCGGAAGACGGCGGCGCGCGGGTCGCCATCGTCGCCAAGACCGCCCTGGCCGAGGCGATTGCCGTTCACTTCAAGCTGAACCCGGTGCGTTTCGCCGCCCACCCCTCGGCACGCGATTTCAACGGAGAGCCTGATTTCGGCCCCACCGATTATGCGGCCCATGTGCAGGAACTGCAGATGAAATCGCCGATGCGCAAGAAGCCGAACCCACAAGGTGGCAACCGGCGTTCTGCATCCCAGCAACGGCCCGAGGCGGCAGCGCCGGCGCAAATGCCGCTTGGCAATCCGCCAGCCGATGCGCCACCCGCATCCGCGCCCGCCGCAGCCATGTCCGCGCCTCAGGCATCCGCGCCCCGGGCAACACCGAAACCGGCGGCCCAACCGACCGCGCCGCAACCGGCCCCATCCGCAAATCCGCTGTCGTCCCTGGCGACACCGCCGCTGACATTCGCCAGCAGGCGCGGCCCCTCCGTCGAACTGCGCGCCACCAAACGCGAGGCGCCGTCAGTGTCCGCGCCCGGGGCGGTCCTGCCAACGTTTACCTCTGCCGCGCGCAAGGCGCAGACCAAGCAGGAACCCAAGTTGAGTGGTGCTGCAACGGCACCGCGCACCAAACCTGCCGCGACGCCCGCACAGGCCGCGCCCGCAGCAGATGCGCCGCGCGCTGAGCATATCCTCGACGATCTGCCACCCATGGCACATCTGGAGGGCCGCGCACGTGGTGACGCAGGCCCGGCGCAAGCGCCGCGCCAAGCCCGTCCGCAGCCAACCCCGCCAGCCGGGTCTGTGCCTACGGACGCGCCGGACATGCGCCAGCCCCGCAACGACCCGCGCGCCGCAACACCGCGCGGCGATACGCAGCAGGCCGCGCCGCGCCGCGCCAAAGCGACACCGGTTGCCCGCGCGCCCGAACAGGCCGCAGGCCAGACCCCGAACCAGCCGCCAAACCGGACCCCAGACGCCGGGCCGACACCTCGGTTTGGTCAGGGGCGGCGCCCGGCGCCCGGCCCGCAGCGCACAGCTGACGCGCCACCCCCACGGCGACGCGCTGCGCCCCAAAATGCGGGGCCTCAGCATGCGGGCCAACACCCGGATCAGCATCAGGCACGCCAATCCGCGCCCCGGCCCGCGCCGGGTGCGGAATTCGTCGCCCGGCAACGGCCGCCCGAAGGCAACGCGCAATTCCAGCGTGCCCAGCCGGACCCGCGCCGCCGTGGCGAACAACAACCGATGGACCCCCGGGATCCGCGCGCCCAGGGCAGGCAGCCACAGCCGCACGCGGCCGCCTATGGCGCCGACTCCAGCCCCTATCCCGGCGCAGGACATCCCGCGCAGGGCGCAATGACCGGGGGCGACCAGGGTGTCGCAACCGCAGCCGCCGCCTCGCTTACACCGGACGCACCCGGTGCCGAAAAAGGCCGGGGCATCCTGGGCACCAGACTTGCCCGGCGGCAATTGTCCGAAACCGAACAGATGACCGTCTTCGGCGCACGTGAAGCTGATGAGGGGCGCCGCGTCCCGATCATGCCGCTGGCCGCCGCAATCGGCGCGCTGCTGCTGATCGCCGGTGGCGTCTGGGGCGCCTATTATATGCTGGTATCGGGCGATGACATCGCCGGGACCACCGGCGACCAGCCGCCAAGCGTCGAACTGGCGCTGGCCGATGCCGCCGCCGGCCTGCCCGCGCGCGGCTCGGAAGCGCCGGTGCCGCGCCCCGCCTCGATCGCCGGTCTTGCGCCAGTTGATCTGGGCAACGGAGGGACCGAGCTTGCCTCGGCCGATCCCAACAGCGCCGGTGATACCACACCAGCCGTCGATCCGATTGCAGCCGCAACGGCCGCCGCAATGGCCAGCGACAACCCGCCTCCGGCGCGTCCAGGCGACCAACCGACCGAGAAAAGCGACGACATCGTCATAGCCTCGGTCGATCACCGCATCCCGGCCGAAGATGCCATCGCCCCACCGCTGGCGCGGCTTTTGGTCGAAGACGAGGCGCCGGTTCCGCTGGCAACGCCCGCCCCCTTCGGCACCGATTATGAATTCGGCGAAGACGGTTTCGTCGTGGCAACCAAAGACGGCGCGGTGACCCCGGATGGCGTGATTGTCTTCGCGGGCCAGCCGACCAAAGTGCCTGCCAGGAACCCGCAGATCATTGCCGCCGTCGCCGGGGCCGCCACCGCGATCGCGGTCCAGACCGCGCTTGAGGATGACCCGCAGCCGCGCGCGCGCCCTGCCAGCCTTCTGGCACAGCCGACCGACGGGGCCGAGGCTGCATCGCAGCCCGCCGATGGCACCGTGCAAACAGCCGCCGCCGATGCAGCCGATCTTGAGGCGGCAGTCTCGGACACGCTGGCTCAGGTGGCCGACGCGGATAACGCGGCCAGTGCCGAAGACACATCGACCACGCCCGAGGCGCAATTCTCGTCCACGTCGCTGATCCCGCAGGCGCGCCCTGCCTCATTGGTGCAGCGCGTGGCACAGGCACGGGCCACCGTGGCGGCCTCGGCGCCCAGCGCGCCCGCGCAGCCGACGCAGCAAACCTCGGCCACGCCTGCGGCAGCCCCTGCCACCGCGAATCCGTCGATCCCGACCCGCGCGTCGGTCGCACGCACCGCGACCGAAACAGATGCCATCACGCTGAGCCGTCTGAACCTGATCGGTGTCTATGGCTCACCCAGTGACCGCCGCGCCCTGCTGCGCCTGCCGTCCGGGCGCTATGTCAAGGTCAAGGTCGGCGATCGCATCGACGGGGGCCGCGTTGCCCAGATCGGCACCGGTGATCTGCAATACGTCAAGGATGGCCGCACAGTCACACTGGCAATGCCGCGCGGCTGATGACACCACCTTGCGTTGTTTCAAAGGGTGCCCCCATCGGGGCGCCCTTTTTCTGTGCATCATCATATCAGGCAGAGACCAGGGCTATCGCATCGCGGCGGCGCACGGCGGGCGCGCGATGAAGCGGCGGGCGTTCATTGGCGGAGGGCTGGCAATGTCGGCAAGCGGGATCGGTCCGGCATCAGGATCAGCTGCGAATGGATATTACGTACCGCCCGAAGAAGCGCCGCATCAGCGCAGCTTCATGCAATGGCCCGTCAGCCGACGTGTTCACCCGGATCGGGCCTTCCTCGACCTCGCGCAGCAGACCATCGCGGATATCGCAAATGCCATCGCTGAATTCGAACCGGTGACGATGCTGGCAGCGAAGGATGACCAGCCCGGCGCGCGGCGCCAGCTGTCGCAGGCGGTGGACCTGTGGGACATCCCGACCGAGGATCTGTGGTGCCGCGATGCCGGACCGATCTTCGTGGTGGACGGGCGCGGCGGGCTTGCCATCAGCCATATCCAGTTCAACGGATGGGGCAAAAAACAAGTGCACACGCGCGACGCAAGGATCGCCGGTGCGGTTGCGCAGCGCCTGGACCTGCCGCTTTTGCCAACGGGTCTTAAGGGCGAAGCCGGTGGCGTGGAACAGGACGGCCACCGGTTGCTGATGGCCCATGAAAGCAGTTGGGTAAACGACAACCGCAATCCGGGCCTGACACGCGCAGAAATCGAGGCACGCCTGCTGGCCGCCTATGGGGCCGAGCGGTTGATCTGGTCGCCCGGTGTCCGGGACGCGGATATCACCGATTACCACATCGACAGCCTGGCGCGGTTCACCGGGCCGGGGCGCGTGCTGATGAACCTGCCCGATGACCCTGACCCACACGATCCGTTTCACAACGCCGCATTGGATACGCATGATGCCCTCGTCGCCGCAGGGCTGGAGGTTGAGGTCATCCCCGAGCCGGTGCAGCGACGTGTGAACAGCATCGATTTCGTTGCGTCCTACGCGAACTACTATGTCTGCAACGGCGCGGTGATCGCGGCAGAGTTCGGCGATGCCGAAGCCGATACCATCGCCGTGGACGCGCTGCGACGACATTACCCCGGGCGCGAGGTCATTACGCTGAACGTCGACGCCCTGGGCGAGATGGGCGGCGGTATCCATTGTGCGACGCAACAGATGCCGGCGGCATAGGTGGGCGGCTGCGCGACGCTGATGTGACGCAATACGTTTCGCCAGTTTTACTTTAGTTTCAGCGCCTTAATCCAAATTACAAATCGTCGAACCGAAGGACGGTCCAGCGATCGCCCGGCGCAGCGCGCCGTTATGTCGACAACTCGACCAATTCAATCAGATTGCCCCAAGGGTCCGCGACAAATGCAACGCTGTACCCAAGCTCTGGCACCTCAAACGGCGCTTGCACCACGTTGACACCGCGATCAGCCAGGGCGCCCAGCGCGTCCTTGTGACTTGGGACGGAGAAAGCAAAGTGATGATAGCGCGCGGGCGCAAGCGATTCCCAGAAATCATCCGGCACGGGCACGCCATTGTCCCCAGGTGCAGCCAGATAGGCCAGACGCAGCCCATCCGGGCCGGGCCATTCCTTCACCACCCGAAAATCAAAGCTGCGCACATACCATTCGATTGCTGCCTCATAGTCCGGGACCCGCAAACAGGGATGGCTGGATCGCATGGATTTGAACGGCGACGAGGTGTCCGTCGCCGGAAATGGGAATGGAAGCATTGTGCAGTCTCCGCTGGTGTCTGTTGCAGCGGACATAGCATGCGGAATGCGGACTGGCCAAAGAAGATCGCTGCGGACCAGCCGCATCGGCCCTTGCGAGTCAGCCAGGCGGACAGGTCCGGTCCGGGATTTACCCTATCCGGCCTTCAGAACCCCACGCTCCACCTGATCAGCCTCGATGCTTTCAAACAATGCCTTGAAGTTACCCTCTCCGAAGCCGTCATCACCCTTCCTTTGAATGAACTCAAAGAATATCGGCCCGATCACGGTTTTTGAGAATATCTGCAGCAGAATCCGCGTTTCGCCCCCGTCATCCACGCCCTCGCCGTCGATCAGGATGCCGTGTTTCATCATCCGGTCCTTCGGCTCTTCATGGCCGACGACACGGGTGTAGCTTTGATCATAATACGCTTCGGGCGGTTTGGGCATGAATGTGACGCCACGCCGCGCAATCTCGTCCGTTGCATCGTAAAGATCGCGCGCGCCGACAGCGATGTGCTGAATGCCCTCGCCATTATAACGCTTGAGGTATTCGACGATCTGCCCCGTCTCACCCCGGTCTTCGTTGATCGGAATGCGGATGCGCCCGCAGGGACTGGTCAGCGCGCGACTGCGCAGTCCGGTGTACTTTCCTTCGATGTCAAAGAAGCGGAGATACTGTTGAAGAAGTCGATGTTTTGGTCGGCGCGTTGTTGAGCGAGAGGCGGCCGCGCGCCGTTTTCTTTCACGTTGGCACTGTTGCTGGCACCAACTTCGCCAGTTTCCGGAGGTTTTGAGCTGTTGCTGCGAGTTGGAACTGTTCGGTTGCGCCTTTGGGTCCTCGAAGCCGCATCATCTGCACGCCGATGTATCGTTTCAGGTGGGCAAAGAGCATTTCAACCTTCCGCCTTTGGATGAACGACGTCATGTAGGCATCTGTTTTTCGGATATCGCGAGCGACGTCTCGGGCGGCTTCGTGAACGGACCGCATAAGGCGTCTGCCGTCGTCCTTCGGACAGCATTGCGACTTCAGAGGGCATGCGTCGCAATCGTGCTTTGAGGCTCGGTATCTGATGAACCCGTCTTTGCTGCCATTGGGCTTTCGCGGTTTTGAGAAGTTCCGCCGATATGTTTGCAAGGCTTTGCCGGTCGGGCAAGTATAGCTGTCGGTCGCCGGGTCGTAGACAAAGTCTTCGCGTGAGAATGTGCCGTCAGTTCGTTTTGACTTATCCCAGACCGGAATGTGGGGTTCGATTTGACGTTCGTCCACAAGCCAGCCCAACATCTCGGCTGATCCGTAACCCGTATCACCCACAAGCTTGTCAGGTTTGATGCCAAACCGCTCATGTACACGATCGATCATCTCCCTTGCTGCCCGCGCCTCT
Organism: Paracoccaceae bacterium; assembly: GCA_012103375.1. Lineage (NCBI taxonomy): Bacteria > Pseudomonadati > Pseudomonadota > Alphaproteobacteria > Rhodobacterales > Paracoccaceae > Paracoccaceae bacterium. Next base: position 2,754,168 of record WLWX01000001.1, read on the forward strand.
GCAGGCCGGATCGGAGCCGTCGGCTCGACGTCCACGATGACTGCATTATCCAAATCGACCATATAGTTAGTGGAATAGGCAAAGTAGGCGGCTCCCCCGTCAGCCCCAGTCCAACGCGCTGCTGGATCAGCCGGTGAGATGTATTTGGGGACGACCTTGGTCGCAGCACCGAAGGCCACATCATCCAGCGTCTCGAGATATTCGTCGACGGCACGGGACGTCAGATCTGCTGGCAGTCCGTCTTTGCTTTCAACGCCGCGCGTCTGGTTTGCATTCGCGGGGATCAGACTGGCATCAACACCAAAGCTGTGGCCGCCAACCAGCCCCTCATCCATGCAGCGCTGCAAAACGACCTCGAACAAATGTCGGAACAAACCGCTCTCGCGGAAACGGCCATGCCGGTTCTTAGAGAATGTCGAATGGTCGGGCACTGGATCAGCCAAATCAAGCTTACAAAACCAACGATACGCCAGATTGACATGAACCTCTTCGCAAAGCCGTCGCTCGGAACGGATGCCCTGACAATAGCCCAACAACAGCATGCGGATCATCAGTTCAGGATCAATCGAAGGGCGGCCATTGGCACTGTAGTATGAAGCGAGCAAGGGGCGCACACCTGTCAGATCAAGGAAGCGATCAATTCCCCGGACGGGATGATCCTTCGGCACAAAACTCTCGATCGAGAACTCATAGAACAGCGCGCCTTGCGCAACTTGCCTTGGACCCATCATCGCCGAACCCTCCACCCTCAAAACAAGTGAATCAGAGCGTGCGCGGCCAATCAACGGACTTTTTCAACAGTATCCGGATTTCGCGGAAATTGAACAGATCGCCGTAGAATTTGAACCAGACGTCCATGTTGCCGGTGTGAACGTTATGCGTCAGATGATCGAGGTAATAGAAGCCGACCCCCTCGGGATGGGCCTTGTCGATCCAGTCGAATTCTTCGTTATAGGGGTTCGCCTCGTAATATTGGTCGATGAAATAGATCAGGCTGCCACCGATGCCGCGGATTGCCGGAACCTGCATGGTCTTGCCGGGGCCGTCGAACGGCTCGGCGCCCTTACCAACAGCATGGGCAAACGCCTTGCCCGCATCCACAACCCGCCACGCCATCGACGGTGCACAAGGCCCGTGTTCTTCGACAAAGCTGCGCGCATGGCTGCCCGGTTCATCGTTCAGCACATAGGTGATATCGCCCTGCTGCCACAGTTCGATCGCCTTGGTCTTGTGGTTGGCCGTGTGGACATAGCCCATCCGAGCAAACGCCTCGCGCAGCTTTTCAGGCTCCGGGTGGGCGAATTCGACGAATTCAAACCCATCGGTCCCGGCGGGGTTTTCGGCGGTAATTGCGGCTTTCGGCGCGTCGTGGGGGAACGGACCCATGGCAAATGCTCCTGCTGGCAGGTGAGAGTTGCGGCAAGCCTACCCGTTTTGCCATGCGGTCGGTGCGCAAATAATGGCGCTTTTCCGAGCAGGCTGCTATATTTGCGACAATGTCACTGGCAATTACGCGGAAAACTCGCATGAAACTCGACTCAACTGACAAACGCCTGCTGGCCGCCCTGCAGGCCGACGCCCATGCCACCGCCGATCAACTGGCCGAGAAGATCAACCTCTCGCCCAGTCAGGCCGGGCGGCGGCGGCAACGGATCGAGGCATCGGGCCTCATCAAAGGCTATACCGCGCGGCTGGACCCGGCGCGCCTGGGGCTGACCGTGCAGGCCTTTATACAGGTCGAAATGGTCAGCCACGGCGGCGATACCGGCCAGAACTTCGCGCGCCTCGTCGCCGCCCAGCCGCAGATCGTTGGCGCCTGGACGATGACAGGCGCGGCGGATTACCTGCTGCGTGTCTGGTGCGCCGATCTGGCCGCGCTGAACACGCTGGTCCACGACATATTGCTGGCGCATCCCTCGGTCGCGCGGGTCCACAGCCAGATCGTGATGAACCAGCTGAAATCGGACGCGCCACTGCCCACCTGACAGACCTTGCGCAAAGCGCAGTGAACATGTGACTCTGCCACCAGACGTATCCGCCCACCTGAGAGGTTCCATGGAAAGTTTCCTGTTCCAAGCCACGATCTACCTCGGCGCTTCGGTGATCGCGGTGCCTATTGCGGCGCGTTTGGGCCTTGGCTCGGTGCTGGGCTATCTGCTTGCGGGCATCGCCATCGGCCCGCTGCTGGGGCTGGTCGGAAGCGAAACCGCAAGCCTGCAACATTTCGCCGAATTCGGTGTCGTCATGATGCTGTTCCTGATCGGGCTGGAGCTGGAACCCCGCGCCCTTTGGGATATGCGTCACAAGCTGCTGGGGTTCGGCGGCGCGCAGATCGGGCTGACCATTGCGGCCGTCTTTGCAGGCGCGCTGTTTTTCGGACTGCCCTGGCAAACCTCGCTGGCCATCGGCATGATCTTTGCGCTGTCATCCACCGCCATCGTGCTGCAAACGCTGGACGAAAAGGCGTTGATGCAGACCGGTGGAGGGCGCGCGAGCTTTTCCGTGCTGCTGACCCAGGACATCGCCGTCATCCCGATGCTGGTTGCGATCCCCCTGCTGGCGATGCCGTGGCTGTACGGACCCGGCGCCGCCGACGAACACGGTGGCGACGCCCATGGCGAAACAGACGGCCACGGCGAAGCCGCCCTGTCGCTGGTCGAGGGTTTGCTGGGCTGGGGTGTCACGCTGGTCACACTCGGCGCGATCGGTATCGTCGTGCTGCTGGGCATATTCGCCTTCCGCCCGCTGTTCCGCTTCATCCACGCCGCCCACCTGCGCGAGATGTATACTGCCACCGCCCTGCTGATCGTCGTCGGCATCGCGGTGCTGATGATCATGGTCGGCCTGTCACCCGCACTCGGCACCTTCCTGGCCGGGGTGCTGCTGGCCAGCTCCGAATTCCGGCACGAGCTGGAAAGCGACATTGAACCCTTCAAGGGCCTTCTGCTGGGGCTGTTCTTCATCACCGTCGGCGCCGGTATCAACTTTGGCGTGCTGCTGGGTGATCCGTTTACCATCATCGGGCTGACCTTGCTGCTGATGCTGACCAAGGGCACGGTCCTGTTCAGCATCGCCCTGGCCTTCAAACTGCGCGGGCGCGACCGATGGCTGTTCACGCTCGGCCTGGCGCAGGCCGGTGAATTTGGCTTTGTGCTGATCTCATTCTCGCTCCAACAATCGGTGCTGCCCGGACCGCTGGGCGAAAGCCTGCTGCTGGTGGTGGCGCTGTCGATGCTGCTGACGCCGCTGTTCTTCATCGCCTACGAGGTTATCTCGCGCCGGATGGCCGACACCGGCGACGAAACACCCCATGACGAAATTGACGAAAGCCAGCCGATCATCATTGCCGGTGTGGGCCGCTTTGGTCAGGTCGTGAACCGGATGCTTCAGACCACCGGGTTCAAGACAACGGTGCTGGATCACAACCTGAAAACCATCGAGCTGATGCGCCAGTTCGGCTTCAATGCCTTCTTCGGAGACCCCACCCGGCCCGAGCTTCTGCGCTCGGCCGGGCTGGCCAATGCGCGGGTACTGGTGGTGGCGGTTGATGACAAGGAAGCCGCCATCAAGCTGGTCAAACACGCCCGCACCGAACGCCCCGATCTGCACATCATCGCGCGCGCCTATGACCGGGTTCACACCTATCGCCTGTACCAGGCGGGCGCGAATGACATCGTGCGCGAGATGTTCGACAGCTCCCTGCGCGCGGGCCGCTACGCGCTGGAACACCTCGGCTTTTCTGAATACGAGGCGTCCGAGGCGCAGCGCCTGTTCTATCACGGCGACCGCAACGCACTGGCCGAACTCGCACCCCTTTGGAACCCAGATATCCCGGTGGTTCAGAACACCGAATACATCGAACGCGCCAAAGAGCTGAACAAAGAGCTGGAAACCGGATTCCTGACCCAGATCTCGGAAAAACCAAAAACCGGCACAGCAAGCTAGCAACTGTATTTCGCAAGAGGTCCGCAGCGTCCATTTTTTGGCGCGACACCATCACAAAGCCCCCTTGGCAGCGCTGCGTCGTCATGGCAGGTGAGCGCCAATTCAAACGGGATGCCACGCTATGATCCTTTACCCCGCCATCGACCTGAAAGACGGCCAATGCGTTCGCCTGCTACGCGGCGAAATGTCGGCCGCAACCGTGTTCGGCGACGATCCGGCGGCACAGGCGCGTGCGTTCCAGGATGCGGGGTGCGAATGGCTCCACCTGGTTGATCTGAACGGCGCCTTCGCGGGGCAGCCGGTCAACGGCGACGTCGTGCGCGCCATTCTGGCAGCAACCGACGTGCCGGCCCAGCTGGGCGGCGGCATTCGCGACATGGCGACGATCGAACGCTGGCTGGAGGCCGGCATCGCCCGCGTGATCCTTGGCACCGTCGCGGTCGAGGATCCCGATCTTGTGCGACAGGCCGCAGCCGCCCACCCGGGCCGGATCGCCGTGGGCCTGGACGCCCGCAATGGCCGCGTCGCGACCCGCGGCTGGGCGGAAGAGACCGACGTGAATGTCACCGACCTCGCCCGCCAGTTCGAGGACGCCGGGATCGCCGCAATCATCTATACCGACATTGACCGCGACGGCGCGATGCAAGGCCCCAATGTTCAGGCGACCGAGGCGCTGGCCCGCGCCGTCAACATTCCCGTCATCGCGTCCGGCGGCGTATCCTCGATGGACGATCTGATGCGCCTGAAACAGACCGGCGTGATATCTGGCGCAATCTCGGGGCGGGCGCTGTATGATGGCGCGCTGGACCTCGGCGCGGCCCTGGCCGGGCTGCGGGGCTAACTGCGGCGCCATTTGGTCTGATACGGATGTTGGAGTTTCGCGCCTTCCTGCGCGGCCTTCGCAGCAAAAAACCAGCGCATCACCCACTTAATCTGCGATATTGCCAGAAGAAGATCGTCCGTCCAAAGCAGGGCGCGCACCAGGCGCAGGCCATTCCAGTGGCGACTAAGGTAATCAGGCGGGCGCTTTAGCGCGCCATATAGGCCGGATCGCCGGACCTGACCAAAGCCAGTGAAAACGCGCTCTCACAAAATTTCTGACAAATAGCTTAAATACTATTCGTTTGATTGATTCACCGGAACTCCACATGATCCCGCCATCAACTCCAAGGGCCCCCGCCATGACCGATGCAGCCATCACCACCGGCCACCCCATTGCCAACCTCGACAGCAGCCTTCTGGCCCGTGCATCCGCGTTCAACAGCCGCCGCAAGTTCCGCCGCATGCTGGATCTGGACGACCACGTGCTGAATGATATCGGCGTGGTCCGCGCCGAGGTTGAATGGGCCGCCAACCTGCCATTGAACGTCGACGCTGGTGGCGCCCTGCGCCGCGTCAGCCGGGCGCGGCGAAACAACAAGCGGTGACCAATGCACCGGGCGCATTGCCCCCGCGCCCGGCCCGCCCTATCTGTGACGCGTTCAGTCACAGGAGTCCCCGATGCAGCTGCCCTCGACCCGCCCCGTCTTTGATGCCAATGCGACTGGGGGCGATGCCCTTGGCAATCTGCCCGAATGGGACCTCAGCGACCTTTACCCAGCACCGGACGCGCCCGAACTGGCCCGCGATCTGGACTGGCTGGATACCGCCTGCGCCGATTTCGCGGCCTCCTACGAAGGCAAGCTGGCAACGCTCGACGCTGCCGCCATGCGCGCTTGCATCGACGCCTATGAGGCGATCGACATCACCGCCGGGCGCATCATGTCATTTGCGGGCCTGCGCTATTACCAGGTCACCACCGACGCCGAGCGCGCCAAGTTCATGTCCGACTGCCAGGACCGGATCACCAACGCGACCACGCCGCTGGTGTTCTTCAGCCTTGAATTCAACCGGATCGACGATGCCGCATATGAGGCGCTGTTCGCCGATGCCGCCCTGAAACGTTTCAAGCCCGTCTTTGACCGGATGCGCGCCATGAAGCCGCACCAGCTAAGCGATGAGCTGGAAAAATTCCTGCACGACCAATCCGTGGTCGGCGCATCCGCCTGGAACAAGCTGTTCGACGAAACCATGGCCGGGCTGGAATTCGACGTGAACGGCGAAACGCTGGGCCTGGAAGCCACCCTCAACTTCCTGACCGATCAGGACCGCGACAAACGCGAAGCGGCCAGCCATGCGCTCGCCCATGTTTTCGGCCAGAACATCAAGCTGTTCGCCCGGATCACCAACACGCTGGCCAAGGAAAAATCCATCGAGGACATTTGGCGCAAGATGCCCAGCCCGCAGGCGGACCGCCATCTGGCCAACCATGTGGAACCCGAAGTGGTCGAGGCGCTGAGGAACGCCGTTGTCGCCGCCTACCCGCGCCTCAGCCACCGCTATTACGAGCTAAAGCGCAAATGGCTGGGTCTGGATCGGATGCAGGTATGGGACCGCAATGCGCCCCTGCCTATGGAAACCGACCGGATCGTCGGCTGGGATGAGGCGCGAAAGACCGTCACCGACGCCTACGCCGCGTTTTCGCCCGACCTGGCTGATCTGACCACGCCGTTCTTCGAAAAAGGCTGGATCGACGCGCCGGTGAAACCCGGCAAAGCACCCGGCGCCTTCGCCCATCCGACCGCCACAACCGTGCACCCCTATGTGATGCTGAACTATCTGGGCAAACCGCGCGATGTGATGACGCTGGCCCATGAACTGGGCCACGGCGTGCATCAGGTTCTGGCCGCCGATCAGGGCGAGATGCTGTCTTCAACCCCCCTCACCCTTGCCGAAACCGCCAGCGTGTTCGGCGAAATGCTGACCTTCCGCAAGATGCTGGACGGGGCCAAAGACGCGGGCGAGCGCAAGATCCTGCTGGCTGGCAAGGTCGAGGATATGATCAACACCGTGGTCCGCCAGATCGCGTTTTACGACTTCGAATGCAAGCTCCACGCCGCCCGCGCAGAAGGGGAACTGACCCCCGACCAGATCAACGAGATCTGGATGTCCGTACAGGGCGAAAGCCTTGGCCCGGCATTTGACTTCATGGACGGGTACGAGACGTTCTGGTCCTACATCCCGCACTTCATCCACTCGCCCTTTTACGTCTATGCCTATGCCTTCGGCGACGGCCTGGTGAATGCACTCTATGCGGTCTACGAAGAAGGCGGCGAGGGCTTTCAGCAGAAGTATTTCGACATGCTGAAGGCGGGCGGGTCCAAACACCACAAAGACCTACTGGCGCCTTTCGGCCTGGACGCCAGCGACCCGGCGTTCTGGGACAAAGGTCTGGGCATGATCGAGGCGATGATCGAGGAGCTGGAAGGGATGGAGTGAACGCCTCTGGCGCGAACGAACACCCCTACGCCGACCGATCACCACCAACGCCAATACACCCGAAATTGGCCGAAACATCCCCGCTGATGGATGTTGCGGGCCTGGGTCTGCCGCACCTGAAAGCAGGTCAACGGCCCGCGCACATGTTGCCAAGTTACCATAGCGTAAGCCATTCTGGCCCGGATTTGGTACAGCGGCATTTCAATCCACTCTACAAAAGCGTTAACATTTGGTTAATCCTAGCCACCCAGAACTTTAGCCATGCAAATCAAACACCTAATTACACCCATCATCTCATCTTTGCCGCGATTCCAATCGGCGCGACCGCCGCTGGTTTTGACGAATCATCGGACGATCCCATCTCCTCGACATTCACGTTCGGCTACAGCACGGCTGACATCGAGGGCGCAATTGATCTGACGACCAAAACGTTCGATATCGAATCTGACATCTCTCTCGGAGAGAACGTCAATGTTGACGTAAGTTTCGGGTTCTCCAAGACCGATATCGACGTCGGCGGCTTCGAGCTTGGGGCAGAACTGATCAGCCTGGGCATCGACCCGTCGTATCATTTCGGCAATGGCGGCTACATCGGTGCCTACTATCGCTCGGGTGATCTGGATGTGGCTATTACGGGTCTTCCGATCAATTTCGGCATTGATACGCACAGCGTCGGCCTTTTTGGTGGCTATGAATCCGGGCCTCTCTGGGCAGAAGCATTCTTTGGCAAATCGGATTCAGACCCAAGCCTTGGCGATGTTGATATCCGCGATGTCGGCGCCTCGTTTTCCTATGATGTCTCGCCCGACATGGAGGTGTTTGGTCACATCGCCAATACGCACCTCGAAGGTGGCGGCGATGATCTTGACCTGACGCTCCTGGGTCTTGGCGCAGAATACCGCACCGGGAACGGGCTTGCCTTCTACGGCTCGCTGGGTCGTCTGAACACTGGTGGCTCGCTGGTGGCAGGTGGCGATCTTTACGCCAACCAGGCAACGATTGGCGCGACTTATGCGATGCAGACCAGCATTCCTGCTGTTGTCAGCCTCGAGTTCACCAAGACCGAACTGGCGCTGGACGGGCTTCTTGGGATCGACACGGCGGACATCGATTCCGTCAGCGTCGGGCTGACAATTCCGGTTGGCAGCAATGCCAAGGGCAAGCCGCTCAACTCCTCGACGCAGACGGCACGGGGTGCCAGCCGCTCGGCCATCTCAGGCGCGCTTGCCACGCTGAGGTAAACTTGTCGGCGAACCAACAAAGCGGGCGCAGTTTTTGCGCCCGTTTTTTCGTGATGATTGCCCCTTATGCTTGATCTGCCTGAGGACCGACGGCCATCAGGGCGCGCGATGGCCAATATGGCGTTTGCGCAGATCCTCCGCCCGGGCCAGCAATCTGCGCCGATCTTCCCCCTCGGGCAGCGCGAGACCCAGTTGCTCGGTCTGCAACATCCCTAGACGGGCCAGAACCGGGTCGGAACGCGTCAAATCCTCGTAAAATCCGATCGTGTCGCGCTGGTCCGGAAATGTCAGCCTTTGATCCAGCCCGCAGATTTCCAATGCCAACCGATTGCGCATGCATTTTTCGCATTCACCACAATTACCGCCGTCTGGCCGGGGCAGTTGGCAGACGCATAGGTCCGCCAGCAAGGCAGGCGAACACGCATGGATCGCGGCAAGTTTTTCCGCGCGGGTCTGCGCCCAGCCCAGATAATCAATCGCGAAGGAGGGCGATTGAAAATACGTCTCGACACCCAGAATATTGGCCTCGGGCTCAATCATCAGACCATAGTCGGGCGTATTGTCTGCCGCAAAGCCGCCGCGTGACAAACCATTGCCAGCGTAGAACAAAATACAATTCAGCAGCATCGGAAGAAAGGATTTCGACGGCCTGAAAGAGGCTGGAATGTTGGTCCGCACCGTCATCAGGTCCAGCCCAAAATACTGCGCAATCCGAGCGACCCGTTCACGACGGCCCGCAAACGCCTGGGAATCCGTGAAGTGAATATCCATGCCATGCAACAAAACGCCATGGGAATAAGCGCGCTCACGGGACGCTTCAATTGCCGCATACGTTGAATCAACGCCACCGCTCAGGCACAGGATGCCGCCCGTTTCTGGTTGCGGCGGATCGGGAACGATATTGCAAAGTTCCAGGTTCATCGGATGGCAATCGCCCGGCATACGCACCATCCAAAGGGCCGATGTCCGCGCAAGCGATAACGCAGTACCTTGCGAAACGGGAAGGTCCAGCCGAAGCGGCAGACCTTTTTGCAGCGACAGCGCGCCTGCAATCCAGGCCACAAAATCATAGGTTTTAAAGGGCGGAAGATCGCGGTCAACCTCAACAAACCAGGTGCGATCCCCGATCTGCAATGTCACCTTATTGGCAGACACCGTCGTGATGACGCTTTTGCGACGGCGCAGTGGAATGGCCGCACGAATTGCGCGGTGTTTCAGGGTACGGCGCGGCATCCGTCAGTGCCCGAGCCGTTTCAATCCAGCTCGGTCCAGGGCCAGGGTTTCACCTCGCTCGCTGCGGTCTGATAGCGCGCGGCCTTGGCAACCCAGATCCCAAGCGATTCACCGAAATCCGCCAACCGCTCGTTCGGGGTGCCCTTGTTGACCACCATCAGCACGAACTGGATGATCGTGGCCAGCCCCAGAACCGTCTGCGCGATCGAGATCATAAGCGCGATCAGGATCATATAAATCAGCCGGATAAACAGACCGTCCTTTTCGACCGGGTCCTGCGGCCCATGCATCCGGCCTTCGAATTTCTGTTCCTGATCCGGCATCTCACCCTCCCTCAATCCGCGGCCAGCGCGGCGTCGATCACATCCTGCGTGCCACGGCTGAATTCCAGCGGGCACGGATAGGCGACCCCGTCGCGCAGGCTGGCACAGAAATTCTCGACCTGCTGAACATAGTGATTCACGTCCGGATAGCGGCGCGTCAACACCTCAAGCCCGCCACGCTCCAATACCACCTGCGCCATACCGAAAACATTGGTGTTGAACGGCGTCACCATGCGGATCACACCCTTGTCGCCATGAAAGCACACCTCCTGTCGCGGATGCGCGCGCATCGAGGTATATCCGGTGAACCGCGCCGCACCCAAACGGGCCTGCATTTCGCAGGTCACCTCGACCCCGTTTTCCCGATCTATCGAGGCACGCACGTCTGACATTTCCAAGCCCGTCACGAAGCGGGCCGAACCGATGGTGTACACCCCGATATCACGCAGGCTGCCGCCGCCGGTATCGGCCCGGTTGCGGATGTTGTCCGCATCGCTGCGGTTGTCATACGTGAAGGTCGTGTCAACGCGCACCAACCGGCCGATGGCCCCGTCTGCGAACAGATCGCGCGCATGCTGCCACTGCGGGTGATGCACGATCATGTAAGCCTCGGCCGCCAACAGGCCCGAGGCATCGCGCGCCGCAATCAGCCCGTCGAATTCGTCCGCCCGCAGCGTCATCGGCTTTTCCGTCAGCACATGTTTGCCCGCAGCCAGCGCCTTCAGCGACCATTCGACATGCAGATGATTGGGCAGCGGGATGTAGACGGCATCCACATCCGGATCCGCAAGCAGCGCGTCGTAACTGTCATGAACCCGTAATCCCGGCGCGAAAGCGGTGAACCCGGCCGCCTTGGCCGGATCGCCGGTCGCAAGCGCGCTCAGCGCAGCACCACGGGCCGCGTGAATCGCCGGGCCCATATGGTTAAGCGCAAAATTCGCAGCCCCCAGAATGCCCCATCGGATGTGGTCGGTCATGTCGCAGCCCTGCTTTTCGTTCTTCAAGCCTGTATGTTACCCGCTGCCCCGGGGAAGGCCACTCAAATTCTGCCGGGCATCGCGCCAGAGGGCCCCGCCCGCCGTCGCACCATCCCGGATGCATCACCGGGCGGTGATTCCCGCAAGCAACAGCCAACCGGGGTTTTTCCCGCACGTTATTGAGATGCCGCCCCCCCGATGCTACATCTGGTGTATCCCGGCGTCGGGGATTGGCGGCGCGCAAGTCAGGAGGACGACAATCTGTCCATTTCCACTTCGACGGCCCAGGGCGCCAATGGCGGTCGGGCTGAACGGTACTCCGGCGTGACTGCGGATACCATCCCACTGACCAGCGAGGCTCTGCTGGCGGTGATTCTGAAATCGCTCAACGATGACAAAGCCGAGGATGTGGTGCAGATCGCCCTGCACGGCAAGTCCGAGATGGCCGACTATATGGTGATCGCTTCCGGGCGATCTTCGCGCCAGGTTGTCGCGATGGCCGACCATCTGGTGGATCACCTCAAACAGGACCACGGACGCGCCGCGCGCCTGGAAGGCAAGGACACGGGCGATTGGGTGCTTGTCGATGTCGGCGACATCGTCGTGCATCTGTTCCGCCCGGAAGTGCGCGAATTCTATCAGCTGGAAAAGATGTGGCTTGACCCGGCTGAGGCCGCAAAGCGCGGCTGATGCGGCTGCATCTGTGCGTCGTGGGCCGCCTGCGCGCCGGCCCCGAACGTGATTTGATCGACGACTATCTGACCCGGTTCGACAGGACCGGGCGCGCGCTGGGGCTTGGCCCGGCAACCATCACAGAAGTTGAGGATAAGAAAGGCGGCGGCAAATCGGCCGAAGCGGCGCTGCTGGCCCGCGCCATTCCCGACAACGCCGTGATTTGTGCGCTGGATGAACGCGGCAAGCAGATGCCCTCGCCCGCATTCGCGGCCCAGCTTGCACGCTGGCGCGACGACGGACGCGGTGATCTGGCCTGCCTGATCGGCGGCGCCGACGGGCTGGACGCAGATCTGGTGGCGCGTGCCGATCTGACATTATCGCTGGGCCGCATGGTCTGGCCGCATATACTGGCCCGCGTCATGCTGACCGAACAGCTATACCGCGCCGCATCGATCCTGGCCGGGGCGCCCTATCACCGTGTTTGATCGGGCTGTGTCTGCCTGGTTGTAACGATAACCTCTATCCGGCGGACCCATGTGGAACGTTGCGCCCCTTTGCCCGGGCCAGAAATCGCGTTCGATATCAGAAATTTACTGATCGATTGGCAGAGATTTCTGTTTCAGGCCAAGCGCGAAACGCATTAGGTTGAACGTAAGCAATCCAAAGCAAAGACGGACATCTTGATCAAAATCAGCCTCAAGTACCCCCACAGCGAAACCGGGCGCTTCGATATCGACTATTACGTGAACAAACACGCCCCTGGGCGCGCAAATTGTTGGGGGCGGCGCTGAAGGGATATGAGATTGAACACGGGTTCAGCGGTCGCGAACCCGGCTCAAATCCAACCTACGTTGCAATTGCCAATCTGTATTTTGACTCGGTCGAGGACTTCAAATCATCCTACGGACCAAACGCGGCCGAGATCCAAGGCGACATTCCCAACTACACCGATATTCAGCCCACCATGCAAATCAGCCGGGTGATGGACGCATTTGCGCCACCATTGGCCTAGGGTCAGGCCCCATTAATCCGCCACAAAAATGAGCGGTTTCGCGATGGATACGACAAAACCCTGCCGCGCGACCCCGTGATCCGGTTGCCCATGGGCGGGCCTCGCCCTAGATTGCGCCCGACACCACCCGGAGCCTTCGCGCATGCCCACCCAGAAACCTGTCGTTCTGTGCATTCTCGACGGCTGGGGCCTAAGCGCGGAGGCAACCGCCAACGCGCCGGTTCTGGCGCACACGCCCACGTTCGACGGGATCATGGCGACCTGCCCGCATGCGACGCTGATCACCCATGGGCCGGATGCCGGCCTGCCGACCGGGCAGATGGGCAATTCCGAGGTCGGGCACACCAATATCGGCGCGGGCCGGGTTGTGGCGATGGATCTGGGACAGATCGGCCTCGCGATTGAAGATGGCAGTTTCTTTGAAAATGCCGAGTTGATCGACTTCATCGAAGCACTGAAAACCACAGGTGGCACGGCGCATCTGTTGGGCGTGGTGTCCGATGGCGGGGTGCATGGGCACCTCGACCATATCGTCGCGGCAGCCAGCGCGCTGACCGGTGAAGGCGTGCCCGTCGCGATCCACGCGATCACCGACGGGCGCGATGTGGCCCCAACCTCGGGGGCGGGGTTCATCGCCGAACTCAACACCAAACTGCCCGAAGGCGCGCGGATCGAAACCGTGACGGGGCGTTATTATGCCATGGACCGCGACAACCGCTGGGACCGGGTGCAGCGCGCTTATGACGCGATAATCCGGGGCCAGGCCGATCAAACCGCCGCGACTGCCGAACAAGCGGTCGCAGACGCCCATGCGCGCGGCGAAACGGATGAGTTCATCGCCCCAACCCTGATCGGCGCCTATGCCGGTGCCAGGGATGAAGACGGTCTGTTCTGCCTCAACTTCCGGGCCGACCGTGCGCGCGAGATTCTAAGCGCAGTCGGCGCCGACAATTTTGACGCCTTCGACACTGTTGCGCGTCCGCATTGGGTCGCCCTGCTGGGGATGGTGGATTACTCGGACGCGCACAGCGCCTTCATGTCAGCGATGTTTCCCAAGGGTCGCATCGAAAACACACTCGGGTCCTGGGTGGCACAGAATGGCCTGCGCCAGTTCCGCATCGCCGAGACCGAGAAATACCCCCACGTCACATTCTTCCTGAACGGCGGTCAGGAAGCGGCCGAACCGGGCGAAGACCGCTACATGGCCCCATCCCCCAAAGTGGCCACCTATGATTTGCAGCCCGAGATGGCGGCGGGTGAGGTGACCGAGCACCTGATCGCGGCGATTGGCGATGGTTACGACCTTATCGTGGTGAACTATGCCAACCCCGACATGGTCGGTCACACCGGCGATCTGGGCGCGGCCATCAAGGCCTGTGAAGCCGTCGATCAGGGGCTTTCGCGCGTTGTGGCAGCGCTGGAAACGGTCGGTGGCGCGATGATCGTCACGGCGGATCACGGGAATTGCGAAGTGATGATCGACCCCGAAACCGGCGGGCCGCATACCTCGCACACCACAAACCCGGTGCCTGTGGCGCTGGTGGGCGGTGCGCCCGGGGCGACATTGCGCGCCGGGCGGCTGGCGGATCTGGCCCCGACATTGCTGGACCTGATGGGCCAGGAGAAGCCCGCCCAGATGACCGGCGAAAGCCTGATCGGATGAGGCGGGCAGGCCTGCTGCTGGGTCTGTGGCTGACGCTGGCGTCACCGGTTTGGGCACAAAGCGACGCCGCCACAGCCGCACGATCCGCCGTGGATCAGCTTGACCGCGCGGCCGCCGCGCTGAACGCCGCCCGCGAAGCCCCCGACCGCGTCGCCGCCCTGACCCGCACAGTCGCCGCTTACGAGGCTGGCTTGGCCGCGCTGCGCGAAGGCATCCGCGATGTCGCCGCCAGGGAACAGGGCCTGCGCGACAGCCTTGCGGCGGACAATCAGAAACTGTCGCGGTTGCTGGGCGTGTTGCAGATCTTGCAATCAGCGCCGGAAACCACGCTGCTGTTGCACCCCTCGGGGCCGCTCGATACGCTTCATGCAGGCATGCTGCTGTCTGATATGACACCCGGTCTGCGGCGCGAATTGGACAAGCTGAAGCTGCAAATGGCCGAAGTGGCCGCGCTGCGGGAGTTGCAGGAGCGCGCGGCCAAAAAGCTGACCGAAGGGCTCGACGGCGTGCGCGCGGCGCGAACCGCGCTGGGTCGGGCGGTTGACGAACGCGGCGCACTGCCGCGCCGCCTGGTCGATGACCCCGACGCGCTCAGCGCCCTGGCCGAAAGCGCCGACACCTTGGAAGGCTTTGCCACAGCCCTGCGCGAAGCCGATGCCAAAAAGGGGCCGCGCCCCGCCCCGCGCGCCTTTCCAGCCGCCCGCGGCACGCTGCCGATGCCAGTCGATGGCACGGTCATCCGCGCCTCGGGCGAAGCCGACGCTGCCGGAATTACTCGCCCCGGATTGCTGATCGCGACCGAGCCCAGCGCCCTTGTCACAGCACCCTGGCAGGCGACAATCCGCTATCAGGGTCCGCTGCTGGACTACAAAAACGTGATGGTGCTTGAACCCTCCAGGGGTTTTCTGTTGGTGCTTGCCGGGCTTGATACAGTGTATGGTCAGGTCGGGGATGTCATGCCACAGGGTACCCCGGTGGGCTTGATGGGCGGATCGAAAGAGGCAGACACGGATTTGACGGCCACCCAGTCGCAAAGCGGTGGTCAGCAGCAGACAGAAACGCTTTATATGGAACTCAGACAGGGGGACGACCCGGTGGATCCCGCCACCTGGTTCGCCACCGGCAGGGAGTAGGACAACAAGATGAAAAAGATCGCATTTGCCATCGTCGGCGGCATTCTGGGCGGCGCGGTTCTGACGACACAGGTCGCCGGTCCGCTGATCGCACAGGAAACCGCGCGCAAAACCAACGTTTATGAACAGCTTGACCTGTTCGGCGACATTTTCGAACGCATTCGCGCCCAATATGTCGAAGAAGTCGACGAAGGTGCGCTGATCGAGGCGGCGATTGACGGCATGCTGACCTCTCTCGACCCGCACTCCAGCTATCTGTCGCCAGATGATGCCGCCGATATGCGGGTTCAGACGCGCGGCTCTTTCGGGGGCCTCGGGATCGAGGTGACGCAGGAAGAGGGTTTTGTAAAAGTCGTCTCGCCCATGGATGACACGCCAGCGGATGCGGCCGGCGTCGAGGCTGGCGATTTTATCACCCATGTGGATGGCGAAAGCGTGCTGGGCCTGACACTTGATGAAGCGGTCGAGCTGATGCGCGGCCCTGTCGGGTCCGAGATCATCATCACGCTGGTGCGCGAAGGTGTGGACGATCCCTTCGATATCTCGATCATCCGCGACACTATCAAACTGACCGCCGTGCGCACCCGGACCGAAGGCGAATCCGTGGTTCTGCGCGTGACCACCTTCAACGATCAGACCTATCCCAATCTGGAAGACGGGCTGGCCGAACAGGTCGAGGCTGCGGGCGGAATGGACAAGGTGAACGGCTTCATTCTGGACCTCAGGAACAACCCTGGCGGTCTGCTGACCCAGGCCATCAAGGTCTCGGACGCATTCCTCGACGCCGGAGAGATTGTGTCGACCCGGGGCCGTGACCCAAGTGACGGCGAACGCAACAATGCAACACCGGGCGATCTGGCGATGGGCAAGCCGATCGTGGTGCTGATCAACGGCGGCTCGGCCTCGGCCTCGGAAATTGTCGCCGGTGCGCTTCAGGATCACCGCCGTGCCATTGTTGTTGGCACCAAATCCTTCGGCAAAGGGTCTGTCCAGACCGTAATGCCGCTGCGCGGAGACGGCGCCATGCGCCTGACCACCGCGCGCTATTACACACCGTCGGGCCGGTCGATCCAGTCGCTGGGCGTGTCGCCCGACATCGTGGTGGCCCAGCCCCCGCGCCAGCCGGCCGCGACCGAGGAGGAGGCCGAGGACAGCCGCCAGCGCAGCGAAGCTGACCTGCGCGGATCCCTCGACAACGATTCGATCAGTGAAGATGAGCGTCAGATCATCCTGGAAGAACAGGCCACGGCAGAAGAGGCCGCGAAACTGCGCGATCAGGATTTTCAGCTGGCTTACGCCATCGACCTGCTCAAAGGGCTGTCGGCAATTGCCAGCGCGGCGCCGTAATACCTGACATCGCGGTGGTCGGTGGCCATCGCGGGTGTCGCGACACAACGAAACGGGGGCCGGCGTTTAACGTTCGGCCCCTTGCCACAGAAGGGCGACGACATGACCCCCGAACAGATTGCCAGGCTGCCATACCGCCCCTGCGTCGGCATCGTTCTGGCGCGCCCGGATGGCACGATATTCGGCGGCGAACGCGTCGATACCCCCGGTGCGTGGCAAATGCCGCAAGGTGGCGTCGATCCCGGTGAGGGCACGCAAAAGGCGGCGTTGCGTGAACTTTGGGAAGAAACCGGCCTGTCCGGGGATGCGGTTACTGTCGAACGCAGGATGGACGACTGGGTGACCTATGATCTACCGGCCGATCTGGTTCCGGTGCTTTGGAAAGGCCGGTTTCGCGGGCAAAAGCAACGCTGGTACCTGATGCGCTATGACGGCCCTGATGAGGCCGTCAACATCGCCGGACCACCCCGCGAATTTGCCCGCTGGAAGTGGATGACGCCCGCCGACATGCTTGCCAGCATCGTTCCTTTCAAGCGCGCGGTCTATGCGCAGGTGCTGGGCGAACTCGGCCCCTATATCTGAGGCTTCCCCACCCCGCGCCCATCCGCTATGGACCCGGTCATGAGCAATTCTAAAACCAACAGCCGCGCCGTCGGACTGGATATCAGCCTCGAGGTCATTCGCTGGCTGACCGGGCACGAAAACCTGCACTATGGCCTGTGGGACGGGCTGGACGTGCGGGCCGAGAATCTGGGCCGGGCGCAAGCCGCCTATACCGATCTGCTGTTCAGCCACCTGCCGGACGGCCCGCTGAGGATCCTCGATATAGGCGGCGGCGCGGGCGAAACCGCCGCTCGCCTGCTGGCGCTTGGCCACTCGGTCGAGATCGTCATTCCGTCGGCGCAACTGGCCGAACGCTGCCGCGTCAACGCGCCCGGCGCAACGGTCCACGAATGCCGGTATGAGGATTTCACCGGCAGCGGCCCCTACGACCTGTGCCTGTTCTCGGAAAGCTTCCAGTACATCGCGCTGGACCACGGGTTGAAACGCTGCCTCGACCTGCTGACGCCCGGCGGCCATGTCCTGCTGGCCGATTGCTTTCGCACCGGGGACGAACGCACATCCGACGGCAAACGCGCCACCGGCGGCGGCCATCTGATCGAACGGTTCCGCGCCGAACTCGACAGCCTGCCCTATGCCAAACTGCACGAGGCCGACATTACCGAGCGTGTCGCCCCGTCAATCGACCTCGAACAATCCTTCTACAACGTGCTGGGTCACAGTTTTTCGACCGTGCAGGCAAATTTCAGCGCGCGCAAACCGAAAACCCATTGGCTGCTGGACCGCGCCACGCGGCTGGTGATCAACAAGAAACGCCGGGCCAGCATGCATTTGCGCTTTATGGAACAGGCCCGCTCGTCCGAGGTGTTTTGCCGCAACAACCGCTATCTGATGATCGTCCTGCGCGCGCCCTGATCCGGGCGGGATGGACCGCAGCCCGGTCACAGCGCCGAACCCCCGGCCGCGCACCGCGCGACCGGGGGTCTTGTTGCTTTGGTCTATGCCGGTTCCAACAGGCCTTTTTTGCCAGCCAACTCGCGCATGCGTTCCTGAATTTTCTCGAACGCGCGGACTTCGATCTGGCGAATACGCTCTCGGCTGACGTCATAGACGCCTGACAGATCCTCCAGCGTCACAGGGCTTTCCGACAGGCGACGCTGGGTCAGGATGTCCTTCTCACGCTCGTTCAGAACCTCCATCGCCTCGGCCAGCATTTCGCGCCGGGTGTCCAGCTCGTCCTTCTCGGCATAATCCGCTGCCTGATCGGCGTCTTCATCTTCCAGCCAATCCTGCCACTGCGCAGCCCCTTCGCCATCTGCCGAAATCGTCGCGTTGAGCGAGGCATCCCCCCCCGACATCCGCCGGTTCATCGAGATCACTTCGTCCTCGGTCACGCTCAGATCATTGGCGATCCGCTTGACGTTCTCAGGGCGCAAATCGCCATCTTCCAGCGCACCAATACGGCTTTTGGCCTTGCGCAGGTTGAAGAACAGCTTCTTCTGGGCGCTGGTCGTGCCCAGCTTCACCAGGCTCCATGACCGCAGGATGTATTCCTGGATCGAGGCACGGATCCACCACATCGCATAGGTTGACAGGCGGAACCCCTTTTCGGGGTCAAACCGCTTCACGGCCTGCATCAGGCCGACGTTGGCTTCGGAAATCACCTCGGCAGTCGGCAGCCCATATCCGCGATAGCCCATGGCCATTTTCGCCGCCAGGCGCAGGTGGCTGGTGACCATCTTATGCGCGGCTTCGGTGTCCTGATCTTCGACCCAGCGCTTGGCCAGCATGTATTCTTCTTCCGGCTCCAACATCGGATACTTGCGTATCTCCTGCATATACCGGTTCAGGCCCTGTTCCGGGCTGGGTGCTGGTAGGTTCTTGATGTTCGACATCTGGTTTTCGATCCCTCATTGGCTCCGATGTTTCGCGGGTTAACATTATATGGTGAACAGATCAGTTTAGTTCAAGTCAAAATGCAAATCGGCGGTTTTTGCTAATATTTCACTGATGGGGAGGCTATTTCTAAACGGTTTCCAACCGCTTTTCAATACTTTATCCGCGCAAAGCCCGCAGAAGACCGGCCATATCGGGCGGCAATGGTGACGTGAACGTGAGGGTTTGTTGCGTCCCCGGATGCACGAATCCCAGTGTTGCGGCATGCAGTGCCTGTCGCGGAAACCCCATCGCCGCTTCGGCACCCGCCTGTCCAAGACTGCGCGCCGACACCTTGCGCCGCCCGCCATAGGTCGGATCACCGATCAGCGCGTGCCCGGCATAGGCCATGTGAACCCTGATCTGATGGGTGCGCCCGGTTTCAAGCCGGCACTCTACCAGCGCGGCAGAGGCGGGCTTGCCAAACCCCTCCTGCACGCGCAGCCGGGTCACCGCCCGCCGCCCATTCTGCGCCACAACCGCCTGTTTTTGCCGATCCGTGCGATGACGCGCCAGCTGCGTTGTGATGCAGATGACACCGCGGTTTTCAACCGTAATCCCCGCCAACCCTCGCAGCCGGGGATCCGCCGCGTCCGGTGCACCATGGCAAATCGCGCAATAGCTGCGTTCGGCGGAATGCGCCTCGAACTGCGCGGCCAGCCCGTGATGCGCCCGGTCCGTCTTGGCCACCACCAGCAGGCCCGAGGTGTCTTTGTCGATCCGATGCACAATGCCGGGGCGCTTTTCACCGCCAACCCCGGACAGATCGCCGCCGAAATGGTGCAGCAATGCGTTGACCAACGTGCCGGTCGGGGTGCCCGGTGCTGGATGCACCACCATTCCAGCGGGCTTGTCGATCACTGCCAGATCATCGTCTTCGAATACCACATTCAGGGGGATGTCTTCCGGGCCGATATGGCTTTCGGTGGCCGCGGCAACCCGCACCTGAAACACGTCCCCTTCCGCCACAGGCCCTTTGGGCGCGACCGGCACACCGCCAAATGTCACGCTGCCATCTTCGATCAGCCTGACCAATCGCGACCGGCTTAGGTGCGCTTCCTCTGGCACGTCGCGCGCCAGCGCCTTATCAAGGCGCGCGGGCGGGTTTGGCCCGATGGTGATCTCAACAATGCGGGTGGACATGAACGACGAGGGTACTCCACAGGCGGACATCCCCGGACTGCGCCTTTTGCGCTGGCTGGTGACGGGTCTGACCGCAACAATGATCGTCGGGCTTCTAGCGATTGTCGCGATGCTTGTCATCATCGTGAACCGCGACAGCGTCAGCCTGCCGGATCAGATATCCCTGCCCGACGGGGTCGAGGCGCGCGCCCTGACCATCGGCCCCAGTTGGTTGGCCGTAGTAACCAGTGACGATCGCATCCTGATCTACGACGATCAGGGTGAACGCTTGTTGCAGGAAGTCACGATCAGCGGCGCCCAACCCTAAGATCTTGGGTCAGGCGCCACGATTTCGCAGGTATCCGCTACCGTCTAACCGCCATCAGGCAGCGCAGGCAGGGCACGCAAGTAAAGGATGATCGCCGCGATATCATCCTCCGTCGTGTTGGCAAGCTGCGCATAGGGCATCGGCGGCAGCATGCGGCTGCCATCGGGGCGCATACCGCGTATCATGCCTGCCAGGTCAGCGTCGGAATACTCGGCCAATCCGGTTGGCGTGATGTTGGGTGCGACCGAGGTGCCCCAGGGACCGTGAAACTCAAAGCCACCGGCCCCAAGGTGGGTGTCGAACATCGGACCCGTCGGCCCAAATGTCGTGTGACACTCAATACAATGCGCCACGGGCCCGGCAAGATAGGCCCCGTATTCCTCGGTCACGCCCTCAGGAACGGGCGCAACGGTGTCAATCGGCGGACCATAGGCTGGTGGCAGCGGGAAGTTGTAGACGCTGGTACCGGGATCGTTTTCAACGGCCGGAATCTGGCGCAGATACATCACCATGCTCATCAGGTCGTCGTCCGACAGCCCGCGGTACAATCCGATCGGCATCGGCGGGCCAATCACTGTTCCATCGGGGCGAATGCCTTCGCGAATGGCGCGCGCAAGTTCGGCATCCGACCAACTCGCCACCCGGCTGCCCGGCGTGATGTTGGACGCTATGGCCGTGAAGGCGTCATTCTTGTCGACCAGCATCCCGGCCATATACATGTCGGCAATCGGCCCATCGGGGCCTTGCGGAGTGTGGCAGTTTCCACAGGCTGCCGGGCCTTCCACAAGGTAAGTGCCGCGCTCCAACGATGGCTCGGCCAGTGCAATACTTGCGGAAAACGTGACGAAAATCGCCGAAACTCGTACCAGGGAACCAATCGCGTTGTGTCCTTGGCGTGTCATTTTGCTATCTCCAGCGTTGCTTATCCGGACAGTCTAGCACTGGCGGGGGCAACATCACGCAAAATCTGCATGAATCGCGCAATGCACGCCGTTTTGCGGTTGGCGGTCATGATCTTAATGCAAGGGGGTGGTACCACCTCCTGGTCTCGAACCAGGGACCTCTTGATCCACAATCAAGCACTCTAACCAACTGAGCTAAGGCGGCACGCGAAGGATTATTTAGCGCCGTGAAACCGCGATTGCAAGCCGCTCAGAGCGTGATTGACCAGCTTTGCTCGACCAGATCGACCCCGAAAGAGGTTACCGGAACCGCGCTGTCCAATGTGAAGCCATGGCTGCGGTAAAGATGCCCGGCCGCAGCGTGGCTTTCATGGGTCCACAGCACCAGTTTGTCATAGCCAAAGTCCCGCGCGCCGTTCACGCAGACCTCCAGCAGCCGATGCCCCAACCCGGTGTCCCGCGCCGCAGGATCAACATAAAACAGCCGCAGCTTGGCAATACCGGGCTGCCCCGCCCCGACACAAAAGATCGACCCGACACGCACGCCGCCCCGCCACGCAATCCAGGCCCGTTCCCGCGCTGGATCCCGAGTGCGAATGAAGGCCGCCAGAATCTCGGCCACCAGCGCCTCGAACATCGCATCAAACCCGTCGCTGGCTGCGTAATGCGTCGCATGCCGCTCGATCAGCCAGCCCGCATCGCCGGGGGCCAGATCGCGCAGAATAATCTCATCACTCATCCAGCCACCCTGCCCGCGCGCCCCTTGCGTGACAAGCCGCAGCGGGCTAGGCCAAGTCAGCCAAAATGCGAAAATCAGCCCTATGAGCATCGACAAACAAAGCGACGTCACCGCCAACCTGCAAATCGGCCCCACGTCCCTGGGCATGGTGCGCATTTATGTTGAGGGTGACGGGATCGAACTGCCGCTGGATTTCGACCCTGAAGAGGCCGAGGAAATCGCCGAAGAAATCCGCGCCGCCGCCGGGCGGGCCCGGGCGATGGGCGCGAAGGGTGGGAAGAAACGCTGAGAGCAGGGCCGGCTTAGGCCTGGAACGGACGTAGGCGCGACGCGCCATTCCGCCCGGAATCAAGCCCGCAAGGGCGCCGGGCGATCGCCTGACGGTCGCGCGGGCAGGCGATTTCGATGGGTCGTGAATCCTTCGAATCTCACCGTCATGGCTAAACCATAAATTGCCCCACACGCATGTTGCATCGCCTACCCCCGGTCAGGCGCTCGCCTGGCTTGTTCTTCGCATCGCAAAAGTCCACCCACGCCTAGACCCGCCTCACAAATCCACCAGCCCCGCCACCCCCGGATCCCGATACCCCTGCAACCGGATCGCCGCGTGACGGGCGAATTTCCGCACCATCACCTTCCTGCGCGCCCCTGCCAGTCTGGCCTCTGGCCCGATCCGCAAAATCTCGGCGTCCCAGGCATCGGCGATGATTAACCCGGTATCCTCGGGCAGCAGATCGGTCGGGAAATCACTGTCCACGGCCCAGAAGAAGCGGTCGCACCATTCCAGATAGCCGTGCCATTTCGAATCCGAGGTGAAATCGACGCGGCTGGACTTGCACTCCACCACCCAAACCTCACCCTTCGGGCCCAGCGCCATCACATCCACACGCAGGCCCCGCGTCGGCACCAGCTCCTCGACACAGACAAAATCATGCGCCCGCCGCAGGTGGCGGCATACCCCGCGCGCCAACAGCTGCCCGGGCATCAGGTCCGGTCCGCCCATCGGCGGCGTGTCGAAATCATCCGGCATTGGCAAATCATGAACAATAAAGCGTTTCGACATTAACCTGAGACATATCCGGCGGCCTTAAAGTAGTTCCAGCATTCTACTGGGTCGTAGAGATCGCAGATTGCTCCGATTGCTTCGAAGACCTGGGTAAAGGACCTGACCCCGATCCGTCGCAAATGGGCTTTCAGTTTAGAGAAGGCCTGCTCGATGGGATTCAGGTCGGGCGAGTACGGTGGCAGGTAAAGGAACCAGCAGCCGTGATTGCGTAAAGCCTGCGTCGCCTCCTTATTCCGGTGGGTTGCCAGGTTGTCGAGAATGACGACAGTGCCGGGGTTGATCTCGGGGACCAGCACTTCGCGGATGTAGGCCGCGAAGGCGGGGCCATCTATCGCTCCCTTGATGACCCAAGGTGCGATCAGCGCGCCTTGGGTCAGGCCCGCGATCAAGGTTTGGGTTCCCCAGCTTCCGAAGGGCGCATCCATCGTCAGGCGCTTACCGCGCTTGGCTCTGCCGCGTAGGCGCGTGAGGTTTGTCTTCACTGCGGTTTCGTCAATAAAGACAACGCGCTCAGGAAAGGTCGCAATGGCTGGCGAGCGGTATCTGAACCAGTCGGCCCGTTGCTGCCTTACCTTGGCGCGGCGGCGCTCGGTTGCGACCAGCGACTTTTTTTGTACGTGAAGCCGAGCCGGGACAGAAGGTTGGCGATGGAGGAGTGATGCACCCGCACACCCTCTGCATCGGCCAGCGCATTACGCAACTCAAAGAGCGTGATGTCAGGGTCTTGTGCGATCAACTCCTCAAAGAATTCCCGATGCGGAGCCAGCTTTCCCTTGCCGCGCGGCGGTCCCTGCCGGGCAGGTTCCGCATGACCCTTCATCCTCACCTGACGCGCCCACCGCGCGCCTGTGGCAGGCGACAGCTTCAACCGCAACGCCGCCGCGCGCCCGCTCAACCCTTCTTCAATGTATCTCTGAAACCGTATCCGAAGCGCAGATGGCAAAGGTGCTGACATGATCCATCCTCCCAAACAGGATGAATCACAGATCAGGTCTCAAGGGAATCCCTCGCGATTCAGGTTCAAGACGAAACGCTTTAGGTGAACAAATGACAAGCCCCGGCGTCACCGCCCTTGCCGCAGCCCCCACCCTGCCCTATCTCTGAACCTGTGACGGTTCTGCGCAATTCGTGCCGGGCTCAATTCCAGTGGCCTTACTCAAATCCGAGGGAGCTGGCTCTGTCCTGACTCTGGTCTGGTTATCTGGTGCCCACCTGTATCTTCAGGTCCTCGGGAATTCAAAACCCCGACGGTTGTCGCGGTTCCGTCACACCAATCAGCCTGCGACTACATGTTGCGCGACGCAAGCCGGGCACCAGCCTGTCTGCGGGGAGGCGCCGCCACGCTGGTGAGGTGCATTTGTTTCTCAGCGCTAACTCCGACCATCGTAAAATCCGCAACGTAGCAAAAGCGCCTGCCCGGGGGGGCAGACAGGCGCTTGCCCGGCGCCTTTCAGGCTTGATTCCGGGCTGAATTGTGCATGTGGCAACTGGCCGCTCTTCACTCTCGCTCCAACCCAATCGGCACAGAACCGCCCACGCCCCCTCACGAGCACGCGATCCCAACCCCGAAACGTGGACTCTCGGCCATTTTGCGCCATCCTGTGCGGCGAAACGCGAAGGATACGCCATGAATGAAGACACCCGCCTGACACGGGCCGAAGCCGAAGGCGTGCGCTACGCCAAAGAGCTTGAGGGCCACCTCGGCTGGCTCGACACGTTCAGCGGTGCGGCGCTTGGCGTATTGGCGACCGCGTCCGGCATCTACACCTACCTCGGCGTCTCATCGCTGCTGGATGACAAGGGAACGCTGACGATCTTTGCCGCGCTTGCCTATTCCGTCGCCGTCTCGGTCGGGATATTCGTCTTCTGGTCCTACCTGATGCGCCTGCTGCCTGCGGTGCGCGGCGCGTCCGCGCGCATGGGGCTGTTCGCCTCCATGTGCCTCGGCTCACTCGCCATCATCGCCATGTCCAGCTGGCTGAACGCCGCCGCGCTGGCCGGGGCGGCGGCGGTCGAACAGCATCTGGCGAAAACCGTGCAGGACTATCAAGCCTCGCTGGAACAGGCCCATACCACCGCCATCGCCGCCCAGGGGCTGGAACGCGATGTCGCGCGCGTGCGCGAAAGTTTTGAGGATCTGTCCGAGCAGGAGGCCACCGGCAACCTTTCCGGTATCGCCGGGCGCGGCGCGGTCTTCCGCGTGCTGCGCCAGAAAAGCCAGGAACTCAGCACCCTGGAAGCCCAGATCGCCAGTCAGGGCCCCCTGATCGACGGCGCGTTTGAAGAGGGCAACGCGATCCTGTCCCGGATGCGCGCCCTGACCGTCGCACAAGGCCCGGTCGAAGGCCGCTCGGTCGAGTTTTCGGAAGAGGCCGTGCGCCTTGCCGGGATCATCGCCGGTCTGCGCCAGCTGTCGGTCGCGCCGCTGGTGACGCGCGCCGCGCAGGACCTGTCCGCCTCGGTCGTGCTACCGCGTCTGGATGGGACCAGTGCCGAGACCCGCGATGGTCAACGCGCCACCATCGACTCGGTCCTGACCGTGCTGGGTCAACGCGCCGAGACCCTGCGTCAGGCCGCCGAGGTGGTGATCGCCATGCCCGCAGCGGCCGAGATCACCTATACCCCGATTTCCACCGCCGACGCGGTCATCCGCTATGCCGGTATGCCGGGAACTTCATCCCCAGCTGGGCCGGGGCCATCGCCATCGACCTGCTGCCCGCCGTGCTGGTGCTGATGCTGGCGGTCACCCACGCCGCGATTCGGTCGGGCCGCGCGCGGGTTGGCATGGAAGACACGCTGACCCTGGCCGAGTTGCGCGCCGCGCTGCACGCCGTGCGCGATGTGGAGGATTCGCTGGACCGCCACCCCGTTGACCAGGCACCGATCATCACCCCGCCGCCCAGACCCGTCGCGGTCGAGGAGGTCACCGAGAACACGACCCCGATCCGCAAAGGTAAAGGCGAGTGAGCGATACCGCCGAGGCGGGTGTTCCGCGCAGGCGCAAGACGCGCCCCTTGGCGCGCAACGTCATCCGCTGGATCTTCGTCAGCCAGATCATCATGGCAGGCATTCTTGTCGGGCGCGATCTGGCTGGCGCGGGATTCGCCGGGCTAGGCTGGCCCGGTAGCACCGGCGCGCCCCGGATCAGTGAACCGGTGCGCCCCGGCGATCAGACGCGCAGGTTCTCTCCGAACAGCTTGCCTGCGCGACCAACGACAACCCCCGGCGACCGCCCCTATCCCGAAACCGGCGAACTGCCCGACCGGCTGGAATTTGCTGTGGTCGGCGATGACGCGCTGTCGCTGACCGGCACCATCGCCGTTGGCGATGCCATACGTTTTGCCGACCATTTGCAGACACTTCGCATACCGCCCAAACGCCTTTGGCTGCGCAGCCCCGGCGGGTCGGTCAGCGACGCGCTGGACATCGGCCGCGCCGTCCGCGAGGCGGGGATCTCCACCGCCATGGGCGCGGTCGACATCTGCCTGTCGGCCTGCCCCTATGTCCTTGCCGCCGGGATCGAGCGAACGGTCCACGCAGACGCCTGGGTCGGCGTTCATCAGCATTACTTCGGCGAAAACACGATCCTGCCTGCCTTCATGGCGGTCGAAGACGTCCAGCGCGGCCAGGCCGAAGTCATGAGCTATCTCAATGAGATGGGCATCGATCCTCTGGTCATGCAGCACGCCATGGTCACCCCCCCGGACGAGATTTACCTGCTGGTTCCTGAGGAGTTGGAAACCTATAAGCTGGTCACCGTTTTGGATGACTGAGGCAAAAAGAAAGATGCCTCCGGCGGGGATATTTTTGGGTCAATGATGGCCGGGGGAGCGCTTTGACAAGGGGCGCGGCGCGGCTGACCTACGGCGTCAGGTTTTCTGTTCAAAAGCAGCAGGTTGCGCTTCGCGCGCCATGTGATCCAGCACCGCGTTCACGAATTTGGGTTCGCGCCCGTCGGGGAAGAACGCCTTGGCGACATCGACGAATTCCGTGATCACGACGCGCGGCGGTGTTTCGGCGATACGCAATTCCGCGCCAGCGGCGCGGAACAGGGCGCGCAGGGTTGGATCAATGCGCGCAATCGGCCATTTGGCAACGAGCGCGCGGTCGGTCATCTGGTCGATAGGCGCCTGATCTTCCAGCGCTTTTTCGGTCAGCGCGCGGAAATGATCCGGGTCGCCTTCGGCCATGTCATAGTCGTCGAAATGTTCGCCAAATCGCAGGTCTTCGAACTGGCGCTGCACCTCGTCCAGGGTCTGGTCCGAGGCTTCCATCTGGAACAGCGCCTGCACGGCAAAAAACCGCGCTGCCGACTTCATTTGCCGCTTGTTGCTCATGCGGTGGATGACCCATCATCACCAGCCACTTGATAGCTGTCCATGTTGCGAAAACCGATCCCTCGCTTGCTGCTGCCCCAGCGCCGTTCCAGCGCGATCAGATGCAGTGCCGCCGCCGCCGCGCCGCCGCCCTTGTTCATCGCCTTGGGATCGGCGCGAACCTCGGCCTGCGCGATGTTCTCAACCGTCAGAATTCCGTTGCCGATATTCGCCCCCTCTAACCCCAGCAGGGTCAGTGCGCGGCTGCTGTCGTTGCAGACGGTTTCGTAATGCGTCGTCTCACCCCGGATCACGCATCCCAGCGCGACGAAACCGTCGAAATTCGACTGTCGGAAGGCGATGCGGATGGCCGAGGGGACTTCCAGCGCGCCGGGCACTTCGACAACTTCATGGGTTGCGCCCGCGTCTTCAAGCGTTGCCTGCGCGCCGGTCACCAGGTCATTGGCAATGCTGCGATAATACGGTGCGCAGACGATCAGAACCTTGACCGGTTTGTCGAATGTCGGCAGCGTCAGCAGGTCGTCTGTCTGTGCCATCCCTCAGCCCTCGGTTATCCGTCGCGTGCCTTCAATCGACAGGCCATATCCGTCCAGCCCGACGATTTTGGGCGACGGGGAATTCGTCAGCAGGATCAGCCGGGACAACCCCAGAGAGCTGAGGATTTGCGCGCCCAGCCCATACTGCCGCAGTGTCTGGGGCGATACTTCATCCTTCAGCGCAAGTTTCATGTGCAAATCCCTGAGAAGAACCAGAACGCCGCGTCCCTCCTCCGCGATCAGCTGCATCGCGTGACCAAATTCGCCCGACCGGCCCAGCCCGCCGGTGCCGACCACGTCCAGCAACGGGTCCAGCGCGTGCATCCGCACCAGTACCGGTTCGTCCGTTGTAATGTCGCCCTTGATCAGCGCGATGTGTTCCGCGCCCTGGGTTTCGTCGGTATAGATCCGCAGCATCCAGTCGCCGCCGAATTCGGACTGGATCGCCTGCACGTCCCGTTCGCGCACCAGATTGTCGTTGCGGCGGCGATATGCGATCAGGTCGCTGATCGTGCCGATTTTCAGGTTGTGCAGCTGCGCGAAGGCCACCAGATCCGGCAGCCGCGCCATGGTGCCGTCTTCCTTCATTATCTCGCAGATCACACCCGACGGGTTCAGCCCGGCCAGACGCGAAACATCCACCGCAGCCTCGGTATGGCCAGCCCGTACCAGCACGCCACCTTCGCGGGCGCGCAGCGGGAACACATGGCCCGGTGTGGCGATATCGGCCGAGGTTGCGCTGCTGTCGATAGCCACCGCCACCGTCCGCGCCCGATCGTGCGCCGAAATCCCGGTGGTCACCCCCTCACGCGCTTCGATCGAGATTGTGAAGGCGGTTTCGTGGCGCGACGAATTATAAGACGCCATCAGCGGCAGCCCAAGCGCATCACAGCGTTCCCCCGGCAGCGTCAGGCAGATCAGCCCGCGCCCGTGCATCGCCATGAAGTTGATCGCCTCGGGCGTGGCCATCTGTGCGGGGATCACCAGATCGCCCTCATTCTCGCGATCTTCATGGTCGACCAGAATGAACATCCGGCCATTGCGCGCATCCTCGATAATCTCTTCGATCGAGGAGACAGCGTCGGTCCAGTCGGGGGTCAGGTCGTCGGTCATGGGGCAGCAGTCCGGTGGTTGCGTGATCGCGGCATATCGCGCCCCGCGCAGGATGGCCAGAGGGCGCGCGCGTCAGGTCGGCTGCGCGAAGGCCTGATCGGCAGAAAGGTAACCGGCCATGGCGGCTGCCGCGCACCAGTCACGTTCCAGCCCCGTATCACCGATGACCAGAACCGCATCGGCGGGCAGCTTCCGCGCATCGGCTGGCGGCGCGCGGTCGGGCTGCTGCCGGATGCCAACGCCAGACGCCGCGCCACCGCATCCGGGTGCAGCGGCATGTGGGCCAGGGCAAGCGTTGTGCAACCGGTCTGAGCGGCAAGAAACGCGGCGCGATCATCCGGCAAGCTGTCGCCTTCCCGGATCAGGCGCAGGGCATTGGTTGAATAGAGGAATGCCAGAATATCCTGGCCCGAGGTCGCGCGGATACGGGCATAGGCCGGATAGGCAAGACCCAGTTCGGCAGCTCGCTTTACCCGCCGTCGCACCACATTCAACGGCATATGCGGCAGCAATTCGCGCCGTGCCGCGCGCCAGCAATGGGTCCGCCAGCCGCGCCCCTGCCCGATTGCGGGGCCGTTGTTGTGGCCGATCATGCTCATCCCGTGGCCTCGGCCAGTCGGGCGACATAGCGGGCGAGGGTGTCAATCTCGACATTCACCCGGTCGCCAAGGGCAACCTGGCCCCAGGTGGTAACCTCTTGCGTGTGCGGGATGATGTTGACGCCGAATGTCGCACCGGCAACCTCGTTCACGGTCAGCGAGGTGCCGTTCAGCGCGACAGACCCCTTCGATGCGATGAACTTCGCCAGCGCCGCGGGGACGCGGAAACTGTACCGCGTGCTGTCGCCTTCGGGCTTCACGCCGACAACCTCGGCCAGGCCATCGACGTGGCCCGAGACGATGTGACCGCCCAACTCGTCCCCAACCTTCAGCGCACGCTCAAGATTGATCCGGGTACCTGCGGGCCAGCCGTTGTGGCCGATGTTGGTGGCCGAGATGGTTTCGGCCGAGATATCGACGTCGAACCAGCCCTGCGGGTCCGCCCCTTTTGCCACCACGGTCAGGCAGATGCCGTCGCAGGCGATCGAGGCGCCGATGTCGATCCCCGCAATGTCGTAACTGGTGGCGATCCGGGCGCGCAGATCACCGCGCTTTTCGCTTGCCAGAACCGTGCCGATGTCGGTGATGATGCCGGTGAACATGTGGTGTCCTTTGCGATACAGGCGCGAATTAGCCATTTCGTGCCGCCAAGGGCAAGCGTGGGTTTGGCCGGTTGGCTGGCAGATTTTTCGTGACAGGCAGGGCCAAGCCGCTCAAAAGGTCAGGCAGTATGGTACCCGTGTCAAAAGTTACCGGCGAAAACCGCCGCTTCCTGTTCCTGCAGGGCCCACACGGCCCGTTTTTTGGCCGACTCGCCCAAATGTTGGGCGCTGCGGGGGCGCAGACCCTGCGCGTCGGGTTCAACCGGGGCGATCAGGCGTTCTGGCGCGACAAGGCGCATTATGTGCCGTTCACCGGCACGTTGGAGGATTGGCCCGAGACGCTGCGCGGGCTGATCGCCGATCACGCCATCACCGACGTTGTGCTTTACGGCGATACCCGACCGATCCACGCCCAGGCGGTCAAGATCGCGAAGGCGCAGAACCTGACCGTGCATGTTTTCGAAGAAGGCTATCTGCGGCCCTTCTGGGTGACCTATGAACGCGGTGGTTCCAACGGGCATTCGCGGCTGATTGATTTTTCAATGGACGAGGTCCGCGCCCGGATGGATCGCGCCGACCATGAACCGATGGAGATTCCGGATCACTGGGGCGACATGCGCCACCATATATTCTATGGCGCGCTGTATCATGCGTTCGTGTTATGCGCGAACGGGCAATATCGCGCGCTGAAAACCCATCGCAGTATCCCCGTGTCTGCCGAATTCCGGCTGTACCTCAAGCGGTTGCTGCTGATGCCATGGCTCTGGGCGCAGCGCGCCATCGCAACCGCGCGGGTGCGGCGTGGCGGTTTTCCCTATCACGTCGTCTTGCTGCAACTGGACCATGACGCCAGCTTTCTTGCGCATTCGGGCTTTGCCGACAGTGCCGAATTCCTGCGGGCCGTGGTTGCCGGGTTTGCGGCAGGCGCGCCCGCCCACCACCATCTGGTCATCAAGGCGCATCCGCTGGAAGACGGGCGCGGCGACCCCCGAACCGCCCTGTTTGACATCGCGCGTGAGGCTGGGATTGCCGATCGCGTCCATTTTCTGCGCGGTGGCAAACTGGCGCGGCTGCTGGATCACGCGCGCAGCGCGGTGACCGTGAATTCGACGGCCGGGCAGCAGGTGCTGTACCGGGGGCTACCGCTTAGAACATTTGGGGCCGCCATCTATGCCAAGCCCGAATTGGTGTCGGATCAACCGGTCGATGAGTTTTTCGCCACCCCGCAACGCCCGGATCGCGCGGCATATCAGGATTTTCGCCAGTTCCTGCTGGAAACCAGCCAGGTCGCAGGCGGGTTTTATTCCCTGCGCGGCCGCCGCCAATTGCTGCGGCTTGTCGTTGATATGATGCTGTTGCCCGATGACCCCTATGACGCGCTGACGCGGGCTTCCGCTGCGCCCCGGCAACACCTGCACCCTCAGCTTCGGGGCGATTGAAACAAGTCTGGATTTGTTGAGATGCCGCATGTAGCGTCAGAAAAAAATGCGCCCAAGCGCAATTCAGGCGCAAATTTGGAGGCAGTGAGCGTGGAAAACACATATTCGCGGCGATTGAAGGCGGTCGCGGCTGTCTTGATGTTGGCGGCCATGACGGCGTGTTCGATGCTGCCTGCCGTCGGCCCGTCGAAAAAGCAGATTTTGGAAGGGTCGGTTCAGCGCAACGGCGATGCGTTTGTTGTGGATGTGAACGATCACGTAACGCGCGCGGCGGGGGTTCAGCAGGTCCTGGCCTTTGATCCGGCGTTCCAGCGCGCTGGCGTCGTCGGGTCCGACACGATCAACCCCGGCGACACGCTGGGCCTGACGATCTATGAAAACGTCGATGACGGGCTGCTGACCAGCACCGGATCAAACTCGGCCACACTTGAAGAAGTGCAGGTCGACGGTGCCGGGTTCATTTTTGTGCCCTATGCCGGGCGGATCAGGGCTGCGGGGAACTCACCCGAGGCGATCCGGCGAGTGATTACCAACAAATTGCAGGATCAGACGCCTGATCCGCAGGTGCAGGTCCGACGCCTGGCGGGCGACGGGGCCAGTGTCACCCTGCTGGGCAAAGTCGGTGGCCAAGGTGTTTATCCGATTGAGCGTCCGACCCGAAAACTGACAGGCATGCTGGCCAAGGCCGGTGGCGTGACGATCGAACCGGATGTGGCCGAAATCACCATCATGCGCGGCAACTATCGCGGCAAGGTCTGGCTGGAAGATCTATATCGTAACCCGCGCAATGATGTTGCGCTGCGCGGCGGTGACAGGATTCTGGTGGAAGCCGACAATCGGTCTTTCACGGCGCTGGGGGCCACTGGCACACAAACCCAGGTGACCTTCGAGGAACGCACCATTACCGGGATCGAGGCGCTGGCCCAGGTCGGCGGGCTTGCCGCGATGGGCGCTGACCCCACCGGAATCTTCGTGTTCCGCGATGAACCAGAATACATCGCCCGCAAGGTTTTGAATCGTAACGACCTGCAAGGGTCGCAACGGCTGATCTATGTGCTGAACCTGACCCGTCCGAACGGCATGTTTATGGCGCGTGATTTCGTAATCCGGGATGGTGACACGGTCTATGTGACCGAAGCCCCCTACACGCAGTTTGCCAAGGTCCTGACGGCGCTGACGAGTACGGCCGGGACGGCGAACTCTCTGGTCAATGCCACGACCGTCGGCAATTAGAACTGATCCCAGGTGACCCGAGACGCGCGTGAAGGCGGGCCCGAGGGACGCGACCTTTATGTCTTCAACGCCGGGTTTCTGCGCGACGCTCATCTAAAGCGCATTCTTGCGCTGGCCGGGTGGGACGTTCGCATGGGCTGGCCGGGCGCCGCCGGGCATATCGGCGTCTGGGGTCACAGCCCGACCGCGCATCGTGGAGAGCGGGTCGCGGCGCGGACCGGCGCGGCGCTGGTCCGGGTCGAGGATGCGTTCCTGCGCTCGGTCCATACCGGGCGCGACGGGGACCGCCCGCTGGGCCTTCTGATCGACGAGCGGGGCGCGCATTTTGATCCGCGCCAACCGTCCGATCTTGAGGTTCTGCTGGCCACGCACCCGCTTGACGACACCGCCCTGCTGAACCGGGCGCGCGATTTGACGGCGCAGTTGAAGCGCGACGAAATCTCGAAATACAGCGCCTTTGACCCGGCGCTGGCGGTGCCCGATCCGGGCTATGTGCTGGTGGTGGATCAGACCCGCGGCGATGCGGCCGTGACCGCATCAGGTGCGACCCGCGCGACCTTTGCCGAGATGCTGGTCTTCGCGCAGGAAGAAAATCCCGGCGCGAAGATCGTGATCCTGTCGCACCCCGAAACCATGGCCGGGCACCGACCCGGGTATTATTCGCAGGCGGACACCAACCAGCGCATCTCCCTGCTCAGCGCTCCGGTCAGCCCCTGGCAGATGCTGGCAGGGGCCGTGGGGGTCTATACCGTGTCGTCCCAACTGGGGTTCGAGGCGATTTTGGCCGGTCACCGCCCCCGTGTCTTCGGGCAACCGTTCTATGCCGGGTGGGGCCTTAGCGCGGACGAGAATGCGCCACCACGCCGAACCCGCACACTGACGGCGGCGCAATTGGCGGCGGCGGCGCTGCTGCTTTACCCCACCTGGTATGACCCGCATTTTGATCGCCTGTGCAAGGCTGAGGATGTGGCCCGGATGCTGGCCGCGCGAGCCCGCGCCTGGCGGGCGGATCGGCGCGGCTATGTCGCTTCGGGGATGCGGTTGTGGAAGCGCGGGCATCTGAAGCAGGCCTTTGGCGGGCGGATTTCCTATGAGGATCGCCCGGATGCGGCAGCCGCCAAAGCGCAATCACTGGGTCGCCCGCTGTTGGTCTGGGCCGGGAAAGAGGACGCCGCTCATCAAGCGGCCCCGGCCCTGTTGCGCGTCGAAGACGGCTTTCTACGCTCGCGCGGGTTGGGCGCGGAACTGGTGCCGCCGCTCAGCCTGGTCGCCGACGATCTGGGCATCTACTATGACCCGACACGGCCCAGCCGGCTGGAGGCGCTGATTGCCGCCTCGGTCAACCTGCCAGAGGCGGAAATCCGGCGTGCTGAGCGGCTGATCGCTGCGATCACCCGGCGCAAACTGTCGAAATATAATCTGGATGCCGAACCTGTGGACCTGCCCGAAGGGCGGCGGATATTGGTCGTCGGGCAGGTTGAAGATGATGCATCGGTTCTGCTGGGCGCGGGCGAAGTGACGACAAACCTCGGCCTGCTCAAGGCGGCGCGGCAGGCGAACCCCGACGCCATCATCGCCTATAAACCCCACCCGGATGTCGAGGCCGGGCTGCGCATCGGGGCGTTGGATGCGCGCGACATAGCCGACGTCGTCGCCGCACAGGCGGACCCGCTGCATCTGTTAGCGCAGATTGACGAGGTCTGGACGATCACATCCACCCTGGGGTTCGAGGCGTTGCTGCGCCGCAAACCAGTCACCTGCCTGGGCCTGCCATTTTATGCCGGATGGAGCCTGACCCGCGATCTGACCGATACCCCGGACCGGCGACGCGCCCGACCAACCCTTGCCGGATTGGCCCATGCCGTGCTGATCGGCTATCCGCGCTACCACGACCCCATCACCCGCCGCCCCTGCCCGCCCGAGGTGATCGTGGAACGTCTGAGCGGTGGCAACCTACCCCGCCCCGGCCCAGGAAACCGGGCGTTGTCAAAACGGCAGGAGCTGCTTGCCTCGGCGCAGCCAATCTGGCGCTGAAAGCGGGGGGCCTCGGGATATTAAATCCCTCGGGTCCTTGCCGGGGGCGATAGCTGGGGGCAAGCCCCCAGACACGAGGTAGCCGGGGGCCAGCCCCCAGACCTCCGGGATATTTTTGGGTCAATGATGGGAAAGGCCAGGTGTCTGGCGTGAGGGGTCAGGCGCTTGTCCAGTGGCTGAGGGTGTCGTTGCCCAGTTGGCGGGTGTTTTCGAGCGTGAACCTCGGGGCGTCGGCGAGTGCAGCAAGCCCGAGCGATCCGAGCGAAGGCAGACCTTCCGCCCCGATTGCCTTACCCGCCGTGAACAGCGCGATGCGATCCACCAGCCCGGCCTTCAGCAGCGCGGCGGCCAGCGCGCCGCCGCCTTCGCACAGGATCCTTGTCAGGCCCGCCTGCCCAAGTGATTGGAGCATCGCGGCCGGGTCGAGGCGCCCATTGCGATCCATCGTAACTGGGAAAAGGCGCGCTGCGGTGCTGGCCCAAGCTGCGCTGTCGCCGGTGTCGCCGTGCAGCAGCCAGAGCGGAGCTTGGTCCAGCGTTTGGATCAGGCGACCGTCGATTGGTATGTCGAGGCTGGCAGAGGCGACAATGCGCACTGGTTGCGGCACTGGACCCATCTGCCGGACTGTCAGGGTCGGGTCGTCGGCGCGCGCGGTTCCGCCACCGATCATCACCGCGTCATGGGTCAGGCGCATGGCGTGAACGGCGTGGCGCGCCAGTGGTCCGGTGATCCACTGGCTTTCGCCGCTGGCCGTCGCAATACGGCCGTCCAGCGTGGTGGCAAGTTTCAGGGTCACCAGCGGGCGGCCTGTGTTGATCCGGCTGAGGAAACCTGCGTGATCGCGGGCGGCTTCGTCCTTGCCGAAACCCTCAACCACGTCAATCCCGGCGGCGCGCAGGCGGGCGACGCCTTGCCCGGCCACACGCGGGTCCGGGTCGGTCAGCGACACGACCACGCGCGCAATTCCGGCAGCGATCAGCGCGGCGGCGCAGGGCGGCGTCTGCCCGGAATGGGCGCAGGGTTCCAGCGTGACATAGGCCGTCGCGCCGCGCGCCGCGGTGCCTGCCTGATCCAGCGCGCGGGTTTCCGCATGGGGCCGCCCGCCCTGGGCCGTCCAGCCGCGACCGACGATCCGGTTGCCCCGGGTGATCACGCAGCCCACCGCCGGGTTCGGCCAGACACGCCCCATCCCGCGCCGCCCCAGTGGCAGGGCGAGCGCCATGAACCGTTGATCTTGCGCGATCACTCTTCCGGCGGTGTTTGCGGCCTGAGCTCGGAGACGAATTCCTCGAAATCATCCGCCGCCTGGAAGTTCTTGTAAACACTGGCAAACCGGACGTAGGCGACGGTGTCGATCCGCGCTAGGCTTTCCATCACGATCTCACCGATGGTGCCGGATTTGATGTCGGTTTCGCCCATGCTTTCCAGACGCCGGACGATGCCGCTGATCATCTGGTCCATCCGCTCAGGCTCGATCGGGCGTTTCTGCAGGGCAATGCGGATCGAGCGTTCCAGCTTGTCGCGATCAAAATCCTCGCGCTTGCCGCTGGATTTGATCACCACCAGATCGCGCAACTGCACGCGTTCATAGGTTGTAAACCGTCCGCCGCATGCCGGGCAGAGGCGGCGGCGGCGGATCGCCACGTGGTCTTCCGCCGGTCGCGAATCTTTCACCTGAGTGTCGATATTTCCGCAAAAAGGACAGCGCATGTCTGTATGGTCCCCATGTCCCCGTTATCCACAGGCACTATAGGGCAGCCGCCAGAGTTTGTGTAGCGCGAAATGGGGGCCGCAAGATTATGCGGCCCCCATTGGTGTCAGGCGGCCTCGGCCCCTTCGACGATCACCAGTTCGGCGTCTGCTGCCGCCTGCCGGATGCAGCGCGCGGCACTGTAGGCGGGGCTGTCGTAACAGGCGGGGGCGGCGGCTTGCAGGTAGTCGGGATAGCGGGCTTCGTCTTTCACGCTGACGCGCACGATCCAATAGGCTTTGGGCATGGTGTCTCCTTTGACTGTTAAGTTGCCGTGGCCGCGCTTTAGCCTTGTTCATTCATCATAAAAATGAATAATAATGAAGATAGCCATCTTGAAATGAGAATTCATGGATCTTGCCGTCCTTCGCATCTTTCGCGCCATCGTCGAAACCGGGTCTGTCACCGGGGCGGCGGCGCGGCTGCATCGCGTGCAATCGAATGTGTCGACACGGTTGCGACAGTTGGAGGAGGATCTGGGCGTCGCCCTGTTTCGGCGCGAAGGGCGGCGGCTGATCCTGACGGCTGAGGGGCAGACGCTGGATGATTATGCCGCCAGGCTTTTGGCGCTGGCCGAGGATGCACGGCGGGCGGTCGGTGGGGATCAGCCCGCAGGCCTGTTGCGCATCGGCGCAATGGAAAGCACGGCTGCGGTGCGCCTTCCGGCACCTTTGGCCGCACTGGCCGGGCAATTCCCCGAAATCTCGGTCGAACTCAAAACCGGCAATCCCGAACAGCTGACCCAGATGCTGTTGGAAGATCGGATCGAGGCGGCATTGCTTGCCATTCCGCCGGACGACCCCCGGCTGCAGGCGCGTCAGGTCTTTGTCGAAACGGTGGTCATCGTGACAGCGCGCGAGGTTGAAACGCTGCCCGATACCGCACTGGTATTCGAAGCCGGCTGCCCCCATCGCGCCCGGCTGGAGGCGCTTTATGCCAAAGCCGGGCGCAGGCCCGGGCGGATCGTCGAACTCGGCAGCTATCACGCTTTGCTGGGCTGCGTTCTGGCCGGAATGGGGGCCGCGCTGCTGCCTGAAAGCGTGCTGACCGGGTTCGCTGAACGCAAACGCCTGCGGGTTCACCGCCTCGGCGGGGCGGAGGCGCGATTGCCGACCATGCTGTTGCGGCGCAGCGGAACGCCAAGCGCCCGGATGGCCGCCTTTGAATCTGTGCTGCCCTAGGACAGATGCGCCACCACGGTTCGTGATCTTGGCCGGGTGCGATGTTCGAAAAGGTAGATGCCTTGCCATGTGCCGAGCTGCAGATCGCCGTCAACGACAGGAATCTGCAAGCTGACCGGCATCATCGCGGCCTTGATATGGGCGGGCATGTCATCCGGGCCTTCGCTGGTATGGCGAAGATAGCGCATGGAAACATCGTCAGACGGCGGGACCAGCCGGTGAAAAAACGCGGCCAGATCGCGCTGCACGTCCGGATCCGCGTTCTCCTGTATCAGCAGCGACGCCGACGTATGGCGCAGGAACAACGTCAGAAGGGTCGGCCCGCGCGGTGCCACATCACGCACCCAGTCGCGGATCGGGGTCGTGAATTCGGTCAGGCCAGGGCCATTGGGGGCCAGCCGAAACGCGGTCTGTTGCGCCAAGCGGTCAGTCGAAATCGTAGGAGTTGCCCTGGCACAGCGCGCGGGCGTGATGCGCAGGCAGCACATCGGTCCGGCTGACCAACACACCGGCAAGGCCGGAATGGTGCCCGGAACTGGGACCCGACAGACTGAATAAGACACCGTGGCCACGCGGGCGCGGCAGGGGAGAGGTAACATAGATGCGGGTCGTGCCCGACATTCGCAGGTGGCCGACGACGTAGTTGCCCGCCGCACACCAATAGTCATCGGGGCTGAGGTTGGCGTTGAACCCAACCTCGAAACTGTCACCGGAGGCCGAGACTACGCGCCCTTTCTGTGCCGCATCGGCGGTGAATGGCAAAGCGGCAAGGGCGGTTGCGAAGATGAGGGCTTTCATGGGGGTGCTCCTGTAACGATTGGGTACGGGCTAACAATTGGGTACGGGCAGATCTTGGCGCAGTATCGCGGGTTATGGGCGGTTTGTCACGCGGGTCCTGGGGCGGAAAACAACCGCTCACCCTGTTCATCGATCATCTGTTTGGCTTTCGCGACCGATGCATCCATCGCGGCCTGTCGGTCGCCGAATGTATCGGCGCGGACCAGCTTGTGGGATCGCATGGCGTCACCCTCACCCTTTTCGATGATGGCCGCCCTCGGCGATGGGCTGCGGGATGATGCGGAAATCTTCGTAGATGACAGGCTCGGCCGCGGGTTTGGCAGCCGCGCCGCCTGAGGAACCGAAGAGTTTGGACAGGATGGACATGCGGTGTGCTCCGAATTGGGTTTGGCCGAGCCTATCCGGGATTCGGTTTCGAATGAAGCCTTTGGGGATGTCGGGGTGAACTCCGGCACCGGCGGCATCATCAGGCCGCAGGGGAACTGCCCGCGTTTTTTCCGATCCGAAAATTTTTTCGATTGGTCGAGAATAATTCTCCGGGCCGGCGCGTAACCCTTTCGAACGCAGGACGTTCAGGACAGTTAAACAGTCAGAGGACAGACCTATGAAACATGCAAACCGTCGCCAATTCCTGAAACTGGGCGTGGGTGTCATGGCCGTGCCATTGGCCGCAAAAATCGCCAGTGCCGCCAGCCACGCGACCCATGTGGTCGAAATCAAGGGCGGCAAGTTCAACCCGGCGACGCTGAATATGCAGGCAGGCGACAAAGTGCAGTTCATCAATCTGGACGGCGCGCCCCATACGGCGACCGCCGACAGCGGCCTGTTTGACACCGGACGGCTGAAGAAGGGCCAGGCGGCCACGATCCAGATCAAAACCGCCGGGACGCACAGCTATTTCTGCGCCGTGCACCCGCGCATGAAGGGCAATATCGTCGCCGGTTGATCGGTGTGTTGAGTAAAGAGTGCGCGAGTATCCCCCGGCGCCCGGTTCCGTTTGACCGGATGCCGGGGATGCCGGAGGGAACTTTGGTCTGAGGGTGGTGCGAACCCGGAGGAGCGAAACGCAAGCCGGGCGAACGCCTGTCTGGGGGTTGGCGCAGAGACGGCTGGTTGGTTTGTTGTTTGGAGATAATATCTTACCGAAATTCGCGGTAAAACCATCGCCAACGCAATGCGAGAACTCAAGCGAGAACTTAGGCATCTAAGCATCGGATTTTTGCAGGCGAGCTTTGATCCACTTTTGTATCTCGGTAAAATCAAGCCTGTCATCTGCGACGTCCACAACAAAATCATCAATGCGGTCAGTTGGCTGTAAAACAAGATCATAGCCACTTCGCGCAATCAGCAGCGTCATGACGAGCCAAGCTGTCCGTTTGTTGGCATCCACAAACGGATGGTTCTTGACCATAGAGTGAAGTAGCGCAGCAGACTTCGTTGCTATTGGCCGATAGTAACCCGTATAGGGTCTCGCAAGAGCGGAAAGAAGATTGTTCTCACTCAACAAACCAATGCGTCCACCCCCTTTAGTTAGGGCCGTGCGATGCGCTTCTAACGCATCGCCAAAGGTAACTCGGTAGTGTCTTATCGCTTCGCCAAACGTTCAAGCGCGTCGCTATAACGCTCAGCGGAATCACGAAGCGCTCGCGTTGTAATGCTTGAGACCGGTTCTTTTGATCTTTGGGTTAAGGCAGAAGCGGCTGCCGACTTCGCAATCTTCGACGTTTTCGGGCTCCGAAGTGCATTGCCGGCAGCCGAACCGCCTCTTACTGATAGCTTTTTTGCTCTGTTTTTAGGCATTTTACTGATCCAGGAAACTCCTCAACTTCCGCGACCGGCTGGGATGCTTCAGCTTCCTCAGCGCCTTCGCCTCAATCTGTCTGATCCGCTCTCGTGTAACACTGAACTGCTGGCCGACCTCTTCCAGCGTGTGGTCCGTGTTCATCCCGATGCCGAACCGCATCCGCAGGACGCGTTCTTCGCGCGGCGTCAGGCTGGCCAGAACGCGGGTCGTCGTCTCTTTCAGATTCTCCTGAATCGCTGAATCCAGCGGCAGCACGGCGTTTTTATCTTCGATGAAATCGCCTAGCTGGCTGTCTTCCTCGTCACCAATCGGCGTTTCCAGAGAAATCGGCTCCTTGGCGATTTTCATCACCTTGCGGACCTTCTCCAGCGGCATTTGCAGCTTTTCGGCCAATTCTTCCGGCGTCGGTTCGCGGCCAATTTCGTGGAGCATCTGGCGGCCTGTGCGGACCAGTTTGTTGATCGTCTCGATCATATGCACCGGGATGCGGATCGTGCGGGCTTGATCGGCAATGCTGCGGGTGATCGCCTGACGGATCCACCAGGTCGCATAGGTCGAGAATTTGTACCCACGGCGGTATTCGAATTTATCGACCGCCTTCATCAACCCGATGTTGCCTTCCTGAATGAGATCAAGGAATTGCAGGCCGCGATTGGTGTATTTCTTCGCGATCGAGATCACCAGGCGCAGGTTCGCCTCGACCATTTCTTTCTTGGCCTGTCGGGCTTCTTTTTCGCCCTTCTGGACCTGCTGGACGATGCGGCGGAATTCGGGGATGTCGACGCCGACATAGGTGCCGACCTGCGCCATCTCTCCGCGTAGTTCCTCGATCTTGCCGGTCGATTTCTCGATAAACGCCTGCCAGCCGCGGCCGGATTTCTCGGCCATGCGTTCCAGCCAGCCGGGGTCGAGTTCATAGCCGCGGTATTCTTCGATGAATTCGCGTCGGTTGATCCGGGCCTGATCGGCCAGTTTCACCATGTTGCTGTCGATCGACATGATGCGGCGGTTGATGCCGTAAAGCTGGTCAATCAGGGCTTCGATCCGGTTGTTGTGCAGGTGAAGTTCGTTCACCAGTTCGACAATCTCGGACCGCAGTTTCTGGTATTTGGTTTCCGCCGCCTTGGAGAAGCTGTCGTCTTCGTTCAATGTCGCCGACATCCGGCTGTCCTGCATTTCGGACAGTTTGGAATAATCGCGCGCGATCACTTCCAGCATGTCCAGAACGCGCGGTTTCAGCACCGCCTCCATCGCGGCCAGCGACAGGTTGGCCTGTTCGTCTTCGTCATCGTCGTCATCATCCGAGGTGATCGGATTGCCGTCGGCGTCCAGTTCCTGTTTTTCTTCCTTGGCCTGCCCGGCGACCGGGGCAGCCCCATTTGCGACGACGGGGGCGGTTGCATTTTCGCCCTCTTCCTCGACCGAGCCCGAGAAGGTGGATTCAAGGTCGATGACGTCGCGCAGCAGGATATCTTCGTTCAGCAGTTCTTCGCGCCAGATGGTGATTGCCTGAAAGGTCAGCGGGCTTTCGCACAGCCCCAGGATCATCGTGTTGCGGCCCGCTTCGATCCGCTTGGCGATGGCAATCTCGCCCTCGCGGGACAGCAGTTCGACGCTGCCCATTTCGCGCAGGTACATGCGCACCGGGTCGTCGGTGCGGTCCAGCTTTTCGGTTTCGGTGGTCGAGACGACGACATCGCGCGCGGTGGTGGTGGCCACTTCGCCGCCCTTTGCCTCTTCCTCCTCGGCCTCATCATCTTCGATGATGTTGATGCCCATTTCGGACAGCATCGACATCACGTCTTCGATCTGTTCGCTGCTGACCTGTTCGGGCGGCAGCACGGTGTTGAGCTGATCGTAGGTGATATAGCCCCGTTCGCGCGCCTCGGCGATCATCTTCTTGACCGCAGTCTGGGACATGTCGAGCCCCTGATCGTCGTGCTTGTCGTCGCCTTTACGCTCGTC
The DNA here is from genome assembly GCA_012103375.1 of Paracoccaceae bacterium. Lineage (NCBI taxonomy): Bacteria > Pseudomonadati > Pseudomonadota > Alphaproteobacteria > Rhodobacterales > Paracoccaceae > Paracoccaceae bacterium. Next base: position 2,797,079 of record WLWX01000001.1, read on the forward strand.
TGTATCTTTGGGGGCCATGCGTTACGTACTCCTGCGTGATGGTCCTTGGACCATTAGTCGACTCACCGGAAACGAATCACCCACACTGATTCGCCGCTAACGAATCACATAGCGCGAATCAGCGGCAGGCACACCCGCCCCGGAGAATTTTACCTGTATTGTCCGTGTCGTTGTGGTCACGGCGCCTTGGGCGCGCCTTTGCCATGTCCGATCCTGTCCAGCAATGCCTGAAATGCGCTGCGTTCGTCCTTGTCGATGCGGGCCCCGTTGGGGCCGGTGTCAAATTCGGTGCGGTCTTCGTCGCCCGTGCCCGGGCCGCGACCGTTCAGCGCTTCTGCGGCCTGGCCCAGCCGCCAGGTCAAGCCTTCGTCGGCGCCCTCGCCCATATCCTCGATCGCCTCGGCGATGTCGGCCACAGCCCCACGGCGCGCAGAAAGTTTCGTCAGCTCTTCGCCCAGACACATCGCGACGAAATCGGAATCGGCGCTGTGCAACGCGGGTGCATTGCGCACATGGCCGGGGCGCAACAGTTTTTCAAGGGCCGCATCCCCGACAATCGCCGCAATCGAGTCAGAACTGGCCGCACCCCCCTCGGCAAGCAGCGCATCGCGGATGGCCGCATGATCGGGGTCAGCCAGGTCGAGGCGTTCCAGATCGTCCATGAACGGATCAATCTGATCGGGATGAGTCATGCAGATCGCCAGGATCACGGCCTCACGCAGGTGATCTTCGACCGCACCGCTGGCCGCGGCCAGCAGCGATCCCTTGGTGTCCGGGTTTGCGCCCGCAGGGGGCGGTGGCTGCCAGCGGCCTCCGGCGCGGCGGGGCACGCCGCCTTGCACGAAGGCGGCGCGTTTGGGTGCAAACAGGTCCCGGCGGCGCTGGTTCACCTCGTCGCCATAGTGACGGCGCAGCGAGGGGTCAGCGATGCGGCGCAGGGCCTCGCGCAGGGACTTGTCCAATGCGGCGCGGCGTTCCGGGCTGTCGAAAACCTTGCCCTCAGTCTCGCGCCGCCACAGCAGGGCGACCATCGGTTCGGCAGCATCCAGCAACGCCTGCATTGCGGAGGCGCCACCAGCGCGGATGATGTCGTCGGGATCCTGTCCTTCAGGCATGATGGCAAAGCGCAGCGACTGACCGGCCTCGATCAGTGGCAGGGCAAGATCCATCAGGCGCATCGCCGCCTGCACCCCGGCGCGGTCGCCGTCCAGCGCCACGATCGGCTCGGGGCTGATCCGCCACAGAAGGCGCAGCTGATCCTCGGTAATTGCGGTGCCAAGCGGCGCGACCGAGGCTCCGAACCCCGCCTGCACCAGCGCGATCACATCCATATAGCCTTCGGCCACGATCAGCGGCGCGCCCTTTCCCGCCGCCTCACGCGCGGGGGCGTGGTTGTAAAGGCTGCGGCCCTTGTCGAACAACTCGGTTTCCGGAGAGTTCAGGTATTTCGCCCGGGCGTTCGGGTCGAGTGAGCGTCCGCCAAGCCCGATGCAGCGCCCGCGCGCGTCCCGGATCGGGAACAGGATGCGGCCCCGGAACCGGTCATAGGGCGCGCCGCCGTCATCAGGTTTCGCAGCAAGGCCCGCATCAATGATCAGGTCCGGCACAGTGCCCTTTTCGGTCAGCGCGGTGAAAACCCCCTGGCGCAGGTCCGGAGCGTACCCGACCTCGAACCGTTCCTGCGCGGCCGCGTCCAGCCCGCGCCGCGCCAGATAGTCGCGCGATTCTGCCGCCGCGCTGGTGTTGAGCTGCATGCGATAGTGGCGCACGGCAGCCTCCATCACCTCGGCCAGTTGGGTGCGGCGGTCGGCCTTTTTCTGCGCTTCGGGGTCGCGTTCGGGCATCGGCATCCCGGCTTCCCCGGCAAGTATCTGCACGGCTTCCATGAACCCGACATTCTCGGTCTCGCGCACGAAGCTGATGGCGTCACCCTTCGCGTGACAGCCAAAGCAGTAATAGAACCCCTTGCGGTCATCGACGTGAAAGCTGGCAGTTTTTTCCTGATGGAACGGGCACGGCGCCCACATGTCGCCCTTGCCCTGGTTCGATTTTCGCGCGTCCCACACGACCTTCTTGCCCACCACGTCCGTCAGGGACAGGCGGGTGCGCAGGTCATCAAGGAATCCGGGCGGCAGCGACATAACCCTTATATAGTAACCTCAGCTGCGCAAGTCAGGTGGCATTTAACAACAGCGCAACCGTTGGCCTGCACGCCCGCTTGGCAGTGGCCACAGGACGGCAATTCAGAGGCAGCTGCGCCGCCCGGCTAGAGCCCCTTTGCCTTATAGGCACTTGCCACGCGGCCAATCGCCACGATGAAGGCCGCCGTGCGCAAGTCTTCCACGTCATCGCGGGAATGCCAGACCTCGGCCATCGACTGGTAGGCCCCGCGCATCGTGTCGTCGAGGCCCGAACGGACCAGCTCCAACTCACCCGCACCGCGCAGGTATTTCTCTTTGAAGTCGGGCGTCATCGACCACTTGTCACCCAGATGCTCGTCCAGCCGATGCAACTCATCCACGATCAGCTGGTGGCGCGCCTCTTCCTGGCGGCGCTGCATGCGGCCAAAGCGAATGTGGGACAGGTTCTTGACCCACTCGAAATAGCTGACCGTCACGCCGCCCGCGTTGGCGTACATGTCGGGAATGATGACGGTGCCTTTCTTGCGCAGGATTTCATCTGCGCCCGCTGTCACCGGCCCGTTCGCGGCCTCGATAATCAGCGGCGCCTTGATGTTCTTGGCGTTGCCCTTGTTAATCACACCTTCCAGGGCCGCCGGGATCAGAATGTCGCACTCGTATTCCAGCGCCGCTGCGCCGTCCTGCACATATGTTCCCTTGGGATAGCCCGCGACGCCGCCGTGGTCGCCGATCCAGGCCCGCAGTTCTTCGATGTCGATGCCCTTTTCGTCGTGGATCGCGCCATCGCGTTCAATCACCGCAACCACGACGCAGCCGTCTTCTTCGGACAGGAACTTCGCCGCGTGATAGCCCACGTTGCCCAGCCCCTGCACGATCACTCGCTTGTCCGAAAGCGTCCCCGACAGACCCGCCGCTTTTTTGTCTTCGGGATGGCGAAAGAATTCCTGAAGCGCGTATTGCACGCCGCGCCCTGTCGCTTCGGTCCGGCCCTGGATACCGCCCGCGTGCGGCGGCTTGCCGGTGACGCAGGCCTTGGCGTTGATGTCGGTGGTGTTCATCCGCGAATACTGGTCGGCGATCCAGGCCATCTCGCGCTCGCCCGTGCCCATGTCGGGGGCCGGGACGTTCTGGGACGGATGGATCAGATCGCGCTTGGCCAGTTCATAGGCAAAGCGGCGGGTGATGCGCTCCAGCTCCTCCTCCTCATATTGGCGCGGATCAATGCACAGACCACCTTTGGAGCCGCCAAACGGCGTTTCCACCAGCGCACATTTATAGGTCATCAGGGCGGCCAGGGCCTCAACCTCATCCTGGTTCACGCCCAGCGAAAACCGGATGCCGCCTTTCACCGGTTCCATGTGCTCGGAATGGACCGAGCGATAGCCGGTGAAGGTATGAATATCGCCGCGCAGTCGAACCCCGAAACGCACCGTATAGGTCGCGTTGCAGATTCGAATTTTCTCTTTCAGGCCCGGAGACAGGTCCATCTTGTCGACCGCATGGCCAAACATGATGTCAACGGATTCGCGAAAGCTTGGTTCACCTGCAGGTGTCATTAGTGTCCTCCGGTATGGTTGCGCGATTGCACCTCGATTCGAGGCATCGTGCCACGGCAACGCCATTGGGCGAAGACATTTTCTTGGCGAGGGCGGACGCAAACCGCCGCAAAGACGGCTGATCAGGCGCTGGCGGCTGTTCAAACGCGTTGCGCGCGTTCCATCAACAATGTGTCGAAATCAAGGCAGTCTGCACCGCACAAGCGAACAAATGCCCAAATGTGACCATCTTCTGGCACCCATCCTTAGACTATCGACGATCAGAATGACCGGAGGCCCTGCCCACCGTTTTCGCCTGAGGAGAATTGCAGAATGATCCAGTCACAACCGTCCGGACCAGGGTCGCCCGCGCGGATAAAGCGGATTCTGCGCACCTTCCGGAGAAAGCAAGACGGATCAGCCACGATCGAAGCGATCCTCTGGCTGCCGCTGTTCATGGTGGTGTTCACGATGGTGGCGGACGTGTCGCTCATCTTCTCGGGGCAGGCGCAAATGCGGCGTATTGTTCAGGACAGCAACCGCGCGTTCGCAATTAGCACAATCGAAACCACACAGGACCTGGAGACGGCCATCACCAACTCGCTAAGCGTTCTGTCCGCCAACGTATCCGTGTCGGCGAGTGAAAGCGGCGGCATCGTGACCACAACCGCGACAATTCCGGCGAGCGATCTGGACGCGGTCGGCTTCATGGCAGCGCTGGTCAATGCAAATGTCGTGGTACGCTCGCAGCATCTGGTGGAAGGCTGACCATGATCCGCCTGGCCACAACTGCATCGCTGCTTCTGCGCTGTCGGCGCGAAGACGGCGGTATGACGATATTCGGACTATATATCTTTTTGGGCATGGCCATTCTGGCCGGGATCGGTGTGGATTTTTCAAACCTGATTGCCCATAGAACCCATCTTCAGGTTGCGGCAGATGTGGCCGCGCATGCGGCAATCGTGACGCGCCAGGGCGACACTGAAGCTTCGGCCAAATTGAAAGCGATAGAACTTGCAACGGGTACGATGCCATATTCGCGGCACGGGAACACGCTGGAGCCTGTAGACATCCATTTCGGAACCTGGAACCGGGCCACGCAGGTCTTCACGCCTGTCACCAACTCAAAAGCCGCCGTTCTGGTCGAGACATCGAACCTGCAGTCAAAATCGAACCCTGTCTCCTCGTTCCTGCTTCACCTAAAGCGTTTCGACATTAACCTGAGACATATCCGGCGGCCTTAAAGTAGTTCCAGCATTCTACTGGGTCGTAGAGATCGCAGATTGCTCCGATTGCTTCGAAGACCTGGGTAAAGGACCTGGCCCCGATCCGTCGCAAATGGGCTTTCAGTTTAGAGAAGGCCTGCTCGATGGGATTCAGGTCGGGCGAGTACGGTGGCAGGTAAAGGAACCAGCAGCCGTGATTGCGTAAAGCCTGCGTCGCCTCCTTATTCCGGTGGGTTGCCAGGTTGTCGAGAATGACGACAGTGCCGGGGTTGATCTCGGGGACCAGCACTTCGCGGATGTAGGCCGCGAAGGCGGGGCCATCTATCGCTCCCTTGATGACCCAAGGTGCGATCAGCGCGCCTTGGGTCAGGCCCGCGATCAAGGTTTGGGTTCCCCAGCTTCCGAAGGGCGCATCCATCGTCAGGCGCTTACCGCGCTTGGCTCTGCCGCGTAGGCGCGTGAGGTTTGTCTTCACTGCGGTTTCGTCAATAAAGACAACGCGCTCAGGAAAGGTCGCAATGGCTGGCGAGCGGTATCTGAACCAGTCGGCCCGTTGCTGCCTTACCTTGGCGCGGCGGCGCTCGGTTGCGACCAGCGACTTTTTTTGTACGTGAAGCCGAGCCGGGACAGAAGGTTGGCGATGGAGGAGTGATGCACCCGCACACCCTCTGCATCGGCCAGCGCATTACGCAACTCAAAGAGCGTGATGTCAGGGTCTTGTGCGATCAACTCCTCAAAGAATTCCCGATGCGGAGCCAGCTTTCCCTTGCCGCGCGGCGGTCCCTGCCGGGCAGGTTCCGCATGACCCTTCATCCTCACCTGACGCGCCCACCGCGCGCCTGTGGCAGGCGACAGCTTCAACCGCAACGCCGCCGCGCGCCCGCTCAACCCTTCTTCAATGTATCTCTGAAACCGTATCCGAAGCGCAGATGGCAAAGGTGCTGACATGATCCATCCTCCCAAACAGGATGAATCACAGATCAGGTCTCAAGGGAATCCCTCGCGATTCAGGTTCAAGACGAAACGCTTTAGTTGGATTTTCGCGTTTCGATGTACGCACGCAGGCGGTCTATGAAACTTACGAGCGTAATTGTCTGCGCGAAGGATTTGTGGCCGAGAATGTCGTCGATATCCGCTCAAACAATGGGTTTTACAGGGAGTTCTGCATTCATTCGAACGGGCATGTGGAGATGCAGAACCACAATTTCTTCGAGGAAGGAACCCGCGTAACCATGCCCGACGAGGACGACCTGGTCATTCCAGGCAGCGGGATGCGGCAAAACCCGGGTTTGGACAAGGCATTGGGTGAAGATGAGTTCAATCTGGATATTGTGGATGATCTGCCGGAAATTTTCGACGATTTCTACAACCTGAACGGCACCAGCGAACATTGGCCCAGCTATGTGACGATTGTGTTGAAAAACTCCGAAATCAGAGCGTCGCGGATTTCTTGCGAAAACCTATGAAGCGAAATAGTCGGAAAGCTTTGACCACGAGACAGCGCATGGCTGCGCGTGAGCGCATGTAGGCGATTTGGGCCGACCCCCGCGCCAAAAATTTAGGATCGGGCTGCATGGAAAGAAAAATCATCGTTCAGGCCCTAAAACGGAGTTTTTCAACACAATCTGACCAATACGGCTGTCCGCGACACGATTTCTTCGGGCGGGACATATGATGACAGCGATTTCACCGACGGACGGGTAACCTGGGTGAATTGCAGCGGCAATGAATCGCTGACCATTGCTAAAGACACGGTTCTGACGAATGTCGCCATCATCACCGACTGCGCCGTTAACTTCAAAAGTGGCGTGGCGCTGGAAGATTCGATGATCTTCACCACCGATAGTTCCGCCAATTCATTCAAGGGCCCCCAGGGGATCCGGCTTGGCAAGGACGACAGCTGTGCAACCGGTGGCGGCGCGCAACTGCTGACGATGGGGGGGACGCATTTCGCCTCAGGCTTGCAGATGTATGGTGGCCAGATCATCGGTGCCGGAACTATCGAATTCGCGGCACAGGCCGATGGGTTTGATGGTGCATCGATCATCGCCGGTGATGAAATCAGCGGCACCTCGCTCATGAATATGGGGCTTTGCGAAGGCAAAGGTCTGGAAGACCACTTTACAACCACATATTTCCGGCTGGCAGGTTAAGGTCAGGACCCGGCTGGGCCGGCACGCTCGGCCAGAATAACCGCCAACATATCCGCCATGCCCTTGCCCTGCGAGGCTGGCGTGACACCGCCAATCCCGATCCGGCGTCCGACCCGCCACCAAAGGCCGGGCGCCCAGCCCCGCCCCAGCGGCTTGCAGGTCACGGCGACAAATCCATTCGACGGCTTGAATGCGAACAGTCCGCGATCAACGCTTTGGATCTGATCCATCGTGGCGATGGTGGTGCCGGATGTGTCGAACAGCCCATCCTTGGTCAGGATCACCGCGCGCGCCGTGGCCGCCCATAACCGCATGGCCATGATCAGGAACAGCAGCCCCAGCGCGATCAGCACCGCCTGCAACACCACCGTGGACGGCGGATTCGCAAACAGCAGCCACAGCGTCAGAACACCCAGCGCGCCCAATGCCCCCGTCGCAAACAATCTGCGCATCGGCGAGGGCGTCAATGTGGCCAAAGGATCACTCATCGCGCCGCTATACTGTGCGCGGCGCAATACGACCAGTCCGGACGTGCGAACTGCTTGCCTGAGGCGGGCGCGCGGTCTAGGGTCGCGACCATGAAACGGGTCATTGCATTTTGTGCCCTGCTTGGGGCCTCGACCACGCTGGCGGCGTGCGACTTCAGCTATCCGATGGTTGATTCCGCGATCGCACCCGAAGCGATGCGCGCAGATTATCCGCGTCTGGTGCCGATCACCGGTGCGCTGACCGGTGTGGACGCCGCGCCCACGCGTGCCAACGAAGGCATGATCCAGGACCTGGACGCAAGGGGCGCCAACCTGCGCGCCCGCGCCGCCGTCCTGCGACGCCCGGTTGTTGATACGGCGACGCTGTCGCGCATGCGCGCTGCCGTGACCCGCCTGCAGGGTTGACGCCCCGCACCAAGCCGACCACACCACCACACGACATCCCCAATATGCGAGAGTCCCCCATGACCAGCCCCCTTCGCCTTGGCATCGCGGGACTCGGAACCGTCGGAAGCGGCGTTGTCCGCATCGTTCAGCGCCACGCCGACCTTCTGTCCACCCGCGCCGGGCGCCCGATCGAGATTACGGCAGTTTCCGCACGGTCCCGCGACAAGGACCGGGGCCTGCGCCTGAACGCCTACGCGTGGGAGGATGACCCAGTCGCCCTGGCCCGGCGCGACGACGTTGACCTGTTTGTCGAACTGATTGGCGGCGATGACGGCCCCGCGAAATTAGCCGTTGAGGCGGCGATTGCGACGGGAAAGGATGTCGTCACCGCCAACAAGGCCCTGCTGGCGCATCACGGCCAGCCCCTGGCTGAAGCTGCCGAAGCCGCCGGACGTGCACTGCGGTTTGAGGCCGCCGTCGCAGGCGGCATCCCCATCATCAAGGCCCTGACCGAAGGCCTGGCCGGGAACGAGGCGACCCGCGTCATGGGCGTGATGAATGGCACCTGCAACTATATCCTGACCCGCATGGAAGGCGCTGGCCTGCCCTATGAGGATGTCTTCGCCGAGGCCAGCGCCCTTGGCTATCTGGAGGCTGACCCGACGCTGGATGTGGGCGGCATTGATGCGGGCCACAAGCTGGCGCTGCTGGCCTCGATCGCCTATGGCACCCAGGTGGATTTCGCCGGGATCGAGATCGAAGGGATTGAGCGTGTCAGCATCGAGGATATCGAGCAGGCCGCCGACATGGGCTATCGGATCAAGTTGCTGGGCGTGGCGCGGATGACCGGGCGCGGGCTGGAACAGCGGATGTCGCCCTGCCTGGTGCCTGCGAATTCGCCACTGGGACAGCTGGAGAATGCCACCAACATGGTGGTGGTCGAAGGCGACGCCGTCGGTCAGATCGTCCTGTCCGGCCCCGGCGCGGGTGAGGGTCCGACCGCCAGCGCGGTGATGTCCGATGTCATGGATCTGGCGCGCGGTCTGCGCCTGGCAACCTTCGGGCAACCCGCCACCGGCCTGACCAAAGCCCCCGCCGCCGAAAGCGCCGCCGCCGCGCCGTTTTATCTGCGCATGGCCCTGCTGGACAAACTCGGCGCGTTGGCCAAAATAGCCACCGTTTTGGGCGAGGCCGGGATTTCAATCGACCGGATGCGTCAATACGGCCACGACGATACCACCGCTCCGGTCCTGATTGTCACCCACAAGACCACACGGGCAACACTGGACCAGGCCCTTGGCGGCATGGCCGCGACCGGCGTTCTGGCCTCTGATCCGGTCGCGATCCGGATCGAGGAAGTCTGAAGCCCGCACGCTGGCAGGCCCGACGCCCATGACACCCAGCGCGCTGCCATTGCGACATGTCTCTGCGCCGGTCTGGCGGATCGTGGCAAAGGCACAGATGACAACCCCGGCCAGCCCTGCGTTGGCGCCGCAGGGACGGTTTCACCACACGGGCCAGATCGCGACCATAGCGTTTTCGAAACTACTCGAAAGATCGCGTATCGGCGACAACATCATCCACTTGATCTGAAACGACGCTCGAAGACGAACACCTGCCCCAAGCAGGGCGCACGCCGGACCGGCGGGCTGGCGCAGCAACAGTTGACGGGCATGATTTATGGTGCCGTGTTAGCCGTCAACTATCCCGGATGTGCCCACCTCGAACCGACGCCAGACCGGTGGGGCCGGTCCGGCGTGCGCGCCTCGCGCCTTTGGCGCGCACCGGGCGCAGCGAGCATCAATAGCGATTCAGGTTTTCAGGAGCGCGTTCTAACACGTTGGAATCTCAGATTGCAGGCAACGTGATCTGATACAGTTACTTCGCAAATGGCTGCATGCCTCACTCAGCACGCAACGCGCGCGTTTGGCGACATCCCGGTATCTATAATCCGGGTAAGCGCGGATGCGGCTGGCGCCCGCCCGGGGCGTCACCCCATTATCCGAACGCCTCAATCCCGATGCCCGCCGCTTCCAGACTGCTGCGGACGGATTTCGCCAGTTCTACCGCCTCGGCGGTGTCACCATGACAGCAGATCGTGTCGATCCGTGTCTCGATCCGCTTGCCGCTTTCGGTGATGATCGCGCCTTCCCCGATCATTTCAGCGATGCGCGGGCCAGCGATGTCGGCGTCGTGGATCACCGCACCCGGCAGGCTGCGATCGACCAGAGTCGCGTCGTCGTTGTAGGCGCGGTCGGCAAAAATCTCGCCCGCATAGGCGCAGCCCAGCGTTTTGACCGCCCGCTCCTGCGCCGTCGCGGCCAGCACCATGATGATGATCTCAGGGGCGACCGACAGGGCGGCTTCGTAACAGTCAAGCGCCATCGCCTCATCCTCGGACGCCATGTTGGCCAGCGCCCCGTGCAGCTTCAGATGCCGCACCTGCCCGCCTGCTGCGCGCGCCATCGCCTGCGCCGCACCAATCTGATAACGCACCATATTGCCCAGTTCCGAGGCACCCATCTGCATCCGGCGGCGACCAAACCCCTGAATGTCGCCAAAGCCGGGATGCGCGCCGATGCCGACGCCATTCTCGACCGCCAGTTTCATGGTGGTGGCCATCACGTCCGGGTCGCCAGCGTGAAATCCGCAGGCGATATTGGCCGAACTGATGACCTGCAACAGGTCAGCGTCCCGCCCCATCACCCATGGCCCGAAACTTTCGCCCATGTCTGCGTTGATATCGACTGTCCGGGTCATTGCTGTTCCGCCTTTCCGTCGGTGACACCACTGATCAGGTCATAGCTCAGAAGATCGGCCATGTCACGCGGGTCGCGGATCAGCGGCGCAACGCGGGACGCCAGCGCGCGCCGGGCGTCCGCGTCCCTTTGCATCGCCGCGAACCCTTCGCGACGAGTGACGAACTCGAACCGGAACATCGCCCCCGGCGGCGCCTGCGCAACCCTCGGCAAATCGGGCGGAATGACCGTGGCAATGCGGGGATAGCCGCCCGTGGTCTGGCACTCGCCCAGCAGGATGAACGGATCGCCGTCGCCGGTGATCTGGATATCCCCCGGCACGATGATTTCGGACACGATGCCAAGATGATCCTCGGCCTGAAACGGATCGCCCTGAAACGTCAGCCGCACGCCCATCCGGTTGCCGCGCGGATCGCGCGTGAATACGGTCCCTGCGAAACGTTGACGATCCGCCTTACTGAAGTTTTCAGTCTGAATGCTGGGGACGATACGCAGGATCCCGCCCGAAAACCGATCCTCAACGTCAAGCACCAGACCGGCTCGGGTCCCACGATCTTCGGCCAGTGGCAAGCGGTCGCCATCGGCGATCAACGCGCCAATTCCAGCCGTCAGATGTGCCGAGCGCGCACCCAGCGAGGCCGGTCCATCAATGCCGCCGCCAAGATGCAGATAGCCATAGACACCGCGAGTGGCCGGGCCGATGTTCAGCCGCTGACCGGGCTGGATCATGTGGCTGGCGTTCCAGACCAACGCCTCGCCATCCAGGGACGCGCGCATCGGCGCACCGGTCAGGGCAAAGCGGGTCGGCGCGGTGGCCCCGAATTCGCCGCCCATTCCGGCCATTTCCAGCGCGGCAAGCTCTGCCCGCTGGCAAAGCAAGGCCGCCCCTTTGACAAGCGCCAGCTGGTCGGCCGCGCCCCCGATGGACAGGCCGCGATCCAGACGGCCCGGCCGCCCCTGATCCTGCACGGTCAATCCGGGTCCGGCACGGTGGATGATCAGATTGCGCGTCATGACAGCCCCTCGACCGTTGCGCCGCCACCTTCGGGATCGTCCAAGGCGATCTGCGCCAGTTCCTGGGTCGAGACCTGGCGGAATGTCACCTCGTCACCGATGGCCAGTGGCGTCGGGTCGTCTGAACCGGGGCGAAAGCAGCGAAACGCCGTCTGGCCGATGTGCCGCCAGCCCGTGGGTGTTGGGCCTGCGAAGATGATCAACTGCCGGACCGCCACCACCAGCGCACCGCCGGGCACACGCGGATTCAGACTGGTCTGGCGCGGGATGTTCCAATGCGCGGGCAGCTCGCCCATATATGGCTGGCCGGGTGCAAAGCCGATGGTCAGGACCCGCACACGGGCGCTGGCGATCTGCGCGCGGGCCTGATCCGGCGTGACCCCGGCGGCTTTGGCAGCCTCCTCCAGCTGCGGTGCGCCGTCACCTTCCAGCGTGACCGGGATACGCCACAGCCGCCGGCCCGCCGGAAGATCCGTAGCCATCCAGTCGCGGCTTGCCAACAGGGAGCGCAACCGCCCGGTCAGTGCCTCCGGGTCGCCCGCCAGCGGATCGAACCGGATGAAGGCCGAGGTTAGCGAGGTCGAGGTTTCCACCACCTCGGGCCAATCTGCGGCAACAACCGCCGCGCGGAATGACAGGGCCGCGCGGTTGGCGGGCTCGCTCATCTTTTCGGCGAAAGTCACCAGCAGGCCGGTCAGGCCAAGGGTGCGCACGCAGGGGTAATCAAGGCTTGGCATGGAACTTCGCCAATAGGATCGGGGTCAGGTACATCGGCACCTGATAGCAACCGATGAACAGAAGTATAGGGTCGGTCACAGGCGCGGGCAGTGCAACCAGAAACAGCGCGATGTTGCGATTTCCTGCCACGATGGCGAAAGGCGTCGCGACGGCGCGGTTGCCGCTGGCCAGCAGCACCTGTCGCGCGGCGATCTGCAGGCCGAAATTGGCGGCGAACGCCACGGCCATCCAGAAGGCCGCGTTGGCCGGATCCGTGCGCAACGCCGGGCCAAGTGCGGCCATCAGGCCAACAACAGTTACGGCAAGAACGACCGAAGTGGCGCCGTCCAACGCGGCCCGGTCGTTATCCGAAATCTCGGGCCGCAGCAGGGCACGCAGTGTGAAGGCCAAAGCCACTGCACCGCCAATAACCGCCAGAAGGCGAAGCGCCGCAAGCAGGACGGCAGACGCCCCGCCAAGCTGCGGCATCGCCCAGAGCACCGGCAGAACCGTTAGCGGCAGAACTGCGGTCCCGACGATCAGCAGGCGCAGGGCCGGGGCGGGATCCTGCCCCAGCATGATGGTGAAATTCGGCGCGCCGGACACAGACGGACCCGCCATCATCAGGATCAGCGCCAGCGCAACGGCAGATGTTGCAAAACCAAGGCTCAGCGCGATGCCAAGCGCCGCCATCGGCACCGCAACCTGATAGATCAGCGCGAATGTGACCGAGCGTCCAAGATCCGCGCCGGACCCAAGCGCGGCCCGCGGCCCGATCCGAAGCGCTGTCAGAAACAGCAGCAGCGTCACCAGATGCGGCAACCACGGGCGCAGGATCGCCGCAAGACCCGGTGACGCAACACCAGTGATCAGCCCGACAACCAACGCCCAACGCCCATGCCGGGCGATCAGGCGCAACAGATGGGCGATCTGGTGGATTGCAGGCATCCTTCAGCCCCGGGCGCGTGATGCCGAAACGCGGCAAGCATCGATCATCAGGCAGAACAAACGATTTGGATCCAGGCCGGACAGAGGATGCGATTTCAAATGTGCCCGCACCCGCCCGGAACGCCCCTTACCCGCCCGGCCCCTACCCGCCCGGCCCCTTGCGTATGTTATCGGGCAGCCAGGTCGCAATTTCGGGGAACAGGATCAGCACGAAGACCATCACCACCATGATCAGGAACATCGGGAAGGCGGCGCGCGCGATAAAGCCCATCTCGTGATCGGTCATGCCTTGCAGCACGAACAGGTTGAAGCCGATCGGCGGGGTGATCTGCGCCATCTCGACCACGACGACGATGAAGATGCCGAACCAGATCAGGTCAATACCGGCTTCCCGCACCATCGGTTCGACGACCGCCATGGTCAGCACGACCGAGGATATTCCGTCCAGGAACATGCCCAGAATGATATAGAACACCAGCAGCACCATCAGCAGCTCGAACCGCGTCAGCTCCATCTGCGCGATCAGATCGGCCAGCCCGCGCGGCAGACCGGTAAAGCCCATGGCAAGCGACAGGAACGCGGCCCCTGCAAGGATCAGGGCGATCATCGCGCTGGTTCGGGTCGCACCCATCAGGCTTTCGGTGAAGGTGCTCCAGTTCAGCGACCCTTGCGTCAGGGCCAGCAACAGCGCGCCGATCACCCCGAATGCCGCCGCTTCGGTCGCGGTGGCGTATCCAAGGTACATCGACCCGATGACAACCGCGATCAGGCAGAACACCGGGATCAGAAAGCGCGAGTTCGCAACACGCTCTCCAAAGGTCATTTTCGGTTCTTCGGCAGGGTTCCATGATTTCGAAAACCGGCTTGTCACCGCCACATAGGCCATGAACATCGCCGCCAGCACGATCCCCGGCAGGATGCCCGCGAAGAACAATTTCGAGATGCTTTCGTTGATCGTCACCCCATAGACGATCAACGTCAGGCTGGGCGGGATCATCAGGCCCAGCGTCGCTGCCCCGGCCAGCGTTCCGATGATCATGCGTTCGGGGTATTCGCGGCGGCGCAGCTCAGGGATCGACATCTTGCCGACGGTTGTCAGTGTCGCGGCACTCGACCCCGAAACAGCAGCAAACACCGTACAGCCGACGATATTCGTATGCACCAGCCCACCGGGCAGCCGCGCCATCCATGGGGCAAGGCATTTGAACATATCCTCGGATAGTCGGGTTCGATACAAGATCTCGCCCATCCAGATGAACATCGGCAAGGCCGTCAGCGTCCACGAGGATGAGGCACGCCAGATTGTCGTCAGCATAACATCACCGACGGGCCGTGTGGTGAACAGCTCCATCCCCACCCAGGCGACGCCCATCAGCGCCAGCCCGACCCAAACCCCCGAGCCGAGCAACAGGAACAGGACGAACAGGAACAGTGCGATGATCGGGAAATTTTCCATCTGTTACTCTCCGTGGCTCTGGTCGACCAGATCGCGTTTGATCCTGTGATCGCCCGAGAAGATCAGGTGCAAAAGGTGGTCGGTCAGCGCGATGGCCAGAATGACCGCACCCAACAGCATGATGGACTGCGGCATCCATAGAAGCGTCTTGTCCTGCCCCTGGCTGATGTCATTGAATTTCCACGAGAAATAGACGAAGTTATAGGCGTAGCGCACGAAATACCAGGCGACCAGCGCGCCGATCGCGAAACACCAGATATTGATGATCCGGCGCAGGCGCGGCCCGACCGCGTTCAGCACGATACTGACCCGGATATGACTGCCACGGTTCAGCGCATTGGCGAACGCCAGAAAGCTGGCCGCCGCCATGGCGTAACCGGCGTATTCAGGCGCGCCAGGGAACACCTCTCCGGTCCAGCGGGCCAGCATTTGCACCACGATCAGGAACAGGATCGCAATCAGGCAAAGCGAGGCGAGGATGCCGCTGAGCAGATAGAGCCCGTCAAGCCCGCGTCGGACGCTGTGCACGAATCCCATGATGTCCCCCTGCCCGGTTTTGTCGGGTCATTCGCTGGATTGCGGGCGGCACGAATGCCACCCGCCTTGTCGCTTCGGATCGCCTCAGATCACTGCATGCCCTTGAAGGCGTCGACGATGGCCGCACCCTCTTCACCAGCAGCTTCCAGCCACTCTGCGGTCATGGTTTCACCAATCGCCTTCAGCTCTCCGACCATCTGGTCCGAGGCCGGGCCAACGGTCATGCCGCCGTCACGCAGGCCTTGCAGGGTGAAGCCGGTGTACTCCTTGGACCGCCAGGTGCCGGTATATTCGGCCAGTTCTGCGCAGCCGCGGATCACGTTCTGGTTCGCCTCATCCGTGGCGGCCCAGGTGTCGGAATTCACCATGACATAGTTGCGCGGAAGCCAGGCATCGACCTCATAGAAGTAACCCAGGCTTTCCCAGACCTTGCGGTCGTACCCGGTCGAGCCCGAGCTGACCATCGCATCGGCAACGCCGGTCGCAAAAGCCTGGCTGATCTCGGCCGCTTCGATGGTCACCGGAAGCATTCCGGTCAATTCGGCCAGACGCGAGGTTGCGTTGTTGTAGCTGCGGAACTTGATGCCCTCCATCTCGGCGACCGAGGTGACCTCGTTCTTGAAATACAGGCCCTGCGGCGGCCACGGCACGGCATAAAGCAGCGTCAGATTTTGATCGGCCAGCAGCTTTTCGATGCTTGGCTTGGCGGCTTTCCACAGCTTGTCGGCATCATCGAACGAGGTGGCCAGGAACGGCACCGAATCGAACCCGAACAGCGCGTTTTCGTTCTGGTGGCCCGACAGAAGGCGTTCGCCAATCGGCACCTGACCGGTCTGGATCGCACGCTTGATGTCGGCCCCGGCAAACAGCGAACCCGACGGGTGCGTCGTGATCTCGATCGCGCCACCGGTGCCGGTGGTGACGCAGCTGGCGAATTGCGCGCCCACATCCGAATGGAAGTTCGAGGCTGAATAAGCCATCGGCATGTCCCATTTCTCGGCGTGGCCCGCGGCCAGCACCGGCGCCGCGGTGGTTGCCGTCATGGCCGTTGCGGCCAGCAGGGTTGTCAGTTTCTTCTTTTGTCGTCTCCCGGTTGGTTGGTCTTTGTTGTTTGCCGGACAAGCAATACTCGGCCAGCTTAGGTGAAACGTGCAGGCGAATAGACCCCTACGTCAATGTTTGGTTGCCGTCCGGCGATCATTTGGGCCAGCAATCGGCCCGTTTTCGGCCCGCCGGTCAGGCCGACGTGGTGGTGGCCAAAGCCCAGGAACGCGCCTTTCGCGCCCGGTACTTCCCCGATTACGGGGATCGAATCAGCCGGTGCAGGGCGGTGGCCCAGCCATTCTGCGGTGTCTTTCCAGGTCAGCCCCGGGAAAGCGCTGGCCGCGTTGCGTTTCAGCAATTCTATCGGCGCCGTGGACGCAGGCGCATCCAGCCCGCCGAATTCGACAACCCCGGCGAGGCGTATCCGCCTGTCCAATGGCGTGACGACGAATTTGCCCGACGCGACCATGGCCGACGATTTTGGCATCGCCGACGGTTCGATTAGTTCCAGGTGATAGCCGCGTTCGGATTCCAGCGGAACGCGGACGCCCAGCTTGCCGGCCAGCCCTTTGGACCAGACCCCGGTGGCGACGACACAGGCGTCGCAGGCGATGACCTCACCGCCTGCACGCAGGCCGGTAACGGTGCCGCCTTCGCGGATCACATCACTCACATCGGCCCTAATCAGCTGGGCCCCTTGCGCAACAGCATGCGCGGCCAGCGCCTTTACATATTCCCCCGGATCGGCAATCCGCCCGTGGCCTTTCAAACGCACAGCATGGCCCAGCGCCGGATCATAGATCGGGTCGTAATCGCGCAGCGCCGCGCCTTCCAGAATGTCCCAGTTAAACCCGTGGCTGCGCCGGATATCCCAAACGTAGGCGTCCCCCTCAAAATGCGCACGGTCATTATACAGGAACAGATAGTCCGAGGGCTTCACGAACCGCTCGGCCCCGGTGCCCTCGGCCAGCGCCAGATGATCATTGAGGCTATCGCCAAGGATCGGCATCATGGCATTCGCGATCCGGCGGGTGTCGGCGTCGTTGGCGTGGCTCAGATAGTTGCGCAGCCAGGGCATCAGGCGCGGCAGATAGGACCAGCGCAGAAACAGCGGCTGGTTCTTGTCCAGCAGCATCTTTGGGGCCTTCTTCATCAGCCCCGGCGTCGTCACCGGCACCACCGCGCAAGAGGCAAGGACGCCGCCGTTGCCGTAACTCGTCCCCTCGCCCGGTCCGGCACGGTCTATCAGGATCACCTTGTGGCCATCGCGCTGCAGCCAGATCGCGGTGGAAACGCCGACAATCCCGGCCCCGATGATGGCGACAGTCTTGGTCATGGGGCGAACATCGACAGGGCGAAACAGGCGCACCCCATCATGCAACCCATTCGCTGACCGGGGCTGCCGCTTCGTGCAGCGGCTGGCTGATCACGTCGATCAGGGTCGGACCGTCATGCGCGACCGCTTCGCGCAGCACCGGGATCAGCTGCGCGGGGTCTTCGACCGTCCAGCTTTTCACACCGAAACTGCGCGCCACGGCGGCATGATCCGTGCGGTTGAAATCAATATTGTAATACCGCTTCCCAAAGCCGGACTCCTGCCCGGCCTTGATCCATCCATAGACCGCGTTTGAGAATACGATTGAGATGATCGGGATGTTGTAACGCACCAGCGTCTCAAGCTCTCCACAGCAGAACCCAAACGATCCATCCCCCATCAGGCTGAGGGTTTTGGCACCCGGCCGCCCGACCTGCGCCCCCATCGCCGCGGCCAGCGAAAAGCCCAGCGCCCCATGCGCCCGGTTGGAAATGAAGTGCCGCCCTGCGCTTGGCAGACGATAATGCGCGGAAACATATGGGCACGGCGTACCGGGATCAGCACAAATCACCGCGTCCTTTGGCAAAACCTTCATCATTGCCGCCATCACTGCTTCTGGTCGGATCGGGCGCTCACTGGTGCTGGCCAGCGGCGCAAAATCGGCCAGTTTGGCCTTCCACGCGGCTTCGGCCTGCGCAACCCCGTCACGAACCCTGATGTCGCCCCGGTCCGCGAACTCTGCGATCAGGGCTTCCAACGCCAGCCGGGCATCGGCACAGATCGCCACATCGGTCTGATAATTTGCGCCGATCACCATCGGATCGCTGTCGATATGGATGATCGTCGCGCCATGCGGGGGCGAGCGCCAGCGCTCGGTCGTGACAGATCCGGCGCGGCAGCCAACGAACATCACCACATCGGCGGCATCGACAACTGCGCGGGTTGCCGGAACCCCGCCGTTCGACCCGACAACGCCCAGCGCGTTTGGGTGCGTCTCGGGCAGGCTGCCCTGCCCTGACACGGTGGTGGCAACCGGAATACCCAGCATTGTGGCCAGCTTCTGAAGCGCCCGTTCGGCCCCGGCAAGCACCGGGCCGGCGCCACAGATGATGATGGCAGAGGATGCCCCTTCCAGCACATCAGCCGCATCGCGGATCGCCTGAACCTCGGGCGCGGCACGTTCGGCCGGAAAGCGTCGGTGGCGTTTGTCGGCCCAGACCTCGGCCTCGGCCACATCGCCTTTCTGGGTGTCGAACGGCAGCGCCAGATGCACCGCCCCGGGACGACCAGTGGTCATTGCGCGGAACGCCTGCCGGATGCCTGCCGGCACGCGGGCAGAGCTATCGAGCGAGGTGTTCCATTTCGTCACCGGGCGAAACAGCGCCTCTTGATCCAGTTCCGTCAGCGGGTATTTCCCCCGGCTGGTCGTCGCCACATCCGTGGTGATCGCCAGTATCGGCACGGAACTGTCGTTCGCCTCGACCAAGGCGGGCAGGATATAGGTTGCCCCGCCGCCCGATGGCCCCTCACAAACGCCGGGCTTGCCGGTTACACGCGCATAGGCATCAGCCATATAGCCCGCGTGCCGTTCGTCCCGCGTCAGAAAATGCGTGATGTCGGTGTCCAGCCGGGCGAAGGCGTCGTACAGCGGCAGCGTCGTATCACCGCAAAGGCCAAAGATGTGCTTCACATCATAGGCTTGCAGCATCTTCACGAATGCCTCGGCCCCGCTGAGGTGATTTGATCCCGTCACGCTCATCCATTTCCCCGTGTCGATGCGTTTGATCAGCGTTGCCCGCCGGTCCGGCAGAGTCAATCGCGCAAAGCCGCTTGACCTGCCGGTTGGCGTATCCGACGCTGGCTGCGGTTCTATCGGGGGTGGCGATGGCAGGGACGGCGCAGGGCGGCAAAGCGATCTATGGCGCATCCGTCGGCATTCTGATGCTAAAGGCGCGGTTTCCGCGCATTCCCGGCGACATGGGCAATGCGACCACCTGGCCGTTCCCGGTGCTGTACCGTGTGGTCCGCGATGCCTCGCCCGAACGAGTCGTGCGCCAGGGCGCGCCGGGGCTGTTGCCTGCCTTCATTGACACCGCCCGCGACCTGGTGGCGGACGGGGCCGACGGAATTACCACGAACTGCGGCTTCCTGAGCCTGTTTCAGGACCAATTGGCGGCGGCAGTCGGGGTGCCTGTCGCGGCCTCGTCGCTGATGCAGGTGCGTGCCGTCAATGCGCTGCTGCCGCCGGGAAAACGCGCCGGCGTGCTGACGATTTCCGCCTCGACCCTGTCACAGGCACATCTTGCGGCGGCGGGCGTGCCGGAAGAAACACCAATTGGCACCACCGAAGGCGGGGCGGAGTTCACGCGCGTGATCCTGGGGGATGAGGCCGCGCTGGACGTCGAAGCTACGCGCGCTGACAATGTCGCGGCGGCGCAGGCGATGGTTTCGGATCACCCGGATCTGGGCGCGCTGGTTCTGGAATGCACCAACATGATCCCCTATGCGGCAGATATCCGTCGCGCGACCGGCCTGCCGGTCTTCACGATGGAAAGTTTCGTCAGCTGGTTCCAATCCGGCCTGTCGCCGCGCCGCTATCCGAACCCTGATTTCTGAAAGGCTGCCCATGACCGGACCCGCAAAAACCACCCTTGGCAAGCTGTCGGTGCGCCGCGTCGTCACTGGTCTGTGGCAGATGGCCGATCAGGAACGCGACGGGAAAGCGTTCGATCTGGATGCCGCCGCCGAAGCGCTGGCCGATTAAGCCCGCGAAGGTTTCGACACGTTTGATATGGCCGACCACTATGGCAGCGCCGAAATCGTCGCAGGCAAGGCCCACAAGCTGTTGCGCGACGCGGGGGAAACACCGCCAACGATCCTGACAAAATGGTGTCCCCCGCCGGGCGATATGTCCCTCGACGCGGTCCGCGACGGCGTCGAAACCGCGCTACGCCGGCTGGACCTGCCGCACGTCGACTGCATGCAATTTCACTGGTGGCAGTATCAGTCGCCCGAGTACCTCGATGCGCTCGCCGGGCTGATGCGCTTGCGCGAAGAGGGCCTGATTAAAGAAATCGGCCTGACCAATTTTGACGCGGATCACCTGCGGCTGGTGCTGAAAAACGGGATCGAGGTTGCCAGCAACCAGGTCTGTTTTTCGCTGCTGGATCGTCGCGCGGCGGGGCGGCTGTCGACCGTGGCGCTGGCCCACAGCGTGAAGCTGCTGGCCTTTGGGACGCTGTGCGGCGGGTTTCTGAGCGATCGCTGGGTTGGCGCGGATGAGCCTGCCGAGATCGCCGATTGGAGCCGGATGAAATACAAGCGGTTCATCGACGCGGGCGGTGGCTGGGAACCCTTTCAGCGGCTGATGCGCGTTCTTTCGGACGTTGCGAAGAAGCACGACGCCTCGGTCGCCAATGTGGCAACCCGCTGGGTGCTGGATCACCGGGCCGTCGCCTCGGTCATCGTCGGGGCGCGGCTGGGGGAAAACCAGCATCGCGCCGACAACGCCCGGCTGGATGCGCTGTCGCTGGATGCGGAAGATACCATCGCAATCTCGGCCGCGACAGACGCTTTAGAGATGATCCCCGGCGATTGCGGCGACGAATACCGCAAGCCGCCGTTCCTGACCGCCTCGGGCGATCTGGGCGATCATCTTGAGGCGCTGCCAGCGGTCTTTCCGTCCGCAGCAATTCCGGCGCGCCCGGATCGAACCCGCGCCGATTCCGGATCGGTTTGGGAAGACGCCGCGGGGTTCAGCCGCGCGGTGCGCGTCGGCAACCGCATTCTTGTCAGCGGCACAACCGCCACCGACGCCCACGGCAACGTCGTGGCCGAAGGCGAAGCCGAGGCGCAGGCGGTTTTCGCGCTCGACAAGATCGTCGCCGCAATCACCTCGCTTGGTGTGCAGCCCGAGGATATTACCCGCACCCGGATCTTCATGGTCGGGCTTGACGGGTGGGAGGGCGTCAGCGGCGTCCACGCCCGCGTCTTCGGCGCTGCCCGCCCGGCCAACACGCTGGTCGAAATCGCCGGGCTGATCGGCCCCTATCTGGTCGAGATTGAGGCCGAAGCCGAAGTCGACGAATGACCCCAGACAACACCGTCCACTGACCCGTCATCAAACGGCGTTCGACAACGCAGTCTTCAGGACACCAAACCCAGAATATTCTCGGGCGGGCGGCCGATTGCGGCATCGCCTTCGCAAAACAGGATCGGACGTTCGATCAGGATCGGATGCTCGGCCATTGCGTCAATCAGGGCCTCATCCGAGGTATCCTCCAACGCCAGTTCGGCCCATTTCGCGTCGCCCCGGCGCACGATCTCTCCAGGTGGAACGCCCAGAGCCTTGATGGCGGCGCGCAATTCATCCTGACTGGGCGGATCCTGAAGATACAGGCGGATCGTCGGCGATAACCCGCGGCTGGTCAGCAATTCCAACGCCGCACGGGACTTTTTGCACCGGGGGTTATGCCACAAAATCAGATCACTCATAAAAATACCTTTCTGCCGGTTCCGACAGCATCGGCGACATTCGCAAATCCATCGCGTGCCAGCCTATCATCCAGACCCGAAACGATCCGGTCAACCAGTCCCAAGCCTTGATACACCAGGCCAGTGTAAAGCTGAACAGCCAAGGCACCTGCGCGGATTTTTGCATAGGCATCTTCGGGCGAACTGATCCCGCCAACCCCGATCAGCGGCAGATCGGTCAACCCCGACAACTGCGCCAGCACACGGGTCGAGCGTGCGAACAGCGGCGCACCAGACAGCCCACCCGCCTGATCCCTGTCGGCCGCGGTCAGGCCGTCCCGCGACAGCGTGGTATTGGTGGCGATGATCGCCGCGATCCCGGTGGCCGCTGCAACTTCGGCGATATCTGCCAGTTCAGCCTCGACCAGATCGGGCGCGATCTTCAGGAACAGCGGCACGGGGGTCGCCAGCCCCACATTGGCCGAGACCACGCCATCCAGCAGGGCGCGCAACGCCGCCTTGCCTTGCAGATCGCGCAACGCCTCGGTGTTAGGGGATGACACGTTGACGGTCGCGAAATCCACATGCGGACCGCAGCGTTTCAGCACAGCCGCATAATCGGCGGCGCGGTCATCGCTGTCCTTGTTCGCCCCCAGGTTCAGCCCGGTACGCCCGCCGGGGTGGGCCGCAAGGCGCACCCCAATCGCCGCCATCCCGTCGTTGTTAAAGCCGAACCGGTTGATGACGGCGCGATCCTCAGGCAGGCGAAACAGGCGCGGTTTCGGATTGCCCGGCTGCGCCCGTGGCGTTGCCGCACCCACTTCGACAAAACCGAATCCGGTCCCGTAAAGCCCGGTCAGCGCGGTCGCATTCTTGTCAAAACCGGCGGCAAGACCCACCGGATTAGCAAATTCCAGCCCCGCAATCCGAGTTTTCAGCCGGTCCGAACTGATCGGACCCGCCCGAGGCCCAAACCCGGCGCGCAAAGCCGCAATCGCGATGCTGTGGGCACGCTCCGGGTCCAGCCGGTGTAATATGGCGAGTGCAGCACGCTCGATCACGTCAAGTCATCCGGCAGGACATGTATGCCACTTTCCAGCGGCAGCGGGGCGTGCCAGCGCAGATCGCTTAACCGAAGCGTCCGATAAAGATGCGGGAAATCCGCACCGCCGCGCGATGTTTCCCAGCGCAATGCCGCGCCCAGATCATCGCTTTCCAGCGCCAGCAATTCCAGCCCCTCGACCCCGGCGAAATGCAGTTGCAACGTCGCGGCCACCTGCGCGCCGGTCGACAGATGCACGTAGCCATCGGCCAGATCAATCGGCGCACCATCGGTGACGCCCGCGTCCTGCAGGGCCTGCCATTCGGTGGCGCGAAGGATTTTATAGACCAGCATGGTTGGCGACATGCCCGCCCTGTTGGCGCAGGTCAAGCGCCGCGACACAGCCGAAAATTGCGCAAGGTCAATGACTGTGGGCTTTGACTCTGACAGACTTGCCCGTCACTCTGACCCGATCAAATCAACAGGGGGATCAAACCCATGAATACACGTCTTATGACAACCGCCGCAGCCTTCGCGCTGGCGGCCACGACCGCGCAGGCGGATTATTCGCTGACCATTCTGCATACCAACGACTTCCACGCCCGATTCGAACCGATCAGCCGGTTTGATTCCGGTTGCGGCGCCGAGGATAATGCCGAAGGCAAATGCTTTGGCGGCTCGGCCCGGCTGGTCACTGCCATCGCGGATGCGCGTGCGCGGTCAAACAACTCGATCCTCGTGGATGGTGGCGATCAGTTCCAGGGGACGCTGTTTTATACCTATTACAAAGGCGCGCTGGCCGCCGAAATGATGAACAAGCTGGGATACGACGGGATGACCGTCGGCAACCACGAGTTTGACGACGGCCCCGAGGTGCTGCGCGGATTTGCCAATACGATCAACTTCCCGATCCTGATGTCGAACGCCGATATTTCGGGTGAACCGCTGCTGAACGACGTCATCCAGAAGTCGGTCGTGATCGAACGCGGCGGCGAAAAGATCGGCATGATCGGCCTGACGCCACAGAACACCGATGAACTCGCCAGCCCCGGCGACAACGTGATCTTCACCGACCCGTCCGAGGCGGTCCAGGCCGAGGTCGACAAGCTGACCGCCGATGGCGTGAACAAGATCATCGTGCTCAGCCACTCGGGCTACAACGTCGACCAGGAGGTTGCAGCCAACACCACCGGCGTGGACGTGATTGTCGGCGGCCACTCCAACACGCTGCTGTCGAACACGCAGGAGCGTGCGGTCGGGCCGTATCCGACCATGGTCGGTTCGACCGCGATCGTTCAGGCCTATGCCTATGGCAAGTTCCTGGGTGAGCTGAACGTGACCTTCGACGACGACGGCAATGTAACCGAAGCGGCCGGCGAACCGCTGATCATGGACGCATCCGTCACAGAAGACGAAGCAACCGTGGCACGTATCGCCGAGGCCGCCGTGCCGCTGGATGAGATTCGTAACGAGGTTGTGGCCGAAGCTGCCGCCGCCATCGAAGGCGATCGCTCGGTCTGTCGCGCAGTGGAATGCCCGATGGGCAATCTGGTCGCGGACGCCATGCTGGACCGGGTCAAGGATCAGGGCATCCAGATTGCCATCGCCAATGGCGGTGGTCTTCGCGCCTCGATTGACGCCGGACCGGTGACCATGGGCGAAGTTCTGACCGTGCTGCCGTTCCAGAACACGCTGTCGACGTTCCAGATCTCGGGCGAAACCCTTGTTGCGGCCCTGGAAAACGCGGTCAGCGAGGTTGCTGACGGTGGTGGCCGCTTCGCGCAGGTATCGGGGATGAGCTATACCGCGACGCTATCCAACGAAGTCGGAAGCCGCATCAGCAATGTCATGGTTGGCGGCGAACCTGTCGACCCGGCGGCGACCTATGGTGTGGTCTCGAACAACTTCGTGCGTAACGGCGGCGACGGCTATTCGATGTTCAAGGACGCGATGAACGCCTATGACTTCGGCCCCGATCTGGCTGACGTGACGGCGGAATACATGGCCGCGCAAGGGGCTTACCAGCCCTATACCGACGGCCGCATCACCATCGTCGAGTAAACAAACCGGGCCGCCCCTTTGACCGGGGCGGCCCAGCCTTCTTCGAACGTACCGGGGACCCCATGGCCACCCTCACCGGTCGCTGCCCTTGCGGCACAATCCACTATTCCCTGACCGACCGACCTTTGTTCGTGCACGCCTGTCATTGTCGCTGGTGCCAACGTGAAAGCGGGTCGGCGTTTGCGATGAACGGGATCATCGAAGCCTCGATGGTCGAGGTCAGCGGCACACCGGTCTGGATCAACACGCCAAGCGAAAGCGGCAAAGGGCAACGGTTCGCGCGCTGTCCTGACTGTCAGGTCGCCCTCTGGTCGGTCTATTCCGGCGCCGGTGACAGGTTCTGGTTCCTGCGTATTGGCACGCTGGACAACCCGGATGCCTGCCCGCCGGACATCCATATCTTCACCGAAAGCAAACAGCCCTGGGTGGTTCTGCCGGACAATGTGCCGGTGATGGCGCTTTACTTCCGCCGCTCGGAACATTGGCCCGATTGGGCCCTGGCCCGGCGGCAGGCGGCACTGGATTTGGCATAGGCCGGGCCATCGGCTGCAAAGGCCTCATGGCCCGACGCTGTGCATGCCCCGGGTCGCAGGCGCCGCGTCCACAAACCGGCGCCCGCGCTTAGGAAGGCTTACGCCGTCAGGCCCTCAGGCTCTGGCAGGCCATTTGCGCGGCTGCAGGCGGTCACCGTATTTGCCAGCAAACAAGCAATCGTCATCGGGCCGACGCCGCCGGGAACCGGGGTGATGGCCCCGGCAACCTCGGCCGCGCTGGCGAAATCCACATCCCCGACCAGCCGGGTCTTGCCCTCGCCCTTATCGGGCGCGTCGATGCGGTTGATGCCCACGTCAATTACGACGGCACCCGGCTTGATCCAGTCACCCGGCACCATTTCGGGGCGGCCTACAGCAGCAACAACGATGTCGGCACGGCGTACAACGTCTGCCAGATCCTTGGTGCGCGAATGCGCAATTGTCACTGTGCAGCTATCGCCCAACAGCAGCTGCGCCATCGGTTTGCCGACAATGTTGCTCCGCCCGACGACCACAGCATCCTGGCCTGAAAGCGACCCGAAGTGATCCCTGAGCAACATCAGACACCCCAGCGGCGTGCAAGGCACCATGCTTTTCTGCCCGGTCCCAAGCAGACCTACGTTCGAGATATGAAACCCGTCCACATCTTTGGCCGGATCAATCGAGTTGATGATCAGGTCTTCGTTCAGATGCCCCGGCAGCGGCAGCTGCACCAGAATGCCGTGCACCGCCGGATCATCATTCAGCGATTGAACCAGCGCCAGCAAGTCCGCTTCCGAGATGTCGGCGTCGCGCTTATGCTCGAAGCTGTTCATACCAACCTCAACCGTCTGCTTGCCTTTCGAGCGGACGTAAACCTGGCTCGCCGGATCTTCACCCACCAGCACGACGGCCAATCCGGGTGTAATGCCGTGGTCCGAT
This sequence comes from Paracoccaceae bacterium, assembly GCA_012103375.1. Classification (NCBI taxonomy): domain Bacteria; kingdom Pseudomonadati; phylum Pseudomonadota; class Alphaproteobacteria; order Rhodobacterales; family Paracoccaceae; species Paracoccaceae bacterium. Next base: position 2,823,829 of record WLWX01000001.1, read on the forward strand.
TTCAGGCGGGCGACGTGCTCGGCAACCTGTTCTCGGATGGCTGCGGCGAAGGCTTTTCCGTCAAGAATTTTGGCAGTCATAGGGTGTCCTTTGCATTGTCCCGCCCGGACTTAGCCCGTTAATCCAGCTATGTCAGGAGGGTTGCGACATTTTCCGCATCTCGCGCGACGTTCGGGGGGCTATCCGCGCGCGGCCTATGTGCCAGCCGCCCGCCACTTCAGCCAGTACGCGATCGACAGACAGGTCAGCATCGCGAAGGCAAGCTCCAGGATTTCTTCGGTCTGCGCCGCGAACGAGGCCTGACCGCGCGAGACCTCGATTCCAAATGGCGCGAGCTTGCGCCCCAGCCCGTACAGTGACTTTGCGATGACGATGGACGCCATGGCGATCAGCCAAAGCCACGCCCACAGCTGTAACCCAAATATGGAACGCACCTATCCCGGACCCGACCGTCTGACATGCCGCCAGATGACCCAGAGGATCAGAATGACAACCGCTCCACCGATCAGTTTGTGCGATATCGGGTTGTCATGCCGGTACAGGTTGGATTTGAGCATTCCATCTGCCAGGAACCGCTTGTCCAGATCCAGTTCACGCGACGCAAGCAGGAACAGGCCAACCGGAACATGCCAGACCCGCCCAAAGGCGTTTTGTGGCGCAAGAACCAGAAATCCGACACAGCCATAGGCAAGCAACAAGAACGACGCCAACTCAATGCCGCTGCCCTCGTGATACAGACGAGAGAGATCGCCATATCTTGCCAGGTCCACCGCCAGAACAAGGACGGGTACGGCAAAAGTGCCGATGGCGAACCATCTGAGTTTCTGTGTCAGGCTACCCACTAATGTTCACCGACGATTGAACGCTCCAATGCGCGAAGCATTGGCCGATCCGGCCAAAAGTCCAGAACCGGCGCGCATCTTCGCCAGTGACGCGCGTGTTACTGCAGCATATTTGCGACAGATGATCGGCTTGTTGATCAAGCGCCCTAGGAGCAGGCGCCCGCGGATCAGGCGCTCGGCTCAGGCTCCATGCCGCCGTCGGACGATTTGCCCTTGGGCTTGGTCTTGGGGATCGCCGTGACCGAGGCGGTGCCGCCGACATCGGGCGTGTCATCATCGTCGCCACCCTGCAGCGGCGCATCGCCGCGGATCACCCGCATCATGTCTTCGCCAGTCAGCGTTTCATATTCCAGCAATCCCTGGGCCAGGTTTTCAACCTCGTCCCAATTGTCCTGCAGGATCTTTTTGGCGCGTTCAAATGCCTCATCCGTCAGGCGGCGCACCTCTTCGTCGATGATCTTGCGGCTTGCGTCCGATGCGTTCCAGTTCGACTGGCTGCCAAGGAAGCTTTCCTGCGTCGAGGTATAGTTGATGTTGCCCAGCTTGTCGGACATGCCCCACTGGCTGACCATCGCAGTGGCCAGGTTGGTGGCATGCTGTATATCCGAATAGGCGCCATTGGTCACATTCTCGGGTCCGAAGACCAGCGTTTCCGCCGCCTTGCCGCCCATGACCGACGCCAGCGAGCTTAGCGCCGCCTCTTTCGTCATGCTCAGCTTGTCGCGCTCGGGCAGGTAGAAGGTCACGCCAAGTGCCCGACCGCGCGGGATGATCGTGACCTTATGCACCGGATCGTGCTGCGGAACGTTGATCCCGACGATGGCATGGCCAGCCTCGTGATAGGCGGTCAGCTTTTTCTCATCATCGGTCATCACCATCGAGCGGCGCTCGGGCCCCATCATGACCTTGTCCTTGGCCATTTCGAAATCTTCCATGGTCACGAAACGGCGACCCAAACGCGCGGCCATCAACGCCGCCTCGTTCACCAGGTTCGCCAGATCAGCGCCGGAAAATCCGGGCGTTCCGCGACCAATGGTGCGCAGGTCGACATCCGGGCCCAGCGGAGTCTTACGGGCATGGACGGCCAGGATTTTCTCGCGGCCTTTGATATCCGGGTTTGGCACCTGAACCTGACGGTCAAACCGGCCGGGGCGCAGCAGGGCGGGGTCCAATACGTCGGGGCGGTTGGTCGCGGCGATCAGGATCACGCCTTCGTTCGCCTCGAACCCGTCCATTTCGACCAGAAGCTGGTTCAGCGTCTGCTCACGCTCATCATTGCCGCCGCCATAGCCGACGCCACGGCTGCGGCCCACGGCGTCAATCTCGTCCACGAAGACGATGCAGGGCGCGTTTTTCTTGGCCTGTTCGAACATGTCACGAACCCGGCTTGCGCCGACGCCCACGAACATTTCGACAAAGTCCGAACCGGAAATCGTGAAAAACGGCACGCCCGCCTCACCCGCAATCGCGCGGGCCAGCAGGGTCTTACCTGTGCCCGGAGGGCCAACCAGCAACGCGCCCTTGGGGATCTTGCCACCCAGACGGCTGAATTTCTGCGGGTTCCTCAGGAACTCGACAATCTCTTCAAGCTCTTCCTTGGCCTCATCAATCCCGGCTACGTCGTCAAAGGTCACCCGGCCATGCTTTTCGGTCAGCAGCTTTGCGCGCGATTTGCCAAAGCCCATCGCCCCGCCTTTGCCGCCACCCTGCATCCGGTTCATGAAATAGATCCACACCCCGATCAGCAACAGGAACGGCAGGAAAGTCATGATCACCGTCACCAGCCCGGATTGTTCCTGCGGCTTGGCCTCGATATTCACGTTCTTGTCCAGCAGCAGCGGCACGACATCGACATCCGCCGGCTTGGTCGTCGTCATCTGCTGACCACCGGGGCCACGGATCAGGATGGTTTCCCCGTCCAGCAGAACGCTTGTCACCTCGCCGCCTTCGACGGCTGCGATGAAGTCGGAATAGCTGACCGCTTGCGACGACAGATTTGATGCCCCGCGCGAGAACACATTGAACAGCGCCAGGATCAGAAGGAACAGGACGACCCAGAAGGCCATGTTGCGTGCGTTACCCAAGGGGTCGACTCCTTCGTCAGACAGGTTGGTTCGGCACATTCAGTGGGTGCCAGTTGGCCCCCGCAATGCCGGTTCCATCTAACATAGGCAAGCGGGGTCTGACTTCAATGCGATAGTAATGTGGCGAAAAAATCGGCACGACCCGGCTGAAGTGCGGCTTTCCAGCCGTTTTCAAGGCCCGCAAGCGGTGCGGCCAGCAGCGTTTCACCCCGCCAAACCGCCACAGAGGCCAGCAAACTGGCCCTTGGCCGCCCGGTTTCGCGCCAATCCGGGCATTGCCGCAAGCCATCCGCGCCCAATTGTTTGACCGTGACACGTTTCAGCGGGCCGGTCACAATCCAGCGATCATCCCAGACCTCGCCCGGTTTGGCACAGGCATCGCGGACCGCCCTGGCTTCGCGCGTGATGCGAAGATCCTCCTTGTCCGTCAGGATGCGGCACCCGGCCAGTGTGTGGTTCTTGCCGCGCGTGATCGCGATATCGGCGGCGATCAGCGCTGTTTCGCGCGGCGGATAGACGGCACCGGACACCCAGCGCAGAGCGGCGATCAGCAGGCGACGCTGCACCTCGGACGGGGCGGTTTGCAATCCGCAGCGGTCGATCACCACGTCGCCCATGTCCACCCGCGCAATCCGCTGCGCAATCTCATGCGTCTGATGGGCCAGCGCCTGACGCACCGACGCCAGATTCACAGTCACTCCGGACAAAACCTGCGCATCGATCCCCAACGGCCCGAGCGCTGCCAGCGCCTTGCGCGCCTTCACCCGTTGATATGTCGTGTCCTCGTTGGACGGATCGTCGACCCAGGCGATCCCGCGCCGGGACAACCAGGCGCGCAGGTCTGCGCGGTCCTGCAACAGGAAGGGTCGGGTCCAGGTGATGCCGTCATCACTCCAGCGATGCCGCATCCCCGCCAGCCCGTCGATCCCGGATCCCCGGGCAAGGTTCATCAGAAACGTTTCGGCCTGATCATCCGCAGTATGGCCGAGAACGATATGCGTAATGCGCCGCCCCTGCGCCCAACGCGTAATCAGGCCATAGCGCCCGCGACGGGCCTGATCCTGCAGATTGCCGGTGGATTGGCTGCGGTTCCATTTGAGAGTTTCATGCGACACGCCGATTTTCGCGCAAGCGGCTGCGACAAACTCAGCCTCGGTCGCAGACTCTGCCCGCAATCCATGATCCACGGTCACGGCAGACAGCACCCACCCTTTTTCATCCGCAACGGATGCCAGCAGATGCAGCGTCGCCATCGAGTCGCTGCCACCGGAGACGGCGACACCGACTTTCTTCGGCCTGTCAAAGACGAACGCCCCGCGCGCGAAATGCTTCAGAAGTGCGTCTTCAGCATCACTCAAAGACAGCTCAGCCGGTCCAGAACGCCATTGGCATTGGCCGCCGCCTGGGTCGCCGGATAGCGGACGCGCACTTCGCCCAGGGTAATGCAGGCCTGATCGGTCTGGCCCAGCACCACCAGCGCTTCGCCCAGTTTGAACAGCGCGTCAGGGGCTTTCGGACCTTCGGGCGCGCCGGAGAAGCTTGCCAGATAGGCCCGCGCCGCGTCTGAAACCTGGCCCAGTTCTGCCAGCGCTTCACCGCGCATGAAATGCGCCTCACCCGCAAGCGGGCCACCGGCGTAATTTGTAGTATAGGCATCAAACAGGCTGGCGGCACTGGACCAGTTGCCGCTGTCATAGGCCGCACGCGCGCGGTCGAATTCTTCCTGTTCGCCAAGCGCCAGCTGCGCGCCGGTATTGGCCGTTTCGCTGGAAGCGGCCTGCTGCGCCACGGTTGGCCGCGCCTTGGGGCGACCGACATCGCCGCCGATTGGCGCGGTTTCCCCCAGCGTGCCGATATCGCAGCCGGTTTCCAGCTCACAAATCCGGAACTCAAGATCGCCGATCCGGTTTGTCCCATCGGCCACCACCGCTTCGATCCGGCCATCCAGCCGCTCGGTTTGCGAGGTTAGGCGCTGCAATTCACGCTCGATCGCGTCAACCCGGTCCAGGGTCGAGCCTGCGACCTGCACCCCCGAACCGCCGGTCGTCGACAACTCGCGCTTCAGCTTCTGCATTTCGACCAGCAGCACGGCCAGTTCCTGCTTGATGTCGGCCAGGGTCTGCGCGTCCTGCGCAGCGGCCCCCATCGGCAGTATCAGACACACACTTAGTACCAGACCTCGCAACATCGGCCCCACCCCTTGTTACCCTATACGCCAGCACCTGCGGCAATCACTGTCACGGCCCGCCGGTTCTTGGCATAGCACCCTTCCTGCGAACAGATCTCGATCGGGCGTTCCTTGCCGAATGTCACCGTGCGCAAGCGGCTTGCCAGCACACCCTGTGCGACCAGGAATTCCTGCGCCGCAGCGGCACGGCGGGCGCCAAGCGCCAGGTTATATTCCCGTGTCCCCTGCTCATCCGCATGCCCTTCGACAACGGCGGTGTACTGCGGGTTCGTGTTCAGCCACTGCGCCTGCGCGGCCAACAACTGGCGCGCCTCTGCCGTCAGGCTTGACTGATCCACCGGAAACAGCACCCGGTCACCGACCGTCTGGCTGAAATACGCGGCCGAGGCCGGATCACCCGCGCCAGCGCCAACCAAACCGGCACCGGCGGCATCACCGCCGCCCAGGCCAAACCGGCCGGCGCCGGTGTTTGCACAGGCCGACAGGGCCATCATTCCGGTCAGTAAAATCACGCTCGATAGCTTATTCATGGGGTCCACCCTTTTCGTTTTTCTACGCGCCTGTTGGCGTCACATTACCAAATCCCGCCTGCGTTGCACAGACGGGGCGTTCTACTTCAAAAGCGGCGACCACGCCGGGTCACTCGCTGCGCCCTGGATCGGCACTTTCTTGAGGTTCCGCCCGCTGATATCCACCGAATACAGCGCCGGAGCGCCCCCCGCACCCTGGGTTTCGCGCGTGAACATCACCACCCGACCATTGGGCGACCAGCTTGGCCCCTCATCCAGGAAACTGGCGGTCAGCAGGCGTTCTTCGGACCCGTCGACGCGCATCACCCCAATGTGGAACCGGCCCTTGTTCTGCTTGGTAAAGGCAATCAGATCGCCGCGCGGCGACCAGACCGGCGTGCCATAGCGCCCTTCTCCAAAACTGATGCGCCGACTTTCGCCGCCCTGCGCGCCCATCACATATATCTGCGGACTGCCGGAACGGTCACTTTCAAAGACGATCTGGCTGCCGTCGGGCGAATAGCTCGGCGCGGTCTCGATCGACGGGGCCGAGGTCAGCCGTGACTGCCGACCAGAGCCCAGCGCCAGCGTATAGATATCGCTGTTCCCCCCTTCCGAGCGGGAAAACACAACCGTCTGCCCATCAGGCGCAAAGCGGGGTGCGAAACTCATGCTATCCGCGCTGGCATCCAGCCCGCGCCGCTGTACGGTGCCGACATCCAGCAGGTAGATCCGCGGAAAACCGGTTTCATAGCTGGTGTACAGCACCCGGTCGCCTGAGGGCGAAAACCGTGGCGCAAGCACGATTGAGGAACTGTCGGTCAGGAACTGAATGTTCGCCCCATCATAATCCATCACCGCAAGACGTTTCTTGCGGTCATTCTTGGGGCCGGTTTCGGAAACGAATACCACGCGGCTGTCAAAATACCCGCCCTCGCCAGTGATGCGCGAATAGACCGCGTCGGCCACCTTGTGGGCCATGCGCTGCCAGCTGTTGGTCGTGCCGCCGAACTGAAGGCCTTCACCCAGCTGCGCCTCGCTGAAGACATCGAATACGCGGAACTTGACCACCAGCTTGCCCGAGCTGTCGGTGTTTACCGCCCCGGTCACCACCGCCTGCGCGTTGATCGGCTTCCAGTTGGAATAGGACAGCGAATTGCCGAAGGTCGTGTTCTGTTCAATGTAGGCACTTGATGGAATTTCGCGGAACAGGCCGGTTCCCTGCAGATCGGCGGCAATCACGCGGCTGATATTGGCCGCAAATTCCGCCGCCGCACCGCTTTCAGCGGTGAATTGGGGCACCGCAAAAGGCAAGGGTTCGATCACACCATCGGTGATCTCGATCCTTAGCGGCGCATTGGATTGCGCCGTCACTGCTGCCGGAATAACCATCAGAATGGCCAGGAACACTGCTCGCAAAAGGGTCATTTTGTCCTCATTTTTTCCGGGGTACATACACAAAAACCTGACTCTGCCAATCTTGGCGGCGTGAAAACCGGCGACTGTCCGCCTGTTCTGTGGGGTCGCGGCCTCATTTTATCCGCATCTTTTCAGGGTTGAACACAAACTCGGTGTTGCGCCATTCGCCATATTTTTCGACCGGCAGATCATACCCGTTGGCCCCACAGCGAATGATCGCACGGCGCCCCGCCTCATAAGCCTGACGTGCAGCGGCGTCATTGCCGCCTTCGGCACTGACCATCCGGATCGAGCTGGTTTCAGGCCGCCCATCAAGGCTGAAGGTCACACCAACGATAACAGTAACCCGCAGCGCTTCCGTCGACAGCGACCCGACGTTCCAGCATTTTTCAACCGATACCCGCAACGCATCCTTTTCGCCGTTGGACAGCGGCGGGCCGGTGCTGGCGGTGGCCTGGGCTTCAGCCTCTGCCTCCGCCTCAGCCTCAGCGGCGGCACGGGCCTCCTCGGCGGCGCGGGCTTCCGCCTCTTCTGCAGCTTTGGCGGCCGCAACCTCTTCGGGTGTCGGACCGGGATCGGGTTCAGGTTCGGGGTCAGGTTCCGGCTCTGGCTCGGGTTCTGGCTCGGGTTCTGGTTCGGGCTCCGGCTCGGGTTCCAGCGCCGCCACCCGTACGGGCCGCGATTTCGGGCGTGGGGTCTGTGTGGGGGCCAGCGGGCTGACCTCCTCCTCGGCTTCGGTCACGATCTCGGTCGTGGTTTCTTCCTGGCGGGCCTGTTCTTGTTCCGGTTCCGGTTCCGGCTCGGGCTTGGGTTCATCCTTGATCGGGGGAATACGTTCCCTCGCGATGGCTGGCATCGCGTCCACGCCCGAAAACTCCAGCGCCGGGCGCGAGGCGACCCGGCGCGCCGGCGCCGGGGCCACCTTGACCAGATCGGTCCCATCCTCGGGCGCATCGGGTTCGGCGACAGGCTCGACCGACGGGGCCGGCTGGGTTTCGACCGGTTCGGGCTTGCTGGGGGTTTCGGGAACCTGTTCCAGTGCCGCCTCAGCCAGCGGATCAGGCGCGATCTGTTCTGCTGCACTTTCGGTATCCGCCTGTGGCACCTCAGGGCTGAGGTCTTCGGCAGGTGTCGACACCGTTGGCGACGGCACCGAGGCATCCACCCCGGCGTCAGGCAGGATCAGGGCTGCAAATTGTTCTTCCGTGATAAGCGTCACATCTGCGGCTTCCACATCCTCGATATGGTCGCTGTCCACCAGTCCGCCGACCATGATCCAAAGGATCAGCGCACCATGACCAACACCCGAGATATAATATCCCGCCCCCATGCCTGCGCCCTATCCGTCGCTGCCGTCAAAGCGCGGGCCCGAGGCATCGGTGACAAGGCCGATTTCGTTGAAACCCGCACTGTTCAGCGCGCCCATTACTTCGGCCACGCTGGCGTAGGGTATGTTGCCATCCGCGCGCAGGTAAATCTTCTGGCTGCTTCGTTCACTGGCAATCGCGCTAAGGCGCGGGATCAGCTGGTCCGGATCTACATCCTCGGTCTGGATCAACAGACCACCGTCCAGTGTCAGGGTCACGGTCAGCGGTTCCTCACGCTCAGTCGGCAGCGGATTGGCGGCGGTTTCCGGCAAGTCGATGGGAACCCCGACGGTCAGCAACGGCGCCGCAACCATGAACACGATCAGCAGCACCAGCATGACGTCGACGAAGGGGGTGACGTTGATCTCGGACATGGGGTGCGCGCGGCTGCGTCGCCGCCCTCGTCTGCGACCACCCCCGCCCGATCCCTGCATGACGCCAGCGCCCATGGTTACTGCCCGTCCAGCTGGCGCGACATGATGGTGGCGAATTCATCCGCGAACGCCTCATACCCACCCAGGATCCGATCCGAATCCGCGCTAAGCTTGTTATAGAAAATCACCGCCGGGATCGCTGCCAGCAGGCCAAGGCCCGTGGCCAGCAACGCCTCGGCAATACCCGGCGCCACAACGGCAAGGTTGGTGTTCTGTTGTTCCGCAATCTCGATAAAGGCGTTCATGATGCCCCAGACCGTACCCAGCAGCCCGATGAACGGCGCGGTTGACCCGACCGTCGCCAGAAACGGCAACCCTTTCTGGAGGCTTTCGCTTTCCTTGGTGATTGCCACATCCATCGACCGGTCAATCCGCGACTGCGCACCGGGGATCAGCCCGCCATCCTGGCGATGACTGCGCCGCCATTCGGTCATGCCCGCCGCAAAAATCGTCGCCGCGCGCCCCTTCGGGTTCGGCCCGATCTTGTCATACAGAAGGTCCAGCGGTTCCCCGGACCAGAAGGCGCGGTCGAATTTCTTGGCTTCGCTGCGCGCGCGCCGGAACGAGAATGTCTTCTGCAAGATCACCGCCCAGGCCCAGAAACTGGCCAGGATCAGAATGATCATCACGGCTTTGACAGTAAAAGTGGCCCGCGCGAAAAGCGCAACAATCGAAAAATCAATCTGCTGCGCAAGCGCAAGTGCGTCTGTTTCCATCGGTCTGCTCTTTGTTCAATCCGTTGCCGTTTTCTTATCGACGGCTGTCCCTAACGCGCAAGTTACACGGGGTTAAGCGGGAAATCCAACAGGAACCCAATATTGTCACGCGGATGAGAGGTTCAGCCAAGCCTTTGGCGTATTTCCGCTGGCAGACGGATCGGTCGATTGCCGGGGCCGACCATGACAATTTCGACCTCGGCCGCAAACAATTGGACATCGTCGCGCCACACCTTCTGGCGCAGCCTCAACCGCGCCGGCGTTACCGAGGCAACCTCGGTTTCCACCCATAACGCATCACCAAACTCTGCCGGCGCTAAGTAGTCCGCCGCAATCCGACGCACCGCGAACACCTGGCCCTTCTGCCGCAGCGCATTCTGATCGACCCCCAGCGAGGCGACCCAATCGGTGCGCGCCCGCTCGATAAACCTCAGGTAATTGGCGTGATACACCACCCCGGCCATGTCGGTGTCTTCGTAGAAGACAGTCAGATCGAAACGACGGCTCATCCGCCCACCCGCGCCGCCAGCCGCAGCGCGTGCGACGGATCATCTGCCGCCAACGGCATCACCGGATCATAGGCCGCGCGGATAATATCGGCGATATCCGGGCGTAGGATCACGGTTTCCCCGGCCTTTGCCAGCGGGGATCGTTCCGCGAACGCATCCGGTCCCCAAAGCAGGATGGCCTGAGCCGCCTGTGTCAGTGCGATGTCCTCCGCCGCGAGATCGGCTAGTTGGCTGCCCATGTTCAGAAAGATTGTACATGATTTGATTGCCCTATTGTCATCAAATCGAAACGAACGGTACTGAGTAGCATCCTCGGCCATCAATCTGTCAGCAAGGCTGACCAAATCTGGCATCATCTCATCCGTTCTAGGGACTAATGCCAATTCGACCCAACTACGCAAAAAAAGTACAATGAAGTTAGCGCCTAACTCCGGGTCGGTCTCAGACATCTGATGACCAGCGAGTTGAACCACGGCGTCAATCGCGCCTTTTACAACTCTTAGCGTTGACTCATCGACGCCAAACACAAGGGGGGCAATCGGACGGCCCCAACGAGCGAAAGAATATCCTTCGTCATCGTTGGAAAACATCGCCTCAATATCTGCAATCCTCGCCATCTTTTTTTCAAAAATGCTCCCGCCGGAGGCTTCCTCACTCAAACAACTGCCCCTGATCTTTCGGTTTCGGCGCTTCCAGCCCCAGATGCGTCCAGGCCCGACTGGCAAGCGCCCGCCCGCGTGGTGTGCGCTGGATCAGCCCTTGCTGCAACAGGAACGGCTCGATCACTTCTTCCAGCGCATCGCGGCTTTCGCTCAGCGCGGCGGACAGCGTTTCCACACCCACCGGCCCGCCAGAGTAAGCCTCGGCGATCAGCCCCAGATAGCGCCGGTCGGCCCCGTCCAGGCCCAGCCCGTCAACCCCCAGCCGGGTCAGCGCCCCATCGGCCAGTTTGCGGGAAATGCGTCCGTCCCCCTCGACCAGTGCAAAATCCACCACCCGGCGCAGCAGCCGCCCGGCGATCCGGGGCGTGCCGCGGGCGCGGCGCGCAATCTCATGCGCGCCATCGTCGTCAATCTCGATCTTCAGCAGCCCGGCGCCCCGCCGCACGATCTGGTGGAGTTCCTCAACCGTATAAAACTGCAACCGGATCGGAATCCCGAAGCGGTCGCGCAGCGGCGTCGTCAGCAAACCCAGCCGCGTCGTCGCCCCGACCAGCGTGAAGGGCTGCAACTCGATCCGCACCGTCCGCGCAGCCGGGCCTTCACCGATCACCAGATCCAGCTCAAAATCCTCCAGCGCCGGGTACAACACCTCTTCCACCACCGGATTCAGGCGATGAATTTCGTCGATGAACAGCACATCATGGGATTCCAGATTTGTCAGGATCGCCGCCAGATCGCCCGCCTTGGCCAGGACAGGACCCGAGGTCATGCGGAACCCCACGCCAAGCTCTTTGGCGATAATCTGCGCCAGCGTCGTCTTGCCCAACCCCGGAGGCCCGTGAAACAGCGTATGATCCATCGCCGCCTTGCGTTGCCGGGCGCTGTCGATGAAGACCCGCAGATTGCCGCGCGCTTCGGCCTGCCCGGTGAAGGCGTCCAGCGTTTGCGGGCGCAACGCGCGATCCGCATCCTCGGGGCGCGCATCCGGGCGCAGGGTTGGGTCTGGTGCAGTCATCTAGCGATCATAGGTCGCGATGATGCCCGCACGCGCCAAACGTGCCGCAAAGGACCAGCCAGTTATATCGCGCTCTGTCATCTGATCATCGTAGATGGCGGAGTACAGAAGCTCCATGTTACTGTCGCGATCCCCTTTCAATTTATCCACATCTGCGAATGCGGCAGAAAGATGCGCCCTGTGCCGCCCCTGCGGCCAGAGCTTGCTTTCGGGGTCCTTCGCGGCATCCAGCCACAGCGCCCCGATCAGCGCGTTCAGGGCGCCGACGACAACACCGCTCACATGGCTTTGTTGCGCTTCGGGAACGGCGGCCAGCCACCCCGGCACAGCGAATGCCAGCCAGGAGGCAAAGGCCGTGGACGCCGCGATAATTATGAACACCAGGACATAGCCGCCCTGGTACAGCCAGGTGGCAAACCGCGGCGCAGCGCGCAGAAGCTTCGTCGGCGCGAACCACAAAACCAGGCAGATCACGATTGCCGCAATGATCACCAGGACCTGACTGGCCGGATCAACCACATAGGGAAGCAGCGCGCCAAACACGACGGCAACAGCGACAAGGCCGAAATGGAACATCGGCTCAGGGCTTTCTTTGTTGCGAAATGGACCAACGATGCGGCGGCCGGTGACCACATATCTGGACGAGGTTGCCCTTGGCATCGGTTTCGATCCGGATTGCCGTAGGCGGCGGGTCGATCCGACAGCGCGCAGCGGCCGATGCGATCAGCGAATTGGCGGTTCCGATGGCCGAGGCCGCGCTGGTCCTGAGCATCGGTTCGGTGTGTTCGTGCTTTGGGTGCTCTGCCCGGTAACTCAACCGCGCCGCAGCCTCGGTTGCGGCAATGAAGGCGTCATGAATCTGCTTGTAAACAGACTCTTCAACCAGCAAATCGGGATTTTTGTTGAGCGCTTGCGCCTTATACATCGGCATCTGTCAAACTCCTTTCTTTTCAACTGCGCCGATCATGGCTGATCCCGGTCCGTTCACGCAAGCCACACTGCATCACCCCTTCGGGGCCAGGCGGCGCAGGGCCGCACGGATCAGCGCGGGCGTGTCGGCGTCGGGCATTGCGCCTGCTGCCTCGGCCACGGCGGTCGCCGCTTCACCCGGTCCATAGCCAAGGTTCGCCAGCGCCGACATCGCTTCCGCCTGCGAAGATGCGCTCGGCGCGGCAGCTGGGGCGGCTGGGATGTCCCCGCGATCGACCACATCTTCCGGGGTTGCAACCGGCGCACCCAGTGCACCGCCCATCGCCATCACCGCCGGGGCCTTGTCCTTCAGCTCGTTCACCACCCGCTGCGCAATCTTCGGGCCAACGCCAGGTGCCGCCTTGATCGAGGTCCAGTCGCCCAGCGCAATTGCGCGGCCCGTCCCGTCCGGCCCCAGCGTCCCCAGAATCGCCATCGCCGCCTTAGTGCCGATGCCCTGAACGGATGTCAGCGTGCGGTGCCATTCCTTTTCCAACAACGTCGTAAATCCGACCAGTTGCAGAAGATCCTCACGCACGATCAATTCGGTATAAAGCGCGGCAGCCTCTCCGGCGCCGGGCAGGGCGGCCAGCGTCCGCTCCGAAACATGCACAACATATCCGACCCCGCCGACGTCGATCAGCACATGGTCGCTGCCGCGATAGTCGATCCGCCCGGCAATCCGCCCGATCATCGCGCCACCGCCGCTTCCAGCCGACCGGCGGACTGCAAATGATGTGCATGGCAGATCGCAATCGCCAGCGCGTCCGCCGCATCCGGCCCGGCCAAGTCCGCGCCGGGCAGTTGCATCAAGACCATATGCGCCACCTGCCGCTTGTCCGCGTGTCCAACCCCGACGACGCATTTCTTGACCGAATTCGGCGCATATTCCCCGACCGCCAAACCGGCCTGTGCGGGAACCAGCATCGCGATCCCGCGCGCCTGCCCCAGCTTCAGCGTTCCGGCCCCGTCGCGGTTCACGAAGGTCTGTTCCACCGCCGCCGCCGTCGGCCCATACCGGATCAGGACAGCGGTCAACTGGCTGTGCAGGCTCAGCAAGCGCGCGGCCAGATCGGCCCCTTGCGAGGTGCAGACCCCATTGGCCACATGGCTCAACCGAGAGCCCGCCACATCAATGACGCCCCAGCCGAGGTTCCTGAGACCCGGGTCGATACCCAAAACCCGCATGAATTTCCTGCTTTGCCTGCTCGTTTTCACCCGAATAGCACGAAACGCGAACACCTGCCAACGCCAAAGCCACCCACATCAGCCGGGTCGGCGCCCGTTTTCGACCCCGCGAGGCATGAAAACGACATTGGCCCGATCCGGATTAACCCAATTATCGCAGCGCCTTACAGCCCGAACTTCGGTATGCACATACTGCAATCCGGGCATGCAGAAATCTGTCTTGTCCAGGGTGAGTTCGGGGTCTACCTGCCACCTCGAATGCACGGTCGCATTCGGTTTTGTAACAAGGATGACCAAAATGGCCACTCTCGACACCACCCGTACGCTGACCGGCGGCTCTTTTGCGACTGGCCGTCTGTCGTCTTTTGTAAATCACCTTTTCGGCGCTGCCTTTGCGTGGAATGACGCCCGCGTCACCCGCCGCTCGCTCAGCACGCTCAGCGACGCTGAATTGGATGATATCGGCCTGTGCCGTGGTGATATCGACATGGTGTCCCGCCGCCACGGCTAAGCCCGCGTCGAATACGCCAGAACATTGAAAGGCCGCGCCGGATCACCCGGTGCGGCCTGTTTCATTTTCATGATCCTGCGTCGCGCCGCAATGCCGGGCGCATCCCGCCCGGGCTTCAGCGCGCGAAAGCCTGCATCGTCGAAGACAGCCAGACGGTCGCAAAATCCGGCGTCAGCAACCACGCGCCAACCTGCTGAACTGCACCACCGGCGGCAAGGTCATCAACGCGCGCCTGGTAACCGTCGGCCCCAAAATTCACGTGCATGGCGGCCTTGAACAGCAGCACCGTCACAAAAACCAACGCCAGCCCATGCCAGGGCACCGCGCGGCGCGAAGCCCTGCGGCGGGAGACCAGCATGCCGTCATGATTAAACGAATGCACCGGCCCGCGCATCGCGACCGTCTGTGCCGGCTTGCGCCGAACGACTTGCTCTGACGTGGGAGTATTCTGGCGCATTTAAAACCCTCTGGCTCGGTCCTTTTACCGCAAGGCAGAGGTCGCCCTGAATTGTGGCATTTTTGGGGCAAATCGCCAAAATGCGGTGCAAATGCGGCGCTCAGGTGTCTTTCAACTGCAGGTTGAGTGTGCTCCAGTCGACAATATCCGCTCGATTGATCAAATTGTATCCAAACCCGGCATAAACCGCCGTCACGGCGTCTGCCTGATCGGTCAGGATGCCCGACAGGATCAGATTCGCGCCCGGCGCGCTGATCGCGGCAATATCGGGTGCCAGCGCGATCAGCGGGCCCTTCAGGATATTCGCGAAGATCAAATCAAAGGGGGCCGCGGCCACGATCCGGGGATGATCGGTGCCAGTCGCCTCGATCACCTCAACCTGTTCGGCCATATCATTGGCCACCAGATTGGCGCGCGCCGTGTCCACCGCGACCGGGTCGATATCCGATGCGATGACCGGAACCCCAAAGACCGAGGCCGCCGCCATCGCCAGCACCGCCGTCCCGCATCCCACATCCAGCACATTGCGCGGCGTCGCCCCCTGCCCGATCAGGCGTTCCAGCGCGTTCAGGCAGCCCAGCGTCGTTCCGTGATGCCCGGTCCCGAATGCCATTGCCGCGTCGATCAGCAGCCCGGTGCGCCCGGGCGGAACCTGATCCGCATCATGGCTGCCGTGAACGAAAAACCGCCCCGCCTCAACCGGGGTCAGTTCGCGGCGCACATGGGCCACCCAGTCGGTTTCGGGGATCTCTGAAACCGCAAACGGCTTCGCATTGAACGCGGCGGACAAAACGGCCAGCGCGGCCTGATCCGGTGCGTCCAAGAAATAACCGCCAACCTCCCAAAGCCCGCTGCCGTCCTCAACCTCGAACACGCCGACGCCGGTTGGGGCCGGATCCATCCGCTCCATCGCTTCGCCCAGCGTTTCGGCGGGCACACGGCCGGTCAATGTCGTCAGGGCAGTAAAGGTCGGCATGGCATCCTCCGGCGGGGTTCGCGCCCCCTGTCCGTGCTTTGCGCGCCCCGGTCAAGGCGCATTGCGATCATCCCCTGTCAGGGCGAGGGCCATCAACGTCTCGATCGTCACCAGATCATAGCCATCCGCCCCCGCCGCCACCCGCCCCAGGTTCGCCAGATAGATCAGCTGCGCCCGCGCCGGGGCCTCACCCCGTGCCACCCCCGCCTGGGCCAGCAAATCTGCCAGATAGGCCAACCGCTGCCGGTCCACCCCGGTCACAACCTCGGCAACACGGGCATCCGCAGCTGCCCAGGCCCGCATGCTGCGTTCCAGCCCCGGATCGGCATCAAACGCCGTTGAAAACAGCGCACGCAGCCGATCCACGGGTGCATCGATCCGCGCCAGGCGCTCAATCACACCTTCCGTTGTCACATCGCGCCAATGGGCGGCCAGGCGCGCCTCGTAATCCCCAAGGCTTGTAAAATGCCAATAAAAACTGCCGCGCGACACCTTCAGCCCCTTTGCCAGCCGATCCGCGCGCACCGCACCCGGCCCGCCGGTCGCAAGGGCGCGCAGACCGGCGTTCAGCCAATCATCAGGGGAAAGACGCTGCGTCATTTGGCAAAACATACAGAAGTGTATTGTCAAGCGCCAGCCGTCTTGATACGGAATCCATACACAACTGTATGGAGCGAACAATGACCTGGATCATCGCCGGAAGCCTCGCAATATTCATCACTGTCGTGCACGGCTGGCTGGGGGCCACAAAGGTGGTTAGCCCGGTGAACGGGATCACGCCGCCGCTCAAGCGTATTCTGCACGCGATCTTCTTTCTCAGCGCTGTTTACTGGGCCGCTGCCGGTCTGGGGCTGATCCTGCTGGCCGGTTCCGCCGATGATCCCCGCCGGGCGCTGGTCGGCTGGGTCGCACTGGCGATCTTCCTCAGCGGGGCGGCGGCGAATGCCTGGGCGACGCGGGGGCGGCACTTTGGCTGGATGCTGCTGGCGCTAACCAGCGGGCTGACGGTCGCCGGGCTGTAACACCCGCGCCGAAACCCCGGCAACGCGCGCGCCTTCGGGCACGTCCCGGTTGACCACGGCACCCGCAGCGATGATCGCGCCATCGCCAATGGTGACGCCGGGCAATATCTGCGCCCCGCCGCACAGCCAGACATCTTCGCCGATGGTGACAGGCAAGGACATCTCAATCCCGGCCCGACGCTGGGCGACGTCGGGATGGTGATTGGGACAATAGATATGCACGCCCGGCCCGATCATGGTGCCCGACCCAATCCGCACCGGGGCAGAATCCAACACCACACAATCCGCGTTGAAATAAACTTCGTCACCCAGGTGAATATTGCCCCCATAGGAACAATGAAACGGCGCCTCAATAAGGCACCGTTCCCCAAACCGCGCGAATAAGGCGCGCAGCGCAGGGGCCGCATCGCCGCGTTCATCGGGCGGCATCGTGCGATGCTGAAAACATGTATTTCGCGCTTTCTGGCGCAGTGCGCCCCGGCAGCGCATCCGCCGCACTTACGATCGTCATTGGCTTTCTTGAGAACAGGTTCATGCAATACCCTCCGCTTTCCCGGTGAATATAGGGTCCCGCCGCCAATCCCGCCACGCTTTCACATCTTCTTGTCCCAAATATCCCCGCCGGAGGCCCGGTTTTCGCGGATTGTGTTGAAAAACTCCGAAATCAGAGCGTCGCGGATTTCTTGCGAAAACCTATGAAGCGAAATAGTCGGAAAGCTTTGACCACGAGACAGCGCATGGCTGCGCGTGAGCGCATGTAGGCGATTTGGGCCGACCCCCGCGCCAAAAATTTAGGATCGGGCTGCATGGAAAGAAAAATCATCGTTCAGGCCCTAAAACGGAGTTTTTCAACACAATCCGCAGAAAACCGCCCTACTCCGCCGGGGCAAGCACGCGGGCAAAGATCGTCTCATTGCCTTTCATCGGATGGCGCGGGATCATCAGCGCCAGCACCAGCGAGGTTCCCGCCATGCCAGCGGCCAGCACAAACACCCCCCCGGGCGAGGCGATCCACAAGTACCCCAGCAATGCCGGCAGGAACACCGCCGCAATATGGCTGAACGTGAAGGCGACCGCAGCCGTGGGTGCGATATCTTCCGGGTCGGCGATCTTCTGGAAATAGGTTTTCAGCGCGAAGGCAAGCGCAAAAAACAGATGGTCGAGGATATAAAGCCCGCCCGCAATCACCACGCCCCAGCCGAAGTAATAAATGCCGCCATAGGACAGGAACACCAGGATCAGCCCGACATATTCGAACGTCAGGGCGTTGCGTTCTCCGAACCGGGCGACGGCGCGGCCCATCAGCGGGGCGAATATCATGTTGGCAATGAAATTCGCAATGAACAGGGCCGTCACCTCGTGCACTTCAAAACCGAAGCGTTCGACCATCATGAAGGCCGCGAAAACGATGAAAATCTGACGCCGCGCGCCGGACATGAACTGCAACGCGTAGTAAAGCCAGTAACGCCGCTTCAGCACCATCTTCTTGGACTGCGGATGCGGGGCCTCGAACTGGGGGAAGGCGAACATGCAATAGATCGCGATGGCCGCGCAAAGCCCGCCGGACGTCATGTAAACGAAGTTATAGCTCAGATCGAAAGCCTTCCAGGTCACCACCAGCAACCCATAGCTGACCAGCGACGCACCCGACCCCACCGCGACGATCCATCCCAGCATCTGCGGCGCGCGGTCCTTGGGCAGCCATTGCAGTTGCAGCGACTGGTTGACCGTCTCGTAATAATGAAACCCGAGTGAGCTGATCATCGTCAGCGTCAGCAACCCGCCAAGCGTCGGAAACCAGGCCGTTACCGCCGTCCCAAGCCCCAGAACCGCCAGCGCGATCAGACCGAAGACCTGTTCGCGCACGAACAGAATAATCGCGATGACCCCAATCGCCAGAAAGCCCGGAATCTCACGCACCGTGTGCAGCCAGCCGATTTCGACGCCGGTGAAACCCGCCGCTTCGATCACGAAGTTATTGAGCAGCGCCGACCAGACATTGAACGCCAGCGGCATCGCCACCGCCATCAGAATCAGCAGGGCAAATGGGCGCCGCCAGAACGTGAACTGGCGCGCCTCGGACAGCGGAACAATACGCATGAGGCTGGCTTACGCCCGCCGGTCAGGAAGGGAAAGGGACTATGCGCAACGGCACGCAATCAACACTTACCTGTCGCAGCACCACCCCACGGACTGTCGGGTGCTCGGTTCCCCGCGCAAGAATTCAACTGCGTAGCCCGGGCAAAACCGGTCAGCCGGGATCGGCGTGAACAGCTTAGGGTCAGGACCCATTAATCCGGCACCGCTGGCGCCAAATCCGCGAAATATCAGTGGTTTGGGACGCGCGGGGAAGTGTGGTTCACTTTTCAAGCGGCCTAAACCGCTGAGATGAAGCGGATTTGACGTCCTTCGGATTTGACGGATTTCCAGCCTGACATCGCCTTAGGTCTTTGAAATAGAACCACTATTCCGTCAGACTTAATCCTTGTCAGACAGAAAATCTGTCAAACCAGCGGTGCCGGATTAATGGGTCCTGACCCTAGCCTATCGGGATCACCCCCGCCTCGGTCACAATCGCGTCCAATGGCTGATCCGTCGGCTCCAGCGGCAAGCCCGGATCTTCCTGCGCGGCGAAGGCGAGGCCCACTGCCCTCACAGTGCGGCGGGTGCGCAACCCCTCCAATGTCCGGTCATAAAACCCGCCGCCATAACCCAGGCGCCCACCTTCGCAGTTGAACGCCAGCAGCGGCACGATCAGCACATCCGGCACCAGCGCTTCCCCGCTGGCAGGCACGGTCGCACCGAACGGTCCGGGCACCAGTTCGCAGCCTGCCGACCAGCGGTGAAACGCCAGCGGCTGACCTTTGCCAAGGATCACCGGAACACAGACCGGCCCGTCCCATCCGGCCATGACCGGAAGCGGATCAAGCTCGGTCCGGATCGCCATGTAACCGGACAGAACCGCGCCGCGATGCGGGGCCAGCCAGTCGGCCAGATGCGACAGCGCCGCGCCCTCATCCGCGACGCCCTTGGCCGCCTTGCGCCGCGCAAATGCCGCCTGCCGCGCCGCCGCCTTCACCGTGGTCAGATCAACCATGCCGCCGCCAAGCCCAGGAATGCAAAGAACCCGACCACATCCGTCACCGTGGTCACAAACGCCCCCGACGCCAGCGCCGGGTCAATCCCGAGGCGGTCCAGCGTCAGTGGCACCACCACCCCGGCCAGCCCCGCCACGGCCAGATTGATCACCATCGCCGCCCCGATAACTACGCCCAGCATCGGCGTGCCGAACCAGATCACTCCGATCACCCCCATCACCACGGCAAACACCAGCCCGTTCAGCAGCCCGGCCACCACCTCGCGCCGGATCACCCGCAGCGCATTCGCCCGCGTCAGGTCGCGCGTTGCCAAGGCGCGCACCGCCACCGTCATCGACTGCGTGCCCGCATTCCCCCCCATCGAGGCGACAATCGGCATCAGCACCGCAAGCGCCACAATCGCAGCGATGGTTGCCTCGAACTGCGCAATCACCAGACTGGCGAGGATCGCCGTCACCAGATTGACGAACAGCCAGGGAAACCGCCGCCGTGCAATTGCCAGCGTCCTGTCGGCCAGACGCTCATCACCGACCCCGGCGAGGCGCAGGATATCCTCCTCATGCTCCTCATCCAGCACGATCATCGCGTCATCAATGGTGATGACACCGGCCAGCCGCCCGTCGGCATCCACCACGGGGGCCGAGATCAGGTGATACTGATTGAACGCATAGGCCACATCTTCTTCGTCCTGATCGGCCGGAATGGTGCGAAACCCGTCCTCGGTAATGTCGCGTAGCCGCACCTTGCGCGGCGATGACATCAACTTGCCAAGCGTCACGTGACCCGACGGGTGAAACCGGGGATCGACCAGCACCACGTGATAGAAGGCTTCGGGCAGATCGTCCGAGGCACGCATGTGGTCAATCGCCTGCCCGACGTCCCAGTGTTCCGGCGCGCTGACCACCTCGCGCTGCATCAGACGCCCGGCCGAGTTTTCCGGCCAGGACATCGCCAGTTCAACCGCCGCCCGATCAGCGGTTTCCAGAACGTCGAGGATCGCTTCTTGCTGGCCTGCGTCCAGATCCTCGATCAGATCGACAACGTCGTCGGACTCCATGTCGCGCACGGCGTCGGACAGAACCTCGGGCGACAGAACTTCGATGACATCTTCGCGAATGCCCTCGTCCAGCTCGGTCAGCAGGTCACCGTCAAATTCACTGCCCAGCAGGGCGACTGCATGCTGGCGCGTCGCTTCGTCGAACTGTTCCAGCACGTCGGCGATGTCGGCGGCGTGCATATGATCGACCAATGCGATCAGCGCGGCAGCGTTATCCGCCTCGACCGCTGTGCGCATCGCCTGCACGGTTGCCTCATCCAGCGCATAGGCGTCATCGCGGTCCTGCGCGGTCTGGTCTGTCTGAGCCTCGTCCACCATCGCGCCACCTGTTTTTGCCTGTCGTCAGATAGTAGCCCAGCGCCGCAACCTGCAACAGCCCTCGACTGTGGATTTACCTTCCTGCGAACCGGGCTTAGGCTGCGTCGGTTCGCAAGCACGCAGGCCCAGCCATGACCGACCGCCGTCTAATCACTGGCCAGACGCTCAGCTTCTCAGGCGATCCGTTTCGGCTGTCGCCCGCGCAGTGCGCACGCCACATCCGGCGTGGCGCGGTGCTGGTTGTCGATGGCGTGATTGCCGAGGTTGGCGACGCCGACACCCTACGCGCCAAATCGCCCGATACGGTGGTCGAAGACATGGGCGAGGCCCTGATCCTGCCGGGCTTCATCGACGCGCATGCGCATTACCCGCAGACTGCCATGATCGCCAGCTGGGGCAAGCGGCTGATCGACTGGCTGAACACCTATACCTTCCCCGAAGAAATGCGCTTTGATGACCCCGCCTATGCGGCCGAGATTGCAAACCGCTATTTCGACCTGACCCTCTCCCATGGCACCACAACCGTCGCCAGCTATTGCACGATCCACCCCGCCAGCGTCACCGCGTTTTTCGAGGCCGCCCAACTACGCTGCCTGCGCGCGATTGCCGGCAAAACCTGTATGGATCGCAATGCCCCCGACGGGCTGCGCAATACTGCGCAATCCGCCTATGACGACAGCAAGGCGCTGCTGGAACGCTGGCACGGCATCGACCGCCTGTCCTATGCCATCACCCCGCGCTTCACACCGACATCGACCCCGGACCAATTGGCCGCGATGGGTGCCCTCTGGTCCGAACACCCCGACTGCCTGATGCAAACCCACCTGAGTGAGCAGACCGACGAAATCGCCTGGGTCCGCGACCTTCACCCCCAGGCCCGCGATTACCTTGATACCTATGAGGCGCACGGCCTCGTCGGCCCCGGCGCGATGTTCGGCCACGCGATCCACCTGGAACCGCGCGAACGCGCGCGCATTGCCGAGGCGGACGCCGCCCTGATCCACTGCCCGACTTCCAACACCTTCATCGGCTCCGGACTGTTCGACATGGCCGTGTTGATGGCCGAGGGGCAGCGGATCGGCCTGGCGACCGACACAGGCGGGGGATCGTCGTTTTCCATGCTGCGCACCATGGCCGCCGCCTATGAGGTCGCGCAGCTGCGCGGAACCGCCCTGCACCCGGCGCAGCTGTTGTGGCTGGCAACCGTGGGATCGGCCCGTGCACTGCGGATGGACGACCGGATCGGCACCCTGAAACCGGGGATCGAGGCGGATCTGATCGCGCTTGATCTGCGCTCAACCCCCGCCATCGCCCAAAGCACCACCCGCGCCGAAGATATCTGGCAGGCGGTGTTTCCGACGATCATGATGGGCGACGACCGGGCGATCGCGCGGGTTTGGGTGGGTGGGTCGCCTGTCACCCCAGTCGCACAAGTCGCCTAGCTTTCGGGCGACAACTGCATCTGAATCCACGTGGCCAGTTCGGCCCCAAGCTCTTGCGCCGGGCGGTTGGCATCAAGACGCAGTATTAAAGCGTTTCGACATTAACCTGAGACATATCCGGCGGCCTTAAAGTAGTTCCAGCATTCTACTGGGTCGTAGAGATCGCAGATTGCTCCGATTGCTTCGAAGACCTGGGTAAAGGACCTGGCCCCGATCCGTCGCAAATGGGCTTTCAGTTTAGAGAAGGCCTGCTCGATGGGATTCAGGTCGGGCGAGTACGGTGGCAGGTAAAGGAACCAGCAGCCGTGATTGCGTAAAGCCTGCGTCGCCTCCTTATTCCGGTGGGTTGCCAGGTTGTCGAGAATGACGACAGTGCCGGGGTTGATCTCGGGGACCAGCACTTCGCGGATGTAGGCCGCGAAGGCGGGGCCATCTATCGCTCCCTTGATGACCCAAGGTGCGATCAGCGCGCCTTGGGTCAGGCCCGCGATCAAGGTTTGGGTTCCCCAGCTTCCGAAGAGCGCATCCATCGTCAGGCGCTTACCGCGCTTGGCTCTGCCGCGTAGGCGCGTGAGGTTTGTCTTCACTGCGGTTTCGTCAATAAAGACAACGCGCTCAGGAAAGGTCGCAATGGCTGGCGAGCGGTATCTGAACCAGTCGGCCCGTTGCTGCCTTACCTTGGCGCGGCGGCGCTCGGTTGCGACCAGCGACTTTTTTTGTACGTGAAGCCGAGCCGGGACAGAAGGTTGGCGATGGAGGAGTGATGCACCCGCACACCCTCTGCATCGGCCAGCGCATTACGCAACTCAAAGAGCGTGATGTCAGGGTCTTGTGCGATCAACTCCTCAAAGAATTCCCGATGCGGAGCCAGCTTTCCCTTGCCGCGCGGCGGTCCCTGCCGGGCAGGTTCCGCATGACCCTTCATCCTCACCTGACGCGCCCACCGCGCGCCTGTGGCAGGCGACAGCTTCAACCGCAACGCCGCCGCGCGCCCGCTCAACCCTTCTTCAATGTATCTCTGAAACCGTATCCGAAGCGCAGATGGCAAAGGTGCTGACATGATCCATCCTCCCAAACAGGATGAATCACAGATCAGGTCTCAAGGGAATCCCTCGCGATTCAGGTTCAAGCCGAAACGCTTTAGGTCTTCTTTCTTTTGAAGGACGTCGATCGCCGCGCTCAGCAGTTTTGCGAAGTTCCTGAACTTTTCAGGATTGGGATGACCCCCTTCCATTGCATAGCCGCCAGGCACGCCGCCGGGGCGGTTGCGGCAACGCTCAATCGACAGATCAACGGAACAATCAACCAGCACCAGCGCATGTTCAAACTGCATCGTCTGCACATAGGCCCGAGCATCTTCAGCCGTGCCAGCCGTTGCCAAAGAGCTCATCCCACGATGTATCAGGCCTTCGTCAAGCAACACCGCCTTTCCTTGGTGGCCGTCCAGTCCGGAAAAATAAAGCTGCGCCATCAGTTCGAGGCTCCACAACCGATGCGATGTGTCGTGCCCGTCCGGCTCCAGAAGCGTCATGAAGGTTTCTGGGTTTTTCTCGGCGAATTTCACAACCCCGAACAGGCTTGTCCGCTCGGCGTTCTTTCGCAGGAACCGAATGGATTTTCTGCGTTCCAGCATCGAGCGGCGCGAATGGCTGCGCAAACTCTCGATTGGGACGCCATCGGCTTTGAGCGCCAGCGCCGCTTCATTCCAGACGGTCGATTTACCGCATCCGGGCAGCCCCGCGAATTCGAAGATCATGCGACGGATTTCTCGTATTTCTTGCGACGGAGCGGCGCATCGGCAACGCCATTGAGCGCACCGGTGCGGCGGGTTTCCTGCCCATGCCAATGTCCGGACGGCTGGGATTGTGTTGAAAAACTCCGTTTTAGGGCCTGAACGATGATTTTTCTTTCCATGCAGCCCGATCCTAAATTTTTGGCGCGGGGGTCGGCCCAAATCGCCTACATGCGCTCACGCGCAGCCATGCGCTGTCTCGTGGTCAAAGCTTTCCGACTATTTCGCTTCATAGGTTTTCGCAAGAAATCCGCGACGCTCTGATTTCGGAGTTTTTCAACACAATCCTGGTTCAGATTGAACTGCCAGCGTTTCGGGCCTCCGCGCCGATCTGCGTCAGAATTGCCGCGTTTGTCGCTGCTCAGTTGTCGCCCAGGACGCTGCTTATTCTCTGCCATTCATTCGATCCATCGCCAGACTACTCGCCGGGGACATCATCAGGTTTGATCCCCCTATGCAACAATGCTGACCGATCCAACTCAGCCCATCAACGCCACCGCCAGTCGGTTCTGATGCTCAACCGCGGGCGCCAGATCCAATGTCGTCAGCGCGCCATCCCGCACCACCTGACGCCCCTCAACAAACAGATCCCGCACCTGCGTCGGTCCGGCCAGCAACAGCGCGCCAGCGTCCCAGTTGCCCGCCGCCTCGACGCCATTCATGGCCCACAAGGCAATATCCGCGCGCTTGCCGGCGGCAATCTGGCCGCAATCATCACGGCCCAGCACCTCGGCCCCGCCACGGGTGGCGATGCGCAGCGCCTCACGCGCGCTCATCGCGTCGGCGCCACTGGCGACCCGTTGCAGCAGCATCGCCATCCGCGCTTCGGCCACCAGATTGCCCGCATCATTGCTGGCAGAACCATCGACGCCCAGCCCGACCTTCACGCCTGCATCCCGCATCGCCCGCACCGGGGCAATGCCAGACCCCAGTCGGCAGTTCGAACACGGACAGTGCGCGACCCCGGTGCCGGATTTTGCAAACAAGTCAATCTCTTGCCCGTCCAGCTTGACGCAATGGGCGTGCCAGACGTCATCGCCGGTCCAGCCCAGATCCTCGGCATATTGTCCGGGGCGACAGCCGAACTTCTCAAGACTATAGGCGATATCCTCGTCATTCTCGGCCAGATGGGTGTGTAGCATCACGCCCTTGTCCCGCGCCAGCAGGGCGGCGTCGCGCATTAACTCGCGGCTGACAGAAAACGGCGAACAGGGCGCGATGCCGACCCGGACCATCGCACCAGGCGACGGGTCGTGAAACGCATCCACCACACGAATGCAGTCGTTCAGGATCGCCGCCTCCTCCTCGACCAACGCGTCCGGCGGCAACCCGCCATCGCTTTCGCCAATGCTCATCGCGCCGCGCGTGGCATGAAACCGCAGACCAACCTCACCCGCCGCGTCGATCGTATCGTCAAGCCGCGCGCCGTTCGGGAACAGGTACAGATGATCCGAGGTCATGGAACACCCCGACAATACCAGTTCGGCCAGTCCGATCTGGGCCGAGACGCGCATTTCTTCGGGCCCGAAACGCGACCAGATCGGATAGAGCGTCTGCAGCCACCCAAACAAAAGCGCGTCCTGTGCCGCCGGGACCGCGCGGGTCAGCGTCTGGTACAGATGGTGGTGCGTGTTCACCAGGCCGGGCGTGATCAGACAGCCTGTCGCGTCAATGATGTCGGCGCCTTCAGCGGGCAGTCCGGGTCCAACATCAGTGATGACACCGCCTTCAATGCGGATATCGCCCGCCAATTCATGCGCCGCATCATCCATCGTCAGGATCAGCTCGGCGTTTCGGATCAGGGTCGCACTCATCCTATCACCTCGCGCAGGATCGCCATTGCCTCGGCGTGAATTTCGGGGTTCGCCGCCGCAATCGCCCGCCCTCCGTTATGCGCCGGATTGCCTGCCCAGTCGGTGACGATGCCGCCCGCCGCCTGCACGACCGCAATCGGGGCCTGAATGTCATAGGCGTTCAACTCGGCCTCGATCACCAGATCAACGCAGCCCGCCGCCAGCAGGGCATAGCCATAGCAATCCATCCCGTAACGCGTCAGTTGCGCCTGCTTTGAAACCGCATGAAAGGCGCGCCCTTCCTCGGCCGTACCCACCTCAGGGAAAGTCGTCAGCAACGTCGCCTGCGACAGCGGCTGGGCGGCGCGGGTTTTCAGCGGCCGCAGACCCAGCGGCCCCTCGTACTCTGCAAGTCCAAAGCCGCCGATGAACCGTTCTCCGACATAGGGTTGGTCAATTACGCCAAGCAGTGGCCCGGTTTCGTCACTTACGGCGATCAGCACGCCCCAGGTCGGCGTGCCCGAGATATAGCCGCGCGTGCCGTCAATCGGGTCCAGCACCCAGGTCAGCCCGCTGCTACCTTCGAGGGGGGGGAATTCTTCGCCGATCACCCCGTCATCGGGACGTTCGCGCGCCAAAATCTCGCGCATCGCCGCCTCGGCATCGCGGTCCGCCTTGGTGACCGGGTCAAACCCGTCCGCCAGCTTGTTTTCAGATAAAAGCCCCGACATCCGGAAGGATGCCAGGGCTTGGTTACGAGCTACTACAGCCAGTTTGTGCGAGACTTCGACCAACATACTCTTGGTCGCCTCAGTTAGTTCGGCCATTCCCGTTTTCCTTAGCGGACAATATTGCCCGCCCGGGATGACCTGACCCGCCATGGCAGGTCAAGCGCCGTGTCACGCGGCGGCGTCACTCAGCACGCGCGCCAGGTCAAACAGGCGGCGGCGTTGGGTTTCGGGGATCGCATAGTACGACCGCACCAGTTCAAGCGCTTCTTTGTCGACCAGCATATCGCCCTGGGCGGATGCGGCAGCACTTGTTTCGCTGTCTTCGGCACCGTCGAGACCTTCAAAGAAGAAGGCGACCGGCACGTCCAGCGCTTCGGAGATATCCCAAAGGCGCGATGCGCTAACCCGGTTCATGCCGGTTTCATATTTCTGAATCTGCTGGAACTTGATACCAACGCCTTCGGCAAGCTGTTGTTGCGTCATACCGATCATCCAACGACGATGGCGAACGCGCTTTCCAACATGGACGTCAACGGGGTGTTTCATTTGTCAGTCTCCAATTCATTCTGGCTGTCCCTTTCCTCAGCCATCTCGTGTAAGTTGCCAACTTGTACTTTTGGACAGGTCTCTGGTTGTACGAGGGTGTTTTATCGTTTTATTTCCGTCACTTACGCGAATATGGCGCGACTAACCCAAAACGTCGATTTCAAGGCCATTTTGCCAAATTTGCCGGTTGACGTTCCGTCAACGTCAAGCGAACGGCCCGAACACCCACTCAACCTAAGGGCAAGCGAATCACCATGACGCAACGCAAACAGGCCGTCCCGGATCAAATCCGGGCATTCCAGGTGTCCCGTCACGATGCCGATCCGGCGCTGGCCCGCATTCCAACCCCGGCCCCTGCACAGGGCGAGGTTCTGATCCGCATTCACGCCTGCGCGCTCAACTTTGCCGATTTGCTGATGGCGAAAGGCAGCTATCAGGAAAAACCGCCCCTGCCCTTCACGCTGGGAATGGAGGTTGCGGGCGACGTGATCGCACTTGGCCCAGACACCAAAGGCCCGCCGGTCGGAAGCCGGGTTGCGGTTTTCGGCGGATATGGCGGCCTGGCCGAGGCAGGCGTATTCGCGGCCGAACGTGCCGTCCCCTTGCCCCACGACATGAGCTATGTGGATGCAGCCGCATTTCTTGTGGCCTATGGCACCAGCCACGTTGCCCTGACCCACAAGGCACGGCTGAGGCCGGGCGAGACGCTGCTGGTCCTGGGTGCCGCCGGCGGCGTTGGTTTGACCGCCGTTGAGATCGGCAAACTGATGGGGGCACGGGTGATCGCCGTGGCGTGCGGCGCCGAGAAGCTGAAGGTCGCACAGGCCGCCGGGGCCGACCACCTGATTGACGCGGGCGACGATCTGCGTGCGGCGGTGAAATCGCTGGGCGGCGCGGATGTGGTCTATGATCCGGTGGGCGGTGAGTTGTTCGACGCCGCCTTGCGCACCCTCAACCCCGACGGGCGCATTCTGCCGCTTGGCTTTGCCAGTGGCACGGTTCCGCAGATCCCGGCGAATATCCTGCTGGTCAAGAACATCTCGGTTCTGGGACTGTATTGGGGCGGTTATGCGAAGACCAACCCCAAGGTGATCACCGACAGCCTGTCACAGCTGTTCGACTGGTACG
The DNA here is from genome assembly GCA_012103375.1 of Paracoccaceae bacterium. NCBI lineage: Bacteria > Pseudomonadati > Pseudomonadota > Alphaproteobacteria > Rhodobacterales > Paracoccaceae > Paracoccaceae bacterium. The sequence goes on from WLWX01000001.1 coordinate 2,852,602, forward strand.
CTCAGGGCGATCTGAAGCCGCATGTCAGCCACGTGCTGGAGTTGGAACGCGCCGCCGAAGGGCTTGAACTGCTGCGCAGCCGCACATCGACCGGCAAGGTCGTCATTACCACCTGAGCGTCCGGATCCGATGGCTTCGGTTGTGCCCGCCGCCCCCGCACCGTGACCGTTCACGCCGAACAGCCGCCGCTCAACCGCCCGCTATAACGCCGCCAGCAACGCGGCGACCCGTTCCAGCCCCAGCCCCAGATTCACGCCAGCGCCCCCACCAACCCCCAGCCGGATGTGCTGTGGCTGGTCATAGGCGCTGCCCGGCAGCAGGAAGGTGCGGAAAGGATCCGCCAGCAGGCGCTTGGCGAATTCATCCCCGTCGATGTCGGCGTGCAGTCGCGCCAGACCGATCAGCCCCGCCTCGGGGCGGACCCAGGACAGCTGCGGCTGATCCGCCACGAATGCGTCCAGAGTTTCCAGATTGGCCCGCCCATCCTTGCGCGCCGCCGCCATCGCGGCGCCGTATCGCCCGGGGCGCAGGGCAATCTCGGCAATCGCCTCTCCCATGATGTTCATGATCTCGCTGGAATTCTCGCGCCGGATGACAGCATCCATCACCAGCCCCGGATCAGGACAGATCAGCCAGCCGGTGCGCAGCCCCTGCAATCCCAGCGCTTTGGAGACGCTGCCCGTGGTGATCCCGCGTTCGTACATGCCCGCGATCGACGGCGCGCGCGAACCGGTCCATTCCAGACCTGCGTAAACCTCATCCACGATCAGCCAGGCGCCGACACGCCGGGCCACGTCGACAATCTGCACCAATGCGTCCCGGTCCAGCATCCGCCCTGTCGGATTGTTCGGATTGGTCAGAAAGATCAGCCGCGTGCGTTCGGTTACCGCGGCCGCGAACGCCTGCATCGGAAACGCCCATTGATCTTCTTCCCGCCGGGTCACGGTCCGGATCGTCGCACCCAGCGATTTCGCCAGAACCTCGGCCTGCGGCCAGCCGGGTTTCTCGATGACGATCTCATCTCCCTGCTGCATCAGTTGCATGATCGCCAGATAATTGGCCTCAGCCGCGCCTGCAGTGATCAGCACATCATCGGGCGCGCAGAGGTCCGCCAGCCCGGCCTCGCGCAGCACATGGCCGCGCAGTTCCGGCAGGCCCCGGAACGCGCGCTGGTTCCAATCCAGCGACAACTCCGGATCAAGATCATCCAGAAAATCCCCAAGCCGGGGCGATTGCGACAGCGATAACCCGACGACGGCCTCAGGCGCGGCCTCGGTGGTTTCCAGCAGATACTGGAACAGCGTGTGAATCTTGACTTTCATGCCTGTCCCACGATTGTTCTTGCGGGGGGACGCTATATGGCCAGCGCAGACTACGTAAAGGGGCGGCCCGTCGCGCTGCATGTGCTGGACTATGGGTTGTTCCGGGTGCACGCCAACGGGCGGATCATCGGTATCTGCGGTTTTCTGATCGAAACAGACGCGGATGAAACCATCCTGATCGACACCGGATTTCCGGAAAAATACGCTAAGGATGTTCAGGCCGCCTCGGCCGAAGATCTGCTGGGCGGGTTTGGAGAGGTTCTGACCATGACCCACGACAACCTGCCCAAGGCGCAATTGGCGCGCGCCGGGCGGGATGTGTCGGACGTCGATCTGCTGATCATGACGCATACCCATATCGACCACGTCGGCGGCATCGCCGATTTCCCACAAGCGCCAATCCTGATCGCAGCGGCGGAACGGGCGCTTGACAAACCGCTATACTGGGGGCCGATCCAACCCATCGACTGGCCTGATCGCAAATACTTGCTGATCCACGAAGACACCCGCATCGGCCCCGGCCTGCGGGTCTTGCTGGTGCCGGGCCACGCACCCGGGCAACTGGCGCTGCTGGTGGAACTGCCGGAAACCGGGCCTGTCCTGATCGTCAGTGACGCAATCTCGCACCCTGCCGAAATTGACGAGGCGTTCGCCGGGTCCTGGGATGAAGAACGCGCAATTGCCAGCGGCGCGCGCCTGATGGCACTGGCCGAAGAAATCGGCGCGCTGGTGATCTATGGTCACAGCCCGGACCAATGGCCCGGATTGAAGAAGACGCCCGAGTATTTTGCCTGAAGACGAACATCCGCGCTTGGCAGGACGCGCGCCGGACCGGCGGGCAGGCCATGGCTTCGCACCGACCCGTCTGCGTGGGCACTGGCCCGTGTCAGGCATGTCGGAACCGTGATGTGACGCGCCGATTTGGGTTGCGCACCGATCGCGTTCTGGGGCTTCTATCGCATCAGCAACTGGCGGAGGCATCATGCGCGCGCAACCAAAGGCATCTCACTGGATTGGCGGCCCTGTCGAGGATTCCGTCGGGCCAGCGATTGAAAGCATATATCCGGCCTCGGGCGAGGTGATCGCCCGTATTCACGGCGCCACACCCGCTGTGGTCGAACAGGCGGTCACCGCCGCGCGTGCGGCGCAACCGGGATGGGCGGCACTGTCGGGGGCCGAACGCGGCGCGGTGCTTCAGCGCGCGGCCGCCATCCTGCGGGATCGCAACCGGGATCTGAGCGAGCTTGAAACCCTCGACACCGGCAAAGCGTTGCAGGAAACGCTGGTCGCCGATGCCGCCAGCGGGGCCGAGGCGATGGATTATTTCGGTGCGCTGGCCTTTGATCTGACTGGTGAGGCGATGGAGTTCGGTTCGCCCGCAGGCGGCAGTTTCGCCTATACAAGGCGCGAACCGCTGGGCATCTGCGTCGGCATCGGGGCCTGGAACTACCCGATCCAGATCGCCTGTTGGAAAGCGGCCCCGGCCCTGGCCGCAGGCAATGCAATGATCTTCAAGCCGAGTGAGACGACACCGCTCAGCGCGCTGAAACTGGCCGAAATCCTGTCCGAGGCCGGGTTGCCCGACGGGATTTTCAACGTCGTGCAGGGCGCGGGCGATGTTGGCGCCGCGCTGTCCGGGCATCCGGGGATCGACAAGGTCAGCCTCACCGGATCGACCGGCAGCGGGGCCAAGGCGATGGGCTCGGCGGCGGCGAATGTGACGCCGGTGACGCTGGAACTGGGCGGGAAATCCCCGCTGATCGTGTTCGATGACGCCGATCTGGACGCAGCTGTCGGCGGGGCGATGCTGGGCAACTTCTACTCCACAGGGCAGATTTGTTCGAACGGCACGCGCGTGTTTGTTCAGCGCGGCGCGCTCGACAGTTTCCTGGAACGATTGCACGCCCGCACCGGAAACATCGTACTGGGCAATCCAATGGACGAGGCGACGCATCTGGGCCCGCTGGTTTCGCGCGCCCAATATGACCGGGTGCTGGGCTATATCGACACCGGCAAGGCCGAGGGCGCGCGCCTGGTGGCCGGTGGAAGCGCGGCAGACGTGGCCACAATGCCCGACGGGCTGTTCGTGCAACCCACCGTCTTCGCAGACGTAACCGATGACATGGTCATCGCGCGCGAGGAAATCTTCGGCCCCGTCATGTCCGTGCTGACGTTTGAAGACGAGGCCGAGGTCATCACCCGCGCCAACGACACCGAAACCGGCCTGGCCGCCGGGGTCTTCACCCGCGACATCCAGCGCGCGCATCGGGTGATCGCGGCACTCGACGCCGGGACCTGCTGGATCAACACCTATAACCTGACCCCCGCAGGCCTGCCGTTCGGGGGCGTCAAACGCTCGGGCTTTGGGCGCGAAAACGCCCGCGCGGCGTTTGACAGCGTGACGCGGATCAAGTCGGTATACGTCGAAATGGGCGGGGTCGACTCGCCGTATTAGGGGCCGCATATGGATTTCGCCCGCACCGAAGAACAGCAGATGCTGTGGAACACCGCCCGCACCTTCATGGAGCGGGAACTGCTGCCCCACGAAGACGCAGTCGAAGCCGCCGACGACCTGCCGCGCGAGCTGGAGCTGCGCGGCAAGGCGATCGAGCTCGGCCTGCACGCCTGCAACATGCCCGAAAGCGTCGGCGGGCCGGGGCTTGGCGCGGTCGAGGTGACGCTGATCGAACAGGCGCTGGGGCACGCGAGCCTCGCACTCGCCGAATGCGTCCGCCGCCCCTGCAACCTGCTGGCGGCGTGTGAAGGCGAACAGGTCGCCCATTTCCTTGAACCGGCGATGTCGGGCGAAAAACGCGACTGCGTGGCGATGACGGAACCGGATGCGGGCAGTGACCTGAAGGGGATGAAAACGCGAGCGGTGCGCGATGGCAGCGACTGGCAGATCTCTGGCACCAAGCATTTCATCTCCAACGCGGATCGCTCCGAATTCGTGGTGCTGTTTGCCGCCACGGGAGAGGATGAGACACCGCGCGGCAAACGCAAACGCATCTCCTGCTTCCTGGTCGATCTCGACCTGCCGGGGGTCGAGGTTGCGCCGGGCTACAAGCAAGTCGGCATGCGCGGATATTCCAACAATATCATCCGGTTCGACGGCGCACGCGTGCCCGGCTGGTGCATGGTCGGCGGCGAAGGCGAAGGCTTCGACGTGGTCAACCGCTGGCTGGGGCCGGGGCGATTGACCGTCGCCGCAACGGCGCAGGCGCGCGCACAGCGGGCGTTTGACTTCGCGCTCGACTGGGCCGCGAACCGCGAACAATTCGGCCAGAAGATCGGCAAGTTTCAGGGCGTGTCGTTCCCACTGGCCGACATGGCAACAGACCTCAGGATGGGGGACCTCCTTCTGATGCACACCGCCTGGCGCATTGATCAGAACCATCCAGAGGCCGATCAGGATTGCGCCATGGCCAAGGTGTTCTGCACCGAAATGCTGGGCCGCGTGGCCGATCAGGCAATCCAGACCTGCGGCGGCATGGGCCTGATGGCCGACCTGCCGCTAGAGCGCATCTGGCGTGACGCGCGGGTCGAACGGATCTGGGAAGGAACCTCGGAAATTCAACGCCATATCATCAGCCGCGGCCTGCTGCGCCCCCTCGGCGCATGAGTTTCAGTACCCTGACTGCCGGGCTAATCGCCGCTGTTGCGGGGTGGTTTTCGACCTTCGCGCTGATCCTTCAGGCGATGCGGGCAATGGGTGCCAGCGACGCGCAGGCCGCCGCCGCGCTGATGGCGGTGACGGTTGCGATGGGGCTGGGCGGGATCGCCTTGTCACTGGTGACCCGGATGCCTGTCAGCGTTGCATGGTCCACGCCCGGTGCCGCCTTGCTGGTCGCCACAACAATGCCCGAAGGCGGGTTTCGCGTGGCCATCGGTGCTTTCGTGCTGACCGGAGGTCTGATCATCGCGGCCAGCCTGATCCCTGTGCTGGCGCGCGCGGTCGCGGCGATCCCTGTTGCGCTGGCCCAGGCGATGCTGGCCGGTGTCCTGCTGCCGCTGTGTCTGGTTCCGGTGCAGGCGCTGGTGGATGTGCCCGCCTATGGGTTTCCGATCCTGCTGGCATGGTTTCTGGTCTCTCGCCTGTCGCGGATTGCCGCCGCGCCGGCTGCGGTTGCGGTGGCCGCAGGCCTGATCGCTTGGCGCGCCGATCTGTCCCTGCTTGCCGGACAGCCGATCCTCAGCACGCCGTTGCTGGTGATGCCCGAATTCACCACGACTTCGCTGGCCATCGCGCTGCCGCTGTTTGTGGTCACCATGGTATCGCAGAACATTCCTGGCATCGCCGTCCTGCGCAGCTTCGACTATGACCCTGCGACCCGCCCGATTGTTGCCGCCACCGGCGGGCTGAGCATCCTGTCCGCCCCGTTTGGCGCGATAACAACCAACCTGGCCGCGATCACGGCCGCGATATGCGCCAGCCCGGATTCCCACCCGGATCCGGCGCGGCGGTACTGGTCGGCGGTCTGGGCGGGCGGGTTCTATATACTGTTCGGGATCTGCGCCGCCGGGGCGGTCGGCTTTGCGGGGCTTGCCCCGGCCATTGTGCTTGGGGCGGTGGCCGGATTGGCCCTGATCGGCGCGCTCAGCGCGTCAGCCGCTGGTGCGCTTGGCGATCCTGACCTGCGCGAAGCGGCGATTGTGACCTTCCTGTTTGCCGCCTCTGGTGTCACGATACTGGGGATCAGCGGTGCGTTCTGGGGGTTGTTGGCCGGACTGGGCCGTTCACGGGCTGAAGCGGAGGGCAGGATGAGCGTCACGACCGAACGATTGGACCGGGTGTTCCGCATCACGCTGGACCGTCCCAAGGCGAACGCGATTGATGCTGCAACGTCACAGGCGCTCGGCGCGGCGTTTCAGGAGTTGCAGGACGACCCGGGCCTGTCGGTCGGGATCATCTCGGGCGGGCAAGGGCGGTTCTTCAGCGCGGGCTGGGATCTGAAAGCAGCGGCAGAGGGCGAGGCGCCGGACGCCGACCAGGGCGTCGGCGGCTTCGCAGGCCTCACCGAATTCTGGGGCCTGACCAAACCTGTCGTCGCCGAGGTCAACGGCCTCGCACTTGGTGGTGGCTTCGAACTGGCGCTGGCTGCAGACATGATCGTTGCGGCGGACACCGCGGAGTTTGCGCTGCCCGAGGCGACGCTCGGCATCGTTGCCGACGCGGGCGGGGTGATCCGCCTGCCACGACGCCTGCCTGGCGCCATCGCGATGGAGATGATGATGACCGGACGCCGCGCCAATGCCGAGGAATTGGCGCGCTGGGGATTGGTGAACCAGGTGGTGCCGCTGGACCAGTTGCCACACGTTTCGCATACACTTTGCCGACGCATTGCCGTCAGCGCGCCGCTGTCGCTTCAGGCCATTAAGGAAATGGATCGCGCCTCGGAAGGGCTGTCCGTTCAGGACGCCTATTCCGCCACCCGCGACGGCTCGCTCACGGCCGATTGTGTTGAAAAACTCCGAAATCAGAGCGTCGCGGATTTCTTGCGAAAACCTATGAAGCGAAATAGTCGGAAAGCTTTGACCACGAGACAGCGCATGGCTGCGCGTGAGCGCATGTAGGCGATTTGGGCCGACCCCCGCGCCAAAAATTTAGGATCGGGCTGCATGGAAAGAAAAATCATCGTTCAGGCCCTAAAACGGAGTTTTTCAACACAATCGGCCTATTCCGGCATTTACGACAGCGCCGACGCCGCCGAAGGCATGGCCGCTTTGGCCGAAAAACGCGCGCCGAATTGGAGCGGAAAATGACCGGCGCGGCACCGCTGAAATTGTTCGAAACGCGGGTGCGCCCTGAATGGATCGACGAGTTCCACCACGTCAACGTCGCGCATTACATCTCGGTCTGCGACAACGCCAATTGGGCGTTCTGGAACTTGATGAACACCCCGCATGAGATGGCCGACCGGGACGGCCACGAATACGCGATCCTCGAGAATCATGTAAACTATATCAATGAGTTGGCGCTGGATGAGCCGATCCATGTGACGACCCAGCTGCTGGCCCATGACGACAAGCGGCTGATCCTGTTTCACCGGGTAATCCGGGATGCCGACGGCGTGCTGGCGGCGACGAACGAGGCGAAGTTTCTGGGCTTCAACCTGACCGAACGCCGCGCCGAGACGTGGCGCCCTCGCGTGGCCGAGAAGCTGGCCGAGGTGATGCGGGAGCATCGCGACCTGCTACGGCCCGAGCAGGCAGGATTGGGGATCGCTCTGAAGCGTCGGTAGGTGTGAATTCGGATGTCTGGGTGTGACCTGGAGCGGACTTTGGCGCGGGTCATCTCTTCGCCCGGAATCAAGCCCGCAAGGGCGCCGGGCGATCGCCTGACCGTCCTGCGGGCAGGCGATCTCGATGGGTCGCGGAACCTTCATGGGTCGGAGTTAGCGCTGAACCATAAATTGCCACACACAACCGTCGCGTCGCCTATCCCCGGTCAGGCGCTCGCCCGGCTTGACGATGGATCACCACCGTCCGCTCCCAACCAATACTGACTCCCGCAAATAGCTTCCCATAGTCCATGTTGCCACGAATTCAGCTTGAAACAATCTCTTCTCCGTGCAGGCTTGGTTGCAGCAATCCGGGGACGCTTTCATGACCACCCACAGCGCAAAACACCTCATCATCGGGGGCGGCATCATTGGTTGCTCGACCGCCTATCACCTTGCGAAAGCTGGGGAAAAAGGCGTCGTCCTGTTGGAGCGCGCGGGCCTGACCGAAGGGGCGACGTGGCATGCGGCGGGGCTGGTCGGGCAGTTGCGCAGCCAGCGCAATACCACACGGATGCTGAAGCGTTCGGTCGCGATGTACGAAGCGCTGGAAGCGGAAACTGGTATGGCCTTCGACTGGAAGAAGGTCGGGTCGCTGCGCCTTGCCGCCACCCACGACCGTCTGCTCGAAGCCAAACGCCTCGCCACGATGGCGCGCAGTTTCGATCTTGAGATGGAGGTCATCACCGCGTCCGAAGCGAAGGCCCTGTTCCCCCTGATCGACGCCACCGGTCTGCACGGCGCGGCCTTCATCCCGTCCGACGGCCATGTCGATCCGGCCAGCCTGTGCCAGGCCATCGCTGCCGGGGCACGCCTGCATGGGGCCCAAATCCGGCAAAGTGTGACGGTCACGGACTTCACCGAAAAGGGCGGGCGGATCACCCAGGTCATAACCGATCAAGGCAGCTATGAGGCCGAATCCATCGCCCTCGCCGCAGGCATGTGGAGCCGGGAACTCGGCGCGAAACTGGGTCTGAAAATCCCGGCCTGCGCGGTCGAACACCAGTATATCGTCACCGAGCCGCTGCCTGAGCCGGTTGCCGACCTGCCGACCCTGCGCGACCCCGAACGCCTCGTCTACTACAAGCCCGATGCGGGCGGGCGGCTGGTGATCGGCGGGTATGAGGATGACACGCTGCCCTTTGGCGACCGCGGCATTCCTGGTGCGTTCGTGCGGCAACTGCTGCCAGAAAACCTCGATAGGTTTGAACCACTTGCGGTGAAGGCTGCGCAGGTAACCCCCGCGATCAATCAGGTCGGCATCCGACAGGTCATCAACGGCCCGATACCCTATTCGGCGGACGGCGATTTCGTCATGGGCTGGGCGCCCGGCTTCGACAATCTGATGCTGGCGACCGGGTTCCTCTATGGCATCGCGGCAGGCGGTGGCGCGGGTGAGATGATTGCCGAGTGGATCACCCAAGGGCGACCCAGCCTCGACCTCTGGCCGCTGGATGTGCGCCGGTTCGGGCCGCATCACGGCACCCGCGCCTTCATGTATCCGCGCGCAGTCGAACATTACGCCCACCACTACAAAATGCGCTATCCGGGGGCCGAGGCGGACACCGCACGCAACCTGCGCCTGTCACCGCTGCACGACCGATTGATAGATCAGCGCGCGGTCTGGGGGTCGAAGAACGGCTGGGAACGCCCGCTCTGGTTCGCGCCTGAGGGCGAGGAGGCGGTGGACCAACTCGATTTCCTCAACCCCGGTTGGCATGACTTTGTGGCCGATGAACACCGCGCGGTGCGAACAGCTGTGGCGCTGATCGACCAATCGAGTTTCTCGAAATTCGAACTGATCGGCACGGGCGCTTTGAATGCCCTGCAACGCCTCGCCGCCTGCGATGTGGACCGCCCAATCGGTGCGGTGATCTACGCGCAGCTGTGCAACGAGAGTGGCGGGATCGAGTGCGATCTGACCATTACCCGGCTGGGAAAGGCGCATTTCTACATCGTCACCGGTGCGGGCTTCGGCACGCATGATGCGGACTGGATCCGGCGGCATCTGCCCGATGACGCACATCTGGTTGAGGTTACTTCGGCCCGCGCGGTCATTAACATCTGCGGCCCAAAGGCGCGCGATGTGCTGGCGGCGGTGGCCGAGGAGGATACCTCGAACGCATCGTTCCCCTTTGCCACCGCACAGGACATCACGCTGGGCGCGGCCCCGGTGCGGGCGGTGCGGATTGGCTTCGTCGGGGAACTGGGGTGGGAGCTTCACATCCCCACAGAATTTGCCCGCCACGTCTATGATCTGTTGAAAGTGGCAGGGACAAGCCATGGCATTCGCGATGTCGGGTATCGGGCAATCGACACTCTGCGCCTGGAAAAAGGGTATCTCTATTGGTCCGCCGATATCTCGCCGGATTACTCGCCCATCGAGGCAGGCCTTGGCTTTCGCGTGCATCTGAAACGCGGTGGCGACTTCATCGGGCGCGACGTGTTGGCGGCGCAGAAGGCGGGTGGCGCGGCGCGGCGCCTTTGCACCTTCATCTGCGACGAAAAACTGGCGATGTTCGGGGGGGAGGCGATATTGGCTGATGGTACGCTGGCCTCGCTGGCGACCAGTGCGGGGTATGGGCATTCCGTCGGCAAGATGATCATCTTTGGATATCTGGATGCCACGATGGCCGAGCGGGTGGATTTCGAGGTTGAGGTTTTCGGTGACCGTCACGCCATAACGCGCGTGGACGGGGCGCTGTATGATCCGACGAATGAGCGGTTGAAGGGATAGCGGAATGAGCGACCATATAGAACAGGTGATCCAAGCGCTGCGGCGCGCACCGGGATTTGGCACCGTGGATGCGGGTGCGGCGAGTATCACGCGGCTGGGCGGGCTGACCAATCTGGTTCACCGGGTGGATGTGGACGGGCGCTCGGTCATCGTGCGCATTCCCGGTGTCGGAACTGAGGAATACATCGACCGCGCGGTCGAGGCGACAAATGCCCGGGCGGCGGCGGCGGCAGGGGTGTCAGCCGAGGTGCTGTTCGCCGATCCCGCAACCGGCCTGATGATCTCGGAAGCGATCCCCGGCATCGAAACCATGACGCCGGATCTGTTCCGAAGTCGCCCAGGGTCCCCGGCGCGCGCCGGGGCGGCGCTTCGCAAACTGCACACATCGGGCCAGACGTTCGATTTCCGGTTCGAGTTGTTCGCGATGATCGACGATTATCTGAAGATCCTCGCCGACAAGAAGGCGACCCTGCCGGACGGTTATCACGACATCGTCGCCGCCGCCGAACCGGTGAAAGCGGCGCTGGCGGCGCATCCGGCCACGCTTGCCCCCTGCCACTGCGATCCGCTGTGCGAGAATTTCCTGGACGATGGCAAGGTCATGTGGATCGTCGATTGGGAGTATTCGGGCATGAACGACCCGCTGTGGGACCTGGGTGATCTGTCGGTCGAAGCGGGCATGGACGCCGCGCAGGATGCCGAAATGTTGGCCGCGTATTTCGGCAGCGCACCCAGCCCGGCGCAGATCGGCCGGGTGGTGATCTACAAGGCGATGTGCGATCTGCTTTGGACACTCTGGGGGTTAATCCAGCACGCGGATGACAACCCGGTTGAGGATTTCTGGGCCTATTCGACAGGCCGGTTTGATCGCTGCAAGGCATTGATGAACGCGCCCGATTGGGCAGGGCATGTGGCGGCGGTGAAGGCGGGGTGAACGATTGGAAGGTTGAAGCGCCGAAGGGCGTGCGAAAACCCGCTAAGTCCTACTACCCGGCCAGCAATTCCAGCATCTCAGCCAGCAACTCTGGCGTTGCCGCGCTGACAATCCGACCGTCTGATTCCAGCGTCAGCGGCTTGCCGTCCCAATCGGTCACGACCCCTCCGGCAGCTTCGACCAGGGGTTGCAGTGACAGGAAATCATATGGCTCAAGCCCCAGATCGACGACGCAATCCACGTGTCCGGCGGCGACCAATGCGTGCGGATAGCAGTCATAGGCGAAGCGCCGCGTTGCCCCGGCCTGCATCAATCGGGCGAAGGCCTGTGGGTGAGTGTCGAACAGGCGGTCACCTTCGTTGACATAGATCACCGCGTCCGACAGGCGCGTCACCTTTGACGCAGTGATTGGTTCGCCATTCAGGGTTGCGGGAATTCCTGCGCCGCCGGCAAAAACCTCGCCCAATGCGGGCATCCCGACGACGCCCAGCGTTGGAGCGCCGTTTTCGACAAGCGCCAGCAACATACCGAACAGCGGACTGCCCGAGATGAAAGATCGTGTGCCATCAATCGGGTCGATCACCCAAAGACGCCCGTTTGAGGTGCCAGAATTTCCGAATTCTTCCCCGAACATGCCGTCATCAGGAAACGCCTCGGCCAGCAGGCGGCGGATCTCCTGTTCCGTGGCGCGGTCAGCACCCGTGACCGGGCTGTCGTCGTGCTTGGCGTCGATGGCCAGCGGCTGGCGGAAATGGGCCATGGGGACGGCGCTTGCGGTGCGCACGATCCCGATTGCGGTCTTCAGATCACTCATGCTGCAGCCTCTGCCATTACAATATCCACACCCCATTCGCGCGCCGCACGGGTCAGCGGTGCCGGCGGCGGGGCGTCTGTGACCAGCACATCCACATCCTCGGGGTTGCCAACGCTGATCGGCGCGGATCGTCCGAATTTACTGGCGTCGGCGGCGATGATACGGCGCTGAGCACGTGACATGATGGTGCGGGAAAACGCGGCCTCTTCCAGATCAAAGAGCATGAATCCGTTCCGCGCGTTGATCGCCGCTGCCGACAGGATCGCGTTTTCAACCCGGAACCGGTTCACAAACGCCAATGCATCGGCCCCGAATGCCCCGCCATCATGGGCGCGCAGCTCTCCGCCCGCCATGAAGACGCGGTTTTCGTTGCGGGTTGCCAGCCGATGCGCCACCACGACCGAATTCGTCACGACCAGCAACCGGCGATGGCCGCGCAGCGCCTCGGCGATGAAAGCGGTGGTGGAGCCGACGTCCAGAAACAGCGATGCGCCGTCCCCGATCATCTCGGCCACGCGGGCGGCAATGCGGCGTTTCGCGCCGGTGTTTTCATCCATGCGCTGCCAGAACCCGGTTTCGATATCCGCATCCAGCAAGCGCGCGCCGCCGTGGAGCTTTTCGACCACTCCGTCCTCGCTCAGCCGGCGGATGTTACGGCGCACGGTTTCTTCACTGACGTCAAGGCTCGCCGCGATTGCCGCAATCCGCGATGCGCCCCCGGCCCGGCGCAGGGCTTCGACAATCTCACCCTCTCGGTGGTTGGCGCGGCGTTGGGTTGAGTCTGTCATAATATGCCTCGGATGCCCGGATCATTCGGCAGATACTCACATTTTTCCACAAACCGCCACACAAAATCACAAAAGTTGTCCATCTTCGTGGATTTTTATTGATACGCTTCGGGTTCTGCCCAAGACTTCACACAGGACTGCGGTCGAATCGCGCGGGTGCTCTGCCCCGGATCGAACCACGCGGTCACCAGGAAACGCAGGGAGTTTCACCGATGACAAAGACCTTGATGATGTCCGCCGCACTGGCCACTGCAATGGCGGGCGGCGCGTTTGCACAGGCGAAATCGCAGGATCCGATCAAGCTGACGACCCATGACTGGACCGGCCAGCTGGTCACCACCCGGATCATGGGCGAGGTGCTGGCAGATGCCGGATACAACGTCGAATATGTCCAGGCGGATTACATTGCCCAGTTCGCGGGCCTGAAGACTGGCGACCTGCATGTCGCGATGGAAATCTGGGAAACTACGGGCCGCGAGGCGATGGACGAGGCCACCGCCACCGGCAACGTTGTCAACATGGGCGAGACCGGCATGGAGGCCATCGAAGAGTGGTGGTACCCGGCCTATATGGAGGCGAAATGCCCCGGCCTGCCCGACTGGAAGGCGCTGAACGACTGCGCGGCGGAATTTGCCACGCCCGAAACCGCCCCCATGGGCCGCTATCTGGGTGGCCCGGTAACCTGGGGTGGCTTTGACGACGAACGGGTCGAGGCGCTGGAAATGGACTTTGAAGTGGTCCACGCCGGCACCGACGCGGCGCTGTTTGCCGAACTGGAAAGTGCGTATCAGCGTGAAGCGCCCATCGTCCTTTGGGTCTATGCACCGCATTGGGCGCCGTCGAAGTTCGACGGCAAGTTCGTGGAATTCCCGCCCTATTCGGCGGAATGCTACAACGACCCATCGGTCGGTATGAACCCGAACGCCGCCTATGACTGCGGCAAGCCCACCGGTCCGATCTGGAAAGTCGCGTGGAGCGGTGTTGAAGAAAAGTGGCCCGGTGCGGCCGAAGCAATCAAGAACTTCAACATCTCCAACGACGACATGGGCCAGCTGGTCGCCAACGTCGATCTGAACGGGATGTCCGTTGAAGATGCTGTCAGCGAATGGCTTTCGGCCAATGAATCAAGCTGGAAGGGATGGACTCAATAGTCCCGGCCAGCATGATCAGCGGGCGGCGGAGTTCTCCCCCGTCGCCCGCGCAAACCACGATGCGGGTGCCCGCCACCAACCACCGGATGCCCCACAGATGACACCCCCCCGCCCCGTAAAACTCGATTGTCGCAACGTCTGGAAGCTGTACGGCGCAGGCGCCGAGCGATTGTTGCAGGACCACGACACGCCAACCATGGACGACGTCCGGCAGGCAGGGCTGATCGGGGCCGTGCGCGATGCCAGTGTGCAGATCGAAGAAGGCGAGATATTCGTCATCATGGGGCTTTCCGGGTCCGGGAAATCGACACTTGTGCGCTGCCTATCCCGGCTGATCGAACCCACGGCAGGTGAGGTCAATTTTGAAGGCCGCAACCTTCTGACCGTCCCTGAAAAAGACCTGATCGAAATCCGGCGCAAGAAGATGGGCATGGTGTTCCAGCAATTCGCCCTGCTGCCGCATCTGACCGTTCTGCAGAACGCCGCCTTCCCGCTGGATGTCCAGGGCGTCGACCGCAAAACCCGCGAGGCGCGCGCGCGCGAAGTTGTGGAACTGGTCGGTCTGAAAGGGCGCGAGGATTATTATCCGCGCGAGCTGTCCGGCGGCCAGCAGCAGCGCGTCGGCATTGCGCGATCCTTGGCCGTGGAACCCGACCTGTGGTTCCTGGACGAACCCTTTTCGGCGCTCGACCCGTTGATCCGCCGTGAAATGCAGGATGAGTTCCTGCGCCTGCAAGCCTTGCTGCACAAAACCATCGTCTTCATCACCCACGACTTTGACGAGGCGATCCGCCTGGCCGATCGCATCGCGGTGATGAAAGACGGAGAGATCGTGCAGACCGCCACGCCGGAAGAACTGGTGCTGAACCCGGCCACCGATTACGTCGGCGAATTCACCCGGCACATTCCCCGTGCAAAGGTGCTGCGGCTAAGCTCTATCATGACACCGGGCGACGCGGACAGCGTTTCAGGGCAGCTTCCTGGCACTGCGCGGGTCGAGGATGTGGCCGACCAGATCGAGGCCGCTGATAAACCGTTCCGGGTGGTGGACAGCGACGGCAAACCCATCGGCACCGTGGATGGCCGCGCCGTGATCGACGTGCTGATCGGGCGGTCCCACGGATGAGCGTGCTGCGCCGCCCATACGTATTCTGGCTGGCGCTGTTCGCGGTCACCTGGGCGCTGTCGCGATGGTCTTTCCCGCTTTACAAGGCGCTGGACGCGCGCTGGATTATCAAATTTCCGAAGGCTTGGGAACTACCGCTGGAGGCGTGGATATCCGCCGCCATGGCCTGGCTGGTCGAAAGCGCCACATTCGGTCTGTTCACCTTCCGCGACCTGACACGCTTCATCAGCGCGGTGATTGAAGCGCCCTATGATTTCGTGCGCAACCTGCTGGTCGACGGTTTCCAGACCGGGCTGGGACAGAACGCGGTCGAGGTTGCACCATCGCTTAGCTGGATCGCCGTTATCGCGGTGGTCGTGGCGCTGGCCTATTATGCGAAAGACTGGAAACTGGCCGCTTTGGTCGGGGCGTGCTTTGTCTACCTCGCCGTGTTCGGGCAGTGGGAAAGCGCGATGGTCACGCTGGCCTCGGTCTTGATCTCGGTTCCGATTGGCGCCGTTGGCGGGTTGGCGCTGGGCATCCTGTCCTACCGGTATGCCTGGTTTGAACGCGCCCTCAGGCCCGTGCTGGACCTGATGCAAACGGTGCCGGTCTTTGCCTACCTGGTCCCGATCCTGTTTCTGTTCGGCTTTGGACCCGTCTCGGCACTGGTGGCGACGATCATCTATGCCATGCCGCCGATGGTGCGGGTGACTACCGTGGCGCTTCAGACTGTCCCGCCCGAGGTGCATGACGTGGGCCGCATGACCGGCTGCACCCGCCGCCAGATGATGTGGAAAGTGCTGGTGCCGGTGGCCACGCCGACCCTGATGGTCGGGGTCAATCAGGTCATCATGCTGTCCCTGAACATGGTGATAATCGCCTCGATGATCGGCGCAGGGGGTTTGGGCTTCGATGTGCTCGGCGCGCTACGGCGGCTGGATATCGGTGCCGGGGTCGAGGCGGGCCTTGCCATCGTTGTCATGGCCGTCGCGCTGGATCGACTGAGCCAGGCGTTTGCGGTGCGCGAACGCGGTCACGCCGTCACCGGAGGGTTCATGAAACGCCATCCCTGGGCCATAACCGTGGGTCTGGTAATCGTCGGCAGCTTCCTCGCCGGGCAATTCCTGCCCGCACTGCAGACATATCCCGACGGCGCAACCGTCACGACCAGTCGCTTCTGGTCCAGCGCCATCGAATGGATCAACGTCAATTTCTTCGACACGTTCGAGGCGATCAAAGTCTTCTTCCTCAACTGGCTGATGCTGCCGGTGAAGCGATTCTTCGGCGGCATTCCCTGGCCCTGGGGTGTCATCGCCATGGCGCTGATCGGCTGGCGGCTTGGCGGCTGGCGGTTGGGAACGCTTTGCGCGCTGATGACCCTGTTCATTGCCGCCAGCGGGCTTTGGCCCAAGGCGATGGTCACCGTCTACCTTTGCGGCGTCTCGGTCCTGATCGCCAGCGTCATCGGCATCCCGCTGGGCGTGCTGGCGGCGCAGAACGAACTCGCGGGCGGCATCATCGGGGCCTTTATCGACACGCTGCAAACGCTGCCCAGCTTCGTCTATCTGATCCCGGTCGTGATGCTGTTCCGGGTCGGCGATTTCAGCGCCATGATCGCCGTGGTCCTTTATGCGCTGGCCCCGGCGGTCCGATACGCGGCGCACGGTATCCGGTCCATTGATCCGGGCATGATCGAGGCGGGCAAGGTGTCCGGTTGCACCCGCCGCCAATTGCTGTGGCGCATCAAGCTGCCGCTGGCCGCGCCCTCGCTGCTGCTGGGGCTGAACCAGACGATCATGCTGGCGCTGTCGATGCTGGTGATCACCGCCTTGGTTGGCACACGGGACCTGGGGCAAGAGGTCTATATCGCGCTGACCAAGGCCAACACGGGCCAGGGTATCATCGCCGGGCTGTCGGTCGCGTTCATCGCGATCATTGCTGACCGGATCGTCACGGCGCTGGCGAGGAAATCCAAGGAACGTCTGGGGTTGGAAGCATGAGCGATCTGAGACAATCAGCACTGAACCGGGCAGTGTCGCTGCCCTGTTGGAGTGCTCCGACCGACGCCGAACACCTCAGCGGTGGGATCACCAATTTCAACATCAAGCTGACCGATCAGGGGCGCGACTATGTCGTGCGTATCGGCGAGGATATCCCGTTGCACGGTGTCATGCGGTTCAACGAACTGGCGATCAGCCGTGCCGCCCATGCTGCGGGTCTTGCCCCGGGTGTCCATTATCACGAACCCGGCGCGCTGGTGCTGGAGTTCGTCGAAGCCCGCGCGCTGAGCGAGGCCGAGGTTGCAGACCCTGCCCGCCTGCCCGCGATCATCGATCTGGTCAAACGCTGCCATAACGAGGTGCCCAAGCACCTGCGCGGCCCGGTGCTGACCTTCTGGGTGTTCCATGTGCTGCGCGACTATCGTGGCACGCTTGACGACGGCGGGTCGACTTATGCTTCGGCGCTCCCCGACCTGATGGCAAAGGCCGACGCACTGGAGGCCGCCACCGGTGCGGTCGATCTGGTTCTGGGCCACAATGACCTGCTGGCCGCGAACATTCTGGAGGGCGCGGATCGCCTGTGGCTGATTGATTGGGAATACGGCGGCTTTAATTCTCCGCTGTTCGACCTTGGTGGGCTGGCGACGAACAACGGCCTGTCCGAGGCGCAGGAACTGGTGATGCTGGAACATTATTTCAATGCTCTGCCCGACGCCGGGTTGATCCGGCGCTATGGGGCGATGAAATGTGCCTCGCTCCTCAGGGAAACCATGTGGTCGATGGTGTCCGAAATCCACTCGGACATCGACTTCGATTACGCCGCTTACACGGCCGAAAACCTCGCCCGGTTCAACGCCGCCTACGCCGATTTCAAAGCCGCATGAGGGGCCAATGAGCGATTTTCCAAACTCGGCCCAGGCGGTCATCATTGGGGGCGGCATCGTCGGCTGTTCCACCGCCTATCACCTGGCGAAACTGGGGTGGGAGGTGGTTCTGGTTGAACGCGCCAAACTGACCAGCGGCACGACGTTTCACGCCGCCGGGCTGGTTGGGCAACTGCGCAGCAACGCCAATATTACCCAGCTTCTGGGCTATTCCGTGGACCTCTATGACCGGCTGGAGGCTGAAACCGGGCAGGCCACGGGATGGAAGATGAACGGCGGGTTGCGGCTGGCCTGTAACGAAGATCGCTGGATTGAGGTCAAGCGCCAGGCCACCACGGCGCATTCCTTTGGCCTCGACATGCAGCTGCTGACCCCGAAAGAGGCGCAGGGCCTCTGGCCGCTGATGCAGGTGGACGAAGTGATCGGCGCGGCCTTCCTGCCGACAGATGGGCAGGCGAACCCCTCCGACATCACCCTGTCGCTGGCCAAGGGCGCGCGGATGGCCGGGGCGCGGATATTCGAGGATACGGCGGTGACCCGGATCGTCGTTGAAGACGGCCAGATCAAGGGCGTCGAGACCGACAAGGGCCGGATCGACTGCGCCCGCGTGATCTGCTGCGCTGGCCAGTGGAGCCGGACACTGGCCGCGACCGTGGGCGTCAACGTCCCGCTGGTCAGCGTCGAACATCAATACATGGTGACCGAGCAAATCGACGGCGTGACGCCCGGCCTGCCAACGCTGCGCGACCCCGACCGCCTGACATACTATAAGGAAGAGGTTGGCGGTCTAGTCATGGGCGGGTACGAACCCAACCCGATCCCATGGGCGGTCGATGGCATCCCCGATGGCTTCCACTACACATTGCTCGACAGCAACTTCGACCATTTCGAACCGATGATCGAACTGGCGCTGGGCCGGGTTCCGGCGCTGCAAACCGCCGGGATCAAGGCGTTGACCAACGGGCCGGAAAGCTTCACGCCGGACGGCAACTTCATTCTTGGCGAAGCGCCCGAACTGCGCGGGTTCTTCGTAGCGGCCGGGTTCAACGCCTATGGCATCGCCGCAGGTGGCGGCGCGGGCATGGCGCTGGCCGAGTGGGTGGCGAAGGGCGAACCTCCGTTCGACCTTTGGCCCGTCGATATCCGCCGCTTCGGGCAGGTGCATCAGGATACCAACTGGGTGCGGACCCGGACGCTGGAAGCCTATGGCAAACACTACACCCCCGCCTGGCCATCGGAAGAACATGACAGCGGGCGACCCCGGCGCAAATCGCCGCTTTATGATACCCTAAAGGCGCAGGGCGCCGTATTCGGTGAAAAGATGGGTTGGGAGCGTCCGAACTGGTTTGCCGGGCCGGGCGAGGAACAGCGCGACATCTACAGCTTCGGGCGACCCAACTGGTTCGCGGCGGTGGGCCGGGAACACCGCGCCGCGCGCGAGGCTGCGGTGGTCTTCGACCAAACCTCCTTCGCCAAGTACCGCCTGCACGGTCCGGACGCCGAGGCGGCGTTGTCCTGGATCGCCGCGAATGACGTGGCGCGGCCCGTGGGCAGCCTGATCTACACCCAGATGCTGAACGACAACGGCGGGATTGAGTGTGATGTTACGGTGGTTCGCGTGGCCGAGGATGAATTCTACATCGTCACCGGAACCGGCTATGCGACGCATGATTACGACTGGATTTCGCGCAACATCCCCGACGGTATGGATGCGACGCTGGACGTTGTTACCGCCGACTGGTCGGTCCTGTCGTTGATGGGTCCCAAAGCGCGCGACGTTCTGGAGGCGGTCACGGCGGCAGACCTGTCCAATGACGCCTTTCCCTTTGCCAAAATGCAGCAGGTCACCATCGCCGATTGCCCGGTGCGCGCGCTGCGCGTGACCTATGTGGGTGAGTTGGGGTGGGAGTTGCACCTGCCCGTTGAACACGCCGCGACAGTCTATAAGGCGCTGATGGAAGTTGGTGCGCCTCTGGGCCTGACTAATGCCGGATATCGTGCCATCGAGACTCTGCGGCTGGAAAAGGGCTATCGCGCCTGGGGGTCGGACATCGGGCCCGATCATACGCCGGATGAGGCCGGGTTGGGCTGGGCTGTGAAGCTGAGGAAAAACATCGACTTCAACGGCCGCGCCGCGGTTGAGGCACAGCGCAGCGGCGGCGTGAAGAAGATGCTGGCTACCTTCGCGGCCGCACCGGAAGTGATCCTGACGGGCCGCGAGACGATTTTTCGCAACGGTGCGCGCGTCGGCTGGCTGACCTCGGGCGGGTTCGGCTATTCGCTGAACAAGAGCATTGGCATGGGCTATGTGCGCAATCCTGAAGGGGTCAACCGGGAATATGTGCTGACCGGGACCTACGAACTGGAGGTCGGCACGGAACGGGTTCCGTGCGAGGTAACACTGGAGCCGCTTTATGATCCGAAGATGGTGCGGGTAAAAGCGTAGGTGCGGGCGCGCGAATTGGGCCGCGTCTGCGATTCACGCAAGTGACTACGTGGGCCGATATTGTGAAAAAAAGGCGCAGAGTAATCTGGGCAGGAATGGCCTGGAGTGGACGTTGGCAGATTGTCCCCGCGCCCGGTGCGCGCTGCAAGGCGCAGGGCGCGCGCCGGAACGGTCCCGCCGGTCAGGCGCTGGTCTGAACTTGGCGCGTCCAAGCGAGTTGACGGCCAAACCTGAGGCATAAATCATGCAAACTCTATGGCGCAGCGCCTGCCCACTGGCCCGGCGCGTGCCCTGCTTGGGTTGCATTGCCAACGTCCACGCCAGGCCATCTGCTTTAAGTTTCTAGCAGGTCGCTCTGCCCGTATCGCCCCAGGTCCGCTCACAACACCCGCTCAACCGCCCAATAGGCTCCGATCAGTGCGATCAGGATCGATCCGACAAGTGCGGTTGCGCAGTAAATCACCGGCATATCGCGGACCAGCGATTCCTCATCGTCCAGCCGCGCAACCTCGGACGCGGCGCGCGCTGCGACAAGGATCAGGAATGCGCCCAGGATCACGGTCAGCTGCCCAAGCTCGACCCCGACGTTGAACGCCAGCAAAGCGACGACATACTGACCCGCCGGCAATCCGAAATCGCCCAGAACACTTGCGAAGCCCAGCCCGTGCAACAGACCGAAACAGAACACTACCGCCGGCCTGAGCCATCCAAGCGTCGGGCGAAAGATATTCTCGACAGCGACATAAACGATGGACACGGCGATCAGCGCCTCGACCAGCCACATCCAGTTTGCGGGAATATTGACAATGCCCAATGTGGCAAGCGCCAACGTGCAGGTATGGGCGACGGTGAAGGCGGTGACCTGCCACAGCAGCGGCCCGCGCGCCAAGGCAAAGAAGAACAGGCCCAGCACGAAAAGAATGTGATCCAGCCCCAGCGGGATGATGTGTTCAAATCCGGCCACAACGTAATTCGCCGCAACATCCCAGACCCCGGCGGCCTGTCCGCCGCTGCGCGGGATCGGCGCGCTCAATTCGCCGCCACGCAGGAACGCGGTATAGCCTTCGGCGCCCTCTGCGGTTGTTTCACGCACGACCAGCCCGCCAAGCGTTTTGTCCCAACCGACCGTGACATCGGTGCCATCGTCAGGCAGGGCCGCGCTGATGTGAATGGTCGAGGCACGGCCAAGTTCGATATCGCCGACCGGCCCGACTGTCACCACGCCCAGTTCCGGCGAAAGCCGCGTTTCGCCTGCCATCAGGTTGATCCTGGACGATAATTCTGGCCAGGCGTCGCGCAACGCCGCCTCTAGCGCGGCAGGTGGCAGGGCCCGCAGGCGGTCATACTCACCGGCTTCTGCGGCATCGTTGGTATCGCTCAGCCCGTCCAGATTGATCCCGGCAAGCGGGGCTTCCAGCGCCATTTCGATCTGCAGATCCAGCTGATCCTGCGCCATTGTCAGGTCGGCAATCGCTGGCTGAACCTCATGCGCGCGCGCAATTCCTGCGCTTGCGACAAGGGCCAGCATTAGGCTTGACATCCAAAGCCACTGCGCCAGTTGTGTGCCTGAAAATCTGTTTTGGAGCCTGCTCATGTTTCCTGTCCGTATCCTTGCTGCGTCTGTGCTGATGGCACTTAGCATTTCTGTCGCCGATGGCCACGAGTTTTGGATCGATGCCCATGATTGGCAGGTTGACACAGGTGATCGGATCGTTGCCGATCTGGTGAACGGGCAGCAGTTCCAGGGAGTGAAATATGCGTATTTCCCGCCGAACTTTCGCCGCTTCGATGTGGCCCTGGGGGATGGGGTGACGCCAGTGAATGGCCGCCTTGGGGATCGGCCCGCTGCCGATCTTGCGGCACCCGGTGAAGGGCTTGTGACGCTGATCCATCAGACAACGGACAACACCGTCAATTATTCCGAATGGGAAAAATTCGTCAGCTTTGTCGAACATAAAGACGCCGCCTGGGTGGTCGAGGCTTATTCGCGCTATGCTAAAGGGCTGATCGCGGTCGGCGCCGGGGACGGGTCAGATCGTTCGCGCGGGTTGGAGATTGAGATCATCGCCCTCGCCAACCCCTACACCGACGATCTGTCCGCCGGATTGCCAGTGGTCGTGGCCTACAAGGGCGCGCCGCGAGTCGATGCGCAGGTCGAGGTTTTCGAACGCCCCACCGGTGACGCGCCTGAGGTTGCGGTTTTCACCTTGCGGACGGATCAGGCCGGGCAGGCGCTTATCCCGGTCAAGCCGGGCCATGCCTATCTGCTGGATTCCGTCGTCCTGCGCGAACCGTCAGAAGCCTTGGCGGACGAAAAGAACGCTGTGTGGGAAAGCCTGTGGGCGTCGCTGACGTTTGAAGTTCCGCAATAGGCCGATTGTGTTGAAAAACTCCGAAATCAGAGCGTCGCGGATTTCTTGCGAAAACCTATGAAGCGAAATAGTCGGAAAGCTTTGACCACGAGACAGCGCATGGCTGCGCGTGAGCGCATGTAGGCGATTTGGGCCGACCCCCGCGCCAAAAATTTAGGATCGGGCTGCATGGAAAGAAAAATCATCGTTCAGGCCCTAAAACGGAGTTTTTCAACACAATCGGCGAATTTTGTTGAAAAACTCCTGCTTGATCGAGGGCTATGGCGCTGATTCAATCCTCTCAACAAGCGGGAGGATCAGCCATGATGGGACCGAGGCAGGAAGCACAGGCGGCGCTGTTCTATGAGTTCTCGCTGGAAGACCATGTCCCGCAAGATCACCTGCTGCGATCGATTGATCGTTTCGTCGATCTGAGCAGCATCCGCGCCCATCTTGCCGATTTCTACAGCCACACCGGTCGTCCTTCGATCGATCCTGAACTGCTGATCCGGATGCTGATCGTCGGTTACTGCTTCGGCATCCGGTCCGAGCGGCGGCTCTGTGAAGAGGTACACTTGAACCTCGCGTACAGGTGGTTTTGTCGGCTCGACCTGGCCGATCGGGTGCCGGATCACTCGACCTTTTCAAAGAACCGGCATGGTCGGTTCCGCGAGAGTGAGCTGCTGCGCCATCTCTTCGAGACCACGGTCGCGCGATGCATCGCCGAAGGTCTCGTCAGCGGTCAGCGCCTGGCCGTCGATGCCAGCTTGATCGAGGCGGATGCCAACAAGCAGTACTCTGCGCCAAAGGAAGAATGGGACATTGCGCGGATCGATGCAGACGCTGCACCCCGCGCGGTCCGCGAGTATCTCGACACTCTGGATGAGGCCGCATTCGGAGCAGCGACACCGGTCGAGCCAAAGTTCACGTCCTATTCCGACCCAGCCAGCCAGTGGACGGCGGCGCGTAAGGGTCCCGCATTTTTTGCCTACTCCGACAACTATCTCATCGATACCGATCATGGTGTCATCGTCGACGTGGAAGCGACACGGTCGATCCGTCAAGCCGAGGTGGGGTCAACCAAGACGATGCTGAAGCGGGCCAAAGAGCGCTTCGATCTTCATCCCGAACGGCTGATCGCCGACACCGCCTACGGATCGGGACCCATGCTCGGATGGCTGGTGGGTGAAAAGATCGCACCGCACATCCCGGTCTTCGACAAAGCCGGGCGCACCGATGGCACCTGGTCCCGAGCTGACTTCGAATGGGATGCCGAGAACAATCAATACATCTGCCCGGAAGGCGAGGCTCTGAAGCAGTTCCGCCGAAACTACTCCGACCCCAATCGCGGCCCAACCGGCAAGGGCGTGGCCAAGTACCAAGCGCTGAAGCACACCTGCCAATCCTGTCCTTCCAAGCCGAAGTGCTGCCCGAATGCCGACGCCCGTAAGATCACCCGTGAGGAACATGAGGACGCTCGCGACATCGCCCGCGCAATCGCCAAAACGCCGCAATACAAGATCTCGGTGAAGCTCCGGAAGAAGGTCGAAATGCTCTTTGCCCACCTCAAGCGCATTCTCGGCCTGGGACGGCTCCGATTACGTGGACCATGCGGCGCAAATGACGAATTCCTGCTCGCCGCCACTGCCCAAAACCTTCGCAAACTGGCAAAGATCTTTCCTGCACCGCAGCAAACGCGCAAAGCCTGATCAGAAAGGCGCTCGCGCTATGTTCAAATCGCTACTTTCTGCGCCCGCAACACGTTGTTTTTCCACAGAATCGGCTGATTGTGTTGAAAAACTCCGAAATCAGAGCGTCGCGGATTTCTTGCGAAAACCTATGAAGCGAAATAGTCGGAAAGCTTTGACCACGAGACAGCGCATGGCTGCGCGTGAGCGCATGTAGGCGATTTGGGCCGACCCCCGCGCCAAAAATTTAGGATCGGGCTGCATGGAAAGAAAAATCATCGTTCAGGCCCTAAAACGGAGTTTTTCAACACAATCGGCCGAAGGCGCCCCGGCCTTAAGGCGGCTTAGGCCTTGCGCGGTGCGGTGTCGATGAATGACCCGCCGGGGCCAGCAACGCTGTCGGGCAGTGTGACAATCGCAATCTCTCGGACGGCGACGCATCCCAGAAAGGCCACTGCAATCGCATCAAACGCGAACAAAGCTGAAAAATCCATCACTCGTTATCCCCTGGCAACAGATGGGTAGCATGCGGGTGAATTGGGGCAGAATGAAGACAAATACATGCCAGGAAGGCGGTTATCAGGCGAAAGGATCGTCCGGATAGCCCACCTCACGCAACGTCAGGCCATGTGGCGGCGCGACAGGCCCACAGGCTGCGCGGTCACGGGCCTGCAATGCTGACGCCACGTCCGCGGCCTGCCATGCGCCTGCGCCGACCCGTTCCAGCGTGCCCACGAAGCTGCGGACCTGATTGTGAAGGAAACTGCGGGCCCGGAAGGTCAGCAAGATCTCTTGCGCACCATCAACCGCACCCTCTGTGACGACCGCCACATCCAGCGATTTCACCGGGCTTTGCGCCTGGCACATGGTGGACCGGAACGTCGTGAAATCATGCTGGCCAATCAGGTGGTTGGCCCCTTCCTGCATTGCCGCCACGTCCAGCGGATTACGCAACCTCCAGGCAAGCCCCGCGTCGATCGCCAATGGGGCGCGGCGGCAGATGATGCGGTATTCATAGTGCCGCTCACGCGCCGAGAACCGCGCGTGCCAATCGTCGTCAACCCGCGCGGCGGCCAGCACGGCAACCGGATCGGGGCGCAGATGCGCGTTCAGCGCCTCCATCAGGCGGAACGGGTCCCAATCGCGGCTTAAGTCCACATGGGCGACTTGCCCGCGGGCATGCACCCCGGCGTCCGTTCGCCCGGCGGCGGCAATGCCTGGCGCATCGGCCTGCAACTTGCGGATCGCGCCCTCCAGCCGGGCCTGCACGCTGGGCGGGCCCACTTGACGCTGCCACCCCGAATAGGGCGCGCCGTGGTATTCGACTTTCAGGGCAAAACGCGGCATGGGCGCTCCTTCAAGGCGGGGCCATAGCGCAGGCCGCTGGGTCTGGCAATCTGGGTGTGGCGACTGGTGATGCCGCCGCGCGCACCCTATGTAGGGCCGACGTGACAACAGCAGGGGACCGCAATGGTTCTGGGACGACTGGCCGAGGGTGTGACAGACAGTGTGGAAGGTGTGGGCCATGCCATTGGCGGCGCCTTCTTCGAACCTGTGATCCGGCTGGGCGTTACCGGCCTCAGCCGGGCAGGCAAGACCGTGTTCATCACCTCGCTAGTCGCGAACCTGCTGGATCGTGGCCGCATGCCCGGGCTGCTGGCCGCCGGGGACGGGCGGATTGCAGCGGCCTTCCTGCAGCCCCAGCCGGACGACACGGTTCCGCGTTTTGACTATGAAAGCCATCTGGCCAGTCTGAGCGGCGCACAGCCGCAATGGCTCGAAGGCACCCGCGCGGTCAGCCAGCTGCGCCTGTCACTCAGGTTGCGGCCGACCGGGTTGCTGGGGGGGCTGCGCGGCGCGCGAACGGTGCATCTGGATATCGTCGATTACCCGGGCGAGTGGTTGCTGGACCTTGGCCTGCTGGACAAAAGCTATGACGACTGGTCGGCGGACCGCCTGGCCCTGATGGCGGATCGGCCCGAGGCATCGGCGTATCTGGAACTGGCAAGTGGCGCAGTCGGGGCGGCACGGCATGACGAACCTGTCGCGCAGGCACTCGCCCAATCCTACACCGAGGCGTTGGGCGCGATGGAGGCTTGCGGCCACATGGACACCTCGCCCGGTCGGTTCCTGTTGCCCGGTGATCTTGCCGGATCGCCCGCACTGACCTTCGCGCCCCTGCCGGAAGGGCCAAACCGGCGTGGATCGCAAAGGGCCGAATTCGCCCGCCGGTTCGAGGCGTACAAGTCCCGCATCGTGCGCCCGTTCTTTCGCGATCATTTTGCGCAGATCGACCGCCAGATCGTGCTGGTCGATGTGCTGGGCGCGCTGGGGCAAGGCCCGCAGGCGGTGGCCGAGCTGGAGCGTGTCATGGGCGACCTGCTGGCGGCATTTCGACCCGGGCGAACCTCGTGGTTGTGGCGACTGCTGGGCGGGCGGCGGGTTGGCAAGTTGCTGTTTGCAGCGACCAAGGCGGATCACCTACACCATTCGCAACATGCGGCCCTGGCAGGGATCCCGCGGGGTTTGCTGCGCGGGGCCAGTGACCGGGCCGAGTTTGCCGGGGCGGATGTCGCGGCGATGGCGATTGCGGCGCTGCGCACCACCACGGAAGAGCGGATCGAGCACCGCGGGACCATGCTGGACGTGGTGCGCGGGCGTCTGGCGGATGGCGGCGATGCAGCGTTTCATCCCGGCGACCTGCCCGACGACCCGGGTGCGATCCTGGGGCCTGCGCGCGACGGGGCAACGGATTGGACCGGCGACGGGTATCAGAGCGCGGAATTCGCGCCCTCACCCATGTCGCTGAAGCCCGGCGCGGGCCCGCCCCATATCCGGCTGGACCGGGCGCTTGAATATCTGATCGGGGATTGGTTATGAGCGAGAAACAAAAGCCCGCATTGATCCGGATGGACGCAAACCCCGACCTGCCCGGCCCAGCAGATGTCGCCCCGGTTCCCGACGCCCCGGACAGCGAAAGCGGTGCCGCGATGCAGCGCGTGGCGCGATTGGCGGGGCGACCGGCCTCGCGGCTGTCGCGCTGGTTCTGGGGGCTGCTGGTCAGCTTCGTTTTGTTCATCGCCTCACTCGCGGCGTGGAATTTCGTGACAGGCCTGATCGCGTCTAGCCCGGTGTTGGGCACGGTTGCGGCCGGGCTGGGCGGCGCGTTGGTTTTGGTCTGCGCGGTGATTGCGCTGCGCGAACTGGCCGCGATTGCGCGGCTGGCGAGGCTGGACCGGCTGCGCCGCGCAGCCGACGCGGCCCTGGCCGCCGAGGATCTGGGTGCGGCGCGCGCGGTCGCGGACCGGCTGGACCGCCTTTATGCAGGCCGCGAGGCGCTGACCTGGGGGCGCGAACGGTTCGCTGAACGCCGGGGCGACATGTTCGATGCCGCCGCCCTGCTGGACCTGGCCGAGGCGGACCTGCTGGCGCCGTTGGACGCCGCTGCGGTGCTGGAGGTCGAGGCCGCCGCGCGACAAGTTGCGATGGTGACCGCGCTGGTGCCGCTGGCCCTGGCCGATATCGTCGTGGCGCTCAGCGCGAACCTGCGAATGATCCGCCGCATCGCCGAGGTTTACGGCGGGCGCGGCGGGGCGCTGGAAACCTGGCGGCTGACCCGCGCGGTGCTGACCCATCTGGTGGCCACGGGGGCTGTTTCGGTGGGCGATGACATGATCGGTTCACTGGCTGGTGGCGGGGTTCTGTCGAAATTGTCCCGCCGTTTTGGCGAGGGGCTTGTGAACGGCGCCCTGACGGCGCGCGTCGGCGTCGCCGCGATCGAGGTTTGCCGCCCACTGGCGTTTCGCGGACAGAAGCGTCCCCGGGTGACTGGCATCGTGCAAAGGGCGCTGACGGGGTTGTTTGCGTCCAGGTGAGCGCGCGTACGCCGTGTCGCTTCTGGTCGCGCCTGCCCGAAGGGCTCCTCAGCCCCGGATCGGCCGCACCAGATCACCACTTACCAATCGCGCCAAGACGCGCGGCACAGGTGGGATTGCCACAAGCGGCGCGAAAACTTGGTCACGCAGCAGCGGTGGCAGCCAGTGATCGGATTGATAAAGCGGCGTCAGGAACCGGCTGAGCAATTGGTACGTTGCCATATGGACACGACGGCTGCGGGCATAAGTGTGCAACGCCCGATCCAGCGGGTGGCGATCAACGGCGCGCGCCAGGGCGAGCGCGTCCAGCAAGGCCATATTCGCCCCCTGCCCCAATTGCGGACTGGCTTGATGCGCCGCGTCCCCGATCCGGGCAATTCCGGGCGCGTTGGGGCGATACAACGTGCCGTGGCTGTAGCGTGCCATCGTCAGGTTACTGTGATCGTTCAGCGTGTCGAGGAACGGCGCGAAGGCGGGCCACAAGGTGGCGGCATCGGATTTCCAGCGTTGCAGTGGCGTGTCGCGCCAGTTTTCATAGCGCGTCGCCTTCAATGACCAGAAGATTGCCGCCAGCGGTGTCTCGCTGCCCGGCATCCGCCCGATCGGCAACACCCCGGCCATTTTCGACGCCTTTTCATAGCGTTGGGACAGGACGTCGCGCGGCAATCCAGTGGTGCCAGGCCAGGGCACCGTGGCCCAGACCGCCCCAAACGGCAGGGCGCGGGCCTTGAGCGACGTTAGCGGAGACCCCGCCCCGGCGGCATCCACGATCAGGTCGAAAGGCCCGGCGCGGTGGTCGGCAAAACTGACATGGCCATCCGCGCACGACAGCGCCGCGTGACCCGGGTGAAGCGTTGCACCGGCACCGCGCGCGGCGCGCAGCAACGTATCAAACAGGCTCGCCCGGTGGATCCCCAGGCCAAAGCGGATGCCGGAGCGATCGTAGGTGACATCCAGCACCCGGCGCGCCGCCCCTGTGCCCCCGATCATCCGGCGCACCGGGGTGCCGAGGGCAAGGGCCTGATCCAGAACGCCAATCTCGCCCAGCACGTTTTGACCAACGGGTTGGATTACGAGGCCGGATCCAACGGGTTCCGGGGCGGCGAACTGGTCGTAGATCGACACCGCGTGGCCCAGGCGGGCCAGAAGTGCGCCGGCGGCAAGGCCGCCGATACCTGCACCGATGATGGCGATTTTGAGGGGGTCAGGAGAAGAGATTTATGCCTCCGGCGGGGATATTTGTGGGTCAATGATGGTCAGGGGCGTTGGTGCGGACGATCCGTTGCCTTGGCTGTAATGGGGCATGGTCCGGCGGCTTGGTCAAGCGCACCTTGAATGCCAGTTGGGCCGGGCCTATAAGGCGCGCCATGAACCGGATCGTTTTCATACGAATTACGTGCCCGGCGCGCTGAGGCACCCTCGGCGCTGCCGGAGTTCGCGCGATGCGCACCCCCTGAAATTCCTCTGATTGCGAAGGTTAGCCCGATGTGCGCCGACACGCCCGAAGTGCCCGACTATAAAGACACCCTGCATCTGCCGCAGACTGATTTTCCGATGCGCGCGGGCTTGCCCAAGCGAGAGCCTGAGTGGCTGGCCAAGTGGGAAAAGATTGGCGTTTACGACCGGTTGCGGGATAAGGCCGCCCTTGCCCGGACGGGCAAAGATGGGAGCCCTCGGACGCCCTTCACGCTGCATGACGGGCCGCCCTATGCCAACGGGCATTTGCACATCGGGCATGCGCTGAACAAGATCCTGAAGGATATGGTGGTGCGGTCCCAGCAGATGCTGGGCCGGGACGCGCGTTATATCCCCGGCTGGGATTGTCACGGTCTGCCGATCGAATGGAAGATCGAGGAGAAATACCGCAAGAAGGGCCGCGACAAGGACGCGGTGCCCCTGGTCGAGTTTCGGCAGGAATGTCGTGAGTTTGCGGAGGGCTGGGTGGATGTTCAGCGCGAGGAATTCAAGCGTCTGGGTGTGACCGGCAACTGGGACGATCCCTATCTGACGATGGATTTCCACGCCGAAGCGGTGATCGCCGAGGAATTGCAGAAGTTCGTGATGAACGGGACGCTCTATCAGGGCAGCAAGCCGGTGATGTGGTCGCCGGTGGAGAAGACCGCCTTGGCCGAGGCGGAGGTCGAGTATCACGACCACCAGAGCCACACGATCTGGGTGAAGTTTCCGGTGGTGTCGGTAGAGTCCGCTGTTCGGGGTGCCTCGGGGGCCATTGACCACGCGGTGACAATTGTTGAGCGAACTGAATGGGCGGGTGTACAAGTTGTCATCTGGACAACAACACCTTGGACCATCCCGCAAAACCGGGCGATCTGTTTTGGGCCCGAAATTTCCTATGGTTTGTACGAGGTTACAGGTCGACCAGAAGAATGCTGGCTAAGTATCGGAGACAAATATCTGGTCGCGGATTCACTGGCCGAGCAGGTGTTCACGCAGGCCCGTCTCGATGCCTCAATGTACCGCAAACTGCGGGACGTGTCGGCGGATGAACTGGCCTCGCTGGTCTGTGCTCACCCGCTGCGCGGGGCGGCTGAGAATGGCGAATGGGACTATGACGTGCCGCTGTTTCCTGGCGATCATGTGACGGATGAGGCCGGGACCGGCTTTGTCCACACAGCGCCAAGCCACGGCGACGACGACTATCAGATCGGCCTGAAACACAACCTGCCGATGACCTACAACGTCATGGAAGATGGCGGATTTCGCGACGGTCTGCCGCTGTTCGGCGGCAAATACATCCTGAACCGCAAGGGGAAAGAGGGTGATGCGAATGGGGCGGTGATCGACAAGCTGGTCGAGATCGGTGCGCTGCTGGCGCGGGGGCGGCTGACGCACAGCTATCCGCATTCCTGGCGCTCCAAAGCGCCGCTGATCTTCCGTAATACACCGCAGTGGTTTGTCGCGATCGACAAGCCAGTTGGCGACGGGCAGGACGACCACGGCAAGACCATCCGGGAACGGGCACTGACCAGTATCGACGAGTTGGTGAGATGGACGCCGCAATCCGGGCGGAACCGGCTGCACTCGATGATCTCGGCCCGGCCCGACTGGGTGCTGAGCCGTCAGCGCGCCTGGGGCGTGCCGCTGACCTGTTTCGTGCGCAACGGCGCGAAGCCGGATGACGACGATTACATCCTGCGAAACCCGCAAGTGAACGCCCGCATTGTCGAGGTTTTCGATGCCGAGGGCGCGGATGCCTGGTATGCCGAGGGCGCGAAGGAGCGCTTCCTCGACGGGCTGGAAAACCCCGATGAGTTCACCAAGGTCGATGACATCCTGGACGTGTGGTTCGACTCGGGCTCGACCCATGCGTTTGTTTTGCGCGACCGGGAAGATGGCTCCGAAGACGGGATCGCCGATCTTTATCTTGAGGGCACGGATCAACATCGCGGCTGGTTCCATTCGTCGATGTTGCAAGCCTGCGGCACGCTGGGCCGCGCGCCATATCGGGGCGTGCTGACCCACGGCTTCACGCTGGACGAGAAGGGCGTGAAGATGTCCAAATCGCTGGGCAATGCCACGGTGCCGGACCAGGTCGTCAAGCAGTACGGCGCGGATATTTTGCGGCTGTGGGTGGCGCAGACGGATTACACCAACGATCAGCGGATCGGGCAGGAGATCCTGAAAGGGACCGCCGACAGCTATCGCCGGCTCAGGAATACGATGCGGTTCCTGCTGGGCAATCTATCGCATTTCTCGGACGCGGATCGGGTGCCGGTTGAGGATATGCCGGAACTTGAACGCTGGGTGCTGCACCGGTTGGCCGAGCTGGATCACAAGGTGCGCGCGGGCTATGACGCCTATGATTTCCAGGGTGTGTTTCAGCAATTATTCACCTTCGCGACGGTGGAGCTAAGCGCCTTCTATTTCGACATCCGCAAGGATGCGCTTTATTGCGACGCGGCGGACAGCACCCGGCGGCGGGCGGCGCTGACGGTTCTGGACATCCTGTTCCACCGGCTGACGACATGGCTGGCCCCGGTTCTGGTGTTCACAATGGAAGAGGTCTGGCTGGAACGGTTCCCGGGTGAGGGTAGCTCGGTTCATCTGGTCGATATTCCCGAGACACCTGCGGACTGGCTGGACGAACCACTGGCGGCCAAATGGGCCGCGATCCGGCAGGTGCGGCGGGTGGTGACGGCAGCACTGGAAGTTCAGCGGACAGACAAAGTGATCGGTGCATCGCTGGAAGCAGCCCCGGTGGTGCATGTTGACGACGCCGAGGCGCTGGCGGCGCTGAAGACGGTGCCGTTTGACGACATCTGCATTACCTCGGGCGTGGTTCTCAGCGGCGATCCGGCCCCGGCCGAGGCATTCCGCCTGCCCGAGGTTGCGGGCGTGGGTGTGGTGTTCGAACGTGCCGATGGCGACAAGTGTAAGCGGTGCTGGAAAATCCTGCCGGACGTGGGGTCGCACGATCATGCGGGCGCATGTGCGCGATGTGATGCGGCGTTGGGTTAAGGCATTGGCTGGCCAAGCGTTTCTGGCCTGAAGGCCATGATTGCACCGCCCACTTCTTCGCCCGGAATCAAGCCCGTAGGGCGCCGGGCGATCGCCTGACCGTCCGGCGCACCA
Source organism: Paracoccaceae bacterium (assembly GCA_012103375.1). Classification (NCBI taxonomy): domain Bacteria; kingdom Pseudomonadati; phylum Pseudomonadota; class Alphaproteobacteria; order Rhodobacterales; family Paracoccaceae; species Paracoccaceae bacterium. The sequence continues at coordinate 2,885,574 of WLWX01000001.1, forward strand.
AAGGTACGCCGTGATTCTTTGGCACGCCTCTGGCGTGACGAGCAGGCGAATTCGATGGGTCGCGAAACTTTCGTAGTCTGGAGTTAACGCAAAACCATTAATTGCCACACACCACTGTTGCATCGCCTACCCCCGGTCAGGCGCTCGCCCGGCTTGGCCTATCTTCGCCAGCGTCCCCTCAATGCCAAACAGCCTGATTTGGTGAATTGCCGATTGAAGCCTGACCTCATCTGACCCATCATCGGGCGACCCCCTCGAACCGGCGGATTGCCTTTCAGATGACCACCACCGTTTTCCTTGCGGTCCTAGCCGCCGCCTTCCTGCACGCTGCGTGGAATGCGCTGATCCGGGGCGCGGTGGGCAACCGGGTTTCGACGATGCTGATCATGTCGCTGACCCAAGGGGCGATCGGGCTGGCACTGGTGGGTTGGCAGCCCTGGCCAGCGGCGCATCTTTGGCCCTGGTTCCTCGCCTCGGGGTTGGTCCACACGATCTATAAGCTGTTTCTGACCTATGCTTATGAGCGCGGTGACCTGTCCCGCGTCTATCCCATAGCGCGCGGTGGTGCGCCGATCATGGTGCTGATCTTCGGGGCGATCTGGTTGTCGGATGTCGTCAAACCAGCGGAATACATCGGGATCATCGTGATCGGTCTAGGGCTGGGTTTGATGGCGCGGGGGGTCTTCACTTCGGGCGAAAGCCGACGGATGCTGCCGTTTGCCATCGGCTCGGCACTGGCGACGGCAAGCTATTCGATCCTCGACGGGCTGGGCGCGCGGCTGACGGGGGATGCGCAGTATTTCGTTGGTTGGATGTTCCTGTTGGACGGGATTTTCTATGGGCTCATCACCGGGACGATGCTGGGTGGGAAACCTTTCAGGGCGCCGGGGCGTATCTGAATGCGCGGAATTATCGCCGCCGGGTTGTCCTTCCTGACCTATGCAATTGTGGTCTGGGCGATGACGGTTGCGCCGATTGCGCTGGTCACGGCGCTGCGCGAAACCTCGATCCTGTTTGCGGTGCTGATCGGCTGGCTGATCTTCGGCGAACGGATGGATCGCGGCAAGGCCTTGGCGGCGATGGCGATTGTGGTCGGCATCGCGCTGACGCGGCTGGCATGAGGGCGGGTTTGGACAGTCCCCTCGGGCCGCTGACATTGATCGAGCGGGACGGGGCAATTGTGGCGCTGGACTGGGCCGAGGGGCCGCCAGCCGAAGGTGGCGTGCTGGCCGATGCGGTGGCGGAATTGCAGGCGTATTTCGCCGGCACGTTGCAGGATTTCACAGTTCCGATGGCCCCGCACGGATCGGTGTTCCAGACACGGTTTTACGCGGCGCTCTGTGCGATCCCGTTTGGGCAGACGCGCACCTATGGCGATCTGGCGGACGAGTTGGGTGTGCCGGCCCAGGCCATCGGACAGGCCTGCGGGGCCAATCCGCTGGCGATCCTGGTGCCGTGCCACCGGGTGCTGGCAGCAAACGGTCTGGGCGGATACTCTGGCGCTGGCGGAATCGAGGCCAAGGTGGCCTTGTTGCGGTTGGAAGGCGCTGCGGGGCTACTGATCTGACGACCAATACCTGAGGGAGCGAATAATGGCCCAGATGTGCGTATCGCTGACATCCCTGCCGCAAACAGGTGCTGCAGTCGGCTGGGCCAGCGGCCACACTGTGGTGATCGACCGCGCCGAAGGTCGCGCTGGCGGAACCGGGCTTGGCTTCAACGGTGGCGAAATGTTGGCCTTGGCGCTCGGCGGCTGCCTTTGCAACGATCTGCGATACATGGCAGAGGCGCTGCCGACACCACTGGGTCCGATCAACGTAGAAGTGACGCTTGATCTGGAAGGCGAGCCGCTGTTGGTAGTTGGAGCGCTGCTGACCGTCGACTGCAAACTGGCTGATGGCGGCGAAGCAAGCGCGGTGATCGACGCAGCGATTGCCGACAGCACAGTCAGCAACTCGGTCCATCGGGGAATACCGGTCAGTTTCGCGCGGCGCTAGTCCTCGGTCAGCTGCTGCACGATACCGGCGAATGTCAGGTACAATGACGTCGCCACCAACCCCCAAAGCGCCCAGCTTTGCGGGTCGAACTCGACCCAGGCGGCCCAACCGGCGAAACCGGTCCAGGCCAATGCGATGGGCAGGCTGACAACGCGCCAACGTTCCGTCCGTACCGGGTGGACGAATTTCAGGCGCAGGAACATCGCGATGGCCAGCGCGCAGACGATGGCAAGGATAACCCAGAAATTCGGATGCGTCGCGAACAGCACAAGCACCACCATGTTCCAGCATCCGGGAAAGCCGGAGAACGAGTTGTCCTTGGTCTTCATCCGCGTGTCCGCGAAGTAAACGACGCTGGCAAAGGTGATGACGATAATCGCGATCCACCCCGTCCAGCCGGGCAAAAGGCCGGATTTGAACAAGGCATAGGCCGGGATGAAAACGTAAGTCAGATAGTCGATGATCAGGTCCATCAGCACGCCGTCAAATTCGGACGCGTTGGTTTTCACGTCAAAACGGCGCGCCAGCGGGCCATCGATCCCGTCCACAAAGAAGGCGATGACCAGCCACAGGAACATCAGCGCCCATTTTTCCTCGACCGCGGCGAGCATCGCAAGCATGGCGAGGACCGCACCGGTGGCGGTCAGCATGTGGACTCCGAGGGCGGGAATGCGTGGGTTCATGGGACGCAGTCATGGCGCATATCCCGATGGGGCGCAAACCGATGGTGGCAGGTTTGGTCGACAGCGTGGCAAAGGGGCCAGCCCCTTCTTGGCCTTCGGCCAATTCATCCCCGGGATATTTATCGACAAGAAGACGGGGGTTTGGTCAGGCGCGGGGGTGGGCGGCGCGGTATACGTCGATCATCCGGGCGGTGTCGACGGCCGTATAGGCTTGCGTCGTGGATAGGGATGCGTGGCCGAGCAGTTCCTGGATCGCACGCAGGTCGCCGCCCGCCGTCAGCAGGTGGGTGGCAAAGGAATGGCGCATGGCGTGGGGTGTGGCGCTGGCGGGCAGGCCCAGTTGGGTGCGGACCAGCGCCACCGCCCCTTGCAGGGTACGCGGGTTCAGTGCACCGCCGCGCACACCGCGAAACAGGGCGGCAGTGGGTTCGATGGGGTGCGGGCTGGCCTTCAGATAGGCGGCGATGGCGTCCCGTGTGACGGGCAGAACCGGAACCTCGCGCTCCTTATTGCCTTTGCCGACAACCCGCAGGGCGTCGCCCATCGGCCAGTCTGCGCCGGTCAGGGACAGCGCCTCGGATATGCGCAGGCCCGAACCATAGAGCAGTGTCACCACAGCCGCGTCGCGGGCGGCGACCCAGGGCGTGTTCGAATTGACGTCCAGACGGTCAATCACCGCCCTGGCATCGCCCGGGCTGAGGGGGCGGGGCAGTTTGCGGCGGAATTTGGGGCTGCGGGTTGCAAGGATGGCGGTGACGTCGAAGCCGTCGCGTTCCGCCAGCCATCCGGCAAAGGTTTTCACCGCCGACAGGCTGCGTGCCAGCGAACGGGGTGCGACGCCCCGGTCACGCTCATGTGCCATCCAGGCGCGCATGTCGCGCACGCTGATCCGGGCCAGCGCGCCCGGCCCGAAACTTGCGCCGATGTGGCCTTGCTGGAAGGCCAGGAAGCCGAGGACGTCGCGCTGATATGCGCCGACTGTGGCGGCGGCGCGGTTTTCGATGGTGGCTATATGGGTCAGCCAGCGGTGCAGCGCATCGCCCAGGCCTTCGGACAGGACCGGCGCGGTCACGCCAGCCAGCGGGCCATCGCGCGTTCAAACACCTCGGCGAAGAAGGTCAGCAGGTCGGTGCCGTGGCTGGGCGCGAACTGGTGCGGATCTTCCGAGCCGAACACCAGCATGGCGGGCATCTTTGAGGCTCCGAAGTCGAGCAGCAGGCAAGCCTCGGACGCGATCCAGCTGTCGTTGTCTTCCCAAAACGCGGCGTCACTGGCCGAGGTCTGGCGCAGCGAGACTTTGCGCGCCGTGCCGCCACGCCCCATGGTCGCATAGAATTCGCAGTATCCCGGTTCGGCCACTTTCATGATGTCCGACACGCCCGACAGTTTCGGGGCCTGGCAGGCCTCGGCGCTTTCAAGGACCAGGCGAATGCCGTCCAGTTTCAGGATTGTGGCGAGTTCTGGCAGATCCTCAAGAAACCCGTCGAAATCCGGTGCTTCCAGCAGTTTCAGGATCGCGCGGTGCACCATGTTGGTGCCCGACAGGTTTTCATAGGCGGCGGCGATGACGCCCTTGTGGGCATCTTCCAACCGGCCAAGGCGCTCTTCCAGGCGTTCAAAGGCGACACCGCGCAGATCGACGACATTTTCGCCAAGACTGGCCGAATTGGCGGCAATCAGGGCGCGCATCACGTCGCCATCTTCCAGAATTACATCGGGGTCGGCGATGATCTTGCGGCGCAAGTCATCACCCATCGGTGCGGTGTTGGTCATATTGTTTGCCTGCCTTTGTCGTCTCTGCCCGTCGGGCGCCGCCGGTCGTTTTTCGCCGGTTGCTGCCCTGGACAGTTATAGCAGGCCTGGCGCGGCTGTCGACAGTCCTGCATGCGCATCACTGCCTAAAGTGTTGCATTTACGACTCAAAATCGCCGGTTGGGCAGGCCAACCGGCGATCTGGCCAGCAACCGCGCCAGCACTGTCAGAACCGCCAGTAATCCGGTGCATCCCAGATCGGGCGCGTCCGTTCGGCGCGCACCTGATCACGGGTCAATCCGATGTCTTTCAAGGCCGCATCGTCAAGCTTTGCCAGATGGTCACGCTGTTTCCAGACCTCATTCAGGCGCAGAATACGTGCCACAAGACCGGTTCTGCGTGCGATCGGCTGGCAGGCAATGGTATTGGTCGGTGTCATGGCGTAACCTCACTACTTGTGATCGGTGGGATCGGTTTTATCATCAATGTTGATGTATATGCCAAAACATGGCACATATTGGAAACGAATGATTTTGACCTAAGCTATCAAGGATCGTGATATGCCGAGAAATCTGGACATGACCGCCCTGCGATCCTTCGTGGCCGTCGCCGAAAGCGGCGGGGTGACACGGGCGTCGGGCTTTCTGAACCTGACGCAATCGGCGGTGTCGATGCAGTTGAAACGGTTGGAGGTCTCGGTCGGACTGGATTTGCTGGACCGGTCCGGGCGTACCATCGCACTGACCAGTTCGGGCGAACAATTGCTGAGCTATGCGCGGCGGATGCTGGAGTTGAATGATGAGGTTTTCGCCCGTCTGACCCATCAGGATTACGAAGGTGAAATCAAACTCGGCGTGCCCCATGACATCGTTTATCCGGCCATCCCGAAGGTGTTGCAGCGATTTGCCTGCGATTATCCGCGCGTTCGGGTGCAGCTGATTTCGTCCAACACGAAGCGGCTGAAAGAAAAGTTTGATCATGGCGAATGCGATCTGATCCTGACGACCGAAGACAGTTGCGACGCGGGCGGCGAGACGCTGATCGAACGGGCGCTGGTCTGGATTGGCGCGCCGGGCGGCAACGCCTGGAAAAAGCGCCCCTTGCGGCTGGCATTCGAACGCGCCTGCATATTCAGAGCCGGCGCACAGCGGGCGCTGGATGATGCAGGCATCGCCTGGGAGATGGCGGTCGAGTCGAACTCGACACGCTCGATCGAGGCGACAGTCAGCGCAGATATGGCACTGCATGTCGCCGTCGACGGGACGATTCCGCATTATATGGAAGTCGTCCAGCATGGCGGAGCGCTGCCAGAGTTACAACGGACGCAGGTGAACCTCTATGCGGCCGATGTGGGGCGGAATGCAGCGCTTGGTGATCTGGTGTCGGTGGTGCGCCAGTCGTATCAGGCGATGCCGGGCGGTTCATTGACAGCGGCCCCAGGCGTGCTGATTCGCGCTTAGGGTCGAGGCCGGGGTTCCTGGCGGGCCAGGCATGGCGCAAGGCGCATTTGGCATGTCGCACCGGCCAACTTGCGCTGTGCGAAAAAAAATCGACTGGCGGGCCATGCCGGTGGTGTCAAAGCTCTGGCCCTGACATGAACGGCGCGCTAACCCTGACTGCATGACCCAGTATCACATCCCCCGCGGCGGACTGCCGCCGCAATCAGCCCTGATGACCGGGCGCGCGATTTTCACCGATGCCTATGCCGTTTTGCCCGGCGGGACGATGCGCGACATCACGGTCAGCGCCCTGCCCCATTGGAACAAGACGCGCCTTTGGGTTCTGGCGCGCCCGATGTCCGGTTTTTCCGAAACATTCTCGCACTATCTGGTCGAGGTTGCGCCGGGCGGCGGCAGCAGCATGCCCGAACCCGATGTGGGGGCCGAGGCAGTGTTGTTCGTGGTTGCAGGATCGCCGCAGTTGACGCTTGCCGGGCAGACGCATGTTCTGGCGCCGGGCGGATATGCGTTTATCCCGCCGGGCGCAGACTGGACCCTGACCAATCCGGGCAGTGACCCGGCCAGTTTTCACTGGATCCGCAAGCGATATGTACCCGCAGATGACATTGCCGCGCCGACTGCATTTGTCACATCGGATCAGGACGTTGCCGCGCGCCCCATGTCCAACACCGATGCATGGGCAACGACCCATTTTGTTGAAACCGACGACCTGTCACACGACATGCAGGTCAATATCGTCACGTTTCGGCCTGGCGGGGTCATCCCGTTCGAGGAAACCCACGCCATGGAACACGGGTTGTTCGTGCTCGAAGGCAAGGCCGTCTATAAGCTCAACTCCGACTGGGTCGAGGTTGAGGCCGGCGATTACATGTGGCTGCGCGCGTTCTGTCCGCAGGCCTGCTATGCCGCCGGGCCCGGGCCGTTCCGCTATCTGCTTTATAAGGACGTGAACCGCCACGCACGGTTGGGATCTTTCCAAAGTTAAGCGTGGCCACCGCAGCTACAGTTTCGGGACTCCATCTATGACCGACAAAATCGCCATCGTCACCGGGGCCGCAGGCGGAATGGGGCGCCACATAACCGCTGCGCTTCTGGCCGACGGGATCAGGGTTGCCGGGTTCGATATTGACGCAGGCGGGCTGCGCGATGTGGCCGCCCAGTATGGCGACACGTTTCTACCCGTGACCGTCGACCTGACCGACGCAAAGGCTGTCAGTACGGCCTTCGCGCAGGTCGAGGCGCATTTCGGCGGTGTCGATATCCTTGTGAACAACGCCGGCACCTGCCTGATGTCCGAATTCCCCGAGATTCCGCCAGAAGAATTCGACCGCCAGATGGCGCTGAATTTTTCAAGCGCGTTTCACTGTTGCCAACAAGCCGTGCAGCGCATGCTGACCCGTCCGGGCGTGAAGAAGATCGTCAATATCTCGTCCAACGGGGCGTATAATTTCGACGTGTTCGATCCGCCGCATTACCGCGCCAGCAAGGCGGCAATGGATACGCTAACCAAGGATCTGGCGCGCCGGTACGCGACCGACAAGATCGCCGTGAACTCGATCGCGCCCGCAATGACCGAGACACCGCTGTTCAATGTGGTCAGCGAAGAGGTGCTCTCCAAGGCAATTGCGCAGATGCCGCACGGACAAGCAATGCAACCGTCCGAAGTGGCGGCATGGGTGGCGTTTCTGGTGTCACCGGCGGGGGATATCTGCAGCGGGAATGTGATCATCCTCAACCAGGGGCGGGATGTGCGTTGAACTCGACCCCGGCGTTTCCGATGTGACCGGTTTGGCGGACCTTGCCCTTCGCCGGGGCGCCAGCGGCGGGCAACGGGGGCGTGAATCTATTCGGCCAGGCGCATGACGGCATCGACGGCGGTGACACCCTGTTCGTGGACAAGGATCGGATTAACCTCGACGTCGCCATCAAGCGCGGCAAGGGCGCACAATGCGTCGATCAGCGCGTTCTGATCGCCTGCCGATGCGCCGCGATATCCGCCGATCAGCCGGCTGACATTCAGCGAGGCCAGCGCCGCTTCGATTTGCGGGCGGGTAAACGGGGCGGCGATCAGCCGTTGATCCGACCACAATTCGGCCTGAACGCCGCCACCTGCGATCATCATCACACGGCCCACGACCGGGTCCGTTGTGACGCTGGCCATAACCTCGGCCACCGCTACCGGGGCCATGCGTTCGACCATCACCCGATCGGTCGGTATCATCGCCTGCATCTGCGCGACAGCCGCTTCAACCGCATCACGGGTGCACAGACCCAAGGCCACGCCGCCTGCGTCGCTTTTGTGCAGCAGCGCTGCATCCAGCGCTTTCAGAGCCACCGGAAAGCCAAGCGCTTGGGCAACCTCTGCCGCGTCGCCCGGTGCACATCTGCGCCCTGCGGGCACCGGAATTCCGACAGCGGCCAGCCGTTCTTTCGCGTCAAATTCGTCCAAGGTCCGCCCAGTGGCGGGGCTTGCCTGACCGCAGATCAGCGCTTCCGGCCCCTCGCGCCGGATCGCGTCCAGGCGTTCCCGCCAGCGAAGCGTGAGGCCCAGCGCCGCAATGCATTCCGAAAGCCCCTGCATCGGCACCATGCCTGCCGCACGCGTCTGTTCGCGCGCGCTGGCAGGCAGGCAGTCGATCAGCGGGGCAAGCTGGATCAGGGCCATGTCGCGCCCCTCTGCCGCCTGTGCCAGCGCCTCAAGCTGGGCGGCGTATTCAGAGACGTCCCAGGCGCCCTCGGGCGGGTAATTCTGCACCAGAATCGCCAGGTCATAGCCGGTTTCCAGCAGCACAGACTGGAATGCGGTCTGTGCCCGGGTATCGTTCCACGCCGCCATCGTCACATCCATCGGGTTCGCGGGCGTGGCAATGTCGGGCAGCAGCGGGCGCATCCGCGCGGTGATCTCGTCCGTCGGTTGCGGCAGCTCGAAGCCTGCCGCGCTCAGATGATCGGCCAGCATGATCCCCATAACGCCCGATGCCGCCGTCACCAGCGCCCGCCGTCCACGCGGCACCTGCCCGGCATCGACAAGTTTCAACGTCTCAAGAAATTCCGACATCGTGTTCGTCGCGATGATCCCCAGGCGGTCGAACAGCGCGTCCCAGGCCGCCCCCGCCCCCGTCATCGAGGCTGTGTGGCTGGCCGCCGCCTTCGCCCCGACGTCCGAGCGTCCAAACTTCAGCGCAACGATGGGCTTGCCCAGTGTCGCGGCCCGAGCGGCGGCGCGGCGCAGAGCGGCAATATCCCCGACCCCTTCGAAGCTGAGGCCAACAGCGGTGACGCGCGGGTCGTTCAGCAGGTATTCCGTCGCTTCGGACACGCAAACGCCGGCCTGGTTGCCACAGCCTACCAGATGGGTCACCGGCAGCCCCCGGTCGGCGAAGACGCAATCACACAGGAACCCGCCGCCCTGACTGACGATGGCCACGCCGGATGTCGGGTGCGCGCAGCCGAAATGATCCATCACCGCCGCCATCGGGTCGAGGAAGTTGACCAACCCGATCGAATTCGGACCCAGAAGCGCCATGCCTCGGGCGGCGTCGCTTAACCGGGCCTGCGAATCGTCATCGCCGGTTTCAAGAAAACCAGCGGCGTTGCAGATAACCGCCTTGCACCCCTGATCGCGCAACTGGGCGATGACCGTGACTGCGGCGTGCCGGGGGACGCCGACAAACGCCAGATCCACAGTGGCTGGCAGGGCTTAATTGACTTTGTGCAGGCGAACCCCTCAATCGCGTCATACTTCGGGCTGACCACGAAGGTCTGCCCGGCGAACCCCTGATCCCTATGAAAGCGCAGTGCAGCCGCCAGGTTCGATCCGCCCACAAAGACGACCGAGGCCGGGCGAAACAGCGCGTCGAGATGCGCCGCCGGGGTGGTGGGCGTTGCCGCTTCGTTGGCTGGAACGTCCTTCATCCGGCACCCTTCACGGTTGGACTGCGCCTTGTCCGCCGCAGGATCACCTGTGTTCATCGGACAAGGCAGAATTGAGTGATCTGCGGCACATCTGTCAACGGCTGGGTTTAATCGGGCAGGGATTTCACGCCGCGCTATTGGGGGAAGCCAAGGATTGGAGCGCACATTTTCACTTGCCTCCCAAGTCAAAAGACATATGAACGCTGGCGCCTATTTGATATGCGGTTTTCAAAAGGTATCCGTAACATGAAACTTTGTGTCATTATCCCTTGTTTCGACCACGCAGATTTCGTCAGCAACGCTGTCGGGTCTGCCTTGCGGCAGGCAGACGATGTGCATGTCATCGTGGTCAACGACGGATCGCGCGATCATTCGCACGAGGTTCTGGCCCAATACGCCTGGATTGAACCGCGGCTGAACGTCATCGAACAGGCCCATAAGGGCGCCGCCGCCGCGCGCAATGCCGGGCTGGAGGCGCTTCCGCCAGATTGCGATCTGGTGGCCTTTCTGGACAGCGATGATGTGTTCTGCCCGGGCTACCTTGCCGCCATCCCCGCCCAGTTCGAGAAAAATGACGCCCTACGGTTCACCTTTGGCCGCATTCGGCTGGTGGACGGGCTTGACTATGTTTCGGGTCAGCCGACGCGAACCGCCCGGCGGAGGGAGCTTTATGCGCCCTACCTCGGCGCCGCAGTCTTCCGGCGTGGATTTGTGGATCGACTTGGGCAATTCGACACGGAATTCGTGCAAGGGGAAGACGTCGACTATCTTCTGCGCGCGTTCGAGCAAAGCGCCAGGTTTGATCAGTCCGCAACAGTTTGCGTGAATTTCCTGCGCCATGGACGCAATCGCAGCATCAATGCCAGTGCCGCGCGACGTGGATTTCTGCTGGCGTTGCAAAAGTCGGTCGCGCGGCGGCGCAAAGACGCCAAACTGCACATTCCGCGCCCGCCGTTCGCCATGCGCCCGCTGGCCGAAACGACATTCGATAATAAGGTTTCACGAACGCCTTGAGGGGGGCCGCTTCGGGCCTGACGCGACCTGCCTATGGTTCTGCCGCGTCCGTCGCAGCGATGTCAAAGGATGGCGTTGTCCGCGTCACCTGTAACAAAATCGGGAACCTTGAACCTTGGCATCTTTGCCGCGCCGGGCACCTGTACCGTTGGTGCCTGCCCGCCTGTCAGCGCCCATGGCTGGGCCGCCGGCCTCAGCTCTCCGCGCAGTTCAGCCAGCAGCGTGCGATGATCGGCCATGTCACGGGTGATGACGCGAACGGTTTTGCGCAGATTCTCAAGGTAGGTGTCCCATTTGTCCGGGTCCAGCGCGATACCGCTGCTGACCCGGCCACCGCCATAACCGTTTTCATAGACCTTCTTGCCGAACAGCACCGCCCGGTACGTTCCCGGAGAGAACAGGTTGAACTGCCCGACATCAGCTTCGGCAGGCAAATTATACTTCCACAGCTCCAAATTTTCAGCCAGCGAATCCGGTACCTCCAGCCCTTCGCGCGCGTCGATCCAGTAAGGATCGTCGGTTCGGTTACCCATCGCATAGTGGATGCAGATGAAGTCCCGCACCTCGTCATAAAGGTTGTTGGCCAGCTTGTTGTAACGGTCGCGTTTCGGGGCCGAGAATTCCTGATCGGGGAAATAGGTCAGCAACCAGCGGATTGCCATTTCCGTCATGTGAATCGCGGTCGATTCCAGCGGTTCGATAAAGCCTGCAGACAGGCCAATTGCGACGCAGTTCTTGACCCAGGATTTGCGTGTCCGCCCGATGCGCATCGGGATCACGCGCGGTTCCAGGCCCTTCGCGCCGTCGCCCAGATGCGCCATCAGCTCGTCGCGCGCCTGTTCGTCGGTGCGGTGCGCGCTGGAAAAGACGTATCCGGTGCCAATCCGGTTCCACAGCGGCACCCGCCAGACCCAACCGGCACCAAGTGCGGTCGAGCAGGTCAGCGGCAACAGCTTTTCCTTGTCGGGGTGGGGTATCTGCACCGCCATGGCGCGGTCATTGGCCAGATATTTCTGATAGTCGACGAAGGGCTCTTTCAGCGCCTGATTGATGATCAACCCCCGGAACCCGGTGCAGTCGATCACCAGTTGCACCGGAAAGCGCCCGTTTTCTTTCAGCTGCAACGCGGCCACGAAGCCTTTGTCGTCAAGTTCCACATCAACCACGTCATCGCGCAGATGCGTCACGCCGCGCCCAACACAAACCTTCTGAAGCATGCCGGCAAATTTGCCCGCGTCCAGATGATATGCATAGGGCGACGTGCCCTTGTCGAACTCCTTCTTGCCCAGCGCACGCGGCCCTTTGCACATCTCGCCCAGTTCATGGGTGGCCGAGATGGACTGGACATAGTTCAGACCCTTGGCGCCCAGCGCATGGAAGTAGTGTTCCATCGGAATTCCGTCGATATCCCGACTGCCGATGAACGGGTTGATATAGTCGATTGGCTTGCCGTTCGCGTCGTGATTCCAGTTGCCGAATTTGACGCCCAGCTTGAATGAGGCATTGGTGGCCTTGAAGAACTCGCGCTCGGAAATACCAGTCTGGCGCAGCATCCGGGGCATCGCGGGCACCGTAGCCTCGCCCACGCCGACGGTGGCGATATTGGGGCTTTCGATCAGGGTGATGTGCCGCTTGACCCCTTGATCATTGCCAGTGCCAAAGAAATTGCTGAGCAAGTTGGCGGCCAGCCAGCCAGCGGTCCCGCCGCCGACGATGGTGATATGTTCAACTGGTTTGGACGTGGCGGTCATCGCTGGGCACCTTTTAGTGGAGTCGCATCGTGAAACCTAAAGCGTTTCGGCTTGAACCTGAATCGCGAGGGATTCCCTTGAGACCTGATCTGTGATTCATCCTGTTTGGGAGGATGGATCATGTCAGCACCTTTGCCATCTGCGCTTCGGATACGGTTTCAGAGATACATTGAAGAAGGGTTGAGCGGGCGCGCGGCGGCGTTGCGGTTGAAGCTGTCGCCTGCCACAGGCGCGCGGTGGGCGCGTCAGGTGAGGATGAAGGGTCATGCGGAACCTGCCCGGCAGGGACCGCCGCGCGGCAAGGGAAAGCTGGCTCCGCATCGGGAATTCTTTGAGGAGTTGATCGCACAAGACCCTGACATCACGCTCTTTGAGTTGCGTAATGCGCTGGCCGATGCAGAGGGTGTGCGGGTGCATCACTCCTCCATCGCCAACCTTCTGTCCCGGCTCGGCTTCACGTACAAAAAAAGTCGCTGGTCGCAACCGAGCGCCGCCGCGCCAAGGTAAGGCAGCAACGGGCCGACTGGTTCAGATACCGCTCGCCAGCCATTGCGACCTTTCCTGAGCGCGTTGTCTTTATTGACGAAACCGCAGTGAAGACAAACCTCACGCGCCTACGCGGCAGAGCCAAGCGCGGTAAGCGCCTGACGATGGATGCGCCCTTCGGAAGCTGGGGAACCCAAACCTTGATCGCGGGCCTGACCCAAGGCGCGCTGATCGCACCTTGGGTCATCAAGGGAGCGATAGATGGCCCCGCCTTCGCGGCCTACATCCGCGAAGTGCTGGTCCCCGAGATCAACCCCGGCACTGTCGTCATTCTCGACAACCTGGCAACCCACCGGAATAAGGAGGCGACGCAGGCTTTACGCAATCACGGCTGCTGGTTCCTTTACCTGCCACCGTACTCGCCCGACCTGAATCCCATCGAGCAGGCCTTCTCTAAACTGAAAGCCCATTTGCGACGGATCGGGGCCAGGTCCTTTACCCAGGTCTTCGAAGCAATCGGAGCAATCTGCGATCTCTACGACCCAGTAGAATGCTGGAACTACTTTAAGGCCGCCGGATATGTCTCAGGTTAATGTCGAAACGCTTTAACCTGCCAAATCATGCCGCGCGACACCATAGGGCGGCGGGATTGCGTTGAACTCAGTTCGTGTCCGGCAAGGCACGGCGCGATATCGCGCGCCCAGACCCATAAAAGATTGGGATTTTTTGCCCTTCTAAATCAACGTGTTGAATGGGCTTCGTGCAGAATTTCCGCAAAAATCGAAACTATTTCTGAACCCCCGGCGATTTTTCAACGACCTATCTGCAACACCGACGCAAAGGGACCAATACCATGACAATCGCTGCCCGCCTGACATTGATCGCCGCATTCACGCTTGGTGCAACGGCGGCGGTTTCCGTCGCCGCCCAGCCAGATGCCCAGACACCCGCAAACACCCACCTTGCCGTTCCCGCGTCGCAGGTAGGTGGCTGAGGCCCGGTTCGGGCGCTGCACACACCCCTCCCCAAGGGAGCGCCCGATCCGGCCTCAGCAAGTATCGAAGATGCCACATCGGAGCATTGCTGCCATGAGACGATCAAACCGCCTGACACTTTGGCTGGCCCATGCGCGCGGGTTTCAGGGACGAACCCGTTTCACCTTTGACCTGCGCATGCCGACGCAGCCCAGGTAACGAAATTTCCTACGTGTCAGCCGCTGTCCCCGGCTGAACGCCACCCTGCCGGGTGCGCCTTTGTCCCAGGCGCACCCGGTTTTTTTTTGACTGAGATTCGCACGGGACGCCGACCACAGCACGCGTGTTTCCAGCGCCCGTTGACACAGTAGGGCCGGTTTCCGCCGGACTGTTTCGCCGCATCGGTAAACTTCGTGTAAGATATTTCCCTTAGGTCAAGGTACCGCACAGCGCGCCATTGTTTTGCGTTGGTCAACGGCGGCGCTGTTCTGACAGTTGGTTCCCGCGATTGTCCCGGAATCGCTAACTCATTCAACTCATACGTGTAATTGCTTTGGCGAAGAACCGCCAACGAGCCGCAAACATGGCCGGAACCCGCCGCCGCGGCATTCGACCTGGCGCGCTGAGAGGGCTAAGTAAGCGCAGCGCGCAGTGCCGTTTGGCGCAACGCGTCCGCAAAAGGATCGGCATGAACGAAGACCTGCCAGCATTGTACGGAACCATGTCAGACACCCGGTGGCTGTCTGCATTGGAAGATTTCGCCGATGCCAATGGTGAATATGTCGAGCTGGACGCCCGCCACCACGCCGCCTTCCTAGGCCGCCTTCCTAGATCGCGGCCCAGTGCTGTTGGTGACGTTTGAAACGACAGCCTCGATCCGCAAGCGACCCGATGGAACGCCGCAGGGCATTGCAATTGCGGCGCAACGCAACTGGTCAAGCCTGACCCTGATAGCGACCCGCCCGACGTGGTGGCGTTGCGAACCGGTATACCTGTATTTCGATGCGCTGATCGACGGCGGCTTTTTTGACAGTTATGATCGTGTGGTATTCTGCGGTGCGGGAATGGGCGGCTATGCGGCCGGTGCGTATTCGGTTGCGGCCCCAGGGGCCACGGTTCTGTTAATAGCGCCACAGGCAACGCTGGACCCGGCAATTGCCGGATGGGACGACCGGTTCCGCGATTTCCGCCGCCTGGGGTTTTCCGACCGCTATGGTTTTGCGCCCGACATGGTGGAAGCCGCGGCATCCTGCCATGTACTGTTCGACCCCTATCATCACCCCGACGCCATGCACGCCGCGCTATTCCGTGGCCCGGCGACCCATCTGTTGCCCACGCGCCATTTCGGCACGCAGACAGCTGATCTTGTCGAGGAGATGGGCATCGTCGAAGCCGCACTTCTTGCCGCAGGCGACGGCGCGCTTGACACGACGTTCCTGCACGAGGTCTTGCGCCTTCGGCGTGATCATGAGGGGTGGCTGCGAAACCTGCTGCGGGCGACCGTCCAGGGGAATTCGCCGCTGCGCACCGAGGTGCTGTGCAGAAGCGTTTTAAAACGGATGGAGTCGTCGCATTTCAAGAAGGACCTGAAACAGGTTGCGGGCGATCGCTAGTGGCAGGACCCTGGACAGATGTGTCGCCATCTCTGGCATCGGGCTGCGGGATAAGTTAGTCGCGGTGGCATGAAGACCAAACTGACTCTGCGCCGCCCTGACGACTGGCATCTGCACTTGCGTGATGGCGATGTGCTGATGGCTGTCCTGCCCGACACGGCGGCGCATTTCGGCCGTGCGCTGATCATGCCGAACCTTGTGCCGCCCGTGGTCACCGCCGACGACGCGCGCGCCTATCGCGACCGGATCATGGCAGCACTGCCTGCGGGCGCGGATTTTGCACCTCAGATGACGCTTTATCTGACCGAGGCGACAGACCCAGGCAATGTCGTCGCCGCAGCGGCCGAGGGGCTGATCGTCGCGCTAAAGCTTTATCCCGCCGGGGCGACGACAAATTCCGACTCTGGCGTGCGCGATTTCGACCGGGTGCGCGGCGTTCTGGAACGCATGGCCCAGATCGGCCTGCCACTGTGCGTACATGGTGAGGTCACAGACCCGGACATCGACATTTTTGATCGCGAGGCTGTGTTCATCGACCGCGTCCTCGACCCGCTGCGCCGCGCTACGCCCGGCCTGCGAGTTGTCATGGAGCATATCACGACCTCGGACGGGGTGGCCTATGCCAGATCGGGCGGCGACGATCTTGCCGCGACGATCACCACGCACCACCTGATCATCAACCGCAATCATATTCTGGCCGGGGGCATCCGCCCGCATTACTATTGCCTGCCGGTCGCCAAGCGCGAGATCCATCGCCTGGCCCTGCTGGAGGCGGCGACCTCGGGCGAACGGACGTTTTTCCTTGGCACTGACAGCGCACCGCATGTGGACGCGGCCAAGGAAACCGCCTGTGGCTGCGCCGGATGCTATACCGCGCCGGTCACAATGCAGCTGCTGGCCGAGGTGTTCGAGGCCGCAGAGGCACTGGATCAGCTGGAGGCGTTCACTGCGCTGAACGGTGCAGCATTCTATGGCCAGCCGCCGTCCAGCGCCACGATGACGCTGACCAAAGGCGCGCCCGTCGTTCTGCCCACCACCTTGCCATCCGGGTCCGGCCCGATCACCGTTTTCGACCCCGGATTCCCTGTTCATTGGAGCGTCACCGCATGATACCGGCAACCTTCCCCGACCGCGCCGAAATTGCCCGCCTGTCCGCCGCCATGCTGCTGGATATCAAGGCGGTGAACTTCCGCCCCGAAGATCCCTATATCCTCGCCTCCGGCCTGCCCTCGCCGACCTACATCGACTGCCGCAAGCTGATCTCTTACCCGCGCATCCGCTCGCTTCTTATGGACTTCATGGCCGCGACAGTGCTGCGCGATGCCGGGGCCGAGGCGTTCAGCAATATCGCAGGTGGAGAGACGGCAGGCATCCCCTTTGCCGCGCTGGTGGCCGAACGGCTGGCCCTGCCGATGAGCTATGTCAGGAAGAAGCCCAAAGGCTATGGCCGCAACGCAAGGATCGAAGGCGATATGGCCGACACCGATCGCGTGCTGCTGGTCGAGGATCTGACCACCGATGGCGGATCGAAGCTGAGTTTTGTCGAGGCGATCCGTGACACCGGCGCAACCTGCGCCCACACGGCAGTGATCTTCAGCTATGGCATTTTCCCCGAAATCGACAAGACGATGGAAGACGCCGGTCTGACGCTGCATCACCTGTGCACCTGGCATGATGTGATGGCCATGGCACGGACGCGCGGTGACTTTGACGCGGCCACTCTGGATGCGGTTGATTCGTTTCTGGCCGATCCGCGTGCCTGGCAGGCAGCCCACGCCAAAGCCTGACCCCGCGGCACTGAAATCTATCGAAACATTCCACTATGACGCGCAGTTTTTCTGCTGGCAACGGTATGACTTATGAAACGTTGCTGACCCGGCACATGCACAGGTATGGTATCCCCCTCGCCCTCGGCCCCCAAATATGCTATGGGTTTGCCCGATAGCGACCTACTCACAGGGCTATCCACAGAAACATACATTTTGCCCTTCCCGGCCCGGGTCACGTAACAGCCCGGGCAGGGACAGCGCGGGACAGCAATGAACGAAATCGCCAAGATACAGGACGCAGGGGTCGAGCAGGCAGGGGTGGGGACGAACGAGTCCCTGCCCCACAATGTTGAGGCTGAACAGCAGCTGCTGGGCGCAATCCTGACCAACAACGACATCTACGACCGCATCGCGGCGATCATCGAGGCGGCGCATTTCTACGAACCGGTTCACGCCCGGATTTGGGAGGTTGCGGCAAGCCGGATTTCCAAAAATGCGCTGGCCAGTCCGGTGACACTGAAGGCGTTTCTTGAAGATGACGAGGGGCTGAAAGAACTGGGCGGGGCCAAGTACCTCGCCCGCCTTGCCGGGGCTGCGATCAGCAGTTTTGCCGCCAAGGACTACGCCCAGATGATTTATGATCTGGCGATCCGGCGCGAGCTGATCGGGCTGGGGCGCGACATTTCCGCCAAGGCCGGGTCGGTGAATGTCGATAGTGAACCGAAAGAGCAGATCGTAGAGGCGGAACAGGCGCTGTATAAGCTGGGCGAAGCCGGGCAGGCATCGCAAGGGTTCCAATCATTCCTTAAGGCCGTCACCGATGCGGTGAACAACGCCAACGCCGCCTATCAGCGGGACGGCGGGCTTGCCGGCGTGTCGACCGGGCTGACCGATCTGGACAAGAAGCTGGGCGGGCTGCACCGGTCGGACCTGCTGATCCTGGCCGGGCGCCCCTCGATGGGCAAAACCTCGCTGGCGACCAATGTCGCGTTCAACATTGCTAAAGCCTATCGACGCGGATTGAAGCAGGACGGCAGCGAAGGCGCAGTGGACGGCGGCGTCGTCGGGTTCTTCAGCCTGGAGATGAGTGCCGAACAGCTGGCCGCGCGTATCCTGTCAGAAGCCAGCGAAGTCCCGTCCGAACAAATCCGGCGCGGCGACATGACCGAGGGCGAATTTCGCCGCTTTGTCGAGGCTGCCAAGACGCTGGAAGCCTGCCCGCTTTATATCGACGACACGCCCGCCCTGCCGATCAGCCAGCTTGCGGCCCGCGCACGGCGTCTGAAACGCGAACACGGGCTGGATGCCCTGTTCGTCGACTACCTACAACTCGTTCGCCCGGCGACCGCCAAGGACAGCCGTGTGAACGAAGTTTCCGAGATCACGCAGGGCCTGAAAGCAATCGCGAAAGAACTCGACATCCCAGTGGTGGCTTTGTCCCAACTGAGCCGCCAGGTCGAATCGCGAGAAGACAAACGTCCCCAGCTTTCAGACCTGCGTGAGTCAGGCTCGATCGAGCAGGACGCCGACGTCGTGATGTTCGTGTTCCGCGAGGAATATTATGCGGAACGCGAAAAGCCCGGCGATGAGCAGCTCGACAAGATGGCCGACTGGCAGGCCCGGATGGAACGCCTGCACGGCAAGGCCGAGGTGATCGTGGGCAAACAGCGCCACGGACCCATCGGCAATATCGATCTGGCATTCGAAGGGCGGTTCACCCGCTTCAGCGATCTGGCCCGCCCTTGGCAATCACAGCCGGATGACGAATTCTAACTGCCGCAGGCCGGGCTGGCACCTTTCGGGGTGCCGATGGCATATGACCATTCGTGAATGGGCCTCGCGATTAAAAATCGCTCGGGTCGTGGCCGCGGGCGGCGGCCGCGCGTGAACCGTGGAACTTTTGGGACGGATCGGTGCGCGCGGCGCGGCAGGTGTTGGCGCTTATGGCCAAGTGCCTCCGGCGGGGATATTTATGGACAAGAAGACATGGAAGGGATGTCGGGAGAATTGGTTGTCGGATCGGCAGCGATCTTTGGCTGTGGTGACCGCATGAAAGTGCGGCCATTCCGGGCTGCGATGACATGACCACGCTTGTCACCGGATCCTCAGGTCACCTTGGCCGCGCCGTTATCACCCTGTTACGGCAAGCGGGCCGCCCGGCAGTCGGCCTCGACACCCGGCCCGCCGCCACCACCGACATCGTCGGTTCGATCACCGATGCCGCGACGGTCGCGCGGGCCATGCAGGGCGCGACCGGCGTGATCCATTCCGCCACATTGCACAAACCCCATGTCGCCACCCACAGCCGACAGGATTTCGTCGACACCAACATCACCGGCACGCTGACCTTGCTGAGCGCCGCCACACGCGCCGAGGTCGGCGCCTTCGTATTCACCTCCACCACCAGCGCCTTCGGACGCGCCCTGACCCCCGGCGCAGGCGATCCCGCCGCCTGGATCACCGAGGCTGTGGCGGATCGTCCGAAAAACATCTATGGCGCGACCAAGACGGGGGCCGAGGCGCTGTGCGATCTTGCCGCGCATCGCGACGGTCTGCCCATGGTCATCCTGCGCAGTGCGCGCTTCTTCCCCGAACCAGACGACAGCGCGGCGGCACGGGCATCCTTCAGCGATGCCAACCTCAAAGCCAATGAATTCCTGCACCGGCGGCTGGACCTGGAAGATGCCGCGCGCGCATATCGACGCGCTTGGCGCTGCCCCGGCCCTTGGATTCGGTCGCTATATCCTCAGCGCGCCGACCCCGTTGCAACCGGAAGACGCCGCCGCCCTGCGCCACGATCCCGCAACCGTGATCGAAGCCCGCGTGCCTGGCACCAGAGCCCTCTGGTCGCGCCTGGGCTGGTCGCTGCCTGACGACATGTCGCGGGTATACGACAGCGCCGCGGCCCAGGCTGCGCTCGGCTGGCAACCCCGATACGATTTCGCCACCATCTCGGCCCAGGTGGCGAGGGGTGAGTGCATCGGCAGCCAGCTGGCCCGTGACATCGGCATGCTTGGCTATCACGACGCGGGCTTTGACGATCTTCCCGATGGGGCACCCTATCCGACCGAACCCACCTGATCTGAAAAACCTGAAATTGCCGCTTGACCTAGAGTCACTCCAATAGGCTAGTGCGTGTCCCCTGACAGAGGAGGCACCCGATGCTGATCACAGATGCAGCGGCCCGATCCGGGCTAAGCCAGGACACGATCCGGTTCTACGAATCCTCGGGCATGTTGCCCCCGATAGCCCGTGACGCCCGCGGCTGGCGGCAATTCAACGGCGACGATCTGGCCTGGCTGGTGGTTCTGGGCCACCTGCGCGCCACCGGCATGCCCTTGGGCGATGTAAAACGCTTTGCTGCGTCCGCGCATGGGCCGGACTCCGAATCCAACGATCAGCGCCGCCTGCGCGACGTGCCGAGATCGAAGCCTGCCAAAGCTATCTGGATCGCAAGATCGCCACGTATCACACTGCGTTGAAAGGGAAATCATGACACATTTATTCAGTAACTACACCACTCCGACCCTTGGCCTGGGTTGTTGGGCAATCGGTGGACCTTTCTTCACCGGCGGTCGCGCCGTCGGCTGGGGAGAGGTCGACGACGCCACCTCGCAGCGCGCCATCGCGCTGGCGGTCGAACGCGGCATTCGCCTGTTCGACACAGCACAGGCCTATGGCACCGGGCATTCCGAGACTGTGCTGGGCCGCGTGCTGAAGGCGCACCCAGAGGTCGCCATCGCCACCAAAGTCGGCCATTCCATCAACACCACCACGAAAGAACTGACCGGTGCCATCACGGATGAGGCTGGCCTGCGCGCCAGCCTGGATGCTTCGCGTAAGCGTCTGCAACGGGACCGGATCGATCTGGTGTTGCTGCACCTGAACACGCTGGCCGTGGACGATGCGCGCCCGGTGTTCGACACGCTCACCAAGTTGCGCGACGAAGGCGCGGTCGGGGCGTTTGGCTGGTCCACCGACTACCCGGACAGCGCGCGCGCCTTCGCAGACCACCCCGGATTCGTTGCCGTTGAACACGCGATGAACGTGTTCTTTCGCGCCGAACATATGGTGCCTGCGGTCGAAAGGGCTGGGCTGGTCGGGCTGATCCGATCACCGCTGGCGATGGGCATTCTGGGCGGGCGCTATGACGCGACAACGCAGTTTGCCAAGGACGAGGTGCGCGGAACCGACGACGGCAAGAAGGCCTATTTCGCGGACGGGAAAATCGCGCCCGGCTTCCTGCGCCAACTCGACGCGGTGCGCGACATTTTGACCAGCGATGGGCGTTCGCTGGCGCAGGGCGCAATTGGCTGGCTATGGGCACGTAGCGACCGCGCGCTGCCGATCCCGGGATTTCGCACGCCTGAACAGGTCGCGGACCTCTGCGGTGCGCTGGACCACGGCCCGTTGAGCGATGCACAAATGTCCGAGGTCGAAGCCATCCTCGACCGCCCCGACGAAGGCCCGCCAACCGCGCGCTAAGATCCGCGATTCGGGATCGGGTCAAGGAGGCCGCAAGGCCCTGCGCGAACGCGCAGCTTGTCCTTGACGCGGTCACGACTCGCACCCAGCCTTGACAAGGCGCGTTCAGGGCAGACCTGCCCCTGAACCGCCTCTCAGCATTCCGGCACCCTGTTCATAATGCAGCGCCCGATGATTTGCGCCGCGCGACAGCGCCGCGCACCCAAGTGCCGGGCCCGCCCCGGCGGCGCGGGTGCGCGTTTTGCTTGACGTCGCGCGCGCGCCTGTCACAACCGGGGCCCATGGCAACCGGAATACTCACCATCGACCTCGACGCCGTCGCTGCCAACTGGCGGGCGCTGAATTCCGCGACAGCGGTTGAAACCGCCGCCGTGGTAAAGGCGGATGGCTATGGCCTGGGCGCGCCGGAAATGGCGACGACGCTGGCGCGCGCTGGGGCGCGCAGGTTTTTCGTCGCCACCGCAGAAGAAGGCGCGCTGATCCGCACCGCCCTTGGCCCGATGCCCGAGGTTTTTGTCTTCTCGGGGCATATGGCCGGCGACACCGGGGCGATCCGCGATCTGAAGCTGACGCCGCTGCTGAATTCCATTGAACAGATGACCCTGCATTTCGAAGCGCTGCACGGCCACCCCTTCGGCATCCAACTGGACAGCGGCATGAACCGCCTTGGCCTGGAGCCCGCCGAATGGGTCGCCGCGCGTGACCTGATCCTGCCGCAGAACCCCGCCCTGGTGATGAGCCACCTTGCCTGCGCGGACGAGGCGGATCATCCGATGAACGCCGCCCAACTCAAAACCTTCCGCGACATGACCGACGGGATCAGCGCGCCACGCTCGCTGGCGGCCACGGGGGGCATCTTGCTTGGCCCGGCCTATCACTTTGACCTGACCCGCCCCGGCGTTGGCCTGTATGGCGGCCTGCCGTTTGACGCAGCACAGCCCGTCGTTGGCCTGTCATTGCCCGTTATCCAGACCCGTACACTGCACGCGGGCGAAACCGTTGGTTATGGCGGCACCTGGGAAGCGCCGCATCCGGCGCGTATCGCCACCGTTTCGGGCGGCTATGCGGATGGGCTGCTGCGCGCAGCTGGCGGCACCGGGTTGCTGTTCCACAAGGGCCGCCCTTGCCAGATCGCAGGCCGTGTTTCGATGGATCTGATCGGCGTGGATGTCACGCATCTGACCGAGATACCCCAAGCGCTCGACATTCTCGGGCCCGATCAGACGGTTGACGATCTGGCCGAGGCTGCCGGGACCATCGGTTATGAAATCCTCACCTTGCTGGGCGCGCGGTATCACCGGACTTATCTGGGCGGCGTGGCATGAGCGTTCTGTCACCCGTTGCCGCAGTGGGGCGCTCCACGCTGGACCTGATCGCCGCCATCGGGCGCGTCACACTGTTCGCGGCGACCACCCTGCTGAACCTGTTCCGTCCACCGTTCTACTGGCGCGAGTTTCTGTCGGCGCTGATGACGATCGGCTATTTCAGCTTGCCGGTCGTCGGTCTGACCACGCTGTTCACTGGCGGCGCGCTGGCGCTGCAGATCTTTGCCGGAAGCGCGCGTTTTTCTGCCGAGGCGGTGGTCCCCCAGATCGTCGCCATCGGCATGGTGCGCGAACTTGGGCCGGTGCTGGTGGGGCTGATGATCGCGGCGCGGGTCACCTCAAGCATCGCTGCCGAAATTGCCACCATGAAGGTGACCGAGCAGATCGACGCGCTGGTCACGCTCAGCACCGATCCGATGCGCTATCTGACCCTGCCGCGCGTGCTGGCCGCGACGCTTGTGGTGCCGTTGCTGGTGGCGGTGGGCGACACCATCGGCATTTTCGGCGGCTATCTGGTCGGCACCGGGCGGCTGGGTTTCAATGCTGCCGCCTATCTGACCAACACCGTCGATTTTCTGGAACAGGCCGACATCGTTAGCAGCCTGGCGAAAGGCGCGGCCTTCGGCTTCATCGCCGCACTGATGGGATGTTATTTCGGCATGCGTAGCGGGCGCGGCGCGCAGGGCGTGGGCCGGGCAACAAAATCTGCCGTTGTGGCCGCCAGCGTGTTGATATTGGCGGCAAATTACGTGCTGACCGAGGTGTTCTTTTCGGCATGATCACGCTCTCTCACCTCCATAAGGCCTTCGGGTCCAACCAGGTTCTGCGCGGCGTTGAACTGGATGTCGCCAAGGGCGAAAGTGTCGTGGTGATCGGCGGGTCGGGTACCGGCAAATCGGTGCTGTTGAAATGCATCCTTGGTCTTGTGCAGCCCGATTCCGGTACGATCCTTGTCGACGGTGCAGATGCGACCAAAGGCGACCGAGAGGCCTTTCTGGCGCGCTTCGGGATGCTGTTTCAGGGCGGCGCGCTGTTTGACAGCCTGTCGGTCTGGCAGAATGTCGCCTTCCGTCTGACCCGTGGTGCGTTGAAACGCCCGAAGGACGAAGCACGCGCCATCGCGATCGAGAAACTGCGCCGGGTCGGTCTGGGCGAAAAGGTCGCTGATCTTTACCCTGCCGAACTCTCAGGCGGGATGCAGAAACGGGTCAGCCTGGCCCGCGCCATCGCAGCCGAGCCCGAGATCATCTTTTTTGACGAACCCACCACTGGCCTCGACCCGATCATGGCCGGTGTCATCAACGACCTGATCCGCGAAATCGTGACCGAGATGGGCGCAACAGCCGTGACCATCACCCATGACATGTCGTCAGTGCGGGCCATCGCCGACCGGGTGGCGATGCTGCATGACGGGGTGATCAAATGGGCCGGGCCGGTCAGCAAACTGGACGATTCGGGCGATCCATTCGTGGAACAATTCGTCACCGGGCGCGCCGAAGGGCCAATTGCGACATTGCGTTGAAAAAAAATTGCACTTAAGCGACATTCCGCCATCTGTATGATTTTGCGATCTTATTCCCGTTGACTCGCGATTCGGACCGGAAAAACCCTACGTGTCAAGCGCAAGGCTGTTTTGACAGGACGGGGTCAGTGAGTGGAAGATAACCCCACACCGATTTTACAGCCTGCAGGCCCCCATTCCGGCTTGCGATCCCAGAGAGAAAAATACATGCGATATCGCGCCAGCACCTCCGGAATTGTCACATCAATTCAAGGGGCTGCGTTGATAACGTTTGTCGCACTCGCCGTTGTTTCGGTTCTGGCAACAATCGCCTCGACCGTCGGGTTATTGCCCTGGCTGAACATGTCGCTGACCTTCGGCGATCTGCGGATCCCGAACGGGGGCGCGGTGATCCAGACCTCGGTAACCGTACTGCTGGCGCTGTTGGCGTTCTTTCTTTGTCCCGTCGACGATGCGGGTGCAGCGGCTGGAACAGACGCACCGCGACTTCCAGGTCTGCATGAGTGACATTGCCGAGGCTTACAACGTCGCCCACGCCGCTGATCGCGCCGACCTGTTCACCATTTCGTCGGAGTTCGACGCGGTGCGCGAACGGATCAATTTCCTGCGCGGCCATCCTGATCTGGGGCATCTGGAACCGGATATCCTGGAAACCGCCGCAATGATGAGCCACACCAGCGCCGAACTGGCCGAGATCTATTCGGACGAGAATGGCGCGCGGGCCCGCAAGTTCCTGACCGAGCGGCAACAGGAGATTGCCACCTTCGAAGAACGCATCGTGCTGGCGCAGAACACCTGCCGCGAGTTGAAGCGCTGGAAAGAACAGGTCGAGATTGACGAGGATGTTCAGCTGTCGCAACTGAAACGGCTGGAAGAAGAACTGACCGACATTCTGCCCGAACAGGGGTTCCAGCGTGGTCCCAAAGGCGGCAAGGTCATCAAGCTGGCCGCCGAATAACCACTGCTTTTCGATTGTGTTGAAAAACTCCGTTTTAGGGCCTGAACGATGATTTTTCTTTCCATGCAGCCCGATCCTAAATTTTTGGCGCGGGGGTCGGCCCAAATCGCCTACATGCGCTCACGCGCAGCCATGCGCTGTCTCGTGGTCAAAGCTTTCCGACTATTTCGCTTCATAGGTTTTCGCAAGAAATCCGCGACGCTCTGATTTCGGAGTTTTTCAACACAATCTTTCAACAGTTGACCTTGACGCGCGCGCCGGACAAAGGCGCATGTCTGACAGCAAGTTTCCCTTCGGCTGATGGCCCGTATCCTGCGCCATATCGACCTGCTGACCGTCGCCAATCTGTCGCTGCTGGTGCTGTATCCGGTGGCCTGGTTTGCGCCGCTGTTGCGCGCGGGCGTCTTGCCGCTGTTCGGGCTGAAAGAGATCAGTGTTTTGTCTGGGCTTGCCGCGCTTTGGGATACGGATGTGGCACTTGCGCTGGTGGTGACCGCGCTGGCGTTGTTCGCGCCTTATGCCAAGACCATTGGGTTGGCGATGGTGCATTTCCGGCTGGCCTCGCCCCGGATCAAGCCGGTACTGGACATCCTGGGGCGGCTGGCGATGGCGGATGTGTTTCTGATCGCGCTTTATATCGTTGTGGTCAAAGGCATCGGCGTTGGCCGCGTTGAAACCGCCTGGGGGCTTTGGATGTTCACGGGCTGCATCCTAGCCTCGATCCTGATCAGCCACCTGTCCGAGCGGCGCAAAGACGCATGACGACGCTGCTGATTGGGATCGCCATCGCGGCCTTCGTCTTCTCGAGTTTCCTGTGGAGCTTCTATCGCGCCGTGACCGGCGCGGGCCTGGCGCGGATCGCCCATGGTGCGGTCGTGGTGCTGATCCTGACGATCATGGCCGCGCTTGCGACCGGCTGGCCGAATGCTGTGCGCATTCTGGGGGCGGCGCTGGTGGTGGCCAGCGTCGCCGCGGCGCTGACCGAGTGTTTTCCCAACAAACTGCTCCCCCTCTTTGCCGCCGGTCTGGGGCTGGCCGTCCTGCAGGGCTTGCCGATGGGCGCGCCTTAGGGAACAAGGGCGCATGGCAAAATCCACCACTCAGTTTTCCTGCACGGCCTGCGGCGCGGTCCATTCCAAATGGTCCGGGCGGTGCGACGCCTGTGGCGAATGGAACTCGATCGTCGAAGAAGCGCCCCTGTCCAGCGGCCCCGGCGCAAAGTCGCTGGGCGCGAAACGCGGCAAGGCGGTCGCGCTGACGGATCTGTCCAGCACCGAAGCGCCGCCGCCGCGCACAACCAGCGCAATTGCCGAATTCGACCGGGTGCTGGGTGGCGGTTTGGTCCCGGCATCGGCCATTCTGGTGGGCGGCGATCCTGGCATCGGCAAATCTACGCTGCTGCTTCAGGCGGCGGCGGCCCTGGCAAATGCGGGGCTGAAAGCGGTCTATGTGACGGGTGAGGAAGCCAGCGCACAGGTCCGCATGCGCGCCCAGCGTCTGGGGCTGGCGGATGCGCCGGTAAAACTGGCGACCGAGACCAGCCTGCGCGATATCCTGACGATGCTCGAGGCCGAGCGTCCGGATGTCGCCGTGATCGACTCGATCCAGACCATGTGGCTGGACACTGTCGAAAGCGCGCCGGGGTCGGTCGCACAGGTCCGCGCGGCCGCGCATGAGCTGACGACATTCGCCAAGAAACGCGGCATGTCGGTCATTCTGGTCGGTCATGTCACCAAGGACGGCCAGATTGCCGGGCCGCGTGTTGTCGAACATATGGTTGACACTGTGCTTTATTTTGAAGGCGAACGCGGCCATCAATTCCGCATTCTGCGCGCCGTCAAGAACCGGTTCGGCCCCGCCGATGAGATCGGCGTGTTCGAGATGACGGGCAAGGGGTTGGCCGAAGTCTCCAACCCGTCCGAGCTGTTTTTGGCAGGCCGCGAAGACCCGACACCGGGGTCGGTCGTCTTCGCGGGCATCGAAGGCACCCGGCCCCTGTTGTGCGAAATTCAGGCGCTGGTCGCCCCGACGCCGCATTCGCAACCCCGCCGCAGTGCTGTCGGCTGGGACGGCGGGCGCCTGGCGATGATTCTTGCGGTGCTCGAGGCGCGCTGCGGCGTGCCGTTCACCGGGCTTGATGTCTACCTCAACGTTGCGGGCGGATTGCGGATCGGGGAACCTGCCGCCGACCTGGCCGTGGCGGCCGCGTTGCTGTCGGCGCGCGAAGATGTGGCATTGCCCCGCGAAACCGTGGTATTCGGGGAAATCAGCCTGTCAGGCGCCCTGCGCCCGGCGGGTCAGACGGAAAACCGCTTGAAGGAAGCGGGAAAACTTGGTTTCAGCACGGCTGTTACGGCGGCGGGGGCCAAACCCGGCCCGGGATCGACGGTCGAGCTGAAAACCTGGCCGGACCTGCCCACTTTCGTGGGCGAGATGTTTGGCGCAGGCTGAAAAGAAGGCGGAGCAGATTTATGGATGGATTCACGCTATTTGACGCGATCGTCGCCGTACTGGTGATCATCTCGGCAATCCTGGCCTATTCGCGCGGTTTCGTGCGCGAAGTGATGAGCATCGCCGGCTGGATCGTCGCCGCCATCGTTGGCTTCATCTTTGCACCGCGCGCCGAACCCTTGATGCGCGAATTGCCGGTTGTCGGCAGATACCTGGCAGACAGTTGCGAGTTGAGCATCATTGCGGCCTTCGTTGCGGTCTTTGCCGTCGCGCTGGTGGTGATGTCGATCTTCACGCCGCTGTTTTCCTCGCTGATCCAGCGCAGCGCCATTGGCGGGCTGGACCGGGGCCTTGGCTTTCTGTTCGGGGCCGCCCGCGGCGTCCTGTTGGTTGTGGTCGCCCTGATCGTCTATGACCGGGTCGTTGTCGGCGAAAGCCTTGCGATGATCGACGACAGCCGCACGGCGCAGATCTTTGCCAATACGCAGGATCAGATCGACGAACAGCTTCCCGACGACGCGCCCGGCTGGCTGGTCGGTCGCTATGAACAACTGGTTGGCGTCTGCACCGGCTGATCGGCAACATCTAAAGCGTTTCGGCTTGAACCTGAATCGCGAGGGATTCCCTTGAGACCTGATCTGTGATTCATCCTGTTTGGGAGGATGGATCATGTCAGCACCTTTGCCATCTGCGCTTCGGATACGGTTTCAGAGATACATTGAAGAAGGGTTGAGCGGGCGCGCGGCGGCGTTGCGGTTGAAGCTGTCGCCTGCCACAGGCGCGCGGTGGGCGCGTCAGGTGAGGATGAAGGGTCATGCGGAACCTGCCCGGCAGGGACCGCCGCGCGGCAAGGGAAAGCTGGCTCCGCATCGGGAATTCTTTGAGGAGTTGATCGCACAAGACCCTGACATCACGCTCTTTGAGTTGCGTAATGCGCTGGCCGATGCAGAGGGTGTGCGGGTGCATCACTCCTCCATCGCCAACCTTCTGTCCCGGCTCGGCTTCACGTACAAAAAAAGTCGCTGGTCGCAACCGAGCGCCGCCGCGCCAAGGTAAGGCAGCAACGGGCCGACTGGTTCAGATACCGCTCGCCAGCCATTGCGACCTTTCCTGAGCGCGTTGTCTTTATTGACGAAACCGCAGTGAAGACAAACCTCACGCGCCTACGCGGCAGAGCCAAGCGCGGTAAGCGCCTGACGATGGATGCGCCCTTCGGAAGCTGGGGAACCCAAACCTTGATCGCGGGCCTGACCCAAGGCGCGCTGATCGCACCTTGGGTCATCAAGGGAGCGATAGATGGCCCCGCCTTCGCGGCCTACATCCGCGAAGTGCTGGTCCCCGAGATCAACCCCGGCACTGTCGTCATTCTCGACAACCTGGCAACCCACCGGAATAAGGAGGCGACGCAGGCTTTACGCAATCACGGCTGCTGGTTCCTTTACCTGCCACCGTACTCGCCCGACCTGAATCCCATCGAGCAGGCCTTCTCTAAACTGAAAGCCCATTTGCGACGGATCGGGGCCAGGTCCTTTACCCAGGTCTTCGAAGCAATCGGAGCAATCTGCGATCTCTACGACCCAGTAGAATGCTGGAACTACTTTAAGGCCGCCGGATATGTCTCAGGTTAATGTCGAAACGCTTTAGTGGCGCGAATGTTATCTGCCGGGTGACAGCGCGGGCGAATCCCCTTATGGCGGTGCCAAGACCCGCGACACCTGCCGGAGCTGCCCTCCCGATGCGCGACCCTGCTGATCTGACGCCGCTGAACACTGATCCATTTGACGACGACAAGCTGCATGAAGAATGCGGCGTCTTCGGCGTGATTGGCGTGGCCGAGGCGGCAAATTTCGTGGCCCTTGGCCTGCACGCCCTGCAACATCGCGGGCAAGAGGCTGGCGGCATTGTCAGTCACCACCCGGAAACCGGTTTCGCCTCGGCCCGCCGCTTTGGTTATGTGCGGGACAATTTCACCAAGCAAAGCCTGATGGAAACCCTGCCGGGGCCGCTGTCGATTGGCCATGTGCGCTATTCCACCGCCGGGTCCAAAGGCGCGACCCAGATCCGTGACGTGCAGCCGTTTTTTGGTGAATTTTCCATGGGCGGCGCAGCAATTGCCCACAACGGCAACATCACCAATGCCGACGCGCTGCGCCGCGAGCTGATTGACCGCGGCTCGATCTTCCAAAGCTCATCCGACAGCGAATGCATCATTCACCTGATGGCGCGGTCATTGCAGCGCAACATCCCTGAACGCATGAAAGACGCCCTGCGCCGGGTCGAGGGGGCGTTTTCCATCGTCGCCATGACCCGCACCAAGCTGATCGGGGTGCGCGACCCGCTGGGCGTGCGTCCGCTGGTTCTCGGCAAGATCGGCGATGGCTGGGCGCTGAGTTCCGAAACCTGCGGGCTGGACATCATCGGAGCCGAGTTTGTGCGCGAAATCCAGCCGGGCGAAATGGTGGTGATCAACGACGACGGCATCGCGTCTTTGCGCCCGTTTGAAGCCAAGCGCCCCCGGTTCTGCATCTTTGAACACGTCTATTTCAGCCGCCCCGACAGCATGATCGGCGGCGAAAGCGTTTATGAAACCCGCCGCCGGATCGGCGTGGAACTGGCGCGCGAAGCCCCAGTCGATGCCGATTATGTCTGTCCCGTCCCGGACAGCGGAACGCCCGCAGCCATCGGGTACAGCCAGGAAAGCGGCATCCCCTATGCGATGGGCATCATCCGCAACCAGTATATGGGCCGCACCTTCATCGAACCGACCGAGCAGATCCGGAACATGGGTGTGCGCCTGAAGCTGAACGTCAACCGGGCGCTGATCAAGGGCAAGCGGGTGATCCTGGTGGACGATTCGGTGGTGCGCGGCACCACCAGCCGCAAAATCAAGGAAATGATCCTTGATGCGGGTGCTGCCGAAGTGCACTTCCGCATCGCCAGCCCGCCGACCCAGTGGCCATGTTTCTACGGCGTGGACACGCCGATGCGGGAAAAGCTGCTGGCCGCCACGATGAGCGAGGATGAAATGCGCGACCACCTTGGCGTGGACTCGCTGCGGTTCATATCGCTGGACGGGTTGTACCGTGCGGTGGGCGAAGCCAAGGGCCGCGACCCGGCCCAGCCGCAATATTGCGATGCGTGTTTTTCGGGCGAGTATCCGGTGGAACCGGCCGATATGATCGAGCGTGGGGTTGTGGTTCGGGCGGCGGAGTAGTGGCCCGGAGTGGATTTTGATCAAACAAACCTAACAACGCTCGAACAGACAAAACCCGCCCGCCAGAACACACACCCGGCGCGCATGCGCCATGCCCGACCTCCCCCGCGGGAGGGCATCTTGAAACGCCCGAATTGCTTGAACCGGCTTGGTTTTTCAGAATTCAGGTCGCACTCAACCACACCGCCCTCCCTAGGTCGGGCATGGCGCAAGCGCGCCTCTGGCCAAGCCCGCCAACCGTCTGGGATTCTGTCCTTCCCCAAGCTGCGCTTCAGCTAATAGGGGCTTCGTCGCCATCATCGCTTGCAGTCGCAGTTCACGCGCGCCACCTTGCCAGCATGTCACCGCTTCCGACCCATCTTGCCACCACCATCGCCCCCTGGCCCGCCGGGGCGCAGGCACATTTCCACACGATCCGCACCGCGATCCTCTCTGCCGCCGCCGACACGCCCCACGTCGGCCCGATCACCGAGACGCTGAAATGGGGACAACCTTCCTGGCTGACCGAGGCGAGCAAATCCGGCACCACGATCCGCGTGGCCTGGTCCGAGGCGCGCGCCGATCAAATCGGCCTTTATGTCCATTGTCAGACAACCATCGTCGCCACCATGCGCGACCTCTACGCGGATGCGTTCACATATGAGGGGAACCGCACCTTGCTCAGCCCGCTGAGCGTGCCCCTTCCCCGCGACCCACTCGACCATTTCATCCGAATGGCGCAAAGCTATCACCGGACCGGTTGACGCCGCCGCCCAACGCGGCCACACCGCAGCCCATGACTAAACTTGCCCTCATCACCGGAGCCTCTCGCGGGCTTGGCGCGGCGCTGGCTGAGACTTTGGCCGCGACGCATCACATCGTCGCCGTGGCCCGCACCACCGGCGCGCTGGAAGAACTCGACGACCGGATCAAGACGGCGGGCGGTCAGGCGACACTTGCGCCGATGGATATCACCGACACAAACGCCATGGCCCATCTGTGCCGGGGGATTCACGACCGCTGGGGTCACGCCGATCTGTGGCTGCACACGGCGATCCACGCCGCCCCCTTGTCACCCGCCGCCCATGTGGACGCCCGCGACTGGGCAAAATCGGCCGAGGTGAATGCCACCGCCACCGCCAACCTGATCGCGATGGTACAACCGCTGCTGCTGGCCGCACCTGCCGGGCAGGCCGTGTTCTTCGACGACCCGCGCGGCGGCGCCGCGAATTTCGGCAGCTATGGCGCGACCAAGGCGGCGCAGATCGCGCTGGCGCGAAGTTGGCAAGCCGAGGCGGCAAAGACCGGCCCCAAAGTGCACATTCTGACCCCCGAACCCATGCCCACCGCCACCCGCGCCCGGTTCTTTCCGGGCGAAGATCGCGCCCCATTGGCCGATCCGCGTGCGGAAGCGACACGGCTGCTGGCTCTTTTGAATTAACGCCCGGCCAGCGCTTTACCGTCCGCTTGCCCTGACCTATTGAGGGGGCATACTTGGGGCGAACATGCGCATTCTTCTGACCAATGACGACGGTATCAACGCCCCCGGCTTGCAGGTGCTGGAGGCGATCGCCGCCGACATCGCAGGACCGGACGGAGAGGTCTGGGTCGTCGCACCTGCCTTCGAACAATCCGGCGTCGGGCATTGCATCAGCTATACCCACCCGATGATGATTTCGCAGATGGGCACACGCCGCTTTGCCACCGAAGGCTCACCAGCGGATTGTGTTCTTGCGGGGTTGCATCACGTGATGCCCGAACGCCCCGATCTGGTGTTGTCCGGCGTAAACCGGGGCAACAACGCGGCTGAAAACACGCTCTATTCCGGCACCATCTGCGCCGCGATCGAGGCGACGTTGCAGGGCATTCCGGCAATAGCACTCAGCCAGTTTTATGGCCCCGATAATGCCAGTCTGGACAACCCGTTTGACGCTGCGGCGGTGCATGGCGCCGGGCTGATCCGTGATATGCTCGACAAGGCGCGTTGGGATGCGGATCGCGATTACCGGTTGTTTTACAATGTGAATTTCCCGCCGGTCGCTGCGGATGCCGTCAAGGGCCGTCAGGTTGTCGCCCAGGGCTGGCGGCATGATACCAACTTCGGGGTCGAACCGCATTCCGCCCCATCGGGGCGGCAGTTCCTGTGGATCAAGGGTGGCCCGCAGCATATTCCGACCGATCCCGGAACGGATGTTGCGGCCAATCTGGACGGATACATTTCGGTCACGCCGATGCGCTGTGATCTGACCGCCCATGATGCACTGGCCGATATCGCGGAGCAGCTGGGATGACCGACACTCCCCCCCCCACGCCCGAGGAGCTGGCCGAGCGCAAGATGCGGTTCCTGTTCACGCTGCGCTCGCGCGGGGTACGGGATGCGCGCACGCTGGAGGCGATGGAAAAGGTCGACCGCGGTGCCTTCGTGACCGGCCTGTTCGCCGACCGCGCGTATGAGGATATGCCGTTGCCAATCTCTTGCGGGCAGACCATCAGCCAGCCCAGCGTTGTCGGGCTGATGACCCAGGCACTGGACGTACAGCCGCGCGATAAGGTGCTCGAGGTTGGGACAGGCTCGGGCTATCAGGCGGCCGTCCTCAGCCATCTGGCGCGCCGGGTCTATACTGTAGATCGCCATGCCGCACTGGTGCGAGAGGCACGCCGCGTGTTCGACGCGATGGACCTGACCAACGTGACGGCCTTCACCGCAGATGGGTCGCGCGGGTTGCCCAAACAGGCACCCTTTGATCGCATCCTGGTCAGCGCCGCGGCCGAGGATCCACCCGGCCCCCTGATGGCCGAATTGCGCGTCGGCGGCATCATGGTTTTGCCCGTTGGACAGTCCGATGCGGTGCAATCCCTGATCAAAGTCACCCGCTCCGAAACCGGCTATGACTATGAGGAGTTGCGCCCCGTGCGCTTCGTCCCCTTGCTTGAAGGCCTCGGATCAGAGTAGACCTGTTCACGGAAGGCCCCGAAAACAGGGGCCACCGTTTGAGGATTGTAGCAGATGGCGGTTTTTGGCCCTTCTTTTCGCGTGGCGCTTATCGGCTTTGGCTTGATGAGCCTGACGGCATGTCAGGATGCGTTTGACTTCGACTTCCGCCGACTTGGCCAAGGTTTTTCAACCACTGGTGAGGCGCAGGTGGCTGAACGCCCGGATGGCGACAATCGCGGCGTCATCTCTTATCCCAGTTATCAGGTGGCGGTGGCGCGCGAAGGTGACACGCTGCGCGACATTTCGGCCCGTGTTGGCCTTTCAGTGGCGGAACTGTCGCGGTTCAACGGCCTGCCCGAAGATGTACCGCTGCGCGCGGGTGAATTGATCGCCCTGCCCAGCCGGGTCGAAGAACCCTCGCCCGCGACCGGCGCGGTTACGACAGGGCCGATTGCGACCAGCGACGTAGATATCACCAGTATTGCCGGTGGCGCGATTGATCAGGCCGAGGCGCAAGGCCGGGGCCGCCTGCCGCTGGCGCCAGAGCCTGTGCGCCACAAGGTTGCGCGCGGCGAAACGGCCTATTCCATCTCTCGCCGGTACGACATCCCGGTGTCTGCGCTTGTCGAATGGAACGGCATTGGCAGTGATTTCGCGATCCGCGAAGGGCAGTTCCTGCTGATCCCGCCAACGGTTCAGCCAGCCAAAGACCCCGGCGTGTCCGAGCCTGGTGCCGGATCCGCCTCGCCCAAGCCGCCGTCGTCGGTGGACCCGTTACCGGATGAGGCGGCGACGCTGGATACCCCGAAGGAGACGCCGGATTCGCCCGATCTGGCGACAGATCGCACCGCAGCGTCGGACACCGGCAAACTGGCGCTGCCCGTGGTCGGCAAGATCATCCGGGGCTATGCCAAGGGCAAGAACGACGGCATTGATATTGCCGCAGATGCCGGAACGCCGGTGAAATCTGCCGGCAACGGCACGGTCGCGGCGATCACGCGCGATACGGATCAAATCCCGAT
Source organism: Paracoccaceae bacterium (assembly GCA_012103375.1). Taxonomy (NCBI): domain Bacteria; kingdom Pseudomonadati; phylum Pseudomonadota; class Alphaproteobacteria; order Rhodobacterales; family Paracoccaceae; species Paracoccaceae bacterium. The sequence goes on from WLWX01000001.1 coordinate 2,920,879, forward strand.
CCTGGTGATTCGGCATCCGAACAATCTGCTGACGGTCTATGCCGGCGTCGATATCATCCGGGTTTCGAAAGGCCAGCAAGTCAAGCGCGGTCAGACCATCGGAGAGGTTCGCAAAGGCACCCCCAGCTTCCTGCATTTCGAAGTGCGCGAAGGGTTTGAGAGCGTCGATCCGAACACCTATCTGCAGTAGGGCGTTGCGTTGAGACGCCGCTGTGATCGCTGCAAGCTGAGACCTTGTTTCGAGGCGCGGATGCGCCATAACCGACCCAGAGCGCCCTCCTGAATATCTGAGTCGCTATTGGGAGTGCCTGCGCCAATGCCCGCCGCAGGCAAGTACCGCTCAGCCCAGCGCCACTTCGCGCCGACCGGCCAGATCGACGAAATACTGCCAGGCCACCCGGCCAGAGCGTGCGCCGCGCGTTGCCTGCCACTCGATCGCTTCGGCGCGCAGGGTGTCATCGTCAATCTCGACATCGTGGGCATCGCAATAGCCCCGGATCATCGTCAGGTATTCGTCCTGGGTGCAGGGGTGGAAGCCCAGCCACAGGCCGAACCGGTCTGACAAGCTGACCTTTTCCTCAACCGCTTCCGAGGGGTTAATGGCGCTCGACCGCTCGTTCTCGATCATGTCGCGGGGCATCAGGTGGCGGCGGTTTGAGGTGGCATAGAATACCACATTCTCTGGCCGCCCCTCGATCCCGCCATCCAGCACCGCCTTCAGCGACTTGTAGTGTTCATCATCATGGGAAAACGACAGGTCATCGCAAAACAGCAGAAACCGGTGCGGCGCAGCGCGCAGCAGGCCCAGCAGGCGCCCGATCGAAGGCAGATCTTCGCGCTGCACTTCAACAATCTTCAGCGACGCACCCTGCTTCAGAACCTCGGCATGCACAGCTTTGACCAGGCTGGATTTCCCCATCCCCCGCGCGCCCCACAACAGGGCGTTATTGGCGGCGTGGCCGCGGGCGAATTGCAGTGTGTTGGCCAACAGCGTATCGCGCGAACGATCAATGCCGACCAGCAGCGGCAAGCCGACGCGATTGACATGCGCGACCGGGCTCAGGCGATCCGGATCCACATGCCACACAAACGCATCAGCGGCTGCGAAATCCGGTGCGCCCAGCGGTTCCGGCGCCATCCTTTCCAGCGCTGCCGCGATCCGTTCCATGGGGTCGCTCACTTGTCTTCGGGCTCCGGCTCTTCATCGGCGGCCTCATCAGCTAGGTCGTCATCCTCGTCACCCCAAAGCCCTTCATCTTCGCCCAGCACGCCGTCTTCGCGCAGCTGTTTCAGACGCTTACGTTCGACATAGGCGACCAGATGGATCGAGATTTCATAGAGGCCGAAGACCACGACAAACAGGATCACCTGGGTGATGACATCGGGCGGGGTGACCAGCGCGGCCAGCACCAGAATACCCACGATGGCATATTTGCGCACTTTGCGCAGGCCGACCGAACTGACCAGACCGGCCTTGCCCATCAGCGTCAGCAAGACCGGCAATTGGAAGCACAATCCGAATGCCACGATCAGCTTCAGCGTGATGTCCAGCGTTTCGTTCACTTTACCCTGAAAGACGATCGCAATGCCGGGGTCGTCTGCGGACGGGACATCAGTGCCGCCTTCGCCGGTGAACACCGAAAAGATCGAGGCCGCATCCGCAAAGCCCAGGAAAAACTTCATCGCCAGCGGCGTCACGACGTAATGCGCAAATGCCGCGCCCAGCAGGAACAGAACGGGCGAGGCGATCAGAAACGGCAGAAACGCGTTTTTTTCGTTCTTATAAAGACCGGGTGCCACGAACCGCCAAAGCTGCATGGCAATCACCGGGAACGAAATCGCCAGACCGCCGACCATCGAGATACGCACAAGCGTGAAAAAGTATTCCTGCGGCGCGGTATATTGCATGACCGGGTTCGGATTCCCCAGGGCCACCATCGTCTTTTCAATTGGGATCAGCAGGAAATCGAGGATCGCACTGCCGAATGTGAAACAGATCACCATGCCAACGATAAAGGCAAGGGCCGCGCGGATCAGCCGGGTGCGCAACTCGGCCAAATGCTCGATCAGCGGCGCTGAGGAGGCTTCGACTTCGTCGGCGTCTGTTGTGGTTTCACTCATGCCGCATCACCGGATTTCGGGGCCGGTTGCTTCGCAGCCGTTTTGCGCTGTGCCGGTTTCTTGGCTGCAGGTTTCTTCGCTGTTGTCTTCGCAGAAGGTTTGGCGGCCTTCGCAGCCGGAGTCTTGGCCGCTGTCTTCGCCACCGCTTTCTTCGCCGGGGCCTTTTTCGCTGCTGGCTTTTTGGCGGCAGGTTTCGCGCTTGCCTTCGCTTCGGCCGCGGCGGCTTCCTTTTCCAACCGCTCAGCTGTGGACCGCGCCGTGTTGGCCTTGATCCGGGCTGTCTGTGCGGCACGCTTAGCGCTCAGCTTTTCGGTTTCGCCGTCCGGCTTGGTGGTGGTGCCCGTCGCCTTGGTCGCGCCCTCGGGCCAGTCGGTCATGCCGCTAGTCGCCTTCTTGACCGCGTCCAGCCCCAGATTCTTGGCCGAGGTCATTTTCTTCATGTCCCCGGCAATGTCCTTTACGCCTGCCTCATCCGCCGCATCGTCCATGGCACGCTGAAATTCGCGCGCCATGCCTTTGATCCGGGCGGTGAATTTGCCCAGCGTGCGGAACATCCCGGGCAGGTCCTTGGGGCCCACCACGATCAGCGCCACAACGCCGATCACCAGAAGCTCGGTCCAGCCGAGGTCGAACATGCGCGTGCCCCCGAAGGCTTAGCTTTTGTCTTTGTCGGTCGTTTCGGTCGCGTCCGGCGACACGTCGCGGGCCGCAACTTCGGCGTCCTCGATTTCCTTGGTGCCGTCATTGACACCCTTCTTGAAGCTGGTGATGCCCTTGCCGACCTCGCCCATCAGGGACGAGATCTTGCCGCGTCCGAACAAGACCAGAACCACGACAGCGATCAGAAGAAGGCCGGGTAGGCCGATGTTGTTGAGCATGAGGTATCTCCCATAGGCGGCCACCGATGCGCGGCCCGTCCAAGATAAGTGCTGTGGATATGTAGAACCTGCAGGCGCCTGTTGAAAGGTTCATTTCAACGTCTTCACGGCCAAATCACCCTGAATTCCGGCGCAATCGGGTGGAAAACCGGTCGGCCTTTAACAACTGACATGTTAATGTCAGTTGTGGGCAACACGGACACATCCGGTTTTCCGAATCAGCAAAGGGCTAATTGATGAGCCGCAGTGACCGATTGCTAGAGATGGTCCAGATCCTGCGCGACGGGCGGGTCCATCTGGCGCGCGACATGGCGGCGCGGCTGGGGGTCACGCCACGCACGATCTACCGCGATATGGAGGCGCTGATGTCCTCTGGCGTGCCGGTTCGGGGCACCAAGGGGCTGGGTTATGCGATGATGGCGCCTGTGACCCTGCCGCCGTTGAACCTGACCATGACCGAGTTAGAGGCCCTGCACCTGGGCCTCGCCATTGTTGGGGATGGCGGCGATGAAGATCAGCGCGCCGCCGCCGCCAGCCTGTCGGCCAAGATTGATGCGGTTCTGCCTGCGGACCGGGATCAGGCCGTGACCGGCTGGGGGTTTGCGGTCTATCCCTTCGCGGATGCCGCAGCCGGATTCACCCACATGCCAGCCCTGCGCGCCGCAATCCGGGCGCGCCAGAAACTGCGCTTGAAGATGACGCAAGAGGACAAGCCGCGCACCGTGCGCCCGCTGGAGCTGACCTATTGGGGCCGGGTCTGGACCGTCACCTGCTGGTGTGAAACAACACGCGGCTTCCAGACGTTGCGCGCCGACCTGATCGACACTGCTGAACTGCTGCCAGAGCTGTTCGTGGATGAGATCGGAAAAACACTGGTGGATTTTCGGGCCAACAGCTGACGGGGCGCACCCCCTTCAGATACAGCGCCCGCCATCGACCTCCATAGCGACGCCGGTGATCATGCTGGCCTCGTCCGAGCACAGAAAGCATGCGGCGTTGCCCATGTCCTCCGGGGTGGAAAACCGGCCCAGCGGGATCGTGGACAGGAATTTTTCACGGATTTCTGGCGTGTCTTCGCCCATGAAGGATTTCAACAGCGGTGTTTCGCCCGCAACCGGGTTTAGCGCGTTGACCCGGATGCCTGCGGGCGCAAGTTCAACCGCCATCGTGCGCGTGGCTGTGATGACCCAACCTTTCGAGGCGTTGTACCAGTTCAGGCGCGGTCGCGGACTGACCCCGGCGGTACTGGCGATATTGAGGATCGCGCCGGACCCGCGCGCCTTCATCCCCGGCACAAAGGCCCGCGCCATCAGGTAGATGGACTTGACGTTTACGGCCAGAACCCGGTCAAAATCAGCCTCTGAGATATCCTCCATCGCGCCGGGCAAATGGGTCACACCGGCGTTGTTCACCAGGATGTCCACCTGCCCGGCCATGTCAGCAAGCGCCGCAACCGACGCTGCGTCCGAAACATCCACCGCCTGCGCCACTACACCATTGCCGATCTGTGCCGCAACCGCCGCGGCGCCGACACCGTTGATGTCAGCCACAACCACCCGCGCGCCTTCGCTTGCGAATTTTGCGGCAATCCCTGCCCCAAAACCCGGCGCCGCGCCGGTTACTATCGCGCGCCTGTCTTTCAGTCGCATTCTGCGTTCCCCATCTGCTCAGCCAGTTCGCCCAACCGCCCAATCCACTTGCCTGATCCCGGCCAGACGCGCAAACCGAACCAACTCAGCCTCCAGCCGGTCAAACCGCGCCGCCGACCACATCACCCCCGGTTCCGGCCAGAAGCCGACAACCCGCATCCATCCTTTCGCGCGATCGGCCCGCAACTCGATCCGGCCGACGAAGCGATCCCCTTCCAGCAGCGGATAAACGTAATAGCCCCAGCGGCGTTTCGCGGCTGGCACGAACATTTCGTTACGATAGTCAAAGCCGAACAGCCGTTCCAGGCGCGCGCGGTCGCGAATTGCAGGGTCAAAGGGGTTGAGGATACGCAGGCGGGTGGTCGGCGCAGGCGCATCGCGCAGACGGTCCGCAATATCCGCCACGGCCCATGCCGGGCGGGCGACGCGGTCGGCCCCGACAACCTCGACCGGGATCAGATCGCGCGCCTGCGCCCAGGTCTTCGCCTCGCCCGCGTCCATAGCCCCCCAAAAGCGCTGAACCTCGCCCGTGGTGGCGACACTCAGCCGGTCCAGCGCCGCATCGCACAACCAATTGGCCTGCGCGGCATCGTCCGGACCGTCGCGCAGATGGGCCGGAAATACCCGTTCGGCCAGATTGTAGAATTTCACGAAATTCTCGCGGTAACAGGTGGCAAGCTCACCCGCGTACCACATCTGATCAAGGGCCTTCTTATGCGGCGGGCGGGCCCACATTTCGCGGCTGTCGGCCATGGTATCAAAGGCATGAGTGGACAGAGCGCCCTCGGCCCCGATCCGGTCGCGGATACGTTGTATTTCGCCCTGCGCAAGCCCGCTGCGAAACCAGTCGCTGTTGGCCACCTTGGCCCCCAGCCGACGGAACTGGCGCCGCCACATGGGCAGGACTTCCATCGGGATCAGGCTGGCGTCATGGGTGAAATGTTCAAAGATCATCCGGTCACGGCCCAGCAATGGCCACAGCATTTTTTCGCGGTAGTTCTGGTTGCGCGACCACAGGATGTGATGATGCGCACGGGTGACATTTCGGATGGTATCGATCTGGACGAAGCCGAGGCGCCGGATGATGCCCATCACGTCCAGCGGGCCGGTCGGCGTCTCGGCCAGCCCGTTGCTCCACAGCAACAGGCGGCGCGCGTCACGGTTCTGGATGGTCAGCTGTGGCAAGATCGCCTCGGGAACGTTGAATTATTGGCAAGGACGAGTTGTGACGAATTGCGTGCGACAGGCAAGCGGATTGCACGCATCTTTTGTCTAAAGCGTTTCGGCTTGAACCTGAATCGCGAGGGATTCCCTTGAGACCTGATCTGTGATTCATCCTGTTTGGGAGGATGGATCATGTCAGCACCTTTGCCATCTGCGCTTCGGATACGGTTTCAGAGATACATTGAAGAAGGGTTGAGCGGGCGCGCGGCGGCGTTGCGGTTGAAGCTGTCGCCTGCCACAGGCGCGCGGTGGGCGCGTCAGGTGAGGATGAAGGGTCATGCGGAACCTGCCCGGCAGGGACCGCCGCGCGGCAAGGGAAAGCTGGCTCCGCATCGGGAATTCTTTGAGGAGTTGATCGCACAAGACCCTGACATCACGCTCTTTGAGTTGCGTAATGCGCTGGCCGATGCAGAGGGTGTGCGGGTGCATCACTCCTCCATCGCCAACCTTCTGTCCCGGCTCGGCTTCACGTACAAAAAAAGTCGCTGGTCGCCACCGAGCGCCGCCGCGCCAAGGTAAGGCAGCAACGGGCCGACTGGTTCAGATACCGCTCGCCAGCCATTGCGACCTTTCCTGAGCGCGTTGTCTTTATTGACGAAACCGCAGTGAAGACAAACCTCACGCGCCTACGCGGCAGAGCCAAGCGCGGTAAGCGCCTGACGATGGATGCGCCCTTCGGAAGCTGGGGAACCCAAACCTTGATCGCGGGCCTGACCCAAGGCGCGCTGATCGCACCTTGGGTCATCAAGGGAGCGATAGATGGCCCCGCCTTCGCGGCCTACATCCGCGAAGTGCTGGTCCCCGAGATCAACCCCGGCACTGTCGTCATTCTCGACAACCTGGCAACCCACCGGAATAAGGAGGCGACGCAGGCTTTACGCAATCACGGCTGCTGGTTCCTTTACCTGCCACCGTACTCGCCCGACCTGAATCCCATCGAGCAGGCCTTCTCTAAACTGAAAGCCCATTTGCGACGGATCGGGGCCAGGTCCTTTACCCAGGTCTTCGAAGCAATCGGAGCAATCTGCGATCTCTACGACCCAGTAGAATGCTGGAACTACTTTAAGGCCGCCGGATATGTCTCAGGTTAATGTCGAAACGCTTTAGTGTGGACGTTGGCGGCGCGCACCCTTGCGCCCGGAATCAAGCCCGTGAGGGCGCCAGGCGATCGCCTGACCGTCCCGCGTGCAGGCGATTTCGACAGGGTGCGTTAACTTCGTAGTACAGAGTTAACGCTGATCTATAAATTGCCTAACATTACTGTTGCGTCGCCTACCCCCGGTCAGGCGCTCGCCCGGCTTGTCGTCAGATCAAACCAACGTCCACCCCAAGCCAAATCCGGACTTATCCATGCAGCGCCGCAACCGTCTTCAGTGTCGAAAACCCAAACAGCGCCTCGAACCCCTTTTCGCGCCCATGGCCGGACTTGCCCGTGCCGCCGAACGGCAGTTCCACACCACCCCCGGCCCCGTAATTGTTGATAAACACCTGCCCCGAGCGTAGCGCCTTCGCCAGTCGCATCTGGCGCGCGCCATCGCGCGTCCAGACCGAAGCAACAAGGCCGTAATCCGTTCCGTTGGCAATCGCCAAGGCCTCGGCCTCATCCTCGAACGGGATCACGACCTGCACGGGGCCAAAAATCTCATCCCGCGCCAAAGGGTGATCGGACGCAACCCCGGTGAACAGCGTTGGCGCCACGTAGTGGCCGCCTGCCGGGGCGTCGGTCGCGACTGCGCCCTGTGCGGCAACTTCAAGGTCGCCGCCTTTGGCCAGGAACCCCTCGACGATCGCCTTCTGACGCTCCGAAATCAGCGGCCCCAGATCGCGGTCCTGATCCGCAGGTGCGGCCACCAGCGCTGCATAGCGTTCGGCCATGCGCGCCACGACCTGATCGTAAACGCCCCGCTGGACCAGAATCCGGGATGAGGCTGAACAGGTCTGGCCCGCGTTTTGAATTCCGGCGTTCACAAGAAACGGCAAAGCCGCGTCGATATCCGCGTCATCAAACACCAGTTGCGGCGACTTGCCCCCCAGTTCCAACGTTACTGGCACGACATTTGCGGCCGCCGCCGCCTGGACCGCGCTGCCGGTCGCGACCGACCCGGTGAACGAGACATGGTTGACCCCGGCATGCCCGGCCAGCGCCGCGCCCGCCTCTGCCCCCAGCCCCGGCACTACGTTCAGCGCGCCCGCCGGCAACCCCGCTTGCATCGCAAGGTCCGCGAAGGCCAGCGCCGTCAGACAAGCCTCCTCCGCCGGTTTCAGCACGCAGGCGTTGCCCATCGCCAGCGCCGCCCCGACCGAACGTCCGATGATCTGCATCGGGTAGTTCCACGGCACGATATGGCCGGTGACGCCGTGCGGCTCACGAAGGGTATAGACCGTGTAGCCGTCAAGGTAGGGGATCGTTTCCCCCATCACCTTATCCGCCGCGCCACCATAAAATTCACAGTAGCGCGCCAGCGCGACCGCATCCGCCTTCGCCTGCGTCAACGGCTTGCCTACATCCGCCGCCTCGATCCGCGCCAATCGGTCCACGTTGTCCAGCACCAACTGCCCGAGACGCGCCAGAACCCGACCACGACCCGCCGCAGGAACCCGGCCCCAATCGCCTTGCAAAGACGCCTGCGCGGCGGCCACCGCGGCGTCGACATCTGTCGCGCCGCCACGGGCGATCCGCCCGACCTCGCCTCCGTCCGAGGGGTTTTCCAGTGCCAGAGTATCCCGCGAGGCCGGGGCCGCCCAGCGCCCGCCGATCAGGCATTTGTCGGTGTCAAACCAAAGGTCTTTCATGGGTTGGATCCTATCGTGAAACGCAGGCGGTGGGTCTGGTGGGCCAGCGTCGAGGGCCCTTCGACGACATCCCGCGCTTGCGGGCAGGTCGTCAGCGCGTGTCGCCAGAAATGGATGGCGTCGTTCATGGTGCCCAGTTCCCAGCGCCCCGGCGAATGCTCAAAGGCCAGATGCGCCGCGCGGGTTCCGATGCCACGGCGACGGTATTGCGGGAAGATGCAGAATTCGCACATCTCGGTGAAACCGGGATAAGCCTCGGTCACCAGAAACCCCAGTTGGCCGTCATCGTGGATCCGGTACACCCGGACATTCGGGTCATGCAGGAATTCCTCGGCAATGGCATCGGGGTCATTGTCTGGCTGACCAAGCTCCGCGAAATAGGCGCACAGCTGCGCGGTCATCGCCGCCTCGTCAGTTGGGCGTTCCAAACTAAGCATGCAGCGCCTCGATCCGGGGCAGAACGGGCGCGGCGGCGATCAGCGCGCGGGTGTAAGGGTGCTGTGGGTCGGTAAATACCGTCTCGGTTTCCCCCTCCTCGACGATCTTACCGGATTGCATCACCAAAACGCGGTCGGTGATCCGACGCACCACACTCAGGTCATGGCTGATGAACAGGAACGTCAGATTGAACCGCCCGCAAAGATCCGCCAACAGGTCGAGGATGCGGGCGCGGACCGAGACGTCGAGGGCCGAAACAGCCTCGTCCAGCACCACCAGTTCGGGGCGGTTGATCAGGGCGCGGGCAATCGCGATCCGCTGGCGTTGCCCGCCCGAGAATTCGTGGATGTATTTGTCGGCGTCCAAGGGGCGAAGGTGCACAGCCTCCAGCACCTCGGATACCGCGCGTGCGCGCTCGGCGCCGGTCGGTGGCGTGTCGAGCAAATGCAGCGGTTCGGCCACCAGCCGCGCAACCCGATGACGGGGGTTGAAGCTGCCGTATGGATCCTGGAACACCACGTTCATTTTGCGCCGCACCGCCAGGTTGGGGCGTTTGCCTGCAAACACGGGCTGGCCATCGAGTTCGATCCGCCCGCCCTGGTTCGGCTCCAGCCCCAGTATGGCCCGTGTCAGGGTGGATTTGCCGCAGCCGGACTCCCCCACCAGCCCCAGCCGGTCGCCCGCGTTCATCGTGAAGCTGACGCCATCGACCGCCCGGAAACGCCCCGGCGGCGCGAACAGATGCGGGCGGGGCGTGGAATAGTCGCGGATCACCCCCTCGACCCGCAGCAATGGCGCACCCGCTGGCGCGTCTGGCAGATCCACGATGTGGTCCGATGCTTCAAACAGCATCCGGGTATAGGGGTGCTGCATGTTGGCCAACAGGTCGGCGGTCGCGCCCTGTTCGACAACCGCGCCGTCCTTCATCACCACGATCCGGTCGGCCATGTCGGCAACAACGGCAAGATCATGGGTGATCATCAGCAGCCCCATACCGAAATCATCCACCAGCCCCTTCAGCAGGTCGAGGATCTGCGCCTGGGTGGTCACATCCAGCGCCGTCGTCGGCTCATCCGCGATCAGCAGTTTGGGCCTGAGCGCGATGGCCATGGCGATCACGACACGCTGGCGCTGACCTCCCGAAAGCTCGTGAGGGTAACGATCCAGCGGGAAGGCCTCTAACCCGACGCGATCCAACACTTCGCGCGCGCGCGTCGCCGCCTCGGCCCGGCCCGCTTCGCCGTGGATCAGGATCGTCTCGGCCACCTGATCGCCGATGGTTCGCACCGGGTTCAGCGCCGTCATCGGTTCCTGAAATACCATGCCGATGTCGTTGCCGCGCCGGTCGCACATCTGCGCCTCTGTCAGCGCCATCAGGTCGGTGTCGTCCAACAGGATGCGCCCAGACGCTTCGGCCCCGTCCGGCAACAGCTGCATCACGCTCAGCGCTGTCATCGACTTGCCCGACCCGCTTTCCCCGGTGATCGCCACGATCTGCCCTGATGCAACGGTCAGAGAGATATCCCGCAGGATCGGTGTGCCGCGTATCGCCAATGAAAGGCGGTCAATCTCCAGCAAGCTCATGCCGACCGCTCCCGCAATCTTGGGTCCAGCATGTCACGAAGCCCGTCGCCCATCAGGTTCAGCCCCAGCACCGTCAGAATGATCGCGAAACCGGGAATCAGTGCCAGATGCGGCGCGATGCTAACCAGTGTCTGCGCGTCGGCCAGCATCCGCCCCCAGCTGGGCGTCGGCGGCTGCGCGCCAAGGCCGACATAGCTCAGCGCCGCCTCGGCGATGATCCCGATGGAGAACTGGATGGTGCCCTGCACGATAAGGATGTTGGCGATGTTGGGCAGGATGTGCTCGGCACTGATCCGCGCCGCGCCCTTGCCAGAAACCCGGGCCGCCAGGATGAATTCGCGGTTCCACAGCGGCAGCGCCGCGCCGCGCGTCATTCGCGTGAATACGGGGATGTTGAAGATGCCGATGGCGATGATCGCGTTGACGGCCGAGGCACCGAAGACCGCCGTGATCAGGATGGCGATGACCAGCGGCGGAAAGGCGAAGATCAGGTCGTTGCCGCGCATGATGACCTCGTCCAGCAGGCCACCGCGCCGCGCCGCCGCCGCCAGCCCCAGCGGCACACCGGCGAACATGCCGATGCCCACCGCGACCAATGCGACGGCGATTGAGGTGCGCGCGCCGACCATGATCATCGTAAGAATGTCGCGCCCGAAATGATCCGTGCCCAGCAGATGCCCGTCGCCGGGGCGTTTCAGCTTGGCCGCGATGTCCAGAACCGTGTAATCCGCAGGGGTCCAGACGAAAGAGATCAGCGCACCCAGGACAAATACACCCGTCAGGGCCGCTCCCAACGCAAGATTTCGGTTCCAGCGCATCAGGTGCGCCTTCTTAGGCGAGGATCAACCGCCGCATAGGCCAGATCGACCAGAAAATTCACGCAAATCACCGCGAATACCAGCAGCATGACCACCGATTCCACCACGATCAGATCACGCTGACTGATGCTCTGAAACACCAGCCGTCCAAGGCCGGGCAGGAAGAACACCTGTTCGATGATGATCCCGCCCGCCAGCAGAAATGAGAATTGCAGCCCCAGGATCGTCAGAACCGGGATCAGCGCGTTCCTGACCCCGTGCCGCCAAAGGGCCTGCCGCCGTGACAGGCCCTTGGCCCGCGCCGTGCGCATGAAATCCTCGCCCAGCATGTCCAGCAAGCTGGACCGCATGACCCTTGCGAGGATCGCGGCCTGCGGCAAGGCCAGCGAAATCGCGGGCAGCGTCAGCGCCTTCATGCCGCCCCAGAAGCCCTTGTCCCACCCCGGGAACCCTCCGGCGGAAAACCAGCGCAGATTGATGGCGAAGACCAGCACCATCATCATCGCGAACCAGAAATTCGGCACCGCGACGCCCAATTGGGATAGCCCGATCACCGCCGTGTCCCCCGCCTTGCCACGACGGGACGCGGCGTAAATCCCCGCCGGAAAGGCGATCAGCGTGCTCAGCGTCAGCGCATAGACCGCCAGCGGCAGCGAAATCCACATCCGATCCGCAATCATCCCCGCCACCGGCGTGCGATAGGTATAGGACGTGCCGAAATCCAGCCGCACCAGCCCGCTGACCCAATCGAAATACCGCTGCACCGGCGGCACATCGAGGCCCAGTTCCCGCCGGAGCGCTGCAACCGTATCGGGCTGCGCGTTGATGCCCAGCATATAGCTTGCCGGGTCGCCCGGCGCGACCTCGACCACCAGGAAGATCACCAGCGAGGCGACGGCCAGGCTGATGAGGAGTGAGGCAAGTCGGCGGAGGGTGTAGGCCAGCATTCCGCGACACTAGGCGTGCGTGTGCGGAGCGTCCAGATGGGGTGACCCGCACTGGCCGGGGCCCAGCGTTTGTTAGGCCGATTGTGTTGAAAAACTCCGTTTTAGGGCCTGAACGATGATTTTTCTTTCCATGCAGCCCGATCCTAAATTTTTGGCGCGGGGGTCGGCCCAAATCGCCTACATGCGCTCACGCGCAGCCATGCGCTGTCTCGTGGTCAAAGCTTTCCGACTATTTCGCTTCATAGGTTTTCGCAAGAAATCCGCGACGCTCTGATTTCGGAGTTTTTCAACACAATCGGCCCACTGCCGCCATTCAAATTTCCGCGCCGGCGCAACTTTTCGTGGTCAAAGTCAGTCCACCCGATGCACCGAGGCCGCGAAGCAACCTGGCTTTGCATTGTGAATATGGGCATAGGCAATGTCATCATTTTCAAATGCCGCGGCCAATTCCGTGGCGACTGCATCGCCTGGCACAACCTCGGCGTCGATCATCATGTGATCCTTGCCAAAGTATCGCAAGGACACCAAGCGCGTTCGAATAACCTCGGGCACTTCGTTGACCGCAATCCGGGCTTGTTTGGCGTTCTCACGAACAAAAACGGCATGGCTGGCGCGGTAGGGGCTGTCTTCGGGCTGATGTTCATAGTTGAAAAGAATCACTCTCTCTCCGACCTCAGCATCCTGCATGCTGACACGGCAGGGCGTACCCGGTTTTGCAGTCACGATCTGCCGGCAGGCGTTTCGTGCCGCCAGCTCTGCGTCGGAAAGGCTGAAAAGATACGCAAACTCTTGCGCCTGAAGGGGTTTGATTTGAAAGTTCATGCGCTGTGTCCTTCTGATTGCTTGGAAATGTGACTACCAAATCCAGGCAAGTCGGACCGACCCGTTACTTGCGCTTTCCTCTTAATGCGGACCACGCGACCAAGACGCTGGAACGGTTCAGGCAAAACACCCAAGAATGAAGGAGGCCGATTGAGGCGGCCAGGTTATGGCGTTCACAGGCTGGCCACCAACATAAAAAAAGGCCCCGAAAACCGTAGCCTTTTCCATTCGTCGTGACTTGGGGCCTCACTCCGCCCAGTGAACCGCCGTCAGGTCAATCGCCTGGGTCGGCTGGTTTGCCCAGATGCCGACAACATCCGCCTTGGCCACCCCCAGCGAGGCAAGCTGGAACAGGAAGCCGTTGACGTAGTTCTCAGAGATGTTGCGCTGCGCGTCTGCCATCAAGGAATTGCGGGCATCCGGGTCTGTGGTTGAATTCAACTGATCCATGATCGCCACGAAATCCTCGGCCGCGTATTGGAAATAATAGTCCGGGTTGGCGTAGATATCGATATCCATCGGCTCGGTATGGCTAACGATGGTCAGGCCGAAATCCTTGCCGCGGAACGCCTCTTCCAGCCATTGCGCCCATTCCAGGTTGGTGATCTCGGTCTCGATCCCCACGGCGCGCAGCTGGGCGGCGATGATCTCTCCGCCGCGGCGCGCATAGGATGGCGGCGGCAGCTTCAGCGTGGTGGTAAAGCCTTCAGCCAGACCCGCCTCGGCCAGCAAGGCCTTGGCCTTTTCGGGATCGTATTCGGAATTGCCCGTCAGATCGACGTAGGCCGGGTTGTGCGGCGCGAAATGGGTGCCGATGGGCGTGCCATAGCCGAACATCGCCCCGTCGATGATCGCCTGACGGTCAATCGCATGGGTGATCGCCTGACGCACCAGGATGTTATCCATCGGCGGCAATTTGTTGTTGATCGCCAAAATCGTCTCGCCCTCGGTCGAGCCGACAAGCACCTGAAAGCGCGGGTCTGCATCGAACTGGGGCAGGTTTTCCGGGGCGGGGAAGTTGATGAACACGTCAAGGTCTTCGGCCATCATGGCACCAAATGCCGCCGTCGGATCGCTGATGAACTTGAAGGTCGCAGCCTCCAGCTTGGCTGGTTCACCCCAATAATCATCGTTGCGCACAATCTCGATCCGGTCACCCTGCACCCAGTCCGAGAATTTGAATGCGCCGGTCCCAACAGGGTTCGAGGCGATGGTTTCGATGCTTTCGGGGGCCACGATTACAGCGTCGCCCCAGGCCATGTTGAACAGGAAATTGCCGTTCTGCTCAGCCAGCGTGACCTGTACGGTCAGCGGGTCGATCACGGTCACATCGGTGATCCCGACAAACCGCGCTTTCTGTGCGTTGGTGCTGTCTTCGGCCCGCGCCCGGTCCAGACTGAACTTCACATCTTCGGCGTCCATGGACGTTCCGTCGTGAAATCTGACCCCGTCGTGCAGCTTGAACGTATAGGTCAGCCCGTCTTCCGAAATCTCCCAACTTTCGGCAAGCCCGGCCACGACGGAACCGTCGGCCATGAAGCGGGTCAAGCCTTCAAAAACATTGGAATAGACGACCTGATCAATTGCCGCAGCAGCAGCGCTGGTCGGATCCAGGTGGGGCGGTTCCAATTGAATCCCGACAGAGATCGCGTTTTGCGCCTGCGCGACGCCCGCACTCAGCGCGACGGCAGCGGCCAGAGTTGCGGCTTTTGCGGAAATTCTCATGTCTTTCACCCCCTTGGTGTGTTCAGTTCATCCATCATTCGGCGTCAGCAACGCGATCAGGCTGTGCCCCATCACTTGCGCCGAAGTCATCATGTCATCTACCCCGATCCATTCATCGGGTTTATGGGCCAGTTCAAGAATCCCCGGACCATAGGCGATACAGTTTTTCAACTTGCCGATGCGGTCAATGTGTTTCTGGTCATATGACCCCGGAGAGGCGACATATTCCGGTGATTTGCCTGTCACATCACGGATCGCCCGGTCGACGGTGGTGACAATCGGCGCGGTCTTGTCGGTCATCGACGGGATGACCCGGTTCAACTCGGTCAACTTATAGTCAAAGTCGGGCCGGGTGGCTTTCAGCCCGTCCAGCAGGCCGGTCACCTCGGCGGCGACCCCATCGGCGTCTTCCTCGATCAGGAAGCGGCGGTCGATGATGATCCGGCAGCTGTCGGGAACGCAGTGGCTTGGCAGGGCGTTGCTCTCCTCGTCCGGTTCGCTCTGACCGCCGTGGATCGAGTTGATGTTCATTGTCGATGACCGCGCGCCTTCGGGGACCACCGGCATTTCGGTGCGCCGCGCTGCCATCGCCGGAAACAGATCGGTTTCGAAGCTATCCAGCACCGCGCCCATGTGACGCACCGCGCAATCGCCCAGAAACGGCATCGAGCCATGGGCGATTTCGCCAAATGTTTCGATCTCGGCCCACCACCCACCGCGATGGCCCAGGCAAATGCGGTCGGGGTTCAACGGTTCGGGAATAATGACGTGCTGTACGCGGTCTGGATCAAAATACCCAAGCTCAGCCAGATGGGCGACACCGCCATAGCCGCCGGATTCCTCATCCGCCGTGCCGGAAATCTCGATCGCGCCGGCATAGTCCGGGTATTCTTCGATGAAGGCTTCCGCGGCTACGATCGAAGCCGCAAGCCCGCCCTTCATGTCGCAGGCGCCGCGTCCATAAATACGCCCGTCCTTCAACTCGGCCCCGAAGGGATCGAATGTCCAGCCTGCGCCGACCTCGACCACATCTGTATGGCTGTTGAAATGCACGCAGTCGCCGGCGCGCTTGCCCTCGTGCCGGGCGATGATATTCCAACGCGGGTAAGCATCGCTGTCACCCGGCGCGCCGGTGGCGCGTTCGAATATGCAATGAAAACCGCGTTTCCTGAGGCGGCGTTCCAGATAGTCACAGATCGCGTGGTAATTCTCACCCGGCGGGTTGAGCGTCGGGATGCGGATCAGATCCTGCGTCAGTTCGATCAGGTTGTCGCGTTTGCCTGCGATACGGGTCGAAAGGGCGTCTGATTGCGACAAGGCGGAGTCCATGCAGTGCCTATCTGGGGGGCAGGGTCATTGCCGCCATACTAGGCCAGATAATGCCGGAACGAAATGGCACAATCCGCAATGCCGCTCGCTTGATACGAAGATTGAACCGCGACGTACTCCCCCTCGACTTAAGCGTATGAACACGCGCGATCAAAGGCCCTTTCGCAGGCAGGGCCACTTCCCTATAACCGCGCCCGAGCGAAGGCGGAGATTTCCCATGCGGCAGGCAACCCTCACCCGAAAGACATCCGAAACCGATATCAGCGTCGAACTGATCCTGGACGGCATTGGCCGGTTCTATAATGCCACCGGTGTCGGCTTCTTCGATCACATGCTGGATCAACTGGCCAAACACGCGATGATCGACCTGAAAGTTCGCGCCGAAGGTGACACCCATATCGACGATCATCACACGGTCGAAGATGTGGGCATTACCATCGGTCAGGCATTGAAAGAGGCACTGGCGGACAAGCGCGGCATCACCCGCTATGGCGAATGCAGCCTGCCGATGGATGATGCGCTGGTTCGGGTGGCTCTGGACCTGTCGGGGCGATCCTACCTGGTCTGGAATGTCGAATTCCCAACCGCCAAGATCGGTGATTTTGACACGGAACTGGTGCGCGAATTCTTCCAGGCGCTGACCTCGAACGCGGGCCTGACCCTGCACGTCGATCTGGCGCATGGGCTGAACAGCCACCACATCGCCGAAGCCGCCTTCAAGGCCGTGGCCCATGCGCTGCGTCAGGCAGTTGCGGTGGATGAACGTAAACAGGGCGAGATCCCGTCGACCAAAGGCGCGCTGTAACTCCGTGACCACAGCTCTGATCGACTATGACAGCGGCAATCTGCACTCGGCCGAGAAAGCGTTCCAGCGCATGGCGGCCGAGGTTGGCGCGGGCGAGGTGGTCGTCACCTCGGACGCCGAGGTCGTGGCGCGTGCGGATCGCATCGTGCTGCCGGGCGACGGCGCCTTTCCCGCCTGCCACGCGGCCCTGACCGGACGGTCGGGCCTTTACGCCGCGATGGTCGAGGCGGTCGAGGGCAAGGGCCGTCCGTTCATGGGCATCTGCGTGGGCATGCAACTGATGGCGACGCAGGGCCTGGAATATACCCCGACCGCTGGACTGGACTGGATTGATGGGACGGTGGATCGGATCGAGCCGGACGATCCCTCGCTAAAGATCCCGCACATGGGTTGGAACGATCTGGTCATCGACGCGCCCCACCCGGTGCTGGAAGGGATCAGCACCGGCGATCACGCCTATTTCGTGCACTCCTACCAAATGCTGGTCGGTGATCCCGCACAGCTTCTGGCGCATTGCGACTATGGCGGCCCGGTTACGGCGGTTGTGGGAACGGGCAACCGGATCGGCACGCAGTTCCACCCCGAGAAAAGCCAGGCGGCAGGCCTGCGCATCATCGCAAACTTCCTGCGTTGGCGACCCTAAAGCGTTTCGACATTAACCTGAGACATATCCGGCGGCCTTAAAGTAGTTCCAGCATTCTACTGGGTCGTAGAGATCGCAGATTGCTCCGATTGCTTCGAAGACCTGGGTAAAGGACCTGGCCCCGATCCGTCGCAAATGGGCTTTCAGTTTAGAGAAGGCCTGCTCGATGGGATTCAGGTCGGGCGAGTACGGTGGCAGGTAAAGGAACCAGCAGCCGTGATTGCGTAAAGCCTGCGTCGCCTCCTTATTCCGGTGGGTTGCCAGGTTGTCGAGAATGACGACAGTGCCGGGGTTGATCTCGGGGACCAGCACTTCGCGGATGTAGGCCGCGAAGGCGGGGCCATCTATCGCTCCCTTGATGACCCAAGGTGCGATCAGCGCGCCTTGGGTCAGGCCCGCGATCAAGGTTTGGGTTCCCCAGCTTCCGAAGGGCGCATCCATCGTCAGGCGCTTACCGCGCTTGGCTCTGCCGCGTAGGCGCGTGAGGTTTGTCTTCACTGCGGTTTCGTCAATAAAGACAACGCGCTCAGGAAAGGTCGCAATGGCTGGCGAGCGGTATCTGAACCAGTCGGCCCGTTGCTGCCTTACCTTGGCGCGGCGGCGCTCGGTTGCGACCAGCGACTTTTTTTGTACGTGAAGCCGAGCCGGGACAGAAGGTTGGCGATGGAGGAGTGATGCACCCGCACACCCTCTGCATCGGCCAGCGCATTACGCAACTCAAAGAGCGTGATGTCAGGGTCTTGTGCGATCAACTCCTCAAAGAATTCCCGATGCGGAGCCAGCTTTCCCTTGCCGCGCGGCGGTCCCTGCCGGGCAGGTTCCGCATGACCCTTCATCCTCACCTGACGCGCCCACCGCGCGCCTGTGGCAGGCGACAGCTTCAACCGCAACGCCGCCGCGCGCCCGCTCAACCCTTCTTCAATGTATCTCTGAAACCGTATCCGAAGCGCAGATGGCAAAGGTGCTGACATGATCCATCCTCCCAAACAGGATGAATCACAGATCAGGTCTCAAGGGAATCCCTCGCGATTCAGGTTCAAGCCGAAACGCTTTAGTATACCGCAATGATCAGATCCAATCCCGGAAGAGCGCCTTGAGCCACCTGAAAACCATCGAACAACGCCTGCTGTGGCTGTCACACTGGATGATCCACAATGCCAACCACATTCGCCCCAAAACGGATGGGATCAAGATCGGCGGGCATCAGGCCAGCTCGGCCTCGATGGTGTCGATCATGACGGCGCTGTATTTTTCGGCCCTCAAGCCTGAAGACCGCGTTGCGGTCAAACCCCATGCCAGCCCGGTGTTTCACGCGATGCAATACCTGATGGGCAATCTGGACCGCGAACGGATGGAGAATTTTCGCGGCTTTGGCGGCGTGCAATCTTATCCCAGCCGCACCAAGGATGTGGATGACGTGGATTTTTCGACCGGGTCTGTCGGGCTTGGCGTTGCGATCACGTCGTTTGCGTCGCTCATTCAGGACTACATCGCGGCCAAGGACTGGGGACAGGATGCGCCCATGGGCCGGATGGTGGCGCTGGTTGGCGATGCCGAGCTGGACGAGGGCAATATCTATGAATGCCTGCAAGAGGGCTGGAAAAACGGCCTGCGCAATTGCTGGTGGATCATCGACTATAACCGTCAGTCGCTGGACGGTATCGTGCGTGAGGGCCTGTTTGAATGGGTCGAGAAAATCTTCGACGTGTTCGGCTGGGATGTCGTGCGGATCAAGCATGGCACGCTGCAACGCGCGGCCTTTGCAGAACCCGGTGGCGAGCGCTTGCGCGGCTGGATAGACGCCTGCCCGAACCAGGATTATTCGGCACTGACCTTCATGGACGGTGCCGTCTGGCGCGAACGGTTGATGGATGATCTTGGCGATCAGGGCGATGTCTCAGCGCTGATAGATAAGCGCAGCGACGCGCAGCGACGCGCAGCTGGCCGAACTGATGGAGAACCTTGGCGGCAACTGTGTCGAGACCATGGACGAGGTTTTTGCAAGCATCGACCATGACCGCCCGACCTGCTTTCTGGCCTATACGATCAAATGCTGGGGCACGCCGATTGCCGGGCATAAGGACAATCACGGCGGGCTGATGAACAAGACTCAGATGGCCGAATGGCAGGCGCATATGGGCGTGGCCGAGGGCCAGGAATGGGAGCCTTTGGCAACCATCGAAGACCGCGATGCGTTCACGGCATTCCTTGATCAGGTGCCGTTCTTTGCCAAGGGCAGGCGGCGGTTTGGCGACGCGCGTCTGGACGTCCCTGCGATTGACATTGATACCGCAAAAGAAACCTCGACCCAGATGGCCTTCGGCAAAATCCTCGACGAGTTGTCGAAGGGTGACAGCGACCTGGCGGCGCGGATCGTGACAACCTCGCCCGATGTGACCGGCACCACCAATCTTGGGCCATGGGTGAACCGGCGCAAGCTGTTCGCCCGTGAAACGCAGGCCGATGCGTTCATTGAAAACCGCATCCCGTCCACCGCGAATTGGGAATTCACGCCGAACGGCCAGCATATTGAATTGGGCATCGCCGAGATGAACCGATTGTGTTGAAAAACTCCGTTTTAGGGCCTGAACGATGATTTTTCTTTCCATGCAGCCCGATCCTAAATTTTTGGCGCGGGGGTCGGCCCAAATCGCCTACATGCGCTCACGCGCAGCCATGCGCTGTCTCGTGGTCAAAGCTTTCCGACTATTTCGCTTCATAGGTTTTCGCAAGAAATCCGCGACGCTCTGATTTCGGAGTTTTTCAACACAATCAACCTGATGCTGCTTCTGGGCGCTGCGGGGCTTAGCCACAGCCTGTTTGGCAAACGTCTGATTCCCATCGGCACCGTCTATGATCCCTTCGTGTGCCGGGGCCTCGATGCGCTGAACTACGCCTGTTATCAGGACGCGCGGTTCCTGCTGGTGGGCACGCCCTCGGGCGTTACGCTTGCACCCGAAGGCGGCGCGCACCAATCGATCGGCACGCCCCTGATCGGGATGAGCCAGGACGGGCTGGCCGCGTTCGAACCGGCATTTGCCGACGAGTTGGCCGTGATCATGCAATGGGCGTTTGATTACATGCAGCGTGACGGCGAAGGTGACCCGGATGAGCGGACCTGGCTGCGCGACGAAACCGGCGGATCGGTCTATTTGCGCCTGACCACCAACCCAATTGAACAGCCCGGCAAGCGCGTCGATGAAGATTTCCGACAGGGCGCCGTTGACGGGGCCTATTGGCTGCGAAAACCGGGCCCGAACTGCGATGTTGTAATCGCCTATCAGGGTGCTGTTGCGCCCGAGGCGATCAAAGCTGCCGCAATGCTGGGGCAAACCCGCCGGGATATCGGCGTGCTGGCGGTGACCTCGGCGGACCGGCTTAACGCTGGTTGGACGGCGGCCCAGCGCGCCCGTGCCAATGGCAACACCGACGCGCGCGCCCATATTGAAACACTCATGCAAGAGTTGCCGCCGCACTGCCGGATCGTCACCCTGCTTGACGGTCACCCTGCCACATTGTCCTGGATCGGTTCCGTTGCCGGACATGTGACCTTGCCCCTGGGGGTCGAGCATTTTGGCCAAACCGGCACAATCGGTGACCTTTACCGGAACCAGGGCATCTGTGCGGCTTCGATCATCGACAGGGTAAATGGGTTGACCGTCGGCCCGAGGGCACGTGTTTGACGGGATCAGGATAAAGCGCGTCAGCAGAACCGGCCCGTGACCGATGGCGCGCGCATGTCCCGATTTGGCGGCTATTGAAAATCAGCTAGCATGCGGATTTCTGTTCTTCAGCTGCGCAAAAAATGCTGGTTGGAAATACTCTGGTAGATATGCCAACAGGGGTGGCGCACATGGAATACAATCTGCACCAGTTCGACGCTGGACGAGGGGGAAGTGAATAATGGCCTTGGCTGTTCCAGATCGCCTGTTCCCCCTCGATTCCGATACTCGCAGCGTTGCCCGCGCGCTTTATGGCGAAGTTGCCGACCTGCCGATTGTCAGTCCGCACGGGCACACTGATCCACGGTGGTACGCCGAAAACAAGAATTTCACTGATCCAGCCGAAATGCTGGTCATTCCCGATCACTATATCTATCGGATGCTGTTTTCTGCGGGCGTGCCGCTGGAGGATTTAGGCATTGCGGGCAACGGATCGGACCGGGTCGAAACTGATGGTCGCAAGATCTGGCGTCTGTTCGCCGCGCATTATTTTCTGTTCCGGGGGACGCCGTCCCGGTTCTGGCTGGACCATTCGTTTCAGGATGTCTTCGGCCTGACCAAACCGCTGTCCGCCGCGACAGCCGACGAATATTATGACCATATATCCGAGCGTCTGGCGCGGCCCGAGTACAAGCCGCGCGCATTGCTTAAGCAGTTCAACATTGAATCGATTGCGACCACCGAAGGCGCGCTTGATGATCTGAAGTGGCACCAGCAAATGGCGCGTATTGACCTGCCAAGCAATGTCATCAGCGCCTATCGTCCCGACACTGTGGTCGACCCCGAATGGGAAGGGTTTGCCGAAAACCTCGACCAGCTTGGGCAGATTACGGGCATGAATACCGACACCTGGGACGGTTACCTTGACGCACATCGGTCCCGGCGCGAATTCTTCAAATCCCTCGGAACGACGTCTACGGATCACGGGCACACGACGGCGCGCACCGAAAACCTGACCAGGTCCGAAGCGTCGGACCTGTTCCAGCGCGTGCGCAAAGGGCAAGCCTCGGCCGAGGATGCCGATGCGTTCCGTGGGCAGATGCTGACCGAAATGGCCCGGATGAGCCTTGATGACGGTCTTGTCATGCAAATCCACCCCAGCAGCGAGCGGAACAATTCGGCCGAGATGATGAAAAAGTTCGGCCGCGATCGTGGGTTCGATATGCCGGGCAAAATGAACTATCTGCGGGCATTGAAGCCGCTGCTTGATGACGTTGGGTTGAACCCGAAACTGACCATTGTTCTGTTCACGCTGGACGAAGGCGCCTATGGCCGCGAGTTGGCGCCGCTGGCGGGGGTATACCCGGCGCTGAAGCTTGGCGCGCCATGGTGGTTCTATGACAGCCCGGAAGGGGCGCGCCGCTATCGCGAGGCAACGACTGAAACCGCCGGAATCTATAACACATCCGGGTTTGTCGACGACGCGCGGACCTTGTGTTCATTGCCTGCGCGCCATGACATGGCCCGCCGGATTGATTGCGCGTACCTGGCAACTTTGGTTCGGACCGGTCGCCTTGGCGAAGCGGACGCAGCCGAGGTCGCGCATGACCTTGCCTATGGGCTGATCAAGAAAACTTACAAACTTTGATGGCGGATGTGGCGCGTGCATTGTGACGCGCGCTGGCTGCCACCACAAAGCGTCACAGCCGGTGGGGCAAACTGCCTTCAATGGCCGTTACGAAAGATGAATTGCAAAAGGGTCCGTACCCAAGTGATATTTTTTTGCAATTGACGATCCCGAAATGGACGATGAGGATTTCCAGTACCCCTATTGTCCGCCATATGATTCAAGTGCCGCGATCGTGCCGCGCCCAAAGACACCATCAATGCTGGAATTGTAGAGTCCAGCGGATTTTAATTCCAACTGGACGGCGCGCCGTAACTCATCATTTAATAATGACGCGTTCCCTTCGATAAAAATAGTCCTTACGTCTGCATCACCAAAACGGAACAGGCCCAGTAATGCTTGCGCTGCCTGCGCCAGCTCATCACCGTCTGTCAGATTGGCGGGCAAGGTTTTGAGGGTTGCCCGATGCGCCGTTGTCGAATTGCGCTGTGCCTGGAACTCCGATGGATTGCGCATTGTTCCGTCGGGTCCGACCAGAACCAGCCCACGCACGATCTGATCATCAAATTCGCCAGCGCCGAATGACTGTCGATCAATTGTCGCAATATCTCCGTCCTGCGAAATCTGGGCTGACCAATTCGCGTGTCCCTTGGCCAGGTCAAGCTGCACCAGCTGCTGGCCCGCGATCAGTGCCTTGTTCCCCGACCCGACCGACGATTTTTCGACATATACCATATTCTCAAGTGGCAATACGGCGCTGTGGGTCGGAGTGTCCTCAGTTGCGGGCCACACACGCAAATTCCGGCTTTCAGGGTCCGACAGGAATATGTACCCGCGACTGTCCACCGTCCCCCAGGTGTCCTTGCCCGCCAAATGCCGTTTGCCGGGGCGGCCCGTGCGCCCGTCAAACGTTCGAATTTCGGCATTTTCGGTATCTTCATCTGTGACTGAAACGATCACTGAACCGTCGGTCGAATACGCAGTATCATTTCCGCCCCAACGCAGCGTCTGCATATTGCCAACCGGGCGGAAGTTGGGAAGCTCTGCAATCTCGCCCTTGCCACCTTCCCAGTCGAAACCGGCCACCAATTTCCCGTCGGGCGAAACCGACAGGTTGCTGAACAATGCGACCTCATCATCGCTCAAATCGCGTGTCTTTATGTGTTTGATATCCGGGAGTTGGCTGATGTCGTGAAGCGAAACACTTCTGATGTCACTGGTAATCAGCCAATCCTGACCCGGAACAAATATGAGGTCGTCAACCTGACCAAATCCATCCTCACCCGACAGGTCCAATCGGGCAAGTTCTGCGCCGCTCCGGGCATTCCAGATCACGACCATTGCATTTGCCTGGGCCGCAACCAGTTTTCCGTCATCAGAAACCGTAAGGTTCTGCGTGTCGGGACAGCATGGCCAATCCCACCCAATCGACGAGTAATCCCCCAGTTCCAGGCCCTTCAAAGTGGCCAGATGTGCCGGGGTTGGGCCACTGACGTCCCAGGTGTCGACCCTGCCGCGCATCGTGGATGTTGCAGCTGTTTTGCCGTCACGGGACGTGGTGACCGACGCGAACCGTCGCGCAGCGCTCGGGCCTCGACCGAGCCATCCAATTTACCGAAATAAGCGATCTCCCGTCTTGGGTTTATCGCAACTGTCGGGGCGTGAATGCGTTGGTCAAAGGAGTCCTGCCAAAGTACGACGCCTTGTTCGGGATCTGACACCGCGATGCCATAGGCACGCCCTGCGGATCCCGCCAGTCCAGAGCCATCGTCAACATCCACGGATGTGAGGATCCATTCCCGGTGCGCACGCCAGGAATTCAGCGTATCCCTCGTGGACGGATCAATTCGATGCAAAGACCCGTCTGCGAAACCCGCGATCATTGTTTGCCCGTCTGCGTTTCGACGTAGGCGGTGCCCGTCCATTTCGATATTGACCGACCAATGCAGTTGCGGGATGTCCGTCCGCTCAAACAGCAGCTCGCCAGTCAATGAATACCCGCGCAGGGCCTGTGTTGTCCCGATGACGATGGATCGCGCGTCCGGGCTGAACGCCACTGTCGCATCAAATGGGCTATCTTCATCGATCTCAAACCGGCGCAAAACGCGTTTTTCTGCAAGATTGAGGATCGTCACTGTCTTGTTTTCGGCCAATGCCGCCAACTTGCCATCCGGGCTGACGTCGATGGTTGAAGGTGTGCTGGTCGGGTTTTCCCAATTAAACCGGTCAATGACGTCAGCGTCGGATATCGAAAAGACAAGCAAGTCGCCGCTGCGTTCCGGCAAAAGGATCCTGTCCGTTCCGGGAATCCGGGCAGAAACGCCCGAAATTTTTGGCAGTTCTACCCTGGTAATGAAGGACAGGTTCGAAGCGTCGCGAATGACAACTCCGGCCACGCCGCTGATTACCGCAAGGCGCGTACCATCTTCGCTGACTTCCAGCGCGTTGATCCGCCTTGGAAAAGCACCTTCTGAATGAAGAACCGACCACCCGTTCGGCAGGCCGTCTTCGATACTATCGCTCAACTCTAGCGCGCTGAAAAGTGACGGTTCATCGGGCGCCTGATCAACACTCGCGTCTGTCGTCACGGGATCGGGGTCGTCTGTGCCGCCGTTGTTGTTTTCGATCGCCGACAAGCGCTCAATTTCATCCAGAACGATCGGACACCCGGAATACCGTTCACGCAGTCGCGTTGCCTGCTGCTTGGTCAGACTGTCGAAATCCGCCAGCACACCGGCGCCCTGGGTACATTCAGGCGCCTGAGGCGCGCGCGTCGTCAAACCCAACGCCGCAGCAACGGCCGCGATCCGCGTGCCGCGGTTGAACGAGTTTGCATTGTCCGGCGCCTCCCCGCCACGGGTGTGCACCCCGAGTATGGCAAGATCGCTTGCGCGCAGGATCAATGCACCGGAACTGCCACCAAAGGTATCGCAGGTGTGACGTATTTCGGCCTCAGGTGCGTTGGGCTGACTGGCGTGAATAAAGCAACCAAACGGATTGAAACGTTTCGGAATACCGCGGGGATGATGCACAATCATCAATTGGCGCCCCGGTTCCAATCGTGTGTCGGTGATCAGTGGAAGCGTACCCCAAGTGTCGCCCGGCGCCCCTGCGGTGTTCAATATCAAAGCGTCCTCATCCGCGGCCAATGCAGCGGGCGCTTGGACATCCACACTGTACGAACGGGCCAAATCGATCCGACCCTCGTTGTCATAGCCCATCAGCAACCGCGCTTCAGCCAGGGACCAATCCTCTGGATCGTCAGAACGCGCGACACCGGCGGGATCAATGCAATGAGCAGCGGTAAGCACGCGGTCCGCGCCGATAAGACTTCCAGTGCAATGCGACATCCGTATCCGGCCATCGTTCCGTCGGAAACACAAGTCGATGCGCCCAATTGCCTGGCCAAAACGGCGAACGCGATTGTCCGGCAAAACAAAGGCGATGGGCTGCCAATCGCCAATAGCGCGCGTCGGATTTCCATCCGCGTCCAAAACGACCGCCTGCGAACCGGTCGATTCAACAAGGCTGTCTTCAAACTGAAACTGGCATTCCTGAGCCGCCGCAAACCCCGCGCTTGCAAGGGATGCCACGCAGAAAATCATCAGCAAACGGAATCGCACAATAACCATCATGGAAGTCTATCGGCTGATTGTGTTGAAAAACTCCGAAATCAGAGCGTCGCGGATTTCTTGCGAAAACCTATGAAGCGAAATAGTCGGAAAGCTTTGACCACGAGACAGCGCATGGCTGCGCGTGAGCGCATGTAGGCGATTTGGGCCGACCCCCGCGCCAAAAATTTAGGATCGGGCTGCATGGAAAGAAAAATCATCGTTCAGGCCCTAAAACGGAGTTTTTCAACACAATCGGCTAAGATCCGCTAATCAAGTCCAGGCACGTATGATTGCGACGCATTCTGAACGCGTGGCGTCAGGGTCTTATTGCTGCGACCGCTGTGCACATTCGGATAACGTCTGCCCGACGCCAAGCGGCAGGACCCCGACATCCCACTTGACCGCAGAATGCCAATGAAATAGCCCGTAAACCGTCTTAGCGGGCGTTGTGTAATGGTAAGACCTCAGCCTTCCAAGCAAAACTTGTGAGTATCACTGGGTAGCACATCGTTGCTTAGTCTTTCATTTTATTATATTTTGTCTAGCACGTACCACCATCAAGCATCACCTTGTATCATTACACTTCCGACAAAATGCCGACAAAATGCCGAAGCTTACAGAAACCTATGTTGGCAAGATCCCTCAGGCGTCGGAGGGGACAAAGAAGGTCTGGGACAAAGAGATCAAGGGTCTCGTTCTGTTCGTCGGCAAGCGCGCGAAGACTTGGTATTTCCAAAAAGACGTCGGTGGGCAAACCAAACGTATTCTGATTGGTCGTTACCCGATGATCTCTGCAAAGGCGGCACGGCAGACGGCGATGGGGCTCGCGCTCGAGATGGGCCGAGGAGCGGGGCGCGCGGCCCAAATTGGGGCGCCGACGCTCGAACAAGCCATGGAAGCATATCTCGCACGTCCAAAACTTCGCTCGGAGGCACACAAAGATGGCATTCGAGGCCAGTTCGATTTGCATCTCAAAGACTGGATGCGCTTGCCGCTCGACGAGATCTCCAAGGCCATGGTGGCCGAGCGTCACGACCGACTGTCAGACCGACCATCGACAGCGAACCACACCCTCAAATATTTTCGCACGGTCTGGAACCATGCCCGAAGGACCTACGATCTCGCTGAGTGCCCAACGATGGCGATCGAGTGGTGTGAGGAGCGGCCTATACTGTCGGAGACGTCAGCACCTGAAGCCCTGCGTCTTCGTTATCGCCTGCTGGGAGTGCCGTTGACGGTCGCAACAGTTGATCTGAGCGCCGAGTGGCCAGAAATCCATAGAGAACTCATAGAGTTGGTAGGCCAACCTTAAACCCAATAGCCGGTGCCGGCAGCTTGTGCTTCGGACCCGACAGCAAAAATATTGAAGCAATTTTGGCCGTTCGTGCTATCATCACGACATTTAGAGGAGAATTTTTTATGAAAATCCTTGGACTCCTAACTGCCCTGTCGTTTGCATTCCCGATCATTGCGCAAGCCGCCGATCTCCGGATTGGCGCTTGGAACATCCAAGACCTACATCATCAGGAAGGATTCAGTCTTCGCGATTTTGGGAACACCCAGAGCGTGAAGCGAAAAGCGAAAGACTTCGAACTCTTGGAAAAGTATCGAGATAGCTTCGGAGCAGATGAACGTCCTGCAGATGTAATAGCCTTGCAAGAAATCGGAACGAAGGCAGCGCTCGATCGCCTGTTTCCAGCGTCAGATTACGATACGGTGATGTCGCCTCGCTGGGTCGATGATGACGCCCTTGAAGGCCAAGGGGATGTTTACACAGCAATCGCCGTCCGAAAGGCTTCCGGAGCTCAAATAGTCCAGCGCGAGGGCTTTCCAGAGCTGTCTGTTCTGCATTCTGACGGACGTCCAACCCGTGCAGGCACGGGCGCACTCATTGACACAGATGGGCACCGGTTTTGGTTTCTGTCGGTCCATCTGAAGTCCAGTTGTGCAACCACCAAGAGCGCACACAAGTCGACAAGCGATGATTGTGAAACGCTCTGGAAACAGGTCCCAATTCTTGCTGAATGGATTGAGGAAAAACGTGCGACGGGGATTCCAGTCATCGTCGCAGGTGACTTCAATCGAAGGTTTCGCCAGTTTCAGAGCGAAGGCCCGGTTTGGGAAGATTGTGTTGAAAAACTCCGTTTTAGGGCCTGAACGATGATTTTTCTTTCCATGCAGCCCGATCCTAAATTTTTGGCGCGGGGGTCGGCCCAAATCGCCTACATGCGCTCACGCGCAGCCATGCGCTGTCTCGTGGTCAAAGCTTTCCGACTATTTCGCTTCATAGGTTTTCGCAAGAAATCCGCGACGCTCTGATTTCGGAGTTTTTCAACACAATCGGAAGGATTGAACGGCACACCGCCGGAGAATGACATCGTAACCCCTTGGCTGATCCAGCATCCAAGAACGGTGACGCGACAGTGTCCCACCCGTAAGGGGGCAAGCACACAGCCAATAGATTGGGTACTTATTGATTTCGATTTGGACGCAAGCTTCGTTGATGGATCATTTTGGGAACGCAGATTCGAACATAACGACGTAGCGCAAGCGCAGAATGGGAAAGGCCTCAGCGACCACTGCCCGATCAGCATAGATCTGGAGTTGGACTAGATTGGTTGCCTGGAGGAATCGGGGTTTCTGCATTGGCACACTGAAGGGGAACGGCTAATTTTGTTGAAAAACTCCTGCTTGATCGAGGGCTATGGCGCTGATTCAATCCTCTCAACAAGCGGGAGGATCAGCCATGATGGGACCGAGGCAGGAAGCACAGGCGGCGCTGTTCTATGAGTTCTCGCTGGAAGACCATGTCCCGCAAGATCACCTGCTGCGATCGATTGATCGTTTCGTCGATCTGAGCAGCATCCGCGCCCATCTTGCCGATTTCTACAGCCACACCGGTCGTCCTTCGATCGATCCTGAACTGCTGATCCGGATGCTGATCGTCGGTTACTGCTTCGGCATCCGGTCCGAGCGGCGGCTCTGTGAAGAGGTACACTTGAACCTCGCGTACAGGTGGTTTTGTCGGCTCGACCTGGCCGATCGGGTGCCGGATCACTCGACCTTTTCAAAGAACCGGCATGGTCGGTTCCGCGAGAGTGAGCTGCTGCGCCATCTCTTCGAGACCACGGTCGCGCGATGCATCGCCGAAGGTCTCGTCAGCGGTCAGCGCCTGGCCGTCGATGCCAGCTTGATCGAGGCGGATGCCAACAAGCAGTACTCTGCGCCAAAGGAAGAATGGGACATTGCGCGGATCGATGCAGACGCTGCACCCCGCGCGGTCCGCGAGTATCTCGACACTCTGGATGAGGCCGCATTCGGAGCAGCGACACCGGTCGAGCCAAAGTTCACGTCCTATTCCGACCCAGCCAGCCAGTGGACGGCGGCGCGTAAGGGTCCCGCATTTTTTGCCTACTCCGACAACTATCTCATCGATACCGATCATGGTGTCATCGTCGACGTGGAAGCGACACGGTCGATCCGTCAAGCCGAGGTGGGGTCAACCAAGACGATGCTGAAGCGGGCCAAAGAGCGCTTCGATCTTCATCCCGAACGGCTGATCGCCGACACCGCCTACGGATCGGGACCCATGCTCGGATGGCTGGTGGGTGAAAAGATCGCACCGCACATCCCGGTCTTCGACAAAGCCGGGCGCACCGATGGCACCTGGTCCCGAGTGTCTAGCCCCCAAGTTCTGGGCCATTTCTGATTAGAGTTTCTGGCATTGGTGGTCGCATGTTCAGAGCCTGGTGCGGACGTGTGTGGTTGTACTGCTTAAGCCAATGATTGATGACGATCTGTGCCTGTTTCGTTGTTGTGAACCATTCAGCGTTGAGGATCTCGTGCCGGAGAGTGCCGTTGAACCTCTCGTTGTATCCGTTTTCCCAAGGGGACCCCGGATAGATTCTAATTGGTCGAACACCAACGCGAACCAACCACTCCTGCATCGCCTTGGCTACGAACTCTGGGCCGTTGTCGGAGCGGATATACTCCGGCGTGCCATGGCAGAGGAGCAGCGGATATAGCGCCTCCAGAACATCTTCGGCGCCCATCCTGCTGCGAACTTCCACGGCCAGGGCCTGCCGGGTGTACTCATCCAGAACGGTCAGCATCTTGTAGCTCCGGCCATTGCTGAGCTTGTCGTGAACGAAGTCGATGCTCCAGATGTGGTTCGGATGCGTCGGCCTGAGGCGAATGATCGAGCTGTCCTTGTGATAAAGCCGTCTGCGCTTCCTGTGCCGCTGCGGGAGTTGCAGTCCTTCTTCCTGCCAGAGACGCTCAACCTTCTTATGATTGACCCGCCAGCCCTCGATGCGCAGGAGTTCCGAAACTTTACGATAGCCGTAGCGCCCATATTGCTTGGCCAGGCGGATCAAAGCGAGCCGTAGAGCATCATCGTCTTTTGGCGCGGGTCGATATTGCAGAGAGTTTCGCGCCAGACCGACGACCCGGCAGGTCCTCCGCTCCGAGGTCGCGAGCTTTTGGCGCGTATGAATAACGGCCTGACGGAGCTCCCCAGTCGTCAGGCCCTGGGCTTTAAGTAGTTCAGGCTTTCTTTGAGGATCAGCTTGTCCAATTCAAGCTCAGCGACGATCTTCTTGAGACGCCCATTCTCCTTTTCCAGGCTGCGCATCTCCGACAACTGCGACCGTCCCATACCACCAAACCGTTTCCGCCAGTTGTAATATGTCGCATCGCTGATGCCGACGCTACGACACGCCGATGCAACGTCACTTCCTCCCGTCAGCTTCAGCTCAATCTCACGCAGCAGCTTCAATACATCTTCGTCCGAATGCCGTTTCCGTGCCATTACATATTCCCCTCTCAAGACCAATGTAGTGGCCCAGTTTTAGGGGGGAAGGACACACTGGCGGGCCATCAAGTGGCTTTCCCTGCCAGTCCTCGGCTGAGTTTGAATGACAATTGCGTATCGAGCGATCTAGAACGCCATAGCGGATGCTCAACAAACTTGGATTTTCCGGTACAACCATGGACCAGCCCGGATGAGGAACTGCTTCATGAGCGCGACGGTCCAATCAGTTTTCGTTACATCGTTGTTTCCACCGTTCAGCCAGATTGCCGCGACGGTGATTTCTGCCTGAAACAAGAGGAAATCGACAATTGGTGTAGCGAGTATCGGCCCGATCAAGCTAACAGCATTTGGTGCCGCGATTCTCCGCCAATGCGATTTTCGTTCCGTACCGATGCGCAAATGGAGTCAATTGATCACCCAACGTACAAAGACGAGCCAGATCTTGCTGCGCGCTTTTCTGACACCCCGCTTGGTCGAGGATGGGTCAAGTGCTACTATCACCCCGACACGAGCAGAACTGACCAGCAAGGTGAACAGTGCTGGCTCAGATTCAATCTGGCAGAAGGCTTCAAGGTGTCTCTGAGTCCACGCCGTGCGCAGATCACATCTGGCGATCCGTCTTTGATGGCAACAATTGCTCTGATACCCGAATACTGGACAGCTCTGACGGACGTGCGTTAGCGGATATTCGAGACGACTGCAGCAGCACTCACTTTGTCTTCGCAGCAGCCCTCCACCCCCACACATCTGCTTGTGAATGGACCCCGGCCCCGGGTGTGTTAAGCTCGGGCGATACCAACACGGGAGAAACTCTGATGTCACGCACGTTATGCGCCATTGCGCTGGGGGTGGCGTTTGCTGCGCCCGCACTCGCCGAAGATTTCAAATGGGCGGTCACCACCGATCCGCAGACGATGGACCCGCATGCGGTCAATTCGTCGCCTGTTCTGGGCTTCCTCAACAACGTCTACGAAGGGCTGGTGCGGCGCGGTAAGGACATGGGTGTCGAACCTGCGCTGGCCACCGCTTGGGAACCGATTGGCGAAGGCGAGGGCTGGCGCTTCACCCTGCGCGAGGGCGTGACCTTCCATAACGGAGCGGATTTCAACGCAGACGACGTGATCTTTTCGTACCAGCGCGCCTCGGACGAAGCCTCCGACACCCGCAGCTGGTTCGCCCCGGTCAGCGAGGTCATCAAGGTCGATGACGTCACGGTCGATTTCATGACATCGGCCCCGAACCCGCTGTTCCCAAGCAGCATCGCCAACTGGATGATCATGGACAGCGGTTGGGCCGAAGCGAACAATGCCGCGCTGCCTGACAAGGAAGCCGGAAATTTCGCCACCATCAACACCAACGGCACCGGCGCCTTCAAGGTGACCGCACGCGAACCCGGATTGCGTACCGTGCTGCAACCGCACACCGATTGGTGGGGCGAGGCCGAACACAACATCACCCGCGCCGAACTGACGCCGATCCAGAACCCGGCGACCGCATTGGCAGCCCTGCTGTCGGGCGACGTTGATTTCATCAACCCGGTGCCGATCCAGGATGTCGCGCGGCTTCAAGGCAACGCCGGCGTCAAGGTGATCCAGGGCATCGAGGCGCGCGTCATCATGCTCGGCTTCCCGCATGAGGCTGAGGCGCTGAAGTATTCCTCCGAAACCTCTGACGCCAATCCATTCGCAGACGCCCGTGTCCGTCAGGCCGTGGCCCATGCGGTCAACGTCCCGGCGATCCTACAAACCATCATGCGCGGCAATGCCGAGGAGGTGAGCCAGCTGGTTTCGCCCGCGATGAACGGATATTCCACCGGGCTTGCGGCGCGCCCGGCCTATGACCCGGATGCAGCGCGTGCGCTGTTGGCCGATGCGGGCTATGGCGACGGATTCTCGTTCGGCCTGAAATGCCCCAACAACCGCTATCTGAACGATGAAGCGGTTTGTCAGGCGATCACCG
Source organism: Paracoccaceae bacterium (assembly GCA_012103375.1). Lineage (NCBI taxonomy): Bacteria > Pseudomonadati > Pseudomonadota > Alphaproteobacteria > Rhodobacterales > Paracoccaceae > Paracoccaceae bacterium. Next base: position 2,954,330 of record WLWX01000001.1, read on the forward strand.
GGATGCTGGCGCAAGTCGGGATCAACGCGACGCTGGACGCGATGCCGGTGCAAAACTACTGGCCGGAACTGCGCGAGGACAACTTCGACATGTACCTGCTGGGCTGGTCGCCCGGCACGTTTGATGCCGAACATCCGATCCGCTTCCTCGCTTCGACCCCGAATCCGGACAAAAAACTGGGCTCGTGGAATTTCGGTGGCTATTCGAACGCCCGCGTCGATGAGCTGTTGCCGATGATCCAGTCCGAGATTTATCCTGCGAAGCGCCAGGCGATGGTGGATGAGGCCCACAAGATACTTCAGGACGACGTTGCCTATGTGCCGCTATATGTGCAGCCTCTGGTCTGGGGCACGCGCAGCAATATCGACCTAACGCAGCGTCCGGACAATTTCTTCATCCTGCGCTGGGTGACGGTCAACTAATCTGCTAAGGAAAACCGGTGCGGCCCCGGTGGTGAACCCGGGCCGCACCCGATAGAACAAAAGACGCCGGGACGCACCCGGGCAAAGGGGATACTCGCACCATATGGCGGCCTTCATTATCAGGCGCATCGGCCAATCGCTTCTGGTCCTGCTGATCGTGGGGCTGGTCGCGTTCTCGATGTTCCATTTCGTCGGCGACCCGATCGACAACATGTTGGGCCAGGAACGCACGATCGAAGATGTTGAGCGTCTGCGCGCCCAGCTTGGCCTCGATCAACCCTTCCCGGTTCAATATTACCGATTTCTTGAAAACGCCGTGCAGGGCAATTTCGGTGTCAGCTATCGGCAGGGGCGTCCGGTGTCTGAAATTCTGCTGGAACGTGCCCCTGCAACTTTAGAGCTGGCGGCAGTGTCCGGCGTTCTTGCGATCCTGTTCGGAATCGCGTTGGGCGTGTTCACCGCGATCCGACGACAAGGGGTGGCGGCCAACATCATCATGGCGACCTCGCTCATCGGGGTATCCCTGCCGACCTTCCTGATCGGCATTCTGCTGATCTATCTGTTCTCGGTCGAACTGGGATGGCTTCCGTCCTTCGGGCGCGGAGAGGTGGTCAAACTGGGCAATTGGTGGAGCACGGGGATCCTGACGGAAAGCGGGTTGAAGGCCCTGATCCTGCCCGCGATCACGCTTGGCCTTTATCAGATGACACTGATCATGCGGCTTGTTCGTTCGGAAATGCTGGAGGTGCTGCGACAAGATTACATCCGCTTCGCGCGTGCGCGCGGGCTTAAGGACCGCGCCGTCAACTTCCGCCACGCGCTGAAAAACACCATGGTGCCGGTCGTCACCGTCATTGGCCTGCAACTGGGCGCGATCATTGCATTCGCCATTATTACCGAGACGGTCTTTCAGTGGCCCGGCGTCGGATTGCTGTTCATCAACGCGATCCAGTTCGTCGATATCCCGGTGATGGCCGCCTATCTGATGCTGATTTCGGTCATGTTTGTCGGCATCAACCTGATCGTCGATATCCTTTATGTCTTCATTGACCCGCGCCTGCGCGCAGACCGGACGGGGGCGCATTGATGACTGACACGCCTGCCCCGACGCCCACGGTTGCCAAAGAAAAAAGCCGCTGGCAGAGTTTCCGCGAAAGCGATTTCTTCTATGCGTTCAAACGCTCGCCGGTCGCGATCATCTCTTTCACCGTGGTTTGTATTCTTGTGCTGTCGGCGGTCTGTGCGCCGCTGTTCGCCACGACGAACCCGTTCGACCCGGCCAGCCTGAACCTGATGGACGGCTTCACGCCGCCGATGGAACCCAACGCCTTTACCGGCAACAGTTTCATCCTTGGCACGGATGATCAGGGGCGCGACCTCTACTCGACGATCCTCTATGGCATGCGAATATCCCTGTTCGTCGGCGCGGCGGCGGTGCTGCTGGCGATGGTGATCGGGATCACGCTGGGGCTGCTCTCGGGCTATTTCGGTGGCTGGACGGAAACGATCATCATGCGGGTTGCAGACGTGCAACTGACCTTTCCGTCGATCCTTGTGGCGATGCTGATCTTTGGCGTCGCCAAGGGCATCACGCCGGTTGAATACCGCGACCAGATGGCGATCTGGGTGCTGATCCTGGCCATCGGCCTGTCCGACTGGGTGCAATTCGCCCGCGTTGTGCGCGGCGCGACTTTGGTCGAGCGCAACAAGGATTACGTCGCCGCCGCCCGCCTGATCGGGCGCAGCCCCTGGGCGATCATGATCAAGCACATCCTGCCCAATGCCCTGTCTCCAGTGCTGGTGATCGCGACCATCTCGCTCGCGCTGGCGATCATTGCCGAAGCGACGCTGTCCTTCCTTGGCGTCGGCGCACCGCCCACGCAGCCATCGCTTGGCACGCTGATCCGCATCGGCCAGGGCTTCCTGTTCTCGGGTGAGTGGTGGATCCTGTTCTTCCCGGCAGGCACACTTCTGGCGCTGGCCCTGTCAGTGAACCTGCTAGGCGACTGGTTGCGGGATGCATTGAACCCGAGGCTGCGGTGAGCGAACCCGTCCTCTCTGTCCGCGACCTGTCGGTCGAAATCCCCACCCGTGCGGGGATTGTGAAACCGGTTGACGGCGTCAGCTATGACATCAGCAAGGGCGAAATCCTCGGCGTTGTCGGGGAAAGCGGCGCGGGTAAGTCGATGGCCGGGAATGCGGTGATTGGTTTGTTAAGCCCGCCTGCGCATATTTCCGGCGGTGAGATCTGGCTGAACGGCAAGCGGATCGACCACTTGCAGGGTGAGGCGATGCGGCGTCTGCGCGGCAAGGACATCGGCATGGTGTTTCAGGACCCGCTGACCTCGCTCAACCCGCTGCTGACCATCGGTGACCAGCTGAGCGAGACGATACAGACGCATCTACCCATCGGGCGGCGCGAGGCGGAAAAACGCGCCATAGCGGCGCTGGACGAGGTCGGCATCCCCGGTGCCGCCGACCGGATCGACAGCTATCCGCACGAATTCTCTGGCGGGATGCGCCAGCGTGTCGTGATCGCTCTGGCCCTTTGCGCGGAACCGAGCCTGGTGATCGCCGATGAACCGACGACAGCGCTTGATGTCTCCGTTCAGGCGCAGATCATTGCGCTGTTGCGCAGCCTGTGCCGGGATCGCGGCACCGCCGTGATGCTGATCACCCACGATATGGGCGTCATTGCCGAGGCGGCGGACCGTGTCGCCGTCATGTATGCGGGGCGTCTGGCGGAACTGGACACGGTGCGCGATGTTCTGACGCGTCCGCAGCATCCCTATACAGACGGCCTCATGGCCTCGACCCCGCTGGCCTCGCAAGGGCAGACGCGATTGCACCAGATTCCCGGCTCGATGCCGCGGCTGACCCAGATGCCTGACGGTTGCGCCTTCCATCCCCGATGCCCCTACGCGCAGGACAAGTGCCGCAGTGCCCCGCATCCGACGATTGATGGCGGGCGCGCCGCCTGTTGGTATCCGCTGCTGCAAGAGGCGGCAGAATGAACGCCTATGTGAAGATCAAGGGGCTGACGCGCATTTTCGACGTCTCCAAACCCTGGCTGAACCGATTGGTCGAGCGTCGAAGCAAAGCGTTCCTGACAGCCGTGTCCGAGGTTGATCTGCAGATCGAGGAACGCACAACTTATGCGTTGGTCGGCGAAAGCGGTTCTGGAAAGTCGACCATCGGGCGGATGCTTGTCGGCCTGCTGAGCCCGACCAGGGGCGAAGTCGAGATTGAAGGCGTGAACCTTGCCACGGAAACGGACGTCGCAAAGATCGCGTCGGTGCGCTCGAACATTCAGATGATCTTTCAGGATCCCTTTGCGTCGCTCAACCCGCGCTGGCGGGTGCGCGATATCATTGTGGAACCGGTCGCCTCGAAGGGCGAAGACACGAACGGTCTGGCCGAGCGGCTGCTGGAACAGGTTGGCCTCCATCCCGGCGACGCCGGGAAGTTCCCGCATGAATTCTCTGGCGGTCAGCGACAACGTATCTGCATCGCGCGTGCGCTTGCCTCCAATCCGCGGCTGATTGTCTGTGACGAACCGACCTCGGCGCTGGATGTCTCGGTGCAGGCGCAGGTTCTGAATTTGATGAGTGACCTCAAAGACGACCTGGGCCTGACCTATCTGCTGATCACCCATGACCTGACCGTCGTGCGTCATATGGCCGACCGGATCGGTGTTCTGTACCTTGGGCGACTGGTCGAAGAAGCCGATCCGAAATCGCTGTTTGAGACACCCAAGCATCCCTACACCCAGATGCTTCTTGAGGCTGCGCCGCGCATGGACGGGTTCGGGCGCGAAGTTGACCCGCCACAAGGCGAGATCCCTGATCCGATCGACCCGCCGAATGGCTGCGCGTTCCATCCGCGCTGTCCCATCGCAACAGATATTTGCCGGCAAGAGCGGCCCCAAAGCCGCCGGGTCGGCGATGCACTGGTCGCCTGCCACCTGGCTGAGTGAACGGCGCGACACATCCGGGCGGCAGCCCGTGAACAGACCAGTTGACAAAATCCTTGGCCTGTTCAGTCCATCGGATTACAAGTTGACCGTAGGTCAACAGCCGCACATCGGCTGCATTATGGCCTCGCACAAAAATTGAACCGCGACGTGCAAACATTAGACTTATGCATGTTGAAGGCAGAACGTTATTGAAGGGTCCAATCCTATTCCTGTTTCGGAACGACATATTGGAAGGCTTATCTGCAACTTGCGGAATGCCGCGCTGATCGCTGCATTTTCCAGTACGTGGGCGCAGGCTCAATCCCCGACGATCAGCCCTGATCTGCAGGCCCGCCAGCTGGATCAATACGAGGCGGTCGAAAACAAAACCGTCCTTGCGTTGCAGCCGTTCCGAACCAGTCAAAAGCGGCAATCCGCAGACGGCATCGGGCTGGAGCTTGTTTCGATGCATCCGGCCGCCAACACCTGGTTCATTCTGACCGTGACAGACCCCGAAGGAAGGCGCCGCAGCTATCACCTTGAAAGCGCCAAGCCGAACGAACTCCGAACCTATCTGACCGAGGAACCAGATCCGCAACTGGCGGTCACCAGCGCGAAATCTGGCGATTTTCATTGCCGTCCCTGGGCAGGTGACGAGCCAGAACTTGAAGAAGCCACCAACACCGGGCTTCCCTATTCGCCGATCTGCGGTGGCCGGGTTTTCGTCCGAAACGAAGTCGCGGGGTCGCGCACCAATCGCGAGGCTGTCACCGAGTTTTTGCGCGACAATGTCTGGTTTGGCGAAAGCATCATCGGCTTGATCAAAAGCACTTTTTACCAGGACGCTTATTTTTCGACGGCCGAGACGTCCAGCGAACTGGATGCCGGTCAGGTGGTCGCCGCGCTCGGCACAGCCAATCTGGAACATCGCCCCGTCATGGCGGCCTATATGGGATTCGATCTTGCGGGCGCAAACGGTGGCCGGATGGAGGCCGGTAGCTGGTACGCAGTCAACAACGTGCCCGATATTTATGCCAGCGTCCTGCAACCCGGCATGATCAACCGGGACATTTTGAACGCCAAAGATGGTACTGGCGCGCTGGACAGGGTTGAGCGGCTCGCCGACGTCTACTTTGTCGCCTTCGACCTTGAACGCTTCGAAATGGGCTACGAACTTGGGACCGAGCATCCACGAGTGGATTGGTCACCCCGCCCACGCGGTGGCGGGCGCAACTGGGATCTGGTCGGCCCGGACGGAATTGACCAGACGGACCCGCTTATCCGCGTCGGTATGCTCAGCCCCGCACTCGGGGGGCGCGTCGCTGCCGCGTTCACTGGCGGCTTCAAACGTCACCACGGTGCTTTCAAATTCGGGGAATTCGCGACATTCAACAACGGCCACCACTACGGCTTCATTTCCAACGGGGTCGTGCTTAGCAAATTACAACCCAGCCTGGCGACGCTGTATGTCTTGATGGATGGGACCATCGGCATGAAAACCTGGGGTGATGCGGACGATCCCCCGCTGCGTGACACTCGACATGCGCGCCAGAACGGGTTTCCCCTTCTGCATCCTGATCCGGATTCCGGCCAGATCGTACCACATTCACATATCCGGCAGTATGGTCAAGGCAACTGGTCGGGGTCCGCCGATGCAGAGTTTCGCACCCTAAAGCGTTTCGGCTTGAACCTGAATCGCGAGGGATTCCCTTGAGACCTGATCTGTGATTCATCCTGTTTGGGAGGATGGATCATGTCAGCACCTTTGCCATCTGCGCTTCGGATACGGTTTCAGAGATACATTGAAGAAGGGTTGAGCGGGCGCGCGGCGGCGTTGCGGTTGAAGCTGTCGCCTGCCACAGGCGCGCGGTGGGCGCGTCAGGTGAGGATGAAGGGTCATGCGGAACCTGCCCGGCAGGGACCGCCGCGCGGCAAGGGAAAGCTGGCTCCGCATCGGGAATTCTTTGAGGAGTTGATCGCACAAGACCCTGACATCACGCTCTTTGAGTTGCGTAATGCGCTGGCCGATGCAGAGGGTGTGCGGGTGCATCACTCCTCCATCGCCAACCTTCTGTCCCGGCTCGGCTTCACGTACAAAAAAAGTCGCTGGTCGCAACCGAGCGCCGCCGCGCCAAGGTAAGGCAGCAACGGGCCGACTGGTTCAGATACCGCTCGCCAGCCATTGCGACCTTTCCTGAGCGCGTTGTCTTTATTGACGAAACCGCAGTGAAGACAAACCTCACGCGCCTACGCGGCAGAGCCAAGCGCGGTAAGCGCCTGACGATGGATGCGCCCTTCGGAAGCTGGGGAACCCAAACCTTGATCGCGGGCCTGACCCAAGGCGCGCTGATCGCACCTTGGGTCATCAAGGGAGCGATAGATGGCCCCGCCTTCGCGGCCTACATCCGCGAAGTGCTGGTCCCCGAGATCAACCCCGGCACTGTCGTCATTCTCGACAACCTGGCAACCCACCGGAATAAGGAGGCGACGCAGGCTTTACGCAATCACGGCTGCTGGTTCCTTTACCTGCCACCGTACTCGCCCGACCTGAATCCCATCGAGCAGGCCTTCTCTAAACTGAAAGCCCATTTGCGACGGATCGGGGCCAGGTCCTTTACCCAGGTCTTCGAAGCAATCGGAGCAATCTGCGATCTCTACGACCCAGTAGAATGCTGGAACTACTTTAAGGCCGCCGGATATGTCTCAGGTTAATGTCGAAACGCTTTAAGATCCGGGGCCTGCCTCAGAACCGTCCAGGACCGCGATTTCCTGATCTATGGCTACTTCTCAGCCGCGACGCCTTCGGCACTTGTCCGCGTGTTTCAGGCCTACGGCTGCCACATGGCCATGCAGTTGGACATCAACTCGCAAGAGCACACTTATATGGCGCTATACGCCAAAACCGATGACGGAACGGGGATCGAGGCGCAGCATCTTGTCCAGGGCATGAAGCTTATTGATATCAAGTTGCGGGACGGGACGCGGATACCCAGGTTTGTGGGATTTTCCGACAATCGTGACTTCCTCTATCTTCTCAGAAAAGAACCCGAGTGATGCGACACAGCTTACTTTTGTCAGCGATGATCGGACTGGCGCTGTCCGGACCTGCGTTTTCGCAGACGCTGGCGGAAAACAACGCGGCCATGTTTGAACAGATGAAACATGCGCGCGGGCTCAGCGATGCGACGATATCGCGGATAAAGGAGGTTTTCGCCGGTTCTTCCGTGATCGGTCAGGGCAATCCGGCAATTACTCGCCATCCGCTTACACCCGAACAAGCTGCTGCAAAAATTGGCGGTTCAGGCGAAAGCGTCTATCGGAATGATCAGTTCGAAGAAGTATGCGGCGCGCGCTACATGGCGCCGCTTTATGATCCTGCAACCCAATCCGCATCTGATGCCACGGTCTGCATCGACATGTTCGAATATCCGAACGTCCCGCTCGCCTACCCGGTCGTTTGGGTCCGTGCAGACGAAGCGGCGCGGATTTGCGCGGCCGAGGGCAAGCGCATGGCCGACGCGCATGAATGGGAGGGCGCATCCGCAGGGGCCCTTTTGCCGCCAGAATACCGATTTGATCTGGCGCGTGGCCTGGGGCTTTCCGCAGCAGTCGGTCGACTTCGAAAAGCCCATAACGCGAAATGGGCGGCAACGGCTGACCAGTTCTCAATAGGAAAGTGGCGCCCGGGCGTCTGCGCAACCGGCAGCGCCAAATCGCCCGGATGCAATGGCGGCAGCTTCAGTGGTTGCGGCTCGAACACCTATCCAACGGGCAGTTTTCCGGCCTGCAAAAGCCCGCTTGGGGTCTATGATCTGGACGGTAATGCCGCCGAGCACATGAACCTGCCGCTGGCCGAGGATCAGATGGCCAGCCGGGGTAGCACGAAGCTGGGCGTGACCGAGATGAAGGGCAGCTGGTTCATCTGGGATACCATCCGCGCCCACAAACACTGGTCGCGCTGGCGTGCTCCTTTCTGGCACGGAACACGAATCATGGCGACCAACAGTCACCACAATTACCATCTGGGATTTCGCTGCGTGAAAGACCTGCGCTGATCAGTTCGACAGCGACGCAATCAGACGAACGATACTGTTGAAAAAGTCCGTTGATTGGCCGCGCACGCTCTGATTCACTTGTTTTGAGGGTGGAGGGTTCGGCGATGATGGGTCCAAGGCAAGTTGCGCAAGGCGCGCTGTTCTATGAGTTCTCGATCGAGAGTTTTGTGCCGAAGGATCATCCCGTCCGGGGAATTGATCGCTTCCTTGATCTGACAGGTGTGCGCCCCTTGCTCGCTTCATACTACAGTGCCAATGGCCGCCCTTCGATTGATCCTGAACTGATGATCCGCATGCTGTTGTTGGGCTATTGTCAGGGCATCCGTTCCGAGCGACGGCTTTGCGAAGAGGTTCATGTCAATCTGGCGTATCGTTGGTTTTGTAAGCTTGATTTGGCTGATCCAGTGCCCGACCATTCGACATTCTCTAAGAACCGGCATGGCCGTTTCCGCGAGAGCGGTTTGTTCCGACATTTGTTCGAGGTCGTTTTGCAGCGCTGCATGGATGAGGGGCTGGTTGGCGGCCACAGCTTTGGTGTTGATGCCAGTCTGATCCCCGCGAATGCAAACCAGACGCGCGGCGTTGAAAGCAAAGACGGACTGCCAGCAGATCTGACGTCCCGTGCCGTCGACGAATATCTCGAGACGCTGGATGATGTGGCCTTCGGTGCTGCGACCAAGGTCGTCCCCAAATACATCTCACCGGCTGATCCAGCAGCGCGTTGGACTGGGGCTGACGGGGGAGCCGCCTACTTTGCCTATTCCACTAACTATATGGTCGATTTGGATAATGCAGTCATCGTGGACGTCGAGCCGACGGCTCCGATCCGGCCTGCAGAGGCGCGGGCAGCAAGGGAGATGATCGATCGTGTACATGAGCGGTTTGGCATCAAACCTGACAAGCTTGTGGGTGATACGGGTTACGGATCAGCCGAGATGTTGGGCTGGCTTGTGGACGAACGTCAAATCGAACCCCACATTCCGGTCTGGGATAAGTCAAAACGAACTGACGGCACATTCTCACGCGAAGACTTTGTCTACGACCCGGCGACCGACAGCTATACTTGCCCGACCGGCAAAGCCTTGCAAACATATCGGCGGAACTTCTCAAAACCGCGAAAGCCCAATGGCAGCAAAGACGGGTTCATCAGATACCGAGCCTCAAAGCACGATTGCGACGCATGCCCTCTGAAGTCGCAATGCTGTCCGAAGGACGACGGCAGACGCCTTATGCGGTCCGTTCACGAAGCCGCCCGAGACGTCGCTCGCGATATCCGAAAAACAGATGCCTACATGACGTCGTTCATCCAAAGGCGGAAGGTTGAAATGCTCTTTGCCCACCTGAAACGATACATCGGCGTGCAGATGATGCGGCTTCGAGGACCCAAAGGCGCAACCGAACAGTTCCAACTCGCAGCAACAGCTCAAAACCTCCGGAAACTGGCGAAGTTGGTGCCAGCAACAGTGCCAACGTGAAAGAAAACGGCGCGCGGCCGCCTCTCGCTCAACAACGCGCCGACCAAAACATCGACTTCTTCAACAGTATCGAACCGAAGCGCGAATTGGCCCCTCATCGCTGATCAGCGCCGCAAAGCGGGCATCGGACAGCAGATCACTCAATTCAACCGGTCGCCCGTTAACGTAGGCCGTTCGGCTGACCAGCCGTACCCCATGCGAGTAATCTGCATAATACTGTCCGTGAACCGTGCTGAGCGGCTGGATCGGCCGACCATTGATCCGATGCCACCCATAAATTGCCACCCGCCCCGGTTTGGAGCGCAGGCGGTTGGACAGCACCAGGTCTTTGCGGTGCCCGGCCGTAAGGGTTCCGTTTTCGGCATCGGCAGCAACCAGTTGGCGCTGGATCGTTGCATTATGCCGGCGGATATAATTGTTCGAGGTCATCTGCGAATTCGGTGTCATCGGCTGCGGTGCCAATTGCACCCCGGCATCGGCGTAGATCGCATCGACCATCCGCGTGGTTGGAAGCATGAACCCCAGGCCGTCGGCGATCTTCGCCGCGGCGGGCAGCCCCATCGGAACCCGTACATGGTCTGCGTCGTCGCCGATTGCCACGTAATCTGGCGTGACACAGATCGTCACCGTCGTATCATCTGATTTCAGCGTAACGGGCGTCAGGTTTCGCATGAAGTCGGGAATGTTCCCGGCAAGAACCTGTGCCGCAATACGGCGGTCACGCTCAGCCCCGCCAAGGCCCGAAAGCGCAGCCATAAACTCGCTGCCCGAAGACGCGCCTGCGCGCCGAGGGGGGATATTCGACCCATCGGGATCCGCGCAATTGTGCGCTGCTGCGAGAACACCATTCTGGCCATTTTCCAAAATCCCATCAGGCCTGGTAAGCGGGTGCGATGCCCGTCCTGCGACGTCGGGCCGCGGCTGCGGCCGCAGCGACGTCGTCAGCACGCCGGGACGCGCCTGTGCCATCGTCTCAGCCCGGTCCTGCCCCGCGGTCACACCAGCATTTGGCCGACTGGCTGGCCGTGACTGCGACGGAACGAAGACCACCACTTCAACACCGGAGGTATCAGACTGTGGTATTTCCGCGCTTTTGGGGACCAATTCATTCACCAACAGACCAGCGCCAACGATCGTCAAGACGATCAACAACCCAATAGTCGCCACAGCCCAATCCTGCGCTGTGCGTCCCGAACCTGCTCGCGCCGCTATTCCTGCGGCTTTGTTTCTCAACCAGCTCGACATGAGACCTCAATACCAAAGAAGGCGGCTCTCGATCACCATGTTTGTCGCATGTCAACGGTAGATGGTGGAATCCCGGCGGAAACGCGCCGTCATCTGGTGAAATTCTCACGCATTTCGGGTAATCCGCATGGTTTGGCACGAAGGTTGAATGTCGTGCACACCCTTCATAAGTCATCGGTTCGGCACCATACCCAGTTTGGGCGCGCTGCCATCATTCATCAAATGGGCGAGAAAACCCGCGAAAGAACACCATGGCACAAGTTGATCTTCCCAAATTCCCGACGCGACCCGGGTATATGACCGAAAAGATTCAGCGGGATTATATCCAGGCCGCTGTGGTGAAGGAACTTTTGCCAAAGGAAGCCCATCGTATGGCTGACGTCCTGTCGCTGACGGCGCCAAGTGATGTGTCCAAGCCGATCCAGTTCTGGCAATTGTACTCGGTGCTTGGTCAGGACCCAATCGTAGAGATCATCCAAAGCTTCTATCAACGGGTGTTTGAACAAGCCGATTGGTTCAGGTCCGTTTTCGAACGTGTGGGTGGCATAAACCACCACATCAACACGCAAGCATCGATGTGGATTGATGTGATGGGCGGCGGGCCGTACTACCACGGTGCAGAATTCCGGCTGAACTTTCATCACACGCACAATGCGATGCAGTTGATGAACGACAAAGGAGCGGACCTGTGGTCCAAACTCATGCTCGATACGCTGGAGGCATCATCGCACCTAACGGCCGATGATCCGCGCATTCGGACAAGCATCAATACGTTTCTGTCGTTCTTCATGGGCAAATACGCCAATGATTTTGCATTTCAGAACCGCAGTTTTTTCGGTGAAACGAACCCGCTGTACAAGCGAAAGATCAACTTCATGAATATGACTGAACAGGCAATCGCGGCGCTAAGCGAAAACGAACTTGCCGAGGCACTGTCTGAGCGTGGGGTCGACGTTTCTGAGTACCAGGGCAAAGCGGCAAAAGTGAACAAGGCGCTGATGATGTAGTCGTCTTCGCCGATAGACATTTCGTTCCGAGCTTCTGTTGCAGCGGCATGTTTGCCATACGGCATACCAAACTGGAAACTGGAATTTAGGACGGCTTTCGCGAATTGCGCGCGCTATTGAATGAAGGCAGTGCTGATCATTTCCATGCTGGCATCGGAGGCTGTGTTGCCTTCTTCTTCTCGGGCGACTTGGATGTTGGCAGGTTGACGGTTGCCCTTGGTTTCCAACAGGTCCTCGACGGTCATAAGCACCCGTATCTTAACTTGCTATCATGCGTTTGCGCCGCTCTTTGATCCGTGTATCGGCAGCGCTTGTGCCGTCATGAAACGATCCGAAGAATTTGTCCCACGGAATTTCAAGTGAGCCATAGTTACATTCAAAGTAACGGTGGTGCATTTGGTGGTGAAAGGTGCCCAACGCCAACCGGTTCTCATCCTTCACCACCAGCCCTTCAAATCCCGTATGGGTCGTGACTGCGGTGAGGGTATAATATTGCAGGTGGTACAGAATATGCACGGGGTGGGCGGCCACGATCCAGTGGATCAGGACCGAACCCAAGAAGATCGCATGTTCAACCGGATGCATCGACAAGCCAGACCAAGGACCAACATTGATGTTGCGATGATGCAGCGCGTGCACGTGTTTGTAGAAGAACGGAATATGTAGAAAGCGGTGTATCCAGTAGAAATAGAAGCTCTCCCAAATCGGGATCAACAAAAACATCCCAATGAACCAGAAGGGATGTGCCGTAATGGTGAGCATCGGGGCGTGGCCATTCGCCAAAGCCCAGAACATGAGCGCTTCGTATGCGGTCCAGATTGTCACGCCGCTGGCGAGTGTCCAGAAAATATTGTCGCGAATTTGCCCACCAAGGGTGAACTGACGCCCATTTTTCATCAATGGACGCGGGTCATAGCGCAATTTTTTGCCCTGTTTGCTATAGGAATAGAAATACAGATGCAGACCGCCCGCTACCACCGTCATCAGGATCAGATTGCGCACCAACATCTCAGCAATCCAGCCGAAGGCCAGTGTCTTGGTTTCCTCAAGGGGGGGCTGGAACCAATAGAACGACACGAATGCAATACCGACAATGATTAGTTTCTCACTGATCAGGAACCAAGAATTCCAAACCCAGCCGAGCACCTCAACAGGACGCAGAGGCCACCGAAAGAACGGCGATACTTTGATCGGTACATTCGGAACATGGTTCCAACCTTTGACAGGTGTATCGTCCATCGATTTGACCTTCGTGTGCGCAACGCCTTGGACAGTTTGTCAGATCGCAGTATGCCTGAAAAACAAATTCAACATGATAGGGTCTGTTGATGTTCAGGATTCCCAATTGATCCGAGTTCTTAGTCAAGGTTGCAAACAACAGGAGAGCAGCCTTGATCCGTTTCGTTCTAACCGATGCACAATGGGGGTTGATTGAACCGCATTGCCTTGGGAGGATATCCGATCCTGGCCAAACCGGGCGTGACCCGCGCCTTTGCGTCGAAGCCGTGTTGTGGATGGTTCGAACCGGCGCACAGTGGCGAGAATTGCCAGTTCGCACACGCGCTCATGCCCGTGTTCTGTATTGGCCAGCCGCTCCCTATGGTTGTTGGGCAGATTGTGTTGAAAAACTCCGTTTTAGGGCCTGAACGATGATTTTTCTTTCCATGCAGCCCGATCCTAAATTTTTGGCGCGGGGGTCGGCCCAAATCGCCTACATGCGCTCACGCGCAGCCATGCGCTGTCTCGTGGTCAAAGCTTTCCGACTATTTCGCTTCATAGGTTTTCGCAAGAAATCCGCGACGCTCTGATTTCGGAGTTTTTCAACACAATCGGCAAGCAACGAAAGTCCAGCCAATCGCGGCTGACATCTATGCCGATGAGTGTAGTCTGTGTTAACGTGTCCATGTTCTCTTCGTTCTGATCCGTGGTCCAACCTGGTCACATCCAACTATCTGAGATGATGAAGAGAGACGGTGTCGGCTCGCTAGCAAACGTGGTCAAACCCACAAGGCTCAGACGCCATACACCGCCCCGTCAGTAACCTCGGCCAATGTTGCTGACGGAGGCGGCATAGCATTCTCGAGATACAGAATGGTCAGGTCTCATTGCCAGTAATTAACGAGCGCTGCGAGGACGATGGATGACAGGAAGACTTTCGGGCATCTATCTTATCGGGTGGCCAGACGCCGCCAATCCTTCAGCCTGCCGAACATGATCTCGATGCGGTTGCGCCGTTTGTACCGGCGCTTGTCGTACTTCACAGCTTTCCTGCGCTGCATTCGACGGGGATACACGCGCGTATCCCTTTGTCGCGCAAAGCTTCTGTGAACCAGTCGGCGTCATAGCCGCGATCCCCTTTTTGACGCCCATGCTGGTCACTTTGCGGTTTGCCTTCGGGTAGGTGGCATCGATCATCACGGTCTTCTCCTCGCCATGCTAGGCAGCCAGACCCTCCATCATCCGGGCAAAGATGCCCTTATCACTCCAGCGCTTACATCGATTGTAGTGCGTCTTGTGTGGGCCATCGGCAGCGAGAGCATCGCGACGCCTGAAGCCAGTGCGATTATCAAAGATTATGCCGCTCAGCACGCGCCGGTCATCGACGCGCGGCTTGCCGTGGGACTTCGGGAAGAAACGCTCAAGACGCGCCATTGGCGCATCCGTCAGCCAAGAAAGATCAGACAAGTTCACCGCTCATCTTTTGGACCGTGAAGCACGCGGCTAGGCAGAAATCAATGGGTCCTGGCCCCAAGCGAGTATCGACTGACCTGCCATCCCCGGCGTAATGCTTTGCGTTAGCTGGGCCTCGGTATCGGTCGCGAAGATTTTGACATTGTTCGCGGCCTATCCCTTTGGTCGAATGCGGAATCCGAAAAAGTGAGTCTCAACATATCGTCGATCACCCGCCTTTATGCGAGCGAACAAACGAGTCAATGATAAGTCGACACCCTTCAGGCGCGCACCAATTTTTCATATCCTTGCGCGATGTCGCGGGTGATTGCGCCGACTTCGAAGTTCCAGTCGCCGATCTGACCAACGGGGGTCACTTCGGCGGCGGTGCCGGTCAGCCAGCATTGTTCGAACCCTTCAAGTTCCTCGGGCATGATGTGGCGTTCGTGGACCTTCAACTGGCGATCCTTGCACATGCCGATGACGGTCTGGCGGGTGATGCCGTTCAGGAAGCAATCGGCGTCGGGGGTGTGGACCTCTCCGTCTTTTACGAAGAAGATGTTTGCGCCCGTCGCCTCGGCCACATAGCCGCGATAGTCGAACATCATTGCGTCGGAACAACCCTTCGCCTCGGCGGCGTGCTTGCTCATCGTGCAGATCATGTAAAGGCCGGCGGCTTTGGCGTGACTGGGGATGGTTTCGGGGCTGGGGCGTTTCCATTTCGAGATATCGAGCTTGGCGCCGCGCGTCTTGGCGTCGCCGTAATAGGCGCCCCATTCCCAGGCTGCGATGGCCAGGCGAACCGGATTGCGGGCCGAAGCGACGCCCATGTCTTCGCCCGCGCCGCGCCAGGCGATGGCGCGGACATAGGCATCCTGCAACCCGCTGGTGGACAGGACTTCGGCCTTCGCGGCCTCAATCTCATCAACTGTCCAGGGGATCTGAAAATCGATCTGATTGGCAGAAAAATGCAGCCGTTCCGAATGCTTGCGGGATTCGAAAATTTTGCCGTTGTAGGCGCGTTCCCCTTCAAAGACTGCGCTGGCATAATGCATCGCATGGGTCAGGATGTGGACGTTGGCGTCGCGCCAATCGACCATCTTGCCATCCAGCCAGATTTTCCCGTCGCGATCAGAATATGCGGTCATTGTCGCCTCCGTTTGCAAAAGTTGCGCAAATTAGGTCAGAATAGGACATTTTATTGCGTTATTTCTGGAGTTTGCTAGCGATTGATTCTTGGAATGTCAACAAGGCTGACGTATTGTCGCGCAACAGGCTTGGAGGCGCGGCTATGTCGGACGGTGGTGGTGGTGGCGAAGGATTGCTGTTCCTGACGGATGAGCAATTGCGCAAGGGGATCGAGGCAATGTTCTTTGCCTATCGTGGGTTTACCGCCGATCCGGACCGGATATTGAGCGAGCAATCCTATGGGCGCGCGCATCACCGGGCGGTGCATTTCATCAACCGCTCGCCCGGGACGACGGTGAACAATCTGCTGTCGATTCTGGGCGTGACAAAGCAATCGCTGAACCGGGTGCTGCGGACCCTGATCGCGGATGGGTTGGTTGAAAGCCGGGTCGGGACCGTGGACCGGCGGGAACGTCACTTGTTTCTGACCGAAGCAGGCGCGGCGCTGGAACAGACGCTGTCAGACGCACAGCGCGACCGGATGCGCGCTGCCTATCGCGCGGCTGGACCGGAATCGGTTGCGGGATTCCGGCGCGTTCTGGAAGCAATGATGGACCCGGACCTGAAGGCGCATTATGCCACCCTGAAGGAGCGCAGCACATGAGCGGTAACGAAGCCCATCTTCTGATCGTTGACGATGACGAACGCATTCGCGGTCTGTTGCAGAAATTCCTGATGCGGCACGGCTTCTGGGTCAGTGCGGCGCGGGATGCCGCCCATGCGCGTCGCCTGCTGGACGGTCTGGAATTCGACATGATCGTGCTAGACGTGATGATGCCAGGCGAAGACGGTGTCAGCCTGACCCGAAGCTTGCGCGAAGAAATCGCAACACCGATCCTGCTGCTGACCGCCAAGGGCGAAACGGAAGAACGGATTGCTGGGCTTGAGGCCGGGGCGGATGATTATCTGCCCAAACCGTTCGAGCCCAAGGAACTGTTGCTGCGCATCAACGCCATCCTGCGCCGGGTTCCGACCGAGATGGATAAGACCGGCCCGAAGGTCCTGCACCTTGGCCCGGTGCGCTATGACATGGACCGGGGAGAGATGTGGCGCGGGGAAGAGTTGATCCGCCTGACGGCCACGGAAACGCAGCTGATGCGCATATTCTCGGGCAAAGTGGGCGAGGCAATTGCCCGGATCACGCTGGTCGAGGAATTGGGCCGCGACGGCGGGCAGGCCCAGGAACGCGCTGTTGATGTGCAGATCACCCGGCTCAGGCGCAAGATCGAAAGCGATCCGAAACAGCCCCGGTATCTGCAGACTGTGCGGGGTGAAGGATACATGTTGGCGCCGGATTAGGGTCGATTTTTCTGGGAAAAATCGTGCCTCCGGCGGGGATATTTTTGGGTCAATGATGGTGTCGGTGGCGAAAAACAGAACTGCCGCGCCTTAGGAAATCGGCAATGACAACAGCATTATTTACGCACTCCGGCGGGCTGGATCATCTAACGCCGCCAGGCCATCCCGAACGGGTGGAACGGTTGGCGGCCATTCATGCGGTTCTGAATCAGGATGCATTTGCCGGGCTTGATCGCCGCGAAGCGGGGCTGGCGGATCGCGCCGAGGTATTGCGCTGTCACCCCGAGGATTACCTGGCGCGGGTTGAAGCGGCAATGCCCGCTGACGGCTGGACCTCGCTGGATGCGGACACGCATTTGTCGCCCGGGTCGCTGGAGGCGGCTTTGCGCGGGGTCGGCGGCTGTGTTGCGGCGGTGGATGCGGTGATCGCCCGTGAGGTTGCGAATGCCTTCGTCGCCATGCGCCCGCCCGGCCACCACGCGGAAACCGCGACTGCGATGGGATTCTGCCTGTTCGGCAATGTGGCGATTGCGGCAAAGCGGGCGCTGGACCATCACGGGCTAAGCCGTGTCGCGGTGGTGGACTTCGACGTGCATCACGGCAACGGCACGCAGGATCTGCCGTGGGATGAGGCGCGGGTGCGTTTTGCCTCGACCCATCAAATGCCGCTGTATCCGGGCAGCGGGGCCAGCCACGAAGTTGGCGCGCATGGTCAGATCACAAATGTGGCGCTGCCGCCGGGCTCCGGCGGGGCCGAGATGCGCTCCGCCTATGACCGGGTGATCATCCCTATGTTGGAAGATTTCGCACCAGAGATGATCCTGATCTCGGCCGGGTTCGATACGGCGGCGGCCGACCCGCTGGCGAACCTCAACTGGACAACCGAGGATTTCGCCTGGGTCACCGGGCGGATTTGTGACGTGGCGGATGCGCATTCTGGCGGGCGCGTGGTCTCGACACTTGAAGGTGGCTATGATCTGGATGCGCTGGCCGAAGGCGTGGCAGCACATGTGCAGGTTTTGATGGAGCGGGGCGGATGAGCGATAAGAAAGTCGCAGATATGAGCTTTGAAGAGGCGATGGCGGCGCTGGAATCCGTGGTCGCCGAGTTGGATTCCGGCGATGTGCCGCTGGACAAGTCTATCGCGCTTTATGAACGCGGTGCGGCGCTGAAAGCCCATTGTGAGGCGCGCCTGAAAGCGGCCGAAGAAAAGGTCGCGCAGATCACCACGGATGAGGCTGGTGAGGCGACGGGGGCAACGCCGGTCGACGGGTTGTAGATGTCGCTGGACGACAGTGCCCGAAGGGTCAGTACCGCGCTGAACCTGGCGCTCGATGCGTTTCCAGACTCCGACCTGACGGCGGCCATGCGCTATGCCTGTAGTGGCGGCAAGCGCCTGCGCGCCCATCTTGTGATTGCCGGGGCAGCGATTGTCGATGTGCCGCAGGCCCGCGCCGATCGCGCAGCGGCGGCGATCGAGGCGATGCACGCCTATTCGCTGGTCCATGATGATCTGCCTGCGATGGACGACGACGACCTTCGTCGGGGCCAGCCCACCGTACATGTGAAATGGGACGAGGCGTCGGCGATTCTGGTCGGCGATGCGTTGCAATCGCTGGCATTTGAACTGCTCAGTGATCCGGCGACCCACGCTGATCCGGCGATTCGGGCAGAGTTGACCCTGACCCTCGCGCAGGCCGCAGGGGGTGCGGGCATGGTATTGGGCCAGGCCGAGGATATTGCCGCAGAAACGGCTCTAACCCCGCTCAATCTGGATCAGATCACGGGCTTGCAGGCGCGCAAGACCGGGGCGCTGATCGGCTGGGCCGCAAAGGCGGGGGCGCGGTTGGCGGGCGAAGACACCGGCCCCCTGGGCCGATATGCCACAGCGCTGGGCCTTGCCTTTCAGATCGCCGATGACATCCTGGACGTGACGGGTGATGCCGACCGGGCTGGCAAACGCCTGCGCAAAGATGCCGAGGCGGGCAAGGCGACGTTCGTGTCGCTGCTGGGTTTGAACGGCGCCAAAACACGGGCCGAGGCCTTGGTGGATGAGGCGCTGGCAGCGCTCGAACCATACGGCGCGCGGGCCGATGCGTTGCGTGACACCGCCCGCTTTGTTATTGCCCGCGATGCCTGAAGGACGCTGATGACTGATCGCCCCGAAACCCCGACGCTGGATCGCGTTTCCCTGCCCGCCGACCTGACGGGGCTGAGCGACGCCGACCTTTCGCGGCTGGCCGATGAGCTGCGCGCCGAAACGATCAGCGCGGTCAGCCAGACAGGCGGCCATCTGGGGGCGGGCCTTGGGGTGGTCGAACTGACCGTCGCGTTGCATGCCGTGTTCGAAGCGCCCCGCGACCGGATCATCTGGGACGTGGGGCATCAGTGTTATCCGCACAAGATCCTGACCGGGCGGCGTGATCAGATCCGCACGCTGCGTCAGGAAGGCGGGCTAAGCGGATTCACCAAACGCAGCGAAAGTGCCTATGACCCGTTCGGGGCGGCGCATTCCTCGACCTCGATTTCCGCTGCATTGGGCTTCGCCATCGCGCGCGATCTGGGTGGCGCGCCGGACCACGGGATTGGCGATGCAATCGCGGTGATCGGCGATGGCGCGATGAGTGCGGGCATGGCCTATGAGGCGCTGAACAACGCCGGCCATCTAGGCAAGCGGATGATCGTAGTGCTGAATGACAATGAGATGTCGATCGCTCCGCCGGTTGGGGCCATGTCGTTTTATCTGTCCCGCCTATATGCAGGCGCGCCGTTCCAGGAATTCAAGGCGGCCGCAAAAGGCGCGGTCAGCCTTCTGCCTGAGCCGTTTCAGGAGGGCGCGCGCCGGGCCAAGGAAATGCTGAAAGGCATGACCGTGGGCGGCACGATGTTCGAGGAGCTCGGGTTCTCTTACCTCGGCCCCATCGACGGGCACGATCTGGAGCAGCTTTTGCCGGTACTGCGCACGGTGAAAGACCGCGCGGATGGGCCCGTTCTGATCCATGTGATCACAAAGAAGGGCAAAGGCTATGCCCCGGCCGAGACAGCTCGGGATCGCGGTCATGGGGTCGGCAAGTTCGACGTTTTGACAGGCGAACAGGCGAAGGCCGCCAGCAACGCGCCGTCTTACACCAAGGTCTTCGCGCAATCGCTGGTGGCCGAAGCGGCAGATGATCCGATGATCTGCGCGGTGACGGCAGCGATGCCGGACGGCACCGGGCTGAACCTGTTCGCCGAACGCTATCCGACCCGTTGTTTCGACGTCGGCATCGCCGAGCAGCACGGCGTGACCTTTGCCGCCGGTTTAGCGGCGGGCGGGATGAAGCCGTTCTGCGCTATTTACTCGACCTTCCTGCAACGCGGATACGACCAGGTGGTGCATGACGTCGCAATCCAGCGGTTGCCGGTGCGCTTCGCCATCGATCGGGCCGGGCTGGTAGGGGCCGACGGGGCGACCCATGCTGGCGCCTTTGACATCGCCTATCTGGCGAACCTGCCGGGATTCACGGTCATGGCGGCCGCGGACGAGGCAGAGCTGGTGCATATGGTCGCCACTGCGGCGGGTCACGACGCAGGACCGATCGCCTTCCGCTTTCCGCGCGGCGAAGGGGTTGGCGTCGATCTGCCGGAACGCGGCACCCCGATGGAGATCGGCAAAGGCCGCATAGTCAGTCAGGGCAGCCGCGTGGCGCTCTTGTCCTTCGGAACCCGACTGGCCGAGGCCGCCAGCGCCGCCGAAGCACTGACGGCGCGGGGAATATCCGTAACAGTTGCTGACGCGCGATTTGCCAAGCCGCTGGACCAGGACCTGATTACACAGCTGGCCCGCAATCACGAAGCGCTGATCACCATCGAAGAAGGCGCCATCGGCGGTTTCGGCAGCCATGTGGCGCAGTTTCTGGCGGAACAGGGTCTGTTGGAAACGTGCCTCAAATACCGCTCAATGGTCCTGCCGGATATCTTCATCGACCAGGCCAGCCCGGCCCGGATGTATCAAGTTGCCGCGCTGGATGCCGCCCATATAGAGGCCAAAGTCCTGGCGACGCTGGGTATAACCGACATCGCCAGCAAACGCGCCTGACCCCGTCTTTTCGCCAAAAATACTCCGGGGGGTCTGGGGGGTTGGCCCCCCAGCCTGCCCTAAAGCGTTTCGACATTAACCTGAGACATATCCGGCGGCCTTAAAGTAGTTCCAGCATTCTACTGGGTCGTAGAGATCGCAGATTGCTCCGATTGCTTCGAAGACCTGGGTAAAGGACCTGGCCCCGATCCGTCGCAAATGGGCTTTCAGTTTAGAGAAGGCCTGCTCGATGGGATTCAGGTCGGGCGAGTACGGTGGCAGGTAAAGGAACCAGCAGCCGTGATTGCGTAAAGCCTGCGTCGCCTCCTTATTACGGTGGGTTGCCAGGTTGTCGAGAATGACGACAGTGCCGGGGTTGATCTCGGGGACCAGCACTTCGCGGATGTAGGCCGCGAAGGCGGGGCCATCTATCGCTCCCTTGATGACCCAAGGTGCGATCAGCGCGCCTTGGGTCAGGCCCGCGATCAAGGTTTGGGTTCCCCAGCTTCCGAAGGGCGCATCCATCGTCAGGCGCTTACCGCGCTTGGCTCTGCCGCGTAGGCGCGTGAGGTTTGTCTTCACTGCGGTTTCGTCAATAAAGACAACGCGCTCAGGAAAGGTCGCAATGGCTGGCGAGCGGTATCTGAACCAGTCGGCCCGTTGCTGCCTTACCTTGGCGCGGCGGCGCTCGGTTGCGACCAGCGACTTTTTTTGTACGTGAAGCCGAGCCGGGACAGAAGGTTGGCGATGGAGGAGTGATGCACCCGCACACCCTCTGCATCGGCCAGCGCATTACGCAACTCAAAGAGCGTGATGTCAGGGTCTTGTGCGATCAACTCCTCAAAGAATTCCCGATGCGGAGCCAGCTTTCCCTTGCCGCGCGGCGGTCCCTGCCGGGCAGGTTCCGCATGACCCTTCATCCTCACCTGACGCGCCCACCGCGCGCCTGTGGCAGGCGACAGCTTCAACCGCAACGCCGCCGCGCGCCCGCTCAACCCTTCTTCAATGTATCTCTGAAACCGTATCCGAAGCGCAGATGGCAAAGGTGCTGACATGATCCATCCTCCCAAACAGGATGAATCACAGATCAGGTCTCAAGGGAATCCCTCGCGATTCAGGTTCAAGCCGAAACGCTTTAGCCGCGCAAATGGTCCAGCATTTTCTTTGACGGATACCCGTCGGGGATCAACCCGACCGAGGCCTGGAACCTGCGGACCGAGTTGATCGTCAGGGGCCCGATGATCCCGTCAACGCCTCCGGTCGAATACCCCATCGCGGTCAGCAGACGCTGCATTTCCTGCTTTTCATCAAAGCTCAGCGGGCGATCATCGCGCGGCCAACTGGCCTTTATCGGGTCCCCTCCGGCAATCCGGTCGGCCAGATGCCCGACACCGATCACATAGGCATCGGCGGTGTTGTAATGTTCGATCACGTCGAAATTCTCGAAAATCATGAAGGCCGCCCCATTGGCCCCGGCTGGCAACAGGATCGAGGCCGGGCCGTGATCCACGATCGGCTTGCCGGATGCAGCCCCGATGCCGATGGCCGCCCAGGCTGAGGGCAATTTGCGATTGGTCCGCTTTGCCAGCGTGTAATCGAACCCGTCCGGCAAAATGACCTCAACCCCCCAGTGTTGCCCCTTCTTCCAGCCGAACTTCGCCAGGTAATTCGCGGTCGAGGCCAGCGCATCACCGGGGTTGTCCGACCAGATATCGCGCTTGCCATCGCCGGTGAAATCAACGGCGTATGCAAGGTAACTGGTCGGAATGAACTGGGTATGCCCCATCGCCCCGGCCCAGCTTCCGGTCATGCTGCGCGGGGCGACGTCACCGGACTGGATGATCTGAAGCGCGCCGATCAATTGTTTTTCAAAGAACCGGCCCCGGCGCGTGTCAAAGGCCAGCGTGGCCAGCGCCTCGACCATGGGAATATCACCGCGAAACGTGCCATAGGCGCTTTCCAGGCCCCAGATGGCCGCGACAATATGGGCGTCGACGCCGTATTCCTCTTCTATTTCGCCCAGCAGTTTGCGGTTTTTCGCAAAGGCCGCCCGCCCGTTGGCCACACGCGCATCCGACGCGGCACTGTCGAGGTATTCCCAGATCTGCTTGGTGAATTCGGACTGGTTGCGGTCACGTTTGATCACCGTAGTGTTGTTGCGGATACCCCTCAGCGCCGAGTCCAGCGTTTCGGCGCGAATTCCGGCGGCCTGCGCGCGTGGGCGAAACGCGGCGAGCCAGCTTTGCAGCCGGGCATTCTGATCGGCCTGAATCTCGACCACGGGGCCCTCCTGAATTCGCGCCTTTGGGTGAGGCGATGTCGTCGGGGCCAATGATTGCGCCAGCGCGGGGCCGGTCACAAGGACCAGCGCCATTGCAACGTTCAGAAGTCTCATTGCTGCACCTGTTTGTGGGTGTCTGCTGCTCAGGCGGGAGTATAGCGGATTGCGATTCGGCGGGGAAGCGTGGGGCGGCAGCCTTCGGCAAAGCGCCGCCCGTCAGCGGCGATTGCGGCGGATCTTGCGTTTGCTTTTGCCGGATTTACCTGGCCTTCCAGGGCGGGACTGCGGCTTTGGCATGGCTTTGCCGTCGATCTCCAGCAGTTCCAGCATCAGGCCACCGGTGACCGGAACGGCTTCGGCAAGCCGGGTCAGGACGCGTTGACCAAGTGTGATCACAAGGCCGCTGTCGCTGCCGGTCAGCGTCTGGGCATCGGCGTCATGGCGAAAATACTCGCGGCCTAGCGTGCGGATCGGGATCAGCCCGTCGGCGCCGGTTTCGTCAAGTTTCACGAAGACCCCGAAGCGCGCGATACCGGCGACGCGACCGGTCAGTTCGGCGCCAACACGTTCGGACAGGAAGGCGGCCAGATAGCGGTCGGTGGTGTCGCGTTCGGCCTCCATCGAGCGGCGCTCGGTCATTGAAATCTGGATCGCGGTTTCAGGCAGGCGCTGCGTTTCAGCCTCGGCCAAGCCGTCGTCGGCCCAGCCGTGGGCAGCAATCAGGGCGCGGTGGACGATCAAGTCGGCATAACGCCGGATCGGCGAGGTGAAGTGGGCATAGGCCCTGAGCGCCAGCCCGAAATGGCCCAGATTGTCGGGGCTGTAATAGGCCTGCGTCATGCTGCGCAGGGTCGAAATATTGATAAGTTCGGCATGATCAGACCCTTCGGCCTGCGCCAGCAGGCGGTTCAGATGGCTGGTCTTCAGCACCTGCCCCTTTGCCAGCGTCAGGCCGGAGGCTTGCGCCACCTCGCGCAGCGCCTCCAGCTTTTCGGGGCTGGGGGCCTCGTGCACACGGTAGAGCAGCGCCTGTTTCTTCGCCGCCAGCGTTTCAGCGGCGGCGACATTGGCCAGCACCATGAATTCTTCGATCAGCCGATGGGCGTCGAGGCGTTCCTTGAATGCGACCGAGGTGACGGTGCCGTCGTCATCCAACTCGATCCGCCGTTCCGGCAGGTCCAGTTCCAGCGGTTGCCGTTTGACGCGGGCCTTCAAGGTGGTGCGCCAGGCGGCGAACAATGGTGTGATCACATCTTTCATCAGCGGCGCAACCTTGTCGCCCGGTTTGCCGTCGACCCCGTCCTGAACCTCTTGATAGTTCAGGGCAGCGGGAGAACGCATGAGGCCGCGCACAAAACGATGCGCGATCTTGTTGCCGCCGGCGTCGATCTGCATGCGCACCGCGACGCAGGCGCGCGGAACGTTTTCGTGCAGCGAACATAGATCGCCGGACAGGTGATCGTGCAACATCGGCACGACACGATCCGGGAAATAGCTGGAATTGCCGCGCTTCCACGCCTCGGCATCCAGCGCACTGCCGGGGCGGACGTAGTGGGCGACATCGGCAATGGCGACCCAGACGATGTGGCCGCCGGGGTTCTTCGGATCGTCATCGGCATGGGCGCAGACGGCATCGTCGCGATCGCGGGCGTCGATGGGGTCAATTGTGATCAGTGGGATGCCGGCCAGGTCTTCGCGGCCTTCCGGACCGGCCTCGGACATCGCTTCGGCTTCGGCCAGAACCTCAGGCGGAAATGTGTCAGGGATGCCGTGCTGGTGGATCGCGATCAGCGACACAGCGCGGGGGCCGCTGGGGTCACCCAGCCGGGCGCGGACCTTGGCCTGTTGCAACCCCATGCGGCCTTTCGGGCCGGTCGCCTCAGCCTCGACCAGTTCACCGTCCTTTGCCCCTTCGGCCGCCCCGGCGGACACGCGCCATTCGCGATCTGCGCCCTTGTCGATGGGCAGGATCCGTCCGCCATCCGACCCGGCGCGGTAGATGCCGATGATCTTCTGCGGTCCCTGCCCGATGCGTCGGATCACGCGGGCCTCGTGGCTGTGGGGTTCGCCTGCAACCTCGGTCAGGCGGGCAAGGATGCGGTCGCCCTCGCCCAGCGCTGGCGGTTCACTGCGCCCGACGATCAGGATCACCGGTTCCGGCCCGTCGCCCTGCCAGTCCATCGGGCGCGCCAGCAGGTCGCCATCGCGGTCCGGGCCGGTGACGGCAAGGACCGACACGGGCGGCAGGCGGTTCGGGTCGCGATAGGTCTTGCGGCGCTTGTCCAGGTGGCCTTCGTCCTGCAACTCGCGCAGCAGCCGCTTCAGGTCGATCTTCGCCGCCCCTTTCAGGCCGAAGGCGCGGGCGATGCTGCGCTTGTCGGTCTCGGTCGGGTTATCGGCGATCCATTGCAGGATCTCGGGCTTGGAGGGGAGCTTGGCCATAAACAGCGCCTAGCACGGGAATGCGGTGGCGTCATTCATGTTTGTCGGCAAGATCGGCGGCTGTGTCCACGTCGCGCAATGTGTCGACCCGCGCAACCGGGCCGGGCAATGTTGTCACCGTATCGGCCATGGCGTGGGGCGTTGACCAGCGCACGTGGTGAAACAGGGTCTTTGGCGGCGTGGCCGCGCGCTTCAATCCGATCAGCCAATAACCGCCGTCAGGGGCCGGGCCAATGACCGAAGCGTTATGCCCGAGTGCGGTGAAGGCACGCGCGATGTGATGCCGGGTGATGCCGGGAATATCGGCGCCTACAATCACCACCGGCCCCGGCGGCAGGGTGCGAAACAGCCGCCCCATCCGCGCGCCCAGATCACCGCCGCCTTGCGCAACACGCGGTAGATGCGCAGGCCAGATACGGCTGCTGAGGCCTTCTGTGTCGGGTGAGACGACCAGGATGGTCTGCCAGCGGCGATCCTCGACCCGGCGCAGCAGGGCGCGGGTCTGATGGCGGAACCACCAGGCCGCGCCGGTCATGCCGATGTCGCGACCCAGGCGGGTTTTGACACGCCCCGGGCGGGGTTTCTTGACCATGACGATCAGCTGCGGTGTTCGCATCAGGCGGCGAACCAATCCCGCAGGATACGCGAATAGATCGCTTTCAGTTGGTGGATATGGGCGACGGTGACGCGTTCGTCGACCTCGTGCATGGTTCTGCCGACCAGCCCGACCTCGACCACCGGGCAGTGATCCTTGACGAAGCGCGCGTCCGAGGTGCCGCCGCTGGTGGATAACACAGGCTCAACGTTGGTTTCGGCTTTGACGGCGGCGGCGACAAGGTCCGACAACGCGCCCGGCGGTGTCAGGAAGCTTTCGCCTGATATCTGGGTCGTCATTTCGATGCCGATGCCGGTTTCTTTGGCGATCTTCGCCGCCTCTGCCAGAAGCCATTCTGTCAGACTGCCCGAGGTATGGGCATCGTTGAACCGGATGTTCACAGTCGCGCGGCAACTGGCCGGGATCACGTTGTTGGCCGGATTGCCGGTATCAAAGGTGGTCACAGCCAGGGTTGAGGCATCGAAATGCTCCGTGCCTTCGTCCAGCGTGGCCGTGGCCAGCCGGTCAATCAGCTGGGCCAGTGCCGGCACCGGGTTTTTGGCGCGATGCGGATAGGCGGAATGGCCTTGCTTGCCGGTGGCCGTGAAATAGCCGGTCATCGAACCGCGCCGCCCGATCTTGATCATCTCTCCCATCTCATTCGGGCAGGTCGGCTCACCCACCAGGCAGGCGGTCATCCCTTCGTCCTGATCCGCCATCCAGTCGAGCAAGGCCACGGTGCCGTCCGTCGCGTCACCTTCTTCATCGCCGGTGATCGTCAGGATAATCGCGCCATCTGGCGGTGAGTCAGAAACAAAATCCAACGCGGCCGCGACGATGGCGGCGACCCCGGATTTCATGTCGGTGGCGCCCCTGCCCCACAATTGGCCATCGCGGATCGTGCCGCTGAACGGATCGTCAGACCAGTCTGCCGGGTCGCCAACGGGCACCACATCGATGTGACCGTTGAAGCCGATCGTTCGTGCATGACTCTTATCGCCCCAGCGTGCGAAAAGGTTGGAAATGCCATTGCGGTCCACCCGCGTGCAGGCGAAGCCGCCCGCGCTGAGCACTTGTTCCAGCAGCACCAGCGCCCCGCCTTCGTCCGGCGTGACCGAGGCGCAGCGGACAAGTTTCTGGGTCAGGTCGACGGGGTCGGTGTCTGGCATGTTATCCTCGAGGCTGTTCGCGGGTGTTCATAGTCCAGCGCCGCCAAAGATTACCAGCCCTGCGACAACCAGCGCCAGAAGCGCGACCCAGATTGCAAGGCTCCACCGGACTGAGGTGTCGTGGCTGTCGGCCAGCCAGCCGCGCGGGCGGATGCCTTTGAGGATGAAAACGACCTGTGCGGCCAGAGTGATCGCAACGACGTTGGCAATCACTGTGGCCAGGGCGCGCAGCGCCTGTACGTATTCTCCGCCGCCGACCAGCAAACCGATGGCGGCCAGGGGCGGCAGCAGTGCAGCGGCAACCATGACACCCACCAGGGCAGAGTTGTTGTTCTGTGTGACCATCAGTGCTGCCGCCGCACCGGACGCAAGCGGCAGCGCCGCGGTTGTCAGGCCCAGCGGATTATTGAACGTCACAAGGCCCGCGTCCAGACCGGGCGGCAGGACCAGCCCAAGCAGACCGCCCGCCAGCAGCGATACCGCCAGGCCCGCCGCGAAACTTTTGGCGGCAATCCACAGCAAGTTACGATTGCCAAGCGCGGTTCCGAACGCAAACGCCAGGATCGGGCCAAGCAGCGGCGCAATCACCATCGCGCCGATGACAACCGCGACCTGCCCGGTGCTGAGGCCGATGGCCGCCACCACAGTCGCCAGCGCGACCATCAGCAGATAATCCCGTGACAGGATCGCACCACGCGACACATCGACATAGATTTCTTCGCGCGCGGCCTGCGAATTCTCAGCCTCAAGCTTCGCCTGTTTCTCCTCATCCACGATTTCGGGCAGGACGACTTCGGTTGCATTCGTAACCAGTCGCCAGCCGTAAACCGCGCCCAGCGCATCGGTTACATCGTCAAGGAAGTCCTGGGTGCGCGGCGTTGCCAGAACGACGCTGAAGACGACCGATTTGTTATCACTTCCGTCCGCATCATTGCGCCACCAACTGTGGGAACCGGCGTCCCCGATGATCCCGACAATCTTATCGGCGGAACCTTCGGGGACCGACAGGTGGATCAGGCGATAGGGCATGGCCGCCTCCCCTGGGCTATTTTTCGTAGAAGGGCGTGGCCTGGGCGACGATGACCGCGTTTTCGGCCAGCGCACGGTCCATCATCGCGCGCTCATCCTCGGCGATGTCATGACCGTCGGCCAGACGTTCTTCCAGCGTTCCGTATCCGGTGACATCCAGCGGGGCCATATCAGCCTGTTTCAGGACGGCGACGGTTTCGCGCACCGCCTCGCCCTCATCCACGCCGGAGGCATAGCAGACCAGCGCCGCGCCGGTGGCCCCGTCGGGCAAGCCGTCACGGTGGTTTCGGCCCACCTCGACAAGCAGGGTGAAGACCTGCTGCGCACGCTTGGGCGCGTCCGTGTTGGGCATTTGGGATTGCGGCATCCGCGCCCGTCTCCTTTGCCAGCGGCGGCATCCGACTTGGCCGGACCGCCGTTTTGACATATCAGATCAGCAGACGTCGAACAGTAGGAAACATGAATCGACTTTGCCTTCTTGTGTTGCTGGCCGTTTGGGCGGCCCTGCCGGTTTCTGCGCAGAGCGGCAAGCTGACAATTGCCACGGTCGAACGCCCGCCATTCGCCTTCGTCGAAGACGGCGTGCTGACCGGCTTCAGCATAGACCTGATGCAGATGATCGGGCGCGAGATCGACGCCGAAATCGACTTCGTCGTCGCCGACGATTTCCCCCGGATGCTGAACTCCGTCGAAACCGGCGGGGTGGATGGGGCCATCGCCAACATCTCGATCACTGGCGCGCGCGAGGCGGTGATGGACTTTTCCCTGCCGATTTTCGGCAGCGGTTTGCAGATCATGGTGCCGGTGGACGTGGATCAACCGAGTATTTTATGGGCGTTCGCGAACCGCCAGGTCGGGCTGGCCATTCTTGCGGCATTCGGTGTTCTTCTGGTGATCGGCATGCTGATCTGGGTGTTTGAGCGCAGAAAACAGCCCTACTTCGATCACGGCGCCAAGCAGGCGATGTTCCCTGCATTCTGGTATGCGCTGAATATGGTGGCCAGTGGCGGGTTTGGCCAGAACTTGCCACGGTCGGTCCTGGGCCGTTTGTTTGCAGTGACGCTCGTCCTGTCAGGCGTTCTGATGGTTGCCATGCTGGTGGCCAGTATAACAACCGCGATGACCCTGCGCGCGCTGGAGGATCAGGTAGACAGCATCAACGACCTGGAGGGGCAGCTTGTCGCCACCACGGTCGGGTCCACGGCAAGCGAGTTCCTGACCCAGCTGGAAGTGGCCCACATCACCTTCGTGGACTTTCAGGCGTTGCTTTGGGCCTTTGAGGATGGAGAGCTGGACGCTATCTTCTTCGACGGCCCGCTGCTGGCCTATTACGTCCGCACCCAAGGACGCGGCAATGCGCGGCTGGTCGACCGCATATTCCGCCCGGAAGATTATGGCATCGCGCTGCCTCAGGGCAGCGACCTGCGCGAACAGGTCAACCTTGCGCTCCTGACGATTCAGGAGACGGGCGCATATGACGAACTCTACTTCAAATGGTTCGACCCGAACGGGTGATCAGCCGCGGATCTGGCGCGCGCCCCAGATCAGCAGACAGGCACCAAGAACGGCAATGATGAAGTTGCCGACAAAGCCGTCACCGCCGATCCCCACCAAACGCAGAAGCGCGCTGGCAACAACCGCGCCGACGATCCCCAGCACCACATTCATCACAATACCGGTGCTGGCTTTCATGATATTGCTGGCAAGCCAGCCCGCAATCCCACCGACAATGATGGCAATCAGGATATTCATGGCGCGGCCCTCCCCGACCTGAGCTGTGTGTGCGCCCAACTGAACACAGTCCGGCCCGTCACGCAAACTCTAAAGCGTTTCGACATTAACCTGAGACATATCCGGCGGCCTTAAAGTAGTTCCAGCATTCTACTGGGTCGTAGAGATCGCAGATTGCTCCGATTGCTTCGAAGACCTGGGTAAAGGACCTGGCCCCGATCCGTCGCAAATGGGCTTTCAGTTTAGAGAAGGCCTGCTCGATGGGATTCAGGTCGGGCGAGTACGGTGGCAGGTAAAGGAACCAGCAGCCGTGATTGCGTAAAGCCTGCGTCGCCTCCTTATTCCGGTGGGTTGCCAGGTTGTCGAGAATGACGACAGTGCCGGGGTTGATCTCGGGGACCAGCACTTCGCGGATGTAGGCCGCGAAGGCGGGGCCATCTATCGCTCCCTTGATGACCCAAGGTGCGATCAGCGCGCCTTGGGTCAGGCCCGCGATCAAGGTTTGGGTTCCCCAGCTTCCGAAGGGCGCATCCATCGTCAGGCGCTTACCGCGCTTGGCTCTGCCGCGTAGGCGCGTGAGGTTTGTCTTCACTGCGGTTTCGTCAATAAAGACAACGCGCTCAGGAAAGGTCGCAATGGCTGGCGAGCGGTATCTGAACCAGTCGGCCCGTTGCTGCCTTACCTTGGCGCGGCGGCGCTCGGTTGCGACCAGCGACTTTTTTTGTACGTGAAGCCGAGCCGGGACAGAAGGTTGGCGATGGAGGAGTGATGCACCCGCACACCCTCTGCATCGGCCAGCGCATTACGCAACTCAAAGAGCGTGATGTCAGGGTCTTGTGCGATCAACTCCTCAAAGAATTCCCGATGCGGAGCCAGCTTTCCCTTGCCGCGCGGCGGTCCCTGCCGGGCAGGTTCCGCATGACCCTTCATCCTCACCTGACGCGCCCACCGCGCGCCTGTGGCAGGCGACAGCTTCAACCGCAACGCCGCCGCGCGCCCGCTCAACCCTTCTTCAATGTATCTCTGAAACCGTATCCGAAGCGCAGATGGCAAAGGTGCTGACATGATCCATCCTCCCAAACAGGATGAATCACAGATCAGGTCTCAAGGGAATCCCTCGCGATTCAGGTTCAAGACGAAACGCTTTAGTCACGCAAACTCTAGTCGCGCAGCAACTCGTTGATCGAGGTTTTCGAGCGTGTTTGCGCATCCACCCGCTTGACGATCACCGCGCAGTATAGGTTCACGCCGTTTTTGGATGGCATGGAGCCTGCGACGACCACCGAGCCTGCCGGGACCTCTCCGTAAGTGACGGCGCCAGTTTCGCGATCGACGATCTTGGTGGATTTGCCGATGAATACGCCCATACCAAGGACCGAGCCTTCGCGCACGATGCAGCCTTCAACCACTTCGGAACGCGCGCCGATGAAGCAATCATCTTCGATGATCGTCGGCCCGGCCTGCATGGGTTCCAGCACGCCGCCAATGCCGACACCGCCGGACAGGTGGACGTTCTTGCCGATCTGCGCGCAGCTTCCGACCGTGGCCCAGGTGTCGACCATGGTGCCGCTGTCGACATAAGCGCCGATATTGACGAAGGACGGCATCAGCACCACGCCCGGCGCGATAAAGGCGGATCTGCGCACGATGCAGTTCGGAACGGCGCGGAAACCCGCATCGCGCCACTGGTTGTCGCCCCAGCCGAGGAATTTGTTATCGACCTTGTCCCACCAGCCCGCACCCTGCGGGCCGCCGTCCTGAGGTTCCATATCCTTGATGCGGAATCCCAGCAGCACGGCCTTTTTGGCCCATTGATTGACGTGCCAGTTGCCGTCCGGGCGTGGCTCAGCGACGCGCAGCTTGCCGCTGTCCAGCGCGTTCAGCGTTTCTTCGATTGCGTCGCGTTGCTCACCGGTTGAGGCGGGGCTGATCGCCTCGCGGTCTTCCCAGGCGGCTTCGATGGCGGTTTCCAGGGCGGCATTGGACATTGGGGTCTCCGGGAAATGTGTCTGGTTCACTTGGTTCCGGCGCTATATGCGGTCAGGAACAGTGACGCAACGCATAGGCGGTTTTAGTATGAAAGACGACAGGTATCACCCATTTCGGGACAGCCACGAAGACATCGAAACCTCGCACGGGGTGCCGGACACGCCGCAGACGCGCGCGCCTGCCTATAAGCTGGCATTCTCGGACCAGGATTTCCTGTGCCGCGAGGAATTGCGCCCGGTGCGGTTGCAGCTGGAACTGCTGAAGCCCGAGATGCTGATGGAAGAATACGGCATCGAAAGCACGGTGGTGATGTTTGGCGGCGCGCGCATCCCGTCGCCTGAAAACAAAGGCGCGGCGCGGACCGAGACATTGGCCAATCTGTCGCAGTTTTACGCCGAGGCGCGCAAGTTCGCCAAGCTGATGACCGAAGGCAGCCCGCCAACGCAGGATGTGATCGTCACCGGCGGCGGGCCGGGCGTGATGGAGGCGGGCAACCTGGGTGCGGCGGATGCGGATGGGGTGTCCATCGGGTTGAACATCGTGCTGCCGCATGAACAGGCGCCAAATGAGTATGTCACGCCGGACCTGTGTTTCAACTTCCACTATTTCGCGATCCGCAAGATGCATTTCCTGATGCGCGCGCGCGCGATCTGCGTGTTTCCGGGCGGGTTCGGGACTTTGGACGAAACGTTCGAGGCGCTGACCCTGATCCAGACCGGACGCATGCGCCGCGTGCCGTTCCTGCTGTTTGGAGAGGATTTTTGGCGCAGCATTATCAACTGGGAGGCGCTGGCGGATGCCGGAACGATTTCCGAGGATGATCTGGAGCTGTTCCGCTTTGTCGAAACGGCAGAGGAAGCGGTGGCATTGATCCAGAACTGGCATCAGCCCGAGACGAAGCGCGGAGAGATTCCGGGGCGGTGATCGTGTGACAATCAAGCGGGGCCGGCGGATATTAAATCCGCCGGTTCGTTGCCGCGGGCGGTGTCTGGGGGGCCTGCCCCCCAGACACCCCGGAGTATTTTTGGCGAAAAGACGGATAGGTTGTTCAGGCGTCTGGCACCACTTCAGGCAGCCTTTGTGCCGGAGGAGTATTGCGACTGCGCCCGGACGTAACCTTGCCGTCGATCACGGTCATCCCGACACCGGGCAGGTTGCCTTGCTGGATACTCTCCAGGATGTCCTTGCCGGGCGCGTGCTGCGCTTGATCCATCAGGACGAAATCGGCGGCGAGGCCAACCTCCAACCGTCCGGTGTCCAACTTGCGCCGCCGCCCGGTGTTGCCGGTGGCGAAACATATTGCCTGCTCGGCGGGGGCGCCGCCCATGGATGAGAGCAATGCAACCATCCGCAGGATACCCAGCGGCTGTACGCCCGACCCTGCAGGGCCGTCTGTGCCGAGGATCACCTGATCCAGCTTGCCCAACTCTCGCGCGGTGTTCAGCGTCAGGATTGCGGCGCGTTCGTTGCCGTTGTGCACGATTTCCAGCGCCGCCTTGCAGTTTTCGCACAAGCAAATGATCTGATCGTCAGGCAGAGCGGAATGACCGCCATTGATGTGGCCGACCACGTCGGTCCCAGTTTCCAGCACCATATCGGCATCGATCAGTCCCGATCCGGGGATTGACGGCCCGCCGGTGTGGATCGTGCTTTGCATCCCGTACTTGCGCGCCCAGCCGACCATTTGATTGGCGGTCTTACCGTCTTTGACGGTGCCCAGGCCAACTTCTCCAATCAGGCTGACGCCGGCGTCGGCCATCTGGCGGAAGTGCTCTTCTTCCAAGCCCTGCTGCAACAAGGGCGCGCCGCCGTGAACCTTCATGCCCGATGGGCGCAGGTTTTCGTACCAGCGGTGTGCGGCGATCGCCATGGCGACGGTGCCCACCGGGTCGTTCGGGCGGCCGGGCATGTGAACCTCTCCGGCGGAGATCATCGTAATGACGCCGCCGTGCAGGGTGCTGTCGATCCAGTGAAGCTGTTGTTGGCGCGGGGTGTAATCGCCGACGACCGGGTGGACGTGGCTGTCGATCAGCCCCGGGGCGAGGGTGACGCCGTTGGCATCGACCTCCGTGGTCGCGCCTTCGGTGTCGAGGTCTTTTTCGCGGCCAATCGCCGCGATCTTCCCGCCTTCGGCAATGATGCAATCAGCCTCGAAGATCGGGTTTTCGATCAGGCCGGACAGCATCAGACCGATGTTACGGATGACGAGTTTGTCCATGTCAGACTCCCAGATACTGCGTCAATTTTTGGGGCGCTGCCTTCAGCGCCGCGATGTCCAGTGTTTCGACGCTGCGCCCGTTTTCAAGGAATGTCACGTGGTCCGCCATGCTGAGCACCGCATCACTGCGCTGTTCAACCAGAACCACGGCGACGCTTTCGTCGCGCATCCGTATCACCACGTTGCGGATTTGCGCGATCATGCTGGGCTGCAACCCCTCGGTCGGTTCGTCCAGCAGCAGGACGGTCGGGCGCAGGCACAGCGCGCGGGCCATCGCCAGCATCTGCTGTTCGCCACCTGACAGCGTTTCGGCGCGCTGGGTCAGGCGGGATTTCAGCGGTGGAAACAGATCAAGCACCCAATCGCGGGTCGTTGGATCGGGTTGGCGGGCCATCAGGCCGATCTGGATATTCTCGGCCACGCTGAGTTCGGCAAACAAGCGCCGCCCCTGCGGGACATAGCCGACGCCGCGTTTGGCCGTGTTTTCAGCTGAATCAGAGCCTATGTTCGCCCCGTTCAGCGTAATCGAACCGCCGGTTGGGGTCAGCAAGCCCATGATGGTTTTCAGCGTTGTGGTCTTGCCTGCGCCATTGCGGCCCATGATGCAGTGGACCTGCCCAGCGGCTGCGTTAAGCGATACGCCAAACAAGGTTTTGACGTTGCCATAGGCGGCAGTGATGTCGCGAAGCTCAAGCATGTTCGGTGCCCAGATAGGCGGCTTGAACGGCCCGGTTCGCACGGACGTCTTCGGGCGTGCCTTCGGCAAAAATGCGACCCTGATCGAGGACCGTGATGGCCTCGGCCAGGTCCATGACAACGCTCATGTTATGTTCGATCAGTAGGATCGTGGTTTCCGGATCCAGCCCCCGGATCAGCGCCTTGAAGGCGTCGATTTCGGCTTCCGCCAAGCCCTGTGTCGGCTCATCAAGGATGAAAAGGCGCGGGTTCTGGGCCAGCCCCATGCCGATTTCGAGGATACGCTGGTGGCCGTAGGACAGGTCTCGGGCAGTTTGATCGGCGCGATCGGTCAGGCCGACCTGATCCAGAACCTCGGCCACCTTTGCCGGGGCTGCGGCGCCCAAGGACCGACGCGCGGCAAGGGCGACATTCTCGGCCACCGAAAGCCCGCCGAACACCGAGGTGATCTGAAACGTATAGGCGATGCCTTTTGCGATGCGTTGGTGCGCTGGCAGGGCCGAGATATCTTCGCCGCCAAAGGTAATCGAGCCGGCCGTTGCCGGAATGCGGCCCGACACCATGCCGACAAAGGTGGATTTCCCGGCCCCGTTCGGGCCGATCAGCGCCCGCGTCTGGCCCTTTGGCAGATCGAAGTTGATGTCTTCGTTGGCGGTGACCCCGGCATAGGCCTTGGTGAGGTTGCGTGTGAACAGCAGGCTCATGGCAGCCACCGGCTCCAGCGGGCGCGGATGGTGCCGACGATGCCTTGGGGGGCGAACAGGGTCAGGGCGACAAGCACCACGCCAACCAGCAGCAGATAGGCATTGGTCAGCCCGCTGGCGTAATCAATCAGGTAGAACATGAAGATCGCGCCGATCAGCGGGCCAATGGTCGTCCCTGCCCCGCCAAGCAGGACCCAGAGCAGCGGGAAGATCGAATACTGCACGGTCGCGAAGGTCGCACCGGCGTATCCGAACAGCAGGGCATAGGCGGCCCCGGACGCCCCGGACAGGACGCCGGACAGGACCACCGCGATCAGTTTCAGGCGGTGGACGTCATAGCCGAGCATGGTCGCGCGCTGCTCATTCTCGCGGATCGCCACAAGCGTGCGGCCAAAACCGGAGCGCACGATGGCGCCGGTGATCAGCAGGGCGGCAGCAAACAGGATCAGGGCGGCGAAATAGCGGTTTGTATCGTCTGACAGATCAATGCCCAGCAGGCTGCGGCGGGCCTGTTGGATCACAAAGCCTTCGTCGCCGCGGGTATAACTGCCGAAGTAAAGGACCGTCAGATACCCCGCCTGCGCGAACATCAGGGTGACGATCATGAAGGCTACGCCGGTGGTTCTTAGGGCGAGGAAGCCGACGATGGCTGAGACGACAAGCGCCACGACCAACCCGGCGAGGAAGGCGGGTGCGGGGCTGGCTCCGCCCAGATGCATTGTCAAGCCGAGGCCGTACATACCCGCCGAGAAAAACAACGCGTGGCCGAGGCTGAGCAACCCGGTATAGCCAAACAGCAGGTTGTAGCCCATGGCGAAGACTGCCAGCACCATGATCCGCGCCAGATTTCCGGTGTGATAGGCGGGCAGCACAAAAAACAGCACGGCCAGCAGCGCGATCAGACCCAGATGCAGGGCATTTGCGCGGGAAAAGACTCTCAATTCTTCTTCCCCAGCAGGCCCTGCGGTCGGAACACCAGCACCATGGCGACGGCCAGCGTGGCAATGATCTTGGCCAGTGTGGGCGAGAAGAAGACCGAGATGATGCCGTCACTCATCCCAATCAACAGCGCGGCGATAACGGTACCCGGCAGGCTGCCGAGGCCGCCAATGATAACGACGATAAAGGACAGCAGGAGCGGGTCGCCCCCCATCAGGTAATGCGCCTGCTGGACCGGGACGATCAGGACTGCGCCCATGGCCGCCAGCCCCGCGCCCAGACCGAAAACCAGCGCGTAGACGCGGGTGACGGGGATGCCGAAAGCGCGCGCCATCTCGGCGTCTTGCTGGGTGGCGCGCATGATCAGGCCCGCCTTGGTGCGGGTCATCAGCAGCCAGAGCGCGACGAGGATCGCGGCGGCGGCGACGATGATGAACAGCTTGTAAGTCGTGGTGCCAAAGCCCCAGGGATAGGCCCAGGCGAACACGCCATCGACCCATTCCGGCCACGGCAGGGCGATCCGGCTGTTGAAGGGGGGTTGCACGGGGCGTGCGTCGGGCCCGAAGCTCATCAGCGTGCCTTGCTGGATGATATAAAGCAGCCCGATGGTGGCGACGATGGTGCGTTCGGGGTCATAGTCGATACGGTGCAGTATCAGCCGATCAGCGGCGGCGGCCATGGCGCCGACCACCAGCGGCGCGATTAGCAGGGCGGCGACGAACCCGAGTGCCGGATGCGTGCCGATTGTGTTGAAAAACTCCGTTTTAGGGCCTGAACGATGATTTTTCTTTCCATGCAGCCCGATCCTAAATTTTTGGCGCGGGGGTCGGCCCAAATCGCCTACATGCGCTCACGCGCAGCCATGCGCTGTCTCGTGGTCAAAGCTTTCCGACTATTTCGCTTCATAGGTTTTCGCAAGAAATCCGCGACGCTCTGATTTCGGAGTTTTTCAACACAATCTGCCGATAATGGTGGCGATCCACCAGGCGAAAACCGCGCCCAGCATATAGAATTCGCCGTGGGCGACATTGACGACTCGCATGACGCCGAAAACGATGGACAGCCCCATCGCCGTAAGCGCAAGGGTCGCCGCGGTCACCGCGCCTTCGAGAATGGCGAGGATGAGGTGGGGGCCAAAGTCCATAAGGCGGAGGTTGCCCTGAGGGGTGACGGTGGGCAAGGGGGGATGTGATAGGTCTGTAGCGGACGGCAGAACCAGGCAAAACGGTCGGAATGCCGGTGGCTCATTGGTACGGCGCGCATGCGCCAGACTTCATTGCGGCGGCAGAAGATCGTTCGCCGGGTTTTCGGCCACGTCACGCAGCAATGCCCGATAATCCTCGATCTCTGCTTCATTCATGTCACAAGCGATCAGCTTTCCATTGTCGTATTCCAGAAGATCGCGCAATTTCGTTCCGTTTGGAATCTTTCCCAAGGGGACTTTATAGGCGGCGGCTATAAACTCGCCATTCTCAAACTCTCTCAACCGCGAAACCAGTTTTGCGTGTTTGCTGCGTGCATAGAAACTATGCACCACCAAAATATCACCTTCGCGCAGATTGGCCGCTGTTCGGACTTCGGAGCGAATGGGGAATGATGAAAACGGCGGCATCTTGTCGCCAGCAAGCTCGCTCAGATTGTGATCGCCACTGGCATCAAGAATATGGACCGTGTCAATGATCGCTTCATTCATCGACGTATAAATCGGAGCCTCGACAATTCGGCTGCCCCTGTTCGGGCTGCGAATTACCAGCGCCCGGACGGGCAAAGGCGCAACGCGGGCAAGTCGAAAATACCCATTCCGGTCGGTTTTGGTTCGGGTGTAGCCTGCCGAAACTTCAACCTCAGCCGCGGCTGTGCCGTCATCATGAATTACCTGGCCCGCAGTCGCAACGGTCAGGTCAACCCTTGTAGCGTCCAGAATTATTTTGAACGCATC
The DNA here is from genome assembly GCA_012103375.1 of Paracoccaceae bacterium. Taxonomy (NCBI): domain Bacteria; kingdom Pseudomonadati; phylum Pseudomonadota; class Alphaproteobacteria; order Rhodobacterales; family Paracoccaceae; species Paracoccaceae bacterium. The sequence continues at coordinate 2,993,435 of WLWX01000001.1, forward strand.
GTTAACACCTGCTTCCACGCGCCCGATCCCGTGCATTAGATTGACCAGGGCATCCGGATCTTGCCGCGCCAGTTCGCCAACCGAATGAATACCAGCCTTATCCAATTCAACTGCCAATTCGGTATCGACGCCGTGCACATCTGCCAAAAGGCCAACGCGTTGCCAGGCGGCCACTTCGTCCATAGAGGCCAGTGAATCAACAATATCATGAATTGTCGCCGTTGAACGGCGAATAAGGTCGTGAACCCACTCAATACCTGCGGCATTCAGGGCTTTTGCCGTCTTTGGTCCAATTCCGTTTACTTGTGCTAGATCTGCCATATCAAGCCAGCCCCGCTGGGCAATTAAGTGCACGTGCAAGAATTTCCGCTTTCTTGTAGGCTTCGTCACGGAAATTACGAACCATCCGCGCAGCGTTTGGCATGCCTTTGACGCGTTTGTCTTTTTCTTCCGCCTGCAGCCAATCGATCAGCTTTGTAACAACCCGAACCGTTGCCTGCGCGGATTTCTGACCTGTCTTGCAATATATATCGACCTTTACGTCAGCATAAAGAGTCAGGCTTTTTTCCTTGCGCATGCTTTTCCTGAACGGCACCATCTTGCCATTCTTCTTTGTCTGCCACTTGGCAGAGTCAATGTGGATTGTATAGTTTTTGCCAGACCAGCGGTTCTTCCGTTCCGGAAATGGGTCCGCGCGACAAACACAGTTTGGATGCGGTCTGCACGGTTCTGCGCCCTCATGATACCCGGCTGCGTTGTCACAGCGTTCACACCCGCCAGAGCTGATCCACTGATAACCGATCGCTTCTTCAGTCATGACAAGCTATTTCGCTGGCAATATTTTTTGCCCTGTCGGGAAATGCATTATTTGCTACTGGAAAATTTGTCATAAAGCGTCAAACCTTCTTTATTTGTCCATCGCTTGCCAAAAGGTGGCAATTATTACCATTTCATAACTTCAGATATCTGCGCATTAAATACAACGCGTTGAAAGCAGTAGAGTCAATTTCGAATCGGCAGGTGGGACGTTCAAACACGCCCCGCCGCTTTGGCCAATTAAAACGCCTGCGTCGTGTAATCCACCTCATCCTCATACAACGTATCTTCAATACTCGTCGTATGGGCCGATTGTGTTGAAAAACTCCGTTTTAGGGCCTGAACGATGATTTTTCTTTCCATGCAGCCCGATCCTAAATTTTTGGCGCGGGGGTCGGCCCAAATCGCCTACATGCGCTCACGCGCAGCCATGCGCTGTCTCGTGGTCAAAGCTTTCCGACTATTTCGCTTCATAGGTTTTCGCAAGAAATCCGCGACGCTCTGATTTCGGAGTTTTTCAACACAATCGGCCAGCACCAGCTTTCCGTCTGTCACCTTCGAGATATATTGATGCCCGAAGGTTTGGTGCGTCTTGCCGTTGAAGCGTTTGGCGCCCTGTGGGTGGTCCAGCGAATGCGGCATGTCGGACATCGCCTCGACCGCCTCGATCAGTTTGGCGCGGTCGTCCGGGCCTTGGTAATCTGCGGCCTCCATTCCGGCTTTGACGATGTTCAAAGTCTCCCAACAGCCGAACATGTGGGAATAGGTTGAAACGTCTTTCCGGTCACTGACCGAGGCGCCGTTGTCGTCCACCCCCACTGCCGCGCGGTAGGCTTTGTCGTAGTCTGACTGGTTGGCCTGGGCATAGCGGGGGTTGCCTTCCCAGAAATAGCTGCCTTCCAGAAATTCGAGGCCAGGGCTGGCCATGTCGACGGCCTCCAGACTGTCGATGAAGCCGAAGATTTCCGGGCTGCTGGGGCCGAAGAACTCGCCCATTTCCTTGACGAATGTCAGGACGGCGGGGCCGACCATGACGTGGTAGATCACCTCGGTCTCGCGCGGGATCTGGGGGAAGTATTTGGTGAAGCTGGTCTCGGACGGTGGGATGGCGATATGGGCCAGAACCTCGCCGCCCTGTGCTTCGATCGCAGCGGTGAAATAGTCGCGGTGGTCGTGGCCGAAGGCGAAATCGGGGAAGATCATTGTGACCTTCTTGCCCAGATTGTCGGCCACAAAGGGGGCCATCGCCTGCACCTGGCTTTTCACATCCGTAATGCCGGGCTGCAGGGTGTATCGGTTCAGCGCGCCCGAGGCGACGTGGTGGCCCTCGGACACAACGAAATAGGGCAGTTTCAGCTCGCCAGCGCGGGGGGCGGAACCGAAGACCACGTGGGAAAACAGCGTGCCGAAGGCGATGTCGCATTCATGCTGCGTGGCGAATTTTTCCACGACTTCGGCGCCGCGTTTGGGGTCGGTTCCGTCATCTTCGGCGACGATTTCGACCGGGCGGCCGTTTATGCCGCCCATCTCGTTGATGCGCACGACGGCGGCGGTTGTTGAACGGTCGTACCAGCGGCCATAGGCAGCGCCGATACCAGTGCGGTGAACCTGAAACCCGATGCGGATCGGGGCTGAGCTTTGGGCTTGTGCAAAACCGCTGAGCCCCGGCAAGGCGGCGGCGGCCAGCCCGGTTGCGCCAAGGGTTTTCAGCGCGCCGCGACGGCTGAGTGATGGACGGGATGTGTCACGTTTGGTCATCTTGAAACCTCCTGTTGATCCGCCCCATCTGACGCGAGGCAACAGGGAAAAACTGTCGGGTTGCCGTTGATATGTCCAGCTATTTTTGCGCTCAGGCGCCGCGCGCCGTCGCCAGAAGCCACAGACCGAATAACGTGTAGAGCACCATGAACGCGGCCAGCGGCACCTGGCTGAGCATGGTGCGGCTGCGCGATCTGAACATCTGTGTGGCGCTGTGATGGGCCATGAACACAGCAAGAATATGGGCTGCGACGATAACTCCGGCTTGGGTCTGCCAGATGGCGCGCACCGGGTCGCGGGACTTCAGGAAGCCGGTTGAGACATAGTGGTCGCCAAGGTTGAGGATGTCGCGGCCAGATTGCAGGGGGTCGGACAGGGCGACGGCGACGTATTGAATGTTCACCAGAAATGCGACGAGGAAATGGGCCAGATGGTACCCAAGCGCGATTGGCAGCAGCGACAAAGACAGGTGGCCGAACGCCGCAGAGAATGACGGCGATGGTGCCTGGCTGCGATCCGCTAGCCAAAGCCCGGACCAGACGCAGGCGGCGAACAGGGCGATCAGCAAGGCAACGGCTGCGACAAGCCCCAGGGTGGTGCGGCCAATCAGGGCCGAGCGACCGGGGAATTCCAGCGGGTTCACACCGATCTGAACCAACCACCAGAATGTCTCGTTCAATCCATCGAAACTACCGATACCCAAGAGGGCGATAATAAAAACAGCAAGGCTGACCGGGGGAGTTGGCAGGTGAAATGCGCGCCAGCCTGAAAGCCCCAACGCCCAGGCATCGCTGCGGCGTAGGGGCGCAAGGCTGGCAAAAAGACGCAGCAGGATCGTGAAGCACTCGGCCCGCGGCAACCAGATTTCGGCGCCAAACAACAGGCAGCCGAGGAACATAAGCGACCAATAGGCGGCGACCAAAACCGCCAGACGCGACGGGTCGTCGGGCGCGGGATAGACCAGCGCGAACAGCGCGAATGCGATCAGGCTGACGACTCCGGGCCAGTGGCCAAGGCGATCCGGCAAGGCGACGGGTGCCTTGTCTGGTCCGATCAGTGCGGCAAGCCCGCTCCATGGGTTTATCCAGGCCCAAAGATCGCCAATAAGGGCCTGTATAACCACAAAACCAATCCAGAACAGCGTCCAGATCGTCAGCGGCAACAGGTTGCCAAGCGGGTCATGCGGACCGAACCAGCCAATTGCGACCAGGCCAAACACTGCTACTGTAGCGGCAAGGCTGGTGATCCACTGACCTTTTGGACGCCGCGCAACGCCGATCCGCAGTGGCGTGAAAATACGCTCCAACCAGCGCCCCGGCATCAGGCCGACGATCAGCACCGACAGCGCGACAGCGGCGCAGCCTGACAGGATATAAAGGCGCGTTGGCAAAAGCAGGACAAATCCGCCTTCGGACGCGTGGGCAAACGCGTCGTCTGCCCAGAATGCGAACGCCAGGAAGCTGAGGCCGGGTAGGATCAACAGGCGGATCATCCTGGCAGGCAATCACAGCTGTGGCGGCTTGCCAACAGGTGCAGTTGGCCGTTGACTTCGCGGCGGACACGGACGTCTATTTGACCGGCCGCTGGGACACAGGACCTGATGAGTTATCATGCGCCGACATCGCTGGATGACATCTGGCCGCTGCTGGCGGACGGGTCAGCGCGCGTCGTCGCAGGCGGCACCGATCTGTTTCCGGCCCAGGGCGATGGGCCGCCGCCTGCCGCGCTATTGGACATCAGCCGAGTGCGCGGCCTGCGCGGGATAGAGCGTGACGGCGACGGATGGCGGATTGGCGCCGCGACAACGTGGAGCGATGTGATCACAGCCCCACTGCCGCCGGTATTTGACGGGTTGAAGGCAGCAGCGCGCGAGGTCGGATCGGTACAAATCCAGAATGTCGGGACAGTTGCCGGAAATCTTTGCAACGCCTCACCCGCAGCGGACGGAGTGCCGCCGTTGCTGACGCTGGAGGCTGACGTGGCGCTCAGCTCACAAGCCGGGACGCGGCGGATGCCTTTGGGGGACTTTCTGCGGGGGGTTCGTCAGACAGCATTGCGCCCTGAAGAGATATTGACGGCGCTGCACATACCGGCCCAGCCGACAGGGGCGCGCGGCAGTTTCGCGAAACTTGGCGCAAGGCGGTATCTGGTGATCTCGATCTCGATGGTTGCAGCGAACGTCTGGCTGGATGACGCCAGGAAAATCGCCGGGGCGCGCGTCGCGGTGGGGGCCTGTTCAGCGGTTGCGCAGCGTCTGTTTGCGCTGGAACAGAGCCTGATTGGTTTGGAAGCGGCCAACGTTCGGACCCTTGAAATTCCGCCCAGCGCGCTGGCGCCGCTTACCCCGATAGATGACGTTCGGGGCAGCGCGACGTATCGGACCTTGGCGGTTGAACGGTTAATCAAGGATACTCTTTGCGCGGCATTGGGGCCAGGTGATGGATAAGACCTCCAGCACCCCGGCGACCGGTTTCGTTCTGGATGGCACGCCGGTCCTTTGTGAACCGGCGAACGGCGAACGGCTGAGCCATTCGTTGCGGGAACGGTTAGGATCGCGGGACGTCAAGGTCGGTTGCAATGCGGGCGACTGCGGGGCCTGCACGGTTCTGGTCGATGGCGCGCCGGTCTGCGCCTGCCTGATGCCGACGCAGCAAGCAGCGGGGCGGCAGGTTGAGACGCAGGCCGGACTGGTCGAGGGCGACCCATTGGCCGCGCGACTGGCAGAGAGCTTTCAAAATCATCAGGCAGCGCAATGCGGGATCTGCACGCCGGGGATGATGGTCGCGGCTGTGGCGCTGTTGCGCGCAGTTCCTGAACCGACGCCAGATCAGGTCAAGGGTGCGCTGGGCGGCGTGCTTTGCCGTTGCACGGGCTATCGCAAGATCATCGGCGCGGTTGTGGATGTGGGGGCGCTGACGGGTGCGCCAGATGGGTCAGGCGCGGTCGGAACCTCGGTCCGGCGGGTTGACGGTGTGGCAAAGGTCAACGGGACCGAAGCATTTGGCGATGACGTCGCACCGCCGGGGACGCTGTCGCTTCGCATCATCCGCTCACCCCATGCACATGCGGCGTTTGCGATGGGCGACGTCGCGCGGTTTGTTGCAGAAACGCCGGGGCTGACGACGGTCCTGACGGCGGCGGATGTGCCTGGCCAGAACCGCTTTGGTGTGATTCCCGGATTTGTCGACCAACCGGTATTTGCAGAAACCACCGCCCGATTTCGCGGAGAGGCTGTCGCCGCCGTCGTTGGAGAGGCCGACGCCATGGCCGCATTTGACGCCGACAGTTTTCCCGTGACCTGGACCCCCCTGCCCGCGATGGCGACCCCGCATGAGGCGCTGCTGCCAGACGCCGATCCGCTGAATCCTGACCTGTCAGACAATGTGATGTGCAGCGGCTTCGTGCTGCACGGCGACCCGGAGGCCGCGCTGAAAAACGCGGATGTGGTGGTTGAAGGCACGTTCACGACCGGCTTCGTCGAACACGCCTATATCGAACCGGAAGCGGGATATGCTGTGCCGGTCGGCGACCGGATCGAGGTTCACGCCTGCACCCAGGCCCCGGTGATGGATCGGGAAGCGTTGGAGAGGATTCTGGGCTGGCCAGCCTCTCGCATTCGGATTGTTCCTACGGCGACTGGCGGTGGATTCGGCTCGAAACTTGATGTTTCGGTTCAGCCGTTGTTGGCGCTGGCGGCATTGAAGACCGGGCAACCGGTCCGGATCGCTTTTTCGCGGCGCGAATCGATGCAATCGACCACCAAGCGGCATCCGTCCCAGATTACGGCCCGCGTGGGCGCAACGGCGGAGGGGAAAATCTCGGGCTTTGATCTGAAGGGGGATTTCAACACCGGGGCCTATGCCAGCTGGGGCCCGACCGTATCGGTGCGCGTGCCGGTCCATGCCTCGGGGCCGTACCGGGTTGCAGACTATCGCGCCAGCGCACGCGCGATTCACACCCATTGCCCCCCGGCGGGCGCGTTTCGCGGGTTCGGCGTGCCGCAGGGGGCGATTGCGCAGGAATGTCTTTTTGACGAACTGGCCGAAGCGCTGGGAATTGACCCGCTGGAATTCCGTATCCGAAATGCGCTGCGCAACGGCGACGCGACAGTCTGCGGCCAGATATTCACGCAAGGTGTCGGGATCGGGGCCTGCGTGGAGGCATTGCGCCCCGCCTGGAAGGCCGGTCGCGCGGACTGTGCTTCGTTCAACAGATCCGGTGGCCATCTGCGCCGTGGTATCGGTGTTGCATCGGGCTGGTATGGGTGCGGGAATACCGCACTTGCGAACCCCTCGACAATAAAATCGGGGTTGCGGGCCGATGGGACGTTTGTGCTGCATCAGGGGGCCATGGATATTGGCCAGGGGTCCAACACCGTGATCGCGCAGATCTTTGCACAGGCCGCGGGCCTGCCGCTGGAGGCTGTAACGCTGGTGGGCGCGGATACGGATGTGACCCCGGACGGCGGCAAAACCTCGGCGTCGCGCCAAACCTATGTTTCGGGGGCGGCCGCGTTGCGTTCGGGCGCGGCATTGCGCGCGAACCTGCTGGCGCTGGTCAATGCCGGGCCGGAGGCTTTGATCGCGACAGACGATGGTGTTCTGACCATCCGGGATGGTGAAGAAATGCATAAGTTGTCTCTGAATCGGCTGAAAACGGATTCTGACGGCTATGTCGTCGCGGCGTGTGAGACCTATGACCCGCCGACCAGCCCGATGGACGAAAACGGTCAGGGCCATCCTTATGCCCAATTCGGCTATGCCGCGCATCTTGCAACGGTAGAGGTTGATTTGGATCTAGGCACCGTTCGGGCGCTGGGGTTCACGGCGGCCCATGACGTGGGACAGGCGATCAATCCGCTGCTGGTTGAAGGCCAGGTGCATGGCGGCATTGCCCAGGGGCTTGGCATGGCACTGATGGAGGAATACCTGCCCGGGCGCACCGAGAATCTGCATGATTACCTTATCCCGACCATTGGGGACATCCCGCCGATTGAAACGCATATCATCGAAGAACCGGACGCCCACGGTCCGTACGGCGCCAAGGGACTGGGTGAACATGTGCTGATCCCGACCGCACCTGCCATTCTGAACGCGATTCATCACGCGACAGGCGTGCGCATCCGGCAGGTTCCGGCAACGCCGTCGGCAGTGCATGCAGCATTGAAGGTTGCCGGTATCGTCTGAGCCTGTCTGGTCGCGGCAAACCCAACGGCCCGCAAGGTCGGCGGATGACAGATCCAACCCGACGACCGACCACTCTACCGGGCGCGGAGCGAGCCGCGCCGGATCAATTCGCAGGCAAGTTCGATCCGCGTCGGCGCGGCGATCGGGTCTTTGATTTGGGTCAGAAGCGTATCCGCCGTGGCGATTGACATCTGATCAGTGGGCTGGCGCACGGTGGTCAGATCATAGGTCGGCCAGGCCGCCATCGGCACATCGTCAAAGCCAATGACGGACAGATCCTCGGGGATCCGAAGCCCAAGCTCGAACCGCAATACATCCATGACCGCAAAGGCCATGTGGTCATTGGCAACAAAGATCGCGTCGCGCCTGTTCCCGGGCGCCGACATAAGATCGCGGGCGGCCTGTCGCGCGGCTTCGGTCTCAAAATTGCCCACGGCGCGGCCATTCAGCGTCAGCCCCGCCTGGGCGAGGCCTGCGCGAAACCCGGCTTCGCGATCCTGCTGTGTCGACGCGCCTTCCCATCCTGCAACATAGGCCACATTGCGGTGACCTGTTTCAGCCAGCAACCGCGCCACCTGCTTTCCCCCCGCCACATTGTCCGAGGTGACTGACGTCACATTCGCGCCCGGCTGGGTGCGGTTGAACAGAACCACCGGGATGCCAGCCTGCCGACATTGTTCGGTCAGGTCAGAAGACATCGCGACCGAGGCCAGAATCAGACCATCAACCTGATAATCCAGAATCTCTCGTAATACGTCATCCACATCACCGGCTGTTTTCGGCGCCATGAACATCAACACGTGGTAGCCGCGCTGCTTGAGTTGGTGTGACAGCGCCTTGATCGCCTGCGGATAGAAAAAGTTATCGAGGTAGGCGACGACAAGGCCGATGATCCGGCTGTTGCCGGTGATCAGGGACCGGGCAAGCGCGTTGGGGCGATAGCCAAGCTCGGACGCGGCTTTGCGAACACGTTCGGCCATTTGGGGTGAAACGGATGCGCCTTGCGTAAAAACACGGCTGACGGCGGATCGGCTGACCCCGACACGCTCAGCAACTTCGCGCGAGGTTGCGATGGGTTGGGTCACAGATGGGCGCCGCTTTCTGCATCAAACAGATGGCAGATGCCGACCGGAACGCTGGCGTGAATCGGATCGCCGATCTTGGCGCGATAATCCTTGTCTGCCTTGATGGCGACAATGACCCCTCCGACACGGGCGGTGACCATTGTCGCATCCCCCAGCAATTCCAGCGAATAGACCGGCGCAGAAATCTGCGCCGCGTCGGCCGAGATTGACGCATCCTCGGCCCGGAATCCCAGGGTTACGGGCCCGTCCTGCGCATTCAGGCCTTCGACGCGGATGGCATCTGCTTCGAAAACGCCGCCTTTGATCGTGCCGTCGATCAGGTTCATCGCCGGAGAGCCGATAAAGCCGGCAACGAAGGTATTGGCAGGTGTGTCGTAGATATCGGTCGGGGTGCCGACCTGCTGAACGATGCCCTGGTTCATAACCACCACCCGGTCGGCAAGGGTCATCGCCTCGATCTGGTCATGGGTCACGTAGATGGTCGTGACCTTCAGATCATGGCTGAGGTTCTTGATTTGCGCCCGGGTCGACACCCGCAGCTTGGCGTCGAGGTTGCTGAGCGGTTCGTCCATCAGGAACACATTGGGTTCGCGTACGATGGCGCGGGCCAGGGCTACACGCTGTCGCTGACCGCCCGACAGTTCGGACGGGCGACGATGCAGAAAATCATCAAGCTCGACCATGGCCGACGCGCGCATGACGCGGTCCTTATGCTCGGCCTCAGGGACTTTGCGAACTTTCAGTGGAAAGCGGATGTTGTCGTAAACATTCATGTTCGGGTACAGCGCGTAGGATTGGAACACCATCGCCACATCGCGATCTTTGGGGTCCAGATCATTGATGCGTTTGCCGTCGACGAAGATGTCGCCCTCGGTCGCGTCCTCAAGCCCCGCGATCATCCGCATGGTCGTGGTCTTGCCGCAGCCAGAGGGGCCAAGCAGAACCAGAAACTCCTGATCCGCGATGGTCAGGTTGAATTTGTGAACGCCGACAAAATCGCCCCAGCGTTTTGAGATTTCTTTTAACTGGATTTCGGCCATGTTTGCCCCCGGAGGTCACTTTGCAATCGCGTGCAAAGCCTAGGGCCAGCACGCAACAAGTGGCAAGCCCCAATACGAAATTGGCCCGGCGATGTTCCCATTTACCGATAAATCGCTTGTCTTGCTGAAAGCGAGGTGGGTATGTGTTGAATACGTTTGCAAGGGGCGTCATCGACCTGACTTAAGCAACGCGAAAAGCGTCTGTATGTTGGTTGAAACGCCCATTGGTCCGCGCGCAATGCGGGCGTTTTACTAAGGCCACGGAGGCAATATGCAAGGGTTCAGCAACCGCTGGAAGGACTTCCCGGATTACATCATCGGGATCACGCGCGAAATCTGGGAAGGGCGGGGCATATATCGTCTGCATGACTGGTATGCCGAAGATCTGATCTTCCGTCTGTCTTCCGGGATCGGTGTCGGGCGGCAAGCCGTGATAGACGGCACGCTGGCGACGCTGGCGGAATTTCCCGACCGGCAGTTGCTGGGCGAAGATGTGATCTGGTCGGGATCACCGGAAGACGGGATGCTGTCATCGCATCGCATTTTCTGCACCGCGACCCACTCCGGGCACGGGGCATTCGGCCCGCCAACGGGAACGAAGCTGAAGTTTCGCGCCATTGCTGATTGTCATGCCAAAGACGATGTTATCAACGATGAATGGCTGGCGCGCGATCAGGACGCGATCTGTCGGCAGATGGGAATATTGCCCGAAGATTATGCACGCAGTCAGATTGAAGCCGAAGGCGGGCCAGCGACGGCCAATCGTCCGTTCACGCCGGATCAGGATCAGCCGGGTCCGTATCTGGGGCGCGGGAACGACAACGAATGGGGCCAGAAATACGCAAGCCTGCTGAACCGGATCATGCAGGCAGATGTTGCGGTGATCCAATCGGATTACGACAGGGCCTGCGGGTTGTCATACCCCGGTGGCGTCGAAGAACATTCCTGGGCGGCGGCAGAGCATTTCTGGATGTCGCTGCGGTCGGCCTTCCCTTCTGCGACGTTCACGATTGAACATCAGATTGGCCGAGATGATCCCATGCTGGGCCCGCGGGCGGCGATCCGCTGGTCGCTGCACGGCAAGCACGACGGCTGGGGCGCCTTTGGCACCCCAAGCGGCGCCGAGGTCTATGTCATGGGTTTTGCGCATGCTGATTTCGGCCCCTGGGGGCTGCGGCGCGAATATGTGCTGTACGACGAAACCGCGATCTGGAAGCAGATTTTGTTGCACAAAGGATAAGCTGCGGTGAGCGATTTTCAGGCAGAGAAGGCTCTGATTCAGGGGTACTATGCGGCATTGGACGCCGCCCAAGCTGATGGGATCGCCGAGGTTATGCGCCAGCATCTAGCCGATGATTACCTGTGGCGTGGATTTCATCCGTTCAACGAACTGACCAGCGCGCAGGCGGTGGCCGGGCAGTTCTGGCAGCCGCTGCGGACCGCGCTTTGCCATTTGCAGCGTCGGCAGGATATTTTCATTGCCGGGCGGAACCAGATTGACGGATTTGCGTCAACCTGGGTCGTCTCGATGGGGCATCTGATGGGGCTGTTCGACGCGCCCTGGCTGGGGATACGGCCGACCGGCAAAATGGCATTCCTGCGCTATTGCGAGTTCAACCGGGTCGAGAATGGCAAGATCGCCGAAACCGCGATGTTCTTCGATATCCCGCATCTGATGCAGCAGGCCGGGCAATCTCCGTTCCCGCCACAGACGGCCGCTGCAGGGGTGCAGCCCGGTCCGATGACCCATGATGGCCAGTTGTTCGAAGCGCAGGATCCGACAGCGGGCGTGAAAACCCTGGCTGCGATCAATGCGATGGTCGGGGACATCAAGAACTGGTCGGGCGGGCGCAGTGAACCGCTGGTTGAGGAGCTGCGCCGCACCTGGCACGAGGATATGATCTGGTGGGGGCCCGCGGGAATTGGCGCGACCTATACGATCGAGCGCTACGCGCAGCAGCACTCGGGCCCGTTCCGGGATGCGTTTCGCGACCGCACCTTCAACGGCCATATCGCCAAGATCGCCGAAGGGCATTTCGGTGGCTTCTTCGGTTGGCCAAACCTGACGCTGACCCATCATGGTGGCTTTATGGGGATGCCTGCAACGAGCAGGCCCGGCGACATGCGGGTGATTGATATGTATCGTCGCCGGGACGACAAGCTGGCAGAAAACTGGATCTTCATAGATCTGCTGCATTTCTGGCACATGCAAGGTGTCGATATTCTTGGCCGTGCGACTGGGATTGGCGCGAAATAGGGTCTTTTTCGCGCAGTTCCCATCGCGCGAAGCCCGCGACCTGCCGCCACAGGGAAAACGCCGCCAAGGCGGCGAATTCGTCACATTGCCAAGACAGGCCAAGTGTCCCAGATTGCGGGCCATGAACACGCCCATTGAGCGTCCGAATACCGCACCTCGCACCGATTGGCTGACGCGTATTTCTGGCTGGTATGGTACCGCCTTCGTGGCGCGCCCCTGGCTGTTTTCCGTGCTGGCGCTGATTGTCACAGGTCTGGTTGCATTGGGATTGGCGCGACTGGAGTTTTCCAGCGACAACCGGGACTTCTTTGGTGACGACAACGCCGACGTCGCCCGCCTTCAGGCGATGGCCGAACGGTTTGCGGGTGCCGGAACGCTGACCCTGATGGCGCGCGCAAAGACGGGTGACATGTTTACCCCGTCACGCCTTGCCCGCCTTGAAGAGATGCGCCAGGCCGCCGCCGATCTTCCCGGTGTGTTGCGCAGTGATGCGATCACAAATCATACACATGCTTCCTCCAATGAGGGCGCTCTGGACGTCGGACCGTTGATTGCGGACCCGTCCCATATCGACCCGGCGCAGCTTGACGCCCTGCGCGAACAGGCGCTTGGCGCGCCCGAACTGGTCAATCGCGCCATCTCGGCCGATGGGCGGGCGGCGGTTGTGACGCTGACCTTGAGGCAAAATCTTGAAGACGGGACAACGCGCGACGGGATCTTGCGCTCGGCCGCCGAATTCCGGGATCATTGGCGTGGGGCATGGCCGGATGTCGAAATCTTCCTGTCCGGCGCATTGCTTGCGGATGCGACATTCAACATGGCTGCGAAACGGGATCTTTTCGGGCTGGTGCCAATAGTCGCGGTTGGCTCTGCCATGTTGTTGGCGTTGGGTGTCGGTTCGCTGACCGCTGTTGCCGGAGCGTTGGTGGCGGCATTCGCCGCAACGCTTGCATCGCTGGGCTTTGCCGGATGGGTCGGGATCGCGATCACGCCGGGGACGGCGATCAGCCCGCTCGCCTCGATGGTTTTGATCACGGCCAGCTGCGTCCACGTCATCGTCCATCATGGCCGCGCGCGTGCGGATGGGTTTGACCGCACCGCAGCCGTCAATCGCGCCTTGTCCGAGAATTTCGGGCCTGTGGCAGTGACGACGCTGACAACAGCGATCGGATTCCTGTGCATGAATTTCGCCGAATCCCCGCCGTTGCGGCAAATGGGCAATCTGGTGGCGGCGGGGCTGGTGGTTGGGTGGGTCGCAACGATGACCTTTCTACCATTCGCCCTTCTGAAACTGCCCGCAGTATCAATCCGACCATTGCGCCCGCCGGATGTCTGGATGGAAAGGCTGGCCAGCTGGGTCATCCTGCGATCAAAATGGCTGATCGCGCTTTTTGTCTGCCTTGTTCTGGTCGCGGTGTCTGGACTGGCGCGGCTTGGGTCCAACGACATCTTTCACCGGTATTTTGACACAAGCTTTGACTATCGGCTGGCCACCGATGCGATGGAAGAATCGATCGGCGGCGTCGATGCGCTGCTGTTCCCGATCACCGCCGCGAATGCGCAGACTGTGTTTGATCCGCCGGTCATGGCGCAGATCAGTGACATTGCCGACTGGCTGCGGGCGCAGCCGGGCGTCACTTCGGTCGCGGCAATCAGTGACGTGTTGGAGGCGTTGCAACATGCGATGGACCCGGATGGCCCGAACCTGCCGGACAGTGCCGAAGCCAGCGCGCAGTTGATGCTGCTTTACGAGTTGTCATTGCCGGACGGGCAGTCAATGGACGCACTGCTGGATGTAGATCGCCGCCAAACCCGCGTCACCGCCGCAGTTAGGTTCCAGCGGTCTTCGGATCTTGAGGCCCTCGCCGCAGATGCCGAGGGCTGGATGCTTGAACACACGCCCCTGATCGCAGCGCCCGCGGCGGGTGTGGCCCTTGCTTTCGCGGCGCAGACCAGACGCAATAATCTGGCGATGGTGACGGGCATGTTCACCGTGCTGCTTCTGGTCTCGGCAATCATGGTCGTCGCCCTGCGAAGTTTTCGCTTTGGCGTGCTGAGCCTGATCCCCAATATTCTGCCCGCACTTCTGGCGTTTGGTGCCTGGGGGCTGGTCTGGCGGGATGTGAACCTGGGATCGGCCATCGTGACGACCATGACCTTTGGGATCGTTGTCGATGACACGGTGCATCTGATGATGCACTTCCTGCGCCACCGGCGGGCCGGACGATCGGCGCAGCAGGCGCTGCAGCGCACCTTTCGCAGTGTCGGGATCGCGATCACAATCACCTCGGCCGCGATCATTCTGGGGTTTGCGGTTCTGGCAACCTCGGGCTTTGCGATCAACGCGCATATCGGTGCGTTGACCGCGCTGGTGGTTGGCATTGCGCTGCTGACGGATGTGTTTTTACTGGCACCATTGCTGGTGCGATTTGCGAAGGATCGGGCATGAGACTGATGATCGCTGCGATATTCTGCGCGTTGGCGACCCCGTCAGCCGCCCAGACCGAGGCCGAGACCTTTGGTCGCCGCATTGCCGAGAAAGCCGCCGAAGCCACCGCCGGGTGGCGTGACCTTGAAGTATCGGTGACAATGACGCTGCGCGACCGTGGCGGCACCACGGGAAGCCGTGCGTTTCGGATGGTGACCGCGAACAGCGCGGGTGGTGGGCGCACGCTGATTATCGTCGACGCGCCAGCAGATATCCGCAACACCGCGCTTCTGACCCACAGTTATCGCGACCGGCGCGACGATCAGTGGCTGTATCTTCCGGCCCTTGGCAAGACCCGCAAGATCAATGCGGCGGGGCGGGCGGGCAAATTCGTGGGCAGCGAATTCACCTATCAGGACATGGTTGATCAATCGCCCGACGATTATCGGTTTGTCTGGCTGGGGGACGGACCGTGCCCGGACACGCCCGAGACTTGCCACGTCCTGGACCGGTTTCCCAAGTCTGGTTCAAAATCCGCGCGCCAAAGGCTCTGGCTGACACAGAAAACGCTGAAATTGCTTGCGGTTGAGTATTATGGGCGTGGCACGGCGCCGCTCAAGACTCTGTCGATCCGCGGGTATCAGCAATATTCCAATGGCATCTGGCGCGCCTCAGAAATGGAGATGGTCAACCACCAAACACAGCGTGCGACATTGCTTGGCTGGGCGGATTATCGTTTCGATACCGGTGTCGATCCGCGCCTGTTGACGCCAGAAGCGCTCAGCCAGTTGGACTGAGGCCTTTTCCCGGACCCCGGCGAAGGTTAGGTTGGCTGAGAGTGTGCGTTTCTAGTGTGTGAGGTTTGCCATGCGGTGGGTTTTTCGATTTATCGGTCTGTTGGTTGTCCTGATCGTGATTGCGGTCGGGGCGCTGTTTCTTTTGCCCGCGGATCGGATTGCGCGCATTGCCGAGGATAAGTTTGAAAGCACAACGGGCCGCGCCCTGACGATCAGCGGCGATGTCCGCCCGTCGATCTGGCCCAACATTGGGGTGCAAACCGGGGCGTTGCGCATTGCCAACGCCGATTGGTCCGACAAGGGCCCGATGCTTGAGGCTGACGGCCTGTCCGTCGCTGTCGAACTGATGCCCCTGATCCGGGGCGATGTGCGTATCAAGGGGGTCCAACTGGATACACCGCGTATCCTGCTTGAGGCCGGGCGCGATGGGCGCGCCAACTGGGACTTCGCAGCTGAGGGGTCGGGATCAGACGCCGCCGGGCAATCCGGTACGGGATCGGGGCCGCGCGCGTTTTCGCTGGACCGGGCCGTGGTGTCGAACGGATCGCTGACGTTTATTGGCGCTGATGGCACAAGCACAGATCTGCGTTCCATGGACGCGACTGTCGAAATTCCCGAATTCGCCGGTGACGCGACCGTGGATCTTTCGGCAAGGCTGAACGGTGCGCCGGTGTCGCTGTCCTCAACCGTTTCGGGTTTTGCTTCGTTTTTGGATGGCGGCGCGGTGCCGGTTGAACTGGCCGCGCAGGCCGGAGGTTCCAAGATTGAATTCAATGGCCGCGCGGGGATTTCTCCACTGGCGGCGGCTGGCACAATGGACGGGAACCTGGATGATCTTGCCGGTCTGATGGCCGCATTGGGTCAGCCTGTGCCCAAGTTGTCCGACGGCCTGGGCCGGGACAAGTTGCGGGTTGCCAGCAATGTGACATTCACGGATTCGACCCTCAATCTGCGTGATCTGGCCGTGACTCTGGACCAGAATGCCATCACCGGTGCGGCGGATGTCACGTTTGGCGGGGCACGGCCAAGGATCAAGGCCAACCTGTCGCTGGGTGATTTTGACCTGTCGGCGGCGGAAACCGGCGGCGGTGCCAAGCGGGACGCGGGCGGCGAAACCACCGGCTGGTCCAACGATCCGATTGATGTCAGTGCGCTGTCATTGCTTGATGCGGAACTGGCGCTTTCGGCGACGTCGCTTGCCCTGGGCACGACGCGGCTGAACCGGACATCTTTATTGGTAACGCTGGAAGATTCCCGCGCAGTGACGGAAATCCGAGAGCTGACAGCCTACGATGGTGGCGTTGCCGGGTCCGTCGTTGTCAACGGCCGCGGCGGTCTGTCAAGCCGCGTGAACCTGTCCGGCTCGGCAATTGCCATCTCGCGGTTGTTGAACGAGCTTGTCGGCTATGACCGGCTGATCGCAGCTGGCGACGTCAGCCTGTCGGTTCTGGGATCCGGCAATTCGATGGATGCGCTGATGAATTCGCTGAATGGCGAAGGGTCGTTCGACATCGGCGCCGGAGAGCTTCTGGGTTTTGACCTGATCGGCATGCTGAAAAACCTCGACACGTCGTTCATCGGCGAAGGCACCAGAACGATCTTTGATCGGATCACCGGACGATTTCGGGTGGTCGACGGGGTGATGATATATGACGATCTGTCCATGGCAGCACCGCTGTTCAGCGCCACGGGCGGCGGCAAAATCGGGCTGGGTGGGCGGACGCTGGATCTGCGTATCGTCCCCGAACTGCTGGGCGGCGATGGTCAGGGCATCCGCGTGCCGTTGTTGATTTCCGGCACATGGGCAAAGCCGAAATTCCGCCTGGACCTGGAGGCGCTGGCGAAAGAGAACCTTGGCGAGCAGGTTGAGGAGGCCGTGCAACAGGTGGAAAGCGCGGCCAAGGCGGCTGTGGCCGAGCAGCTGGGCGTCGATCCGGAAGCAGATCTTGAAGATACTGCCCGCGACAAGCTGGAAGAGGAGTTGCGCGACGGTCTGTTGGATCTTTTCGGCAATAACTGACCCGACACCTATTCCGGCGACCGCGCCGCAAGCCCAAGGCGCGCGCCGACCCCATCGCGGGTTTGCAGCGCCTGCCACCAGCTTTGATTGGTCAGATACCAGTCAACGGTCCGTGCCAGCCCCTGTTCCAACGTGACCGAGGGTTGCCAGCCAAGCTCCTCCCGGATCCGGGTGGCGTTGATCGCATAGCGGGCGTCGTGGCCGGGGTGGTCGGTGACGTGTTTGATAAGGCCTGCGTGGGGCGCGTTGCCGGGGCGACGTTCATCCAGAAGCGCACAAAGCCTGCGCACCAGATCGAGGTTCGACACTTCGGCATTGCCGCCTATTGCGTAGGTGCTGCCGATCTGGCCAGCCTCCAGAACCTGCAGCAACGCAGCCGCGTGATCTTCGACATACAGCCAATCGCGCACATTGGCCCCCTGGCCATAGATCGGGATCGGCTGACCGGACAGAGCGGCCAGGATAACGACCGGGATCAGTTTTTCCGGAAACTGAAAGGGACCGTAGTTGTTCGAACAATTGCACAGCAGGATCGGCAGGCCATAGGTCGCGCCCCAGGCCCGGACCAGATGATCTGAAGCAGCTTTTGAGGCGGAATAGGGACTGTTTGGGGCGTATGGCGTCCCCTCATCAAACTGACCGTCAGGACCAAGGCTGCCGAAAACCTCATCCGTTGAAACATGCAGGAAGCGAAAATCGTCAGGGGCATCCGACCCGTCGCGATGGGCGCGGGCCGCTTCAAGCAGGCGAAAGGTGCCGGTGACATTGGTGTCGATGAAATCGGATGGCGCGTCGATTGACCTGTCCACATGGGATTCGGCGGCAAGGTGAATCACAGCACGCGGCCGATGCAGTTTGAATATCCGGTCCAGGTTGGACCGATCCCGGATGTCGCATTCTTCAAATCTGTAAAGTGGGCTGCCAGCCACCTCGCTAATGCTGTCGAGGCAGGCCGCATAGGTCAGCGCATCAAGGTTCACCACCGTTTCGCCCCGCGCAACAAGCATGCGGACAACGGCAGAGCCGATGAACCCTGCACCACCTGTGACAAGTATCGAACCGCGCGTGCTCATGGTCAGCGCCCCTGTTCAAATGGGCTGTCCCAATCCGCAAACCGGGGCGCGGCGGCGTCGCGCGCGCTGAGCACGGCGTGATCCGGGGCGCACCCCCAGTCGATCGCCAGGTCCGGGTCATTCCACAAAACCGCCCCGTCGGCATCCGCATCATAATGCGCGGTGCATTTGTACAGGCAGATCGTATCATCAACCCGGGTGACAAAGCCGTGCAGAAACCCCGGTGGTATCCAGAATTGGCGACCGTTTTCTGCCGACAGCTCGACCCCCGCCCATTGGCCGTATGTTGGCGAACCGCGCCGCACATCGACCGCAATATCCCAAAGCGCGCCGGCAACGCAGCGCACCAGCTTGCCCTGCGCAGCCGGTGGCGCCTGATAGTGCAGCCCGCGCACCGTCCCGGCGGCAGAGGAGGTGGATTGATTGTCCTGAACAAAGCGCTGATTCAGACCGATCGCCGCCATCGTCCTTGCATTCCAGACTTCGGCAAAGCTTCCACGGTCATCCATCATCCGGCGCGGCGTCAGGATCAATGGCCCGTTTATTGATGTGGTGGCAACATCCAGCATGACCGGCAGGCTAGCGGACCAGCCGGACATGGGCCAGCAGATTGAATTCAGAAAATTTTCGTAAAATTAACCATACCGCAAGGTGTTAGGATTGTTATGGTGCTTTGGGGCGCAGCTTCGCGCCATTTCAAGGGAGGCGCTGCAATCGCGTTAACGGTTTTGGTATTCGGCAAGGACGGTCAGCTGGGCCAGGCACTGGCCTGTGCAGCGGCAAAGCGGTCGCATCCCGTCAATCTGATCTTGCTGGACCGATCGGATGCTGACCTGATGACGCCCGCGATTTGCGCTGACATCATCGCAAATACGGCTGCTGACGTGGTCGTCAATGCCGCGGCGATGACGGCCGTGGGCCTTGCAGAATCGCAAGCCGTGACGGCAATGGCGGTGAACGGAACGGCACCGGGTATCATGGCAGCGGCCGCCGCAAAACGCGGACTGCCGTTCATTCAGATCTCGACCGATTACGTTTTTGGTGGCGCCGGGGAACATCGTTGGCGCCCAGACGATCCGACTGAACCGGAAACGGTTTATGGGCAATCTAAGCTGATCGGTGAACAAGGCGTTGTGGCTGCGTTTGGTGACAGCGATGTGCCGTATGTGGTGCTGCGTACCTCCTGGGTGATTTCCGCGTGGGGTAAGACCTTCGTATCCGCAATGCTGGATGCCGGTCGGACCCGTGAACAGGTCTCGGTCGTGGCAGATCAGATTGGCGGGCCGACGCCCGCCGACGATCTGGCGCGCGCGGTTCTGCAAATTGCCGATCACCTGGCGAATGGTTCGGCACCGGGCGGCATCTATCACTATTCCGGTGCGCCGGATGTCAGTTGGGCCGACCTGGCGCGCGCGGTCTTTGCAGCCGCGCGCCAGAGGATACTGGTCGAAGATATCACGACGCAAGAATTTGCCGACCCTGTCCCGAGGCCGCTGAACTCGCGATTGGATTGTACGACAACGCAGAGCGTGTTCGGTATCACGCGGCCGGATTGGGCGGCCGCCCTGCCGGGGATTGTCGCAGCCCTTCAGGATCGTGCCGAACTGGCAAAAACCGCGGCGGAAACCGCATGAACCGCAAAGGCATCTTGTTGGCTGGCGGATCCGGCACGCAGCTTTATCCGGCGACACTCAGCGTGTCCAAGCAGCTGCTGCCGTTATACGACAAACCGATGATCTATTACCCGCTGAGTGTTCTGATGCTGGCGGGAATTCGTGACGTTGCCGTCATCACGACGCCCGAACACAAAGATCAGTTTCGCGAGCTTCTTGGCGATGGCTCACAATGGGGGCTGCGGCTTGATTACATCGTGCAGCCGTCGCCTGATGGGCTGGCGCAATCCTATCTGCTGGCCGAGGACTGGCTGGATGGCGCGCCGTCAGCGATGATCCTGGGCGACAACGTTTTTTTTGGTCAGGGGCTTTCGCAGATTCTGGGCCGGGCTGCTGCCAATCCGGCGGGCACAGTATTTGGTTATCAGGTCAGCGATCCAAGGCTGTATGGCGTGCTCGGGTTCGATCCCGGCGGGCGCGTGACGTCGATTGTTGAGAAGCCTCAAAACCCCGCATCGCCATTTGCGGTGACGGGGCTGTATTTTCTGGATGGCTCAGCACCGGATCGGGCGCGGCATGTGGTTCCTTCGGCGCGCGGCGAACTTGAAATCACCAGCTTGCTGGAATCCTATCTGAATGACGGGCAACTTTCGGTTGAGCGTCTTGGCCGGGGGTTTGCCTGGCTGGACACCGGCACCCATGATGCGTTGCTGGACGCGGCCAATTTCGTCCGCGCCCTTCAGGCGCGCCAAGGGCTGCAAGTCGGATGCCCCGAGGAGATTGCCTTCAAGCGCGGCTGGATCGATTCGGCGGATCTGGCAATTGCGGCACAGAAGCACCAGAAAAACGCCTATGGGCGCTATCTGGTGACCCTGCTTGAGGGTGAGTCAGATACGACATACCGCAGTTAACTACAATTTTTCACAACCTTGAATTGTATTTCGTTAACACACTCTTCAATTACGCGAAAATTTCTAGGTAAATCATAATGATCGGCCTAAAATCAGACGGGGGCGATTTATTTGGTTTGAGTCATATGTTTGAACGCGCATTTCAATTTGAAAGGGCGGTTGCCATCCGCCCAAGGGAACCCGGCGCCGGATGGCTGATGGACCGGGATCGGCGGGCCGCTTCAGGTGGCACACTTGCATTTCGTATCGCCAAGCGCGTCTTCGACATTGTGGGCAGCTTGCTGTTGGTACCGCCGGCCCTTCTTGTGGCAGCGGTGTTGCTGATCCTGAACCCGGCCCTGAACCACGGGCCTTTGCTGTATCGCCAAAAACGAATGGGACGGAATTGCCGCCCTATCCGGCCGCTGAAATTCCGCACGATGCTACCGTCGCGCCAGATCACGCGCGGCCCCAATGACCCGGTTGAGGTGGATCGAATTACCAGATTGGGCCAGTATTTGCGCCGAACCCGATTGGATGAACTGCCGCAGATCGTGAATGTCCTGCGCGGCCAGATGAGCTTGATTGGCCCCCGGCCAGACTATTTTCCGCACGCGCAGACCTATCTGCTGACGGTACCGGAATACCGCGACAGGCACTGCATCCGCCCGGGCATCAGTGGTCTGGCACAGGTCGAAATCGGCTATGTCAATGGCAGCTTCGGCACCCGCCACAAGGCGATCCGGGATCTCTATTATATTGAGAACATGTCCTTCGCGATGGAGGCGTACATCGTCTGGCGAACCATTCGGATCGTGGTTTCCGCAGCCGGATCGTAAAAAATAAGCGGCGCGAATGAACCGGCCTATGAATCGCTGGTTGCGCCGATCTTCAACAGCCTGGCCAAAATCACGCCGACGCCCACAACGATCAGAATTGAAAAAAGCGTATCGGACAAAAAGTGCCGGCCCATCATCACACGCAGACAGATCGCGATGACAGCCAGCGGCCAAACGAGACGGACAAGAACTTGCCCAATTCGATGATGCGGCCCGGCCCGCGCCAGAACAATTGTTGCCAGCAACAGCGCCGTCGCGCCGGCCCCCTCACCAGAAACGAAAGAGCAATTCTGGGCGCATTGATCTGCGATATCCAAAGCAGCCGTAAAGTGTTTATCACCACCAAATTCGAGGATCTTGGCTGGCCGCGCACGCCCCCAGTGTTCCTTCAAAAGGACGTTGACCAACAGGCCGGGACCAATGACAAACAACAGCGTTGAATAGGCCCAGGCGCGTGCCGGAACGCCAAGAACCGGCCGCCAGGAAAGCGTCAACACCCAGGCCAGGGCCGATGCCATAAATACGAGAACCATCAATTTTTTCAGCGCCGACCGCAGCGAGCGGACCCAATCGACATTGTTGATCCAGAACCCGTCTTCCGCTGTCCAGAAAAACCCGGACGCCCAAAGATCGATCCCGGGAAATGCAGAAAACACTATGGCGCAAACCAGGAACAAAACGCACAGCACGATGGAATACTGCCGGGTATCGCGATCAGTCATCTTTTGTCACCTCGGCCAAGCATTCGGTCGACAGCAGAAAGGCCTTGGGCGCTGGCCGCCCCTGATAATAGGTTCCAGCCGGATCAAATGTCGTGACAAGCGGCGCGTTGCACTGAACGTCGGGCGCATTTCGGGAAACATAAAGGACCGGCCCGGTCACGGTATCAGGCAGTGGAAACTTCTGTGCATAATAGTTGCGATTGCCATCACTATACCCAACCGAATAAACCGGCAGATCGCCTGCATTTTTGCGATGGTAAAATAAGTTCGCCAAAATGCTTCGATCCGCCGAAAGGATGGCATTCACGTTCTTCTCGGCGGCCGCGGAATACATATGCGCTGCCATTTTCGACCGGCCGATGTAACGCGCCAGAAGCGGCTTGTCATTGATCACAATTCTCTCTGGCACGAGAGTCATCAGCGGAATGGCAACCATAGCAATTCCATTCAAAAGAAGCGCGCAAATCAAAACCCAATGCGGCCCGTTTCGGCGCAGCCAGATAACCGACAAGGCGGATGCGCCCAGGCAGGCCGAAAATGTCCAGTTTGGATTCACATCCGCCAGAAAGGATGGCACCCCGACCACCAGAAAGACCGGTAATGAAAAAGCGATCAGCGCGGGCTTTTCCGCGCGCCAAGGCCGGGCGTAACTGACCAAAAGAACACCCAGAAAGATCGGCCCAAGGACAATCGCCTGACCGGCCAGAAATTCGACAAAGCGCAGTGCGTCGAAATCGACCGCATTGCCGCCAACCCAGCTTGCATTGCCCGCAGTATGGTCGAGTGTTGCGAAATCATGCGTGGCATTCCAGTAAATGTTTGGCGCCAGGATGATCAGAGTCGTGATCAGCATTACGCCAACATATCTTGGTGCCAGCCGCATCGTCGGCTGAAAAACCGCCGCAATGGCCGCAAAAACGTAGAAATAGACTCCGGCATATTTTGCAAGCATCGCGATCCCGATCAGGGCACCAGTTAGCACCGCCTTGGAAAGCGACGGCGCATCAAGCATCCGCCAATAGGCAAGCAGCGCGCCGGCAAGGAACGGCGCCATGACCGTGTCGGTTGAGATGACAAAACTGCCGACCGTGGCAATCGGCAATGTCAGATAGGCCAGCGCAATCCAGAATGCGGTCGCGGGTGCGTCGGCGCGCCCTGCCAAAAGCGACGGCCGCGCCCAAAAAGCAAGGATGGCAGCCGTCGCACCTTGCAGCAACGGGGCAGGCATGCGCACCCAAAACGGTGAATCAGACCCCGCAAGCGTGGTCACCGCTCCGATCAGCCAACCGATCAGCGGGGGTTTGGAGAAATACCCAAAGTCCGGATACTGCCCCCACAGCCAATATTGTTCTTCGTCCAGGTAAAGCTCGGTCTTGCCAAAGGCCAGCGTCAGGATTCGGAACCCAGTGATGATCAGGATCGCGAACCAGGTATAGCGAACCCAGCGCGCGCCATCTGAACCGGTTGCGTGCGTTGATAATTCAGGCTGCGGTGTCACTGCGCCTCTCACGATAGATCAGCCACAGGTTTCGCGAATAGATAAACAGGCCCAGCGATTGGCCCAGAATGAACACCGGATCGCGCCGGTACAAAGCATACATAAACAGGATGACGCCGCCTGCGATGGAGAAATACCAAAAGGCCAGTGGAATGACGGACCGACCTGCTTTTTCCGAGGCGATCCATTGCACGATAAATCGGCCGGAAAACATCAACTGTCCGCCAAGGCCGAAGACGACCCACCAGAATTCAAACCAGTTCTGCACATTGAGGAAGCCGAAGATTGCGCTCATTTCGAATCCGCCTTCCCGGCGTCCAGAAAGCGCTCCACTGCAGTCGATTTCTTCTTGCGCCGGATCAGCCAGAAGACGCCGAAAAGGTCAACCAATCCCACCAAACCGCGTTGCAGATTTGAATAATTCGACGACCCGGACCCGCGTGGCTGATGGGCGACATCAATGTGCGCCACCTGCCAGCCGTTGCGCGCAAACAGGGCGGGCAAATAGCGGTGCATATGGTCGAAATAAGGGAGCGCGACAAATGCGTCCCGACGAAACGCCTTCAACCCGCACCCCGTGTCGCGGGTGCCGTCTTTCAGAACGAAGAATCGCAGGCCATTGGCAAATCTGGATGCGGCGCGTTTTGACCAACTGTCGCGGCGCTTCAGGCGTTGGCCCGCGACCAGGCCAAGCGCCGGGTCGCAATCCGGCGCCAGCAGCGGTGCAATCAGGCGCGGCAGTTCTCCGGGCGGGTTCTGGCCATCGCCGTCCAGTGTTGCGATCCATCGCCCGCTTGCGGCCAGCACGCCCGAGTGTACCGACGCGCTCTGCCCGGCGTTGACCGGATTGGACAGCAATCGGACGCGAGGATCATCCTTGGCGGTTTTGAGCACGACGCTGGCGGTGTCATCGTCCGAGGCATCGTCAACAATGATGACTTCGAATGACCGCCCTTCCAGGCCGCTTTCACAGGCGGTCAGAATGCCGTCCAACAGGGCGGGAATGTTCCCGGCCTCGTTACGCGCCGGAACTACAATCGAAATCTCTGCCATCGGCGGCGCGGTCTTTCCTGTATTACTGCTGATGTTCGGCATCTGTTGTACCGTTGCGGTCGCACTTTATCGCGCTGGACTGAGATGGGACAGGGCCAATTGTATTCCGGAAGTCCTGATGATCCGGCGGGTTCAGCAGACCTGCGAACGCGCCGTCAGGATGGGGTGCCGGCGCGCAGAAAGCGCGGTGTCTGGCCAGGCGTCAGGGCAATCGCACTCAGCGCACCGGAATAGCATGCACCAGTGTCAATGTTGATACGACGGCCCGAAACCTCGGGCCGGGCAACGACAGTGTGCCCATGAACACACCACAGCCCGTCGGAACGGGCGCGGCGGGCGAAATCCGCGTTGCCCCACAACAGGCTTTCAGCCGATTGATCTGCGATATCCTTGGCCGGATCGGCGGCCGCATGAACAAATGCGACATTGCCGCTGACCCATGACAATGGCAGGCCACGCAACCAGGTTTCCAGCGATGGATCCAGCGCGTGCATCGCCCGGCGCAAATCATCCGCAGCGTTGTGAAGCGCGCCTTCGCTGGCATTCTCGGTCAGGCCGCCAATGCGGAAACTGGCCAATGTCTGCAATCCGCCGTTGGACAGCCACAAGGCGCCATTCGCCGACGGATCGTCCATGAAATCCAGCATTATGCGTTCGTGGTTGCCCATCAGCATGGCAACATTTCCCGGTACGCTACGCGCTAGGCCAAGCAACTGTGTCAGCACCCCTGCCGAGTCTTCGCCCCGGTCGACGTAATCGCCTAACAGCACCAGCGTGGTCTTTGCGCCGGGCCCGTGCGTGTCGGCATCCGCATCGATGACATCCAGCATATGGGCAAGCAGATCGCTGCAGCCATGCACATCGCCGATTGCATAGATCGGACGATCGGGCATCGGATCGCCATCAGAGGGCGCCTCGGGGCCCGCTTCTGGGGGCAAATCACCCGCCACTGGCGAAGATTTGCGTTTGAACAACTTTCCAAGCATCGGCCCGCTTTCCGGTCAATTGACGGCCGCATCTGCGTGCCATGGGTGGGTAAGCGTGCATAATCTGTTTGCACGCAGAATAACAAGGCTTTGGCGACCCCGCATTCGAACCCGGCAAACCCACGCCATGTTTGCGTTTTTCGGGTATTCATGTGACAGTCAGGGCAATTCTTTTAGGGGCGGATTCCGCCATGTTACAACGTTCTGGCAACTTGAAGGGACCGATTTCAGTCCGCGTGCCCGCGCCCGGTGAGGGTGGCCATTCCGACCCGCAAGCCAGCGATCCGGACTTTACGCGTTTGGCGAATGCACTCTGGCGGGGCAAGTGGCTGATCGCTGCGGTTGCACTGCTGGCTTTCGTGGCATCCGGCCTTTACGCCTATCGCTTTGCAACGCCGGTCTATTCGGCAACGGCGCAGATAGTTCTGGACGGGCGACAGCAGACCGTCACCGGTCTGGACAGCGTGGTTTCGGCACTGTCGACCGATCAGATCACGATCAATACCGAACTGGAGGTTATTCGGTCGCGCAGATTGATCGGCTTACTGGTTGACCGTCTGGGCCTGACCGAGGTGCCGGAATACAACCCCTGGCTGGCGCCTGATCCGCCTGCATTGGGGTGGCAATCGATCAAGGACGGCGTCAAATCCTGGGTATTTGCCAGTCAGCCGCGCGCGACCTCGCCGCCTGAACCCGATCAATTGCACGACATTGTCGTTAACGCGGTTCGGGCCAGGATTGCCACGGGCAACCTGAACCGAACATCGGTATTCACGATCACCGCCAGTTCGACAGATCGGAATCGCGCCGCCGTATTGGCGAATACCCTGGCCGAGATCTATATCCTCGACCAGTTGGAGACCAAATTTCAGGGCACCCAGAAAGCGACCGAATGGCTCAGCCGCCGGGTCGCCGATCTGAGGGTTGAGCTTGAGGCGGACGAAGCCGCCGTGAAGGCATTAACCGCCGCCTCCGATCTGGTCAGTGCGCGCGATTTTGAGATGCGGAACCTGCAGATAAAGGATCTGCGTGACAGGGCCGATGCCTTGCAACAGGCGCTTGCCACTTCGACCGGGCGTTTGGCCCTGCTAGAGGCCGCCATCGGTGATCCGGTTGCAATGCAACGCGCCGCCGATGATCCTGCCCTGACGAAGTTGGGTGCGGACGGCCACACAGAAACCACAGCGCAATTTTCGGCACGCTACGATGCCATCCTGGCACAGGTTGACGCGATCCTTTCAACCCTCGAAGGGGTAGAGATCAGCGTGGCGGAACAATCGCTCGACCTGGTCGAACTACAGCAACTGCAGCGAGAGGCTGACGCCAGCCGCGCGATCTATGAATCTTTTCTTGCCCGCCTCAAGGAAACCAGCGTGCAGCAAGGCATTCAGAGCGCGGACAGCCGCATTCTGTCGCAAGCGACGCGTCCGAATTACGCGGCGACCCCCCGAAAAAGGCAGATGGTCCTGAATGCTTCGGCGCTGGCCGCATTGTTGGCGGGAGCGCTCGTCATTTTATGGGAATTGGCGCAGAAAGGATTTCGATCGCCCGAAGCGCTTGAGGCGACGACCGGATATCCGGTTGTCGGACAGGTGCCGCTGGTGCCCGGCGCATCCCCGGCGCAGAAATTGCGATACCTGATCGAAAAACCGAATTCGGCGGCGGCGGAGGCTGTGCGCAATCTGCGAACCTCTGTCTTGACCCAAACGGACGCGGCGCAGGTGATCATGGTAACCTCTTCGGTGCCTGCAGAAGGCAAAACGACCCAGGCAATCGCGCTTGCACAGAATATTGCAGCCATGGGCCGAAAGGTCATGCTGATCGAATGCGATGTCCGGCGTCCGTCATTTCGTGACTATTTCGGGCCTGGCACGGGCACGTGCCTGTCCGACATCCTGTCCGGTTCGACCCTGCCCGAGGCAGCCGTATTTCACGAGGTTGTGCCCGGCATGGCGGTTATTGCCGGCGCTGCCGGGCAGGGGAACGCTGCGGATCTGTTCACGTCCGAGGCTTTTGACCGCCTGATTGCCTGGGCGCGCGGGGCCTTTGACGTTGTGATAATCGACACGCCGCCGGTGCTGGTTGTTCCGGATGCGCGCGTGATCGCCGCGCGATGCGATACGCTGCTTTACGTTGTTCGGTGGGATCGCACGTCTCCGGCGCAGGTGCTGGACGGGCTGCGCCAGCTTGAGACACCGGATCGGCGGTGTGATGGATTGATTCTTGCGCGCGTCGATCCAAAACGCATGCGTGCGCTGGGGCTTGCCCATCGCAATGGGACCTACGCGGCTTATGGCCGGGCCTACTACGAGTCTTGAGTGTTTTCGGGGGGCCACACGCTCCTAGTTCGCCAGGGCCTGCGTCTGTCGCCCAAGGCCCAGCGTCGGCAAGATCTGCGCGATGGCGCGGTTCCAGCGGGTCACGGGCTGCTGGCTGACAAACACAATATCGCTGGGGCGCAGTTCGAACCGGGTGGCAATAACAAAATTGACCGCGTTCGACGCATCAAGGTGCCAAGCGGTCACCGTATCCGCACCAGCAGTGCCCCGCAGAACATAAATCTGGCTGCTGTCGCCTGAGATTTGATCGTATCCGCCTTCGCCAAACAGCGCGTCGGCCAGTGACAGGCCATGGCGAAGGGCATCGCCAGGCGCGACTGACGCGAAACTTCGCCCGCAAGATAGACATAGTCGCGCCGCACTGCCCCGAATTCTTCCTGCGCGCGAAAATTCCCCTGTGCTTCGATCAAGGCGGTTCGGCGGATCTGGACGGCCGAGTTCAACGCGCTCAGCGCGTCGGCACGCGCTGCGCGGCGCAGGCCGATCAATTGGATCTGCTGGGCGAAGAAGGCCTGCGCACGTTCGTAATCGTAGTTTTCGTCGACAAAGACACTGTCACTGCCGAACAGCTCCAAGCGCTGAAGTTCGGCGCGCCGATCAAACTCAGACAATGGAACCTGATAGATCGCGCCGTCCCGATAAATGCGGATAGCCGTGTATTCGCGATCCTTTGCGGTGACCCCGCCGGCGGCACCGATCGCTTCGACCAGCGTCAGACCTTTCTGTGTCACGGGAACAACCCTGGAGGTGCGAACCGCGCCCCCAATGGCAACCCGCTGCGAGCGATACTCGGCAATCTCCAAACTGACCGAGGGATCGATGTTGGCGCGCACCAACGCCTGAAACACCGCGCCTTCGGCTTCATCAATGGTCATGCCCGCCACGGCAACACGCCCGGCGTCGGGGATGCCGATCGTGCCGTCATCCTGAACCGCGTAGGTCTGGCGCAGGTTATCAGCGGTATTGCCCCCGATACTTTGGAGGCTGCTACTGGCGCGCGTGGCCAGTTGTACGATGTCGCCGATGCCGATTTCATAGGCCGTCTTCGGCATGTCCGGTGGCAGGCTGATGGTTGGGCGCACGGGATTGCCATTCGGACCAAGCGGCGGCGTGGGCAACGCGCCGATGCGCCCCAGACTGCCCGGCCCGCCAGAGGTTGCAAAAAATGCGTCAGACAGTTGTCTGGGTTGGTATGGGGTGCTGTTTGCCACCTCAAGCGACCGCAAGGTAATTGGTTGCACCAAAACATCCTGCCCAGCCGATGCGCCCCTGAGGACCTTTGGCGCTGAATAAATTGCGTCGCAACCCACAAGGCCCAACACAGCTAGCGCCAGAACAATCCGCACCATTCCAATTCCCCAATCAAAATACGCCCCTAATAGCCCCACAATGCGCCAACTAAATTAGGATTTGGTTAACGATAGTTAACTTCCCCCTCTGACACCGTGCTTCGGTCAACCCGGGCTTGCGGGTGGCACGTTTTCGAGCGCGCTGATTGCGGGAACAGTGGTGCGCAGGCAATTGCTGCGCTAAAGAATTTCATACATGTGCAGTGAATTGGGTAGCAGGGCAAAGATGATCATTCCGGTAATTCTATGTGGTGGATCCGGCACGCGGCTTTGGCCGCTTTCAAGGAAAAGCTATCCCAAGCAATTCAGCAATTTCTTGGGTAATCAGAGCCTGTTTCAGGCGACGGCCCAGCGCCTTTCCCGGCCAGCCTATGGCCCGCCACTGGTGCTGACCGGTTCGGATTTCCGGTTTCTGGTTACCGATCAGCTAACGGAAGCGGGAATAGACGAAGCCACGATCTTGATCGAGCCTGAGGCGAAAAATACAGCGGCCGCCATCCTTGCCGCAGCTTTGTGGCTTGAAAAATCGGACCCCGACGCGCTGATGCTGGTCGCACCAAGCGATCATGTTGTTCCGGATGCAAACCCATTTGCCGCCTCGGTCGATGCCGGGCGCGCCACGGCCCAGGCTGGCGGGCTTGTGACTTTTGGCGTCGCCCCGGACCGGGCCGAGACCGGATATGGCTGGCTGGAGCGCGAAGACGCCGACAACACCGGCGCGCAATCGCTGATCCGGTTTGTCGAGAAGCCGGACGCCAAAACGGCCGAGGCAATGCTGGCCGATCCGCGATATCTGTGGAACGCGGGTGTTTTCCTGTTCTCGGTCGCGGGCATACTCAGGGCATTCCGCGCGCATGCGCCTGACTTGCTTGCGCCGGTTGGGGATGCTGTTGATCGGGCGAAACCCGACTTGAATTTCCATCGCCTGGACCCGGCAAGCTGGGCCGGGGCCGAGTCGATTTCCATCGACTATGCGGTGATGGAGAAGGCCGATAACCTGTCGGTCGTTCCGTTCACGGGACGCTGGTCAGACCTTGGCGGTTGGGATGCCGTCTGGCGCGAGATGGATCAGGATGCGGACGGCAACACGGTCAGCGATCAGGGCCTGGCGCTGGGGTGCACAAACACGCTTGTGCGTGCAGAAGACAGTGGTCAGACCGTGGTTGGTATCGGACTGACCGATACCGTGGTGGTGGCAACACCGGACGCGGTTCTGGTGGCCAACCGAAACCACGTGCAAGAGGTCAAGCAAGCCGTCGCCGCGCTGAAAGAACGCGGCACGCGCCAGGCCGAGACATTTCCGATCGATCACCGTCCCTGGGGCTGGTTTGAAACGCTGGCATTGTCGGACAGGTTTCAGGTCAAGCGGATCGTGGTCAAGCCGGGCGCGGCACTGAGCCTGCAATCGCATATGCACCGGGCCGAACACTGGATCGTCGTGCAAGGCACCGCGCGGGTGACAGTGGATGACACGGAAAAGCTGGTTGCCGAGAACGAGTCGATCTATGTCCCGCTGGGCGCAAAACACCGGATGGAGAACCCCGGCCACGTCAACATGGTTTTGATAGAAGTTCAGACTGGCACATACCTGGGCGAGGATGACATCAAACGCTATGAAGATGTCTATCAACGCGACTGACGCACGGGCGGGCGGCCCTACGGGCGGTGCGCTAACCATCTGATAACCTTGCGATTGCAGCTACCGCGACCGTTCCGGCCCACGCTCGGGTCCTTTCGCGGAGAAACCTATGAACCCTTTCGCCAATCGCGCCATCCCGTTAAGCGGGCCGGCCAGTGATATCATTGCCGTCACCCCCAGCGACGTGACCAACCTCGACGATGTGGCCGTCGCGCTTTACATCGAAACCGGCGGTGCATTGTCGCTGGAAACCGTTGGCGGCGGCAGCCGGACGGTGAATGTTGCCGACAACGCCGTGCTTCCTGTCGGCGTTGCCCGCGTCAACGCAACCGGCACCACGGCCAGCGGTATCCACGCGCTGGTGATCGGCTGATGCTGGGGCTGGATGTCAGCGTCACCGGTCTGGTGGCGATGGGCCGCAGCGGTCCGATCGCCCTGCCCGACATCGGATTGCTGGCGGATTGGCGGTTTGAGGAGGGCAGCGGCTCCACCGTTGCCGATCAGACCGGCAGTCACGCCATCGACCTGACAGCAGCAGCCAGCCCGAACACCGCCTGGCAAGCCTATGGTCTGAGCGCGGACAACGGCGCGGTGCAGACACCCGTAATCACGGGCGTGCGAACCGTCGCGATGCTTTATCGGGCCAATGCTGGCACCGGCGGGTTCCACCACTCGGGGCCGGTGGCGACCAATAAGGGTATATTGGGCAGCGCTGCAAACGGCGCGTCGTTGCAATTGACCGATACGATCCATATCGCGAAGGGCGCAGGGATCGCACGGGCGTATCGGCGCGACGATACCGGATCGGGCGCGTTCACGCTCAACACCGGCGGCTGGCAAGTGGTGTTCCGCGAGATGGCGAACTCGGCCAGCGGCAATCTGACATTCGGCGGGCGCGGCGGGACCACGACCAACCGAAATACCTCGTTCGATCTGGGCTGGGCCGGGGTCTATGACCGGGCGCTGGATGACACGGATCGCGCCAGGATATTTGCCTTCTGCCGCAGCCTTTTGCGCGCGCGTGGCGGGGGAAATTACGTCGCCTTTGCGGATTGCGCGGTCCAGGCAGACGCGCTGATCCTTTGGGGGCAGTCGAATGCTGATGGACGTGCGCTGATCGCTGATCTGTCCGCGTCCAATCAGGCCCGCACCTACACAGAGGCCTATATTCTGCAGAATGAGTTCCTGAATGCGACAACGGCGTTTGCGACGCTCGACCTTGGGACAAATCACTGTGATGGCGGTTCGGCCTATTTCGGGGCCGAAGTGATCTGGGCGAATCTGCGGCAGGACACACCGACGGGCCGCGATCTCTATATTGAAGAGACAGCGCGCGGGTCGTCGTTTCTGGCGCCGTCCTCGGACGCCAATGTCGCCAATGGTGCGTCGTGGTCCGAAGGTGAGTTAGAGACGAATGCGGGCTGGTGGCGGTCCGCATTGCACAACCACTATCTGGCGATCGCGGATGCTTTGGAGGCGGGCGTCGGACTGAACTGGCGCGGCGTGGGCTGGTGGCAGGGCGAACAGGACGCGATGTTCACCTCGACCGCTGATGTCCATCAGGCAGAGCTGACGGCGATGGTCGCCTCTTTCGATGCCCATACCGGGCTGGACAGCGTGCCTTGGGTGATTGTGCAGACCAAAGAAACACCGCCAACGAACGCCAGCGCGGAAACAACGGTGCGCACGGCACAATCATCTGTCGTCAGTGCGCTTGGCGCGCGCGCGACGTTGATCGACGCCTCGGGCTATGGGGTGGGCGGTGATGGCCTGCATCTGAATGCGACCGGCATGGAGGGTCTGGCCGCAAGCATCTATGCGACGTTGTTCTGATACCAGTCATAGGTCTGCGCGATCCCTTCGCGCAGGCCGATTTTCGCGCTCCAGCCCAGATCGGCCAGCCGCGCCACGTCGAGCAGTTTTCGCGGTGTCCCGTCAGGTTTGCTGCCGTCAAACGCGATCTGCCCTTTGTACCCAGTCACCTTGGCCAGCATCGTGGCCAGCTCGCCGATCGAGATATCCTGCCCGGTGCCCACATTCAGAAACCTGCTGCGTGGGTGGGTGGCGCTGTTCCAATCGGATTTCGGCAGGTCCAGAACATGCAGTGACGCCGCCGCCATATCGTCGACATGCAGAAACTCGCGCTTCGGGGCGCCGCTGCCCCAAACCTCAACCACGTCATCACCCGCCTGTGCGGCGTGGTGAAACCGCTGCATCAGCCCGGGCAACACATGGCTTTTGACCGGATCGAAGTTGTCGCCGGGACCGTAGAGGTTCGTCGGCATCACACTTCGATAATCGACGCCGTGCTGAAGATTGTAGCTTTCGCAAAGCTTGATCCCCGCGATCTTGGCGATGGCATAGGGTTCGTTGGTCAGCTCCAACGGGCCGGTCAGCAGCGCGTCTTCGCGCATCGGTTGCGCCGCATCGCGCGGATAGATGCAGGACGACCCGAGGTTCAGAAGGCGCGTGACCCCATGGGCATAGGCCTGATGGATCACATTCGCCTCGATCATCAGGTTGTCATAGATGAAATCGGCGGGGTAATCATTGTTTGCCAGAATACCGCCGACACGGGCGGCGGCCAGAATAACGACATCCGGGCGCTGATCGGCAAAGAACGCAGCTGTCGCGGCCTGATCCTTTAGGTCAAGTTCCGCGTGGCTTCGGGTGATCACGCTGACACCGGTTCGACCTTTCAACTGTCGTGCGATGGCGCCGCCGACCATGCCGCGATGCCCAGCGAGGAAGATCCGCATGCTCATTCCCCCGCAGCAACTGGCAGATCATAGCCGTGTTCGCGCAGGAAGGCGTGGCGACGCGCATCGGCCAGATCGGTGGCAACCATTTCGGTGCACATCTCACGCGCCGTGGTCGTCGCAGACCAACCCAGATCGCGTTTTGCGCGCGATGGATCGCCCAACAGAGTCTCAACCTCGGCCGGGCGGAAATAACGCGGGTCGATCCGCATGACCACGTCACCAACACTCAGCGCAGGGGCGGCATCGCCAATGATCCCTGCGACCACGGCATGCTCATCCAGGCCATCGCCGCGGAACACCAGCGTCAGGCCCAGGTCTTCGCCTGCCCATCGGATGAAATCGCGCACGGAATGCTGAACGCCCGAGGCGATGACGTAATCTTTCGGGTCGTCCTGTTGCAGCATCAGCCATTGCGCCTGGACATAGTCGCGCGCATGACCCCAATCGCGCAAAGCGTCGATATTTCCCATAAACAGACACTTTTCCAGCCCCTGCGCGATCATGGACAACCCGCGCGTGATCTTCCGGGTCACGAAAGTTTCGCCCCGTCGCGGGCTTTCATGATTGAACAGGATGCCGTTGCAGGCGAACATCCCATAGGCCTCGCGGAAGTTCACGCAGGCCCAATAGGCATAGAGCTTGGCAACCGCATAGGGGCTGCGCGGATAGAATGGAGTGGATTCCGACTGCGGTGTCTCGACCACTTTTCCATAGAGCTCGGACGTTGACGCCTGATAGAATCGCGTTGTCTTTTCCAGGCCAAGGAACCGGATCGCCTCCAACAGGCGCAGCGTGCCAATGGCATCGACGTCCGCGGTATATTCGGGCGATTCAAAGCTGACGGCGACATGGGACTGCGCCCCCAGATTATAGACCTCGTCAGGGCGAATGTCCGAAACCAGCCGCGTCAGGTTTGATGTGTCCGACAGATCGCCATAATGCAGATACAACTGTGGGTTCGCTTCATGGGGATCCTGATAGATATGGTCGATGCGTGACGTGTTCAGCGATGACGCGCGCCGCTTGATGCCGTGAACTTCATACCCTTTTTCCAGCAACAGCTCGGCCAGAAACGATCCGTCCTGGCCCGTGATGCCGGTGATTAGCGCGCGTTTGGTCATCTGCTGGCCCTGTAATCATATATGTATCTGGGGCAACTTGCGCAGGGATTTCAACGCCAGCGCCCCATACCCCCCCATGCCGTTTTTTCGCAGAACCTGCAAATCCTCTCGGGTGCGGCGGATCAGTTTACGAACCGAACCGTTGCTGAGGCCGCCGCTTCGCATCCGGACCAGAACCTGAGGGATGTATCGAACCGCGCCGCCGTCGCTGCGCAACAGACGTATCATCAGATCGTAATCTGCCGAGATCTGGAAGCTGCTGTCATATGGCCCGACTTCCGGCAGCGCGCTGCGTCGCACAAACAGCGTTGGATGCGGCGGCATCCACCCGCGCCGTAGCCTTCGCGCATCAAAAGCGTGGCTGCGCCATCTGCGGACAATACGAGTGGGGTCGTGCCGGGAAACATAGTCCAGATCACCGTAAACCACCGCGACCGCCCGATCCTCGAACACTGTTGCGACCTGTTGCAGCACATCGGCGCTGGCAAAGACATCATCTGAATGGAGGATGCCGACAACCTCGCCAGTGGCCCGCCGGGTTGCTGTGTTCAGCGCGTCGTAGACACCGGCGTCGGGCGACCGGCTGACCGTTCTGCCGGATCGGCGCGCGCTGCCAGCAGGTTTGCCGTGGCATCGTCGGTTCCGCCATCCTGAATCAGATGTTCCCAATCGGTGAATGTCTGCGCATCCAGGCAATCCAGCGCCGCGCCCAGCACATCCGCGCGGTCCCGCGTGGCTGTCAAAATGGAGATCTTCATGGCGCGGCCCGTTTGACCAGCACATGGCGCCCAAGCACCAGCGCGTCGAGGTCGGTTCGCAGATAGCAGGCAATGGCCTGCTCCGGGCGGTCGACGATCGGCTCGTTCTCATTAAAACTGGTGTTCAGGACCATACCGTGACCTGTGCGCGATTTCACCGCGCGAATCAGATGATGAAACAGCGGGTTCGTCGTGGCATCAACCGTGTGCAGGCGTCCGGTTCCGTCCACATGGGTCACCGCCGGAAAGCGGTCGCGCCATTTCCGCCGGAACCGCACGACATGCATCATGAAGGGGCTGGTTGTGGGTTGTTCGAAATACTCCGCCGCATCTTCGGCCAGGACAGAGGGGGCGAAGGGGCGGAAGGATTCGCGCCGTTTGATGCGCGCGTTGATTGTCGCTTTCATGTCCGCGGCGGCGGGGTTTGCCAGGATTGACCGATTGCCCAACGCCCGCGGCCCCCATTCGCTGCGCCCCTGATACCAGCCAATCACCGCACCATCCGCGATCAGATCGGCGGCCCTTTCGGCCGCTGCGGCCGGGCTTGGCATCTGTTCCGCGCGCAGACCGGCCTGATCAATTGCGGCGCGAATTTCGGCATCGGAGTATTCCGGCCCCCAGAACGCGTGTTGCATTCGGAACCGTTCGGTCCGCCCCAACCCGACATGCCAGCAGTGCAGCGCCGCGCCAAGTGCGGTGCCGTCATCAGCGCTTGCCGGTTGGTGGAAGACTGCCGTGAATTCCGTGTCGCGCGGTATACGCGCGTTCATAACCCCGTTCAGCCCGCACCCCCCGGCAAGGGCCAGTCGGGCGGTTGGGATCAGATCGTGGGCGCGGCCAAACAGGTGCAACGCCGCCGCCTCAAACCGCAGTTGAACCGACCGCGCAATGTCCTTTTCACGCTGGGTAATCGGGTCATTGCGATGGCGCGGCGGACCAAACAGATCGGAAATCCTGGTGAAATAGAGACTTGCATTTAGGTTGGCGGCGGGTTTGAGCGCCCCCTCTGCGACCTGCACAAGCTCCCTTCCCCCGCAGGGCAGGATCTGCTCAATCTCGCGGGCAAACCGATCTTCGCCATATGGGGCAAGACCCATCACCTTATATTCCTCGCCAAACCGGTCAAATCCGATGAACTGGCTGAGCGCGGTATAGAAGTGCCCCAGAGAGTGGGGCAGCATAGCCCGCTGACATACCTCGATCCTGTTCCCTTCGCAGCGCGCCACCATGGCAGAGGCGAAATCGCCCGATCCGTCATAGGATACCCCCGCTGTCACCGCGTCGAAGTCCGAGGCGAAATAGGCGCTGGCGATATGGGCCAGATGATGTTCGACCCGGTGAATGCGAAACGTCACGCGCGCCGGGTCTTCGCCGCACATCCGGGCCAGCCCACCAAGACCGACGCGACCGGCACGCTGCCGCCCCAGAAATCGCCACGCCGCCGATGGGTGGCGCAGCCCATGGCGCAGCTTTGCGGCTGCGTTGGCCCAGGGGTCGCGCGCGACCGCCACATGCCCGACATCGCGCAACCGCAGGCCATTCTCCGACAGTAGCCATAGGATCGCGTGTTCCGGGAAGGCATCACTATGTTTGATCCGGGGGCCCAGTCGTTCCTCGGCCACGGCACCGACAAGCTGACCGTCGATCAGCAGGCAGGCGGCAGCATCCGGGTGATGCGCGTTGAGGCCAAGAATGACGCTCAACTGCCCGGCCCAGCCAAAAGCGCTTCGATCTGGTCAAGGCGGGCGGCATAGCTGGCCGCCAATGCGGTTTCGATCCGGCGTTTGTACAGGCATTCGGACCCAGGTGCGGTCAGCAACTGGCCCAGCATATCCGGCATCGCTGAATTACTGCCTCGTTCGGCCATCGTGACCAGATCGTTTTCGGCCCAGTTTGCCAGCCACGATGTCAGGATCGGCGCGCCGGTCGACAGATACTCCAGCATCTTGTGGGTGTCGGTTGGCCCGCCCTGTACCTGTTCGTTGAATGCAATCAGCCAGACCGCAACCTTGTCGCCCAGCGCGGCAATCTGTTCGGGCAAAAGCCGCCCGGTGAAGATGCAGTTTAGCGCGTTCTGGAGTGCTGCGAACGCGGGTGACGGCGCAAGCCGGGGCAGCGGGCCGATTAAGCGGAAGGTCACATCCGGAAATCGCCTTACCAAGTCCAGAATAACCGGCCAGTCGATCCAGATGGCGCAGAGGTTTCCAACCATCGCCACTTCGCCGCCCGTAGCGGTCGTTCCATTTCGCAATCGCCGCTGCGCCGCGCGCGCATGGACCGGGGACAGACCATGGCCAATCACAGGTACCGCGCACCGTGCACCGGATTTTGCCATGAAATCAGCATGCAGCGCGGCCAGCCTTGTGGCGTGTTTGGTCCCAACCGAGGGGCGCGACGGCGCATCGACCAGATGAAACAGAGACTGTTTTGCCCCAAACGCGCGCAGATCCGAAAATTGCCCGGTGTTGTCGAAATCCCAGATCAGATCGGCAGGGCCACCCAACGCTCTGGCAATCAGCCGGGCCTGCCGATGCATGGCGATATCGAACAGGCGCGGCGCGTGAAACTTCATGCGATAGGGAAACCACGTGCCATAGCGAACACACTCGATACCGCTGACGCCCGTTGCAATACGGCGAAT
This sequence comes from Paracoccaceae bacterium, assembly GCA_012103375.1. Classification (NCBI taxonomy): domain Bacteria; kingdom Pseudomonadati; phylum Pseudomonadota; class Alphaproteobacteria; order Rhodobacterales; family Paracoccaceae; species Paracoccaceae bacterium. Next base: position 3,032,105 of record WLWX01000001.1, read on the forward strand.
GCCCCTGCCACCGCCCGGCGGCCCGATGAAGGACACACGACAGCCCCGCGCGGCAAGTTCGCGCGCGTAGTAATGTTTCGACACCGGCAGGCCGTCCCAGTGCTGAGGTGAGATCAGCCGATTGTGTTGAAAAACTCCGTTTTAGGGCCTGAACGATGATTTTTCTTTCCATGCAGCCCGATCCTAAATTTTTGGCGCGGGGGTCGGCCCAAATCGCCTACATGCGCTCACGCGCAGCCATGCGCTGTCTCGTGGTCAAAGCTTTCCGACTATTTCGCTTCATAGGTTTTCGCAAGAAATCCGCGACGCTCTGATTTCGGAGTTTTTCAACACAATCAGCCAGATGCGGGCACCGGGTTTGAACAGGCAACTCACAAGTTCAACTCGGCGGCGCGGAAAGCGGCAAACTCGGCCTGCGGGATATAGCCGTGATAGATATGCGTGGCGGGGCGTATCCTGCAATCTGCGGGGTCCAATCGGCGGATGATTCGCGCGGGGTTGCCCGCGATGACAGCATGGCCATCCGGGACATTTTTCGTGACGATCGCACCCGCACCGACCGTGGTGAAATCGCCCAGAGCCACTCCAGGCAGAACCACAGCCCCGGCCCCGATCCAGCAACCGCGTCCGATGGTGATCCCGCCAGGCTCATGCTGTGCCAGATCGGTTGGCACATGATTCTCGGATATCAGGCAGACGTTCGGCCCGATCCGGGTGTAATCACCGATGCGGATTGGTGACAGCGCCTGAATGTAACATCCCGGCATATAGCCCGGCGCGACCTCGGCCCCGCACAGCACATTGCGCCACCGGGTCACACGGCTGCTGCGATGCACCGGCCAATAGGGTCCGCGGTTAATGCCGCGCACTTCTTGATCGAACCACATGCCAAAGCTGATCGGCGTCGCGCTGTCCGCAGTTTCGGCGATGAAGCGAAACCGGGGCAGGCGCGTGCAGACAACCTCGGCCAGTCGCAGCGGTGAACGCCAGATGCGCCGCGCGATAGGTGCATTTTGCCCGGTCATGGCCCGCAAACCCGCAGTCCGGCGACGAAGTAAACGCAATAGACCAGGGAATAGGCGAAGCTGAATCCGGCGATCACGCCCAGCGCCGTCGCCCCTGAAAGCATCGCTGCGACGACGCAGCCTCCGATCAGTGCAGCCGCCCCTAGCGACAGCGCGAACGCCATTTTCTGCCGCCCGGTGATCTGAAAAACCGACGACACGGGCGAGACTGCAAGCCGCAGCAACAGCATCGGCGCGAGGATCCGCGCGAATTGCCCGGCCTCGGCCGATTGTGTTGAAAAACTCCGTTTTAGGGCCTGAACGATGATTTTTCTTTCCATGCAGCCCGATCCTAAATTTTTGGCGCGGGGGTCGGCCCAAATCGCCTACATGCGCTCACGCGCAGCCATGCGCTGTCTCGTGGTCAAAGCTTTCCGACTATTTCGCTTCATAGGTTTTCGCAAGAAATCCGCGACGCTCTGATTTCGGAGTTTTTCAACACAATCGGCCCATTGCGGCCCGAGGTAGAGCGTGAAGACCGCAGGCGCCGCCCAGATTAAAGCGGCGCAGGGAAGCAGCCCGACCAGAAACACCCCGACAGCCGTGTTCAGGTACAGGGTCCGGCAACTTCCAGTGTTGCGCCAAGCCACCGCTGCTTCGGCGCGAAACACTTGCCCGACGGACGCGCCGATCAGTGTTATAGGCAGGCCTGCAAGTCGCCGCGCCCGGGAAAATGCGCCCAGCGCTGGCCCCGCGCCAAGGGTCGCCAATGCGAAAACGGGCAGGTGCTGGTTCCAGCTGCCGACCAACTCGGACGGCAAGGTGAACTGGGCAAAGCGGCGATGTCGCACGGCGACCACATGCATGCGTCGAAGCGATGGCCGCTTACCCGGTAGCTCTGTCCGCCAAAGATGCATCCCAAAACCAAGGGTGACAAGCTGACCCGTCAGATAGCCAGCGAAAAGCCCGGCCTGCCCCCACCCCAAGATACCGCACAGGAGGGAAACCACGACAATCCCCGCTGTGCTGCTCACCTGCAGGCGTGCCAGAAATCCGTATCGGCGCGCGCGGTTCGCCAGGGTGGTCAGCGCCGCCATCGCGCCTGCGATCGCGACGGTGATCGGCAGCAGCCACAACCAGCCAACCGCCACATTGATAAGTGAGGCAAGACTCAGCGCGACAAGAAGGCCCAGGGCCAGACAGATCGCCAGACCAAAGCAGAGCCAGACCAGCGCCCGCGCCGCCTGTTCTGAGCGCGCCGCAATGATCCCATGGTGCATCTGCAGCGCGGCCACAACGCTCAGTATTCCGGTCGCGGCCATAAACAATGCCAGCGCGCCATAATCCGCCGGGGAGTAAAGCCGCCCCAGCAGTGGTGCCGCCAGGATCGGCAACACCAGCGCCACCGCCTGCCCGGTGCCAAGCCGCGCGACATTGCCAATGAACGCCCGTTGCGGCCGGGCAATCAGTGGCACGCTCAACGGATCGCTCGCTTAAGTTCAGGCTCTGAATCGCCGAAAAACCGTTGATTTCTGGCGTGATCAGAGGCAATGGAACGATAAACTCTCGTGAATTTCCCGGCGATCCGGGGCCATCCGAATTCCCGCGCGATCCGGCCCGGTGTGCGGTCCGCAATACGCCGACACCGCGCAGGATCGGACAGCAGCCCGCGCAACGCATGGGCCAGGGCGTCCGGCGTTCGATCAACAACGCAGCTCGCAACGAGTTCCGCAACAACAGGCGAGATTCCGACGCCGGGCGTCGTGATGACCGGCGTTCCAACGTCCAGCGCCTCGGCCACTGCGATGCCAAAGCTTTCGTGCAGCGACGGCGCGACCAGAACATCCGCGCCTGCCAGAAATGCCCATTTCGCCGCATCATCCAGCGGTCCGACAAACTGCACCCCCGGCCCGACCAGACCCGCATTGGTCAAGGCCGCGCGCAGCCCGATGGGATCCGGCCCGGCGATTCGCAACTGGGTGCCTCCCACCAGCGCTGCCGCCTGAAGCACAAGATCGACGCCTTTCATCCGGTCCAGCCGCCCAAGAAACGCCACGCGCCGCCCCTGCGGAACACCCTTCCAGATCGGACTGGCCGACAGCGGCAACGCAGGTGGGTCGATGCCATTTCCGATCACGTGAACCGGGCGAAGATCGAGGGCGAGTGAGCGTATACCGCACGCCTCGCCCTCCGACGTTGCGTGGATCGCCCCGGCAGTCGCCAGCAGACGCCGTTCGAACCCCGCGATCCACAGGCGTTTCGCCAGCGCCGATTTTCCGGCGATCAGATCGCGTTGCAGCATCCCGCGCGGCGAGGTCACATAAGGCACGCCCGCGCGCCGCGCCAATCGTGCCAGCGCAGGCCCGGGCCAGAGGTAGCAGCCATTCAGATGCAGCACATCGGCATCGGCCAATGCCGCAGAAACTGATTTGGCCATTGCCGGGCAAAAATACAGCCGATGCGGCGGGCGTGTCGCGAAATAGCGAACTGTCACGCCATCCACATCCAGCGGAGTATCCAACGGCACATCCGACCGATCCGGCCCGTCAACATCGGTGGTGAACACCTGCACCCTGTGGCCTGCCTTCACCAGCGCCTTTGCCAGACCATGCCCCGATCGGATTGGGCCGCCATAGCGGGTGGCGGGCAGATAGTTCGGCATATAGAGCAGGATATTCATGACCGATGCCCGATCGCCTGCTCATAAAACACGCGATGCTTGGCGGCAAAGGCCTCAAAGCCGAAGCGTTCTTCGGCGACGTGTCGGGCCGCGCGGCGCGCCGCTTTGACGGGCTGGTTCAGGACTTCGGCCAAAGCGGCGACATAGGCGCACGGATCCCGGGGTGAGATTACGCGCCCGTTGCGGTCCGCATCCACCGCCTCACAAGAGCCATCTTCGTTTCCCACGATTGCCGGGACTCCGCAGGCCAATGCCTCGATCGGGGTCAGGGGCAACCCTTCGCCCCGGTTATAGCCCTTGTCAGATACAAGCGCGAAAACCCGCGCGGCGCGATAGATGTCCGGCAGATCAGCCTCGTCCACGGATCCAATAAAGCGGCAGCATCCGTTTAGCCCGTGCTGATTGGCCACCCCCTCAAGCCGGGCGCGATCTGTGCCATCACCAGCGATGACAAGGCGCGCATCTGGGTGATTCAGGGTCGAAAACGCCGAGATCATCCGGTCGAACCCTTTGTGGCGCGAATCCTGCGCCAATCGCCCCAACGACAGGATGATCGGCCTGTCAAAGCTGGACGCGAGTCCATAGCGCGACAGAACCTTCGGGTCCGCCGCCCCCGGGGAGAACCGCGCAAGGTCGACACAATCCCAGATCACGGTGGCCGGTTCAGGATGCATCGCCCCACGCTGCAGATGATCGGCTGTCGAATAGCAATCGGCGATGACATGGTTGCTGCAATAAAGCGCGCGACGTCGCCGGTGGCTGAGATCCCCCCAGACCTCGCGCCCATAAACATTCAGAATCGTCCGCGCCCCGGTGAAACGGGCCAGATGTGCGGCCAGCGGGCCGAGGTTCACGTGGGCGGCGTGAATCACATTGGGACGCCAGGTCAGCGCTTGGCGAATGGCCTGGGCGACCATGGCGGCCCGGCTGCACAGGTTTGGCCGGGTGCTGTGCCAGAACACATCGAAGGGATCCTCGAAACTGTCAGCATCCGGCCCGGCGAGGGACAGGACACGCAGATCCGCAAACTCCGCCATTGCCTTGATCTGATAACGGCCATACCGGCTGATCCCGCCCTTATCGAAAACTCCGGGGGTTAGGTAGAGGATGCGCGCGCTCATGCCGCGTCCCGCAGGTCATCATTGCGGATACCTACCAACAGCGGTGCGAATGCCGCTTCATAATTGTACGCTGTCCGGTGCAGGTTCGCTGCGCGCGCGCCTTCGGACCGCAGCGCGTCAGGGTCTTGCGCATAGTGGTGCACCAATCGCGCAAGCGCCGCGGCTGAATAGGTTTCAAGGCATCGCCCGATGCGCTGGCCTTCCAGCAAATCCGCAACGCCCGGATTGCGATCTCCGATCTGCGCCAACCCGACCTGCATATATTGATAGCGCTTGTTGCTGGCCCCCAGCGCGGTGCGAAACTGCACCGGCGCGTCATCCAGAAGGCACAGCCCCAGATCGGCCTGCGCCAGCCTTTCGGGAAGTTCTGCAAGATCAACCCAGCCGGTAAAGCGGATACGCCGGGAAAGCCCCGCGTCCCGTACCTGCGCCTGCAGCGCGCGTCCCAACCCGGTCTCGCATTCCCCGATCAGCGTCAGCCGGGTGTCGGCAGGCCACAAAGGCACAGATGCAAGGATCAGCGGCAGATTCTGACCCCTTCCCAGCACGCCGCAATACAACACCTCCAACCCGGGGCGTGTGGTCGGTTTGCGCGGCGGCGCGCACAAAAGCGGATAGTTCGGCACCACCAGCGGTGCCGCGCGCAGGTCCAGTTGTTGCAACAACGCCTGGCCGCGCCCTTCATCGGGAACGACGACGCGGCTGAACCCTTTGATCGCGGTTCGCATCCGCCGTTCAATCCATCGCCCGGACGAAAGCGATTCATGGAAATGCGCTATACGCTGAGGCGGCTTTTGCGGCGCCAGATCGCTGTAGAGCATCGCCAGCGGGTCATAGGCGATTTCAACGTCAAGCTTGCGATTGCGGCGTGCGTTCGTGATCGCGCGAACGAATGAAATCAGTCTCTGAATCCGCGCAACTTGCCCAAATCCGGTTTTCGGTTCGCACAATGTGACGACCGTTACCCCCGGTTCGTTAAACCTCACCTGGCCCGTGTGTCGGCGTGCCGTCGTCACCAGAGTTACGGAATACCCCTCCCGCGCCAGAAGCCGGGCCTGCGCTTGTACGGGTGGATAACCATCCACCGGCGGTGGAGAGATCAGCAGCGGGCGCCGCATCAGATTGTGCGCATTCTGCGGGGGCGACGCAGCATCGCGCCAAGCGCCGTCATCCCGATATAGGCCATCGCAGCCGACGCCGCGACGAAGATCATCATCGACGAAGGCGCAATCAGCGCGACGCCGATCGTGAACCACTTGAGAAATCCGAACAGATCACACCCTGCCAGTGACATCGCGGCGCGGCGGTCCAGCCAGCGCAGGCAGAACCCCAGGATCACGCATCCCAAGAAGATGCCGGAATAGCCGAAATTCACGTAGAACTCGATGATCGGACCGACCCCGAACGTTGAGCTTTCCGAGAAGACGCGCCCGGTGTGCTCGGCCATGAAGGTGCTGCCGCCCATCTCGGGCTTGCCGGGCCACAGGACGCGCGGCACCCAGGCCAGCAGGACGACCCACAGCGTTGCGCCGTGTTGGCGTAACTCCGGGTGGTGGCCGTGCCGTTCGATCACTTTGCCGACCATCATGGTCTGGTTCAGCCGGATGTTGATCCAGTCCAATGCTGCGGGGCTGGCAGGCCAGGCCCATTCGATGCCAGCCAGCGCCTGTGCCAGGACTGCCCAGCGCGCTGACCAGGTTCCGCCTGTCCAGATGACGCCGCGAATTTCGGACCGGAACGACATCCAGGCGACGAACAGCATCAACAGAAGGTAAAGCGTCGCCACCCCTAACAGGACAAGTTTCCAGCGCGCCAATCGCCTGGGACGCAGAACGCTGATACAAAATCCGGCATAGATTGTCAGGACAACGAAACCGTAGGACACGAACCCCCAGACCAACAGGAAATACGCGGGCAGCAATCCACCAATCATTGCCCAGGTCCACAGGGGCCGCCCACGCGCCACCGCGATTGCCGCCCCAAGGCAGACACAAGCGACCGCCATGTTGCGGGTGACCTGCAGGATGGCCGCCGACATCGGAAAGCTGACGCGCGATGCATGCAGAACCAACCCGATTGCCGCGATCCCGCCCATGAACCACAGCAGCTGAGAGGCATGTGCCGTGTTGGTTCGGGTGGGCAGCGGCTTTGCCGCAACGCGCCGCGGCGCGAAAGCACCACAGCCCAGCGCAAACCCAGCCAGCCCCAGCAAGCTGGCCATCAGCCCGGTCAGGACTGTCGATCCGGTGAAATCCAGTGTGCGCAGGTACCAATGACCATCAGGGCGCAGGTGATCGTATGCGGGCAGGGCGTATACGAAGGCTCCGCCATACATGAAGCTGACCGCAAACAGCCAGGCAGCAGGCAATCCGACGCTGCCGGCGCCAATTGTGCGCGACACGACACGCGCCACCAACCAGACCCAGCCGAGCGCGCAAATTGTGAACAGCATCGGTTCAGACATGACCCACGCTCGCGTGCTGTGCGGAGGCTGTGCATCGGGCGACCTCTTCGGTCACGATGGCGCAGATGCGGGCAATGTCTGCGTCCTGAAGGTCGGCATAGGTCGGCAGGTTCAGACCGCGCCCCGAAATGGCGTGGGCAACCGGTGTGTCCGCCGTGGGCAGGAACGGCATCGCCGACATCGGGTTGAAATAGGGCCGGGTGTCCACACCGCGCGCGCGCAGCCGGTCCGCAAGCCGATCCCGATCCGGTGCGGCAAACCCGTCAACCTCCAGGCAGACCATCCAGCAGGCTGGGCTGGTTCCGGCAACCGAACGGTTGAGCGTCAGCCCGGGCCGCTTGCCCAGATACCGACGATAGCTGCGCACGACACGACGGCGCGCGCCCTTCATCTGTTCGGCGCGGGCCATCTGGCCACAGCCAATGGCGGCCTGAAGATTGGTCATCCGATAGTTGAAGCCCGGTTCATCATGCCAATAGCGCCGATCAGGTGACATTGCATGATCGCGCAAATGCCGCAGGCGGGCGGCAAGCGCGCTGTCGTTCGTGGTGATCATCCCGCCTTCACCGGTGGTCAGGCATTTGTTCGTATAGAAACTGAAGGCTGCGCAGGTGCCCCAACCACCGACCCGCCGGGTGCCAATTGCCGCGCCATGCGCCTCGGCCGCGTCTTCGATCACCACCAAACCATGGTCCCGGGCAATCCGGTTGATCGCCACCATGTCGGCGCGCTGACCGTACAGATGCACCGGAATGATCGCGCGGGTCTTCGTGGTGATCAGTGGGGCAAGGGCCGCCGGGTCCAGGCACAGGGAGTGCGGCTCGATCTCTGCGCAAACGGGTGTTGCCCCGGTCATCAGTACCGCGTTCGCGGTCGCAATGAACGACAGATCGGGCACAATAACTTCGTCGCCACGACCGATGCCCAATGCATGCAATGCCAGATGCAGCGCTGCGGTTCCGCTGCTGACGGACACGGCATGATCGGTGCCGCAGAATTCGGCGAACTCGGCCTCGAATCGGGTTACGAAGCTGCCCAGGGACGAGATCCAGCCAGAGGATACGGCCTCAAACACGTATGCCATCTCCAGCGAGCCCAGCGAGGGGCGAGAGACGGGGTATTCCGGTTCACCACTCATGCGGCCTCCAGAATGCGGGTCAGGCGGTGTTGATAGGTGTGTTCGGCGCTGGCCCGGGCCAGACCTGCGGCGCGGATGTTTCGGGCCCATCCCGGATTGCTGCGCGCGTGGTCCAGATGGCCCAGAATGTCGTCGATCGAGCGATAGGTCAGGACTTCGTGATCGGGCGCGAAGCAATCCGCAACAATGGCGCGATCTTCGATAAGTTGCAGACCACCCGCGCCGCAGATTTCAAATGCGCGGCAATTGAGCGAGTCGCCCTCGGCCAGTGATGTCGAATTCAGGCAGGCCAGTGCGCCTTCGAAGACCTGCGATTTCTGCTGCTTTACCAGATATGTTCCGCGATGCAGGTCGCGAAGCGACCGGTCCCCCCAGCGGGGAAGTGGCGGGCCATAAAGCGCCTGCGGCACACCCTTCGCGGCCAATCGAGCGGCCAGCGCCTGCCGGTATCCATAGAAGTTGCCGACCACGGCAACGTCTGGCACTGACTGCGCCCCCTGCGGGCAATGCCAATCCGGGTTCATCGCTTCATGGGTCAGTTGTGCTGGCAGGCCCAGCGCGCGGAACCGTCCCACGGCGGCCCGGTCTTTCAGATGGATCGCGTCCCATTCATCGCTCAGCAGGCCCATGGTGCGCATGTTGGCGGGGGGATCGCCCCACCAGGCGATGCGTCGGATGCCCAGACGACCAACCTCGGCCAAAGCGTCGTCGCGCAGGGCCTGCGTCATGCACAACAGCACATCGGGCCGCAGCGCGCGGGCGGCTGCCACGGCCCAGCGCTCAGCCCGTGTCCAGAACTGCGGGAACGCGGATTGCGCCGCACGTCCTGCACCATCGAGGATCGGACGCCGGGATCGTCCGAACGGACGCGGCGCGCAGGTCACGCGATGCCCCATCTGTTGCAGGCAATGGGCGACATTGTCGACAAACCCGTCCGGTGACGGGAAATTCGGAATAAGAATATGCAGCGCCGCACCACTCATCCCCGGGACCACAGGCGCATCACAGCCGCAAGTCCGAGCATTCAGGCGGCAGCATCCCCTTCAGATCGTAGATCAGCGCCCCGGGTTTGCCCAAGGCGCGCAATCGCTCCGGGCCGAGGGCGCGAAAAGCCTGATGCGCGACGGCCAGCACGACCGCATCGTAAAGACCGGGTACGGGGTGCGCGATCAGGTCAACATCACAGTCGGCCAGCGCGACATCCGGGTCTGCCAGCGGGTCATGGACATCGACGCGAAGCCCGTGTTCGCATAGCGCCTCGATCAGGCCCAGCACGCCGGTATTGCGCAGGTCAGGGCAGTTTTCCTTGAACGTCAGCCCCATGATCAGAACCCGCGCGGCGGTCAGGTCACGCCCCGGCGCCGACATCGCCCTGACCAGCCGCGCGGCGCACCACGCCCCCATCCGGTCATTCAGACGGCGACCGGCCAGGATGACCTCGGGCTCATGCCCGGCGGCGCGGGCCTTGTGGGTCAGGTAGTAGGGATCCACGCCAATGCAGTGGCCCCCGACCAGCCCCGGCCTGAACGGCAGAAAATTCCACTTGGTCCCGGCGGCTTCAAGTACAGCCTCGGTATCCAGATCAAGACGGTCAAAGATCATCGCCAGTTCATTGACCAGCGCGATGTTGAGGTCGCGCTGCGTATTCTCAATCACTTTGGCCGCTTCGGCCACGCGGATGCTGGGGGCCGGATGCGTGCCTGCGGTGATGATTTGCCGATAGAGCGCGTCGACCAGCCCGGCCGCATCCGGGGTCGAGCCCGAAGTGACCTTTACGACATCCTGCAACCGATGGGCGGGATCGCCGGGGTTGGTGCGTTCGGGCGAATAGCCGACCCAGAAATCCCGGTTCAGCCGCAGGCCCGAGGCGCGTTCCAGCGCCGGGACACAATCATCTTCGGTCGCGCCGGGATAAACGGTGCTTTCAAAGATCACCAGATTTCCCGGCGACAGCACCGCGCCGACCTGCGCGCAGGCCTTCAGCAGCGGGGCCAGATCGGGGCGCTTGTGGGCGTCAATCGGGGTTGGAACCGTGACGATGTAACAATTCGCAGCCGTCAGCTTGCCGGATTGATCGGTCAGCCGAATTGGCAGTTTGCGCGCCGCGCTCAGCCGGTCGGGCGCAACCTCACCCGTGGTATCGGTTCCGTCGCGCAGCGCGGCGATCCGACCACGCGACAGGTCGTACCCGATCGTGGGCCGCGTTTGTGCAAGTGCCATCGCCAGCGGCAAACCGACATAGCCCAGCCCGATGACAGCCGGGCACAGGTCTTTCAGTGCTGGCAGACCTGATTGCGCGATCCGCTGCGGCAGGGCCGCATTGGCAATCCCTTCCTGTCCCACATCTTCCCCTTCCCCCCCGTCGGCACCCCGCCCCCACGGGGGTTTCGGCGAACACGCGGCGACTGCGGGCCATCGGAAATCCTCCGGTCCGCGCCACGTATTCGACGCTGCCATCTTCTGTGGTGGGGCCATTGAGTTAACAGACGGTTAACATCCGTTAATTGAATCTTAGCGCAGCCCGATCACGGCGGGGTTGCACCAGGGTTGTGGCCGGGGGGCCGCCGGATCGGATCAGCTGTGCGCAGACCAGTCGCGGTACCATGCAACGAATTGGGCGATGCCTGTGGCGATGTCCGTATTCGGGCGATACCCGGTAAGGTGCTGCAACAGACTGGCATCGGCCCATGTGGCCGGGACATCGCCCATCTGCATCTCCATAAGGTTTCGCTGGGCCTTGCAGCCAAGCTCGGCCTCGATCGCGTCGATGAAGTCGGACAGGCGCACCTTGTCGGAATTGCCGATGTTCACGACCCGCCAGGGCGCAACCGGGCTGAGGCTTTCACCCGGGTCGATCTGCGTGGCATCATCAAGGCGCACTGGCACGACATCAATCAGCAGACGGATCGCGCGTGCTAGATCGTCAACATAAGTGAAATCGCGCCACATCTCGCCGTGATTGTAGACGTCGATCGGCTGGCCCTTGCTGATCGCGTCGACAAATTTGAACAGGGCCATGTCGGGCCGGCCCCAAGGGCCGTAGACGGTGAAAAACCGGAACATCGTGGTCGGAATGTTCCACAGGTGGGCATAAGAATGACTCATCCCCTCGGCCGCTTTCTTGGTCGCCGCATACAGCGTCAGCGGCAGGTCGGCCTTATGCGTTTCGCCGTAGGGCATTTCGGTATTCGCGCCGTAAATACTGCTGGTTGACGCCATGAGGAGGTGCGCCACTTTCAGTTCCCGCGCGACCTCCATCACATTGAAAGTGCCGACCAGATTGGCATCGACATAGGCGCGCGGGTTTTCAAGGCTGTAACGAACCCCGGCTTGCGCGGCGAGGTGGACGATCACATCGGGGGCAAACTCGGCCACGATATTCCGCAGGCTGTCGGCGTCTTCCAGCATCGCTTCCGTGGCCGAAAACCCTTCGGATTGCAGCAACATGGCATGGCGGCGCCGTTTCAGGGCGACGTCATAGTAATCCGTCATCCCGTCATACCCGTGCACCCGAAACCCATCGTCCAGCAGGGTCCGGGCAAGGTGATATCCGATAAATCCGGCAGTACCGGTGACAAGAACCCGTGTACCGGGCGGAAATGGAGGCTTTCGCATCAAGACAGGCGTCCGCAGATCGGAAAATCTGCCCGGTTCTTATCCTGCGCGGATCGCCAAGAACACCATCATTTCAATTGCAATCCGGCGCGATCCAAACCGATGTCACAGCTCGGCAAAGGCGTGGACCTGCCGCTTGGCTGGCTGTCCGGGTTTGTTCCATGCCTTCATATGGCGCAGAATTGACAGTTCCTTTTCATAGAGACTGCGGGTGAATTTTACACCGATCATCTCTCCCCGGGTCCAGCGAACGGTGGCAATCAGCGGCTTTTCCATGATCCACAGCGTGATCGTTTCCCCGGTCTGCAGATCAGACCGGCCACATTCGACACGCGCACCGGCGGGCGTGACATCGCGCAGCATGACCTTCGCGCGCGTTGTTCCGACCTTCAGTTCCGACAGGTAATTACAGGGGTGACGAATGGCGCGGTATTTCATAGTCGCCTCACAGGTTATTGCGGTCGACGGATCCTTGCGGGCAGCGGGTTAACAAAACGCCCGGCCGGGAGGGCAATCTATGTGGGATTTGAATCGACTTGCGGTGTAGTTGTTTCGCAAAATGCCAATTGTCACCACTCAGGAACCAGCTAGGGTTGCTTGACATCGACCCGAGGGCCCGCACATGTTCGGCACGCAGGTGATCAGCGATCTTGTGGTTCATTGCGTCCACATCCCGGCGCGTGCCGTGCATTCGCACGGGTCGGGCGATGTGTCCGGGATCAACGTCGCGGTGTTGGAGCTGACGACCGATACCGGGTTGACGGGCTGGGGCGAAGCGTCGCCGTGGCCTGTGTTTACCGGCACGCTTGAAGGCGCCGCCGCCGCGCTGCACACCCATTTGCGCCCCCATCTGATCGGGGCCGACCCGATCCTGGTTGAGCGTCACATGGCGATGGCAGACAGGGTACTGATCGGCCATCCTGAGGCCAAGGCCGCATTGGAATGCGCCTTGCTGGACCTGACCGGGCAAATCTGCGGCCTGCCGATTGCCGAACTTGTCGGTGGCAGGCACCGGGACGCGATCCCCATGAGTTTTTCCGTCGCCAACCCTGATTTCGACGCCGATCTTGCGGATATCGAGGCTTTGGTCGCGGACGATGTACGCATTCTGAAACTAAAAACCGGCTTCAGCGATCACGCCTTCGATCTGATGCGGCTTGAGGCGCTGCGCGACATTTACGGCGATAAACTCAGCCTCAGAATCGACTACAATCAAGGCCTGCCAGCCTATGATGCGATCCGTTGCATCCGCGATCTGGAGGCGTTCCGCCCCACGTTCGTCGAACAGCCCGTCAAGATGCACGAACGCGCCGCGCTGGCGGCGATCACGGCGGCGGTGGACGTGCCGATCATGGCAGATGAATCGGTGTTCAACCCCGTCCAGGCCGTCGAAGGCGCGGCGATGCGGATTGCCGACATATTCTCGCTCAAGATCATGAAATCGGGCGGCATCCGGCGCGCGCAGGAGGTTGCGGCGATTGCCCGTGCCGCCGGGATCGAGGTTTATGGCGGCTGCATGTTCGAAACCGGGATCGCCCATGCCGCGGGCGCGCATCTGATGGCTGCCGTGCCTGACCTGAAACTGGGCTGCGAATTTTATATGCCGACGTATTATGCCGCTGACGATCTGCTGGCTGATCCGTTTCCGGTTCACAAGGGGCAGGTGCAGGTGCCGACCGGCCCCGGGCTGGGGGTGGTGGTGGATCGCGACAAACTGGCGGCGTATCGGACGGATCATCTGACCTGAAGCGGTGCGCTGATGCCGCGCCGACCACCTGTCAGCAGACGGCACTGTTCAACACAGCCCCCCTTCACCCCGCCCCGATCTGTCGTTAAACCCGCGCTTCCAGACGGAGCATCCCATGACCCCCATCGTGAAAATTGAACAGGTGACCAAGACCTATGACGGCGGTCATCAGGCGTTGAAAGGCGTCAGCCTTGATATTGCGCAGGGCGAAATCCTGGCGCTTCTGGGGCCCAACGGGGCCGGCAAGACGACGCTGATCTCGATCATCTGTGGGATCGTGAATGCGACGGGCGGGACAATCTCGTTCGGCGGGCATGACACGCGCAGCGATTTTCGCGCGGCGCGGCGGATGATCGGACTTGTCCCGCAAGAGGTGAACCTTGAACCATTCGAGAAGGTGATCAACACCGTGCGGTTTTCGCGCGGGCTGTTTGGACGGGCGCCGGATCCCGCACATCTTGAAAAAGTGCTGCGGCAGCTGTCCCTGTGGGACAAGCGCGACGCGAAGATTATGGAGTTGTCTGGCGGCATGAAGCGCCGGGTGCTGATCGCCAAGGCGCTGGCACATGAACCGCGGGTGCTGTTCCTGGACGAGCCCACCGCCGGTGTCGATGTCGAGCTTAGGAAAGAAATGTGGAACACGGTGCGCGAATTGCAAGCCGACGGTGTCACTATCATCCTGACCACCCATTACATCGAAGAGGCCGAAGCAATGGCCGACCGCATCGGCGTCATCGCTAAGGGAGAGATCCTGCTGGTCGAAGACACCGCCGCCCTGATGAACCGGATGGGCAAGAAGGAAATGCGGATCGAGGTGCAATCACCGCTGGACGCAATTCCCGATGCGCTCGCAGAATATGCGCTGGACCGCAGCGATGATGGCAGCGCGCTGACCTATTCCTACGACACACGGGGGGAACGGACCGGCATCACCCGCCTGCTGGCCGACCTGCAATCCGCCGGGATCGCCTTGCGCGACGTGCAGACCAAACAGTCGAGCCTTGAAGAAATATTCGTCGATCTTGTGCGCGAGGAAAGCCCATGAACCTTTATGCCATCATCGCCATCTACCGCTTCGAAATGGCCCGTTTTTTCCGCACCATCTGGCAAAGCATGGTGTCGCCTGTGATCTCGACCTCGCTCTATTTCGTGGTCTTCGGCGCCGCCATCGGCAGCCGCATTCAGGAGGTTGAGGGGATATCCTATGGCGCCTTCATAGTGCCCGGTCTGATTATGCTGTCGGTCCTGACCCTCAGCATGACCAACGCCAGCCTTGGCATCTATTTTCCCAAGTTCATCGGCACGATTTATGAATTGTTGTCGGCCCCAGTGTCTTTCGTAGAGATCTGCATCGGCTATGTCGGGGCAGCGGCCACCAAAAGCCTGATTATCGGGCTGATCATCCTGGGAACCTCGTTCCTGTTTGTTCCGATCGAGATTCTGCATCCGGTCTGGATGCTGACGTTTCTGGTGCTGACCTGTCTGACCTTCAGCCTGTTCGGCTTTATCGTTGGCATCTGGGCGAAGTCCTTCGAGCAGTTGAACCTTATCCCGATGCTGGTAATCACGCCTTTGGTCTTCCTGGGCGGTTCGTTCTATTCGATCACCATGTTGCCGCCATTCTGGCAGAACGTGACCCTGTTCAACCCGGTGGTTTACCTGATCTCGGGGTTCCGTTGGAGCTTCTTCGGGCAAGCCGATGTGGCAATCTGGATCAGCCTGCTGGCAATCCTGGGTTTCTTTGCCTTGTGCCTGACGGTGATCGCCTGGATCTTCCGCACCGGCTGGCGCATTCGGTCGTAGAAGGCTTTCACCTTGTTCCATGACCGGCTGGGCCCTATGTCAGCATCCATGAAACACCTGATACCTTTCACCAAAAAACCGCCCCTTGTCGCTGTGATCCGGCTGCAAGGCACGATCGCAGCCAGTGGCGCGCCGAACGCGCTGAATGATGCAGGCACGTCGGCCATGATTGAACGGGCCTTCAAACGCGGCAAGCCAAAGGCCGTGGCGCTGGTCATCAACTCGCCCGGCGGCTCTCCGGCGCAATCGTCTCTGATTGCGGCACGTATCCGGCGGTTGGCGGCCGAAAAAGGCGTGCCGGTGGTGGCCTTCGTCGAAGACGTCGCCGCCTCGGGCGGCTATTGGCTGGCCACGGCTGCGGATGAGATATTTGCCGACAGCAACTCGATCCTCGGGTCAATCGGCGTCGTGTCGGCCGGGTTCGGCTTCCCCGAGTTTCTGTCGCGCCATGGTATCGAGCGGCGCGTGCACACGGCGGGCAAGTCCAAGACCATGCTGGATCCGTTCCGTGCCGAGAAACCGGCAGACGTGAAGCGGCTGAAGGCGCTGCAGGAACAGATCCATCAGGGATTTATTGCGCAGGTGAAGACCCGGCGCGGTACCCGGCTGGCCGACGATCCCGAGCTTTTCACCGGCGAGATCTGGGTCGGCGATGCGGCGCGCGAGGTTGGCCTGATCGACGGTATCGGCCATCTGGTGCCGGTGATGAAGTCCCGCTTTGGCGACGATGTCCGATTTGCAACCTACCAACGCCGCCGCCCTTTGTTGGGGCGTCTGACGGCGCAGGTTGTGGGTGATGTCAGCGCGTCGATTGAAGATCGTGCCGCCTATGCGCGTTTCGGCCTCTAACCGATGAGCATCGTCAAGATCGTCACCCTGTTTCTTGTCGGCATGGTCGTTCTGGCCATGTTCGGCAGGCTGCGCTATCCGGGCCAAAAGCGGCTTCAGTCGATGAAATGCAGCCGCTGCGGGCGCTATCGCATCGGCAAGGGCCCCTGTTCTTGCAGGAAATCCAGCTAGGATGTTGGCTATTCTGTCTGTCGTCGCCGGATTGGTGATCTTGCTGATCGGCGGAGATCTTCTGGTGCGCGGTGCGGTCAACCTGGCGCTGCGGCTGGGCGTTCCGGCGCTGATTGTCAGCCTGACGATTGTGGCATTCGGAACCTCGGCGCCTGAGCTTCTGATTTCGGTCGATTCGGTCCTTCAAGGGGCAGGAGGGCTGGCCCTGGGCAATGTTGTTGGTTCGAACATTGCCAACGTTCTGCTGGTGCTGGGTGTTCCAGCGCTGGTGTCGCGGCTGGCCACCGGCGATCCGGAAACGCGCCACAGCTATCTGATCATGCTGGCGGTATCGGTGTTGTTCATCGCGGTCTGTTTCTTCGGGCCGATCACCTGGGTGGCCGGGCTGGTCCTGTTGGCGGTTCTGGCCGTAATTCTGACAGGGCAGTTCCGCGCCGCCCGCGCCCATGCCGACGCTGCGCCCGATGATATCGAACTGGGTGACACGCATATGCCCTGGCCAAAAATCTGGCTGTTCCTGATCCTCGGGTTGATCGGTCTGCCACTGGGTGCGCATTTGCTGGTCGAAGGTGCGGTCACACTGGCAGAAGCTTTCGGCGTCACCGACCGCATCATCGGCCTGACCCTGATCGCCATCGGCACCTCGTTGCCCGAACTAGCGACCACCGTGGTTGCGGCCCTGCGCCGACAGGCGGATGTCGCGCTGGGCAATGTGATCGGATCGAACCTGTTCAACCTGCTTGCGATCATCGGCGTGACGGCAATGATCGGGCCGATCCCGGTGGACCCGTCTTTCGTGCGCTTTGATCTGTGGGTGATGCTGGCAGCCTCACTTGCGCTGGCCCCGTTCGTCTTCGGCTGGCGCAACCTGACGCGGCGCTGGGGCACGCTGTTTCTTGGCCTCTATGTCGCGTACCTGATACTGGTTGTTGTATGAAACGTGCATTGGTCACCGGGGCTTCGGCCCGTCTGGGTCGTGCCATGACCTTGTCGCTGGCCAAGGCAGGCTGGGACGTGGCCGTGCATTATGCCTCGTCCGAGGCGCAGGCGCGTGCCGTCGCCGCTGAGGTGGACGAACAGGGCCAGCACGCCGTCACCATGAAGGCGGACCTGTCGGATGAAGCGCAGGTTCAATCGCTGATCAACCGCGCCACGGACGGTCTGGGCGGGCCGCTAAGCTTGCTGATCAACAATGCGGCGGCCTTCGATCACGACACGATCCGGACGGCTGATCTGGACAGCTGGACCAAACACATGGGTATCAACCTGCACGCGCCGTTCGTTCTGTGCCAGAACTTTGCCGAACAGGCCCCGAAAGCGGTACTTGATGCGCAGGATGAACCGGTCGCCCAGGCCGCAATCATCAACATCATCGACCAGCGGGTTCGAAAACTGACACCCCACTTCATGACCTACACGCTGGCAAAATCCGCACTGTGGACACTGACCCAGACCGCCGCACAGGGGCTGGCCCCGGACATCCGGGTGAACGCAATCGGCCCGGGCCCGACCCTGATCGGATCGCGGGAAAGTGACAGCCACTTTGCCCTTCAACGGGCCGGAACCGTGCTTGAGAGGGGCTCGGATGTTGAGGATGTGACAGGCGCGATGCATTATCTGATAGGCGCGAAATCGGTCACCGGGCAGCTGATCTGCACCGATGGGGGCCAGCATCTGGCCTGGAAAACCCCCGATATCGAGGCGCGGAAATAGGGCCGATTCAGACCCGTCCGGTTCGATTTGTACACCGGGCGGCGAAGTTTCACCTTTCTGGCATAAAACCTGCAAGGATTTCAGGGTCTTGCCGACAGCTCTATATTTTACCGTTTTATATCAAAGCGTTACAATACTGCCTATTTTTTGGGCAGATCGTCGAAGCAGGCTGAAAACAACGAAATTTCCTGGATGGCGGGAAGTTGTCCGCAGAGTTATCCCCAAGTTGCGGGGACAGGTTTTTGCTTGCTCTTATTCGTGATCAGATGCAGCAGGCGACAGAATCAGGCAGGCCATGACGACCGAGGCAAACAGCAGCGACCAGAAGGTTACCGGCCACCGGCTTATCGCGGGGTATTTGCGCACGCTTGATGGTTCGCCCGGGGTGTACCGGATGCTCGATACCAAGGGTGCGGTGCTTTATGTCGGCAAGGCGCGCAACCTGAAGGCGCGGGTCAGCAGCTATGCCCGCCCGACCGGACACAGCCCCCGGATTGCGCGGATGATCCGCGACACCGCCAGCATGATGTTCCTGACGACGCGCACGGAAACCGAGGCGCTGTTGCTGGAACAGAACCTGATCAAGCAGCTGAAACCGCGCTACAACGTGCTGCTGCGCGACGACAAGTCGTTCCCGAACATCGTTGTCGCCAAGGATCACGCCTTTCCACAGATCAAAAAGCATCGCGGCGCAAAGAAGCAGAAGGGCGATTACTACGGTCCCTTCGCCAGCGCCGGGGCGGTGAACCGGACACTGAACCAGCTGCAGAAGGTGTTCCTGCTGCGGTCCTGTTCTGATGCGGATTACGAAGGGCGCACCCGGCCTTGCCTGCTGTACCAAATCAAACGCTGCAGCGCACCCTGTGTCGGCCATATCGACGAAGCCGCCTATGGCGCGCTGGTCCGCGATGCCGAGCAGTTTCTGCAAGGGCGCACCACCCGCGTGCAGGGCGATCTGGCCAAGCAGATGGAGGCCGCCAGCGCCGATCTGGAATTCGAACGCGCCGCCGCACTGCGTGACCGGATCAAGGCGCTGACACAGGTGCAGCAGGCGCAGGGGATCAACCCGGCCAACGTGACTGAGGCTGACGTGATCGGGTTGCACACCGACGGCGGGCAAGCCTGCGTGCAGGTGTTCTTCATCCGCGCCAACCAGAATTGGGGCAACCGCGATTATTATCCGCGCACCGGGTCTGGGGCCTCCAAGGCCGAGATCATGGAAGGCTTCGTCGGTCAGTTCTACGAAAACAAGGATCCGCCGCGACAGATCATCCTGTCAGACGGTTTCGACGACATGGAGCTGATGGCCGCGGCGCTGACCGAAAAGGCCGGGCGCAAGGTCGAATTGCTCCTCCCCCAACGCGGCGAGAAGGCCGAGCTGGTGGCGGGCGCACTCAGGAATGCCCGCGAAAGCCTGGCGCGCAAGATGTCCGAAACCGCGACCCAAGGCAGGT
The DNA here is from genome assembly GCA_012103375.1 of Paracoccaceae bacterium. Lineage (NCBI taxonomy): Bacteria > Pseudomonadati > Pseudomonadota > Alphaproteobacteria > Rhodobacterales > Paracoccaceae > Paracoccaceae bacterium. Next base: position 3,051,864 of record WLWX01000001.1, read on the forward strand.
TGCTGAAAGGTCTGGCCGAGGCCTTCGATCTGGGCGATCCACCGCGCCGGATCGAGGTTTACGACAACTCCCACATTTCCGGCAGTCACGCGGTCGGGGCGATGATTGTGGCGGGGGCCGAGGGGTTCGAGAAGGGCCAGTACCGCAAATTCAACATCAAGGACGAAACCCTGACCCCCGGCGACGATTTCGGGATGATGAAAGAGGTTCTGACCCGCCGCTTCAAACGCCTGCTAAAGGAAGACCCGGATCGCAAGGCGGGCACCTGGCCCGACCTGCTGCTGATCGATGGCGGCGCCGGGCAGGTCAGCGCCGTACAGCAGATCATGACCGAAATGGGCGTGACCGACATCGCGATGATCGGTGTTGCCAAGGGCGAGGACCGCGATGCGGGCAAGGAAGAATTCCACCGCACCGGCAAACGGCCATTCGCCCTCAGGCGCGGTGATCCGGTCCTCTATTTCCTGCAGCGACTACGGGATGAGGCGCACCGCTTTGCCATCGGCACCCACCGCGCCAAACGCGCCAAAGCCATCGGTGCCACCCCGCTGGATGAGGTTCCCGGCGTCGGCGCGACCCGCAAACGCGCCCTGCTGGCGCATTTCGGATCCGCCAAGGCGGTGGCGCGCGCCGGGCTGGCGGATCTCAAAGCGGTCGAGGGGGTATCGGGGACACTTGCCGAAACAATCTATGACTTCTTCCATGCGCGGGGCTGACGGGATAAGGGTGGGGCCATGCGGCTGACGATCCCGAATATACTGACAATTCTGCGCCTGATTGCCGCGCCCGGCATCGTGTTTCTGTTCCTGTGGCTGCCGCGCCCCTGGGCCGATATGGCTGCACTGGTGCTGTTCGGCTTTGCCGCCCTGACCGATTGGATCGACGGGCATCTTGCGCGCCGCTGGGCGCAGGTGACAAAGCTTGGAACAATGCTGGACCCGATCGCAGACAAGGCGATGGTCGTGATCGCGCTGCTGGTCATTTCGGTTCTGACGGGTATCGACCCGGTGCCCGGCATTGCCGGGTTCGATGCGCTGATCATCATCCCCGCCACGCTGATCGTGTTTCGCGAGGTCTTCGTTTCAGGCTTGCGAGAGTTCCTTGGCGACACGGCCGGGACGCTGAAGGTCACCCGGATCGCCAAATGGAAAACCGCGATGCAGATGATCGCGATCTCGGTGCTTCTGGCGCAGGGGATCGCGGCGCATTACCTTGGCATGTGGACCTGGGGCATGGACGTTGACATGGCGCAGGCCGTTCTGGCGGGCGAGGTTGAAGATACGCTGGGCATCCGCCTGATGTACTACGCGAACCTGATCTTCGCCTGGGGCGGGCTAATGCTGCTCTGGCTGGCAGCGATACTGACGCTTCTGTCGGGTGCAGATTATTTCCGCAAGGCGCTGCCCTATTTGCAGGAAGATTGATGGTTGAGGTTGTCTATTTCGCCTGGGTGCGTGAACGGATCGGGATTCCGCGTGAAACGGTCGAAACCGGGGCCACCACCGTTGCCGATCTTGTCGCCGAACTGATTGCACGCGAAGCCCGGTACGAAGCGGCCTTCGCTGACACCACAGCAATACGCGTTGCGCTGGATCAGGAACTTGCGGAATTCGATGCGCCGCTGAAGGGCGTGCGCGAAGTGGCCTTCTTTCCCCCGATGACCGGCGGTTGAGATGTCGGTTCGGGTGCAAAGCGACCCGTTTGATGCCGGGGCCGAGCTGACAGCGTTTTCAGGCACGGTTCCCGGCGCGGGGGCCGTCGTCTCGTTCACTGGTATCGTTCGCGGTGACAATGATCTGGCGGCGCTGGAGATCGAGCATTATCCGGCCATGACGCAATCGGCGATCGAGGCAATGGTTGCCGAGGCGCGCAGCCGCTGGTCGCTGAGCGGGTGTCTGGTAATCCACCGCCATGGGACGCTGGCGGTGGGCGAAGCAATCATGATGGTCGCCACTGCCGCGCCGCATCGTCGCGCGGCTTTCGAGGCTGCGGATTTCCTGATGGATTACCTCAAATCCCGCGCGCCGTTCTGGAAAAAGGAAATAGGCCCGGAAGGCGCGGCCTGGGTCGCGGCCAAGGACAGCGATGAGGATGATTTGAACCGGTGGTGAACCCGGCGCGAATGGTTGCTGCGGGCGCGCCGGGTTGAACAATGTTACAGGAACAGGGTCCTGTTTGCCGGATCAATCCGTTTCGGAATAATCGTAGTCGTCGTCGTAATAATCATCGTCATAGTCGTCATCGTCTTCGTCATCCGACTCGTCCGTCCTGCGATCTTCACCCAGCGGTTGTGGTCCGGCCTTGGGGTCTTCGCGGAACGGGACGTACCCTGCCGGGATCGGACCAATTTGACCGCAGGACGCGATGTTGAGCTGGAACGGCTGTGACAACGGTGATTGATCCACGACAAACGGCATATCGCTGCGGAGTATGGCGTCACGCTCTGCCCTGTCATTCGGTGCCCGAACGGGTGAGAAACTGGGCGCCTGACCGACCGAACAACTGCCCGAGACAAAGGCGCAGGAGCTCAGCTCGTTACACATGAAAATGATGCCGCCAAATGAAACCAGATCGGTCAGCGTGGTTGTGACGATCGTGAAATCAAACTCGGTTCCGCGGATGCCAAGCGTCGCCGAGGGGGTCTGTATGTCGTAGACCTCTTTGCGGCTTTTTCCCGAAAGAAAGCGATAGGTACCGCTGACCGCGCGCAGCGTGAAACGTTCGGCCCGGTTTGATGCGCCGATCAACACATCCGAAACCACCAGTTTTGATCGCGGACCAACCGCCAGTTTGGTGCTGTCGTCAAAAATGATCTTGACCAGTCCGGTACGGTTTGTGACCACGGTGTCGCCACGCTCGACCGCGACGCCCGCCGCAATCGCGACCCGGCTGCCGCTGCGCAGGAAGCTTGCGCCCGGGGTCACATTGACCACCTTGCCCACGGATTGTGCGAATGCGGGGCTTACCCAGGCCGCCGAGATGACGGCCAGACACAAGAAGATGCTGCGTATTGAGTATGCCATCAAGTCCGCTCCTTACCCCGTGTCTGTTCGTTAACCGGAAGGATATGGGTCCAAACCTTGCAGTCAAGGGAACATCGGGAACAGGCGTGGATATGTTGCGGGCTGGAATATTGAATCGTTACATCGACACGGTTGCCCGTGACGACGCAAAATTCGAATCCCGGTCCCGGTCATGATCCCGGCACCGGTATTGGGTTGCAAACCTTTGGCAGAGGCACTGCCAGCAATCGTTAACTTATTTCTGTCGCGCTTGGCCGGAATCTGTCAATCTGACGCGGGATTACGGACGATACGGGACCAACATGCGCTTTGTAAGCGAACTCTTTGGCGCATCAATTGTCGGCGCGATGGTCGTGATCATGACGATCTCGTTTGTTTCAATCGTCTATACCGGCCCGCTGGAACAATTTCTGGATCGCGGCATCGGGACGACGCTGCTTGGTGCCTCGATCATGATGTTCGTAGGAACTTTGCTGTTTTCCTGGCGCGTCACCGTGATGAACCCGCAGGATCTGACGGCCATTCTGTTGGCCGGAGCCGCCGCCAATATTGCAGCACAGGGCGCCCTGGCGCCGCCAGATCAGCTTTTTGCCACTGTATTGATGATGATTGCAGTGACCGCGTTTGCCGGTGGAATTTTTGCAATGCTGTCGGGCAGGTTGCGCCTGACCTTCATTGTGCGTTTCATCCCCTATCCGGTCATGGGTGGCTTTCTGGCCGCGACCGGATATCTGCTGGTGCTGGTGCTGGGCGCATGCAGCATGCTGGTCGGGGAACCGATTGATCTGTGGACCCTTGGGCGGCTGGCCAAACCTGACGTCGTTTGGCTGTGGCTTCCCTGGCTGGCGGTCGCCGCTGTGGTGCTTTGGGCGACCAAGCGGCTGCGATCGCTGCATACGCTTCCGGTCGCCATCGCACTGACCTGCATCAGATTTTATGTTGTCCTCGGCGCAGTGGGCATCAGCCTTGAAACGGCATCTCTGAACGGGCTGCTTCTTGGGCCGTTTGGTTCCGGAAGTTTTCTTGCCGGGTTTGACGCAGCAACGGTCACACAGGCAGACTGGAGCCTGATTGCCGGTCAGATACCAACCATCCTGGCCGTGATCGCGATGATGCTTCTGGGTGCGGCGCTGAACCTTTCGGGCATCGAAATTGCCATAGGTCAGCCCATCAAACGCGACCGGGATTTCGTGGTGCTTGGCCTTGCAAATGCGGTCATGGCGCCCACGGGCGGATTGCTGGGATTCCCCGGAATCTCTACGACAATCCTGGGTCATCGCCTGGGGCTTCGCACCATTGCATCCGGTCTGTTGATCGCAGGTTTCAGCCTGACCACGGCCCTGTTTGGCGCCGGCCTGCTGGAGGTGCTGCCCCGTGGTCTGTTTGCCGCCACGATCATGTATCTTGGACTTGAATTGCTGGTGACCTGGCTTTGGATTGAACGTAAGCGCCTTATGGCCAGCGATTTTTCGATCGTTCTGTTCATCCTGGCCACCTCGGCCGCATTCGGATTTCTCGAAGCGCTCGTACTGGGATTGTTTCTATCGATCGTGCTGTTTGTGGTTTCTTATTCCACCCAAAACTTTGTCCATCTCAGAACCACATTGAACACCCGACGTTCGACCATCGAACGTGACCTTGCCGAGCTGGATTTTTTCGCCCGGGTTGGGGACTCGGTCCGCATTATCGAATACTCGGGCTATCTTTTCTTCGGGACTGCGGCGCGCATGCGTGAGGACATTGACGCCGAACTGGCCGAGGCTGCGTCCCTGCCGGACAGAATGATCCTCGACTTCTCGCGCGTGCAGGGGATCGACGCCTCGGCGGCCAACAGCCTTGATCAGATCATCCGGGGTTGCGAGTTGCGCGGTGTATCGATGCTTATCAGCGGCCTGTCCGGCAGTTCCAAAGAAAAGCTCGAAAAATTCTATGGCGCCAAGAACCCCGTTTCGGCAATCAGCTATGACAGCTTGGACAAGGCGCTTCAGGCCGCAGAGCAATCGTTGCTCGACTCGGCCCCCGACGCCGGAGATGAGAAATACAGCAGTTCATTTTACAAGACCCTGGTCAGCAGAAGCCCGGGATATGTCTAGCCCCCAAGTTCTGGGCCATTTCTGATTAGAGTTTCTGGCATTGGTGGTCGCATGTTCAGAGCCTGGTGCGGACGTGTGTGGTTGTACTGCTTAAGCCAATGATTGATGACGATCTGTGCCTGTTTCGTTGTTGTGAACCATTCAGCGTTGAGGATCTCGTGCCGGAGAGTGCCGTTGAACCTCTCGTTGTATCCGTTTTCCCAAGGGGACCCCGGATAGATTCTAATTGGTCGAACACCAACGCGAACCAACCACTCCTGCATCGCCTTGGCTACGAACTCTGGGCCGTTGTCGGAGCGGATATACTCCGGCGTGCCATGGCAGAGGAGCAGCGGATATAGCGCCTCCAGAACATCTTCGGCGCCCATCCTGCTGCGAACTTCCACGGCCAGGGCCTGCCGGGTGTACTCATCCAGAACGGTCAGCATCTTGTAGCTCCGGCCATTGCTGAGCTTGTCGTGAACGAAGTCGATGCTCCAGATGTGGTTCGGATGCGTCGGCCTGAGGCGAATGATCGAGCTGTCCTTGTGATAAAGCCGTCTGCGCTTCCTGTGCCGCTGCGGGAGTTGCAGTCCTTCTTCCTGCCAGAGACGCTCAACCTTCTTATGATTGACCCGCCAGCCCTCGATGCGCAGGAGTTCCGAAACTTTACGATAGCCGTAGCGCCCATATTGCTTGGCCAGGCGGATCAAAGCGAGCCGTAGAGCATCATCGTCTTTTGGCGCGGGTCGATATTGCAGAGAGCTTCGCGCCAGACCGACGACCCGGCAGGTCCTCCGCTCCGAGGTCGCGAGCTTTTGGCGCGTATGAATAACGGCCTGACGGAGCTCCCCAGTCGTCAGGCCCTGGGCTTTAAGTAGTTCAGGCTTTCTTTGAGGATCAGCTTGTCCAATTCAAGCTCAGCGACGATCTTCTTGAGACGCCCATTCTCCTTTTCCAGGCTGCGCATCTCCGACAACTGCGACCGTCCCATACCACCAAACCGTTTCCGCCAGTTGTAATATGTCGCATCGCTGATGCCGACGCTACGACACGCCGATGCAACGTCACTTCCTCCCGTCAGCTTCAGCTCAATCTCACGCAGCAGCTTCAATACATCTTCGTCCGAATGCCGTTTCCGTGCCATTACATATTCCCCTCTCAAGACCAATGTAGTGGCCCAGTTTTAGGGGGGAAGGACACAAGTGTACCTCTTCACAGAGCCGCCGCTCGGACCGGATGCCGAAGCAGTAACCGACGATCAGCATCCGGATCAGCAGTTCAGGATCGATCGAAGGACGACCGGTGTGGCTGTAGAAATCGGCAAGATGGGCGCGGATGCTGCTCAGATCGACGAAACGATCAATCGATCGCAGCAGGTGATCTTGCGGGACATGGTCTTCCAGCGAGAACTCATAGAACAGCGCCGCCTGTGCTTCCTGCCTCGGTCCCATCATGGCTGATCCTCCCGCTTGTTGAGAGGATTGAATCAGCGCCATAGCCCTCGATCAAGCAGGAGTTTTTCAACAAAATTAGGCCAAAGCGGGCTTTCGCCCGCTATATCAAGTGATCCCGGAGCGATTGCGACCGAGCAGCCAAAGCAACTTAAATCCGAAAATTCTCAAGATCAGTCGAAACTGTACTAATGCCAGATCGCAGCGATCCTAGTCAGGGATTTCAACTGTTCCGACAATGTGAGTTTTCCTCAGGGGAAGCGCCCGGTATGCTGACGCGATGTCGGTTGTCGCGATTCCGCTACCAGTCATTCCTTCGTAGCGCCCCGTCCCGGTGATGATTTCCCAGGTGTTTGCCGCGCCTTTTTCACCTGCCTTCCATCGCATGGTGAAAGTGTCATCGCCGTCACCGAACACGCATATTCCAGTGATCGAGTTTGTTCCGTCTTCGAATCCAAATCCAGAACCCAGACATCTGGCGGGCCCATCATCCATGGGACCCTCAATTACTTCGAAGCCGCCAGTGTTGTCCGTCAGGTGAAAAATGCGATCACCAAGGCCAAAGTTCTCTTGGTTCAGAGGGTAGACATTGTTGATTTCGATGCGTTGTTCTCCTGCACTAACTGGTGCAGCGAGTATCGCCAAAAGTAGGGTGATCCGAAAGGTTTGCATTTTGTTTTCCATGAATACCTCTCACCCTAAGGGCCGTTGAAACTTTTGCAATTGCAAAGATGTTGGTGGCCATCGACGTATGGTGTGCGGGGGAAGGCGCCGATGCTATGTCAAGAATGCGCTCCATGCCGACCTCCAAGCATCCCGCTTGCCAAGCGCCGCGACCTCCGCTATCCTGCGCCGGTTCCCGCATGGGGACATCCCTGTGGAAGGCGAGGGGGCGCGCGCGTCCCGGACCGGACCACATCAACCCATCCGGCGGGTCGCGTCCCGTTCGGAGTTGAGACGAAGGAGAGGCCAGATGGCCAAGAAAATCGCTGGCACCATGAAGCTTCAGGTGCCTGCCGGACAAGCCAACCCATCCCCGCCCGTCGGGCCGGCATTGGGTCAGCGCGGCATCAACATCATGGAATTCTGCAAGGCATTCAACGCCAAAACGCAGGAACTTGAAGCGGGCGCCCCATGCCCGACCGTGATCACCTATTATCAGGACAAATCGTTCTCGATGGATATCAAGACGCCGCCTGCGTCCTACTTCCTGAAAAAAGCGGCCAAGCTGAAGTCCGGCGCCAAGACCCCCAGCCGCGAGGTTGTCGGTTCGGTCACCACCAAGCAGGTGCGTGAGATTGCCGAGGCAAAGATGAAAGACCTGAACGCGACCAGCATCGAAGGCGCGATGAAGATCATCATCGGCTCGGCCGGGTCGATGGGCATCGAGGTGAAAGGGTAAATCATGGCAAAGCTAGGAAAACGCACCCGCGCCGCCCGTGAAGCCATCGCTGGCAAGGGCGACATGAGCGTCGCAGACGCCGTCGCCGCCGTGAAGGCCAATGCGACCGCGAAATTCGATGAGACGATCGAGATTGCAATGAACCTGGGCGTCGACCCGCGCCACGCCGACCAGATGGTCCGTGGCTCGGTCAACCTGCCCAACGGCACCGGCAAGACGGTCCGCGTGGCGGTGTTCGCCCGTGGTCCGAAAGCGGATGAGGCGAAAGAGGCCGGGGCGGATATCGTCGGGGCCGAGGACCTGATGGAAATCGTCCAGGGCGGCAAGATAGAGTTCGACCGCTGCATCGCAACGCCGGACATGATGCCGATTGTGGGTCGTCTGGGCAAAGTTCTGGGCCCGCGCAATCTGATGCCGAACCCACGGGTCGGCACGGTGACGATGGACGTCAAAGAGGCGGTCGAGGCAGCCAAAGGCGGCCAAGTGCAGTTCAAGGCCGAAAAGAACGGCGTTGTGCATGCAGGCGTCGGCAAAGCCTCGTTCGATGAAAAAGCGCTGAACGAGAATGTTCAGGCCTTCGTCGACGCGGTCAGCAAAGCCAAGCCGAGTGGCTCCAAGGGGACATACATGAAGAAGGTCAGCCTGACCTCGACCATGGGCCCGGGGGTGACGATTGACGTGGCGAGCGCCACTGGCAATGACTGAGGCGGATCGCCCCGGTTTGAGATGAGAAAGGCGCGCCCGTTGGGCGCGCTTTTTTTGTTGTTGGCCAATATTGGAGAGTGAAATTGATTTTCGAACATCTATGACTTTGGCGTCAACGCTGCGTCACGCGTTTGACGCCGCCTGTGTATTCATCATCGCTTCAATACTGATTACGTCCGTGGCAAAAGCGGACCATTTGTCCAATTCTCAATGCTACGAATACTATGAATGCGTTCTCGGAGAGGAAAGCGCGCTTAACGAATGCTACGACAACGACTATCTCAAGGAAATTGGGACGAACCGAGACGTCTGCATGAGAATTGCCCAACATCAATGCAAGGTTATTGCGGGCATTCAAGGGACGGGCAGATCAATGACATTATCGCGTCCATTGAATTGGTATCACCGACCTTCGTTGCTGGATCATGACTCAGGCGTTGTGGCTTTGGTCGATGAAGACATTCGTATCTACAATTATGCTGGCTGGAATCACTGCAAACCGCAATATCAGGGTTTGAGGGATTTCTGGTGTGATCCCCAGCAACTTCGATACCCGCCAGAACCCTGGTGCGATGTGCTGCCGAACTACAATGTGAACCTGACGCTGCCAGAGGGCGCCGAGGAATTATTGCATCCGCTGCGACGCGAACTCATAAAGAAAATCAGGAATTACGCAACGGAATAACAGATAAGGTATCGCATCATGCGGATTACACGCCGGTCAATTCTGAAAAATGCGGCCCTTGCACCTATCACCGCTGCGCTGACGCGCTTTGCAAGCGCTGCTACGTCTGCGACGACGCATATTGTCACCATTAAAGACTTCACATTTGACCCGCCGATGTTGGACGCCAAGATTGGCGACACCGTCGAATGGAAGAACCTTGACGGCTTTATTCACACTGCAACAAGAGATGAAGAAGGTCGATTTGACACAAAGATCATCAGGACCGGGCGCTCCAAGTCACACACGTTTACAGGTGATAACGGCAGCGGAGAGTTCTCCTATCATTGCCAGATCTATCCGATGATGAAGGGCAAAATCACAGTTCGCAGATGATCTCGGCGCCGGGCGCTGCTTCGGTCACCTCGTACTTAAGTGAAGTCATCCGTCGACTCTAATCGAGACACGGCTGCCCCTTGTGGGTCCGCGCGGCGGATGTCTGAAGCTTTGCTGCCGATTGTCTGACAGGAAATTTCTGTTAGCCTTCTGATCGTGAGGCATTCAGGACAATGCCTATGCCAGCGCAGCAAATGTTCACGGAGGCCACCGAATGAAGAAGCTGTTTCCTTCGCTTCCCGAGGATGCGTCGCTCGGTAGTCTGTTCCAGATGTTTGGGGAAAAACTCGCGCCCTGGTGCCAATATGAGAGTCTTGTGATGCGCGGAGAGAGTGAGCTTTCTGCCGCCGAACGCGAATTAATTGCCGCCTATGTTTCCGGATTGAACGCCTGCTCTTATTGTCACGATGCACACACTATCTTTGCCCACGCATATGGTATTGAGCCAAGCGTGATTGAGGCGCTGATAGACGACCCAGATTCAGCACAGGTTGATCACCGGATGAAGCCTGTTCTTGCGTATGTTGCAAAGCTCACTTTGTCGCCTTCGCGTATGACAGAAGCGGACGCACAGGCTGTCTATGATGCTGGATGGTCCGAACGCGCTTTGTTCGATGCCATACAGGTTTGTGGCGTGTTCAATTTGGTGAACCGCCTTATCGAGGGAACCGGTATTGCAAATGTTGCCCGCGGCCCGGCAACGCTTGATGAACAGGCCGTGGAAAAGTTCACCAGCAATTCGTTCTATACTGATTTTGGCAGATCCAATGGTCTTGACGTAAAATAGCACCCGATCCGCTATGGGCCAATTTTGTTGAAAAACTCCTGCTTGATCGAGGGCTATGGCGCTGATTCAATCCTCTCAACAAGCGGGAGGATCAGCCATGATGGGACCGAGGCAGGAAGCACAGGCGGCGCTGTTCTATGAGTTCTCGCTGGAAGACCATGTCCCGCAAGATCACCTGCTGCGATCGATTGATCGTTTCGTCGATCTGAGCAGCATCCGCGCCCATCTTGCCGATTTCTACAGCCACACCGGTCGTCCTTCGATCGATCCTGAACTGCTGATCCGGATGCTGATCGTCGGTTACTGCTTCGGCATCCGGTCCGAGCGGCGGCTCTGTGAAGAGGTACACTTGAACCTCGCGTACAGGTGGTTTTGTCGGCTCGACCTGGCCGATCGGGTGCCGGATCACTCGACCTTTTCAAAGAACCGGCATGGTCGGTTCCGCGAGAGTGAGCTGCTGCGCCATCTCTTCGAGACCACGGTCGCGCGATGCATCGCCGAAGGTCTCGTCAGCGGTCAGCGCCTGGCCGTCGATGCCAGCTTGATCGAGGCGGATGCCAACAAGCAGTACTCTGCGCCAAAGGAAGAATGGGACATTGCGCGGATCGATGCAGACGCTGCACCCCGCGCGGTCCGCGAGTATCTCGACACTCTGGATGAGGCCGCATTCGGAGCAGCGACACCGGTCGAGCCAAAGTTCACGTCCTATTCCGACCCAGCCAGCCAGTGGACGGCGGCGCGTAAGGGTCCCGCATTTTTTGCCTACTCCGACAACTATCTCATCGATACCGATCATGGTGTCATCGTCGACGTGGAAGCGACACGGTCGATCCGTCAAGCCGAGGTGGGGTCAACCAAGACGATGCTGAAGCGGGCCAAAGAGCGCTTCGATCTTCATCCCGAACGGCTGATCGCCGACACCGCCTACGGATCGGGACCCATGCTCGGATGGCTGGTGGGTGAAAAGATCGCACCGCACATCCCGGTCTTCGACAAAGCCGGGCGCACCGATGGCACCTGGTCCCGAGCTGACTTCGAATGGGATGCCGAGAACAATCAATACATCTGCCCGGAAGGCGAGGCTCTGAAGCAGTTCCGCCGAAACTACTCCGACCCCAATCGCGGCCCAACCGGCAAGGGCGTGGCCAAGTACCAAGCGCTGAAGCACACCTGCCAATCCTGTCCTTCCAAGCCGAAGTGCTGCCCGAATGCCGACGCCCGTAAGATCACCCGTGAGGAACATGAGGACGCTCGCGACATCGCCCGCGCAATCGCCAAAACGCCGCAATACAAGATCTCGGTGAAGCTCCGGAAGAAGGTCGAAATGCTCTTTGCCCACCTCAAGCGCATTCTCGGCCTGGGACGGCTCCGATTACGTGGACCATGCGGCGCAAATGACGAATTCCTGCTCGCCGCCACTGCCCAAAACCTTCGCAAACTGGCAAAGATCTTTCCTGCACCGCAGCAAACGCGCAAAGCCTGATCAGAAAGGCGCTCGCGCTATGTTCAAATCGCTACTTTCTGCGCCCGCAACACGTTGTTTTTCCACAGAATCGGCTATGTTCCGAACCTTGCTGCAAACACACTCAGACGCAAGCGAAGCGGGATCATCGTTGCAATGGTCCCGACAATTGAGAATTCGATCTTCAGCGACACGATCCAGGGAATTTCAGACGTACTTGAAAGGGCTGGATATCAGTTGCTTTTGGGCTGTACGTCCTACGATCTGAAGAAAGAAGAAAAACTGACCCGCGCGTTCCTGGGGCGTCGGCCGGACGGTGTCATCTTAACGGGCACGTCTCATTCCGACAAAACTAGGAAACTCCTTGAAAATGCGGACATTCCCATTGTCGAAATGTGGGACCTGTCCGACAACCAGATAGACAATGGCGTCGGCTTCGACAATTTTCAGGCTGGGTATGAGATTGCGCGCTATATGCTGGAATGCGGATTTTCCAATATCGGCTATGTTGCCCCGACGCTCAGCCACGAAGCACATGAAAGCCGCGCCGCAAAGCGTAGCGCCGGCATCTATGCTGCCTTTGAAAACGCCGGCCGGTCTGCGCCCCTTCGCCGCAACGTGGACGATCCCCTGAATATCGATGAATGCGGTGTGATCGCGGCAGATTTCGTTGCCTCGCAAAAGGAATTGGACGCCATCATCTGCTCGAGCGAGGTTATCGGCGTCGGCGCCATAAAGGAGTTGCAACACCGCGGCTGGAAAATCCCCAGTCAGATCAGCATTGCCGGTATCGGTGATGCCAATATCGCCGGATTGGTCCACCCCGGCCTGACCACCATTCGAATTCTGGGCAGAAGAATTGGCGAACGCTCTGCCGAGGTGGTGCTGGAACATCTGAAAGACCCGAGCAGGGCCCGAATTCAAGATGACATCGGATTTCAGCTTGTGGTTCGCGATAGCACAAGGTGACACAGCCAAACGCCTGAAACCTGCCCATGAGTAAGCTGTGTATTTCGCATCACCGTCGTGCGAATACAGCACCCGATTTTGCTCCGCTATTTTACAATTGAAACCAGTTGCGGCGGACGGGCGTATTGGCATCGCCCAAATTCTGCCCGATTGAACAGCCCATTCCTAATTGACTATCGCATCGCCTAAATACGTTCTATTCCAATAACTTACCAGCATCCTGACGCCGCGATTCCGTCGCGGCCTGTTTTGCCAGGTTTTTGACAGCCGGCGCGGCAGCGATCTGTTTGCGCTTGGAGAATTGCGCCGAGTATTTGGCAATTCTCGAAAGATCATAGCGATAATTCACCATCGCGCCCGCGGATTGTGCCTTGCCAATTTCCGATCTGTTGGCGTCTGTGTGAATGGCATGCACAAGGGCGCCATTGGCAAGGTGAAATCTGGCGACGGGATCCAGCGGAAGCCCATCCGCTGCCTTCGCGGTCAGCAGGTAACGCGCCGCCAGCCGTTCAATATGGCGCGGATCGCCTTCGTCCTTTGGCAGGCCCAATTTCTGCAACCAACACATCAGCCCGGGAATTGGCGACAGCGTCACGAAGGTTTTGATATTGGGGAAGTCATGTGAAAGATCACGCGCGACCTGTTTGATCAGTGAATTGCCAAACGAAACACCAGCCAACCCTTTCTGGCAGTTGGAAATGGAATAAAATACCGCTGTATTGGCGTCTTCGGCGCCGATCTCTTTGCGTGTATCTGCCAGGACGGATTCGATTGATTTTGGAATCCCGTGGTTCAGCGCAACTTCGACGAATATCAGCGGTTCATCCGGCATCGAGGGGTGAAAAAAGCCAAAGCACCGCCGGTCGGTCGGCTGAAGCCTTCGGCGTAAATCGTCCCAGGTGCCGATCTCATGCACGGCTTCGTAAGCGATAATTTTTTCCAGTATCGATGCCGGGCTGTCCCAATTGATCTGCCGCATCACCAGAAAGCCGCGATTGAACCAGCTGCGCAGCAGGGACACCAGATCATGATCGGTTCGGGCAAGCTGTGGCCGTTCCTTCATCAGCTCCAGAAGATCCTGCCGCAGCCGCACAATCCCGGCGGTGGCACCGGGTGCCTCGTTCAATTTGCGAAACAGTGTCTGCCTTTGCGGCTCTGACGCGTCAGACAGGGCCCGAAAGTATTCCAATGACGGATCATCGCCGTACAGGCGCGCGCATTCCGCGATTTTGCTCGGGTCCAGGTCCAGTTCTTCATTCAAAAATTCGAAGAACGCGTATTTTTCAGTGCTGTCCAATTCGATGTAGCGACCAAGTATGGTGGTGGCCAGTTGGCGCACGGTCGATTCTGCCCCCTCGGACAGCAGCGCGCGGCAGATGTCGCGGATGTCGCGCCCGTCTTTCACACGCCGGCCAAAGACAGGTCGGTCTATGAGCGTTGTCAAGAGATCGCCGAGCGCACTGGTTTTCAACATCGCCCTGTTTCCTCAATGAAGTGACGCTTTTCCTGTGGAAAGCCCGACATTCAAGGAAATATTGCCCTCGTTCACCAGCCACTTTCGCAAAGAGTAACTTCGCGCACCACTCTGGTGCATTGGATCGGCATCGGCCAACGCCTTCGCTTCGCTCATCGATCCGGCGCGGTAAATGATCAGACCCGCGCCCTGCATCTCTTCGCCGGAAGAATCTGATGTGGGACCCGCAAGAACCAGCACGCCGCGCCGCTCAAGATCGCCTTGGTAATCAAGATGTGCGGGAAGGTTTTTCTTGACCTCATCGGCCTCTTTTTGCGGTTTCGTTTCAACAACATACAGTTCCAACGCCAGGGCGCCGCGTTCCTTTGCGATTGCCTTATAGTCATTCCACTGAACCATCGGATTCTCCACAAGAGCTGATCTGACCATAAAATATCGATATTAATTGACAACGCAAGAAAACATCGTCAAAAATTCAGAATGCGGAGAACACGCCCCACATCAGCCATTCACGAATTGACCGGCATCACCTGTGGGCTGCTGACGACGTGCGGAGCATCAGATTGACGCTGCACCCGGCAGTCGACGCTCAGGATGCGCGCGCGCTGGCGCAACAAGCGGTTCGTGATTTGCGCGGGCGGATTGAACGCCTGGATGACGATGCGATCGACCTGATCCTGCGGGACGCACGCAATCACTATAAATGGACGGATCGCCCGGTGCCCGCCGGGATTATCGAACAGGCGTATCAGATTGCGGCGCGTGGTCCGACCAGCATGAACAGTTGCCCGGCGCGATTCATCTTCGTGACCAGCCAGGCCGGGAAAGACAAGCTGGCGAAGTCATTGAAACCGCTGAACGTTCCCAAGATGCAGGCGGCACCGATCACAATCATCCTCGCCTATGATCTGGAGTTCTGGACCCATCTGCCGGTCCTGTTCCCGCACGAAGATCGGACGCATTTTTTTCGTGACAAGCCAGAGTTCACGCAGGAAACCGCTTTTCGCAACTCTACCCTGCAAGGCGGTTATTTCATGGTGGCGGCGCGCGCGCTGGGGTTGGACATCGGCGCTATGTCAGGCTTCGACAATGCCATCGTCGATGCGGAATTTTTCGCCGGGACCAGCATGAGGTCCAATTTTCTGATAAATATGGGCTACGCAGACGAATCCGCCCTGTTCCAGCGCTTGCCCCGCCTCGCGTTCGAAGACGCCTGCAAATTTGTATGAGGACCTGAATGGCCATCCGACAGAAAACCACCATCACAGTGAAAATGTCCGGCAAAGGCACAAGCCATGCCCGGTCCGAAGTCTATTCGCCCGACCTGACTGTCGCGATTGACGAACCCGTCGCGCGCGGCGGCACCAACACCGGGTTTTCGCCGACCGAAACCGCCTATGCGGCGCTGATCGGTTGCACCAACGTCATCGGTAACAAATGCGCCGACAAGCTGGGCGTCGACATCGGCCACCTGACTTTCGAGATGGAGATCGACTTTGACCGTCGCGGCGTTCTGCTGATGGAAGAAGTCGACGTGCCCTTCAAGGCCGTGCGGCTGGACGTGACCGCCGACGGCCCGGCCTCGGAAGAAGATATCAGGCGTGTCGGGCTCGAAACCGACAAATACTGCCCTATCGGCAAACTCTATCAGCAGGCCGGAACGGACCTGACTGTAACCTGGCGCAAGGGCTGAACCCGCGCCACACTCTGGGAGGAGACACCATGATCGCAACATTCACACGCCGCACGGCCCTTGGCCTTGCCATAGCGCTGACCACTGCCCCGGCCTTCGCTGCCGAGACTATCAAGGCAGTTGTCATCGACGGCTATCCAGCGCGCGCGCTCTGGGTTGCTGAGTTCACCAATTTCTTCATTCCCGAGGTCGACAAACGCCTGGCCGCAAACGGCAATTACGTGATGGAGTGGCAGGAAAGCTATGGCGGCGCGATCGTCAAACCCAAAAGCGTGCTGGAAGGCGTCAAGCTGGGCCTGGGCGATATCGGCATTGTCACCACCATCTTCCATTCCTCGAAACTGCCCAGCCAGGCGATTTCCGCAGTGACCCCCTTCGTCGCCGCCGATTCCCGCGCTGTGGCCAAGGCCGTGGACGAAATAGCCCGCGAATACCCGACCATGCAGAACGAGATGGCCGCCCAGAACCAGGTCTATCTGGCGACCGGCGTGGTTCTGGATACTTATCAGGTGTTCTCGAAAAACCCGGTCAGTGGTCTGAAAGACATCGAAGGCGGCAAGGTCGCTGGCGCGGGCATGAATCTGCGTTACCTCGAAGGTATTGAAGGTGCCGCCGGTGTGCGCGGCGGTCTGACGGATTTCTACAACATGTTGCAAACGGGTCTTGTGGATCACGCAATGCTCTGGCCGGAAGCCGCCAAGACCTTCAAGATCGCAGAAGTCGCGCCTTACATGCTGAAGGCGGACCTTGGCGCGGTGAATTCCAAGACCATCACCGTCAACAAAGATTACTGGGATGGCCTGCCGGAAGAAGTTCAGGGCGTGTTGAAAGACGTTGCCATCGCCTATCGCGATCACGTCGCGGGTATCGCCATGGACCGCGCAGCTGCCAGCCGCGAAGCCTATGTTGCCGCTGGCGGAACAATCGTCGATCTGGACCCGGCTGAACGTGCTGCCTGGGCGGCCGCGATCCCGAATATTGCAGCTGAATGGGCCGCCGATCTGGACGGCAAGGGCGAACCCGGCACAGACATGCTGAACGCCTATCTCGGCAAGTTGAAGGACGCTGGCTATACCGGCGTGCGCGACTGGTCCGCAGTGACCAACTGAACCCAGGGCGGCTGATATGCAGTCCCTGATATCGGCCGCAACCAGCCTTTGGAGGCTGGGCGGCGGGGTGGCCATCGCGGCAAACGCGGTGGGTACCCTGGTCGTATTGGCCCTGGTCGGCGTCGTCAGCTTTGACATCGTCGCGCGCGGGCTGTTCAACGCCCCGTTTCTGGGCGCTGTCGAAGTGGTGCAATTCTCGATGGTGCTGATCGTGTTCCTGCAATTGCCTGATGTGGTGCGGGTGAACCGCTTGACCCGCTCGGACGGTTTCCTGACCGTGATCGGCCCGCGCTATCCGCGACTGGCGCGCGCCCTGCAACGCGCCATCGACACGCTGTCGGCGGTGTTCATGGCGCTGGTTGCCGTCGCCATTTTCCCCGAATTCACCGAGATGTGGCACACCAAGGATTACTTTGGCGTTCCCGGCGTCTTTACCGCGCCATGGTGGCCGATCAAACTGGTCATCTTGCTCAGCGCCGCCCTCTGCACACTGTTGTTCGTGCTGAAAGTTGTCCTGCCCATGGCAAGAACCCAAATCGCCCGCGCGCCCGAACCGCAAAGCGCCCCGGAATGAGTCCGGTCGAAATCGGCTTCGCCTCGGTCGGGGCCATCGTCCTGCTGATCTATCTGGGCGTCTATATCCCCATCGCCCTGGGTGCGGTCAGCTTCGTGTCGATCTGGCTGATGCGTGACAACTTCACGCTGGCAATGAACCTGCTGAAAATCGCCATCGGCGATTCTGCGATGGAATACACATTCGCCACCATTCCGCTGTTTACATTCATGGGGCTGATCGTCTCCAAGGCCGGGCTGGGCGCGGATGTATATGAGGTTATGTCCACCGGATTCCGCCGGGTAAAAGGCGGCATCGGCATGGCCACGGTCGGGGCAAACGCGGTGTTTGCCGCCGTCACAGGATCATCCATCGCTTCGGCCTCGGTGTTTTCCAAGGTCTCAGTCCCGCAGATGCTGGGCCATGACTATAACCCGCGTTTCGCGGTGGGCGTCGTCGCAGGATCCAGCGTGCTTGGCATGATCATCCCGCCCTCGGCGATGCTGATCATCTATTCTTTCGTCGCCGAACAATCCGTGGGCGAAATGTTCCTGGCCGGGGTCGTCCCCGGCATCATGCTGGCCGTCGCCTATATCGGCGCGATCTGGGCCATGGGCCGTCTGACACCCGGATTTGTCGGCGGACGCCCCGCGACGGATTACGAGCGTATGCCAGCCGGCGAAATCGCCTCCAAAACCCTGCCCGTGGTGGGGCTGATCCTTGTCGTACTCGGCGGCATCTACACCGGCTGGCTGACCCCGGTTGAGGCAGGCGCAGCTGGAGCTTTGGTCGCCCTTGGCATCGCCATCGTCCGCCGTTCGATGTCCTGGCGCGATTTCTGGCACGCGCTTCTTGAAACCGGCCACATCACCGCCTTCCTGCTGTTCCTGATCACCGCCGCCTCGATCTATTCGCGGATGCTGGGGCTGGCCGGGGTGCCGAACCAACTGGCCGACATGCTTGCGGGCAACCAGAGCAGTTTCTTCACGATCATGGTCCTTTACGTGATCCTGATGCTGTTCCTGGGCACGCTTCTGGACACCGCCTCGATCATCCTGATTGTCGTGCCGCTGTTCCTGCCACTGATCGAACCGATGGGCCTCAGCCTTGTTTGGTTTGGCATTATCACAGTCGTAGGTGCCGAAATCGGGTTGCTCACGCCGCCGCTCGGCATCTCTTGCTTCGTCATCAAATCAACACTGGACGACCCGCGCATTAGCCTCAAAGATGTGTTCATGGGCGCATTGCCGTTTGCAGGCGTCATGCTGATTGTACTGATCCTGCTGATCCGGTTCCCGGCGCTCAGCCTGGCAATCCTGAACTAAAAGGTCACAGATGCGCAACGTCACAAAGGACAACATCACCGAGGTGTTCCTCGGCTATTTCGGCAAAGACACCGACCCGCGCCTGATGGAGATCATGACCTCTTTGGCGACCCATCTGCATGCTTTCGTCAAAGATACGGGGCTGACCCACGCCGAATGGGAAAAGGGCATCCAGCTGCTGGAATGGGCGGGCGAGATTTCCGACAAGGAGCGGCATGAATTCGTGCTACTGTCCGATGTGCTTGGGGTGTCGTCGCTGGTCGATATGGTCAATACCGTCGAAGGTGGAACCTCATCCTCGGTCCTTGGCCCGTTTCATATCACCGATGCCCCGGCGATTCCGATGGGTCACGACATGAAGCGCCATTATGAGGGTGCCGTGTTGATGGCCACTGGCGTGGTGCAAGACATGCACGGCAATCCGATCGAAGGCGCCAGCCTCGATATCTGGCAGACTGCGCCAAATGGTCTTTATTCCAGCCAGGACGACGAACAGGATACCTATTCCTTCCATGGTATTCAGACGACCGGGGCCGATGGCCGCTATGGATTCACGACCGTAAAGCCAGTCAGCTATACGGTGCCGACCGATGGCCCGGTTGGTGAAATCCTGAACGCCACCGGGCGCCATCCGTGGCGCCCAAGCCATCTGCATTTCATCGCCAAGGCCGATGGCTTCAAAACGCTGGTTTCCGAAGTGTTCGCCGACGACGATCCCTATCTGGATCAGGACACGGTGTTTGGCGTGCGCGAAGATCTGGTCATGCGCTACGTCGAACAACCCGCGGGATCATTTCCGTCAGAAGGGTTTGACCTGTCCGGCAAAGTCGATGGTCCCTGGCTGAAAGTCGACTTCGATCTGGTGCTGACGCCCGCCTGACATCGGTCCGACAAGTGCCATACGATTTGCATACGGTTTGCCGACGCAGTGCCGACCCGCAAGTTGCAGTATTTACAGGCCAAGCAATTCCGCCAAAAACGCGCCGGTCTTGCGGTAGTGATCAAGCAGATTTTCGCAAACGGCATCGACGTCCCGCGCCACCGCCGCGTCCAGTATTGCGCGATGCTCGGCCTCGACATTGCGGCGCCCATATCCTTCAGAGCGTGCCGCAAGATACCGATAGCGCACATTCAGATCATAAAGCTGGCTGCAAAACCGCAACAGGATCGGCGACGGGCAGGCAGCCAACATCGCCATGTGAAAGTTTTTGTGAAGTTTTTCATAGGCTTCTGCGTCACGCCGGCTGGCCTGCGCCATATGGTGATGGGCCAGAACCAGGTGATCCTCCCAGCCGGCATCGGCATGTGCCAGGGATTCTCGTACCGCCAGCTCTTCAAGATTGCATCGCAGGTCCAGAATCTCTCGGAATTGGGCGTTGCTGGTTTCGGCCACGCGAAATCCGCGCTGGTCCAACCGTTCGACCAATTGATCCGAGGTCAGCAGGCTCAACGCTTCGCGAACAGGCGAAGACCCTGTATCCAAAGAGTTTTTCAGAGATTCGATCTTCAATCTCTCGCCCGGAACCAGCCGCCCGGTTATGATGTCATC